>NZ_KB908254.1 GCF_000382365.1 Pannonibacter phragmitetus DSM 14782 | reverse complement strand
ATCGTGTCGGTGATCAATGATGAAATCTATGCGTCGATGCAGATCTTCATCAATGATTCCTATGTGCCGCACGAAACCTCGATCCGCGACGGTTTTCTCGTGGCCTCGGTGAAGACGCGCAGCCGGCAGGAGAACACATCCGGCACGCGCATCGAATTCCGCTTCTCCGGCGTGAAGTCGGCTTTCGAGGCGCATGGCGTGCCGGACCACCGGCGCAAGACCATTGCCCTGCAAAGCGTTCAGATGCGGCGGATATCCTGATGCGTGACCATTATCTTTTTTTCCTGCATTTGATGAAGACGGGCGGGACGTCGTTCTTTCGATTTCTTGAGAATAATTACGCCGCTGGCGAGTATATCGCGGATGACAAGATTGTCGCTGTCCGCTCGGCAGAAACTTATTTTGCAGACTTCTCTTGTGATGCCCGGCGCAGGCATGCTGAGCGGATCCAGATGTGTGCGGAACTTGCGCAGTACAAACTGATAGCAAAGTTCCATTTTTCGCATCTGGTGATCGATGATTTCCGCCAGCTCTATCCGTTTCTCAAGGTCATTTCAGTGTTCAGGGACCCGGTTGGGCGCGTTTTCTCGCAGATCGAACACTGGCGCCGCATCCCGGATGTTCACATGAAAACTGTCACGCCCGAATTGGTCAGCGTGATCAATGATGTGAAACGGGGTGACCTCGACGCGGTGCTTCACGGCGAACGTGACAGCCAGCATGCCTATTTTATGGAAAATTATCAGGCAAAGCGGCTTGCAGGCTATGTGGGCAGTGTTCCTGCTGATGACATCCTGCTGGAGACGGCACTGAAGAATCTGGAAAACATCGATCTTGTGGGCGTGACGGACCGGCTGGACATGTTTGCCGAGATCGTCTCCTTCAATCTGGGTTTCTACAACACTTACTCCGATGAAAAACTGAATGTTACACCGCAGAGCGCAAGGCTGGATCCGGCTGAGCGCGAAAGACTCAAGGATATTCTGAGCGAGAAGAACAAGGTCGATGCGATCGTCTTCGATGAAGCGAAGAAGCGTTTTGACCGGCACGTGCAGGATTATCACGATGCGCTGTTCCAGCTGCGCGGCGGGCAGAAGCTGCGGGTGCTGGCGCCAGGGGAAGAGGCCGCATTCGGCATGGAAAGCGCACTGGTGGGCGAGGGCTGGCTTGAGCGTGAGACCGGGCT
>NZ_KB908253.1 GCF_000382365.1 Pannonibacter phragmitetus DSM 14782 | reverse complement strand
GCCCTCGAAGCTTTTTGCGTCTGATGGCCGTGCGGGTGACGCAATGTACTGGGTTGCGATCAATGCATCAGGTGTTGTGCTTGCTGGGGCGCAGAACGGCGACGGTGCATTCCAGGATCAAGGGTCTGCGTACCTGTTCCGCCCAGATGCAACTGGCAGCTATACGGCTTTGAAGCTGACTGCATCTGATGGTGCTGCTGGAGACAGGTTTGGTGTCTCGGTTGCGTTGAACAATGCCGGTGTTGCCGTTGTGGGCAGTCACTATGACGTCACTGACAGCAATGTGAGGACCGGATCAGCCTATGTTTACCGTCCCGATGGCCAGGGCGGTTATTATGAAACCAAGCTGGTCCCTCCGGACGGGGTGTCGGGTGGCCAGTTTGGTTATGCCGTTTCCATCAATGATGCGGGCGTGATCGCTGTCGGATCGTACCTTGATAATGCCAAGGCAGCGAAGTCTGGTTCTGTTTACGTTTACCGGCCAGATGGCTTCGGGGGCTACGCCGTGACCAAGGTAACGGCTTCCGATGGTGCTGCAGGTGATCAGTTTGGAAACTCCGTCACAATGACGGAATCCGGCCGGTTGATCGTCGGGGCATACATGGATGACACCACTGTCAATGACACGGGTGCGGTTTATATCTATGAGTTCACCGCCCCGGGTAGTGTTGCGTCCGAGGTCAAGCTGCTTGCCTCAGACGGAGCCACCGGAGACGAGTTTGGTCTCAGGACTGCAAGCAATGCGGCTGGCGTCATCGTTGTGAGCGCTCATCTTGCTGATAATGGTGGCGTTCTGGACAGCGGTGCCGTGTATGTTTACACGCCTAACGGCTTTGGCGGTTACACCGAGAAGAAGCTGTCGGCCCTTGATGAATTTGCAGGTGACGGCTTCGGATATTCGATTGCGATCAATGACGATGGCGTCATTGTTGCTGGAGCCCTCTGGAATGATGATGCAGGCAGCAACTCTGGCTCGGCCTATGTGTTTGTGCCAGATGGTCTTGGGGGTTACACCCAGTTCAAGCTGACTGCTCATGACGGCCAGGCTGGTGACCTCTTCGGCCGCTCTGTTAGCATCAACAGTGACGGCGTAGTAACCGTGGCTGCACAGTTGGGTGATGGGGCTGCCGTCAACTCCGGGGCCGTCTACACCTTCGTGCCAAACGCGGACGGAAACTATGTCGGAAGCAATGGAACTGTCTATCAAGGCGTGCCG
>NZ_KB908252.1 GCF_000382365.1 Pannonibacter phragmitetus DSM 14782 | reverse complement strand
TGAACCGTCCTGGCTTTCCAGGAGGCTCCTATTTGTGAGAAGGAGCTGAGATGAGCGCTACAAGGAACAAGTTTTCGGGTGAGTTTCGCGACCGTGCCGTGCGGATGGTGGCGGAGCATCGTGGGGATTACCCGTCGGAGTGGGCGGCGCTGACCTCGATTGCTGGCAAGATCGGCTGCACGAGCGAGACGCTGCGCCGCTGGTGCCGGGAGGAGGCTGGCCGACGAGCGGGGCCAGAGGCGCAGGCCGTCAACGACCGGGACCGGGTCAAGGCATTGGAGCGCGAAGTGAAGGAACTTCGCCGTGCCAACGAGATCCTGCGCAAGGCTTCGGCTTATTTTGCGCAGGCGGAGCTCGACCGCCACGGCAAATGGTGATGTCCTTCATCGACACGCACCGTGAGGAACTGGGTATCGAGCCGATCTGCCGTGAACTGGCGATCGCCCCCTCCTCTTATCATGAGCATGCGGCCCGGCTTGCCGACCCCGGCAGACGTCCGGCCCGTGCCCGGCGCGACGACGAACTCAGGCAAGAGATCAAGCGTGTTCACTCGGACAGCTTCGGCCTCTACGGGACGCGCAAAGTCTGGCACCAGTTGCGGCGGGAGGGGATCGCCGTCGCCAAGTGCACCGTGGAGCGGCTGATGCGCGCCATGGGCCTGGCTGGCGTGCGCCGGGGCAAGACTACAGTTACCACGATCAGCGACCCGAAGGCACAGTGCCCACTGGATAAGGTCAACCGGGAATTCCGCGTCAGTCGACCCAATGCGCTGTGGGTGGTCGACTTCACTTATGTCCATAGCTGGACCGGGTTCGTCTACGTCGCCTTCGTGATCGATGCCTATGCCCGACGCATCGTGGGCTGGAAAGTCAGCACCAGCGCCACGGCAGGCTTCGTGCTCGATGCCCTGGAGCAGGCAATCCATGCCCGCAGGCCCGGCCCCGAGGATGGACTGATCCATCATAGCGACAGGGGAACCCAATATCTTGCCATGAACTACACCCAGCGCCTGGCTGAGGCGAACCTCGTGCCATCCGTCGGAAGCGTCGGTGATAGTTACGACAACGCCTTGGCCGAGACGATCAATGGCCTCTACAAGGCCGAGGTCATCTGGCGCCAGCGGTCATGGCCGAGCGCGTCGGCCGTCGAAATGGCGACCCTGCGCTGGGTCGATTGGTTCAACAACAACCGCCTGTTCGGCCCCATCGGGCACATCCCGCCCGCAGAGGCCGAAGCCAAATACCATGCAGCCCAAAAGACCCTCGATATGGTTGCATGACTCAAATGAAACTGCCTCCGGAAAACCCGGGACGGTTCA
>NZ_KB908251.1 GCF_000382365.1 Pannonibacter phragmitetus DSM 14782 | reverse complement strand
AGGTTCCACCGCCCAGACAACCCTCACCCAGCCGTCCACCTCCGGGCCGGTGATCAATGCGCCTGGGCCGAGTAGGATATTCGACTTCACCTCAAACGGTGCAGGGAATGATCTAAGGCGCTTCACGAAGTTGGATGGAACAGACATTCGGATTAACAGCGGTCATGCGTATAACCGAACACACGCTGGGGGTGACGTCTCTCGCATCGGAACAATGGACGAGATTGAAAACGCCATCCTTCGAGATATTGCCGAAAATTCTAGACTCGGCAGCCTACAGCCGCGTACGACGCAAACTCATACGGTACAAGTGAATGGTCAAGCTGTGGGCTATTCGCTAGCTGACACACCTGTAGGAGCAAATATCAATTATTACCCGGTGATTGAATGAAAATGAGCAACCTTATTGAGGCAATTGATCAGTTTAGAAGCACGGATGCGTTTGGGAACATTCGCAGAAGTGAGGACATCGATTGGGAGGCTTCTCGGCGACGATTCATCATTGCGCTAGAAAGCGAGAAAAGTTCAGAGCGATTGGAAGAGGCAGTGATTTACAAATGGAGTTGGGACCTGCCAGTTGACCTCACCCTAAAGCTTCTTGAGCGAGCGAAAGACTCGGGGTGTGATTCATTTGAATTTTGGCAGGCTTACTACAAGTACCAGGCTGCATATCTTTCACCAAGTGATCCTGACTTTTCGTTTGCGTTAGGAATGGCGAATGGGAAATATCTTTGATTATTTGATGTGTATACTTCAAATATTTGCAGGTTTTCTGCTCGTAATAATTTATTAATAGTGTATTATCTTGGCGGTCTGGTGCCGAATACATCGGCATGCACCTACAGAGATGATATTCGTCTGACACCCTGACACCCTGACACCCTGACACCCTGACACCCTGAACCTCAGCACCATCGGCGGCGGCGTCATCGGGGCGTCCGGGTCTGCTAGCCAGAGCGGCATTGTTGCCGGGCGGGGCGGCTATGATGTCACCGCCGGCGGCAAGGTGGATCTGACCGGCGGGGTGATCTCCTCCACGGCGGATGCCGAGGACAATTACCTTTCTGCCCGCGAACTGGCGTGGCGCGATGTTCAGAACAGCTCCGCCTCCTCCAGCTCCGGCTTTGGCGTGGGCTTTGGTGTCAACTTCGGCAACGCAGACACACAGGCCGGGAAGGACGTTGCTGCCCGCTATCCCGGCACGCTGACGCCCATCGTCAACATGCCTGCGCGGGAAGGCGGAAGCGGGACCACACGGGCCACCGTGACGCCGGGCACGCTGGAGCTTTCGGACCAGAGGCAGGACCTTGCCAGCCTGAACCGGGATGCCGGGGCGGCGCATGTTTCGGTGG
>NZ_KB908250.1 GCF_000382365.1 Pannonibacter phragmitetus DSM 14782 | reverse complement strand
CCGATCCGGCGAAGAGCCATGACTTCCTGCCGAGGGCAAAACCTCTCAGCGCCCGCTCGGCCGCATTGTTCGTCAGGCAAATCCTGCCGTCTTCCAGGAAGGACGTGAAGCCATGCCAGCGCTTGAGCATGTAATCGATCGCCTCGGCGACCGGCGAACTGCGCGACAGCTTTGCCCGCTCGGTCCTCATCCAATCCTCGAGCTCTTCGACGAGCTGCCGGCTGTCCTTGCGACGGCGCTCCAGGCGATGGTTGGCAGGAAGCCCGTTGATCTCGCGTTCGATGTCGAACAGCGCGTCGATCCGTCCGACGGCATCCAGCGCCATCGGCGAGATCGGCGCAGCGCTCCTTCCCCGCTTGGCGTTCGTGGCAATATCGGCCAGCACGAAGAACTTGCGGCGGGAATGCGCCCAGCACAGTGCTTGGCGCAGAGGCGCGGGATCACGATCAACCTTGAACAGCGGATTGTAGCCGCCATAGGCATCCGCCTGCAGAATGCCGGTGAAGGTCTTGAGGTGGCGCTCGGGATGCTCCTGCCGACGGTCTCGCGACGCGTAGAACAGCGCCGCAGGGGGGACTGTCCGCCGAACGGCCGGTCATCCCGGACATAGGTCCATATGCGCCCCGTATCGGTCTTTCCCTTCGCCAGGATCGGCACCGTGGTGTCGTCACCATGCAGGCGCTCGGCGGCCAGGACATAGGCCTCGATCAGCGAATGGATGGGCTTGAGCGCAGTGGCACAAGCGCCAACCTGATCGGCGAGCGTCGACAGGCTGAGGTCGATGCCCTCGCGGGCGTAGCGTTCGCTCTGGCGGTTCAGCGGCTGATGCTGTGCAAACTTCTCGAACAGGATCATCGCCAGCAAGTTCGGCCCGGCAAAGCCGCGCGGCGTCACATGGAAGGGTGCCGGCGGCTGCGCAATCTTCTCACACTCGCGGCAGGTAAACTTCTCCCGCACCGTCTGGATGACTTTCCACTGGCGCGGGATCACCTCCAGCGTCTCGGTGATGTCCTCGCCGAGCTTCGACAGCCTGGCGGAACCGCAGCAGGGGCAACTCGCCGGGGCGGCGATCACGACGCGTTCGCGCGGCAGGTGTTCGGGAAAGGGCTTGCGTGATGGGCGCTTGCGCTCGAAGGCCTTGACGGTTGAAGCCCTGGCAGTCATCTCCGCCGCAGTCTCGTCTTCGCCAGCGTCGGCCTCGAGCTCCTCGAGCTGCAGTTCCATCTGTTCAAGAAGACGTGCCTTGCGCTCGGACCGGCTGCCGTAAAGCTCCCGGCGAACCTTCTCGATCTCCAGCTTCAACCGCGCGATCAGCGCTTCGGAATGCGACACGAGCGCCTTCGCGCTGGCGGCGTCCGCCTTGGCGGTCGCGGCTTCTGCCTCCGCCGCAATTCGCCGAGCACGCTCCTCAGCCAGTAGTGCAAGTGCCCTGGAAAGGTCGTCGGGATGCTGCTCGGCGTTGGTGTTCATGGCAGGATGGAATCATATTCGACCCCGCCAATCCAGTGTTTTTGCTCACCCTGCCGCCGTCGGCCGCCAGGTCTTTTGCGGCATCCGCCAGTCGATGCCTTCCAGCAGATAGCCGAGCTGGGCCGGTGTGATTACCACCGCTCCATCGGCCGCC
>NZ_KB908249.1 GCF_000382365.1 Pannonibacter phragmitetus DSM 14782 | reverse complement strand
ACAGCCCTTGCCGGTGGCTTTGGTGGCCCCTTCGCAGCCCGCCTCAAAGCCCCGAAGCCTCAGTCTCCGGGCACAGTGGCAACAGGCGGGCAGGGCACTCCCAGCCCAAAAGAAACTCCAAAACCTCCTGAGTTTGGTGGGGTTGATGCGTTTCTCGGCTCTCAAGCGGCAAGCTTGAACAAAAAGTTGGGTACTAAAATTGGTGAAGGTAGATTGCCTTACGAGGCCAGTCGCGCGGGCGTCGAACAGGCCAAGTTGACAGTTAAAGAAACACTGGAAAACGCGACGGCTGTCAGCAACTTAATCCCTAAATCCTCTGTTCGAGGAGGGTACGATCTTATCCATTTCTATAGCTCTAAGACTAATAGCACTGTGAGCCTCCGAGTTTTGCCTGGTGGTGGGTATGAGTTTGATACTTTGATTCCAGAAAAATCCTCAAAGTTCTAAATATAAGAGATATAACTATGATTGTAGGTGAGAGAATTTGCGAGTTTAGATTTCGGTCTTTTTTTATGTCGGGGTCTTTGGTTCGTGAAATGCTCGTTCTGTACTTTAGATTTTCAAAGTCGGGGTGGATCTCGTTAGACCTTGGCGAGGGGATCTTGAGAATTTTGCCTGTTGAATCAGAGCCAAAGCTTTTAGATTTAAATGCAATTCATGATGATTTTGCATATCCGGTTCAGAAATCAGACGAGTTGAATAGATATTTGGGTAAGGAGTTGATTGCCGTTTACAAGTACGTGATTCCGAATGTGGAAGATGGTTGTGTTGGAGCTTATTTAGATTTCGGAGATATTGGATTTAGTGTTTTGGAGCATGAGGATAAATTATCAATAATTGATGGAATTTTTGCCAATTCAGGCAATTTAAGTTTATGTAAAATATATCTTTAGAATATTGTTTCGAAGTTATTATATTAAATATAACGTATTATTCGCGAAAATACAGCGTTTAAATAACAGGTTTGCGTTGTGAATTTTATCTCAGTTGCTAGTTCATAGTTCCAAGTGACGGATCGAAGCGTTCAGAGCATGATTGATGCTGGATGTCTTAGGGTTGTAAAATGATGATCGATAAAATAAAAACAATAGAACTTCTGAAATTTGCTCTTCAGAAAAATGGAGTTGATAGTTTTTCTTATTTTATTGGGTCTGAGGGTGATGAAAAGTTTCAAGATGGTGTGCTTTGCTTGCTGGAGGGTGCTGATGGTAGGTGGATAATTTTATACATTGAACGGGGATTATCCAGTTGCCTGAGTTGGTATAGTGATCTGCACGATGCGGTGACCAGCTTCTATTGGAAGTTAACGAGAGTGGATACTCCTTGGGAGTATCGAGAAGACTGGGAAATGGAAACCGGGCGAAGATTATAGTTGTGCAAGAACTGTATTCACCTGACAGTCTGACGCCCTAAGCCTCGGCGTCATCAGTGCATCCGGCCCTGCGAGCCCAATGCGCACCCCGTTGATCCTGCCAGCCTGACGCTTGGCGTTGGCGTTTCCAGCTCGAAGAGCGGCAGCACCCAGTCGGGGGAGGCAGCTCGCGTCACGGCCCTCTCGGCGGGGAATGACCTGATCATCAGCGCCGGGCGGGACGTTGTCTCGCAAGGGGCGCAGATCGATGCCGGGAATGATGCGGTGATCACCGCCAGCGGGCTACACGCGCAATGCAGACGGCACGGTAACGCACAGCGGCAGCGGTCAGCTCTACACGCCTGTGCGCGATGCTTCGGGCAATGTGCGCTTTGACAGCTGCGGCAACCCGGTCTTCAACACCCAGAGTGGGGACTGTCAGGAATTTCGTGTACGGGCGTGCATAATGGGTATGAAGGAG
>NZ_KB908248.1 GCF_000382365.1 Pannonibacter phragmitetus DSM 14782 | reverse complement strand
GCCGGTGTAGCTGTTGCTGCCGGACAGGACGATGGTGCCCGCGCCCGTCTTGCTGACAGCGCCGGAACCGGTGACGCTGGTTGCAATGGTGGCCGCGAGGCCATTGCCGATGCGCAGCTCCATGCCACCGGCACCGGCCACGAGAGAACCGGTGCCGGACAGCGTGTAGCCGTCCGTGGCGAACTGCAGGCCTGCGACCGACTGGGTGCCCGTCACGGTGACCGTGCCGCCGGAGGTTCCGGCAAAGACCGCCGTCAGGTCAGCCCAGCTCGTCGCCACATTGCCAGCCTGGCTGGTCCAGTTGGTGCTGCTGCTGTTCCAGGTGCCGGAACCGCCGTTGACGGCGCCGTTGGCGGCGGTCTGCCCACCATTCCAGAACTGCAAACCGTTGTAGCTGGTGATCAGGTTCACCTGCCCCGCCGTACCCAGGGAAACCGTCAGCTCATAGCCGGCCGGCACATCGCCGAACATCAGCCCGTTGTCCGCCGTCAGCGTGCCATAGTCGAACAGCCGGTAGGAGCCCGTGCCGAAATTGCTGCCCGTGATGATGTTGAGAATACCGTCGAGCGTCAGGCCATTGGTGACGGACACCAGATCGTTGACGCCGCTTCCCACGACGCCCGGCGTATCCAGCTCGAAGTTGAGCAGGCTGGAATTCTGAAGCACAAGGCTATCAACCGTCAGCGTGCCGGGGCTGCTGCCAGGGTTGAGGCTGCCGCCATTCAGAACGCTCACTGCACCGGCGATGCTGCCGCTGCCGCCAAGCGTGCCACCGGATGCGACGCTCACAGCCGTGTAGCCGAGCGAGCCCTCAACCTGAAGCGTGCCGCCGGAGACGGTGGTGCTGCCAGTGTAGGTGTTGGTGCCGGACATGATGAGCGTGCCTGCGCCGGTCTTGACGAGGCCGCCACCGGACGAGACCTGGCTGCTTATCTGGACAAGGATGCCCGTGCCCGTGTTGATTGTATTGGGGCCGTCATCTTCAATCTCGATAGTATTATCGATGACCGTATCGCTGGTGACATCAAGCCGTGCGCCGTCAAGGCGCAGCGTGCCGGAACCAAGGTTGCTGTCCGAGGCGATGGACAGGGTGCCGGTCGAAACTGTGAGAGTGCCGGTAAGGGTGTTGGCGCCGGACAGAACGAGCGTGCCGCTGCCGCGCTTACGCAGATCACCACTGCCGGAGACCACCCCGCTCAGTGTCACCGAATTGCCTCCCGTATCAAGGAAGCTTGCCGCTCCCGATGCAACAGAGACGCTGTTGGTCAGCGTTGTTGTACCCGTCACCGCCAGGTCGGATCCACTCAGGGTGAGCGCGCCGGTGCCAAGATTGCTGCCGGAGGAGATGCTGAGGATGCCGCCGGAAACCGTCGTTGTGCCACTGTAGGTATTGGTGCCGGACAGGATCAGCGTACCGCTGCCTGTCGAGGTCAGGCCACCGCTGCCGGAGATGACGCCGTTCAGAATCACCTCATGGCCATTGGCAATGTCGATGGTGCCGGCACCGCTTCCGAGGGTGAGCGCATTTTCGATCGTCGTGCTGTCAGTGACGGCCAGCGTACCGCCATCAAGCGCCAGTGTGCCGCTACCAAGATTGAAGTCCGATGACGCCGACAGGGTGCCTGCAGAGATCGTGATGGTGCCGGCATATGTAATGTTCATCCCGGACAAGGTCAGGGTGCCCAGGCCGGTCTTGGTCAGATTACCGCTGCCGGAGAAGTCCCCGTTCCAGGTGACCGCATTTGTGCCCGTATCAATCGTGCTGGAGGAGCCTGCCTGGAAGATCGCGCTCCGGGCAATGGCCGCATCTGCGGTCACGGCCAGCGTGCCTCCGCTGAACCTCAGGGTGCTGATGCCCAGGTTGCTGTTCGACGAGATCGACAGGGTGCCTGCAGCAACATACGCCTGCCCAGTGTGGGTGTTCGTGCCGGACAGGACAAGCGTGCCAGCGCCGGTCTTGGTCAGATTACCGCTGCCGGAGATCACGCCGCTCAGTGTTACCGCATTGCCGGTG
>NZ_KB908246.1 GCF_000382365.1 Pannonibacter phragmitetus DSM 14782 | reverse complement strand
GAAAGGCCAATCAAACTCGGAAATAGCTGGTTCTCCGCGAAATCTATTTAGGTAGAGCGTCAGACGAATACTCCTGGGGGTAGAGCACTGGATGGGCTATGGGGACTTACCGTCTTACTGATCCTAACCAAACTCCGAATACCAGGAAGTACTATCTGGCAGACACACAGTGGGTGCTAACGTCCATTGTGGAGAGGGCAACAACCCTGACCGCCAGTTAAGGCCCCCAAATCATGGCTAAGTGGGAAAGGATGTAGAACTCCCAAAACAACCAGGATGTTGGCTTAGAAGCAGCCATCATTTAAAGAAAGCGTAACAGCTCACTGGTCTAAACAAGGGGTTCCGCGCCGAAAATGTAACGGGGCTCAAGCCATGTGCCGAAACTGCGGGTGCACGTAAGTGCGCGGTAGCGGAGCGTTCCGTAGGCTGATGAAGGCAGACCCGTGAGGGCTGCTGGAGGTATCGGAAGTGCGAATGCTGACATGAGTAACGACAAAGCGGGTGAGAGACCCGCTCGCCGAAAGTCCAAGGGTTCCTGCTCAACGTTAATCGGAGCAGGGTTAGCCGGCCCCTAAGGCGAGGCCGAAAGGCGTAGTCGATGGGAATGCAGTTAATATTCTGCAGCCTGCGGGTGGTGACGGATGCCGTGTATCGTATCCCCTTACTGGATTGGGGATGCGGTGAAGGTGTCCCAGGAAATAGCCCCCGCATTATAGACCGTACCCTAAACCGACACAGGTGGACAGGTAGAGCATACCAAGGCGCTTGAGAGAACTATGCTGAAGGAACTCGGCAAATTGCTCCCGTAAGTTCGCGAGAAGGGAGCCTTCTGATCGGGCAACCGGTCAGGAGGGGCACAGACTAGGGGGTGGCGACTGTTTATCAAAAACACAGGGCTCTGCGAAGCCGTAAGGCGACGTATAGGGTCTGACGCCTGCCCGGTGCCGGAAGGTTAAGAGGAGGTGTGCAAGCTCCGAATTGAAGCCCCGGTAAACGGCGGCCGTAACTATAACGGTCCTAAGGTAGCGAAATTCCTTGTCGGGTAAGTTCCGACCTGCACGAATGGCGTAACGACTTCCCCGCTGTCTCCAGCATAGGCTCAGTGAAATTGAATTCCCCGTGAAGATGCGGGGTTCCTGCGGTCAGACGGAAAGACCCCGTGCACCTTTACTACAGCTTCACACTGGTATTCGTGTCGACATGTGTAGGATAGGTGGTAGACGTCGAAGCGAGGGCGCCAGCTCTCGTGGAGTCATCCTTGAAATACCACCCTTGTCGTCATGGATATCTAACCGCGATGTAACAGCATCCGGGACCGTGTGTGGCGGGTAGTTTGACTGGGGCGGTCGCCTCCCAAATGGTAACGGAGGCGCGCGAAGGTGGGCTCAGACCGGTCGGAAATCGGTCGTCGAGTGCAATGGCATAAGCCTGCCTGACTGCGAGACTGACAAGTCGAGCAGAGACGAAAGTCGGCCATAGTGATCCGGTGGTCCCTCGTGGAAGGGCCATCGCTCAACGGATAAAAGGTACGCCGGGGATAACAGGCTGATGACCCCCAAGAGTCCATATCGACGGGGTTGTTTGGCACCTCGATGTCGACTCATCGCATCCTGGGGCTGGAGCAGGTCCCAAGGGTATGGCTGTTCGCCATTTAAAGCGGTACGTGAGTTGGGTTCAGAACGTCGCGAGACAGTTCGGTCCCTATCTGCCGTGGGTGTAGGAGAATTGAGAGGATCTGTCCCTAGTACGAGAGGACCGGGATGGACGAACCTCTGGTGGACCTGTTGTGGCGCCAGCCGCAGTGCAGGGTAGCTATGTTCGGAATAGATAACCGCTGAAGGCATCTAAGCGGGAAACTAACCTCAAAACAAGTTCTCCCTGAAGAGCCGTGGTAGACCACCACGTCGATAGGAGGCATGTGGAAGCACGGCAACGTGTGAAGCTGAGCCTTACTAATAGCTCGTCCGGCTTGATCACTCTCATTAATCAATGTCCATTCCATATAAATGTTCTCACGGACGGTCGCGCTAGCGCGCTGTCCTGCGAACCACGCGCGGCATAAGCCGCGGCGCGCGTCGCGCTTGCGGACCTCAGGTCCGTCACGTCCCTCGCGGACGCTCAAAGCAAACATAACGACGCAACGATCCAAACCGGATCATCATCGATCAGCTCACGCTGAAAAGACCAGTTCCTCATATCTGCGTTTCGCCGGCCTGGTGGCCCCAGCGGGGGGCCAACACCCGATCCCATCCCGAACTCGGCCGTGAAACCCCCCAGCGCCAATGGTACTTTGTCTCAAGACACGGGAGAGTAGGTCGCTGCCAGGCCTGCAAAACGCAGATAACAAATCAAAACTCTTCAACAACCACCCAACTAACGCGGGGTGGAGCAGCCCGGTAGCTCGTCAGGCTCATAACCTGAAGGCCGCAGGTTCAAATCCTGCCCCCGCAACCAAATCAAAAAAAACACACAAAACCTCGCCAAAAGCGGGGCAAAAATCGTTACTCCATAAACACATCTCAAAAAAGAACAAAACAGAAACAAAGAAAACAGAAAACGCGCGAAACAGCCCCTCTCAAATCAGAAAATCAATGAAAATCACGGCTCAAAAATA
>NZ_KB908245.1 GCF_000382365.1 Pannonibacter phragmitetus DSM 14782 | reverse complement strand
GTTGACGGTGAACGACGAGCGCCGCCGGAAGATGTCGGCGGCTTACCCGGCTTCGAAGACTTCCTGAAAGCAATGGCAAAGCCACGACATCCCCAGCATCACGAAGTCGCGGATTGGTATGGTGGCCTCTTCGATCCCTCAGACATCGGCACAGACATGATCCGTGAACGCATCGCCAAGCTCGCTCGCCGCAGAACCCTCGGAAAAGCAGGCTTCGCAAAGAGCCAGAACAAGTGCCATTGACCGCAAACCAGACCGACGCGGTCTACGCCGGATGCTTGCAAACCAACAGGCGCATGGAACGCGACGGCGAGGTGATTCCGCTCGCGCGAGGACTTATCAACTTTCCGATGCGCCCCTCGACGTTCACCACAGTATCGCTGAGGTGGCTAAACGGGTTCCGAAGGCCGTGGTTTGCCTCGTTTCGGCCCTGTCGCTCCACGGGCTGACCGATCAACTGCCGAGGCAGGTTTGACTCGCCGTGGGTCAGAAGGACTGGTCCCCGAAATCTGACGGCACGCCGATTCGGCTGGTGCGTTTCACAGATCGTCTGCTGGCCGAAGAGGTTGAGACACACCCTGTCGCAGGTCGCCCAAAGAGGCGTTGGCGATCCCGGAGGGGACCGGCTGGAATTCTTGACTTTGGAGTTAATTAGTCATATATGAGCAGTTTGTAGCTATATCATATCATATATGGATGATTTAGATGAGTTCCCCTAAGGCAAAACCCGCACTGGAACGGCTGGGCCAGGATATCCGCAACGCGCGGCTGCGGCGTGGCATCGCCGTGGCGGATCTCGCAGTGCGTGCAGGAACCTCGCCAAGTTCCATCGCCCGCCTTGAACGGGGTGATCCGGGCGTTGCCATCGGAACGCTTGCCGACGTACTCGTGGTGCTCGGCCTTCTGGAGCGGCTCGCTGACCTGATCGATATCCGCAAGGACGATCTGGGGCTGGCGCTGGCAACGGAGCACGGACGGCGCAGGGGCCGTTCTTTCGCGGCAAGGCTGAAAAAGCAGAAGGCTCAGACGGAGGAAGCGAAGGATCTGCATGACGTCGTGGACCTTGACGGGGCGTCCTTCTGATGGCCGATTTCGTCGCCCACGTCGCGCTTGGCGAAAGCCGGACACCGGTGGGCCAGTTGCGTTTCACCCATGCCGGGCCGCGCCAGTTCTCGACTTTCGCTTATGGTGCTGAATGGATCGAAAACCCGCGTGCCTTTCCCATACAGCCCGATTTCTCTCTTGAGGCTGGCCCTTTTCACACGTCAGGGCAGCCAGGGAATATGCGCGACGCATTGGCGGGCGTTTTCGCGGATGCGGCTCCGGACAGTTGGGGACGGAGGCTGCTCGAACGTGCCTATGGCAATGGTCTCAACGAATTCGAGTATCTGACGCTTTCCGACGATACCTGCCGGCAAGGCGCGTTGCGCTTTCTGGATGACAAGGGCGATGTCATTCGCGGCAAGGCAGCGGATGCCGTTCCGCGTCTGGTCGACCTCGAAACCATCACGGCGATCGCGCGGGCCTATGAGCAAGGCAAGGAAATCCCGCCCGAGGAAATGCAGGCGCTGGCCGGCGCCGGCGGCTCCGGCGGCGCTCGCCCCAAAGCCAATGTCAGGGACGGCGATGTGCTGTGGCTGGCGAAGTTCACCTCGGTCCACGATCAACAGCCAATCGAGCGCGTCGAGATCGCGACGCTGCGTCTGGCGGCAGCCTGCGGTATCCGCACGCCCGAGGCACGGTTGGAACTGGCGGACACGCCGTTCCCGGTCGCGCTGATCCAGCGGTTCGACCGGCGTGGGGCCGCACGAATTCCCTACATCTCCGCGCGCACTGCGCTCGGCAAGACGGGGGCGGAGCCGGGTTCCTATACGGAGATCGTCGATTTCATGCGGGCTTACTCACCCGATCCCTCTGATGATTTCCGTGAACTTTACCGGCGTCTGATCTTCACGATCCTCGTGTCCAACAAGGACGATCACCTGAAGAACCACGGTTTCCTCTATGTGGGAGCGGGTCAGTGGCGCTTGTCGCCGGTATTCGACGTTAACCCGGCACCGGATCGCAACCCGCATCTCGAGACGGCAATCCTCGAGGGCGGCGCCCATGATCGGTCGATCATCCTTGCACTGGAAGCCTGCGAGTTTTTCGAGATTCCCGGGGCCGAGGCACGGGAGATGATCCGGACAACGGCGAAGCGCATTTCTGACGGATGGCGGGAAGCCTTCAGACTGGTTGGCGTCTCCGGCGCGCTGGCGCGCGGCTATGAGGCTGCTTTTGTCGGCGATGAGATGGAAACAGCACGCGGCCTTTAAGTCATATCTGACTATTAATGACGTATTATTAGTCAAATGTGAGTTTTTGAAGGTCGACCCGCCTCGTGACCAGTGCTACGCTGCTTCAATGGTCATGGGACGAACCCGAGAACCATGAAGCCGGGGCACCGTACTCAAGGCTTCAAAAACGCGTGCGTTGATATCGCCACGGTTCGATCGGGCGCCCATGACGGTCGGCTTTTTTCCGAACGATCTCCGCCGAAAGAGCGTCATCTATCCGCGCGCGTACTGCCTTCTCTTTCAAGCCCAGCGCTTTCCGTTTTTCAAAATCGTGCTCCCATAACAGCGCCTCCTGGCATTCAAGGACGGCGGCCCTTTCGGCGAGGACTTTGGGATGCGTGTGCAGCCAGCGTACAAAGGCGACAGCACCGGGAGTTCGCTGCCATAGGTCGCCGCACTGATCCAGATAGCTGCGAGCCGTTTCCGGTTCGGCAAGGTTCGAGCCGTGCCAAATCGCAAGCGCCGCCGGCTCGGGGTTCCCTGACAACATCTCGGCGATATAGCCGTTCGCGACAAAACCACGGCGCAGCCTGGTCGCGGCAGCGACGTGATTGCCGGCCCTCAGGTGCAATAGGGCCTGCTCATAGTGATAAGGCGGGTAGTGTGCGGCTTCGTCGGTGAAAACACGCTCGGCCTTTGCCGTTTCGCCAGCGCGAAGATATTCTGGACCTATCAGGTAGCGGATGCCCTGATTGTCGTTCGGATTCCAGGCAAGCATCTTTTCCATCAGTCGCAGAGCGTCCTTGCGCTGGCCAAGCCGGAGCTGCAACAGGACGACGCCCTGCGCCGCGCGCAGAAAGGGACGGTTTTCCAGAAAGCCCCATTCGATCGAACCGGCGTAACTGGCTGGGATCGCACGCTCACCCACTTCCAGGCCATTAAGGCAGGCTCGCAGTGCGAGCTTGGGCTTGCCTTCTTCCATGAGCGCATAGCCCAGATGGGCATAACCATCGATGAAATGAGGGTGACGATCGACTAGCACCTTCAGGGTCTTGAGGTATTTTGCGGGCGCAAGCGTCCCGCCGTCGCGCTGTTCGAGCGCGTCATCCAGTTCCTCGACGATCCGGTCATAGTCATCGCCATGACGGAAAACACCGCCGTCATCGAAGATTTCAAGCGTGAGCATGCCCTGTCTCCTGTCCTGCCCTTTCTGCGGGCATATGTGTTCAGAGCGTTTCAGTGGCCACCACAGCGTCTTCTGTAGACGTCGGTGACGATTTCCTGAGAACGAATATCATTTATGATCGCGCGGAGCGGCGTTGGAATATTTCGATATACGCGTTCGAAACCCCTATGGTCCGCCAACCCCTCTATGACCCGATATCGCCGCCGATCACCGCACACTACCATGCGATATAGTGAACCGCCGTTTCCACGCTATTGTCCGATACTTGCGTGTCCTGGTCAGCAGTGCGGCAGCTTTCGACTTTCACTAAGCGGCAGCGAATGCGCGGGCGAATGCCGACATCACAAATCAGTGCAGAGGCAATGCCCAGTAGCTATTTTTCGGGTGCGAAAGCAGGCCAGGAAAAGGGCCCCAAAACCCATTGTGACAGAGGCCAAAAAATCAGCAGCGAAAAGTGTCATGTAAGTCATTGATTTATAAAACTCATGACGCATCATTGAAGAATGATGGACAATAAGGTAGCTGAATTAATAAATTAAGCAGTGTGACATGCCCTATGACCAGCGTTGCGCAGTACCTTTCCGAGCATGGTCCCTCACGTTCCTCACGGATCGTTGAGGCCCTTGTCGTATCTGGTTTATCCGCAGAGGCAGCGCGTCAACGCGTATCGCGAGCCAAGCCGCCGGTCCGCAGCTTTCCTGTTCCGCTCCTGCCTAAGCGCGAGGCTTTTCTTTATCTAGGGCGTAAACTCATAAATTTTCTTGGCGTATTACGTTGTTCGTGATTCAAGGCTTCCGAATTGGGAGCCATGATGACACGCCGCCGCTACGAACTCACGGTGAACCGTCCCGGGTTTTCCGGAGGCAGTTTCATTTGAGTCATGCAACCATATCGAGGGTCTTTTGGGCTGCATGGTATTTGGCTTCGGCCTCTGCGGGCGGGATGTGCCCGATGGGGCCGAACAGGCGGTTGTTGTTGAACCAATCGACCCAGCGCAGGGTCGCCATTTCGACGGCCGACGCGCTCGGCCATGACCGCTGGCGCCAGATGACCTCGGCCTTGTAGAGGCCATTGAT
>NZ_KB908244.1 GCF_000382365.1 Pannonibacter phragmitetus DSM 14782 | reverse complement strand
CGGTGGCCTCGTCGGCCTCACAGCCCTCATCGGCTTCTATGCCGCGCTGCTGCTGTTCTTCCCCTTCTTCCTCATCGTCAGGGCAAGGGCAGGGCTGCTCGCAACCCTCCTGATGACCGCAGGGGCCGCCGGCATCATCCTCCTCCTCGCATGGGCCCTGTCCCTCAACTTCCCGTCAGGCATGCTGCAGGACGCGGTGGACCTGCCCTGGCCATTCCGCTAAGCAAAACCTGACCCGCCCATGCAAACGGGCGGGTCAGCCTCTCTTCGGCTTCAGGAGATCAAGATGGCGCGCTCGCGCGCCGCCGTCTGCCAGTTCCCAAGGGCGGCCTCCTGAAGCCAGCAGCTGTCCGCCAGGCATGGCCGTTGATCAATTCCGGCAGCAGCGGACCTGCACAAAAAAAGCCCCAGAACCTTGCGGCTTGCGCGGCGCGTTTGCCAGAAGCCTTTTCCGCGAAGACGGGATGCGGTTCTGCGTCCGAAGTCGTGTGCAAACGAACAAGTATCTTCTGATGGCTTTGTTTTTATCAGATTTTCTCCAGTACAAACGATTTAAAAGAGCCGGCTGTGTCAAAGGTTTCAAGCGATACTTTTCCGGCGTATTGCAAAAGCCGTGAGACAGGATAATCCATAGGCAGATCCTGTTTTCGGGGTTCTCTGTTTTTCTTGTTCCGGTGAATAAAGCCAGAGGGAAACTGCACGCCAGAACAAGCGGATGGAGAGTGCACGGAATTCATCTGCGGGTATCAGCTTGGAGGGGGGCTGCATGCTGCTGGAACGATCTGCCACGCCACAGGTGTGTCCTCCTGCCATTCTGACGGCGGATGACCCGATCCAGTTCGCTCAGCTTACGCCGGAGTGGCCGGCGGAATATGTCCAGCTGTCGCCAGGGCGGCTGTCCGCTTCGGTTCAGGTGCTGAACCTCAATCATGTCCAGCTTCTGCGCGAGACCGTTGACAAGTCGCTGTTGAAGCGGGGGCTGGCCTCCTGCCGTTCGCCGCTGGTCTTCGCCTTTCCCCTCGCTGCCGAAGGCATCGCCAAGGCGGGCGGGCGCGACATCCCGGCCATGGCCGGGCTTCTGGCCTGCGGAAGCGATCACCCGGATGTGGTGACCTCGGGCTATGTGGACCTCGCCTGCCTTGCCTTTGACGAGGAATGGTTCGGCCGGGCCTGCCTGCTGGCAGGCGGGGGAGAACTGGCAGAGGCGCTGTCCCGCCACAAGACCCTGTTCATCGCGCCCGAAAGGCTGACCGGGGTGCGGGCGATGTTCGGGGCGGTCATGGGCTTGGGCCACGCGCTGCCCGGTGCGGCCTGCATCCGCGCCGGGGAGGATCTTCTCCTCTCTGTTCTCGACCTTGTCACCCTCTCCGGTTTTCAGCCCGGACCGGCCAGCCGGGCGCATGTGCAGGTGACCGATGCAGCGCTGGAGCTGGTGCTGGAAGGCGGGCTTGAAGCCTGTTCGGTGCTGGAACTGTGCCAGCGCCTCGGGGTCAGCCGCCGCTACATGCAACTTTGCTTCACGAAGGTCTACGGCAAGAGCGCCGTGCAGGTGCTGAAGTCGGTGCGGCTTGCCAGAGTGCGCGAGGCGCTGATGGCAGCCCGGAAAGAGGCCCGGCGCGAGACCATCGGCGATATCGCCGCCCGCTGGGGCTTCTGGCACTGGAGCCACTTCAGCCGGGACTACAAGGCTCAGTTTGGCGAATTGCCCTCCGAAACGCTGGGGAATCCCGGCATCATTTCCTGAAATACTGCGGTTTTTAACGAGGACGGCAGGGAGAGTGCCGATATCGGATAACGGCGTTCAGTGCACTGTGTCTAGGTTTTCCTACTTAACCGGAAAAACACAGTGGGGAACAATGAAGGTTAAAGATATCGCAGGAAAGACGGTTCTGGCGGGTGCAGCTCTGCTGGCCGTTCTGTCCGGGACACAGGATGCATCGGCGGTGGAAGGTGGAGCCACCATTACGCCCTTCGGCCTGTTCGACTTCGGCGCAGGCATGTCGCCGCCGCCGACACCTTACGGCGCCTTCGGCCTGCAGGTGATGCACTACACCGCCAACAAGGGCAATGACGTCTTCGGCAAGAACAACGGCATCGATCTGCAGCTGGATGTCACCTCCGTGACCCTGTCCTACATCAAGATGACCGAGATGAAGCTGCTGGGTGCCGCCTATGGTTTCGGCGTCGCGGTGCCGCTCATGAACCTGACGGGCTCCTTCAATGTGGGGCAGAAGGTTGCGGACAAGGATTTCCACATTGGTGATGCGGCGTTCATCCCGCTGATCCTGCAGTGGGATCTGACGAAGAACTGGTATGTGAACACCGCGTTCCAGATCCAGGCGCCGACCGGCCACTATGACGTGAACAACCCCTTCTCAGCCGGCGTCAACCACTGGACCTTTGCACCCACTGCCGGTGTGACCTACCTGTCGGACAGCGGCTGGGAAGTCTCCTCGCGCATCGAAATCTCCTTCAACACGGTCAACCGTGCCACCAACTACACCAGCGGCATCGAGTACAAGCAGGAGTTTGCCGTGGGCAAGTCGCTGGGGGCCTGGACGCTGGGTGTGGGCGGCTATGCCTATCAGCAGCTGACCGACGACAAGGGGCAGGGCATCGTCAAGGGCAACCGCAGCCGTGCCTTCGCCGCAGGCCCTGCCATCGCCTGGTTCGAGCCGGGCCTCCCGGCGGTCAACTTCCATGCCTACAAGGAGTTCGGCACGCGGAACCGGCCGGAAGGTTACAACCTGTCCTTCCGCATTTCGCACGCCTTCTGAGGCAGGAGGCCGGCAAGCTGGAAAATCAGAAACCCCGCCGCAGGCCTGAGAGCCTGCGGCGGGGTTTTGTGTCAGCCGAGCTGGGCTGTCAGCGGGTCGTAGGCGTAGACCCAGGCCGGGTCCTCCGGCTCCTTCAGCCAGGTGTTGGCGTTGGAGATGGTCTGCACTTTCGTGGCACGGTCGCGGCGGGTGGCTTCGTAGAGGGCGAAGGCCTCGCGGTAGCCGCTGGTGCCGGTTTCCTCAAGGCAGCGGGTCAGCACGGCGGCGTCCTCGATGGCCATGCAGGCGCCCTGCGCCATGTGCGGGCGCATCGGGTGGCAGGCATCGCCCAGCATGACGAGGCGGCCACGGCTCCACAGGTTCAGCGGATCACGGTTCCAGAACGGCCATTTGGTCACGGTCTCCGTGGCATCGATCAGCGCCTGCACCACCGGGTGCGAGCCGCCGAAGATGGCTTGCATCTCCTCGCGGGAGCTGTCCACGAAGCTCGTCTGGTGCTCCCAGCCATCCACGGGAACGCCGGTGACGTAGTAATATTCGCTGCCATCGCCCTTGGTCGCATAGGCCATGATGTGGCGGGAGGCTTCCCACCACCACTTGACGCAGGCCTCGAACTGAAGCCCCGAGGCGCGCAGCTTGTCCATGTTGACCAGCGCCCGGTGCCCGACCCAGCCGGAGAAGCGCGGCTTTTCCGGCCCGAGCAGCATTTCACGGATCATGGAATTGATGCCATCGGCACCCACCACCAGACCGGCGGCAATCTTGCGGCCGTTCTCGAAGGTCAGCAGAACATCGCTGCCGCGCTCCTCGATGGCAGTCAGCTTGTGGCCGAAATGCACCCGGTCCTGCGGCAGGGCATCAATCTGCACGGCGTGCATGTCGCCCCGGTGGATGGTGATGTAGGAGGCGCCATATTCGCGGCGGCCATAATCGCCCAGCGGAATGCGGGAGAGATACTCACCCGTGTTGCCATCGCGGGAGAACCAGAAATCCGGGTGCGAGCCGATGGACTCCAGCGTCTTCTCGATGCCGATGCGGCGGAAGATCTTCATCACGTTGGGGCCAATGTGAATGCCCGCGCCCAGCCGGGTGAAGACTGGCGCCTGCTCGAACGTGTGCACCGAAAACCCGGCCCCGGCCAGCAGCGCCGCCGCCGCAGCCCCGCCAAGCCCTGCACCGATGACGGCGATTTCCACCCTTTCAATTGCGTCTGTCATTGGTCTGTCCTCTCTCTGTCAGATATTTGTTTGTGTACTAACAATATGGGTATGCGTTGACCTTGGTCCCGTGTGTCCGGGGGTCAGGATTGGTTACGGGGCCATGTGGTCAAGTCAGGCTCAGATCCTCTCCCCCCTTGAGGGCAGGGGAATCGCATATGTCGAATAAGGGGTTGTTTTACTGAGGCAAATCGATTCATGAGTTCTCCGTCCCGGGAGGTTGCGATGAGTAGATTTGCCGCTTGTTTTGAAGCTTTGCCTGATCCGCGCAGCAGCAACGCGCGCCATCCGTTGACGTCGATCCTGTTTATTGCCATCGCGGCGATCATCTGCGGGGCCGAAAGCTGTACCGACATGGAGGACTTCGGCCATTCGAAGCGCAGATGGCTGAAGTCGATCGTGCCGCTGCCCCATGGCATTCCCAGCCACGACACCTTCTCCACCGTCTTCCGCCATCTTGACACCGATGCTTTCGAGGCGGCCTTCCGCCGTCTCACGGCCACCTTTGCCAAAGGGATCGAAGGGGTGGTGGCGATTGATGGCAAGGCCGTGCGCGGCGCCTACCGCCGCGGGGCCAAGGCAAC
>NZ_KB908243.1 GCF_000382365.1 Pannonibacter phragmitetus DSM 14782 | reverse complement strand
CGTTGCTGCTGCGCGGATCAGGCAAAGCTTCAAAACAAGCGGCAAATCTACTCATCGCGACCTCCTGGGACGGAGAACTCATGAATCGATTTGCCTCAGTAAAACAACCCCTTATTCGACATATGCGATTCCCCTGCCCTTGAGGGGGAGATGCCCCCGGCAGGGGGGGGAGGGGGGTAACTGACTGTCCGGTTGTGAGAGAGATGGTGCTCTGCCGAAACGCTGCTACCCCCCTCTGTCTGCTCGCGCAGACATCTCCCCCTCAAGGGCAGGGCTACAGTATGCACACATCGTGTTTGAAGCCAAAGACGGTTTGGGGAAAGCCAGCAGTCTGGTTACTCTGGCGCGGCGTTTCAGCCCCCCTCCCCCTCGTGGCTACTGCATGCACACATCGTTGTTGCCTAGGTGTCTGATGTCTGATTCAGTTTTGTTTGAGTTATGAGGAGGGATTGATTGATGGATGCAACGCTTGGCCGGTTTGGCGACCGCCGCCTTGAAAAAGGGGGGCCTTTCTTCTGTCGCGTTTGCAGGGGATTGGGACGCTTCGGGTTCGCCGCCTTGGCGGGAACCGTGCCGGGGAGATGCGGATTACGCGTTTTCTGCGCAATCCGTCCGTGAGCGTTGACGAGATGCTGCTTGAGGCGGGGCAACGGACATCGGTGCGCAGCACCGGTCGTGATGTTCTTGTCATCCAGGACACGACGGTGGTGCGCTCCTGCGGGGGTGGAGGCGACTATCTGCATGTTTCGATTGCACTGGATGAGAGCGATGGTGCGCTGCTTGGTCTTGTTGGCGGTGCCTTTCTGAAGCGCTCTTCGGGCCACAAGGAGAAGCGCCGGGAGCTTCCGGTTGAGGAGAAGGAAAGCTTCCGCTGGCTTGAAAGCACGGAGCAGGCGGCTTCGGTGTGCGCCGGCGCGGGCCGGATCACGGTCATTGCCGATCGTGAGGGGGATATTTACGAGGCTTTTGCGCTGCGTCCCGAGGGGACGGATCTTCTGATCCGCGCGGCGCAGGACCGCAGCCTTGAGGATGGGGGCCGGTTGTTCGCAGCGCTTGAGGGGCTTGCGCTGGCTGGACAGGCGGATATCAGCCTGCCCGCAGGCCCTGGCAGGCGGGCGCGCACGGCGCGGCTTGGGCTGCGCTTTTCCACCCTGAAGCTGGCCCGGCCCAACCGGCGCTTCGCTGCCGGACTGCCCGATGCGGTGGAGATGCAGGTGATCAGCCTGCGCGAGATCGACCCGCCCGCAGGCGTGCAGGCCTTGCATTGGCGGTTGCTGACCACCCGGCCGGTTCGCGATGCAGCCGAAGCCTTTGCCATGGCGGACCTCTACCGCAGACGCTGGACCATCGAACAGCTCTTCCGGACTTTGAAAACCCAGGGTTTTGACATTGAAGGGGTCCGCATTGAGGAGCCCGGACCACGTGACAAGCTTGTCACTGCAGCCTTGATCGCAGCCGTCGCAGTCCAGCAGCTCGTCCATGCCCGGGAGGGCGGAGAGGGGCCGTTGCGGCCATGCACCGATACCTTCGAGCAAGCCGATACCCCCCTGCTCGAGGCTTATTGCGCCAGGCTTGAAGGCAAGACCGAACGGCAGAAAAACCCTCATCCGAAGGGCTCGCTTGCCTATGCTGCCTGGGTCTGCGCACGCCTCGGAGGATGGACAGGATATTACGGAAAACCCGGACCTGTCGTCATGCTGCAGGGATGGCTCGAAATCCAGGCCGCAAAACGGGCAATCAATGCGGTCGGATACGAACACGATGTGTGAATCTGGTAGCCCTCGTGGGGAGGGGTGAGGGGTGGGGGGTAAGCCTTTCCGGCTGGCAGGGTGTTCATTGATTTCAGACAGCTGCTCCTCGAGAGGCCTTTTCAGGTATCTATCTGTCTTTCATATATTTTTCGGCTCAGAGCCCCCCACCCCCACCCCTCACCCCTCCCCACCAGGGGGAGGGGGCGGCAGGCGTCCCCCCGAAAAGCAAACGCCTCATTGCGGGCAGTTTCCAGACCTGATGTGTGAATCTGGTAGCTCAAGGGGGGAGAGGGGTACTGGGGCAAAAGGACAGGCCATTTCTTCTCCTGGCTGCGTCCGATGCGGACACAGCCCTCGTCATGGAGAGGGGAATTGAGGGGCCTCAGCCAGAGAAGCATAGGCCTGAAGCGGCTTGCCTTTTTCGTTGTCAGAGTAACGCCGATGACGTCTGCCCGCTCGATGTGTGAAGGGTATAGCTTGCCCTGGCGAGAGGAGCTGATGCCTGACCCTCTTCCGTATCAGGCCCGCCAGAAGGGTTTTGACACCTCGAGAAGAACGGCAGCCCGCTCGAGGCCGGCGTCCGCCAGAACGCTGTCGGGCTGCGGCAGCAGTTCCTTGCGCAGCATGCGCCGGTAGCTGATCCGGTCCAGCCAGACGCCCAGCCACATGCCAAGCCACACACGGGCCATACGGTGCAAGCCGTGTCCGCTGGCGCGGCCCTGCGCGCTGATGGTTTGATGAGGGAAAATGTAAATGACACTGGGCATGATCTTGCTCTCTGTTCTTTTTTCTTGATGTAGCCGAGGTGATATGCGCAGAAAAATTGAATATTTTTCGGGCTAATGTAACCGGAAGGAACAAAGATGCGCCGCCTGCCTCCTCTGACAGCCCTGCCGGCCTTTGAGGCCGCCGCCCGGCTCGGCTCCGTTACGGCCGCTGCCGGGGAGCTTGGGCGCACTCACAGCGCCATAAGCAAGCAGATCGCCCATCTGTCGGAAGACCTTGGCGGCAGCCTGTTCGAGAAGGCCGGTACGGGGCTGAAGCTGACACCGCGCGGCGAACGGCTGCGGGTTGCGGTCACGGCCGTTCTGGACCAGTTGGACGGGGTGTCGCGCGGCCTCCGGGGCGAGGCGGACGGGAACCATATCACCCTGCTGCTCAGCGCCACCCTGGCCACCCGCTGGCTGACCCCCAGATTGCCGCGCCTCTACCGGACCCATCCGGAAATCGAGATCCGCCTGCTGATGGCCGGGCCCAGCCGGGTGCCCGATCACGAGTTTGACCTGATGCTGAGCTATGACCGGCTTCGCAGCCCTGTGGCTGAACCCGGTGTCACCTCCATCGGCAGCACCTCCTATGGGCCGGTCTGTTCACCGGACTATCCCTTCCACGCGCAGGACGGCATATGGACCGCGCCGGTGAGCCTCACGCATCTGGGGGCGGCCGGAAGCTGGCAGGAGTGGGCGCGCCGTGCCGGCGTCACGTTCCATGCGGTGCAGGATCTGGAGCATCCCCATCATATGCTGGCCATTGAAGGCGCGGCCGCCGGGCTGGGTGTGGCCCTTTCGGAGCGGCGGCTGGTCGAGCGGGATCTGGCCACGGGGCGGCTTGTGGCCCCCCTGGGCTTCGTGGCTGTTCCCGGCGGGTTCCACGCCAAGATGACGGCCAAGGCCGCCCCCCGCAAAGCCGTGCGGAATCTGCTCGGCTGGCTGTCTGCCGAGCTGGAACGGGACCTCCCCTAGGGCGCTGGCGCAAAGGGGGCAGAAGTGCAAGGAAGAGACCAGCCCCGGTGAGCCCCGCTCATAGGGGGGGGGCAAGCCCGTGCGGCGCCTGAGCCATTTCAAGGCGTGATGCGCCAACACCGGCAGGCCTGGTATCAGCCCTTGGCGCCTTGCCCGCGGGAATAGATATCGTCGTAGCGGGTGATGTCGTCTTCGCCGAGATAGGCCCCGGTCTGCACCTCGATCAGCACCATCGGCACCTTGCCGGGGTTCTCCATCCGGTGGATGGCGCCGAGGGGAATATAGACGGACTGATTCTCGGTGAGCAGCTGCACGTCGTCATTCACCGTCACCCTTGCGGTGCCGGACACCACGATCCAGTGTTCGGAGCGGTGCACGTGGCTCTGCAGCGACAGGGCGGCGCCCGGATGCACGACGATGCGCTTGACCTGGAACCGGTCGGCCAGCGCCAGCGTCTCGAACCAGCCCCACGGCCGGTGATCACGCGGGAAGGTCTCGGCCTGGCGCGCGCCTTTTTTCTTCAGCGCCTCGACGGCGAGTTTCACGTCCTGTGCGCGGGACTTGGCGGCCACCAGCACCGCGTCA
This sequence comes from Pannonibacter phragmitetus DSM 14782, assembly GCF_000382365.1. Lineage (GTDB taxonomy): Bacteria > Pseudomonadota > Alphaproteobacteria > Rhizobiales > Stappiaceae > Pannonibacter > Pannonibacter phragmitetus. The sequence goes on along the minus strand of NZ_KB908243.1, from coordinate 9,100 downwards.
TTCATGGCCACGGCGATCACATCCTTGAGGCCGATGCCGACGATTTGGAGCCCGTCGCTGTCGGAGCGCAGCAGCGTGCCGTCGCAGTCGATGGCGGTGGCCTCGCCGCCGAGGCTGTTGCCGCGGCTGTCCGGGCCCATTTCCTTGGCCACCATGTCCCAGCCGCCCAGATCCGACCAGCCGGCGCCAAAGGGCACGGCCGTGAGGTTGGTGGCGCGCTCCATCACCGCATAGTCGATGGAGATGGATGGTGCGCGGCCAAAGGCCGCCGGGTCAAGCCGCAGGAAGCCGAGGTCGGACCTGGCATCCTCAACCGAGCGGGTGACGGGCTCGACCAGCTGCGGCGCCAGCGCCTGGAAGGCATCGAGAATGGTGGAGACCTTGAACAGGAAGATGCCGGCATTCCACAGATAGGACCCGGCGGCGAGCATCGCCTCGGCCTTGTCCCGGTCCGGCTTCTCGACAAAGCGCTTCAGCGCCACCGGCTCGCCTTCGGCGGCAGCGGCGGAAAGCTCCAGCCAGCCATAACCGGTCTCGGCATGGGTGGGGCGGATGCCGAAGGTGACAATCTGCCCGGCCTCTGCGGCCGGCATGCCGGCAGCCACGGCCGCGCGGAAGGCGGCCGGGTTGGGCACCACATGGTCGGAAGGGGCGACCAGCATCAACCCGTCCGGATCGGTTCTGGCGATGTGCAGCGCTGCGGCCAGCACGGCCGGGGCCGTGTTGCGGGCCTCCGGCTCGATCAGGATGGCGCCGGGATCAATGCCCGCGGCCGCCAGCTGTTCGGTGACTATGAAGCGGTAATCCGAGCCGGTGATGACGACAGGCGCGGCAAAACCCTCCGCCGAAAGCCGCCGCGCCGAGCCCTGGAACAGGCTTTCCCCGCCGATCAGCGGCGCAAACTGCTTCGGATAGCTCTTGCGTGACAAGGGCCAGAGCCGGGTGCCCGAACCGCCAACGAGGAGAAGGGGAGTGATCATGAAAGCCTCACGCTGCAAACTGCGAACAGTCTCTAAAGGAGAAGACGGGTCCCGTAAATCAGCCGCTTGGAGGGAAGGGCGGCTGACCGCATGCGGGGCATCCCTTCCGCCGTACCGGCCGCTTGGTGCGCCGTGCCGCTGCAGCGCATGGTGCCCTTTGCCGGGCCTTGCCGTCTGCCTGAAACGCTTCTCATTCCTGCTTCACGCAAACAGTGCTCCAGCAGCCGGTAACAGGCTCTGAAAATGCGTCCATGCTTCCATAACATGTAGAGGGCGGCATTATTTCTTGATATGCTGCAACGCGGTCAGGCAGACCGGAGAGAACTGGGGAATTGTCCGATTGCGCCTGCCATGGCGGCTGAGAGCTGGTGCGGACTGCAAAGTCTGGTGCCACTGCTTGGTGGTATAGGCTGCCGTGCTTGGTTCGAACGCGGCGAAGCGTGATTTTTGATTGCGATGTCCAGGCCAGGCTGCTGGCCATTTGTTGAAGATCTTCCGGAAGGGGCTTGCCCTTCATGACGAGGCCGCCTGAGTGTGGCATTGCAGAGTTGCTCTGGCACTTTGCGTGCTGACGGGGTGGCCTGATGGCCCGGGGAACCAGCTTGCACCTGATGCGGCGGGGCTCACCAGGGCGGATTTTGCCGCTGTATCCGGGGCAGCAGGCACGCAGGAGCCGTGAGGCCTTGCGGAGAATTTTCAAACCGGATCTTGCCGGATGCCTCTGTTCACGGGGTGTCTGACCAGGAGCCGCCGATTGCCGTTTTGAATGTTGATGGATGCTATTGCATGATTTCAAGACTTGCGGCTGTCCGTAGAGGCAGCGTTGATGCCGTGACCAGAGACCTTGCCGAACCGGCCTGCGAGAGGGCTGGAGCCTTCCGGGACGGCCGGGAAGCGGAGGTCCGGGGATGACGAAAACCGTTCTGGCGATTTCTTCATCCGGCGGCCATTGGGAGCAACTGATGCTCCTGAGGGAGGCATTCGCTGAACACAACGTTGTCTATGCCAACACGTTGTCAGGCCTTGCCGAGCGCAATGGCATTAGCGGCGCCTATCTTGTCGGTGACTGCAATCGAGATACTCCCTTGAAGAACCTCAAGACAGCAGCGCAGATCTTCCGGATCATCTGGAAGCACAAGCCGGACGTCATCATCTCGACCGGAGCGGCGCCCGGCATCATAGCCATTGCGATAGGCCGGATGTTCCGCGCAAGGACGATCTGGATCGACAGCATCGCTAACTCGGAAAAACTCTCGATGAGCGGCAAGATCGCGGGCTATGTCGCCCATCTTCAGCTCACCCAGTGGGAGCATCTGGCCCGTGAGAACGGTCCCCGCTATGCAGGGAGTGTGCTGTGATCCTGCTGACCGTTGGCACCCAGCTGCCCTTTGACAGGCTTGTGGAAGCTGTTGACCGCATAGCGCCCGAGCTGAACGAACCCGTGATTGCCCAGATGGGCAAGAGCAAATATATCTGCCGGAACATCGAAGCGCACGAAAACTTCGGGCCAGTCGAGTTTCAGGAGTACCTTAAAACCTGCAGCAAGATCATTGCTCATGCAGGGATCGGGACAATTCTGAATGCGCAGAAAAATTCGAAGCCAATAATTTTGGTTCCAAGGCTCGCTAAGTTTGGTGAGCATAGAAATGACCATCAGCTAGCTACCTGTCGCTCTTTGGCAAGTCGTAGTGGTATATATGTTTATGATGAACCCGCGTTACTAACGGCTCATTCTGTAAATACAGCCACTGAACCAGTTTTAAATTCCAGAGATGAGCCAAACCGGCTGATGCTGATGAACTCATTGAGAAAAGTTATTAGTGAAGGAGTCCTATTTTGAGCTCTGATTTTTCAAAGGGTTCGATTGTTTGTATTTGTAACTATAGGGGAGTCGGCGGTGCGCAGCTGAATGCGTCTCTAATGGCGGCGGAGTTTGAGAAGAGAGGCTTCAAGGCAGAGGTAATATTCCTTTGCGAAAGGGAGGAAAACTATTCTCCAGCTGTAAAATTTAGAGTTATATTAAAAGACAAGAGGATAAATTTAATTAATATTTGGGTTCTCATTTATAGGCTCCTGAAAATTTTTCGACATGTAAAGCCTGTTGCAGTCTATGGGTTTCAACCTGCTGCAAATGCTTTTGGCGCGATTGCGTCAAAAATAGTGGCGAAAGCAAAATTTATAGCAACACAGCGAAATCCATCTGATAGGCAGTCAAAAATAGGTCGTTTGCTTGATAGAATAATCGGTTCATCATTTCTCTATGATTCCAATATTGCTGTTAGTAATGCTGTGAAGGATTCATACTCTGGTCATGGTCATAAGTACTATTCAAAGATGCTCACGGTTCACAATGGAACGCCAGTCTTAGAGGAGATACAGCTTTCCAAAACTGAGGCGAGGGCTAACTTTTCTATGCCGGAGGGTGCTCTTGTTCTTGGTATTGTTGCGCGGCTTCATAAGCAAAAAAATATAAAATTTGCAATCTCTATTCTGGAAAAGATGCCTCAGGCTGCTCTTTATATTGCAGGAGAGGGTCCGGAAGAAGAGGATCTTAGAGAATACGCAAAGGAAAAGAATGTTCAGGATCGCGTGACCTTTCTGGGATCTATTCATGGGGTGAGGCTGACTGAATTTTACAGAGCTATGGATGTATTTCTTCTAACTTCAATTTATGAAGGATTCGGACGTACTATTGTCGAGGCCCTTTCTCAAGGATTGCCTGTAGTCGCCAATGATATTCCGATCGCACGCGAGGTTGCCGGACATGCTGGTAGATATGCGGTTCTTGATGCTGATGTATGGAAAGAGGCAATTTTGGCTGCCTGCTCGGATCGCGAACCTGGGGTGGCTGTGGCGCGTGCGCGCGAGTTCAGCATCGACCGGATGGCAGCCTCCTATCTTGAGGCAGCAAAACTGACTGACTAGCTCCGGAAGGGCTTCCTGTGATTTATGTTACGTATCTTCTTGGAAGAATTATTCCTGCAGGAATTGGTCTATGCACTATATTGATGCTCTCGCATCTTGCAGATCCCACGACCTACGGCGAATATGCCGTAGCACTTGCTGTTTCTATGATCTTAAATCTTGTATTCTTTCAGTGGAACAGAAGTTCTGTTACCAGGAACTCTGCACATGATCCGGAGGATGTTGTTTCTATTGTTGGTGCTTCAATTGCATTGCATTTCTTGAACATATTTATAGTTATAGTATTGATAATTTCGTATGGATTATTATTTAACCATAGCGTTGCGTCAATTTTGATGATGACTGTTGTGTGCTCCACATCTGATTTTGTTCTCGAAATTGCAAGGGCAACGGGGAAGGCGAAGCAGTATGCTTTTCAGTACGCGATTCGTCAGGTTTTGTTCTTTTTTCTTTCTTATTTTTTGCTAAAATATGGAGTATTTGATTTTGGAATCAATTTGATAGTACTTTCTTACCTGACATCTTTCTCTTTATCTTCGTTGCCGTATATTTTACTTTATATAAAAAAGTTTGGATTTATCTTTTCCAGAGAGTATCTCCTTCTCCATTCTAGATTTGGATTGCCACTGGTTCTTAATTTTAGCCTGTCTGGGCTTATCAATCAGATTGATAAGCTGATTGTCTCTGCTTTCTTGGGGAAAGAGGCGGCTGGCATCTATGCGTTAGCGGTCGACATCACAAAACAGACACTGCTAACACTTATGGAGGCGGTAAACTTGGCCGCATTTCCAAGACTTGTGAAGGCTTATGAAGCAGGTGACGCCTTAAAGTCGACGCATAAAATGCAAGAAAATCTTGATGTTCTTGTTGGTGTATCTCTGCCTGCAACTATCGGATTCATTATGATTCTTCCGAGTGTATCAGGAACGCTTATTGGGCAGGATTTTGCCAAGTCGTTTATGATGGTTGCTCCTCTCATCGCTTGCGCTAGTTTTGTAAGGGGATTGAGAGTTTATTATTTTGATCAGGCCTTCCATTTGACGCGTGAGACTTTCAAGCCTGCGATAAATTCCAGTATCGCCCTTCTGGCTTTGGTCGTCCTTGGATTGATTGGTGTGCGGCACTTGGAGGTTCTGGGGGTATCGCTCGCGGTGCTTCTGTCTGCCATCCTGTCTTGTGCCTTGAGTTTTGGCTTAGGAAGAGGTGCACTCCGGCTTCCTGTTGACTTCTGGCATTTATTTATCTGCTGTGTGTGCACAGCAATTATGGCAATAACAGTGTATCTGGTCGGCTACAATTTCCAGCCAGGCTGGACTTCTGCGTTATTGCAAATCATAACAGGTGCTGTCGTCTACGTTCTGTGCTGCCTATCTTTAAATTATGCGGGATCGAGAGATCTTGTGCTTCGGAGATTGCGCTCGTGAAAAATGGCAATAGAACTCTCAAGTTCATTTCATTTTTGTACTTTTTTATTATCTTAGGCGGCGGCGTTAACATGATTGTAAATGGACCGTCCGATTTTCGTAGTTTTAATGAGGAGAGGTCTCAGTTTACAAATGTTATTTTCTTGGCAAATGGTGGACTTATTTGCCTTCTTTTTATATTGCATCCTGTGAATATCATAAAAGATGTCTATGGGTTCCAATTTTTTTTGCTTTTGATTGCTGTCTCAATTTTTGGGTTGACGGTCTCCTATGACCCTATAAGGACCTTGACTATCGCTCTTTTCTTTTCTATGAACCTATTTGCTTGTCTATACATATGTTCCATTTTACATCCTGTTGATGTTCTGAAAAGTCTTGGGTTGGCTTGTGTTATTTCGGTTTTTATTTCTTTTCTGCTAATATTTGCTTTGCCGAGTTACGGAAGGATGACTTACGTATTCCCTGGAGCATGGCAGGGAATATTCATCCATAAAAACGTACTTGGAAAGTTCGCGACACTTTCTTTGATTGTGTCGCTGTGTCTCAGAGACTATTGGACGCGACCTGTATGGATAACGGCTGTTGTATCGTCTGCTGCCCTTGCGATAGGAACCGGTTCTGCGACATCAACATTGGCTACAGTGATTATAGTGGGGGCGTATATTGCAACCAAGCGCAGGGCATATCTTATGCTCGCGGGTCTTGGTGCGGTTATATTGACCGTGTTTGCCTTCCTTTACACCGAGATAATAATTAGCGCGTTGACGGAGGGCTTTGATAAGTCAGCAACTCTTTCTGGCCGTACGACGCTTTGGGACCTGAGCATACAGTACATCAGCACGAAGCCGCTTCTGGGTTATGGTTTAGGGGCTTTTTGGCGCACCTCCGATGCGCAGGCTCTAAGAGCTGCGGCTGGCTGGGTTGTTCCGCATGCTCATAATGGAGTGCTAGAACTGGCGCTGAATGTTGGATATGCCGGTGTGGCTGCATACTTGATGCTTTTCTGCACACTCATTCGATTTGCGGTGAGGGCGCTCAACTCTGGAACTCAGAGTATTCTTTTGCTGCCGATGTTTGTTGTGATGCACACGGTCATTTACGCTATCGGCGAGGCAAATCTGATGCGGCCTAATTCTTACACCGAGGTGATGTTTGTTGTGGTGCTTTCGTCTGTCTTCAAATTTATGGTTCGTAATGAAGGGCAGGTTCCGCCCAGTTTAGCGTCACGTCCGGGCCTATCTGACTTCCGGAACTATAGTTCGCCATCGTAGTGGCTCGTCCGAAGCGAGCTCTTTCGGAGATTCGAGGATTTTAAACGTCCTAAAGTTCAATCTATGTAATTTTTGATGGAGGGTGTTGTGATTTCCAAATCGTCGAGTATTCCAGCGCTTCAGGTATTCCGAGGACTGGCGGCCTGTTACGTTGCATTTTATCACGTATACATCATACTGATGGAGCCTCAGTATGGTTCAAATACTGTTTTCAGAGATTTTTCTAGGCATGGATTCTTAGGTGTAGCGTTTTTTTTCGTGTTGAGCGGGTTTATCATATCTCTTGCTCATGTGGGCGACATTGGTCGTCAGGATGGATTGCCGTCGTATCTGCGGAAGCGTTTCGTGCGGGTTTACCCAACTTACTGGGTCTATCTCACTGGCTTCATTCTCGCGTCAGCCTTCGGAATTGGGTATCCAGATTTCTCTTGGAGTTCAGTAAATCTAATTTCTTCATACATACTGTTCCCTCTTTCGAATGATGTTACGCTTCCGATCAAGGTGGCTTGGACATTAGTCTACGAAGTTACATTTTATGCATTCTTTGCGGTTCTGATTTTTAGCCGTTTTTGTGGGGCGTTAGTATTCGGTGTCTGGCTTTTATCTGTAATTTCTAATATTTATTTCATAAAGTCAGACGTCTATATCCTGACGCACTGGAATCTGTATTTCATGGCGGGCATTCTTGCATATGCTCTGTACAGGCTGGAATGGCCTAAACTTATCTGGCCTGCGCTTGCCGTTGGAGTGCTTTGCCTTACGGTATATGCGCTGAATGCTGACAGCATCTCTCGTATTCGGGATATCGGAACACAGGAAAATTCTCATTTGCATTTTTTACTTGTTGTATCTTTCTGCCTTCTTGTTCTAGGGGCTGCGCTTCTTGATCAGAAATTTGAAATTAGATGGCCTAGATTGCTGATATTTATCGGTGATGCATCGTATTCTATTTATCTTGTGCACTCTTCAATTATCTCGATCGTTGTTATTATTGCAAGGAAGTTAAAAGTATTTGATTCAATTCCTGTTGAGTTGTTATTTATTGTTATATTTGCGGTTTCTGTGTTTGGTGGGGCTATTGCCTATATTATTGTGGAGCGGCCCATCCTTAGCTTCTTGCGCAGCCGCTGGAGATAGGGCAGCTACGCTGCCTCGTTATGCGCAAATTTTGGTGCGAAATCAGTTTCTCTATCGAAAGGTTCAAATAAGGGAGTTTCGGGTGGTCAGGCGTATTTCGCTATTCATCCTCAGTTATTTGGTCGCACTCGTATGTGGAGCGACAGAGTTTTCAAGCCTCGCTCACGCCGCTTCTGGCTGTAGCCCCTATGACGTTGCGCTTGCGACAACGCCTGTTCCGCCTCAGAGAACTTGGGCATTGAAGCGCTTGGAGGAGCAAGGGCAGATGGTGGCTCAGTCTGGGGGGGTGGATGCCGTTCTGGTGGGGGATTCGATGGGTGAGCGATGGCCTGCAGACCTTTTCAGTTCATTGTTTCCAGGAGAGCGTGTCGCAAACATTGGCCTTGGTTCCGATACGACGCAGGGCCTTCTATGGCGTCTACAGAACGTTGACTATTCATCTCTTAATCCAAGACAGGTTGTTTTGTTTCTAGGTACTAACAACATTCAGACAACGGCTCCGTGTGGCGTTCAAGCTGGAATTCAAAAGGTGATAGAAGTTATGAAAGAAAACTGGAGTCATCTTGAGGTTGTCTACATAATTCCAGTTTTGCCAAGAGGGAGGAATTTTGAATACCTTTCTGATAAAATAGACGAGTTAAATAAGCTGTTTCTGAGTGTTTCGATTAATGGAATAAATGTGGTTGCCATTCCTTCGGCTGTTGATATCGCTTGTCGCGAGGGGGAAAGCCCGATTTGGGAAGTACTTCGAAAATTTTTCCCACTTCCAGCATCTTGTCATCATTATAACGATGATCACCTGCACCTGAGTGATGAGGGATACAAATTCTTGACAGAAAAAGTCAGGCCGCATTTGATATCGCAGCAGTGATCTTGTTTTGCTTTCGCGGGTGTAGCCGGTGCGTGCTATTTATTTCTTGAAGGTGGTTCTCACGGCTGCAAGAGCTGACTAGTGGCGCGGTCCAGCCTTTGAAAAACGGCTGGACCGCTGTCTTGGTCGATCCGCTTCGTCAGCTTGCCGCGAATTTCAACAGGCGGAGGGCTTTGAAGTCGGAGATGCCGCCGCCGACGCGCTTGGTGGGCAAGCATCCGGCGTAGACCGCGTCGGTCTGGTTTGCGGTCAATGGCACTTGTTCTGGCTCTTTGCGAAGCCTGCTTTTCCGAGGGTTCTGCGGCGAGCGAGCTTGGCGATGCGTTCACGGATCATGTCTGTGCCGATGTCTGAGGGATCGAAGAGGCCACCATACCAATCCGCGACTTCGTGATGCTGGGGATGTCGTGGCTTTGCCATTGCTTTCAGGAAGTCTTCGAAGCCGGGTAAGCCGCCGACATCTTCCGGCGGCGCTCGTCGTTCACCGTCAAC
>NZ_KB908242.1 GCF_000382365.1 Pannonibacter phragmitetus DSM 14782 | reverse complement strand
ATCTCGGTCGTCGTGACGCTGATCGTTCCGATCGCCATGGAAGACGGCCTGCGCTTCGCTATCCGCGAAGGTGGCCGTACCGTCGGCGCCGGCGTGGTGGCATCGATCATCGAGTGATGATGGCGGGCGCCGGCTCATCCGGCGCCTTCCCCTCCGGGCTTGAACAACCCCTTGCGGGTTGCCTGAACCGGAGATAAGAACAGGTTTGGACGGAACTTCAGGTCCCGTCCGTGCAGGGGTATAGCTCAGTTGGTAGAGCGGCGGTCTCCAAAACCGCAGGTCGCGGGTTCGAGCCCTGCTGCCCCTGCCATTTTGTTCTTGAATATTGGCCGCCGAGGCCTTATTGAGGACCACTCGGGCGGGGCGCGCGGATGATTCTGCGCGCCCGCTCGTCGTGACAAGACCGGAACCGGAATGGCCAAGAGCAATCCCTTTACGTTTATCCAGCAGGTTCGCTCCGAAGCTGCCAAGGTGACCTGGCCGACCCGCAAGGAGACGGCTGTGACGACTGTCATGGTCTTTGTGATGGTGGTGCTTGCCTCCATCTTCTTTCTTCTGGCGGATCAGCTGATGAGCTGGGGCATTGGCTTGCTCCTCGGCGTGGGCGGTTGACGCCTGCAAGGTTTCACGAGACAGGAAACGGAACTGAGGTCATGGCCAAGCGCTGGTACATTGTGCATGCCTACTCCAATTTCGAGAAGAAGGTAGCCGAGTCCATCCGCGAGAAAGCTGCCCAGAAGGGGCTTTCTGACCTGTTCGAGGAAATCCTCGTTCCGATGGAAAAGGTTGTCGAAGTGCGCCGCGGGCGCAAGGTCGATGCCGAACGCAAATTCTTCCCGGGCTACGTTCTGGTGAAGATGGACATGACCGACGAGGCGTTCCATCTGATCAAGAACACCCCCAAGGTCAGTGGCTTCCTCGGTTCCGAGCAGAAGCCCGTTCCGATTTCGGAAGCCGAGGCGCGCCGCATCCTGAGCCAGGTTCAGGAAGGTGTCGACCGGCCGAAGCCGTCGGTCAGTTTCGAGGTTGGCGAGCAGGTCCGCGTGTCGGACGGCCCGTTTGCCTCCTTCTCCGGCCTCGTCGAGGAAGTGGACGAAGAGCGCGCGCGCCTCAAGGTTGCCGTGTCGATCTTTGGCCGCCCGACGCCGGTCGAACTGGAATTTGGTCAGGTCGACAAGGTCTGATCAAGCTGGCCGCCCACGGGTGGCCAAAGCTGCATGGAGGCCATCATGGCGTCCGCGCAGAAGAGGGTGGCAGGTAAGGCGCGCCTACGCCGGGCGTGTCAAGCCAGACCACCCGCTCCTGAATGCCGGTTTATCCGGCTTACTCGCTAGGAGAGTATAATGGCGAAGAAAATCGAAGGTTACATCAAGCTGCAGGTGGCAGCCGGCTCCGCAACGCCGTCTCCCCCGATCGGTCCCGCGCTGGGTCAGCGCGGCCTCAACATCATGGAATTCTGCAAGGCGTTCAACGCGCAGACCCAGGATATCGAGAAGGGCGCTCCGTGCCCGGTCGTGATCACCTATTTCTCCGACAAGTCCTTCACCTTCCAGATCAAGACCGCTCCGGTCAGCTTCTTCCTGAAGAAGGCTGCTGGCCTGAAGTCCGGTTCCAAGACCCCGGGCCGCGGCACGGTTGGCAAGGTGAACAAGGCGCAGGTGCGTGAAATCGCCACCGCCAAGATGAAGGACCTCAACGCGAACGACGTGGAAGCGGCGATGCGCATGGTTGAGGGTTCTGCCCGTTCTATGGGCCTCGAGGTCACGGAGTAAGATCATGGCGAAGATTGGCAAGCGTATCCGTGCTGCTCGTGAAGGCATCGACAGCAACAAGACCTACGCCCTCGGCGAAGCCCTGACCCTGCTCAAGGACCGCGCCAAGGTGAAGTTCGACGAAACCATCGAAGTTGCGATCAACCTCGGCGTTGACCCGCGTCACGCTGACCAGATGGTCCGCGGCGTCTGCGTGCTGCCGAACGGCACCGGCAAGACCGTTCGCGTCGCCGTGTTTGCCCGTGGTGACAAGGCTGAAGAAGCCAAGGCTGCCGGCGCAGACATCGTTGGCGCCGAAGAGCTGGTCAACGAAGTGCAGGGCGGCAAGATCGACTTCGACCGCTGCATTGCAACCCCGGACATGATGCCGCTGGTCGGCCGTCTTGGTAAGGTGCTTGGCCCGCGCGGCCTGATGCCGAACCCCAAGGTCGGCACCGTGACCCCGGACGTGGCCTCGGCCGTGCGTGACGCCAAGGGCGGCGCCGTGCAGTTCCGCGTCGAGAAGGCTGGTATCATCCACGCCGGCGTTGGCAAGGTCTCCTTCACCCAGGACGCCCTGGTCGAGAACATCCGTGCTCTCGTGGATGCCGTCCAGAAGGCCAAGCCGAGCGGTTCCAAGGGCCAGTACATGCGCCGTGTCGCCCTGTCGTCCACGATGGGCCCGGGCGTCAAGGTCGACCTGGCTTCGATCAACGGCTGATGCTGCAGATCCGGCAGGGCATACTGCCGGGTTTCGCGCTGGCCGCAGCGGCGTGACCGGCCTGGAGTTGACGCTCCGGCCCGCGCCGCATCCAAGAGGTTCCTCCCGGTTCTGCCGGGAGGCACTGGTCCGGTCCTGTACCGGATCATCCCTGTCCGAGACTGCAGGTGCCGGGAAACCGGTCTAAGCCGAATGGGCCTGCATAGATGGGTGAGAACCAGTTTGTTTCCGGCTTGCCGGGTTTTGCAACGGTTCGAACCAGATGCCTTGCCGCGCTCCAAGCGAGGTGAGGGGACAGGAAACCCTGAGCGTCGCCTGTGACGCGGTGCGGGGCTTCCCCGCACTGCCAAGCTGGCGGCAAAGGCAAACCGGTGGCGGAAACGCCATCAAATGGAGTAGGCAAGTGGAAAGAGCGGAAAAGCACGAGTTCGTGACCGCCCTCAACGAAGAGCTGGGTAGCACTTCGGTTGTGGTCGTCGCGCACTATGCGGGTCTCTCGGTTGCACAGATGACCGCGCTGCGGTTGAAAGTGCGTGACGCCGGCGGCACCGTAAAGGTTGCAAAGAACCGCCTTGTAAAGCTTGCCCTTCAAGGCACTGACCTTGAGCACATCGATGGCCTCTTCACGGGCCCGACCCTGATCGCCTATTCGGAAGATCCGGTCGCGGCTCCCAAGGCCATGGTGGAATTCGCCAAGACGACGGACAAGTTCGTCATCCTCGGCGGTGCTCTCGGCAAGACCAACCTGAATGCGGAAGGCGTCAAGTCTCTCGCCACGATGCCGTCGCTCGATGAGCTGCGCGCGCGTCTGGTGGGCATGATCCAGACTCCGGCATCCCGCATCGCCCAGGTTGTCAACGCACCGGCCGGGCAGCTCGCCCGCGTTTTCGGCGCGTATGCCAAGAAGGACGAGGCCGCATAAGGCGCCCCCTAAGCAATACACTGTCTGTAACCAAGCATTTGGTTCGAACGTAAGGTACATAAGAAATGGCTAACCTCGAAAAGCTCGTTGAAGATCTGTCCGCCCTGACCGTCATGGAAGCTGCTGAGCTGTCCAAGATGCTCGAAGAGAAGTGGGGCGTGTCCGCCGCTGCTCCGGTGGCTGTTGCTGCCGTTGCCGCTGCTCCGGCAGCTGCTGTTGAAGAGCAGACCGAATTCGACGTCGTTCTCGCTGACGCTGGCGACAAGAAGATCAACGTGATCAAGGAAGTCCGCGCCATCACCGGCCTCGGCCTGAAGGAAGCCAAGGAGCTCGTCGAAGGCGCTCCGAAGGTTGTCAAGGAGCAGGTCTCCAAGGCTGAAGCCGAAGACCTCAAGAAGAAGCTCGAAGAGGCTGGCGCCAAGGTCGAGCTCAAGTAATAGGATCGAAAGATCCAAGGCGGTCCCGGGCAACCGGGACCGTTTCCTAGCCCCGGCGGGTATAACCCGTTTCCGGGGCATTAGTCCCGAATAGGGGACGGTTATCCGAAGCGCCCGGGCGAAGCTGCCCGATTGGACAAGGGGCGTTGCGGACAGCCGTCACCCAAGGCGATACGAACGAGGAGCGACAATGACCCTAACGTTCAACGGTCGCAAGCGTGTCCGGAAATTCTTCGGATCGATCCGCGATGTAACGGAAATGCCCAACCTCATCGAGGTTCAGAAGGCATCCTACGACCAGTTCCTGCAGGTTGAGGAGCCCAAGGGCGGCCGTCCCGATGAAGGCCTCCAGGCGGTCTTCAACTCTGTTTTCCCGATTTCCGATTTTGCCGGAACGGCCCTGCTTGAATTCGTCAAGTTCGAATTCGAACAGCCCAAGTACGACGTCGAGGAGTGCCGTCAGCGCAGCATGACCTTTGCTGCCCCGCTGAAGGTGACCCTGCGCCTGATCGTGTTCGATGTCGATGAAGACACCGGCGCCAAGTCCGTCAAGGACATCAAGGAGCAGGACGTCTACATGGGGGACATCCCCTTCATGACCGAGAACGGTACGTTCGTTGTGAACGGCACCGAGCGCGTCATCGTGTCCCAGATGCACCGTTCTCCGGGCGTGTTCTTCGATCATGACAAGGGCAAGACCCATTCCAGCGGCAAGCTGCTGTTTGCTGCCCGCGTGATCCCGTACCGCGGTTCCTGGCTCGACATCGAGTTCGACGCCAAGGACATCGTCTATGCGCGTATCGACCGCCGCCGCAAGATTCCGGTTTCCTCCCTTCTGATGGCCCTCGGCCTCGACGGCGAAGAGATCCTGAACACCTTCTACCAGCGCATCGAATATTCGCGCGCGGGCAAGGGTTCCTGGCGCATGCCGTTCGACGGCGACCGCCTCAAGGGCAACAAGGCTTCCTACGATCTGATCGACGCCGACACCGGCGAAGTCGTGATCGAAGCCGGCCGCAAGATCACCGCACGCACGATCAAGCAGCTCACCGATAAGGGCGTCAAGGCCCTGAAGGTGACCGACGAAGACCTGCACGGCCAGTATCTGGCCGAGGACGTCGTCGACTTCGTGACCGGCGAGATCTATGCTGAAGCTGGTGGCGAGATCAGCGCCAAGCTGCTCGACGAGCTGATCCAGCGCGGCTACGAGGAGCTGTCCGTTCTCGATATCGACCACATCAACACCGGCGCCTATGTCCGCAACACGCTTGCTGCGGACAAGAACGAGAGCCGTGAAGATGCGCTGTTCGACATCTACCGCGTGATGCGCCCGGGCGAGCCGCCCACCCTGGATTCCGCTGAAGCGATGTTCCAGTCGCTGTTCTTTGACGCCGAGCGTTACGACCTGTCTGCGGTCGGCCGCGTCAAGATGAACATGCGCCTTGACCTGACCTGCCCGGACACCGTGCGCACCCTGCGCAAGGAAGACATCCTGGCCGTGATCCGGCTGCTGCTCGACCTGCGCGACGGCAAGGGCGAGATCGACGACATCGACAACCTCGGCAACCGCCGTGTGCGTTCGGTCGGCGAACTCATGGAGAACCAGTACCGTGTCGGCCTGCTGCGCATGGAACGTGCGATCAAGGAGCGCATGAGCTCTGTCGACATCGACACGGTCATGCCGCAAGACCTGATCAACGCCAAGCCGGCCGCAGCTGCCGTGCGCGAGTTCTTCGGCTCCTCGCAGCTCAGCCAGTTCATGGACCAGACCAACCCGCTGTCCGAAGTGACGCACAAGCGCCGCCTGTCGGCTCTTGGACCGGGCGGTCTTACGCGTGAACGCGCGGGCTTCGAAGTCCGTGACGTGCATCCGACCCACTATGGCCGTATCTGCCCGATCGAGACGCCGGAAGGCCCGAACATTGGTCTGATCAACTCGCTGGCGACCTTCGCCCGCGTGAACAAGTACGGCTTTATCGAGAGCCCGTACCGCAAGGTGCGCGATGGCATCGTCTCCGACGAGGTCGTCTATCTCTCGGCCATGGAAGAAGCCAAGCACTACGTCGCCCAGTCCAACGCTGTCCTCGACGAGGGCAACCGTCTGGTGGAAGAGCTGGTCACCTGCCGTCATGCAGGTGAAAACATGCTCGTTCCGTCCGACCGCGTGGACCTGATGGACGTGTCGCCGAAGCAGCTGGTTTCGGTCGCTGCCGCGCTCATTCCGTTCCTGGAAAACGACGACGCCAACCGCGCTCTCATGGGCTCGAACATGCAGCGTCAGGCCGTGCCGCTGGTGCGCGCCGAAGCGCCGTTCGTCGGCACCGGCATGGAGCCGATCGTGGCCCGTGACTCCGGCGCTGCCATCGGTGCCCGCCGCGGCGGTGTGGTCGATCAGGTGGATGCGACCCGTATCGTTATCCGCGCCACGGAAGATCTCGATCCGTCCAAGTCGGGCGTCGACATCTACCGTCTGATGAAGTTCCAGCGTTCCAACCAGAACACCTGTATCAACCAGCGTCCGCTGGTCCGCGTCGGTGACGTCATCTCCAAGGGTGACATCATTGCTGACGGCCCGTCGACGGATCTGGGCGATCTGGCGCTCGGCCGCAACGTGCTCGTCGCGTTCATGCCGTGGAACGGCTACAACTTCGAGGATTCCATCCTCCTGTCCGAACGCATCGTGTCCGATGACGTCTTCACCTCGATCCATCTGGAAGAGTTTGAAGTCGCCGCCCGTGACACCAAGCTCGGACCGGAAGAAATCACGCGCGACATTCCGAACGTCTCGGAAGAAGCGCTGAAGAACCTCGACGAAGCCGGCATCGTCTACATCGGCGCCGAAGTGAAGCCGGGCGACATCCTCGTCGGCAAGATCACGCCGAAGGGCGAAAGCCCGATGACGCCGGAAGAAAAGCTTCTGCGCGCTATCTTCGGTGAAAAGGCCTCGGACGTCCGCGACACCTCCCTGCGTCTGCCGCCCGGCGTTGCCGGCACGGTCGTGGAAGTGCGTGTGTTCAACCGTCACGGCGTCGAGAAGGACGAGCGTGCGATGGCCATCGAGCGCGAGGAAATCGAGCGCCTGGCCAAGGACCGCGACGACGAGCAGGCTATCCTTGACCGCAACGTCTATGGCCGTCTGGCCGAGATGCTGCTGGGCAAGACTGCCATTGCCGGCCCGAAGGGCTTCAAGAAGGACACCAACCTGACCGGTGACGTCCTTGGCGAATACCCGCGTTCGCAGTGGTGGCAGTTTGCCATGGACGATGAAAAGTTCATGAGCGAAGTGGAAGCCCTGCGCGGCCAGTATGACGAAAGCCGCAAGCGCCTCGAGCAGCGTTTCATCGACAAGGTGGAGAAGCTGCAGCGCGGTGACGAGCTGCCTCCTGGCGTCATGAAGATGGTCAAGGTCTTCGTCGCCGTGAAGCGCAAGATCCAGCCAGGCGACAAGATGGCCGGCCGTCACGGCAACAAGGGTGTGGTTTCCAAGATCAACCCGAACGAGGACATGCCGTTCCTGGCGGACGGCACGCATGTCGATATCGTGCTCAACCCGCTGGGCGTGCCTTCGCGCATGAACGTGGGCCAGATCCTCGAGACCCACCTTGGCTGGGCCTGCGCAGGGATGGGCCGCAAGATCGGCGAGCTCTATGATGAGTACCGCAAGACGGGTGAGATCCAGGCTCTGAAAGGCGAGATCCACGAACTCTACGGCGACAACATCAAGGGCGATGCGGTCAAGCGTTACGATGACGAGAGCGTCCTGCGTCTTGCCGAACAGCTGAAGAAGGGCGTTTCGATTGCAACGCCGGTCTTCGACGGCGCGCATGAGCCGGACATCGTGGAGATGCTCGACGCAGCTGGCCTTGACGCCAGCGGCCAGTCGACCCTCTACGACGGGCGGACGGGTGAAACCTTCGACCGCAAGGTCACCGTTGGTTACATCTACATGCTCAAGCTGCACCACCTCGTGGACGACAAGATCCACGCCCGTTCGATTGGACCTTACTCGCTCGTGACCCAGCAGCCGCTGGGTGGCAAGGCGCAGTTCGGCGGCCAGCGCTTCGGTGAAATGGAGGTGTGGGCCCTTGAAGCATATGGCGCTGCCTACACGCTGCAGGAAATGCTGACCGTGAAGTCGGATGACGTCGCGGGCCGCACGAAGGTCTACGAGGCAATTGTCCGTGGTGATGACACGTTCGAGGCCGGCATCCCGGAGAGCTTCAATGTTCTCGTGAAGGAAATGCGGTCGCTGGGTCTCAACGTGGAACTTCAGCAGTCTGACCTTACCGCAATTACCGACGAGCCCGCG
The DNA here is from genome assembly GCF_000382365.1 of Pannonibacter phragmitetus DSM 14782. GTDB lineage: Bacteria > Pseudomonadota > Alphaproteobacteria > Rhizobiales > Stappiaceae > Pannonibacter > Pannonibacter phragmitetus. The sequence continues at coordinate 8,610 of NZ_KB908242.1, read as the reverse complement.
GCAGACGCGGCAGAGTGATCTGCGGGCATGAAAAAGACTGAAACAGGACGTACAGTGCAGGAAAAGGGGAGTGGGCACGGCCCGCTCCCCATCCATGCATCGAAGGAGAGAGCCCATGAATCATGAGGTCATGAACCTGTTCAACCAGCAGGCTCCTGCGCAGACCTTCGACCAGATCCGGATTTCTCTCGCCAGCCCCGAGCGGATCATGTCTTGGTCCTATGGTGAGATCAAGAAGCCGGAGACGATCAACTACCGCACGTTCAAGCCTGAGCGTGATGGTCTGTTCTGCGCCCGTATCTTTGGCCCGATCAAGGACTACGAGTGCTTGTGCGGCAAGTACAAGCGCATGAAGTACAAGGGCGTCATCTGTGAGAAGTGCGGCGTCGAAGTGACGCTGAGCCGCGTGCGCCGTGAGCGCATGGGCCACATCGAGCTGGCCGCCCCGGTTGCGCATATCTGGTTCCTGAAGTCGCTGCCCTCCCGCATCGGCCTTCTGCTGGACATGACGCTGAAGGATCTGGAGCGCGTGCTCTATTTCGAGAACTATGTTGTTCTCGAGCCGGGCCTGACCCCGCTGAAGCAGAACCAGCTGCTGAGCGAGGAAGAGTATATCAGCGCCCAGGACGAGTACGGCGAGGACGCCTTCACGGCGATGATCGGCGCGGAAGCCATCCGCGAGATGCTGATGTCGCTGGATCTGGTGCGCGAAAGCGAGAAGCTGCGCGTCGAGATCGCCGAAGCGACCACCGAGCTGAAGCCGAAGAAGCTGGCCAAGCGCCTCAAGGTCATCGAAGCCTTCACCGAGTCGGGCAACCGTCCGGAATGGATGATCATGACCGTGATTCCGGTGATCCCGCCGGATCTGCGCCCGCTGGTTCCGCTGGACGGCGGCCGTTTCGCGACGTCGGATCTGAACGATCTGTACCGCCGCGTGATCAACCGCAACAACCGTCTGAAGCGCCTGATCGAGCTGCGTGCGCCGGATATCATCATCCGCAACGAAAAGCGCATGCTGCAGGAATCCGTTGACGCCCTGTTCGACAACGGCCGCCGCGGCCGTGTCATCACCGGTGCTAACAAGCGTCCGCTGAAGTCGCTGTCCGACATGCTCAAGGGCAAGCAGGGCCGCTTCCGTCAGAACCTGCTCGGCAAGCGCGTCGACTATTCCGGCCGTTCGGTGATCACCGTGGGTCCGGAGCTGAAGCTGCACCAGTGCGGCCTGCCGAAGAAGATGGCTCTCGAGCTGTTCAAGCCCTTCATCTATTCGCGTCTCGACGCGAAGGGCTTCTCCTCGACCGTCAAGCAGGCCAAGAAGCTGGTGGAGAAGGAGCGTCCGGAAGTCTGGGATATCCTCGACGAGGTCATCCGTGAGCACCCGGTTCTTCTGAACCGTGCGCCGACGCTGCACCGTCTCGGCATCCAGGCGTTCGAACCGACACTGATTGAAGGCAAGGCTATCCAGCTGCACCCGCTCGTCTGCTCGGCTTTCAACGCCGACTTCGACGGTGACCAGATGGCCGTGCACGTGCCGCTTTCGCTGGAAGCCCAGCTGGAAGCCCGCACGCTGATGATGTCGACCAACAACATCCTGCATCCGGCCAACGGCGGCCCGATCATCGTTCCGTCTCAGGATATCGTTCTGGGTCTCTATTATCTGTCGATCATGGCAGAGAAGGAGCCGGGCGAAGGCATGGCCTTCGGCAACATGGGCGAGATCCAGCACGCGCTGGCCAACAAGGTCATCACGCTGCACACGAAGATCCGCGGACGCTTCCGCTCGATCGATGCTGACGGCAACCCGACCTCCGGCATCTTCGAGACGACGCCGGGCCGCATGATGATTGCCGAACTGCTGCCGAAGCATCACGAGGTTCCCTTCGACACCTGCAACAGGCTGATGACGAAGAAGGAAGTCTCGCGCATGATCGACACCGTCTACCGCGCCTGCGGTCAGAAGGAGACGGTCATTTTCTGCGACCGCATCATGCAGCTCGGTTTCCGCAATGCGTGCAGCGCCGGCATTTCGTTCGGCAAGGACGACATGGTGATCCCGGACACCAAGCAGAAGCTGGTGGGCGAGACGGCCGCAATGGTTGCCGAATACGAGCAGCAGTACAACGACGGCCTGATCACTCAGGGCGAGAAGTACAACAAGGTGGTTGACGCCTGGGCCAAGTGCACCGACCGCATCGCTGACGAGATGATGAAGCGCATTCAGGCGGTTCAGATCGATCAGGAGACGGGCCGTCAGAAGCCGATGAACTCGGTTTACATGATGTCCCACTCGGGTGCCCGTGGTTCTCCGGCCCAGATGAAGCAGCTTGCCGGCATGCGTGGCCTCATGGCCAAGCCGTCGGGCGAGATCATCGAAAACCCGATCATCTCGAACTTCAAGGAAGGTCTGTCGGTTCTGGAGTACTTCAACTCCACCCACGGCGCCCGTAAGGGTCTGGCTGACACCGCGCTCAAGACGGCGAACTCGGGTTACCTGACCCGCCGCCTCGTGGACGTGGCTCAGGACTCGATCATCCTTGAAGTCGACTGCGGCTCCGAGAACGGCATCACCGTTCAGGCGATCGTGGACGCCGGTCAGGTCATCGCAAGCCTTGGCCAGCGCGTTCTCGGCCGTACGGCGGCAGAAGACGTCTACAACCACGCAACCGGCGAGATCATCGTGCCGAAGGGCCGCATGATCGACGAGAAGGACGTGGAGCTGATCGAGGCTGCCAAGGTTCAGCAGATCAAGATCCGTTCGGTTCTGACCTGTCAGACCATCACGGGCGTCTGCGGCACCTGCTATGGCCGTGACCTTGCCCGTGGTACGCCGGTCAACATCGGTGAAGCTGTCGGCGTCATCGCTGCTCAGTCGATCGGTGAGCCGGGCACCCAGCTGACCATGCGCACGTTCCACATCGGTGGCACGGCACAGGTGGTGGACAGCTCGTTCATCGAATCCAACGTCGATGGCACGATCAAGATCCGCAACCGCGCCGCCACCCGCGACAGCGATGGCAACCTGATCGCCATGGTGCGCAACATGTCGCTCATTGTCGTTGACAGTGACGGCAACGAGCGCGCTGTCCATCGCGTCACCTACGGCGCCAAGCTGCTGGTGGACGATGGTGATGCGGTCAAGCGCGGCCAGCGTATCGCCGAGTGGGACCCCTACACCCGTCCGATGCTGTCGGAAGTGGATGGTGTGGTCGACTTCGAAGACCTGGTGGACGGCGCTTCGGTGCAGGAAACCACCGACGAGGCGACCGGTATCACCAAGCGTGTCGTCATCGACTGGCGCACGTCGCATCGCGGCCAGGATCTCAAGCCGTCGGTTGTCGTCAAGGACGCCAATGGCTCGATCTGCAAGCTGGCCCGTGGTGGTGACGCCCGCCTGCTGCTTTCGGTGGACGCCATTCTGTCGGTGCAGCCGGGCAACCGGGTGAAGGCTGGTGACGTGCTCGCACGTATCCCGCTGGAAAGCGCCAAGACGAAGGACATCACCGGTGGTCTGCCCCGCGTGGCGGAACTGTTCGAGGCGCGCCGTCCGAAGGACCACGCCATCATCGCGGAAATCAGCGGTACCATCCGCTTCGGCCGCGATTACAAGAACAAGCGCCGCATCATCGTGGAGCCGCATGACGAGGCACTGGAGCCGGTCGAGTACCTGATCCCGAAGGGCAAGCACTTCCATCTGCAGGAAGGCGATGTCATCGAGAAGGGTGAGTACATTCTCGACGGCAATCCGGCACCGCACGACATTCTGGCGGTCAAGGGCGTGGAAGCGCTCGCGGCCTATCTCGTCAACGAGATCCAGGAAGTCTACCGTCTGCAGGGCGTGGTGATCAACGACAAGCACATCGAGGTGATCGTTCGCCAGATGCTGCAGAAGGTCGAGGTCACCGATCCGGGCGAGACCGAGTTCTTCTCGGGCGAGCAGGTCGACCAGCTCGACTTCGACGAGGCGAACGAGCGTGCCATCGACGACGCCAAGACCCCGGCCAAGGGCGTGCCGGTTCTCCTGGGTATCACCAAGGCGAGCCTGCAGACCCGGTCGTTCTTCTCGGCAGCCTCCTTCCAGGAGACGACGCGCGTCCTCACCGACGCCGCCGTCAACGGCAAGATCGACCCGCTGGTCGGCCTGAAGGAGAACGTCATCGTCGGCCGTCTGATCCCGGCCGGTACCGGCGGCGTGATGAAGCGCATCCGTCAGATTGCGACCCACCGCGACGACCTGATCCTCGACGAGCGCCGCAAGCGCTCGGGCGACAGCGCCGCAGAAGGCCTGCTGGAGGATCTGTCCGGCGCCGCCGAATAAGCGGCCCAGGACCCATGAACCAGAAAGGCCGCCACCCGTGCGGCCTTTCGTTTATCAAGAAGGAGGCCGTGATGGCTGGCAATGACGATGATACTCCGCTGGAGCCGACGGTCTTCCTGGTGATTGGCCGGGTCTGGGACAGCGAAGACGGCGGGCCGGAAGATGCGGTGCCGATCCATGTGATGCTGACTGCCCCCGACGACGACAGCGCCGTGCGCAAGACGCTGGAAGCGCTGGCAGGGGAGGGCTTTGCCGAGGCCGAGCTCGACCAGATCGGCGTGCTGGAGGGCGAGCCCGAGGACCCGACCTATGAGGGCGCCTATCAGGACGCTCTGTCGGGCAACGTGGCGGTGATCACGTTCCGCGACTGACGCAGCAATCGCAGTCAGAAGACCGGGGACGGCAGAGGGCAACAGGCCAGCTGCCGTCCCTGTGCATTTGAGGGAACGGGTTTGCAGCGTGTTTACCGTTCGCGCAGGAAGGTTTGGCAGCCCAGGCAGGCAGCAGTGGCCTGATTGATCCCGCAAGCTGCATCGGGGCAGGGCAGGGTGGTTTGATTCCCCTGATCTGATTCCTTAACAGGCAAACAACCGGTTCTGCATGCAGTGAGTCCCTGTTTCGGAAAAAACCGCCGGGGATTCGGGGTTTCTGCGGCTCAGAAGGGTGCAGAACAGCCCTGCAGGATTCGCAAGGCACGGTTAACCGGCATAGGACCCGGACTTGCAGGATGCCTGGGCCCTATAATTAAATTACAATTCCGCATGTGCATACGTTACAAAAGATGCGGAAATGCGCGGATTCAGGCCTTGCAGCGGCGAAGGCGGAGCAGGGCGGGCCAATCCCGCAGAAATCCGAGATTTCCCTTGACGGCAGGGGGCGCCGTGAGTAGTGTCCGCCCATCCCAAGGGCAGGCGGTAAGTCCTGATGTGTTCCAGCGGTCTACGCAAGGAACCTGAAAACTTAAACGCTGCCGGGTTCAAAAAAGGCGAATAAGCGTCGATTGCATGACCGCGATTAACCTCGTGGTCCTCTGGTTTTCGCAGCGCCTCCCATGTGCGAACATGGCTGAGGCGCGATTACGTTTGTCACGTAGTCAGTGAAAAGCAGGGTAGCGTACGAATTTTTGGATGGCAGAGGTAAAGGGCACAGAATGCCGACCATCAACCAGCTGATCCGCAAGCCGCGGAAAGACCCGCCGAAGCGGAACAAGGTGCCGGCCATGGAGGCCTGCCCGCAGAAGCGTGGTGTTTGCACCCGCGTATACACCACGACGCCGAAGAAGCCGAACTCGGCACTTCGTAAGGTTGCCAAGGTGCGCCTGACGAATGGCTTCGAAGTCATCGGTTACATCCCGGGTGAAGGCCATAACCTTCAGGAACACTCCGTGGTGATGATCCGCGGCGGCCGCGTCAAGGATTTGCCGGGCGTTCGCTACCACATCATCCGTGGCGTGCTCGACACCCAGGGCGTCAAGAACCGTAAGCAGCGCCGGTCGAAGTACGGCGCCAAGCGGCCGAAGTAAGGAGCGCGCGGCATGTCCCGTCGTCACAGCGCAGAAAAGCGCGAGATCATTCCGGATCCCAAGTTCGGTGATATCGTCGTTACGAAGTTCATGAACTCGATCATGTATCACGGCAAGAAGTCCGTGGCCGAGCGCATCGTTTACGGTGCCTTCGACATCATCGAGAAGAAGACCCGTGAGAACCCCATCGAGGTGTTCCATGCGGCTCTCGAAAACGTCATGCCGCAGGTGGAAGTCCGCTCCCGCCGCGTCGGTGGTGCGACCTACCAGGTTCCGGTGGAGGTCCGCACGGACCGCCGTCAGGCACTGGCGATCCGCTGGCTGATCACTGCAGCCCGCAACCGCAACGAAACGACCATGGTGGACCGCCTGTCGGGCGAAATGCTCGACGCCGCGAACAACCGTGGTTCCGCAGTGAAGAAACGCGAAGATACGCACCGCATGGCGGACGCGAACCGCGCCTTCTCTCACTACCGCTGGTAATCCTGGAAAAGGGCTGACGTCATGTCTCGCACGCACAAAATCGAGGACTACCGCAACTTCGGCATCATGGCTCACATTGATGCCGGCAAGACCACGACCACCGAGCGCATCCTGTATTACACAGGCAAGAGCCACAAGATCGGTGAAGTCCATGATGGCGCTGCCACCATGGACTGGATGGAGCAGGAACAGGAACGCGGCATTACGATCACGTCCGCCGCGACCACCGCTTTCTGGAATGAAAAGCGCCTGAACATCATCGACACCCCGGGTCACGTGGACTTCACCATCGAGGTGGAGCGTTCCCTGCGCGTGCTGGACGGTGCCGTTGCCCTTCTCGACGCCAATGCTGGCGTTGAGCCCCAGACTGAAACCGTGTGGCGTCAGGCGGACAAGTACCGCGTGCCGCGCATGATCTTCGTCAACAAGATGGACAAGCTCGGTGCGGACTTCTACCGCTGCGTCGAGATGGTCAAGACCCGTCTGGGTGCCAAGGCTCTGTGCGTACAGATCCCGGTTGGCGCTGAGAGCGAGTTCGCTGGCGTTGTTGATCTGATCAAGATGAAGGCTCTGATCTGGCGTGACGAAAGCCTGGGCGCTGCCTGGGACGAAGTCGAGATCCCGGCTGACCTGGCTGATAAGGCCCAGGAATTCCGTGATGCCATGATCGAGACGGCTGTCGAAGTCGATGAAGCTGCCATGGAAGCGTATCTGGAAGGCAATGAGCCGGACAACGACACGCTGAAGGCACTCATCCGTAAGGGCACCATCAGCGGCGAGTTCATTCCGATCTTCGCTGGCTCGGCCTTCAAGAACAAGGGCGTTCAGCCGCTGCTCGACGGCGTGGTGGACTACCTGCCGTGCCCGCTCGACGTTCCGGCGATCAAGGGCATCGATCCGAAGACCGAGGGTGAAATCATCCGCAAGTCCAGCGACGAAGAGCCCCTGTCCATGCTGGCGTTCAAGATCATGAACGACCCGTTCGTAGGTTCGCTCACCTTCTGCCGCCTTTACTCGGGCGTTCTGAACAAGGGCACGTCCCTGCAGAACACCGTGAAGGACAAGAAGGAACGCGTCGGCCGCATGATGCAGATGCATGCCAACAGCCGTGAAGACATCGACGTTGCCTATGCAGGCGACATCGTTGCCATCGCCGGTCTGAAGGACACCACCACCGGTGACACGCTCTGCGATCCTGCCAAGCCGGTTATCCTGGAGCGCATGGAATTCCCCGAGCCGGTGATCGAGATCGCCGTCGAGCCGAAGACCAAGGGCGACCAGGAAAAGATGGGCCTCGCGCTCAACCGCCTGGCAGCTGAAGATCCGTCCTTCCGCGTCAAGACCGACGAGGAAAGCGGTCAGACGATCATCGCCGGCATGGGTGAACTTCACCTCGACATCATCGTCGACCGCATGCGCCGCGAGTTCAAGGTGGAAGCCAACATCGGCGCTCCGCAGGTGGCCTATCGCGAGACGATCACCCGCCGCGCCGAAGTGGACTACACCCACAAGAAGCAGACCGGTGGTACCGGCCAGTTCGCCCGCATCAAGATCGTCATTGAGCCGAACGAAGTGGGTGCTGGCTATGCCTTCGAAAGCCAGATCGTCGGTGGTTCTGTTCCGAAGGAATACATCCCGGGCGTGACCAAGGGTATCGAGAGCGTGATGTCTTCGGGCCCGCTCGCCGGCTTCCCGATGGTGGACATCAAGGCAAGCCTGATCGACGGTGCCTACCATGACGTCGACTCCTCGGTTCTGGCCTTCGAAATCGCTGCCCGCGCAGGCTTCCGTGAAGCCATCGCAAAGGCCGGTCCGAAGCTCCTTGAGCCGATCATGAAGGTCGAGGTCGTGACCCCGGCAGACTACATGGGCGACGTGATTGGCGACCTGAACTCCCGCCGCGGTCAGATCAACGGCACGGAAGACCGTGGTGTTGTGACCGCGATCACCGCGATGGTCCCGCTTGCCAACATGTTTGGCTACGTGAACAACCTGCGGTCCATGTCGCAGGGGCGTGCGCAGTACTCGATGGTGTTCGACCATTACGAGCAGGTGCCGCAGGCCGTTGCTGACCAGGTTCAGGCGAAGTACGCCTGAACCATCGACCGACATTAAAGAACTAGAGAAAGCGGAGTAATCCGATGGCGAAGGAAAAGTTTGAGCGCACGAAGCCGCACGTCAACATTGGCACGATTGGCCACGTTGACCACGGCAAGACGACGCTGACCGCGGCGATCACGATGACGCTGGCTGAGACCGGCGGCGCGGTTGCCAAGGCCTATGACCAGAT
>NZ_KB908241.1:8784-23929 GCF_000382365.1 Pannonibacter phragmitetus DSM 14782 | reverse complement strand
CCAGACGCTCCGGCGTCCGCTCGCTCTTCGCCGCTCCCAGCGCCTCGTCCATCTCTGCTTCCAGAACCTCCTGCATGACGGCGCGGATCACATCGCGCAGGCCGTCTGGGTGCGAAAGCAGAATCTCTTTGACGCTGGCGCTGGCGGTCTTAACTTCGGTCTTGGTCATGGCGGCGTTCCTTCCACGGGAAACGGTGAACTTGAACAACACCAGTCTGCCATGACCGCCATCTCTCAGCGAATTTGCAGAACTCTCAGCACACTACCAGGGGGGAGAGGAACTGGAGCCTGACTGGCAGTCCGTTACAAATACTGCCACCTCAAGGAGGAAGGGGGCTGAAACGCTATGCCCAGTCGCCCACACTGCAGGCTTTCCCTAAAACGTCTTCGGTTTCAGGCACGGTGTGTGCATCCGGACAAACGCCAAGCTTTCCCATCAGAATTGCCGGTACTGGTCCAACGGAAGGCCGTTCTCTTCCACCCAGGCATTGGAGCTTTCGAGGGCCGCAGCATTCTCCCGCAGCCAGATTTCCGCACGCTCCCGAGCCTGAGCTTTCGCCTCTGGCTTGCTGTGCCCGGCATCGTTCTGCCCGCCTGACTTGATCGCCTCCGTCATCAGATATGCCTCACGCCGTAATCCTGCGGGTTTCATATATCATGTTTGAAGCCAGCCACGGCGTTCGGGCAAGGTGACAATTTAGCCATCCCGGCACGGCCTTTCAGTCCCCATAAACTTGACTATTAAATACCAGTATTATACCCGTGCATGAGGGTCTGCCGGACATCTGCAGACACAGTCCACATTTTCCCGCCGCGCCTGCGGCATGGGGTTCTTGAAGCGCATGCCGTCAGATCAGGATCAAATTGCCGCGCTGTACCTGTCCGAGCGGGACCGGCTGCAACGGCAGATCAACCGCAAGGTTGGCTGCACGGCGGCGGCCTGCGACCTGGTGCAGGACATCTTCATGCGCCTGTGGGAGCGCATGCCCCTGCGCTGCTGCGGAGATCCGGCCTATCTCACCCGCTGCGCCCGCAATGCGGCGGTGGACCATCTGCGCGCCGAAAACACCCGCCGCACCTTCGTGGAGGGCCTGCTGCCGGACCAGTATGCCGCCGCCCCCGCCACGCCTCATGAGATCCTGCAGGCGCGTCAGGGGCTGACGGGCATTGATGCGGCGCTGGCCGCTCTTCCGGAACGCACGCGCCACATCTTCCTGCTCAACCGCATTCATGGCAGAACCTTTGCCGAGATCGCCGCAGTGATGGAGATTTCCGAGCGCATGGTGGCAAAGCACATGGCCCGCGCCATGGCCGCCTGCCAGAGCTGCCTTGCTGCCGGGTGAGCGGACGCGAAAGAACGCAGATGAGCCATGCCCCTTCCACTCCGCCCGGCGAAGGCCCGGCCCATCGCACGGCACGGGACATCGAGGCCGAGGCCCGCGCCTGGTTTGTCGATCTGCTGCAGACGCCGACCGCCCGCAAGCGCGCCGAGTTTGAAGCCTGGCGGCAGGCCGACAGCGCCCATGCCGAGGCCTTCCGCAGCATCGCGCAGGCCTGGGAAGCCGCCGAAGCGCCGGGGCGGCGGCTGGCAGAGGCCGAAAGTGAGGCGTTGGAGCGCTATCTGCAAGCAATGGACACCCGCAAGGCGAGACGCCGGACAACCCGGCGCCTGACGGGGCTGGCGCTTGCGTTGCTGGCGGTTCTGGGCGGGGCCATCTGGCTGGAGCGGCCCGAACTTTTCGAGGACTTGCGCGCCGATTACGTCAGCCCGCGCGGCAGCCGCACCGCCATCACCCTTGCCGATGGCTCTTCCGTGCTGCTGGATGCCGGCAGCGCGCTGGCAGAGGATTTCACGCCCGGCGAAAGGCGCGTGCGCCTGCTGCGCGGCACGGCCTTTTTCGATGTGGTCCGCAACGAAACCCGCCCCTTTACCGTGGCAGCGGCAGGCGGCAGCATCACGGTTCTGGGCACCCGTTTCGACGTGCGCCTTCAGGATGACGGCGGCACCGTCACGCTGGATCACGGCAGCGTTTCCGTCACCGCAGAAGGCGCTGAGGCCGTGCTGAAGCCGGGCGAGCAGGTGGATTTCGGCGGCAAGGGCGTCTCCGCCCCCCGCCCTGTGGACCTTGACGAGACACTGGCCTGGCGGAACGGCCGTTTCGTCTTCTACCGCGCCAGCCTCGGTTCGGTGCTGCAGGAAATCGGCCGCTACCGCAAGGGCCGCATTCTCGTCACCTCCGATGCTTTGGCCAGCGAAATGGTCAGCGGCAGTTTTTCGCTGGACGATACCGACGCCGCCCTCGCCGCCCTGCAATCCTCCGTCGGCTTCCGCATCACCTCAGTCGCAGGCCGGCTGACGGTGATCTCGCGGTAGATTGAGGCGGCCTTCATGGCAGCCTCTGCGCTGCAGCGGATTTCCATTCGCTGCAGAAGCTCCACACCCTCCGCGCCGTCCCGGCCCTGTGCCGGGACCTGTCAGGGACGCAGTGTGGCCCCCGCCACTGCAAGTGCTCGAGGAGAGAGGCCGCACCAGCCTTACAGGCCCCGGCGCAGGGCCGGGGCGGCGCGGTGGGTGGAATTGACGAAACGGCAAACGGCCGGCGAGAGCAAGCCTCTCTGCCGAGAACACATATCACCGCTCTGGAAACGAGTGGCTCCCGGATCTCCGCTTCGCTCCGTCCGGGACGGCGCGGAGTGTGTGGCGGGGCAGCACCCTCTCATCTGCCGCTGATCCGCCCCAACGCCCCCTCAAAAAAAACAAAAAACGCATCCCGCCGGTTCATGAAGCCCGCCGCTCATCCGTGAAGAGGATAGAGACACGGCAGGAAGGGGGCTTCCGCCGTGCAAAAGCCTTGCGAATTGAGGACAGATAACATGGCGTTGAACGGGTTGGGCAAATCGGGCGGACTGCGGCGGGCGGGACTTCTTCTGGCGGCAACGCTGCTGACGCCGGTGGCCATCATGACGGCGGGAGCCGGTGAAGCCAGGGCGCAGGCGGCAAGCCAGCAGTTCAGCTTCAACATCGCCGCCAAGCCGGTGCCGCAGGCCGTCAATGACATTGGCCGCATTACCGGCCTTGCCGTTGTGGTGCGCGAGAACCAGGCCATCACCCGCGCGGGCAACCCGGTGCGCGGCTCCATGACGGCGGCCGAAGCCCTGACACGCCTGTTGCAGGGCACCGGCCTTTCCTACCGCTTCAGCAACCCCGGCACGGTGCAGGTCTATGACCCCGCGGCAGCAGATGCGGGCACCAGCGCCACGGCCACCAGCGGCACCACGCTGGACAAGATCCAGCTGCAGGGCGACACCAACGGCGCCACCACCTTCGTTGCCACCAACGTGACCGGCGCCACCAAGATGGACGCGCCGCTCATCGAGGTGCCGCAGTCCGTGTCCGTCGTCGGCCGCAAGCAGATGGAAACGCAGAATGCCCAGAGCGTGACCGAAGTTCTGCGCTATGTGCCGGGTGTCGCCATCGAAACCTATGGCCCGGACCCCAAGGGCTATGACTGGATCATGATGCGCGGCTTCAATGCGCAGGCCACCAGCTCCTACATGGACGGGCTGCGCCAGGTTTCCAGCAGCTACAGCTTCTTCCGCACCGACCCTTACCAGCTGGACTCCGTTGAAGTGCTGCGCGGCCCCTCCTCCGCGCTTTTCGGCCAGAGCGATGCGGGCGGCGTGGTCAACAAGACAAGCAAGAAGCCGGCGGAAGAAGTCATCCGCCAGATCGCCTTCGACTATGGCAGCCATGACCGCAAGCAGGCGCAGTTTGACCTGAGCGGCCCGCTCAACGAAGACAAGACGGTGCTTTACCGCGTCATCGGCACGGCGCGCGATGCCAACACCCAGTTCAAATATTCCGATGGCTCGAAGATCGGCGATGACCGGCTGATGATCGCTCCGGCGATCACCTGGAAGCCCAGCATGGACACCAGCCTGACCCTGAGCGGGCAGGTGCTGCGCGACGAGAGCGGCGGCACCATCATGCTGTTCACGCCGACGAACATCCTGCTGGGTGACCCGAACTTCAACCAGAGCGAACAGCAGCAGCAGACCATCGGCTACGAATTCGCGCATCGCTTCAACGACACCTGGTCGGTGAAGCAGAACGTGCGCTACGGCCACACGGACTTCCTGCTCGACAACCTGTTCCTCTCGGGCATGAATTCCTCGGGCGTCACCCGCATCGCCCGCCGCTTTGACGAAAGCTTCGATGCCTTCACTGCCGACAATCAGGTGCTGGCGAAGTTCGACACCGGCCCCGCCTCCCATCAGGCGCTGATGGGCATCGACTACAGCTGGTCCGATGCGGATGTGAAGCGTTTCCAGGGGCTTGCACCCACGCTCAATCCGTTCACGCCGGTCTATGGCGTCAGCGTGCCGGTGCCCACGGCGGCCTTCATCAACTATTCCGAGCGCTACCACCAGACCGGCCTCTACGTGCAGGACCAGATCAAGTTCGGCAACGGCTTTATCGCCACGCTTGGCGGGCGCTATGACTGGCTGAGCATGGACACGCACAACCGGCTGACCAGCACCACCACGAAGCTGGATGTGGGCCAGTTCTCGGGCCGTGCGGGCCTCAGCTACGTCACCGCCTTTGGCGTGGTGCCCTATGTCAGCTTCTCCCAGTCCTTCGTGCCCAATGGCGGCGTCGATGCGCGCGGCAACACCTTCGATCCCTCGCAGGGCAACCAGTGGGAAGCGGGCATCAAGTACCAGCCGCAGGGCTTTGACGGCCTCTTCACCGCCGCCTATTTCGACATCACCAAGAACAACGTGCTGAACTATCTTGCCAACGGCACGGCGGTGGCGACCGGTGAGATCCAGTCGCGCGGCCTTGAGCTGGAAGCCCGGTTCAACGTCACCCGCAACTGGGATTTCACCGCCTCCTACACCTACACCAAGGCGGAAATCACCAAGGATGCGGCCTCGGGCAATGTCGGCAAGCGGCCCATGCTGGTGCCCGAGCATCAGGCCTCCGGCTGGCTGAACTACACCTTCACCTCCGGCGTGCTGGAAGGGGCGTCGCTGGGCGCGGGCATCCGTCACGTGGGCGATGTGTTCGGCAACAATGCCAACACCTTCAGCGTGCCGAGCCGCACCCTCTTTGATGCCGGAGCCAGCTACCGCGTCAACGAGCACGCCAAGCTGCAGATCAACGCCACCAACCTGTTCGACAAGAAGTACTACACCACCTGCGACGCCAGCTACTCCTGCTATCAGGGCGACCGGCGCACGGTGATGGGCCGTCTGACCGTCGATTTCTGAGAAAGGCATCCCTGCCGGATCACCTTCCGGCGGGGGCTCATTGCATGCCGGACAGACGCACGCTCCTTGCCGCCGCCCTGAAGGGCACCCTCGCCGCTGCCCTGCTGCCCTTTGGCGGAGCGTCCTTGCGCGCCGATGGCAGGCGGCGGATTGCGGCCATCGACTGGGCGGCAGCGGAATCCCTCATGGCCCTTGGCCTGCCGCCGCTGGCTGTGGCCGACACCGGCTATTTCAACCAGCGCATGCCGCAGGCCCTGCCCCCGGAAACGCAGGACATTGGCCCCTTCTGGGCCGTCAATCTGGAACTCCTCGACCGGTTGCGGCCCGATCTGATCTTTCTGGGCGCGCCGAGCCTGTTCATGACGCCGCTTCTCAAGGACATTGCGCCGGTTGAGGTGGTGGCCGAAGGAGACAGCGGCGGGCGTTCCGCCGCCATCCTGTTTCAATGCGCCGCAGCCGCAGGCCTGCCGGACACCGCCGCAAGCTCGCTGCTGGCCCGGATTGCCAAAGAAACCAGCGCCCTTGCCGCCAATCTTGCGGAAACCCTTCCCGATGCACCGCCGGTCTGCATTCTGCTGGCCGACCAGAGCGGCGGGCGCGCCACCCTCTATGGCAAGGGCAGCATGCCGGACACGGTGCTGACGCGCCTCGGGCTCAGCAACGGCTGGACCGGGCCGGTCAATGCCAGCGGCTTCACGCAGGCCGGGATGGACCGGCTGATGCCGCTTGAGAATGCGATCCTCATCCGGATCACCATCCCCTCGCTGGAGGCCCAGACCGAACGGGCGCTCGGCAACAGCCAGATCTGGCAGCAGCTTCCCGCCGTGCGGCAGGGCCGCCTTGCGCGCATCAGCCAGTTCTATCCTTTCGGCGGCTGCCTGTCGGAGCTGCATCTTGCCCGCTCCGTTGCCAAAGCTGTGCTGGACCTGACGCGGGAGAGAAAATCCTGATGCCCGCCCCCGGCCTTCCTGCTGCAATGCCGCCCCATGCGGCCCTTCGTGCTTCTCTCCTCACCGGTCTGCTGGCGGTGCCCGCGCTGGCGCTGGCGGGACTGGCCATCACCGGCACCTCCGATCCGCTGAGCCTCACCTACAGCCTTCTGCCGCGCATTCTGGCGGCGCTGGTGGCCGGGGCGCTGCTGGGGCTGGGCGGGGCCGTGTTCCAGCGCGTCTTCAACAACCCCCTGGCCGAGCCGTCGCTGCTGGGCATCACCGGCGGGGCAGCGCTGTGCATGGCCGCAACGCTGGTGCTGGCGCCCGTCCTGTGGTCGCAGGGCTATCAGATCGTGGCGCTGGCCGGGGCGGGACTGGCCCTTGCCGCCGTGCTCGCCATCGCCTGGGGGCCTCATCTCAATTCGCAGAAGCTGGTGCTCGCCGGGGTGATGGTGAACCTGCTGTGCAATGCCGCCTATTCGCTGCTGGTGCTGTTCAACCACGACTTTCTCAGCAACCTGCTGACCTGGCAGGCTGGATCGCTGCAACAGAACGGCTGGGCCGCGCCGCTGCGGCTCACGGTTCTGGCGTTTCTCGCCATCATCCCCCTGTGGCTGCTGGAACGGCCGCTGCGGCTGCTGGCTCTGGGCGATGCAGGGGCCACAAGCCTTGGCCTGCCGGTGCGCATGGTCAAGCTGCTGATGCTGGGCCTCGTTTCCTGCCTTGCCGCCTGCGTGACGGCGGAATTCGGCCAGATCGGCCTCATTGGCCTCGCCGCCCCGGCCCTCGCCCGGGCCATCCGCCAGCGGGCAAACCCCGGCCTTGCCACCGCCGCCTTCACCGGCGCGCTGCTGCTGCTCACCGCCGACCAGTGCATGCGGCTACTTGCGCCCTTTGCCGGAGATCTGCCCGTGGGCGCCGCAGCAGGGCTCTTTGCAGGCCCTCTGCTCATCCTTCTCGCCCGCCGTGCCGCGGGCAGCGTGCCGCTGACTTTTCAGCTGCAGGCACCGCAGCGCAAGGCCGGAGCGCGCCTCCTGCTGCTGCTGGGCCTTGCCCTGACCCTGGCTTTTGCCGCAGCCCTTGTTGTGGGCCGCGAGCCAGGCGGCTGGTCCCTGGCGCTGGACGGCGGGGAGTTCGCCCGCATCTGGCAATGGCGCCTGCCGCCGCTGCTCGGCTCGGCCAGTGCGGGTCTCTGCCTTGCCCTCGCGGGCCTGCTGCTGCAACGCCTGCTGCGCAATCCGCTGGCAAGCCCGGACCTGCTCGGCATCGGCCATGGCGCAGGCCTTGCGCTGGCGCTGGCGCTCGTCATTCTGCCCGCAGCCAGCGCCCCGGCGAAACTGGCTGTGACGCTGACCGGCGCGGGGCTCGCCATGCTGGCGGTGACCCTGCTTGCCCTGCGCAGCCGCTTTGATCCGGCACGCATGCTGCTGATTGGTGCGGGCATCGCCAGCACCGCCAATGCCCTGCTTGTGCTGGTCATGGCCGGCGGCGGCCAGCGGGGGGCGGCGCTGCTCGGCTGGTTCTCCGGCATCACCTCCTCCACCAGCCTGCCGGTGGCCGTGGCTGCCGCCCTCACCGGCTGCGCCTGCCTAGGCGGGAGCCTGCTGCTCAGCCGCAGGGTCGATCTGGTGGCACTGGGAGAGCCTGCCGCCATCAGCCTCGGCGTGTCCGTGCGCCGCACCCGCATCATCGGCCTGACGCTCGCAGCCCTTGCCACCGCCGCCGGAACGCTCGTCACCGGCCCCGTCAGCTTCATCGGCATTCTGGTGCCGCATCTCGTCACACGCCTTGGCTTCCGGGGCACAGCCAGCGCCAGCATCGCCTGCGGCCTCACCGGCGCGCTGCTGATGACGCTGGCCGAATGGGCGAGCCAGACCCTCGCCTGGCCCTGGCCCCTCTCCCCCGGCCTCCTCGCCGCCCTCCTAGGCGGCCCATCGTTCCTTTGGCTCCTGCGGCGTTAGCCGGCGCAGGGGTGAGGCGCTTTTGCCCTCTTGCGCAGGCATCGGAAGTTTAATATAGAACGGTTGTCCGTTTTATATGAGTGAGCCATGCCCCGCATCAGCCCGGAAAAACTTGAGGAGCGCCGTCAGCAGATCCGTGCGGCGGCGGCGCGGTGTTTTGCACGCAAGGGCATTCAGGCCACCACCATGCGCGAGATTTTTGCCGAAGCGGGCCTCAGCGCCGGGGCGGTCTACAATTACTACAGGACCAAGGATGACCTGATCGCCGATGGCATCACCGCCAGCACGGCGGAAAGCGCGGAGGCGATCACGGCGGCCGCAGAAGTGTTGAGCTTTGATGAGGTCATCGGCCAGTTCCTTGCCGATCTGAAGGCTGCCGCCAGCGATGGCCGCGCCCGGGCGACGCCGATGATCCATGCCGAGGTGGCGGTGCGGCCGGATCTGCTGAAGATATTTCAGGAGGGGCGCAGCCGGATCCGCGATGCGCTGCGCGCGCAGCTCGCCCGCACAAGGCCGGATCTCTTGCCGCAAGAAACCGCAACGCTCGCCGGCTTCGTCCTCGCCTTCTATCAGGGCCTCGTATCGGAAGCTGCCCTCGGCAGCCTGCCGGATCTGGCGGCCATGCACGGCATCATCCGGCTGGTGCTGAGCCAGTATGGCAGGGCCCCTGATGCACCCCGCTCCCCCCACCTCTCACCGGAAGGATGAAGGCCATGAACCCCGTTCACATCACCAAGCACACGGAAGCCGGGCCGGACCGCCACATCCGCATTCCCGGCCGCCTTGCCCTGCTGGCTACGCGCCTGATGCCCGGCCCGGCAGTGCGCGCCCTGACGGAGAAAGGCCTCAACCTGCCCGCGCTCGGCGCCGCCCTGCGCCAGAACACGCCCTTCGACTGCGTGCTGGAAGTGCATGAGCACAAGGTGCCCACCACCGTGCGGATCAGCACCGGCGGGTGACGTGAAACGGCGGGCCGCAGCCGCCCCGGCGGGCGGGGCCGTGGCTCTGCCGGACAGGCCCCTGTGGTGCCTCCTGCCGGTTCAGTCAGCCTTGCGCAGTCCGGCGGGCGCCTGTTGCAGTGCGCTGTCCAGCGCCTGCAGGCACATCGCGGCATCGGCGGCGGCACGGTTTCCACCCAAGCCGGGCGGCTTTTCGCGTCATCGTCGATCAGCGGCAGCGGCGCGCTGACGGAGGTGTTGCCGTGGCAGCTGTCTTCGGTGTCGGCAATGCCTTCCCTGCCCGGCGCCGCCCGCCGCGCCAGAGCCTCCACCACATAGGGATGGCTATCGCATATGGCTGATGAGCGATGTGAGGACGTCCTCGTCCCATTCAGCCTTTTTGATTTTCCGCCTGATTGAGGCCTTGTCAGGATGAGAGCGGATGGCGCACGTTGCTGCTGCGCGGATCAGGCAAAGTTTCAAAACAAGCGGCAAATCTACTCATCACAGCCTCCCGGGACGGAGAACTCATGAATCGATTTGCCTCAGTAAAACAACCCCTTATTCGACATACGCGATTCCCCTGCCACCAGGGGGAGGGGGGCTGAAACGCTGTGCCGGAATGATCAGAACGCAGGCTTTCCTTCAAACCATGACCGGGGAGCCTGACTGTCAGTCCGTTGTAAACACTGCCGCCTCATGGAGAGAGAGGCGCCCTGTCCTCCCCCTCGTGGGGATTGTTTACATTGGACGCGCGGAGGAGGATTGGGGCTTCGTTTTGCCGCAGCGCCCTCTCCCCCTCAAGGGGGGAGAGGGCGCTGCGGTGAGTGGGCGTGGCCTTTCAGCCCGCTCCGCGCCGCCCCGGTCTTGTGCCGGGGCCTGTCAGGTTGCCACCGCACCCCGGCATCGGGCGCTTTCGATCGATGATAGCCGCAGAAAACAACCGCCTTGCGCCCATGACGGGTCCCCGCACAAGGCGGGGACGGCGCGGTGCGTGTGGCAAGCCTGCAGCCCGGTTACTCTGGCAGAGCTTTTCAGCCCCCCTCCCCCTCGTGGGGAGGGGGGCTGAAACGACGTGCCGGGAGCTGGCATCAGTTCGAGGAGCATGAGATCGTGAAGTCCGGGCCTAGCGGGCACATGCCGCTTGTCAGCTGCAGATCCAGGTCCGTCATGCTGCCGCTGGAGCCCGCACCCCCGGAGGGGCCAGTGCCCGAAGCGGCCGCGCTGACGATCGCCTGTGGCTGGGCCGTGGACACAACCGCCCCCTGCTGAAGACCGGTCCCGAAACTTGCCACCATCAGAAACACCGGATTGAAGACCGGCTGCGTGATGATGACGGCGGGCGGCGGCGGCAGGGCCGGATCAACGGCGACAGGGGGCAGCGGTGCGGGCGTGCTGCCGCCACTGCCTGCATTCACGGTAAACTGTCCCTGCCGGTAGGTCAGCGTGTAATTGCCTGCCGCAGCGCCGGAGAGCGTGCCGCCCGAAGCCGCCGTGATGTAGCCGCTGCCCACGGCGGACGCGGAAGTGGCGTTGGCCGTGACGCTGACGCCCGTGAGGAGGCTGTCCGTCTGCTGGTTCTTCCAGCCAGAGACCGAATAGCCCAGAACCGGCACGCTGCCGCCAAAGACCATGGAACCATCCGCTGCCGTCACGGTGAGGGTTGCGGGCGTGACGGCGAGGTTCGCGCCCGTGAAGGAGGTCAGCGTGTAGTTGGACGGCACCGCAAGCGTGCCCTGCGTGATGCTGTAGCTGCCCGCATTCGAGGTGGAGGTGGCAGCCGTGGCCAGAGCGCCGGTGAGCGTGTCGCCATTCACCAGACCGGAGCCGCCGACCGTATAGGTCAGCGTGGGCACCGTATCGCCATAGACCATCGACTTCGCGTCAGCCGTCACGGTGATGGCACGGGCCGTGACCGTCACGTCCGCTCCTGTATAGGTGATCTCATAATTGGCGTTGCCCAGCGTACCCAGCGTGATCGCATAAGTGCCGGTATTCGCAGTGGACGAAGCCAGTGTCGCCAGCGCTCCGGCGAGGCTGTCGCCATTCACCAGACCGGAGCCACCGACCGTATATGTCAGCGTGGGCAGAGTATCGCCATAGACCACAGACTGCGCTTCAGCCGTGACCGAGATGGGACGGGCTGTGACCGTCGTTGTGCCAGACCCGTAGACGAAGACGCGGTAGGTGACGCCGCCCGTGCTGGTGTGGCTGGTGTTAAGGTCGAAGTCCGTAGCGGTGGTGCCGGCGTTTGCAGAGGCATTGGCCGCGAGGGAGAGGCCCGTAAGCGTGATGCTGTCGCCCGAAGGGCCGAAGACATAGGCAGACGGCCCGCCACTGCTGCCGGTGAAGCCTGACAGGGTGCCGGTGCTGCTTCCGTAAACGCTGCTGCTGGTGCCGCCGGTCACAGTGATCACCGGATTGACTGCATAGAGCTGCGGATAATAGCCGGTGCTTGAAGGCGCCCAGGTGGATGTGAAGCTCCAGGTGGAGGCGGCCGCCATGAAGCCGGCGGTGTCCTGGAACTCGGCGGTGGTCAGGGCCGTCACGCCGGTGGCCGAGCTGTTGCTTCCGACGCCGGCCGTGCGCCCCGTGGTCGTGGAATCGAAAAAGGAGGAGGAGAGAGATGCCGTTCCCGCCATGTTGCCGATCAGCCCACCCACGGTGGTGGTCCCGCTGACGGCGCCAGTCGCATAGCTTGCTGAAACGCTTGCGGTGCTGGTGAGCGACCCCATCAGTCCGCCCACATTGGTGGTGCCGCTGACGGCACCGGTCGCATAGCTTTCTGTAATACGTGCAGTACTGCCGCCCAGCGATCCGATCAATCCTCCAACGGCGGTCGTGCCTGTGACAGCTGAAGTCGAATAGGATTTGGTGACGGCAAGGGAACTGCCCCCAACGCCAACCAGGCCTCCCGTATTGGAGCCCCCACTGACGACTCCCGTCGCATAAGATTCAGTGATCGTTCCGGCCGTTCCGCTCCCCACCAAGCCGCCCGCGCCGGACACGGTCGCGGTCACTTTTCCCGTCGCGTAAGACTGGGATATGGTAGCGTTGCTCTGAAATTGCCCAACGAGTCCGCCCGCATAGGCGGCGCCGGTGGCTGCGGTAGACTTGACCTCTCCGGTCGCGTACGATCGGGTAATACTGGCGGAGCTGCCTTGGGCTATTCCGGCCAGTCCGCCGACTGGGTAACCGGATGATGTCACGTTACCGGTGCTGTAGCTGTCCTCGATTTTGCCGTTGTTGACGTTGCCGACCAGGCCGCCGATCGTATTGGTGCCAGTCACCGTCGCGCTTGAATAGGACTTCGATACGGTGCTTCCTGCGCCCAGGATGCCGACGAGGGCCCCCGTGCTGGTCCCGCCCGTCACGGATCCGCCGGACAGACCGATATTGCGCAAGGTTGCATTCGCCGTATAGCTGAACAGACCGGTAAAAGGGGTGGTCCGGTTGATGGTCAGGCCGGAAATGACATGCCCCATCCCGTCGAATATTCCGGTAAAGTTCGCCGAGGAGCTCCCGATCGGGGTGAACCCGAGGCCGCTGTTCCAGCTGGCAGAAGCGCTCGCGTCAATGTCGCGGCCCTGGGCATATTTGCCCGACAGGCTGGTGCTGACGTCCTGCAGATTTTGCAGCGTATTGACCAGCATGTAGCCGGTGACGGCCGTGCTGGTGCCTGCAAGAGCCGAATAGGAGGTCGGGGCGGTGTAGCTGGACGGATTGTAATAGACCGAGAGGCCGCCCGAGGCCGTGGCCTTGATCCCCGAACCGAAGGTGACCGTGCCCGTGCCGGTGCCGGTGTTGTCTGCCCGCAGCACCAGCGACGAACCCGTGGCTCCGGTGAGATTGGCATTGACGGCGATGTTGCCAAAGGCGGACAGGGTGAGCTTTGTGGCAGCGGTCCAGGTCACCGGATCCACGACCGTGATGTCCCCCGCCTGGCTGCCGCCGGCGCCGGTCGTCACGATCACATTGGCTGTGGCGAGCGCGGTGGCCAGCGTCCCGGCATTCAGCACACTGTCATCGGCATTCGCGGAAAAGCCGTTCATGCCGCTGTCTGCGGCGTTGGAAATGGTGACGTTGTAAGGGTCCAGCAGCAGGTTGCCGAAGCCGCCGGGGCCAGAAAGGTCCGTGCGGCCGGTGTAGGACAGAACCGCCTTGCCGGAGACTTCCGCCTCGCCGCCAGTGCCTGCGCCTGCGCCTTGCGCGCTGATCAGGCCTGCAAAAGTGGTGAGGCCGTCTGACCAGACCACCACCGTGCCGCCGTTGCCGCTCTGCGTGGCATCGGCGCGGATGATGCTGGCCGCATCAATGCTGGTGGTCTCGGCCCGCTGCGTGCTGCCCGTGCCCTGCCAGCCGCCGCCAATCTTCACCGTGCCGCCGCCCGTGGCGCCCGAGGCATCAATCTGCGCGCTCTTCAGAGCCACCTGCTGGCCGGTCACCGTGATCTTGCCGCCCTTGCCGCTGGCAGACTTGGCCGCCGCCTTGCCGGAGACGGTGACCTTGCCGCCCCCGCCGCCGCCGATGACGATCTCGCCATCGCTGCCCGAAATGCTGTCTGCCTCGACAGAGCCGGACAGGTTCACCGCATGGCGCGCCGCATTGCGGGCGGTGGCCGCCTTCATAACAACCGTGCCGCCCTCGGCGGAAATCTGCCCGCTGTTCTCAACCAGCGCGCCGTCGCCTTCCGCCCCTGCTGCCGTTGGCAGAGCCACCTGCAGGAAACCGTCGCCGGACAGATCCAGCGTCGCCTGCTCGCCCGAGCCAAGGCCCACCTTGCCGAGCGGCACGGCAATCAGCCCGTCATTCCTGACCGTACCGCCGATCAGCGCCGCATAGCCGCCGCGCCCGATGGTGATCACGCCTTCATTGCTGACACCGGCGGACGACCCGTTGCCGGAGAACCGGTACAGGCCCTTCAGGAAGTCTTCGTTGGAGATATCCAGCGTGGACGCGACAAAGCCGCCGCCCGCATTGACCGTGCCGGAGGAGGTGATGGTGATGCCATTCGGATTGATGAGATAGACCTGACCGTTGCCGGTGAGCGCGCCGGCGATCGTCGAGGTGGCGCTGCCGGTGACACGGTTGAGGATAGCCGAAGACACGTCCGGCTGAACGAAATGGACCGAGTTGCCCGCGCCGATGGAAAAGCCGTGCCAGTTGACAATGGCTCGATCAGAACCTTGCGTCACCGTCATCACCGGCCCGCTCACGCCGATGGCAACCGGGCCGGAGACAACCTGACCGCCCGTGGGAAGACCATCACCCGCCATTGCGGCAGCAGGCTGCAGCACAAGCGCAGTTGATGCAAGCCAGGCCGTCAGGCGGGTGGGGCGCGTCACGTGATCACACTTGCTCATTCCATCCCTCGCGCGCTTCGCATGTACAGTCCAAACACAACTCACCCGGACATCCCTCGGGGCACAGTCTTCCAGCCGCCGGGCCTGCAGAACCGCGCAGTCAGGCAGAACAACCCTGCCCTGCGGGCCTCAAACCGGATCTGAAGAGATTCCATTCATGACCGGAAGCATCCAATAGGGAACAGATAATCAATATTGTTATCGTTTTTCTTGGAAAGAATCAGGCCACTCAACCGTCCATTCTTAAAATCTGCGGGCCACTCAAGCCAGTGCCACGATAATAAATAGCGGCCGTGCTGTCATGTCATTTGAGCAAGCTGGACGTGTATGAATGTTGATCTGTTCATGACGTGTCCAGACGGAATTGGCACGTGACCCGGCGGGAGAAAAACAGCCACGAGGGCATCCCGGCTGAGCCTGGCAAGATCCGCCCTGACGGCACCCCCAATGGCACGGAAGTTCAGAGTGTCAGGCGAATACCGTCTTTGTACAGTTATACGCATGACCACTGTTAATCCGAATGTCTGTTCCATCCAACTTCGTGAAGCGCCTTAGATCATTCCCTGCACCGCTTGAGGTGAAGTCGAATATCCTACTCGGCCCAGGCGCATTGATCACCGGCCCGGAGGTGGACGGCTGGGTGAGGGTTGTCTGGGCGGTGGAACCTGCACTCTGGG
>NZ_KB908241.1:0-8684 GCF_000382365.1 Pannonibacter phragmitetus DSM 14782 | reverse complement strand
ACCAGACCACCACCGTGCCGCCGTTGCCGCTCTGCGTGGCATCGGCGCGGATGATGCTGGCCGCATCAATGCTGGTGGTCTCGGCCCGCTGCGTGGTGCCCGTGCCCTGCCAGCCGCCGCCAATCTTCACCGTGCCGCCGCCCGTGGCGCCCGAGGCATCAATCTGCGCGCCCTTCAGCGCCACCTGCTGGCCGGTGACCGTGATCTTGCCGCCCTTGCCGCTGGCAGACTTCGCCGCCACCTTGCCGGAAACCGTGACCTTGCCGCCCTCGCCGCCGCCGATGACGATATTGCCATCGCTGCCCGAGATGCTGTCTGCCTCGACAGAGCCGGAGAGGTTGACCGCATGGCGTGCCGCATGGCGGGCGGTGGCCGCCTTCATCACCACGGTGCCGCCTTCGGCCGAGATCTGCCCGCTGTTCTCGACGAGCGCGCCATCCCCTTCGGCGCCCTCCGCCGTGGGCAGGGCCACCTGCAGGAAGCCGTCGCCGGACAGGTCCAGCGTTGCCTGCTCGCCGGAGCCGAGCCCCACCTTGCCCATCGGCACGGCAATCAGCCCGTCATTGCGGACAGTGCCGCCGATCAGCGCCGCATAGCCGCCGCGCCCGATGGTGATCACACCCTCGTTGCTGACCTTTGCTGACGACCCGTTGCCGGAGAACCGGTACTGCCGCTTGAGGAAATCCTCATCCGACATGTCCAGAGTCGAAGCCACAAAGCCGCCGCCCGCCGTAACCCGGCCTGTCGGCGTGATGGTGATGCCGTTGGGGTTGATCAGATAGACCTGACCATTGGCGTTGAGGGCACCGGCAATGGTGGAAGCGGTGGCACCAGTGACACGGTTCAGAATCGAGGCAGAGGCATCCGGCTGAACGAAATGGACCGTATTGCCCTGCCCGATCGAGAAGCTGCCCCAGTTGACGATTGCCTGATTACTACCCTGCGTCACCGTCATCACCGGCCCGCTGGAGCCGATGAAAACAGAACCCGATGCAACCGAGCCATCTGTGGGCAGCACGACTTGCGCGAATGCGGGGGACAGCTGGGAAACAACAAGAGAGGCCGCCGTGAGTCCGGCCGTCAGCGCATTGAGATTGCTTCTTTTAATATGGAGATACGAAACGGAGGAAAGTAACCCACCTTTTGCAGCATAGCCCTTCACGTTTCGCCCCTTGGAAAAAATCCGGAAATTCAGAACCTTGAGAACTGTTTGCGCAAGGTCAAAAGAAAATCAAGGCGACTCACAGGTAAAACCGGCGCCTTCCATAGGGCAGTGTCCCGGGATGTATTTCGACAACACCTCTACACCATCAACAGTCATTGATATCGATAGTTTAACGGTTGACCCGAGCTTCGCAGTCAGAGCCGGTTTCCGCCGAGTCAGGGCCATCGCATGCTGGCCTCACACCGTCCCCCGCTCCACCAGACTGACCGGAATGGCCACGCGCCGGGGGCCTGCGTCTTCGTCTTCTTCGGCCAGCAGCGTCAGCACCGCTGCCACCACATCCGGTGCGGACTGGCGGATGGTGGTGAGGTTGTGGGAGGACCAGGCAGCTTCCGGGATGTCGTCGAAGCCGATCACCGACACGTCCTGCGGCACGGATACGCCCATTTCAAACCGCGCCGTATTGAGAAAGCCGAGGGCCGTGCGGTCGGTGGCGGCGAAGACGCCGTCAATAGCCGGGGCAATAGCTGGACCTGAGGATCGCAGAAGGCTGCGGGCCGCTTCACAGCCTGCTTCATAGTTGCCGCGCCCGGCCACCCAGCGTTCGCAGGCAATGCCTTCCTCGTCCAGCCGCTCCAGAAAGCCCGCTGCCCGGCGCCGCTGGCTGGGGGTGTCGGCCCCGGAGCGCACCACGCAGAGCCTCTGCCGCCCCGCCGCCAGCAGGCGCTCTGCCGCCATCCGTCCGCCCATGCGGTCGTCGGTCTCGATCGCGCCTGCCTCCACATTCTCCATGTGGCGGTTGATGAGAATCATGCGCTGGCGGGCGCGCAGGCACTGGTCGATCAGCTCGCGCGGGGGGGCTCCGGAGAGCACGATCACCGCCCGCACCCGGTATTCCAGCACCAGATTGAGCAGCGCCGTCATGTCCTGCGACGAGGCATTGAGCAGCAGCGCATGCAGGCCCTTGCCGATCAGCGCAGCGCTGAGGTCATCCAGCAGCCCGGCCACATAGGGCTCGTAAAAGCGGGCGCCGACAATCGCCACCATGCTGGAGCGGGAGGTCTGCAGGTCCTTGGCCAGCCGGTTCACCCGGTAGCCCAGCTCATCCGCCGCCCGCAGCACCTTTTCACGCACCGCCGGGGAGACATAGGCATCGGGCGTGAAAGTGCGCGAAACGGCCGAGCGCGACACGCCCGCAAGCTTCGCCACATCGGCTGCGGTCACAAAACCGGCCTTGCTCATTCACCTCTCCCCGCATGTTTGCGCAGTTTCTGCGCACTGGCCGCGCACTGTCCGCACACTGGCATCCCTGCCGGATTGCAACCTCTGGCCCCGTCATAAAACCGAAGCATAACAGCTGTAATGTGCACACGTGTGCAGATCAAGTTTTATCTGTGATCAAGCGCATTAAATGACTGAGATTGCTCATTTTTCAGGATCGGCACGTGGCTGGAATCGAACTGACGGATATTGTCCGGAGCTATGGCGGCAAGCGGGTGGTGGACGGGGTGTCCCTGACGGTCAACGACGGGGAATTCGTCGCCATTCTCGGCCCCTCCGGCTGCGGCAAAACGACGATGCTGCGGCTGATCGCGGGCTTCGAGACGCTGGAAGCGGGCTCCATCCGCCTTGGCGGGCGGGAGGTTGCCTCCCCTGCCGCCAGCCTGCCGCCGGAACAGCGCAACATCGGCATTGTCTTCCAGAACTACGCCCTGTGGCCGCACATGAGCGTGGAAGAGAATGTCGGCTATGCGCTGAAGGTCGCCGGTGTCAGCTCTGCGGAGCGGGCGCGCCGCTGCCGCGAGGCGCTGGCCACCGTCGGCATGGAGGCGCTTGGCAGCCGTGCCCCGTCTGATCTGTCCGGCGGCCAGCGCCAGCGCGTTGCCCTGGCCCGCTGCCTTGCGGCCAACCCGTCCGTGATGCTGCTGGACGAGCCGCTGGCCAATCTCGACGTGCACCTGCGCGCTTCCATGGAGCGCGAGTTCCTCGACTTTCACCGCCGCACCGGCGCCAGCATGATCTACATCACCCATGACCAGTCCGAAGCCATGGCCCTTGCCAGCCGCATTGCGGTGATGGAGGCGGGCCGGGTGATGCAGTTCGGCAAGCCGCGCGAGCTTTACCGCGAGCCGCAGAACGAAATGGTCGCCCGTTTCATCGGCGGCGGCCTGATCCTGCCGGGCACGGATGCCACCCCTTCTGGCCGCGCAGGCCACGCCATGGTGGAGATTTTCGGCCACCGGCACGAGGTGCGCGCCCGCTCCGGCCAGCAGCAGCAGGCAAAGGTGAGCCTCTGCGTGCATCCGGGCGAGCTGGTGATTGCGCCCGCACCGCAAGACGGTTTTGCCGCCACCATCACCCAGGTGATCTTCCGCGGCTCCCACACACAGGTGGATTTCCACCCCCACGCCATGCCGGACCTTCAGCTGACGCTGCAGGCTCCCGGTGACTTCGCGCTGCCGGGCGGCAGCGTCATCCATGTCCGGGCCGATGACGGCTGGATCATTCCGGATGCGGGCTGACATGCCCCGCCCGGCTTTCACCCCCCAAAGACGACAGGACCTGACCATGCGCCTTCTTTCTGCACTTGCTCTCATGCTGATGGCCGGCACGGCAAACGCCGGAACGCTGGTGCTCTACACCTCCCAGTCGCCGGAAATTGCCCAGCAGACGGTTGACGCCTTCAAGGCGAAGAACCCGGGCATCGAGGTTGAATGGACCCGCAACGGCACCAGCCAGCTGATGAACGTGCTGCGCGCCGAAATCACCGCTGGCGACGTGAAGCCGGACGTGCTGCTGGTGGCCGACACCATCAACCTGGGCCAGCTCAAGGCCGAAGGCCGCCTGATGGCCTATCCGGAAGCCAAGGTGGAGGGCTATGACGCCAGCACCTATGACAAGGACAAGATGTTCTTCGGCACGAAGATCATGTCCACCGGCATTGCCTACAACACCCAGAACGCCAAGCCGGTGGAGACCTGGGCCGAGCTGCTGAACGAGGACAACAAGGGCCAGATCGCCGTGCCGAGCCCGCTCTATTCGGGCGCCGCGCTCAACCACATGCACAGCGTCGTCAACGTGCCGGGCATCGGCTGGGAGTTCTATGAAGGCCTCGCCAAGCTGGGCATCGCCCCGGAAGGCGGCAATGGCCCGGCCCTGAAGGCGGTTGCAGGCGGCATGGCCAAATACGCAATCGTCGTCGATGCCGACGTGATGCGCGCCAAGGCCAGCGGCTCGCCGGTGGACTTCATCTTCCCGAAGGATGGCGTCTCCTTCATCACCGAACCGGCCGCCATCATGTCCACGGCCAAGAACGTGGATGCCGCCAAGGCCTTCATCGACTTCCTGCTGTCGAAGGAAGGCCAGGAACTGGTGGTGAAGCAGGGCAACCTGCCGATCGACCCGGCGATGACCCCGCCGGCCGGCTTCCCCAAGCTGGACACCATCAAGCTGCTGCCGGTGGATGCGGACAAGGCCGTCGAAACCGACGCTGCCGCCCGCGCCAGGTTCACCGAGATCTTCGGCGGCTGAGGCATGTCCGACATCACTCTTTCCGCATCGGGGGGGCGCCGTCTGGCGCTCCCCTTGCGCGCCGACTGGCTGGTCCTTGGCGGGCTGGCCATTCTCGTGGGGCTGCTTTCCTTCGCCCCTCTCGCCCGCCTCGCCATGGCCGGCCTTGCGCCGGACGGGGTGATCGATCTTGACCGTCTGTCCTCGCTCTACCTCAAGGGCCGGGTGATCACGGCGGCGCTCAATTCGCTGCAGGTCGCGGTTCTGTCCTCGGTGATCGCGGTTGCCCTTGGCACGCTCGCAGCCATCCTCACCGTGCACACCAACATGCGCGGCAAGACCGCCTGGATCTTCTGCTTCGTGCTGCCGCTGATGATCCCGCCGCAGGTCACCGCCCTTGCCTGGGTGCAGGCCTTCTCGCCCTCCAGCCCGCTGCTGGGCGCGCTCGGCCTTGCCCTGCCTTCAGGGGCGCGGCACCCGATGTTTTCCGCCACCGGCATCATCCTGCTGCTGGGGCTATACAATGCACCGCTGGTGTTCCTCACCGTGCGCGCCACCCTGCGCCGCATTCCGCAGAACCTGGCGGAGGCTGCCCGCGCTGCCGGGGCTGGCAACCGGCGCATGCTCTTCACCATCCTCCTGCCGCTTGCCCGCTCCGGCATCATGGCCGGTGCCGCGCTCGCCTTCGTCTCGGCCATCGGCAATTTCGGCATTCAGGCGATGCTGGGCATACCGGCCCGCTTCCCGACGCTGATCACCCTCATCTACCAGCAGCTCAACAGCTATGGCCCCTCGGCCCTGTCCGATATGGCCGCGCTCGCCCTGCTGCTCTCCGCCCTCACCGTGGCAGGCCTCGGCCTTGCCGGATGGATGGCCCGGCGCGGGGATCTCAGGGTCGATGGCCTCGGCCAGCCGGTCACCTTCTCCCTCGGCAGGGGCCGCATTGTTGCGGAAGCCGGGGCGTGGGTCTTCCTTGCGCTCACCCTGCTGCTGCCGCTCTCGGCCCTCGTCACCACGTCGCTGGTCAGCGGCTTCGGGCAGGAGCTGACATTCGCCAGCCTGACGCTGAAGAACTACGCCAATGCGCTGCTGCATCATGCCTCGATCCGGCAAGCCTTCCTGACGAGCTTCGGCCTGACGCTGACCGCCACCGTGCTGCTGGTGGTGATGGCGGTATTCCTCGCCTATTTCCTCAGCTGGCACAAAGGCCCGCTTGTGCGGCTGGTGCAGCTGGCGGCGGAGCTGGCCTATGCGCTGCCGGGCATCGTGCTGGGCGTGGCCATGATCCTCTTCTTCCTGAGGCCCCTGCCCTTCATCAACGTCAGCATCTATGGCACGGTCTGGATCATTCTGGCCGCCTATCTCTCCAACTTCCTCGCCCTCGCGCTGCGTCCGGTGATGGGCGGCTTTGCCCAGATCGAGCGGTCGCTGGAAGAAGCGGGGCGTGTTGCCGGTGCCGGGTTCCTCGCCCGGATGAAGGACATCATCCTGCCCATGCTGGCGCCTTCCGCCATTGCCGGCGGCATCATCGTCTTCATGACGGCGCTGAACGAGATCCAGGTCTCCATCCTGCTCGTCTCCTCCGGCGCCCGCACCATCGGCCCGATGATCGTCTTCCTTGAGGAAGGCGGCTCCTCGACGCTGGCGGCGGCAGTTGGCTGCCTGATGATCGTTGTCATTCTGCTGCTGATGGGCACCGCCTCGCTGTTCTCCTCCCGCCTGCCGAAGGGAGCCCTGCCTTGGCAGAACTGAAAATCATCAGCGGCGCGGGCGGCAAGCTGCCCGCAGCCTTTCTGCTGGAAACCTGCGGCCGCCGCATTCTGTTTGACCTTGGCGAGGGGCCCGAACCCGGCGTTCTGCCGGATGTGAGCCGTGTTGGCCCTGTGGATGCCCTGTGCCTCTCGCATGCCCATCAGGACCATGCCGGTGCCCTGCAGCTGCGGGCAAGGCTGGGCCGCCCGCCCGTCTATGCAACGGCGGAAACCTTCGCGCAGATCCCGGAGGCGGTGCTGCCGCAGGCCGCGCGCAACCCGCTGCCGCTCGCCGGAACTGCGGAAGTCGCAGGGCTCACCCTCACCACCGGCCGCAGCGGCCATGCGCCAGGCGGCATCTGGCTGCATGTGGCGGCGGATTGCGGCTTTCTCTACATGGGCGACTGGACGCCGGAGTCCGGCCTTCTCGCCTTTGACCCGCCGCCCCGCGCCGCCTGCCTCGTCACCGACGCTTCCTATGGCGACCGGGACAGCAGCCTTGCGGACCAGATTGGCCTGATGGCAGAGGCTGTGCGCGGCGGCGCGGTGCTGCCCGTGCCTTCCGCCGGGCGCGGGCCGGAAGTGGTGCTGGCGCTGGCCCGTGAGGGATTGAAGCCCCGCGCCTGCCCGGTGGTGCTTGCAGAAATGGAGGCGCTGGCGCAGTCACCATCGCGCATCTGCCATCCCGGCACACGGGAAGAGCTGGCCGCGCTTATGCCCGGTGCAGGCCGCAGCGGGGCGTATAAGCCCACGGACGTGATCGTCACCACGGAAGCCAATGCGGAATCCGGCCTTGCCGCCAGCCTGTTGGCACGGGCGGACGAGGGCTTCCGTTTCGTCTTTTCCAGCCACGTGCCCCCCGGCACGCCTGCCGCCGATCTGCTGGCGCGGGGCCATGCCGAATGGCTTGGCTGGAATGTGCATCCCCGCTTGCGCGACACGCTCTGGCTTGCGGACCACACCCGCGCCTGCCATGTGGTGCCTGCCTTTGCCGCGCCCGAAGCAATGCCAAAACTCACTGCCGCCCTTGGCCCCCGGCTGCACACTGGCCGCAGCCTGATCTTTGGGCCGGAACTTGACCTGCAATTGGGACCGGTGCAGCCGGTCAGGAGATGGATATGACCCGCATGCCCCCCGCCAGCGCCCTTCTGCCCGAAGAAGAAGAGGACCGCCTGCCGGTGCTCTGTGAAGTGGCGAGCGGCCTCGGCCCCCACGGCGCCACCCTGTTCATCGGCAACAAGGTGGCGGCGGATGATCCGGCGCTGCTGCTCACAGAGGGCGTCACCTCCACCATGAACCTTGCGGTCAATGTGGAAATGGCACCGCTGACCCTTTCCGATGGCACAACCATCCGCCGCACCCACATCGGCCTCATCGACGGGCCGGGCAACGCGCCGCAGCACCTGCTGGCAGGCGTCATGGCGCTGCATGGCATGCTGACGCAGGACAGCCCCGGCAAGCCGCATTACCCGCCCCACCGGCGCGGCCATGTGCTGGTGCACTGCCGGGGCGGACGCAGCCGCTCGGCCACCGTCATCGCGCTGTATCTGCACCTCGCCCTGCCGGAACAGTTTCCGGATTTCGACAGCGCCGTCAACCACGTGCGCCAGGTGCGCGGTCTTGGCACCAACCAGCCGCAACCGGCCATGCTGGCCCTTGGCCAGGACGCCCTCGCCAGCCTCTCCACCGGACTTCGCATCTTCGCACCTGCGAAGTTTTGAGGTGGGGGGGATTTGCGGGATTGGACGGGCTTTCGTTTCCCTTCCCCTTGAGGGCAGTGTTTGCATTGCACGCACGGAGGAGGATCTGGCCTTCCTTTTGCCGCAGCGCCCCTCTCCCCCCTTGAGGGGGAGATGTCAGCGCAAGCTGACAGAGGGGGGTATCAGCGCTTCAACACGGCCGAACCACTCTTACAAGCGGACAGGCAATTACCCCCCTCTGCCCCCTGCCGGGGGCATCTCCCCCTCAAGGGGGGAGGTCGTGTGCGTCAAGTTCTGCAATTTGGGCGGCCATGAATCTGGTCATGCTGCTTTTCGGAGTTGGAGCTTTTTGTGCTCCTTGAGATCGTCCATGTTGATGTAGCGGTTGGCCTCCATCCAGTTTTCGTTGGTTTCGACAGCTAGGGCCCTGACGAGGCGCAGGCAGCTTTCGGTGTTGGGGAAGATGCGCACGACATAGGTTCGGCGTCTTATCTCCTCGTTGAGGCGCTCGAGCATGTTGGTCGACTTCAGATGCTTGTGGTGCTGGCGCGGCAGCCG
>NZ_KB908240.1 GCF_000382365.1 Pannonibacter phragmitetus DSM 14782 | reverse complement strand
CCCGGCCAGCACCGCCACCATGGACAGGCCGAAGAGCGCCAGCATGAACAGCTCCGCCGAGCCGAAGGAGAGGATCAGCGGCCGGGCGATGACGACAAAGCCGGTCAGCACCACTGCCCCGAAGACGCCGCCCGCCATGGAGGAGATGAAGGCGGCCGACAGGGCCCGCGCCGCCTGCCCCTGCCGGGCCAGCGGAAAGCCGTCGAGCACGGTGGCCTGGCTGGCGGAAGAGCCGGGAATGCCCATCAGCACCGAGGAGAACGTGTCCGAGGTCGGGATCACGGCCACAAGCCCGATCAGCATCGCCAGCGCGCTGATCTCGTTCATGCCATAGAGAAAGGGGATCAGCAGCGACAGCCCGGCGATGCCGCCAAGGCCGGGAATGACACCGATCACAAGCCCAACGGACACACCGATGAGCATGTAGAACAGGTGCTGGAAAGACAAAAGCGCGCCTAGCGCAGACAGTAACGTGTCAATCACGGTCATAACTCCGTGAACACCGCGGTGATCCGCAGGTTCTCAAGATGTGTGATGAGATTTTGAGGGCGCATGGCAAGGCGTGACAGCACGCATTGCCGCACCGGACAGCCAGGACATCAAGATCCCGGCTCTAGTGGGGTTTTTCCCTGGAAGCCGGGGCCGCATCCGCGCCCGGGGTCAGGTCACATGCCGCCGGGGCCTGCAGTCCCGCTGTAAACAGCGCCGCAGCCGGATCCTTCGCGCCTTGGCGCGTCAGTGCGAAAAAAGTCAATTGGTCATTCCTCCCCGGCCCCTGAACAGCATCAGGATGCAGCAAATTCTTATCTTCTGGTGGGAGCGGACTTGATTTCTCCTCGTCAAGTCTGCTTGATCGCACATTACGAAAGTTTGCTGTCCGTAACCTGTCTGACAACAGAAGGCACGAAGGTGCGAATAATCCTCGTCGAAGATAACATGAGCCTGGCACAGGGCATCGAGAATGCGCTGAAGGATCAGGGGCATGCAGTCGACCATCTCGACGATGGACTGGCCGCGGAAGAGTTTCTCAGAACAGAGACCTGCGACGTCATCATCATTGACGTCAACCTGCCGGGCCTGACGGGCATAGAGCTCACCCGGCGCCTGCGCCAGCGCGGGGATGCAACGCCCGTGCTGATACTGACCGCCATGGGCAAGACCTCCGACCGGGTCAACGGACTGGATGCGGGGGCAGATGACTATCTGGTCAAGCCCTTTGAAATGGCAGAGCTTTTTGCCCGCCTCCGGGCCCTGTCCCGCCGCCGCCCGCAGGTTGCGCCCCAGATCGAAACCGCCGGCAGCCTGACCTATGACCGGCAGCAGCGGACGGTCTACCGGGATGGCGAGAGGCTGGACCTGCCCCGCCGCGAGCTGACCCTGTTCGAGCTGCTGCTTGACCAGAGGGGGCGGCTTCTGGCCAAGGAGCATATCACCGCATCGCTCTATGGCACCGGGGCGGAAGTCGAGGCCAATGCCGTCGAGCTGCTGATTTCCCGCCTGCGCCGCAAGCTTGAGGGCAGCGGCGTGCAGATCCGGACGGCCCGCGGCCTCGGCTACATGCTGGACACGGACCCCGCATGAACCGTCTCTCCCTGCGTGCGCGGCTGTTCCTGCTGCTGATCGTGCCGCTCATCATCATTGCCGCCTTCGGCGCCTATGCCCGCTATGAAGCGGCGCAGAACCTGTCGCGCCAGCTTTATGACAAGACGCTGCTGGCGGTCGCCCTGACCATCTCCCGCGATGTGATCATCTCCGAAGGCGACATGCTGACCGAGCCGCTCCTCGAAGAGCTGACCGCCGCCCTGGGCGATCCGGTCTACTACCGCATCACCGGCCCGGGCGGCAGTTTCGTCACCGGCTATTCCCACTCCCCCCAGCTGCCGCAGGACATCAGCCTGCAGAACGGGGAGCCCAGTTTCTTCGACAGCATTTATCTCGGCAGCGAGGTCCGTGCGGTCGTGCTGCGGGAGTTCATTGCCCATCCCCGCTTCAATGGCTGGGTCACCGTTGAAGTGTGGCAGACCACCACGCAGCGCAGCGCGCTGAGCCAGGAGCTGGTGACGGAATCCCTGCTGCTGCTGGGCACCGTCATCCTGTCGGCCGCGCTGATCCTGTGGTTCGGCATCCAGCTGGGCCTCAAGCCGCTTCTGGACCTGCGCAATGCCATCAGCCTGCGCACGCCGGACGACCTGCGCCCCATCCGGCGCTGGGTGCCGAAGGAGCTGCGGCCGCTGGTGGAGACGACAAACTCGCTCTTCTCGCGGCTCGCCAGGGCCTTCGAGATCCGCGCCGCCTTCATCTCCGACGCCGCCCATCAGGTGCGCAATCCCATTGCCTCCATCGTCAGCCAGGCGGAAGCCGCCCTGTCTGCGCCGGATGAGGAGACGCTGCGCAAGCGGGTGAGCGCCATCGCCGTTTCGGCAAGGGCGACCGGACGGCTGACCAACCAGCTTCTGTCGATGGAGCGGGTGCGCGGCCGCAGCCTGCGCTCGCTGTTCACACAGGCCGATCTCGCCGCCCTCGTGGCCGAGCGTGTGCGTGCCTTTGCCGAGATCCAGATGCGCCGCGATGTTGCGGTGAGTTTTGCCCTGGAGGGGGAGGCAAGGCCCGTCACCTGCGATCCGGTGATGGTGGAGGAAATGCTGGCCAATCTTCTCGACAACGCCGTCCGCTACGCCCTGAAGCCCGGCGGCGAGCTGACCGTGACGCTCACCTTCCAGCCGGAAACCGTGCGGCTGAGCGTGCAGGACGACGGGCCGGGCGTGCCGGAGGACCTGCGCGAGCGGGTGTTCGACCGCTTCTTCCGGCTTGGCCTCGACATGGACAACGGCTGCGGCCTCGGCCTTGCCATCGTTGCGGACATCGCCGCCGCCCACGGCGGCCAAGCCCGCTGCCTCCCGTCCGAACGCGGCGCGCTGTTCGAGGTGGAGATCAAGGGCTGAGGCCGGAGAGCCGGACCGTCCGGAAACGGCCCGCAATGATGCGTTTGCTTTTCGAGACGACGCCTGCCGCCCCCCCTCCCCCTGGTGGGCTACTGGATTCACACATCGCACAGGAAGAGGCCAAACTCGTTGCTTTGACGCTGGAAAAGATAAGCATTTTCGGTAGCTTGCTTCTCTAGCCGAGGCCTCTCGTTTCCCCTCCCCCTTGAGGGGAGGGGAACAGATAGGCCGTGCCATTGAAACAACGGCGGCCAGTTTGTGCCAGAGCCCTGGAACGTCTTTCTGCACGGTGTGTGCATGCAGTAGCCATCGTGGGCAGGGGGAGCGGAGAGGCCGTACGCTGAAGATGAGAGGGAAGCGCTTCCACAAGCCGCAGCCCCCTCTCCCCCCTTGAGGGGGAGATGTCAGCGCAAGCTGACAGAGGGGGGTAGCAGCGCCTCGGCACGGGACCAGCTCTCGCATGAGCGGACAGGCTGCATACCCCCCTCTGCCCCCTGACGGGGGCATCTCCCCCTCAAGGGGGGAGAGGAGTTGGAGCCTGACTGGCAGTCCGTTGCAAACACGCCCCCTCAAATTCCCAGATAGGCCTCGCGGATGCGCGGGTCGGCGATGAGGTCTGCGGCGGGGCCTTCCATGGTGATGCGGCCGGTTTCCATGACATAGCCACGGTCGGCGATTTTCAGGGCGCCGAAGGCGTTCTGCTCCACCAGAAGCACGGTCACATCCAGCGCCTTGAGGCTTTTCACCACGTCGAAGATCTGGGCAACGATGATCGGCGCCAGACCCATCGACGGTTCGTCCAGCAGGAGGCACGAGGGCCGGCCCATCAGCGCCCTGGCCATGGCCAGCATCTGCTGCTGCCCGCCCGAAAGGCCGCCCGCCGCCAGATTGCGCTTTTCGCGCAGCACCGGGAACATCTGGAAGGCATCGTCCATGTCCTTTGCCACCCGGTCATCATCGAAAAGATAGGCCCCGAGCCGCAGGTTTTCCTCCACCGTCAGGTTGGTGAAGATCTGCCGCCCCTCCGGCGACTGGGCAAGCCCGCGCGCCAGACGCCGGTGCGAGGGCACCTTTGTCAGCGCCTCGCCCCGGAAGGTAATGGAGCCGGAAGCAAGGGGGTGCACGCCGGACAGGCAGCGCAGCAGCGTGGTCTTGCCCGCGCCATTGGCGCCGATCACGGCAACGGTCTCGCCCGAATTGACGGAAAGGTCGAGGCCATGCAGCACCTCGATCCGGCCATAACGGGCACGCAGGCCCTCAACCAGCAGCATGATCAGCTCCCAGATAGGCGGCAATGACAGCCGGGTTGCGGCTGATGCCGGCCGGGTCCCCTTCGGCGATTTTCTCGCCATGGTCCAGCACGACGATATGGTTCGAGATGCGCATGACCATCTTCATGTCATGCTCCACCAGCAGGATGGCGGTGCCTGCGGCGGCGATTTCGGCGATCAGATGGTCGATCTCTTCCGTCTCCACCGCATTGCAGCCCGCCGCCGGCTCGTCCAGCAGCAGCACCTTTGGCGACAGCGCCAGCGCCCGGGCGATTTCCAGCCGCTTCAGCGAGCCATAGGAGAGGCTGGCCGCCTCGCGCTCGGCCGCCCGCTCCAGCCCGGCCCGTTTCAGCAGCGCCCGCGCCCCCTCCTCTGCCGCCTTGCTGCGGCGGCGGGAGGCGGGCAGGGCAAAGAGGTCCGCCAGCACGGAGCCGCGCTCCTTCAGGTGAAACCCGGCGGTGACATTTTCCAGCACGCTCATCTGCTGGAAGATCTGCAGGTTCTGGAAGGTGCGCGACATGCCGCGCCGGGCCAGCAGATGCGGCGGCATGCCGGTCACATCCTCGCCGTTCAGCTTCACCTTGCCTGCACCCGGCTGGTAGATGCCGGAAATCATGTTGAACAGCGTCGTCTTGCCCGCCCCGTTCGGCCCGATAACGGAGACGATCTCGCCGGGCTTCAGCGCAAAGGACACGTCATGCACCGCCTTCAGCCCGCCGAAGCTGATGCCGAGGCCCTCGATCGACAAAAGGCTCATCCCTCGCCTCCCCTGATCTTGCGCAGAATGGACGGGATCACCCCCTGCCGCAGGAAGATCATCACCAGGATCATCACCAGCCCCAGAACCAGCTGCTCATATTCGGCAAAGACGGTCAGTACCTGCGGCAGCAGGGTCAGAACCGCCGCGCCGAAGATGCCGCCCATCACCGAGCCGACACCGCCCAGCACGGCCATGGTCACCATCTCGACCGAGTGCATGAAGCCCGCCACATCCGGCGTGATGAACTTGTTCTGCAGGGCCAGCAGCGAACCGGAGACGGAGGCATAGACGGCGGAAATGACGAAGGCCTGCAACTTGGCCGCCGCCACATCGACGCCCACCGTGCCAGCCGCCACTTCCGAGCCATGCAACGCCCGCAGCGCCCGGCCCGTGGGGCTGTTGTAGAGATTGAGCGCCAGCCACGCCCCGAGGAGGAGGCAAAGCCCGCAGAAGAAATACCAGAACTGGCCGTTCGTCAGGTCCAGCCCCATGCCTTTCAACACGGCGCGCAGGCCGAATTCCGGCACGTCGATGCCGTCCGGCCCGCGTGTCAGCGCCCGCTCGTTGTTCAGCACCATGGAAATCAGGATGCCCATGCCGAGCGTGGCGATGGCGAGGTAATAGCCCTTGAGCCGCAGGATCGGGCGGCCCACCAGATAGGCCAGCAGCCCGGACACCACCGCCCCCAGCACCACCGCAAACACCGGCGGCAGGCCGAGGTGAACGGGGGCCAGCGCACAGGCATAGGCGCCAATGCCGGCAAAGCCTGCATGGCCGAGACTGACCTGCCCGGCCCAGCCGGTCAGGATCACGATGCCCGTAACGGCAAGGCCGTTGACGAAGATGAGCGCGCCCACCCGGTAATAAAAGCCGGAAGGGAACAGGAGCGGTGCCAGCGCCACCAGCAGCGCCAGAACGAGAAGTGCCGTTGCTTTGGAAGACAGTCGCATCGCTTACACCCGCTCCGTGGCCTTGCGGCCAAAAAGGCCCTGCGGCAGGAAGAAGAGAACGGCGAGAATGACGAGGAAGGCGGCGGCATCCTTGTATTGCGAGGAGATGTAGCCCGCCGTCAGCGCCTCCAGCAGGCCCAGCGTCAGCCCGCCCACCAGCGCGCCTTTCGGATTGCCCATGCCGCCCAGCATCGCCGCCGCGAAACCCTTCAGCGCAAGGCCGAGGCCCACGTCATAGGAGGTGAGCGTGATCGGCGTGACCAGCACGCCTGCCAGCGCACCAATGCCTGCCGACAGGGCGAAGGACAGCGTCATCACGAAACCGGTGTTGATGCCCACAAGCTGCGCCGCCAGCGGATTGTTGGAGGTGGCCAGCACCGCCCGCCCCAGCAGGGTGCGGGTGAAGAACAGCCACAGGCCGATGAACACGGCCACCGCCCCGCCAATCACCCAGAGGCTCTGCGGCAGGATGGTCGCCCCGCCGATGTGGAACGGATCATCACCGGAAAAGGCCGGGAAACTGTGGATCTGCTTGCCGAAAATCAGCTGCGCCGCGCCCCGGATGAAGATCGACGCGCCGATGGTGATGATGACCAGCGACACCACGGGCGCACCGCGCGCGGGCTCGATCGCCAGCTTGTTCATGGCAACGCCAAGGCCCGCGGTGATGACGATGGCGAGCAGCGCCGCCAGCGGCAGCGGGGCGCCGGCAAGATGGGCAAAGACGGTGATCATCCCGCCCAGCATCACGAACTCGCCCTGCGCAAAGTTCACCACATCCGAGGCGTTGTAGATGATGGTGAAGCCAAGCGCCGCAAGCGCATACACCGCCCCGACCGTCACCCCTGAGAAAAGAAATTGCAGCAGTTCCGGCATGTCAGTCTCCGGCTGGATATGCAGTGGTCATTGCAGCAGGTGCAGCAGACGAGAGGAGAACAAAGGTATTCTCCTCTCGCCGCAGCCCCCTCTCCCCCCTTGAGGGGGAGATGTCTGCGTCAGCAGACAGAGGGGGGTGGCAGCGCCTCAGCACGGCCGAACCTCTCTTACAAGCGGACAGGCAATTACCCCCCTCTGCCCCCTGCCGGGGGCATCTCCCCCTCAAGGGGGGAGAGGAACTGGTGCCTGACTGGAAGTCCGAAGTGACACCGCCCCACCAAAGCAAAGGCGCTGTTCACATTGGACGCAAACAA
Organism: Pannonibacter phragmitetus DSM 14782; assembly: GCF_000382365.1. GTDB lineage: Bacteria > Pseudomonadota > Alphaproteobacteria > Rhizobiales > Stappiaceae > Pannonibacter > Pannonibacter phragmitetus. Next base: position 20,325 of record NZ_KB908240.1, on the reverse strand, counting down.
GAAGATCGCACTCTCCTCTCGCCGCAGCCCCCTCTCCCCCCTTGAGGGGGAGATGTCTGCGTCAGCAGACAGAGGGGGGTAGCAGCGCCTCAGTACGGCAGAACCTCTCTCACAAGCGGACGGTCAGTTACCCCCCTCTGCCCCCTGCCGGGGGCATCTCCCCCTCAAGGGGGGAGAGAAATTGGTGCCTGACTGGCAGTCCGGAAGAAGCACTGACGCGCAAGGAGGGAGAGGGGCGCTGCGGCAGGCCTCAAGCGGAGCCCGGAACCGCAGCCCCCCCCCCCTCATCACCTCACTCAACAACCGTCCACTTGCCGCCCTTGATTTCCAGCATGCGGAAGGCGGAGAGGTCGAGGCCGAGGTGGTCTTCGGGGGACATGGTGTAGATGCCCGTGGTGCCGGCAAGGCCCGAGGTTGCCTCGATGGCATCGCGGATCGCCTTCGGATCGGCAGAGCCTGCCCGCGCCAGGGCATCCACGAGGATGAGGAAGGCATCATTGGCATAGCCGCCGAAGGTGCTGACCGGCGTGCCGGTGCGCGCCTCGAACGCGGCCTTGTAGGCCTCCACCGCAGGCTTCTGCGGGTCGCCTTCCGGCAGCAGGTCCGCCACCAGCAGCGCCGTGCCCGGCAGGCGCACGCCTTCGGCCGCATCCTCGCCCGCCAGCTTGATGAAGCCATCGGAGGCCACACCATGGGACTGGTAGAACGGCAGGCCGACGGCCAGCTGCTTGTAGTTGCGCGTCACGATGGACGGGCCCTGGCCGAAGCCGGGGTTCAGCACCGCCTGCACGCCGTCCGTGCCCTTGATCTTGGTCAGCTGCGCCGTCATGTCGGCGTCCTTGGGATCATAGGTCTCGTCGGCGATGATCTCGATGCCATAGTCACCGGCCACAGACTTGCACTGCGCCTGCATGGAGGCGCCGAAACCATCCGTGCCGGAAATCATGCCGATCTTCGTCAGGCCGCGCTTCTTCATGTCCTCGAAGATCTTCTGGCAGGCCATGCGGTCAGTGTGCGGGGTCTTGAAGGTGTGCGGCTTTACCGGGCTGATGATGTCGATGGCACCGGCCAGCGAAATGAACGGCACTTCCGCATCTTCCGCCACCGACAGGATCGACATGGTGGTGCCCGTCGTGGTGCCGCCGATGATGGCCACCACCTCATCATCCTCCACAAGGCGGGTGGCGAAGGTGCGGGCTTTGTTCGGGTCGCCGCCGTCATCATAGGAAATGAGGGTGATCTTCTCGCCGTTGACGCCGCCCTTGGCGTTGATTTCCTCCACCAGCATTTCCAGCGTCTTGGCTTCCGGGTCGCCCAGGAAGGCCGCCGGGCCGGTTGCGGAAATGGATGCGCCAATGCGGATTTCGGCAAGTGCGCCAGTGACAAGGCTGGCGGCAAGGCCAAGCCCGGCCGCCACTGCCAGCGCAGTTGTCGTCAAATAGGTCTTCATGCTCTCCTCCCACGGAAACCGGACCGGTCTATGTCTCTCTTCGGGATGCGGCCCATCCGAACGGCCACTCCTCTGGCCAGCCCGAACGGGGGTATAACGGCAGGGACACAGATCAGCGCTGCCTGCGGGCTATGCCCGGCGAGCAGCCGTCCAAACGGTCCTTGCGAAGTCCTCCCGCCGGCCCATCCCTGACCGGCGAGGATTATCATTGACCGGCCGGTCGGTTTATGCAAGAGCTTTTTATGTCCGGTCCCATGGCCCGGACGGGAGGAGAAAAGACCATGCCAGAATCTGGGCCAGAAACTGGGTCCCAACCTGCAACCAGCACCGTTCTGGCGGCGCTGGACAACGGCGTGCTGCGCCTGACGCTGAACCGGCCGGAAAAGCTCAACTCGTTCAACGAAGAGATGCACCTTGCCCTGCGCGCAGGCCTGACCCGCGCCCATGAGGATGCCGCCGTGCGCGCCGTGCTGCTGACGGGTTCAGGCCGCGGCTTTTGCGCCGGGCAGGATCTGGGCGACCGCGACCCGCGCAAGGGCGGCCCGGCGCCGGACCTCGGTCACACGCTGGAAACCTTCTACAATCCCACGCTCCGCCTGATCCGCAGCCTTGAAAAGCCCATTGTCTGCGCCGTCAATGGCGTGGCCGCAGGGGCTGGCGCCAACATCGCGCTGGCCTGCGACATCGTTCTGGCGGCAAAATCCGCCCGCTTCATTCAGGCCTTCGCCAGGATCGGCCTCATCCCGGATGCCGGTGGCAGCTGGAGCCTTGCGCGCATTCTGGGCGAGCCCCGCGCCAAGGCCCTGGCGCTGACCGCCGAGCCCCTGCCCGCAGAAACCGCCGCCAGCTGGGGCCTGATCTGGAAGGCCGTGGAGGATGACGCGCTGATGGGCGAAGCCGAAGCCCTCGCCGCTTCGCTCGCCGCCGGCCCCACGCTGGGTCTGGGCCTGACCAAGCGGCTCATTCAGGCTGCGGCCACCAACTCGCTGGACGAACAGCTCGACATGGAGCGCGACCTGCAGCGCCAGGCCGGACGCAGCGCCGATTATGCCGAAGGCGTCACCGCCTTCCTTGAAAAGCGCAAGCCGGAGTTCAAGGGCCAATGAAACCGCTCAGCGCCATGACCCCGCAGGACATCGCCGAAGCCTCCGCCCGCTCCCTGTGGGAGGGCGACACTGCCACGCAAGAGCTTGGCATGCGCCTTGAAGCGGTTGGCCCCGGCACCGCAACGATCAGCATGACCATCACCGCCGCCATGTCCAACGGGCACGGCACCTGCCACGGCGGCTATCTGTTCACGCTGGCCGACAGCGCCTTCGCCTTTGCCTGCAACAGCCGCAACCAGCACGCCGTCGCGCAGCACTGTTCCATCACCTACCTCCTGCCCGGCCGCATCGGCGACCGGCTGACGGCGCAGGCCGTGGAAGTGTCGCGGCAGGGGCGCTCGGGCATTTACGACGTGCGCATCACCAACCAGGACGGCCAGCACCTCGCCGAATTCCGAGGCCACTGCCGCACCATCAAGGGCACGCATATTCCCGAGGGGTAAGGCTGGAGAGACAGATCGCAGCGCCCCTCTCCCCCCTTGAGGGGGAGATGTCAGCGCGAGCTGACAGAGGGGGGTGGCAGCGCCCCGGCACGGGACCACCTCTCGCATGAATGGACAGGCTGCATCCCCCCCTCTGCCCCCTGACGGGGGCATCTCCCCCTCAAGGGGGGAGAAGGGAGCTGTGGCAAGAGGAGAGGCCCCGCCGGAAGGAACAGATTGAGCCGCAGCCTCTTACAGGAACCGGCTCACGGCACAGCCTCTCAGCCCCCCTCCCCCTCGTGGGGAGGGGTGGGGGGCGCGGCGCCAGAGACGAACTGAAGGACGGAAGATTTTTTGGGAGGGACTGTTGTTCGAAAGGCTCGCCGCAGCCCCCTCTCCCCCCTTGAGGGGGAGATGTCAGCGCAAGCTGACAGAGGGGGGTGGCAGCGCCTCGGCACGGACCACCTCTCGCATGAATGGACAGGCTGCATCCCCCCCTCTGCCCCCTGACGGGGGCATCTCCCCCTCAAGGGGGGAGAGGGGAGCTGCGGCAAGAGGAGAGGCCGAGCCTGCAAGGGCCGAAACTGACGGTAAATCACCTGCGCGAACGCGCTAGAAGCCGAATACTGACTGGATATCCTGGGGAGGAGACCATGGAAGACCTGACGCCGGACCGCAAGTCGCTCGACCCGATCGAGACCGCGTCCCGTGACGAGATCGAGGCGCTGCAGTTTCACCGCATGAAGCGGTCGCTGAAGCACGCCTATGAGAATTCGCCCTTCTACCGCAAGCGCTTCATCGAGCATGACGTGCACCCGGAAGAGCTGAAAAGCCTGAAGGACATTGCCCGCTTCCCCTTCACCACCAAGCAGGACCTGCGCGACACCTATCCCTTTGGCATGTTCGCCGTGCCGCGCAACAAGCTGACGCGGGTGCATGGCTCTTCCGGCACCACGGGCAAGCCCACGGTCGTCGGCTACACCGCCAATGACATTGACGTCTGGGCCAATCTGGTGGCCCGCTCCATCCGCGCTGCCGGCGGGCGGCCGGGCGACATGCTGCACAATGCCTATGGCTATGGCCTGTTCACCGGCGGCCTTGGCGCCCACTTCGGCGCGGAGCGGCTGGGCTGCACCGTGGTGCCGATTTCCGGTGGCCAGACCGAGCGGCAGGTGACGCTGATCAGCGACTTCCAGCCGGACATCATCATGGTCACCCCGTCCTACATGCTGGCAATCCTCGATGAGTTCCGCCGTCAGGGGCTCGATCCGCGCCAGTCCTCGCTGAAGACGGGCATCTTCGGCGCCGAGCCCTGGACCAACGCCATGCGCGAGGAAATCGAGCAGGCCTTCGACATGCACGCGGTCGATATTTATGGCCTGTCGGAAATCATGGGGCCGGGCGTGGCGCAGGAATGCGTGGAGACCAAGGACGGCCTGCATGTGTGGGAGGACCACTTCTACCCGGAAATCATTGATCCGGTGACGGGTGAGGTGCTCCCCGATGGTCAGATGGGCGAGCTGGTGTTCACCACCCTCACCAAGGAAGGCCTGCCGATGGTGCGCTACCGCACCCGCGACCTGACGCGGCTTCTGCCCGGCACCGCCCGCTCCATGCGGCGCATCGAAAAGATCACAGGCCGCAGCGACGACATGATCATCCTGCGCGGCGTCAACGTGTTTCCGACGCAGATCGAGGAGCAGATCCTCAAGTGCAAGGGCCTTGCCCCGCATTTCCAGATCGAGCTGAGCCGCGACGGGCGCATGGACACCATGACCGTGCATGTGGAATGCACGGCGGAGATGGCAGGCGACGATGCCCGCAAGGCCTCCGCCGGAGAGCTGTCGCATCACATCAAGGCCGTGGTCGGCGTCTCGACCCGCATCAACATCACGCCTCCCGGCGGCGTCGCCCGCTCGGAAGGCAAGGCCAAGCGGGTGGTGGACAACAGGCCGAAGGACTAAAAGACCGTGCGGCGCTTGAGCGGTCCAAGGCGTGATGCGCCAGCATCTCAGCGCCTTGGCTTAAAAAGCCCGGGCAGGAATACATCAAGCCCCTGCGGCATCACAGCCCTGGGGCGAACCCCTGACAAGCGGGGGCGGATCGGCTAAACAACGCGCAATCCGCCCGTTTGTCATGAACAGGAACAGCAAGATGGCTCGCACGCGGGCAGCAGACTTTGAAGAGAAGCAGCGCAGCATTCTGGACAAGGCAGCGCAGGTCTTCGCCGAGCAGGGCATGGAAAAAGCCTCCATGTCCCAGATCGCCAGCGTTGCGCAGGTGTCGAAGGCCTTGCTCTACCATTATTATCCGAGCAAGGACGCGCTGATCTACGCCATCATCGTCACACATCTTGAAGCGCTGGATGAGGCCATCGAGGCCGCCGATGACCCTTCCCTGCCCCCCGGCGACAGGCTGCGGCGGCTGGTCGGCACGGTTCTGGAGAACTACCGGGGCGCGGACAACCAGCACAAGGTCCAGCTCAATGCCACTTCCGCCCTCTCGGACGAGCAGAAGGCCGGCATCACCGCGCTGGAGCGCCGGATCGTGCGGCGTTTTTCCAGCGTGCTGGAGCTGATCAACCCGGACCTCAACAGCCGCGAGCGCCCGCTGCTGATGCCCGTCACCATGTCCCTCTTCGGCATGATGAACTGGGTCTACATGTGGTTCCGCGACGGCGGCCGCATCAGCCGCGAAGACTACGCCGGCGTCGCCACGACGCTGATCCTGGAGGGGATCAAGGCGGTCAGGTGAGGGCCCAGCCATGTTTCGCGGCTATCGCTGCGAAAACATCCCCGGCAGGTAGAACGCCGCCCTCACGCATCGCGGCAATCCCGGCTTCGATCCGCTCCATCTGCCAGATGTTGACATCCAGATATTGTTCAATCGCCTGATTGACGATGTCATTGCGGGAGCGGCCCGTGGCATTCGCCAAGGCATCAATCTCCGCCACCCTTGAGGTGCGGATGGTGACAGGCTCCGCTCCGGGGCGCTGCGGCATGCTGGGCTCTTCTTTCATGAGGGCTGATCGTACTCCGGCGCAGCACCTCTTCCAAGCTTCGTGAGCCGGGCCTCTGGCAGCAGCCACAAACCCACATTCATGCGAAACCATAAGCGAAATGCTGGATGAGGAACTGGCGGGGGACCTGTCAGGCTGGCACTGCCTTCCGTCATCAGACGCTTTCGCTCGGCGATAGCCGCAAAGACGGACCGCACTACGCCCCTGACAGGTCCCGGCACGGAGGCCGGGACGGCGCGGTGGGTGGGGAAGCGCCGATGGAGGCCAAGGGCGTTGCCATGATCTCCGCCCGGAGCGCCCGCCGGATTGGCCGCAAAGCCTCACACCCTCTCCGCCCGGAGCCCCCGCCGGAGTGGCCGCAAAGCCTCATACCCTCCCCGCGCCGCCCCGGCCTTGTGCCGGGGCCTGTAAGGCGGGCACTGCCTTCCGGCATCAGACGCTTTCTCCCGGCGATAGCTGCAGAAAACAACCGCGCTGCGCCCCTTACGGGTCCCCGCACAAGGCGGGGACGGCGCGAAAAGCGTAGCTCCTTGCGACGCCACTTCACCTCAGCCTGCCGCCGTTATGGATTGCAGTAAGCCCTCTCCGCGCCGCCCCGGCCTTGTGCCGGGGCCTGTAAGGCGGGCACAGCCTTCCGGCATCAGGCGCTTTCTCCCGGCGATAGCCGCAAAAAACAACCGCACTGCGCCCCTGACAGGTCCCGGCACGGGGGCCGGGACGGCGCGGTGGGTGGGGAGGCGCCGATGGTGGCCAAGGGCGTTGCCCCCTACTCCGCCGCCTTAGCCACCTCCGCCACCGGCGGCCATGTCTTGGCGACCATGGTGAGCACGTCATATTGCGCCACCACCTGACCGGACTGGTTGGTGACCTGGCAGTCCCAGCGCACTTCGCCGTGTTCGGCATTGGCGCGGGGGTTGATCTCCTTGCAGGTCAGGCGGACTTGCAATGTGTCGCCGAAATAGACCGGCGTCAGGAAGCGCAGGTTGTCGACGCCGTAATTGGCCAGCACCGGGCCCGGTGCCGGATCGACGAACAGGCCGGCCGCGAAGGAGGCGATGAGGTAGCCGTGGGCGACCCGGTCGTCGAAGAAGGGGTTCGCCCTGGCCGCTTCGCTGTCCATGTGGGCGTAGAAGGTGTCGCCGGTGAAATGGGCGAAATGCTCCACGTCCTCCTGCGTCACCTCACGGGCGGCGGTGACGATCTGGTCGCCGATAACAAGCTCTGCGAGGGACTTGCGGAAAGGATGGACGCCCTGCCGCGCCTCCGCGCCCTCGATCCAGCGGCCCGTGACGGCAGAGAGCAGCCGGGGTGAGCCTTGCACGGCGGTGCGCTGCATATAATGCTTCACGCCGCGCATGCCGCCCATTTCCTCGCCGCCCCCTGCCCGGCCCGGCCCGCCATGCACAAGCGGCGCAAGCGGTGAGCCATGGCCGGTGGAGGACTTGGCCGAAGCGCGGTTGCCGATCAGCACGCGGCCATGGAAGGGCGCAAGGCCCAGCACCATCTCTTCGGCCACATGCGGGTCATCGGTGAAGACCGAGGACACCAGCGAGCCCTTGCCCATCTGCGCCAGCTCGACGGCTTCTTCCAGATCATCATAAGGCATGACGGTGGACACCGGCCCGAAGGCCTCCACATCATGCACGGCGCCGGCCTCGAAGGGCCTCGCGCAATACATCAGCACCGGGTTGAGGAAGGCACCGGCCTCCGCATCGCCCGAGGCAAGGCGCACGTCATCCGGGTTGCCCGCAACGATCTCGGCGTCCGCCTGAAGTTCGGCGATGCGCTCGCGCACTTCCTGCCGCTGGTCGAGGCTGGCGAGCGCGCCCATGCGCGTTGCCTCCTCGCCCGGCAGGCCCGGCAGCGTTTTCGCAAGGCGCTCGCGCAGGGCATCAATCAGCGGCTCCACATGGGCACGCGGGGCCATGACCCGGCGGATGGCGGTGCATTTCTGCCCGGCCTTGGCTGTCATCTCGCGGGCCACTTCCTTGACGAAGAGGTCAAACTCCGGCGTGCCCGGCGCAGCATCAGGGCAGAGGATCGCCGCATTGAGGCTGTCGGCCTCCATGGTGAAGCGCACCGCATTGGCGACAATGGCCGGATGCGCCTTGAGCTTGCGGCCTGTCCAGGCGGAGCCGGTGAAGGTCACCGCGTCCTGCCCGGTCACATGGTCGAGAAGATCACCGACGCTGCCGCAGATCAATTGCAGCGCGCCCTCCGGCAAAATGCCCGAGGCGATGATCTGGCGCACGCAGAGTTCGGTCAGATAGGCGGTCTGGCTTGCCGGCTTGACGATGCAGGGCACGCCCGCCAGCAGGGTGGGCGCGATCTTTTCCAGCATGCCCCAGACGGGGAAGTTGAAGGCGTTGATGTGCACGGCGACACCGCGCAGCGGCGTCAGGATATGCTGGGCGCTGAAGCTGTTGTCACGGGACAGGGGCTCCACATCGCCATCGGTCAGCACGCGGGTGTTGGGCAGCTCGCGCCGGCCCTTGGAAGCAAAGGTCAGCATGGTGCCGATGCCACCCTCGATGTCGATCCAGCCATCGGCGCGGGTCGCGCCCGTGTGCAGGCTCTCGGCGTAGAGCGCTTCCTTCTGCTCCATCAGATAGAGGCCGAGCGCCTTCAGCATTGCCGCCCGGTCGTGGAAGGACATGGCGCGCAGCTTCGCCCCGCCCGTCCGCCGCCCGTAGTCGAGCGCGGCGGCAAAGTCGAGGCCGGTGGAATCCACCTGCGCCACCGGCGCACCGGTGGCCGCATCACGCAGAAGCTGGCCCTCGCCGGTTCCGGCAATCCAGCGTCCGCAAACATGGCTTTCAAGACGGCGCGGGGCGGCAGTCATGGGCATTTCCTTCTTTCAATAATCCTGCCCGCCAGAAGCGGGTCATAGATTGCCGACAAACCTGAGGCCTCTCCATCGTCATCCTCGGCCTTGTGCCGAGGATCTACACAAGTCAGTAGCTTGCAGATGGCCGGGACAAGCCCGACCATGACGAAAGAAAAGAGCTCGTATTTTGTCATCATCCTCCTGCCCGCCAGAGGCGGGTTACTCCAAGGCTCCGGAATGCCGGTGCATCAGGCCTTGAGAGGCTTCATTCGTCGTAAGTCACCACCACCTTGTCCGTCAGCGGGCGGGCCTGGCAGGAGAGCGCGTAACCGGCGCGCACCTCATAGTCTTCCAGCGCGTGGTTGACGGCCATTTCCACCTCGCCTTCCAGCACCTTGCAGCGGCAGGTGGAGCACACGCCCGCCCGGCAGGAGTAAGGCGCATCAAGGCTGGCAGCGAGCGCCGCTTCCAGAATGGTCTCACCATCGCGGCCCATCTCGAAGCTGCGGGTCAGGCCGTCGAGCGTGACGGAGGCCTGCGTCCCCGTGCCCGGCGCAACGGCGTTGCGGGAGACGGCGGGCGCCTTCGCCCGGCCCGGCTGGCCGGAGGCGAACAGCTCGAAGCGGATCTGGCTGTCATCCAGCCCATGCTCGCGCAGGCTGGCGGCGATGGTCAGCATCATCGGCTCCGGCCCGCAGATGAAAGCCGTGTCCACGGCGCTGGCGTCGATCCAGTGGGTGAAGAGCGCCTTCATCTTTTCCGCGTCGATCCGCCCGGTGAAGAGGTCGATCTCCTGCCCCTCCTGCTCCAGCACGTGGATGACGGAAAGGCGCCCGAGATAAAGGTTCTTCAGGTCCTCCAGCTCCTCGCGGAACATGATGGAGCTGATCTGCCGGTTGGCATAGACGAGGGTGAACTTCGAGCGCGGCTCGCGGGCCAGCACCGTCTTGATGATCGACAGCACCGGCGTGATGCCCGAGCCCCCGGCAAAGCCGAGATACTGGCGGCCCGCCTCCGGGTCGATGGGCGTGAAGAAGCGGCCCATGGGCGGCATGGCTTCCAGCACGTCGCCGGGGTTAAGCGCCTCGTTGGCCCAGGTGGAAAAGGCCCCGCCATCCACCCGCTTGATGCCCACCTTCAGCACGCCCTCATCAAGGCCCGCACAGATGGAATAGCTGCGGCGCAGCTCCTCGCCGTCAAACGCGCGGCGGAAGGTCAGATACTGGCCTTGTGTGAAGCCGAAAAGCGGAAGGTCCTCCTCGCGCGGGGCAAGGGTGACGACCACCGCATCGCGGGTTTCGCGGCGCACACCGGTGACGGTCAGCGGATGAAAACGGGCCATGGCTTGCGTCCTCAGATGCACTTGAAATAGTCGAAGGGTTCAAGACAGTCCGTGCAGCGGTAGCTGGCCTTGCAGGGGGTCGAGCCGAACTGGCTGACCTTCTGCGTTGCCGCCGAGCCGCAGCGCGGACAGGTGATCGCAAGGTTGCTGCCGGAGACGAGCCGCGCCACGCGGCTTCCGATCTGCTCGGCAACACGGCCATCGGGCGCCGTGCCGTCGATGGGCGGGGCGATGCCATACTGGCGCAGCTTTTCGCGCCCCTCCGGCGTCAGCCAGTCCGTCGTCCAGGGCGGCGACAGGCGCCGCTCCAGCCGCAGATCGGTGATGCCCTTTGCCCGCAGCGCCGCCTCGATGTCGAGGTTGATGATGCTGGTTGCCGGGCAGCCGGAATAGGTGGGCGTCACCGTCACCACCAGCGTTTCATCCTGCCAGGCCACATCCCGGATGATGCCGAGATCGGTGAGGCTGATCACCGGAATTTCCGGGTCCGGCACTTCGGCGAGCCAGGACCAGACTTCCGCCACATCAGGATGACGCACGCTGGCCATGGCACTCACCATGTTGCGCCGGGATAGGCGCGCTGCAGGAACTGCATTTCGGCCAGAATATAGCCCAGATGCTCCGTATGGGTGCCGCGCTTGCCGCCCTTGTGCTGCCAGGCCTCGCCCGGATGGGCAAGCCCGGCTTCCGCCAGAACGGCGCCCACCGTTGCATCCCAGCCCGCCTTGAGGCTGGAAGGCAGCGGAACAACGCCGGAAGCGGCCAGCGCTGCATCCGTTTCGTCATCCATGAACATCTCGCCGGTATAGGCCCACAGCGCCTTCAGCGCCCTGGCCATGCGGGCGTGGCTTTCCTCCGTGCCATCGCCAAGGGCGATCACCAGCGCGGCGGAACGGTCGAGGTGATAGGCCGCTTCCTTGGCAGCTTTCGCCGCAATCTCCGCCACACGCGGTTCACTGGAGCCCTTCAGCGCATCCAGCAGCTCCACATGGAAGGCATCGAACAGGAACTGGCGCATCATCGTGTGGCCGAAATCGCCATTCGGGCGCTCCACCAGCAGCAGATTGCGGAAGGCGCCGGCATCGCGCAGATAGGCGAGCGCATCGGCGTTGCGGCCCTTGCCCTCCACCTCGCCCGCCAGCCCCAGCCACAGCTGGCACTGGCCGATGAGATCCAGCGCCTGATTGGCAAGCGCGATATCCTCTTCCAGCGCAGGCCCGTGGCCGCACCATTCGGACACCCGGTGCCCGAGGATCAGCGCGTTGTCGCCCATGCGCAGCAGCCACTCGAACAGCGCTGCCTGATGTGTCGCGCTGGCCATCACATGTGCCCCACTTCTTCGGGAATGTCGTAGAAGCTCGGGTGACGGTAGACCTTGCTGTTGGACGGCTCGAACAGCGGCCCCTTTTCCGAAGGCACGGAAGCGGTGATGTTTTCCGACTTCACCACCCAGATGGAGACGCCCTCATTGCGGCGCGTATAGACATCCCGCGCATGGCGGATGGCCATGTCCGCGTCCGGCGCATGCAGGCTGCCAACATGGCGGTGATTGAGGCCATGCTGGCCACGGATGAAGATTTCCCAAAGGGGCCATTCGCTGGACATGTTCCGCGTCCTCCCGCAAACACGTTGAAATCAGACTGTTTTTTGCCGGGCGCCTGGAAGGCTCAGGCGCCGCACCGGCCTTGGTCTATTCGGCCGCGACCCGCGCCGCCGCACGGCGTGCGTCCTGCTTTTTCGCATGGGCCATCAGCCCCTCGCGCACCCAGGCGCCATCTTCCCAGGCCTTGACGCGGGCGCCGAGGCGCTCCTCGTTGCAGGGGCCATTGCCGGAAATGACGGCGAAGAACTCGCTCCAGTCCGGCTCGCTGAAATCATAGCCGCCCTTTTCCTCATTCCACTTCAGTTCGGGATCGGGAACGGTGAGGCCGAGATATTCCGCCTGCGGCACCGTCTGGTCGACGAACTTCTGGCGCAGCTCGTCGTTGGTGTTCATCTTGATCTTCCAGGCCATGGACTGGGCGGAATGCACCGAGTCCTTGTCCGAGGGGCCGAACATCATCAGCGAGGGGAACCAGAAGCGGTTCAAGGCATCCTGCGCCATCGCCTTCTGCTCCGGCGTGCCCTTCGCCATCTTCATCATGATGTCGTAGCCCTGCCGCTGGTGGAAGCTCTCTTCCTTGCAGATGCGGATCATGGCGCGGGAATAAGGGCCGTAGCTGGTGCGCTGCAGCGGCACCTGATTCATGATCGCCGCCCCGTCCACCAGCCAGCCGACAGCGCCCATGTCGGCCCAGGTCAGCGTCGGATAGTTGAAGATGGAGGAATATTTCATCTTGCCCGCATGCAGCAGGTCAATCAGCTCATCGCGGGAGACACCCAGCGTCTCGGCGGCGGAATAGAGATAGAGCCCGTGGCCCGCCTCGTCCTGCACCTTGGCCAAGAGGATCTGCTTGCGCTCCAGCGTCGGTGCGCGGGTGATCCAGTTGCCTTCGGGAAGCTGGCCGACGATTTCGCTGTGCGCGTGCTGGCCGATCTGGCGGATCAGCGTCTTGCGGTAGCCCTCCGGCATCCACTCCTTGGGCTCGATCTTCTCGCCCCGGTCGATGCGGTCCTGAAAGGCTGCCTCTTCCGGCGTCATCGCCTCACGGGCCTTGCCGCCTTCGGATGTCACAAGCTGCGCATACATGATCCGGCCTCCTCCCTCATCAAACGCCCTGCTCCGCGCCCAATCCGGCGCCTTGCAGCCGCGTGACAGCCAGCTCACTCCTCATATCGCTGACCGACCGGTCGATTTATACACTCAAAACCGTCACAAGAAAAGTCACTTTTTCATGATTCCTGTGATGCTTTTGGGCAAAAGGATTTTATCTGTTATGTTTCAGCGGGTTATTGAGTTTCAGAGAGAGCGGAAGTTCTCCGTGGCAATGTTTGCAGAGGCAACCGGGTGAGCTCCAACTCCTCTCTCCCCTTGAGGGGGAGCTGCCCCCGGCAGGGGGCAGAGGGGGGTAACGGACGATCCGTTGAAGAGAGATCCTGCCGTATTGAAGCGCAGCCCCCCTCTGTCTGCTGGCGCAGACATCTCGCCCTCAAGGGGGGAGATGGGCGCTGCGGTGAGTGGGCGTGGCCTTTCAGCCCGCTCCGCGCCGCCCCGGTCTTGTGCCGGGGCCTGTCAGGCTGCCACCGCGCCCCGGCATCGGGCGCTTTCGATTGATGATAGCCGCAGAAAACAACCGCCCTGCGCCCATGACGGGTCCCCGCACAAGGCGGGGACGGCGCGGTGCGTGTGGCGAGCCTGCCTTCACCTAAACAATCACCGGAATCCGGCTGATGCTCTCCGGTGTGCGTGCGGGCAGGAAGCCGTCTGTGCCTTCGAGATGGGCGGCCACATGCCGTTCCGTGGCCGGGGTCAGCGCCAGATAGAGCCGGCGGAACAGGCGGCGCGCCTCGCCGCCGTTCCAGTTTGCCGGAAGGGCCGCCTGCGGCAGGCGCGGGTCGCGCAGCAGAACGTGGCGGTAGGCATGGACCAGCAGCAGCCGGGCGGTCAGCGCGTCGCCATCGGCAAGACGGCAGCCCCCCTCATCCGCCACCACCAGCAGCGGCGAAAAGCTGGCGGTGAACTCCGCATAGCCCTCCTGCAGAGCGGAAAGATCCCAGAAACCGGCGAGCCTTGCCGGGTCCGCAACCTCGCCCGCATGCAGCACCAGCGCCCCCGGCGGCGGCGCCTGGCCCCGCTCCGGACGGATGAACACCGGTCCGCCCATATGCCCCAGCCGCAGGCGGCGGGCGTCGTCAGGCGTCAGATCCGGCGCATGGAGCACCTGCCAGCCCCGGCCCGGCTGATCCGGCCCGTAAAGCAGATCTGCGGCCTGCTGGAACTCCGCCCTTGCCGCCTCCGCCAGCCGGTAATAGCTGCGCCGGCCGATGCGCTCGCCCGCCAGCCGCTCCGCCGCCACAAGACGGGAGACAGCCGTGCGCACCAGCGATTCATTGATCCCGGCGCTTCCACAAAGCTCGATCAGCGTGCCGGTCCACAGCACGCCGCCGCGCGGCACGGCGATGTCGCCGTAAACCGTGACGATAAACGCCGCCGCATTCAGCCGCATGCGGCTGACAACCTGCGCAATCTCTTCGCCTGCCCCGTTCAAACTCAAGGCCCCGTTATCCTTCCCACTGCGTCAGTCCGCTCCCCCTGCCCCTTGCCGGAACAAGGGACGCCCGGCAGCAGGCTTGTCAACATGATCGAGGGACAGCGCCGCGTCCAGCATGCCGGAGAACGACGGGCCACAAGGCCGGACATTGACTGTAATACTTTTTGGTATAGGCTGAGAACGCCCATTATCATGAGGAAATGGCCATGGCACGGAATACCTCCATCACCATTGGTGACCATTTCACCGCTTTCATTCAGGAGCAGGTCGGTGCGGGGCGCTATGGCTCCGCGAGCGAAGTGGTCCGCGCAGGATTGCGCCTGCTGGAAGAGCATGAGGCCCGCGTCAAGGCACTGGAAGCCGCCCTCATCGCCGGAGAACAATCCGGCGAGCCGGAACCCTTCGACTTCGAGGCCTTCAAGACCCGCATGCGGTCTGGAGGTTGATGACAAAGGAGACTTGCTTCTCCTTCGTTATGGCCGGGCTTATCCCGGCCATCTGCAAGCCATTGATTTGTATAGATCCTCGGCACAAGGCCGAGGATGACGGCGGAGAGGCCCTAGCCCCCCCGTTACCACACACGCCCAAGCCAACCCGGCTCTGCGGTCAATCCATCAAACGCCGTATCTGCCGAAACAAGCGTCATGCCGCGTGTGATGGCAGACGCCCCGATGAACCGGTCAAACGGATCACGGTGCGGCCAATCGAGCGTTGCCGCCAGGAGGCAGGTTTCGGCGCAGACATCCAGCAGGCGCGCGCCCTGCTCCCCGGCGAGGCTGGGCAACTGGTGCAGGAACGGCGCCATTTCGGGCCACTTGCCGATGCGGACCTTCTGACCGATTTCAAACAGGCTGATGGCGCTGATCGATACGGTTTCCGCAGCCTCAAGCGCGGCAACGACCGGTTGCGGCAGGCGCGGGTCCGCCGTCAGCGACCATGCCCAGGCGTGGGTATCAAGCAGCAGATGCTTCACTCACGCCCCTCCCAGAGCGCAAGCTCGTCCTCTGCCAACGGCTCGAAGAAATCTGGGCCAGCTCCCGTCAGCTTGCCCTTCAGAAGACCCGTCCTGAACGTGGTCTGGGGGATCGGCACAAGGCGCGCAACAGGGCGCTTGCCCTTGGCAATGATAACCTCTTCGCCTGCCTGCGCCGCCTCGATCAGCTTCGACAGGTTGGTTTTGGCGGCATGAACGGTCACCTGCATTTCCCTGCCTCCTTGGCCAGTTTTAAAACATGACTAATTTAGCTAATATATGTCAGGCACTGGCTTCCGTCCAGCCCGGACACCGCCCGCCATGATGCATCTGCTTTTCGGGGAGACGCCTGCCGCCCCCTCCCCTCAAGGGGGAGCGGAGCAGATAGGCCGTGCCGGGGTGAGCGGATTTCAGGCTTTCCCCAAACCGCAAGCGGGGGGGCATGACCGGCAGCCCAGCCCCTGCCCGCCCTCAGTACTTGAGGGCGAGGCGGAAGTTGATGCGGTCTTCGGGCTTCTGCTGGCGGGCGCCGCCGCGGGCATATTCGAGGCTGAGGGAGCCGGAATGCGGGGTGGCCTTCTGCGACAGGGCCACGCGCAGACCCGCGCCGAAAGCACCGGCGCTGAGGTATTCCTTTTCCACCGCAGACGGCTTTTCCAGCTTCACGAAGCCACCGGCCGCAAACAGATAGGGCATCACCGCAGAGCCGAGATCCGGCAGCATGGCGAAGGAGGGCAGTGCCACCGGCAGGCTCACTTCCGAGCGGAAGGCCGCGCCGCTGTCACCCTGGAACTGGCCGCCGCGATAGGCCGACACCCAGTCCGCACCGCCAAGGCCGAACTGTTCCGAGCTGACCAGCGCCTCGCCGAAGGAGGTCTGCGCCTTGGCGGCCAGCGACAGATACACCCGGTTGCTGAACAGCGGCTGCGTATAGCCCGCCGTCACATCCAGCTTGCGGAAGTCCGGCTTTGCCCCAAGGCGCGTCATGGGAAGGGCTGAAGTGCCCTGGCGCGCGCCAAGGCCGTCGAGGCCGAAGGAAGCCGTGATGCTGCCGTTCAGCCGCCCTTCCCAGGGCAGGAAGGCATCGGCCGTCTGCGTCAGCCGCAGAACCCGCAGCCGGTCCTGCGCAAAGTCTGTCCGCGCAGTGCCAAGGTCCAGCTTCAGCGTCTCTTCCCCCGCATCGAAGGCGAGGACCGAGCTGGTGTTGAGGCTGCGCGAGCGGATCCAGCTGTAGCCCAGACGGGCCGAAAAGCGCTGGTAGCGGTCCAGCAT
This sequence comes from Pannonibacter phragmitetus DSM 14782, assembly GCF_000382365.1. Taxonomy (GTDB): domain Bacteria; phylum Pseudomonadota; class Alphaproteobacteria; order Rhizobiales; family Stappiaceae; genus Pannonibacter; species Pannonibacter phragmitetus. Next base: position 3,763 of record NZ_KB908240.1, on the reverse strand, counting down.
GGTGAAGGGCAGCTCGGACTTGGGATGCGTGCGGCTGTCCACCGCTTCCACATTGGCCCAGGCCCCGGTGCCGCCCAGCGGCACCGTCACGCCGGCAATCAGCTGCCGGTTGCGCGGATCATCGCTGAAAGCCCCGCCATCCAGCCCCGGATAGCCGTTGGCCCTCAGATAGGCCGTCTCGCCGAAGCCCAGCAGGCTGTTGAAGTCAACGCCAAGACCTGCCGTATAGCCGCCCAGATCCTTGCCCGTGCTGTTGTCCATCGTCACCGTGGCGCTGATGGCGTCATGGCGGCCATCGACGACGATCACCGTGGTGCCGGGCTGCGTTCCGGCCTTCAGCGTCGAGCGCAGGATCAGCCCCGGCGTGTCACCGGCCAGCAGCAGGCGGCGCTCCAGCTCGGCCTGCGTCACCCGCGGCTTGCCGGCAAGCGGCGCGATCACCGTCCGCACATGGCCCTGCACGCGGGCAGGCAGCGCGGAAACGTCCACCGCTTCGATCTGGCCATCGGTCACCACCAGGCGCAGCGGCTTGCCGTTGCGGATCGTCTGCGGCGGCAGGCTGACACGCACCAGCACGTAGCCGGCACGGGTATAGGCCTCCTCAAGGCGGCGGGCGGCGGCAAAGAGATCGGCGCCCGTCACCTTCTGCCCCTTGAGCGTGGCTTCGATCGCTGCAGTCTCCCCGGCAAATTCCGGCCAGCCGCCGTCGACAATCAGGCCCGAGGGCGTGACGCTCAGCTTCTCCGCCCCTGCGGGCGCATCGGCACCGGTGGACCCGGAGAGCGAGACCCCGCCTTCCGCCGGACGCACAACCGGCGGAGCATAGCTCGGCTGCGTCAGCTGGCTTGCCGTCTGCGCATGAGCCGCACCGGCAAGAGCGAGCGCCAGGCAGCCGGCAACGGAGCCAGCCAGGGCGGCGGGAAACGGCTTCATCATCTTTGTCATCGTCTTCATCGCCCGCCCGGTTTACTCACTGGAACAATTAACGGCCACATTGGGCCCGAAGGCGCAGAGTGCAGCACTAATACGCAGGTCTTCCGTGGTCAACTCGCTGCCGCCAGCTTCCCCGCCAGATTCGGCGGATGGCCCGGTTCCGTCCTGCACGGCGGCGAAAACAACCAGCTGCGGCGTCTGGCCGAAGGCCTGCATGGACGGCATCAGCGGATTGCTCTGCGTGGCCTGCAGGCTGAAGATGGGGTTTGGCACCGCCGTGATGGCCGGGCTGCTGCTGGTGCCGCCGGCAGGGGGCGCTACCACCACAGGAGGAGCCGGATTGACGGAAGGTGGCACAGGCGCAGGCACGGGCACGGGCGCAGGAGCCGCCAGCACCGTCAGCATGCCGCCCACATAGGTGAGGTCATAGTTGCCCGAGGTCAGGCCGGAGGCCGTCAGCGTATAGCTGCCCGCATTCACCGCCCCCTGCGACGTGCCGCCAAAGGAGAGCGTGCCGCCGAGCACAGATGCCGTCTCGTTGTTGACGAAGCCGCTGTAGCTCACGCCGTTGCCACCGCTGTAGGCCAGACCGTCATAGGTCTTCGTGGCATCCGTCACCGTCACCTCAAGCGCAGCCTTGCCCACCGTCAGCGAGCCGTCCACATAGCTGATCTCGTAATTGCCCGAGGTCAGACCGGAAGCCGTCAGCGTGTAATCGCCCGCATTCACCGCATTCTGTGATGTGCCGCCGTAAACAAGCGTGCCGCCAAGCACGGTGCTTGTCTCGCCGTTGACGAAGCCGTCATAGGTCACGCCGTTGCCGCCGCTGAAAGCCTGACCGTCATAGGTCTTGCTGGCATCATCGGCAGTGACTGTCAAAGTGGCCTTGCCGACCGTCAGCGAGCCGGTACCAGGAGCGTAGGAGATGTCATAGCCGGTCTGACCGGAATAGAGCCCCGAGAGCGTCAGATTGGTGTAGGTGCCGGCATTGGCGCTGGAGGTCACATAAGCCGCCGTGCCAAGAAACTTGGATGCATCGTAATCAGCAAGACTGTACGTAAGCGTTCCGACGCTCGTGCTGCTGGCAGTTCCGTCATAGGTCTTTGTGCCAGCCCCACCACCGATGGTGATCGCGGTCAGGAAGCTGCGCAACAGGGGGCCGGTCTGGCCCTCGTAGATGCGCCAGACCGAAGACGAGCCGCCCGCATTCGCAATGTCCCAACCTGCATCATCAAAGGTTGCGAAGCTGGTCATCTGAGCCGTGGTCAGGCCAGTGACCCCAGATGCGGAGGCGTTGGTGCCAACGCCTCGGGTCTGTCCGGTTGTTTCCGCATTGAAGAAGGAGGTGGAAATGGTTCCACCAGTCATTTGTCCAATGAAGCCACCTGTGCTGGTCCCGCCAGTCACAGCCCCCGTCGCATAGGAATTCGAGATCGTCGCTGAGCCGCTACCAATCAGGCCACCCGTACCGCTGCCGGTGCTGGTTACCGTTCCCGTGGCGTAGGAATTCGAGATCGTGCCCGAGCCATGACCGACAAGCCCGCCCACACCGGTAGAGCTTCCCGAAACGGCTACGGCTGCGTAGGAATTAGAAATTGTGCCGTACTGACTATAGCCAACAAGTCCTCCGGTACGGATACCCGTTCCGGAGACTGACCCCGAGGCTGACGACCGGGTGACCGCTGCCCCAGAGATGTAGCCAACAAGCCCACCCGCATTTACCGCGCCGTTCACAACCCCTTCAACGGAAACATCAGAGATAGTGCCACCATCAATACGCCCGACCAGAATGCTACTATTGTTTTTTCCCGTCACGGCTGCGAGAGTCAGGCCAACATTGCGCATGATGCCGCTGCTGCCGGCATAACCAAAAAGGGCAACGTTATCGGTGGTGCCTCGATTGATCGTCAGACCGCTGATCGTATGTCCATCACCATCGAACGTGCCGGTGAACGGGGAGCCGATGTTGACACCAATTGGCGCAAAGCCCGCACCGCTGTTCCAGCTTGCTGTGGCGCTGGCATCGATATCCCGGCCAAGCGCATAGATGCCGCTGAGCCGGTTCTTCATGTTTTGCAGGTCATGCACCGTGTTGACCAGCATGTAGGCGGTGATCGTGGTGCTGGCGCCTGCGTTTGCGCTGTAATTCACCGGCGCCGTGTAACTGGTGCTGTTGACCGTGCTGTTATCGTTGCCCGAGGGATTGTAATAGAGCGATACACCACCCGATGCGGTGGCCGTGATCCCCGAACCGAAGGTGACTGTACCCGTGCCCGTGCCGGAATTGTCCGCCCGCAGCACGATGGAAGAGCCGGCGCCGCCAGCGAGATTCGCGTTCACGGCGATATCGCCATAGGCCGAGAGCGCCAGCCTCGAGCCGCTCGTCCACGTCACCGCATCTGCAACGGTGATGTTGCCCGCCTGCGCGCCCGCTGAGCCCGATCCGCCCGTGGTGATCGTTACATTGGCCGCCTCAAGCGCCGAAACCAGCGTGCTGACGTTGATGACGCTGTCATCCCCCGTTGCCGTGGTGCCGGTGGAGCTGGAGGCCGTGCCGCTGGAGATCGTGACGTTGTAGGGGTCCAGCAGCAGGTTGCCGAAGCCGCCGGGGCCGGAAAGGTCCGTGCGGCCGGTGTAGGACAGAACCGCCTTGCCGGAGACTTCCGCCTCGCCGCCAATGCCAGTGCCTGCGCCTTGCGCGCTGATCAGGCCTGCAAAAGTTGTGAGGTTGTCGGACCAGACCACCACCGTGCCGCCGTTGCCGCTCTGCGTGGCATCGGCGCGGATGATGCTGGCCGCATCAATGCTGGTGGTCTCGGCCCGCTGCGTG
>NZ_KB908239.1 GCF_000382365.1 Pannonibacter phragmitetus DSM 14782 | reverse complement strand
CGCTCCAATGCCTTGACCCGGTCCCGGTCGTTGACGGCCTGCGCCTCTGGCCCCGCTCGTCGGCCAGCCTCCTCCCGGCACCAGCGGCGCAGCGTCTCGCTCGTGCAGCCGATCTTGCCAGCAATCGAGGTCAGCGCCGCCCACTCCGACGGGTAATCCCCACGATGCTCCGCCACCATCCGCACGGCACGGTCGCGAAACTCACCCGAAAACTTGTTCCTTGTAGCGCTCATCTCAGCTCCTTCTCACAAATAGGAGCCTCCTGGAAAGCCAGGACGGTTCACGGACCACGAATGGTCAATTATTTCGCCCCTGTTGCCCAACAAGCCACGGGGCGTTCCTCGTGCTGATGACCGGCGGGTCCTGAACGGCATCCTCTGGCGGTTCCGGACAGGTTCGCCCTGGGCGGAGATTCCCGAGCGTTACGGGCCACCAACCACCTGCTATAACCGCTTTGTCCGATGGAGGAAGGCCGGGGTCTGGGATCGGCTTCTCGAAGCGGTTTCCGAGGCTTATGATGGTGATATCGTCATGATCGATTCCACCTGTGTTCGCGTTCACCAGCACGCGGCCACGGGAAAAAAGGGGCTCGAGACGATGGTGGCATGGGACGTTCCCGTGGCGGGCTTACGAGCAAAATCCACGCGCTCGTCGATGCCGAAGGCCGGCCAGTCGCACTCCGTCTGACCGGCGGCCAGATTGCTGACTGCACTGAAGCCGGCGCGCTGACAGACGACCTCGGCGAAGGTGATATCCTGCTTGCTGACAAGGGCTATGACACCAATGCCATCCGAGCCAAGGCGGCCGGACGTGGTGCCTGGGCCAACATCCCGCCGAAGGCAAACCGCAAGGGCTCCTTCTCGTTCTCGCGGTGGGTTTACAGGCAACGAAACCTCGTGGAGAGATTCTTCAACAAGATCAAACAGTTTCGAGGTATCGCAACCCGCTACGACAAGCGCCCGGAAAATTATCTCGCTGCTGTCAAACTCATCTCAGCGAGGATCTGGTGTCAGAGTTTATGAGTCGACGGCCTAGAGAAGGAGCGAAATGGCGAACGGTTCTGGCAAAATTTCCTGCGCGATCTTCGCGAAACCAATTCGATTACGGCAGCGGCTATCGACGGGGTGATCGCTCGGGGCGGCATGATTCCTGCCGAGCAATTCGCCGTTGTAAGCGGTGCGACGGTCAGGCCTAAGAGTCGGACTCGAAAAGCCTTCAACGATATCGGTACCTTACAAGCCGCCTGGTGATCAGGCGCAGGTGGGCGATCATGATCCAAGCCTCTGATGAGGCGATGGACTTTTCGACATCCTTTGCCAGTCTGCGGCATCTGCCGAGCCAGGCGAAGGTGCGTTCGACGACCCAGCGGCGCGGGAGGACTTCGAAGCCTTTCGCCTTGTCCGAGCGCTTGATGATCTCGACCGTCCAGCGCCCGATCTTCTTCAGCCGCCGCTTCAGCTTGCCGCCCGCGTAACCACCATCGGCGAAGACGTGCAGCAGCCATGGCCACCTGTAGCGAATGGATTTCAGGAGATCGGGAGCACCATCGCGATCCTGGACATCAGCGCTGTGCACCATGAGGCCGACCATCAGACCAAGCGTATCGACGATGATATGACGTTTGCGGCCTTTGATTTTCTTCCCCGCGTCATAGCCCCGGATACCGCCGCTTTCCGTGGTTTTGACGCTCTGGCTGTCGATGACACCGGCCGTCGGAGAGGCCTCTCTGCCCTCCAGTTCGCGGGCCTCCATTACCAGATGATGGTTGATGCGCGACCACAGCCCTAATGCCCGCCATTCATAGAAATAGCGCTGGACGGTCGAGCAGGGCGGAAAATCCTTCGGCAGCATTCGCCATTGGCAACCGGTCGTGGCGATGTAAAGCAGCGCATTCACCACCTCTCGCAAGTCGGTCGTACGAGGACGCCCCAGGCGGCGCGGCATTGGTAGGAACGGTTGAACCAGCCCCCATTCCCGATCCGTCATATCGCTTGCGTAGCGTGCCGTTCGCCGGGCATAGTGCCGGCGGGTGATTTTGGTCCAGGCCATTGTGAACTCCATCGAATCTCGCAAATCCGAAGGAATCATAACCTGTTGAAATCACCCACCTCTTTTTGAGGCAGCCTCTAAGACCGGGCAAGTCCCGGCTGATACGGTCGCCAGCCGTCTCATAAAGTCCGGCTTCCTCAAGGAATTCCACGACCAGGGATATGGCCGCTGTTTCCACACGGCTCCGAGCTTGGCCATGGGCACAACCGCGGCCATGCGGGCGCGGGACATTACGGAACGCGTCTTGCTGGATGGCCTACGCGAATGGTGCCGAAAAATTGGCCTCGCGAGCTACAACGCTATCCGAATTCGGGGCGACGAAGATTTGAAGCCGATCGGGCCTTTCGCATTCGATCTTGCCGGGCCGAGCTATCTTCTACCGTTGCAGGGATCGGCAAGCAAACCGGGCTTCGTTGTGGCGGACGTTTTCGCCGAAGGCATTTTGACCGTCCATGAGATTCAGTTTTTCATCCGCAAAGCTCGCGTTCTCAAAGCCAGCTTTAAGGATATCGGCATTCTGTCGATCATCGTCGCAGAAGGCTTCACAGGCGAAGCAATGGCCGCAGGACATGCGGCGGGCGTTATGCTGGCAACCCCCAAAGACCTGTTCGGGAAGCGTGTCGGGGAGGCAATCGTCTCGCTCTGCGAAGTGCTCAAGAATGCCGCGAAATATGCGTCATCGAGCCCCGAACGCCTCACCATGCTGTTGAACAACCTGTTCGATATCGAAGGGCGCAACAAGAACCTCCGGGGCATCCTGTTCGAGATGGTGGCGGGTTATCTTGCAAGGCGCACAGCCATGACGATGGATATGGGCGTCACCGCCAAAGATCCGAGCACCGGGAAGACAGCGGATATCGACGTTCAAACGATTACCAACCAGAACGCACTCGTCACTGCCATTGAATGCAAAGGTAAGGAGCCGGGCGGTGTGTTGAGTCTGGCGGAGGTGGAGGAATGGCTCGCGAAGATTCCCACATTCCGCGCTCACTACGCTCAGCACGGGTATTTACGCGAGGCAGAGCAGCGCTTTGAAATCTGGACGAGTGGCAGCATCGCACCTGATGCGCTCGCGAAGCTGAAAGATGAGCAGGTCCGCCGCGTAAAGGCGAAGATTGACTGGAAGAGCGGCGATGCAGTTCTCGCGCTGGCGAGGGCGGGCAAGGAAAAGGCCCTTGCCGACGCTCTCAACCAGCACTTCTTCCGTCATCCATTTGCCGAAGTCGCCAACCATTTAGAAGCCGGCGAGGCCGCAGGAAAAGTGCCGTCATGGATGGCTCCTGCGAAATCTAACCTGCCTGAGTTCCAAGACCCGGTGATTGAAGTCGTCTCGTTGGATGGCGAGTTGGACGCCGCCGAGTGACCCAGCGCCCAATTCAGGAGCTCGGGTTTGCCCTGGGTTGCCAGCTCAGGTCATGGTGACGTCCAGGCTGTGCTCGCCCTTCGGCATGGGGATCCGGAGCTTCTGCCCGGCAACCGTCAGGGCTTCGCCATTCAACCTTGCCGACTGGATGCCGTGGCCGGTCTGGTTGGGGTTGTCTATTGAGATCGTGAGGGAGCTTTCCCTGAGGCGGACAACCGCTTTCAGCTGCGGCCAATGTTTGGGAAAGCAGGGGTTCAGCAACAGATCCGGTCCTGACCATGTCAGCCCCAGAATACCTTCGATACCGGCACGGTGCATCCACGCAGCCGAGCCGGTATACCAGGTCCAGCCGCCGCGGCCCGTGTGCTGGGGATTGGCATAGACGTCAGCGGCCACGGCATAGGGTTCGGTCTTGTAACGTTCAACCGCCTCAGGGGTCAGGGCATGGTTGACCGGGTTTACGAGCGAGAACAGTTCACCTGCCGCATCCCCGTTTCCCAGCCCGCATTGTGCCAGGATGGCCCACATGGCAGCATGGCTGTACTGGCCGCCATTTTCGCGCAGGCCCGGCGGATAGCCCTTGATGTAGCCGGGATCCCGCGGTGTGCTGTCGAATGGCGGGGTGAACAGCAGGGCGAGGCCCGGTCCGGGCTGGACCAGACGTTGGGTCATGCTGGCCATGGCGGTGGCGGCGCGCTGCGGGTTGGCGGCGCCGGACAGGACTGCCCAGGATTGGGCAATGCTGTCGATCTGGCACTCGTCTGACGCTGCCGAGCCCAGGGGCGTGCCGTCGTCGAATGTGCCGCGCCGGTACCATGCCCCATCCCAGCCGTCCCGTTCAATCGCCTGTAACAGGGCAGTGCGATGGCTGTGCCAGCGGGCTGCGCGGGCAGGGTTACGTTCACCTGCAAACGGCGTCATCCGGTCGATGGCGGCAATCAGCAGCCACCCCAGCCAGACACTGGTGCCCTTGCCTTGCGCGCCAACCCGGTTCATGCCGTCGTTCCAGTCGCCTGAGCCGATCAGGGGCATACCATTGGTGCCTGTCAGTTCGATGGCGAGGTCCAAGCCTCGGGCGCAGTGCTCGAACAGGCTGGCGGTGGACGCGGAAACGGCCGGCTGGAAGAACGCGTCATGCGCGTCAGGCTGCAGGGCAGGGCCTTCAAGGAACGGGACCTGCTCGTCAAGGATGGAGGTGTCACCCGTTACGCTCGCATATTGCGCGGCGCAGTAGCCCAGCCAGATCCGGTCATCCGAAATCCGCGTGCGGACACCTTGCCCGGAATGAGGCAGCCACCAGTGCTGGACATCGCCCTCCGGAAACTGCCGGCCTGCCGCCCGCAGAAGATGGGCGCGCGTTATTTCCGGGCGCAGCGCAGTCAGGGACATGCCGTCCTGCAACTGGTCGCGAAAGCCGTAGGCTCCGCTTGCCTGGTAGAAGCCCGACCGCGCCCAGATCCGGCAGGCCAGCGTCTGATAAAGCAGCCAACCGTTCAGCAGGATGTCCATGGACCGATCCGGCGATGTGACCTGAACGGAGGTCAGAAGATCGTTCCAGTGCTGGCGGACGATGCTCAGGGTTCTGGCCGGATCGTTGCTACGGTGCCGCAGGATCAAGCTGCGTGCGGCCTGTTCCGTTTCGGCCTGCCCAAACAGGAAGACCACGGTCGCTGTTCCGCCCGGCTCCAGCGCCACCAGACGCTGCAATGCGGCACAGGGATCGAGTGCCGGGCCGGTGCGCCCCGAGAAACGCGCCGCTCCAATGCCGGCCGGCGCGGCCATATCGCCGCCTTTGCCGAGAACTTCGCTTCGGTCTGCGGTCAGGCTCGCTGTTCCGCTGCCCAGATCGGCAAAGGCCACCCTGTCCGCAAAACCGGTGGCATGGGGATTGCGGGCAAAGATTGCGCCGGTTTCCGGGTCCTTCATGGTCACGATGCCGGCTGCCGTTGTACTGCGTGACGTGCCGAGCACCCATTCTGCATAGGCTGTGACAGACAGTCTGCGCACGGTTTTGCCGGTGTTGCGCAAGGTCAGCCAGGTGATCTTGACCGGGTCATCCACCGGCACGAACTGCAACATGTCTGCTTCAATCCCGCGCTCTGCATGTTCAAACCGGCTGTAGCCGAAACCGTGCCGGGCGATGTAGGTGCCTTTGCCCCGGACCGGCAGCGCGGTTGGTGTCCAGAGCGCGCCACTGTCGAGATCATAAAGATAGAGCGCTTCGCTTGCAGGGTCGCAGACCGGGTCGTTTGACCATGCCGTCAGCTGGTTCTCCCGGCTGTTGCCGGACCAGACATGGCCGCTGCCTTCGGCTGAGACCTGAAAACCGAAAGAGGGGTTGGCGATCACGTTGATCCAGGGGGCAGGGGTGGTTTGCCCATGGCGCAGGACCGTCACATACTCCCGGCCATCTTCGGCAAAACCGCCCAGGCCATTGAAGTACTCCAGTTCCGGCGTTGGAACTGTGGTTGCCTCCTCTGCCGCCCCGCCTTTGAATGAAGGGAGCAAGGGGCGTTTCGTTTCAGGTGTCAGAGCATCGATCTGATCGCCAATGCTGCCCCTGCCGGCGATAAGAACCACATGCGCGGCAGCCAGCAGGATGGCATGGGCACCGGGCGACACCAGGGTGGTGCGCAACGTGTGGATGGCACCGTGGGCGGGGCCCTTGTTCCTGCCGCTGCGGGGACGGGCCTGTGCCGAGCGCACGGCATCATCGATCACAGCTTGCATGTCCTGATAATAGGATGGCGCGTGCTCGTTTATGATCACCAGATCGAAATCCAGTTGCCGCATCCGCAGGTATTCATGGGCGGCCAGAACTTCGTGCAGGGCGGCAACGTCTTCGGTTTCGCTGATCTGGAACAGGACGATCGGCAGATCACCGGAAATGCCGAGGGGCCACAGCCTGGAACGCTGCCCCATCCCGGCCTCGATCTGGCTCCGCGTTGCCCTCAGGCTTGCATCTCCCCGCAGGATCATGCCGCCAAGGCGCTGGAAATCAGCTGCAGCTGCCGGTGTCACGCCCAGATGGCGCAACTGCACCTGCGCCTGTGTCCAGGACAGGGTCGCAGCACGTTCGAAGGCGGATGGGTCACGGTGGCGGTCAACCAGATCCAGAAGGGCTTCCGGCGTGCTGGCGGCCAGTGTCCAGAAGCTGACCCGCGCCATGCCGCCAGGTGGCACTGTGATGCGGCGGCGGAGCGAGAATATCGGGTCTAGTACGGCGCCGGTGGTGCCGGACAGCGGGGCACCTGCCATTGCCGCATCCCTGATGCTGCGTCCGCGGCCGATAAACTGCGCCCTGTCTGTCTCATGCTGGAGGGGGGCTGTCTCCTGTCCCTCGACCACGGCAATATGCGCGCTCCAGACCTCGGGATCGGCGGGATCACGCCGGCGCCGGGTTGCGATGACCACGTCCAGTTCAGGCAGGAAGCCTGTCACCACGAAGAGCTTGGAAAACGCCGGATGCGCAAGATCGGCGGCGGCCGGGGCCAGCACAAGCTCGTTGTAGGACGTCAGCTCGATCTCGCGCGGGTGCCGGCCTGTGTTTGTCAGTGTGACGCGGCGGGCTTCTGCATCGTCCTCGGCCGAGACCACGACTTCAGTGGTCGTGCTCAACCGCCGGCCCTTATGGACAAATGATGCCTTATGCTCACTGAAGGTGGCGGAGTGGCGGCCCGGATCAGCGCCTGTAGGCTGGATTGCTGCAGACCACAACCCGCCCGACTTCACATCACGCACGAAGATGAAGGAACCAAGGGTCGATTGTGACGGATCGGCACGCCAGCGGGTGATGGCAAGGCCGCGCCAGCAACTGTAGCCGCCGCCTGTGGGGGTCAGCATCACGCCATAACTTCCATTCGACAGCATGTGGCCGGTTGGCGGCCCGTCCCCAGGAGCATCGAAATGGCGTACGGCGGGGGCAGCGGAGGTGTTGAGCGCCGTAACAGGAACATCCCCGGCGCGTGGTGGAGCGGATCTTGCGTCGCGTGGCATCCGTTCCTGCAGCAGCAGTTCTGCGGCCTGGATTACCGGCTCGTTGTGAAACCTCGTGCGCAGGCGTCCATTTTGAAGCGTGTTGGCGATTGCAGTAATTGTCATTCCCTGATGATGTGCCATGAAACTGCGTACGATGGCATGATGGGCTCCGGCGGGCAGGCGTGAAGGGGTGAAGTCCACCGCCTCGTAGAAGCCGTAGCGCCCTTGCGCACCGATAGCCGCCAGCCTTCCGAAATTCCTCAGCGCAGCCGTTGAATCGACCATGGCGGCAAGTGCAGTTGCGTAAGGTGCGACGACCCGGTTTGCGCTCAGGCCCCGCTTCAATCCCAACCCCGGCACTCCGAAGTTCGAGTACTGGTACGTCATTTCCAGATCGCGGGAATTGAAGGACGATTCCGAGATGCCCCAAGGGATGGCGTTTGCATGCCCATAGTCTTGCTGACGTGCCACGATCAGGCGGCTGGTCTGTTCCAGCACGGAACCTGAAGGCGCCCGCATGATCAGTGACGGCATGAGGTATTCGAACATGCTGCCTGACCAGGAAATCAGCGCGGAACTTGCGCCGGCCGGCGTCGCGGCCCGGCCAAGCCGGAACCAGTGCCGTGTTTCCACATCCCCCTTTGCTATGGCAAAGAGGCTGGCCAGCCTCGCTTCGGACGCTAGAAGATCGTAGCAACTGGGGTCGAGACTGTTGGTGGTGACAGAAAAACCAATGGAAAGAAGCTTCTTTTCCGGATTGAACAGAAAGCGGAAATCCATATCCATGGCGAGGCGGCGGAAAAGCTCTTCAAGCGCATGAAGTCTTGCGGAGCTGATTTCCCAAACGTCATCCATGTGTCCGGCGATGCAGTCCCTTGCCGCGCAGCACCAGAATGCAAGCTCATGATCCGGTCCGTAACTGGCCAGCGCCAGATCCGCCGCTTCGCGGGCAAGCGGTAACAGGGCCTCGAACGGATGATGGGCGGTGTTGCCTGCCGCCAGCTTGTCCAGCAGCGCCGCGAGACCGGAGATTTTCGGCGTCAACGCCTGCCGTGCCAGTGTCAGAGCATCGGCGACCCCTGCATGCCTGCTGGAGGCGGCGAGAGGGACCGTGCGCCATTCCCGGCAGGCCTGAGCCACCGCGATCAGATGTCCGGCGAGGTTCCCGCTGTCGACTGAAGACACGTAAGCGGGATCGAGAACACGCAATTCGCGGGTTTCGTACCAGTTGAAAAGATGCCCCCTGAACTGGGGCAGCCGTTTGATCGATTGCAAGGTCTGTTCGAGCCTGACGATGGCTGCGGTCTGACCGGTCCAGCCAAAGTCGCGCGCGGCGGTGACCGACAGCAGATAAAGCCCGATGTTGGTAGGTGAGGTGCGGTGAAAGACGGTAGGTTTCGGTGTCTCCTGGAAATTGTCGGGTGGAAGAAAATTGTCTGCCGCGGTCACGAACCTCTCGAAATAACGCCAGGTCCTGCGCGCGATGAGGCGCAATGCAAGTGCATCGTCAGGGGAGAGCGGGACTTCCGGAGGGGGAACAAACGGGCGGCTGACACGGTAGGCCAGTGCCGGAGCAGCCAGCCACGCAAGCGCGAACAGAACCACAGCCGGCCACGCCAGTGGATTGAGGGCGAGAGCGGCACCGCTTGCACTAAGCCCAAGTACCAGCCCGCCCGCCATGTTGCGGTATTGCGCTGCATATCCCGGGCGCGCACTGGCACCGGCGTCGGCAGCTGTCACCCATTGCAGGAGGTGCTTCCGGGTCAGTCCAAGCCGGACAAGTGTCCGGCCACAGGCATCCGTCATTTGCCAGGCGGTATCAGCAAGAAACGCGGCGCCCAGCGCAATCTGCAGGACTGCCGTGCGGGCGTCCTGCCGCAGGGCAGCGAAGTGACTGCGCGACGTGATCCCGGCGCGTCCCGGCAGGATTGCAAACGGCAGGCCTGTCAGCTGCGGCACCGCCAGCATGGTCAGTATCGCAGCGTTCCAGGAAATTGCGGCAGGCAGCGGCAGCAGCCAGCCTGCAAACAGCGAGGCCAGCGAAAATGGAGCCACGACTGCCCGGCGCAGATTATCGGTCATCTTCCAGCGGCCGGTAGCTGGGACAGTGCTGTCTCTACCCCTGCCTATTCCAAGCAGCCAGGGTAGAAGCTGCCAGTCCCCGCGTGTCCACCGGTGCTGACGGCGGATGGCAACGTCGTAGCGCACCGGGAAGTCCTCAACGAGCTCGATATCCGAAGCAAGTCCGGCGCGGGCAAAAATCCCCTCGAACAGGTCGTGGCTGAGCATCGTGTTTTCAGGCACCCGTCCGGCCAGACTGCCAGTAAAGGCATCCACATCATAGATTCCCTTTCCGGTGAAGGAACCTTCGCCGAACAGATCCTGATAGACGTTTGAAGTGGCGCTGGCATAGGGATCTATCCCGCCCGGACTGGAAAAGACCTGCTGGAACAGGGAACCGTGCGTGCCTGCAGGAAGAGCTGGCGTGACGCCTGGCTGTAATATGCCGTAGCCCGCCGTGACCCGCCGCTGGCCGGGGTCAAGGACGGCGCGGTTCATGGGATGTGCCATCTTGCCGATCAGGCTGGCCACGGTGTCCCGCAACAGGCGCGTGTCCGCGTCGAGGGTGATGACGAACCGGACATCCTGCGGCACGGACGCCCCCGGCAGGAAGCTTGTACCGGTTCCGCCCCGCAGCAGTCTGTTCAGTTCCTCAAGCTTTCCCCGCTTGCGCTCCCATCCCATCCAGACGCCTTCCTGCGGGTTCCAGAGACGATGGCGGTGCAGCAGGAAAAAACGGTCTCCTTCGCTGGATGGGTAAAGTGTATTCAGCCGTTTTATTCCGGCCTGCGCTTCCGCGATCAGCTCAGCATCCTGAGGTACCGTGCGTGTCTGCGCATCCGGACCATCGGACAGGAGTGCATAATGCAGGGATCCGCCGGGGCTTGACAGGTGATGCACTTCCAGCCGCCCGATCTGATCCAGCAGATCGCTCTTGTGAGAAAGCAGCACCGGCACGGCAACGAGAGTGCGCAGATGCGGCGGAATGCCCGCTGTCAGGTCGAGGCCCGGCAAGAGCTTTGGCCGGACGGTCCGGGTGACTGCCAGATTGACGAGTGCCGTTCCTGCCTCGGAGGCGGCAGCAAGGCCCGTGACTGCGAGCACCAAGACGGCCAGCCCGCTCGTGCCGACGGCCCAGAGCGCTGCAGCAAGAACGCCAGCTGTTGCCAGCGCGATGGCGCCCAGATAGCCGGCAAGACCAAGGCTTGCCAGCATCCGGCCCAGCCTCACTGGGAGGGAAGGCCTGAAGCCCAATGTCTTTTCGAATTCCCTGCGCCTTGTCCCGATCAGGGCAGGGCCAGGGTCGCCAGCTTCACCGCTCCCGTCATGGGCGGTGAAATCGAGTGCCGCGCCAGTGACTTCGATCTCGCTCAGGGGCGATCCGCGCGACAGAATCTCGATTGCCGTACGATAGGCGTTCCGCGTGGCGAAATCCATTCCGGCGAAACCGGAACTGGCCCGCAGGTGTGCGTCGATCAGGCTGACATCCTCGACAAAGCTGGCCCAGTCCATTTCCGATGCCAAGCGCATGCTGGTCACGATATTGCGCATCGTGACGCTGGTGGCTCCCTGCCGCAGCTGGGCATTCTGAACCACGGTCTCAATGGATGATCCCTGACTGCGGAGCCTGTCCTCCAGCCATACATGCAAAGGGGTCTCTGCCGGATCAAAACCGCGGAGGCGCTTGGCGATCTGGGCGGCTATGATCTCATCCAGGAGCGTGTCCTCAAGTCCGGCTGTTGCAGCCAGGAACTCACGCACAGTCGCTTGTGATCCGTTGCGCTTTGCGGCCCAGATCCTGTCGACGATGTCATCTGCCGTCTTGCGCAGGTCGCTGCCCCGGGTGATTTCCTGCGCGAGACGCCGCATGTTCTCTATGAGGACGATGCGCAAGGTGATTGCGACAGCCCAAAGCTCGCCTATGGTCAGAGGACTGACCTTTTGATAGGACTTGACAAACAGTGCGAGGACAGGGCTGCACAGCAGGCTGTCCGTATGGGCAACATAGGCCCATGCCAGACCCAGCACCCTTGGATAGCCTGCGAAGGGGCCGGCCGACAGCTTGGGCAATTGCCTGTAATAGTCATGAGGCAGATCGTCCGCGACCTGGCGGAATTGCTCTTCGACGAGATGAAAATTGTCCAGAAGCCATTCTGCCGCCGGCGAAATTGCCCGCCCTTCTTGCAGGTTCAGAGCACAGGCCTTGTAGGCTCCGAGCAGGAAGCTTGCGTTTTCGCTGACACGTCTGGCCAGTTCTCGCCCGCCTTGAGCGGGCTGATCCGTGACGGTTTGAGCCATCGCAAGCGTGAGCGCATGGTGCTCAAGCCGCTCGGTGCCGAAAAGCTCCGAGCGGATGGCAGCCGTGTCCTGCCAGGGCGTTGCGACGGGGGGCCGGATACCGGTTGCCCGTTCAAACCGGGCCCGCCACCGCAATCCTGTCTGGCCGGCAGTCACTTGAACTGCGGCAGGTCAGGCCGCGCAACCTGTTCCACCGTTCCCGCAGCTCTTCCGTTTACGGAGGGCGGCGACTGGTCCTGAGCATCCGGCGGCGGAGGAGGTGATGCACTGCAGGCCGGGTTCGGCCAGTCGGGCCGTACACGGCGTGTCATCGACTTCCATTTGTGTTCGATCAGATCCCACTCCATGATGCTCCTTTCCGGGCGGGTTTTCCGCCCCGTACCACGAATGCCCTTGCGTACTTCCGCGGGGCCAGCGCGTTTTGCAGAGTTTCAGTTTTGCTCTGAAACAGGGTCATCAATGCCAGGCGTCAATTTCCCACCCGGATGGATCCGATATCGCCCAGTAGTCCGAAGCCGCGCATCAGCCACAGGACAACAACAATGACGACCACAACATTCAGGATCGATTTGATTTTCCGGTCCATCGGCACATAGGTGTTGATCGCCCAGAGCCCGATGCCGACGACCACCAGAGTTACGATCAGATTGATCAATGACATGAAGTTTCTCCCGTGTTGTGTCCGCAGGCCCAGGCGTTGAGGGGCAGTCCCTACAAAGGGCCAAAGGCCGTCACCAAAGACCGTCAAAAGGCCGCTAGCGGACCTGCAATTCACTGCTGAAAAGAAGTCATGACCGGGTTGCGGTGACGCCGCACTTACCTGGATCAGTCTGCCCGCATAAGGCGAGTTTTTCCCTGATTGCAGCTCTGGCCTCTATCGGGCAGGGGCATTGATACAGGTTAGGGCGATGGAAGTTGCAGCGGGTGAAGATGCGCTTCCGCCCGCATCTGAACTGGTTTGATCTGCCCCCCATTGCGGCGCGGTGCTGGCAATTTGCCTGAAAGAAAAAGGACATTGAATCATGGACAAGAACCGCATCAAGGGTGCCGTCAAGCAGACAGAGGGTGCGATCAAGGAAAGCGCTGGCAAGCTGACTGGCAACACTTCTCTGGAGATGAAAGGAAAGCAAAAGAAAGAAGAGGGGAGAGTGCAGAAGGCATACGGAAAAGGGAAGGACGTAATTCGAGATATTTAACGATGTGAGTCTGAAATATCTTGTAAGAAATTCACTTAGGGCAAAGCTGCATCAGAAAAACTGCAGAAATCCGGATGAGTGATGGTGCGCACGCTTCTGCGTCAGGACCAGTCATTTGGAGGTCAGCAGAAGATGTATCTGGGAGAGGATGACGTGATGGACCTGAACAAGTTCCGGATTGCCGACGCGCAGAGAAAGACCGTTAAAGCTGCATGGGATTTGCCGCTTTCTGACGCCGCAGCAAAACCTGCGGCGGGCGGTGGCTCTCAGGTTGCCGAGAAAAGCAAGAGTACAAGAAACAGAACCCGCACACTGAACGCGCACAATGCGGCCTGCCGTGCGCTTACCTGACGAAGACAACCGCCCCGGACATCGCGCCCGTCCGGGGCGGAGTTCACGTCAGGATAGGGCCTTCATGATCGAGATAGGTGCGGTCGAAATCCGCAAATCCGATGAGCCGTTCAAGGTCCAGGAACTCGACCTTGCCTTTCTGGAACGTCAGCAGACCGTCTTCACGCAATTGCCGCAAGACGCGATTGACGTGTACCGCGCTGAGGCCAAGGGCATCAGCAAGAAGATACTGGGACAAAGGGCAGGCATAGCCTGAGGCTGTGCCAATGCCAACAAGCCGAAGCCGCATCCCAAGTTCCAGGAGGCAATGTACCGTTCTTTGCGCAGCGTCCCGGCGCCCGAGATTCACAAGATGTTCGACCACCATGGCCTCATCGCGCGACGTTGCCCAGAGAATGGCGGTTGCAAGGCGCGGCGTAGCCGAGAAAGCCTCGATCAGGTCTTCGGATGTGATCTCGGATGCTTCGATGACCGTCACCGGTTCGACATTATGGTCTGCCGTCTGCAGGAGCACCGAGCGCAGTCCCAGAAAGTCGCCTGGAATCTGAAAGTCCACGATCTGCCGGCTTCCGTTGGGCAGCAGCTTGTATGAACAGGCCCAGCCTTCCGACAGGATATAGGCACTCTGGTTGCCCTGGCCTTCGTAAACGAGATCCTGACCAAGCGGAAATCGCCGCCTGCGTTTTTCGAATTCTCCCAGAATTGCAAGTTCCGTGTCCGACAGGACGACATAGGCAGCCAGCTTGCGTGCCAGCGGTGATTTTGCCGCAGGGTTTTGCAGGCCAGTTCCTGGTGGCCGGGCGGTAAGAAACCTGTTCATCAGCAATGTACCCCGGAGTCATGCCATTCTGAGTGGCAAACTATCAAATGAAATCTAGACCGAAATGAGAGCCGCAATACTGCTGCAGGTCAGTTTCTCCCAGAGATTATGTGCCATGCTGACAAGCCGAAGACGGGCTCTGCAAGGCTTGGCAACTGCCCGTGGATCCCGAAGAAAGGGAACAATCCATGCTGATACCACCTGATGTCGCCGGGACAGCTGCTCTGGCCATCTGTGAGTCGCTTCTGCTGGCGCTGAACGACGCCAAGGTCCTGCCGGAATCTGAGATAATTGGCGTTCTGACGGATGCAGCCGCCGCTCATGAAGCTACGGTCGGGACGCCCGAAGAGGAAGAGCTGGGAAAAGCCGTGTCGCGTTTGATCATCAAGATCATCAACAGCGGTAATTCTGTCCGGCGGATGTAATCCGGCGCAGGTGGCAGGCCTGCACCGCCCGATCTCCGGTTCTTCATGTCAGCAAGGGGGGGGGGACGGCAGGTTCTGCCGGACTGTTTTACACAGTGCTGATCTATGTGAGTGCCGCCGGCACCGGGGAAACGTATTCTCAAACCTATCGCAACCGGAGGACCTCAGACATGACATTGTCATTTCCAAATCGCATGCGGGTCGCGGACCCGGATTCTGGCCGAATTGCCTTTTCCGGACATGAAGGGGTGACGGAAATTCGCTTTTCCATTCCGTACCCGGTTCTCCAAAGCCTCAATGGATCAAGGCTTGATACGACAGCCAGCTACCTTGCGGCCTTTGATGTCATGCGCGAGCGCATTCAGGATGTGGCAGCGCGTACGCACGCCCGGGCGCGAAGGCCATTTCATATCCTCGACGCCTCGCAATTCTGACCGGCTCGTCTTCAGGAATGGAGCCCGTCTGCCTGAATGGCGGATTTGAGGGCAAACCCGCCTGCACTGGCGGCTGCAGACCATGAGCGTGGCGGCCGGTGTTGTGGCATGTTGCCTGTCAGAATTTCCTGAAGCCGAGTCGGCGCAGTGAAAGGGGCTGCCGCCCTGTTCTGGATGGGGTCCGGGCTTTGCGGAACCCGGGCACAGGCATGATTGCGCTGGTCTGGATCTCGCGGTGCCGGGGAGTTTGTGTGAGCTTCCGGGTGAGAGGCGGGGCTTGCGCAATCAGCCCGTGTCTTCCTGTTCGAGCCAAAGACTGACCAGTATATCTTTGGTGGCATTGCAGCTTCAGTAACTGCCGGAAGGGCTGGACCAGTTGCGGGACACTGCGCTGTCAGGCTGTTCCCGTGAAAAAGATGGCCGGCTTCAGGCCATGGCCCGATTTTCTGGAAGCGGCGTCTGGTACAAAGCCGTTCAGCGCCTGAAATGCATCCAAACTGCGAGTTGCCTGGCCCCGTCGAAACGCCGGGAGCCGCTGGACGGGGCGGCGTCTGATCCTGCCCCGCCCAATCAAGCTTAGCTCTTGCTGGCACCCAGTTTCGGGAAGGGGCTGGTGCCCGGCTTGTTGCTGTTGGCGAAGGGGACGGGGGCTGCCTTTGCGGCGGTCTTGTCCTGCTTCGGCTTTCTGATTTCGCGCGTGCTGCGCTTCTGACCCTTAGCCATGACGGAATGTCCTTTCGAGAAGAGAGCTGTCTGCGCTGCCGGAGGCCGGGCCTGCCGGAACGAGCGTGTCCTGTGATGCGACCCGCTCGTGACGTTCGTCCTCGCTGCGGATGCGGTATTTCGGGGTGTCGCCCTCGATGGGCAGACGGGCCGTGATGCGGTAGACGCCCGCGGCATGCAGCCGCTCCATGGAGCCACCGTTCAGCCGGACATCCTGCCCGACCTTGTAGAGATAGGCCGGCACGTCATGGCTGACGGGGCGCGGCGCAGGGCGGCGGGGACGGGCAGTGGAGGTCATGGGTCGATGGGTCCTTTGTCAGGTGATCCGGAACGGCAGTAGCGGCTATTCCAAGAGGTCCGGCGGCAGGGGATGCCTTTATCTTCGGGTCAGCGACTGCGATTTTGCGCGCCCGCTTCTGAGCTGACGAGTGGCGGCTGGCTTGAAGACTTCCCGGTAAGCCAAGCTCGCCGGGAGTTGGATGAGGCGCTGAGGCATCGAGCCTTGACGGCTGACTTGCCGAGCGGCGTTGCCCCGCAACCGAATAAGCTCCCGGGTGCGCAGTTCCCAGGTGAAGGGTGTCAGTCCTGTCCCGCCGCCATGCGCGGCATAAGCGCAGGCATATGTGCACAGCAGAAGACGCAATCCGGCAGCGGCGCGGGTCACAGAGCAGAGTGTCTATCTGAAGGCGAGGCCTCCGGACGGCCCGGATGCCGGATTGGCGAGTGCCATTCCAGACCGGAACGCAGTCTGTCTGCCAGTACATCCGTGGTCAGCGCAGAAAAATGTTCCGGTCCTGAAGCCGGTTCCCCGAATGCGCCACAAGGCGCGTCCAGTCACCGGAATTTGAGAAAACACAGCAAGGCTTTTGCATCGCAAAGCCATATCAATCAAATCAGCAAAAACAATATGCGCTGATATGGCGTTAAAAGCAATGCCTTCACCATTTTTATTTGAATGGCGAAAGAAAAAAATAAAATCCGGCCATGAAAAATGGAAGCAGCCTGTGCCTTTCGCGGCCAAAAAGTCTTCCGTCGCCGGTGTGGCTATAGACCTCTCCGAAGCATAGGGCGGTGTGCCCCGGAGAGGCTGCCGCGTTCTTTTTACGCTGCCCGCTCCGGCCAGGTGGCCATGGCGGCGAGGACTTCTTCGCGGGTGGGCATGCTGGCCTCGTTGCCAAGGTGCTGGATGGCGTGGGCAGAGGCGGCGCGGGCGAAGCGGAAGTGGTCTTCCCAGCTGCCTTCCGGGTTCTGCAGATAGGCAGCCACATAGGCGCCGTGGAATGTGTCGCCTGCCCCGTTGGTGTCGACGACCTTCTCCTTCGGCACGGCGAGGGACGGCATGTGCTGCACCGGGCCGTCGCCCTCGTACCAGTAGAGCCCGCGGTGCCCGGCGGTGACGCCACCCACGGGGCAGCCATGGGCGCGCAGATAGGCGAGGGTGCCGGGAATGTCGAGCTTCAGCTGCTCGCAGAACCGTTCCGAAACGATGGGCACGTCGATGAAATGCAAAAGCTCATCGGTGTTCTGCCGCACGGCACCGCCATCGAGCGAAGTGAGAATGCCGGCCTCGCGGCAGGTTTTCGCATAGTGGAGCGCGGCATCGGGCATGTGCCCGTCCAGATGCAGCGCCTTGCAGCCATTGAGGTTCAGCGGCGGGAAGGGATGCAGGAAGTCATTGTCGCGGCAGCGCACGATGGCGCGCTTGCCATCATGCGGCATGATGAAGGAGAGGGACGACTCGCGCACCTTGCGCCCATGCACGGAGATGCCGTAGCGCGCGGCCATGTCGAGGAACATGCGGGCGAGCCAGTCATCGGCAAGCGAACACAGAAGATCGGGAGCGGTCCCAAGTTTCGCGCAGCAGAAGGCAGCCGTGACCGCATTGCCGCCGAAGCTCACGGCATAGTCCTGCGCGATGGCTTTTTCATCGCCGGTGGGGATCTGATCGGCCAGGAACGTGATGTCGATATAGGCCTGCCCGATGAAAAGTGCCTTCATAGTGTCCGCCTCCCGGCAGTAAATCCGCTGCGGCCGGCACATACGGCCGCATATGGAGTGTTCAGTTCTTTTTTACTGGCCTGTACCATTGTGGTCAGCAACCCCTCGGGAATCAGGCCGCGCAATGACACGACGCTACATGATCTTTATCAGGGCTGTCTGCGTCGCCTTGATGCTGGCGCTGGCGCCCCTTGTCGCAGCCAATTTCGTTCTCGACAACTATGCCATTACCAACGCCCGCACCGAACTGGATGCGATGGCCAGGCGCTATGTGATGCGCGGCGAGTTCGCGATCAATGATGCGGTGACCACGCTTCAGCGCCTTGAGCGCAGTTCGGCCACCAGCTGCTCGCGCGAGGACCGGCAGATGCTTCTGGCCGCCGTCGGGCAGCTTGGCTTTCTGCAGCGCATCGGCCTTGTCGACCGCAACGGCGTGCGCATGTGTGTTGTTCCCGACGGTCAGATCAACGGCGAGGCGATCCTGCCGGCCGCCAAGCAGGATGCGCCGCTGGTGGGCATCGGCGTGATGGGCGTCCAGTTTCTGGGCACCCATGTTGCCATCGTCAGCTGGGACCTGATGAATTCGACCCGGCTCTTTGCCGAAATATCACCGGCTGCGGTATCGATTGATCCGGGGCCGGAGTATCTGCGGGCCTTCCGGCGTGCCGAATTGCGGCTCGGCAATGATGTGCCCTGGTTCTCCACCGGCGGCTTCAGCTCCGAGCTTCTGGAAAGCGACGAGATTCTGACGGTCGAGGTGCGCTCGGACCGCTATCCGCTGAAATCCATCATTGCGGTGCCGCGTTCTGCCGCCATCAGTCTGGTCGCGGGGCTGAAGATGATGGTGGCCGTGGTCTGCGCAGGGCTGGCCATCATCTTTATTGCGATCGGCGTCTGGTTCTCCTGGCGGCCTGACAGGGATGCGGATGACGAATTTGCCGCCGCCATCCGGCGCAAGGAGTTCATTCCCTATTATCAGCCGGTCATGGATATCGAAACCGGAAGCCTGCGCGGCTGCGAGGTGCTGATGCGCTGGCGCAACCGCGACGGCAGCCTGATCCCGCCGGCGCAGTTCATGCCCTACGCCGAAAGTACCGGGCATATCTTTGAAATGACCCGCATCATGATGCGCGAGACCGTCCGCGAGGTTGGGCCGCTCTATGCGGAAAACCCGGATCTGAAGCTGTCGGTCAATCTGTTTGCGGGCCACTTCAATGACCGGCGGATCATCGACGATATCAAGGAAATCTACGGCAACTCCGCCATCGCCTATCAGCAGCTTGTGGTGGAAGTGACCGAGCGCATGCCGCTGGAGGATCTGGAGCTGGCCCGCAAGCTGATCGCCGAGATCCAGGCCCTTGGCGTGCGTGTGGCGCTGGATGACGTGGGCACCGGCCATGGCGGCATGGCCTATCTGCAGAAGCTGGGCATCGACATCATCAAGATCGACAAGATGTTCATCGATGCCATCGGTACGGATGACAGCTCCACCACGATCGTGGATTCGATGGTGGAACTCGCCGACAATCTCGGCATGGGCATCATCGCCGAAGGCGTTGAGAAGGTCGAGCAGGTGGAGCGCCTGCGTGAATTGGGCGTGACGGCGGCACAAGGGTATCTCTTTGCGCCGCCGCTGCCCGGCAAACTCTATATCGAGCTCGCTCAGGCATTGACGGGCGAGCGCGATGCAGCCGGGGATTCGGCAGAAGCGGCCTGATCCTTCGAGGACTGAGCCGTCTCTTCTTCTTCACGCATTTCCGCCCGGTCTGCCTTGCTGCCGCCTGTGTTGACGGCCGGAAGCTGGTCCAGACTGCCCGCCGACAGAGGCTGCGACAGCTTGGAGCCATCCCGGTAAATCGCAATGGCTTTGAGGCCCAGTTCCCACGCCTTGAGAAACGCAGCGGAACAATCGGCGACAGAGGCATTGCGCGGCATGTTGACCGTCTTGGAGATGGCACCGGAGAGGAAGGGCTGCACCGCAGCCATCATCGTCAGGTGCCCTTCCAGGCTGAGGGCGCGCACGCCCCTGGGGCCGCAAGGCGTCGCGCAGTCAAACACCGGCAGATGCTGCGGGTCCAGATCCGCAGCCCCCTCGATGGTCAGTGCGCCGCAGGCATGGGCATTGGCCGCTTCGATCTCTTCCGGCAGGTAGCCCAGCCAGTTCAGCAGGTCGAATCCCGGCTGCTCCATTTCCGCTGCCGTGATTCCGAGGCAGCCGGTCAGTTCCTCCGGACCGGTGATCCACTGGCTCACAGCATCGCGGATATGGCTTGCGCCCTGCACAGCAGCCTCGATCCGGGCGAGACAGGCTTCGGTCACCCCCCGCTGGCGCAGGCTGTTCAGATTGACGCCCGGCGCATCCTTGAGCGACCCGTGTCCGACGATGTGCTGCACGATGCGGGTGATGGCATCCTCGCCATAGCCGAGGCTGTGCAAGGCCAGCGGCACCATGGCATTGATGATCTTGAAGAAGCCGCCGCCCGCCAGCGTCTTGAACTTGACGAGGGCAAAATCCGGTTCGATGCCCGTCGTGCTGCAGTCCATCACCAGCCCGGTTGTTCCGGTCGGGGCCAGCAGCGAAACCTGTGCATTGCGCCAGCCGAAGCGCCGGCCAAGCTCAAGCGCCCGGTCAAAGGCTGTGGCCGCAGCTGCGGCAAGGTCCGTGTCCGGGCACATGTCAAAGCCGGCAGAGTAGGGCGGCCGGCACACCCCATCATAGTGTGCCGGATCGCTCTCGCCCCTTGCGCAGGCCGCATGGTTTTGCAGCACCCGCTCCATGGAATGGCGGTTTTCGGCCAAGGCAGGGAAAGGCCCCATATCTCTGGCAAGCTCCGCCGATGTCTCATAGGCCGTGCCCGTCAGCACGGCGGTGAGCGCGGCCGCAAGGCTGCGCGCGGCGGAACTGTCATAGGGCAGGCCAAGCGACATGATAAGGCCGCCCAGATTGGCAAAGCCGAGCCCCAGCGGCCGGTGCCGCAGCGTGTTATGTGCCACGGCCCGCGAAGGATATTGCGCCATGGTGGTGGAAATATCGAGGCTGACCGTCCACAACCGCACCGCATGGCGGAACCGCTCAAGACAGATCTCGCCATCCACCTGTACGAATGCCATGAGGTTGAGAGAAGCGAGCACACAGGCCGTGTCGTCCACGAACATGAATTCGGAACAGGAGTTCGAGCCATTGATGCGGCCCGAAGCCGGGCATGTGTGCCAGCCGTTGATGGTGGTATCGAACTGCAGTCCGGGATCGGCCGAAGTCCAGGCCGCGCGGGCAATCCGCTGCCAGAGTGCTTCGGCCCTGATGCTGCGGCCTTGTCCTGCCTGTGCCGCCGTGGTCCGGCGCGCAGACAGGTGCCAGTCGCCGCCTGTCTCCAGGGCCTGCAGGAAACTGTCCGGAAGCCGGACCGAGTTGTTCGCATTCTGGCCGGAGACGGTGCGGTAGGCTTCCGAATCCCAGTTGATGTCGTAGGTTTTCAGCTCGGGCAGCTCGTGGCCCTGCGAGGCGCTGCGCAGGATCCGGTCGATGAAACTGTCGGGGATCTGGGCGGCACGCGCCTCCTGAATGACCGCATCGAGCTCTGTCTTGAACCGCTCGCCCGTGGTGTGATGGCCGCTGATGGCCCTGACCAGCGAAATGATCCGGTTGAGGCACTGTCTGGCCAGCTGGGAGCCGGAAACGAGCGCGGCGACCTTTTCTTCCTCGGCCACCTTCCAGTCGATGAAGGCTTCAATATCCGGATGGTCAGCATCCACGACGACCATCTTGGCCGCAGCACGGGTTGTGCTGCCAAGTCTCAGTGATCCGGCAGCCACATCTCCGACCTTGAGAAAGGAGAGGAGCCCGGCTGAGCGGCCGCCGTGGTCCAGCGGCTCTCCGGCGCCGCGCAGGCGTGAAAAATTGGAGCCGGTTCCGGAGCCATATTTGAAGAGCCGTGCCTCCCGGACCCACAGGTCCATGATGCCGTTCTCATTGACCAGATCATCCTCCACCGAGAGGATGACGCTGCCGTGGACCTGAGGACGCTCATAGGCCGTGCGGGAGGGGATGACTTCGCCGGAGACGGGATCGCCATGCCAGTGGCCCTGTGCGGCGCCTTCGATGCCATAAGCCCAGAAGAGGCCGGTGTTGAACCATTGCGGGGAGTTCGGAGCGGCAGCCTGAAGCGCCATCATCACGCGCATCTCGTCGAAGAAGGCGCAGGCATCGTCTTCGCCGTCAAAGGTGCCGGTTTTCCAGCCCCAGTAGGTCCAGGTGCCAGCAAGCCTGTCAAAGACCTGCCGTGCCGAGGTTTCCGGCCCGAAGCGCGCCTCTTCGGGAAGAGACTTGAGCGCTTCCCCATCGGGAACCGATCGCTGCAGCCAGACCGGGACACCGTCCTCCGGCACTTTCTTCAGACATGCAGCAACGCCCGTCTTGCGGAAATATTTCTGGCACAGCACATCCGCTGCAACCTGGGAAAAGCGCTCCGGCACTTCCGATACAGCTTGCCGCGACAGAACCTTGCCGCCCTGTGTGCGCACTTCGCTCTGGTGCCTACGGAAACGAATATCGCAATATGCCGGCGCTCCGGCTTTGGTGAAAAGTCGGCTGATACGCATTTGGCCCCCGCAAACGCATTTGAATGAGGTGCAAATCTGGAAGCCGCCAGTTCATTTTGCGAACGAACGCGGCAACGGTCTGGATTTTAACAAAATATTAATCACTCGAAAGTGGGTGGCATATCTTTCGCTTCAATCATGGGAGGAAGTGAAGTTGAAGTTTTTATCTGAAAGTGACAGCCGTTTGCCCAAGACATTGATCGTGCGTCATCTGCCTCGAATTAATCATGTTTCGAATATCTGGAGGAAGGTCTATGCGCCATGCCGTTCATAGACTGCTGCAATGGTGAGGATCAAAGATGATACGCGTATAAATTGTGCATTTTCGGCAAGCCCGTCCGGTATGGTTTGCTCCTCCGTCTGTCTTGGCCTTGACGCCGCGACACTGGTCAGGGCAAAAGCGAAGCAGTTTGATGAAGCTTGGTCAGGAGAGGACCCTATGGCTTCAAATGTCGGGAGTGGCCGGGCGTGGTGTTAACGCGGGCATCAACGAAGCAACTGCTCGCGCGCCTGCATGATGTGATCATGGCTGGCCTTGCCATGACAATCGCGCTGCTGGCGCGCTACGATCTTCAGTATCTGCCGCCTGCAAGCCGTCTGGCCTGGTGGGTGATCTCCTTTGCGGCCATCTCCGCCGTGATGTTTGCCCTGTTCGGTCTGGGTAAGGGCATCTGGCGCTTCGCCTCGCTGAGTGATCTGCGGAGCATCGTGCTGAGCAGCACGGCCTCGATCTTTGCGTTTCTCATTCTTCACCTTTTGATCGACCGCCTTGAGAATTTCCCAAGGTCGACGCCCCTGATTCTCTGGTTCGTCCTTATCGTGCTGCTCGGCGCGCCGCGGCTCATCTACCGTGCAGCAAAGGATGGGCATCTCAGAGGGCTCGGGTTTGGTGACCGGAGATGCGAGGGACGCGAGCATGTGCTGATCGTCGGCAAGGTCAGCGACGCGGACCGGGTGATCCGGAACTACAAACTGGAATCCTCTCGCCTCTACAAGGTTGAAGGGATTGTTGAGGCAGGAGAGGGCAAACGAAGTGGCCGGGCCGTGCGCGGTGTTCCTGTCGTTGGCTCGATAGACGAACTGGATCAGATTGCTGCGCGGCTGGCGCGTAATGGTGTCCAGCTTTCTGCACTGCTTCTCGCAACACCGCGAGGCGGGGAGGAGGGAATGCAGGTCGTTGCCGCGAGTGCGGCAAGGCTGAAACTGCCGCTGCGCCGTGTTGTCAACCGTCCACTGACTGGCGCAGAGCCGGATCTGGCCAACATTACCCTTGAGGACCTTCTGGGACGCCCGCCCGTTCAACTTCAGCTTGAAGCAATAAGGTCGCTCATCAAGGGGCAGACAGTCCTGATCACTGGCGCCGGAGGAAGCATTGGTTCGGAGATTGTCCGCCAGGTTGCGGCATGTGAGCCAGCTTCTCTCATACTGGTCGATTCAAGCGAATATGCCCTTTACGAGATCGATCTTGAGGTCTCGCGGCTGGTGCCGGGGCTGCCGCGCAAAGCGGTTATCGGCGATGTCCGGGACCGGCGCCGCATTTTCGAGGTGATGGATGCCGGCCGTCCGGCCCTCGTTTTCCATGCGGCTGCGCTGAAACACGTGCCTCTTGTCGAGGACAACGTCTGCGAGGGCGTGCTCACCAATGTCGCCGGTTCGCGCAATGTGGCTGATGCTGCGGTTGCCTGCGGCGCCCGGGCGATGGTGCAGATTTCAACGGACAAGGCGATCCGGCCAACCAGTATGATGGGCACAACCAAGCGTCTGGCGGAAGCCTATTGTCAGGCGCTGGATATAAGCGGAGTAAGTACGCGGTTCATCACTGTCCGGTTCGGGAATGTGCTCGGATCCAACGGTTCTGTGGTTCCGCTTTTCAAACGCCAGATAGCCGCCGGCGGTCCGATTACGGTCACGCATCCCGACATGCGCCGCTACTTCATGACGATCCGTGAGGCAACGGAGCTGGTTTTGCAGGCTGCTTCGGCCGAGATTGGCAGGGAAGAGACGCGTGGCCGTGTCTTCGTGCTCGACATGGGAGAGCCCGTAAAGATCCTGACATTGGCCAGAACCATGATTTCGCTCGCCGGGCTCCGTCCGGATGAGGACATTTCGATTGAGTTCACAGGTCTGCGCCCTGGTGAGAAGCTGTTTGAAGAGCTTTTTGATGCCAATGAGGTCACAGCCTCGCATGATGCAGACGGCTTTTTCATCGCTTCCGCGAATTTTGTGCCGCTCGAGCGGATGGTGACACAGGTCGATCAGTTGACAGCCTGCGCCATGACTGGGGCAAGTGAGCAGTGCCGTAGCATGCTGCAGGATGCCCTCGCCGAGATTGAATCAGGCTCCCAGGCTCCCGCAGCGGCGAGCTGAAATCATCATCAAGCTTACGCAGTGACGTAGAGCCTGTCGTGGCAAGAAGGAATGCAATGTTGAGTGACAGCTCTGAGAGACTGACAGCTGCCGGCAGCGGCTTTGGGCGAGCAATGGAGTTGCTGCTCGTTGCTGTATTTGCTGCGTTGCCTCCGGTGTTGACCTTTGCCCGTGTATCTCCTCCTCTGTTTCTGGCCGTTGCTGTGGTCGCGGCTTTCGGGCTTGGCTGGGCCTATTGCGGATGGGCGATGTTCTCGGATTTTGCAAGGCGGCTTCGCTCACCTGTGCTCTGGGTCTCTCTTTGCTGTATTGCCTTGATGTTTCTGTCAGTGAACTGGACGCCTGAAGCGGTCCAGACGCGTGGCTTGAATTCATCATCCGGAGCGCTGTTCTGCGTTGTGGCCTCTGGCATCCTGTGGATCTCGACCGGTGCATTGCCCGAGGCGGTATCGACGCGAATCGTCCGGCGGATCGGTACGGCGCTGCTCTTTGCGCTGCCGGTTACGGCAATCCTGATCTTTATTCAGTATCATACCGGTGGCGCCCTGAATGCGGCCATCGGTGCTGATCCTGACAACTACATTCTCAACCGTTCGGCAGTCGCCATCGCCATATTCATCCCATTTGCTGCTCTTGCTGCGCCACAAAGGCAATGGCTAAAGCTTTTGCTTTTGGCCGCTTGCGCAGTAGCGACGTTTCAGACCGAGAGTTCTTCGGCACAGCTGGGCGTGCTTCTGATCGCCATTCTTCTGGTGCCGGCTCTTATCTGGCCCAAGCTGACCTATCGTGCCGTAGTGGCTGGAATTCTGCTTACCTTTCTGTTCATGCCGCTAATCGTGAGCCATGTGAACAGCATGATCCCTCAGGCAATCCATGAGCGCGTTGGTTATGGATCTCTGACAATCCGTGGGTTGATCTGGACGGAGTACGCCAATCTGCTGCCGAACAAGCTCTGGCTGGGTTATGGCATGGAAGCGTCCAAGGTCGCCGATACGCTCCCTGAGGTCGCGAGCTATCCGCCAGAGCGGCTCAAGCTTCTTTCACTTGGGCACAGTCACAATGCGTCCGTTCAGCTGTGGTTCGAACTCGGGCTTGCCGGAGTTGTCCTGTTTGCCATTGCCATGGCTCTGGCCTTCCTGCGGATCGGGAGGCTCAAGGAGAGGGACCTGACAGCCGCTACATTGACCATTGCGGTGATTTATGGCGTTTCGGTGGTCAGTCATGGGGCCTGGCAGGGATGGTGGCTAAGCCTCATGGCGCTTGCTGCGCTGCCCTTCATGCTCAAATGGCGCTGCTCGTCTGTAGAGAGTGCGAGCCGGTAGCTGGCGGGCGCTGCCGCATGATGAGAGCTTAATACCAATGCTCGATGAGCTTGACTCATCGAGCATTGGTTAAGCCCGTGCGGCGCTTGAGTATTTTAAAGGCGTGATGCGTCAGCATCGAAAGCCTTGGTATAAGGTGAAGCCCGCATCTCGGGCCCCTGCCGCGCTTCCAACGGCTTGCGGCGGTCGAGGGGATGCGATCGTGCAACGACGTGCAGGCCCCTGTGACAAGTCCGCGGCCTTAACCGGGCTCCTTGCCGTCCTTATCATCCGTCACCAGCCTGCCTTCCTCGGCCTTGTAAATATACTGGCTTGCTACCAGCCAGCCCTTGAGGGGGCGGAGGGGCGGGATGCAGGTGAGGAGCAGCAGGGGCAGCGTTGTGACGAGGTGGACCCAATAGGGCGCCGTGAAGGCAATTTCCAGCCACATGGCGAAGGCAACGCTCGGAACGCAGGCAAAGCAGATGACGAAGAAGGCCGGGCCATCCGCCGGGTCGGCGAAGCTGTAGTCAAGGCCGCAGACTTCACAGGACGGGGCAAGGGTGAGAAAGCCCTTGAACAGATGCCCCTGGCCGCAACGCGGGCAGCGCCCGCGCACACCGACATGGGCGGGCGACTGGGCTGGCCACTGGCTGGATGTCTCGATGGGCATGAGGGCCTCCTTATGCTGGCCGGTTTGCGGCAAATCAGGATATTTCCTTACCCGCTAACTGCGGCGCAGACGCGTCTGGAGCAAGATGCGTTTTGACGCAGGGGGCAAGGAGGGCAGGCCGGCAACTTTTGTGCCCGGCGGGAACTTGGTCCCAATGCCTCTTCACCGCTGGTATCAAGGCTTTGAGCGGCTGACGCATCATGCCTGGAGCACGTTCGATGAAAACGGAGCGGCCGGTGGTGCTCTGGCTGTCTGTTTTCACGCGATTGCGGGCGCAAAACCGGCGCCTGCTTTTGCTGGGATTGGCCTCACACAGGCTCTGGCACCGCGCGGGCCTGGCCAGTTGCGGGTGACGCAAGTCTGCCGGGTGCTTGCCGCGTGCTGCCGTAAACAGAAATGCCGGAAACAGTGTCTCCGGCATTCTTCAAGCGTGTCGAACGGGTGGCAGCGGCTCAATACTGCCGGAAGAGAGCAACGAGCTTGCCCTGGATGCGCACGCGGCCGGGGCCGAAGATGCGGGTTTCATAGGCCGGGTTGGCAGCCTCCAGCGCCACGGAAGCGCCCTTCTTGCGCAGGCGCTTGAGCGTTGCCTCCTCGTCATCCACCAGCGCCACGATGATGTCGCCGCTCTCGGCCGTGTCGGTCTTGCGGATCAGCACCGTGTCGCCATCCAGAATGCCGGCCTCGATCATCGAATCGCCGCGCACTTCCAGCGCATAGTGCTCCCCGCGGCTGATCAATTCCGGCGGCACGGAGATGGAGTGGCTGTGGGTCTGGATCGCTTCAATCGGAACACCGGCAGCGATGCGGCCCATGACCGGGATGGAGGTGAAGTGAGGGGCGGTTTCCGCCACCGGGGCGGACGGAGCGGCGGCCGGGGCAGATGCCTTGCCGAGCGATCCCTCGATCACAGATGGCGCAAAGCCTTTGCCGCGCGGCGAAGACAGGCCCGGCGTGACCGAATCCGGCAGGCGGACCACTTCCATGGCGCGCGCCCTGTTGGGCAGGCGGCGGATGAAGCCGCGCTCCTCCAGCGCCGTGATCAGACGGTGAATGCCGGACTTGGACCGGAGGTCCAGTGCGTCCTTCATTTCGTCAAAGGACGGCGGAACCCCGGATTCCTTCAGGCGCTCATGAATGAACATCAGCAGTTCGTGTTGCTTGCGCGTCAGCATGTGAGGTCCCCGTTGGAGGGTCTGGTACAAATCATGAACGTACCTTAGCTGTTCTCACTGTGTTCCACAAGTCTTAAGGTGAGGTTAGCGGGATGTTCCTGTTGCATGCACTCAAGACCACACACCGCCGCTGCGCCTTTTCCCGGCAGAACGGTTCCTTGCTTGCAACCGCCTCCCGGTCCGGCTTGACTTCATGCGCCGGTGTCCCGAAAGCTGGCGAAAGAAGACATAGCTCCCGGGCTGCCTGCGCCCCGCAGGCGGCCTCACCCCGCCTTAAGCGGCATTCTGCTTTGGGGCGGCGCCACTGGGACCCCGAAAAGACCGAAGATGAACAAGCCTGTCACCATCACCGCCCATTCCGCCTGTCCGCATGACTGCCCCTCCACCTGCGCGCTGGATGTGGAGGTGACGGCAGAGGGCCGTATCGGCCGCTTGCGAGGGGCGGCGGACAATCCCTTCACGGCAGGGGTCATCTGCGCCAAGGTCGCCCGCTATGCCGAGCGGCTGTACCACCCGGACCGGCTGCTGACGCCGATGGCCCGCGTTGGGGCGAAGGGGGAAGGGCGGTTCGAGCCCATCACCTGGGACGAGGCACTGGACCTTATTGCTGCGCGTTTCCTGGAGGCGGAGGCTAAGCACGGGCCGGAGACGGTCTGGCCCTATTACTACGCCGGCACCATGGGCCTGGTGCAGCGCGACAGCATCCATCGCCTGCGCCATGCCAAGGGTTATTCGCAGCAGTTTTCCTCGATCTGCACCAATCCGGCCTGGACCGGTTATGTGGCCGGAACCGGGCTTCTGGCCGGGCCGGACCCGCGCGAGATGATGAAGGCCGACCAGATCATCATCTGGGGCACCAATGCGGTGGCGACGCAAGTGAATGTGATGACCCACGCCATCACCGCCCGCAAGACGCGCGGCGCCAAGATCATCGTGGTTGACGTCTACCGCACCGAAACGATGAAGCAGGCGGATATCGGGATCGTGCTGAAGCCCGGCAGCGACGCGGCGCTGGCCTGCGCCATCATGCATGTGCTGTTCCGTGACGGACTGGCCGACCGGGAGTATCTTGCCCGTTACACCGATTGCCCGGATGAGCTGGAGGCGCACCTTGCCACACGCACGCCGGAATGGGCCGAGGCGATCACCGGCGTTCCGGCTGAAGAGATCACGCAGCTCGCCCGGATGATCGGTGAAGTGAAGCGCACCTTTATCCGCCTTGGCTATGGCTTCACCCGCAGCCGCAACGGCGCCGTCTCCATGCATGCGGCGGCCTGCATCGCAGCTGTTGCCGGCTCCTGGCAGTATGAGGGAGGCGGGGCCTTTCACAACAACGGGGCGATCTACAAGCTCGACAAGTCGATGGTCGAGGGCAGTTCCCTTCGTACCGGCACAAGGTTCCTCGACCAGAGCCTCATCGGCCGAGTGCTGACCGGTGACACGGAGGCGCTGGCTGGCGGACCGCCGGTCACGGCGCTGCTGATCCAGAACACCAATCCGGTTTCGGTCGCACCCGAGCAGACGCTGGTGAAGCAGGGTTTTGCCCGCAAGGATCTCTTCACCGTGGTGCATGAGCAGTTCATGACGGACACCGCCCGCTATGCCGACATCGTGCTGCCAGCCACGCAGTTTCTGGAGCATGACGACATCTACCGGGGCGGCGGCCACCAGTACATGCTGTTCGGCCCAAAGCTGACGGAAGCGCCGGGCGAGGCGCGGGAGAACATATTCGTTATCAACGAATTGGCGAAGCGTCTTGATGCAAGGGATCACCCCGGCTTCCACATGAGCGCCCGCGAGCATGTGGACTGGATGCTCGTCAATTCCGGCTATGGCACGCTGGCCGAACTGGAGGCCGGGCGCTGGAAGGATCTGCAGCCGGACTTCCGCACCGCCCATTATCTCGATGGCTTCGGCCATGCGGACGGCAAGTATCACTTCAAGGTGGACTGGGGCTTCACCGCTGCGCCCAACCGGCCGGAAGACGGCAAGCCCTTCGGCGCCCACGCGGCCATGCCGCGCCTGCCGGATTACTGGAACGCGGTGGAGAATGCCGACGCGGAGCATCCGTTCCGGCTGGTGACGGCGCCCGCCCGCTCCTTCCTCAATTCCAGCTTCACCGAAACGCCTGGTTCCACCAAGAAGGAAGGCGGCCGGCCGGAGGTCTGGATGCGTCCCGGCGAAGCCGCCGCTGCGGGGCTGGAGGATGGCGCCCGCGTTATCCTGGGCAACCGGCGCGGCGAGGTGCGGCTGCATCTGCGCCATGTGGAGGGGCTGGCCCCCGGCACGGTGGTGTCGGAAGGCATCTGGCCCAACACGGCCTTTGAAAACGGCAATGGTATCAACACGCTGATCGGCGCCGAGCCCATTGCCCCCTATGGCGGTGCCGCCTTCCATGACTGCGCCGTATGGGTGCGCCCAGCCGTGTAATCCGCCGGTGGCGTGCGCGCGGCGAAGCTGCTAGTCTTTCCTTGCGGCACGGTGCGCATCGGGGGCTTGAGGCTCGCGGAAGGGAGAGATCCGCGTCCTTGCAACAAAGGCCCGCCGGGAGTGGTGCCTGCCGCCTCAGGGGCTTCGGCCTGCGTCCTGTTCCTGTGGGCAGGATGCAGACTGTCAGAGCCTTGCGGGAGGAACCAGACATGCCCACGGTGACGTCTCAGCATCAGAGCCGTATCGAGGCGGCGCTTGCCAGCGGGCAGGCGGCGCGCTCGCCCATTGCCGCATCCTGGGCCCGATCGGCCCACCTGCATGGCCTTGATCCGGTGAAACGCCGGGTGGAGCCGCGCCTGACGGCTCAGGAACTTGCCCTCGTGCGCGAGCGCATGGGCGGGCTTGTGGCTGCCGCCGCGCCCCATCTCGACTGGCTGTTCCAGACCATCGGCGGCCTTGGCGCCTGTGTGGTGCTGGCCGACGCGGAAGGTATCGCGGTGGAACGGCGCGGCAATTCATCCGAGGACCGCGATTTCGCCGCCTCCGGCCTGTGGACCGGCGCCGTATGGTCCGAAGCGGAAGCCGGCACCAATGGCATCGGCACCTGCCTTGCCGAGGGCAGGGCCGTGACAATCCATCGTGACCAGCATTTTCTCGCCCGCAACATCGGCCTCACCTGCACCTCCGCCCCCGTGCATGACGCCAGCGGCCAGCTGGCGGCGGTGATCGATGTGTCCACGGCCGAGCAGGACGTGTCCGCCGCCGTGCTCAGCCTCATCAGCCAGACGGTGCAGAACACTGCGCAGAAAGTGGAGGCTGATCTCTTCCATGCTGCCTTCCCGAAGGCCCGTGTGGTGCTTGTGCCGGGCGGCGGCACGCATGGCCTTGCCGCCCTTGTGGCGGTGGATGAGGATGATCTCGTCATCGGCGCCACACGCGGGGCGCGCGCCATTCTCGGCCTCACCTGCGATCCCGCCGAAAGTCCACGCCCGCTTGCCGATCTTCTCGGCCTGCCGGTGCATGAGCGGCTTGAGGATGCGGAGCGCGCCGTGCTGCACCGGGCACTGGCGCGGGCCTCCGGCAACGTCTCCGCCGCCTCCCGCGCCCTCGGCCTCTCCCGCGCCACGCTGCACCGCAAGCTGGCGAAGGAGTGAGGGGGCGTCCCCCTCAGTATGTCATCCCGGCTTGCCGCGCAGCGGCAAGCCGGGATCCAGTAACCCCGGCGGAAATGATGGCAAATACCGGGGTTACTGGATCCCCGCCTGCGCGGGGATGACAAGGTGAGAAGCTGCGGTGGAACGGCTTTCCGTCAATCACCGCGGCACAGCGAGGATGAGCCCCCACAAAAACCCGCCATCATCTGTCGCAGAACTGCGACAGGGCACGGGCGGGGGCTTTCCGGCATGGCTCCTCAGACCGTCCGCCGTGCGTCAAGCTCTTCCCATGGCCGCGAGGAGGCGGCCCGTTGGAGGAGACAAGCATGAACATTCAGGCACAGGCGGATTTCCGCACCGTTTCACCGTTCCGCGAGCGCTATGACAATTTCATCGGCGGCAAGTTCGTGCCGCCGGTCAGCGGCCGCTACATGGACAACATCACCCCGATCACCGGCGCCAAGATCTGCGAGGTGGCCCGTTCCGATGCCGCCGACATCAACGCCGCGCTGGATGCCGCCCATGCGGCGCGCGAGGCCTGGGGCAAGACCTCTGCCGCCCACCGCGCCAACATCCTCCTGAAGATCGCCGATGTGATGGAGGCCAATCTCGACGTGCTGGCCGCTGCCGAAACCTGGGACAACGGCAAGCCGATCCGCGAGACGACCGCCGCCGACATTCCGCTCTCCGTCGATCACTTCCGCTATTTCGCCGGTGTGCTGCGCGGGCAGGAAGGCACCATGAGCGAGATCGACCATGACACGGTCGCCTATCACTTCCATGAGCCGCTGGGCGTCGTCGGCCAGATCATCCCGTGGAACTTCTCCATCCTGATGGCAGCGTGGAAACTCGCTCCGGCCCTGGCTGCGGGCAACTGCATCGTCATGAAGCCGGCCGAGCAGACCCCGGCGGCCATTCTGGTGCTGGCCGAGCTCATCGGCGACCTGCTCCCCGCAGGTGTGCTCAACATCGTCAACGGCACCGGCGCCGAAGCTGGCCACGCGCTGGCCTCGTCCGGCCGCATTGCCAAGATCGCCTTCACCGGTTCCACCGCCACGGGCCGCAAGATCATGGAAGCGGCGACGGTCAACCTCATTCCGGTGACGCTTGAACTGGGCGGCAAGAGCCCCAACATCTTCTTCTCCGACGTGATGGCGCAGGATGACGCCTATCTCGACAAGGCGGTCGAAGGCTTCGTGCTCTTTGCCTTCAACCAGGGCGAAGTCTGCACCTGCCCGTCGCGGGCGCTGATCCAGGAAGACATCTACGAGGAATTCATCGCCCGCTGCATCGCCCGCGTGAAGGCCATCAAGCAGGGCGACCCGCGTGACCCGTCCACCATGGTGGGCGCACAGGCCAGCCAGCAGCAGCATGACAAGATCATGTCCTATCTGCAGATCGGCGTGGAGGAAGGCGCGGAAGTGCTGACCGGCGGCGACGCCGCCCGTCTCGGCGGGGATCTGGCCAACGGCTTCTACATCCAGCCGACCATCCTCAAGGGCCACAACAAGATGCGCGTGTTCCAGGAGGAAATCTTCGGCCCCGTCGTCTCCGTTACCACGTTCAAAACTGAGGAAGAGGCGCTGCATATCGCCAATGACACCATGTACGGCCTTGGTGCCGGTGTGTGGACCCGCGACGGCACCCGCGCCTACCGCTTCGGCCGGGCCATCGAGGCGGGCCGCGTCTGGGTCAACAACTACCACGCCTATCCCGCCCACGCGGCCTTCGGCGGCTACAAGCAGTCCGGGATCGGCCGCGAGACCCACAAGATGATGCTCGACCACTATCAGCAGACGAAAAACATCCTCGTCAGCTACAACCCAAACAAACTCGGCTTCTTCTGATCTCCCTCCCGGGACACATCCACTTGGCGGCACGGGCAACCGTGCCGCTTTTTTGTGGTGGCACCGCCTCACCATGTCATCCCGGTTTGGCGCGCAGCAGCAAGACCGGGATCCAGTGCGACCGGAGCAGGAGATGGCTGACACCGGGGCTACTGGATCCCCGCCTGCGCGGGGATGACGGCGGAAAGGCGGCAGAACGATTGACGGCAGGGACGCACTCCATCTCCATCGTCATCCCGGCCTTGAGCCGGGACCGGAGAGCCGGGGTGATTGCCGGTTCGATGCGGAAGCAGGATAGACCGTGGCTCACCGGTACCGGATCTTCGCTTCGCTCCCGTCCGGTATGACGATGGAGAGGTTGCGGCTGGTCGATTGGCCGCTGGATCGTGCGTTCCTGACAGGTCCCGGCACAAGGCTTGGACGGTACGTGTTATGGGGTTGCGTTTGTGTAAGTACGAAAAGTATCTAAAAATTTCAAAATATAAAAACGACCTCATCTATGATAAATTGTAATGCTTAATAAGGCTTTTGCAGAAAGACCTTCCGGGGGAAGATCCGTATGTTCTATTTATCATTCTTGAGAATGCAGCATTCTCCTCAAAGCCTTTGTCTATCGCGTCGCGAGTCTCGTGTCTCCAATGATGGTATTTCCAAATAAGCTCGAATTCACCGATGTGTGCCGGTAGAAGATGTTTGTCGATGTCAGTTGCACATGTATCAATTATAGACAGCCACTTTTTAAGCTTGTCTTCACGAAGTTTTTCAGATTTTCCAGCCAGGGTCATGGGATCGTCGAAGTATTGCGGATCCCTGCCAAAGCTATGAGCCACTTTGTTGCGCAAGCGCCGCATTTTGTCGAGGTTTCCAACTTCGGCTTTCAAAAGATCAGGCGTTCTCCCAAATAAACTTTGGTAAGCTTGTATTCGTGCGGACCACTCTCCCTTAACCAAAGGGATAATTTTATTATAGGTGTCGTCTTGAACATTTCTCTTAAGCCAACTAGTTCCATCAATAGCCCTAGACTGACCAAATCGTAGAAGTGAACCGTCCTGGCTTTCCAGGAGGCTCCTATTTGTGAGAAGGAGCTGAGATGAGCGCTACAAGGAACAAGTTTTCGGGTGAGTTTCGCGACCG
>NZ_KB908238.1:1753-41460 GCF_000382365.1 Pannonibacter phragmitetus DSM 14782 | reverse complement strand
ACAGTGACCGTGTAGGTTTGTGTCGTGGTGCCGTCCTGTGCCGTGCCCACAACGGTGATGGTGTTATCGCCAACATTGAGGTTGATGGCGCCTGAGGCATTGCCGGAGGTGACGGCAACGCTGTTCACAGTGACGGTGGCATTTGCGTCCGTGACGGTGGGCGTGACGGTCAGCGAGGTGACGGCATTGCCGACGGAAGCGGTGTAGCTTGTGGTGCCGCTGGAGAAGGCTGGCGTCAGCGTGCCCTGGGACAGGACGAGGTTCGCCAGAGTGGCGACGGTCGAGGCAGGAGCATTGATCTGCAGGGAATAGGCCGCGCTGCCAAAGACGTTATCAGTATCCGTTGCAGTGATTGTGAAGTTCGCTGTGCCTGCGGTTGTGGGCGTGCCGGTCAGCTCGCCGGTGCTGGCATTGAGGCTGACGCCTGCAGGGAGACTGCCGTTGGTGACAGCGTAAGAGTATCCACCTGCACCGCCGGATGCGGAGACGGTTTGACTATAGTTTACGCCTTCTTGTCCGGCCGGAAGTGCGCCTGCAGCGGGAGAGAGGGTAATTGGTGGGTTTGCCGTGCAAGAGACACGCAAAGTGACGGAAGCACCGGTGGCAATACCCGTGTCATTCCGGGATGCAGTAAGCTGGATGTAAATTCCGTCATTGTCGGAAACGGTAAATGACCCGGTTCTTGAAAATGAACCGTCAGTGGAAGTTACTGCGGAATAAGTTGGCGTACCGCTGAGCCCGCCAATGTCAAATTGGGCAGATGTATTTCCTGAGCCATCGGCTGTTGCCGTTGCGTGAAACGAAATCGTCTCGCCAGATTCAATTGCAGGGCCGTCGAAGAGAAATTCGGAGAGCTGCCCTGCGGTTATGTTGGAGACTGAGTAGGTCTGCCCTCCGGACCAATTCGTATTCACATCCAGACAGGCTTGAGATGCTGCTGCCTCTGCCCGGGGGGCAGTCAAGAATGTGGCCGTGAGCACAAGGCTGACGAGCAGGGCAAGATACTTGATAAAATGCAAGGGGGAGAAACGGGGCCAGGTGCGCATGAAGTCCAAGTATTTCACTCCCGGCGTTTTATGCCGGCCGGCCGTCCTGCAGTGCGGCTTTGCATTGACCGCAGCCTGGCTGCCTGTGATGCCTCGCATGCTTCATTCCCCCATGGCCAGGATACCATGCATCCTGCAAACTCATCCCCTCAGAAACAGCCCTCTAAAACCCGCAAGGTTTCCCGGTCCCGGCAGCTCAACGCTGGTGTGACATAAGAATAATCTGGGTTTTGCGTGAATCACCGCAGCAGGCCACACAATCATAGAGTGCTTTTCTATGGTTTTCTTGCCATATCTTGCGTGTACGGGCAACGCTTTTGCAACGCTGCCCGTACAATTTATGGGGGAGTTTCCGTTACGGCCTGTCGGGGTAGAGGCCGTTGATCATGATGCAGTAGCTCATGGCAAGTGAGGGTGACTGGTTCACGAAGGCGGTGGCACCGCCTGTGACGCCAATTCCCACGGTGCCGCCGGTGATGCCCGAGTTGTACGTGAAGCTGATGGGGCCATTACCGGCGGCACCCGTCAGTTGCACGTCGAGGCCGCTCAGTGCCACGTCTGCGGCAGTGCTTGTGGATGGCACATAGATATTCGCAGCCTGGATGCCTGCTGTGGGCGCTTTACCGAGATAGGCATTGGCCGAGAGCGTTGGGGTGCCAATTTCATCCTTCGCATTGAGTTTGGCTGAAACGCCCAGTGTGCCGGCAGAAGCCGGGACATTGACCGTCTGCTGTCCGCCGCCCGTGCCGACGAACGTTGCCGAGTGAGTGTGTGGCGGCAGGTTGGCGATTGTGAGGGTTGTTGTCTGCGTGCCGGATTGGGCGGCGAAAGGCTGCGGGAGCATCCCTGGTCCTGTCCCGGAATTGAGAATCGCCCGGCCGCGCAGATCCGGCAGTGCGAACTGTCCGCTCTGCGCGGAGCCGCCATACTGGGTTCCGATCAGGCTGTAGAGCGCCTGATTGCCGTTGATCGCAATCTGCCGCCCGTCGGCCGGCAGCCAGTTCCGCGGGCACCAGTTGAAGGCAAAGGCACAGACACTGCCGATATAGGATTCCATGTTGCAGGCCTGTGCCGGAGCTGAGCTGCCGATCACGAGGGCGGTGCTGCCTGCGCCCAGCATGGCGAGGGCGCCGAGGGTGGACAGGCCCTGTCCGAAGATGCGGGCGGGTTTGAGCTGCTTTCTCATCCTGAACTCCAGTTTGGTTTCATGCGGTCTGGCGCGCACGGCTGGCGTGTGCGTCTGCCGCCCATTGAAGGGGACGGATGA
This sequence comes from Pannonibacter phragmitetus DSM 14782, assembly GCF_000382365.1. Lineage (GTDB taxonomy): Bacteria > Pseudomonadota > Alphaproteobacteria > Rhizobiales > Stappiaceae > Pannonibacter > Pannonibacter phragmitetus. Next base: position 39,147 of record NZ_KB908238.1, on the reverse strand, counting down.
GTAGAGTTATTGTGAAGTTCCGCTGCTGTATTTTCATTTATATATAATATTATTGGAGATTTAACTTTGTTTTTACTGGATATCTGCTGATCGTTGATTTTGCCTGTGTGGTTTTTTTGTGATTTTTTTTGATCTGCGTGTGCAGGTTGAGCGGCCGTGGCTGAAGATGGTCTGCTCCCCTCTGAAGGGGCGGGGGCAGCTGTGCACTGAGGTGGGTAAATGGGCCGGCGTTGCATGCCGGGCAATGCCTGACCGATGCCCGCGCAGGCTCCTATACCAAGGCTTTCGATGCTGACGCATCACGCCTTGAAGATGCTCAGTCGCTGCAAGGGCTTAACCAATACTCGATCAGTCAAGCTCATCGAGTGTTGGTATCACGGCACGCACCGGTAAGGCTTCACCGGATGCCGATTCTCCCGCAAGTCTTTCCATGCTGGCGCCTCACGCCCCGGGCACGCGCAAACGGCGCAAGGCTTGATCAAATCCGGACAAGGCAGGCGGCATCAGGGGCGGTGTTACCGCTCGCGCAAGGGCAGGGCGACGGTGTCCTTGACCGTATTCACCACGATGCGGGACTGCACATCAGACACCAGCGTGTTGTCGAGCAGCTTCAGCCGCAGGAAATTGTCATAGGCCTTGATGTCTTCGGTGACGACCTTGATGAGATAGTCCACCGCGCCGGTGATACGCTCGCAGGTGACGACCTCCTGCCAGTGATGCACCAGCTTGTCGAAGGTCTCCATGTTCTCGCGGCTGGGCACGGTCAGCTTGACGAAGGCATAGGCGACAAAGCCGAGGCCGACGGCTTCCCGGTCGACAATGGCAGCCACCTGCCGGATGACGCCCATCTCCTTCAGCTTCTTGATGCGGCGCCAGCACGGCGTCTGGCTCATGCCGGCCGCACGGGCAATCTCGGCGATGGATTGGGAAGCGTCCCTCTGGAGAACACGCAAGACGCGGATATCGGAGGGATCAAGAAGAAAATTCTCTGTCATGGGCCTGTCGGGGAAGAAAATCACGGCCAAGGGCTTGGCTGGCGGCACAATAGCACAGAAATCACCCGCGAAAAGGACGATATTGGTGCTTGAGAAACCGCTCTGGCACCCGGGAGTAGAAGGCGGGCGTCAGGCGGCGGAGGAGGGAACCGATGAACGCTTACGCGCCCGTGGTGTCGCTGGACGACAAATATACCGCAACAGGCGGCCGGATCTACCTGACCGGCATTCAGGCACTGGTGCGCCTCGCCCTCGACCGGCAGCGGCTGGATCATCTTGCGGGCCTGAGGACCGGCGGGTTCATCTCCGGCTACCGCGGCTCGCCTCTGGCTGGCTATGACACGGAACTGACGCGTGCCCGCAAGCATATTGCAGCCCATGACGTGGTGTTCAAGCCCGGGATCAACGAGGAGCTGGGCGCAACGGCCGTCTGGGGCTCCCAGAAGCTGCGGCTGCATGGCAAGGGTTCCGATTTCGATGGCGTTTTCGGCATCTGGTACGGCAAGGCGCCGGGCGTGGACCGGGCCGGGGACGTTCTGAAACAGGCCAATGCGTCGGGCGTGGACCGCAACGGCGGCGTGCTGGCGCTGGCGGGCGATGACCATCTGGCCAAATCCTCGATCCTTCCGGGCCAGAGCGAGTTCTTTTTCGAGCACGCGGAAATCCCGGTGCTCAACCCTTCCGACATTCAGGATGTGCTCGACTTCGGCCTGCATGGCTTCGAAATGTCGCGTTTTGCCGGGCTGTGGTCGGCACTGATCTGCCTTGCCGATACGATGGATGCTTCGGCGACCATTTCGGTCAACGCGGACCGGCTCCGTTTTGTGCGTCCCGAGCAGGACCCCTGGCTGCTGCATGACCTGAACCGGGTGCTGCTGCTGGGCAACCGGCTGGAGACGGAACGCCTGTTGCGTGATGTGCGCATCCCGGCGGCTCAGGCCTATGTGCGGGCAAACCGGCTGGACCGGGTGGCCTTCGGCGCCAGCCGTCCGCGCCTTGGCCTTGTGGCCACGGGCAAGGCCTACCGGGATCTGCTGCAGGCGCTGGATCTCATCGGCATCAACGAGCAGCGGGCGAAGGAAATCGGCCTTGCTGTCTACAAGGTGGCGCTCGCCTGGCCGCTGGAGCCTTCGGGGCTGGCCGAATTTGCGCGTGGTCTCAACAAGCTGATGGTGGTGGAGCACAAGCGCGCCTTCCTGGAGCCGCAGATCAAGGAAATCTCCTATCACTGGCCGGCGGAAGCCCGTCCGCGCATCTGGGGCAAGCGGACGCCTGAGGGTGAGCCGATGCTGTCTGATGTGCTGGAGTTGTCCGTCTCGGAAATCATCCGGGCGCTGCTCGGCTATCTGCCGGAAGATGTGGTGACCGATGAAATGCGGGATGTTAGCGCCCGCATGAACACTCAGGTGATGTGGGCGCAAGGGCATGCGGAGCGTGCGGCGCGCATTCCCTATTTCTGCTCCGGCTGCCCGCATTCCTCCTCCACCGTTGTTCCGGAAGGCGCCCGCTCGCTGCCCGGCATCGGCTGCCATGCCATGACCGAACAGGCGGGCCGCACCACCGACGGGCAGATCGCCATGGGCGGTGAAGGCGTGCTGTGGGTGGGGCAGAAGGACTTTGCCCGCGACACCCATGTCTTCGCCAATCTGGGCGATGGCACCTATTTCCACTCCGGCATTCTGGCGATCCGCCAGGCGGTGTCCTCCAAGGTGCCGATCACCTACAAGATCCTCTACAATGACGCGGTCGCCATGACCGGCGGCCAGCCGCATGACGGGCCGCTCACCGTGCCCCGGATGACCCGCCAGCTGGAAGCCGAAGGCGTGGCGCGCATTGCCGTCGTCAGCGAGCGGCCTGAGACCTACACTGGCCGCAAGGATCTGGCACCTCTGGTGGACGTGCTGCACCGGGATCTCCTGATGGACGTGCAGCGCGAGTTCCAGAAAGTCGATGGCGTCACCGTCATCATCTATGATCAGACCTGCGCCGCCGAAAAGCGCCGCCGCCGCAAGAAGGGCGCCTATCCGGACCCGGATCTGCGGCTCTTCATCAACGACCGGGTGTGCGAGGGCTGCGGCGATTGCTCGGTCCAGTCCAACTGCCTGTCGGTGGAGCCGGTGAAGACCCGCTACGGCGAAAAGCGCCAGATCAACCAGTCCAGCTGCAACAAGGATTTCTCCTGTGTGAAGGGCTTCTGCCCCTCCTTCGTTGAAATCGAGGGCGCGGCGCTGCGCAAGGCGGAAACCCACGGCGTGGACGTGGACGGCCTTCTGGCCGGCCTGCCGCCGGTGGAGCTGCCCGGTCTGGAACGGACGCTGAACCTGCTCATCGCCGGTATTGGCGGCATGGGTGTGACGACGATCTCCGCCGTGCTGGCCATGGCCGCGCATCTGGATGGCAAGCAGGCCTCGACGCTGGACATGACGGGTCTGGCGCAGAAGGGCGGGCCGGTGACCTCGCATGTTCGCTTTGCCTCGCTGGCCCGTTCCATCGAGGGCCCGCGCGTGCCGACCGCCAGCCTCGATGTGCTGATTGCCTCCGACATGGTGGTGGCCACCAATGCCGAGCAGCTGGCCCTGACCAACCGCTCGGCCACCCGCGTCTTTGCCAACACCCGCGTGGCGCCGACGGCGGAATTCGTGCTGAAGCAGACGCTTTCCTTCGACGAGGCACGGATGCTGAAGTCGCTGGAGGCAGCCTCCATCCTGTGTAAGGCAGCGGATGCGGCGACCATTGCCGAGCAGCTTCTGGGTGATGCGATCTATGCCAACATGATGCTGGTGGGCATGGCCTTCCAGAGCGGCGCGCTGCCGGTGAGTGCGGAAGCCATCGAAACGGCGCTGCATCTGAATGGCGCGCAGGTGAAGGCCAATGTGAAGGCCTTCCGAGCCGGGCGTGTGCTGGCGGCGGCTCCCGAAAAGATCCTCGCCGCCCTGCCGCAGCCGGAAAAGCTGGAGCCGGAAACGCTGGACGCGCGCATTGCCCGGCAGGAGCGGGAGCTGACGCTCTATCAGGATGCCGCCTATGCAGCCCGCTTCCGCAAGCTGATCGATGCGGTGCGGGCAGCCGATACAGCGCACGGTCCCGGCACCTTCCGCCTGACCGAGACGGCGGCGGACATGCTCTACAAGGTCATGGCCTACAAGGACGAGTATGAGGTGGCGCGGCTTTACGCCGATCCGGCCTTTGCCCAGAAGCTGAAGGCGCAGTTCGAGGATCCGAAGAAGGTGAAGGTGATGCTCGCCCCGCCGCTGTTGTCGCGGGGCAAGGACCCGAAGACCGGGCGTCCGGCCAAGATGGGTTTCGGCCCCTGGGTGTTCACTGCCTTCCGCCTGATGTCGAAGATGAAGGGCTTGCGCGGCACCGCCTTCGATCCCTTCGGCCGCACGGCGGAGCGCCGTGCCGAGCGGGCGCTGGTGGCAAGCTATTCAGCTGATCTCCAGACCATTATCGCGGCGCTGCCGAAGGCGGGCTACGGTCTGCTGGTGGAACTGGCCCGCGTGCCGGATCTGGTGCGCGGCTATGGCCCGGTGAAGGAAGAGAACCTGAAGAAGGCAGAAGCCAAGCGCGCCCAGCTGCTGGCCCGCCTCAAGGGAGAGACGCCCGAATTTGCCGAGGCGGCCGAGTAAACTCAGCCTCTGTGACGCAGCGGCATAGGTGTCTTTCCGGCTGCACGTGCACCGGCCCTCCGGATATGGCAATGTCATGTCTCTGTTAAAGGAGGCATGACAGGAGGATCGTCATCATCCGTAATCAAAGGCTCTTCCCTGCTGCCGGGTGCCGTGCAGATGCAGGCTGTCATCACTGCGGGTTCTCGTCATGATCGCGCTGCTGCTTGGCGGAACCGGCCTGTTTCTCGCCGGTATGTGGATGATGACCGACGGCCTTAAGCTGGCGGCCGGAAAGGCGCTTGAGGGGCTGTTGCGCAATGCCACCGGTGCACCCTGGCGGGGCGTTCTTGCAGGCATTGCCGTGACGGCGGTTGTTCAGTCGTCCAGCGCGGTGACGGTGGCCACCATTGGCTTCGTCAACGCCGGTCTTTTGTCGCTGGCCCAGTCGGTCTGGGTCATTTTTGGCACCAACATCGGCACGACGATGACCGGCTGGCTGGTGGCAACGCTTGGCTTCAAGCTGGATATCGTCAGTCTTGCCCTGCCACTGCTGGGAGCGGGGATGATCATCCGGGTTGCGGCCGGCTCACGCGGCAGGCTGTCGGGGCTGGGGCAGGCGGTGGCCGGGTTCGGCGCCTTTTTCCTCGGTATCGGTTTTCTGCAGCAGGCCTTTGGTGACGTGACCGTGCCCGCGGCCCTGTCCAGCCTTGCCCAGTCGCCGCTGCTTGGAATTCCCGTGTTTGTGGCCGTGGGCATTGGCCTCACGCTTCTGACCCAGTCCTCCAGTGCCGCCATGGCGCTGGTGCTGACGTCGAGCGCGGGCGCGGGGCTGCCGGTGTTCCTTGGCGCTGCCGCCGTCATCGGCACCAATATCGGCACCACGTCTACGGCCGGATTTGCAGCTCTCTCGGCAACGCCGCCCGCCCGCCGGGTGGCTGCCGCTCACATTGCCTTCAACGGCCTGACCGCTTGCGCCGCGCTTGTTCTGCTTTATCCATTATTGCAGCTGGCTCAATGGCTTGCGGCGGAAATGTCAGTAAGTGATTCAGGTGCTGCCGACATCGCCCTGGTGCTGGCTGTCTTTCATACCCTGTTCAACTGCATGGGCTTGATCCTGATCTGGCCCCTGACCGGCAAACTGGTGACCTGGCTGGAGCACCGTTTCGTCAACGCGCAGGAGAAGATCGGCCGTCCGGAGTTTCTCGACCCGACCTTGCGTCCGGTTCCCCAGCTTGCCTTGCGCGGGCTGCTGCTGGAGACGGACAGGCTGTCCGCCATCACGCATGCCTTCGCACGCGACTGTCTGGCTGAACCGCGCTTGGTCACCGGCGAGCTTGACGCACGCCTGACCGGCAGTCTTGCGCTCGGCCGGGCCATCCGCAGCTTCATCGAGCACATGAACAAGGAAGCGATGCCGCAAGCTGTTTCCGAGGCCATTCCCGATGTCATCCGCGGGGTGCAGCATCTGGAGGAAGTTGCGCAATTCTCGGCAGCAGCCCTTTCTGATGCTGCGCTTGAGCCGCAGGGAGAGGTCCGGCAGGACGTGGAGCGCATGCGCCAGTCTGCTCTGAAAGCCCTGATCTCAGGGCAACCGTCCGGGGAGAGCCCTGTCCCGCCCGAACTGCTTGAAGCGGCGGTGACTGAAACCGAGACACTTTACCAGTTGACGAAGGCTTCTCTCCTGTCTCGCGCAAGCCTGGCGGGCGAACATGTCGAGACGATTGAACGCAGTCTCCTGCAGATCCAGCAAATGCGCCGTTGCGTCCGGGCTTCCTGGAAGGCACACCGGCGTCTGGACCGCTGGCTTCTGGGTTTGAAACGGGATGGCATTCCTCGTGTGACAGGACGCACGGCAGATTAAGTCATGTATCTGAGGATGCAATTTTGATTGTCTTCTTCTGGGTGACCCTGCGTTCAATTTTAATGATTTTTTTGGTTTGATTTTGTTTTATGCGATCCTTGTGTGATTTTTCCTGTATTAATCCGGGTTTAATTCCTTTGCTTCAGTATGCCTTCAAAGGTTTGCGTAGGGTTGTTAAATGAACCTCGGCCAGTGGAGTGTCAGGAACAAGGTTCTTCTGCCTGTCTGGATCATGGCAGCCTTCGTCGTTCTTGTGGTGTCCATCAATCTGGTCATCCTGCGCAGCGAGCTGGAGCGCGGGCATGTGGAAAAGGTGCGCGCGCTCGTCGAATCTGCCCGTTCCATTGCGGAAGAGAGCTACCGGCTGGCGCAGGACGGGACGCTGAGCGAGGAAGCTGCCAAGGACAAGGCACGTGATGCCATCCGGGCGATGATCTTCAATGGCGGTGCGCGCGTCTTTGTCTTTGATGAGGCCGGAAACCGTATTGTCAGCGATACCGTGGCTGAAGAAGGCATCAGCGCCTGGGGCTCCCAGCACACTCAGGACATGATCCGCAACGGCCTGAACGGGGGAGGCGTCACCTATTACAAGGGCGCAAGAACACTCGATGGGGTCACCACCCGCGGCAGGCCCAAGGCCGCGTGGTCTGAGCATTTTGCCCCTTGGGGATGGGTGATTTCCTCTGCAGTCTATCTTGACGACGTGAGTATCTCCTTCTGGAACCATCTCCTCCGGTTTGCCGTGATCTTTGGAGCTGTTGGCGTTCTGGTCGTTGTGTGGGTCAATGCCATTGTCGGCAGCATCACGGGACCTGTTCTGCGGTTGACGGCGAACATGAAACAGCTGGCAGACGGCGACACGGATGTAACTGTGGAGGATACGGGACGCGCCGATGAGATCGGCCAGATGGCCGCGGCCATGCGCACCTTCGTGTCCTATGAGCAGGAGCGCCATGTGCTGCACGAAAAGCTGGAGGAACTGGCTTTTTCGGACAGTCTGACAGGCCTTGCCAACCGTGCCTCCTTTCAGGACCGGCTGCAGTGCGAACTGGACCGCGCAGCAGCAGATGGCACCCATTGTGCCCTGATCGTGGTGGATCTTGACCGGTTCAAGACAATCAACGACACCATGGGGCATGCGGCAGGAGATGCGGTCCTGATCCAGACAGCGCGGCGGATTGAGGAGGCATTCGGCGCATGCGCCTTTGTGGGACGGCTCGCGGGTGACGAGTTCTTCGTGGTGCTGCCTGACCTGCCGGATGTTGCTGAGGCCATGGCTCAGGCAAATCAGCTTGTTGAGGCCATGCGCCAGCCCATCATGGTTGAGGATGCGGTGCTTCAGGTGTCTGTCAGCGCCGGTGTGGCTGCCGGTCCCGGCGACAGCGCCAGTGCCCCGGCACTTTTCCGCTTTGCCGATCTTGCGCTTTATGACGCCAAGCAGGCTGGCGGCAATTGTGTGCGTGCTTACAGGACGCAGATGGGCGAGACCATCGAGAAGCGGTTCAAGCTTGAAACCATGATGAATGGCGCGCTCAAGCGCGGCGAGTTCAAAGCTGCCTTCCAGTTGAAGATGGATATGGCCACTGGCCATCCGGCCGGTGCGGAGGCACTGTGCCGGTGGGTTCATCCGCGCCTTGGCAACATCAGCCCCGCCGAGTTCATCCCTGTGGCCGAGGAAACGGGTCAGATCATCGCCATCGGCAACATGATGCTGCGCGAGGCCTGCAAGTTTGCGGTTCAGGTCAATCATGCGTCTGCGCGGGCCATGGTCATCGCGGTGAATGTGTCGCCGCGCCAGCTGATGAATGGCGACTTTCTGATCCGGCTGCGTGACTGCCTTGCCGCCACCGGCTGCCAGCCGGAATGGCTGGAACTTGAGATCACCGAAAGCCTGCTGCTGGGGGAGGGCGGCGGCGTGCATGAGACGCTGGAGCAGATCGCGGCCATGGGCATTGGCATTGCCATCGATGATTTCGGCACGGGCTATTCCGCACTCAGCTATCTGCACCGTTTCCCGATCACCGCCCTCAAGATCGACCGCTCCTTCATGAACGGCATTTGCAGTGATCCGCAGCAGGAAATCCTGGTGCGGACCATTCTGGCCATGGCCCATGGTCTTGGCCTGGAGACCACGGCAGAAGGCATCGAAACCGAGGACGTGGCCCGCAAGCTCGCTTCCATGAACTGCCGCTTCGGTCAGGGCTATCTCTGGCACCGCCCGGCGCCAGCTGATGAAACCTCCGGCGTCATGTGTGGTCTGGCAGTTGCCTGATCCGGGCCAGCCTCGCGGGCGTCATTTTCCCTTGCCGTATAGCTCCCTCCAGGCGGGCAGCGTATCGCCCTTTGCCGGGGTGGCATGATAGACGCCGCGGGCAATGGCACGGGCGAGGGTGGAGGCGGCGGCGGCGCCCAGTTCGATCATGTCCGCCAATGGCTCTTCCAGCCTGTGGCGGCCGGTGGAGAGCGCAAAGACGAGATCTCCGTCCATGGGCGTGTGTGCAGGCCAGAGGGCGCGGGCAAGGCCGTCATGGGCCATCACCGCAAGGCGCTTTGCCTCCGCCTTGGTCAGGATGGCATCGGTGGCGACGATCGCAATCGTGGTGTTGGCTCCGGCACGCAGGGCATCGTGCTTGGTGCGCGGCACCGCTGCATCGGCGGGCAGGGGAGATGGAAGGCCGAGCCCGCCGAACTCATCGCCCCGCTCGAAAGGCGCTGCCCAGAAATGCGGGCCATCGCCTATGGTTGCCCGGCCCAGGGCGTTGACGGCAACAAGTGCGCCAACGGTCGCACCGCAGGCAAGGCGCATGGAGGCAGATCCCAGCCCGCCCTTCAGGTTTGCCGTGGTTGCTCCGCAGCCGGCGCCATGGCTGCCGAGCGCGAAGTCCAGCTCCGCTGCCTCAAGGGCGGCGCGGCCAAGCTCGCGGTAGGGAGCGTAGTCTCCCCAGTTCTTGTCTCCGCCATTCATCAGGTCAAACAGGATGGCGCCGGGCACGATCGGCACGCGCACCGGGCCCACCTGAAAGCCGCGCCCCATGGCGGCAAGCCCTGCCTGCACACCGGCTCCCGCATCAAGCCCGAAGGCCGATCCGCCGGAGAGGACCAGCGCATCGACCTTTTCGACCGTTTGGTCCGGCTCCAGCAGTGCCGTATCACGGGTTCCGGGCGCACCGCCGTGAATGGCAACGGAGGCCACCGCCGGTTCATCCGGCAGCAGCACCGTCACGCCGGACTTCAGCGTCAGATCCTCTGCCGATCCAACGCTTAGGCCCGGAACATCCGTGATGAGATTGCGCAAGCTGGTGCCTTTCCTGTTACGTCAGCGGGGTCATGACCGCCTTCTGATAGGCGGGGCGTGTGGTGAGGCGCTGGTACCAGGCTTCGAGATGCGGCAGATCTGGCCGGTCGAAGGACATGGTGAACCAGGCATAGGCGATGCAGCCGAGCGCCATGTCGCCGATGCCAAGGTTTTCACCAGACAGATACGGCGCCTTTGCGAGAGCAGCATCGGGGATCTTCAGCAGGTCCGTGCAGGCAGCAAGGCTCTGATCAATCTCGGCCTGAACCCGCTCTTCCGGTTTGCGGCGCACGATGTTGAGGAAGATGCCGCGGAAGGGACCCGCCAGTGTGGTCGAGGTCCAGTCCAGCCACTTGTCCGCCGCCGCAAAAGCCTTTTCGCCTGCTGGCGTGCCTAACTCAGGCACGAACGGCGCCTTGCCATGAGTGCGGGCCATATAGCGAACGATGGCGTTCGATTCCCACAGCACCAGCCCGTCATCTTCAAAGCAAGGCACCAGTCCGTTGGGGTTCATGGCCAGATAAGCCGGTTCCTTGTTGAGGCCAAAGGCGCCGCCGGCATCAATCCGGTCATAGGCGATCCCGATTTCTTCTGCGCACCACAAAACCTTGCGGACATTGGTGGAATTGATCCGGCCCCAGATTTTCACGTTGTTCCATTCCTGATTTCATCCGCCGTGTGCAGCGGAGCTGTTTCTCCCACCATAGTTATCTTATGTGGCTTTCCAGGCTCTTGAAAAGGGGGCTGGTGCCGGGCGCGGTTCAAGGTGGCATCCGGCTGCTGCCTTGGCTAGGATGCGGGCGGTGACGGAAGCCGGATATTTGATGAGGCACGGATTCATGCGTTGGTTCAAGAGCTTGGCGGCATTTTCTGCGGGACTGCTTGTGGCGGGCCTTCTGGCTGCGCCCGTGCAGGCAGAGGTTCGGATCGCTGTTGCCGCTGCCTTTTCCGGTCAGTTTGCGCCATTGGGGGATCAGATCCTGGCCGGGGCGCGGCTGGCGGTTGAAGACATCAACGCCAGCGGTGGCCTGCGAGGGGAAAAGCTGGTGCTTGAGGAAGCCGATGACCGCTGCGACCCGGAGCGGGCCACGGCGCTGGCCAACCAGCTCACCGGCAAGGGCGTGCAACTCGTCATCGGGCATCTGTGTTCCAGCGCCACGCTGGCGGCAGCGCCCGTCTACGCGGAGGCGGGACGCATTCAGATCACGGTGGCTTCCGCACTGCCGCAACTGACCGAAGCACGGCCGGGGCCGGGCTTCTTCCGGCTCGGGCCGCGCGAAGATGCCACCGCGCCTTTCATCGCAGAGCGTCTTGCCCGGGAGTTTGCCGGCAAGCGCATCGGCCTCGTCACCGACCGCAGCGCCTATGGCAAGGATTTTGCCGCCCGGGTGAAGGCTGCGATGCAGGCAAAGGGGCTCTCTCCTGCGTTGGAACGGGAATTTGATGCGGGTGCACGGGACCTGACGCCTCTGGCCTCGACGCTCAAGGGGGAGCGGCTGGATGTGGTGGTGCTGGGCGCCTATGCCACGGATGCGGGGCATCTCGCCGCCGCCCTCACTGCCTTGGACATGCAGGTGCCCGTTCTGGCTGGCGATGCGGCGATGGGGATGGAGTTTGGAGCTGCCGCAGGCGAGGCGGTAAGCCGTGTCGAGGTCACCTTCATGGTCGACCCGGCCGCCGTTCCGGACAGCCCTGCCCGGGAGATTGCCAGCCGCATGCGGGCTGCGGGCATGGTGCCTTCTCCTTATGCCACGGATGGCTACGCCACCGTCCAGCTCTTCGCAGCCGCTGCGGATGCCTCCGGCAGCTTCGACTTTGCGCCCGTGGCTGCAGCGCTTCAGTCCGGCAGCTTTGACACGGTCAGCGGCACAGTCTCGTTCTTGCCCGATGGGGACCGGGAGGGCGCGGGCCTTTCCTGGTACCGCTGGCAGGATGGCCGGTTCCGTCCCTCGGACCTGCCACGTTAACGCTCTTTTAAGAATGCGCCTCCTGGCAATGCCCTCTGACCGGCACCTGCGCTAGATTGGCCGGGTGAGGCCGTGCGGCCTCACCAAAGTCTGTGCCTGTCTGGTGTGCCGGGGGAACTCATGCGCCCTATTGCCGTGATCATGCGTTCGCTTGCCCTTGTGGCGGCCTGTGCCAGCCTGTTGGGTCTTGCCACTGCCGTGCCGGTGCAGGCCCGTGCAGAGCGCGTGGCCTTTGCATCGCAGGGGCTTGCGCCGGGCACGATCGTCATCCGCAACAGCGAGCGGCGGCTGTATCTGGTGCTGGGTGAGGGGCAGGCGCTGGCCTATCCGGTTGCGGTCGGCAAGAAGGGCAAGGCCTGGACGGGCCGCACCTATGTGACGGGCCGCTATCTGCGCCCGGCCTGGATCCCGCCTGCAATGGTGAAGCGTGACTTTCCGGACATGCCGGACCGGATCGAGGGCGGTGCGCCCAACAACCCGATGGGCGTGGCCGCCATGACGCTGGCAGGCGGCGAGTTCGCCATCCATGGCACCAACCGCCCCGGCAGCATCGGCCGCCCGGTGTCCTATGGCTGCATCCGCATGCACAACGAACATATCGCCGACCTGATCCAGCGCGTGCGTGAAAACACCCCGGTGATCGCGCTGCCGTGAGGCTGGCTCACTTCAGCAGCGGCAGGGCGCCGCACAGGCGGTCAACGGCCTTGCGCGGCCCGGCGACAAGGATCGCCTGCGGCTCGTGTTCGCTCAGGGGGGCTGCGGCGATGCGCGCCGTGTAATCCGCATAGTTCCGCGCCTCGAAGGCGGCACGCATGTACGCGAGACGGACGGGCATGTTCTCTGCGGCAGAAAATAGGCTGCCAAGCTCCTCCGCAGGAGCCCCGAGAACGGGCACGGCCACCTGGGTGATGCCTTCCAGCAGACGGCCCTCGCTGTCCGGTGTGGCGGGACCGATGAGGTCCGGCTGCAGCCGCCCGAGGCTCATGCCCAGAATGGCGGCAAAGTTGGCCTGCAGTCCTTTCGGCAGGCTGGTGGACAGGATGATGACGGGTTTCAAAGTCATGGCAGGGCTCCTTTTGTGGCAGCCATGCCATGCGTGCGGAGCCATGGTCTTGGACGAAATTGACCTTTCCGCCTGCCTGTGAAGAGCGCGGATCAGTGGCGGATGAGACTGCCGGGCGTGATGCCAAGCTGGCGGCGGAACTGGCGGATCATGTGGCTCTGGTCGCAGAAGCCCGCGGCCAGCGCAGCATCTGCCGGTGCCATGCCGTCAAGGATCAGCGCCTGAGCCTGTCTGGTCCGCATGCGCAGGACCATAGCATGGGGCGTCAGGCCGGTGGCGCGGGAGAAGCTGCGGATCAGGTAGGAGGGCGTCAGCCCGGCAAGGGCCGCAAGACCCTCAAGCGAAAGATCGTCGCCTGAGGCAACGCCTTCTGCAATCCGCTCCCGTACCAGCCGGACAGCCGCCGGTTCCTGCCCGGCAGGCCTCAGGGTAGCCCGGCCATGGCGGGTGAAGGCAAGGCCGAGCACGGCCTGCATGGCCTCTTCCACGGCCAGCCGCCAGCCGGAGGCAGCGGGAGCATTGACGCGCTGGGCAAGGCGGCTCAGCGCCTGCGTCAGCTGCAGGCCTTCGTCCCTTGGGGCGACGGTGGCAAAGCCTCGAAGATCCTTGAGATCCAGCAGGGCACGCACGGCGGCCTCGCTGGCATAGACCATGTTGTAGCGCACACCGCCGGCCGCCGCGTGGCCGGTGTGAGGCTCTTCCGGGTTCATCAGCGACAGGGAACCGGCAGGCAGCAGCATTTGCTCGCCCCGGCAGAGATAGCCGCCCACCCCTTCGGCAATGGCGCCGATGGCAAAGCCTTCATGGGCGTGGCGGCTGAAGGTCTGGGTGCTGAAATCGGCTTCGTAGAGCTCGATGCCCTGCAGCCAGCCGAGATGATGATAGCGGTTGGCGCGCATCAACCGCCCGCCTTGCGCAGCCAGTGGCGCGGGTCCGTGGAGGCCGCTGATGGCCCGGCGCTTTCGCCCGACAGCGTGCGCACGAGATCAGCGACGGCATCCAGCGAATGCGCGGCGCGGAACTCGTCCACATGCGGCAGCATGGCCCGGATGCCCTTGGCCTTGGCCTCAAACCCGTCAAACCGCAGCAGCGGATTGAGCCAGATCAGCCGCCTGCAGGAGCGGTGCAGGCGGGAGATTTCCCGCGCCAGATCCTCGTCCGTGTCCCGCTCCAGCCCGTCGGTGATCAGCAGCACCGTTGGCCCGCCCGACAGAACGCGGCGGGACCAGAGGCGGTTGAATTCGTGCAGTGCGGTGGCAATGCGCGTGCCGCCGGACCAGTCGGCCACACCAGCGGAACAGGCGGCCAGCGCTTCGTCAGGGTCTTTCATCCGCAGCTGCCGGGTGACGTTGGTGAGCCGCGTGCCGAACAGGAACGTGTGCACGGCGGGCCGCGTTTCCGTCAGCGCATGCATGAAATGCAGGAGCAGGCGGGAATACTGGCTCATGGAGCCGGAGATATCGCACAGGGCGATGAGCGGCGGGCGCTTTTCCTGCGGCTTGCGGTGCTTCAGATCGATGATCGCCCCGCCTGTCCGCAGGGTCGCCCCCAGCGTGCGGCGCGGGTCGATGCGTCCGCGCAGAGCAGGGGCGAGACGGCGGCGGCGGATCGTGTCCTTTGGCATGGCCATGGCGCGGAGCGCTGCCTTGGCCGTTTCGATCTCGTCAGCGGTCATCTGGGCAAAGTCCCGCGATTGCAGCAGCTCGCGGCCGGAGACGGTGAAGCGGGCATCCACCTCCACCTCGGGCTGCTCCTCGCGCGGCTCGCGCTCGCGGGCGGCCTTGAAGGCCTGGGAGACGCGGGTCTGCCCCGCCTTGGGCTTTTCCGGCGCGCCGCGCGGCGGGGCAACGGGGGAGAGGATGGCCAGCATCTTCTCGATGAGCCCCCGGCTCTGCCAATAGATGCGGAAAGCCTCGTCAAACAGCACCCGCTGCTCGCGCTTGTGAACGAAGACGGCATGAAGCGTCCAGTAGAAGTCCTCGCGGCTGGCAATGCCGCTCACCTCCACCGCCCGCACCGCGTCGATGATGGAAGCCGGGCCAGCCGGAAGGCCTGCCTTGCGCAGGGTGCGGGCGAAATGCACGATATTCGCCACCATGCGCCCATCAAGGCTGGACGCCTGTTCTGCTTGCGGGGCGGCGGGGGTGATCATGGGCGCTGCGCTCAGACGTTCGGCATGGCGGCCGGGGCGGAGGGCAGGGTATTGCGGATTTCCTCCACCATCTGCCGCAGCTTCGAGCCTCGCACCCGCTCGATGTCGTCCTGATACTTCAGCAGGACGCCCAGCGTGTCACTGGCCATGTCCGGGTCCAGCGCCAGTTCGTTCAGCTCGGTCAGGGCGGTGGCCCAGTCGAGGGTTTCGGCAACGCCCGGCTGCTTGAACAGGTCTTCGGTGGCGCGCAGGCGCTGGACGAAGGCGACGATTTCAGCCGTCAGCCGCTCCGGCGCGCCCGGCACCTTCCGCCGCACGATCGCCAGTTCCCGTTCTGCATCCGGATAATCGACCCAGTGATAGAGGCAGCGGCGCTTGAGGGCATCGTGGATTTCGCGGGTCCGGTTGGTGGTGATGATCACCACGGGCGGCTCCTCCGCCTTGATGGTGCCGAGCTCCGGCACGGTCACCTGATTGTCGGCCAGCACCTCCAGCAGGAAGGCCTCAAAGGCTTCGTCAGCGCGGTCCAGCTCGTCGATCAGGAACACCGGCGGGCCGGAGAGCGAGGGCTCCAGCGCCTGAAGCACCGGGCGCTTGATCAGGAAACGCTCGCTGAAGATGGAGCGGGAGAGGTCCGCATGGTCCGTGTCTCCGGCCGCTTCCGCAATGCGGATCTCCACCATCTGTGCGGCATAGTTCCACTCATAGACGGCAGAGGCGATGTCGAGGCCTTCGTAGCATTGCAGGCGGATGAGGTTGCGGCCCAGCGTGGCGGCCAGTACCTTGGCAATCTCCGTCTTGCCGACGCCGGCCTCGCCTTCCAGAAACAGCGGCCGCTTCATGCGCAGCGCCAGATGCAGCACGGTTGCCAGATCACGGCCGGCGACATAGCCGCCCTGATCCAGCAGCGCGAGCGTGCCGTCGATGCTTTCGGGAAGGGGCGTGCGGGCGGTGGTCATGCGGAAGGGCTCCCGGAACGTGCGGCTCGGCCTGAAGGCCGGAACTCTTGTCTTTAGTCCCTAACATATAGGCGCCAGCGGCAAGGCATAGCCCCTTTGCCGCAATTCATGGCCAGAATGGATCATGCTGAAGCAGCATTTCTCCGGAGGCTGCGGGTTTTGACGGACTTGCGAAGCGGAAGGGGGGCTGGCACGCAAAAGGAAGGCTGAGGGTGGACGGTCTGCGGGGTATGCAGCGGCGGACCTGCAGAAACCTTGAGGGAGAGGGACATGGCAATGCTTTTCACGCGAGGGCTGCGCGCTGCGGCCGTGGTGGTGATTCTGTTCGCTGCACCGGGCGCTGGTGCGGTGCAGGCGCAGGGTACACTTGCAGAGGCGGTGCAGGTGGAGCGCGGCAAGCTGATCGCCAAGGAGGCTTGCGCGGCCTGCCATGCCGTTGGTGTGGATGATGCCTCGCCCAATGCAGATGCTCCGGCGTTCCGGGATCTGGGCCAGCGCTATCCGGTCGAGGATCTGGCGGAAAGCCTGGCCGAGGGCATCGTCACAGGCCATCCGGACATGCCGGAAGTGGCGCTGGAAGGGCAGGATGTGTCATCTTTCATTGCCTATCTGAAGAGCATTCAGAGCAAAGGCGGCGCTGGCAGCACTCACTAAAGTCGGCTGCTAACATATTGAAAAATAATGCGAAGACGTATTTTTAATTGCGCGTTTACTTCGCTGGCGCGACACTTTTGCCGTGGTTTTGTCAAGGCATGAGGTGTTCCATGGGCACAAGCGAAGACTTCCGCAAGCAGATGGCAGGCTACGGGCTGCTGACGGCTGAAATCCTCTACAGGATGCCGGATCATCCAGCTCTGCTGCAGAGTTTCCTCTGGCAAACCGAGGACAAGGCCCCGAATTTTCCGGAACTGCGCCGGTTCCTGGCCTTCTGGGAGCGGGAAATTCAGGCCTTCATCCACTCGGTGCGTCTGGCGCATCAGGATCTGATCGGCCCGCGCGATGTACGCTATGCCAAGGGCGAGTTCCTGATCCATTGAGGACGGCCGCCCCTGCCTTTTCCACGGCAGGCTTCTCCCCTGCCGTGGACCTTCTCGAAGGTGGAGTCTAACCCAATCGGGGCTTCATCACTTCTTCTTGCAGCCGCCGCCGTTCGTATACGGGGGGCCGTAGAGAATGAAGGCCGAGAAACTGGTGCCGCCCGAGGCAAAGTCCAGCAGCTCGTCCGGCAGTTCGTCCTGCCCGATGGAGCGCGGCAGCACGAGGACGACTTCGCCCGGCGCTTCCTCGACGACGGTGATCTTGTAGGACGGGATCGGATCATTGCCGATCAGTTCCTTGATGGCCGCATGCGGGTTGCTCTTCAGCAACTCGCGGAAGGCGGCATCGGCCGAGGCCCTCAGGATGAGGTGCTTCTCGATGTGCTGGCGGGCCTGGGTAAGCGGATCAAGTTCAGACATGAGCTTCTACTCCCTGGTATTTCTCATGAGCTCCGGTCTGCTTCGCCATCCCTGCCGGGCGCTGGTGAAGCATCCTTGTCACGAGATCTACCGGGAGATTCCGGCGGATGGAGAACTTGACCCCAAATCTGCCGGTCAGGGCGTTTCAGGGCCTTGGCTGTATCCCGAGCCCCTTGCCGTCGCGCATGACGGCTCGGGCTTCCGGCAGGAAATCCGAGCCATCACCTTCATGGAGGACAAAGCCCGGCATGAGCCGCAAGGGGGCCTTGCTGGCGCGGATGGCGCGCAACAGGATGCGGGTTGCGGCTGCATCGGCGCGTGGGCGCAGGGGGATGATGTCGATGGCGCCGAACCGGCCCTGAAACACATCCAGCAGTTCCTGCAAGCCATCGGCCCGGAAGATGACGGTAAGTGTACCGCCTTCGCGCAGGATATCCGTTGCCGTCTTCGCCCAGGGCTCCAGTCCGCGCTCGTCCAGCACATGGGCGCTGGCCCGCTCGCCCGAGGGCGAGGCCCGGAACTGGCCCGGCTGGTAATAGGGCGGGTTCATGATCACGTGATCAGCCATGCAAGGGGTGAGCCCCGCCGCATGGCGCTGGGAACCCTTGGCGGTGATATCTGCCTCCAGCACGCTGACGCGGGACGCAAAGGCGCCATTGAGGGAATCAGCCAGTCCGCGCCGGGCCAGAAGGGCGGCCAGCGGATCGATCTCCACCAGGGTGACGCGAATATCCGGCAGGCGCGCTGCCGCACAGAAACCCGCCGTGCCGACGCCCGCACCCAGATCCACCACATGGCCTTTTGTGCCATCGGGCAGAGCTGCTGCCAGATAGACCGCATCAAGGCCCGCCCGGTGGAAACCCTTTGCGGGTTGCTCGACGGTGACAAGCCCGCCCAGAAAGGCGTCGCGTGTGGTGGCAGCGCCTTCCGGCAGCTCAAGGGCGGCAAGGCCAGGGGCAAGAGGGACGGGGGCAGAAGGGACGGGGCTGGTCACGTCAGCGTCCTTCATCCGGCGTCAGCTCATGGCCAAGGCCTGCCTCGCGCAGCAGGTGGCGGGCAGCGGTGATCTGATCGGCAGGGACAAGGATTCGCCGGGGAATCATCGCGAGCGAACCTTCCAGAATGCTCATGTTGGCATCCGCGACAAAATGCGCGATCCCGGCCTCGTCAAACATCGCTCCCACAGCTGAAATGAGAACCAGATCATTGGTCTTCAGCAGTTCTTCCATGATCCCGGTTTTCCTCTCTGAATAGAGCGCAGTGCAGACATATGGTTTATGCGTCTTTTCCGGTGGTGAACAACACTGTTCACTGCCTTGTCAAACGATTGATCCCTTGCGGGGGGACGCTTGCCGACCTATTGTCCGCCAAAACCAGCCTTGGGAGAGTGTTTTGGCAGCCGTCGCCGCTTCCGCACCCGAATTGAAGAAAGCCAAGCCCGCAATCCAGCCGCTCGTCGATCTGACGGCAGGCGGCATGGGGCAGGTCAACGATCTGATCCTGTCCAAGGCGGGCTCGAATGTCGAGCTTATCCCCGAGATTGCCAAGCACCTGATCGACTCGGGCGGCAAGCGCCTGCGGCCCATGCTGACCCTCGCCATGGCGGACATGTTCGGCTACCGCGGCACGGGCCATGTCATCCTCGCGGCCAGCGTCGAGTTCATGCACACGGCGACGCTGCTGCATGACGACGTGGTGGACGAGAGCGACATGCGCCGGGGCAAGCTGGCGGCGCGCAAGCTCTGGGGAAATCAGGCCAGCGTTCTCGTCGGCGACTATCTGCTCGGCCAGGCCTTCAAGATGATGGTGGACGTTGGCTCGCTGGAGGCCCTGCGCATTCTCGCCGAAGCCTCTGCCATCATCGCCGAGGGCGAGGTGATGCAGCTGGGTGCGGCCAAGGACATTTCCACCAATGAGGCACAGTATCTCAAGGTGATCGAGGCGAAGACCGCTGCGCTCTTTGCCGCTGCTGCCGAAGTCGGGCCTGTGATCGCCGGTGTCGAAGGGGCCCAGCGTGCGGCCGCCCGCCGCTATGGCATGGATCTCGGCCTTGCCTTCCAGCTCGTGGATGATGCGCTGGATTACGGCGGATCGAGTGCCGATCTCGGCAAGCAGGTCGGCGACGATTTCCGCGAGGGCAAGATCACGCTGCCGGTCGTCGTATCTCTGGAGCGCGGCACGGACAGTGAGCGCGCCTTCTGGAAGCGCTGCCTGGAAGAGGGTGACATCCGCGACGGCGATCTTGAGGAAGCCATTGCCCTGATGCGCCGTCACGGCGCTATCGAGGAAACCATTGTCCGCGCCCGCCAGTATGGCGCCAGCGCCATGGCTGCCCTCGATGAACTGCCGCAGAGCCCGCTGACGGAAGCCCTGCGCGAAGCCGTCGAATTCTGCATTGCCCGGGTGAGCTGAAGCTCACCCGCAGCTCACTTCGCCCGCTTCAACCCACCATCCCGGATGCTGCGCACGCAAGGCGTCCGCCAATCCGGCTGCTGCTTCCGGTGCGCAGAGCGCAAAGCACGTGGCGCCGGAGCCGGACATGCGGCAGAACTCCGCCGCCGGGTGAGCCTCCAGCGCAGCCAGCACGTCCGCAATGACCGGTGACAGGCCAATGGCTGAGGCCTGCATGTCGTTGCGGGTCTCCTTCAGCCAGCAGATGAGATTTTCGCGGCTGGAGAATTCCTCTGGCATGGCGGGCAGGGGCGGATTGTCGCGGCATTCAAGCGCGCGGAATACGGCGGGCGTGCTGACCGCCACGCCCGGATTGACCAGCACCAGGCCGCAGTGGGGCAGGGGGGGCAGCGGGGCAAGGGTTTCGCCGATGCCGGACATGCGGGCCGGCCGCCCGGCCAGGCAGACAGGCACGTCCGCCCCGAGGTCCAGCGCGATGGACTGCAACGCATCCGAAGGCACCGCGAGGCCTGTGGCCTCCAGGACCAGTCTCAGAGCAGCTGCCGCATCCGCCGACCCGCCTCCAATGCCTGAGGCAACCGGCAGGTTCTTTTCCAGATGCACGGCAAAGGGCGGCAGAGACTGGCCGTACTCCTTCTGCAGCGCGGCAATGGCTCGCAATACGAGATTGCTGTCCGCCGGGCCGCCGCCCTCAAGCGCTGCGGCAAAGGGGCCGGAGACGGTGAAGGAAGAGCTTGCCGCAGCCCGCAGGCTCAGCCTGTCACCCGTTTCAGCGAAGAGGGTGAAGCTGTCCAGCAGGTGATAGCCGTCTTCCCGCCGCCCCGTGATGTGCAGGGCCAGATTGATCTTGGCTCTGGCCTGGCAGGAAAAAACCGGCGCGGTGTCCGCGCCGGATGATGTTCCGTTCCCCCTCATGGCCGGATCAGCCGCCGTTCTTCGGCGGGGCGCTGGCTTCGACGGCCGCAGGGGTGTCGGGCAGGCCGTTTTCGATCTTGTTGAGGATCTTCACAAGATCTTCCGGCGTCGGGTTGAGGTCGCGGGCATGGTTCCACTGGAACCGGGCCTCCAGACGGCGCCCTACCTTCCAGTAGGCATCGCCCAGATGGTCGTTGATCACCGGATCGGCCGGGCGCAGCTGGACCGCACGCTCCAGTTCCCGCGTCGCTTCCTCGTAGCGGCCGAGCTTGTAATAGGCCCAGCCCAGGCTGTCGACGATGTAGCCGTCGCTGGGGCGCAGGCGAACGGCCGTCTGGATCATCTGCATCGCTTCATCGAGCTTCATGCCCTGATCAATGAGCGAATAGCCCAGATAATTCAGCACCTGCGGCTGTTCGGGGTAAAGCTCCAGCGCCGTGCGCAGGTCTACCTCAGCCTCGTTCCACTTCTTCAGCCGCTCGCGGCAAATGCCGCGGTTGTAATAAAGGCCCCAGTGCTCCGGCTGCGGCTTGTCCACCGTGTCGATGCCCTTGGTGTAAACCACCTCAGCCTCTGCAAACATCTCGCGGGAGCGCAGAACATTGCCGAGTGCAATGATCGCCTCAAGGTCAGACGGATCCTTGTCGATGAGGGCCTGCAGATGCTGGCGAGCTTCATCCACCTTGTCGAGGGCGTTGAAGTTGAGGCCGATCTGGATCTCCGCGTCCCGTTTCAGCGGTGAACTCTCCGGCACCCGCTCCAGAGCGGTGATGGCCCGGTCCGGTGCATTCAGCCGGTTGTACAGCCCGCCAAGAGCGAGGGCTGCAAAATCGGCTTCTCCGTTGAGATCCAGCGAAAGATTGAGCAGGGCGGCGCCCAGTTCTTCTGCGCCGTCATTGCCGATAGCCGAACCGAGGCCGCTCAGAAGCTCAGCAATTCCCATCAGAGGATCTGCGACAACCGGGCCAAACTTCTCACCCTTCTCGATCCGGGCCCTGGTCTGGGAGAGGATGGGATGGCTGGGGATCAGCTGATCATACTGGTCCAGAACGGCAAGGGCCTCTTTCTTCTTGCCGGCCGAGGCAAGCAGAATGGCATAGGTGTCGGCAACCTTCAGCGCTCCGCGGTCGGCGTCATAGGCTTGCTTGATCCGCGTCAGGGCAATGTCCATGCGTCCGGCCTGCTGTGCCATCAGGGCGGCATGGTTATGCTTGAAGACATCGAACCAGTCGGGGCCCTTCAGGGCATCAAGACCTGCAAGCGCCTTTTTCAGGTCGCCTGCTCCAAGGTCGAACCAGGCCCTGGAAACACCTGCGGTGAGATCTGCAAGCGGACCGCCGCCATCGCTTTCGAGCGTCTGGGATGCTTCGCGGAAGCTGCCGTCGCGCGCCAGATCAAGGCTTTTCAGCAGGCTGGCGAGGAAATTGCGGATCTTGAGGGCATGCATGTCCTCGGCCAGAATACGTGCGTCCTCAAAGTCGCCACTGGCCATGCGCAACATGAAGGCACGCTCGACAAGAAGGCCATTCTCCGGATCGGTGCCGAGCGCTTCTTCAAAAAAGGCGGCAGCCGAGGGAAAATCGTTCCAGCGGGCGGCAAGGCGCGCAGCCAGGTAGCTGCCGGCCTGAGTGACGGGAAGATCCTGAGGGGTGCCATATTGCGGCTGTGTTGCAGCGGTCTCTCCAGAGGAGGCCTGCACCTGCACCGGAACCATCAGAAGCGCCGCGCCAAGCAGCAGGCGGCTGCAGAGGCCTGCGGAAATCTTGCGCTTCTGCGCCGGAACGTCGGTCAACGTCGTCATCTTACCTCTCAGGACCGATGGTTTGCGCCATCGTGATTCCATGTGAACCCACATCTTCATGATACGATGGCGGCTTTGTGGCGCCGGGGCAAGCCGGAGCCCCGCCTTTGGTGGCATCACCTGATCACATTTATCACAAAGCTTTGCGATGCCAGCCTGATGATTGTCAGACGTCTTGCCGCATTCGACCTTCGGCCAATTGCCAAGCGGCGTTCAACGGGTGCTTTGCGTTGCGGTGCAAAAAAACCTTGTGCGCCCAAGTCCGGCATTGCAGGAATAACGGGCGCAAGGTCAGCGTTCAGCTTTCCGCCGGAGGAGGCAGCCCGGTGGCGGGACGCAATGTGGGAGAAAGAGAATGGCCAAGTGGGTGTATGGGTTTGGCAACGGAACTGCAGAAGGAAACGCTGGCCTGAAGACCCTGCTCGGCGGCAAGGGGGCCAACCTTGCCGAAATGAGCAATCTGGGTTTGCCGGTGCCACCTGGCTTTACCATCACCACTGAGGTCTGCACCTGGTATTACGACAAGGGCAAAACCTATCCGGACGATCTGGCCCAGCAGGTGGAGCTGGCCCTTGCCGCAGCCGGGGAACTGACCGGCCGCCGTTTCGGCGATGCGCAGAACCCGCTGCTCGTGTCTGTCCGCTCCGGTGCAAGAGTGTCCATGCCCGGCATGATGGACACGGTGCTCAACCTCGGTCTCAATGACGTGACGGTTGAAGCCATCGGACGGGCCGCAGGTGACCGCCGCTTTGCCTATGACAGCTACCGCCGCTTCATCCAGATGTATGGCGATGTGGTGATGGGCCTTGATCACCACGCCTTCGAGGAAATCCTCGATGAGGTGAAGGATGAGGCCGGGCACTCGCTGGATACGGATCTCTCCACCGAAGAGCTGATCGGCATTGTCGAGCGCTACAAGACGCTGGTGGAAGAAGAGCTGGAGCGGCCGTTCCCGCAGGATCCGATGGATCAGCTGTGGGGAGCTATCAGCGCAGTGTTCGAGTCCTGGATGACCGCCCGCGCCCAGACCTACCGCCGCCTCCATGACATTCCGGCCGACTGGGGCACGGCGGTGAATGTGCAGGCCATGGTCTTCGGCAACATGGGCGAGACTTCCGCCACGGGCGTTGCCTTCACCCGCAACCCGTCCACGGGCGAGAAGGCGCTCTATGGCGAGTTTCTGGTCAATGCACAGGGCGAGGACGTGGTGGCGGGCATCCGCACGCCCCAGGACATCACCGAGAAGGCAAGGCTTGAAGCAGGGTCCGAACGGCCTTCTCTGGAGGTGCTGATGCCGGAGGCCTTTGCCGAGTTCCAGACCATCTGCGACCGGCTGGAAGCCCATTACCGCGACATGCAGGATCTCGAGTTCACCATCGAGCGCGGCAAGCTGTGGATGCTGCAGACCCGCTCGGGCAAGCGCACGGCCAAGGCGGCGCTGAAGATCGCCGTCGACATGGCGGACGAAGGGCTGCTCAGCCGCGAGGAGGCGGTGCTGCGGGTCGAGCCGCAGGCGCTCGATCAGCTGCTGCATCCGGCGATCGATCCGGCGGCAAAGCGCGATATCCTCGTTACCGGTCTTCCGGCTTCACCCGGAGCTGCCTGCGGGGCCATTGTCTTTACCTCGGAAGAGGCAGAAGAGGCCAAGGCAGCCGGCCGCAAGGTCATTCTGGTGCGCGTCGAGACCAGCCCGGAAGACATCCACGGCATGCATGCTGCGGAAGGCATTCTGACCAGCCGTGGCGGCATGACGAGCCATGCCGCCGTGGTGGCGCGCGGCATGGGCAAGCCCTGCGTCTCCGGCGCCGGTGCGCTCCGCATCGATTACCGCAATGGCACCCTTACGGCGGGCGGGCGTTCGCTTGCCAAGGGCGACGTGATCACCATCGACGGGGCAACCGGTCAGGTTCTGGTGGGCGAGGTGGCGATGCTGCAGCCCGCGCTTTCCGGCGACTTTGCCACGCTGATGGGCTGGGCCGACGAGGTGCGGCGCATGAAGGTGCGCACCAATGCCGAAACGCCGGCGGATGCACGGGCCGCCCGGCAGTTCGGGGCGGAAGGCATCGGCCTTTGCCGCACCGAACACATGTTCTTCGACGGGGACCGCATCATTGCCGTGCGAGAGATGATCCTTGCTTCGGCGGAAGAAGGCCGCCGCGCGGCGCTGGGCAAACTGCTGCCGATGCAGCGGGATGACTTCGTGCAGCTGTTCGAGATCATGCATGGCCTGCCGGTGACGATCCGCCTGCTGGATCCGCCGCTGCACGAGTTCCTGCCGAAGTCCGATGAGGAGATTGCTGAAGTCGCCGCTGCCATGGGGATTGACGCGGAGAAGCTGCGCGAACGGGCGCTGGACCTCGAAGAGTTCAACCCAATGCTCGGCCATCGCGGCTGCCGCCTGCTGGTCTCCTATCCGGAGATCGCGGAGATGCAGGCCCGCGCCATCTTCGAGGCGGCGGTCGAGGCAGGCAAGCGTACCGGCGCACCGGTGGTGCCGGAGATCATGGTGCCGCTCGTGGGCCTGAAGGCGGAGCTGGACCTCGTGCGCGGGCGCATCGACGCCATGGCGGAGGCCGTGGCGAAGGAAACCGGCGTTGCCGTGTCCTATCAGGTCGGCACCATGGTGGAACTGCCGCGAGCCGCCCTGCGCGCTGGCGACATTGCCGCCACGGCGGAGTTTTTCTCCTTCGGCACCAATGACCTGACGCAGACCACCTTCGGCATTTCCCGTGATGATGCGGCGTCCTTCCTCGGCACCTATCAGCTCAAGGGCATCATCGAGCAGGATCCGTTCGTTTCCATTGACAGGGATGGCGTCGGCGAGCTGATCTCCATCGCCGCCGAACGGGGCAGGGCGGTGCGTCCGGACATCAAGCTCGGCATCTGCGGCGAACATGGCGGTGACCCGGCCTCGATTGCCTTCTGCGAAAGCGTCGGCCTCGACTATGTGTCCTGCTCGCCCTTCCGCGTGCCCATTGCCCGGCTTGCGGCAGCGCAGTCCTATCTGCGCCGGACATGAGGCATGGCGGGCAGTGAGGCCATCGCTGCGCTCAGGGCAGGGGGCAAGCTCGCCCTTGCCCGGGCGCTGACCCGGATCGAGACCGGCCACGGGCAGGCGGAGGTGGATGCCTTTCTGGATGCGGCCTGCCGGGAGGGGGCGGGCCATGTGCTGGGTCTGACCGGGCCGCCGGGGGCGGGCAAATCCACGCTCACCAACAGCCTGCTGAAGGCGCTGCGGGGCGCGGGAAAGACCACCGGCGTGATTGCCGTGGACCCGTCCTCCCGCCGCTCGGGCGGGGCGCTGCTGGGCGACCGGACACGGCTGACGGCAGACCCTGAGGATGCGGGCATCTTCATCCGCTCCATGGCAGCGCGCGACCGGCTGGGCGGTCTTTCGGATCATGCGCTGGCGGCCATTGCCGTCATGCGGGCGGCACGCGAGGCGGTGATCGTTGAATCCGTCGGCATCGGCCAGTCGGAAGCGGATGTGGCGATTGCGGTTGATACGCTGGTCCTCTGCATTCAGCCGGGCTCCGGCGACAGCCTGCAGTTCATGAAGGCCGGCGTCATGGAGCTGCCCGACATCATCGTCGTGACCAAGGCCGACATGGGCGCCTATGCGGCCCGTGCCGTGGCGGATGTGAAGGGCGCCCTGTCCCTGAGCGAGAGGGACCGCGAGGGCTGGCAGGTGCCGGTTCTGGCTGTCAGCGCGCAGGACAGCAGCGGTCTTGAGGCGCTGCATCAGGCCATTGCCGCCCATCGGGCCTTTCTGCACGCAGGCGGGCTTGCGGCGCAACGCTTTGCCCAGCGTCAGGAGGCCTGGGTGGCGGACTATCTGAAGACCCGCTATGGTCAGGCCGGAAGCCATCTTCTCGCCCCGGCTGCGCTGATCCGCGCAGCGGGTGGCCCCTTCGCCGCCATGCGGCTGGCGGACCGCCGTCTGGTGGTCAAGGTGGTGCCGGACGAGGCTGCAACGGAGACCTGACATGACAGAGGCCGGCAGCAGCATTGGTGAAGTCTCGGAACTGACGGGATTTCCGGCCAAGACGCTGCGCTATTACGAGGACATCGGGCTGGTGCGCCCGCTGCGGCAGGACAATGGCTACCGTGCCTATTCGCCTGCGGATGTGGAGCGGCTGCAGTTTCTCAAGCGGGCCCGCAGCCTCGGCTTTTCCATCGAGGATTGCCGCAGCCTGCTGGAGCTGCGCCAGAACCCGCACCGGAGCAGCGCCCGTGTGAAGGCTGTGGCCGAGGCGCATCTGGCGGAACTGGAAACCAAGATCCGTCAGCTCATGGATCTGCGCGACGATCTCACCGCCATGGTCGAGGCCTGCCGGGGCGACAGCTGCCCGGACTGCGCCATCATCGAAGGGCTGTCAGGACATTGAGCCACGCCATCTTCAACCGGCGAGACGGCTCGCTGTGCGCAGGATCATCGGGTCAAGGCTGATGCTCTGGATGAGGGCAGAGACGGTTTCCACCGGGGCAGGGCGGCCGATGTAATAGCCCTGCATTCGCTCGCAGCCGGCGCTGGTGAGAAACTGCACCTGCGGTGCCGTTTCGATGCCTTCGGCCACCACGGTCATGCCGAGGGCGGCGCCCAGATCGATGATGGTTCGCACGATCGCCTGAGCCTGCGGGCTCTCGTCCACCGGGGAGATGAAGTCCCGGTCGATCTTCAGAATGTCGAAGGGGAAGCGGCGCAGGTAGCTGAGGCTGGAATAGCCCGAGCCGAAGTCATCCAGCGCGATCTTGAGGCCCAGTTCCTTCAGCCGTTTCATGGCGGTCAGCACGGTGTCGTCCTTGCCGGCGAAGACGGATTCCGTCACCTCGATCTCCAGGCGCGCGGGCGCCATGTCATAGGCGGTGAGCGTCTCGATGACCTGGTCGATGAAGCGCGGATGGCGGAACTGGGTTGGCGAGATATTGACCGAAACAGTGATGTCCGGCCAGTGATGGGCATCCTGACATGCCCGGCGCAGCACCCAGAGCCCCAGATCGTTGATCAGGCCTGTCTCTTCGGCGATAGGCACGAAAATGGCCGGGCTGACAGGTCCGTGTTCCGGATGCGTCCAGCGCACGAGTGTTTCCACGGCGGCGACCCTGCCGGTGCGGCTGTCCAACTGCGGCTGATAGGCGACCGAAAGCAGGTCATTGTCGATGGCCCGGCGCAGATCGCGGGCGATCTTGTCGCGGGTGTGGACGTGCTCTTCCATGGACGGATCGAAGAAAGACCAGCGGCGCCGCCCATTGGCCTTGGCATCGTAAAGCGCGATGTCCGCCTTGCGCAGCAGCTCTCCTGCGGTGGTGCCGTCCTGCGGGGCAATGGCTGCTCCCATGGACAGGCTGACATAGAGCTCGTTTCCGGCGACCCGCAGCGGGCGGCTCAGCTCGTCCTGAATATGGCTCAGCTGATATTCGATGAGGGAGCGCGAGCGGCAGCCCGACAGGATCATCGCGAATTCATCGCCTGAAATACGTGCCAGCATGCCCGTGGGCGGCACGATGGTGCGGAGGCGCGCTGTCACGGCCTTGATGACTTCATCGCCGGCCGCATGGCCCAGCGTGTCGTTGATGTCCTTGAAGTGATCGAGATCGATGTAGATGACAGCCGTCAGATCTTTGCCATTGCGCTCGTCCTGAGCATTTGCGAGCGCTTCCACCAGCATACGGTTGAAATAGTCGCGGTTCGGCAAGCCGGACAGGCTGTCATGTTGAGCTGCATAAATGGCCCGCGCTTCGCTGTTGGCGAGCTTGCGTGTCGACTGCCTTGCGTAGTTCAGCAGAAGGGCGGTCATGGCGGCAATGGCCAGGACGAGGAGGACCAGCACCGGCAGAATGCGCATGAGCATCAGCGATCCCGGGCGGGACGAGCGCCAGTTGAGGCGCGTCACCGGCTCGCCCGAAGGGTCCAGCACGAGGATGGAGGCGAGGTCTCTTCGGCCCTTTTGAACAGGTCCTGCTTCAATCCCGGAAATCCCTGCCATTCCGGAGAGGCGCCCGAGGACCGAGGGAGTCATGGCGACAAAACTCACCAGCACCGCAGGATCTTCGCGCTCTGCGCCCGCGTTGTGGGTCTGCGGAGAGATTGCGGTCACGCTGAAGTAATGCGGGCGCCCGCCTGCCATGACGACGCCATTCTCGAAGATGGTGCGGTGATTGGCGCGGTAGTCCGGCTGAAAGCGGTAGGCGCCCGAAGGTGTTTTGCGGAAGCTTGAGATGTAGCTGTCGCGGACATTGGCCACCGGTCTGCGCAGCGCATTGAGCAATGTTCCGTCGAGCCAGTTGATGGCGCCGTCGCTATCATAGGCGACGATGGCCTCCAGATCGCGGTTCAGGATCACCGTCTTCGTATGGCCATGCACGTTCGCAAGTGAAATGGCGACCTGGTGCAGCAGCCAGGCGGCTTCTTCCGAACCGCGCTTTGCCCGGAAATAGGCATCATCCCAGACCGCGGCAGCTTCCTGCTGGCTGCTCAACTGGTCCAGTTGCATCGCCAGAGAGCCCTCGATCAGACTGCGCTCGCTGTCTTCTGCGGCACTATCGGTCAGGGACGAGGACCAGATGAGAATTGCGAAGACAAACAGGACAGCAAGCAGCATGACGCCAATCACCGGAATGATGATCGTGTTTGCTATCTTTCCTCCCTGCGTCCCTATGCCTTGATCCATGTGATCTGCCCCCGGCTTCTGAAAATTACACTCCGGGAAAAGACTTAAGGAATGGCGGATGGATTTGGTTAAGGCCAGTTCACGAAGAGGAAATTGTAAGTCTGAATGGAAGAATGGGCCTGCCGGGCAGTCTGCCGATCGTTTTGCAGCGCCGCGGATAAATAATATTGACGCTACGTAATGTTCTGCGGCCAAGCATCTGCAGGTCCATATGCCCGGCGGCAAACCCGCATTCCTGCAGATAGCTGCGGAACCGGAGCATCCGGGATCTTTTCCTGAAAGCCCGACCTGTTATACCAAAGCGTTCGATGCCGAAGCATCACGTAACGGAAATGCCCTGACGCCGCACGGACTTGGTAATAATCTGCCGCTGAAACGGGAGGCCGCATGGATCAGGTTGCGCAAACACGCGGGAGCTGGCCGCAGCATATGGATGAAAAGGCCTATGCGGCTGCAATCTTGCGCTGCGCGGAGAACATCCTGCCCATGCACATGGGCGAAAGGCTGATCAACAAGGTGTTTGGCAAGAGCCTTCAGTCCCATGCTGCAGGTTTGCTGGCGATCCTCCATTGCCGGGCGCAGCTGGGGGAGGGGGAGGCCGCAACGCTGTCCATCCTGCAGCAGCAGATGGGCCGCAGCCGCACGCTGGCGAGCTTCATCGGCCTGCTGAAGCTGGCCGGTTACGTGCGGGCGGTTGAAGTCTCCGGCAACCGGCGCGAAAAGCGGCTGGAGCCGACCGAGCTGATGCTGAACGGCCTCAGGACCTGGCTGTCGCATCATCTGGCCTGTGCCGAAGTGGCCGGGCTGCTGCTGCCGGAACCGGACCTTCATCAGCGCCTGCATGCCGATCCCGTCTACGGCCTGCGCTTTGTCGCCGAGACCTACGACATGGTGCGCCTGACCCGGGAATCGCTGGCGGGCGAGGGTGCCTGGCCCTGGTTCGACCGGTTCGACTGCGGCGACCGGCTGGCGCTGATCCTGCTGAAGGCCCACTATGGCGCGCGGGAGCAAACGCCCTGGCTGCCCTTCGCCGCCCGGCAGGCTGCCGCACAGCTGGGCATCTCCCATTCCCATGTGCGCAATGTCATCAACAAGGCGGAGGCCGCCGGATGGCTGGTGCAGCGGCGCGATCAGGGTGAGCTGCAGCTGACGCCTGCTTTCCTCACCGGCGTGCGCGACTGGTATCTGATGTTCTGGGGCTGGCTATGCGAAGCCGCGCACAGGGCACATGAACGTGAGGCCGGATCAGCCTGAGCGGAACAGCCCTCAGATCAGCTGCAGGCCGCGGAAGCTGATTTCCGAGCCGCGGGCGACGATGATGTGATCATGCACCTCGATGCCCAGAGGCTTGGCGATGTCGATGATCTGCTTCGTCATCTGGATGTCGGCGCGCGAGGGCGTCGGGTCGCCGCTCGGGTGATTGTGGACCAGAATGATGGCCGTGGCCGAAAGCTCCAGCGCCCGGCGGATCACCTCACGCGGATAGACCGGCGTATGGTCCACCGTGCCGCGCTGCTGCACCTCGTCGGCGATGAGGCCGTTCTTCTTGTCGAGGAAGAGAATGCGGAATTCCTCCCGGTCCGCATGGCCGCTGGCGGCGCGCACATAGGTGACGACCTTGGACCAGGAAGACAGCGGCTCGCGGTCGACGATCTCGCCCCTTGCATAACGGGTGGCGCAGGCCTGCATCAGCTTCAGCGCATCGGCCACTTTCTCGCCCGCGCCCGCCACCTCCTGAATGCGGGCCGGGGAGGCGGCAATCACATTGGTGAAGCTGCCGAAGCGCTGCAGCAGGGCTTTCGCCAGCGGCTTGGTGTCGCCGCGTGGGATGGCAAGGAAGAGGAATAGCTCCAGCAGCTCGTAGTCGGCGAAGCCCTCGGCTCCGTGCTGGCGGAACCGGTCGCGCAGCCGCTCCCGGTGGCCGGTGTAATGCGGGGCGGGAGTGCGCTCCGAAAAGCCGCCCTGCGCCTCGCCCATCCTGCTGGCCGTGTCCTTGTCGCCCGTGTCGTCCTTCGGCATGCCGGTTTCCGTGGTCAGAAGAGCTGAAGAGGGTACTTGCGGGAGGTGAGGCTGCCTGGTCAGGCGGCCTTGTCGAAGCCGGGACGGTGCAGGCCCTTCGGCGAGAGCGTGAAGATCTCGCAGCCCGTGTCGGTGATGCCGATTGCATGCTCGAACTGGGCCGAGAGCGAGCGGTCACGGGTGACAGCCGTCCAGCCGTCGCTCAGCACCTTCACCTGCGGCTTGCCGAGGTTTACCATCGGCTCGATGGTGAAGATCATGCCGGGCTTCAGCTCGATGCCCTCGCCCTTGCGGCCATAGTGCAGGATGTTGGGCGTGTCGTGGAACAGCTGGCCGACACCATGGCCGCAGAAATCGCGCACCACGGAGCAGCGCTCCTTTTCCACGAAGGTCTGGATGGCATAGCCGATATCACCTGTGGTGTTGCCGGGGCGGGCGGCCTCGATGCCCAGCAGCAGCGACTCGTAGGTCACCTCGATCAGCCGTTCTGCCGAGCGCTTCAACTCGCCCACGGGATACATGCGGCTGCTGTCGCCATACCAGCCATCGACCACGAAGGTCACGTCGATGTTGACGATATCGCCCTCGCGCAGCGGCTTGTCATTGGGGATGCCGTGGCAGACCACATGGTTGATCGAGGTGCAGCTCGCCTTGGTGTAGCCCCGGTAATAGAGCGTCGCCGGCAGCACGCCCTTGTCGCGGCCGAAGCGGTAGACGAAATCATCCAGCTCCTGCGTGGTCACGCCGGGCTTCACCAGATCTGCAAGGCCGTCGAGGCACTCGGCGGTCACCTGACCGGCCTTGTGCATGGCCTTGAAGTCTTCCGGCGAATAGAGCCGCACCTGGCCGGTGTTCTTGAGCGGGGCGGTGGCTGCGTCGATATAGGTGACCATGGGTTCCGTTCTGATCCGATTCGTCTCCGCCCTGTGCCGAAGGTCAAGAACCCGCTGCGCATGGGACTTTGTGGCCCTGGCGCGCAAGGCCGTGGTGCTCTGGCGCGGGGCACCTGACCGGGGCGGCATGCTGCCTGTTGTCATGGGGCTCGCCTGTCTGTTCTGTCGCCTAATATGAGCGGCCCCGGCTTGCAAGGAAAGATGTGTCAGCCCCCGCAGAAGAATTTTCCTGCCGCAGGCTGGGGGAGGCGGGGGAAAAGGAGAGCAGAAGGCTGTTTCGACAGCCGGAGATGAGCCGGAAACCACCCTTGGCCCGGCCAGCACGCAGAACATGAGCAGCAGCCGGCTCTGCTTCGGCCCGGGAACGGCCTGCCCGCCCGCCTGGCAAGGGCCTGCCTGTCCGCCCCAATTTGCACTTGCAGACGGGCGCCGCTGCCGCTACCTCATACCCCGCGCTGGAGACATCCTCCCCGGCCTCTTGTTCTTGCTCCTCGGGTGAGCTTGCAGCAACCGGACAAGGCACGCCCAAAGGGCGCGCCCCAAGCTCCGGCCCAGACATGCGGACGTGGTGAAACTGGTAGCCACAGCGGACTTAAAATCCGCCGCCCTCAAACGGCTTACGGGTTCGAGTCCCGTCGTCCGCACCAGGCTGCATCAGCCACCATCCTCTGAATACCGCCGCCAGTTCTCCGTCCCGATCCGTTTGCCTGCCCGGCGGGCCGCTGACTGGGGCTGACTGCATATCTGCTCCGAATGCACCAGAAACCTACAATGCTCACCAAATATATCCATGCCGCAAAACAAACAGGAACACCCCGCCCGGCAAGCCGAGCGGGGTGTGAACCTTCAATGGTGATTAAACCACTTGCCGTGGCTTTCCTACCGATTTCCCTGAGCTCACGATTAACCGATTGATTTGGCATGTCAACCGAATAGCATGGCTCCTACGTGTATTTTTTGGAGTTTCAATCATGCGCATTCTCGGCATCGATGGCGGTATCTCCAGCATTGGCTGGGCAGTTGTCGACCTTGAGAGCCAACGAATAGTTGCCGCAGGTACGCGGATGTTCGATTCACCCGAGGAAGCGACCAAGAGTGGCCCCAAACTCAAAAATGCCGATCGCCGTCTCTTCCGGGGTCAGAGGCGAACCATACGCAGGCGCGCCAAGCGCATGGCGGACATCAGGAAACTGTTTCACGCGTCAGGCCTTCTGCCGTCAGGTGATCGAGGTGCTTTGGCGGCCGAAGCCGGAGACAAGGACCCCTGGTCCCTCCGGGCCGAGGGGCTTGATCGGAAGCTGACCTCCCGGGAGTGGGCGCTGGCACTGGGGCACATCGCCCGTCACCGTGGCTTCCGATCCAATCGCAAGGGAACCGAGTCGAACAAGGCCAGTGAAAACCAAAAGGTTCTGGCCAGCATAGAAGCCACGCGGGAGAAGTCACAAAGGTGGCGGACCGTGGGCGAAATGTTCGCCCGTGATGACACATTCATCGACCGCAAGCGCAATCGTGACGGAGACTATACCCGGTCGATCCTGCGCGCGGACCAGGAAGCAGAGGTCCGCAAACTGTTTGCGGCACAAAGGCGGCACGGCAATCCTCATACGTCAGATGAACTGGAGGCCACCTTTTCGGAGTTGGCCTTTTCTCAGAAACCGTTGCAAGGCAGCCTCGGGATGGTGGGCGATTGCCCGTTCCTTCCCGGTCACAAGCGTGCAAGCGTCTTTGCGCCGTCCTTCGAACGGTTTCGATTGCTCTCCCGGCTGACAAATCTGCGGCTGGTTACGGCCGATGGCCGACGTGCTCTCACGCCCGATGAGATCACAAAGGCGCTTTCCGGCTATGCGCGCACCAAAAGCCTGACTTTCAAGGCATTGCGGACAAAGCTCGGGTTGGTGGAGGCTGACCGTTTTGATGGCGTGGGTCCGGATATCGAAAAAAGGGATATCGCCCGGCGAACCGGAGCGGCGCTTGAGGGCACAAAAACACTGCTGGATGTGTTGATCCCGGCGATTGGCGAGATTGAAGCTTTTGGGCTCCTGGAAAGGGGAACTCCCCTTGACGAGGCAACGGCGGCGATTGCCTTCAACGAGGACCTTGGCGACATCGAGACTGGGCTTCAAGCCTCTGGTCTGCCTGCGGAGGCGGTTTCCGCCTTGCTCGAGGCGGCGCGTCAGGGCGCTTTCGACACCTTCAAAGGCACTGCAGCCTTGTCTGCAGCCGCCGCCCGGGCCCTGTGCGAGCCAATGGGACGTGGCCTGGTTTATTCGGACGCCTGCGCAGAGCTTGGCTGGAGCCACAGCGAACAAAGCGTCATGGATCTTTCGGCAATTGGCTCGCCTGTCGCCCAGAAGGCGGCCCGGGAAATCCTCAAGCAGATTAAGGCAGTCTCCCAAGCGTTCGGTCCATTCGACCGTGTTCATGTGGAGATGGCGCGGGACGTTGGAAAAAGCAGCGAAGAGCGGCGCAAGATAGAGAACGGCATCAACAAGCGGACCGACGAGCGGCACAGGGCCGCAGAAGAACTGGCGGACCACCTCGGCAAGACCGCGTCGACACTTCGAAGCGAAGATATTCTGCGCTATGAACTTTGGAAGGAACAGAATGGGCGGTGCCTTTACTCGGGCAAGGCAATTCCGCTTCAAGCAGTGCTCGCCACCGACAACGCCGTTCAAATCGATCACATTCTGCCTTGGAGCCGGTTCGGCGACGACAGTTTTGTGAACAAGACCCTGTGCTTCACGAAGGCGAACGCAGACAAAAAGAACCGGACGCCCTACGAGTGGAAATCGGCGGAACAGTCAGACGACTGGGAGCGTTTCCAGGCTGAGGTCGAGAGCAACAAGGCCCTGAAAGGCCTGAAAAAGCGCAACTACCTGATCCGTAACGCCTCAGACCGGGAAGAAGCTTTCAGAAGCCGGAACCTGAATGACACGCGTTTCGCGTTGAAGGTGGTTCTTGCACACCTGAAAGACGCCTTTCCAAACCTTGCCCGGGAAACCGGGGGCGAACGCAGGATCTTTGCCAGACCGGGTGCACTCACGGCAGCGTTGCGGCGTGCCTGGGGCTTGGAAAGCCTGAAGAAGGGCGCGCATGGCGAACGTCTTGAAGACGACCGTCACCATGCACTTGACGCCATAGTGACGGCCCTGTGCAGCGAAAGCCTGCTGCAGCGAGCCACCGCGCTGGCAAAGGCAGCGGAGATCAAGGGAGAGAAATTCGAACTGCGTGGTCTGCCTGCGCCTTGGGGAACGCCCGCCGAGTTCCGGAACGAAGTTGCAGCCGTCGTCCAGGCAGTGTTTGTGTCGCGGCCGGAAAGCGGCCGGATACGTGGAAAAGGCCACGATGCGACAATTCGACAGATCCGCGAGATCGACGGTGAAGCCAAGGTCTTTGAACGCAAGGCGATTGAGGAGCTCAAGATTGGCGACCTCGACCGTATCCCTGTCCCAAAACCCTATGGCAAGATTGTCGATCCGGGGAAACTGCGCGATCAGTTGCTCGATAGCCTGAAGAGTTGGATTGAGGCCGGTAAGCCCAAAGACGCCCTGCCTTTGTCCCCAAAGGGTGACCCAGTCAGGAAGGTCAAGCTTCTTTCACGCGCCAAGAAGGCCGTGGCCGTCCGGGGTGGATCCGCCGACCGCTCCGAAATGATTCGGGTCGACGTATTTGCCAAGGCAAACACTCAGGGCAAGACTCAGTATTTCTTAGTACCGATTTATCGGAATGATTTCTTTCGATCAAAGGGCGGCGGAATGGACGGCCCCCCTAACAGCGCGGTTCAGGCCAATACGCCAGAAAGCTCTTGGCCGATTATGGATCAAAGTTATGAGTTCTGTTTCTCCATTCTCCAAAACAGTCTGTTGACTGTCGTTCGTCCCACCGGCGAGGTCGTTGAGGGGTATTTCAAAGGACTTGACCGGTCGACCGGTGCCATTTCCTTGGCACACCATACGGCACCTCAGCAAATTGAACGTGGTATCGGTGCTCGCACGCTGTTGAGGATCGAAAAATATCATGTCGACCGCCTTGGGCAAAAACACGCGGTCGGAAAGGAGATCCGGACATGGCGTGGAAGGGCGTGCATCTGACAAATCCGGCGCGGTTATCTTTGGCGGCGGCCCAGCTTGTCGTGTCACAGGAAGACGGCGAAACACGGTTGGCCATAGAGGATATCGCCTGGGTGATCATCGACAATCACCAGACCACACTCAGCGTTGCCCTGCTCGCCGCACTCGCGGAAGCGGGGGCTGTCGTTTTGACGAGCGACCGGCAGCATATGCCAAGCGCGGTGACGCTGCCCTATCACCCGCACCACAAGCAGGCGGCCATGACCGAGCTTCAGGTCGCGGCCGGAGCGCCGCTCAAGAAGCGTCTCTGGCAGCGGATCATTTACCGCAAGATCATCAATCAGGCCGCGGTCCTTGAGAGCCTCGAACGCGTGGGGCCGCCCCTGACCGGAACGGCGAACCGTGTCCGGTCCGGCGATCCGGACAACATTGAGGCACAGGCTGCACGCGCTTACTGGCAGCGCCTGTTTCTCAACTTTTCGCGCGGGGACGAAACGGATCTGCGCAACAAGACCTTGAACTATGGCTATGCGGTGGTGCGCGGATGTCTGGCTCGTGCGATTGCCGCAACTGGACTTATCCCCGCCCTCGGACTGCACCACGCAAGTCAGGCAAATGCGTTCAATCTGGTTGATGACCTGATTGAGCCTTTCCGCCCACTCGTCGATTTGACTGTTGCGGGCATCTGCCAGGATCGGGACACAAGCGACGAGTTGACACGGCAAGACCGGCAAAAGCTTGGTGGCCTGCCTCTGATTGATGTCGTGATGACGGGTGGTAAAATGAGCCTCCTGAATGCCACTGAGATCGCCGCGCAAAGCCTGGTGCAGGCACTGGAACATGGCTCCGCAGACTTGCTGGACCTGCCCAAACTCTCGGTCTGCTCTCGCCAATGAACAAGGACATCCGGTTCATGTGGCTTATGGTGTTCTTCGATCTGCCGGTCACGACAAAAAAGGAGCGCGGCAATGCGACACGCTTCCGGAATTTTCTGAAACGGGATGGCTTTCTGATGATCCAGTTCTCGGTTTACGCGCGGATTTGCCGCGCGGAAGAAGGTGTGGAAAAGCACCTCAAGCGCATCAAATCCAACCTGCCTCCGAAGGGCAGTGTGCGTACGCTGCAGATCACGGACAAGCAATATGCCCGAATGAAACTGCTTGTTGGCGAATCAACTAAAACCGAGCGCAAGGCGAGTGAACAACTTGTTCTCCTCTGATTTCCTCTCCGCCCTGGGAGCCTTTTATCTCAAC
>NZ_KB908238.1:0-518 GCF_000382365.1 Pannonibacter phragmitetus DSM 14782 | reverse complement strand
AGCCTACCACAGGGAAATCGGTAGGGAAGCCACGGCTCCGAGGTTAGCCTGCGCCGCGCTGAGGCCAGCCTACCACAGGGAAATCGGTAGGGAAGCCACGGCTCTTATCGGCCGCACGGTCATTGCACCGGCAGCCTACCACAGGGGAATCGGTAGGGAAGCCAGTCTTGGCAACCTTGGGCATCCCTTAAAGGCAGCTTGTCCGGTTTGATGACAAGACGTGACTTCCCAGCACCCTGAACCGTCCCGGGTTTTCCGGAGGCAGTTTCATTTGAGTCATGCAACCATATCGAGGGTCTTTTGGGCTGCATGGTATTTGGCTTCGGCCTCTGCGGGCGGGATGTGCCCGATGGGGCCGAACAGGCGGTTGTTGTTGAACCAATCGACCCAGCGCAGGGTCGCCATTTCGACGGCCGACGCGCTCGGCCATGACCGCTGGCGCCAGATGACCTCGGCCTTGTAGAGGCCATTGATCGTCTCGGCCAAGGCGTTGTCGTAACTATCACCGACGCTTCCGA
>NZ_KB908237.1 GCF_000382365.1 Pannonibacter phragmitetus DSM 14782 | reverse complement strand
GGCTGCAGGCCGTCGGCTCCGTCGAGACCGCCTGCCGTCATGCAGATGGCACCCAGACCAGTCATGTCCGCTTCTTCCTCCTGTCCAGGATCATGTCACCAAACGCCCTCATCGAAACCGTCAGAACCCATTGGCACATCGAAAACAAATTGCACTGGGTCCTCGACGTCCACTTCTGCGAGGACGCCGCAAGAAACCGTAAGGACAACGGCCCGCAGAACATCGCCCTCCTGCGAAAAATCGCCCTCAACGTCATCCGCTCCCATCCTGACAAGGCCTCAATCAGGCGGAAAATCAAAAAGGCTGGATGGGACGAGGACTTCCTAACATCGCTCATAAGCCATATGCGATAGCCCTGCCCTCAAGGGGGGAGAGGAGTTGGAGCCTGACTGGCTGTCCGTCACAACCATGGCCCCCTCGCAAGGAGGGGAGCAGAGAGACCCTGTAATAAACCGGCTCATCACTGCGGTCTGCTGTCCGCAACGGATGTATGCCTGCGGTGGCCACCAGGGTGAGAGAAGTGCTCGTGCGGAAGGAGAGCCCGTCCCTCTCCGCCTTGCGGCCGCTGTAAACATGCCCCACGAGGTGGCCCGAAAAGCCGTGCAGGAGCGGCCTTCCCAATGTGGCCATCTTCCCTATGCACAAGCACACCGGAAACCGCTGAGTCCCTCAAATTGCGACCTCAATGTTTAACAGTTGTTAACGATTGGCAGGCCTACTCAGGTGGCATACGGTCAGTCAGGAGTAGAGAGTTGATGCAACCGGCAGCAGGCGAAACCCGCAAGACATCCGGCGTCCCGGAGCACAGGCTTCCCGGACAGCCCGCGCCTGCCGATGCGGCCTGGGCTGAGGATCTGCAGGATGAGGCCTGGGAGAGTGCAGGGCGGTCTACGGATGCAAACGGAGACGGCGTGACTGCCTCTTTCCTTCTGATCAAAAATCTGTTGTTCTGGGGTTCGATGGCCGTGGTTCTGGCTGCGGCCGGTGTTTCGGTTGCCATTCTTTTCTGACTTTTCCACGCCGTTTTAGGTAGTGCTCTTGAATTTTGCCGCATTGCGATTGCATGCTACGTGGGGGTGGCAAGCAGCATAAGGAGCGGGATATGTCCGCGCTTGGCTTTGTTGGCGGCCTTGCCGGTGCCGTGGCTATTGGCATTTATGGCCTGATTGCTTTTGTTTTTCTGACTGCTTCCATGCTGGAGCTGGTGGAGCGCGGGCGCACAGGCCGGCTCTCCTTTTTCCTCGCTTTCGCGGGCGCCCTGCTGTGGCCAGTTTCCCTTGTGATTGCTTCGGCCGCTGCGGTCCATGCCCTCAGGCGAAAGCAGGAGGTGCGCAAGCCCTCCCCAGAATGCACAGAGCCGCAACGATCCGGTCCTTACAAATCCATGATTTCACTGGTTGAACGGGACGCCGGCAACAGCCGGGCCCAAGGCGGGGCATTTCCAGACCAGCGTCCGTTTGCGCAGCCGGTCAGACCAGTCGCCGGGCCCGGCACGCCCTCCGCAGCCAATCCGCCCGATACGTCATCGCATGCCGTTTCAGGCCCTGCCCTTCCGTTATCGTCCATAGGCAGGCCACTGGTGCGTACGCTTGCCCCCCTGCAGATGCAGCCGCAGCCACCCTTTGCCATGCCGGGGCCGGACAGCCGCTGCCGCATCATCCTGTCGCCAAGGCAGGTTCTGGCAGCTGCCCGCCAAGGAGAGACCAAGCCCTCCGCAAGCCGTCACAGACTACGGCAGACGGGCTTCAGCAGCCCGAAAAAAGGCAAGCCTGATTGAAGCAGGGGACCGGTTGAAGGCAGCACGCGCCGTGCCAGCCGCGCGAACCTGCCAAAGCGCGGGGGCTGGAAGCCGGGACGCGTTGCGCCTTGCGCCGTTCAGGCTCTCCGGCGGAAGATCTGCACTGCATAGGCAATGAAGACCCCGGCGAGCGTGGCGGCAAGACCAAACCACGTCAGGGCATAGCCGAGGTGATCGTTCTTGAACTTCACCACCGTTTCACCCGCCTTGGGAAGTCCGTCCGCGCCGGTGAAGGCGGCGTCGAGATCGATGCTGTAGGGCGCGAGGCTGCCGGTGGCGCCCAGAACCTCCGCCATATGGTCCGTGTCACGGGCAAACCAGATGCGCTTTCCGGTGTCCACGGCCGGGGTTGTCCAGTTCGGCTCTTCCCGGCGGCGCAGAAGGCCCGTCAGCTGCTGGCCGCCCGGCGGCGGTGTTTCCAGCTCCGCCATCAGATCCGCCGCCAGCCCTTGCGGCACAAAGCCCCGGTTGATCATCACCAGCCAGCCTTCCTCCGTGACAAGCGGGCTGTAGATCATGTAGCCGGGGCCGGATGGCGCGCCGGACTTGACCGGCAGGGATGTATAGTAATAGGCAGCACCCGGCAGATAGCGGCCGCTGACGGCCACATGGCGGTAGTCCGTCAAGGGATCGGCGGTGACAAGCGGCCAGTCCTGCGGCCCGGGCGCGGGAACAGCCGGCCGCGCCACATCTGCGCTCACCCGTTCGATCAAGGCTTCTTTCCAGGCCAGCCGCTGCATCTGCCACAGGCCGAGATTGAGGAGAATGGCAAGGCCGATGGCTGCCGCCACTCCCGGCACAAGCAGGCGGCGGACAACAGATTGGCCGGGGGAACGGGAGGGGCGGTTTGAGGCGGACACGTGTTTCGATCCTGTTCGGCTTGCGGATTGGCTTAACCAATGCTTGATGAGCTTGACTCATCGAGCATTGGTTAAGCCCGTGTGGCGCCTGAGCATTTTCAAGGCGTGATGCGTCAGCATCGAAAGCCTTGGTAGGAGACGACCGGTTTCAGGCTTCGTCCTGGCCATCCGCATCAATTTTGCCTTCGGCCGCATCATTGCGGTACTGCATGGCGATCATCAGGCCCTTCAGCGGGCGCAGCACGCCAAGGCCAAGGATGACCGTCAGCGGCAGCCAGAGCAGCAGATGCAGCCATATGGGCGGCGCATAGGCCAGTTCCACCGCCAGCACCAGCCCCACCACGATGAAGCCGACGATCATGATGACGAAGACGGCCGGGCCGTCGCCGCTTTCGGCGGCAAAGGCAAGGTCGAGGCCGCAGGCCGTGCAGGCCGGGCGCGGCGTCAGGAAGCCGCGGAACAGCCGCCCTTCCCCGCAGCGCGGGCAGCGGCATCTCAGACCGGCGGACACCGGATTCTGCGGCGGATAAAGCGCCCTGTCCTGGAAGCTGTCCTGCAAGCTGTTCTGCATTGAAACCTCTCTGGCCCCGCCTGAAAGCGAAAGGCCCGGCCAGATGGCATGCACGCCACCCGCCCGGGCCTGTTCTGTTTACACCGGTTTCATCCGCACGTCAGTGCGTGGCAACGCCCCATGCGCCCCAGATATAGATGGTGGCGAAGAGGAACAGCCACACCACGTCGACGAAGTGCCAGTACCAGGCCGCCGCCTCGAAGCCGAAGTGCTTCTGCGGGGTGAACTGGCCGGCCGAAGCGCGGATGAGGCAGACCGCCAGGAAGATGGTGCCGACGATCACGTGGAAGCCGTGGAAGCCGGTGGCCATGTAGAAGGTGGCGCCATAGATGTTGCCCGAGAAGGCAAAGGTTGCATGCATATACTCATAGGCCTGGCAGATCGAAAAGATCACGCCCAGGACCACGGTGAGGGTCAGGCCCCACTTCAGGCCCTGACGGTCATTCTCGAGCAGCGCATGATGTGCCCAGGTCACGGTGGTGCCGGAGGTGAGCAGGATCAGCGTGTTCAGCAGCGGCAGGTGCCAGGGATCAAACGGGGTGATGCCCTCCGGCGGCCAGACGCCACCGGTTGCCTCGACACGGGCATACTGGATGGCTTCGCTGGTGAAGAGCGAGGCATCGAAGAAAGCCCAGAACCAGGCGACGAAGAACATCACTTCCGAAGCGATGAACAGGATCATGCCGTAGCGCAGATGCAGACTGACCACACGGGTGTGATGGCCTTCCTGCGATTCGCGCACGGTGTCGCGCCACCAGGCGTACATGACGTAGAGCACGATCACGAGGCCAACGGCGAAGAGGCCCCAGCCGGTGAGATCGGCACCGAAGATGGTGAAGTCGGCGCCCTTGGCAGAGCGCATCAGGCCGATCCCGCCCAGAGCAAGAATGAAGGCGCCCATCGAGGCCAGGAACGGCCAGGGGCTTGGGTCCACAAGGTGGTAGTCGTGGTTCTTGGTATGTGCCTCAGCCATGGGCATGCTCCCCGAAGTTCCAAATGCGTTCCGGACGGACCGGCCGTTCTACGGCCTGACCCATCACAAATTGCTCCCCGCTGCCGGATCCGCAGGTCTGGCAGCGACTGGTTTGACCGGATGTTGCACCGGGTAGAAAGTATAAGACAGGGTGATTTCCTTGACGTGCTTCAGGTCAGGATCTGCATCCATCGCCGGGTCGACAAAGAACACCACGGGCATTTCAACGCCCTCACCGGCGGCCAGCGCCTGTTCGGTGAAGCAGAAGCACTGCATCTTGTTGAAATAGGCCCCTGCCTCGAAGGGCGTGACGTTGAACACGGATGTACCCGTGGTCACGTCAGAGCTGGTGTTGTGGGCCTCATAGGCCACCTGCATGGTCTCGCCCATGCGCAGGGTCACGCTGCGCTGCTGCGGCTTGAAGCTCCAGGGCAGCGCGCCATTGATGTTGCCATCAAAGCGGACGGTGATCTTGCGGTCGATGACGGTGCCGCTCTCGCTTTCGGCACGCTGTGTCGTGCCGCCGAAACCGGTCACCTGGCAGAACAGTTCATACAGTGGCACGGCAGCGAAGGAGGCGCCCACCATCGCAAAGAAGATGGACGCACAGACGAAAGCCACCTTTCGGTTGCTTGCGTCGCGGCGGTGCGTGTCGGTTCCGTTCGGGTCGCTGTTCATGGGACCTCACAAAGGACGCTGCAGGACGGCAGCGCCCAGCTTCAACCAGGTGACGAGGTAGAACAGAACCACGAGACCGGCGAGGGACAGGCCGATCGCAAGCGAGCGGGCCTTGCGCCGCTTCAGCTGTTCATCGGTGAGCTTGATACCGTCTTCCGTCATGGCTCAAAGCATCCGCCCGGCAAGGCTCTCGCCCAGCATCAGGGCATAGAGCAGGAAAAGATAGAGGATGGAGAAGCTGAACAGCCGCACGGCCGCCTTGCGGGCCGCCTCGCCCTCGCGCTTGCGGTAGACGGCAACCGCCAGTCCCAGGAACACGGCGCCCAGCACGGTGGCGGCCACACCATAGACCACACCGGCAAAGCCGAGCGCATAGGGCGCCACGGCCAGCGGCGCCAGGATGATGGAATAGATCAGGATCTGGCGGCGCGTTGCCGCCTCACCGGCCACAACCGGCAGCATCGGGATACCGGCCGCGCGGTAGTCACCGCTCTTGAACAGGGCCAGAGCCCAGAAATGCGGCGGCGTCCACATGAAGATGATCAGGAACAGCACAAAGCTTTCGAGACTGACGCCACCCGTGACCGACGCCCAGCCGATCATCGGCGGGAAAGCACCGGCCGCGCCGCCGATGACGATGTTCTGCGGCGTCGAGCGCTTCAGCCACATAGTGTAGACAACCGCGTAGAAGAAGATCGTGAAGGCGAGGAAGGCCCCGGCGAACCAGTTGACCAGAAGCCCGAGCACGAGCACGGAACCGATGGACAGCACCATGCCAAAGGCCAGGGCCTCGTCCGGTGTGATCTTGCCGGCCGGGATCGGCCGCTTTGCGGTGCGGCTCATGACGGCGTCGATGTCCGCGTCATACCACATATTCAGGGCACCGGATGCGCCAGCGCCGACGGCAATGCACAGAAGGGCAACCCCGGCGACAAGCGGATGGATCGAGCCGGGCGCCAGCATCATGCCGACAAAGGCGGTGAAGATCACGAGCGACATGACCCGCGGCTTCAGCAGGGCGATGTAGTCGCCAACCGAACCCATGCCACCGTTCCAGACGGCGGGGCCGGCAGTCATCCTGTCATTGCTCTCTGCGAGAGACATCGGCTCTTCCTCGTACCTGTGCGTCCTGGGCTCCGCGGCGGGCGCGGAGGCGAGGGCTTTGCACCCATGGCCCTGCGGCCGGATGCTGCCCTTTCTCTTCGGGTTCCCTGCCGCAGCAGGGCACAGACAGCTGACCTGTCTGCTGGATCCGCCAAGATTACGGCTTTTCCCGTATGAAGGATCCGGGCGAAATGCCGCGCCCATGCGGCGCGGCATTTCTGTTTCCTGCAGGAGCGCTGCTTACTTGATGCGCGGCAGCGTCTCGAACTGGTGGAACGGCGGGGGCGAGGACAGGGTCCACTCCAGCGTGGTCGCGCCTTCACCCCAGGGGTTGTTGCCCGCAACGCGCTTCTTCATGAAGGCTTCCACGATGCCCAGAAGGAACACGAGCACTGCAAAGGCCGAGATGTAAGACCCGATGGAGGACACAAA
Source organism: Pannonibacter phragmitetus DSM 14782 (assembly GCF_000382365.1). Lineage (GTDB taxonomy): Bacteria > Pseudomonadota > Alphaproteobacteria > Rhizobiales > Stappiaceae > Pannonibacter > Pannonibacter phragmitetus. The sequence goes on along the minus strand of NZ_KB908237.1, from coordinate 39,089 downwards.
GTTCCAGCCGGCCAGCGCATCCGGGTAATCGGCATAGCGGCGCGGCATGCCGTTGAGGCCGAGGAAATGCTGCGGGAAGAACACCAGGTTCACGCCGATGAAGGTGATCCAGAAGTGAGCCTTGCCGATGGTCTCGTTGTACATGTAGCCGGAGATCTTCGGGAACCAGTAGTACCAGGCCGCGAAGATGCCGAACACGGCGCCGAGCGACAGCACGTAGTGGAAGTGCGCCACCACGTAATAGGTGTCATGCAGCGCGCGGTCGAGACCGGCGTTGGCCAGCTGCACACCCGTCACACCGCCAACCGTGAACAGGAAGATGAAGCCGATGGCCCAGACCATCGGGGTGCGGAACTCGATGGAACCGCCCCACATGGTTGCGATCCACGAGAAGATCTTCACACCCGTCGGCACCGCAATCACCATGGTGGCGGCGACGAAGTAAGCCTGCGTCTCGACCGACATGCCGACGGTGTACATGTGGTGCGCCCACACGATGAAGCCGACGACGCCGATGGCGACCATGGCATAGGCCATGCCGAGGTAGCCGAAGATCGGCTTGCGGGAGAAGGTGGAGACGATGTGGCTGATGATGCCGAAGGCCGGCAGGATCAGGATGTACACTTCCGGGTGGCCGAAGAACCAGAACAGGTGCTGGAACAGGATCGGGTCACCGCCACCGGCCGGGTTGAAGAAGGCCGTGTCGAAGTTGCGGTCCGTCAGCAGCATGGTGATGGCACCGGCCAGAACCGGCAGCGACAGAAGCAGAAGGAAGGCCGTGATCAGCACCGACCAGGCAAACAGCGGCATCTTGTGCAGGGTCATGCCCGGCGCGCGCATGTTGAAGATGGTGGTGATGAAGTTGATCGCACCCAGGATCGACGAGGCACCGGAAATGTGCAGCGCCAGGATCGCCAGATCCACCGCCGGGCCGGGCTGGCCGGAGGAGGAGTAAGGCGGATACATGGTCCAGCCGCCGCTCACACCGGTGGAGCCCGGAGCCCCTTCCACGAACAGCGACAGCAGCAGCAGCGCGAAGGACGGCGGCAGCAGCCAGAAGGAGATGTTGTTCATGCGCGGGAAGGCCATGTCCGGCGCACCGATCATGATCGGCACGAAGTAGTTGGCATAGCCGCCGATCAGCGCCGGCATGACCATGAAGAAGATCATGATCAGGCCATGGGCCGTCGTGAAGACGTTGAACATGTCCGGGTTGGAGAAGATCTGCATCCCCGGCTCCTGCAGCTCCATGCGGATGCCGACCGAGAGCGCGCCGCCGATGATGCCGGCGATGATTGCGAAGATGAGATAGAGAATGCCGATGTCCTTGTGGTTGGTCGAATAGACCCACCGGCGGAAACCAGTCGGATGGTCATGAGCGCCATGCGCAGCAGCCGCAGCCATGATCGAGCTCCCTCTTGAATTTCACGACGGGGCGGGCAGCTCCTCTTGCCCTCCGCGCCCCTCTGGATTGAGCGGAAGCGGCGGAAACTCCGCCGCATCCCTTTCAGCTTGAGCAGGTGCGGTGGCCGTGCCGCCGCACCGTAATCTATGCGCCTCAGCGAGCGGCGACAGCCGTGTTGCGCTCGGCTGCGATGGACGCCATCAGCTGCTTGTGCGCGCCGTCGATGTCGGTCTTGGCGGTCTCGGCCCAGGCGTCAAACTGCTCCTGCGTCACCACGCGGATGGCGATCGGCATGAAGGCATGATCCTTGCCGCAAAGCTCGGAGCACTGGCCGTAATAGATGCCGGTCTCGCGGGCGTTGAACCAGGTCTCGTTCAGGCGGCCCGGGATCGCGTCGATCTTGATGCCGAAGGCCGGCATCGCAAAGGCGTGGATCACGTCAGCGGCAGTCACCTGCACCCGGACGGTCTTGTTGACCGGGATCACGACCTCGTAGTCGGTCGCCAGCAGCCGCGGCACATCCTGCAGTGGCACGCCGCGCTCGTCGGCCACCTTCTGGCGCTCGTCGTCCTTCAGCATGATGGCATCGAAGGCGATGCCGTCCAGAGCTTCGTCCGTGTACTCATAGCCCCAGTACCACTGGTAGCCCGTCGCCTTGACCGTCATGTCATAGGCCGGAAGCTCGACCTGCTTGTACAGCAGGCGGAAGGACGGCACGGCAATGACGACCAGAATGAGGATCGGCACAACCGTCCATGCCACTTCGATCATAGTGTTATGCGACGTGCGCGAGGGCGACGGATTGGCCTTACGGCGGAACCGCACCATCACGTAGATCAGCAGCGCCAGCACAAACAGCGTGATGATGGTGATGATGCCAAGCGTGAAGTTCTTGAACCAGTGAATGTCGTCCATCACGGTGGTGACGGAATTCTGCAGGCCAAGCTGCCAGCTGGACATACCGCCCGAAACCTCGGCCATTGCCGCACCGGCGGTTCCCGCCAGCAAGACAGCCGCTGCACCTGCCGCAATGAGACGCTTGAAGTTTGCCTTCACGTCCGCGCTCCCTTCCCTTGCCCGCCCCCCGGGGCGGATCATGCTCAATTCGCCCGCCTTGCGGCGGTTTTCCTTGTCTCCACCCCGGAGCGGCCTGCGCGGCCTGCCCTTGCAGCGGAGATGCACCATCCCCACCTTGCAGGCAGAGGCGGCATCCGGTTCCACCAGCGGCGCGTCCCATCCGGAGATTGCCCGGCTTCAGGCCGGCTTCCCGGCCTGTACCCGCTGCCTCACCGTCGAGGCGGAACCTTCAAACTTTCAGGACAGCCAAATCTCCCGCCCGAGGCCGGCATCCTTTTGGCGCCCTGCATCAGACAGGAGTATCTCGCGTCCGTTTCGCGTATGATCATACGCATATAACCGCATTCAGCACGATGCGGCGAAGGGAGGAGCGACGTTCTGCCGCAGCCTTATCACTTCTCCCTCTCCGGGCACAAAAACCACAAGAGAACGGCCTTAGCAATGGGTTTGTCGTGATTTCGCCAGAGCCTGTCCATTTCCCCGCCTTGATCCTTGTCAATAATTTGTAGTCCGGCTGAAACCTCCGGCCCGGCAGCCTGCGCCATGCACAGCTTGATCAGAATCAACGCAGCCAGCCGCAGACAGGCATTTTTCCCGCCTCTTGCGGTGTTTCCGCCTTGCTTCTGCCATGGAGCCTATTGAAATGTGGATCACGCTGCCCGCTTGCGGCATTGTGCGTTGAGTTTTAAGAACCTGATTCGCCGTTGCGGCGATGAATGACCCCAGTCGGAGAAAAGTCCTTGCTGACCCGTATCCCGCGCCTTGCCGCTTTTGCCGCCCCGGTTTTTGGCCTTCTGTTGGGCCTGGGAGCGCAGGCCTTCACCAGCCCCGCCCTTGCCCAGGGCGAGGTGAAGGCTGTTCACGGTGACTGGCAGATGCGCTGCGACACCCCTCCGGGTGCCGAAAGCGAGCAGTGCGCCCTTATCCAGAACGTAACGGCGGAAGACCGGGACAATGTTGGCCTTTCGGTCATCGTGCTGAAGACCGCCGACAAGCAGGCGCGCATCCTGCGCGTTCTGGCGCCGCTCGGCGTGCTGCTGCCCTCCGGCCTTGGCCTGCGTGTTGATGACGCCGATATCGGCCGCGCCGCCTTCGTACGCTGCCTGCCCAATGGCTGCATTGCCGAAGTGATCCTGCAGGATGACGTGGTGGGCAAGCTGCGCGGCGGCAAGCAGGCCACCTTCATCATCTTCCAGACCCCGGAAGAAGGCATCGGCATTCCGATCTCGCTCGCCGGCTTCTCCGCCGGCTTCGACGCCCTGCCGTAACGCCCCCGCAAAGCTCTGCGCCTTCAGGACCCGCCTGCTGCAACAGCTGGCGGGTCTTTTCATTCCCTCAAGTGTCCCGCTTCGGCGCTTCATCGCGCGGGGTGAGTGCATGCAGCCGGTCGGAGCCGGCAAATTCACCCTCGTTGAGCTGCAGTTCCGTCCTCTCCCGGTCGCGGCGGCGGACATCTTCCACGACGTCATTGATCCTGTCATCCGGGATGCCCAATGCCTCCAGCGCTGCGCGGCCAAAGGCGATGCTGGATTCGAATGTTTCCCGGATGTGGAAATCGACGCCCAGCCGCGTCAGTGCCAGCGCATGGGTCTGGCTGGTGGCCCGGCAGAACAGCCGCGCCTGCGGACAGGCATCACGGATGGCGTGGATCGCGCGGTCCATCACGCTGTCATTTTCAACACACAGGGCGATCAGCGCAGCCTTGCCCGCCCCGGCAGCCATCAGCACATCGGCACGGGTGGCATCGCCGTAGTAGACCTTGTAGCCCAGCTTGCGGGCATAGGCGATGCGCTCCGGCCTGAGATCGATTGCCGTGATCTCAAGCCCTTCCGATGTCAGTAGCTGCGCCACCATCATGCCGAACCGGCCGAAGCCAATGACGAGAACCACGGGCGCGGCATCCTCGAAGGTCTCGGCAAACGGGGTTTCGACGCCCCGCGCCTTCAGCCGGGCGCCAAGATAATCCAGACCCGCACAGGCAACGGGCGTCAGCAGCATGGAGACGATGACCACCGCCGTCAGCACGCTGGCCTCCCCGGCACTGAAAATCCCCTGCGACACTGCTGCTGTGAACAGCACAAAGGCAAATTCCCCCCCTTGCGGCAGGGTGACGGCAATGCGCAGCGCATCCGCATTGCTGGAACCGGACACCCGCGCAAGTGCCCAAAGCAGCACGCCCTTGACCAGCATCAGTGCAATCACGCCACCGGCCACCAGCACCCAGCTGCCGGCAAGAACGGTGAAGTCGAGCGACATCCCCACGGCGACGAAGAACAGCCCCATCAACAGCGAACGGAACGGCTCGATGTCGGCCTCCAGCGTGTGCCGGAAGCTGGATTCGGCCAGCAGCACACCTGCCAGAAACGCCCCCAGCGCCATGGAAAGCCCCACCGCATGCATGACGCCCGCACTGCCCAGTGCCACCAGCAGGGCGGCCGCCAGCATCACCTCACGCGCCTTGCTGCGGGCCAAAAGCAGGAACAGCGGTGTCATCAGATAGCGCCCGGCCACCACCACGCCCAGCACAGCGCCAACCGTGCGGCCGATCTCCTCCAGCGCCCCTGCAGACGCTCCCTCCGTCCCGGAAGGAGCAAGAATGGCCACCAGCGCCAGCAGCGGCACAATGGCGATATCCTGCAGGAGCAGCACGCCAAAGGCCCTCTGCCCATAGGCTGAGGAAAGCTGCCCGCGCTCCTGCAGGATCTGCAGCGCAAAGGCGGTGGAAGAGAGCGCAAGGCCAAGCCCGGCCACAAGAGCGGGCTCCAGATCCTCGCCCATCAGCCGCAAGAGAGCATAAAGGACAGTGCCCGTCAGCAGAACCTGCGCCGTGCCGAGGCCCAGGATATCACGCCGCATGCGCCACAGGCGGCTGGCGTCCAGTTCCAGCCCGATGACGAACAGCAGCAGCACCACGCCCAGTTCCGCCACACCCAGCACCATCGGCGCAGCGCCAAAGGCATTGAACCCGAAGGGGCCGATGGCCATACCGGCGATCAGATAGCCTACGACAGAGCCGATGCCGAGCCGCTTGGCCAGCGGCACGGCAACGACGGTTGCAGCCAGAAAGATGATCGCTTCCGTAAAAAGCGGCGGGGCTGATGCGGCGGCCATGGATGTTTCCTGATGTTCACGCCTCCATATCCACCGCCGCCCGTGGTGCTGGCAAGGCGGAAAGTTCCCTATGCCATCATCTTGCCAAGGCTTTCGATGCTGACGCATCAAGCCTTGAATTTGCTCATGCGCCGCACGGGCTTGACCAACTCCCGATGTGTCAAGCTCATTGAGTGCTGGTTCTCTACATTTGGCTGCTGCGTCAAGATTTTTGTTCGCATTTCCCAGTCCACTCCGGTCGAAGATTAAAAGCGTCCCATGGTTCTCTTCGGTGTGCGGTCTGTCCCAGTCCGTCACCACTATCCGGGGCTTTTCGCTTCACATCCAGGGGGCGATGCAGTGTATCAAACGGGGTCTTAACTTTGGCCCGCATCCAACTGTCTCGCATTCGTCCGTCCCGGTCCGGTCGCTTCACCTCATGGACACTGAGGGTTTGTTTGCGCACGAACTTCACGATCTCAATTTCTATAAAGCTTTGCCACCAGGCGCGGCGCGGAAATGATCCTCCCTCTTCCAAAGCCCAAGCAGCAGGACTGCCAATTTGCGAGCAACCGCCGTGCGTGCACGCTTGGGACCCAGCCGTTTGGCCAGCTTCAAACCCCAGCTTCGCAAGATCGCCCTGCCATCTCTTCAGCCGTTCCGCGATCATCGACCGCTGCGTATCCGCGCTCCCACGCCACACTACCTGCCGCTCCTGGTCCATAACGCAGATGTGCGTGCTCTTGAGGCTCACGTCCAATCCAACGTAATATTCCATCGCTGCTCTCCTTCAGGTCTTCGACAAACCAAGGCGGGTGGTCTCACCCGCCGAGGGGAGCAGCAACCTCATGTATGGGATGTATAAGCTTCAGCGGATGACACGGCGCAGTCCCTCCTGCACTTTCAGCAAGGGCTGCAGAAAAAGGCCCGGCAGTTCCTCCGCGCTGGCCTGCACGGCCGCAAGCCCCACGTTGAGCGCCGCCACCACCTGCCCGCGCGAGGAATAGACCGGCACGGCGATGGAGCGCAGGCCCAGCTCCACCTCCTGATCAATGATGGCATAGCCGAGGACCCGCGCCTCGGAGACACGGGCCATGATCTCCTGCGGCGCCGTCAGGCTGCGCGGGGTGCGCGGGGTCAGGTCGCAGCGCTCGATCAGGGCTGCGGCCTCAGCTTCCGGCATCGCCGCCAGCAGCACGCGGCCCATGGAGGTGCAATGCACCGGCAGGCGGGAGCCCGGCATCAGGCCGATGGACATCACCCGGCGCTGCGCAGCGCGGGCAAGATAAACGATTTCCACGTCATCCCTGATGGCTACGGAGGCAGACTGGCCGATCTGCTCGGAAAGCTGATCCAGCCAGGGCTGCACGACCTGCGCCAGAGGCAGGGCGGCCAGCGCCCCCATGCCAAGGCGCAGCACCTTGGGCGTCAGGGTGAAGAACTTGCCGTCATAATCGGCATAGCCCGTTTCATGCAGGGTGAGAAGGCAGCGGCGGGCCGTGGCACGGTCCAGTCCCGTGGCTTCGGCCACATCGGAGATGGACAGGCGCGAGCGGTCGGCCCGGAAGGCTTCCAGCACACTGAGCCCCTTGGCGAGAGAAGCTATGAAATCGGTCTTGTTCAACATGCGCACAAGAAATTACGGGAATTGAACAAAAGTCAACATCCGCACAAATCCGTTTCCTGCCGTCACAAGGCAGCGTAGCTTCCTGCCCGGAAGTCTCCCAGGGAGGATATTCATGGACAAGAGAATTGCCACGCTTGCGGAGGCCGTCGCCGGCATTCCGGACGGCGCCTCGGTGATGATCGGCGGCTTTGGCGGCTCCGGTGCGCCGATCGAGCTCATTCACGCCCTCATCGACCGCTACCTTGCAACCGGCAGCCCGAAGAACCTGACGGTCATCAACAACAACGCCGGAAACGGCCATGTAGGCATTGCCGCGCTCATCGAGCAGGGCATGGTCGCCAAGATGGTCTGCTCCTTCCCGCGTTCTGCCGATCCGCGCGTCTTCACCGAGCTGTATCTGTCCGGCAAGATCGAGCTGGAACTGGTGCCGCAGGGCACGCTGGCCGAGCGCATCCGCGCGGGCGGCGCAGGCATTCCCGCCTTCTACACCCCCACCGCCTATGGCACGGATCTGGCCAATGGCAAGCCGGTGGCCGAGTTCGATGGCCGCCACTATGTGCAGGAGCGCTGGCTGAAGGCTGACTTCGCGCTGATCAAGGCAGAGGCTGGCGATACCCACGGCAACCTGACCTACCGGATGGCGGGGCGCAACTTCGGCCCGATCATGGCCATGGCCGCAGCCTGCACCATTGCGCAGGTGAGCCGCGCCGTCGAGGCAGGCAGCATTGATCCGGAGGCGGTCATCACCCCCGGCATTTTCGTCGACATGATCGTGGAGGTGCCCTCCCCGCAGCAGGAGGAAGCCCTCAACCGCGCAGGAGCCCATCACCCATGACCAGCAAGCTCTCCAACGCCCAGATTGCCTGGCGCGCCGCGCAGGACATCACCGATGGCGCCTATGTGAACCTCGGCATCGGCTTTCCCGAGATGGTGGCCAAGTTCCAGCCCCCGGGCCGCGAGGCCATCTTCCACACCGAAAACGGCCTCCTCGGCTTCGGCGAGGCCCCGGCGGAAGGCGAAGAGGACTGGGATCTGATCAACGCGGGCAAGAAGGCGGTGACGCTGAAGCCCGGCGCTGCCTTCTTCCACCACGCCGACAGCTTCGCCATGGTGCGCGGCGGCCATCTGGATGTCGCCATCCTCGGCGCCTACGAAGTGGCGGAAAACGGCGACCTTGCCAACTGGTCCACGGGCCCGAAGGGCGTGCCGGCCGTTGGCGGGGCGATGGATCTGGTGCACGGCGCCAAGCGCGTTGCCGTCATCACCGATCACGTCACCAAGGACGGCAAGCCGAAGCTGGTGGAGCGCTGCACACTGCCGCTCACCGGCGTCGGCTGCGTCACCCGTGTCTATACGTCGCTCGCCGTCATAGATATCGAAAAGGGGCATTTCGTCCTGCGCGAAAAACTGCCAGCCTTGACGCTCGAAGCGCTGCAGGCCCAGACCGGTGCAAAGCTGCATCTGGATGGCCCCGTGGCAGACCTGACCGTTCCGGAGCTTTGATGATGACCGACGCATATATCTGTGACTACATCCGCACGCCCATCGGCCGCTATGCCGGTGCTCTGGCAAGCGTCCGGGCCGATGATCTGGGTGCCATTCCGCTGAAGGCGCTGATGGACCGCAACCGCAGCGTCGACTGGGGCGCGGTGGACGAGGTGATCTTCGGCTGCGCCAACCAGGCGGGCGAGGACAACCGAAACGTGGCACGCATGAGCCTGCTGCTGGCGGGCCTGCCGGTCGAAGTGCCGGGCACCACCATGAACCGGCTTTGCGGTTCGGGCATGGATGCGGTGATCGCCGCCGCCCGCGCCATCAAGGCCGGGGAAGCGGAGCTGATCATCGCCGGCGGCGTGGAAAGCATGTCGCGTGCGCCCTTTGTCATGCCCAAGGCCGACGCCGCCTTCTCCCGTGAGAATGCCGTCTATGACACCACCATCGGCTGGCGCTTCGTCAACCCTTTGATGAAGACGCAGTATGGCATCGACTCCATGCCGGAGACGGCGGAGAACGTCGCGGAAGACTACAACATCTCCCGTGCCGATCAGGATGCCTTCGCCCTGCGCAGCCAGCAGAAAGCCGCCGCAGCACAGGCCAATGGCCGCCTTGCAGAGGAAATCACGCCCGTCATGATCCCCCAGCGCAAGGGCGAGCCGAAGGTGGTGGACAAGGACGAGCACCCGCGTGAGACCACGATCGAGGCGCTTTCCGCTCTCAGGGCGCCGTTCCGCACTGGCGGCTCGGTGACGGCGGGCAATGCTTCGGGCGTCAACGATGGTGCCGCCGCGCTCATCATCGCCTCGGCAGAGGCTGCCAGGCGCTATGGCCTGACCCCGATCGCCCGCATTCTGGGCGGGGCCAGCGCCGGTGTGCCGCCGCGCGTCATGGGCATCGGACCGGCTCCGGCTTCCAAGAAGCTGCTGGCCCGCCTCGGCCTCACCCAGGACAAGCTGTCGGTGATCGAACTGAACGAGGCCTTCGCCTCGCAGGGCCTTGCCACGCTGCGCGACCTCGGCATCGCCGATGATGATGCCCGCGTCAATCCGAACGGCGGCGCCATCGCGCTCGGCCATCCGCTCGGCATGTCTGGCGCCCGCATCACTGGCACCGCTGCCTTGCAGCTGGCCAAGACCGGCGGTTCGCTGGCGCTCGCCACCATGTGCATCGGCGTCGGCCAGGGCATCGCCGTGGCCATCGAACGCGTCTGACCCGAAAGCCCCGGCCGCAGGCGGATTGGCCTGCGGCCGGGGCTTTTGAGGTTGTTTTGAGCGTATCAAGCAGATCCCCACCGTGCCGGGACCCGTCAGGGACGCAAGGTGGCCATGCCGTGCAGTTGACCAGCAGACACTGCCAGCCTTACAGGCCCCGGCACAAGGCCGGGGCGGCGCGGCGGCCCGCTTTCCCCACGCACCAAGGCGCTGCTGGCGGAAACTGTGCAGCGGGCGTGAGCTTTCAGCTTTCCTTCTGAGGCTTTTCTCACTTGGACGTCGCTGCCAAAGCTGCAATATGACGGCCTGCCCTTCCGGCATGCGGAGACAGCCATGGACCCGGTTTCAGCCATCATCGCCTTTTCGATTGCAGCTGCCCTCGTCACCCTGACACCGGGGCTGGACACGGCGCTGGTGCTGCGCACGGCGACCGTGGAAGGCCCGAAACAGGCCTTTGCTGCGGGGCTTGGCATTTCCGCCGGCGTCATCACCTGGGGCTTTGCCGCCTCGGTGGGGCTGGGGGCGCTGCTGGCTGTTTCCGAGGCGGCCTACCGGGTGATGCAATTTGCCGGGGCGGCCTATTTGATCTGGCTGGGCTTCAGGATGGTCCGCGCCGCCCTGCGCCCTGCCGGTCCGGCGCAGCTGGAACAGGCAGCCGCCGAAATGGCCGCAGGCCAGAGCGCCAGCCAGGGCTGGTTCTGGCGCGGGCTGATGACCAATCTGCTGAACCCCAAAGTCGGCGTCTTCTACGTCAGTTTCCTGCCGCAGTTCATCCCGGCGGACGTGCCTGTCACCGCCTTCAGCACGGGACTTGCCGCCATCCACGGGCTGATGGGCGTGCTGTGGTTTGCCGTCATCATTCTGGCGACCCGGCCCATTGCCGGACTGCTGCGCCGCCCGTCCTTCACGCGCGGCATCGACGGGCTGACCGGCTCCGTGCTGATCGCCTTCGGCCTCAGGCTGGCTCTGGAACGGCGCGGCTGACCATCAGAAATCAGAAACAGGATCAAAAGCAGGAACAGGCGGGATAGGCCGCTGGAGTTGATGCGCATCAACTACAGCCTGCATCGGGGTGCCTATGGTGCCGGGCAACGTGACACACGGAGCCCCGCATGTTCCCTTCCGGCCCCACTACCAGCCCTGACAGCCGCTCTGGCGCTGGCCAGCCCCCGTCCATTCCCGGAATGCCGCCGTTTCTGGCGCTCGGGCTGCGCCTTGCCCCCGCAGCGCCTGCGGCCTTTGTGCTGAGCGAAGCGGCGCGGCGGATCGTGGCGCGCCATCCCGGCCTGATGACCCGGCTCGGCGCCTACCGCCACTGCCGCTTTGCGCTGACGGCAAGCGATGTGCCGCTGACCTTCCTGATGGACCTTTCTCAAGAGCCGCTGACCATCACCCTGCATGCAACCCCGCCTGCCGCTGACGCCCGCATCACCGGAAAGCTGGCGGCGCTCGTCGGGCTGGTGCACGGGGTGTGGGATGGGGATGCTCTGTTCTTCTCCCGCGATCTCACCATTGAGGGCGATACGTCTGCGGCCCTTGCCCTGCGCAATGCCATTGATGACGCGGAGCTGGATCTGGGGGCGGAAATCGCCCGCCTCACCGGCCCGCTCGCAGGAGCCGCCAACCGCGTGATTGCCCTGTTGCAGTCCATGACCGGCGTGCCGTTGAGCCGCCCGGCACCCATGGAGGCTTTCCGGTGATGGAACTCGTCTGCCCTGCCGGAACGCCTGCAGCCCTGAGAGCTGCCACCGATGCCGGAGCCCATGCCATCTATTGCGGTTTTGCCGATGACACCAACGCCCGCAATTTCCCCGGCCTCAACTTCTCCCGCGAGGAGCTGGCGGCGGGCGTGGCCTATGCCCATGCACGCGGGGCAAAGGTGCTTGTGGCGATCAACACCTTTCCCCGCGCCGGAAACGAGGACCTGTGGCACCGCGCCGTTGCCGATGCGGAACAGGCGGGTGGCGACGCGGTGATCCTCGCCGATCTCGGCCTCATCGCCTACGCGGCAGAACGGCATCCCAATCTGCGGCGGCATCTCTCTGTTCAGGCAGCAGCCGCAAACCCCGATGTCATCAACTTCTATGCAGACACATTTGACGTAAAGCGGGTGGTGCTGCCGCGTGTGCTGAGCGTGGAGGAAATCGCCGCCATCAACCGGGAGATCAGCGTCGAGACGGAGGTGTTCATCTTCGGCGGGCTCTGCGTCATGGCGGAGGGGCGCTGCTCCCTGTCGTCCTATATCACCGGCCGCTCGCCCAACATGAACGGCGTCTGCTCGCCCGCAAGCCATGTGGAATATGCCGAAGAGGGCCAGGATCTGGCGGCACGGCTGGGCGGCTACACCATCCACCGGTCGGCCAAGGGGGAAGCTGCCCCCTATCCCACCCTGTGCAAGGGCTGTTTCAAGGTGGGTGCCCGCACGGGCTACGTCTTCGAAGACCCGGCAAGCCTTGATGCCTCCGAACTGCTGCCCGCGCTGGCGCGGGCCGGGGTTTCTGCGCTGAAGATCGAGGGCCGCCAGCGGTCGCGGGCCTATGTGTCGCAGGTGGTTCGCAACTTCCGCACCGCCGTGGAGGCGCTGGAAGCAGGCCGCCCCGTGCCCGCAGGCATGCTGGCGCAGCTGACCGAGGGCCAAAGCTCCACCGCCGGGGCCTATAACAAGATCTGGAGATGACAGGATGGAGCTGACGGTTGGCCCGGTGATGGGCTTCTGGGATGCTGCGGCGTGGAGTGATTTCTATGCAAGGCTGGCCGAAACACCGGGCGTGAAGCGTGTTGTCATCGGTGAACTGGTCTGCTCCAAGCGCCTGCCCTTCTATCAGACCCGCCTGCCCGAAGCCATCGAACGGCTGCAGGCGGGCGGCAAGGCGGTGGCCGTGACAAGCCTTGCGCTGGTCACCCTGAAGCGCGAGCGCAAGCAGACGGCAGAACTGGCGGACATGGGCCTTGAGATGGAGGTGAATGACATCACCGCCCTCGCCCACCTGCCGGAAAGAGCGGCCTTTTCGGCAGGGCCGCTGATCAACGTCTATAACGAGGGGACGGTGGCCTTCCTGAAGGCGCGCGGCGCGGTGCGTTTCTGCCTGCCGCCGGAACTGCCCATGGCCTCGGTGGAGCGGCTGGCTGCGGCAGCGGGCCCTGTGCCGGTGGAGGTCTGGGGCTGGGGCCGCCTGCCGCTGGCGATTTCCGGCCGCTGCTATCATGCGCGCTACCACGACCGGGCCAAGGATCAGTGCCAGTTCGTCTGCGCCGATGATCCGGACGGGCTGGCGGTGGATACGCTGGACGGGCAGGAGTTTCTGGCCATCAACGGCGTGCAGACGCTCTCGGCCCAATGCGCCAACATGGCCCACACCCTGCCGCGCCTGAAGAGCGCCGGCGTCAGCGGCCTCAGGCTTTCGCCGCAGACGCAAGGCTTCTTCGAGGTGATCAGCCTGTTTGATGATCTGGTGCAAGGACGCATCAGCGCAGAGGAGATGAGCGCCAAAGCCCTCCCCCATGCGCCGGGCGGCGCCTTCTGCGACGGCTTTCTGGAAGGGGCCGCCGGTGTCTCATGGTCCGGCAATCCCCTTCACGCACGCGTTTGACAGGGAAGCGGAGGCATCAGATCCGTTACGAATGAGGCCACCTCTTCCGCCACCTTCGCCGCCGCAAAGACTTGCCCTATTCCAATCAGCACCGGGGCGTCGCCGAAGGCGGCCATGGCGGTGCTGGAAAGGTCTGCAAGGCGGCCGGTCCAGATCTTTTCCTCCGGGCGGCTGACGGAGCCGTGGGCCACAACGGGCAAGTCAGGGGAGACGCCTTCCGACAGGAGCCGCTGGCGCAGGCTGTCTGCCATGCGGCGGCCCATATAGAACACGGTGGTGGAGGCTGCGGTGGCGCGCTCTGTCAGGTCCAGCGTGTCCGGCAGGCCGCCGTGGCGGGAATGGGCGGTCATCAGGCGCAGGCCCTGAGCATGGTCGCGGTGGGTGAGTGACACCTTCAGCCGCGCAGCCATGGCAGAGGCCGCCGTGATGCCCGGCACCACGGAAACGGGGATGCCTTCGGCTTCGAGGCGGGCGATTTCCTCGCCCGCCCGGCCAAACACCATGGGATCGCCGGACTTCAGCCGCACCACCTTGCGTCCCTGCCGGGCGAGCGAAACCATCATGTCATTGATGTCTTCCTGCGCGCAGCTTTCCCGCCCGCCGCGCTTGCCGACGAGCATGCGCTTTGCCTCCCGGCGGGCAAGCTCCAGCACTTCGGCGCTGACGAGATCGTCAAACAGGATCACATCCGCCGACTGCAGCGCCCGCATGGCGCCAAGCGTCAGATGGGCGGCATCGCCGGGGCCTGCCCCCACCAGAACCACTTCGCCTGTGGCGGGGGCTTCCTCAGCCAGATGATCGATAAGGGCGCCGAAATCCTCCTCAAGGCCCAGTTCCCCGCGCGCAAAGGCGGCTTCGCTGAACTGCCGCCAGAAGCGCCGCCGCAAGGCCACGCTCTCCAGCCGTTCACTCACCGCTGCGCGAATGCGGGCTGCAAGCTGCGCCCAGCGCGACAGGCCGGGCGGCAGCAGGGTTTCGATTTTCTGACGCACCGTCTGACCCAGCACGGGGGCCGCGCCATCGGTGGAGATGCCGACGACCAGCGGCGAGCGGTTGACGATGCCGCCGAACTGGAACTGGCAGAAGGCCGGCCGGTCGATAACATTCACCGGCACTCCCGCCGCACGGGCCGCCGCGAAGAAGGCTGCGGCCTCCTCGTCATCTTCCGCATCAGCAATGGCGAGAGCTGCGCCAGTGAGATCTTCCGGCTGCCAGCGCCGGGAAACATGATGGATGCGCAGGTTCAGCACCGGGTCGGCCAGCAGCGCCGCCAGATCCTCGCAAGGGCTGTCTGTGAAGAGGTGCAATTCCACCCCTGCGGCCAGCAGCAGCTCGGCTTTCCAGGCGGCGGGCTCCCCGCCCCCGGCCAGCACCGCCTTGCGGCCCGTGAGCGGCAGGAACACCGGCAGCACGGCCAGAGGCTCCATCCGGGCAGGACGCTGCGGGCGGGCAGAGCGGCTGGCAGCACCGGAAGTTTCAGGCTGAACGTGCAGCATGGTCATGCGCCTCCTCATGGGGTTTGCACTCCGCCAGCAGGCGGGCGATTTCCGGGCGGCAGGAGCCGCAGTTGCTGCCTGCGCCAAGGCAGGCGCCAATTGCAGCCACCGTGTCAGAGCCTTCAGCAGCAGCGCGGCGGATTTCGTTGGCGCCGATCTGGAAGCAGGTGCAAATCACCGGCCCCTTGTCAGGTACATCCGCCGCAGGGCGCCCGGCGAGCAGCCGCCAGCGGGTGGCGGGGCCATCGTCCCGCGTGCCGGGCAGGCTGCTGGCCCAGCTGCGGGAAACGGCAACCGGCTTGCGGGCGAGGAATACGGCACCGGCCAGAACGCCATCCTGCCAGACCATGCAACGGTAAAGCCCGTCAGACGCCGCATGGAACGACATCTGCTCCGGCTTGCCAGCCCCGCCAATCGTGCAGCGGCGCAGGAGGCTTGCCGCAATCTCTTCCGGCGCGTCCTCGTCCAGCGTGGCAAATTCGATCTTCACCGCCTCGCTGGTTCCGGTGTCAGCCAGCGGCGCAAGAGCCCAATAGGCGAAGGGCAAATGCTCCGGTGCGCGGGAGAGCACGGCAAAGCCATGCCAACGGGCTGCAACGGGCGAGATGCGCACGGCATTGCGCTTGAGCCCCGGCTGGCCGGAGAACGGATCACGCTGCCGCCCGGCCAGAACATCAATGCGGGCGCAGGCGGAAAATTGCCCCGTCCAGTGCATCGGCACGAAAACCTCGCCCCGGCGCACCCGCTCCGTCACCACGGCGCGCACGAGAACGCTGCCCCGCACATTGAAAACCTCCACCAGATCCGCCGCCGCAATGCCATGAACAGCGGCGTCATCGGGGTGAATTTCGGCGAAGGGCTCGGCGATATGGGTCAGCAGCCGCGCTGCCCGGCCGGTGCGCGTCATGGTGTGCCATTGATCGCGGATGCGGCCGGTGTTGAGCGTCAGCAGCCCCTCCTCGTCCGGTCCGGTTGCGGCGGGCACCACCGGCACCATCCGCGCCTTGCGGTCCGGGGTGAAATAGCCGCCTTGCGAAAAGAAGCGGCCATCTTCCGGGCCTTTTCCTTCTGCGGGCACAGGCCAGAGGAAGGGCTCAAGCGCGTCATAATCTGGCTGGCTTATCCCGGCATGGGCGCTGATATCGAAATCCCGGCTGCCGTTATTGCCAGCCCCGGAAAGGGCAGCATGTTCAGCAAAAATATCTGCCGCACTCGTATAGGCAAAGGCCTCACCATGCCCCATGCGCCGCGCCACGGCAGAGATGATGGCCCAATCAGGCAAGGCTTCGCCGGGCAGCGGCAGAAAGGCGCGCTGGCGGGAAATGCGCCGCTCGGAATTGGTCACCGTGCCGTCCTTCTCGCCCCAGGCAGCGGCGGGCAGAAGCACATGGGCGTGGCGGGTGGTGTCCGTATCGCGCAACACATCGGAGACAACGACGAAGGGGCAGCGGCCCAAGGCCTCACGCACCCGGTCCGCATCCGGCAGGCTGTCCACCGGGTTGGTGGCCATGATCCAGACCGCCTTGATGCGGCCCTCGTGCATGGCATCGAACAGTTCCACTGCCTTCAGGCCGGGCTTGGCTGCCAGCTTTGGCGCGTTCCAGAAGCCCTGCACGATGTCCCTATGCGCCGGATTGTCGAGGTCCATATGGGCGGCGAGCATGTTGGCAAGGCCGCCCACCTCGCGCCCACCCATGGCATTGGGCTGCCCCGTGACGGAAAACGGCCCCATGCCGGGCTTGCCAATGCGGCCTGTGGCAAGATGCACATTGAGAATGGCATTCACCTTGTCCGTGCCGGAGACGGACTGGTTGACGCCCTGGCTATAGACCGTCACCACCTTCTGCGTGCGGGCGAAAAGCTCGAAGAAGGCGCCGGTTTCAGCCGGGGCAAGCCCGGTTGCGGCGGCGACTGCGCTCACCGGCCACTGGCGGGCAATAGCCAGCGCTTCCTCGAGCCCGTTCACATGCTGGCGCACATAAGCCCGGTCGATGCGCCCGCCCTCGTCGAGATAAGCGAGCAGCCCGGTGAAGAGCGCCGTGTCCCCATCGGGACAGATAGAAAGATGCAGATCCGCCAGCTCGCTGGTGGCCGTGCGGCGCGGGTCGATGGTGACAACCCGCAGGGACGGCCGCGCCGCCTTGGCAGCCTCCAGCCGCAGGAACAGCACCGGATGGCACCAGGCGAGGTTGGAGCCCACCAGCACCACAAGATCCGCTTCCTCCAGATCCTCATAGCTGCCCGGCACGGTATCCGAGCCGAAGGCCCGCTTGTGACCGGCAACGGAGGACGCCATGCACAGGCGCGAGTTGGTGTCGATATTGGCCGAACCGATGAAGCCCTTCATCAGCTTGTTGGCGGCGTAATAATCTTCCGTCAGAAGCTGGCCGGAGCCGTAGATGGCCACGCTGTCCGGCCCATGCTCGCGGATGGCCTCGCTGAACCGGCGGGCGACGAGATCAAGCGCCATATCCCAGGAGGCCCGGCGGCCGCCGATTTCCGGATGGAGGAGCCGGCCCTCCAGCGCCAGCGTGTCCGCCAGCGCCGACCCCTTGGAGCAGAGCCGCCCGAAGTTGGAGGGATGCTCCGGATCGCCCTTCACGGTGACGGAGCCATCGTCATGCCGGGTGGCCAGCACGCCGCAGCCAACACCGCAATAGGGGCAGGCGGTGCGGGTGGTTTCAGCCATCCAGCCTCTCCCCTTGCGCGGTCCGGCCATGCAGGGTCAGCGCGGCGCGGGTGAGGAACACCCGCCCGCCCTCGACACGGGCAGGTGTCGTGGCCACAGCCCCCTCATCCGCCCCTTGAGCCAGACCCGTCGCAAGGTCAAACACCCAGTTGTGCAGCGGGCAGGTGACATGCCGGCCATGCACGATGCCCTCGCTCAACGGCCCGCCCTTGTGGGGGCAGCGGTCGTCCAGCGCATAGACTTCGTCCGCATCGGTGCGGAACAGGGCGATGCAGCCGGCCGGTGTCTTGACGACACGGGCGCCCGAGCGGGGAATATCGGACAGGCTGCCGATCTCGATCCAGTCTGGTGTCATCGCGTTCATTCCGCCGCCTCCAGTCCCAGCACGGCCATGGGCCGGAATTCATGCTTGTCCTTGCCAGAAACACGCTCGGACCAGGGGTCGGTCTGCGCGAATTTCTGCGAGTAGACGAAGCGCTCGAAATAGGCGCGGCGGCGGTCGCCATCTTCCATGATCTGACGGCGCA
This sequence comes from Pannonibacter phragmitetus DSM 14782, assembly GCF_000382365.1. Taxonomy (GTDB): domain Bacteria; phylum Pseudomonadota; class Alphaproteobacteria; order Rhizobiales; family Stappiaceae; genus Pannonibacter; species Pannonibacter phragmitetus. Next base: position 20,880 of record NZ_KB908237.1, on the reverse strand, counting down.
CCTCGTCGTGGCCGATGCGTTTGGCCCACTTGTAGATGCGCTCCAGATAATGGCCCTGCTCGCGGTACATCTGAATCAGCGCCGTGATGTGCTCCAGCGCCTCATCCTCGGTATGGACAAGGCCCAGAACATCCGTGCCCTTGATGTCGAGCCCGGCAGCGCCCGCGAAATGGATCTCGTAGCCGCTGTCCACACAGATCACGCCCACGTCCTTACAGGTGGCCTCGGCGCAGTTGCGCGGGCAGCCGGAGACGGCCAGCTTCACCTTGGCCGGCGTCCAGGAGCCCCAGAGGAACTTCTCCAGCCGCACACCCAGACCGCTCGAATCCTGCGTGCCGAAGCGGCACCAGTCCGAGCCGACGCAGGTCTTCACGGTGCGCAGGCCCTTGGCATAGGCGTGGCCGGAGACGAAGCCGGCCTTGCCGAGATCTTCCCAGACGCCGGGCAAGTCTTCTTTCTTCACTCCCAGCATGTCGATGCGCTGGCCGCCGGTGACCTTGACGGCGGGAATGGCGAACTTGTCCACCACATCGGCGATGGCCCTCAGTTCTGCCGCCGAGGTCATGCCACCCCACATGCGCGGGACGACAGAATAGGTACCGTCCTTCTGGATGTTGGCGTGAACGCGCTCGTTGATGAAGCGCGACTGGCTGTCATCCTCATATTCGCCCGGCCAATCAGCCATCAGATAGTAGTTGAGCGCAGGCCGGCACTTGGCGCAGCCACCGGAGGTGGACCAGTTCAGCTCCTGCATCACCGCCGGAATGGACTTCAGCTTCTTCGCCTTGATCAGGCGGCGCACTTCGTCATGGCTATGCGTGGTGCAGCCGCACATGGGCTTGACCGCCTGCGCCTGGAACCTGTCGCCAAGCGTGAGCTGCATCACCTTTTCCACCAGCCCCGTGCAATTGCCGCAGGAGGCCGAGGCCTTGGTGTGGGCGCGGACCTCCTCAAGGCTGGTCAAGCCTTTGGCCGTGATGGCCGAAACGATGGTCCCCTTGCACACGCCGTTGCAGCCGCAGATTTCCGCATCATCCGCCAACACCGCAACGGCCGCCGTAGGGTCCAGTGCGCCCCCTCCCTGGAAGGCCTGCCCGAAGATCAGCGTCTCGCGCAGATCCGAGATATCCGTGCCCTTTTTCTTCAGATCCGCAAACCATGCGGCATCGCCGGTCTCGCCGAAGAGGACCGAACCGATGATACGGTTATCCTTGAGGATCAGCCGCTTGTAGACGCCCGCGCTGGCATCGCGCAGGACGATTTCCTCCCGGTCCTCGCTTTCGGCAAAATCGCCCAGCGAGAAGAGATCGATGCCGGTGACCTTGAGCTTGGTGGGCGTGTCCTGATGGACGAAGCCCTTCACGTCTTCACCCGTCACCGGCTTTGCCAGTTCGCCCGCCAGCACCCGCGCCATTTCATAGAGCGGCGCGACAAGGCCATAGACCTGCCCGCCCACTTCCGCGCATTCGCCGAGGGAGAAGATGTCCGGAGCGCTGGTGCGCATGCGGTCATCCACGAGGATGCCCCGGTTCACATCCAGCCCTGCCTCGCGGGCAAGGCCGGCGTTGGGGCGGATGCCCGCCGCCATGACGACGAGCGTCGCGGGCACTTCCGTGCCATCCTGCAGCGCGACCGCACGGACCTTGCCGGTGTCATCGGCCAGCAGTGCCTGCGTGTTGGCGCGGGTCATCACCTTGATGCCGCGCTCTTCCAGCGAGCGCTGCAGCAGATAGCCTGCCGCCGGATCGAGTTGACGCTCCATCAGCGTCGGCATCACGTGCAGCACGGTCACATCCATGCCGCGCGCCTTCAGCCCGGCAGCCGCTTCCAGCCCCAGCAGACCGCCGCCGATGACCACCGCCGTCTCGCGGGCCTGCGCGGCCAGCAGCATGGCATCCACGTCATCCAGATCGCGGTAGGTGATGACGCCTCTCAGGTCCTTGCCCGGCACGGGCAGGATGAAGGGCACCGAGCCGGTGGCGATCACCAGCTTGTCGTAGGCTGCAATCTCGCCCTGATCGGAGGTGACGGTCTTCGCCTCACGGTCGATGGTGGTGATGCGGTGGCCCTTGTAGAGGGTGATGCCGTTACGGATGTACCAGCCATCGCCATGGATGATGATATCCTCGAAGGCCTTTTCGCCCGAGAGAACCGGCGACAGCATGATGCGGTCGTAATTCACGCGCGGTTCGGCGTTGAAAATGGTGATGTCGTAAAGGTCCGGCGCCTGCTCCAGAAGATGCTCCAGCATCCGTCCCGGAGCCATGCCATTGCCGGCGATAACGAGTTTCTGGCGCATGGGTCTCACTCCGCCGCTTCCACGAAGCGGTGACGCTCGTAGAGGAATTTCAGGACAGCCTCGCGGCACTTCAGATAGGTGCGGTCGGAGGCCAGCTCGATGCGGTTGCGCGGGCGCTCGATCGGCACCTCCAGCACCTCGCCGATGCAGGCTGCCGGGCCGTTGGTCATCATCACGATGCGGTCTGACAGAAGCACGGCCTCGTCCACGTCATGGGTGATCATGATCATGGTGTTGCCGAGCCGGGCGTGGATCTCCATCACCGCATCCTGCAGATGGGCGCGGGTCAGCGCATCCAGTGCGCCGAAGGGCTCATCCAGCAACAGCACCTTGGGTTCCATGGAGAGCGCCCGGGCGATGCCGACGCGCTGCTTCATGCCACCGGAAATTTCCGCCGGACGCTTGCTGCCCGCATGGGCCATCTGCACCAGATCGAGATTGTGCATCACCCAGTCATGCCGCTCGGCCTTGCTCTTGCGGCCCCGGAACACCTTGGAGACCGCCAGATCGACATTCTCGTAGACGGTCAGCCAGGGCAGCAGGCTGTGGTTCTGGAAGACGACCGCCCGTTCCGGGCCGGGGGCATCCACCACCTGCCCTTCCAGAAACACCACGCCCGTCGTCGCCGGGGTGAGCCCCGCGATGATGTTGAGCACCGTGGACTTGCCGCAGCCGGAGTGGCCGATGATGGAGATGAACTCGCCCTTGTCCGCATTGAGCGAAACCTCACGCAGCACTTCGGACTTGAGGCCTGCCCGCTCGTAGGTCTTGGAGACAAGCTGCAGGGAAAGATAGGACTGTGCCATGCCGGTTCTCCTGTTCAGGCGTTCGCGGTGCCACGGGTGACGAGGCGGCCAGCAAAGGCGATGAGACGGTCAAGGAAGAAGCCGACGACCCCGACATAGACGAGGGCGACGATGATGTCGCTGATCAGCGACGAGTTCCACGCGTCCCAGATGAAGAAGCCGATGCCGACGCCGCCGATGAGCATTTCCGCCGCCACGATGGCGAGCCAGGACAGACCGATGCCGATGCGCAGGCCCGTGAAGATGTAGGGCGCGGCAGCGGGCAGCATGATCTTGGCGAAATACTCGAAGCCGTTCAGCCGCAACACCCTGGCAACGTTCTGATAGTCCTGCGGAATGTTGCGGATGCCGACCGCCGTGTTGATGATGACCGGCCAGACGGCGGTGATGAAGATGACGAAGATGGCCGAGGGGCTGCCATCCTGAAAGGCTGCCAGCGACAAGGGTAGCCAGGCCAGCGGCGGCACGGTGCGCAGCACCTGGAAGATCGGATCAAGCCCCCGCATGGCCCACTGGCTGGAGCCGACGAGCACACCGAGGCCGATGCCTGCGACAACCGAGAAGGCATAGCCGGCAGCCACGCGCTGCAGGCTGGCGAGGATCTGCCAGAACATGCCCTGATCGATGCCCTGCCCGGTGTAGAACGGATGGACGATGATCTCCCAGCTCTCCGACAGCACCTTCGAAGGCGACGGCAGGCTGGCGGTGGGTGAGGAGCACAGAACTTCCCAAAGGGCCAGAAGCACGGCGAGGGTGATCACGGGCGGCAGCAGCGTTTCCGACGCGCTGCGGGCAAGCGCCTGGGCGCGGGTGAAATGGCTGCTTGTCTTCATGGGGGCGGTAAAGGCGATGACGCTGGCCGTGGCCTTGCGTATCGCGGCGTCCTTCATCTTCAGCTGGGTCTGTGGCATCGGGTTCTCCCTCGGGTCTTCTTCAGCCCCGGAGTGGTGCAGCACCGCTCCGGGGCATCTCATGCTGCCTTCAGGCGATCCGCGTAATCGCAAGGCTCTTCAGGTAGGCTTCGGGGTTCTCCGGGTCGAAAACCTTGCCGTCGAAGAAGGTTTCCACACCGCGTGAGGTGGATGCCGGGATGTCGGAGACGCCCAGGGCCTTGGCTGCCTCGCGCCACAGGTCTTCACGGTTGACCTTTGCGATCATGGCCTTGATGTCGGTGCCATGCTCGAACTTGCCCCAGCGGATGTCCTCGGTGAGGAACCAGGCATCGTGGCTCTGGAACGGATAAGAGGCGTGGTCGCGCCAGAACTTCATGAAATGCGGGCTGTCTTCGACGACCTTGCCGTTGCCGTAGTCATATTCACCCTTCAGGCGGTCGACGATGTCCTTGGCCGGCACGTTGAACCAGGCGCGCTTGCCGACGATTGCGGACAGCTCGTCCTTGTTGGCCATGTCATCGCACCACTGGGCCGCTTCCATGACGGCCATCAGCAGGGCCTGCGCCGCACGCGGGTTCTTCTCCACCCAGTCGGCGCGCATGCCCAGAGACTTCTCGGGGTGCTTGTTCCACAGTTCCGCCGTGTTGACGGCGGTGAAGCCGATGCCCTGATTGACCAGTTGCTCGTTCCAGGGCTCGCCCACACAGAAGCAGTCCATGGTGCCGACCTTCATGTTGGCCACCATCTGCGGGGGCGGCACGACGATGGTTTCCACATCCGTGTCCGGATCGATGCCACCGGCGGCCAGCCAGTAGCGGATCCACAGGTCATGGGTACCTCCGGGGAAGGTCATCGCCGCCTTGGCCGGGTTGCCAGCCGCCTTGCGTGCGGCAAAGGCTTCGCGCAGCACGCTGGAATCGAGCCCGACCTGAAGGTCCTTGTAGGCAGAGCCCACCGAAATGCCCTGCGCATCCAGATTGAGGCGGGCGAGAATGACCATCGGCAGCGGCACGTTGTTCTGCGTCACCTTGCCGGCCGAGATGAGATAGGGCATCGGCGTCAGGATATGCGCGCCATCGATGCCGTTGCCTTGCGAGCCCAGCACCAGATTGTCACGCGTGGTGCCCCAGGAGGCCTGCTTCACCACTTCCACATCCGGCATGCCGTATTTGGCGAAGAGCCCCTTCTCCTTGGCCACGATCAGCGGCGCGGAATCGGTCAGCGCGATGAAGCCGAGAACGGCACGGGTTGTCTCTGGCCCTGCCCCTTGTGCAAAGGCGCCGGAGGGAAACGCCGACTTCACAGCCCCGGCAAGGGCGGCGGCGGCGGTGGACTTCAACAAGGTGCGGCGGCTGAGGCCGGCTGTGGTGATGCTCATCGTGTCTGTCCCCTTCTTTGCCCGGGCCCTTCTGTTTTTCCTGGAGCCCAAAACAAAAAACGCCGCCCGGTGACTGCGCGCGGGAAGGGAGGTTCCCGGCTGCAAACCAAGCGACGTCGATGTCTCTCGTGAACGCGGTTATGTGCGTTCGATGTATCCGGTCGCCGTTGACCGGAGTGCAGTCTTAAAAGCAAGCGCCGTGCCAAACGCAGACGAGGCCCACATCCACTTGAATTATAATAATTTTCTGGAAAACACGCTTTCAGGCCTCTGGCAGGTGCATATTCACTGAGCCACCTTTTTGTGCATCATCATGCAGTGCAGCAACTTATCTGCACAAATTGAATCCACTCACACCTCAGAGAGCGGAACCGGCTCACCGGGCCTGCGGCGCACCGGGAAACCCTCCACATGGGCCATGATGTCCTGAGGATCAAAGCGCGCACCATCCATGAAGGATGCGGCAGTCAGCGCGGCCTCATCAAGGTCTGCATCCGCATCGGCACCCAGCGCATCGCGGTAAAGATCCGGGCGGCAGGCACTGGCAGCTTTCTCCGCCAGTGCCTGCGAAAACTCCGCCTGCCCCCAGCGGATCATCTGGCTGTAGATCCACAAGGCCAGCGTCTGGCTGGGCACATTCGCCCCTTGCCCATGGAAGCGGAAATAGCTGTCGATCCGGCGCGTGCGGCCATGGGCATCGAGGCTGAATTCGCCCGCGAGAACGCGGCGCAGGATGTCCTTCGGTGCCCCCAGATAGCGCGGATCGGCAAGGATCGCGGCCAGATCATCGTGGTTTTCCGGCGCCTGACACCAGCGCGCCGCCCGGTCCAGCGCCACGATCAGCCGCATCACCGTGTCCTGATTGGCATCGGCCCATTCCGGCCGCATGGCCAGCACCTTTTCCGGCGCCAGCGGCCAGATGTCCTGCTTGACGGCAACGATCCGCCCCACGCCGCGCTCGGAGGCAATCATGTTCCACGGCGCTCCGACGCAGAAGCCGTCAATGGCGCCTGCTTCCAGCGCGTCGGAGGTCATCGGCGGCGGCACGACCACCAGCCGCACATCCGCATCCGGATCAATGCCGCCAGCCGCCAGCCAGTAGCGGAACTCATAGTTATGCGAGGAAAACGGATAGGTGACGCCCAGCGTCAGCGGCGCCATGCCGCCCTCGCGCCGCGCCCGCACCACCAGCGCCAAAGCCCTGGCGCAGCCCAGCGCATCAGCCCGTTCCACGCCTTCGGCAAGCGCCGCCATTTCCTCGAACAGCCGCAGCGCCAGCGTGATGGCATTGCCGCCCTGCCCCAGAAAGAAAGGCGTGACCGCAGGCGACGGGTTGGAACCAAGGCCAAGCTGGGCCGCCACGGGCATTGGAGAAAGCATATGGGCAACATCGAACTGGCGGAAGGCGAGCCTGTCGCGCACATTGGCCCAGGACACATCACGCACCAGTTCCAGCCGCAAACCCTCGCGTTCGGCAAAGCCCGCCTCGGCAGCGGCCAGCAGGATCGAGGCGTCAACGAGCGGAATGAACCCGGCCCTGAGCACGCGCGGCTCCCGGCCCGGCCCCTTGCCGGGCAGGGGAAGATCGGGGGCATGTGCCGGGTGTGCGTTCATCCTGTCCAACTCCTTTTACGCGCTCCCCATTCCGGCCGGCCGTTCACAGCAGCAAGCCGGCTGCGGTGACAACGCTCTGGGCGATGTCCGCGATCTTCTTCTTCTCGTTCATCGCCGTCTGCCGCAGCAGCGTGAAAGCCTCTTCCTCGCTGAGCCCGCGGGATTTCATCAGGATACCCTTGGCCCGCTCCACCACCTTGCGCTCTTCCAGCGCGTTGCGTGCCTCTGCCAGTTCCTGCTGCAGCCGCGAAAAAGCGTTGAACCGGGCAATGGCCATGTCGAGGATCGGCTTCACCCGCTCCTGCCTGAGCCCATCGACCACATAGGCCGACACCCCCGCCTCCACCGCCGCCGCGACCATGCCGCTTTCCGAGCGGTCCACGAACATGGCAATCGGCCGCTGGGCCGCGCGCGACACCTGAAACAGATGCTCCAGCTGGTCACGGTTGGGGTTTTCCAGATCGATCACGATCACATCCGGGTCGATCTCGACGATGCGGCGCACCAGCCCGTCCATGCTGGACAGGAGGATCACCCGCTCATGCCCGGCCTCCCGCAATCCGCGCTCGATGATCGAGGCGCGAATGTCGTTCTCATCGATCACGAGTACGGTCAGGGCAGCGTCCATGCCGCGATTATGCCGGGGCTTTTCTGCAGCGCAACACTCGCACTGCACGTTTTATAGGCACGCCCCTCACACGGGCTCCAAAGCCCCTTTTCACCATCTGCGGCAGGGCATGCGCCCCTGTCCGGATTTCCGGACGGGGGCCCCGGCAGCCGTCCGGAAATCCGGACAGGAGGAACTCTACAGCAGGAAAATCCATTGAAATAAAAAGAAAAATTCCGCTGGCACAGCTCTTGCCAATACAGGGGCAAACAGCAAGAGGGATGCAAGCCGTGAGCTTTGAATGGAGCATACTTGCCGCACTGGCCGGCGCAGCGATTGCGCGGCCAGCTTCGACATTTCTGGGGCGCGCAACCAGCTGGGTGGTGTGCCTCATCCCCCTGGGCATCTTTGTTTCGCTGCTGATGCAGGCCGGACAGGTCGCCTCGGGCGAGGCCCTGACCGCGCAACTCGCCTGGGTGCCGTCGCTGGGTGTGGAACTCGCGTTCCGCCTGGACGGCTTTTCACTGCTCTTCGGATTGCTGATCAGCGGCATCGGCACGCTGGTGGTGATCTATGCCGGCGCCTATTTCGCGGAAAAGCCGCGCACCGAGACCGGCCGTTTCCTCAGCCTCATCATGCTGTTCATGGCGGCGATGCTGGGCACGGTGCTCTCCGACAACCTGATCGTCATGTTCGTCTTCTGGGAGCTGACGAGCCTGGCCTCGTTCCTGCTCATCGGCTTTGACGGCCACAAGGAAGCTGCCCGCAAGTCGGCCCTGCAGTCTCTGGTCGTCACCGGCGGCGGCGGCCTGGTGCTGTTTGCCGGCATTCTCGTCATCGGCATGACCATGGGGACCTTCTCCTTCACCGAGGTGCTCGCCCGCTCCGGCGAACTCGTGGCCAGCCCCTGGGCCGGGACGATCGCGGTCCTGATCATGATCGGCGCCTTCACCAAGAGCGCGCAGTTCCCGTTCCACTTCTGGCTGCCGAATGCCATGGCCGCGCCGACGCCGGCCTCCGCCTATCTGCATTCGGCCACGATGGTGAAGCTGGGCGTGTTCCTGCTGGCGCGGTTCGACGGTGTCTTTGCCGAAATGCCCGCCTTCGGCCACACGCTTGTCATCGTCGGCTCGCTGACCATGATCATTGCTGCCCTGCAGGCATTGCGGGCGGAAGGTTTCAAGGCCGTGCTGGCCCAGTCCACCGTCGCCTCGCTCGGCATTCTGGTGATGCTGATCGGCCTGACCGGTGAAGTTGCAGCCGTGGCCACAGCCGGTTTCATCCTCGCCCATGCCCTTTACAAGGCGGCGCTGTTCTTCTGTGCAGGCACCGCCATTCATGCCACGGGCGAGGCAAGCCTCAGCAAGCTGGGCGGACTCGCCCGCTTCCTGCCGGTTACCGCTGTTGCTGCCGTGCTGGCCAGCCTGTCGATGGCCGGCCTGCCGCCCTTCGTCGGCTTCATCTCCAAGGAGTACCTGTTCGAGGCACAGCTCGCCAGCGACTGGAACTTCCTGCCTGTTGCAGCCGCCGTTCTCGTCAATGCGGTGATGGTGGGCGTGGCCGGTGTGGTGTCGATCCGCCCGTTCTACTTCAAGGCAGAGCGCGTCAGCGAGGTGCGTCATGGCGAGACGCCGGGCCTGCTCGTGGGTCCGCTGCTGCTGGCCGCCGGCGGCATCCTGATCGGCCTCGTGCCAGGTCCGGTGGCCCAGTGGCTCATCGCCCCTGCCGCCTCGGCCCTCTATGGCCAGCCGGTGGATGTGTCCTTCAAGCTGTGGCACGGCCTGACGCCCATGCTGATGCTGTCGGCCCTCGTCATCTCCATCGGTGCCGTGATCGTGCTGCAGTGGACCCGCATCCACAACACGCTGCGCCACTACGACCGGTTCTATGCCTGGCTGGGTGACCGGTTCTATCACAAGGCGCTCAACGGCATTCTGGGTACGGCGCGCCTGTCGACCCGCACCCTGCAGAACGGCGACCAGCACCGCTACACCACCATCGTGATGCTGACGGTGATCGCGGGTCTTGCCTTCGCCTTCCTCTCGGCACCCTCCTGGGACTTCCTGGCGGGTGAAGGCCGCATCCGCATCTCCGTGGTGCTGGTGCTGCTGCTGACGGCGGCAGGTGCCATCGCAACGGTCTTCGTGCGCTCGCTGATCGCCGGGCTCGTGGCAGCAGGCGTCACCGGTTTCGGCTCTGCCGTGGTCTTCATGCTCAACGGCGCGCCGGATCTCGCCCTGACGCAAACCGCCGTGGAAACGCTGATCGTCATCCTGATGACGGCGGTGCTGCTGCGCCTGCCCTCGCGCCGCCGCCACTCGCGCACCGTCAGCGAGCGGCGCCGCGATGGCCTGATCGCCACCGGCTTTGCCGTGATCATGTTCGTCGCGCTCGCCTCCATCGGCGTCACCCCGGTTGACCTGCGCCTGTCCGAATATTTCGGCGAGACCAGCTACCTGGAAGCCTATGGCCGCAACGTCGTCAACGTGATCCTCGTTGACTACCGCGCCATCGACACGCTGGGTGAGATCGCCGTCGTCGCCCTCGCAACCATCGCCGCCTGGGGCCTGCTGCGCAGTGCCCGCAAGCCTGCCAGCACGAAGGAGTGACAGTCATGTCCATCATCTTCTCAACCATGTCCCGTCTCGTCTTCGTGCTGATGCTCGCGGCGTCCATCTACATGCTCTTCCGCGGCCATAACGAACCCGGCGGCGGCTTCATCGGGGGGCTGTTTGCCGCCCTTGGCTTTGCGCTGCTGGCGCTGGCCGGAAACGTGGAGACGGCCCGCCGCGCACTGATGGTTCACCCCGTCACGCTGATGGGCTGCGGCCTGTTCCTGTCCTTCGTCAGCGGCCTGCCGGGTCTTTTCTCGGATGGTTCGTTCCTGACCCATTGGTGGACGAGCCTCGGCTCAACACACGTGGGCACAGCCACGATCTTCGACATCGGCGTCTTCATGGTCGTCATCGGCGGCGTGCTGTCGCTGGTCTTCCGGTTTTATGAGGGAGTGGAACAGTGAGCCTCATCTACGCCTTTGCCATTTCCGCCCAGATGGGCGCAGGCATCTATCTGCTGCTGTCGCGGCACGTGATGCGCATCCTGTTCGGCGTCGTGCTGCTGTCGGCAGCGGTGAACCTGCTGATCTTCGTCGCCGGAGGACTTCAGTTCACCGCCCCGCCGATCATCCCGAAGGGCGATGAAACCCTGGGCGCAGAATCGGCCAACCCGCTGCCCCAGGCTCTGATCCTGACTGCCATCGTCATCGGCTTTGCGCTGGTGTCATTTGCCGCTGCTCTCGTGCTCAAGGCTTACTCGGCCCTCGGCTCCGTCTTCACCGACGAGCAGAACGCGGCCGAAGAGCTGGGCTCGCCCTTTGACAAGGAGGCCACCCGCAATGGCTGACACGCTTCTTCTCTGGCCCGTCATCCTGCCGCTGGCCGCCGCCGCGCTGGCTGCCGCCTTCCATATGTGGCCGGCCGTGCAGCGCGCCGTGGCCCTCACCGGCATCACCCTCACGCTGGCCGCCTCCGTGCTGGTGCTCCGCGAGACCATGACCGGCACAATCCTGACCAAGGCCTTCGGAGGCTGGGCCCCGCCCTTCGGCATCGTCTTTGCCGCAGACCGCTTCAGCGCGGCCATGGTGGTGATCTCCAGCCTTCTGGCTCTGTGTGCACTGGTCTTTGCCCTCGCGGACCTGCGCCAGCGCCAGATCCGCTCTGGCTTCTACCCGCTGTTCCTCGGCCTGATGACCGGCGTCAACGGCGCCTTCCTGACCGGCGACATCTTCAACCTCTATGTCTGGTTTGAAGTGATGCTGATCGCGACGCTCGGCCTCATCACGCTGGACCGCACCCGTGCGCAGATCGACGGGGCGATCAAATATGCGGTGCTGAACCTGTTCTCGACCATCCTGTTCCTTATGGCGATCGGGCTGCTCTATGGCGCCACCGGCACGCTGAACATGGCGGACCTCGCCACCGTTCTGCCGCGCACCGAGTCCTCGGCGGCCCTCAGCCTGTCGGCGATGATGTTCCTGCTGGCCTTCGGCATCAAGGCGGGCTTCTTCCCGATGTTCTTCTGGCTGCCGGCCTCCTACCACACGGCGTCGATCATCGTTTCGGCGGTGTTTGCGGGCCTTTTGACGAAGGTGGGCGTCTATGCGCTGTTCCGCGTCTTCACCCTGCTCTTCGAGGTGGACAACGGCGGACTGAAGCCGCTGATGGCCATGTTCGCAGCCGGGACCATGCTGTTCGGCGTCTTTGGCGCGGCGGTGCAGTGGGACGTGCGGCGCATCCTGTCGTTCCACATCATCAGCCAGATCGGCTACATCATGCTGGGCCTTGCCATCGCAACGCCGCTGGCTCTGGCAGGCGCGGTCTTCTACATCATCCACCACATCGTGGTGAAGGCGAACCTGTTCTTCATCGCAGGCGCCATCCACCGGACGACCGGGTCCTTCGACCTGCGCAAGTCCGGCGGGCTGATGAAGTCCTCGCCTCTGCTGGCGGTGCTGTTTGCCATCCCCGCCCTGTCGCTGGCCGGCATCCCGCCTCTGTCGGGCTTCTGGGCCAAGTTCATGGTGGTGGATGCCTCCTTCCAGAATGATGCCGCCTGGCTTGCCGCCGTCGCGCTCTTTGTCGGCCTCCTGACAATCTTCTCCATGAGCAAGATCTGGATCGAGGCCTTCTGGAAGGAGCCGGTCCGAAAGGTCAGGGCACGTCCCGTGCCGCTGGCCATGGTGGCCCCCATCGCAGTGCTGGGCATCATCACCCTCGCCATCGGCTTCAACCCTGAACCACTGATTGCCTTCTCCAATCTGGCCGGCGAGAGCCTCGGCAATCCGTCGGAGTTCATCAGCGCCTTCGATACCGAACTCAAGACCGCAGGAGTGACGCCATGACCCTCGCCATTCGCATCGGCCAGTCTGCAATTCTCGGGCTCGTGTTTCTGAGAGAACTGGTGGCCTCGTCCATCACGGTAGCCCGGCAGGTTCTGGGCAACCGCACGGCACTGCGCCCGGCCATTGTGGCGGTGCCGGTCAACCTGCGCAGCCGCGCCGGTGTCACCATGCTGGCCAATTGCGTCAGCCTGACGCCGGGAACCACCTCGCTGCATGTCAGCGAGGACCTCAGCACCCTCTACGTTCACGTTCTGGATGCCGCCGATCCGGCTGTGGTCGCGGACAACATCAAGGACACATTCGAGAAGCGCATCAAGGAGATAGAAGGATGATCGAGTTTCTGGACAGCTACCTGACCCTCTTCGCCGCCATCCTGATCGCAATCCTGATGGTGCCCCTGACGCTTGCCGCCATCCGCATGGTCACCGGCCCCGGCTATGCCGACCGCTTCGTCGCGCTGGACATGCTGACCGGCATCGCCGTCGCCATTGCCGCGCTGACCATGATCGGCACAGGGCGGCGGGAATTTCTGGATATCGCCTTCGGCATCGCCCTGGTCGGCTTCCTCGCCACCTGCTCGCTGTCGGCGCTGCTTGAAAAGAAGAAGGAGGACAAGTGATGCTCTTGCTGCTTTCCGTCCTGCTGAAACTGGCAGGTGTCGCCTTTCTGTGCATCGCCGCTCTGGGCGTCATGAAGCTGCCGGACCCGTTCCAGCGCATGCATGCCGCCACCAAGGCCGGAACCCTGGGCGCGGGCCTCGTGCTGCTCGGCAGCATTATCGCCCACGGCGAGATGGATGCGGTGGTGCTGGGGCTTTTCACCCTGCTGTTCCTGCTGCTGACCGTGCCTGTCGCTGGCCATCTTCTGGGCCGCGCCGCCTATGTCTCCGGCGCCCGGCTGGCGCTTGCCGGCGGGGATGCGCTGCAGGGCGTGCTGCACCGGGCGCCCCAGCCGCTGGACGAGCGCACCCAGTGGCCCACCGGCTGGCCGGCCGGGGACGCAGTGCTTGAGCCGGACGGCCGCCGGGCAGCAGCGCCCTTCCGCCATCTTGCCGAACCGCGAGGCGCATTGAAGCCGCTGCCCGTGCTGGAGGCAGTGCGCTTTGCAGTCATCGACGGCGAAGTGCAGCCACCAGCGGAACGGGCCTGTGCCATCGCCAAAGGCAATGGCGCCGGACTGACCGCCTATGTGCTGATCGACACCCATGCCATCACGGCAGCCAGTGATCACGCGCAAATGCGCAGGATGATCCGCGACAAGGCCAGCGGCGCATTGCGGGCGCTGAAGGCCTGCACGTCCCGGGCGTCATCCGAGCCGGTGCTGGTCTATGACGAAGGTGATCCCGAGCAGCTTCTCATGTGCGCAGACGCACCGGGCCGGACGCTGCTGGTGCTGCCCTGCAAGGGCTGGTTCCATCATCAGACAGAGGGCCGCCGCGACCTGACCACCTGGGAGCCGGATGGTCTGCTGCGCCTGCCGTCCTGCCACCGCGGCCCGGTTCTCTTCACATCTGGCAAGTCCCTGCCGGAAAGCGCCCGCACGCTCGTGGTGCGCGACTGCGGCGAAGCCCATCTGCCCGCCCTGACGGAATGGGCCCTGCTCAGCGGCCTTTGGGACGTGACGAAGCTTGTCCATGTCACCAACCAGCCGGACAGCCCGTCGCATATTACCGGCGTTGCCCGCCGCTTTGGCTGTGACTACATGCAATTGGCCGCAGAAGGTGATGACTGTTCCATCCCGGCAGGGGCGGAAGGCGTGCGCGCCGTCATACTCGGCCACACGCCCCGCCCCCTGCGCACCAGCTGGTACGGCACGCCCTGGCGCGAACGCATCGCACCGGGCCTGGAAAGCGACGTGCTGATCATGGAGCCGCATTCTGGCCAGACGGCATAAAGCTCTGGCACCCCGGCTTGCGGTTGGGCTATTGCAATTGGACATGACGACATCTTTGCGATCAAAGCTGCCTTTGTCCGTTGCCCTGCCCCTGTTCGTGGCCATCGCCATGTTCGTCGTGGCGGTGGGCACGACCCAGATTGGCGTCATGGTGCTGCGCTCCAGCAATGAAACCGGCCTGAGGGATCAGGCCCTGGTGTTTCTGGATGCTGTTGCCGGACATATCGCCGCTGAAATCAAGGGCAAGGACGCAGAGGAAACAGTCGGCGCCCAGCTGGCGGCCTCCCTTACCTTCCGGACGGCATTGCTTGAACAGGGCATGGCGGCCCGGTGGACCGACAGGACCGGCACCGTCCGCACGGCGGTGCTGACAGAAACAGACGAAGACCTGCTGAACCAGGCGCTCAGCGAGGCGCAAACGCTCGGGCCGGAAGGTGTCAGCCTCACCAGCGTGCCAGACCGGCCGGTGCTGCTGATTGCCCGCAGCTATCCTCTCGAGGACCGGCGCCTTTATCTCGCCGCCACCTTTGACACGACGCCTCTTGAAGATGCGGCCAGCATGGCAGCAAGCGTTGCTCTGGGGATCGACATCCTTGTCGCCATCATTGCGGCACTGGCCACCTATGCGGTGACGCGCCGGGCTCTCATGCCGCTTGACAGGTTCATCGACCGCCTTGCCGATCAGGAAGCCGACGCTTCCGGGGCAGCCGGATGGCGGCGCGGCGACGAGCTGCGCCAGCTGGAAGCCGCCCTCGCCCTGCGGGAGCAGTCCGAAGCCCAGCGGGTGAGCATGCTGGAGCAGATGGCCCAGCAGGAGCGGGACGGGCTGCTGGCACGCATGGCCGCCAGCATCGCCCATGAGGTGCGCAACCCCCTCGCCGGGTTGAAGAACGGCATTTCCACCCTCCGGCGCTTTGGCGACCGTGAAGAGGTGCGTAAGGAAACCCTCGACTTTCTGGAGAACGGGCTCGACAGCATTGGCCGCGTCGTCGATGTCACCCTGTCCACCTATCGCAGGCGCTCGGGCGCCAAGCTTCTCACGGCACGCGACATTCAGGATCTGGAGCTGCTGATCGCCCCCGAGGCCCGGCGTGCCGGGGTGGTTCTGGCCTGGGAGCTTGATGAGGCCACGCAGGTGATGACCGATGCGGACGCCCTGCGCCAGATCCTCATCAATCTGATGCTCAACGCGGTGCGCGCCTCACCGCCCGGCGGCATCGTCACCATTGGCCTTGGCCGGGATCAAGCCGCACACAAGGTGGTGCTGAAGGTCACCGACGAAGGCCCCGGCATGCCGCCGGAACTGGTGGCGGCCATCATCTCCGGCCAGGTCGATGATGTGCCGGTGGAACGCAGCATCGGCATCTGGGTGGTGTCCAATCTGGTGGCGCGGATCGGCGCGGACCTGTCGATCCGCAGCAAGGAGGGCGCAGGCACCACGGTGCAGCTGACCCTCACCAGCGAACCGGAAATCGGGAGCAAGGCCAGATGACGGCGAGCCGCATCCTCGTGGTCGAGGACGACGCGACCCTCGGCGCCTCCCTGCGCCAGCGGCTGGAGCTGGAAGGCTTCAAGGTCCGCTGGGCCCGCTCGGCCAGCGAGGCCCGCGCAGCGCTGGACGGGGATGCACCGGACATCATCCTCTCCGACATCCGCCTGCCGGACGGCGATGGCGAAAGCGTCATGCGGCAGCATTTCGCGCGGTCCGGCATGGTGCCGGTGATCTTCATGACCGCCTATGGTGACATCGACCAGGCGGTGCGGCTGGTGCGCGACGGGGCGCTTGACTACGTCAGCAAGCCCTTCGACCTCGATGCCCTTGTCGACACGCTGCAGACGATCGCCAGCCGCCGCCGCAGTCTGGCAGGCAGCACTGCAGATCCCTTTTCAGGCAGCCCGGCCATGGAAAAGACCGGCAGCACCCTGCGCCGGGCGGCAGCTATCGATCTGCCTGTCCTGCTGCTGGGAGAAACGGGCTCGGGCAAGGAAGTGGCAGCCCGCTATGTGCATGAGGCAGGACCACGCAAGGGCAAGCCCTTCGTGCCGGTCAACTGCGGGGCGCTGCCGGCGGACCTCGCCGATTCCCTGCTCTTCGGCCATGAGCGCGGAGCTTTCACCGGTGCAGGCGCAGCCCATCGCGGTTTCTTCGAGGAAGCAGAAGACGGCACGCTGTTTCTCGACGAAATCGGCGATCTGCCCCCTGCCTTGCAGGTCAAGCTGCTGCGCGTGCTGGAAACGCGCGAATTCCGGCGCCTCGGCGCCAGCCAGAGCCGGCGTTTCGAGGCGCGGGTGGTCTGCGCCACGAACAAGGATCTGGAGGCCATGGCCACGAGCGGCGCCTTCCGCGAAGACCTGTGGTTCCGCATCAATGTCATCACCTGCAAGCTGCCGCCCTTGCGCGAACGGCGGGAGGAGATCCCGGCCCTGCTGGAACGGCTTGCGGCAGAAGCGGCCGCCCGCATGGGCCTTGGCGCGCCGCCGCTGAGCGAGACCGCGAAAGACGCCGCACGGCTGCATGGCTGGCCGGGCAACTTCCGTGAACTGATCAACCGCGTGGAACGGGCCGTCGCGCTTGGC
The DNA here is from genome assembly GCF_000382365.1 of Pannonibacter phragmitetus DSM 14782. Taxonomy (GTDB): domain Bacteria; phylum Pseudomonadota; class Alphaproteobacteria; order Rhizobiales; family Stappiaceae; genus Pannonibacter; species Pannonibacter phragmitetus. The sequence goes on along the minus strand of NZ_KB908237.1, from coordinate 3,913 downwards.
AGCGGCAGCACCCTGACAGAAACCGATATTTTCCCCGAAGGCCTCAGCCGGACGGCCCCCCCCGGTCATTGCCGCCGCCGGACCGGGAACACCGCTTGCCGATGTGCGCGATGCCGCCGAAAGGGCCCATATCATCGCGGCTCTCGCCCAGGCGGGCGGCTCCACCAGCGCTGCCGCCAACAGCCTTGGCATCTCCCGCAGCACCTTATGGGAAAAAATGCGCCGCCACGGCATCAGCCGGGACGAGGACAGTTAAGAACCGTCCGGGAATAGGAACGGCCAGAATGCGGGAAGCATCCTGGCCGTCAGAGGCATCAGACCGGAAGGCTCCCGGTCACTTGAGCCAGCTCTTCACCAGCTCGTCGTAGTTGACGGTGATGGGCTGTTCCTTCTCGTTTTCGATGGGCAGCTGCGGGGCAAGATTGCCCTTCTCCACCGCATCCTCATGCCAGTACTGAAGGTCATGCTCTTCGGCCAGTTTCGGGCCGAGATCGCCCTGTACCCCGGCGCGCTCCAGACGGGAGAGCACCTTTTCCTGTTCGGCGCAAAGCGCGTCCATTGCTTCCTGAGGGGTTTTCGTGCCCGCTGCCGCATCACCAACCGCCTGCCACCAGAGCTGGGCAAGCTTGGGGTAATCCGGCACGTTGGTGCCCGTCGGTGACCACTGCAGGCGGGCCGGCGAGCGGTAGAACTCGACAAGGCCGCCCAGTTCCGGCGCACGCTCGGTAAAACTCGGATGGTCGAGGGTGGACTGGCGCACGAAGCTGATCGCCGTATGGCTCTTCTTCAGATCGACAGTCTTGGACGTGACGAACTGGGCATAGAGCCAGGCCGCCTTGGCGCGGTCATCCGGGGTGGATTTCAGGATCGTCCAGGAGCCAACGTCCTGATAGCCGAGCTTCATGCCCTCCTTCCAGTAGACGCCATGCGGGGATGGGGCCATGCGCCACTTCGGCGACCCATCCTCGTTCACCACGGCAAGGCCGGGCTTGACCATGTCGGCCGTGAACACGGTGTACCAGAAGATCTGCTGGGCCACGTCACCCTGCGCCGGGATGGGACCGGCTTCCGAGAAGGTCATGGACTGCGCCTGCGGCGGAGCGTATTTCTTCAGCCATTCCAGATATTTGGCGACAGAGTAAACCGCAGCCGGGCCGTTGGTGTCACCGCCACGGGCAACGCAGGAGCCGACCGGGCGGGAGTTCTCGTCAACCTTGATGCCCCACTCATCCACCGGTTTGCCGTTCGGAATGCCCCTGTCACCGTTTCCGGCCATGGAGAGCCAGGCATCGGTGAAGCGCCAGCCGAGTGACGGGTCCTTCTTGCCATAATCCATATGGCCAAAGACCTTCTTGCCATCAATCTCGCGCCCGGTGAAGAACTCGGCGATATCCTCATAGGCCGACCAGTTGACCGGCACGCCCAGGTCATAGCCATATTTGGCCCTGAAGTCGGCCTTGTTCTTCTCGTCGCTGAACCAGTCGTACCGGAACCAGTAGAGGTTCGCGAACTGCTGGTCCGGCAGCTGATAGAGATCGCCATCAGGGGCGGTGGTGAAGGAGGTGCCGATGAAGTCCGCGAGGTCCAGCCCGGGGTTGGTCACGTCCTTGGCATCGCCCGCCATCCACTTGGTCAGGTTGCGGGCCTGCTGGTAGCGCCAATGGGTGCCGATCAGGTCGGAGTCATTGACATAGGCATCGTAGATGTTGTCACCCGACTGCATCTGCGTCTGCAGCTTCTCGATCACGTCGCCCTCGCCGATCAGATCATGGCTGACCTTGATGCCCGTGATCCGTTCAAACGCCGGTGCCAGCACCTTGGATTCATAGTCGTGGGCGGTGATCGTTTCGGAGACGACGCGCAGCGACAGGCCCTGGAACGGCTTGGCGGCATCCACGAACCATTGCATTTCCGCTTCCTGCGCTGCCCGGTCGAGAACGGACATGTCCTTGATTTCGCTGTCAAGGAATGCCTTCGCCTCGTCCATGCCCGCCTGGGCCTGACTGACCCCCAGCACGAGCGCAAGCAGGCTTGCCGATGTCATCATGTGCTTCCGCATGTTTTCCTCCCATAGCGTATGCACCATCACTCCCCCCGGCAGAGAGCTCCGCCGGGTCCCTACTCGCTAAACGAAGCGGAATACGCCGATGGCGTAGACGGCCGAGAGTGCGAGAGCCCACCACAGATCCGGGCCGCCGAAGCCAAGCCAGGCTATGTTGATGAAAGCGCTGCCAAGCAGCGAAATGAACAGCCGGTCTCCGCGCGTCGTCGTCATGCGCAGGATGCCGTAGCGCGGGTTGCCGCCGGGCGAGACATATTCCCAGATGCCCATGCCGGCGAGCATCAGCCCGATCAGGATGAAGAACGCGGCCGTCTGCCAGGTCCAGGCCATCCAGCTGAGATCGATCATGATTACACCCTCCCCAGTGCAAAGCCCTTGGCGATATGTTTGCGGACGAACCAGATCACCAGCGCGCCCGGAATGATTGTCAGCACACCGGCGGCCGCCAGCACTCCGTAGTCGAAGCCGGTGGCTGAGCTGGTGCGGGTCATCGCGGCGGCAATCGGCTTGGCATCGGTTGTCGTGAGGGTGCGGGCAATCAGCAGCTCGACCCAGGAGAACATGAAGCAGAAGAAGGCCGTGACACCGATGCCGGACGCGATCAACGGCATGAAGATCTTCCCGAAGAAGCGCGGAAAGGAGTAGCCGTCGACATAGGCCGTCTCATCAATCTCCTTCGGCACGCCGGACATGAAGCCTTCCAGGATCCAGACGGCCAGCGGCACGTTGAACAGGCAGTGCGCCAGCGCCACCGCAATATGCGTGTCGATGAGACCGAAGGCCGAATAGAGCTGGAAGAAGGGCAGGATGAACACCGCAGGCGGCGCCATGCGGTTGGTCAGCAGCCAGAAGAACAGATGCTTGTCGCCCAGGAACCGGTAGCGCGAGAATGCATAGGCGGCAGGCAGGGCAACGGCGATGCAGATCACCGTGTTCATGACCACATAGGTCATGGAGTTGAAGTAGGTTTCGTACCAGGCCGGATCCGTGAAGATGACCGTGTAGTTGCGCAAGGTCGGCTGCTGCGGCCACAGCGAGAGCCCGCTCAGGATCTCGTTGGTCGTCTTGAAGGACAGGTTGACCAGCCAGTAGATCGGGATGATCAGAAACAATATGTAGAAGGCCGGGACCAGCCAGCGCAGCGAGCGCGGGCGGCGGCTTGCACCGATGCTGTGTGCCTTGATCATGGCATCGACCGGATAGTCCGGAGCGGTCCGGGTTTCCCGTGTCGTCTGGGTGTCCTGTGTCATGGGGGGCTCCTCAGGTCCGGTCTTCATCGGGCTGGGTGGTGACGGTGTAGAACACCCAGGACACCAGCAGCACGATCAGGAAGTAGATGATCGACATGGCCGAGGCCGGACCGAGATCGAACTGGCCGACAGCAATCTTCACGAGGTCGATGGACAGGAATGTCGTGACGCTGCCCGGTCCGCCGCCGGTGACGACGAAGGGCTCGGTGTAGATCATGAAGCTGTCCATGAAGCGCAGCAGGATGGCGATCTGGAGCACCCGGTTGAGCTTCGGCAGCTGGATGAAGCGGAACACGCTCCAGCGCGAGGCGGGGAGTGTCAGGAATTTCGTGTACGGGCGTGCGGTTGAACATTTCTGTTTACGCCCTCGCGGCTTGGAAACGGTCCGCGAAGAGAACTGCGAATTGGGATTTAGCCATCGCCCATTCTCTGGCTGGCATTTTCCACTCTTTCTCCGATCTGTTCAAGACCAGATACAGGAGTTTGGTGGCCGCCTCGTCAGAGGGGAAGTGGCCCCTTGCCCGTACCGCGCGGCGTAGCTTGGAATTCAAGGCCTCGATGGCATTCGTCGTATAAATGATCCGCCGGACATCCTTGGGAA
>NZ_KB908236.1 GCF_000382365.1 Pannonibacter phragmitetus DSM 14782 | reverse complement strand
CCATGATCGCCAAGGCAATAGCCCAGAATGAGCCGCAGCAGATCCACCGCACTCGAAAACGACCGCCGCCGCCGCAAGGCACCGGTCTGCGACGCGCTCTGCTCAAGAAAATCGGTGCCGCCAAGCCGCTCGACAACGCCTCGCCAGTCATCAGTCAGAAGTGATTCGGGTCTCATGCAAACTCAGAATCACAAAGCAAAAATCGTCGCAACAAAATAAGTTAGCGCGTATGGGCACAAGGCCGGGACGGCGCAGTGGGGAGGCTGCTCAGTGCCTCCTGAAAATGCGTACTGCAGCGGTTGGGTATCTCAAAAGAAAACCCGCTCTCCGCGCCGCCCCGGCCGCCGTGCCGGGGCCTGTGATGGGCGTACTGCTTTCAAGCCGCGACCTGATCACTGTCCGGAATATTCGCAATGCAGCCTCCGGTAAGGTGCAGAGCTTTGCAATCAAAACAAAACCCCCGGAACCTCGCGGCGCCGGGGGCTTTTCAATAGTCATACTGCCAGCCGGATTACTCCGCGGCGGCCTTGGACTTGGCGGGCTGCTCCAGCGCCACGACCTGGCGGCCGTCGAAGGCGAGGGCGATTTCACCGCGCTTGAGCTTCAGGGCCATCTCGCCGAACATTTCGCGGCGCCAGCCTTCCAGCGCAGGCACATCGGCCTGATCATCGGCGGCGATCTGCTCCAGATCCTCCACCGTGGCGATCACCTTGGCGGCGACGCCCTGCTGTTCGCTGACGAGCTTCAGCAGGACCTTCAGAAGATCCACTGCGGCGGCAGAGCCATCGGGCGCCTGACGGCCCTTGGGCAGCTTCGGAAGCTTCTCCTTGGGCAGGCTCATGGCAGCGTTGACGGCCTTGAGGATGTCCTCTGCCTGTTTGGAGCGTTCAAAGCCGCGCGGAATGGTGCGCAGGCGGCTGAGGGCATCTGCATTCACCGGCTGCTGGGCGGCAATCTCGTAGATGGCATCGTCCTTGAGCACGCGGGAGCGAGGCACGTCGCGGGACTGGGCTTCACGCTCGCGCCAGGCGGCGACTTCCATCAGTACAGCCAGCTCGATCGGCTTGCGCACGCGCATTTTCAGCCGCTGCCATGCATCTTCCGGCTCAGTGCGGTAGGTGCCTTCCGACAGCAGTACCTGCATCTCGTCGCCCACCCAGCTGATGCGGTTCTGTTCGGCCAGATTGGCCTTGAGGAACAGATAGACATCGCGCAGGTAGGTGACGTCCGCCAGCGCATATTCCAGCTGCTTCTGTGTCAGGGGCCTGCGGGCCCAGTCAGTGAAGCGGGAGGACTTGTCGATGCGCGCACCGGTGATGCGCTGCACCAGCTGGTCATAGGAGACCGAGTCGCCAAAGCCGCAGACCATTGCTGCGACCTGAGTGTCGAAGAGGGGCGTCGGGATCAGGCCGCCGAGATGATAGACGATCTCGATATCCTGCCGGGCGGCGTGGAAGACCTTGATGACAGCCTGATCGCGCATCAGCTCGAAGAAGGGCGCAAGGTCGAGCCCGGTGGCCAGTGCGTCGACGATGAAGGCATCATCCGGGCCAGCCAGCTGGATAACGCAGAGCTTCGGCCAGAAGGTCGTCTCGCGCAGGAATTCCGTGTCCACAGTCACGTAATCATGGGCGGCAAGGCGCTTGCAGGCGTCGGCGAGGTCAGATGTGGTCGTGATCAGATTCATGGTAACTCTGGTCTATACCGCAGACTTGCCATCTTGTCGCCATGAAACCGTCAGCCTCTTGTAATGTGCGCCGGCGAGGTTGCATGAAGGAAACACCTGCGCAAAGCTCAGGTTCCGGAGGACAGCTTCATGCGCAGGATTCTCATCGTCAACAGCAAGGGCGGCTGCGGCAAGACCACGCTAGCCACCACGCTTGCTGCCGCTTTTGCGGCAAGGGGCGAGCGGGTGTTTCTCGCTGATGCCGACCGGCAGCGCTCGTCGCTGGGCTGGCTGAAGCGGCGGCCGCAAGGCCTGCCGGTGATCCATGGGCTCGACTGGAGCAAGGGAGAGCATGACATGCCGTCCTTCAGCCATGGCTTTGTCTTCATCGACGGTCCCGGCGGCCTGCGCGGCGAGAAGGCAAAGGAACTGGTGGCGGAGGCCGATGACATCGTCGTGCCGCTGATGCCGTCGGCCTTCGACTGGGACGCGACGGCTGCGTTCCTGAAACGGCTCGCGGAGATGAAACGGATCCGCAAGGGCAAGGCGGAAATTCTCGTCGTGGCCAACCGGGTCCGCCGCAGCCGGGCTGATCAGCTTCTGCTGCAGCAACAGGCGCAGGAGTCAGGCTATCCGCTGCTGACCGAAATTGCCGACCGGGTGATCTATGCCCGCCATGCTGCCAGCGGAACCTGCGTCTTCGATCCGCCGGCAGCCCCGGCTGACGTTCTGGCGCAATGGCATCCGCTCATTCAGGCGCTGGATTGATATCCCAGCCGCAATGCGTTCTCACGGCTTTTCCTTTGCGCTTCCAGATCCGGCCAGTTTGGCGAAGAAGGCGGAGGTGCGCAGGAGGGAGCGGAAGCGGCTGCGGCGGCCTTCTGCCGGAACGCCTTCGCGCTGCAACATCCGCATCACCGTATAGATCATGAACAGCCCCTGCACGGCGGCAGTGTACCAGAAGAGGGAATGCGGCCCGTAACGGCCCATCAGCATCGAGGCAAAGAGCGGTCCGGCAATGGCCCCGACCGACCAGAAGAACAGGGTTCCGGCCGAGACAAGCGCATGCTGGCCGGGGGCCGCGTGGTCATTGGCGTGGGCCGAGCACAGGGAATAGAGCGGCATGGCAAAGGCGCCGAAAGCGAAGATGCCCAGATAATTGAGCCAGACGCTTTCTCCCGCAATCTGCGCCAGGAAAATGCCGGAGATGAAGGCGCCGAAGGTGGCGATGAGGATGATCAGCCGCCGGTCCAGTTTGTCGGAGTAATGCCCAAGCGGATATTGCAGCACCACACCGGCAAAGATGCCCGCGCTCATGAAGGTGGCGATGGAGGTGACCGTCATGCCGATCCCGTCCGCATAGACGGGGCCAAGCGAGCGGAAGCTGGCGTTGGTGAAGCCGACAACGATGCAGCCGATGGTCGCCAGCGGTGACACGCGCCACAGCACCCGCACATCGAAGCGCACATGCTCGGGCACCGCCGGGCTGGTGCGGTCGGTAAGGGAGATCGGCACCAGCGAGAGCGTCAGCGTCATGGCGATGATGACGAACAGTTCGAAGCCGCTGACGCCGACCGCCGGGATGATGTACTGGCCCAAGGTTACCGCGCCCAGATCGACAAAGCGGTAGATGGAAAGCGTGCGGGCGCGGTTGGCATTGGTGACGCGCGCATTGAGCCAGCTTTCCACCACGGCAAACAGTCCGGCGATGCACAGACCCTGAACGAGGCGCATCAGGAACCAGGGCAGGGGCGCGATATAGAGCAGCATCAGCATGGAAGCGGCGGCGGCAATCGCGGCCAGGGCGCAGAAGGCGCGGATGTGGCCGATGGCCCGGATGATCCGGGTGATATAGATGCAGCCGATGGCGAAGCCGATATTGTAGCCTGTGCCGATGACGCCGATGGTCTGCGGCGAAAAGCCTTCCTCCAGCGCGCGCAGCGAGATGAAGGTTCCCTGCAGCCCGTTGCCGCCGATGAGAATGCCGGCGGTGGCGAGCAGGGGAATGAGCGGGCGGATCGTTGACATCGGTTTCTCTGGAAGGCGCGTTGCGATTGCGGGCCGGCGCCTTGTTGCTGCGCTCTTGGACCTCTGGTCAGTTCTGTGTGCGGCGGTGCCGGGCCCGACTCAAAGGCCGCAGGCCGCCTGCAATTCCCTAGTCTCCCGTTGTACTCTGCGTTTGCCGGTGAAAACAGTTCACGAGGTGAATGGACACTTCACGGAAAGTGATCGGTTGGCGCGCAAGGCTCTAACGCGGCATGCCCCGGAAGGGCTGGAACGGGGGAGGAAACCCGCCTGCGTCTTGACTTTGGCGGCACAACGTGGCTTGTCGCTCGCACGATTGCGTGCCCTTTTGCGGGGCGCGCCCCTTGTTCATTGCCGAGATTGTCGAGGACTGCATGCACCGCTACCGGAGCCACACTTGCGGCCAATTGCGCGCGAGCCACGTTGGGGAAACCGTTCGCCTGTCGGGCTGGGTCCACCGTGTGCGCGATCATGGCGGGCTTCTTTTCATCGACCTGCGTGACCATTACGGCATCACCCAGTGCGTGGTTGACCCGGACAGCGCCGCCTTCAAGCTGGCCGAAACCGTCCGCTCCGAATGGTGCATCCGCATCGACGGCGAGGTGAAGGCCCGCACGGCAGAGACGGTGAATGCAGGCCTGCCGACCGGCGAGATCGAGCTGTTCATCCGCGACATGGAAGTGCTGGGCGCTGCCAAGGAGCTGCCGCTGCCGGTGTTCGGCGAGCAGGAGTATCCCGAAGACGTCCGCCTGACCTACCGCTTCCTCGATCTGCGCCGCGACACGCTGCACAAGAACATCGTCAAGCGCACCCAGATCATCGCCGCTATGCGCCGCGAGATGACCAAGGGCGGCTTTACCGAATATTCGACGCCGATCCTCACCGCCTCCTCGCCGGAAGGCGCGCGTGACTTCCTGGTGCCGAGCCGCATCCACCCGGGCACTTTCTACGCGCTGCCTCAGGCGCCGCAGCAGTACAAGCAGCTGCTGATGATGGCGGGCTTCGACCGCTATTTCCAGATCGCTCCCTGCTTCCGCGACGAGGACCCGCGCGCTGACCGTCTGCCGGGTGAATTCTACCAGCTCGACCTCGAGATGAGCTTCGTCACGCAGGAAGACGTGTGGACCACCATGGAACCGGTGATCCGCGGCATCTTCGAGGAATTTGCCGAAGGCAAGCCGGTGACGCAGACCTTCCGCCGCATCGCCTATGACGATTCGATCCGCATGTTCGGCTCCGACAAGCCGGACCTGCGCAACCCGATCGTCATGCAGGAAGTGTCCGATCACTTCCGCAGTTCCGGCTTCAAGATCTTCGCCCGCATGCTGGAAGACGAGCGCAACCAGGTCTGGGCCATTCCGGCCAAGACCGGCGGCAGCCGCGCCTTCTGTGACCGGATGAACTCCTGGGCGCAGGGACAGGGCCAGCCGGGCCTCGGCTACATCTTCTGGCGCAAGGAAGGCGATGTGCTGGAAGGCGCTGGCCCCATTGCCAAGAACATCGGCGAGGAGCGCACTGAAGCGATCCGCCAGCAGCTCGGCCTTGAGGACGGTGATGCCGCCTTCTTCGTCGCGGGTGATCCGGCGAAGTTCTACAAGTTTGCCGGCGAAGCACGCACCCGCGCGGGCGAGGATCTGAACCTCGTGGACCGTGACCGGTTCGAGCTGTGCTGGATTGTCGACTTCCCGTTCTATGAGTGGAACGAGGACGAGAAGAAGCTCGACTTCGCCCATAACCCCTTCTCGATGCCGCAGGGCGGCATGGAGGCGCTGGAGAACCAGGACCCGCTGACCATCAAGGCCTATCAGTATGACATGGTCTGCAATGGCTTCGAGATTGCGTCCGGCTCGATCCGTAACCAGTCGCCGGAGCTGATGGTCAAGGCCTTCGAGAAGGTTGGCCTGAGCGCTGCGGATGTGGAAGAGCGCTTCGGCGGCCTCTACCGCGCCTTCCAGTATGGCGCACCGCCCCATGGCGGCATGGCCGCTGGTGTGGACCGCATCATCATGCTGCTGGTCGGGGCGAAGAACCTGCGTGAGGTGTCGCTGTTCCCGATGAACCAGCAAGCGCAGGACCTGTTGATGGGCGCGCCGACGCCGCCCAGCAACGAACAGCTGCGGGAGCTGCATCTGCGGCTTAACCTCCCGGCCAAGTGATCTGATGCTGCGCCCGCCCAAAAGCGGGCGCAGCCGTATTACCCGGCGGTGATCCTTGTACCAAGGGCGCAGGCCGCCGCAGACCAGAGGCGTGAAACGTGAGCGTCAAGACCTGGTTTCAGGACCCGGATGGCACCTATGAGGTGATCCGGCGTCTCGTTTCCGAAAATGCCCGCGCCCATGTGCCGGGTTATCTGCTGTCCTTCCTGTTCATGGGCCTTGTTGCGGGCTCGACCGCGGCCAGTGCCTGGATCATGCGTGACGTGATCAACGAGGTCTTCGTCAACCGCGACCAGTCCATGGTCCGGCTGATTGCCTTTACGGTGATGGCGATCTTTGCGGTCAAGGGCATCTCGACCTACGGTCAGCAGGTGACGATGAGCCGGATCGGCAATGCCATTGTCGCCGATTGCCAGCGCCGCCTGTTCCGCACCATCACCCGGCAGGACATGGCCTTTTTCGACCGCACACCGCTGGGCGATCTGGCGACACGGCTTTCGCACAATGCACAGGCTGCCCGCAGCGTGCTGGACATGGTGGTTCTGTCGCTCGGCCGCGACCTCCTGAGCGTTGTGGGCCTCGTCGCCGTCATGGTCATTCAGGACCCCGGCCTCAGCGCCATTGCGCTGCTGATCATGCCGCCGGCCGTTTTCGGCGTGTCGCTGCTGGTGCGCCGGGTGCGCAAGCACGCCAAGTCACAGTTCGTTTCGACCACCAAGATCGTCTCTGCCGTGCAGGAAACCGCCATCGGTGTGCGTGTGGTCAAGGCCTTCCGCGTCGAGGACCGGATGCGTGCCGAGATGGACAAGGCGGTCAGTGATGTGGAACGCCGGGCCAACCGCATTGCCGCGCTGACGGCCCGCACTTCGCCGTTGATGGAAACGCTTGGCGGTTTCGCCATTGCCATGGTCATCCTTTATGGCGGTTTCAGCGTTATCGAGCAGGGCAAGGACCCCGGCGGCTTCTTCTCTTTCATCACGGCGCTGCTGCTCGCCTATGAACCGGTGAAGCGCCTCGCCCGCCTGCATGTGAACCTCAGCTCCAATCTGGTCGGCGTGCGTCTCATGTTCGAGATGCTGGACCGCCCGCCCGCCTTCGAGGATGCGCCGGATGCCGTTGAGCTGAAGACCGGCAAGGGCGAGGTCCGGTTTGAAGGCGTGCATTTCACCTATGGTGACAAGCCTGTACTGAACGGCCTCGATCTGATTGCGGAAGCCGGCAAGGTGACCGCTCTGGTCGGCTCGTCAGGGGCCGGCAAGTCCACCACCTTCTCGCTGCTGGAGCGGTTCTACGACATCCGCACGGGCCGCATTCTGATCGACGGTCAGGACATCCGGCAGGTGACGCTCGCCTCCCTGCGCGACCAGATCGCGCTGGTGACGCAGGATACCTTCCTCTTCGACCTCTCCATCCGCGACAACATCGCCCTTGGCCGCCCCGGCGCCGGGGACGCGGATATCATCCGTGCGGCTGTGGATGCCAATGCCCATGAGTTCATCGAAGCGATGGAACAGGGTTACGACACGTTCGTTGGCGAAGGCGGTGGACGGCTTTCCGGTGGCCAGCGCCAGCGCATTGCCATTGCCCGTGCCATGTTGCGCGATGCGCCGATCCTCCTGCTGGATGAGGCGACTTCGGCACTTGACGCGGAATCGGAAGCCAAGGTGCAGGGCGCGCTGAAGCGGCTGATGCAGGGCCGCACCACGCTCGTCATCGCCCACCGGCTTTCCACCGTGCGCGATGCGGATTGCATCGCCGTGTTCGACCGGGGCCGCGTGGTGGAAACCGGCACGCATGAAGCGCTTCTGGCCCATGACGGTGTTTATCGCAGGCTCTACGATCTGCAGTTCCGGGAGACGGCGAAGGGGTGATGCGGGCTTCTTTCAAGGAGCCTGCATTGCCGGGAATTGATACAGCGCAGCCGGAAGACAGAAAACGCCGGGCAGAGGGATCTGCCCGGCGTTCTTGTTTGCTGTTTCAGGTCTTCTCTTCCCGGCGAGCGTGGCTTGCCGGGGAAGGGGGATTACTCTGCCGTGGCGCTTGCGCCCAGCAGGTCCGGAAGGGTCTGCGGAGCGGTGGCGCCTGCGCCCAAAAGCTGGGTGACCGGGACCGGTGCCTTCGGGGCCATTTCGATTACGAGGTTCTTCGGATCGGCCGCGAAGGTGCGGGCTGCCTCCAGCAGTTCCTCGCCGAAGCGGGTGCCGGTGAGCGGGCCCATGTCCTGTGCCATCATGTCGACCAGACCTGCGGCGAGCTCTTCCTGGGTCAGGCCGGACTGGTCAGCCTGCGCACCGATGAAAGCGGAGAGAACGGCGAGGTTTTCCGCTTCGATGCGGCCGGACTTGATGCTGGCGGTTGCCAGCGCCATCTGCGCCAGTTCCGGGTTCTCGAAGACGTCCTTCGGGATCCCGCCGATGGTGAAGGTCATGTGGATCTTGCCGCCGTCCTTCATCTCAAGGCTCAGGTCCTTCAGCGTCAGATCACCCGTGGCTTCATCCCAGTTCATCTCGAAGTTCTGGTCGATGACCACTTCGGAGATGTTGAGACGCGAGGCGAGGTCCTGGAACTGCGGATCCGGAACAATCGCCACCGGGAAGCGCAGACCCTTGATCACGAGGCCAGCCTCGGTCGGAATGCGGTTGATGTGCTTCGTTTCCGTCTGGCGGTAGGTTTCAAGCTCGATCGGGCCGTCACCCAGTGCAGCGGCCTTGACCGAAACATTCAGCACTTCTGCCAGACCGATGATCGGACGGGCGTCGAGGATGTCCTGAACCGAAGGTTCCACCCCGTGCGAGCTGAGCTGTGTGGTGCGGATCAGTGCGTCCATCAGGGGGAAGTCGATGTCGCCGACCGCAATGCGCCCCAGATTGACAGAGACGGACTGCGCGCCCTGATCGGTGTCCAGCTTGAAGCCGTCAAAGGCAAAGAGGCCGAGGCCTTCGCTGCTGATGTCCTTCATCTCGAACTTGTCGAGAGCGCCGCTGACGCTGGGGGCAGTGAAGCTGACGCCATTGACCGCCATGCCATCGGCCTTGAAGAACCGAAGCGATGCAACGGCAGCCTCACCGGCCGCGTCGGTGCCGGCAGCAGATTCATCAAGCGCCAGCTGGTCAATATACGGCCAGATGGGAAGAACTTCCGCCTTGGTGATGCTCATGGGGTCGGCGGTGATGCTGTCGATCTTGACGTCGACGCCGGCGACGTTGACGGTCATCTCTTCAACTGTCTGGCTGCCCATGATGGTCAAGCGGCTTGGGTCGGAGCCCTGGCCGATCAGGGTCAGCAGCGGCATGAAGTCGATGTCCTTCACCACCTGCTTGCCGATTGTCATGGTCATCTGGGCCATCTGGCCGCCGGGTTCAAGGGGCATGAAGTCCTGGGTCTGGACCGTCTTGCCGACCGAATACTCGCCGATCCGGAAGTCCTTGTACCCGGTCATCGCATAGTCTTCGTAGACGGTCTTCTGGTTCATGCCGTCCGGGCCGGTCATCTCCAGTGTCATCGTCTCGATGTGATAGCGGTCGCCCTTGCCGTCCAGCAGGGTGCGGGCAATGTCGAAGTAACGCGTCACCGGGCGCTGCGGATCTTCCGGCACATCAGGGATGCGGCTCCAGGCCATGCCTTCAGCCTCATAGCCGGTCTGGCTGAGGGTGATCTTCACCGGTTCGGCAGGCTTTGCCTCCGGTGCGGCGGCCTCGGGAGCTTCGGCACTTTCCTGCGTTTCGCCAGACTCGCCTTCGGCCGGTGCATCTGCGGTCTCGTCTTCGGGGCCGGGGATCTCAAGCATCGTCTGGCCGGTGCTGGCGGTGTCAAAATACTTGCCGGGGATCTCGATGTCTGCACGGGCAGTTCCCGGCACGGAAATCTTGGCGGCCTCGTAGCCCTTGTCCGTCTCAGTCAGACCCTCGAAGGAAACGGCGTCAATGTCCAGCTTCACGTCCAGCTTGTCCTCGCCGCCAGGCAGCGGAATCGCGAACTCGATCTTGACCCCGTGGATCGTGACATCGTTGCCGGTTGCACCATCTTCGGCGCGTTCGTAGCTGGCTACGGAAGCCCCCATGCTGGTGAAATCCGCCATCCAGCGGTCCACCAGCACGCTGGCCTGGTTGGCAAAAGCGTGCGAGGGCAGCGACATGACCAGCACCACCGTGGCAGTGCGGGCGCTGAAGCGGGTGAAGATCGGGTTCGGCAACAAGGCTTGGCCTCCTTTTTGTGAAAATGCAAAGCGCGGCAGTTCAGTCAAACCGCCGCGCTGGCTGGTTCAGAATTCAGCGTCCGGTCCAAGGTTCCATCGCAGGATGCAGGAACCTCGGACGGCGCTTACTTCTTGTTGGCAGTTACGTCGATCCCGAGGATCTGCGGCAGGCCCTGCGGTGCCATCACGGCCGTTCCGAAGATCTGCGCGATGGAGACCGGTGCAGACGGCTTGGCGTCAGCCTGCAGCGACACGGGGTTGTCGAGGAACTCGGCTGCAGCCGTCGCCACCTTGGCCTGGAACTCCGGGTTCTGCAGCAGGGCGAGCATCATCGGCAGGCCGGTCTTGAGCTGGCCCACGACAGCAGTGCGATCCGAACCGGCAGCCTTGGCCTGCTGGTCCAGCAGACGGTCAACGATGGAGCCGTTGTCGAAACGCAGGCGCATGGAGTTGACGGTCAGCCCCTGAAGGATGGCCATGGCTTCGTCGCTGTTGTCCTTGGCGGCGGAGAGCTTTTCGGCCACTTCCTTGGTGAAGCCGCCGATCTGCACGGCCAGGGCAACACCACCCATATCGGCAGCGGTGATGTCCAGCTTCTGCAGGTCCAGAATCCCAGTCACCGGGTCCCACTTGAAGTCGGTCGTCAGATCGGCGCTGATGGTCTCATAGCCAAGATCGGTCAGCTGCTTTGCCGAGGAAGCATCCATCTCCGAAACGGCCATGGTCAGGCCGGAAAGGCTCAGTTCGCCTGCGGTCGGCAGTTTGTCTTCGCGGCTGTTGATGGCGGCATAGGCCGATTCCAGGCGCGCCTTTGTGGTGTCGCCTTCCGTAATCTCGATGCCTTCGGCCTCGATGCTCTTGTAATCGGCCACATCCTCGAAGGCCTTGGAGCCGTCGGCCGGGGGCAGGACCACTTCACTGGCAACAAAGGATGCGACGGAAACGGCCGTGCCCGTCTTGTCTTCCAGATAGGCTTCCTCGAGGGCGAGCCCGTCGAGCGTCATGGTGCCGTCAGCCTGCACCTCACCGTTGGTCAGCGTGATGACGCCAATGGAGCCCGCGCCGTCCTCCGGCGTCTTGCCTTCGAGGGCAACGTCTTCGATGGTGACCTCGCTGCCATCCTCCGATACGCCGCCGACCGACACGACCTTCACTTCCCCGGCTTCAAGACGGGTCAGGAAAGCATCGGCAATGTCATTGCCGGTCGCTTCGAAGGCCAGTGCGCCGTGGGCCAGCACCAGAGTCATGACAGAAGCGCTGACACCGCGCATCAGAAAGGATCGCATTTGAAGCTCCAGATTGAGAACTGAAATCTAAACCGCCGGAACCATGTCCCAACCTTGCCATCCGGGTCCGTGACCTGCGTCACACACAGGTCTTTGGCCGGAACATGACCGTCCGTGAGGCAGGTTAAACTACTCCGGCATAACGGCTTTGTGAAATGATCTGTCAAAGCGGGCAATTTCAGGGCGCTTTGACGCCGCAGGCTCATACTTTTTGCCGGTGTGTGGAAGCCTTGCAAGCCCGCACAAATGCTTTGGCATTGTTTCCGTGTGAGCTAGAGTGCCGCTGATGGGCCGCACAGACGAGGTCTGCTGCGGCAAAAATCAGGGAACGGGGTGAAGGGCTTGCATGTGAGGCAAGGCCTGATTCCCCGGCTGCCCCCGCAACTGTAAACGGCGAGCGACGCCCCGATGCCACTGGCCCACAGGCTGGGAAGGCAGGCGAAGCGGTGAACCGTGAGCCAGGATACCTGTCCATCACATGACCGGGCGCAAAGCCCCACCCAGTCCCATGCGCGGCGGGCGCAGAAAGGAACGAGCATGCATATCGAGGAAGGCGTCGTTGAAGGCGCGAAGATCATCCTGAGTTACGGCACGGCGGCAGCGGCTTTCGGGCTTGCGGCAAAACTCGCAATTGACGATCTGCGGACCAATGGCGGTGCCATTCCGCTTCTCCTGCGCAGCATCATGACGGCTGCGCTCGTGTTCTGCTTCTTCGAGGTGCTGCCGCATCACCCCGTGGGCGTGTCCGAGGTGCATCTGATTCTCGGCTCGACCCTGCTGCTGCTGTTCGGGGCAGGGGCTGCTGCCATCGGTCTGGCGGCCGGTCTGCTGATGCAGGGGCTGTTCTTTGCACCCTTCGACCTGCCGCAGTATGGCATGAATGTCACCACGCTGCTGGTGCCGCTCTTTGGCATCAGCCTGCTGGCAAAGCGAATCATTGCGCCGTCGACGCCTTATGTGGACTTGAAGTACTCGCAGGCGCTGGCGCTTTCCACCGCCTATCAGGGCGGCATTGTTGCCTGGGTGGCCTTCTGGGCCATCTACGGCCACGGCTTTTCTGCGGAGAACCTGGCGGACGTGGCCAGCTTCGGTGCGGCCTATATGACCGTGATCATTCTGGAGCCGCTGGTGGATCTCGGCGTGCTGGCGGGCGCAAAGGCTCTGAAGCACCTCAGCCGGAGCCCGCTGTTCAACGCAAGGCTTCATGTGGCGGGCTGAACCTTTGGCATGAAAAGAGGCCGGGGAACTCCCGGCCTCCATGCAAATGATCTGATCAAAAAGGATCGATGCCGATGCGGCTCAGCTTGTCCTGGGTCCAGCCGTCGCCCTTGCAGCCTTTGTAGGCGCCGCCGGAGGCGTAATCGAGCAGCTCGTCCGGCAGTTCATCTGCTTCGATCCTGCGCGGCAGCACCAGCACGATCTCTCCTGCGGCTTCTTCCAGAACGCGGATCGCAAGGCTGGGCACCGGATCCGTGCCGAGCAGATCCAGGAGTGCTGCGTGCGGATCGCTCAGAAGCGCAGCTCGGAAGGCTGTGTCTGACTGTGCCTTGCTCCGAAGTTCGGCCTCCAGCAGGGCGCGGGCCTTTTCGAATGGATAGGCAATGATTTCGCTCATGATTGTCATCCTCAGAACAGGCCGCGGCCTTCGATCGGCGTGAAGAAGCCGATGTCACGCAGGCACTTGTCGAGGCTGCCACCGGAGGCATAATCGAGCAGCTCATCCGGCAGCTCGTCTTCGGCGATGGAGCGCGGCAGCACGAGAAGCACTTCGCCGGCCTCTTCCTCGACGACGCTGATCTTCATCGAGGGGATCGGATCACTGCCGAACATCTCGCGGATAGCGGCATGCGGGTTGCTCTTCAGCAGCTCGCGGAAGGCCGTGTCGGAGGTCGCCCTGGCAACGAGCGCAGCCTCGATGTGGGCACGGGCGCCGGCAACGGCATCTGTCATGGACGTCATCTGAATGTCCTTTCTGATCAAGTGATAAGTGGTTACTTCTTCTTGTCGAACCGGCCGAAGAGCCAGTCGTTCTTGAACTGGTTCCAGCATTCCTGCGCGTTACCGCCTGAGGCGTAATCAAGCAGCTCGTCCGGCAGCTCGTCCTGAGCGATCTTGCGGGGCAGAACGAGCGTGACTTCGCCAGCCCGCTCTTCCACCACGGTGATCTTCAGCGACGGGATCGGATCATTGCCGAGCAGCTCACGCAGGGCGGCATGCGGATTGCTCTTCAGCAGCTCGCAGAAGGCTGCGTCAGACGTGGCCTTTTCGATCAGCGCAGCCTCGATGTGGGCGCGGGCGGATGCCATGGTGTCTGTGAGATGAGACATGCTGTTCTCCTTGCCGGATTGCGTTATTTGGGCAGCCAGTCCTGCTTGTAGGCCCACTGGTTGAACTTCCACCAGCACTCCTTGGCATTGCCGCCAGAGGCAAAATCGAGAAGCTCATCCGGCAATTCTTCCGGCAGATCGTTCTGCGAAATCGCGCGGGGCAGGACGAGGGTGACCTCGCCAGCCTGTTCCTCGATGACGCGGATCTTGAGCGAGGGGATCGGGTCCACGCCAAGCAGCTGCTTCAGGGCAGCGCGCGGATCGCTCAGCAGAAGGGCGCGGAAGGCGGCATCTTCGCCAGCCTTCGCCAGCAGCGCTTCCTCAACATGCAGGCGGACGCGAGCCATCGGGTCTGTTGAACTGGTCATGTGAATGGCCTTTATCTTTCCGCTTGCAGCTGCCAGCGTTCGATGCTGACACAGCAGACAAGCATTTAGGTTCGAAAGTTCGTAGTGTCCGCCTGAATATCTGCGGAACTCGCAGAAGTATCAGGAGATGAAAAGAAATTCCGGAAAATCCGGTCACGCGTTACATGCGGCGTGCCCTGTTCCTGATGTTTCTTTTCTATTGCATGGCTGACGGCTGATGGTGATTGGACCTGAAAAGTTCCAAATCCTGCCGCAGTTCGCTTGCCGGTTTTTTGCCGCAATCATGGCCTCGACAAGTGCCGCCGGAATGGACGACGATTGGCTGCCCCCGCGCAGGCGCACAACGCATCAGGAGCCGCCGAACCATCATGCAGACCAGCATTACAACGCTTTCCGCCGTCCAGCTTTCCGCTGCCATCCATCAACGGCAGATCTCCTGCGTTTCCGTGATGGAGGCCTATCTGGAGCGGATCGGGCGGATCAATCCGCTGATCAACGCGCTCATTTATCTGCGGCCTGCAAGAGAACTGCTGGAAGAGGCGCGCGCGTGCGACCGGGAGCTGGCGGACGGGCACTCGCGCGGCTGGATGCACGGAATGCCGCAGGCGGTGAAGGATCTGGCGGAGGTGAAGGGCCTGCCATGCTCATGGGGCTCGCCCCTGTTCCCCGGCTATGTGTCCCCGGCTGATTCCATCCATGTGGCGCGGGTGCGGGCGGCGGGGGCCATTTTCATTGGCAAGACCAATACGCCCGAGTTCGGGCTGGGCTCACACACCCGCAATCCGGTGCATGGGGCGACACGCAATCCGCATGATCCGGCGCGCAGTGCCGGGGGCTCCAGCGGCGGCGCGGCTGCGGCCCTGGCCGCAAGGCTGCTGCCGGTGGCCGATGGCTCCGACATGATGGGCTCGCTGCGCAATCCGGCCGGGTTCAACAATGTCTACGGTTTCCGCCCCAGCTTTGGCCGGGTGCCGAACGGCAAGAGCCCGGATCTGTTCTTCAGCCAGCTTGGAATCAACGGCCCCATGGGGCGCACGGTGGCCGACATGGCGCGTCTTCTGGAAACGCAGGCCGGATATGATCCGGTTGACCCGCTGTCGCTCGCCGATGAAGACCTGAGCTTGCGCGGAGCTGCCAATCTCACGGGCAGAAAGGTTGCCTGGCTGGGGGATATGGGCGGCTATCTGCCGTTTGAGCCGGGCGTGCTTGAGGTCTGCCGAAAGGCGCTGGATGTGCTGTCCGCCATGGGCTGCGAGGTGGTGGAGGTGACGCCGCCATTCGACTTTGCAAAGCTGTGGGACTGCTGGCTGACCTTGCGCAGCTTCTCCGTCGCTCATGGCCTGCGCGGGTTCTACGACAAGCCGGAGGCACGCTCGAAGCTCAACGCCCAGATGCATTACGAATTCGAGCAGGCCCTGAGCAAGAGCGCGGCAGACATTCACACCGCTTCCGTGGTGCGCACCAGCTGGCACGGCGTGATGCGGCGCATGTTCGAGACTTACGACTTCCTGATCCTGCCGTCAGCGCAGGTGTTTCCCTTCGATGTCAATCTGCCCTGGCCCAGTGAGATCGGAGGGCGGACGATGGACACCTATCACCGCTGGATGGAAGTGGTCATTGGCCCGACGCTGGCGGGCCTCCCCGTGGCTGCCGTCCCTGCAGGTTTTGGGTCAGGCGGATTGCCGGCCGGCGTGCAGCTCATCGGCGCGCCACGGGCGGACCGGCAGACACTGGAATTTGCGCTGGCCTATGAGGAAGCGGCGGGGATCGGGACGGGCGGGCTGGAGTTGTGACGACTACCAGCGCGGCGCTATGAGGCGGCCTTCGGCATTCTCAGCCGCAGCGCGGCAGACGGCCTTGCCATCTTCCAGCTGCATCTGACCGGAGGCAACCAGCGCCAGCGCCTGCGGATAGATCTGGTGCTCGACGGTCAGCACCCTTGCGCCCAGTGCTTCTGGTGTGTCGCCGGACAGCACGGGTACGGCGCCCTGCGCAATGATGGCGCCTTCGTCCATGCCGGGCGAGACGAAATGCACGGTCGCGCCATGCAGGCGCACGCCCGCTTCCAGCGCACGCTCGTGGGTGTGAAGGCCCTTGAAGGACGGCAGCAGGGCAGGGTGGATGTTGATCATCCGCCCGTTCCAGCGCTCCACGAACCAGGGCGTCATCAGCCGCATGAAACCGGCGAGCACCACCAGTTCGATGCCTTCTGCCACCAGCATGGCGTCCAGCGCGCGCTCGAAGGCTTCCCGGTCACGGCCAAAGGTCTTGTGATCGAGAACCTTGGCCGGAATGCCAAAGCTCTCCGCCCGGGCAATGCCGCCTGCATCCGGCCGGTTTGAGACAACGAGGACGATCTCTGCCGGATAGGCAGGGTCCTTCGCAGCCTCGATCAGCGACAGCATGTTGCTGCCCCGGCCCGAAATCAGAACGGCGGTGCGCTTTCGGCTCACGGTCATGCGAAAATGCTGAGGTGATTGTCGAAGACGACTTCGCTTTCGCCTTCGGCACCGGCTTCCATTCGGCCGATGATGGCAACGGTCTCGCCTTCGGCTTCAAGGGCTGCCTTCACGGCCTCAACGCTGTCAGCAGAAACGACCACGACCATGCCGGCGCCGCAGTTGAAGGTGCGCAGCATTTCCTTTTCGGCGACATTGCCGGTGGCGGCGAGCCAGCCGAAGACCGGGGGAACGGAAACGGCGGACAGATCGATGCGCGCATTGGTGCCCTTCGGCAGCACGCGCGGCAGGTTTTCCGGCAGGCCGCCGCCGGTGATATGGGCCAGCGCCTTGATGCCGGAGGTGGCCTTGAGTGCCGCCAGCAGCGGCTTCACATAGATGCGCGTCGGCGTCATCAGGGCTTCGCCCAGCTTGCGGCCATCCGCGAAGGGGGCCGCATTCTCATAGGTGAGGCCGGAGACCTCGACGATCTTGCGGACGAGCGAATAGCCGTTGGAATGCACACCGGAAGAGGCGAGGGCGAGGAGAACATCGCCTTCCTGAACGTCAGGGCGCGGCAGCAGGCCATCGCGCTCGACGGCGCCAACCGCGAAGCCTGCAAGGTCATAGTCGCCCTTGCCATACATGCCCGGCATTTCCGCCGTTTCGCCGCCGATCAGCGCGCAGCCGGCGATCTTGCAGCCTTCCGCAATGCCGCCGACAACAGAGGTTGCCGTGTCGACATCCAGCGCGCCGGTTGCGTAATAGTCGAGGAAGAACAGCGGCTCGGCGCCCTGAACGACCAGATCATTGACGCACATGGCAACAAGATCGATGCCCACGGTGTCATGGCAGCCGGTGTCGATGGCGACCTTCAGCTTGGTGCCGACGCCGTCATTGGCGGCAACCAGCAGCGGGTCGGAGAAGCCTGCGGCTTTCAGGTCGAAGATGCCGCCGAAGCCGCCGATGGCGCTGTCCGCGCCGGAGCGGGCGGTGGCCTTGACCAGCGGCGCGATGCGCTTGACCAGAGCGTTGCCTGCGTCAATATCGACGCCTGACTGGGAATAGGTGAGGCCGTTCTTCCCCTGGCTGTCCTGCGCGCTCATGGGTCAAGTCTCCGTGCCGGTTGCGGTTTGCCAGCGCAATGCCCGATTTTCGGCCGCCTTGCAACGGCTGAGAGGCTGCACATCACGAAAAACCGCCAATTGCGCCTGCATGAGCCGTGGACGGCATCTGCCAAGGGAGGTGGCTGGCAGCTTCCGGCTTGACCTTGCGGCCTGAAACTGTCCCTATCGCGCTCATATGCTCATTGTTGCGGTGCGGAACGGAGTTGCATCATGACCTTACGCCGGCAGGTCCAGTTCTGGCTTCTGTCCCTTGTGGTCTTCATCCTGTTCATGATGCTGTTCAGCGCGGTTCTGCTGCCCTTCGTGGCCGGCATGGCGCTGGCCTATCTGCTGGACCCGGTGGCCGACTGGTTCGAGCGCCGGGGCCTCAGCCGGCTGGCGGCCACGCTGATGATTCTGCTGCTGTTTGTCGTCGTTCTGGTGATCGTTCTGGTGCTGCTGGTGCCGGTTCTCGGCAATCAGATGCTGGGATTTGTCGACAAGCTGCCTGGCCTTGTACGCTCCCTTCAGGATCTGCTGACCCAGCAGCTGGGTGACCGGATTACCAAGTTCAGCGGCCTGCGGGTCGAGGATCTGCAATCCTCCCTCGGCGACATCATGGGCAAGGCAGCAAGCTGGATTGGCGGTGTGCTGAAATCCGTCTGGAGCGGCGGTCAGGCGCTGATGTCGATCCTCTCGCTCTTCGTGATTACGCCCGTGGTGGCCTTCTACATGTTGCTCGACTGGGACAACATGATCGAGCGCATCGACAGCTGGCTGCCGCGCCAGCATCTGGAAACCATCCGGGGCCTTGCACGTGAAATGGACAGCGCCGTGGCCGGTTTCGTGCGCGGGCAGGTGTCCGTTTGCCTGCTGCTGGGCCTCTTCTATGCGGTGTCGCTGGTGATGCTGGGGCTCAATTTCGGGCTGCTGATCGGCATTGCTGCCGGGCTCGTCAGCTTCATTCCCTTCGTCGGCGCAGCGCTCGGCTTCATTGCCTCCATGTCTGTGGCGCTGGTGCAGTTCTGGCCCGACTGGCACTGGATTGCCGCCGTGGCCGCCGTCTTTGGCGTGGGGCAGTTTCTGGAAGGCAACATCCTGCAGCCGAAACTGGTGGGCAGCAGTGTCGGCCTGCATCCGGTGTGGCTGATGTTTGCCCTGTTTGCCTTTGGATATCTCTTTGGATTTGTCGGTATGCTTGTGGCTGTTCCGGCAGCTGCAATGGTGGGCGTGCTTGCGCGCTTCGCGCTGAGGCAGTACCTAGCCAGTGCCCTGTACAAGGATACGGGCGTTCCGGAGGGACCCGGAGCATCTGACGAGTAGAGTTCAAAGCCTGAGAGACCATGGCTGACACACCGCGCCAGCTACCCCTGATCCTGCCGCATGAGCAGGCACTGAGCCGGGATGATTTCCTGGAAGGCGAGGCCAATCATGCCGCACTGGAGATGATCGAGTCCTGGCCTGACTGGCCTGCGCCCGTCACCGTGCTGGCTGGTCCCGTGGGCAGCGGCAAGACGCATCTGGTGGAAATCTGGCGGGCGCTGTCGGGTGCAGTGGTCATTCAGGCCCGTGATCTCACCTCTGAAAAGGTGGCGGATCTCGTAGCTGCCGGGGCTGTCGCTGTCGAGGATGCCCACCGGGGCTTTGACGAGACGGCGCTGTTCCATCTCATCAATGCGGCGCGGCAGGCGGGGGCAAGCCTTCTCATCACCAGCCGCACCTGGCCATCAAGCTGGCCGCTGACGCTGCCGGATCTGGTCTCGCGCCTCAGGGCTGCGACACCTGTGGAAATTCTGGAGCCGGATGACGGGCTTTTGCGCTGTGTCCTTGTGAAGCTCTTTGCCGACCGGCAGGTTGCCATTGACCAAGGGGTGGTGGACTATCTTGTCGTGCGCATGGAACGCTCGCTTGGCGTTGCCGGCCGTCTGGTGGCCGCGCTGGACGCCGAGGCGCTGGCCGCAGGCAGCCGCATCACCCGCAGCCTTGCGGGCAAGGTGCTTGAGCGGCAGACAGGCAGCGCCTGAGAACAAATTGAAACGGGAGCAGCACTTTGGTTGACAGGGAAGAGACACCGGCAGCACCTCAAGTAGAGGGCGCCCAGCCTGTACCTCAGCAGAATGCTGTTGATCCTGCGGCGGTGGAGCAGATGATGCAGTCGCCGGCCCGGTTCATGAACCGGGAACTCTCCTGGCTGCAGTTCAATCACCGGGTGCTTGAGGAATCCATCAACAAGGATCACCCGCTGCTGGAGCGCCTGCGCTTCCTGTCGATCTCGGCGAACAATCTCGATGAATTTTTCATGGTACGTGTCGCGGGCCTCAGGGGGCAGCTGCGCGCGGATGTGAGCCAGCGCTCCGACGATGGCCTGACACCGGCCGAACAGCTGGAGAAGATCGGCACGGCCTGCCAGCGCCTGCAGAGCGAGCAGCAGCGCCTGTGGCGGCAGATCCGTTCGGAGCTGGTCGGCGCCGGCATCCGCATTCTGCTGGCGACGGACCTCGCTGAGGCGGAACGCGACTGGCTGGAAGGCCATTTCCTCGCCCATATCTTCCCGGTGCTGACGCCGCTGGCGATCGATCCGGCGCATCCGTTCCCCTTCATTCCGAATCTGGGCTTCTCGCTGGTGTTCGAGCTGGTGCCGGTGAAGGGCGGGCGCGGCATGACGGCGCTGATCCGCCTGCCTGCCCATATCGACCGTTTCGTCCGCTTGCCGGATCTGGGGCAGGGCGAGGGTGAGGTCCGTTACATCACCATCGAGAAGGTGATCGGGCTCTTCATCGGCCGCCTGTTCCCTGGCTACGAGATTCGCGGCAAGGGCACCTTCCGGGTCATCCGTGACAGCGATCTTGAAATCGAGGAAGAGGCGGAGGATCTGGTCCGCCTGTTCGAATCCGCCCTCAAGCGCCGCCGCCGCGGCTCGGTGATCCGGCTCGAGATCGATGCCAATGCCCCGGCCTCGCTCAGGGCGTTCGTCGCCAATGCGCTTGGCGTGACGGACAACGAGATTTTCCTGGTGGATGGCCTGCTGGCGCTGGACAACCTGTCCCAGCTGGTCGCCATGGACCGGGACGACCTGAAGTTCACACCCTACACACCGCGCTTCCCCGAGCGCATCCGCGAACATGGCGGCGATTGCCTCGCCTCCATCGTTCAGAAGGACATCATCGTCCACCATCCATACGAATCCTTCGATGTGGTGGTGCAATACCTGCGACAGGCGGCGCAGGACCCGGATGTTGTGGCCATCAAGCAGACGCTTTACCGGACCTCAAAGGACTCGCCCATCGTCAAGGCTCTGGCTGAAGCTGCCGAAGCCGGCAAGTCGGTCACGGCGCTGGTGGAACTGAAGGCACGGTTCGACGAGGAAGCCAACATCCGCTGGGCGCGCGATCTGGAGCGGGCGGGCGTGCAGGTGGTGTTCGGCTTCATCGAGCTGAAGACCCATGCCAAGCTCTCCATGGTGGTGCGCCGCGAGAATGGCGAGCTGAAAACCTATGTCCACATCGGCACGGGCAACTATCACCCGATCACGGCGCGCATCTACACGGATCTGTCATATTTCACCGACGATCCGGAAATCGGTCAGGATGCGGCGCGCGTCTTCAACTACATCACCGGCTATGCGGAACCTGCCGAACTGAAGCGGCTGGCCGTTTCGCCCGTGACCATGCGCAAGCGCATCATGGAACTGACGGAAGCCGAGATCGAACACGCACGGGCAGGGCGCCCGGCGCAGATCTGGATGAAGATGAATTCGCTGGTGGATGCCGGCATCATCGATGCGCTCTACCGGGCGAGCCAGGCAGGTGTGCAGATCGATCTGGTGGTGCGCGGCATCTGCTGCCTCAGGCCCGGCATTCCGGGCCTCTCCGAGAACATCCGCGCCAAGTCCATTATCGGCCGGTTCCTCGAACACAGCCGCATCTTCTGCTTCGGCAATGGCCATGGCCTGCCGTCTCCGCAGGCGCATGTCTACATCGGTTCGGCCGACATGATGCCGCGCAACATCGACCGGCGCGTGGAAATCCTTGCGCCCATGCTGACGCCGACGGTGCATGAGCAGGTGCTGGACCAGATCATGGTCGCCAACCTGCGCGACAATCAGCAGAGCTGGCGCATTCTGGCCGATGGCACCCACAAGCGCATCATTCCGGGACCGGGCGAGGAACCTTTCAACGCCCACCGGTATTTCATGACAAACCCTTCACTCTCGGGCCGTGGCAAATCGCTCAATGCTGACAGACCTAAACCCTTCATGGAGCGGCCAAAGCGTGGCTGATTCAAGCGAAAAGCATCCTCCGGCCCGCGGCCGTTTCAATGGCAGCGGGCCGGTCGCAGTGATCGACATCGGATCGAATTCGGTCCGCCTAGTCGTCTATGAACGGGAAGCGCGCTCCCCGACAATCCTGTTCAACGAAAAGGTGCTGGCAGGCCTTGGCCGGGGCATTGCCACCACCGGGGAACTTGCCGAAGAATCGACCGCTTCGGCCCTTGCGGCGCTGAGCCGGTTCCGGTTCCTGTGCAGCCATCTGGACGTGAAGGCGGTCTATGTGCTGGCAACGGCAGCCGCCCGGGATGCCAGCAACGGCGCGGCTTTCGTTGCCGAAGTGGAACGTGTGACCGGCCAGACGGTGCGCATTCTCAACGGGCCTGAAGAGGCCTATTACTCGGCTCTGGGCATCATGGCCGGCTTCTGGAAGCCGCATGGGGTCGTCGGCGATCTGGGCGGCGGCAGCCTTGAGCTGGTCAGCATCGGCGCCCGCGGTCCGGGCGCGGGGGAGACCTTCCCTCTGGGCGGCCTGCGCCTGCAGGAAGCCTCTGGCGGACGTATTCCGCGCGCGCAGAAGATCGTGGACGATGCGCTGGCCAAGGCCAACTGGCCTGCCCGCACTGCCCGGCATACGTTCTACGCGGTCGGCGGGACCTGGCGCTCTCTGGCCCGGCTGCATCTCTTCCAGGCGGGCTATCCGCTGCATGTGATGCACAACTATGCCATTCCGGCGGAAGAGGCGATCGAGTTCTGCCGGGTGGTCTCCACCCGGGACGTCAACACGCTGGACTTCATTGACGTCATCTCCCGCCAGCGCCGCGCGCTGCTGCCTTTCGGGGCCATCGTGATGGAGCGGGTGCTGCGGGCCATGAAGGCCGACCGGGTGGTCATGTCGGCCACCGGTGTGCGCGAGGGGCTGCTCTACGAGCACCTGCCGCCTGCCATCCGCCGTCAGGATCCGCTTCTGGAATCGGCCCGTGAGCTGGCGCATCTGCGCGCCCGTTCGCCGCAATATGCGGAGGAACTGATCACATGGACCGACCAGCTCATGCCAGTGATCGGGGTGGATGAAACCGAAGAAGAGATGCGCCTGCGCCATGCAGCCTGTCTTCTGTCCGATATCGGCTGGCGCGCGCACCCCGATTATCGCGGCGAGCAGAGCCTCAACATCATTTCCAACGCAGCCTTTGCCGGCATCGACCATGCGGGCCGCGCCTATCTGGCAATGACGGTGTTCTTCCGCCATCAGGGACTGATTGACGATGCCCTGTCACCGCGTCTGCGCGAACTGGCCCCGACCCGGTTGAAGGAACGGGCCCGCATTCTGGGTGCGGCGCTGCGGGTGGCTTCTCTTGTCTCAGCCTCAATGCCCGGTTCGCTGCTCAAGACGTCGATCGAACGGGATGAAGACAGCCTGACCATAACCCTGCCGGGAGATCTGGCGATGCTGGATGGCGAGCGGCTGCGCAAGCGTATGGTGCAGTTCGCCAAGCTGGTCGGCGCCAAGGGCGAGGTTCTGCCGCTGCCGTGAGTAAAAGGGCCTGACTGCGGCACCGGGTCCGCAGTCAGGTGTTACGTGTCAGTTCACCGTCACCGGTTCATCGGCTGTGCGCGTCGCGTCGGCATGCAGAAGCGCGGCGGCGATCGTTTCGGCGGTTTCCGCTCCGGCAATCGCAAAGCGGCCGTCGATGATGAAGAAGGGCACGCCGGTGACACCCATGCCGCCGGCCTGCTCGATCTGGCTGCGCAGCTTGGCAAGGTCGCTGTCCGTTTCCAGAAGCTGGGCAACGAGATCGGATTCCATGCCCGCTTCGGCCGAGATATCGACCAGTGTCGAGGCTTTGGACAGATCGCGTCCTTCAATGAAATAGGCCCGGAACAGCCGCTCCACCACTTCATCCTGCAGCCCGTCCGCCCGGGACCAGAGGATGAGGCGATGGCTGTCAAGCGTGTTCGGAGACACGCGGATCCTGTCGAAGGCGAAGGCGATGCCTTCTTCCGCGCCTGCTGCGCTCACCCGCTGGTAGATGGCGGCTGCCTTGGCTGGGCCTCCGAATTTCCCGTTCAGATAGGTCTCCCGGTCCTTGCCTTCACGCGGAAGCGACGGATCGAGCTGGAAAGGGTGCCAGCGCACCTCGATGCTCAACTCCGGCACCTGCCGGATGGCTTTCTCCAGCCTGCGTTTGCCAATGTAGCACCAGGGGCACATGACATCTGAGATGACATCGACGGTAAGGGGCGGCTGATCCGCCATGGCTGCCTCCTGGCTGCGGGCTCATGTAGAGTCAGGCTAGACAGACTTGTTGAGCCACGCAAGGGCAACCAGGACGGATATCCGCTGCGCTGCTTACAAAAGGGTTGACCCAAGAATGGCATTGATGCGCCGCTTCAGGCTCGGTCCGGCCTGCTCATGCTTCAGCACAGCCACAGGTCCCCGGCCCGCCACATAGCAGATGAGGTCTTCCTCCCGGCTGGTGGCATCGGCGATGGAGAGGATTGTGCCCGAAAGGTCGCCCGCAAGCTGCGTGACCGGAATACCGGCCGCATCTTCCCCGGGATAAAGGCGGATCTCGTCAAGGAACAGCCCACGCAGTGCCGCCTGATCGGCGCTGCGGCGCAGATAGGCCTGATAAAGCGGCTGCGGCAGCCCGTCTTCGCCCGCCTGACGCAGCAGCCAGACGCGGCTTTCCGCCAGCAGCCGGTCCGCCAGACGCCGCCGCTTGCCCATGCGTATGGCGCTGGCAAGCCTTGCCGACAGCATCGCCCGCGTCAGATCGCCATGCAGAACGTCATTGACGCCCATCTCGAACAGGGCGGCCACTTCCTGCCGGTCTTCGGCGAAGGCCAGCACGGGGATCTGGGAGAAGCGGGCATCGCGGCGGATGCGTTCGACCAGATCGAGACTGTCCTCTATCCCGGCCTCGATGATCACTGCATCGAAAGCGCGCTGGGAAAGGTAGTTCTCGGCCATGTCGGCGGACAGGGCGCCGATCAGATCCACATTTCTTGCGCGGGCGTCGAAGAGCTCGATGAAACGGCGGCCAAGACCGGCGACCAGAAGGCTGGAGCCGCCCTGCTGATGCGGAGCGGAGCCGTAGCTGGGCACGCGGCCAAAGACGGCGCGCCGGATGCGCGCCTCATCGCTGCGCAGAATGGCGCGCTGGCGCGAACAGATCATCCGGAAAAGGCTTGATTCGGGGATATCCGCGTCCACAAGGCCGTGGGAGCGGCGCAGCGGCAGGCCAACAGCGCTTCCGGCACCGCACAGAAGCAGGGCGGGCACCTCCACCGGCAGCTTGCTTTCGGCTCTGGCGAGGCGCGCCAGTGGGGCAAGCGTCTCGTCCAGCCTGACCACCACGGCAGCCGGCAGCTCTGTCAGCTCGTCATCGCTTGCCGTCAGAAGGTCCAGCTCACGCGGCCAGCCGGGAGCGCCAGCCCCAAACACGGGCTCCGGGCCAATACGCCATACAGGCCCCTGCCAGACGAGGGCGCTGTCGCCATCTCCGTCAAAGGCCGCCATTGATCATGCCACCTGCCGGTCCTGGCGCTGAAGCCGTGCCGCCAGCCGGTGCCGGTCGACACTGCCATCCTCCAGCCTCGGGAGTGCCTGCAGCATCAGCACACGTGTGGGCACCTTGGCGAGGTCAACCCGTTCGGTGTCGAGCCAGGCAAAGAAGGCACGGGCATCGGGCGAGCAGCCGGGGCGCATAACAAGGGCCGCATGGAGCTTTGCGCCCAGGATCGGATCATCCACCAAAAAAGCGGCAGCCTCCGTCACCTCGTCATAAGCGGCGTAGATCTGATCGATCCCTTCCAGCGCACCGGCGCCGGGGGCCAGTTCGCCCGGAATGCCGAACCCGGCAAGCCCGCCCTCGACGGGGATCACGGAAACGCCCGTCCGGAGAAAACCGGCCGCGTCAGTCAGTGGACCCGGACCGGCCTTGCGTCCGGTTTTCCAGCCAGCATCGGCAACCATCGGACCACGGGCCAGCAGCTTGTGCGGATTGCCGTTCTCGCCGCCTTCCGTCTTGATCTCCAGGACACCGGCGGAAACATCGGTTCCGGCCGGGGCGCCGAAGCTGCCAAGCGGAATGGGATGGATGCGGGCCGATTTGCCGCGCAGCCTTGCGACCAGCGCGAACTCGTCTGCCACATGCAGATCCACCAGCTGGTGGCGCGGCACGAAGGTGGTGGCCTGCGGCGAGGAAATGCTCCAGCACGCAACGATGCTGGTGGACTTGCGGCCCAGCCGCACATCCAGCGCCTCGGCCAGCGGGCCGGGCGTCAGCACATAGTCGGCTTCCACGGCCTCGGCATGGGCCGCAAGGCGCTGCAGCGAGGTGGGGTGATGCAGGTGCATGGTGCCGCCGGACAGGAGCCATGGCACCATCCCGGCGCCGACACCCGTCATGCCGCTGAAGGCATAGGGAACAACAATGCTGGCCCCATCCGGCAGGCGTGTTTCGAGATAGGGCATGAAGCCGGCGGCAATCCACTGATTGTGGCTGCGGGTCACGGGCATCGGCTCGGCGCCATTGCGCGACCAGGTGACCGTTGCCGTATGTTCGGCCGAATTGGGCCGTGACAGCTGCGGGGCGGGCATGTCATCGCCCATCTCTGCAAGCACGGGGCCCAGTTCGATCAATCCATCCGGAATATCCTTGCCGAGACCAAAGACGAAACGCAGGCTGAACAGCTCGGCTGCCACATCGCGGGCGGCATGGCCCACTTGCCGCGTCTCCAGCCTGTCCGCCGCCACAAGGCCCTTGGCCCCGAGGCTGTTGAGCGCTTCCAGAACGTCCTTCTGCCGCCAGTGCAGGGGCAGGGGCGAGACGATCAGCCCGGCCCTGAGCGCGGCCAGAAAGGCAATCACCGTGTCCACCGTGTTCGGCGCCTGAATGCCGATCACATGGTCTGTGGACAGGCCAACGGCGGCGTAGAAGGCGGCGAGCTTCTGGATCTCCCGCTCGGCCTGGCCGTAGGTCAGCTGGCGGGCCTCGCCGCCGGTCCAGGAGGAACGGTCGGGCGCGTCCACGAGGGCGAGCCGGTCCGGATTGGCGGCAGCCGTCTTGCGGAAGATCTCGTCGAGCGTCACGCGGCCCCAGAAAGCGCTGAGGCGGTTGCGTTCGATGGAGTCTGCAGGCGTTGTAATCATGATCCTGGTCCCTTGCCGGGTCTCAGTTGGCGCCTTCGGTTTTCCACCACGTCGTGGTTTCGAAACCGTAAATCGGGTCTATCTGAGGTGACGTGATTCTGGTCCAATGTCCAAGCCATTCCGCAGGCGGATGGAACAAGGGCACGGCGTAACGGCCTGAAATCAGAACACGGTCGAGCGCCCGGACGGCCGATATGAAGTCTTCCTTGCTGTGTGATGCGACCATCGCGGCGATCATCGCGTCAATTGCGGGCTCCTTGGCGCCGGTGATGTTGAACGAGCCGGGTGTGTCGGCTGCGGCCATGGACCAGCGCCCCATCTGCTCGCCGCCAGGCGAGAGAGAAGAGCTCCACATGTGGAACACCATGTCGAAGTCGAACTTGATGCGGCGGTCCTCGAACTGGGACGGGTCCACGGTACGCACGTTTGCCTTGATGCCGATCACATCCAGATTGCGTGCATAGGCGAGGGCGATCTTTTCTTCGTCCTCGTTCTTGGTCATGATCTCGAAACTGACCGGCTGGCCATCAGGAGCTTTGAGCACACGGCCGTCGAGGGTGTATCCGGCCTCCTTCAGCACGGCCATGGCATCGCGCAGCACGGCCCGGTCGCGTCCCGAACCATCGGTCTGCGCCGGTATCCAGGCGCCCGCCATCACATCCGGGTCAACAACGCCGGGGAAGGGGGCCAGAAGCTCCTTCTCCCGTTCGCTGGCCGGATGGCCGATGGACGACAGCTCCGACTTGTCCCAGTAGCCTGCGGTGCGGTCATAAAGGCCCGCATAGAGATTGCGGTTGATCCATTCGAAATCGAACAGCATCGACAGGGCCTTGCGCATGCGCTTGTCGGCAAAGACCGGACGGCGCGTGTTGAAGGCAAGGCCCTGGATCACCGGCGGAATGCCCTTGACGATCTCCTTGCGCACCACCTTGCCTTCCTTCGCCGCCGGGAAGTCGAAGCCATTGGCCCAGCGGGAGGGATTGTTGAAGGGCAGCACATCGATCAGCCCCTTGCGGAAGGCTTCCTGCAAGGTGGTCTCGTCGCGGTAATATTCGATGCGAATCTCGTCGAAATTGTCCATGCCGCGCTTGGAGGGCAGATCCTTGCCCCAGTAATCCGGATTTCGCCGGTACACGGCCCGCCGACCGGGGACGATCTCGGCGAAGACATAGGGGCCGGTGCCAAGCGGCGGCTTCAGGCTGGACTTGTCGAATGTGGCCGGATCGGTCGCGGCCTTCGAGAACATTGGCGCCAGCGCAATGAGCAGCGGCAATTCGCGATTCTCGTTGTTCTTGAAGGTGAAGCGGACGGTTCTTTCACCGGTGACTTCACTCTTCTCGATCTCGGCATACCAGTTGCGGAAGGGAGGGCGGCCTTTCTCGCGCATGATGTCGAGCGAGAAGATCACATCTTCGACCGTGAAGGGGCTGCCGTCCGAGAACTTCGCCTTCGGGTTCAGGCGGAATTCGATCCAGGACCGGTCTTCGGCCATGCGGACGGCTTCGGCGAGGTGGCCGTAGAGCGAGAAAGCTTCAGCGTTGGAGCGCACCATCAGGCTTTCGATGATGTTTTCCCCGAATTGCCGCTCCTTCATGCCGCGCGCGCTGGTGAAGCCGCCCTGCACCACGAAGGAATTGAGGCTGTCAAACGTGCCCTGCACCCCCAGCGTCAAAGTGCCGCCCTTGGGCGCACCGGGATTCGCATAAGGAAAATGTGTGTAGTCCGCAGGCAGGGCCGGATCACCATGCATTGCGATTCCATGGACCCACGGGGCCGGGTTTTCCTCGCCCGCAGCAGCTGTTCCCGGGGTCTGAGCGCGGCAGTCCTGCGTGAAGGTCAAACCGCCCGCTGCCAGCACAAAGACTGGAAAAGCCAGCGCGAACCGGCGGAAAGCCGCCGCGCGTCCGGTCTTTCCAGAAACAGTTTTCAGGGAAAAAGCCATTGTGTGATGTATGTCCGTCTTGATTCTGTCCCCGGAATGGTAACACACCAGTGGCCACCCGCGCATTCGTGCCCGGAGACGCTGGAAATCCGCTCACGATGCGGTTAAACATGGGCCCGCGCAGGTGAAGGGTCACCCTGTTGCCGCAATCTTCCGGCATCGGGGCTGGTGATGTTGGCCAGCGTAACGGCGGCAGTTCCGCTGGACGCGCGGGGCCGTGGGGAACGCAAGGCCTGGAAGAGCGAACGCACAATCGAGGATGTTTCGAATGAAGAGTTTTCTGATGAGGGGGATGGCGGGCTGTGCGGTCGCTGCGCTTGCCATGCTTGGCGGTACGGCCGCTGTTTCGGCGCAGCAGGCCGAGGCTGAGTCCCCCTGGGTCAAGGTGTGCAATACCGATCCGAGCGTGAACAAGGAAATCTGCCTTGTGACGCAGGAGCTGCGGACTGCCACGGGTCAGTTCCTGTCGTCGGTTGCGATTCGCGAAATCAGTGGCGAAGCCCGCAAGACGCTGCTCATCGCCGTGCCGACCGGCATGCTGATCCAGCCGGGCATGCGCGTGCAGATCGATGCCGGCAAGCAGACCGAAGCCAAGTATGGCATCTGCTTCCCGAATGCGTGCTATTCGGAACTCGTGATTGACGAGGCCTTCGTCGCCCAGCTGAAGAAGGGCTCCAAGCTCGTCATCACCGCCCTGAACCAGCAGGCAAAGCCGGTTCCGCTGGAACTGACGCTTGCAGGCTTCACCAAGATCTATGACGGCGCCGCCATGGATGTGGGCGAAATCCAGAAGAAGCAGGAACAGCTTCAGAGCGAGCTGCAGCGCCGCGCTGACGAAGCCCGTCAGAAGCTGATCGACAAGCAGAAGGAACAGACCCAGTCGGGCAACTGATTGGCTGGTCTATGCTTATATGAACACGAAACGCCGCGCGGGAAACCGGGCGGCGTTTTCATTTGGGCCTTGCAGATGCCGCAAGCGGGCCGCTCAAGCGGCCTGCCTCAATGCAGGCCGCTTGAGCGCGGCAGGTAGGAGCCGTCATCCTGCTCTTCGAAGATCTCCTCGATCTGCGGATGGCGCACCGGTTCGCCCGTGTTGTCCGGCACGAGGTTCTGCTCGGACACATAGGCGACGTATTCGGTTTCCTCGTTTTCCGCGAGGAGATGATAGAAGGGCTGATCCCGGCTCGGGCGGACATCCTCGGGAATGGCGTTCCACCATTCCTCGGTGTTGGAGAAGGTCGGATCCACATCGAAGATCACCCCCCGGAAGGGATAGACCTTGTGGCGGACGACCTGTCCGATCTTGAATTTTGCCGTACGCATGACTGTCACCGTGGCTTGAACCGGCGCAGACGCCCCAGGGTGTGGAGGGGCACGATGCGGCGTCAGCGCGCGGTGAAGACTTTCCCTTATAATAGGGAACCGTCTAGAGTCCGTAAACCTCTGCAAACTTGGTGTCGCGTGCCGCAACAAGGCGTGCAAGGTCAACAATTACCTTGGCCTGTTTCCAGGTGGCATCATCCTGCATCTTGCCGTCGATCATCACGGCGCCGCTGCCGTCCGGCATGGCGTCCAGAATCCGGCGCGCAAACGCAACTTCCGCCGGGTCCGGGCTGAACACGGTCTTGGCGATGTCCACCTGAGACGGATGCAGCGACCAGGCCCCAAGGCAGCCCATCAGAAAGGCGTTGCGGAACTGCGCTTCGCAGGCAGCGGGATCGGAGAAGTCGCCGAAGGGGCCATAGAAGGCCTTGAGGCCGGCCGACATGCAGGCATCGACCATGCGGGCCACCGTATAGTGCCATGGGTCCTGCTGCATGCGGGCGCGGGGTGCACCGCTGCCATCCTCATCCGCCAGCACCGCATAGCCGGGATGGCCGCCTCCGACACGGGTCGTCTTCATGCCGCGCGAGGCGGCAAGGTCCGCCGGTCCGAGGCTCATGCCATGCATGCGCGGCGAGGCGGTGGCGATGGCCTCCACATTCTTCACTCCCTCAGCCGTTTCCAGAATGGCATGAATGAGGATCGGCTTCATCAGGCCCGCGCGGGCTTCGAGCTGGGCCAGCAGCTGATCGAGATAATGGATGTCCCAGGGGCCTTCGACCTTCGGCAGCATCACCACGTCGAGCTTGTGGCCCACGGCCGGAATGATCTCCAGCATGTCATCGAGAAACCAGGGGCTGTTGAGGCAGTTGACGCGGGTCCACAAGCCAGTGCTGCCGAAATCATTCGCCCTCGCCATTTCGATGAAGCCATGCCGGGCTGCCGTCTTCGCATCGGCGGGGATGGCGTCTTCCAGATTGCCGAGGATCACATCCACCTGCGAAATGAGATCCGGGATCTTGGCGCGGATCTTTTCCAGATGCGGCGGCACGAAATGGATCATGCGCTCCAGCCGCACCGGCAGGTCGCGGAAGGGCGCCGGCGCGCCAATGGCAAGCGGGGCGTAAAAGGCGCGTGGTGTCTTCATCATGCTGCGGCTCCTCCGGTCTTCTGGACCACAGCTATAGCATCATGGTGCGGAGCAGCAATTCACCGAAAGACGGAAGGGCAAGCAGCGGATCAATCCGCCCACTTGCGGTGGATCCACATCCATTGCTCCGGCACTTCGCGGATCCATGCCTCGAACTGGGCATGGATGGCGGCAGTCGTCGCCAGAATATCGGCCTCCTTGTCTCCATCCGAGGCCGGATCGATGCAGATGCCCTCGATGCGGAAGCGGGCGCCTTCCAGCCGCACCACGCGGCCAATGACGATCGGCACGCCGCAGGCGCGGGCGAGGGTGGCAGGAACGGGCGTCGCATAGGCCTCCCGCCCGAAGAACGGCACCTTCACGCCGCGCCGTTCGCGCAGGTCCGCCATCAGGGCAAAGACGCCGCCGGAGCGCAGGATGGACAGCAGCTTGCGCGCCGTCTGATGCCCCTTGGAATAAAGCCCGAGCGGATAGAGCGTGCCGCGCAGGCTGCGCAGCAAAGCATCGGAATAGGGGTTCTTCAGTGCCTGATAGACGCCAGCCATCGGCAGGCCGCGCTGGAAGGCGGGCGTCACGCAAAGCTCCCAGCAGGCCGAATGCATCGACACGAAGACGCAAGGGCCAGCGCCGTTGAGGATGGCATCGGTGCGCGCATCCACCAGCAGCTCGAAACGGCTTTCATCCCGGATCATCCGGTCGATCTGGAAGGTTTCGGCGGTTACCCGGCCGAGATTGTCCCACATGCCGTCGATGATCTGGCGGCGTTCTGACGCCGTCAGCTCCGGCATGGCCAGCTCCAGATGCTTCAGCGCCCTTTTGTGCCGCTTGTTGAGCGGGGCAAGCTTGCGCCACAGAAAGCCCATGGCGGCCGAAGCCCGGTCCACCGGCACGAGGCGGAACAGGAACACAACAGCCGCCAGAACGGCCCATTCAGCCTTCAATGCGAGAGTGCGGAACGGGGAGCGCGGGGTCATGGGCAGCGGTCGGATCCGGATCATGGCCGGCAGGGCATGCACGGATGGCACATGTGTCCGGCTGGCGCGTCACATAGCCAGAGGGTTCATTGACCGTCTGGCGCGAACAGGTTAGGCGTGGATTACCCAAGCCACATGCCGGTTGCAAGCGGCAGATCCTCTGTCACTGCGCAATCCTCACCCTGTCTTGGCCCACCACGTCTTGGCCAAAGGTCCCGGATCCTGCCATGCAAGATGTCATTGCGCTCGCCTTTCCCTTCTTCGGCCTGATCTTTCTGGGCTTCGGAGCGGGCAAGCTCAGCAAGATTCCGCCGTCCGGCATGGCGTGGATGAACTTCTTCATCATCTATATCGCGCTGCCCGCCCTGTTCTTCCGCCTCCTGTCGGAGACGCCGGTGGAACAGCTGACCGACCTCAGCTACGTGGCCGCGACCACCTTTGTCACCTACACGGTCTTTGCCATCTGCTTCTGCATCGGCGTGCTGGCGACCAAGGGCAGTATCCCCGAATCCACCATCATGGCCATCGGCGGCTCCTATTCCAACGTCGGCTACATGGGGCCGGGTCTGACCATGGCGGTGCTGGGACCGGCCGCCACCGTGCCGACCGCTTTCGTCCTGTGCTTCGACAACACGCTGATGTTCATTCTCGCGCCGCTGATGATGGCCATGGCCGGAACGGAAAAGGAGCATCTGTCACAGACCATGAAGAAGGTGGCGGTGCGCGTCTTCACCCATCCCTTCATTCTGGCGACGATTGCAGGCGTCGGCGCGGCCTTCATCGGCTTCAAGCCGCCGCAGGGACTGGACACCATGCTGAAATTCCTCAGCGGTGCGGCGGCCCCTTGCGCGCTCTTTGCCATGGGCGTGACGGTGGCGCAGCGCCCCATCGAAAAGGTGCCGCTGGAGCTGCCGGTCATTCTGGCGGTGAAGCTGATCCTGCACCCGGTGCTGGTCTATCTGATGCTGACCTGGGTCGGCGGCTTTGATCCGGTCTGGATCGCGACCGCCGTCCTGATGGCCTGCCTGCCGCCCGCGACCAACGTTTTCGTCATCGCGCAGCAGTATCAGGTCTACGTCAACCGCGCCTCCAGCCTCGTCATGATCGGCACCATGGCCTCGGTGGTGACGGTGACGGGCGTGATCTGGGCCATCCAGCACGGGTGGCTTTAGGGGGCTTTGCCTCTCCACCGTCATTCTGGACGCGCCTCTGCGATCCAGGGCCGCTGAGGCAAAGCCTGTAAGGCAGGAATAGCCCAACCGGTGTCATCCCGGTTTGGCGCGGAGTGGCAAGACCGGGATCCAGTAGCCCCGGCGCATGAGATGCCAAATACCGGGGGTACTGGATCCCCGCCTTTCGCGGGGATGACAAGGTGAGAAGCTGCGGAGTGGACTGCTTTCAGCACCGTTTGGCCGATCCGCCCCAGCCTCAAATCTCAACAATGGGCCGGAGCCTGTGCGGCGGGCACGGTACCCCGGCCGGAAGACCGCTCACCCCTCTTCCAGCTCCGCTGACAGCAGCAGCCATTCCTCTTCCGTGGTGACGAGCTTCTTTTCGATATAGGCCCGCTCCTTGGCGAATTTCGCCGCCCGCTCGGGATCGCGGGTGAAGAAGTCCGGTTCGGACATGGTGGCATCCAGCATGACGATCTTGTCGGAAAGCCGCGCCATTTCCTTTTCCGCCGCCTCGATCTTCTTGCGCAAGGGTGCCTCGCGGGCGCGCCGTTCGGCAGCTTCACGCCGCTTGTCCGTGGCGGAGGCCGCCTTGGCCTCGTCCTCGCGGGCCTTCTTCACCGCATCCGGCCCTTGCAGGATGTAGCGGCGGTAGTCTTCCATGTCGCCGTCGAAGGTGCTGACCTTGCCATCGGCCACCAGCCACAGCCGGTCGGCGCAGGCTTCCACCAGATGCCGGTCGTGCGAGATCAGCACCACGGCGCCCTGAAACTCGTTCAGCGCCAGAACCAGCGCCTCGCGGCTGTCAATGTCGAGGTGGTTGGTCGGCTCGTCGAGGATGATCAGGTTCGGCCCGTCGAAAGTGGCAAGGCCGAGCAGCAGCCGCGCCTTTTCACCGCCCGAGAGATCCTTGGCCGGCGTTTCCATCCGGTCGGTCGGCAGGCCGAAGCGGGCGACGCGAGCGCGCACCTGCGCTTCGGCCGCCTGCGGCATCAGCATGCGCACATGCTGGACGGCGCTTTCATTCGGGCGCAGTTCATCCAGCTGATGCTGGGCGAAGAAGGCGATCTTCAGCTTGGTGGCGCTGGTCACCTCGCCGGAGAGCGCTGCCAGACGGCCGGAGATCAGCTTGGCGAAAGTGGACTTGCCGTTGCCGTTGGAGCCGAGCAGGGCGATGCGGTCATCGGTGTCGATGTTGAGCGTCAGGCGCGACAGGACCGGCTTGCCGTCATAGCCCACCGAGACATTTTCGAGCTTCAGGATCGGCGGCGACAGGCGCCCCTGCGGATCGGGGAAATGGATCGGGCGGCCGCTTTCCTCGGTCAGCGCGGCGATGGGCTCCATCCTCTCCAGCATCTTCAGGCGGGACTGGGCCTGCCGGGCCTTGGTGGCCTTGGCGCGGAACCGGTCGACGAAGGCCTGCATATGCTTGCGCTGCGCGTCCTGCTTTTCCTTGGCTTTCTGCTGCAGCATCATGGTTTCGCGCCGCTGCCGGTCGAAGCTGTCATAGCCGCCGCGGTAGAAGGTCAGCTTGCCCCGGTCCAGATGCACGATGGAATCCACCGCCTTGTTGAGAAGGTCGCGGTCGTGCGAGATCAGCAGCACCTGATGCGGATAGCGCGCCACGTAGCTTTCCAGCCACAGCGTGCCTTCCAGATCGAGATAGTTGGTCGGCTCGTCCAGCAGCAGCAGATCGGGCTCGGAGAAGAGCACCGCAGCCAGCGCCACACGCATGCGCCAGCCGCCGGAAAAGGCCGAGCAGGGCCGCTTCTGCGCTTCTGCATCAAAGCCAAGGCCGTGCAGAATGGCGGAAGCACGGGCCTCTGCCGTGTGGGCGGAAATATCGGCAAGCCGGGTGTGGATGGCTGCAATCCGGTCCGGGTCCTTCGCCGTTTCCGCTTCTGCCATCAGGGAGGCGCGCTCCGTGTCAGCGGCCAGCACCACCTCGATCAGGCTTTCCTCCGTGCCCGGTGCTTCCTGTGCCACCTGGCCGATGCGGGCAAGGCGCGGAACGCTGACGGAGCCGCCCTCACTCGTCAGATCGCCGGTGATCAGCTTGAACAGGGTGGATTTGCCCGCGCCATTGCGGCCCACGAGGCCGGTCTTGCTGCGGGCGGGCAGGGTGACGCTGGCATTGTCGATGAGAAGACGGCCGCCGATGCGATAGGTGAGGTCTGAAATCTGCAACATGGGCGGATCTTTGGGCGAGCTTGGCCCGCATTGCAAGAGGGCAACGTGCGGCCAGCGTGTTTGCGCAGGGGCCCCATGTCTTTCGCGCCGCCCCCCTTGCGGGGCGCGCGAGGCAAAGCTATAGGAACGGCCAAGTTTCCGCGCCCGTCAGCCGATGGGGCGCAGCGCAACGCGGCCGCTCCAAAAGGGCGGCCTTCACACACTTCACCGCCGCATGCGCGGCACCCGTATTTTTAAAGGATGAGACCAATGGCCATCGAACGCACTTTCTCCATGATCAAGCCGGACGCCACCAAGCGCAACCTGACCGGCGCCATCACCGCGAAGCTCGAAGAAGCCGGCCTGCGCGTCGTTGCTTCCAAGCGCGTGTGGATGAGCCAGCGTCAGGCCGAAGCCTTCTACGCCGTCCACAAGGACCGTCCGTTCTTCGGCGAACTGACCGAGTCCATGTCCTCCGGCCCGACCATCGTTCAGGTTCTGGAAGGCGAGAACGCCATTGCCAAGAACCGCGAAGTCATGGGCGCCACCAACCCGGCCAACGCTGACGAAGGCACCATCCGCAAGCTCTTCGCCCTGTCCATCGGCGAAAACTCCGTGCACGGCTCCGACGCTCCGGAAACCGCTGCCGAAGAAATCGCCTTCTGGTTCGCCGGTCACGAAATCGTCGGCTGATAGCCCGGCATTTCCGGAAACTGAGCAAAGGCCGGCCTCGCAAGAGGCTGGCCTT
The DNA here is from genome assembly GCF_000382365.1 of Pannonibacter phragmitetus DSM 14782. GTDB lineage: Bacteria > Pseudomonadota > Alphaproteobacteria > Rhizobiales > Stappiaceae > Pannonibacter > Pannonibacter phragmitetus. The sequence continues at coordinate 13,767 of NZ_KB908236.1, read as the reverse complement.
TTTGCTTGTCCACACAGGCGAGTAGCGGCGCTGGCGGCATTCTTGTCATTGAACTTCCCGGACAAAGCCCCACCTGCGGGGCGGTGCTGCACTGGCCCGGCCGGGCACAGCGGCACCGGACAGACGTTTGACCATGGAGTTTTCATGCAGCCGATTGAAACGGCCCGGTTGATCATCCGCAATTTCCGCAGCAGCGATGGCGAAGGGCTCTATGCCTATCTGCGCGAACCAGTGGCGAGCTGCTTCCTGTCGATGCGGCTGGAGAGCCTTCAGGCCGCAGAAGCGGAGGCCGGAAAGCGCGGCCTGGATGACGAATATCTCGCGGTTACCCTGAAGGACACGGGCGTACTGATCGGCGATGTCTTCGCCATGCAGGAAGAGGACACATGGTCCGTGGGCTGGAACTTCAATCCCGCTTATGGCGGCGCAGGCTATGCGCTGGAGGCGGCGCGGGCGCTCTTCACCCATCTCTTCACCACCTGCAAGGCCCGCCGGGTCTATGCCTACGTGGAAGACCACAACAAGGCCTCGCAGCGCCTGTGCGAAAAGCTGGGCATGCGCAAGGAAGGCCTGTTTCTGGACTACATCAGCTTCCGCAATGATGCGGCGGGCAATCCGGTCTATGAGAACACGTTCCAGTTCGCCCTGCTGCACAAGGAATGGGTGAGAGGCCTCACGCTGCCGGAAGGCTGATCTGCCGGTTGCTGTTGCGGCGGTGCTCGCTGAACACCGCCGTGATGGCGCGCAGGGTTTCGCGGGTTCTGGCGTCGGTCAGCGAAGAGTGCAGCACGATGGACTGCGAGGGGATCGGCGGCAGGTTCAGCGCTTCGCTGACTTCCACCATGTCAGCCGTCGCCAGGCGGCAGGGGAAGGCGGCCACCGCCAGCCCGGCAGACAGCGCCGCAATGACGGCCGTGGTGCCGCCGACAAAGACCTCCACCCAGGGAATGCCCGCCCCGTTGAGCAGATGCACCGCCACTTCGCGGACCGTGCAGACAGAGGGATGGCTGGCGATCCGCAAGGGCTCGCCCGCGTGATGCTTGAAGCTGGGGGAGGCAAACCAGCCGAAATGCTCGGGCCCCAGCACCTCGCCATCGCGGCGGCCATCATCGCTGCGGGCGATCACCGCATCCAGCGCACCATTTTCGAAGGATTCGATCAGCACCCGGGAATTGTCGACGATCACCTCCACCGTCAGGCAGGGGTCGAGCGACTTGAGCCGGGCCAGCAGCGCCGGCACCTCCGGCCCCATGACATGGGCGGCGATGCCCAGCCGGAAGCGGCGGCGCTCGGCCGAAAGAGCCGCGAGCGCCCGTTCATGGGCCGCCAGAAACTCCCTTGCAGGCGCCAGAAAGGTTTCCCCCTGTGCCGACAGGCGCACCTGCCGGGGCGTGCGCTCGATCAGCTTCTTGCCGAGCCGCTCTTCCAGCCGCTTCAGCTTGACGCTGACTGCCCCTTGCGTCGAGCCAAGCGCCACCGCCGCACGGGTGAAGCTCTGAAGATCGGCGATCATCACGAAGGCCCGTACGGCCTCGACCTCAAGCGCGCTCATCTATCCAAATCCGTTATCTCTGATATGTCCGGCCATATGATTGCCAAATGATCATAGCTCCGGCATTCCTGCAAGTGAACCTTACCGCCGCGCACAGTGGATCAGCCGGGCAGCACGCTGTCAGCGGCAACGAACCGGCTTGCGCGGCATTCAACTGCAGGGTCAGACAATGAAATCAGCCACCTCATCCGGAAACAGCTTCGCGCTGGCCGCCGTGTGTCTTTCGGCGCTCATGCTGGGGCTGGAGATCACCAGCATTCCCTCCATTCTTCCCACGCTCGAACATGTGCTGCCGGCGGATTTCCGCCAGCTGCAATGGATCATGAACGGCTACACCATTGCCATGTGCGCGGTTCTGATGGCCATGGGCGCCCTGGGCGACCGGTTCGGCCGCAAGCGCATCTTCATCGCCGGTGTCGCCGTCTTCGGTGCGGCCTCGCTCATCTGCGGGCTCGCCACCAGCGCGCCCCTGCTCATAGCGGCGCGGTTCCTGCAAGGCTTCGCCGCCGCCGCCATGCTCGCCTGTCAGGTGGCGGTGCTGTCGCATCAGTTCCGGGACAGGGCAGACCGGGGCAGGGCCTTTGGCTGGTGGGGGATCATCTTCGGGATCGGCCTTGGCTTCGGCCCCATTGCCGGGGGCGGCATCATCACGCTGGCCAGCTGGGAATGGGTGTTTCTCATCCATGTGGGCCTTGCCGCGCTCACCGTGCTGTTTGCCCTCAAGGGCGTTGAGGAATCACGCGATCCCCACGCGGTGCAGATCGACCTTGGCGGCATGATCACCCTGTCGCTGGCGGTGCTTGGCATCGTCTATCTGATCACGCAAGGGGAGCAGCCGGGGCCGGACAACCCTGCGGGGCTTGCCATCCTGTCGGCCTGCATCGTTTGCCTTGGTCTCTTCGTTCTGATCGAGACGCGCATCGCCCGGCCGATGTTCGACTTTGCCGCCCTGCGGATCCGCAGCTTCTCCGGCGCGCTGCTCGGCTCCTGCGGCATGAATTTCAGCTTCTGGCCTTTCGTCATCTATCTGCCGATCTACCTTCAGGCCGTGTTGGACTATGACGCCATCAGCGCCGGTCTGACCGTGCTGGCCTATACCGTGCCGACGATCCTGGTGCCGCCGCTGGCCGAAAAGCTGCTGCTGCGCCGCGGCCCCGGCATGGTCATCCCCCTTGGGCTTTTCCTGACCGGCGCCGGGTTCCTGCTGCTGCATCTGGCTGTCGTCAGCGGGGAGGCGGGCTGGCTGACGCTGCTGCCCGGCTGCGCCGTTGCCGGGATTGGCCTTGGCTTCACCAACACGCCGGTCACCAACACCGCAACCGCTGCCGTGCCGCCGGAGCGGGCCGGCATGGCTTCGGGCATGGACATGAGCGCAAGGTTCATTTCGCTCGCCGTCAACATCGCGGTCATGGGGCTGATCCTGTGGAGCGGCGTCCACGCCCATCTGGCCAATGTCTTCAACGGGGCGCCCGCTGACAACGTTCTGGCCAGTCTTGCCGGCGCCGTATCCGCCGGAAATCTCGCCGCCGCCACCGGTTACGGCCTCTCCCTTGCGGAGGCCCGGGGTGCCCTGACACAGGGCACCGGCTGGGTCACGCTCTACGGCGCCATCGCCGCCTGGTGCTTCGCCGGCCTCTCGCTCCTCACCTTCGCCAGCCGCAAGCCAGTCCCGGCAGATGCCTGCCTGAGGTGACAGGAACGAGAAAAGCCGCTGGCGGATTTCCGCCGGCGGATGTTTCCTGGAGAAGGGCGTCATGCGGCAGGTAGCTGGCGCCGTTGCCGGTCTCCGGGAATGACTGGCATAAATGGCTGGACAAGCACGGAGCAAGACCATGAACGATGTCATCGAGATCAATGGCGAGAAGGCGGTGATCACTTTTGACCCAGAGCTTCAGATGCTGCGGGGGGAGTTCGTGGGCCTGAGTGGCGGGGCAGACTTCTATGCTGAAAGCGTCCACGATCTGATGGAAGAGGGCCGCAAGTCACTGGCCGTCTATCTTGAAATGTGCTTGGAAAAAGAATCGAGCCGCGCCGGAAATTCTCCGGAAAATTCAATGTCCGCCTGAAGCCGGAAGACAACGCCACCGCCGCTGGAGCCGCAGGCAAAAGCCTGAATGAATGGATTACGGCGGCAATCCGTGAGGCGGCGGAGTAGGGGGAATTGCCGTCTCTCTGCCCGCGTCAGGTGAGAGTGATGATCTGCGCCGGGGGCTTGCGGATGCATGTCACCCGATTGAAAATGAGCCGTTCGCCGTTCCCGGCAGTGGGTGGATTATGAGCGAGTATCAGTTTTATGATTTTCTGGCCGTCGGCAAGCCGCTTACCAGGACAGATCTGGAGGCTCTGAGGTCCTTGTCCACGCGTGCCCGGATTTCCTCCACCAGCTTCACGAACTCCTATGAATGGGGCTCCTTCCGGGGGGATCCGGATAGCATGATGGAGCGCTGGTTCGACTTGCATCTCTATCTGGCGAACTGGGGAGCCCGCCGGCTGATGATGCGTTTGCCTGCCGATCTGGCCGGCCGCGCCCGGTTCGATCAGTTGGCCGGAAGCCTCCATTGTGTAGAGCTGCGTGCCGCTGGCCAAAACCTCATTCTGGATATTTCCATTGATGAGATGGAACTGGATGGCTGGGAGGATGGCGCGGGATGGCTGGCAGCACTTGCTCCGTTGCGTGCTGACGTGCTCGCCGGTGATCTGCGGCTTTTCTATCTTATGTGGCTGATGGAGGTTGATCTGGGGCTTGTGGCGGCGGACCAGTTGGAGCCAATGCCCGGTATCGGACCAGTAACGGATGCGCTGGAAGCTTTCGCAGATTTTTTTGGAATTGACTGCGATCTCGTGGCAGCCGCCGCCGAACGGGAAGACGACGCCTATATGGGCGTGGACGTATCTTCGGAGACCGCAGCGCAGGTTATTGCCGGGCTGCCTGATGCGGACAAGTCCGGTTTTCTTGTCCGCCTTGTCAGTGGCGATGCGCATGTTGTCAGCGAATTGCGTGCCCTTGTCCGCAACAGCCTTAAATCTGCGAATACAGACTCTCCCGTTGCCGCGCGAACGGCAGGTGACCTTTGTGCCCGCGCCAAGATGCTCCGCAAGGCTCGTGAGGCAGAACAGGCCGCACAGGCAGAGGCAGAGATCAAGCGGCATGAGGAAGAGAAGCTGCGGTTTTTTCGGACCAGGGCCGATCAATTAATGCGGCACGGGTACAATGTCTGGGACGAAATCAACTCAGAGGCCGAACGGCGCAATGCGTCAGGCTATGACACAGCCGCCAATCTAATCCGTGCACTCAGGTCCATTTATGAAGAAAACGGATCGCTTGACGAATTCAGGCTGCGCCTTCAGGAGATTCGCGATCTTCACGCAAGAAAAGAACGTTTTCTGGAGAGATTTGCGGATTTGGGGTGACTGATTCCCCGTCGTACCGGAAGCTCTGCTGAAACTTCAAAGTTTGGCGCAGCTAGGCTGTCTTCACATAGGCTGGCTCCCGCCACTTCAGGACCTGTCTGGTATGGGCACGATGGACCGGAACCTGCTGCCAGCGTTCGAGACGGCTTTTCGGGGCGAATACCTTCGCTTTGACTATCAGGATGCAAAGGGCAGGCACATCAGGCGCGAAGTCGAACCATAGGCCATGCTGATCCTGCCACCGCTTTGGTATCTTGTCGGATGGGACCCTGGGCGCGAGGACTTTCGTCATTTCCGGATGGACCGGATAAGTCATCCACAACCAGTTGCGGGAAAGAGCTTTCGTCAACGCCACGTCCCATTCGAAGACGATGTTTGCCCCTACCGGTTATACCAATGCTCGATGAGCTTGACTCATCGAGCATTGGTTAAGCCCGTGCGGCGCTTGAGCATTTTCAAGGCGTGATGCGTCAGCATCTCAGCGCCTTGGTATTAGTTACACAGGTCCCGTGAAGGACGCATCTGGAGAGTCTTGTGTGGCAGCCGGGCTTGTTCGGCGGCCCTATCTCCCCTGCCGGTATCGGTATCGCCAAGTTGTTTGCCGCCAATGTCAGTGCAGCCTGCGCTGCGGCGCTGCCCGGGCTGCATGGCCTGACGTCAGAAGATGCAGGTCTTGAAGGGCAGGGCGGCGGCGCCAATGGCGGAGGCCTCGCCTTCCAGCTCGGAGACGATCAGCTTGGGCGTCCTGCGCCGGTTGCCGTAGCGGGGGCTGTTGTTGAAGGTGACTCGCTCGATCAGCATGTCGGCGAGTTTGCGCGGGACTTCGCCGCCAAACACGATTGCCTGCGGATCGATCACCGACCAGATGGCGTTGAGCAGCGTGTTGGTGAAGGGCGTGACGTCATCGACCCAGGCCTCGACACCAGGCCAGTCGGGGCGGAAGTTGCGTCTCAGCCATTCCAGGCTCGGAACATGCATGCCTTCAGCCTCAAGACGGGCGATGAGCAACTGCAGGGCCGGGCGCCGCTTGCCGCCCTCCACATCGACGATGCCGCTGAACTCGCCCGCATTGCCGTTCGAGCCGGCATAGAGCTCGCCGTTCAGGATCAGCCCGCCGCCGAAGCCGTAGTTGAACGACAGATAGGCAAAGCTCTGGACGTGGCGCCCGACGCCCAGCATCGCCTCGCCGACGGCGGCGGTGCTGGCGCCGTTTTCCACCCAGACCGGCAAGTTGAAGCGCCGCGCGAGCAGCGGCCCCAGCTCGATCAGCGACCAGTCATGCAAGGGTAGCGGCGCATTGTAGGTGGTGCCCTCGATGCGGTACCCGGCAATGCCGAGGCTGAGCCCCAAGATCTTTTCGGCGGCGACACCGCGCTGGTCGAGGAGTTGTGCCAGCCGGTCCTGAATGCGGCCGAGGCTGTCCGAAAGGCTCTGGCCGCCGATGTCGACGGAGACGGTCTCGGCCGGACCGGCGAAGGGCATCAGGCAGAGGCCGGCCCGGTCCGTGTTGACCGACAGGCCGACCGTCCAGGCGAATTCCGGGTTGAGAGACACCGTCGGGCTCGGCTGACCGCGGCCGGTGCCGGGCCTCGGGCTGCCAAGCAGAATGAGGCCGCGTTCGGCAAGGGCATCGATGATCCGGTGCACGGACTGCTGCGCCAGCGGCAGGCGCGCGGCGATCTCGGAGCGGGAATGACCCGGATAGGCCCGCGCCAGGCGCAAGAGGGCGCGCTCGTTGTCCGAGACGACCTCGCACGGGTCGCTCGAGCGCAGGAACCGGGGCGAGATCAGGGAGACGGGATCATAGGTCATGGCCGTATTTAAAGCACAGGGCAGGCCGGCTGCAAAGGCGTCCTGCGTCACGGCATTGTCACACCTAAAGTGTAGTAATTCACCTGCCTTCACCACCTCCCCATGAGGAGCCGTCATGACTGTTCGAGCCACTGCCGCCGCGCTGTGCGCGCTGGCCTGCACCACCCTGTCCAATCCGGTCAACGCCGCCAATTTCGAGTTCTGGTATGGTAATACCGGCAAGATCGAAGAAGCGATCCAGGCCAACTGCGCCAGCTTCAATGCCGCCCAGAGCGAGCACAAGGTCACCTGCGTCGGGCAGGGCGGCTATGAGGTTGCCATGCAGAAGGCAATCGCCGCCTATCGCTCCGGCACCCATCCGGTGCTGATCCAGTTCTTCGACGCCGGCACGCTCGACCTGCTGCTGTCGAACGCCGTGGTGCCTGTCTCCGAGGTGCTGCCCGGCGTCGACTGGAACAGCTACATCGGCGGCGCGCGCTCCTATTACGAGACGTCGAAGGGTGCGCTCTGGTCGCAGCCCTACAATGCCTCGACGCTGATTTTCTACGGCAACCGAGAGGCGCTCGCCTCCGTTGGCGTCAGTGAGCTTCCAGCCACCTGGGAAGGCGTGATCGAGGTCGCGACCAAGCTGCGCAATGCCGGTCATCCCTGCCCCTTCGCCACCGACGGCCATCCCTGGCGCGTGCTTGAGCAGTTTGCGGCCCGTCACGGCGCACCGGTTGCCACCCGGGGTAACGGCTTTGCCGGTCTCGATGCGGAGTACGCCTTCAACGCCGGCCTGCCGGCCAAGCATCTGGAAAACCTTGCGGGCTGGCGCAAGGACGGGCTCGTCCGTCTGGCAGCCGACACGCGCGCCGGCAAGTTCGCCGATGCCTTCAACGCCGGCGAATGCGCCATGATCGAGAACTCGACGGGCGGCTATTCCAGCCATCTCGCTGCGCTCGGCGACAAGCTGATGGTGGGTCTGGCGCCGATGTACGAGGGCGTCGAGCGGCGCAACACGCTGGTTGGCGGTGCCTCCATCTATGTGATGAAGGGGCATGGCGAGGACCAGATCAAGGCGGCGCGCGCCTTCCTAGACTTCCTGCGCGACCCGGCCCCGCAGCTCGAGTTCGTCAAGGCGACCGGTTATGTGCCGGTGACGCAGGCCGCCCTTGACCTGATCAAGACGACCGGCCGGGCCTCGGATCCGGCCTTTGCGGTGGCAGAGCTGGGCGTCACGTCCATGGACGTGGCCGGCAACGAATACAGCCGCGGCATCCGGCTCGGCTTCTTTGTCCAGTTCCGGGATATCTTCATGGAAGAGACGCAGAAGGCCTTCAACGGCGAGAAGCCGATGCAGGCAGCCCTCGACAGCGCCAAGACCCGTGGCGACGAGCTGCTGCGCCGCTTCCAGGCAACCTATGCCGGCGTGACCCTGCCGTAAGCAAGACGGCCCAGCCCCGGGCCATGAGCGTCAGGGGGCTGGTCTTTTTCCCGGAAGGATCCCCAATGCTCGCCCTGTTTCCTCAGCGCTGGCTGGCCGTTGCTCTTGTCCTGCCGCAGACGCTGCTGATTGCGCTGTTCTTCTATCTGCCGGTCTATCTCGCGTTCTACTGGTCCTTCACGCTGGAGCGTCCGTTTGGTGGGGGGGCGGAGTTCGTTGGCCTGCAGAACTACGCAAGAGTGCTGGCCGACCCGGAGTTCTGGGGATCGCTGCGCCTGACCTTTGTCTTCATGGTGATCGGCTCGTCCCTAGCCATCGTCATACCGCTGATCCTGGCGCTCGCCGCTGACAGGCACATCCGGTTGAGCCAGCCGGCACGCAACATCCTCGTCTGGCCGAAGGGCGTGGCCGGGGCCTCGATCGGACTTGTGTTCGTGTTCATTTTCAACCCGTTTCTGGGCCTGCTGGCACCGCTCAATGTCGTGTTTCCGGGGATCTGGAACCCGCGCATCGACGGAACGGACGCCTTCACGATGATTGTCGTGGCCCATGTCTGGGGCGGAATCCCGTTCAACTTCGTCGTTCTGCTCTCCGGCCTGCAGGCCGTGCCGCAGGTGCTGCACAGGGCGGCGGCGCTGGATGGGGCAGGGCCCTGGCGCCGGGTGCGCGACGTCCAGTTGCCGCTGATCGCGCCGCAGCTGTTCCTGGCCTTTGCCCTCGAATTCACCGAAAGCGTCACCGGCGCCTTTGGCCTGATCGACTCGATGACCGAAGGTGGGCCGGGCGGATCTACTACACTTCTAGTGTATAAAATCTACTCGGACGGCTTCCGTGGGTATGACCTGTCGGGTGCTGCGACTCAGACGGCTCTTCTGATGATCTTTGTCCTGATGCTGACGGCCTTCCAGTTCCTCGTTCTGGAACGCCGCGTGAGATACGAGCGCTGACATGGTCGAGAACACCAAGAGCATCGACCGCGTCGCCGGTCTCATTCTGGCCCTCGGCATAGGGTTCGTGCTGCTGCCCCTCGTCGTCGCGGTCATCACGGCCACGCAGGCCTATGAAACGGTACTGACCGGTGGCCTGAGCTGGCTGCCGGGCGACCAGCTCCTCGCCAACATCGACCGGGTGTTCGAGAAGACGCCGCTCCCCGGCCAGCTGGTCAATTCATTCGTCGCGGCCATGCTGGTCGCGACGCTGAAGTGCCTCTTCGCCTTCATGACCGCGCTGGCGATCGTGTTCTTCCAGATCCGCTGGGGCGGGGCGCTGTTTGCCCTGACGCTGGTCACCATCATGCTGCCGCTCGACCTCCGGGTGATCACCACCTATCAGGTCGCCGCCGATGTCGGCATGCCGGTGAACCTCGTGCTGGACCTGTTCGGCATCGGGCCGCTGATGCGGCTCTCGGTACTGGACACCTGGTTCGGGTTGGCGGCTCCGCTGGTTGCGCATGGAACGGGCACCTTCCTGTTCCGTCAGGCGTTCCTTGCCATGCCGCGTGACCTGCCCCGGGCCGCCGCAATGGACGGAGCAGGACCAATCCGTTTTGCCCTCGACATCCTGCTGCCGCTGTCGCGCGCGCCGCTCATCGCCCTGTTCATAATGATGTTCCTCGGCGGCTGGACCCAGTACCTGTGGCCGCTGGTGGCCGCCTCGCGGCCCGACATGCAGACGGCCGTTGTCGGCCTGTCCCGGCTGGCCAACGACATGCCGGGGGCGGTGCCGGACTATCCGCTGATCATGGCCGGCGCGCTCGTCGTCTCGGCCATCCCGCTGGCCATGGTTGCCCTGCTGCAACGCTTCATCGTGCGCGGGTATGCCCTCTCGGAGAAATGACATGACACAAGCCGCTGAAATCGTCCTGAAAGGGGTTGCCAAGCGCTTCGGCACGACCGAGGTGCTGCCACCGCTCGACCTGATCTTCACCGCCAGCGCCTTCACCGTCATCCTGGGGCCGTCCGGCTGCGGCAAGTCCACGCTGCTCAACCTCATTGCCGGGCTGGAAGCGGTCTCCGGCGGGGAGATCGAGATCGGCGGACGGAAAGTGCAGGACCTGCCGCCGCGCGAGCGTGGCTGCGCCATGGTGTTCCAGTCCTATGCGCTCTATCCGCACATGACGGCGGGCGACAACATCGGCTATCCGCTGAAGGTCGCCGGGGTGCCGCGCCGCGAGCGCATGACCCGGATTGCGGAAGCCGCCCGCGTGGTGGGACTTGGCGATCTGCTTGCCCGGCGCCCTTCGGAGCTGTCGGGCGGTCAAAGGCAGCGGGTGGCGATTGCCCGCGCCATAGTGCGTGCGCCGCAGGTGATGCTGTTTGACGAGCCCCTGTCGAACCTCGACGCGCTGCTGCGCCATGAAACCCGTGCGGAACTCGCCGACCTGCACCGCCGCATCGGTGCGACGACGGTCTTCGTCACCCATGACCAGGCCGAAGCGCTGACGCTGGCCGACCAGATTGTCGTCATGAACGCTGGCCGGGTCGAACAGATCGGAACTCCGGCTGACATCTACCACCGCCCGGCCACGCGCTTCGTTGCCAGCTTCATCGGCCATCCGCCGATGAGCCTCATCACGGCCATGGGCGACGGCACCTGGCTACGGCTTGGTGACGGCACGCCGCTGGCCGCCTCCACGCACCGAGGCGCCGTTCTGGCTGGTGTCCGGCCGGAAGCTGTGGTTCTGGACGCGGGAGGGGCATCATTTGTCCCGCTTCACCGGGAAGATCTTGGCTCGCATGTCGTCCAGTTCTTCCGTCTGCCCGATGGTCAGACGGTGGCCGTGCAGTCTCCGGCCGGGCGTCCGGTGCCTGCCGATGCTGGTCTCGGCATTCCCGAGCATGCCCTGCATCTCTTCGACGCCGAAACCGGCGCTCGTCTTGTCTCCTGACCGAAAGGACATTCCGTTGTTGAACTACCGTGACTTCGTCGCCCGCAAGAACCGCCAGCCGTTGATTGTTGCCCATCGCGGGGCCTGGACCAGCGGTCCCGAGAACAGCCTTCTCGCCATCCGCGGCGCCTTTGACGCCGGGCATCAGATTGTCGAGATAGATATCCAGGAGAGCGCTGACGGGATCCTGTTTCTGATGCATGATGACACGCTGGGGCGGATGACCGGCGAAACCGGCGCGGCCTCGGACAGAACCATGGCCGAGTTGGCGAGCTTCAGGCTGCGCGAGCGCGATGGCGGCAGCGATTCAGCCGCGTCGGATGAGCCGGTTCCGGCCCTCGCCCAGGTTTTGGCACAGGCGGAAGGCCGCGGCTTTCTCGATCTCGATGTGAAGCATCCGCACCTGATCGAAAAGGTCGCTGAAACGGCTGCCGAGCTGGGTGCCGCAGCCCGGGTGAACGTCAAGTTCCCGCTGCGTACTGCCGAGGACCTTGCCCGGCTGCGCCACATCGAGGCCACGACGGGCGTCATGGTCATGCCGATGCTGCGGCTGACGGTTGAAACCTGGGCCGATGATGTCGCGCGCGTGCTGGAAAGCGGTGCGGTGATGACCGAAATGAAGTTCGACAGCCTCGACACCCTTCGTGCTGCCGCTGGCCAGCTCAATGCGGGCGGCACCTCGGTCTGGGTCAATACGCTCGATCCCGTCTGCTCGGCCGGGCTCAGCGACAGCCGCGCGGCGCATGAACCGGATGCGATCTGGGGTGTTCTGGTCGAGGCCGGAGTCTCTGTCTTCCAGACCGACATTCCCGATCTGCTTTCTGCCTGGATCAAACGGCAGGGAGTGGCAGCTTGACGGCACCTTCGTCCAAAATCTGGGACTGGTTGATCGACGAGGTGCGCGCGGGTGCGGCAGAAGAAATCCTGCCGCGCTTCCGCCGGCTGTCCTCTGACATGGTCAGCGCCAAATCCGCGCCGGATGATCTGGTGACCGAAGCGGACCGGCAAATGAAGCAGCGCCTGCGCGAGGCCTGCGCGCGCCTGATGCCGCAGGCCCTGTTCCTGGGCGAGGAGGCGGTCTCCGCCGACCGGAGCCTGCTGGAGGCGTTGCCGCAGGCGGAACTGGCGATTCTCTGCGATCCGGTCGACGGCACCTGGAACTTCGCCAATGGCCTCGCGGTGTTCGGCGTCATCATCGCGGTGCTCAGGCGCGGCGAGCCGGTGTTCGGTCTGCTTTACGATCCGCTCGGCGATGACTGGGTCATGGCCGAGCGCGGGGCAGGTGCGTTCTTTGCCCGGCCGGGCAGTGAGCCGGAACGGCTGTCGGTGCAGCCGGGCCCGGCAGGGCAGGGCAGGGCGTTGCCGGATTCGTGCCGCTGTACCTGTTTCCAAAGCAAGACCGGCCGCGGATTGCAGCTGGCATGGCTGAACTCGGCCGGGCGACTTCGCTGCGCTGCTCCTGCCACGAATACCGCCTGCTGGCGCAGGGCCGCGTCGACTTCAACGTCAGCGCTAACCTTCAGCCCTGGGATCATATCGCCGGTGCGCTGGCGGTGGAGGAGGCAGGCGGTATAGCAAGGCTTGGCGACGGCTCGCCCTATCGCGGTGCACAAGTTCAGAAAGGCCCGCTGATCGCCGCCGCATCTCTGGCAGTCCATGGTGAGATCTGCGAATGCCTTGGGTTTGCCGAAGGGTAACAACACCTCTCTGCAGCGGCTTGCGGCTTTTGCATTCGGTGGCGCCCGCCCCGGCCGTAGGGTCGGGGCATCTGCGGCAACACACCTGTACAGAAACTGAAAATGGCGTCGTGAATTCTACCGCAGAGCCCCGTTGAGAATGGGGGGCATCAGATCGCCGATTGCACCCAAGCCGATGCGCTCACAGAAGGACACGGTGAATGCGACATCTTGCTTGCCCATTTCGCGCGTTACCCGCGCTTCGGTCGAGACGATGCCGATTGTCGAGGTGATGAGGCCTGCGATGCGCGCTAGTGGGCCGGCGACTGGCGGCGCACACCCCTTTGAACCTGAACAACAAGGTTTTGCCTCTGTGGCAACCTTTGCTAGGCGATCATGCCGCCGCAATGATCAAAATTTATTGCCGATCATCGAGGCGTAATATCGTTTATTTTTCTTCTCGGGATTTTTTCTTTCCTTGAAGGAGAAAAAGATTCGTATTTCTATTGTGTGCGGCTCTTTGGGGAGGTTATGAAATTCACAGCCTTCAATCTCGTTTTCATTTACTTGTCCAGGCTTCGCAGTCTGCACCTCAATATACGCAGACCCAAGCATGCATTCTGCACGCTTGGTAAGCAGCATATGCTTCCCATCAATCTGAATTGAGGAGGCATTTCCGAAATCCCAGGAAAACGCGAAAGCAAACAGGAAGATGAATTTAAAGCGTAACCCCACGGTGAGTGCCGCCTTGTTCGGTGATGGCGAACATCGGAAGTCCTAGTGCAACACTAGGAGTAGTCGTATGACGAAGCAGCCGATTGCAGTGATCACATCTGTCGAGCGCCGCAGGCGCTGGTCTCGGGAGGATAAGGAGCGGCTCGTTGCAGCCTGCCTCGAGCCGGAAGCGGTTCTTTCGGAGATTGCCCGTGGGGCCGGTATCCATGTCAGCCAGCTCTTCCGTTGGCGCAAGGAGCTTTGCCAGATCGAGCAGCCGCGAATGGAG
>NZ_KB908235.1 GCF_000382365.1 Pannonibacter phragmitetus DSM 14782 | reverse complement strand
GACCCGGTCCCGGTCGTTGACGGCCTGCGCCTCTGGCCCCGCTCGTCGGCCAGCCTCCTCCCGGCACCAGCGGCGCAGCGTCTCGCTCGTGCAGCCGATCTTGCCAGCAATCGAGGTCAGCGCCGCCCACTCCGACGGGTAATCCCCACGATGCTCCGCCACCATCCGCACGGCACGGTCGCGAAACTCACCCGAAAACTTGTTCCTTGTAGCGCTCATCTCAGCTCCTTCTCACAAATAGGAGCCTCCTGGAAAGCCAGGACGGTTCACTTCGCACCAGCGGGTTCTTTTTGTGTCTGACAAGCAGCTGAGGGATCAGCGCTTGGAGAACTGGAAGGAACGGCGGGCCTTGGCGCGGCCGTACTTCTTGCGTTTCGCCACGCGGCTGTCGCCGGTGATGAAGCCTTCCTTCTTGAGGATGCCGCGCAGTTCCGTCTCCCAATGGGTCAGGGCCTTGGAGATGCCATGACGCAGCGCGCCTTGAAAATTCTCAAGTCCAAACGGGCTTGACCAACTCTCGATGTGCCGAACTCATCGAGAGTTGAAATCACTCCCCGAGGAGCCAGCCCTGGCCGAGGGCGAAATCGAGGCGGCGCTGGTTGATTGGGCCAAGCGGGTCCTCCTGCAGCTCGAACAGGTGAATGTCGCCGGCCCTGTCGTGGTGATAGGCCCATTGGCGGCGAAGATAGGCCTTCAGGAACCTGGCATTCTGGGTGCGGCCGTCGATCAGGATGATGCAGCCCGGCTCGAGGAAAAACTCCATCCGCAGAATGTCAGCCGACATCGGCATGCGTTCGGGACTTGCGATGGAGAAGCCATTGATGCTGGCGGTCGTGGCAAATTGCGAAGGACCATCAAGGTAGATCAGGTCAGGCGCCACATTGGGCAACAGGGTGTAAACCGTCGCAAAGCGGTTGTCGTGGGTGATGAGATCCACGCTGCTGCGCTCGACCGTGGCATAGGGAGACAGGCCTTCTCCCAGCCGCTCACACGTAAGCGCCTGAAAGCGTTGCTCTTCCTCGACCGAATGAACATGGAAGGGCTGCTGCGTGCGCAGATTGCGCGAGGCCCAGTCATGAAAATGACCATGCAGGAGACGCATGGCATGGGCAAGAACGACCGTGCTGAAGCCACTGCCAAACTCAAGCACCGACAGGCTGCGCCGCCGCAAGGCCAGCCAATGAAGGCGGCAGAGATCCCCCAGAACCGGGCCCAGCGGATGCGCCTTCTGCACCCCGTCCCGCACTTCACGCAGCGGATCTTCCCCTTCCTCGCCGGCATCTGCGCAAGAAAGACATGGCCACAAATCCAGGGCATCCGCATAGGCCCTGGCCCGCTCCGGAGTGTTGAAGTCCTCCAGACGGAAGGAAGCCACAAGGGCCTCGATGGGAGCAAAATCCGGCGAAATGGCAGCGGGTGCATTCTGCGAATCCAGATGCAGGACAGGTCTCGGCAGATTATGCAATCGTTTCACTCCCTCTGAAGCCGCCGGTCACCACGCGGGGTAAAAGGCCTTCTGAACCATGACCATGAAAGACATCGGAATGACCAGAGTGTCTTCAGCAAGGCACGAGATCATTGTCTATCCAAACAGAAACCGTGCCGCTCCGGATCTTTTACCCTCGCACACGCGCCCTGTCAGCCTCCCGGCTGAACACCCCTCAAAACGCGGCACTGTCAGGTGAATACCATCTCTGTACAGTTATTCTGTGAAATCACGATGTTCACAGCACTCATCTGATTCTCAATCACATAACCTCGATTGCATGCATTGTCGGGCGATCAAGATCTGCATCCTGCTTGGTAACATACAGCCTTGAAAGATCAGCCATTTCAGAAATATTATCTCTCGCCCAGTAAATCAAGGACGTAGTTGGGGGACTTCTCATCTCTATCGGGTGAAACAAATGTGGAAACTGAAAACAAAGGTCATCATTGATCGAGAACCATCCACTGCCGAGCATGAATCGATAAATGCTACTTGCCGTACAGTAAAAGTCGATTACATCAAAATCATTATCCCTGGCATAGGCCTCAACGAAGCTCAAAGCTGATGGCACCGCATCATCGCAACCGAACAAATCCATTACATGCAAGATCTTAAACTCAGAAACTGCCTTTTCCTCACGAAAAGACAAAAAACACTTTGTGGACGAACCTTTCTCCGGATTTTCTACAGAATACTGGCGATACCGGAAGTATGGATGATTATCATACCTCCAATTCCTATGAGCTTTATCCCTTGAAAAGAGATTGAGCCCCTCCTTTGCAAGCAAGAATGCATCATCAGTGCCATCAAAAACAAACTCCTTCGCCACGAAGTTGTTTTTAGATTTAAATTTCCAATTATCTATCAGATTTACAGCGAGCTTAGAGTACACGGAATGCGCCTTAAGAGGCTCAAAGTTAATAACCTTAACAAACCTGGGTACATTTCTCAGGTATCGAAAGCCAGCCCTCATATAGATCGGCAAGGCAGCATCACTTATACCCATCCCAATAAGAACTTCGAAATTATCTTTAATGAATTCAATGATACGCGCACCAATTCCCGATCCCGCGGCTTTATCGCTGACAATCCAGGTCGTCAGCTCCGCACCCCGGAACGTTTCTTTCTTAAGAATGAAGTCCCTCTTATTGAGACCCATTACTCCAAGAATACTCCCACTCTGATCATCATACGCGACTACACAGTAATCCTTGTTTTCATTATTTGGCGCCTCAACAAACTGCCACTCATAAAATTTCTTGTCAGATAGAGCGATCTTTCGCTTCCAATTTTCTGCGTAAAATCGTCTGACATCCTCACCGTCAACGGGAAGGCGGCTTACAAAATCTATCTTGATAGCCATAACTTTCCCCCGGCCCTTTGAACAAAACGCACCCAAGATCGCTCAGAAGCACTATAGTTTCGCAAGCCCAGCTTGAGCAACATATGGTGCCTCAGCTGCATAGGCATTGCCCCCTGTTCTGAACGGGTCGCTTACGCCAGAACCTCGCAGCCTCTGTCAGCCTCACAGGCTGAAACCGCAAGATGCGGCAAGACTGAGCAGGCCCTTCATCTGCCACCGCCCGGCCATGAACGCGCGGCCATAAACGCGCGGTGGTGGGGCTTGGGCCATGCGCCCCCCCCAACATGCGGCATCCGGCATTTTCCGTGGTGAACGCGCCGCGTTTCGTTACGTGGCAGTGAAGGAGATAGCGGGTGCAAATCGCAGGCTGTAAGATGGGGTTCCCAGCGCCCGCCCCCGCTCCGCGCCGCCCCGGCCTTGTGCCGGGGTCTGGTCCGTTTCCTGAGCCTTTCCGCCCGGCTCCCGCCACGTTCCAGAAGGACAGGCAGCCATAGATTTTGCGCCCGGCCACACAGCTATCACGGGACCTTCCTCCCGCCCCTTACCCCCTGTAAGCCACCAGCACAGCACCGCCTGCGATCATGGCGACGCCGAGCCAGTTGGGGAAGGACAGTTTTTCGCCAAGGAAAAGCACGGCGAAGGCAGAGACGAACACGACAGACAGCTTGTCGATGGGAGCGACCCTTGCCGCGTCGCCCAGCTTCAGGGCGCGGAAATAGCAGATCCAGGAGGCGCCGGTGGCAAGCCCAGACAGGACGAGGAAGAGCCAGGTGCGGGGAGACACCGTGGAAAGGGCCTGCCAGTTGCCCGTGATGTAGATCATCACCCCCGCCGCCATCAGGATGATGATGGTGCGGATGAAGGTGGCGAAGTCGGAATTGACATTCTCCACGCCAACCTTGGCAAAAACCGCCGTAAGGGCAGCAAATCCGGCCGAAAGCAGTGCCCAGAACGGCCAACTGGCAAAAAGGCTTTTCACGCTGATGTCTCCTGTCCGCAGCCTCGCAGGAGGCCAAGCTGGCTTCCCGTGGAACCACGCGTTTTTCGGTAAGCGCAACGTTCAGAGGCAATTTTTCCTGCACCCGCAGGCCTGTTTTTTACGTGCAGGAATGGCGAACATTATGCTCCATGAAAACTCGTTCAAAAAAGTGCTGCAAGAATTATTTTCAGGTAACAGCACTATGGCCGCCTTCTGAAAAAAACATGCCCCACCCCCAAACAAAAAAACCCGCCGGTTCGCACCAGCGGGTTCTTTTTTGTGTCTGACAAGCAGCTGAAGGATCAGCGCTTGGAGAACTGGAAGGAACGGCGGGCCTTGGCGCGGCCGTACTTCTTGCGCTCGACCACGCGGCTGTCGCGGGTGATGAAGCCTTCCTTCTTGAGGATGCCGCGCAGTTCCGGCTCGTAGTGGGTCAGGGCCTTGGAGATGCCATGACGCAGAGCGCCGGCCTGGCCGGACAGGCCGCCACCGGTGACGGTGGCAACGATGTCATACTGGCCATCGCGGTTGGTCAGCAGGATCGGCTGACGCAGGATCATCTGCAGGACCGGACGGGCAAAGTATGCCGTGTAGTCCTTGCCGTTGACGGTGATCTTGCCGGTGCCCGGCTTGACCCAGACGCGGGCAATCGCGTCCTTGCGCTTGCCGGTGGCATAGGCGCGGCCATGGGCGTCCAGCTTCTGGACATGAACCGGAGCTTCGACGGCTGCCGAAACGGCGCCCTTCAGCTGGTCCAGGGATTGCAGCTCAGCCATGCTCAAGCCCTCTTCGCGTTCTTTTCGTTGAGGCTCTTGACGTCGACGGTGACCGGCGTCTGAGCTTCATGCGGGTGGGTCGGGCCAGCGTAAACCTTGAGGTTCTTGAGCTGGCGGCGGGAGAGCGGGCCGCCCGGCATCATGCGCTCGACAGCCTTCTCGAGCACGCGCTCGGGGAAACGGCCTTCGATGATGGCGCGTGCAGTACGCTCCTTGATGCCGCCCGGGTGGCCGGTGTGCCAGTAGTACTTCTTGTTTTCGTACTTGCGGCCCGTCAGCACCACCTTGTCAGCGTTGACGACAATGATGTTGTCGCCACAGTCAACGTGCGGAGTAAAGGTCGGCAGATGCTTGCCACGCAGATGGCTGGCGATGTAGGCAGCCAGACGGCCTACGACCATGCCTTCAGCGTCGATCAAGATCCACTTTTTCTCGACCTCAGCCGGCTTGGCAGAGAAGGTCTTCATGTGTCTGATCCGTGAATCGTCGGTGAAACCAGGACGGCGGCTTGGCAGGACACAGATCCCGCACGGCACACCGTGTGTTCGGGCAGGGTGATACGCGTTCGCCAGCAAACCGTCAAGGCGAAACATTTGCACCATGTCGAGAATTGTATATATAAATCAATAACTTGCAAAAACGGTAACTGAATACCGTATAAATCTTGCCGTTTCAGCCCTGCCGGCGCGGCGGAATCGAGTAGGTGGCGGTGGCGTGAGCGGCCATTTCGCCCTCCCCGTCCCCGCAAATGGCGCAATCGACCACGGCGAGCCGCTGGCCGAGCTTGAGAATCCGGCAGGTGGCGATGAGATCCCCGGGTGCGGGCTTCCGCAGGAAGTTGATGTTGAGATTCGTCGTCACCGCCAGCGCCACCGGGCCGATATGGGCAAGGATCACCACATAGGCGGCAAGATCAGCCAGCGCCATCATCGCGGGGCCGGACACTGTGCCACCGGGCCGCAGGTGCCGCTCACTGGCGGTAAAGCGCAGTGCGGCGAGCCCCGGCGCGATTTCCTCCACCCGGGTGAGCGGTCCGTCCAGATAGACCTGCGGAAACTCGGCCCGCAGAAACGCCTCCACCTCGTCCACACGCATCACCGGCTGCATCGCGTCCCCCTTCTCGTTCCAAGCTCACTCTTGCCGGAAACACGGCCCTTGCCAACCAGGAGAGGCATCGGCCAAATGACGGAGGCAGCACCAGAGATGCGCCCCTTTTGCCTGCTTCCCCGCTGGCCCGGCTGCTGTATGCTCCGGCCACATCGTGACCATGCCGGGAAAGCAGAATGCAGAAGACAGAAGACACCGCCGCAGCCGAAACCCGCCCGCTGATCGGCAAGCTGTTGCACAATGGCGTGCTGCGCCTTGTGCTGCAGCAGCCGGAGAAGATGAATGCCCTGTCGCAGGCGATGATGACCGCGCTGTCCGCCGAGCTGGAGCTGGCAGCCATTGATCCGGCGGTGCGCGCCATCCTGCTGGGGGCTGAAGGCAAGGTGTTCTGCGCCGGGCATGACCTGAAAGAGCTGACGGCGGCCCGCGCCGAGGCAGACCGGGGCCGCGCCACCTATGAAGCCATCATGCGCCAGTGTTCGGACCTGATGCAGCAGATCGTGCGCCTGCCCAAGCCGGTGATTGCGGTGGTGACGGGCGTTGCAACGGCAGCCGGCTGCCAGCTTGTCGCCTCCTGCGATCTGGCGATTGCCACGGACACGGCAACCTTCTGCACGCCGGGCGTCAACATCGGCCTGTTCTGCTCCACCCCCATGGTGGCGGTGAGCCGCAATGCCAGCCCCAAGCAGGCGATGGAGATGCTGCTGACGGGGGAAAGCATCGACGCCTCCACCGCCAAATCCTTTGGCCTCATTAACCGCATAGTTCCCGGCGATTATCTGGAACAGGTCGTGCAGAAATATGCCGAGGTCATCGCCTCCAAGTCGCCGCTGACGCTGAAGATTGGCAAGGAGGCGTTCTACCGCCAGCTCGAAATGCCGCTGGGCGAGGCCTATGACTATGCCGCGTCGGTGATGGTGGAGAACATGATGGCCCGCGACGCGGAAGAAGGCATCAATGCCTTCCTGCAGAAGCGCAAACCCGAATGGACCGGAGAATGACCATGACACCCGCCTATCCCGACAGCCTGATCCGGCAGATCCTTGAAGAAACGAAAACCATCGCCATCATCGGCGCCAGCGCCAATGCAGACCGGCCGGTGCATCACGTGATGGAATTCCTGATTGATCAGGGTTTCGAGGTCTATCCCGTCAATCCAGGGCTCGCGGGCAAGGAGCTGCTGGGCCGCACGGTCTATGCCAGCCTGACGGATATCCCGGTGCCGGTGGACATGGTGGACATTTTCCGCGCTTCCGATGCTGTGCCAGCCATTGTCACCGAGGCGCTGGCGCTGGCCAGCCATCCGAAAGTGATCTGGATGCAGCTTGGCATCGAGCACCCGCAAGCGGCTGCCGAAGCAGAAGCTGCAGGGTTGACGGTGATCATGAACCGCTGCCCCAAGATCGAGCATCCGCGTCTGTTTCCTGCAGGCAGATAAACAGGCTGAAGCACTCGCAGCCCCGGCAGGCCTGCCGGGGCCACGCAAGGCCTTTAGGCCATAGCGATGTAATTGCGCATCTGCTCGGCTTCCTCTTCCACCTGCGCAATGCGGTGCTTGACCACGTCGCCGATGGAGATGAGGCCGGTCAGCTTGCCGCCGGACACGACAGGCATGTGGCGGAAGCGGCCGGATGTCATCCGGGCCATGATGCTGTTGAGCGTATCGCCTTCCGAAGCGCTGATCACGGTGCGGGTCATCACGGCCGTCACCGGCTTGTTCAGGGCTTCCGGCCCTTCCAGACCGATGACACGCACGATATCACGTTCCGACACGATACCTTCGATGTGCCGCTTCGCATCCGTGATCACCACCGCGCCAATCCGCTTTTCCGCAAGAAGCTTGCAGATGTCGCCGGCCGTGGCCGACGCACTTGCCGTGATCACGTCACGGCCTTTGGTATTGAGAATCGAAGCTACTGTCATGCTGCTCTCCCGATAGCTGACGTGGCACCGGCTACCTCCCAGTTCCTCCCGGCGGTAACCTGATGTTCATCATGCCCTCAAAAGCGCAGCGGATGCAAACCCTGCATTGGGCGGAGAGCTTCACTTAACGTCACATTACCGCAACCGCCGGACCGGGTCGAAATAGGGAAACAGGAGGAACCCGGCCAGAAAGCCGCCCACATGGGCTTCCCAGGCAATATCGCCGGAGGCACCGAGGAGTTCCCCGCCCGCCACGCCGAACAGCAGGTTGATGCCGAACCAGAGGATCAACAGATTGCGGACGCGGGCATTCCAAAGGACATCACGCAAGGGCGCAACCGGCAGCTCATAGGCCCGCGGATCATTGCGGTTGCCGCCGGCCATCGGCCCGCCCGGCTGAAAGGCGAAACGGAACACCGCCGCCATTTGCCCGGACACGGCGGCAGAAGCCCCGATCACCGGCACAGCCTCGCCGAAATGCAGCGCCAGATGCACCAGCACGCCGGCGATGGCCGCCACCGCACTCAGGGCGAGAAAGCGGACGGTGCCAAGACGAACCGCCAAAGGCGGCGCAAAGGCAATCATCCAGGCCATGTTCATGCCCACATGCGCCCAGCTGCCATGGAGGAAGGCATAGGTCAGAAACGACCAGGCGTCCGCCGCATATCCGCCCGGCACGAGCCCCGCGCCAAAAAGCTCCGCGCTGTAACGGGCAGGCCAGAAGCCGAACAGCACCAGAAGCTCGTAATTGGCATCCGCGCTCAGAAACTCCGTGCGGATCAGGTGAACCGCCAGAATCAGACCCGCCAGAACGGCCACCACGGCAGGAATGTTGAAGGCCTTCTGCCTTGGCGGGAGCGGGCCTTGCGGCGGCAGGCCACTGGAGGGAGCAATCGGCTGGGGCTGGTTCATTTTGACCGGTTCAATCCTGACATCTGTTTCACTTGCGGACATTAAGGATGCCCGGCTCATGTGCAGACACTTAAGGGTCTGCCCCGGAAAGACAAGATAAAGACAAGGCGCCCGCCGCCTTGCCGGCAACGGGCGCCTCATGACCTGTTCCGGACCCCGCACCTGCCGCAAGGCCCGGATAAATGCGCCGCGCAGTGACCGGTCTGGATCGCCGGACTTGTCTCACGTGCAGATTTCAGCCTGTTCCAAAGCAATTTCCGGAGCAAGCGCAAGCTTGGAGTAACCTTAAAAATCCGTTCAAACTTTAGGAAAGCCGGTGATTTTTTCGCCCACAGGCCCGGTTGGCATAGTAAATGCTCTGTAACCGGCAGAACCAGCGCAGGCGCGGAGAACTGTCCCAGATATGGACACGCATGCCGCAGCGGCGCAAAAGTGGCAGAAGGACCGGTCAAAATGAAGCATGGCGTCAACCGTACCCTTTATCAGTATTGGGACGAACTGCGCGGCACCCGCACCGCCCCGAACCGGTCGGAGATCGACCCGGGCCGGATTCGCGGCCTGCTCGGCGACACCTTCATTCTGGAAGCTGTCGATCAGGACACCTACCGCTACCGCCTCGCAGGAACACGCCTGTGCTCCACCCATTGCCGCGAACTCAAGGGCCGCAATTTCCTGCGCGGCTGGGGAAATGAGGACCGGGAAGCCCTCGCCTCCGTCATGGCCGCGATCACTGAAGATGCGGCGGCAGCAATCATCGGCGTCGACGGGCACACCGAGCGCAATCAGGTTCTGAAGATGGAAATGCTGCTGCTTCCCCTGCACATGCCGGGCGAAGGCCGCAGCCGCATCCTTGGTGCCAGCGCCAGCTTCGAGCGTCCCTACTGGCTGGGCCTGCATCCCATTTTGAACCAGTCCATCTCCAGCCTGCGGCTGATCTGGCCAGATGAGCGCCCGTCCTTCCTGACGGGCACCCCTGCACCGCGCCGCACGGCAGTTCCGCAGATCATCAATGGCGGGCAGGCTCATCTTGCTGCACCATCCATGGAAGGGACAAGACGGGTCGGGCATTTGACGGTCTATGACGGCGGCAAGATCTGAAAGGACTAGAGCTGATCTTACGCAATGTTAATAGTCCCCGCCTATCGTGTCCGTGGAGAACAAGATTCCTCCCGCATAAGATAGGGAAACAATATTCATGACAGCAGCAGAAGCTGCCAGGCCCGCTCACGGTCTGCCCGCAAAGGGCACGGACCGGCGCCGTCACCAGCGCGTGAAGGTGAATGTCCTTGGCCGCTTCATGCTGGAAAACCGGCAGGAATATCCCTGTCAGGTCGTCAACATGTCGCCTGGCGGCATGGCACTGATCACGCCCGTGGCCGGACGTATTGGCGAAAAGGTGGTGGCCTATCTGGACCATGTTGGCCGGGTGGAAGGAACGATTGCCCGCGAGATCGACGGCGGCTTTGCCGTAGCGCTGGCCAACACACCGCGCAAGCGCGACAAGATCGCCAGCGTGCTGACCTGGCTGGCCAACCGCAACGAGCTGAACCTGCCGGAAGACCGGCGTCACGAGCGTTTCGTGCCGAAGAACCCGTTCACCCGCATCGTTCTGCCCGATGGCAGCGCCTATATGTGCCGCATCATCGACGTGTCACTCTCCGGCGTGGCTCTCTCCTGCCCGGCACGGCCGCCCATCGGCACCGAAATCACTTTGGGCAAGATGCGGGCCCGAGTCGTCCGCCATCTCGAAGGCGGTATCGCCCTGGAGTTCGCCGTGATCCAGAATCAGGCCCTGCTTGAACAGCATATGGTCCCGGATGATCCGCAGGATGGCAGCACGCCGCCGGCATAATGCCAGCGTGCCGCCCTTCCGGGCAGTCATCGCAAACCGGCAATTCCTTCAAGAAGACTTGCAAAAATCCCGGCTCAAGGCCGGGATTTTTTTTGTGCGGAAGGTCTTTGAACCATTCCGCCCTCTCAAGGCTCATGCTCCCGCCTTGCCGCAGAGTGAGGCCGCCTCCTGGGGAAGGAACTCGGCAAGGCCAATACGCCCGGCAACACAGAAAATCCCCGTATGGTTTCAGCTTTCTTTCCTCGCCCGCGCGGGGCGGAAACGGCCTTCTGACGGGATTGCGGAGCACCGGCCCTCCGCCACAGCCACCCGATTTCTGAAAATTGACTTTGAAATCATGACCTTGCATCAGATCTGTAAAACTTTATTCAAATCAATATAAAACTCAATTCAAAATCAAATAAAATAAAGCTCAAACTCAAGTCAAATTCAGATAAACATCATCGAAAAAGCGATGACCTGACTTAGATGCAAATAAAATCGCAGATGCAATGGTGTCGTCAGCCTTGGGGAGGGCGACGACATGAAGATAAAGATCTGGAAACCAATCATCGCATGTGCTGCCTTTGCGGCAGTCATGTATGCCACAGCAGCAAGCGCCAATCCGGGCCGCTATATGGCCATGGCCGGTGCTGCGGCAGCGCCGCAGGGACATCTCGTCTTCTGCAAGGAAAATCCGGCGGCCTGTGCTGCCAGCACCAGCAAGCCGGTTGTCGTGAAGCTCTCGGAAGAGCGTTTCGAGGAACTGCTTTCGGTCAATGCCACCGTCAACCGGGAAATCCGTCCCGTGACGGACATGGAACAGTTCGGCGTGCCCGAGTACTGGACCTTTCCGGACAATGGCGTTGGCGACTGCGAGGAATATGTGATCGAGAAGCAGCGCCGTCTGATGAAGGCCGGATGGCCCGCAAGCGCGCTGCTGATCACGGTGGTGAAGGACATCAACAACGAAGGCCATGCGGTCCTGACGGTCCGCACGGATCAGGGCGACCTGATCCTCGACAACCAGATCGAGGCCGTGCTGCCCTGGTACTCGACGCCCTACCGCTACGTGAAGCGGCAGGCCACGACATCGGCAGCCGCCTGGACCAGCATTTCCGATACCCGCGTCACCACCGTGGCCAGCATCGGAAATTGAGACCCGCATACGGAAGCGTTCCGGGACGTCCCGGAGCCCGACAGAACAGCCCGGCCGCGTCCCCACCCTCCCCATCCCAACCACGGCCGGGTTCAGGGAGCCGGTCCGCCCCCGCGAGACCGGCTCCCGCCTTTTCGGGCGTATTGCGGCGGAGCATCCTCATTCAGTCGTGAGTTCAAAGGGGCGCCAGCCCGGCCTTGAACCTCTGCCAGTTGCGCACGTAGCCTGCGGCCGATTTGCGCAGGCCTTCTTCGGCCGCGGCATCCAGCGTCCGCGCAACACGGCCCGGCATGCCCACCACCAGCGAATTGTCCGGGATTTC
Organism: Pannonibacter phragmitetus DSM 14782; assembly: GCF_000382365.1. GTDB lineage: Bacteria > Pseudomonadota > Alphaproteobacteria > Rhizobiales > Stappiaceae > Pannonibacter > Pannonibacter phragmitetus. The sequence continues at coordinate 57,566 of NZ_KB908235.1, read as the reverse complement.
CTTGCCCTCAGGGATCAGCGCATTGGCGCCCACGATGCAGTTGCGGCCGATCTTGGCGCCGTTCAGCACCGTCGCGCCCATACCGATGAGGGAATTGCTGCCGATGGTGCAGCCGTGCAGGATGGCCTTGTGGCCGATGGTGCAGCCCTCGCCGATGGTCAGAGGATAGCCCATGTCCGTGTGCAGCACGCAGCCGTCCTGGACATTGCTGTTCTTCCCCACGAGGATCAGCTCGTTGTCGCCGCGCAGCACGGCGCCGAACCAGACGCTCGCCCCCTCTTCCAGCCGCACCGACCCGATCAGCACCGCCGTCGGCGCCACCCAGCAGGCTCCGTCAGCAGCAAGTTCCGGCGTCCGGTCTTCAAGGCGGTAGAGCGTCATGTTTTCCTCCCGGTCTGTCACACCGGGATCACGACCACGAGTTGGCAAGCCCCAGCGCAAAATGCATTACGAGGACACCAGAGCACAGGCTCCACATGCCTGCAATGGTGGAGGAGGCCACCAGCCAGCCAACCGGGCGCCCTTCCAGCCGCCGCCCACGGATGGCATTGCGCATGATAATAAAGGGTCCGGCGAAGACACAGACCAGAACAACCCCCAGAATTCCTGCGATACTGTGCGCCGGGATCTGGAAACTGGGTGGCGAGTCGGTAACAAGTTGATAAGCGCTTCCAATCAGGCCCGCTGCAACGAAGCCGGCGCAGCCCATGTAAACGGCAAGCAGCAGTTCAAGAAGCACGGCATTAACCTCTTGTTAACCATCGGGACGTGAGTCTGTCCTCACGGAGACAGGAGGGGAAGTGCAAACCGCATGCCGGTTTCCGGCGGTCACGAACGGAACAGAAACCAAGCGAATGCAGCAACCATCACAGGTCTGCCCATACCGTTCTGGAACATCTGTCCTGCTTTGGCACGGAAATGCTGACGGCTGCTTTGCGCGCAGAGCCCGCAGGTGGCGGCCATGATGCCGGTCACCCTACCCAAGGCAACAGGTTACCGGCCGTTCCATTCCGCTCTGATTCTCACGCTGCTGGTGCTGCTGACCCTTGCCTATATTGCGAAGATGATTGGCGGCTGGATTGAACAGGCGGCCACTCAGGCGGAGTTGCGCACGGCCGAGGCCCGCCTTGTCACGCTCTGGCTTGGCGACCGCAGGGTTACGGTTCCCATGAACATGCTGCCCAAGCCGGAGCAGCGCAAGGAAGGCTCGTTCCACGAGCGGCTGACCCTGGAAGTCAACTGGCCCTCCATGACGGGCTATGCCGGCACCAGCGGGAACAGGGGCAGCCGGGCCGCTGCGGAACTGCCGGTCACCGTGGAACTGATGGCGTCCCGCAAGGTCGAGACAGTCATGGAGCGGATGGACACAACGCTTCGGCGCCTAGCCGCCGGAAAGCCGCAGGTGGGACAGGCCGGGCTCTACATGCTCGACATGTCCGGCAAGGCGGGCGCCAGCGAAGACGTCCTGTTCTACGAGGACGACGGCACAGGGCTTGAAACCGGATTTGCCGCCCGCTGCAGACTGCCGAAAGATGCTCCGGCAAGCTGCATGCGCGACATGCGCCTCGCCCCGGATCTCGTGGCCAGCTACCGCTTCGACATGAAGCTGCTCAGCAGCTGGGGCCGGCTGGACCGGCAGATGGGCGCCCTTTTCGAGAGTTTCCTGCCGCATTGATAGCTGATGCCAAGGCTCCGGGATGCTGACGCATCACGCCTTGAAATTGCTCAGGCGCCGCACGGGCTTGACCAACTCCCGATGAGTCAAGCTCTTCGGGAGTTGGTATGAGCGGCCCCGAACCGGTTGCGCCGAACCGGAAAACAGAAGAGACGCGCCTTGCAGCTTTGCGCAGGGCACGTCCCTTTCAGATCAGTTCCGGCAGCCGGCACCGCTTGCCCATGGCTCCGGCGGCGGCTTGCCGGATCAATCCTCGCCGTCTTCCTCAAGGTCCATCTCGAGGATGGCCATCTGGAAGCTCCAGCTCAGATCATCATCCTCATCATCACGGAAGACGACGCCGATGAACTCGTCGCCGATGTAAACCTCGGCGGAATCGTCCTTCTTCGGACGGGCCTTCACCTTCATGGACGGCAGGTTGAACTTGCGCTGCAGATAGGCTTCCAGCTTCTTGATTTCGTCGGCTTTCACGTCTTTCGCTCCTTTCGGGTCCCCGTATTTCACGGGTGCGGAACCTACACGAACAGCGCCGTGAGCCAACCGCCGGAACCGTCTTTCCCCGGAATCATGGGCTTTCCCACAGGGGGATCACGCGTCAGGCTGTTTATCCGCCAGCAGCTGGTCCATGGACCGGGCCGGTTCTGCGCATCCCGCCTGCCCCACGACCCGCGCCGGAACCCCGGCGACGGTGGTGTTGCAGGGCACGTCCTGAAGGACAACCGAGCCTGCGGCAATGCGCGAGCAGCGGCCAATCTCAAGATTGCCGAGGATCTTGGCGCCCGCGCCGATGAGCACGCCCTTGCGGATCTTCGGATGCCGGTCGCCCTGCTCCTTGCCGGTGCCGCCCAGCGTCACGCCCTGCAGGATCGAGACATCGTCCTCGATGACGGCCGTGGAGCCAACGACAAGCCCCGTGGCGTGATCCATGAAAATGCCCCGGCCGACAGGAACCGCCGGATGGATATCCACCTGGAAGATCTCGGAGGACCGGCTCTGCAGATAAAGCGCAAAGTCGGAGCGCCCGCGCCGCCACAGCCAGTTGGCAAGGCGATGGGTCTGCAGCGCATGGAAGCCCTTGAAATAGAGCAGCGGCTCCAGCAGCCGTTCGCAGGCCGGATCGCGGTCGAACACGGCCATCATGTCGACGCGGAAGATTTCGCCCAGTTCCGGCTCGTCGCTGAGGGCTTCGGAATAGGTTTGGCGGATAAGCGAGGCGGAGACGATGTCCCGGCCCAGCCTGTCGCCAAGCCGGTGTATCACCGCGTCCTCAAGGCGCCCGTGGTTGAGAATGGTCTCATAAACGAAGGACGACAGGGCCGGTTCGCCGATGACCATCTTTTCGGCCTCTTCCCGAAGCTGATGCCATACGGGATCATGCAAGCTCACGGTTGGCTTGGCCGTCTTGAAAGTGGTGTTCACCATGGCGCGTCTCCTGTCGCAAGCCCTGTGCGCAGCCTCTGCAGCACCGGACCTGTCATGCCGTCCTCATATAGGCCGGAGCGAGCCATAACAAAGCCCGGCCAAAAGGGAAAGAACTCATCACCGGACGCCATTCCATCAAGGCGCCAGACAGGGAAGATATCACGTGACGGGACAATCGCACACTCCCCCGCCGGAGCTTCAAATCCGGATTGAAGGCAGCACCGGCTGGCTTGTGATCGCCAATGAAAAGCGCCGCAACGCCATGACGCTGGAGATGTGGCGCGCCCTGCCCGCTGCCGTGTCCGCGCTTGAAGCCGATGGCGGGGTCCGGGTCATCATCCTGCGCGGTGCGGGCAGCGAAACCTTCTGTGCCGGAGCGGACATTTCCGAGTTCGAGGAGACCCGCAAGAACGCGAAGGCCGCCCGTGCCTATGAGGACATCAACCTCGCCGCCTTCGAGGCGCTGAAGGCCTGCCGCAAGCCGGTGATTGCCATGATCCGCGGCCATTGCCTCGGCGGCGGCTTCGGTCTTGCCGCGTCTTGCGACCTGCGCCTTGCCTGCCATGGCAGCAGCTTCGGCATCCCCGCAGCCCGGCTCGGCATCGCCTATCCCCCGGCGGCGCTGATGGATGTGGCTGCACTCATCGGCCCGGCGCGGACACGGGAACTGATCTTCACCGCCCGGCGCATCGAAGCCGGTGAGGCCTTGCACTGGGGTTTTCTCAACCAGCTTCTGGAGGACAGTGCACTGGAGGCCGAGGCACGGAAACTGGCGGCCACGATTGCGCAAAACGCACCGCTGACCCATGCCGCCACCAAGGCGGCGCTGACCATCCCTGCAGGCCACTCCGCACCCGATCATGATAAGGCGGAAGCCGCTGCCATCGCCTGCTTTGACAGCGCGGATTTCGCAGAGGGAAGAACCGCCTTCCTCGAAAAGCGGACGCCGGATTTCAAGGGAGTGTGAGAAGCGCCTCAACCGGACGGGCCAGAGACCTGAAACGACTCAGCTTTCGGCCCGCAGTTGAATCAGAATCAGAACTTGAGCCAAACGGCTCAAGACCCTGATCCGACTCAGGCTTTGGCCTCCACCGCCAGATCCTGCAGAAACTCCAGCAGCGCGCCGGTGAAGACGTCATTGCGGTCTCCGGCCACCATGTGTCCGGCCCCGGCCACATCGGCAAGGCGGGCATGGGGCACGAGCTGGCGGAATTCGTCGAGATGCTCCTGGCTGACCAGTTCCGACTGGCCGCCGCGCACCAGCAGCACCGGCAGGGTCAGCCGGGCGGCAGCTGCGACGAGTTCGGCTTCCACCTTTGCCCGCAGATCTTCGCCCCCTGCGTGGCGGGCGGCGATGAAGGCCGGGTCCCAGTGCCAGCGGTAGCGGCCATCGGGATGAAGGCGCAGGTTCTTCGCAAGCCCGTCCAGCGACCGCGGGCGCGGCCGGTGCGGCAGATAGGCAGCAATGGCATCCGCCGCGTCCTCCACTGTGGCAAAGCCCTCGTCCACCTTCTCGGCCATGAAGTCGAGAATGCGCGAAACGCCGCCCGCATCGACGCGCGGGGTGATATCGACCAGCACCATGGCTTCGAGCCGCCCCGGCGTCTGCGCGCCCTCAGACAGCAGTCCGGCCAGCCCGCCGAGCGACGCACCGACCAGCACCGGCCGGCGGCCATGGCTGTCCGTCACCTGTGCTGCCACGGCGGAAAGATCCCGGCCGAAATCGGCAAAATCATAGGCAGCAGAGGCCACCCACTCGCTGTCCCCATGGCCGCGCTGGTCCATGGCGTAAGCGGTGAAGCCCGCCTTGGCGAGACGGACACCCGCCCCCGCCCAGGCGTGGCGCGTCTGCCCGCCGCCATGCAGCAGCAGCACCGGCTGGCCTGTCCCGCTGCCGAAACGGTCAGCCGCAAGCCGGTTGCCCTCGGCACCGGTAAAGCTGGTGGCGGCGGGGGCGCTCATGCGGTCTGGGCCAGGAAGTCGAGGACGCCCTGCTTGTAGACCTTGTCGCCCACGGCGATCATGTGATCGCGGTTGGGGATCTCCAGCACCCTTGCGCCCGGAATGAGGTCCGCCAGCGCCTGCGGCGATCCGGCAATGTCGTCCTTGGTGCCGACGGCCACCAGCACCGGGCGGGCGATGCGGGCGACATCCTCTTCGGAAATCTTCTGCCGGGACGAGCGGATACAGGCCGCCAGCGCCCGCTTGTCGGCTCCGGTCTGTTCGGCAAAGGCGCGGAAGGCCCGGCCCGTGCGATCGGGAATGCCCTGCAGGCTTTCGGCTTCCAGCGCCCGGGCAATCGGCTCGCCATCACCGATGCCGGTGATCATGCCGTAGCCCATGCCGCCGAAGATTGCCCGGCGCACCCGGTCCGGATGATTGAGCGCCAGAAAGGCGGTGATGCGGGCACCCATCGAATAGCCCATCACATCAACACTGGAGAGGCCGAGATGATCCAGGAGCCACCGGGCATCCTCGGCCATCATCGGCGCGCCATAGTCTCCCGGATCATAGAACTTGCCGCTCTCGCCGTGGCCCCGGTTGTCGAGGGCGATCACCCGGCGGCCATCCTTGACCAGAAGATCCACCCAGCCCGGATTGACCCAGTTGACGGCCTTGTTCGAGGCAAAGCCGTGAATCAGCAGGATCGGCTCGCCCTCCCCCTCATCAATGTAGGCAATGTCGGCGATATCGGATTTGAAGACGGGCATGCGGGACCTGACGTTTACGTTAAAGGCAGAGACAATTTGTCCGATACCTTAGGCGCAAGATCCGCTGCTTGGAAGTCCCCCGGAATGGCTGATCTGCCTTATGCCGGGACAGGGAGCCTGCGGGCCGCCGCTGCGCACGGGAAATCCGCCAAGCCCCCTACACTTTCCGGCGCGGGGGCGGTATGTTCGCGCATCTTTTGACCCGGACAGTAATCTTGGACAGGTGCCATGGCGGATCACGTAGTCCCGCATTTCCAGAACAGCAGCGGCCACGAAAGCGTGGAGGTTGGCGCGCATGAATTCATGTGCATCGGCGCAAATCCGCCGTTCGATCACCCGCATGTGTTCCTCGACATGGGCGATGAAGACCAGATCGTCTGCCCCTATTGCTCGACGCTCTACAAGTTCAACCCGGCACTGAAGCCCGCAGAAGCCAATCCGGCGGATTGCGTCTGGGTTCCGGCTGCGGCCTGATTCCCGGCCGCCTGAGGTATCTTTCTGCGGTGCCCGCCGGGCGCCGCTGATCCGGCATCCCCTTTCGGGTCAGGAGCGGCCATGACGCATCCCGTCATCATAGCCGGAGCGGGCATCGGCGGGCTGACCGCCGCTGTTGCGCTGGCGCAAAAAGGTTTTTCCGTCATCTTGGCCGAAAAGGCCGCCTGGCTTGAGGAAGTGGGTGCCGGCATCCAGCTTTCCCCCAATGCCACGCATGTGCTCGCCGCGCTCGGCGTGCTGAATGCGGTGCGCAGCCATGCCTTTGAACCGCAGGAACTGACAATCCGCAGCGCAAGGCACGGCGGCACTCTTGCCCATGTCCCGCTTGGCGCCACTGCCGCTGACCGTTACGGCGCACCATATCTGCTGGTCCACCGCGCCGATATCCAGCGCGCCTTGCTGGATACTGTCCACGCGCTGCCGGACATTTCCCTGCGTCTGGGCACCCGCGTGTCCTCGGTTTCCGAAGAAGGCGGCAAGCTGCGGGTGACGCTGGCACAGGGGGCGACTCCCCCCGAAACACTGGAAGCCCACGCCCTGATCGGCGCCGATGGCGTGCGCTCGGCAATGCGCCAGACGATCCTCAACGGCCCATCCCCCGTCTTCTCCGGCCGCACCGCCTACCGGGCAACCGTTCCGGCAAGCCTGATCCCGCCCAAATTCCTTGGAGGATCCGGAATCTGGTTCGGCCGGAAGGCCCATCTTGTTCACTATCCGCTACGGCAGGGACGGGAGTTCAATCTGGTCGCGCTGGTGGAGGAAGACTGGGATGCCCCCGGCTGGTCGGAACCGGCCAGCAAGGAAAACCTGCTCACGCGCTTTGCCGGATGGCCTGAACCGGCCCTGAACCTGCTGCGGCTGCCGGATGAATGGCTCCGCTGGGCGCTGCGGGCCGTTGATGCAGGCGGCATCTGGCAGAAAGGCCGCATCTCCCTTCTGGGTGATGCCTGCCATGCCATGCTGCCCTTCGCGGCGCAGGGCGCGGCCATGGCCATCGAGGATGGCATCGTTCTCGCGCACCATCTGGCCGCCCGGCCGGATCAGCCCGCCGCCGCGCTTCAGGCCTATGTGCGCGAGCGCCAGCCCCGCACGGCCAAGGTGCAGCAGACGGCTGCCACAAATTCCACCATCTATCATCTGGGTCTGCCCGCCTCGCTGGCCCGCGACACGGTGCTGCGCCTGTCCTCGCCGCAGTCGCTGCTGCAGCGGATGGACTGGATCTATGGCTGGCGCCCGCCTGCACATGCTTGAGCGCGCCGTAAACCTGAGATAAAGCGTTTTTCCCGGCATGAATGCTGCCAGCAGCCGGGCAATTCCTGAAGGTAGAAAGCCCGGAAAGGCAACAGGCCATGCAGAGCGACAAGCCCAGTGACATCGTGACCGCCGCCTTTCTCGTCGTTGGCGACGAGATCCTCTCCGGGCGGACCAAGGACAAGAACATCGGCCATGTGGCGGATGTGCTGACCATGACCGGCATCGAGCTGCGTGAAGTGCGCGTCGTGCCGGATGAGGAAGACTGCATCGTCGAGGCGGTCAATGCCCTGCGCAGCCGCTATGATTACGTCTTCACCTCCGGCGGCATCGGCCCGACCCATGATGACATCACGGCCGATTCCATCGCCAAGGCCTTCGGCGTCAGCATTGACTACGATCCGCGCGCCATGGCCATTCTCGAGGCCCATTACGCGCCGGGCCAGTTCACCGGTGCCCGCAAGCGCATGGCCCGCATCCCGGCCGGCGCAGACCTCATCGAGAACCCCGTCTCCAAGGCCCCCGGCTTCCGCATCGGCAATGTGCATGTGATGGCCGGCGTGCCCAACATCATGCAGGCCATGCTGGACGCGGTGGTGCCCACCCTGCGCACCGGCCGCAAGATCCTGTCGCGCAGCGTCGATGCCGCCCTGCCCGAAAGCCGCATCGCCGATGCCCTGCGCCAGATCCAGAAAGACCATCCCGAAACGGTGATCGGCTCCTATCCCCGCAATCAGGACGGCCGCTACTCGACCCAGCTCGTGATCCGCGCCCGTGATGAAGACCCCTTGAACCGCGCAACCGAGGCCGTGGAAGCTGCCGTCGCTGCCGCTCTCAGCAACGCCTGAACAGGAAAAGACCTCCATGGAAAACCCGGACCAGCCGAAAGCCTTCCCCGTCTCATGGGACCAGTTCCACCGCGACGCCCGCGCCCTCGCCTGGCGCCTGTCCGGTCAGGGCGAGTGGAAGGCGATTGTCTGCATCACCCGCGGCGGCCTTGTGCCGGCCGCCATCGTTGCCCGTGAGCTCGGCATCCGCACCATCGAGACGGTGTGTGTCGCCAGCTATCACGACTACGAAAACCAGGGCTCGCTGCAGGTGATCAAGCCGATCGACCCGCGCGTCATCGGCCTTGATGAGGGCGAAGGCAGCGGCGTGCTGGTGATCGACGATCTGGTAGACACCGGCAAAACCGCCCGCGTCGTGCGCGAGATGCTGCCGAAGGCGCATTTTGCCACCGTCTATGCCAAGCCGATGGGCCGCCCGCTGGTCGACACCTTCGTGACCGAAGTCTCGCAGGACACCTGGATCTATTTCCCCTGGGACATGGGCTGGCAGTTCCAGCCGCCGCTGGCCAAGACGACGGCCGGCTGACCGCCCGCCCACTGACAGCATGGGGCGCAGCATGTGGCTGCGCCCCAATTGCATCTGCGCCCTTTTTGCCACAGTGATGCTGCCGTGCTGGGCCTTATCCGCCAGTCACGGCGATTTGGCCTCACCCGCCCCCGCGCTGCCACATTCCCCCTTAATGAGGGGACCATGATGACGGCCCTGAGAGGAAATCTGGCGATTCTGGCGCTCGCTCCGGCACTTGTGATGCTGGTGCTGGCACTTGCCGTGATGCGCCCGGCGCAAGCCCACTCCGCCTTTGTGAGAGCGGGACTGGTGAGCCTTGAGACCTTTCAGCCTGCCTCCTACAGCGTCATCGCCAGCATGGCCCCAAAGGCTGACACCCCGGACGAGGGGGCGCCGGTGCTGCCCGGTCAGGGTGCGCCCTGCAAGATCATGCTGTGCACCGGCATCATGGGCTTTCCCCTGCAGGAACAGCCGCAGCGGGTGAGCGTGCCCGCCGGAACGCTGCTTCTGGGGGCGCCGGAGCCTTATGGCGATCCTCCCGCCCGCCAGGACGACCCGCCCCCCAAACCCCGTTCATCAAACTTTTCGTGAAAATAGAACGGATTAAGCCCCCGGAAAGTTAAATCGGGGAGCTTGTCGCCAGGGGCCGGGCCCGTGCTGCGCAATGCCGCCGGCTCCAGATCAGAATTGAGGTCTTAAATGCTGCTTTCCCGTCGCCGGTTTCTGGTTGCTGCCTCGGCAACCCTTCTTGCCGGTTGTAACTCCCGCTACGTCCAGCCGGTCCCCTCGCCCGGTCTCGCCCGTGATGGCTATGAGGGCGCAGCTCCCTCCTACAGCCAGATCCCGGTTGAGTATCTGCAGATGTACGGCCCGATGCCGAACGAGCAGTTCCCGATCCCGGCTGCGGATCTGCGCCGCGTCAAGCCGCAGTTCTTCCGTCAGATCGTGCCCTATCAGAGCGCCGAGCCGACCGGCACCATCATCGTCGACACGCCCAACCGCTACCTCTATCTGACCATGGAAGGCGGACAGGCCATGCGTTATGGCGTGGGCATCGGCCGCGCGGGCTTCACCTGGGGCGGCTCGGCCCGCATTGCCTACAAGCGCGAGTGGCCGCGCTGGACGCCGCCGGCGGAGATGATCGCCCGTCAGCCGGAGCTGGAAGAGTTCCGGAACGGCATGGAGCCGGGCCTCGCCAATCCGCTGGGCGCCCGCGCGCTCTACATTTTCGAAGGCGGCCGCGACACGCTCTACCGTATCCATGGCACCGCAGAATACTGGACGATCGGCACCGCCGTTTCTTCCGGCTGCGTGCGCATGATCAATCAGGACGTGATTGACCTGTACAACCGCGTGCCGAACAACACCAAGGTGGTGGTGCTGCAGGCCCCGGCCGGTGCTCCCATGGCGGGCGCTCCGCAGAGCATGGCCCTGCCGAGCTGACGCCATTTGCCCCGGTCCGCTTCGTCATACCAAGGCTCTGAGATGCTGACGCATCATGCCTTGAATATGCTCAAGCGCCGCACGGGCTTGACCAACTCTCGATGAGCCGGGCTCATCGAGAGTTGGTCTCAGGCGCGGATCGTAACCTTGCGGGTGGCGCGGATGAATTCCGGCGTCACCTCGCAGCCGATGGCATGGGCTTCCACTCCAGCTGCCATGGCCTGTCTGAGGGCCGCCGCATAGGCCGGATCAATGTCGGCGGCAAAATCCAGTTCGCTGCAATCGGGACGCTGCACCAGATAGGCCATCACGGCCCTGTGCCCGGCGCGTACCATATCCTCCAGTTCCACCAGATGCTTGGCCCCGCGTGCCGTCACTGAATCGGGGAATTCCGCAAGTCCGGGCTGACGCATCAGATGGACGTTCTTCACCTCCACATAGGTGAGCCCGCCGTCCGCACCTTCCAGCAGAATGTCGATCCGCGAGTTCTTGCCGTATTTGACTTCCCGCCGCAGGCCGGCAAAGCCGGAAAGCTCCGGGATGAGCCCGGCCAGCAGCGCCTCCTCCACCAGCTTGTTGGGATGGGCCGTGCTGATGCCGACCAGCGCGCCATCGGCCTCGATGATCTCCCAGGACCAGGCCAGCTTGCGGGCCGGATTGTCCGAGCGCGACAGATAGACCAGCGAGCCCGGCGCATTGAGGCCGAGCATGGAGCCGGGATTGGCGCAGTGGGCGGTGATCTCCTCGCCGCTGTCCAGCACCACATCCGCCAGAAACCGCTTGTAGCGCTTGACCAGCCGCCCCCGGATGAGAGGTTTGCCGAAGTCCATCGTCCAGCCTTTCAGTTTGCCCAGAAATCGCGGTCGAGCAGCACCAGTACCGTGAGAAGCTCCAGACGCCCCAGCAGCATGGCAACGCTCAGCACCCACTTGGCTCCGTCCGGCACCGCCGCATAGCTGCCGGCCGGCCCGGCAACCTGACCGAGCCCCGGACCAATGTTGCCGATCGCACTGGCCGCCGCCGAAAACGACGTCATGGCCCCCAGATCAAACACGGACAGCGCCAGGGTGACCGCGCCGACTGCGCCGATATAGACGATGAGAAAGGACAGCACCGAGAAGGAAAGCTCAGGCGTCAGCCGGGTGCGGCCGAAATATTCCGGCGTCACCCGGTTGGGCCGTACCATCTTGCGCAAATGCGAGCGCACCGTGCCGAAAAACACCTGATAGCGGAAGATCTTGATGCTGCCGCAGGTCGAGCCCGTACAGCCGCCGACAAAGCACAGCATCAGCACGAGACCGGCCACCGCACTGCCCCAGGCCTGATAATCGGTCAGCACAAAGCCGGTGGTGGAGGTGATCGACACCACCGTGAAGGCCGCTTTTCTGAAAGCTTCGTGAAAAACCAGATCCTGCGTGCCGCCCAGATGCACGGTCAGGCCCAGCGTCACCACGGCCATGAACAGCAGGAAGGCACGCACCTGCGGATCGCTCCAGAGCTGCAGCGGCCGCCCGCGCAGGGCCTGGACGATCAGCACGAAAGGCAGCGCCCCAAGGATCATGAAGACAATCGAGGTCCAGACCACCGCCGGCATGTCCGCAAAGGCGGCAAAGGAGGCATCTCGCGTTGAAAAGCCCCCTGTCGCCACCGTGGTCATGGCATGGTTCACCGCATCGAAGGTCTCCATGCCTGCGGCCGCATAGGCAAGCGCGCAGGCAAAGGTGAGCAGCAGATAGCAGCCCGCGATCAGCCGGATGTGCTGCACGGAGCGGGCCACGATCTTTTCGGTGCGGTCGGCCACTTCCGTCTGGAACAGCTGCATGCCGCCGACCCTCAGGAAAGGCAGCAGCACCACGGCCATGATGGCAATTCCGGCGCCGCCCATCCACTGCAGCATTGAGCGCCAGACGAGCAGCCCCGGCGGCAGGGAATCCAGTCCCTCCAGAACGGTGGCTCCCGTGGTGGTGAAGCCGGAGACAGCCTCGAACATGGCATCCGCATAGCCGATGCCGAGCCACAGGAACGGCAGCGAACCGAAGGCGGGCAGCGTCACCCAGGCCATCACCGTCAGCACGAAGGTCTGGCGCATGTTCAGCCCGCGGCTCAGCGTGCCGCGCATGGCAAGGGCCAGCAAGGTGCCCGCAAGGCAGGTCAGAAAGGCCGAAAAGACGAAGGCCTGCCAGTCGGCATTCTTGCTGGCCACATCCACCATGGCCGGCACCAGCATGGCCGTCGCAAGAGCGGCGTAGAGAAAGCCGAGAACACTCAGGATTGGGCGCAGAGCAATCAAGTCAGGACTTTCCGCCGGAACAACGTCACCACCGCCGCATCAGGCATCACCCCGCCGGCACATGCGCCAGACATTGCCGCGCCGCACCCGCCCTGTCGAGCCCGGATTGGACCCCATCCCCTGTTGAGGAGCGCAGTTTGGCACTGGAACAGGCAGATGTGCGGCCGGAGAACCTATCTTCCAGCTTCAGCCCGCAGCAAGGCTCCCGGCACTTGCCGGAAACAACCGCTCAGCCCCGGTCACAGGAACAGACCAGAACGCCACAGCGGCGAACCTCGGGCAATGCAAGTTTTGGGAGAGAAGAACGGAATGGCCCTCTGGCTCACGTCCACCTGGGCTAATTCCAGCAGGAGTGAGCAGACGCATGATAAATGCACCCGCCCGTGGAGCTGAGCTGGCCATTCCTGTTTTAAAGATTACAGCTGCCCTGAATCACATTCAAGCTGGAAACACGCGCTGGCGCGGCCATAAAGACCAGCCTCAAGCTACAAGCGCCTCCAAATCCGGCTTGAGCGCCGGGAGCCAAAGAACTGCTTTCGTAACATTCACCTCCCGCGCAGCCCTTGCAACATCATGCAGGCCCACATCAAGCTTGTATTCCTTGCGGGCTTCCAGCCATTCCAGCACATCCGAAAGATGCCACAGGGTGACCGAGGGCCCTTCATGAACAGGGCGCGGAAAGTCCCCGTTCAAGATCATGAACTTGCGGATATTCTGGCGGCTTTTGCCAACAAGATCAGCAATGTCGCTGGCACTGACAAGATCCGGCCCTGCCTCGACGAACTCGGCTGCGGGCACTGCGGCCTTCACATCCTGAAGCGCTGACAGCAGGGCATCATGTGCCGTTCCGGCTTCCCTGTCGAATTGCAGAGCCAGCCGCCCGGCCACCCCGGTTCCAGCCAGAGCATCCGTGCAGCCGGCCTCTCCAAGCCGTTCCACGATAGCGTCATGACCGGCATCCTCTGCAGGCAGGCGGTATTTCAATGTAAAGCTGTATTCCTTCATCATGGTCACTCCCCTCTGCCTTGAGCCGTTTACCCTCCAGTCTTCATGGAGCATTTATCCACCACGCGCCGCAGTGCCTTTGCATGTGATCCGGCATTTTTTGGCGTGCTCCATATGCTCGTCATACAAAACTCGCCACAGCGGCAGCTATCATCATTGTAAGGGCAATACATCTTGCCCCATGCATGGCTGCCACCCAGCCTGATCCGCCAGCCCTTCTCTTCAGCATGCCTTAACGCCGCTTCGATTTCCCTGTCCGGAGGCACTCTGCGCAATATCTCTCCTCCCATAAATGGACATCATGACCCGGTTGTCAAGCGACAACCAAACCATGCGGTTCTTGTGGTTGCTCAAGCTCAAACAACAGTCTGTTCAACTCACCGGACACGCTCTCCCGCGAGAGCTTCATCCCCGCGTGTGCGGGGAACACCGTTCCATCGTCACGCCAGAAACCTCAACACGCGGTTCATCCCCGCGTGTGCGGGGAACACGCATCGCTGCGATGCTTCAGAGAGAACGAAATCGGTTCATCCCCGCGTGTGCGGGGAACACACAGGTCGTCCGAGTACAGTCTGCAACGAACGCGGTTCATCCCCGCGTGTGCGGGGAACACATCTTGAGCGTGACGTAGTTCGGCTGAGGGAACGGTTCATCCCCGCGTGTGCGGGGAACACTCGACGAGGTGACCTGCAGGACCCACGCTGAACGGTTCATCCCCGCGTGTGCGGGGAACACACCGATTGGAACGACCTGAAGCAGGCCCGTGGCGGTTCATCCCCGCGTGTGCGGGGAACACCATGCTGGCCAGAGCCACCGTGTTTTCGATGCCGGTTCATCCCCGCGTGTGCGGGGAACACTCACCAATGTTCACCAGCTCGCATTGATCGGCCGGTTCATCCCCGCGTGTGCGGGGAACACGTCTGTCTGCGTGCCCGCTCATGTTGTTTAGCCGGTTCATCCCCGCGTGTGCGGGGAACACGAGGTCAGCGGCGACCTACTGGTGACATGGACCGGTTCATCCCCGCGTGTGCGGGGAACACGCATCCTTGTTGAACCAGCGGTAATGGGTGAACGGTTCATCCCCGCGTGTGCGGGGAACACTGCAGCTGGGTTTCCGTGACAATCTCGTCCAGCGGTTCATCCCCGCGTGTGCGGGGAACACGTCGATAACTGGCACAAAGAGGTGTTCGCCTACGGTTCATCCCCGCGTGTGCGGGGAACACGAAGAAGGCTGGCGCAAATCAGCAGCAGATGACGGTTCATCCCCGCGTGTGCGGGGAACACCTGCTGCGCATTACGCATACTGTCCAGCGTGCCGGTTCATCCCCGCGTGTGCGGGGAACACGTCTGGTCGGGGTTGAGCGGGCCATCGTCCTGCGGTTCATCCCCGCGTGTGCGGGGAACACAGGCCATGCCGGACGGGCCGCGAAAAACAGCCCGGTTCATCCCCGCGTGTGCGGGGAACACGCCCATTCTAGGGCAGGGAGAGGGGGTCTAAACGGTTCATCCCCGCGTGTGCGGGGAACACCGGCTCGCACCGGCATCGACGAAAAGACCATTCGGTTCATCCCCGCGTGTGCGGGGAACACTGCATTTGCAACAAGCGCCGGAAACCGCCCGGCGGTTCATCCCCGCGTGTGCGGGGAACACGGAAAAACTGAAAGGGAAAAGTGGCCGGGCGCCGGTTCATCCCCGCGTGTGCGGGGAACACCGCCGAACTCAACCTCCGCGCCGCTGCCGCCGCGGTTCATCCCCGCGTGTGCGGGGAACACCCGCCCGGCTTCATTCCTTTGTTGGGCCGCCCCGGTTCATCCCCGCGTGTGCGGGGAACACCAAACTGCTCAAGTGCAGCACCTGACATCAACGGGTTCATCCCCGCGTGTGCGGGGAACACCCGGAACCGGCGCCAGCAGCATTGTGCAGTTTCGGTTCATCCCCGCGTGTGCGGGGAACACAACGCAGTCATCTCACCCCCGCCGCCGCTGAACGGTTCATCCCCGCGTGTGCGGGGAACACTGAAGGACGGCTGCTAATTGTGGGGGCAACGTCGGTTCATCCCCGCGTGTGCGGGGAACACGCCCGCAGGGTCAAGCCAACCTGCGCGCCAGCCGGTTCATCCCCGCGTGTGCGGGGAACACATCCGCATGCCGCGCGCCGCCGTGGCCTGATCCGGTTCATCCCCGCGTGTGCGGGGAACACCCGCGTGGGTCCTGCCTGTGGAAGGCTGTGACCGGTTCATCCCCGCGTGTGCGGGGAACACCTGGCTCTGCGCGTCCGCGTCTTTGCCGCTGGCGGTTCATCCCCGCGTGTGCGGGGAACACAGACCGGCATCCGCCAGCGCCTTCGCGCCAGCCGGTTCATCCCCGCGTGTGCGGGGAACACTCTTGCTGGAGAGCATTGATCTCATTGTAGAATTTCAAAGAGCGGGAAGCTACCGGTTTTTTGGGCGGTTTTGCGGGCTTCCGGAGACGGGCAAAATAACGGGTCCGGCCGGCCTGTTTCAGCCTGATCCGAGCCCACCCGGCCCCGGATTTCCGGCATCCGGCGGATGGAAGGCGACGAGGCGCAGGCCGTCGAAATCGACGGGCATGCGCCGGTTGCGGCCATAGGTCTGGAAGTCGAAGCCCGCGTCGGTGGGGGCCGTCCAGGCGATCACGGCATCCCCATCCTCGATCATCGCCGCCACCTGACTGGCGATCATCTCGCGCGTGCGGGCCGAGTATGTGCCGATGTAGACGCCTGCCCGCACCTCCAGCAGCCAGACGGCGAGACGCCCGCGCAGCCGGGGCGGAGCATTGGTGGTGACAACCATCATCATGACCTGTGCCCCGCATCGCCGGAGGGAGAGGGATCCTCGAAAGCCGGATCGACGGCGTAGTCCGGATCTTCCGGCGGCGGCAGCTCGCCTGCCAGCAGCACCTCCTCGATGGCGGGAATGAGCCGCCCCAGCAGATTGGTGCGGCGGAAGGCATCGCGGCAGGCAATACGCACTTCCCGGTCCACCGGTCCTGTCAGCTTGCCCTTGGCCTGCTGCCCGGCAATGCGGAAAGCCTCCGGCACCACGGTTTCGAATTTGAACAGGTCGGCGATGTCATAGACGAAGGACAGCGGCTTGCCCGTGTGCAGGAAGCCCACGGCGGGCGCATAACCTGCTGCCAGCACGGCGGCCTCCGTCAGGCCGTAGAGGCATGCCGTTGCGGCAGACAGGGCGCGGTTCGGCACGTCCGAAATATCCCAGTTGTCCGGATTGTAATTGCGCCGCGTCCAGGTGACGCCGAACTGGCGGGCAAAGCCATCGTAAAGCGTTCTGACCCGCGCCCCTTCGATGCCGCGCAATTGATCGACCGAGCGCTTTTCAGGCGCGGCCTCGCCGAAGCGCATTTCGAACATCTTGCGCACGATGCGCAGGCGCGCCGCCTCGTCCATGGCGAGACGGCACTGCCACAGCAGCCGGTCAGAGCGCGCACCGCCTGGCTGTCCGGCGGCATAGACGCGCACACCCGCTTCCCCGACCCAGACCAGCAGCGTACCGGCGCGTGCAGCCAGCGACACCGCCGCATGACTGGTGCGCACCCCCGGCTCCAGCATGATCGCCGCCAGCCCGCCGACCGGGATGTGCATGCGGATGCCATTGGCATCGACCAGAACGAAGGCGCCGTCGATGACGTCCAGCTGGCCCTTTTCCACGAAGATGATGGACGAGCGGTCCTTCAGTGGAATGGGGCGCGGCGGTGGGGCACCGGGCATGGTGGAACCGGATGCCGATGCCCCGCCGCCCATGGTTCAGGCCCTCCGGATCATCATCAGGCCGCAGCCGAAGGCCTTGGCCCGGCCGAAGCCACGGCTGAGGCGCGCCAGAAAGGCCGCCGGGTCCTGCACCTCAATGAGACCGGCAAGATCCAGCACGCCGAAGCGGGCGGGCTTGCCCTTGCTGCGCGGCACCTGCTCAACACGGTATGCCTCCATCCGCAGGCCCTTGAGAGCAAAGCCGGAGCGTTCCCCCTGCCCTTTCAGCCAGGCCACCGCCGCATCACGGGCCGCCGCCTCGCGCAAGGTGCCACGTTGCAGGGCAACACCCGCTTCCGCCTCGCGGCGGTGGATCAGGTCCATCACCACATCACTGCGTTTGCGCAGCGGCCTGCCGTTGGCATCCGTGCCAATCTTGCGGTCAACGGTGGCGTTGACGCTCAGCTCGAAGGCCAGCAAGTCGCCGGGTTCCAGCTGCGGCTCAAAGGGGCGGGAGGAAATCTCGAAGAAGGGCGATTCCTCCTGTCCCAGTTCCGGTCCCAGCACGTAGTAACGGTCCTCCTGCGGGTCGCGCCGCCACAGGAAAGGCGCGCCCTCCCCGGCCCAACTCTCCCCGGCACTACCCTCAACTGCCCCGCCCTCAGCTGCCCGGCCCTGCAGATGCGCAGGCATGGCCGTCCACAGCAGACGGTGGCCCGTGTTCATCTGCGCGGCGCTGTCAGCGGGGTTGAGCAGGCCGATAAGCGGGGCCACATTGCGCGAAGAACGGCGCAGATCCAGCCGCGAAAGATAAAGCCCGCTCATCGTGCAGCCTCCCGTTCCGGCCTTGCAGGCAGGCTGAGGCCCGTCACATATTCGCTGCGGCTGGCAAACTGCCAGCTGCTGCGGCTTTGCGGATCATCGCGCCGGGTATGCTGGCGGGAAATACGGGCACCAGACGGAAGATCCCCCAGGGTCTCCACAGCAAGCTCGGCCTCACGCGGCACAGTGGCCAGGAGCGCTGGATCCGCTTCGAGATAGGCAAGAAAGGCGCCTGCCGCATCCGGTGACGGAACCACTAGCGGGTTGAGCGGACGCGACAGCGGGCAGGACTTGCGTCCCAGCCAGAGCGCAAAGCGCGGGCGGCGGAAGGCCTCCGCCAGCGCCGCCAGATCAATGTCCTGCCCTTCCGCAACGCCATCCGCAGCGGTAAAGCCCGCGAGATAGCGCACATCCATGCGGTATTCGCGCCGGGTGATGGAGGTTGAAAGCTCCTCACGCAGGGCAAGGGCTGCCGCACGGCTGCGCGGGGCCCCAGCCGAAGATGGCAGGGACTGGAAGGTATGGAAGTCGGTCAGCAGCTTGCCGCTGCGCTGGCTGAGGCTGGCCGTGCGCAGCCCCGCAAACAGGCGCGCCTGCCCGGCGGCATCCTCCCGGCGCAGGCCAAGCGCGGCGCCAGCCAGGCCCAGCAGCGCCGAGCGGGAGGGCCGCTCCGCCGTGCCGCGCTGCGCGTTGCCCGCCGCCTCACCAAAACTGGCCAGGGGCGCTTCCAGCGTGATGACGAGCCAGCTCTGCGTCATGCTGCCCCGGCCTCTGCATCTTCAGTCACTCCGCCAGCAGCAAAGGCCGCCAGTTCGTCCAGCGTGGCGCTGTTTGCATCGCCCACCTGAAGGCAGCACTCGGACGTCCAGTCCCGGCCATAAGCCTTGGCAAATGCGCCGCGCTTGGCCAGCAGTGCTTCAACGGATGCAGCCGTATGATCGCGGCCTTCGACGGGACGGGTGAAGGCCCCTGCCAGCGTGCGCGGCTGGGCATCGCCCAGCTCGGCCAGAATGAATTCGGCCTTCACATGGTTGGCAAAGCTGTTCTTCTTGCCGGAGGGCGAGGCCACGGAAACAGTGCGCACCAGCGCCTCGACCGCACGGGCCGCCAGCTCCCGGTCACCGCCAAGATTTTCCGCCAGAAGCTCCAGATCGGCGCAGATGTAGAGGTAGAAAATACCGGCACCGAAGCCGGCCTCGCCGACGAAACCAGCGCCAGCATCTTCGCTTGGCCGCTTCAGGTCATCGACGGCGGTGTAGAAGTCGTCCTCCACCTCGGCGCGGGAGGTGGTGAAGGCATGAGCCACCTGAACCGCAGCATCCCGGTTGAAGTCCGGATTGTCGGCCAGCATGCGGCCGAACATGGCAATATCAACGGCGCCGTCGGCCTTGAGGAAAACCGTCTTCGCCAGTTCCTTTTCCTTCGGCAGCTTTTCTCCGGCCAGCTTGCGCAGCGCAATGTCCGTTGCGATCTGCCGCTCCTGCGGGGAAATGAAGGCCAGCTGCTCGGTGTAGGTGGGGTTAGCGTCCTTCTCCCCCTTCAGCTTGCCGAAGACGCCCGCAACCTCGCGGGCGATCTCAACTGCCTTGTCCTCGTCTGCGCCCTTGTCCAGAAGCGCCTGCCTCAGCACTTGCCCCATGCGCTGGGTACGCTCGCCCAGATTGCCGGTCAGCGGCTGGGTGAAGGCTTCATGGGTGCGGATGGAGCGCTTGATGGCCTGGCTGGACATGCGCATGCGCGGCACACCGCCCAGGATCATGCTCTTTGGACGGCCCAGATCATCCCGGTTGGGGTTGGAGGCCGGATAGGGGGTCAGAATGTGAAGCTGCAGAAAGCGGGCCATATCAATTCTCCTCAGGGGTATCATGTCCGGCGGCGGGGCTCTCCTGCTCCCCGGCCTTGCCATCGCCCGCAGCAAGCTGCGGCTGGCCGTAATAATCGAAGGTCCATTTGCGCTGCACGGCGCCGTCAAAGCCGATGACATCGCGGATGAAGGCGGCCGCATCAAAGGGCTCGCGCCTCACCACGTTCAACGCCCGGCGGGCATGGCGGCAGAAGTCATCCGGCTCTTTCCACGCCCGCATCATCGCGCCGAAGCGGGACACGGACCAGCGGCGGCGGTCGTCGGTTCCGGCACGCAGGCCATCCGGCGTGAGGCCCAGAAGCCCGGCAAAACCGCGCTGCCTTTCCTCAAAATGAACGTCCGTCTCTGCCAGCAGAATGGCCAGCACCCCGAAACGCAACAGCAGCGTTTCCTCTTCCTCGAACTGGGCCTGCAAGGACCAGGCCTTGCCGGATGCCCGGCGCACGGCCTCGATGAGAGCCTGCGTCTGCGGCTCCAGCAGAGCTTCCAGCGGCCCGGAGGCCCGGCGCAGCCGTGCCCGCCCTGCCCTGTCGCCGCCTCGGCCGGTCACCGGATTGGGATGCAGCCGCTGCCACCAGTCCCTTGCGGCTTCAGCGGCTGATTTGTTGAGTTTCATGGTCATTCGTCCCTCCCGGAGCGGGATTTTGCCTTTTGCGCGCCTTTGCCCTTGTCCTTTTCCTTGTCGGGGACCGGCAGGGGCAGACGCAGAGCTTCAAAGAACCGCTTTCCGCCCGGCCCATAGCCCCGGCAGCTGCGCTGCAAGGCGGCATAGGCCTCGACAACCGGCTGTGCCCGCTCGGGCGGCACGTCTTCAACGCTGGCAAACTGATTGAAGAGCGACAGCACGGTTTCCTCGATCTGCCGCCGCCAGTTCTGCCGCTGCCGCTCTGCCCGTGCCTCAAGGCTTTCGTCCGCACCTTCCTTCAGAAAAGCGGCGGCCAGCCTGTGAAACTGCGGTTCTGTCGTGTCGAAGAAGGCGGCCTGCGCATTGCCCAGCGCGCCTTTTTCCGCATCCGGCGTCTGGCCGGAAAACAGCGCCTTGCGCAAGGCGTCACGCAGGGCAGACAGCGCAGCACCCCCAGACTCGGAAAAGCTGAGGACCAGCTCGTCCAGAGCCTTCGCCGTGGCCCGGTCACGAGCCAGATGCATGGGCTGTTCGGCGAACTGATAGGCCATGGCCTCCATATTGTTCATCGCCCAGCCGCCAACGCGCAAAACCGGATCGCGGCCAAGCGCCAGCAGTGGCTCTACCCGGCTCAGCCTTGCGGCATGCACATTGAGCGGCAGCCGGGACAGACTGCCCTCCCCTTCCCCCGCAGCCGCAGCCATCCAGTCGCGGTAGCCGAAACGGGCGGTCTTGGGCTTCACCGAATAGGGCGGCTCGCCCTCTTTCATCTGGCGGTAGGGAGTCAGAGGATGCTGCCAGATGCCGTAATTCATGCCGTAGGGCCGCTGGGCAAAGTGTGTCACAACCGGCCCCTCCCGCCCCGTCAGGGCGCAGACGCCCGGCTGCGCGGACGCCACCAGCCGCAGGCGGCGGGGCATGCCGAAGAAAGCCTGCAAGGGATGTGTTGCCCCAGCTTCATCGGGATGAAGCGCCACGCCACCTTCAGAGGTGAGTGTTGGCGCAAGCCAGGGCAGGATGGTGTGAAGCCGGCCGGTTGCGTCACCGGTGCCAAGTTCCGTCACATTGGCCAGCAGCCGGTGCCAGAGCGCAACCGGCGCCTGCCCCTCATCCGCCACGGGGAACACGAGAACGGACAGCGGCCCGCCGCCCCGCATCGACGTGCGATTGCCCGCCCCGCCGGCCGGAGCAAAGGCCTGCAAGGCATAGAGCGTCATGGCTGCCGCAGGCAGGCCCAGCGCCGGATAGCGGCCCCGGTGCGTCAGCACATCAGCATTCTTCTTCTGGCCATTCTGGCCCGGCGTATCAATGAAAAGCCCCTCAATGGGCGAAAGGGCGGCAGGCTTCAGGTCCGCCTCGAAGGCCTCCCGGTCCTGCAGGAAGCGCGGCCCGTCGCCCAGCAGCTCGAAGGCATGGGTGAAAGGGGCGATCCGCTCCGCCAGCTCGTCCCGGCTAAGCGCGCTGTCCCACAGCGCCTGCCAGTCATCCTCGTTCTGCACATCAAGGCAAAGCTGCAGCACCCCGATGCTCAGCTCATGGCAGGCGATATCCAGATCCGGCCTCGGCCAATCAAAGGCGACCGCATAGTCCGCCCCGGCCTCCGGCGCATCAAAGGCGGAAAAGCCGCAAGCCAGCCCGGCAAAATCCACCCACCGCCGCTCCCCGGATCGCATGACCACGGGAAAACACCGGTCCGTCAGAACATTGAACCCCATCCCACTCCCCCGGCACGGGCCTTGCGCTAACAGTCACGCAACGCCCCCATTTCCGATATGAAAGCACCACCAGAAATAAGCACAAAGCCGAAATACACGAAAGTCACATAAAAACACCTCGGCAACGAAGGTTGCCGAGGTGTTCGAATCGGGCTACAAATCAATAATAGCCGAAGATGAGAACCATCCACTGAATGGCTTCTGATACAAGCCAATCAACGATTGTGGACAGAATCTGAGACAATATCATTTCTGCGATTTTCAGCATGGTTTCCTTTCGGATTGAAACGCCTCGCATGGCCGTGCGGGGCGTTTTCGTTTCCATCATCCACTACGGATGATGCGCCTATCAGATAGGTCGATTCGCAATCTATCGTCAAGCCTATCAGAGAGATCATCAAAGCTTACGCCAAACGGGTAAGTCTCCTACACAAATCACTCAGCCTCAAAATGAAAACCCCGCGTTTGCGGGGAACTGGAAACGTCTGATGATCAGAGCGACCAACAAAGCGGTTCATCCCCGCACACGCGGGGAACTCGTCGGAAAAACCCTATAATCCCCTGCATGTCAACCGCCTCCCAGTTGCCCATCACACATCCGCAGCGCGGGGCGGGCGGAGGCGGCGGTAGAGGTACTGGATCAGGGTGCCAAGGCCTCCGATACCCGCAATGCCGAGGAAAGCGGCGATGGCGACGCCGATCTTGTTGGCTGTGTCGAGCGCAACGCTGACGCCGCCAACGGCCCTGCCGATCCGTGTGAAGAGATCCGCAGAGACGGCAATGGTCTTGGGGAAGCTGCGGACGGGTCTTTCGATGGTCTCTCCGCCGAAGATCAGTTTCTGCCGCAGATCAATCGTCAACTGAAGCTGCCCCTCCTTGCGGGGCGTCACCACCCAGAGGAAGGTTTCCTCCTGCCCGTCGGGCACCTGCCGCCAGATCATCTCCTTCGGCTCGATATCGAACCCGGCACCGCGCAACTGCACCCCGATGGTGGATGACGTTTCCGTCTGCACCGGCGCCAGCGTTACGGGCTCCATCGTGGCGCCGATGCTCATGGCCGCCGCAGGGCCGGTTGCCGCGACAGTATCGCCCTTTTTGCCCCGGCTGACATAGATGAAGGCATCGTGCGGTGAATCCAGAACCATGTCAGGGAAGAATTCGCCGCTGACTTCGGTGACGCGCAGTTCCCGCCGCTGAACCTCTTCAAGGATCGCCGCCCGCCCGGCGGCATCAGCCTGCGCATGCCGCTTGCCCAACTCCGTGAGGCTGAGACGTGTCAGATCCTGCGGCAGGATCAGATCCTCCCCCGAGGCGATGGCATGCGGAGAGAGGATATAGGCATGCTCGTGAAGGTAGGCGTAAGATGCCGTTTGCGCGATGCCATGCATCAGGTGGGCAATTGTGGCAGACGGATCGCTGGCAGGCTCCGGATCACGTCCGGGCGAAGGCTCGACGGCACCTGTCGTTGTGTAGTCGATCAGGGCCTTCCTGCCGCCGCCATCCAGCCCGGCCACCTCAAGCAGCGCTGTGCCCAGCGGCGGGGAAAACAGCACGCCGGCAAAGACGCCCGCTCCGAAAACGGCTGGAACACCCAGCCACCAAACCAGCCTGCCCATGCCGCCCCTCCCCACTCAAGGATGCAAACACTCGCCAGCCTCAACCTTACGGCAAGGGCAGGAAGGAATCAATCATGGCTCTTAGAAAACGCGGCAGCCGCTCAGGGCTCCAGCACCAGTGGCACGGAAGCACGATCGCCGAATGATGGGGGAAGTCCGGCACATGTCAGCATGAGGAGACGGGAGCGGAAACCTTGGGAGCCAGCCTGATACCGAGTGCATGCAGCACTTTCATGATGGTCGCAAACTCGGGGTTACCTTCCCCGCTCAACGCCTTGTAAAGCGCTGCACGGCTCATGCCGGTCTCGCGGGAGAGCTGGCTCATGTTACGCGCCCTGGCAACAGTGCCAAGGCAGCGGGCAATAAAGGCAGGATCCTCCGTTTCGAAGGCCGCAAGCATATATTCCTCGACGGCTTCTTCACTGTCGAGATATTCGGCACTGTCAAAAGGGCTGAGTTGGACTGTCATCATCCGTCCTTCCATTCATGTGCGATCTGCAAAGCCTTCCTGATGTCTGCCGGTTGCGTGCTCTTGTCACCGCCACACAGAAGCAGCACCAAGGCGTCACCACGCCGCAAATAGTAGACCCTGTAGCCGGGTCCATAATCTATCCGCAATTCGCAAACGCCCTCGCCTACCGGCGCAAAATCCCCCGCATTCCCTTCGGCAAGCCGGTCTATGCGCATGGCAATCCGTGCCCTCGCCCGCTGATCTGCCAAGGATTTCATCCAGCGGTGAAAGGCATCCGTCTTGATCACATTGACCATAAACATGTACTCCATAGAGTGCAATTTGTCTAGGAGACCTCTGCGATACCTTTGCCTCCAGTCCATCAAACAAGAGCAAGGATGCCGTAAGTCCGGCCCATCCCTGCGTGTGCGGGGAACACTTCGGCAAGCGCACGCTGTACCCTGAGGCGTTCGGTTCATCCCCGCGTGTGCGAGGAACACGGCCACCCAGCCCGCCTTCCCGGTCAGTCTTCCGGTTCATCCCCGCGTGTGCGGGGAACACGGCAAGACGCAGAACGTCGGCACTCCGGATCCCGGTTCATCCCCGCGTGTGCGGGGAACACTAGTCAATCTGCGGGACCGCCTCTCCGGCGGTCGGTTCATCCCCGCGTGTGCGGGGAACACACAGGCGATCTGCCCCAGGAAGTGGCAAAGCCGCGGTTCATCCCCGCGTGTGCGGGGAACACATCACGACGTTGTCGTAGAGGCGCCAAGTGACCGGTTCATCCCCGCGTGTGCGGGGAACACTGCCGCCGCATCCATTTCCCGCTCTACCCGCGCGGTTCATCCCCGCGTGTGCGGGGAACACGACCCCAGGATTGGTCAGCAGGACCGAGACGACGGTTCATCCCCGCGTGTGCGGGGAACACGCCGTGGATCAAGGATCTGGCCAGCCTGACGGACGGTTCATCCCCGCGTGTGCGGGGAACACCGCAGGATCAGCCGGAGCCGGGTCCAGATAACCGGTTCATCCCCGCGTGTGCGGGGAACACAGAGCTTCAACGCAACGCAAGGAAAGCTGGCGCGGTTCATCCCCGCGTGTGCGGGGAACACTCTGTAGGGCGATGTTGGCCTACGTTGTTCGCCGGTTCATCCCCGCGTGTGCGGGGAACACGTGTCCCGGCACGTGCCGCGCAGATCCGCCACCGGTTCATCCCCGCGTGTGCGGGGAACACCGATGTTATCACCGGCTCCAAGGCCACGTTCATGGTTCATCCCCGCGTGTGCGGGGAACACCACGGAGCGGATCGCGCCAGCAATGCGCAGCGCGGTTCATCCCCGCGTGTGCGGGGAACACGAGCTCCGCCGTCCGCCGCTGCGCCATGCTGGCCGGTTCATCCCCGCGTGTGCGGGGAACACGCGGTAACGAGGATCCCTGCCGCAATGCTGGTCGGTTCATCCCCGCGTGTGCGGGGAACACACACAAGCGGACAAAGCGCGGTCATTTGTCCGCGGTTCATCCCCGCGTGTGCGGGGAACACGCCCGCAGGGTCAAGCCAACCTGCGCGCCAGCCGGTTCATCCCCGCGTGTGCGGGGAACACCACCGCTCGTATTGCCGCCACCGAACGCCGCGCGGTTCATCCCCGCGTGTGCGGGGAACACTGTAGTGCGGCTGCTAATTGTGGGGGCAACGTCGGTTCATCCCCGCGTGTGCGGGGAACACGCAGGCCTCAACCGCAGTTACCTGCGCAAGACCGGTTCATCCCCGCGTGTGCGGGGAACACGGGTAGTCTTGGGTTCGTGGTGACTGGTGGCGCGGTTCATCCCCGCGTGTGCGGGGAACACAATCGCTCTACCATCAGCAATCTGTCCCCAACCGGTTCATCCCCGCGTGTGCGGGGAACACCGTCGATGAGCTAGGCCTGTCTCTGGAAAGCGCGGTTCATCCCCGCGTGTGCGGGGAACACACTAAGCTCGCACAAGATCAAGGCCGAATACGCGGTTCATCCCCGCGTGTGCGGGGAACACCGTTGATCAGGCCACCACAAACCTGCAAACGGCGGTTCATCCCCGCGTGTGCGGGGAACACACCGCTGATCTTCATCTTGCAATGATCACAGGCGGTTCATCCCCGCGTGTGCGGGGAACACATCATCTTCATTGCCAACCACCATGCCCCAGGCGGTTCATCCCCGCGTGTGCGGGGAACACATTGAGCGGGGATGAATTGAGGACAGTATGTCCGGTTCATCCCCGCGTGTGCGGGGAACACTCCTCCATCTGCCCGGCAAGACCGCTGATCCGCGGTTCATCCCCGCGTGTGCGGGGAACACGTGGTGCCGGTCGGCCAGATGCCAGAGCACCAGCGGTTCATCCCCGCGTGTGCGGGGAACACCAACCCGGCAAAACGCTCCAGCGCCGCCACCACGGTTCATCCCCGCGTGTGCGGGGAACACAGCGGCGCCGCCTTCTTGGGCTTCCGCTGTTCCGGTTCATCCCCGCGTGTGCGGGGAACACTCTTGCTGGAGAGCATTGATCTGACAGTAGAATTTCAAAGAGCGGAAAGCTACCGGAAAATCAGGGGCTTTCGGGGGCGGGTTGGAGAGTGGCGCAAAGGGCTGTAACAGGCAAGAGAAACCCGGCCAGATTGCAGCTCTGGCAGAGCGGCATCACTCTCGCGCCGCGCCGTTCATCAGGCCCTTGCTGCGGCTGTAGGACAGCGAGCGGCTGAAGTCCGGGCCCGCATCCAGATGGCCGTCTTCCTCCAGAATGGCGATGACGATGGAGGCCTCGAACTCCGGCCAACTGCGGCGCAGGGTTTCGCGGGCAGCGGTGCGGCACCTTTCTTCTGCCGCGTCCGGTGCCGGGCTTGCATCCCTGCCCTGCCGGGTAAGAATTGCCTTGCGGCAACTGAGGGCAGACAGGGCCCAGGCCTCTGCCATGGCATCGGGGCCGGGGCCGCCGGGTTCGGCCAGCGGCACCAGCTTTCCATCCCGCATCCGGGCGATGCGCAGGGTGAGCGTTGCCTCCCCCAGCCTTGTGCCGATTTCCTCATCGGAGGAAAGCTGATCCTGAAGCCCGGTGTAGCCATCGGCAGGCGCCGCCAGATTGAATTTTGCCAGCTGCCGGTTGCCCTGCTCCTCGCCTTCCGCCATCTGCTGGGCCTGATGAAGGGGCTCAGGCACATCGTCCCAGCTGCCTGCATCATAGACAGTCTCGATCAGCGGGCGCATGTCCGTGGGGCTGACGATGCGGCCCCGGTCAAAAAGGTGGCGCGCCGTGCGCCACAAGACAGCGGGCCGCCTGTAGGTGAAGGCCGCCTGCTGCAGGACATCAACGCCCCATTTCGCATCCGCCACTTCGTCCGGATCCGCCGAGAGCACCACAAGAGCGGGGGCGGCAAAGGGCCGGGTTTCCAAGGGCCGCTGCGGCATGTGCCGCCACAGGCGCCCGGCACGCTGGATCAGCAGATCCACTGGCGCAAGGTCGGTGAAGATGAGATCAAAATCGAGGTCCAGCGACTGCTCGATCACCTGCGTGGCGACAAGAGTGCGCCCGGCGCGCCGCTCTTGCGGCGCATTCTTGCCGAAGCGCGAAAGAACTTCCGCCTCGATGGCCTGCCGGTCTACCTGCGCCATGCGGGCGTGGAACAGGTCCACCGGCACACCGCCTGCCTGCCTGAGTGCTTCAAACATGCAGATGGCCGGGTCCACCGCATTGCAGATGATGGCAACGGCAGCGCCCTGGCGGGCTGCTTCCAGCGCCTCCTGCATCACCGCTTCCCGGCTGGCAGCCCGGCGCACCGTCACCTCACGGTGGAGACGCGGGTCCGTGCCCGGAGCGGTTCGCGTGACGGTGCCTGCATCCAGACGGGTGATCAGGGGATAGGGAACACCGGCAGGGTCTGCCCCCGCATCCAGGCCCTGCGGTGCGCGCATGCCCAGCCCTTTGGCAAAGGCTTTCAGCATCGCAGCCTTCTGCGCCTCGGCGAGCGTTGCCGACAGCACGATGGCAGAGCCGCCCAGCATGGCGTGCAGTTCAAGAAGGCGCTCCAGTTCCTCGCCCATATAGGCATCAAAGCAGTGGGCTTCATCCACGATCAGCACATGGCTGGCAAGGCCTGCCTGCCGCAGGGCCAGATGCTTCTTGCGCAGGATGGCCAGAAACGCCTGATCGATGGTTGCCGCCCCCACATCCGCCAGCAGCGCCTTGCGGCGGCTGTCCGCCAGCCAGCTGGCACAGAAGGCGGAAACGGGCTGTTCGTCTGCGCCGGGATCAAGGATTGCAGTGGCGGCCTGCGCCGCACTGGCCCGGAACACCTGCGATAGCGAAGCCTGCCCATGGGCAAGCACCAGCGAGGGTGAGCTTCCGTCTTCAAAAAACTGCCGGTAAACCGGAGCAAGCCGGCCATACATGGCGTTGGCGGTCGCCATGGTCGGCAGGGCCATGAAGACGCCCTCCCCCATGCCCTCTGCCAGCATGCGTGCGGCCAGCACAAGAGCTGCCTCCGTCTTGCCGGCACCCGCCGTATCTTCAAGGATCACGAGGGCCGGATGGCCGGACAGCGGCAGCTCTGCTGCTGCCTGTTGCAGGGGCCGGGGCGAGATAGCCGCAGCGGGGGCCACGCGGGCGAGATCCGGCGCGGCGAAGGCGGCGGGCGGGCACAGGCCCTTTTCCCGCACGGCCTTCCCGGCTGCCTCCAGCGCCAGCGGCCAGTATTCATCCGCGCCCATGTCCGGGTCCTGCGGCCCGAAGAAGTCAGCATCCGAGCCCACCCAGTCCGCCAGCGTGATCAGCCCGGCAACAGGCCAGGACAAGGCCTTGAAGGCAGAATTGTCCTTCAGCCCTTCCAGCGGCTCGGGCTTCAGAATGCGCGCCAATTCCCCCGCCACATGGGCAGCGATGGGGACAAGCTGCGGGCCGAGATCGGGATCGTTCACGGCATCCCTTGTCATATCGTCAGGAGATGGCGGCACACCGTGATGTCCGGCAATGGCCGCAATCAGCGGTGCCATCTGACTTTGCAGGTAGGCTGGCTTGACAGAGGGAAACAGCCCGGTGAGCAGAGGCGCAATCGATGGCGCACGCAACAGCAGCGCCGTATTGCGCCAGTGCGACCGTCCCGCCACCGGCAGCAATGGCCCAAACTTGTCCTCAGGCCAGATTTCGGGCCACTTGATCTGGAAACAGCGGGAAATCTTGCCAAGATCATGCAGCCCGGCCAGAAACGCCAGCACCAGCAGCAAGCGGTACTCCGGCACGTCATACCGGACTGCCAGACGGCGCAACAGGCCCGGCTTTGCCTGCAAGAGACAATAGGCGGCGGCCGCCACGTCCAGCAGATGATGCAGCACCGGCTTGTAGGCCGCGCCCCCCAACAGATCCGCAGCCAAGGTCTTGGCCCAGAACCGGCTCGACAGATGATGAAGATCTTCCTGCATGCTCAACCCCTTGCAGCTCTTCTGCTTTCATCAATCATCACGTGCATGCGGTCAATGCGGCAGAGGCTTCGCCACGTCCTGAAAATTTTTTCCCCGTATTTTGCGTTTCGGGCCAAGCCGATCCGGTATTGAGGCGATATAGATGACCCGGTCCCTCGCGCCGGAGGCGCGGCTCTGGGATATTAGAGTCACAGTCTGCCAGCAGGCCCCCTCCCGGGGCGTTGCGGGCGGTCCTTCCAACAGGTTCCTTGCCCCCGTGAACATGCAATCCATTCCGCCCGATCCGCACAGTCTTGCGTCCACAGAAGCTGACGGCAGCCCGGCGCCTCTGGTGCAGATCAAGGGCGTGGCGAAGATCTATCCGGCCCGCAGCGGCCATGCTGCCGTCGAGGCGCTGAAGGACATTGACCTGTCCGTCGCGCGCGGGCGCATTCTGGGCGTCATCGGGCGTTCGGGTGCTGGCAAATCCACCCTGATCCGCCTCGTCAACGGGCTGGAGCGTCCCAGCCGGGGCGCGGTGATCGTCGATGGTACCGACCTGACGCAGTTGAGCGAAGCGGCTTTGCGCGCCGAGCGCCGCTCCATCGGCATGATCTTCCAGCACTTCAACCTGCTGGCCCGGCGCACCGTGTTCGACAACGTGGCCCTGCCGCTGGAAATCATCGGCGCCAGCCGGTCCGAGATCGAACGGCGGGTGCGCCCGCTGCTGGATCTCGTCGGCCTCGACGGCAAGGCAGACCGCTATCCGGCCGAGCTCTCCGGCGGCCAGAAGCAGCGCGTCGGCATCGCCCGGGCTCTGGCCACCGATCCCAAGGTGCTGCTGTCCGACGAGGCGACATCGGCACTCGACCCGGAAACGACGGAGCAGATCCTTGACCTGCTGCGGCAGGTGAACCGGGAACTGGGCCTCACCATCCTGCTCATCACCCACGAAATGAGCGTGATCAACGCCATCACCGACGAGGTGGCGGTGATCGACGGCGGCAAGATCGTCGAGCATGGCCGCACCTTCGATGTCTTTACAGAGCCGCAGCACGCCACCACGCGCAGCTTCGTCTCGGCCGTGACCGGCGCCGTGCTGCCGGAGCATCTGCGCGCGAAGTTGCAGAGCACGCCCCAGCCCGGCGGGCAGGCGCTGGTGCGCCTGATCTTCAAGGGCGAAGGCAGCCAGAGCCCGTTCATCAGCCACTTCTCGCGCACGCTGGGGCTCGACCTGTCCATCGTGCAGGGCAAGATCGACCAGATCGCAGGCCAAACCTATGGCCAGCTGGTCGTCAGCGTCGATGCCGCACCTGAAACCCTTGCCGCCGTTGAGGCGGGAGCCCGCTCCCACGGCCTGACCAGCGAGGTGCTTGGCTATGTTGCCTGATTTCCTGCCGCCGCACATTCTCAAGCTGATCTTCGACAGCCTGCTGCAAACCCTTCACATGGTTGCCGTTTCCGGCCTTCTGGCAACGGCCATCGGCCTGCCGCTGGGCGTGTTCCTGGCCACCAGCCGCAAGGGCGAGCTGTTTGCCGCCCCCGCCCTCAATGCCGTGCTGGGCCTCATCGTCAACGCGGCGCGCTCCACCCCCTTCATCATTCTGGTGGTGGCCATCGTGCCGCTGACCCGGCTGATCGCGGGCACGTCGATTGGCACCACTGCGGCCATCGTGCCGCTGACGATCGGCGCCACGCCGTTCGTTGCCCGTGTCATCGAAGGCGCAATCCGGGGCGTGGATCAGGGCCTGATCGAGGCCGCCCGCGCCATGGGG
Source organism: Pannonibacter phragmitetus DSM 14782 (assembly GCF_000382365.1). Taxonomy (GTDB): domain Bacteria; phylum Pseudomonadota; class Alphaproteobacteria; order Rhizobiales; family Stappiaceae; genus Pannonibacter; species Pannonibacter phragmitetus. The sequence goes on along the minus strand of NZ_KB908235.1, from coordinate 25,904 downwards.
GCAACGCCCTTGCAGATCGTGCGCAAGGTGCTGCTGCCGGAGGCGCTGCCTGCCATCACTCACGCCCTCACCTTCACCGCCGTCAGCCTTATCGGCTATTCGGCCATGGTCGGCGCCGTCGGCGGCGGGGGCCTTGGTGATCTCGGCATCCGCTTCGGCTACCAGCGCTTCATGCCCGACGTGATGCTGGCGGTGGTGCTGGTGCTCATCCTTCTTGTGCAAGGCGTGCAAAGCCTTGGCGACAGCCTTGCCCGGCGCTTCGACAAGCGCGCCCGGCATTGAAGTTTCCGCTTGTCCTTTCCCAGAACCGGAGTGCTCACATGCTCTTCAAGTCCATTACCGCGTCCCTGACGGGCGCCGTTGCTGCCCTCACCCTCTTCGCTGCCGCCCCGGCTTTTGCCGAGACGATCAAGGTCGGCGTCACCCCCGGCCCCCATGCCCAGATCATGGAAGAAGTGAAGCGCCTTGCCGCGCCGAAGGGGCTCGACATCGAGATCCTCGAATTCTCCGACTATGTGGTGCCGAACGAGGCGCTGAATGCCGGTGATCTGCAGGCCAACTCCTTCCAGCACAAGCCTTATCTCGACAACCAGGTGGCCGACCGCGGCTATCAGCTGACGGATGTGGCCTTCACGGTCAACTTTCCCATCGGCGTCTATTCGCAGAAGCACAAGGCGATCACCGACCTGCCGGAAGGCGCGACGGTTGCCATCCCGAACGATCCGACCAACGGCGGCCGCGTGCTGCTGCTGCTGGATGACGCGGGCGTGCTGAAGCTGCGTGAAGATGCAGGCGTCAAGGCCTCCATCGCCGACATCGTCGAGAACCCGAAGAACCTGAAGATCGTCGAGATCGACGCCGCCCAGCTGCCGCGCTCGCTGCCGGATGTGGATGCCGCCGGCATCAACACCAACTATGCCAAGGAAGCCGGCCTTGATCCGGTCAAGGACCCGATCCTGCGCGAAAGCCCGAAGGGTCCTTACGTGAACCTGATCGCCGTGCGCACGCAGGACAAGGACGCCGCCTGGGTGAAGACCCTCGTGGAAACCTACAATTCCGACGAAGTGCGCAAGTTCGTGGAAGACACGTTCCACGGCGCAGTTCTCGCCGGCTGGTAATCAGCCCGGAACTTTGACCGAAGCAAACGGCAGCGCCCCTTTCCAGCGATGGATTGGGGCGCTGTTGTTTTTGGGAAGCTGCGGCGAACATGTGCGCCGGTTCTGACGCTCCGCCCCTCACTCCGTCATGCCATGGCTTGACCATGGCACCCATGCCATTCCCCATCGGCACGGGCAGCACCTCGAAGGGTCTCATCGTCACAGGGGCCCAATCCCGTGCACAACGTGCTGAGACGCATCGGGGTGGATGCCATGGTCGAGCCATGGCAGGACGAAAGCGGAGGGGTTTTCGCGTGATGGCGGCGTGGTCATTGGCGAGGCGGCGGGACTGCGCAAGGTGGCAGGACGGCGCAAGGCCGCAGTGCCGGTTCTGACACTCCGGGCCACCCACACACTCGGTCATGCCATGGCTTGACCATGGTACCCATGCCGTTCCCCATCCGCACGGGCAGCACCTCGAAGGGTCTCATCGTCACAGGGGCCCAATCCCGTGCACAACGTGCTGAGACGCATCGGGGTGGATGCCATGGTCGAGCCATGGCAGGACGAAAGCGGAGGGGTTCTCGCGTTATGGCGGCGAGGTCATTGGCGAGGCGGCGGGACTGCGCAAGACGGCAGGACGGCGCAAGGCCGCAGCGCCGGTTCTGACACTCCGGGCCACCCAAACACTCCGTCCTGCCATGGCTTGACCATGGCACCCATGCCATTCCCCATCCGCACGGGCAGCATCTCGAGGGGTCGCGTCGTCACAGAGCCCCGATCCTCCGCACAGTGTGCTGAGACGCATCGGGGTGGATGCCATGGTCGAGCCATGGCAGGACGAAAGCGGAGGGGTTTTAGCGTGATGGCGGCGTGGACTTTGCCAAGGAGGCAGGACTGCGCAAGGTGGCTGGACGGGGCAAGGCCGCAGCGCCGGTTCTGACGCTCCGCCCCTCCCTTTTCTCCGTCATGCCATGGCTTGACCATGGCACCCATGCCGTTCCCCATCCGCACGGGCAGAATCTCGAAGGGTCGCGTCGTCACCGATTCCGCGCACAATGTGCTGAGACGCATCGGGGTGGATGCCATGGTCAAGCCATGGCATGACGAAAGTGGAGGGGTTTTAGCGTGATGGCGGCGTGGACTTTGCCAAGGTGGCAGGACTGCGCAAGGTGGCTGGACGGCGCAAGGCCGCAGCGCCGGTTCTGACACTCCGGGCCACCCACACACTCCGTCATGCCATGGCTTGACCATGGCACCCATGCCGTTCCCCATCCGCACGGGCAGCACCTCGAAGGGCCGCCCCTCAGGCCCCACTTAATCCAGCAGCCCAGCGCGATACATCCTCCGCAGTCCGTTTGCCGGTGAGGGCGTCAGCCACGCCGAGGCCCATCAGCGGGCCGAGCTTGAAGCCGTGACCGGAACAGGCGCTGAGCAGCCAGCCGGACTTGCCCAGCGGCTCGCTGACGAAGCGCTCGTCCGCCGAGACGGTGTAGTAGCAGATCTTTTCCTCGATGATCCGGTAGCGGTCAGAGCCGCGCAGCGTGCCGGTCAGGGCCTCGCGCACCGGGGCAATGTCGGCAGGCGTGGGCGTGCGGTCATCGCTGCCGTGGCCGATGCGGGTGAAGCGGTGGTCGCCGATCTTCAGCCGTGTGCCGTTGCAGGGCGGCAGGACATAGGCGCCATAGCTGCCGCTGCCCATGTCGATGATGATGGGTGCCAGCGCCCAGGCGGCGGCCATATCCTGCGGCGGCTCCAGATAGAGCACCAGCTGGCGCGAAGGCACGAGGCGGCAGGCGGCGGAAGGCACCAGATCGCTCACCCAGGCACCGGCGGCCACGATGACCGCATCGAAGCTCTCGCGGCTGCCATTTACCGTTACCGTGGCGCTATCCGGGTCAACATCCGTCACGCGGGAGTGAGGCCTGAGGTTCGCGCCGTTTTCTGCCAGCCAGGCGGCAAGGGCGGTGATCGTGCGGGCAGCAAAAAGCACACCGGTTCCGCCCACCTCGAAAGCCTCGCGGATGCCGGAGGTTTCCAGCACCGGGATCATGGCCGCAAGCCCGTCCAGCGGCAGGGGGCGGATGGGGATGCCCAGCGCGTTCATTTCCGCTTCGGCGGCGGAAAAATAGCTCACCTCCCCGCGCGAGACATGCACCATCGGGCGCGGCTCGAAATGGCACTGCCCCAGATCCTGCCAGAGCGCATCATAGGCGCGGAAGGCCTGTGGCATCAGCTGGCCGTAGCCATCCAGCCCCGGATAGATGTGGCGGGTGATGCGGTGCTCGTCGTGAGAGGTGGCCAGCGGATTGGGGATCGGCCCCTGATCAAAAACCGTCACCGCCACACCGGCCTTGCGCAAGGCCCATGCTGCCGGCAACCCGCCAATACCAGCGCCAACAATCGCAACTTTCACCGTCTCGTCTCCTGTGCCTGTCAGACCCAATCTAGACAGGAAGCGTCAGCGGCAACAGCGGCGCGCGGCCATCCCCAGAGGCGGGAGTTCCCTCTCCCAGAAAGATGCGTTCAATTTCCCAGTCTGGTTAGGATGGCGTGGGACCGGGTGGAGCCGCCTTAAACGCTGATACCATTGATCTATTTCGTACACCCCAATGTGTCTTTCTAGCGGCTTTTATAGCGGCAAGCAATTTGCAGCCACTTTCTATAAGATGTTCGACGTGCACTGCAAGGCGCACTCCATTCGTGCCAAAGCAGCTTCGCGTCACCAACTATGGAGCAGTCAAAAGCCAGACCAACAAACAGCGATCTTCAGCACGCTGAATTACCAAACAAACCACTCTCAATTCGCAGAATATCTTCCGCATTCAGAATCGCTCGGCGTATCGAACGATAATCGTCAACTGGGACGTCGATGTAGTCAAAAGCGTCTGTCTGGAACAGGCCTGCTGGAGCTTTCTGTGTGTTGATAAGCTCAACATAACATCCGTAGTCGATCTTAAATGCATCATACCGGACACCTGGCTCGTCGTGAGACGAAATGTTTTTCTTCAAGGTATGAATCACTCGAGCATCATATAGTCTATCGATATGACTATCGCGACTTCCTGATTTAACTAGAAACGCCCTCGCTTTGCGCTGACCGATGACATAGTCAATAATAAACTCCAAAATACTCGAAAGTACAACATTCGAGTTAACAGGCGACGCTTTGTCTTGGAGATACCAATCCCTGGCCGCAGTTCTTACATCAACGACTGACGCTTTGTTCCCAAATGCCTTCGTTACAACTTTAGTAGCAAGATTCAACGCATCCCGAGGGACCCCCTCAGATGCCCTGACCAATTCCTCGAACGCATTGACCTGCGTGAACAAGAGCTGAACCAATTGATCAGCAGACTTAACGTCTGCAAAGTCTCCGCCCGCTTGCAAGTGCCTGTAAAACAAATTTTTGAAAAATTGCAGGGACCTATGCTGATTACTTTCGAATACGAGAAAGTCATCAAGGTTGATGTCTGCCGAGATGTCAGCTCCCAGCTCTAGACCAACATACTCTCCTCTCTCGCCGGGTAGATAAAACAACGAGCGATGTTCTATAGCGCCGATCTTAACCACCACATTTTCAACGGGCATTAGAGTTCTACGTAGAAGGTCCGCGAGGTAGGGCTGAAGGTCGACTGGAATCTCGGACCACTCGTCGAACAAGACCCAAAACGTCCCAGGACTAAGCACGGACAGGAGCGACCGCAAAGTTCCCTGCACTCGGCCAAAGTTTACCGATACACGTTGTTTTCCAACATTTTGCATGTGCCTTTCTGACTCATGTCCAAAGTTGCCGGAGCTTTTGCCTCCCAACGCTAGAGAGCCGTCACGGACCGAGAAATCAGCATGGACTTCGGAAACACTCTGTGAAGTCGCGGCCTCTCTGACAAGAGCAGTCGTTTCACCGACAACCCTTACCTCAGAAATCGCCTTTTCGAAGTCATCAACCCGAAGGGATATCTGCTGGGGATGCAACGCGGTGCTGATGGCTGACACAGCCACCTCAAACAAGTGACCGGCAATGGCATTGAGAACATCTATAATAAGCCTTGAGCTCCGCTCAGCAAGTGAGAGGCGATCATCATTGTAAATTGATCCATCTGAGCCAATAGAACGTAAATCTATATATATTGCATAATCACCACCCCTGTTAACCTGCTCAGCAAGGTATAACAAAGCATGCGTCTTTCCAGTCCCCCTTCTCCCATAAACAATCTGACTATTCTTTGTATGAATTACATCCGCCAGCGGCTCCGTATCAACAAAAGTCTTTGCCAATATCTCAGAGCTTACCTTCTCAGAACGCTTAGCAAACCCCATGATACATTTTTGAATTGTCTTCAGATCGGATGACATATTCACCCTTCGCTTTCTGCTCGGCCGCGTTCAGCAAGCGTAGACAATTCTAGCCGAGGGTCGCAAGCTTAAAGTGCTAGATAATCACCAACTTGAGAAGGCATTGCCCCCCTTAAAGAGTAAAGCTAACGGTCGCGGACGAAGCGCTCGAAATACACTCGACCTGCTAGTTACCAAATCCACAGCAATTTGCTCAAAGGTCCGCCGCTTGGCCTTCATCCGTTTCACTTCGGATGGAATCATGCAGCCGGAGCGCTTGCGCCATTTATAGAACCTCACGCCGCCCCTGCCGCCATCCTGTCCGGCTGTTACACTGCCGCAACTCTAGCCGGGCCAGGACAAAAGCCCAAGCCCGGCAAAAGGAACCGGCAACAAGCCCTCAGCGTGATGCGGCCCGCGCGGATGCGGGGGAGCCTGCCTCCTCCCCGGCCGCACCGGAGACGGCAGCCCCGCCATTGGACGGAAACACCTTCCACGCAAGCGGGCGGAAGGAAATCTGGCTGCGCAGCGAGGCCGGGTGGCTGACGGGAACGTCGATCTCCACCTTGTGGCGCGAGCCGCCGAGTTCCAGTTCGAGACGCCGGGAGCCGGCATGGCGGCGGCTGGCGGAAACGGTGCCGGCAAAGCAGCCGCCGCAGCCCTGCGTGATGTCCACCTGATCCGGGCGGAAGAACAGCGTGCCATCCCCTTCAGCAGCGCCCTGTGCGGCAAGGCCGGTGGGCCGGTCATCGAGCCACACCTGCCCGCCCTCGATCCGCACCGGCACTTCAGATGCTTCGCCGATGAAACGGTGCACGAAGGGCGAGCCGGGATTGTCATAGACATCATCGGCAGAGCCTACCTGCTCGATCCGGCCCCGGCTCATCACCACGACCCGGTCAGCCAGCTCCAGCGCCTCTTCCTGATCATGGGTGACGAAGACCGTGGTGTGGCCGGTGGTGTCGTGGATCTCGCGCAGCCAGCGGCGCAGATCCTTGCGCACCTGCGCATCCAGCGCGCCGAAAGGCTCGTCCAGCAGCAGCACGCGCGGCTCGATGGCGAGCGCCCTTGCAAGAGCCACACGCTGGCGCTGGCCGCCGGAAAGCTGCGCCGGATAGCGCTTTTCGAGGCCGGAAAGCTGCACCAGATCCAGAAGCTCCAGCGCCCGCCGGTTGATATCCTCCTTCAGCGGGCGGAAGGCGCGCGGGCGGACGGAGAGGCCGAAGCCGATGTTCTCCAGCACGGTCATGTGCCGGAACAGGGCATAATGCTGGAAGACGAAACCAATCTGCCGCTCCTGCACGCCGCGGCGCGACGCATCCTCCTTGCCGAAGAAGATCTGGCCGCTGCTGGGTGCTTCAAGCCCGGCAATCAGCCGCAGCAGCGTGGTCTTGCCGGAGCCGGACGGCCCCAGAAGGGCGATGAGTTCGCCGGAATGAATGTCCAGAGACACATCCTCCAGCGCATTGGCGGCACCGAAATCCTTGCGGATGTTGCGGATGGAAAGCTCCATGGGTCAGGCTCCATCAATGGCCGCGCGAGGCGGACAATTGTCCGGCGTAGCGCAGCTCGATTGCGGTCTTGAGGATGAGGGTCAGCAGCGCCAGACCGGCCAGCAGCGAGGCGACGGCAAAGGCAGCGGCAAAGTTGTATTCGTTGTAGAGGATCTCGATATGCAGCGGCATGGTGTTGGTCACGCCGCGAATGTGGCCGGAGACCACCGATACGGCGCCGAACTCGCCCATGGCACGGGCATTGCACAGCAGCACGCCATAGAGCAGGCCCCAGCGGATGTTCGGAAGCGTCACACGCCAGAAGGTCTGCCAACCGCTGGCCCCGAGGCTGAGGGCGGCTTCCTCATCGCCCGTGCCCTGCTCCTGCATCAGCGGGATCAGCTCCCGCGCCACGAAGGGAAAGGTGACGAAGACCGTCGCCAGCACGATGCCCGGCACGGCAAAGAGGATCTCGATGCCATAGCCCTTCAGCCAGGGCCCGAGCACGCTGCCGGAGCCGAACAGCAGCACGTAAACCAGCCCCGAGATGACCGGAGACACGGAGAACGGCAGATCGATCAGCGTGATCAGGAATGCCTTGCCCTTGAACTCGAACTTGGCAATGGCCCAGGCCGCCGCCACGCCGAAGACCAGATTGAGCGGCACGGCAATGGCCGCAACCAGCAAAGTCAGGCGGATGGCAGACAGAGCATCCGGATCCTGCATGGCCGCCACCCAGGCGCCCGGCCCGTTGCGGAAGGCTTCGCTGAAGACCGCAAGCACCGGCAGAGCCAGAAACACCGTCAGGAACAGCAGGGACAGAAGCACCAGCAGCAGCTTGGCCAGGGGGCTTTCGCTGATGGGCGAGGAGCGGGTCAGAAAGGCAAGATCAGCCATGGCCATATCTCCGGCGGCTCCAGGCCTGCGTCAGGTTGATCACCAGCAGCATGACGAAGGAGATGATCAGCATCAGCGCGCCAATGGCCGTCGCTGCGCCATAGTTGAATTCCTCAAGCCGGATCACGATCAGCAGCGGCGCGATTTCCGTGACATAGGGAATGTTGCCCGCGATGAAGATCACCGAGCCGTATTCCCCAGCCCCGCGGGCAAAGGCGAGCGCGAAACCGGTGAGGCTGGCAGGCAGCAGAGCGGGCAGAAGCACGCGGAAGATGGTCTTGAACCGCCCTGCCCCAAGGGTTGCCGCCGCTTCCTCCACCTCCCGGTCCAGATCCTCCAGCACCGGCTGCACCGTGCGCACCACGAATGGCAGCCCGATGAAGACCAGAGCGATGACCACGCCCGGGAAAGCATAGGCGATCTTGATGCCATAGGGCGCCAGCAGCGCGCCAATGGGGCCGTTGGGGGCATAGATGGCCGTCAGCGCGATGCCCGCCACAGCCGTCGGCAGGGCAAAGGGCAGATCGACGATCGCGTCGATCACACCGCGCCCCGGAAAGCGGTAGCGCACCAGCACCCAGGCGGTGATCAGGCCGAAGACCAGATTGATCAGGGCCGCGATGAACGCCGCCCCGAAGCTGACCCGCAAGGCCCCGACCGTGCGCCGGTCGGTGGCGATGCGGATGAATTCGTCAAGCCCCAGCCCGGCGGCGCGCCATGCAAGCGCCGCCAGCGGAATGAGGATGATCAGCGTCAGGTAGGTCACCGTGTAGCCGAGCGTGAGCCCGAAACCGGGAAGCACGCCCGGCTGACGGAACCGCCACCGCGCCTGTGGAGTGATGGCTGCCATCTGTTCTTACTGCGCCGGCTTGTAGATCTGGTCGAAGATGCCGCCGTCACCGAAGAACTCGGGCTGCACCTTGGCCCAGCCGCCGAAGTCCTCGATGGTGACGAGTTCGACTTCGGGGAAGCGCTTCAGATCCTCCGGATTGGCCAGTTCAGGGCTCGCCGGACGGTAGTAATGCTTGGCTGCAAGGGCCTGCCCTGCCGGGGAATAGAGATAGTCGAGATAGGCCTTGGCCACCTCTTCCGTGCCCTTTGCCTTGGCATTGCCTTCCACCAGCGCCACCGGGGGCTCGGCCTTGATCGAGATGGACGGAACGATGATCTCGAACTGGTCCGGCCCCAGTTCCTCGAGAGCAAGGAAAGCCTCGTTCTCCCAGGCCAGCAGCACATCGCCAATCCCGCGCTGAACGAAAGTGGTGGTGGAGCCGCGTGCACCGGTGTCAAGCACAGGCACATGGCGAAGAAGCTCGGTTACATACTCGCGCGTCTTGGCTTCATCGCCGCCATAGGTCTTCTGCGCCCAGCCCCAGGCGGCCAGGAAGTTCCAGCGCGCACCACCGGAGGTCTTCGGGTTCGGGGTGATCACCTGGATGCCATCGCGGACCAGATCCGGCCAGTCGTTGATCTCCTTCGGGTTGCCCTTGCGGACAAGGAAGACGATGGTGGAAACGTAAGGGGCGCTGTTGTTCGGCAGCAGGCTGCGCCAGTTTTCGGGAATCTTGCCGGTGGCCGAGGCGATCTCGTTGATGTCGGCCTCAAGCGCCAGCGTCACCACGTCGGCTTCCAGCCCGTCGATGACCGAGCGCGCCTGCTTGCCCGAGCCGCCATGGGACATCTGCACGGTCACGTTGTCTCCCGTCTTCTCCTTCCAGAAGGCGGCGAAGGCGGGATTGAATTCCTTGTAGAGCTCGCGGGTCGGATCGTAGCTGACATTCAGCAGCGTCACGTCTGCGGCAAAGGCCGGGGCTGGCGCCGCAAAGGCGAGCGCGAGGGCAACGGCGGCGGCGGATTTCAGAAACCGGATGCGTGTCATTTGGGGAACCTCCCTGCTATCAACGCATTTAATCTCTATCGATTTTGTCGAGTTTAAAAACAAACCGCCACTGCAATAAAGCCGAAATCGTAGAAAATTTATCCAACAAGGCGGGCTGGATTGGATTCCGGCAGCCCCTGACCCTTCAGGCAGTCGGCAATCGTGGTGTTATCGAGGATGGCGCGGTTGGCTTCGGCAACCTTCGCAAAGACCCGGCGGATCTCGCAGGACGCCTCGTCCCGGCAGGTATCACAACGCCGGTAGGCCGTGCGGCTGAGGCAGGGAAGCGGCGCCAGCGGCCCCTCCACGATGCGCAGGATTTCGCCGAAGGTGATGAGGTCGGGCGACTTGCGCAGCATATAGCCGCCCGCCTTGCCGCGCCGGCTGACGACCACCCCGTTGTGCTTGAGATCCAGCAGGATCTGCTCAAGGAATTTCTTCGGAATCGCCTGGGTTTCGGCAATATCCGCCGTCAGCTGCACCTCGTCCGCCCCGTTGCGGGCGAGCGCGATGACGGCCTTCAATGCATATTGTGCCTTGAGAGATAACACGTGCGTCTCTGTTCCCCGGTCAGGGCTGCAAGGCAACCAGCCGCCGGACCATCCGGCGGGAACCACGAAGGGGCTGCCTGCATTGTAGGGCATCCGGCTGCGGAGGGAAACAGGAACAGTTTTCTCCCGCACAGCCCTTTCGGGGAATTTGCAATGCTCCGCAGCGCAAGCGCGCAGAACGGAGCCAGCTTGACAGAAGCACCTTCCCGGCGAAATATATCTACTAATTCGATATACATATTGGAGAAGGCATGTCTCTGGACCTCATCGACCGCAAGATCATCGCCGCATTGCAGGCGGATGCCACCTTGTCGATTGCCCAGCTCGCCGACCGGGCAGGCCTCTCCCCCACGCCTTGCTGGAAGCGCATCCAGAAGCTGGAGCAGACCGGCATCATCCTTGGGCGCGTCGCGCTCGTCGCGCCGGAGCGGATCGGGCTGGGTCTCACCGTCTTCGTCGAGATCGAAGCAGCGGACCACACGCCGGAATGGCGCGACAGCTTTGCCCGCATCACCGGCGCCATGCCCGAAGTCATGGAGATCCACCGCATGGCGGGGGACGCCGACTATCTGCTCAGGGTCGCCGTGGAAGACATGGCCGCCTTCGACGCCTTCTACAAGCGGCTGACGGAAAGCGTGCCGCTGAAGAACGTCACCTCCCGTTTTGCGATGGAGCGGATCAAGGCCACCACGGCCTATCCGGTCGACGTGTCGCGGAGATGAGTTTGTGCGCCGGACGGGCCGGCGGAGAACATCCATGCTCTTCGGGGCACTGCCTTTGGAATTCAAAAGTACAGCGAACCAGTAGATGATCAGCACAATGTCAACAGCAGCCATATGGAGATGGCAATGACTGTCACCCTGATCATTCCGGGCCTTGGCGGCTCCTGCAGCAATCACTGGCAGACCTGGTGGCTGAAGACGGATCCGTCGGCCATCTGGGTGGGCCAGGACGACTGGAGCGCGGCTGATCCCTATCAGTGGGACGTGACCATCGTGCGGCATCTGCGCGAGCATCCCGGCGCCAATATCGTGGCGCACAGCCTTGGTGCCACGGCCATTGCCCGCGTGGCGGCGCGCTGGCCCTCGGTGGAAATCGGCACCGCCCTGCTGGTCGCCCCTGCTGATGTGGAACGCGGCATCGGCGCCCAGCGCCTCGGCCATTTCGGCCCGCTGCCGCGCGAGCGGTTCGAGTTCAATGCTGCCGTTGTGGCAAGCCGCAACGATCCCTGGATGACCTTCGACCGGGCCGGCCGGCTCGCCGATGACTGGGGCGCACGGCTGATCGATCTCGGGCCTTCGGGCCATATCAATCCGGACGCCGGTTTCGGCCCGTGGCCGGTTGGCAAGACGCTGCTGACCGACCTGTCGCTGATCCCCCGCTATCCCGGCGGCCGCAGCGCAAGCCCGCGCCGCCGCACAGATGACGGACGCACCGTCACAACCCATGAGAGGAGGCACGGAACATGACCGGACGACGCATCACGGCCACCAGCCCGGCCAGCAACACCACGGCGCGCAAGGACATCATGCGCCTCGCCGCCTGGATTGCCTTCGTTGCGGCCTATGCACTTGTCGTCGCCGTGCTCGCCTCTCCACGCGGAGCGATGGCGGGCGGCAGCAGCGGGGTGCAGACAGCCCCAGCCACCGTTCCCGCGCAGACCGCCGCCACCCGGACAGATGGCAACCTGCCGCGCACACTGGCGCTGGCCGGTTTTGCGTCTGGTTCCGCCCATGGCCCCCGGTACTGAACCTCACCGGGCAGTGCTGCACTTCTTCGCGCCGCCGGTTCTCCGGCCGCGCACCCTTCCGCCGTGGCGGAAAGCCTTTGGTTCTGGCCAGAAAGGACAAACCGGTCTATATGGACGATCAACAAAATGGATGAATAGGGTCCATTGTCCTGCGGAGTCCTGTTTCCATGCTGTCCATGAAAGGCAAATACGGGTTGAAGGCCATGTGCCATCTGGCAGGCCTGCCCGAGGGACAGGTTGTCCAGTCGTCGGAAATTGCCGACGCCAATTCGATTTCCAAGAAGTTTCTCGATGCCATTCTGGCGGACCTGCGCCATGCGGGCTTCGTCCATGCCCGCAAGGGGCGCGGCGGCGGCTACTGCCTGACACGCCCGGCGGAAGACATCATGGTGGGGCATGTGCTGCGCGTCCTCGACGGACCGCTCGCCCCGATCCATTGCGCCAGCCGCACCGCCTATCACCGCTGTCACGACTGCCCGGACGAGAACGCCTGTTCTGTCCGGCTGACCATGCTGGATGTCCGCGAGGCAATCGCCTCGGTGCTGGACACCAGATCCATCGCATCCATGCGACAGATGGCCGAGGCCGAGGAGAGCGAGAAGATCGCAGCCCTCCACGTGTCCTGATGCGAGGCACATGCCGCGCCCCGGCCGCCAGAAACCGGGAGAACGCAGCATGACGCATCACATCGCCATCATCGGGGCTGGTGCCAGTGGAACGCTGCTGGCAGCCAATCTGGACAGACTGACCGCGGGCCGCATCCGCATCTCGCTGATCGAACAGGCCGACCGCATTGCCCGCGGCATCGCTTATGCGCCCGTTGACCGGGGCCATCTTCTCAACACCCGCGTGCGCAACATGAGCGCCTATGCCGATGCGCCGGATCATTTCGGCGAATGGCTGGCCACCCGGCCCGGGGACGCAACGCCGGCCTGCTTCGTCACCCGCGCCATCTACGGCGACTATCTGGAAGCGCAGCTGCGCCCCGGACTGGAGCGGGGCAGCATCCGCCTGCATGCTGCCTCCTGCACCGCCATCGAGACCCTGCCCCGCAGCGTTGCCCTGACCCTCGACGATGGCTCCACCGTCATGGCCCATGCCGCCGTCCTGGCCACCGGCCACCCTTCAGGCGCCCCTGCGGGCTCTGCCCTGTCCAACCCCTGGCATGCTCTGCCGGATATTGCCCCCGATGCCCCGGTGATCTTCATCGGCAGCGGGCTGACCATGGTGGACTGGGCGCTTTCCCTGCTCGACCGGGGCCACACGGGGCCCATGACCGCCCTGTCCCGCCATGGCCTTCTGCCGCAGGCCCACAGCAGCGCCCATCCGCTGCGGCTGTCGGCAGCCGATATTCCGCTTGGCACAAGCACGCAGTTTCTCACCCGCTGGCTGCGCAAGCTTGCCGCTGAGCATCAGGCGCGGGGCGGCGACTGGCGCGAGGTGCTGGACGGCATCCGCCCGCATATCCGCACGCTCTGGCATCACCTGACGGCGGAAAACCGCAAGATCTTCCTGCGCCATCTGGCGTCCTTCTGGGAAGTGCACCGCCACCGCATGCCACCCCAGTCAGCAGAACGGATCGCGCAGGCTCTGGCAAGCGGCCAACTGAAGGTGGTCAAGGGCCGTTATCTCTCGGCCCAAAGAACCGCAGACGGCACGGTCGAGGTCTCCTATCAGCCGCGCAGCGGCGTGGTGCGGGAGCCGCAAATCCTGACGGCCGCCGCAGCCCTCGACTGCCGGGGCATCCGCCGCTCGCCGGAAACACCTTCCACGCCGCTGTTGCAGGACATCCTGGAGAATGGGACAGGCCGCATCGATCCGCTTGGCCTCGGCCTTGATTTCGACAGCGAGTCCCGCCTGCTCACCGCCAGCGGCCAGCCGCATCCCCGCCTGTTCGGCATCGGTCCAGTGACACGCGCCGCCTTCTGGGAGATCACGGCGATTCCGGAGATCCGCGAACAGGCGGCCCTTCTTGCCCGGCGCCTCAGCCAGCCGCCGGCAAGCGGCCAGATGGCCGCAGCCCCGGCAAGGGGAAAGCTTCTGCTGCCGCCGGTGTGAGGGAGAACGCAGTTCTTCTCTTTGCGGCTCTGACTATGGAATGGACCGGAGGCATGAAAGTTACTTAGTCTATCTACATTATAGACTAATAACGGACATGCCTCATGACACAGCCGTCCATCGTCAGCCTCTCCGGCAGTTCGGGATCCGGGTCCAAGACCCGGGTCCTCGCCGCCACCGCCGCCCGCCTTGCCGCCGAACGTTTCGGCCGCACCACCCGGGTATATGACATCTCGGACTTTCAGCCCTTCCTCGGCAACGCCCAGCGTGCCGAGGATCTTGGCCCCGATGCCCAGACGGCTCTTGCCAGCCTGAAGGCGGCAGAGGCGGTGATCATCGCCGTACCGGTCTACAAGGGCAGCTATCCGGGCCTCTTCAAGCACCTCATCGACCTGTTGCCGGTGGACTTCTTCGCCGGAAAGCCGGTGCTGCTGACCGCCACCGGCGGCGGTGACAGGCATGCGCTGGTCATCGAGCATCAGCTGCGCCCGCTGTTCTCCTTCTTCAGCGCGCAGACGCTGGGAACCGGCGTCTATGCCAGCGAGCGGGACTATCTCGACGGGCGCCTTGTCAACGAGGCAGTGCTTGCCCGCCTTGGCCAGGCCGCCGGGGAGCTTGCCCCCTTCCTTGGCCGCCCGCAGATCAACTCCGCCGCCGTGGGCCACTAGGCTCAGCCCCAACCGCCCGCCCGCCGGAGCGGTTCTCCGGTCTTTCCCAGATGAAATGGAGCGAAATCCATGACCTTGACACTCGACCGCCGCAACGCCCTGCTTCTCGGCTTCGGCGCCTCGGCCCTCGGCCTCTTCGGCCCCTCGTTCAACGCCCGCGCACAGACCGCCAAGGAAGTGCGCATCGGCTGGCAGAAGGGCGGCGTCGTGGCGCTGCTCAAGGGGCGCGGCCTGCTGGAGGAGCGCCTTGCTCTGCGCGGCATAACCGTCTCCTGGGCGGAGTTCACCTCCGGCCCGCCGCTGCTGGAAGCACTGAGCGCGGGTGCCCTGGACTTCGGCACCACAGGCGATGTGCCGCCGCTGTTTGCCCATGCTGCCCGCGGCAATCTGGTCTTCGCCGGTGCCTATACCGGCTCGGACACCGGCTCGGCCATTCTGGTGCGCAAGAATTCCGGCATCACCTCGCTCGAAGATCTGAAGGGGCGCAAGCTCGCCTTCAAGCGCGGCTCCAGCGCCCATAACGTCGCCCTGCAGCTGCTGCGCACCGCAGGCCTTTCGCTGGATGACGTGGAGCAGGTGGACCTTTCCCCGCCGGACGCTGCCCCCGCCTTTGCCAATGGCTCCATCGACGCCTGGTCGATCTGGGACCCCTACACCGCCAGCGCCGAAAAATCGCCGGAGACACAAGTGCTGGCCACCGCCGACGGCGTTATCCCGGCCTATGGCTTCCTCTCCGCCAACGGCAAGTTCGCCGAACAGAACGGCGAGCTCCTGGCTGAGTTGATCCTCGCCCTGCGCGAGGTTGGCGAGGCGGCGCAGAACGACCTGCCCGGCACCGTCAAGGCCTTTGCCGCCGCCACCGGCCTGCCGGAAGACGTGCTGACCACCGTCGCCACCCGCAAGGGCCAGAATTACGGCGCCATCGGCTTCGTCGAGGAAAAGCACATCGTCTACGAGCAGGCGCTTGCCGACGACTTCCACGCCCTCGGCATCATTCCGCGCAAGCTCGACATCCGTTCAGCCGTCTGGACACCGAAATCCGCCTGATCCGCCGCCGTATCACTCAAGGAGCCTGATCCATGTCACAGGACAAACTCGACTTCCTCTGGTTCATTCCCACCTCCGGCGACGGCCCCTATCTCGGCTCGTCCGAAGGCCACCGCCCGCCGGAGCCGCAGTATCTGCGGCAGGTAGCACAGGCAGCCGATACGCTGGGCTATGACGGTGTGCTGCTGCCCACCGGCATCTTCTGCGAGGAAAGCTTCATCACGGCTGCCGATCTCGCCGCCCATACGGAAAAGCTGCGCTTCCTCGTCGCCATCCGCCCCGGCACCGCGTCGCCGGCCTATTATGCGCGCCTGTCCACGGCGCTCGACCGGGTGTCGAACGGACGCCTGCTGCTGAACATCGTGGTTGGCGGCAACCCGGCGGAACTGGCCGGTGACGGCATCTTCCAGGCCCATGACGAGCGCTATGACTTTGCCGAAGAGTTCTTCACCGTCTGGGAGGATCTTCTGGCCAAGGGTGAAGCGCATCTGGATGGCAAGCATGTGCGCGCCCTCAATGCCCGCCTGCCCTTCCGCCCGGTGCAGAGCCCGCGCCCGCCGCTCTATTTCGGTGGCTCGTCAGATGCTGCCATCGAGTTCGCGTCCGGCCGGGTGGACAAGTACCTGACCTGGGGCGAGCCGCCCGCGCAAGTGGCCGAAAAGCTGGACCGGGTGCGGGAAGCCGCCGCCCGCAAGGGCCGCGAAGTCTCCTTCGGCATCCGCCTGCATTTCATCGTCCGGGAAACCGGCGAGGAAGCCTGGGCAGCCGCAGACCGGCTGATTTCGAAGCTGACGGACGAGGACATTGCCAAGGCGCAGGCCTGGCTGAACAGCCAGTCGGACAGCGTCGGCCAGCAGCGCATGACCGCCCTGCATGGCGGGCGGCGGGACCGGCTGGAAGTCTCGCCCAACCTGTGGGCTGGTGTCGGCCTTGTGCGCGGCGGTGCGGGCACTGCCCTTGTCGGCTCCCCGGAAACGGTGGCGGAGCGCATCCGCGAGTATCAGGCGCTTGGCATCGATACGATCGTCGGCTCCGGCTATCCGCATCTGGAAGAGGCCTACCGGGTGGCCGAGCTGCTCTTCCCCGTCCTCAAGGGCACGGCCAAGCCGCAGCAGCACGCCTCGCGCTTTGAAAACATCAGTCCGCAGCGCGGCGGCACGGAGACGGCCCGGCCGGAATTCCGCCCGAAGGTGGCCAGCGCAAGCTGACACTGAGGCCCATTGGCCGCACCGGTTCATCTGAGCCGGATCCGGGGCGCGGCGGGACGGTTCTCCTCCCGCCCCACCGCCGCGCCCCGCTCCTTCCTCAACGGGGAGGGTTTGCAACGGACTGCCAGGCAGGTGCCAACTCCTCTCCCCCCTTGAGGGGGAGAGGCCCCCGGCAGGGGGGAGAGGGGCGCTGCGGCAAAAGGAGGGCGCGATCCTCCTCCGCGCAGTTCGCGCCCCTGACCAACGGGCAGAGAGAGGCCAGGACCACACGCCCGAAGCCCCTCAGACGTGAGTGAAGCAACCGCCGGACAGAGAAAAGGACATCGTCTCATGAGCACCAGTGATCTCATCTACGCCGGGGATCTGCCCTCCCGCCCGCAGCTGCGGCCCGGCGCATTGTGGCAAAGCCTCAAGTCCCTGAAACGCCCGCTGGCCGCCCTTGTGCCCTATATCTTCCCGGTGGGTGTGCTGCTGCTGTGGGAGGCAGCTGCCGCCGCCGGTCTGCTGCCGGACATCTTGATGCCGCGCCCCAGCGCCGTGGCCGTCTCGGCCTGGGAAACCCTCATCAGCGGTGAGCTTTTCACTCATCTCGGCGTCTCGGCCCTGCGCGCCCTGTCCGGCCTTGCCATCGGCGGCAGCATCGGCTTCCTGCTCGGCCTGGCCAACGGGGTGAGCCCGCTGTTCCGCGAAGCGACGGACACCACCTTGCAGATGATCCGCAACATCCCCAATCTCGCCCTGCTGCCGCTGGTCATCATCTGGTTCGGCATTGGCGAAGGGGCGAAGCTGTTCCTCGTTTCCATCGGTGTGTTCTTCCCGATCTATCTCAACACGCTGCACGGCATCCGCAACGTCGACCCGCAGCTTATCGAGATGGGCAGTGCCTATGGCATGAAGCGCACGGAGCTGTTCCGCAAGATCCTGCTGCCCGGCGCACTGCCATCCGTCTTTGTCGGCCTGCGCTATGCACTCGGCATCATGTGGCTGACGCTGATCGTCGCCGAAACGCTCTCCGCTTCATCCGGCCTTGGCTACATGGCGATGAAGGCCCGCGAATTCATGATCCTCGAAACCGTGGTTCTGTCGATCATCCTCTATGCCCTGCTCGGCAAGCTTGCCGATGTCATCACCCGTGCGCTGGAACGCCGCGCCCTGGCCTGGAGCCCCGCCTATGCCGCATCCTGATGGACACTTCCCGGCCTTCCTCGACGGCCACCCGGCAGCCGCACTCGCCGCTGCTGCCCTTCCCGAAGGCTACCTGCACCTATCCGGCCACAGGGCGCAGGATGAAGACCGCGCGCCCGAAAACCACAAGACAGGGAACCGCACAGAGGGACAGAACGAAAACCACCCCGCAGGCGGTGCTGCCATCCGCGTGCGCGGTGTCTCGAAAGACTTCGGCGGGCTGACAGTGCTCGACAGGCTGGATCTCGACGTTGCCCCCGGCGAATTCCTCGCCATCGTCGGCAAGAGCGGTTGCGGCAAGAGCACCCTGCTGCGGCTTCTGACCGGCCTCGACACCGCCACCAGCGGCAGCCTCGCCATTGACGGCAAGGCCCCGCAGAAAGGCTCGGACGACATCCGCCTCATGTTCCAGGAGCCGCGGCTCCTGCCATGGGAGAAGGTGGCCGGAAACGTTGCCATCGGCCTCAGACATGGCAGTGATACTGGAAACGCCGGTCTGTCAGCAGCAACGCACACCGCCGCCCTGCCCCAGCCCGTGGCCGAAGCGCTGGAGGCGGTGCAGCTTTCGGACAAGGCCCATGTCTGGCCCTCCACCCTGTCCGGCGGCCAGAAGCAGCGCGCCGCCCTTGCCCGCGCCCTCGTCAGCCACCCGCGCCTGCTCGCCTTCGACGAGCCGCTGGGCGCCCTCGATGCGCTGACACGGCTGGTGATGCAGGAGCTTATCCTCAAGGTGAAACAGCAGACCGGCTTCACCGCCATCCTCGTCACCCATGACGTGGCCGAAGCCGTGGCCCTCGCCGACCGGGTGATCGTGCTCGACGAAGGCCGCATCAAGGCCGAATTCCCCGTCCCCCTCCCCCACCCGCGCCCCAGGGCAAGCACCGAAGCCGCCCGCATCGAGGCACAGATACTGGCGGCGATTTTTGGGTGATGGCGTAAAGGAGGACGAAGCCCTTTCCTTCAGCCCGCCCGGACACCAACCTCTCTGCAGCGCAGCCCGTGGCGGCGCTGGCGGCAGACGGCGACAGCCTGATGACGCCCTGGCGCCTTCAGACGCGGTTGCCGTCTTCGTCGAACAGGTGCAGATGTTCGGCCGGAAAGCTGACCCGCAGGCCTGCTGCAGGTGTGAGGACGGAGCGGTCCAGGGTGAAGGCCTTGAACGCCTGGCCATGCAAGGCCAGATGCAGGATGATGCCGAAGCCCGTGGGTTCCACCAGATCGACACCGGCCTCCCAGCGCCCCTCGTCAGAGAGGCTGACATGCTCGGGCCGGATGCCAAGCGTCGCCGGGGCGCCATCCGCCAGACCGCCGCGCGGGGACAGGGGAATGGCTGTTCCATCGGCAAGGCGGAACTCCGCACTGCCACTGCCGGTATGGTACCGGCCTTCAAGAAAATTCATGCCCGGCGACCCGATGAAGCCGGCGACGAAGAGGTTGGCCGGCCGGTCATAAAGATCGAGCGGTGTCCCGACCTGCTGCACAACGCCGCCATGCATGGCAACGATCCGGTCGGCCAGGGTCATGGCCTCGATCTGGTCGTGGGTGACATAGATCGAGGTTGCGCCCAGGTCCGCGTGCATTTTCTTGATTTCCGCGCGCATCTGTTCGCGCAGGCGGGCATCCAGATTGGACAAGGGTTCATCGAACAGAAAGGCTTTCGGCTTGCGGACAATGGCCCGGCCCATGGCAACCCGCTGGCGCTGGCCACCGGAAAGGGCCTTCGGCCGCCGTTCCATCAGAGGCTCGAGGCCAAGTTTTCCGGCAGCCTCCCCGATCATTTCAGCGATCAGTTCCTTCGGCGTTTTGCGCAGGCGTAGGCTGTAGCTCATGTTTCCGGCGACGGTCATATGCGGGTAAAGCGCATAGGACTGGAACACCATGGCGATGTCCCGGTCCTTCGGCGGCAGATCATTGACCCGCTTTCCGGCGATATGAATACCGCCCGAACTGACGTCCTCCAGCCCGGCAATCATGCGCAGAAGCGTGGACTTGCCGCAGCCGGACGGACCGACGAGAACGATGAATTCACCGTCCTGGATGTCGAGATCGACACCGTGCAGAACCTCGACCACGCCGTAGTTTTTCCGGACGTCCTGAATTTCGATTGAGGCCATGAGAAAACCTTTCAGCCTTTGACCGCGCCGGCCGTCAGACCCTGCACGAGATAGCGCTGGATCATCAGGAAGAAGAGGCAGGCCGGGATCAGCGCAAGCACGCCGGCAGCCATCATCTGTCCGAAATCAACGGAGAATTTGGAAACGAAGGTCAGCAGTCCGACCGGGAATGTCGCTGCGTCCGTGCCGGAGATCAGCATCAGGGCGAACAGGAGTTCACTCCAGGCCGCAGTGAAGACGAAGCCAAGGGTCGCCGCGATCCCCGGCAGGGTGAGCGGCAGAATGATCTGGCGGAACGCCTTGAACTGGGTCGCGCCGTCGATCATCGCCGCCTCCTCCAGATCCTTCGGAATACCATCGAAGAACGACTGCATCAGGAAGGTCGCGAAGGGCACGTTGAAGGCGGAGTAAACGATCACCAGCCCGGTCAGGCTGTTGGTCAGGCCGAGCGGCGAGAGGATCTTGAAGATCGGGGCGACCAGCATCACCAGCGGAAACATCTGGGTGATCAGCATCAGGGCGATGAGCCAGTATTTCGCCCGGAACGAGAACCGCGACAGGGCATAGCCGGACAGCGAGGCGATCAGCGTTACCACCAGCGCAGTCGAACCGGCGACAATCACCGAGTTGCGGAAGAAGGTCGGGAAAGCGCTGTGCCGGAGCACGAAGTCGAAATGCTCGTAGGTCGTCCTCGACGGCCACATCCGCACCCCTTCGCTGTAGAGCAGATCATTGGGTGTAACGGCGACCTTGAGCAGCCAGTACAGCGGAAACAGGGCAAAGACCACATAGCAGAGAATGGCCAGGCGATGGGCCGCGACGAGAGAGAATTTGCGGACATGCATGTTTCAATCCTCCTTCAGAAGCGTCTGGCGGAGGAAGACGATCAGCATCGAATAGACCAGCAACAGGATCAGCAGCACCAGCGCGATGGCCGAGGCATAACCAAAATCGAGACGCTTGAAAGCCTGGGTGAAAATATAGCTGGCGACGATCTGGGTCCGGTCCGCCGGCCCGCCATTGGTCATCACCACGATCAGATCAGCAAAATTGGCGATCCATACAGTGCGCAGCAGCACGGTAATGGCGATGGTCGGGGCGAGGAAAGGCAGCGTAATGGAGAGGAACCGCTTGATGGGTCCGGCGCCGTCGATGGCCGCAGCCTCATAGAGATCACGCGGAATGGACTGAAGCGCGGCAAGCAGGGTGATGGCAAAGAACGGAATGCCCCACCAGACATTGGCGGTGATCGGCCCCCACATGGCCAGGTGCGGATCGGACAGGATATTGTTCGCCTCACTGCGCAGGCCGAGGGCGAAAAGCCAGTGCGGCAAGGGGCCGATGACCGGATTGAACAGCCAGGCCCAGTTCAGGCCGGCCAGGAACGTCGGCACCGCCCAGGGCAGAAAGACGAGCGCCTGCACGAGACCGCGCCCGCGGAACGGCTTGTTGAGCAGCAATGCCAGGATCAGCCCGAGGCCGAACTGCAGAAAGACGGAAGCACCGGTCCACCACAGCGTGTTCGAAAGCGCCCGGTAGAAGGCCCTGTCGCGGGCGAGAGTCTGGAAATGCTCCAGCCCGACGAAGCCGCCGGAAAAGGGGTTGAGCAGCTGAATATCACGGAAGGCATAGGAGATGCCGAGAACCAGCGGCACCAGCATGACCGCAGCGATCAGGAACAGCGCCGGGGCGCTGTACAGATAGGGTTCGGCATCAAGGGCAATGCGCCGCAGCAAGGGCGGCCTGCCCCGGGACTGAACAAGGCGTGTCATCGTTCTGCGCTTCTCTCGCGTCGGGATGGCGTGAGGCCCTGGCGGCGCAGAACGCCGCCAGGGTAAGGCTGCACGGGAAAGGGCAGTTATTTCTTGGCGAGAAACTTCTGCTGCGCCTTGGTCATGTAGTCCGCCCACTTGGCGGCCAGCTCTTCCGGCGTGATGTCGCCGAGCAGGGCTTCCTGCGATGTCTGGATCGCCAGGGAATCCTTGAAATAGGCGAATTCTTCCAGATAGGTCGGCATGGTGGTCGGGATCGCGTCCGGATCCTCCAGAACCTTGAACCAGCCCTTGAACTGCTCGCTGGCATAGAACGGATCATCGGACGCAGATTTCAGGGCAGGCAGCGCCCCGGTGCGCTTGTTCCAGGTCAGATTGCCTTCCGGTCCTTCAAGCGTCGCGATCAGCTTCCAGGCGAGATCCTTGTTCTGGCTCTTGGCCATCATCGACCAGCCGGCATAGCCGATGGTCGGGAAGGTCTTGCCCGACGGTCCCTTCGGCATGGTCGTGACGCCGAAATCCTCCGGCTTCATCCGCTCGGCAATGGCAATCAGCGCATCGGGGTCCTGGTCCAGGAACGCGCAGGTGCCGCTGTAGAAGCCGGCGACGATCTCGTTGAAGCCCCAGTTGATGGAATCCTTCGGCGCATAGCCATTCTTGTAGAGGTCGATCAGCCAGCTGATGCCCTTCTGCCAGCCCTCGCTGTCGAATGTCGACGTGCCGTCTTCATTGAAGAAGGTATTGGACCCGGCCATTGTCGCGCCGAACATCACCCAGCCGTTCAGGCCACCCGGACCGCCGCGCAGGCAGTAGCCGTATTTGCCCGGCAGGGCGGAGACCTTGCGGGCGGCTTCGGCAAACTCGTCCATGGTCACGGGTGGTTCGGAAACGCCGGCTTCGGCCAGCAGCTTCTTGTTGTAGAACATGGCCCGCAGATAGAAGCCATAGGGCAGCATATAGGCCGTGTTGTCGATGTCGCGGCCAAGCTCCAGAGCCCGGTCGGACAGATCTGCGGTGACTTCCCAGTCGCTCAGATAAGGCTCCAGGCTCTCCAGCATGCCGTTGTTGGCATAGAGCGAGAGCCAGGTGTCCGGCATTTCCATCACATCGGGAATCTCGCCGGCGGAGACCATTGTGGCGAACTTCTGGAACGCCTCGCCCCACGGCAGGGAGATGATCTCGACCTTTGTTCCCGGGTTTGCCTGCTCGAATTGCGCGACGATGGATTTCAAGGTCTCCGTCCGGGCCGGGCTGGTAATGACTTCAACCAGCTTCAGCGTCGTATCGGCCAGTGCCGTACCGGACATCATCGAGGCCAGCAGGCCCGCTGTCAGCATTCTTTTCATCATTGTACTTCCCCTCTTTTTGAAGACATTGATTTTTTATTGGTTTTGGGAGGCAGCGAACGCAGCCTCCAGATCGCGCCACAGGGCCGTGGTTCCCTCCAGGCCCACATGGATGCGCACGGATCGGGGGTCGATGCCGAAGGCCTGTGCCGAATTGGGCTGCGCCTTCTGCTGCAGGACGACCTCGCCGGGGACGATCAGGCTTTCGTGGCCGCCCCAGCTGACCCCGAGCTGAAACAGCTTCAGGTGATTGCAGAAACCGGCGATGACCGTGCCCTCGCGCAAAGTGAAGGAGAACAGTCCGGAGGTTCCCTCAAGGCCCGGCGGCAGCCGGTTCGCAAGCGCGGGATGGAACACCTCGCCGACCCTTTCGTGGGCTTGCAGACGCCGCGCGATTTCCAGCGCCGAAGCCTCATGCGCCTTCATGCGGACCGGAAGCGTGCGCAGGCCTCGGATGAGCAGCCAGGCATCGAAGGGCGACAGCTTGCCGCCGAGATAAGGCAGAGCCTCGCTGCGGATGCGGCCGATCAGCTCTGCCGAGCCTGCAACAACCCCGGCCACAACGTCGCTGTGCCCGCCCAGATATTTGGAGGCCGAATGCAGCACCAGATCGGTGCCCAGCGCCAGGGGGCGCTGAAAGACCGGTGTCGCCCAGCTGTTGTCGATGATCGAGATGACGCCTTCCTTGCGCGCCAGTGCCGCCAGCGCCCCGACATCATGGGCATCCATGACCCAGCTCACCGGGCTTTCGAGATAAAGGATCCTGGCACCGGGAAGAGCCCTGGCGACCGCATCCTCATCGTGGCCGTCCACATAGGTCACCTCGACACGCATGCGCTTCAGGATCGTGCCGAACAGGCGGAAGGCATCGGGATAGACATGCCGCACGGCGACGATCCGGTCTCCCGGCTCAACGAAAGTCAGGATGGAAGAGGCAATGGCGGCCATGCCGCTCGCAAACCCGAGTGCATCCTCGCCGCCCTCAAGCTTTGCCAGCATTTCCTCGAAGTGGCGGACGGTGGGGTTGAGGCCGCGCGAATAAACCGGGCGGACTTTCTCGCCGCGGTAGGTCTCCAGCATTTCCTCATAGCTTGCGAATGTAAAAAGCGACGTCTGCACGATGGGCGGCACCACGGCACCATAAGCGTGGGCCTCATCGTGAGCCGCGATCAGGGAAAAGGGATCCAACGGGCTGGAACCGTCATTCATTTGGACATTTCCTTAATATCTTCCTCGACCACATCGAGAATTTTCAAGGTTTCGCGCCGCGCCGCTTCCGTGTCCTGTGCGGCAATGGCGTTGAACAGGGTGCGGTGATAGGGAAAGGAGCGGCGGGCAAAATCCGCCCGGTTGAAAGGCCGGTCCCAGAAGCGCTCGAAAGCCTCGCGCATCTGCTCCAGAAGCTGCCGGAACAGCGGATTGTGCGTGGCATCGTAGATGGACAGGTGAAAGGCCAGGTCCTCCGGACCGGAGGTGCCCTGCTCCAGATGCACCCGTTCCATCTCCATGAGCTTCAGCTCGATGGTGGCAAGGTCTTCGCTGGTCCGCTGCCGCGCCGCGACAATGCTGGCTTCCGCTTCGAGGCCGCGCCGGACCTCCAGCGTCTTCAGCAGCACATCGCGCAGGTTCGCCGTGTCCAGCGACAGCGGCATATGGATCGTGGCGGAAGTCACCGGCTTGATCAGATAGGTGCCGCTGCCCTTGCGGGTTTCCAGCACGCCGAGCGCCTGAAAGTGCCGGATCACCTCGCGGATGGTCGAGCGGCCGACCGCCAGCGCATCCATCAGCTCCCGCTCGGCCGGCAGCCGGTCACCGGCCTTCAGTCCGGCCTGCGAGACATAAGCTGCCAGCGCTTCCGTCACCTGGCGCACCCGGTCCATGGGCGCCAGCGGCGCGATCACCGGTCTGCTGCTCTCCCCGCTACCCCTCATGCCGCCCCCGTTCCATAGATCCGAATTGGTCTGACATCTTACCAAAACGGCTGCATGAAAGTTTGTCAAGGGGCGTTCAGGCCAAGGCTCCGGACGGCCGGCGCCTCCAGCCCCCAAAGGCCCAAGCGCCACAACGCCTTAACCGGCATCCGCGGTTTCAGGTCCCTTTGCAGCAGATATGCCGACGCCCGCGGCCAATGGCCGGCCGGGAGGGCATACGGATCGGGGCGGAGATACCGGGGGCGTTTTTCGGGTGAAGGTGGCTGATGCAGCCTGGTCAGGGTGAACCGTCCTGGCTTTCCAGGAGGCTCCTATTTGTGAGAAGGAGCTGAGATGAGCGCTACAAGGAACAAGTTTTCGGGTGAGTTTCGCGACCGTGCCGTGCGGATGGTGGCGGAGCATCGTGGGGATTACCCGTCGGAGTGGGCGGCGCTGACCTCGATTGCTGGCAAGATCGGCTGCACGAGCGAGACGCTGCGCCGCTGGTGCCGGGAGGAGGCTGGCCGACGAGCGGGGCCAGAGGCGCAGGCCGTCAACGACCGGGACCGGGTCAAGGCATTGGAGCGCGAAGTG
>NZ_KB908234.1 GCF_000382365.1 Pannonibacter phragmitetus DSM 14782 | reverse complement strand
CGCTCCAATGCCTTGACCCGGTCCCGGTCGTTGACGGCCTGCGCCTCTGGCCCCGCTCGTCGGCCAGCCTCCTCCCGGCACCAGCGGCGCAGCGTCTCGCTCGTGCAGCCGATCTTGCCAGCAATCGAGGTCAGCGCCGCCCACTCCGACGGGTAATCCCCACGATGCTCCGCCACCATCCGCACGGCACGGTCGCGAAACTCACCCGAAAACTTGTTCCTTGTAGCGCTCATCTCAGCTCCTTCTCACAAATAGGAGCCTCCTGGAAAGCCAGGACGGTTCAAAGGCGGGTGCAGCAATCTGTCTGTCTGAGTTTTCAAGCAAAAGCTAAAGCGACGATACCCCAAGCCCCCTTGAACTGTTCAAAGCACACTTCCGCACTGGCACTCGTGCAGACCCAACCGCGCTTTCCGCATCGGAAATGAGGCGGACGAGGCCCCGGCACCGTTCGAAATAGATCGTTCCGGCCTCTGTCAGCCGGATGGTGCGGGTGGTGCGGTGGAAAAGCTGGACCCCCAGCCGCTGCTCCAGATCCTGCACCTTCTTGCTGATCCGTGCCTTGGATGTCCGCAGGCTTTCGGCCGCCGCCGTAAAGCAGCCCCGCTCGGCAACCTCGATGAAGGCCAGTGTATCACTCATGTCCCGCAGCATCTGATACTTCCTTCAAGACTCGTTGACCGGCCGCATCTGCGGGGCCAGATCAGGCACCCTTCTGGGTGGGGAGAGCCGCGCCCTTGGCAGCAGCTGTCCCGTCGCCGCACGCGCCGGAGGGCGCTTCCTGAGGCTGAGGCATGAGCTGATCCAGCGTCACTTCAGCGAACCGGGCAAGCAGCAGGCTCTGCGCACTGTTCAGGGTGCCGGCCAGCGCCGCATTGGTGTTCCGTTCGATCATGCAGCCGGGATGGGCGCTGCGGGAGCCGATGGCGAAAAGGGCCGGCCGGCCGAGCGCCTCATAGACGGCAAGCAAGGTGATCTGGTCAAGCGGCCGTGCCAGCTGCCAGCCTCCGCCGTGGCCCTTGCCGGAGGTGACGTAGCCCGCCTTGCGCAAGCCCGCCATGGTCCTGCGGAAGACGGCCGGGTTGGTGCCCATGCTCCTGGCCAGAACGCCGGAGGTCAATGGTTCCTCGACCTGTCCCATGTGCAGCAGCACATGCAGCACGTCCGAAAGCCTCGTGTCCTTGTTCATCGCCTGCCTCTGCACCGGCCATCATGCGGCTGCATGACATGTATCAGTTGTTGATACGTGAGGGAATGCCGTGTTATGTATCAGTTGAAGTTGCATGAAAGGATGCCCCATGACCCGCACGCCCGATGCCTTCATGGATCCGGCCGCCGTCGCCTCCTACCTGCGCGATACGCCCCGCAAGGTGCCGGGACTGGCGGATCTTCACAAGATGACGGCGCTGCTCATTGCCGAAAAGGCTCGACGCGCGGCACATGTTCTGGTGGTGGGGGCAGGCGGCGGGCTGGAAATCCGGGCCATGGCGCAGGCGCAGCCGGACTGGCGGTTTACGGGTGTCGATCCGTCGCCCGCCATGCTGGACATCGCCCGGCAGACGCTTTCCGGCTGCGCGGAGCGGGCAGAGCTCATTTTGGGCACCGCCGTTGACGCCCCCCTTGGCCCATTTGACGGGGCCGTGTGCCTTCTGACGCTGCATTTCCTCAGCAAAGCCGAAAGGCTCCAGACCTTGCGGGACGTTCGCAGCCGCCTCAAGCCGGGCGGCATTTTCGTTGCCGCTCACCACACCAGCCCCGGAGGCGAAGCCGAAACCTGGCTGGCCCGCTCCGCCGCCTTTGCCGCAGGCGCAAACCCGGATCCGCACAAGGCCGCAGCATCGGCCAAAGCCATGGCGGAGCGCCTGCCGCTGCTCTCTCCGGCGGAAGAAGAAGACTGCTTCCGGGAAGCCGGCTTCAAGACCCCATCCCTCTTCTACGCCGCCCTGTCCTTTCGCGGCTGGGCCATGAGCGCAGGTGGGGGATGAGGCGGGGAGGGGGGCGGGAAAGGGGGGAGAGAGATATAATTGTGCCTAGCGCTCCTTGGCCCAAAATCGGGGCGCACTTCATCAGCCTCGGAAACGAACTCAGAGCCGGATAATAGTTTGGGGCTAGGTCATTCTCCGCAGAGGTTAGCGCTGGCTTGCATACCACGATCTTTCCGCCATAGCGGAGCATGAATCTCAACTCTGAATAAAGCGTGTCTCAACTTGCTCTTCACGGGCTGGCTCAATAGATTTCAAGTAGGCAATCTATTGCTTTGATTCATCCTTGTTTCCATCGTGCTCAGCGCTCGCCGCGCGGCCGGGGCGGGATTTTCGGATAAGAGAAACCGGTTCGTCGAAATGTATGCTTCCAGCGTTCGCCGCCTGCTTGAGATGTATCCGGCTGGTGCATCTCAAGAGCAACTGCTTTGGCGGCTAAAGTCTACGGGACTGAGGGCATCGGCTGCGGACATTCTCCAGGCGCTCAACGAATTATCCGGAAATGGCGAAATTCGCATTATCTCTGGAGATCGCTGGGTCCTGTCCCGTTTCAACGGCGGGCCTGATCCGAAGGGCGGCAACGGCAGCCCGGGTCTGCCGGGACGCGCAAGCGATGATGCGCCAGTCCTGCGCGCCGTCCGTGGCCAGTATTCGCGGATGGAGCCTGAAACCGTCAGCCCGCTGCCCGAAGCGTCCGCCTCCAGCGCGATGCCGCTGTCCGGCATCTGGCGGGAGCTGCTGGCCTATTACGCTGCAACGCAGCGCTCCGACCCGCGTGGCAAGATTCTGCAGCTGGCATCAAACCATGGCACATCATGGCAGATGCTGTCGGCTGCGGGAGACTGGTGGAGCAACGCCCTTGTCCGCGTGCCATTGGAGAATTTGCCGGAAACGTTTCGCGAGGCGCTCGTCAAAAGGCCGGAGCGAACCTGCGCCATCGGTTATCCCCTGACGCTGCTGGACTCGACGGGCGGCATGGAAGTTCTGCCGGCACTTCTGCTTCCAGCGGAATGGGAGGTGACGCATGATCACCTCAAGATCGTTGTTCGCACAGCCGACCCGGTGATCAATCCCGAGTGGCTGAAGAAGGTGACAGCGCGCAAGCGATGGAAGGCTGACGATCTGACAGACCGGCTCTTCCCGGAAGGCGAGGATCGCGACCTCGGTGCGGTGACACGGCGTCTGCGGAACGTTGCGGCAACACTTGGTGCTGGCAATCTGGCAGCCGGGAAACTCGACGATATCATCACGGCTGACAAGGAGGGAATCTGCAACGCTGCGGCCCTCTTCCTTCCCGCAGATAGAACCTACACGCAGGGCACGGCCAATGACCTTGCCGCGATGGCTGACATGCCAGTTGATGAGACACGCGGAACCGCGATGGAGGCGCTTTTCGCAGATGAAGGCCTGAGCGGGCCCGATGAAGAGGATGCAAAGCTGCTTCAGCTCCGCGATCTCACCGACCGGCAGTTCGCCGCAGCCTGCGATATCCTGACCAAGCCGCTGACTGTGGTGCAAGGACCGCCCGGAACCGGCAAAAGCGACGTTATTGTTTCGGTGATCGCATCTGCGGTGGCAGCAAGGCAAACGGTGCTTTTCGCGTCCAAGAACCATCAGGCGCTGGACGAGGTGGAGCGCCGCCTGGCGGATATCTGCGGGGATAGTCCTGTTGTCATCCGTGGCCGGGATGCCGAGGGAGAGCGCGACACCAATTTTCTTGCCGAGCTGAAATTGCTGGCTGCATCTGAGCCTGTCTCCGGGCTTGCCACCGGGATGCCTGACTTCAGGCTGGCGCGTGCCCTGACCGAAGCCAAAGCCATCCGCCAAAAAAGGACGCAAAGCGGGCTGGAAATGGACCGCCTTCAGGACCGGCTGGTGCGTCTGGAGGGCTCCTCCGGCACGCATGATGACAAGAAAAATGACAAGCGCTTGCTTTGGAGCTTGGCGGACTGGATTGTCTCGCTATTTCGGAAAAACAAACCCGGCGGGACCCCGGCGTTCGATCCAGGCAAGGCCACACCGGAGGAACTGAGGCGCCGGATAGCGCAATTGCGCAGCCTTCTGGAGAGCTTGCCGCATACGCCGGATGCGGCGTCCCTTCCCGCAGAAGGTACCGATTATCTCGAAAGGCTCACCGGGGAACTGCGCACGCTCTTTGCCCAGATTACTGGCCTTGGTGCAGGCGAGCGAAAAACGCTGCTCGAAGACATCAAGGAGCTTGAATTCTCCGGCATCACCAAAGCACGCGGTCTCGCAGCAAAGGAGGCTCGCCTCCTGTTGCGGCACCGTCCGGTCTGGGCAGTCAGCACCCTGTCAGTGCCCTCGCGCATCCCGCTGGTTGCCGGCCTTTTTGACCTTCTGATCATCGACGAAGCAAGCCAATGCGACATTGCCTCGGCACTGCCACTGTTCTTCCGGGCCAAACGGGCGGCTGTGGTGGGCGATCCCGAACAGCTTTCCTTCGTGCCGCAGCTTTCTCTCCAGCAGGAAAATGCGTTGATGGATGCGGCCAAGCTACCGCGAGCAGGACGCGCACGCATTGCGCAGAGCAAGAACTCTCTTTTCGGCTTTGCGGACATGCGGCCTGCCAAAGCCCATCATTTTCTGGCGGACCAGTTCCGCTCGGCACCGGGCATCATCGGCTATCTGAATGATGAATTTTATCAAGGCCATCTCATTGGCCGGTGCAAAGACGAGGAGCTGGCGAAGGCGCCTGGCTACAAGGCGGGCATCGAATGGGTGGATGTAAAGGGCCAAACCATCCGCGTAGACGATCAGAACCTGAATGAAGCTGAAGCGGAAGAGGCGGCGCGGCGCATTGCGCTTCTGGCGTCTGACCACACATTCGAGGGCACCATCGGCGCACTGTCGCCTTTTGTCGGTCAGGTTGCCGGAATACGGCGGGCGGTCGACCGTCTGCTCCCTGAAGAGCTTCAGCAACGCGTCCGGCTGAAGATCGCCACCATCGACAAGTTTCAAGGTGGCGAGGCTGACGTCATCTTCTTCTCGACAGTCTACACGGAAGGCGCGCCCTTCGGGGTAACCAACTTTCTGGCAAAGGAAGCACGCAGGTTCAACGTGGCGGTCAGCCGTGCCAAGGCCGTTTGTGTCGTCATCGGCGATCTGTCTGCTGCCCGCAAGTCACCGATCAAGCCTCTATGGCGGCTGGCGCATCATGCAACAAGTCCGGGCCAGCGCCGCCGCGAGGGCTTCGACAGCGTCTGGGAAGAGCGTCTTTACAACGCGTTGGAGCGCCGGGGTCTGAAGCCCGAAAAGCAATATCCGGCCGGCAACAGGTTTCTCGATATCGCCTTGTTTCACAACGGCGTGAAACTCGATGTCGAGGTGGATGGCCGCGCCTGGCACACCGATGCCGATGGTAACCGCAAGGTGTCGGATGTGCTGCGCGACAGGGAAATGAAAGCCCGCGGCTGGAAGGTCCGCCGCTTCTGGGTGTCCGAAATAGACCGCGATATGGAGAATTGCCTTGAACTCATCGACTCCGACCTCGGACGCCGTTGATACCTCCGGACGCAAGCCGGAACGCTCCTCGTTGTGGGCGATTTCGCTTGTTTTCGCGATGGTCACAATCCTTTTCAACCTCGCGGCAATCGTCGTGTTCATGGAGCGCCACAAGGTGTTCAGCGAACGCGAGATGAGTGTCTCGGCGGCTGAGAACCAGACCCGTGCCGAACGCGCCGATCTTGACGCACGCATCGCAGCTCACCGGAACCTTCAGAGCGATTTCGCAAAGACGCAGGAAGACCTGGGAAGAAGCAACGCCATGCTTGTCGACCTGAACCGTCAGCTCGCCAGCAAGGAAGCCGAATTGCAGACGCTTGAAAATGCGCGCGAAGAGCTGCGAAACGTGACGCAGGAGGCCGCGAACGCCAGGAGCGAGCTGCAGACGGCGAGCGCCGCACGTGAAAAGGCTGAAGCGGAGCTGAA
This sequence comes from Pannonibacter phragmitetus DSM 14782, assembly GCF_000382365.1. Taxonomy (GTDB): domain Bacteria; phylum Pseudomonadota; class Alphaproteobacteria; order Rhizobiales; family Stappiaceae; genus Pannonibacter; species Pannonibacter phragmitetus. The sequence continues at coordinate 76,575 of NZ_KB908234.1, read as the reverse complement.
AGACCTCAGGGCGCAGATATCCGGCGTTACGGCGGATCGTGACCGGCTTCTTTCCGATGCGGCAAAGGCGCGGCAAGACAAGGCGGCGGCCGAGCAGGAGCTTGCATCCGCCAAGGCGAAAAGCGGGCCTGCATTGGCCGAAATCAAGAACCAGCAAGACCGGGCACTTACCGCCAAGAAAGACATAGATGCCCAGCTTGCAAAGGCACAGTCCGACCTGACGAAAGCCGGCACCGAACTGCGGCAGGCATTGAACGACGTTGCCAAGGCGCAAAGTGACCGCCAGATCGCCGAAAGTGCGAGGGATGCCGCACGCGAGGCAGCTGATGAGGCATCTTCCAAGCGCGAGCGTGATGAGGATGATGCCGCAGCAGCGCGTGAACGGCAGGTCTCGGCAGCCAGCGATCTCGCAAATACGATGGCCCAGCAACAGGCGCTGACTGACGGCCTGCAAAAACTGGGGCCGCAACTGGCCGCGCTGAACGCATCCATTGAAGCTGGCAGGAAGCAGTTGGCGGATGTGGAGAGCCAGCTATCAGCTGCACGGCAGCAGTTGCTGACCACGAGAAGCGAGAGCGACCGTCTCACTGCCCTGCAGAGCGGCCTGGCAAGGGTTTCGGGCGAGGTGGAAGCTGCAACGGCGCGGCAGAAGGAGCTGATGACCAGCATCGGCAGCCTTACCGTTCAGCGCGACAGCCTCCAGAGCGAAGTCACTGCACTCACCGCCCGCAAGGCAACACTTGCAGAGAAGGGCATGGAGGTGACCGCGCTCGACGAGACCATTGCGCAACAAACGAAAACGCGATCGGAACTCGAAGCCGCCCTGGCTGCCCTGCGGCAGAGCCTCGCCGCCGCACCTCCGCCGAACACGGCGCCAATCGGAACCACGCCCGCAGCAAGCAATACGCAAGGACAATAACTGATGCTAGAGATACTTGCCTCCAGTCCCTACGTGCTGCTTCTGATCTTTCTCGCGGCCATTCTCGCCACAGTCGTGGGCGTCGTATCCATATCGCTTTTCGAGAGACAGCGCCGGAACATGCCCTTTGTTTCGACCCTGATGGACCTCGAGGACCGCATCAACAGGCGAAAAAGCGAGCTCGTTGAAAAGGAAATCGCTCTCGAGGAGATCAATCGCAAGATTGGCGCCCGCGAAACCATTGCCGCCGAAATCGGCGCACTGGAGCAACGGCGGGAGTCGCTCCTGCTGGAAATGGACGGACTGGCCGATGCAAGGGTGCAGATCGATGAAGTGAAGCGGCTTGCTGCAGAAGCAGCTACGGAGCTTGCCGGACGCCAGGAAGCCCTTGAACAGGTTCGGACCGAGCTGGAGAACCTGTCCGGCACCCTGTCGAAAAAGCAGGCCGAACTGGCAGGGCTTGAAAAGGAAATCAATGACCGCAAGGCGAAGATGGAGGACATCCCTGCCGGTCTGGAGGCCAGGATCGCGGAACTGAAGGCCGAGCAGGACACCATCCTGCGCGAAGTCGATCAGCTGCGCGCCGAACGTGGCGTCCTGCTGGGCGCACGTGGGGAGGTAACGGAACTGACAGCGTTGAAGGCGGCACTCCAGAACGATGTCGAGCAGCTGAAAGACCGGCTGACAAAACTGGACAGCGACTTGCGCGAAGCGGAGGCAAACCACACCCGCATCCTCCAGCAGACAGCGCCTCTTGAAGCCAGGTTGCAGCAGTTCAGGCACCTTGATGACAAGGTCCGTTCTCTGGAAAGCCGCAAGACCGCTATCGAGGAAGACATCGAGCGGTTGCGCTCAGAGACTGGCGATGGAACCGCAAAGGACGCCGTCTTTGACGAGCGTGTTCTTGAAGACTTGCGCTCGCCCCCCAGCGTCCTGAAGACGCCCCGTTCGGCCTACCGCCCGGAAGGAGAGGAGCAAGCCCTTCATGGTGTCCGCCAGCATCTTTTGGACCTGAACCTGACTTACCCGGACCGGGTGGTCAAAGCCTTCCATACCTCTCTCAAGATCAACGATTACGCCCAGTTGACCGTTCTCGCCGGCGTCTCCGGAACAGGCAAAAGCCTGCTGCCGCGGCGCTACGCCGAAGCGATGGGCATCCGCTTCCTGCCCTTTGCTGTCGAACCCCGCTGGGACAGCCCGCAGGATCTTCTGGGCTTCTACAACTACATCGAAAAGCGCTTCCGGGCCACCGATCTGGCCCGGGCGCTGGTCCATCTGGATCCATACAACACATCGGGCCTGGCCGCTGGTGGCACCGGCGGGCAATCGCACCAGACGGTTCCGCAGCGCAAAATGCAATTCGGGCTGACAGCCAATGCTCCTGCCGGGCAATCGCACCACGACGACATGATGATCGTCCTGCTCGACGAAATGAACCTTGCTCGCGTCGAACACTATTTCTCGGAATTCCTGAGCCGCCTTGAGGCACGGCCAATGTATCAGAGAAAGTTGGAGGAAGAGGAACGCCGCGATGCCATGATTCCGATCGATATCCGTGGCCGCAAGGAAGGTCCGGTTCGTCTCTACCCCTCCCACAACATGCTGTTTGTCGGCACAATGAACGACGATGAGAGCACTTTGTCACTGTCCGATAAGGTGCTCGACCGCGGCAACATCATGCAGTTCGCGGCTCCGGAGGACTTCCCGGAAGTCAAGACAGCCGAAAGCGGGCCACCGCCAGACCGGCGTCTTTCCTTCGGAACCTGGCGCAGCTGGATCAGGCAACCTGCACACCTTGCCTCCGGCGATACAAGCAAGGTCCGCCAGACAATCCGGCGATTGGCAGAGATCATGAACAATTGCGGGCGCCCTTTCGGGCATCGGCTCAACGCCGCGATAAGCGCCTATGTCGCAAACTATCCGCAGGAAAACGGACATCCGGCCGATGTTCGGAAGCCTCTGGCAGACCAGATCGAATTACGCATCATGCCCAAGCTTCGCGGCCTTAGTATCGAGGAGCACCGCCAGAGATTCGATGAGCTAAAACAGCTTATTCGGGAAGACATGAATGACAGCGCACTTGCCCAGCGGTTGGAAGAAATCATCCAAAGTCAAACAGAGGGTAGCGGCATGTTCAACTGGCGCGGCATGACCAGAACCACGGGCAATTGAGCGAATGACGTTTCTCGACCTCTGGTTCCGGCCCTGGGCCTTGTCTGACCGGTCAAGATCATCCTATCTCGACATTGCCGGCGCGGCTTCTGCGGTCGAGGTTCTGGAGGACTGCGCACCGGTTATCGTCACGGATGTTCCAGGCGGCCCGCGTATCGATGGCAGGACCGGGACATGCGAGTTTGTAGCCAATGTTGATGGCAAGCGGCAAGCCTGGCTGCCGCCCATTCCGGTGCGGCAGGCCAAGGGGCTTGTGATTGAAGGGCCCTCGGGCCCTATCCATGTGGTGCTGAAAGCAATTCCGGATGCACCGGCATCCGAAGCCGGCCCCGATGCCAGCATTCAGCCGGGCGATGGCGATGTTCTGATGTCGCGGATCAAGCGTGTCTGGACCCGGCTGCGCGATTTAGAAGACGTCATTGCCGACCCTGCGGCGATGTGGAGGCACCTGTCGGAGATCTGGCTCAGATCAGAAACGGATGAACGTCCCAGGATGGACGAGATCGTCAAGCAGGCCCGGGCTCTCCCCAATGTCATAGAACGGCTGGACAAGACACCCCGCCGGATTCTACGCCGCGTCCACAAGCAAATGCCTTTGTCGCGCGTGCAGGAACTGGACCGCCGGTCCATGACATGGCTCATCCGCCAGCCGGGTGACACGATTGCCCAACAGGCCGGCGACCGGCAGAAGATCATGGCCGTCGCCCGGGAGGAAAACTTCAACACGCTCGAAAACCGGGTGCTTCTGGCCTATGCCAGGCTGGCCCGGCGCGTTGCGTCCGATTATGTGCCAGCGGCATCGGACAAGCGCCCGCGCCGCAGCCGCGAAGTTCTGGTGCGGACCTACGGAAAGCGCTGCCGGCAGCTGGCAATTGACCTTGCAGAGAAAGGCGTTGTTGAGGCTCCGGCAGATGTCACACCCAATTTCGTGCTTCTGAACAATCCTGATTATTTTGCGATCTGGGACGCATGGAACAAACTGCTGAAGCGCAAACGCATCATGGACGAGCTGTGGCGCTGGCAAACCCGTTCATGGAACGAGTTCTGCGCACTCGCGGTCATCGTTGCGCTGCAGAACATTGAAGGCGCCCGCGTTGTAGCAACCTCGCCCGTGGTCTTCCGGTCAGAGCAGGTGAGAGGGTGCTGGGTTGACAGCATCAATCCACTCGGGGTCATCCATCTTGCAAGACAACAGCTGATCGTGGAGGTGGTTTACGACCACAAACAGCACGGGTTCGAACCCTGGTGTACGCCACTCTGCATTCGCGTGGGCAAGGTGGGTGATGCGCGAAGTTTTCTGAGGTCGATCCTCATCTGGCCGCTCTGGAACAGCCAGGGCAGCACACCGGAACCGCGCCTGCTTGAACTGGCAGCTCTCCTGAAGGACGCACCGCGCACCCAGCAAAAGAGCATATCCTCCATTGGCGGGATGCTGGTGATTACACCAACGGATGGCGATCACAGCACGCTGTTGACCTCGCATCAAAGCGCTGCACTCTCGCTCGGTCCGGCGGGCGGCGGCCTGCGTGACGGTTTGAAAAATCTGGGTGTTGCGCTGCTTCATCTCCTCTCGGACAGGGAAGACGGCTGATGCGGCGGATTACCGGACTGGATATCAATGGCTGGCACGACTTTGCCGTGCATGATGCAAAGCCTGACGCGGACGACGAGACCGCAGCCGGAAGTTCAGCGCTCAACATCATCGATGGCGGCACCGGCACTGTTGTTGTTGCCATGCACGATCCCGATGCAAAGGACGTTACCCCGCATTTCATTGGCGGTCCGCAGGCCATGCATTCGCCCATCGGCCGTGGCAATGGCTGGGGAAAGACCGGAGCGCCGAAGCGCCGCATCTCCGTCCGCTCCCTGCTGGAGGACCTGCTCTCTTCAAATGACGGCAAGGAACGCGCCGCCCAATGGCAGGCGACCACCCTGGCGCTGACGGCGCAGGCTGACGAGGTCGTAGCCATAGTTCCCGATCGCGCAGAACTGGACGAGACACGGCAGGAGTTCCTGCTGAATGCCCTGCGCAGACGCGGCGTATCCATTCGCCTCCTCTGGCATCCAGTCGCCACATTGCTGGCCGCACTTGAGGAGAACCTCATCCCCGCGCCCCGCGACGGCATGCGGGTTGCCTGCATTGACCATTCAGACAATGGCTATGTGCTTCAGGTTTTGACATTACGTGCCCTGGAGGGTCACCCCGGTCTTTTCGCGCCCGAACGGGCAGAGACGGGCAAGGTTGTTCGAACCGGTCCCGATGCCTTCGGCCTGCAATCCCTTTTCACACAGGCAGAAGCCGCCGTACATGCGGCCAACCCTTTGGCAGAGTTCGACAGGCAGGGCCCGAGCCGCATGGCATGGGAACTTCTGCTGGAGGATGTCCCGCCGGTTGAAGAGGAGATCATTCGTCTCGACAACGGTTCATGGACGTCATTAGCGCCGCCACAGACTGATCTTCACACTGTCCAGTTGCGCCTTCCACCGCTGGACCTTGCCGATGCCTCTGCCGTTCTGCTGACCACTCCCGTTGGAGCCGGACTGCGGGAACCCATTCGCAGGGCGGTGGCGGCGGCAGCAGGTGGCAGACCGGTTCTCCTGATGCCGCGGGAGGCTGCTGCAACAGGTGCCCTGCTTGCCGGGCGCCGCATCGAGCAAGGCATCCCGCATTATCTCGATCGTCTGGAACAGGTTTCGCTCGCCGTCCTCGAAGGTCAAGATGTCGTGCTGACCGACCTCGTGCCGGCCAATGCCCTGGTTGCGGCAAACCGGGAATATGTTTCCGCACCGGTTACAGGTCTTGGCTGGCCGGCGGGTGCCCGCAATGTCACCTTCTACCTTCGAAAGGGAACGGAATTCCGGAAGTGGACCACCACAGATGTCTCTCCCCCCTCTCGCAACCAGCCGGTAGAGGTTGCCTTGCGGCAAATGCCGGCACAGGGGCGGGCGGCGGTTTTCGTCACATCGAACGACTGGGACGTCCTGCGATCCCGTCCTGTCTTCCTCGACTGGTCAACACTGGAGCATGATCCGCGATCCTTCGAAGAGATTGCAGAGGAGCTCAAGCCGAAGCCTGTTGTACCGGAGAGGGTAACGGGCTTTGCCCATATTGACCGGTGGACCGGCAGTGATCGTATTGCTGCCTTCGGGCCGTTTATCCCGGAATTCGAACTACGGGACGCGGCAAGACTGCGTGAGTTTCTCTCGAAAGCTGCCCTCATCGATACTGGCGAACCTGGAGCCGGATTTACACGAGCCCATCTTCTCGACTTCGATGGCGAGCCGCCCGAAGAGACTGATGCAGCGTTGATCAAGGCGTTGGATCGCGCGCTGGCTCTCGTTTCGTCAGCCTGCCTGTCAGCAGTCTCCAGCCGCCGCCCCTTGCCGGACAACACCCTCCTTCTGGCCGCCACCTGGGCTTTTGGCCGCTGCCCGCTTGATCTGCAGGACGAGATACTGAAAGCAGCGCATGCTTATCTCGATTCAAGGCCGCATGTGTTCCTTGAGACCAGATCGGCTTCGACCGTCATTCTTCACGGCATGGGCCGGATCATAAAGGAAAAAAGCCGTCTGGAGCGGGCCATTGACCTTCTCCTTCGTCAGCAGCCGTCGAAGGGCAATGTGGCGGCAGCTCTCGCGGCGCTCCTCAGCCGTCCGGTTGCAACACCCGCCGTTCTGACGGAAGAGCGCATAGCAAAAACGGCGAAATTTGTTGCCGCGCTTCTCATCGAACTGCAAGAGAGCCAAAAATTCGGGACTGTTCTGAACTACGCGCTACAGATCACCGGCGGCCTCCTGCGGTGCCGTGAGCAACATCCATATGCGCTGCTTCGGCAGAACTCGAAGGATGCAGACTCAATATATAAGCAGCTGGCGGGCTTGAAGCTTTTGATGGAAAGCAACCCCGCCAGGATCAAGCAGATAGGTTCAAAACTCGGCATCATCGGCAACCTGATGGAAATGCTGTCCGGCTCCGGCGGAGACAGCCATATTCTCATCAGCATCGAGAGTCTGGACGCGGACGGTGATGATGCTGCTGCCTAAAGCAGCTCGTAAAGCGTTCTATCGAGACACACGGCTGCCGTCAGCGCTGCTGAACCAAACTCTCGCAAGCCGACTGACCTGTGGCGTGCGGGTGAGCTTGCTCGTGACCTTGCCGCCAAGTTTCATCCAGTTTTGAGTTCGTTCCCGGCTTTGGTTTTTGGCCTGATGGGCCTGTGAAGTGGTGGGCAATGGCGCGGAGCTTTTCGTATTGCGCCGCGCCAGTGCCGGCCGTGGGTTTAAGGTGGCGGCAAATTCGTCCGGGGGCTGCCAGCAGAGTTGCGAGCGCGGCCGTGCGCCGTTGTAGTCTGCTTGCCAAATGGCCAGCACGGCTCGGGCGTGACTGAGTGAGGAGAAGAGGGTCTCGTTCAGCAGTTCATCCCGCAGGCGCTCGTTGAAGCTCTCGATGAAGCCATTTTGTATGGGCTTCCGGTTCATCTGAGCGCCTGGTGCGCCTCGTTCTGGACGGCACCGCCAAACTGCCGCTCGAGAAGGTAACCGCTGTTGCGGCTATCTTCGGCTGTGACGCAATAGCCCTGTTTCGGGTGGTGCTCGCACAGTTCTATAGTGCGGAAGCCATTGCACTCATGGAGCGCATGCTCGGGCCGCAGGAGAGGCGCGCCGGCGAGGAAGCATGGGTGAGTTTTGTCAGACGCACGGCGCCTGCTGATGTCCAGCCTCCGGATAGATTTGCACGGCGCCTATTGAGGACGCTGTTGAACAGGACCGTATGACAGGCTGCATGCAGGAAATTCAGGCCGCCACGCTGGAGCGCTAGCCACGGGTTTTCCCGATCAAAGGGCTCTCGGGCCCGGAAACCGCCCCCAGACAAGAATTTGGTCTGAAGTTGCGACAGCGCCGATGTGCCTATTGCCGATGAGGTATTGTCAAGTGCACTCGCCGGCCTCAGATCGCCTCAGTTAGTCCAGGATGAACTTGTCACTCACGAGCAGTTCTTTGGCGAACGAGGCAGCATTCACGTCCTCGGCAATGGGACGGGCAAGGGAAGTCATGCGGCCAGGCTGGTCAGTCCCTGAGAGTGCGGGCAGCGCGTTCTGCTTGCTGGCTCCATTGCGGGCGTCGTTCTCGATCACTGTTGATCCCCTCTTCGACGGTGCCTCAAGTTGACTTGGAACCCCGGTCTCTCCGTTGCTCCCGAAACCGGGGAGCACCCAGCCTCGGTCAGTCGATCATACGGCAACAGGTCCTATCCGGCGAGTCTTCGCAATGCGCTGGCGGATCCTTGTCATGCGCGCAGAAACAGGTATCGCGAGCGAGCGCCATGGGGCGCGCTTGGAAGCGTTGAGGTGATCAGAGGTTGACGAGAGAGCTGCCAAAGACACCTTGAAAAAGACTGATGTCGAACGGCCGCTTGTCTGGCCTGCGAGACACCTCGGGAGCTTACTGGATCTGCTTCTCCAGAGCCCGTCGAACCAGGCTGCATCTGGTATCGATGATTTTCCGGACGGCCTTCAGGATCGGATGGCCGATGCCATCCTCTGACATTTCCTCCAGCAATGCGCCGGCTTCCGGCCCGATCGCGTCCGCCATGCGCATCAACTCTCCGGCGAGCATCCGCCTCGCTGTCTTGTTGGACGGCACAAGCGAGGCCCAGTGCTCCATCTGGATCGTGTCTGGCAGTGACCTGCCACCGAGAGCCATTGCCATTTTCTTGGACAGGCGTGGATAGGCAGCCGTGCAGATGGCATCATACATTGGTGCCAGGTCCGGCGCTTTCCCACGATAGAGCAGGGCATAATTCTTGGCATGGGCGTCGGCATTGCCGGTCAGGTAGTGGAACATCAGCATTCGCTGGAAACGCAATGTCCCGGCCGCGGGCTTGGCCGTGGTCTGCCGGATCAGCTGGAAGCATTGACTGATGCCCGGGCCACCTTCTTCCTCATACTTGAGCTCTGGGGGCACGCTCAGCGCCTGGCAGAAGTCTTCCTGGTGCAGACGTTCGATCCGGCCGTTGTCAAGCATCACGCGATCGTATCGCTCGACCAGGAAGTAATCGATTTTGCCAGCCGCTCCCTTCGAAACGGCAGGGGCGTCGAGGTCAAGACGGCGCGCGAGGCGCATGCAGAAGACTTCGTTCTCCACCGTGCCATCAAGCCCCTCGATGAAGGGTTTGAGGATATGTGTCGTCGGCCCGCCGCCTCTGGGCAGCACGATCTGCCCGCCGATGACAGCCACGGCCAGCTTGTCCTGGGCACCTGCAAGCGAGAGGCGCACTCCGGCTTCTCCGCCCAGCAGGGGGCGCTGCCGGAGCAGGGAGAGGATCTCTTCAAGATGCGGTTCATCAAGCGCCGCGGAATCGTCCGAGGCCGGGTCCGGTGGGAGCTGCCCCGCCGGAAGGAGTGACAAGGCACCCGCACATTCCCCGCCGATTATTTCGAGCAGCCCGAAGGCGTTGCCTGGGGATATGCCGAGCGCTGCGGCCAGCCGGCGTCTGGCACCTTCATCTGGCAGGAGCCCGGAGAAAAAGGAGCGTGCGGCACGGTCGGTGAAGGGCTCGTCCCGAAGCGGCAATGAGACAGACAGAGCAACAGGATCGGTGGCGAGGTAACCGCTGTCATAGGTGAAGGTCAGCGCGGCGTCCCCGTTCTGCTTGAGCTCGCCTGCCTTCCGGTCCTTGAGATAGACGTCAAGCACGCGGGTCATGAGGACGCACCGCGGGAGGTGATGCTGACTGTCAAGCCAAGCGTCTGCAGGACAGTCAAGGCCAGGCCGATCCGGCAGCTCTCTTTGCCACTCTCCAGTTCGCGCACGAACCGCACACCCACGCCTGCGATACCGGCGAGTTGTTCCTGGGTAAGCAGCTGACGCTTTCGCTCAGTCCGGATCAACTGGCCAAGCGCTGCGCTGTCGAACACCGTTGTCATGTGAATCATCCCTTCCGGGGTGATTGAAACACATCTCCCGCGTCATTGCACGAAAAAGAACCGATCGGGACGATTGGCGCTTGAGGTTTCGGCGGCACGCCAAAATCATCCCGATCGGGACTTGATGGAATCTGTAACGGGGAAGGGGATGCAGAGCGTGGCTGCCTCTTGCCCTCGGGGGGGATCCGGAAAACTGTTCCGGTAACAGACTGCGCCGATTGTTTAAGTATTTGAAAAATAAGGAAAAATAGATAATGGCTGGGGAACCTGGATTCGTCTGGGGAGTTCTCAGTACACTATACATTTCAATGACTTAACGCATATCGCGCCGACACTGTGGGGGGAGCCTGCGGGGTTGTCAACAATTCATCGCGCATGTGACCGGGGAGGGCGTCACTGCCCCACAGGCGCGGCGCTCCACCCTGCTTTGTCAACATTTTGAATCCCCGTCGGTTGGGTCGCGAGCGCTCGAGTCCTTGAACGAGTCCTTGCGCCATGCCCGTGGCGGGGGGCAAGCCGCGCACCGAGTCCTTCGTGAAGTTAAGTCTAATCCTTTATATGTACTCGAATCCTTAGAAGACGAATCCTTGAATCATTCATGCAGTTCTAAAGGATTCGTAGAGAAAAAATTTTATTAAAATGCCTTTCTAAAAAATATTCGTGTCAACAATTATTTTTTGATTGACATTTTAATCGACTAGAAGAACCCTAATAAGGTCGATATGATCGACGAATACGCAACATGGAAAGCACAGGAGGCTTCATGAGTGCAGAGTTTAGGGAATATCTTATCAATCGGGACGACGGTCCGGATCTGCGGTTCACCGGAAGGCGAATTGCGACCGCCGAATCCAGCCCCGACCGGCAAAGCTGTGATTACAGCGGACAGATCGGCTGCTGGGATGAGCTAGAGCTATACCAGACGAACGCCGGCAACTTCGTCTGCGTGATAGAGAATTGTTATGCGGGTCACCGCAACGAACGGCGCGCCGTTGTCGCCAACGACGCCAGCGAGGTCATCGATTTTTTCGGTCAGAATTGGCTCGCGAAAATACTCTACGGCGAAGCCGGCATTGAGAATGTCCAGGACGTCGCCTGACCCCATGACAGCTCGGAGCCGGAAATCCGGCTCCCGCATTCCAAAGGAGATGAGAACAAGTGCAAAAAATCACAGACGTAGTTGAGAATATCAGGCAGGTCATTGATGAGTTACAGAATGAAGGCTTTGGCTTGCCGTCAGAGTACATAGAGACTTTCGAGAAAATCGAAAGTCAGGCGCCACATTATAGGCTTAACCACACGCCGCCAGGTTGCCCCGCTCTCTCCGAACCTAACTTTTCTGCAATGCAGGAGCTGTGGAATCAGGCGATGATTGATCGTCTTGTTCCGGATCAGAAGTGCGAAAACACACTGCTCAATATTTGCTACCGTTGCCTACGGCTTGAATCCCTTGTTCTGGCAGAACTGATCGAAAAAGAGTTTAGGCCAACCGCTACGGTGATCATCTCGATCAGCGCTGGAGAGAAGCTCCAAGGTTTGACGGAAGTCTATCAGGCGACACCCCAAACGTTTGTAGAGGCACTCTTGCATTACGCCCTTTCTGTCAACGAATGCCCTACCTCATGGGAAGCCACCAGGCCGTTTGACTTCAGTCACTACGATCCACGCAATAATGACGCGGCTGCGGGTCGTTGGTTTTGACGGCGAGAGCGGCAAGACCATTCTCACTCCGCTTGCTCCCATGCAACTCGTCGGTTTCGCACCGAGTTGTTGCGAGGACTGCCCCAGCAGGATGAAAATCGGAGATGGTATCCGCGCGCTCTGGTTGATCGGAGATATGGCGCCGGAAGATATCGAGGATATCGCTGAACAAGCCTGCGCCGGATGCGCCACACAGCGAGCTCGAGCGGATTTTCGTCGACACCCGACTGACCAAGGGGGTGTGGTGACGTATGTCTGGGTTCGGATGTATCCGGACGGAGACCACATCGGACCGATTACACACGAGTTGTAGGGGAACAGTATGGCAGCAGACGACGTAATCCGGACCTATTACGAGGCACTAAGGCCAACCCCGGAAGAGGTTCAAGCGATAATCGATCAATGGCCCGTCCTTGCCGAGGCCGCGAAAGCGGCCGGGCATCCGGAACAGGAGGAAGAATAAACCGCGCTGAAATTTTCTCTGCTCCAGCAGAGATGAAGGGGCGACACCTGCCGTCCCATTTTTATCTTCAGGAGAAGATAATGTCTTCAAGCATCACACTTCATCGCAAGCTCCATGAGTCTGCTGCCCGCAGTAAGGGCGTAGATCCGGAATCGACGGAAGCACTCGCTTCCTGGAAAACCGGTCCTCGAAACCTCGTCCTCGCGATCGCGGAGATGTACAGTCAGAAAGCGTATGATCGCCGGTGCTATGGAAATGTGGGAATGGGTGATCGCTGGCTAGAAATCGACGGAGAGCCCGTTTCTGGTATAGACATCTCATGTATCTGGGATCAGGACGGTCCTGCAACGGACCGAGTTAGAGCCGCTAAACGCTTCCTTGAGCATAGATAAAGTAACGAGCGATGCCAAAAGCCCCCGGACGTCGGATCTCCGGGGGCTTTTCCTGTTTTGGGCACTCCGGAAGGCCGGAGGGAGGGAGCGGAGCGCGCTCACAAAAAAGCGCCGTAGCGAGTGACCGACCGGAGGCCGGGCAGCGTTTCTGTGAGTCACGAAAAGAAATCGAACATCCTGTCAGACTTCATGGACCGGGAGGAGATACCGGAGAGCCACCGTCGCCTTCGTCATTGTCATCGTCATCATCGCGCTTCCGGCCGCGTGACGGCGGCTTGTAATCCGGATGCGTTTCCGGATGATAGCGATCTCTTTTCCCGCGCCAGTGCTCAAAGTAGTCATCGTCTGAGCGGCCGTGCCCGCCTCGCAACGTCAAGGGGTCGCCGATTTCGTACATGATCAGAGCGAACCACCTCCGCAAGTCGATCGGCAAGCGGCGGTAAATCTCCTTTGTTGACCCGTGCTCTAAATAACCGTTCCGGCTGTTTCGGGATGCTGTGCAGTCCTTCACGAGCCGCGTCATCGTTGCTGTGCTGTAGTCTCTTGCCATCCGGAAGTCTCCTTCTGAAAATAAGTAGCGGCGTGGGAGCGGCCCGGATCGCGAAGGTCAAGACCGCGCTTACAAGTATTGCCCAAAATGCGCGCGTAGGATCTCGCCGGCGGCGAAGGCGCATGGCCATTCGGACGCGGTCACGGCATGAGCGGCGGCGTCTTTTCCTGCGTCGGGCGGCGGCGGATTTACTTTCGTGAGTCACGAATTTTTTCATTCTTAGGCCTCCATCAAATTCGCGGCGCCCTGTTCTCCCGACTGCCCTTCGACAATTCGCGGCGCCGCTCTTCCGCCCTCCGCTCCGCCTGGCGACGTCTCGCAGCAGCGGCAAGTGCTTTCACCCCGCCTCGAGCGATAGCCGGGTCAGCAGCCAGAGCCGCGCGTGCATCGCGCAGAAGCGCGAGCTCTTTTTCTAAGCGCGCCAGTTCAGCGCCGCGCGCGGCGTCGTGCGCTGCGTGCCGAGACTCCTGCGTCGTCTCTAAGATCTTGATTTCTCTGCGCATTTTAGCGACCGGCTTACGCAGCGGCTCGCGCTCTGCGTAGAGTCCTGAGAGCGCTCGGACTGCAGCATCGTGCCGTGATATGCGGCCGGTCAGCAGCGCAAAAAGGCCGCTGGGTCGGCCGGCAGAAGTGATCTCACGAAGAGAAGAGATGCGCTTTTCGTGCCGCGCTTCCCATGCTGCCAGCGCTCGCGCTGCGGCAGCCAGACGCTTGCGTGTACCGACAAGTGCGGCCGGATCTTTGAGCTGTTCCGGCTCTGCAAGAGCTGCAATGCGCGCTTGCAGATCCGGTTCGCAGCGGTCGAGGAAGCCGCGCGCGGCGGCAGCAGCAATGCTGATGTCGAGACGATCTCGAAAGCCTTCTGCAAATTTCATCGCTTGCTCGGCAGCAGCTTCCGAGACGAGCTCAGCACCTGATTTTTTCTGCCCTTTTGAAATCGCCGGGGGGCGGCGGCTGGTCACCAGCCGCAGCGGAGCGGCAGGAGCAGGAGCAGGAGCAGGAGCAGGAGCAGGAGCAGGAGCAGCAGGGGCTTCCATCGCAGCCCTAACGGCTGCGCGCTTCTCGCCGGTCAGCCGGTCCAGCGAGCCGATTTCGACGCCACCACGAGATACGATCCAGAGCCCTTCTTTTCTCCCGGGCGCGATTTCGTAGCCGGCGGCCCGTACGGCCTCGGCGCCTCCAGACGTCCAGGCGCCGCGGATTTTAGCGCGTGCGTCGGAGAGATTGACGCCATGCCTGGAGAGTGCCTGCCGATGAGCGGGCGAGGCTGCGGACTGCGGTTTATCCAGATCGGGGCCGTGAGCGTCTGTCAGCCAATCGGCGACGTCGGCGCGGCCGTGCTGACGTAGCCAGCGGACCACACTGGCGTGATGGCGGCCGAGGACAGGCTCCTCGCCCAGTTCAAATTCAATGAGCCGTGAAGCAGTTTCGAGTTTAATCTTCTCGTATCCGGATTCGAGAACACGTCCCTCTGGGGAGACACGGCCGAGGACGAGGTGAGCGTGACGATTACCATCGCCGGACTGGCGCTCTTTTGCGTGAGTCACGATGGCGGCCGGATGTCCCACGGCGCCAAGGTGACTGATTACGATACGGGCGGCTCGTTCCAGCTCGTCGTCAGTCATCATGCGGGAGGGAGACAAGTGAATGTGAAGGGCGGCGGCGTCTGCAGATGTCGAATCCCGCAAGCGTTCCATGTCCCGAACGGCGCCAGGGAGATTGTCGGCCAGAGTACCGCCCAGGATACGGACGCCTGGTTCGTTCTCCGGCTTGAGCAAATGCCCGACCAGCGCACGGGAATCGCGCTGGGTCCGGGCATGTCGGACAACGCCCGCAATCACGATGCCCCCGATCCGCCCCGGGTTTCTTGGGAGACAACGACGGTGTGCAGATCGCGAACGGCGATGGTCAAGCGATTGAGGGCGTCCGGATCGACACGGCCGCCCTCATTGGCATATCGGGCAAGTTGATTGAGATTGTTTCCGATTTGGCCGACGGCTCCGGTCCACCACCCGACGGCGCGGGCGAGGTCGGTACGAGCGGCATGGCGCGCAGGAGTTGGCTGACCGGCGGCGCGGGTCAGGATCTCCCGTGCCCAGGTATTCGGCCCACATCCAGAAGCGCGGGCCGCGCGCTCGATCGCCTGCCGCTCGGCGGGCAGGAGACGGGCGCTCACGCTCGCCGTGCGCTGGCGGGTTTCGGAGCGGCGGCGTCGGGGAGCGACCCGCTCGGCGGATGCAATATCTGTGTCGGTCACGGCGGCTCCTTTACTCGGCGCCTGACGGGCGCGGTGGGGGTCAACGGGGGAGGCTTGCCTCCCCCTTGCCAGTGTCGGGCGGTGTAACCGCCCGCTGCTGGCTCCCTTCCGATCAGGAGGGCTCTAACCCTATGAGGAATTGTTCCGCGGGAACCAGATCGAGGCAAACCGCCGGCGGAATTGCCACACGACTGCGTGGTTCCAGGTAAGCGTCCGGCCTGACGGCACCGCCGGGTGCTGAGAGTGCCGGATCGTCGTCGGAACCGCTCTGGTAAGAATGAAGAGCATCGGAGAAATCAGTATGCGACGACAATCTGGTCGGGATTTCGGGAATCTCATCGCGAGACGCGGCAAACCGAGCGTAATCCCCCCAGCAGCAGGGCGCCACCAAGGCGGACGATGGCCTCATCATTGGGGAAGATGCCGACGACGTCGGTGCGGCGTTTGATCTCGCCGTTCAGCCGTTCGATCGGGTTGGTCGAGTGCAGCTTGACCCGATGTTCCTTGGGGAAGGACATGTAGGCAGCACGTCGTCCTCGGCGTCACCCCTGATCGCGGCTAGCGCCACTTTCGCTTTGAGAGCCGGGCTGTGGTTCCGGCGCGGTCGTCTCGTCATGGTCTTTCCTGTTCACGGCATCATGCCGCATTCAGGCAGAAAACCCACTTATCGCCAATGTCCAGATTCCCCGAGCCAGCTCTGATCCTTTTGATGACTATCTCGTTTTGGGGAAATATCATGCGTTCTAAAATAGGCGTTACAATTGCGCTTCGGCAAAGCTTATGGCGCACAGAGCCTCGCTTCCTCTAGGGTGCTTGCATAAATCAGGCAGCTTTCTATCTCGTCCAGACGTGATGCCATTTCCTTCGCGATCTTCAGGTTTTTGTTGAAATCGTCGACCAAATCGTTGTGCTTCCGAAGCAAGGCGTCATGTGCTTCTACGCACTTGGTCACGTTGGACTTGCAGGTGAAACCCTCGTAGTTGCACTGGTTCTGGTCGAAGCAGGCTGAGTTTCTATCAACGCACATTCCGCGGCTGGAACAAACCTTGTCGCCATAGTCGAGGCAGGCTGGTTGCGTGCCGATCCGGCAGGAAAAGTTCTGGCCCAGCGCAGGCGAGGCGAGGGTGAGGGCCAGCACCAAGATCGGCAGCCGCATCACATCACCTCCAGCTTCGGCAGGCCTCGCACGATTTCCATGGTTCGCAGGCTGACCGTGATGACGCGTTGGAACAGTTCCAGCGGGTATGCCGGGTTGTTCATGGTCTCAATTGCGTAGCGGTTAGCGTCGTTGACGATGTCGCTGCCCTTCTTTGTCTTGGGATTGTAAGCGTCTTTCAGCACAGCCTGCCGTTCCATCACCCATTCCAGCGCGGGCTTGCCGTTAACGACATAGTCATAGGCCGCCAGCGGGATATCCTGCATTGTGATGTTGGCGTTGTAGATCACCGTCGATTTATCGAGGTTCGGGCGCTTGCCCGCGTGCTTCATCTTGGTCACGCGGTAGAAAGCCTGCGGGTCGTCGATGACCCATGTGTCGGGATGGCCCTGCTTGAAGGTGACGGGATAGGGTTCGACCGTCTCATAGCCCACATGCAGATCGGCCAGATCGCGGCCCGCCTGCGCAAAGGCGCGGAAATCCTCGATTTTTTTCACGCATGGGATGCGCGGCAGTTCTTTGGTCAGGTTATCGGCGTAGCGGGCGCGATAGTCTTCGGAGTGCAGCAGGCCATAAGTGTAATAGAAGATGTCCTCGCGCGTGATCGGATGGTCCGGATAGGCCACTTGGAAATGGCGCAGGCCTGCGTCGGTGATGCCATCACGGCGGGCGGCCTGATCCGCGCCCGAAAACAGATCATCCGCGCCGGTGTCGGCATCGTCGTAGATGTAGAGCGGGAAGCATTGCGATCCGCTCATATCGGCTGCGTGAAGGCTTGGGATGCAATCCGTCATCAGCGCCGAAACCGATCCGCGCGCGCCGGGGCTCGACATGGCGATCACGCGGTTGGGGCTGTCGGCATCGGGAAATAGGCGCGGGATCTGATAAACCATCTCGTTCAGGCGGCGGCTGAAATACAACCATTCCTTTCCGAACGGACGATAGATCGATGGCACAAACTGGCCGTCTTCAATCGACAAGGGCTTGCCACGGCCATGATCCGCCAACAGCGCCCGCGTCCAACTGACCTGCCTCGGATCACCCAACAGTTTCGGCGCTGGCTGGCCTGCATCCTGCGCCTGCCGTGACTTGGCCAGCTCATCATTGTAGGTGTCGACCAGCGATGTGATGTTCGCTTCGATGCCAGCGCGAGAACGGTTGTAGCACCATGCGTCACGCCCCGTCGCCACGCCCCGAGAATATGTCTCGAATAGCGTCTCAGTGGTCTTGTCCTTCTTGTCACCGATCTTGACGAACTGATCGAAAGACGCATCCCGCTGGTTCAGCCAGTCCCCGTGTTCGTCGGGCTCGATCTGGGTCCAGCCATCGGCCTCGGCAATGCCGCGCGTCGAGCCGAAGTCGCGGATGATCGCCAGCTTTTCCTTTTCTTCAAGGTAGTCGCCAATGTCGCGGTAATGGATGCGACCGCGATGCGCGGCCTCGGGACTGCGGACCAGAACAGAAATCGCAACAGGGGTGCGGGTGCCCGCACCAAAGACGTTGCCCTTTTCCTTACGGCGGCGTTCGCCCGTCAGATGTGCATCCCCCCGCAAATTGAAGATGTAGAGGTCTGAAAATTCGTTGCCAAAGCTCTTGCGCACGCCGGTAGTGGCGTTCCCATCCAGCCACCCGCCATTGGTCACAAAGGCCACGACGCCACCGTCATCGCCGATCCGGTCACTGGCCCAGCGGAAGGCACGCAGATAGCTGTTATACAGGCCGTTCTTGTTCTGCGCCTCGGTCAGCGCGGCATAGGTATCGCGGATGCGGCCATCCAGCGTGGGGTAGTCCACATTGGCGTTGTCGTCATTCGCGCTGTCCTGCCCTTTGGAATAGGGCGGATTGCCAAGGATCACGCGGATATCGGTCGCCTTCTGCCGTTTGCGCCGCTCCGAGTTGTCGGGCATGTAATGCGAGATCAGATCGTCGCTTTCATACATCTGGAAGGTGTCGGTCAGGCAGATGCCCTCGAACGGCACATAATCCCCGCCCTGCAGCCCGTGATAGACCGCCTCGATGTTGATCGCGGCGATGTAATAGGCCAGCAAAACGATCTCGTTGGCGTGGATCTCGTGGCGGAATTTATGCTCCATCTCCTCGGGTGCGATCAGACCGGATTGCAAAAGCCGCGTGATGAAGGTGCCCGTGCCGGTGAACGGGTCCATGATATGCACGCCCTCGGACCCAAGCGTCTGGCCAAATTCGGTTTGCAGCACATCGTTGACCGAATGGATGATGAAATCGACGATCTCGGGCGGAGTGTAGACGATGCCGAACTTGTCCGTGGTTCGCGTGAAGGCCTTTTTGAAGAACTTCTCGTAAAGCTCCTTGATCAGGTTCTGCTTGGCCGCCGGGTTTGTGATGCCCTCTGAACGCATCCGCACGCTGGCGTAGAATTTCTCAAGGTCCTTTGATTCCTTGTCGAGGTTGGCCTCGTTCAGCACATCCAGCACGCGCTGCATGGCGCGCGAGACGGGGTTTTCGGCGGTGAACTTGTGGCCTTCGAACAGGGTTTCGAACACAGGCCGGGTGATGATGTGCTGGGCCAGCATCTCGATGGCGTCGCCTTCGGAGATGGTGTCGTTCAGGTCGTCGCGCAATTCGGCCAGGAAATCGTCAAAGGCGCGGCGAGCGTCGCTGTCGGGGTCTTTCAGCAGGCCGGTCAGGCGGGTGATGTGGTTCTTGGCGATTTCGGCGATGGAGGCCGACCAGTCCTCCCAATAGTCGCGGGTGCCGCATTTCTTGACGATCTTGGCCATGATGGCGCGCGAGAATTCGTCGATGGAGAAGGTCATCTCGGTCTGGGTGGGGCCTTCGATCACATCGTCGCCGGTGTCGCCGCTGCCTTTGCCGATGCTGGAACTGGCAGCTTTGGTCTTGGAGGGCAGGTTTTCCACCACGGCGGTGACTGAGCGGAGTTCTTCGGTATCGGCGCTAACGCCCACGATCTCGACCTGGTCCGAGATGTCCTGCCCAAGGGAAGCCTTGTTGATGGTGCTGTCGAAGCGTTCGTCATGGGCGCGCAGCGCGTTCAGGATCTGCCAGACAACGCGGTAGCGTTCATTGTCATTAAGCGCCTGTTCGGGCGGGACGCCGGCGGGGACGCCTACTGGCAGGATGACATAGCCCATCTTCTTGCCTTCTGCCCGGCGCATGACGCGGCCGACCGATTGCACCACGTCGATCTGGCTCTTGCGCGGATGCAGGAACATGATCGCGTCGAGCGCGGGGACATCCACACCCTCGGACAGGCAGCGGGCGTTGGTCAGGATGCGGCAGACATTGTCGCCGGCATCGGCCTTCAGCCAATCCAGCAGTGCGCCGCGCGTTTTGGCATTGAAGGTGCCGTCGACGTGTTCGATCTGGCATTGGAGGTGGTCAGAGGGGGTGTCGTCGTCGATCAGGCTGTCCTGGCCGAGATATTCATCGACCACGGCGGTGAATTCGTCGCGGATCAGCTTGGAACTGCGGATGTCCTTGGCGAATGCCAGCGCGCGCCGCATTGGGTGCGGATCGGCCGAGACGTCAGCCTTCAGGTCGATTTTGGTCAGGGCTTTGTAGCAGCCGATGATCTTGGTCGCGTCGTCCAAGACCAGTTCGCTGCCCGCATCACCGAGCCGTTTCTGAACGGCTGTGCTGACCAGGCCCTCGTCCATCGCCAGTACGATGACCTTGTAGTCAGCCAGTAGGCCGTTTTGCACTGCCCAGCCGAAGCCCCGATAGAATAGCGTCTCGCCAAACAGGGCCGGGTTATCCATCGAGGCCAGTTCGGCGCCGACCTCGTCTGCCTTGCTGCGAACGTTGTCGCCGAAGATCCGAGGCGTCGCTGTCATGTACAGACGCTTGCGGCCTTTGACATGGTCATTGCTGTGGATCTTGACGAAGTTGGACTCTTCCTCGCCATCGAGGGTGGCACCCGTGGTGCGGTGCGCCTCATCGCAGATGATCAAATCGAACTCGGGCAGTCCCGCTTCCTGCGCGCGGGTCAAGGTGACGATGGACTGGTAGGTCGAGAAGATGACCGTCATCCGCTCCGCGTCGTCGTCGCCCGCTTTTTCGGCAACCTTGACCGGATCCGTAGTGGCAGGAAACGCCAGATCGTGGATTTCGATTTCGGCAATGTCATCCGAGTTCTTGCGCCGCTTGCCGACATGGGCATCGGAACAGACCGCAAAAGCGCGAATAGGCGTCTCGGTGTCGTTGGTCCATTCCCGAACGGTCTGTGACATCAGTGCCAGAGAAGGGACCATGAACAGGACGCGCTTGCCCTTTCCTGCGATGGCTTCAGCGATCTTCAGCGACGTGAAGGTCTTGCCCGTGCCGCAGGCCATGATCATCTTTCCGCGGTCGGCCGCAGCGAGGCCTTTGCTGACGTCTGCCAGCGCATCCTTCTGGTGGTCCAGCAGGGACTTCTTGGCGCTGAGCACGATTTCGCCGCGCGCTTCGAAGATCGTCCAGTCGATCCGGCTTTCACGCAGGTCTGTCAGGGCGATGCGCACCACCGGGATTGTCTGGTCCCGGATCATCTCCTCGGCATTGGCGCCCCATTCCTTTTCGGTCGTGTCTAGGACAACCCGTCTGCGAAACGGCTCCTTGCCAGAAGCGGAGATAAAGCTGTCGATGTGCGCTTTCTGGATTCGCGTGTCAGCTGCGTAGAACTTGGCTTGAATCGCGGCGAACCCATCCTCGTTGCGCAACTTTGCAACCAGATCGATGCCGACATCTTTGCCATCGCGGCCGTTGGCCTTCGCCCATTCCGACCAAGTCCATACAGCTTCGTACTCTTCTGATTGCACTGGATCGTTCTGGAAGAAGGCGAGGGCTAGACGCTCAAAGTAGGTGCCTTTCTCGCGCTCGGTGACGGCGGCATCGCGGTATGATTGAAGGATTCGGTCGATGGCCGTCATGAGCACCCCTGACTGTCTTTTCATCAACTTAGCGGCGAATTGTGCCATGTGCGACCGGAATTTTCCCGGTTAAGCCCAATTATGTGATGCCGGATAGGTGATGTGGGGCATGTCATCTAGGCTCTGTTGACAAAGTCGCGTAGCCATAGGAATGCGGCTGCGAGATTGAGGAACGCAGCGAAGGAGGCCTTGGTCTTGTCATAGCTGGTGGCTATCCGACGGAACTGTTTGACCTTGTTGAACATGCCTCGATCCGGTTCCTGTCTTTGTAAGCCTGGAAGTTGCAGGGAATTGGCTCCTTTCTGGTGCGAGCGCCGCATGGTCTGGCTTTTTTTCTATACACTGATCTTTACACTTTTCAGGGTGTCGGTCGGAGCAACCTACGCAATTCAAGAATTGGCGTCGTTCCAATGAGCGTGAACGGTGGGGCGTGACAGGCCTGTCCGCCGGGAAATTTCGGATTTCGAAATTTTCCGGCCTTCAGCATGCAACGCCGCGATTGCCTCCCGGATCGTTTGAACCGACTTCCGCGCCCGTTCTGCTGCACCGTACCGGCCTCCGACCGCATGACGTTCGTGAAGATCGAGACCTTCAACCTCGGCCGCACAGGCACCCCGATCTTTCCGACCATCGTGGGAGGCTCGTGCCGGGTCCCATCGCTCCGCTGCGAACGGCGTCACCCGGTAGAGAATCGCCATTGCCTGCCGTGGGTTCGACGCCATGGCAACGGCTTCCGGAACAAGGCGATCGAACAAAGTTTCAGCCAGCTTGTCACGATCCCCGCTGGAGATGGTTTCGGTGTAAACGGGGTCATTCGCATTCCGCATTTCCCGTAATATATCAAATGCACGACGCTGAAGGGTCGTGAAAAGAGAGTTGGAAGCAGTCTTGTCGAGCTTGGAGAGCTTCTCTGCGCTTTCCCGTATCATCGCGTCCCGGGATGTGGATGTATCGACCCAACCCGCCCACTCTGACAGATCCGGAAACTCGCTTTCGTTCCAGATCTGAAACTTCCAAAACGGGCTCATTGGATTCTTGATGCGCATCGGATTGGCGAGCGCACCTGGATCGGCCCCGAGGGACAAAAACGCTTTGGTGATGCCGGCATGTACGCCCCGCCAAAGGCTCATAATGTCTCGTCGACAACGGGCGTCCTGCGGATCAAACCAGACCTCGGATCCGAAAGGCAGAAGGAAGAGCAAATGAGGCCGCTCGATCGCCCCATCCGGGAGTTCGTGTCCGACAACGACATGCGGCAGGCACGGTAAAGACAACTGCTCGATTTCGTACCGGAGCGTATCCCAACTCCGGAATGTGAGATCCAGGTCAATCCGGAATACGCCCCGCACTTTGCTATTGAGGACGAGCCAAGGCTCGTCCAGCGCAAGCACTTTGGCGTCGGTGCTCGACATGACGGCTTTGTCCCGGCCGGACTGGAGCCGTGAGGTCCGGGGCGACAGGTGTACCAGTCGGCGCAGGACGTGGTGCTCGTCGGACCGAAGGCCGTGTTCAACAAAAGGCGTTCGATATCGGCCGCCGATGGTCTCACCGAAGCAACAAAAACCCTCATTCAGCCGGCGTCGCACCGCATCGCGCCGGCTGGTTGCCCGGTCGATGTAGAATTGGTCAACAGGTCCAGAGGTTCGCCTCGAGGACTTGCATTCAGCCCGGAGTTCCCGGAGCCACTGCGCTTCGGTCCATGCGGTCTCAAAACTCAGGACTGACGCGGGTTCGTCAACATTTTTGACTGAGGGGGTATTCTTTGGCGTTGGCTCGGAAGGGGCGTATCCGAGCCCGGGGCTCAAGTATCAACCGACCAGCGGTTGACTGCGATGGGAAGCAATCCGACCATGAAAACCGTCCATTAGATACACCCCAAGGAGCGGTTCCCGCCGCGTAGATCTGGGGTTTATCTATTCAGGCTGACTGTCGGCGGAAAAGCCGTCAATGCGTACCATGCGGTACGGTTCATGCAGGATCCGGAACTTCATGACGAACGAGCCGATCCATGATTTCAAGCATCTGATGGAATTTATGC
Source organism: Pannonibacter phragmitetus DSM 14782 (assembly GCF_000382365.1). Classification (GTDB taxonomy): domain Bacteria; phylum Pseudomonadota; class Alphaproteobacteria; order Rhizobiales; family Stappiaceae; genus Pannonibacter; species Pannonibacter phragmitetus. The sequence continues at coordinate 53,094 of NZ_KB908234.1, read as the reverse complement.
AACAGTGGTTGCGCAGCCTTCAACCGCTGGGGCGCTTCGGCTACCCGGCGGCGTCGTCGAGTCTGTCGTTCTGCCGATGTCATTGGACGGCTTCCGACCGGGTGTCGGCCACGTCGCGCGGGTGCAGGTGTCGTGTCGGACATAGCGGCCTCTCCTTTTTCGTGAGTCACGAAAAAGATGCCCGCCGGCGCGGTTCACACAGATCAGGCGGCAACGAGCAACGTGGGACCAGAACACCGGTTACGTTAGTCACGAATTCGAGGCCGCTTTCCCTGCGGCGATCCGGACGGACTTCTCACCGTACAGACAGCCGATCCTCGATTTCCCCCCGAATCTCGGTAAAGAGCTTGTCGACGCCCTTCTGCGTTTTCCTGTTGTCATTCACGATGACGGAAAGTGTCCGGATGATGTCTTCCCGGTCGGCCGTCGCATCTGTCGAGACGTTTTCGAGAAATTGTTCAAGAGTGCCGAGAATGTCGTCGACGAGGTCTGAAAATGCAATCGCTTCTGCCTGATATGAGGATGCGTGTCTTTCGCGTCTTTCCCGGGCTCGCCGCTGTCGCGAGGCCGCGCTCATTGCGACCCCATCGAGAGGTTTGGGACCCGGACGGGTTCTTGGCAACTTAGTTTTTCTCACGAGCTACATCTTTCCGTGAGTCACGAATTCGGACGGGTCTTTTTCCGCGACGCGATCCGAACCGTGTTGGGGTTGGGTTTAACGTGTCGGTTTCCAGGTTGGGGTGAGGCAGAAAGTCTAGGGGCAGGGGGCATTCGAAGGCCTCCACGATTTCCTTTAATTTAGACACCAACACCCGTTTTACATAAGTCGCTCCTTCCCCGCGAAGCCCCTCGTGGCCCATAACTGAATTAATGTGGCGTTCCTGATAATTGGTAGACTCCAGAACGGTTTTGAAAGTATGCCGGAAGGAGTGAAAAACGACTTTCCGACCGAAACCCAGGCCGGTTTTCAGTCGAGAAAACTCACGGCTGAATTCAGCACTGAGCTTATTGTCTCTGTTCGGTACCATGCCGGGAAAAAGTCTGGTTGAGACCTCCTGACGGCGCTTTTCGACAAGGTTCATAAGACCGTGTTCAATAAGCCATGAATGGACCGGAATTTTGCGCTCGCCGGCTTCTGTCTTCGGATCCCAGCCGTCGTCCGGATGCGGCTGGATGATGAAACAAGGGATGCCATTCAGCGAAGCAATATCATGGGCGGGGCGTAGGCGGCAGATTTCCTCCAATCTCATGCCTGAATGCAAGGAAATCAAAGGAAGCCAATGCAACGCGCTGTCTGCTGGTGCTGTTCGGTAGTCACCCGAATTGAAGAGCAGCTCCAGCCCTTCCGCTGACCAGTCGTCCCTGTCTCTGCTACTTGATTTCGTTCCGGGAAATGCATGTCCGGAAAATGGACTTTCACCGTAAGGAAGGTGGCCTTGGTGCGTCAGCCACGCCCAATAGCCATTCATCGCCGTCATGTGGCGTTTGACGGTTTTCATCGTTGCCCGTTCCGCGCCAGCTCTTTCGGCCTGCTCGATTGCTTTAAGGGCATGGACAGCTCGTCCTTTGCCATGTGTTGAAGGCAGTCGAAGGAGTTGCGAACGGAATATACCTGCGTCCTCTCGAGAAACTGCTCCGACGGGTTTGTTGCCGATAATCTCGATGAAGAGACGCACGGCGACACCATACTGCCGGGCTGAATGAGAACTGATTGCTTTCCTATCGCCCCATCCGCCGGTCAGAGCGTCTTGCCATTCGGCTGCATGCTTATGGACCTCGGGCGTGATCAATGGGGTGGTCGATTGACTGGCTGCATGCCCCGGCACGGAGGGGGAAGGCGATGCAATTATTTCCTCTGGACGGAACACCAGTTGCTTTCGCTTTTCCACTCGTTCAGCGAGGAGGGAGAGCAGTTCGTCAAGCGTGCGATCTATTGTCTTTCGTTCAAATGGCCCCTGATACCCTGCGGATAAAAGAGCGGAGTAGGCTTGCTCTTGTCGCTCCTGTTCCGGGGTCCAGCGTTCGTCTAGCCACCCGGTTAGCAATCGATCGGGGACGTCGTCGCCATCGTAACGCAACTCCGCGGGTGTCATTCCATCGATGTTGGCCGCGATAATCTTTCGCCATCCGGGCATATTGAGCCAACGTCTGGCACACGCTCTGACTTCCTCATCGGAGAGGATCTCGTACTCGGACAACTCGAAAAGCCTTTCAGACACAAGGAAAAGAGCCGCGGCTCGCCTTCGTGCTTCACTACGCACGGAAGTTTTTAAGCTGCGGTAAATTTCCTTAAGACCAATTCGCGGTTGCAGTCGCTCTGGAACCCTTCTGCGAAATGAAAAGCCGGAACCTTCCCGGAAGAAATAGTCAGGCATCAGCCACCCTTGTGGGGGTACTGCGTGGGGGGATTCCCGAAGCAGGCGAATGCATGCTAAATCATTGAAATATTTGAAAGTTTTGGCTGGGGAACCTGGATTCGAACCAGGACTAACGGAGTCAGAGTCCGTGGGTCTACCGTTAACCTATTCCCCAGTAGACGCCTTTTGGCGGGCGGCGCTTGGTGGCGCTGCGATGAGGGGGCTTATAGCGGCTTGGGGGCGGGGGATCAACTGGGGAGCAGCAAAAAAATGAAACGGCTATGCGCCTGTGGATGAATGATCTCAAGCGCTTGGAAAAATGGCGGAAACCGGCCCGCAAACCAGGTACCCGGAATCTGTTCTGTTTTTGCGGTGCCATATCCGCCGCCATGACCAGCCGGTGGCTGCCCGCCCTGCGGATGCTTCGTCCGGGTTTTGCCGGCCGGTTTTGAGGGGAGGCTCATCTGTCGTTGCGTCTTTCCTGCCTCTTGCGCTTTGCCGCCTTTGCGCTGCGGCGGGCAAGCTGATACACTTTGCCCAACATTATCTTGTTGCGCGCGCTGTCCTCTCGAGGGCTCCTCCTGGGTGACCGGCGCCGGCGCAGAAGGGCATTCAGGTGGAAGAGCACGGTCAGGAGGCTGCCCCGGCACGGGAGCGGCAGGCTGGTGCGGCTTCGGTTCAGGATGCGCGGTCCGGCAAGGGCCCGCGCAAGAAGCGCCGTTCCAAGGGCAGGGGCGGCGCCCAGAAGCGAATCGAGAACGGGCCAGTTGCGCCCGGACCGCAGGCGGAAACGTCTTCGGGGCCGCGTCCGGCAAAGAAAAAGCACAGGCGCCGTCCGCGCGCCGATCAGCGGCCCAACCGCGCAGAGCGGCGCGCCTGCCTTCAGGGCGAGGATGGTCCTGCCGCCGGCGGCGCAGAGCAAGCCGCCAGTTCCAGAGCTGCGGGCTCCATGGCTTCCGGTCCGCAGGGCGGGCAGGCGGGGGCTGGTCATGGCGGGCGGAACGGGCAAACAGGCTCCGGTTCTGCTTCTGGTTCGGGTTCCGGTTCCGGTTCCGGTTCTGCTTCTGGTAACCAGCCGCGGCATGCCCGTGGCGGGCGCCCCGGTTTCAAGGGGCGGAGCGCTGGTGCGTCCCCAGGTGCGTCTTCCGGGGGCTCTTCAGGCCAGCTCTCCCATCAGCCGCAGTCTGCTGGTCCCGGGGCCAGAAACGAGGCGGGTCATCTTGCAGCGGGGCTGGCAGCCCATTCCGGCTCAGAGGCGGACGGGGCAGGCGGGCGTGGCCGCAGGCGGCGGCGCGGACGCGGTGTTGCGCGCGGCGCGCATTCTGCATCCGCCCATCCGGCCCCGCGCGGGGCTTCGGGGTCCGATCAGGCTGGCGGGGAGTCGGCTGCTCACCCGGCTGCTCACAATGCCGCCCGGCAGGCTGTGGAGCCGCGCCAAAAGCCGCACCCGCAGCCCGGCCATGACATGCCGCAGGTGCGCCGCTCCGGCCATGAGGCAGGGCGCTCCGGCGACGCGGACGGCGACCTTTATGCGGCGCTTGACCTTGGCACCAACAACTGCCGCCTGCTGATTGCCAAACCGGACGAACGGGGCTTTCGCGTCGTCGATGCCTATTCGCGCATCGTGCGTCTGGGCGAGGGGGTGGGCGCCAGCCGCCGCCTCAGCGAGGCGGCCATGGAGCGCGCCATCGAGGCGCTGGACAGCTGCCACCGCAAGCTGGCCGAGCGCGGCGTGCGCCGCTCGCGCCTGATTGCGACGGAAGCCTGCCGCGCGGCGGAAAATGGCGAGGAGTTCATCGCCCGCGTGCAGCGGGAAACGGGGCTGGCGCTGGAAATCGTCAACCGGGAAACGGAAGCCCGGCTTGCGGTTGCGGGCTGTGCTTCGCTGGTGGACCGGTTGGCGGACGGCGTGCTGCTGTTCGATATCGGCGGCGGCTCGTCGGAGATCGTCTGGCTGGATCTGCGCAACCGGGGCGGGGCGCGCGGCTATGCACTGACGCGCTTCATCCGCGCCTGGGTGTCGCTGCCGGTCGGGGTCGTCAATCTGGCGGAGCGCCATGGCGGCATGGATGTGAGCCATGAGGTCTTCGAGGCGATGATCGATGATGTCAGCAGCCACCTCGATGGATCGGCGCTTGGCGCCGGGCTCAGCGAGGCGATGGCCTCCAGCAACATGCACATGCTGGGCACCTCCGGCACGGTGACGACGCTGGCGGGCGTGCATTTCGGCCTGCGCCGTTATGACCGGCGCCGGGTGGATGGCGCCTGGCTGGCGGATGAGGATGTGTCGGCCATGGTTGCCAAGCTGCGCGACATGTCCTACCGGGAGCGGGTGGAAAATCCTTGCATCGGTGCGGACAGGGCCGATCTTGTGCTGGCGGGCTGCGCCATCCTGGAAGCCATCCGCCGCCGCTGGACCTGTGCGCGCCTGCGCGTCGCCGACCGGGGCCTGCGCGAGGGTATTCTGACCGAACTGATGGCTGCGGATGGCGTATGGTCCCGCGGCGGACGCGGCCACAAGGGCCAGAAAGGAAGATCATGACAGGCGGCAAGCGCGGAGCGGGTGATCGCGGCCTGCATGTGCGGGTGAAGACGGCGGCCAAGCGCAAGGAATCCTCCACGCGCTGGCTGGAGCGCCACCTCAATGACCCCTATGTCCGCCGGTCCAAGATCGACGGCTACCGGTCGCGGGCGGCCTACAAGCTGCTGGAAATCGACGAGAAGCTGAACCTGCTGCGGCCGGGCCTGCGCGTCGTCGACCTGGGCGCCGCACCCGGCGGCTGGTGTCAGGTGCTGGCCGATGTGGTCAAGTCCACGCCGGAAGAGCCGCTGGTCGTCGGCATCGATTATCTCGACATGGACCACCTGCCGGGCGTCGTGCTGCTCAAGAAGGATTTTCTGGATGAGGATGCCCCGGACGCGCTGATTGCCGCCCTTGGCGGGCACAAGCCGGATCTGGTGCTGTCGGACATGGCGGCGCCCACCACGGGCCACCGCAAGACCGACCATCTGCGCACCACGCATCTGTTCGAGGTGGCGATTGATTTTGCGCTGACGAATCTGGCACCGGGCGGGGCCTTCCTTGCCAAGGTGTTCCGGGGCGGCACGGAGAATCAGCTGCTGACCGACCTGAAGAAGTCCTTTGATTCCGTCGCCCACATCAAGCCGCCGGCCAGCCGCAAGGAAAGTCCGGAGCTTTACGTGGTCGCCAAGGGGTTCCGGGGCAATCGTGCCGCCTCCCGCGATCCGCGCCTGATTGAGGGAGAAGGAGACGGGGAGGACTGAGGTCCGGGCAGGGCGGCGGTGTGGCCGAATGGAAGACTGCTTAAATCATCCATTTGTCACAGCTTGTTTGTTTGCCCTTCCCAACCTGTCACCTGCGTGTTATTCACCCGCGCCAACTTCTCCGGCATTGCCGAAGCGCATCCTGCCGCCGCCGCCTTCCCAAGGGCTGGCGGGTTCCGGCATTTCAACTCAAGGGGAATTGGCCATGGCTTCATTTTTCGTTCCGACCACCGGCGTTGATGCGCTGACCTTTGATGACGTCCTGCTGATGCCGGGCCATTCGGAAGTCATGCCGGGCCAGACCGATGTGCGCACCCGCATCACCCGTGGGATTGAACTGAACCTGCCGATCCTGTCCTCCGCCATGGACACGGTGACGGAAGCCCGCCTTGCCATCGCCATGGCCCAGGCCGGCGGCATCGGCGTGGTGCACCGCAACCTCACCCTCGACCAGCAGGCCGAGCAGGTGCGCCAGGTGAAGAAGTTCGAATCCGGCATGGTGGTGAACCCGGTCGTCATCGGCCCGGACGCCACCCTCAAGGATGCGCTGGACCTGATGAAGGCCTATGGCATTTCCGGCATTCCGGTGGTGGAAAACGGTGGCAGCGGCGGTCTGGTCACCGGCCGTCTGGTGGGCGTGCTCACCAACCGCGATGTGCGTTTTGCCACCAATCCGGGCCAGAAGGTCTATGAGCTGATGACGCGGGAAAACCTCGTCACCGTGCGCGATACCGTCAGCCAGGAAGAAGCCAAGCGCCTTCTGCACCAGCACCGCATCGAAAAGCTGCTGGTGGTGGACGATGCCTATAACTGCATCGGCCTTGTCACCGTGAAGGACATCGAAAAGGCCCACCTCAACCCCAATGCCACCAAGGACGAGCAGGGCCGCCTGCGCGTTGCCGCCGCCACCAGCGTGGGCGAAGAAGGCATGCAGCGGGCCGAGCGTCTGATCGATGCGGGCGTCGATCTTGTGGTGGTGGACACCGCCCACGGCCATTCGGCCCGCGTGCTGGAAATGGTCAGCAAGGTCAAGGCCCTGTCCAACGGCGTTCAGGTGCTCGCCGGTAACGTCGCCACCCGCGACGGCACCAAGGCGCTGATCGATGCTGGTGCGGATGCGGTGAAGGTCGGCATCGGGCCGGGCTCCATCTGCACCACCCGTATCGTTGCCGGTGTTGGCATGCCGCAGCTGACCGCCATTCTGGAGGCCTGCGACGAAGCCACCAAGCAGGGCGTTCCGGTCATCGCCGACGGCGGCATCAAGTATTCGGGTGATCTGGCCAAGGCACTCGCTGCCGGCGCATCGGCGGCCATGATCGGCTCGCTGCTGGCGGGCACCGAGGAAAGCCCTGGCGAGGTCTATCTGCATCAGGGCCGCTCCTACAAGGCTTACCGTGGCATGGGCTCGGTTGGTGCCATGGCGCGCGGCTCGGCCGACCGTTACTTCCAGGCGGAAGTGCGCGACACGCTGAAGCTGGTGCCGGAAGGCATTGAAGGTCAGGTGCCTTACAAGGGCCCGCTCTCCAGCGTGCTGCATCAGCTTGCCGGCGGCCTGCGCGCTGCCATGGGCTATGTCGGTGCCAAGACGATCCCGGAGCTGCAGGAAAAGGCCCGCTTCGTGCGCATCACCGGTGCAGGCCTGCGCGAGAGCCATGCCCATGACGTGACGATCACGCGCGAAAGCCCTAACTATCCGACCAATATCTGATATTTGACATGACACCATTGCGCGCGGGAGCATGACCTTCCGTGCGCAATGACGGAACCGGAGTAGCATGATGAAGGACGGCGGACGCCTTGCAGCGGCGATCGAGGTGCTGGGTGAGGTGGAAAGCCACCGCCGCCCGGTGCAGGAGGCCCTGAAGGACTGGGGCAATGCCCACCGGTTTGCCGGTTCGGGCGACCGCACCATCATCGGCAATCTGGTGTTTGATGCCCTGCGCCATCAGCTCAGCCTCGGCTGGCAGATGCGCTCTGGCAGCCCGCGCGCGCTGGCGCTGGCAACCTATGCCCGCCTCTGGGGCCAGGGTGTGCTGCGCCTCACGGAAGTGCTGGCCGATGACCGCCATGCCCCCGAAGCCTTGAGCGAAGAGGAAATTGCCTTCCTCTCCACGGACCGGGACGAGCCCGCGCCGGACCATGTTGCAGCCGATGTGCCGGAATGGCTGTGGCCGATGTTCACGGCTGCCTTTGGCGCGGCAGCTGTTGCTGAAGGGCAGGCGCTGGCCGCCCGTGCGCCGATCGATCTGCGCGTCAACACGCTGAAGGCCACACGCGAAAAGGTGCTCAAGCGCCTTGGCGAAGAGGGTGCGGTGGAAACCGGCCTGTCGCCGCAGGGCCTGCGCATCGCCCCGCGCCCTGGCGCTGCCCGCATGCCGCATGTGCAGGCGGAAGAAGGCTACCGCAAGGGCTGGTTCGAGCTGCAGGACGAGGCCAGCCAGCTGGCCGCGCTCATCGCAGCGCCGAAGCCTGGCGAACAGGTGCTGGACCTTTGCGCTGGTGGCGGCGGCAAGACGCTTGCACTCGCAGCCCTCATGGAAAACCGCGGTCAGATCTACGCCTATGATGCAGACCGGCTGCGCCTTGCCCCCATTCACGAGCGTCTCGCCCGTGCGGGCGCGCGCAATGTGCAGGTGCGTGATCCCAAGTTCTCCTCGCTGGAGGATCTGGAAGGGCAGATGGATCTGGTCTTCGTCGATGCGCCTTGCACCGGCACGGGCGTGTGGCGGCGGCGGCCTGATTCCAAGTGGCGCCTGAGCGAAAAGGCTCTTGGCGAGCGCATGGAAGATCAGGCCCGCGTGCTGGATACGGCGGCGCGCTTCGTCAAGCCGGGCGGACGGCTGGTCTATGCCACCTGTTCGCTGCTGCCGCAGGAAAACGGCGGCCAGATCGAGGCCTTTCTGGCGCGTGACAGCCGCTTTGCGCGCGGCTCTGCCGTGGCCTCCTTCGAGGCCGCGCTGCCGGGCAAGGACGTGCCGGCCCACAGCACCCCGGAAGGGCATGTGGTTCTGACCCCGGCCTCGACCGCGACGGATGGCTTCTTCGTCTCCGTGGTGCGCCGTACGGCTTGAACCTGACAGGATCCGCCGCGCGGATGTTGAGATCTTCGCGGCGGCATCCCTTTGATTACGTATCGTTACAATTGGATACGCGCACGGACAGGTGCCGGTGCTATGGAATCGGGAGCCAAGGGCAGCAGCGATCAGGCGCTGCCCGATAGCCAAAGGTTTCCAGTCATGCGCGATCTTCTTTTCCGATGGGCAACCCCGCTGACGGCCGGGTTGTTCCTCGTTTCCACCATATCAGGTGTGGCTCTCTTCTTCGGCTGGCAGTCCGGCCTCTTCCACGAAATGCATGAAGTTCTGTCCATGGTGCTGCTGGCGCCGGTGGCCGTGCATCTGTGGCGCAACTGGAAGCCGATGCTGGGCTATTTCCGCCGCGCCGCCATGCCGCTGGCGCTGGCGGGCAGTCTTGCTGCCGGCGGGTTCTTTGCGGCAGAAGCACTGAGCGGGCCGGGCCGCAGCGGCAATCCGGCCATGGCGATGGTGAAGGCGGTCCAGAGTGCACCGCTGTCGGTTGTTGCGCCGGTTCTGGGCCTTGAGGAAGCCGCGCTGATCGCAAGGCTTGAGGCGGCTGGTATCGCAGGAGCAACGGGCGCCGATACGTTGTCAGGCCTTGCCACCAGCCGCGGCGAGGCGCCCATGGCCATGCTGGCAAAGGCGGTCAGTGCGCCCTGATCAGCAGAGGACGGAAGCGCGGCACATGATCCTGCCGCGCTCGGGAAGGCTCACCACCAGGATGTGCCGTAATTGATGTCCCAGACAAAGGATGAGCCTGATCCCGGAAAGGCGGGCTGTACGGCCCATGCGATGGGAGTATTGTTTCCGGTCTGCGGACCCTTCTGGAAGATGAAGAAGCCGGAACTGCCGCCCCCCGAATTGTTGAAGTTGACCGTGTAGCCGCCGGACGCGGCTGCCAGCTGTGCGTCGGACAGTTCACCGGGCAGGGGCGGCAGCACCAGAACCACTTCGCCGGGAGCCTCTTCAATGACGCGGAAGGTCAGATTGTCCTTGGGGGCCTGCCCGAAGGACTCTGCCACCGCCTCAGCCGGGTTGCTGACGAGCCTTGCACGAAATTCCGCATCGCCAGCTGCCTTCTCGCGGAGCAGGGCTTCACAGGCAAGGCGGGCGGGAATGGTGTGGGTCATGATGACGTCCTTTCAGGGGCTGAGATCAGGTGCGGCGGAAGGGGAACCAGCCCGTATGAAGCGACGGCCAGCCCATGGCACCGCTGCTGTCGCCGGGGTGCTTGACGTTGGCCTGCGTGACTGAATCGGTCACCTGCGCGTTTACCGGCGTGCTCATGGCATATCCGCCGGAAACACCTTCCAGGTCCTTGCCGGAAAGCTCACCCGCACCCGCTGGCAGCACCAGCGCCACTTCGCCCGGTGTCTCCTCGATGACGCGGATGGTGACGCCCGGTTGCGCGGCGATGCCGAAGGCAGCTTCCAGTGCGGCGGCAGGGTTGGCCAGCAGCGCGGCGCGGAAGGCGCTGTCCTCTACAGCTCTTGCCTGGATTGCGGCTTCAAGTTCGATGCGGGTGGTAACCGGGGTTCCGCTCATGGCTGATGGTCCTTGCCTTCTGTTGATGAAGGCAAGCTAGCCGCAGAACGCCCGAGCGGGGGAAATGGACCTTGAAAGTGCCGGCAGGGTGGAGATGGCGGACCTTCAAAGGCATGGGCCACATGATCGCGCCCCAGCCCCCAGTTTACAATGCACCGGGCCATCCCCTTTCGTCATGCCATGGCTCGACCATGGCATCCATTCCGTGGACTTCCCCTGGAGGCAATCCGCCAGAGTTTTCAGTAACATGCCGCCGTGCAGTGAGGGTAGGGCATGGATGCCATGATCAAGTCATGGCAGGACGGAAGAGAGCGTGCGAACAGCAAGAAACCCGCGAGGCGGTGCCTTGCGGATAGCGATGGTGAAGCCTCCATGGCCATGCTTGCCAAGGCGGTCAACGCACCTGCCGATGTTCCTCTTGAAGCAATGCACCGCGCCCTCCCTTTTCGTCGTGCCATGGCTCGGCCATGGCATCCAGTCCGTGGACTTTTCCTGGAGGCAATCCGCCAGAGTGTTTCGCAACACGCGACCGTGCAGGAAGGTCAGGGCATGGATGCCATGATCAAGTCATGGCATGACGGAGTGAAACGAAAGCGGGTGGAGACAAACAGCAAGAAACCCGCAAGGCAGGGCCTTGCAGGTTTCCCGAAGACAGATCATCTGTCCGCTTTGCCGCATGCAGCCACAGGCGTGGCGCGGGCAGGGGCTCCGCCAATGCGGAGCAGCGCGGATTACTTGATCTTGGTTTCCTTGAATTCGACGTGCTTCTTGGCAACCGGGTCGTACTTCCGCATGGACATCTTTTCAGTCATGGTGCGGGAGTTCTTCTTGGTCACGTAGAAGAAACCGGTGTCAGCGGTGGAAAGCAGCTTGATCTTGATGGTGGTCGCCTTGGCCATAGCCTTCGATCCTGTTCTGGTTAGTCCGGCAAACGTTCAATGCGGCCAGTCTCTGGCGCCCCTTGAGTCCGCTGCGGTGTCACGAAATCAGGGCGCAAACTACTCATAAGCCAGCCAAAGTCAAGCTCTGGCGCGGGCTACCCGCAAAAATCCCCGGCAATGGCTCAGATCAGCTCCCTGGCAAAGCCGTTTCCACGCGCAAAATAGAGCGGAACCGGCGTTTGCGGCGCCAGATCCGGGTCATGCGCGAGCCTTTCGGCAAGGTCTGAGAGAATCTTCTGGGTGATGATGGGCAGATCCGCATCGCGGGTTTCCTCCAGCGTCAGCCAGGCAATGTCTTCCAGTTCCCCCGAAGGGCCTGTGCCCTGCGGCAGGCGGTCCGCGATTCCATCGGAAAAGACGGCCAGAAAACGCGTGTCGAAGCGGCGTGAGCGGCCCGGCGGCGTGATGGCGCGGGCGACCATGCGCACGGGCGACAGGTCAAGCTCGATGCCCCGCTCCGAGAAGGCCTGAAAATCGCCTTTTGCGGGCCACAGGCGGCCAGTCTGGCGGCCGATGAAGAGCCCGGCCTCCTCGTAGGTTTCGCGCACGGCGGCCACCGCAAGCGCCTTGAGGCGCGAGGGCGTCAGCTTGCCGCCCTTTGGCAGTACGGCGAGCTTGCGCTCCACTTCCGGATGATAGCTGGAAGAGACAGCCACACGGGAATCGCCCGGGTCCACCCGGCCGCCGGGGAAGACAAACTTGCCTGGCATGAAGGTGTGGCGCTGGTGGCGCTTGCCCATGAGCACGCGCAAGGCGCTGCCGCTGCGGTCAAGGATCAGCAGCGTCGAGGCATCCTTGGGGCGGATATAGGCGTGGCCCGTGTGGCTCTGGGCTTCCTTGTGGAGGGCGGCAAGGCCTTCGTCGCTCATGTCAGGCTCGGCTTCTCAGGGGCTGCGGTGGCTGGCAGCGGGATCCGGTTCGGGCAGGTCCTCGATGGATTCGGGGTCGAAGCCATGCATGTAGAGCGCCCATTGCAGCCCGATCAGAGCACCTTTGACCGGCCGCAGGAAGCCCAGTGAAAGGATGAGCGTCAGCGGCAGCCACAGGGTCATGTGGATCCACACGGCCGGACGCCAGGCAAATTCCACCGCCATCATCGCCGGCACGATGATGTGGCCGACGATGGTGATGGTGAAATAGGGCGGGGCGTCATCGGCGCGCTGGTGGTGCAGCTCCTCACCGCACACGGCACAGGCCGGGTTGACAGTCAGATAACCGGTGAAGATCTTTCCTTCGCCGCAGGCCGGGCAACGGCAGGAAAAGCCGCGCAGGATCGACTGGCCCACGTTGCGCTTCGGCTTCGCGGCAACAGGTTCCTCAGGGCCTTCCCCCGTCAGATACTGCAAGCCCATGACTACCTTTTCCCCCTCCGTCCCGGGGTGAAGCCGCCTTTGCGGGCGGGTGAACTGCGCCCGCCCGGCCCTGATGAGCCGCCCTTCCGGCGTGCGCCCTTGGCGGTGATGCGCCCCTCGCTCAGCAATGCAAAGCGCAAGGCTCCGGCAAAGGGAGCAGCTTCTACCAGCTCAACCTCCACCTTGTCACCAAGCTGGTGGGTTTCGCCAGTCCTCTCGCCGATCAGCGCATGCGACGCTTCGTCATAGCGGTAATAGTCGTGACCGATGGTCGAGGCCGGGATGAAGCCATCCGCGCCCGTGTCATCCAGCTTGATGAACATGCCCGACTTGACGACGCCCGCGATGCGGCCCGTGAAGCGGGCGCCGACGCGCTCGCTCATCCACAGGGCAATCAGACGGTCGATGGTGTCCCGCTCGGCCAGCATGGCCCGGCGCTCGGCGGCGGAGACTTCCGCGCCGATGGCCGCGAGCTTGCCGCCGATTTCCTCCGGCAGGCCGTCCGAACCAAATCCAAGCGCCTGGATCAGCCCGCGGTGCACGATGAGATCGGCATAGCGGCGGATGGGCGAGGTGAAGTGGGCGTAGCGGCGCAGGTTGAGGCCGAAATGGCCGATGTTGTCCGGCCCGTATTCCGCCTGGGCCTGCGAGCGCAGGATCACCTCGTTGACCAGATGGGCCTGCGGCGTGTCCTTCACCTTGGCCAGAATGCCGTTGAAGGTGGCGGGCCGCAGACCGCCGGAGGAGGGCAGCTTCATGCCAAGGGTAGACAGGAAGTCCTTCAGCGACTGCAGCTTCTCCGGGCTCGATGCATCATGGATGCGGTAGAGCAGTGGCACTTTCCGCTTTTCCAGCGTCTCGGCAGCCGAAACGTTGGCCTGGATCATGCATTCCTCGATCAGCTTGTGCGCATCAAGCCGGTCAGGGATGAAGACGTAATCGACCGTGCCATCCGCCTTCAGCTTGATCTTGCGCTCCGGCAGGTCGAGATCCAGCGGCTCGCGGGCATCCCGGCCACGGGTCAGGCACTCATAGGCCGCCCACAGGGGCTTGAGGATGGGTTCCAGCAGCGGGCCAGTCTTGTCATCCGTCTGGCCGTCGATGGCCGCCTGCGCCTGTTGGTAGGAGAGCTTGGCGGCAGAGCGGATCAGCACCCGGTGGAAGGTGTGGGCGATCTTGCGGCCGGTCTTGTCAAAGACCATGCGCACGGCCATGGACGGGCGGTCAACGCCTTCCTTCAGCGAGCACAGATCATTGGAAATGCGCTCCGGCAGCATCGGGATCACCCTGTCGGGGAAATAGACCGAGTTGCCGCGCAGATGCGCTTCCCGGTCCAGCGCCGTGCCGGGCCGCACGTAGTAGGCCACATCGGCAATGGCGACGAAGACCACATGGCCACTCTCGTTGGCGGGGTCCTCGTCGGCTTCCGCATAGACCGCGTCGTCGTGGTCCTTGGCGTCTGCCGGGTCGATGGTGATGAAGGGGATCTTGCGCCAGTCCTCGCGCTTGCCCAGCGTCACCGGCTGGGCGCGCTCGGCTTCCAGCTCGACGGCGGCGGGGAAGACATGGGGGATGCCATGGCTCTGCAGCGCGATTTCGGAAACGGCCATTTCCGACTTCAGCGAGCCGAAGCGGCGCACGATCCGGGCCTTGGGCGCGCCGTAGCGGCCAATGCGGGTGATCTCGACGCTGACGAGATCGCCATCCACCGCCTCCTTCAGGTCGGAGGTGTCGATGTCGAGTTCGCGCTGCTTGCGGTCGATCGGCTCCAGATAGGGCGGCATGTGCCCGGCGCGCTCGCGCAGGATGCCAAGGATGGCGCCCTGCTGGCGCTCCAGCAGCTTCAGCACCCGTGCAGCGTGGGCAGCTTCCGGGCCGGGATCAAGGTCTGCAAGGCGCACCAGCGCCCGGTCGCCAATGCCCGGCGTTGCGCCCCGCGGTGTGTCGCGGCCCGTCAGCACCAGCACCTTCGGCGGGGCACCTGCCTCTTCGTCCCAGTTCACCGGCTCGCCCAGCAATTCGCCATGGGCATCGCGGGCGTTGAGATAGACCACGAAAACAGGCGGCAGGTCGCCGGGGCGGATCAGGCGCTTCTGCCGCTTTTCGACGACGCCTTCTTCGGCGAGATCCTTGAGGATGCGCTTCAGCTGGATGCGGGCGGCGCCGACGATGCCGAAATGGCGCGCCACTTCCCGCTTGCCCGCCTTGCCCGGATTTTCCGCGACAAAGGCAAGGATGTCTTCGCGCGAGGGAAAGGCGCCCGGCGTCTTGGCCGGTTTTGCGGCTCTGCCGCCGGGTTTTGCTGCGCTCTTGCGGGGGCGGGCGGGGCGCTGATCGGATGCGCCGCCGCCGCCATGGGTGCGTTTCGTGGTCAATTGGCCTCGTCTGCGGCAGTGCTGCCGGCTTTGGATCTGCTCTTGGCAGGCGCTTTGGCGGCCGCTGTCTTGGCGGTCGCGGTCTTTGCCTTGGTTGCCGTGGTCTTCTTCGCGGCAGCCTTCTTCGGCGCGGCTTCGCCGTCCTCAGCCTTTTCAGCTTTCTTCGGGGCAGCCTTCTTGGTGGTGGCAGCCTTCTTTGCGGCCGGCTTCTTCGCCGCAGCCTTCTTGCCGCCGCCCTTGGCCGCAATCAGCTCCAGCGCCTGTTCCAGCGTCACCGCCTGCGGATCACTGCCTTTGGGCAGGGTGGCGTTGACCTTGGCCCAGTTGACGTAAGGCCCGTAACGGCCATCGCGCACGGTGATGGGCCCGCCATCGGGATGCTCGCCCAGCTCCTTCAGCGCGGCAGGGGCCGCCCGGCCACGCACCCCCTTGGCACGCTTTTCCGCCAGAAGATCGACGGCGCGGTTGATGCCGGCCGAGAACACCTCATCGGCGGACGAAAGGTTCGCATAGGTGCCGTCATGCAGCACGAAGGGGCCGAAGCGCCCGATGCCGGCCGAGATCATCTTGCCGTCTTCCGGATGCGGTCCGATTTCGCGGGGCAGGGAGAGAAGCTGCAAGGCCTTGTCCAGCGTGATATCCGCCGCAGACCAGCCGCGGGGCAGGGAGGCGCGCTTGGGTTTGGCTTCCTCGCCCAGCTGCACGTAGGGGCCAAAGCGGCCGGTGCGCAGGGAGACATCCAGCCCGGTGGCCGGATCGGTGCCCAGCACCTTCGGACCGTCGGCAGCTGCTTCCCCGTCCTCACCCTCGGCACCGCGTGCCAGCTGGCGGGTGTAGCTGCATTCGGGATAGTTGTTGCAGCCGATGAAGGCGCCGAAGCGGCTGACCTTCAGCGACAATTGGCCGGTGGCGCAGGACGGGCAGGCACGCGGGTCCTTGCCCTCTTCCTTCACGGGGAAGATATGGGCGGCCAGCAGCTCGTTCAGCGCGTCGATCACCTGGGCAACGCGCAGGTCCTTGGTCTCGTCCACGGCGGCGGAGAAATCGCGCCAGAAGGCGGCCAGCACCTCGCGCCAGGACAGTTCGCCGGCGGAGATCCGGTCGAGCTGCTCTTCAAGGCTCGCGGTGAAGTCAAACTCCACATAGCGGGAGAAGAAGCTTTCGAGGAAGGCCGTGACGATGCGGCCCTTGTCCTGCGGCACCAGCTGCTTCTTGTCGAGATCCACATATTCGCGGTCGCGCAGGGTCTGCAGCGTCGAGGCATAGGTGGAAGGGCGTCCGATGCCCAGCTCTTCCATCTTCTTGACGATGCTGGCTTCGGTGTAGCGCGGCGGCGGCGTGGTGAAATGCTGGCTGGCATCAATGCCCGGCTTGCCGTCAACGGCGGCAAGGCTCAGCGGCGCGCCATCGTCCACGGCCGGCAGGCGGCGGGAATCCTCGTCCTCGTCGTCATCGCGGCCTTCCTGATAGAGTGCGAGGAAGCCGTCGAAGCGGACAACGGAACCGGTTGCGCGCAGGGCGGCATGCTTGCCGGAGCCGCTGGCGTCGATATCGATGGTGGTGCGCTCCAGCACGGCCGATTCCATCTGGCTGGCCATGGTGCGCTTCCAGATCAGCTCGTAAAGCCGGGCCTGATCAGGATCGAGGAAACGGGCGACATCGCGCGGGCGGCGGCCAAGATCGGTCGGGCGCACGGCTTCGTGCGCTTCCTGGGCGTTCTTGGCCTTGGAGGAATAGAAGCGCGGCTTTTCGGGAACGTATTTGTCGCCAAAGTCGCTGCCGATGACGCGGCGGGCGGCGGCAATGGCTTCGCCCGCGATCTGCACGCCGTCGGTACGCATATAGGTGATGAGACCGGTGGTCTCGCCGCCGAGGGTGATGCCCTCATAAAGCTTCTGCGCCACCTGCATGGTGCGCGAGGCCGAGAAACCGAGCTTGCGGGAAGCTTCCTGCTGCAGCGTCGAGGTGGTGAAGGGCGGCTGCGGATGGCGCTTTGCAGGCTTGGAGACGACGCTCTCCACCCGGTAGCTGGCGCCTTCCAGCATGCGCTTGATGGTCTGCGCCTGCTCTTCGGTCTTGATGTCGAGGCGGCCGAGCTTCTTGCCCTCAAAGCCCACCACGGATGCGGTGAAGCCATCGCCCTTCGGCGTTTTCAGGCTGGCGAGGATCGACCAGTACTCTTCCTTGACGAAGGTTTCGATCTCCATTTCCCGGTCGCAGATGAGGCGCAGCGCCACGGACTGCACACGTCCGGCAGAGCGCGCACCCGGCAGCTTGCGCCACAGGACGGGGGAGAGGGTGAAGCCGACGAGATAGTCGAGCGCACGGCGGGCGAGATAGGCATCCACCAGCGGTGTGTCGATCGGCCGCGGGTTTTTCATCGCCTCCAGGATCGACTGCTTGGTGATGGCGTTGAAGACGACACGCTCGACCGGAATGTCCTTGAGCACCTTCTTCTTCTGCAGCACATCCAGCACGTGCCAGGAAATAGCCTCTCCTTCGCGATCCGGGTCAGTTGCGAGGATCAGGCGGTCGGCGCCCTTCACGGCGGCGGCGATCTCGTTGAGGCGCTTCTGGGACTTGCTGTCCACCTCCCAGATCATGGCAAAGTCCTCGTCGGGACGGACGGAGCCATCCTTCGCCGGCAAGTCGCGCACGTGACCATAGGACGCCAGAACGTGATAGTCCGGTCCCAGGTATTTGTTGATCGTCTTGGCCTTGGCCGGCGATTCCACAATGACGATGTTCATCACAATCCAGAAGCTTGTGAGCGGGCCGTGACCAGATTGTCCGGCCGTTTCCGCTGCAAATTCTTGTTCCCCCGGCAACGATCAAGGATCGAAACCCGCCTGTCAAATGACCGTTTGTGAACAGAAGGTCAAGCCACGCTTGTGATTCTGCCTGTCTGAATGGTCAACGGCGTTTGACTGCCAGGCCGTGCTGGCGCAAGACACGTGACATGATGGACCGGGCCTGTGCAAGGCTGCAATACCGGTGAAACGATCAAGTGGACCTTCTGCCCATGCCCGTGCCGAATGAGTATCAGATGGCAAGCCAGCAGTTCGAGCGCTTCCTTGAAGATGCGCGCAACGAGCTGGATCTGACAACCCGCAACCAGACCTATACGGCGGTGCAGGGCGTGTTGCTGGCCTTCCGTGCAAGGCTGGATGTGGCGGCAGGCCTCAGCTTTGCCAATGAGCTTCCGGCGGTGCTGCGGGCGATGTTTGTCAAGGATTGGGATCTGACAGCGCCATTTCTACCCTTTGCGAGCCGTGAGGAGATGGCCCGTGAGGTGGCGGCGCTGCGCCAGCACCATAACTTCGCTCCGCCCACAGCCATCGAAGACGTGGCCCGCGCCCTATGGAAGCATGTGGACCGCATGGCCTTCGCCCGCATGCTTGAAACCCTGCCAGAACCGGCGAGGGAGTTTTGGGCAGAACGTCCGCGCGAGGGATGAGGGAGATTACCCCGTCAGGCTGACCCTCTGGCCGGAGTGGCGTTCCAGCCGCCCGGCAAGTTCCAGTTCCAGCAGCATCACATGCACGGCGCGGGCGGAGAGGCGGGTGTCGCGGATGAGTTCGTCGATGCCGACCGGCGTCGGGCCGAGGGCTTCGATGAGGCGGGCGCGGGCGCTGTCTTCCGGCAGGTTGCCGTCCGGGCCGTCCCAGGAGGGCTCTTCAAGGTCCAGGTCCGGCGGCAGGTCGGGGGCGGCGCGGTTGCCGATGGCTTCCAGAATGTCGGCGGTGGAGGTGATCAGCTGCGCGCCCTGACGGATCAGGTGATTGCAGCCCTCACAGCGCGGATCGAGCGGCGAGCCGGGGACGGCGAGGATTTCGCGGTTCTGTTCCAGCGCGAAGCGGGCAGTATGCAGCGAGCCGGACCCCTTGGCCGCTTCCACCACGATCACCGCCAGCGACAGGCCGGAAATGATGCGGTTGCGGCGGGGAAAGTCGCGCCCGCGCGGACTCCAGCCGAAGGGCATTTCGCTGATGGCATTGCCGCCCGCCGCCAGCAGCCGCTCGAGCAGGCTGGCGTGTTCGGGCGGGTAGAGCACATTCACCCCGCCTGCAAATACGGCGACGGTGCCAAAGCCCATAGAGGCCTCATGCGCGGCGGCATCAATGCCGCGGGCGAGGCCCGAGACGATGGTGAAACCCGCCTGAGACAGTTCCCCGGCGAGCTGTGCCGCAAACTTGCGGCCTGCCAGCGAGGCATTGCGCGCTCCGACGATGGCAAGGGCTCTGGGATTGGCGAGGGTGCTGCCGTTTCCGCGCACGGAGATGAGTGGCGGCGGGCCGTCGATATGGCGCAGGTGCGGAGGATAATCCGCCTCGCCCATGGCCACGAGCCGTGCCCCGGCGCGGGCATGGGCTTCGAGTTCGGCTTCCGCGTCGGCCAGTGAACAGATGCGGATAGCGGTCTTGCCGCCCCGGCGGGACAGGTCGGGCAGGGCCTCGATGGCCGCTTCCGCCGAGCCGCAATGGTTGACGAGGCTGCGGAACGTGGCCGGGCCAACGTTTTCCGAGCGGATCAGCCGCAGCCAGGCGAGACGTTGACGGTCGCTCAGGACAATCGTTCTGCCGGGCTGCGGGCCTGTCTTCATGATGGCGTGTCTGCCCCTTCAGGTGCGGCTGCCTTGGCCTTGGAACCGATCTTCGATTCCGTGCCGCTCAGAAGCCGGCGGATATTCTCGTGATGCTTGGCCCACAGGAAGGCGGTCAGCAGCGCGAAGACGAGCGCAAGCTGCATCTGACCCAGCAGCACCAGCACAACAGGGCTGATGAGGCTGGCGATCAGGGCCGATAAAGAGGAGAAGCGGAAGAGATAGGCGGCAAGGATCCAGCTCAGCGCAAAGACAACGCCCGCCTGCCAGCTGAGGCCGAGCAGGATGCCCAGATAGGTCGCCACGCCCTTGCCGCCCTTGAAGCCGAGCCAGACCGGGAAAATGTGCCCGAGGAAGGCGGCAAGACCGGCAAGCATCGCTGCGGAGGGGCCGAAGAAATAGCCCGCGATCAGCACCGCCACAGTGCCCTTCAGCGCATCACCCAGCAGCGTTGCTGCCGCCAGCGACTTCTTGCCCGTGCGCAGCACATTGGTGGTGCCGATGTTGCCCGAGCCGATCTTGCGGATATCGCCGAGGCCCGCCATGCGGGTGATGACGAGGCCAAAGGGGATCGAGCCCAGCAGATAGCCAAGGGCGAGGGATGCGAAAATCAGATGCGGGGCCAGATCAAAGGTAGGCGCGGTGTCCACGCGTTTATCTCCGGTGGTGTTGCGTCAAGCGTAATCGTAGACCTTGCGGCCTGCAACAATGGTTGTGAGCACCCGGCCCGAGAAACGCGCATCTTCAAATGGCGAGTTCTTGGAGCGGGAGCGGATGGCCTTCTTTTCCAGCACCCAGGGCCGGTCAGGATCAAAGATGATCACGTCCGCCGGTGCGCCCGCCGTCAGACGGCCTGCATCCAGCCCCAGCCGGTTGGCCGGGTTCAGCGTCATCGCGCGCAACAGCGGCAGAAGGCCGATGTCTCCGGCATGGTAGAGCCGCAGGGCGGCGGCCAGCAGGGTTTCAAGGCCGATGGCCCCGTCCTCGGCTTCCGCCCAGGGGTGGCGCTTGGTTTCCACGTCCTGCGGGTCATGGTTGGAGCAGATGATGTCGATGGTGCCATCGGCCACCGCCTGCACCATGGCCATGCGGTCATTCTCATCGCGCAGGGGCGGCGACATCTTGAAGAAGGTCCGGTAGGGCCCGATGTCGTTCTCGTTCTGCGTCAGATGGTTGATGGAGACGCCCGCCGTCACGTCCAGCCCCCGGTCCTTGCCGGTCTGAATGGCAGCGGCGCCATCTGAGGTGGAGACGAGATTGGCGTGATAGCGCCCGCGTGACATGCCGACGAGCCTCAGGTCGCGCTCGATCATGATGATTTCGGCTTCGCGCGGCACGCCGGACAGGCCCTTCCACGAGGCATTGAGACCGGCATTCATGGTGCCGCCTGCCAGATCCGGGTCTTCCGTGTGGTGCACGACCAGCGCGCCGAAGTCCCGCGCATAGGTCATGATCCGGCGCATGATCTGCGCATTGCGGACGGACTTGTGGCCATTGGTGAAGGCGACGGCACCGGCTTCCTGCAACAGGCCGATTTCGGTCATGTCCTGTCCGGCAAGGCCCTTGGTAAGGGCGGCCATGGGCCGGACATTGACCACGGCCGTGTCGCGGGCGCGGCGCAGGATGAAATCCACCAGCGCCGGATCGTCGATCACCGGATCGGTCTCCGGCATGGTGACGATGGTGGTGACGCCGCCTGCTGCTGCTGCCTCGCTTGCGCTTGCCAGCGTTTCGCGGTGCTCGTGGCCAGGCTCGCCCACCGACACGCACATGTCGATGAGGCCGGGCGCGACGATGGCGCCGTCACAGTCGATGATCTCGGCGCCATAGGGCGCGCCCTGGTTCTGGGCTTCGGGGCCGGCAGCCAGAATGGTGCCATCGGCGATGATCACGCTGCCATCCGCATCAAGGCCGCGTGCCGGATCGATCACCCGGGCATTCTTGAGAACCAGGGGCTTGGGAGTGTCTTGGGCCACGGGTCAGGCTCCTACTGGTTCGGCAGATGGGCGGCGAGGGCTTCCAGCACGGCCATGCGCACGGCCACGCCCATTTCCACCTGTTCGCGGATGAGGCTCTGCGGCCCGTCGGCCACTGCCGGGTCGATTTCCACGCCCCGGTTCATCGGGCCGGGATGCATGACGAGCGCATCTTCCTTGGCATAGGCCAGCTTTTCGGCATCAAGCCCGTAATAGCGGTAATACTCGCGCACGGACGGAATGAAGGCGCCATTCATGCGCTCGCGCTGCAGGCGCAGCATCATGACGATGTCGGCGCCCTTGAGGCCTTCCTTCATGTCGCGGAACACTTCCACGCCCATCCGGTCGATGCCGCTGGGCAGCAGGGTGGAGGGGGCGACCACGCGCACCCGCGCACCGAGCGCATTCAGCAGGATGATGTTGGAGCGGGCGACGCGCGAATGCAGGATGTCGCCGCAGATGGCAACCGTCAGCCGGGCGATCTTGCCCTTGTGGCGGCGGATGGTCAGCGCATCCAGCAGCGCCTGCGTCGGGTGCTCGTGCTGGCCGTCACCGGCGTTGATCACCGAGCAGCCCACCTTGCGCGCCAGCAGATGCACCGCGCCTGCCGCATGGTGGCGCACGACGAGGATATCCGGGTGCATGGCGTTCAGCGTCGCAGCTGTGTCGATCAGCGTCTCGCCCTTCTTCACCGAAGAAGCGGAGACCTGCATGTTCATCACATCCGCGCCAAGGCGCTTGCCCGCGATCTCGAAGGACGATTGCGTCCGCGTCGAGGCCTCGAAGAACAGGTTGATCTGGGTGCGTCCACGAAGCACCGGCCTGATCTTTTCAACCTGGCGGGAGACTTCGACAGCCTGATCCGCCCGGTCCAGAAGGCCGAGAATTTCCTGGGGTTGAAGGCCTTCCATGCCCAGCAAATGACGATGGGGGAAAAGGCCTGCTCGATGGTTATCTTGTGCGCTCATCGAATGAACTGGATAGGGCTTGTTCCGCGAGTCTACAAGCGCGGAATGGCTTTGCAGGCGCTTCTGTGCCGCCTGTCCACATGCGCAGCCAATTCGCGGGCCTTCAGCCCAAAATCAGCAGGGCTGCCGGAATGGTCACGCCGGCGGCCAGCGTTTGAAGCGTGATGATTTCCGCCATCAGTTTGGCGTCGCCGCCCATCTGCCGGGCAAGGATATAGGCGTTGCTGGCGGTTGGCACGGCGCTGGCGATGATCACCACCAGCTGCGGGGTGCCTGTGACGCCGAAGAGCAGGGTAAAGCCATAGGCTGCCAGCGGCATCAGCAGGGGGCGCAGGAAGGTGCCGAGCGCGAGGGCTGGGCCGGGGCGGCGCAGGGAGGAAAGGTCAAGGCTCGCCCCCACGCAGATGATGCCGATTGGCAGCGATGCGCTGCCGAGAATGGCAAGAGTGGAGTCCACCGCGTCCGGCAGGGGCAGGCCTGCAAGGTTCACGGCAATGCCCGCTGCAATCGAGACGATGAACGGATTGAGCGCCAGATCCCTGCAGATTTTCGCCACGCCTGGCGGGTTGCCGCTGGCATAATGTGACAGCACAAGAATGCTGAGCACGTTCAGCAGCGGGATCATGAACACCATGGCAATGGCCAGCATGGCCAGCCCGTCCTCTCCCACGGCATTCCCGGCAATGGCCAGCGCGATCATGGCGTTCCACCGCAAGGTACCCTGAAAGATCGAGGTGAAGCGCGGGCCGGCAATGCCCAATACCCGCTCCAGCGGCAGCCGGATCACCAGCAGCAGCGCCGCCAGAGCCAGAATGGCCCCCATCAGCGAGAACCCCATGCCGAAGGTTGGCAGCTTCGAGAAGTCGACCGTTGCAATGGTGCGGAACAGTACCGCCGGAAACAGGACGTAATAAGCCAGCCGTTCGACGCCGCGCCACTGATCGCCGGTGATGAGCCCCGCCCGCGCCACGCCGTAGCCGCAGGCAATGACCAGAATGACCGGCAGAAGGGCGCTCAGCGTCATCAGCATGGGCGGCCGCCGTCAGTCTTCGTCATCGATGATGGTGAAGGTGCGCCGGGGCTTTTCTTCCGCCTGCTGCAGATAGCCCAGCCGGTCGAGGAAACCTTGCAGGATGTAGGCGGCGGCCATCTTGTCGACGAGTTCCGCCCGCCGGGCCCGGCTGCGGTCTGCCTCGATCAGCGTGCGGGTGACGGCGGCGGTGGACAGGCGCTCGTCCCAATAGGTGACGGGAAGGGGTGTCTTCTCTGCCAGATTGCGCACGAAGGCGCGGGTCGCCTGCACGCGCGGGCCCTCGCTGCCATCCATGTTGAGCGGCAGGCCCATGACCAGCCCTCCCACGCCCTGCTTTTCACAGATCGCCAGCAGCTTCTGCGCATCCAGCGTGAATTTCTCGCGCCGGATCGTTTCCAGCGGGGTGGCAATGCCACGGCCAATGTCCGACAGCGCCAGACCGATGGTTTTGGTGCCAAGGTCAAGGCCGATCAGCCGGCTGCCGGGAGCAACAGCAGCGATGAAGTCTTCAAGCGGAAGCGTGGGGTCGTTTGCCATGAGCTGGCGTGTATCAGGTGCCGTGGCCCAAAGCCAGAGGAAGAGGGCTGGTGTGCCGCTACGGGTGCCCACCTGAGATCAGATCTTAAATATCAGGCATAAGCAGCTGTAAAAATTCGTATTCACATGGAGGGAGAGGGCCAACCCGATTGACTCAAACAATGAGATATTCATCCGAATTATCTGAAATCGCTAGGTCATATGCTCCAGAACAGCCCTTGCCGCGCTGACGAGATGGCGGCGCAGGGCGCGCTCGGCTTCCTTTGCGTTGCGTTCGATGATGGCACTGACGATGAGTGTATGTTCCTCGTTGGATTTCTTCATCCGCTCGGCGGCCCGCAGCTGCGAGCGGCGGAAAGGAGCAAGCTTCAGCCGCAGGCCATGCGCGATCTGGATCAGCTCATCGTTGTGCGTTCCCTCGAAAATGAGCGTGTGGAAACGGGTGTTGCCGTCCTCATAGGCCTCGTAGAGGGAGGTTTCCGCCATCTCCACCATATCGAGATGCAGTGTTTCCAGCGCCGCGCGCTCGCTCATGGTCATGCGCTCGGCGGCAAAGCGCCCGCAGGTCGCCTCGATTTCGCCCATGGCCTCGAACAGCTGGTCGATGCGCTCGCGGGTGATGCTGGCAACGATCACCCCGCGATAGGGCACGCGCTCGGCCAGATGGCGGGAGGCGAGGATATGCAGCGCCTCACGCACTGGCGTGCGGGACACGCCGAACCGTTCGGCCAGGGCAATTTCGTCCAGCCTGCTGCCTGCCTTCAATTCACCGGCAATGATCTCGTTCTCCAGCTGACGGGCAATGACCGCGCTGTGCAGTTGCTTCTGCGCGCCCGGGGCGGTGGTGCCAGTGTCCTGTGAAGTGTCCTGCGAGGAGTTCTGGGTCATGGAGCCGTTGCTGCATCATCAAGGATAAGTGCCGGAAAGACAGTCAGGCCGGACCTGCCGCCAGATGACGCAAGTGCTCGCACAGCGGAGGTGTTTCGGCAAGCAGGAAGGCGGCGGAACAGAGTTCCCCCCTCGGAGGTTGCTGTCCGGGCAGGGCGGCTTATATTCCGGGCTGATGGCGCGTTGCGGCCTGGCCTTTGCTTGCGCATTGCCGCCCTTGCGCCCCTGCCGATCCGGGGGGCCGTCCGGGGCCGCCCTCAGTCTGGAGCATTGCAATGAAACTGACCTGGCTTGGACACTCCGCCTTCCGCATCGAAGTGAAGGATGCAGTGATCCTGATCGACCCGTTCTTCACCGGCAATCCGGGCTTTCCCGCCGGTCTGACGGTGGAACAGGCCAGCACCGGCGTGACCCACATCCTGCTGACCCATGGCCATGACGATCACATTGGTGACACTGTGGCGATTGCCAAGGCGAGCGGGGCGCAGGTGACGGCCAATTTCGAGATCTGCATGTGGCTGTCGGGCAAGGGCATCTCGAACATCAACCCGATGAATGCCGGCGGCATGGTGGATGTGGGGCCGTTCAAGGTGGGGCTGACGCAGGCGATCCATTCCTCCGCCACCAGTCAGGATGGCGACGGGCTCAAATACATGGGCAATCCGCATGGCATCGTCCTGGCAGCGCCCGGCGAGAAGGTGCTCTATCACATGGGAGACACGGATGTTTTCGGCGACATGGCGCTGATCAACGAGCTGCATCAGCCGAAAATCGGCCTCGTGCCGATTGGCGACCGCTTCACCATGGGCGCAAAAGCCGCCGCGCTCGCCTGCAGCCGCTTCTTTGATTTCGAGACCGTCATTCCCTGCCACTATGCTTCGTTCCCGATGGTGGATCAGTCGGCAGAGGGTTTCATCGCCGCGATGGGGGCCAAGGCAGCCACGGTGAAGGCGCCGAAGGCGGGCGAAGCGCTGACGCTCTGATCTTGGCGCGTCCCGTCAGATCGCTGTGCTGACCTTGTGCCCCGGCGCATAGGTCAGCCGCACGGCGGTGACGGGCATGTCGCCGGAGAAGGTGGTGCGCTCCATGACGAAGAGGGCCTCACCCGGCTTGCACTGAAGCATGTCGGCGAGGATCGCACTGGCGCTGGTGGCGGAAAAATCGATGCCGCCGCGCGAGAAGGGAATGTTCTGCACCAGCCATTCGTTGGGGCTGATGGTCACGAAATCCTGCGCCCCGGCGCCTTCGACCGCCGGGTTGATCCAGCGGTCTTCCTGGCAATAGGGCTTGCCGTCCGCCATATGCAGGGATGTGACATGCAGGCAGGGCGTGCCGGGCTCCAGTGACAGGGCTGCCGCGATGGCTGCGGGCAGAGGCTTTGTGCCGAGGGTCAGCCGCTGATAGGCATAATCCATGCCCTTGGCCTCCACATCCTGCCGGATGACGGGGATCTGGAACGTGGCGCGGCGCACGGGATTGAGCGGCACCCGCGTTCCGGCCTTGCGGCGGCGTTCCAGCATGCCAAGGATGGCCAGTTCCCGCAGGGCCCGGTTGACGGTGGCGCGCGCGCAGCCGAACTCCGCCGCAAGCTCCTCCTCATGCGGGATCAGACTGCCCGGCGCCCATTCCCGGTCATGAATGCGCCGCAGCGCCTCTGCCTGAATGGACTGCCAGGTGATCTGTCCGGTTCCTGCGCCCGGCCTGTTTGCGTCAGCCTTTGTCATTCCCCATATCCGGTTTTCACATGTCCGGTTTCCCGGTCAGGCGTCTTTCAGCTTGCGGATGGTCCGCATGTAGGCTTGGCTTATACTGTCCCGCGCAACGTGACGTCCGCCCTTGACCATATGCCGGCCTGCAGCCCAGACGTCGCTGACGATCCTGTCGTCTCCGGCAAAGATCCAGCTGTCCAAGGCGGTGTCGCCGCTGCGGCCCAGCATGTTGGCATCTTCCGTGTCCAGCGCAAGCAGGTCTGCAAGAAAGCCTTGGGAAATCTCCCCCGTCTTGCGTCCGGCCGCCTGAGCGCCGCCCCGGACCGTCTCCTCGATCAGCACACGGCCTGTGGAGCGTTCGGCTGTGGCGAGGGCTGCACGCGAGCGGTCGCGCAGGCGCTGGGAATAGTCGAGGGTGCGCAGCTCTTCGGTGAGTGAAATGCGGATGTTGCTGTCCGAGCCGATGCCGAAGCGCCCGCCCGCTGCGGCAAAGCGAACGCCGTCAAAGATGCCATCGCCAAGGCTCGATTCCGTGATGGGGCAAAGGCCCGCAACCGCTCCGGAGGCCGCAAGGCCCAGCGTTTCGGCCTCTTCCATCTGGGTGCAGTGGATCAGGCACCAGCGGCTATCGACGGGCTGGCTGGCCAGAAGCCATTCCACCGGCCTTGCGCCGCGATGGGCCTTTACTTCTTCCACCTCGGCCACCTGTTCGGCCAGATGCATGTGCAGCGGCGCATGCGGGCGCAAGGCGGCGGCGCGGGAAAGGTCTTCGGCAGACACCGCCCGCAGGCTGTGCGGAGCAACGCCGATGCGGGCATCGGCGGGCAGGGCCCGCAAGGCCGTCTCCGCGCCGTCCACCAGCCTGGCGAAGCGGTCCATGTCATTGCCGAAACGGACCTGTCCCGCCCCCAGCGCCCGCCTGTCGCAGCCGCCATACTGGTAGAGCACCGGCAGCAGTGTCAGGCCAATGCCGGATGTGGCAGCCGCCGCCGCGATGCGGCCGGACATTTCGGCAAGGTCAGCATAGGGCTCACCACCCGGCTGGTGATGGAGATAGTGGAACTCCACATTGGTGGCATAGCCTGCCTCCAGCATCTCCATCTGCACAAAGGCGGCAATCGCCTCCACGTCATCCGGCGTCAGCTGGTCGAGAAAGCGGAACATCAGCTGGCGCCAGGTCCAGAAACTGTCCCGCGGATCAGGTCCCCGCCGTTCGGTGAGGCCCGCCATTGCGCGCTGGAAGGCGTGGGAATGCAGGTTGGCGGGGGCTGGCAGCAGCAGGCCCAGGCGCATGGCCTTCTGCCCGGGCTGCGTTCCGGCGGCCACATGGCTCACCTTGCCGTCAGCTGCGATATGCACAGTCACGCCGCCTGCCCAGCCATTGGGCAAAAGTGCCTGTTCTGCCCACAGAACCTGCGCCGCGAAAGACGGGTTTCCGCCACTTGCCGGAGTTTCTCCGTTTTTTGCGCTGCTCATTCTTTCGCCGCCTTTGCTGATTGACAGGGCTATTATGTGCATACATAAATAAACCGAACTTCAGGGGAAACCAAGATGGAACTTCACGGTCCGGCCCTTCTTTCCAACGCAAGGCTTGTCACCCTGCCGGAGACCGGCGGCTATGGCCTTGTCGAGCACGGCGCTGTTGCGATCCGTGATGGCCGTATCGAATGGGCGGGGCCGGAAGCGGATCTTCCGGCGGTTTTTGCCGCCTATGAACGCCGTGATCTTGAGGGGCGTCTGGTTACCCCGGCCTTCATCGACTGCCACACTCATCTCGTCCACGGCGGCCACCGGGCGCGGGAATTCGAGATGCGGCTGGAGGGGGCGAGCTATGAAGACATCGCCCGCGCCGGTGGCGGCATCGTCTCGTCCGTCTCCGCCACCCGCGCTGCCAGCGAGGCGGAGCTTGTGGCCTCGGCGCTGCCGCGCCTTGATGCGCTGCTGGCCGAAGGCGTGGCTGTGGTGGAGATCAAGTCCGGCTATGGCCTCGACATCGAAACCGAGCTGAAGATGCTGCGCGCGGCGCGGAGCCTTGCGAGCGAGCGCAAGGTCCGGGTGCGCACCACCTATCTCGGTGCCCATGCTTTGCCGCCCGAGTATAAGGGCCGCGAGGAGGCCTATCTCGATGAGGTCTGCCTTCCGGGCCTTCGCCGCGCAGCGGAGGAAGGGCTGGTGGATGCGGTGGATGGCTTCTGCGAAGGCATCGCCTTTTCTGTTGGCTCCATGCGCAAGGTCTTTGATGAGGCCCGCCGCCTTGGCCTGGCGGTGAAGCTGCATGCAGAGCAGCTGTCGCATCTCGGCGGCACCAAACTTGCGGCGGACTATGGCGCGCTCTCTGCCGATCACGTGGAATATGCAACCGAAGCCGATGCGGCTGCGCTCGCCCGTTCCGGCACGGTGGCAGTGCTGCTGCCCGGTGCCTTTTATGCCATCCGCGAAACGCAGGTGCCGCCTGTTGCGGCCTTCCGCGCCCATGGGGTGCCGATGGCGCTGGCGACGGATTGCAATCCCGGCACGTCGCCGCTGACCTCCCTGCTGCTGACCATGAACATGGGCTGCACCTTCTTCCGCCTCACGGTGGAAGAAGCGCTGCGCGGTGTCACGGTCAACGCGGCGCGGGCGCTGGGGCTTTCGGACTGCGGGCGCATTGCCCCCGGTCTTCGCGCCGATCTTGCCGTCTGGAATGCCGGTAGCCCGGCGGAACTCGCCTATCGCTTCGGTTTCAACCCCCTTCATGCCCGTATCTTCGGAGGCTCGGAATGACCCTCGTGCTCACGCCCGGCAAGACTACGCTGGAGCAGCTGGAACAGCTCTGGCGGGAGGAACTGCCCGCCCGTCTCGCCCCCTCGGCCCGTCCCGCCGTGGAAGCGGCCAGCGCCGTCATCGCCGCCGCCGCCGCCGGGGACGTCGGTGTCTACGGCGTCAACACCGGCTTCGGCAAGCTCGCCTCGGTGAAGATCGCGGCCAAGGATACGGCAACGCTGCAGCGCAATCTCATCCTCTCCCACTGCTGCGGCGTCGGCGAGCCGCTGGACCGGGCTGCGACGCGGCTGATGATGGCGCTGAAGCTGCTCAGCCTCGGGCGCGGCGCTTCGGGCGTGCGCTGGGAGGTGATTGCCCTCATCGAGGACATGCTCGACAAGGGCGTGACGCCTGTCGTGCCTTCGCAGGGCTCCGTCGGCGCCTCGGGCGACCTGGCTCCGCTCGCCCACATGACGGCGGCCATGATCGGCGCCGGGGAAGCCATTTACGAAGGCGAACGCCTGCCGGGTGGCGAGGCGCTGAAGCGGGCAGGGCTGACGCCGGTGGTTCTGGGGCCGAAGGAAGGTCTGGCGCTGATCAACGGCACGCAGTTCTCCACCGCGCTGGCGCTCATCGGCCTGTTCGGCGCCTGGTCTAATGCGGCCTCGTCCCTGGTCATTTCGGCCCTGTCCACCGACGCCATCATGGGCTCCACCGCGCCGCTGCAGCCGGAAATCCATACCCTGCGCGGCCATCGCGGCCAGATCGAGGTGGCCGGGCGCATGCGGGCGCTGATGGAAGGCTCTGCCATCCGCGAAAGCCACCGGGAAGGCGACACGCGCGTGCAGGACCCGTACTGCATCCGCTGCCAGCCGCAGGTTCTGGGCGCGTCTGTGGATCTCCTGCGCTTTGCCGCCGGGACGCTGGAAACCGAAGCCAATGCGGTGACCGACAATCCGCTGGTGCTGGGCGAGGGCCGCATTGTTTCGGGCGGTAACTTCCATGCCGAGCCGGTTGCCTTTGCGGCCGACCAGATCGCGCTGGCGGTGGCCGAGATTGGCGCGATTGCCCAGCGGCGCGTGGCGTTGATGGTGGACCCGACGCTCAGCCACGACCTGCCGCCGTTCCTGACGCCGGAGCCGGGGCTCAACTCGGGCTACATGATCGCCGAAGTGACGACGGCGGCACTGATGAGCGAGAACAAGCATCTGGCGCCCCCGTGCTCCACGGATTCAACGCCGACCTCTGCCAATCAGGAAGACCATGTGTCCATGGCCGCGCATGGCGCAAGGCGACTGCTGCGGATGAACGAAAATCTGTCGGTCATCCTCGGCGTCGAGGCGCTGTGTGCAGCACAGGGCATCGAATTCCGCGCGCCGCTGAAGACCTCGGCACGGCTTCAGGCCGTCATCGCCATGCTGCGCGGCCATGCGCCTGCACTGACGGAAGACCGCTACCTCGCGCCTGATATTGAGGCGGCTGCGGCTCTGGTGCGGCAAGGGGCATTCGTTGCTGCGGCGGAAATCGGGGATTTCCGGCCGTAAGTGGGCATGTGCTGCCAAGTGGGGCCTTCACTCCCGGTGTCATCCCGGTCTTGAGCCGGGATCCAGTAACCCCGGCGCCAGAAATGGCGAAGACAGGGGTTACTGGATCCCCGCCTTCGCGGGGATGACAGCAGGGGGCGGCGCCAGCGCGCCCGGACAAGAACAGATGAACGGAACGAAGCGGTCACAGGGAAGGGTTGAACGCAGATGACGCAGGATAATCAGGCCGTTCCGGCATCGCCCGTGACGGTGGAGCGCGGGGACAGTCCGGTGGTTCTGGGGCTGCCGCATTCGGGCACTTTCGTCCCGGCGGAGATCCGGGCGAAGCTGAATGCGCGCGGGCTGGTGCTGAGCGATACGGACTGGCACGTTGATACACTGTATGCCGGGCTGCTGCCCGGTGCGACCACCGTTGCCGCCACCTTTCACCGCTATGTCATCGACGCAAACCGCCCGCCGGATGGCGCAAGCCTCTATCCGGGGCAGAACACCACCGGTCTTGTGCCGCTGACGGACTTTGACGGCGGGAACATCTGGCTGGAAGCACCTGATGCGGCAGAGATCGAGCGCCGGCGGTTGGCCTTCCACGCGCCCTATCATGCAGCGCTGGAGGCAGAGTTGCGCCGCGTTCACGCCATTCATGGCTTTGCCGTGCTCTATGACTGCCACTCGATCCGCTCCAACATTCCGTTCCTGTTTGAAGGCACGTTGCCGGACTTCAACATCGGCACGGTGGAAGGCTCATCCTGCGCGCCTGCGATGGCAGAGGCTGTCGCCAATATCTGCCGGGAAGCAGAAGGCTACCGCAGCGTGGTCAATGGCCGCTTCAAGGGCGGCTGGACCACGCGCCACTATGGCCGCCCGGAGGAAGGCTTCCACGCCATCCAGATGGAACTGGCGCAGTCTACGCATCTCACCACCGAGCTTCCGCCTTACGCCTATGACGAGGCGCGGGCAGGGCGGCTGCGGCCCATTTTGAAGAGCATTCTCGAAACCATCGCTTCAGGCAGCTGGCGCGGCTGAAGCCGCAGATCTTCCTTTTTGTTGCAAATCCAATGAAATAACATGATCCGGAGAGGAAACATGACCAATCCCCGCCATAACCAGCGTGATATTTTCCCGCCCACCGGCACCACGCTCAATGCCAAAAGCTGGCTGACCGAAGCGCCCTTGCGCATGCTGATGAACAACCTTCATCCGGATGTTGCCGAAAACCCGCATGCGCTGGTGGTCTATGGCGGCATTGGCCGGGCGGCGCGCACCTGGGATGATTTTGACCGCATCGTCGCGGCGCTGAAGGCGCTGGAAGACAACGAGACGCTGCTGGTGCAGTCCGGCAAGCCGGTGGGGGTGTTCCGCACCCATGCGGATGCGCCGCGTGTCCTCATTGCCAATTCCAATCTCGTGCCGCACTGGGCCACCTGGGACCATTTCAACGAACTCGACAAGAAGGGCCTGGCCATGTACGGCCAGATGACCGCCGGGTCGTGGATCTACATCGGCACGCAGGGCATCGTGCAGGGCACCTATGAAACCTTCGTGGAGGCCGGGCGCCAGCACTATGGCGGCAATCTCAAGGGCAAGTGGATACTGACCGGCGGCCTCGGCGGCATGGGCGGCGCGCAGCCGCTGGCCGCTGTCATGGCTGGCGCCTGCTGCCTTGCGGTGGAATGCGACGAGACCCGCGCCGACTTCCGCATCCGCACCCGTTACGTGGACGAAAAGACCCATTCGCTGGACGAGGCGCTGGCGATGATCGGCCGCTGGACCAAGGCAGGCGAGGCCAAGTCCGTGGCGCTGATCGGCAATGCGGCGGATGTGTTCCCGGAACTGGTCAAGCGCATGAAGGCAGGCGGCCCGCGCCCGGATATCGTCACCGACCAGACCTCGGCGCATGATCCTGTCCATGGCTATCTGCCCTCCGGCTGGAGCGTTGCCGAATGGCGGGCGAAGCAGGAGAGCGATCCCAAGGCCGTCGAGAAGGCTGCCCGTGCCTCCATGCGGGTGCATGTGGAGGCGATGGTCGACTTCTGGAACGCCGGTGTGCCGACCCTCGACTATGGCAACAACATCCGTCAGGTGGCGAAGGACGAGGGGCTGGAGAATGCCTTTGCCTTCCCCGGTTTCGTGCCCGCCTATATCCGCCCGCTGTTCTGCCGCGGCGTCGGGCCGTTCCGCTGGTGTGCGCTGTCGGGTGATCCGGAGGACATCTACAAGACCGACCAGAAGGTGAAGGAGCTGATCCCGGATGATGCCCACCTGCACAACTGGCTGGACATGGCGCGCGAGCGCATTGCCTTCCAGGGTCTGCCGGCGCGCATCTGCTGGGTGGGGCTTGGCCTGCGCCACAAGCTCGGCCTTGCCTTCAACGAAATGGTGCGCAACGGCGAGCTGAAGGCGCCCATCGTCATCGGGCGCGATCACCTCGATTCAGGCTCCGTTGCCTCGCCCAACCGCGAGACGGAAGCGATGAAGGACGGCTCGGATGCCGTGTCCGACTGGCCGCTTCTGAACGCGTTGCTCAACACCGCGAGCGGAGCCACCTGGGTGTCGCTGCACCACGGCGGCGGTGTCGGCATGGGTTTCTCGCAGCATTCGGGCATGGTCATCTGCTGCGACGGCACGGAAGCTGCTGACCGGCGCATTGCCAATGTGCTGTGGAACGACCCGGCCACGGGCGTGATGCGCCACGCGGACGCAGGCTATGAGATCGCCCTTGATTGCGCCCGCGAAAACGGACTTAACCTGCCTGCAATCCTGAAGGACTGAGAAAAATCAGAAGCAGGCATTTCTTGAGTGGAACCAGCAGGATGGAGAACTGATATGCAAAGACGAGATTTCCTCAAGGCAGCGGGCATCGGTGCGGCGGCAACGGCAACGGGTGCAGCCCTTGCCACCCCGGCCATAGCCCAGGGCATCACCAAGTGGCGCATGGTCACCGCATGGCCGAAGAACCTGCCGGGCCCGGGCGTTGCCGCCCAGATGCTGGCAGACCGCATCACCGCCCTGTCGGGCGGGCGTCTGGAAGTGGAGCTTTTCGCCGCCGGTGAAATCGTCCCCGGTCCCGGCGTGTTCGATGCCGTGGCCGAAGGCACGGCGGAGATCTATCACGCCGTTCCGGCCTATTGGGGCTCCAAGTCCAAGGGCATCCTGTTGTTCGGTTCCCAGCCGCTGGGCCTCACCGCCATCGAGCAGATCGGCTGGCTGATGCAGGGCGGCGGTCAGGCGCTCTATGACGAAATGTATGGCCGCTTCGGCCTGAAGCCGTTCCTGTGCGGCAACTCCGGCCCGCAGTGGTTCGGCTGGTTCCGCAACGAGATCAGCTCCGTTGATGACCTCAAGGGCCTGAAGTACCGCACCACCGGCCTCAATTCGGAAGTCTGCGCCAAGCTGGGCATGGCGGTGGAAGCCATGTCGGGCCCGGCCATGTTCCAGGCGCTGCAGTCCGGCGCGCTGGATGCGGGCGAGTTCATCGGCCCCTGGTCCGACAGTGCCCTCGGCCTGCAGCAGGTGGCCAAGAACTACTACGCGCCGGGCGTTGGCGAGCCGGGTTCGGCGGAAGAATGCGCGGTCAACATGAAGGCCTGGGAAGCTCTGCCGGATGACCTGAAGCAGGCGGTCGCCTATGCGGCCGAAAGCCTCTACAACCCGGTACTCACCGAGTACAACACCAAGCACGCCATGGCCCTGCGCGAGCTGACCGCCAACCATGGCGTCACCGTGCGCAAGCTGCCGGACGAGATCGTCATCGCCATGGGCAATGCCATGGGCGAGGTGGTCAAGGAGCTGCGCGACAGCGATGACGAGCTGGTGCGCAAGATCACCGGGAGCTTCCTTGAGTACCGCAAGCTGATGGTCGAATACATGCCCTATGCGGACGCCGGCCAGATGAACGCCCGCGGCCTCGACTACAACTACGGCTGAGCCATCCCCTCCGGCGCGGGGTAAAAGCCGCGCCGGGGTTTGCCTCTGGTGTCATCCCGGTTTGCCGCATGGCGGCAAGACCGGGATCCAGTATCCGGGGTGCTTGCGGTGCCGGGGAGAGTGCCGCAGTCCCCCGGACGATGTTTATGCCGGACAGTCAGTCAGGCTCCCGTTCCTCTCCCCCCTTGCGGGGGAGATGTCCCCGCCAGGGGGCAGAGGGGTGAAACGGACTGTCCGCTTGTGAGAGAGATGGTGCTCTGCCGGAGCGCTGCTACCCCCCTCTGTCTGCTGCGCAGACATCTCCCCCTCAAGGGGGGGAGAGGGGTGCTGCGGTGAAGCGATAGTCCTTCCTCTCTCCTTGCGTCCGGTGCAGACATTGCCCAAACACCGGGCGTACTGGATCCCCGCCTGCGTGGGGATGACGGCCGAAGGTGCAGCGAAAGCAAATAGGATCAGGGCGGCAAACGCCCGCAGCAGCAGGGGACAAGAGGGAATGGAACGGCTTGCCAGGGCTCTGGATTGGGTCAGCAGGGCAGTCGGCGCGGTGACAATCTGGTTCGCGCTGGCGATGGTGCTGCTGCAGTTCGTCATCGTGCTGCTGCGCTATGTGTTCGGCTACAGCTCGATCTTCCTCAATGAGGGCGTGCTTTATCTGCATGCCAGCGTCTTCATGCTGGGCGCAGGCTACACGCTGATGGTCAACGGCCATGTGCGGGTGGATATCTACTACGCCCGCATGACGGCGCGCGGGCAGGCGGTGATTGACCTGTTCGGCCACGTGGCGCTGCTGGGCGCCTCGCTCGTCATGCTGCTTGTCTATTCCTGGCCCAGCGTGCAGCGCTCCTGGGCCATTCTGGAAGGGCCGATTTCCGTTGGCGGCATCCCCGCTTCCTTCCTGTTGAAGAGCCTCATTCCGGTGTTCTGCGTCCTGCTTCTCCTGCAGGGCCTTGCCGCCTTCCTGCGTGACTGCCTCAAGCTGCGGAGCGCCGCATGATCCCGCTTGATATCCTGATGTTCGCCGCGCTGATCGGCTTCATTCTGCTCGGCTATCCGGTTGCCTTCACCATTGCCGGTGTGGCGACGGGCTTTGCATTGCTCGGCTTTGCGCTGGGTGACTTCAACCTGTCGCTGATGGGCGCGCTCGGTCAGCGCTTCTTTGCGGTGCTCACCAATCCGGTGCTGACGGCCATTCCGCTCTTCGTGCTGATGGGGGTGATCCTCGAAAAAAGCCGGATTGCCGAAGACTTGCTGGAAACCATGGGCCGCCTGTTCGGCTCCATGCGCGGCGGGCTGGGCGTGTCGGTTGTGCTGGTCGGCGCGCTGCTGGCCGCCTCCACCGGCATTGTCGGGGCAACGGTGGTGGCCATGGGCATGATCGCCCTGCCGGCCATGCTGCGCAACGGCTACAATCCGCGCCTGTCGGCCGGTCTCATTTGCGCTTCCGGCACGCTCGGCCAGATCATTCCGCCCTCGACGCTGCTGATCATTCTCGCCGATGTCATGTCCTCCGCCTTCCAGCAGGCGCAGTACAAGCAGGGCAAGTTCTCCATCGAGACCATTTCCGTCGGACAGACCTTTGCCGCCGCGCTGCTGCCGGGGCTGCTGCTGGTGGCGCTTTATGTGCTCTATGTGCTGCTGCGCGCCTGGCTGGTGCCCGCAGATGCGCCGGCCATGAAGGATCTGGACCGGAAGGCCACACGCGGCGAGGTGATGGGCGCGATCCTGCCCGCCGTCCTCCTCATCGTCGCGGTGCTGGGCGCCGTGCTCTTCGGCGTTGCCTCGCCCAACGAGGCTGCGTCCGTGGGGGCCATCGGCGCCATTCTGCTGGCCGGTTACAAGCAGGGCGGCCCGAAGCGGCTGATCCTCGGCGGTGCCATCGCGCTCTTCGTGCTGGTGCTGGCAGCCGGATATTATCCTGTGCGGCTGCAGCGCTCGGACGCCGGGGCGCTGGAATACACGGTGGCGGGTGCCTATGCGCTGCTCGCCCTGACAGGCCTTGCTGCCGTTGCCGTGTCGCTGCGCCAGTCCTTTGGCGCCCGCACGCTGATCCCGGCGCTTACACAGACCATGGTCGTCACCTCGATGATCTTCGCAACCATCCTGATGGCGTCCTTCTTCTCGCTGGTCTTCGTCGGCCTTGGCGGCGAGCACCGGGTGGCCAACATTCTGGCGGCCATGCCGGGCGGGCCCACGGGCGCGCTGATCTTTGCCATGGCCTTCATCTTCGTGCTCGGCTTCTTCCTCGATTTCGTGGAAATCGCCGTCATCCTGCTGCCGCTGCTGATCCCGCCGCTGATCCTCATGGGACATGATCCGGTGTGGCTGGCGGTGCTGATTGCCATCAACCTGCAAAGCTCGTTCCTGACACCGCCCTTCGGCTTCTCCCTGTTCTATCTGCGCGGGGCAGCGCCCAAGGAAGTTACCACGGGCATGATCTATCAGGGTGTCGTGCCTTTCATCCTGCTGCAGATCCTCGCCATGGCGCTGATCTGGTTTGTTCCGCAGATCGGCACCTTCCTGCCGAAAGTGATGTTCTGATGGCGGCACAGCTCATCCGCTGGGGCATGGCGCGGGCCATGCCCTGGAAGAACGGCGGCGGCATCACGCATGAACTTGCCGTTTTCCCGGAAGGGGCAGGGCTTGAAGACTTCGGCTGGCGGCTGTCCATGGCCGAGGTTGCCAGCGACGGCCCGTTCTCGGCCTTCACCGGCATCGACCGGACGCTGGCGCTGGTGGACGGGGCTGGCATTGGCCTCGATTCCGGCGCTGGCGGAGAGGCCGTTCTTGATACCCCCGGCGCCTTCACCAGCTTCGACGGTGGCATTTCCGTCACGGGCCGCCTCATCGATGGCCAGGTGCTGGATTTCAACGTCATGACCCGGCGCGGAGCGTTCCGTCACTCCATGGAGCGGTTGACGCTTGAGGAGGGCAACGGTCTCGAATGCTCAGGTCCCGGCGCCGGGGAGATCATCGCGCTGGTCTGCGTGTCAGGCCGTGTCACCGTTGCCTTGGCCAAGAGCGGCGGAGAGACGCTTCAGCCGCGCGATTGTCTTCTCGTTACGGATGAAACGGATGCGCCGCTGGTCTTCGGTGGTGACGGGATAGTGTGTTTGGCGCGGCTTGTGCCCGTGGCGTGACAGTGCGCGGCCTCAGGTCATCTCCGCCTGAGGCCCACACGCTGCCGTCCCGGACTGCAGCCCCGCTTCAGCCCGGACAGCGGACAGGGCAGGTTCTCAGCCTTCAATCATTCCACAGCCAGGCCGCGCCGCGCACGCCGGAGCTGTCGCCGTGGACGGCCTTGCGGATCGGCACGCCGTAAGTGTCGGAGAAGATATAGGGTGCCATGGCGGGGGGCAGGTCGGTGTAAAGCTCGTCCACGTTGGACATGCCGCCGCCGAGCACAAAGACATCCGGGTCCATGAGATTGGCGGACATGGCCATGGCGCGGGCGAGGCGGCTGACATAGCGCTCGTAGGACGCGATGGCCCCGGCTTCCCCGGCCCGTTTGGCGGCGATGATTTCGTGGCCCTTCAGGTCCCGGCCCGTGGCCATTCGGTAGTCGAGGGCAAGGCCCGTGCCCGAGCACCAGCGGTCGATCGTGCCGCGATGGCCGGTCCAGCATTCGGGGCCGGGATATTCGTCTTCCTTCATCCACGGCACGGGGATGGCGCCCCACTCGCCGCCGATACCATTGGCCCCGCGATGGGCCTTGCCATCAATGGCGATCCCGGAGCCGCAGCCGGTGCCGATGATGATGGCATGCACGAAATGCGCGCCCGCGCCCGCGCCGTCTGTCGCCTCTGAGACCGCAAGGCAATTGGCGTCATTCTGGATGCGGACCGGACGGCCGAGACGGGCCTCCAGATCCTTGTCCAGCGGCATGCCGTTCATCCAGGTGGAATTGGCGTTCTTGACGAGGCCGGTGCCCGGCGAGATGGAGCCGGGAATGCCGAGCCCCAGCGTGCCGGTCAACCCGGTCGCCTTTTCGGCATTGGCCACCAGCAAGGCTACCGCCTCGATGCAGGCGGAATAATCGCCGCGCGGTGTCGGCATCCGCTCGCGGTAAAGCTCCACCCCGCTGTCATCCAGCGCGATGATTTCCATTTTGGTGCCGCCCCAGTCAATTCCAAGCCGCATGAGTGCTCCCGTCCCTCAAGTTTCTGTACTGCCAGAACGCCTCAGGCGCGTTGCTGCGGCAT
Source organism: Pannonibacter phragmitetus DSM 14782 (assembly GCF_000382365.1). Lineage (GTDB taxonomy): Bacteria > Pseudomonadota > Alphaproteobacteria > Rhizobiales > Stappiaceae > Pannonibacter > Pannonibacter phragmitetus. Next base: position 14,039 of record NZ_KB908234.1, on the reverse strand, counting down.
TTCAAAGGCATCGCCAGCGTCCGGGTCGAGTTCGCCCGGCTGTTTTCCATAGTTTTTGAACTTCCGGATGTTCAATTCGATCTCTTCGGCAGACAGCAGCACAGGCTCGCCGCCGGAGAGGGCCGAGAGATACTGGTCCGCCAGTTCCTCCACGCCTTCCGCCAAGGCCAGTGCCTTTGGCAGGTCCCGGCCGTAGGCGATCTGGCCGTGGTTGGCGAGGAGACAGGCCCGGCGGGGACCCAGCGCCTGAAGCATGGCTTCGGAGAGGGCGCGTGTGCCGAATGTGGCATAGGCCGAGCAGGCGATGTGATCACCACCCGCAATGGCGATCATGTAATGAAACGGCGGAATGGGGCGGCGCAGGCAGGCGAGCGCCGTTGCCCGCGGCGAGTGGCAATGCACCACGGCGCCGGCATCCGGGTGGGCGGCGTAGATGTCGAGATGCATCCGCCATTCGGAAGAGGGCAGGACGCTGCCATGATAGCCGCCGCCCATGTCCATGAAGACGATGTCGTCCAGCGTCAGGCTTTCATAAGGCCGTCCGGAAGGGGTGATGAGAAAGCCGCCCTCGCAGCGGGCACTCACGTTTCCCGAGGTGCCGCGCGTCAGGCCGCGCGTCACCAGCGCCCGGGCCGTGCCGATGACCGCCTGCCGGAGCGCGGAAGTGCCATGTTCGTGCTGCATGACGGGAACCTGTATCCTTTCAGAGCCTTCACCCAAGGGCTGCATTTAAGCCGCGCCGCGCTGGCCGGGCAAGCTGCCCGATATGCTGGCAGAGGCCTGCTTTGATGAAAACCCGTGATACCGCACCGGTTGAGGGTGTCGGATTCAGGCCGGTGGATGGCGTTTTGAGACTTGCAGCAGATTACCTGTGCCTGATGCTTTCATGTGCAGGTTACGAGAGGATTTGTCTCTGCCTTTTCCTCAGGCAGCGGCCCCAGGCTGAAATCCTCCAGAACTTCAGCGGCTCCGGAACGGTTCGGGCTGCGATGGCCTTTATATGGGAAAAATTTTCCTGCAATATTGGGTGTGCGCAAATATTGACGCTGGGCCTGAATAAAAAACGTTCAAAAAATTCCAATTGCCCCCTTTTGTTGTTTCCGTTTTTTTGCTTTCCTAGCGTTCAGGATGACGGTTCAAGAGGTCATCACGACGGGGACCGCCGGGACATGATCCCGGCAACAAATGCGTGAGCGGCACAAAATAAAAAGCCGCCCGCATCGCAATGGGGAACAGATGGCGAAAAATCGAGGGGCGTCAGTCCGTTACGAGAATGTCCAGAAGAGCTATGACGGAGAAAGTCTCGTCGTCAAAAATCTCAATCTGGACATTCCTCCGGGGGAGTTTCTCACGATGCTCGGGCCTTCCGGGTCCGGGAAGACAACATGTCTCATGATGCTGGCCGGGTTTGAGCCTGCAACTCACGGTGAAATTTTTCTGAATAACAAGCCGATCAACAAGGTGCCGCCGCACAAGCGCGGCATCGGCATGGTGTTTCAGAACTATGCCCTCTTTCCGCACATGACCGTTGCTGAAAACCTGGCCTTTCCGCTGCAGGTGCGTGGCATGGCCAAGGCGGAGCAGGAGGTCAAGGTCAAGCGGGCGTTGGAGATGGTGGAGCTGGGCAAGCTCGGCTCCCGCCGCCCGTCACAGCTCTCCGGCGGCCAGCAGCAGCGTGTGGCCGTGGCCCGCGCCCTTGTCTTTGATCCGGAACTGGTGCTGATGGACGAGCCGCTGGGCGCGCTCGACAAGCAGCTGCGTGAGCAGATGCAGTATGAAATCAAGCACATCCATGAAAATCTCGGCGTTACCGTGGTCTATGTGACCCACGACCAGACCGAAGCGCTGACCATGTCCGACCGGGTGGCCGTGTTCAATGACGGGATCATCCAGCAGCTGTCGACGCCGGACATGCTTTACGAGGAGCCGCAGAATTCCTTCGTGGCGCAGTTCATCGGCGAAAACAACAAGCTCAATGGCACCGTGGCTTCGGTGGACAATGGCTCTTGCGAAGTGATGCTGCCTGACGGCACCCGGCTTGTGGCGGACAAGGTGAATGTGGGCGGCACCGGCGACTTCACAACCGTGTCGCTGCGGCCGGAGCGCGTCGAACTGGCGCCGGAAAAGCCCATGGACAACATGCTGCAGGGCCGGATCGAGGAACTGATCTACCTTGGCGACCATATCCGCGTGCGCATGACGGTCTGCGGCAACAGCGAGTTCATCGTCAAGGTGCGCAACCGCGCCGACCGCCGTCAGCTGGAGACCGGCAGCACCGTGCCGATCGGCTGGGCGAAGAAGGATTGCAAGGCACTCGATGCCGTAGCGTAATATACGGGCAGGCGGAACAGCCTGCACCTGATTGGCCGGCAAGCGGCCCAATGCTCAAAAAGGGGAGCAGCACTGATGAGACTGGCAAGCACACTTATGGCTTCGGCCATTGTTCTGTCGGCCGGCGCCGCAAGCGCCGCGGATCTGACGATCGTGTCCTGGGGCGGCGCCTATTCGGCCTCGCAGAACAACGCATACCACAAGCCCTTCATGGAACTGCGCAAGGACGTGAAGATCATCAATGATGAATCGTCCAACGAAGCGGTCGCCAAGCTGCGCGCCATGAGCGAGGCCGGCAACGTGACCTGGGACGTGGTCGACGTGGAAGGCCCGGACAGCCAGCGCCTGTGCGACGAAGGCCTGGCAATGGAGATCGACTTTGACGAATGGCTGGCCGCCGCCCCTGATGGCAGCACGGCCACCAAGGACTTCGGCCCGTCGCTGATCAACAAGTGCTTCATTCCGCAGATCGTGTTCTCCACCACCTTCGGCTACCGCACGGATGTGGCCGCCTGGAACGGCAAGGTGCCCACGAGGCTGTGCGATATCTTCGACACGGAAAACTTCCCGGGCAAGCGCAGCCTGGAAAAGCGCCCGAAGAAGAACCTCGAATGGGCGCTGCTCTGTGATGGTGTTGCCAAGGACGACCTCTACACGGTCCTGTCCACGCCGGAAGGGCTGCAGAAGGCGCTTGCCAAGCTCGACACCATCAAGAAGGACGTGATCTGGTGGTCCGCCGGCGCAGAAACGCCGCAGCGCCTCGCCGATGGAGAGGCTGTATTTGGCTCCACCTACAACGGCCGCCTGTTCTCGGTGATCGAGGAGCAGAAGCAGCCGGTCGCCATGCTGTGGGACTGGCAGGTCTTCGACTTCGACGGCTGGGTCATCCCCGCCGATGTGCCGGAAGACAAGCTGCCGCTCATCAAGGAATACATCAAGTTCGCCACCGATACCCAGCGTCTGGCGGATCAGGCGAAGTACATCTCCTACGGCCCGGCCCGCGCCTCGTCGCAGCCGCTCGTCGGCAAGCATGCCGAACTCGGCATCGAGATGGCGCCGCATATGCCGACCAACCCGGAAAACCAGAAGAACTATCTGGTCAACAACATCGAGTGGTGGGCTGACAACCAGGATGAGGTGGAAGCCGCATTCCAGGTCTGGCTGACCAAGTAAGCCAGACTCCAACGCCGCTGACGTGCCGGATGGCTGCGCCAGACGCAGCTGTCCGGCATCTTTCCCGCCCCTTGGCTTGCCGTGCGGCCGGGGCCGCCGCCCGGCAGGCCGTCAAGGGCTCAGGTTAAGGCCAAAGAAAAGGTCAAAACCAAAGCCAGGACCGGGGCAGGGGAAGAGCAGGGCCTGCTTCTGACCCGGAGCAATGGCCCGAAAAGATACTCAAGCTGGATTTCCGGAACCCATGACCATTGCCGATGCGCCAGCCGCAGCCGTGACAGGCGGAGCGGGACAAAGCGGACCACGGACGGGCGGTGCAGTTCCGTCAGGTCCTGTCCTGACCCAGGATGGCCGCCCGCTGAAGGCGAGCCTTGCCAGAGCGCTGCGACGCGAGAAACTGCGGGCCTTCATCCTGATTGCGCCGCTGCTTTTCTTCATCCTGCTGACTTTCGCAGCGCCCATCTTCGACATGCTGCTGCGTTCGGTCGACAACAGCATCGTGCCCAACACGCTGCCGCGCACCGTCGTGGCACTGGAGGCTTGGGATCCGGCCGCAGGGAAACTTCCCGGCGAACCGGCCTTTGCCGCGCTTGCGGAGGACCTGAAGGAGGCTGTGGCGGCAAAGACCCATACCCGTCTGGGGACCCGTCTCAACTACGAGACTTCCGGCATGTCGAGCCTGATGCGCAAGTCCGGCCGTCTCGTGGAGCGGCTGGAGGGGGCAGACATCAAGGGGCAGATGATCGCAGCCGAAAAGGACTGGGGCCGGCTCGATATCTGGACCACGCTGAAGCAGTATTCCGGAGCTTATACGCCGGGCTATTTCCTGGCGGCCGTCGATGCCAAGAAGGGCGCGGAGGGGATAGAGCGTCTGCCGGAGAACGAGCGCATCTACATCATGCTCTTTGGCCGCACGCTGTTGATGAGCATTGCCATCACCCTCATGTGCGTCCTTCTGGGTTATCCGGTTGCCTTCCTGCTGGCGCAGCTGCCGCTGCGCACGTCGAACCTGCTGATGATCCTCGTGCTTCTGCCGTTCTGGACCAGCCTTCTGGTGCGCACCTCCGCCTGGAAGGTTCTGCTGCAGCAGCAGGGCGTCATCAATGATCTTCTCATCTGGGTCGGGCTCATCGGCAATGACGGGCGCCTCGTGATGATGAACAATGCCACCGGCACGGTCATCGCCATGACGCATATCCTGCTGCCCTTCATGATCCTGCCGCTCTATTCGGTGATGAAGACCATTTCTCCGTCTTACATGCGGGCGGCACGTTCGCTGGGCGCCAATGACTGGACGGCCTTCTGGCGCGTGTATTTCCCGCAGTCCGTGCCCGGCATCGGGGCCGGGGCCGTGCTCGTGTTCATCCTTGCGATTGGCTACTACATCACGCCGGAGCTGGTGGGCGGCACCTCGGGCATCTTCATTTCCAACCGCATCGCCTATCACATCTCCACATCACTCAACTGGGGCCTCGCTGCCGCGCTCGGTGCCCTGCTGCTGCTGGCCGTGATGGTGCTGTTCTATGTCTATGACAAGATCGTCGGCATCGACAACGTGAAGCTCGGGTAAGGAGAGAAACCATGTCATCCCTTCCTCCTTATGCATCGGCCGGCCAGATCGCGTGGCACTACACGTTCCGCACGATCTGCGCGCTGATATTTTTCTTCCTGATCTTCCCGATCATCACCATCATTCCGCTCTCGTTCAACGCGGAGAACTTCTTCACCTTCACGCCTGCCATGCTGGCGCTGGATCCTGAAGGCTATTCCACCAAGCATTACATGGATTTCTTCACCAATCCGGACTGGCAGCAGGCGCTGAGGAACTCCTTCATCATCGCACCGGCCGCAACGCTGATCGCAACCGTGCTCGGAACGCTGGCAGCCATCGGCCTGTCGCAGAACCATGTGCCCTTCCGCTCCACCATCATGGCGATCCTGATTTCGCCGATGATCGTGCCGCTGATCATCTCGGCGGCGGGCATGTATTTCTTCTACTCCCGCATCGGCCTTCAAGGTACCTACTGGGGAGTGGTTCTGGCCCATGCGGCGCTTGGCACGCCCTTCGTCATCATCACGGTGACGGCGACGCTGGTCGGCTTTGACCAGAGCCTGGTGCGTGCTTCCGCCAGCATGGGGGCAGGGCCGATCCGCACCTTCTTCAAGGTGCAGATGCCGCTGATCCTGCCGGGTGTGGTGTCGGGCGCGCTCTTTGCCTTCATCACGTCCTTTGACGAAGTGGTGGTGGTGCTGTTCCTTGGCTCTGCCGCTCAGAAGACACTGCCCTGGCAGATGTTTACCGGCCTGCGCGAGCAGATTTCGCCCACCATTCTGGCGGTCGCCTCGATCATGGTGCTGCTGTCGATCCTTCTCCTCAGCGTGCTGGAACTGCTGCGCCGCCGGTCTGAACGGCTGCGCGGCGTGACACCGGCCTGATGCGGCAGGCGGACCCGGGAGCTGGCGCATTTTGACAAGTGTTTGGCGCGTTGCTCCGCTTGATCAGATGCGTCCGGATCACGCAGACTGAAGCAAATTCAAACGCCTGTTCCGCGCAGCGGAGCGGCACGACATCGCTGGAATGATGCTTCCTCCAAGGCCTCTTGAGGCTCTTTGGAGACCCGGGGCGGTACGCCAGTTCCGGGCATTCTTCCAGCACCGAGTTCAGGCCTGGCGGGCCGGCTTCCCATTCGGGAGGCCGGCCCGTTCTGGTTTCAGAAGCTGATTTTCAAGGTCCGGCTCTGGCCGGTTCGTCAAGATGGAGCATGGATATGGCGCAAGACATGACGCGGCTGCAGGTGATCGAGAACGGGGAGAAGAGCTGGTCACCGTTCTCTCCGGCGGAAATGCAGGGACGGCAGGACCGGCTGCGCGCCCGCATGGAGGCGCTTGGCGTCGATGCCTGTCTCTTCACCAGCTACCACAACATCTGCTATTTCTCCGGCTTCCTCTATTGCGCTTTCGGCCGCCGCTTCGGTTTCATCGTTGATGATGAGGCGGCAACGGCGGTGGTGCCCGGCATTGATGGCGGTCAGCCCTGGCGGCGCCTGCATGGAACGGCGCTGACCTATACCGACTGGCGCAAGGACAACTATTTCCATGCGGTGTCGGAGATCCTCTTCCGGGGCGGGCGGAAGCCGAAGCGGCTCGGCATCGAATTCGACCACGTGTCGCTTGACCTGAAGGCCCTGCTGGAAGCCGCGCTTCCCGGCATCGAACTCGTTGACGTGAGCGATGCGGTGATGCGCATGCGCACCATCAAGAGCGCCGAGGAGCACCTGCTGATCCGCCATGGCACACGCATCTGCGATATCGGCGGTGCAGCCATCGCGGCAGCGGTTGCCGCTGGCGTTGGCGAGCATGAGGTGGCGCTGGCAGGCACGCAGGCCATGGTGCGGGAAATCGCCGCCTCGTTCCCCTTCGTGGAACTGATGGACACCTGGGTGTGGTTCCAGTCCGGCATCAACACCGATGGGGCGCATAATCCTGTCACCAACCGCAAGATCGAGGCAGGCGACATTCTCAGCCTCAACTGCTTCCCGATGATCTTTGGCTATTACACCGCGCTGGAGCGCACGCTCTTCTGCGAGCATGCCTCCGATGCGCATTTGCGGCTGTGGGAAGTGAACTGCGAGGTTCACCGGGCCGGGCTGAAGCTGATCCGCCCTGGTGCCCGCTGCTGCGATATTGCTACCGAACTGAATGACATCTACCGCCAGCATGACCTTCTACAATACCGCAGCTTCGGTTACGGCCATTCCTTCGGCGTGCTGTCGCATTACTATGGCCGCGAGGCGGCGGTGGAGCTGCGCGAGGACGTGGACACGGTGCTGGAACCGGGCATGGTCGTTTCCATGGAACCGATGATCATGATCCCCGAAGGCATGCCGGGCGCTGGCGGCTACCGCGAGCACGACATCCTGATCGTCAACGAAACCGGCGCCGAAAACATCACCGGCTTCCCCTTCGGTCCGGAGCACAACATCATCCGGGCGTGAGAGCCTGCATCCCGGCGCTCGTTATCAAGGGGAGAGGAGCCTCCGTGCCAGACGGCTGGCTCAAGCTTCTCTCCTCCGCGATCAGCCGCATCTGGCCTTACTCCGGCGTTTTTGCCGTCATCTCGCCCATCGTCAGGATAGCGGCAGCGTCCAGGCGGTGGGCGTCCATGAGGGCGGCGATCTCTTCGATGGCGCTGGCGAGGGACTGCTGGGCCGCGCTGTCCTTACGGGCGAAGCGGGCTTCGAATTCTTCGTCCAGCAACGCGGGCGCGCGCTCCAGCACCGTGCGTCCTTCCTCTGTGAGCCGGGCATGGACGATGCGCCGGTCTGTGGCTGATCGCTCCCGCGCCACAAGCCCGCGCTCCTCCAGCCGGTCCAGAATGGTCACCACCGTCGCCGCGCTCAGGTCTGCCTGAACAGACAGCGCCTTCGTCGTCACGTCCCCCAGATCGCGGATCGCCTGCAGCACCACAATCTGCGGAATGGTCAGACCCGCCGTGCGTGCCACCTCGCGCGAGCGCAGGTCGATGGCGCGGACAATGCGGCGCAAGGCCTTGAAAATACGTGTCGCTTCGGCGTTCTGCGGCATGATTTGCCCTAATAGTTTGAACTCTAATGATTAGAGCCCTATATATCATGCACCAATAATAGCAAATGGAGGCTTGGCCCGGATATGTGCGGCTTGTGTGGAGAAGTGGTCTTTGGCGATGGCGACGCGAATGTGCGGCGCGTGGACGCGATGGCGCGCGCGATGGCAGCCCGCGGACCCGATGGCATGGGGGTCACCCAGCAGGGGCGCGTTGCGCTCGGCCACCGGCGGCTGAAGATCATCGATCTCAGCGAGCGCGGCGCCCAGCCGATGCAGGACCGGGACGCGGGCCTGTCGCTGGTCTTCAACGGCTGCATCTACAATCACGCGGAGCTGCGGGCAGAGCTAAGCAAGCTCGGCCAGCGCTTTGCCTCCACCAGCGATACAGAAGTGATCCTGAAGGCCTGGGCCCAGTGGGGCCGCGATTGCGTGGAGCGGTTCCACGGCATGTTCGCCATCGCGGTACATGAGCGCGACACGGGCCGGGTGCATCTGGTGCGCGACCGTTTCGGCATCAAGCCGCTGTATCTGGCCGAAAGCAAGGGCCGCCTCGCCTTTGCCTCGACGCTCCCGGCGCTGCTGGCGGGCGGGGGTATCGACACCACGCTCGATCCGGTCGCCATTCACCACTACATGACCTGGCATGCGGTTGTGCCTGCGCCGCGCACGGTGCTGAAGGGCGTGCGCAAGCTGCCCGCAGCCACCATCCGCACCTATGATGTGAACGGCAGCTATTCCGATCATCTTTACTGGAAGCCGGAGTTCGAACGCAGCAATGCGGATGAGACCCGGTCCGCCGGAGAGTGGAGCGATATGGTGCTGGAAGGCCTGCGCACTGCCGTGCGCCGCCGTATGGTGGCCGACGTGCCGGTGGGTGTGCTCCTGTCGGGAGGGGTCGATTCCAGTCTCATCACCGGCCTTCTGGCCGACGAGGGGCAGAAGGACCTTGCCACCTTCTCGATCGGCTTCGAAGAGGCCAATGGCGAGAAGGGCGACGAGTTCCATTATTCGGATCTGATCGCCCGCCACTATGGCACAAACCACCACAAGATCTTCGTGCCTTCCGCCGACATGCGCGCCGAGCTGCCCGCCGCCGTGAAGGCCATGTCCGAGCCGATGGTCTCCTATGACAACATTGGCTTCTACCTGCTGTCGCGGGAGGTGTCGAAGCACATCACCGTGGTGCAGTCGGGGCAGGGGGCGGATGAGGTCTTCGGCGGCTATCACTGGTATCCGCCGCTGGCCGGCTCCAACCAGCCGGTGGCCGACTATGCGGATGCCTTCTTCGACCGCACGGATGCCGAACTGCGCCAGCAGGTGAGCCCGGAGTATCTGCCGGAGCGCGATGAAAGCCTTGCCTTCGTCGAGCAGCATTTCGCCCGGCCCGGCGCTGCCGATCCAGTGGACAAGGCGCTGAGGCTCGACACCAACATCATGCTGGTGGACGATCCGGTGAAGCGGGTCGACAACCACACCATGGCCTTCGGGCTGGAGGCGCGGGTGCCGTTCCTCGACCATGAGCTGGTGGAGCTTTCGGCCCGCATTCCCGCCCGGCACAAGCTGGCGCAGGGCGGCAAGGGTGTGCTGAAGGACGCGGCCCGCAAGGTGATCCCGGCGGATGTGATCGACCGGCCCAAGGGCTACTTCCCGGTGCCGGCGCTGAAATACCTGGAAGGCGAAACGCTGGAGATGGTGCGCGAGGCCCTGCACAGCCCGGCGGCGCGCCAGCGTGGCCTGTTCAACACGCGCTATGCGGACATGCTTCTGGCTGAGCCGAGGGAACACCTGACGAAGCTCAGGGGTTCTGCCCTGTGGCAGGTGGGCCTTCTGGAAATGTGGCTGCAGGAACAGGGAATCTGATCCATGAGCGAACTTGAGCTGAACCGTCCGCGCCGGGCCTATGACCACCGGCTGCTGCGGCTGCGTGAGCATGGGCTGAAGCCGGGCATACGTCTGGACGAGGCTGGTGGCGACCCGGATGCGAGCGTTGATTGCGGCTGGGGACGGCTGATCTTCGGCGGCACCTTCGCCGAGCCGAAGCCGCTGGTGGAGGCGTTGCTCGCCGAGGTGCCGGGGCGGCGGGATATCGCCATCTATGTGCGCGATCCGCATGTGCTGCTGGCCGCAGCCCCGCAGGATCTGTTTCTCGATCCCTCGCACATGTTCCGGCTGGATCTGGCGACCTACCGCACGGCGCGTAACCGCCGCCCCGGCTTCACCATCCGCCGCGCCTCCTCGCGTGCCGATGCTGAGGCCGTGAACCGGCTTTATGCCGAGCGCGGCATGGTGCCTGTGCCGCTCGATTTCTTCTGGTCACAGATGGACGCGCGGACGGTGACTGTGCTTGTCGCCGAGGAAGAGGAAACCGGCGAGATCGCCGGAACCGCCATGGGCGTGGATCATGACCGGGCAACGGATGGCGCGGCTGCAGGGGCCTCGCTCTGGTGCCTTGCCGTGTCGCCCAAGGCGAAGTTTCCCGGCGTAGGCGAGGCGCTGGTGCGCCGTCTGGCCGAGCATTTCAAGGGGCGCGGGCGGCCCTTCATGGACCTCTCCGTGCTGCATGACAATGAGCAGGCCATAAAGCTCTACGAGAAGCTGGGCTTTGCCCGCGTGCCCTATTTCACGGTCAAGAAGAAAAACACCATCAACGAGGCGCTCTATGCCGGGCCTGCAGTCGATACGGCGCTGAACCCCTATGCGGCGATCATCGTCAACGAGGCGCGGCGGCGGGGCATTCATGCGGATATTCTGGATGCGGAGGGCGGCTTCTTCCGCCTGTCCTATGGCGGGCGGCAGGTGAAGTGCCGGGAGTCGCTGTCCGAATTCACCAGCGCCGTTGCCATGTCGATCTGTGATGACAAGGCCGCCACCCGCCGTGTGGTGGAGCAGGCCGGTATCAGCGTTCCGGCGCAGGCGCTGGCCACCGACGAGGAAACGGTCAAGGCATTCCTTGCAGCCCATGGCAAGGTGGTGGTCAAACCGGCGCGCGGCGAGCAGGGCAAGGGTATCGCCATCGGCCTGACCGGGCTTGAGGAAACAATGGCGGCCATAGCCGTTGCCCGCCAGCACTGCGCCGATGTGCTGCTGGAGGCCTGCGTCGAGGGCATGGATCTGCGGCTGGTGGTGATCGACTACAAGGTCGTTGCCGCCGCCATCCGCAAGCCGGCCGAAGTGACCGGCGACGGGGTGACGCCGATCCGCGACCTGATTGCCGCCCAGTCCCGCCGCAGGGCTGCGGCAACAGGGGGCGAGTCCCGTATTCCCGTGGATGCGGAGACCGGGCGTTGCCTCGGGCTGGAAGGCTACTGCCTTGATGATGTTCCGGCGGCAGGCGTGAGCGTCCGGGTGCGGCGCACGGCGAACCTGCACACCGGCGGCACCATTCATGATGTGACGGGCGAAACCCACGGTGCGTTGATTGACGCAGCCGTGCGGGCGGCAAAGGCCATCGAAATCCCGGTGACGGGCATCGACCTGATGGTGAAGAACCCGCGTGAGCCGGAGTATCACTTCATTGAGGCGAACGAGCGCCCCGGCCTTGCAAATCACGAGCCGCAGCCGACGGCGGAGCGCTTCGTCGATTTCCTGTTTCCCCTCTCCATGCCCCAGCCTGTCCGGGCCGCCTGGCGCGGGGGAGGTGACCTTTGAGCTTGCCGTCCATTGATGTGGAAGAGCTGGAACGGGTGCTGATGGCGCTGCTGAACGTGCCAAGCCCCACCGGCTTCACCGATGAGGTGGTGCGCTGGGTCTGTGCCTATCTGGAAGATCTTGGCATTTCCTATGAAATGACCCGGCGCGGCGCAATCCGTGCACGGCTTCCGGGCGAGGCGCCGCGTCCGGCACGGGCCATCGTCTCCCATCTCGACACGCTGGGGGCACAGGTGAAGGCACTGAAGCCCAACGGGCGGCTGGAGCTTGTGCCGGTCGGCCACTGGTCGGCGCGCTTTGCCGAAGGTGCGCGGGTGACCATCTTTTCCGGCGCAGGTGCCTACCGGGCCTCCATCCTGCCGCTGAAGGCGTCCGGCCACACATTCAACACGGAAGTGGACACTCAGCCCACCGGCTGGCCCCATGTGGAAGCCCGCGTTGATGCGCTGTCGCGCTCGGCTTCGGATCTTCAGCGTCTCGGCATCGAAATCGGCGACATGGTGGCGATGGATCCGCAGCCGGAGTTCTTGCCCAATGGCTTCATCGTCTCCCGCCATCTTGATGACAAGGCGGGCGTTGCCGTCATGCTGGCGGCGCTGAAGGCGCTGGTGAAGGAGGGCTCTGTCCCAACGGTGGACACCTATTTCCTCTTCACCATCGCAGAGGAAACCGGCCACGGGGCAGGGGCCGTTCTGACGCCGGATATCGCCTCGCTGGTCGCCATCGACAACGGCACCACAGCGCCGGGGCAGAATTCGGACGAGTTCGGCGTCACCATCGCCATGGCGGACCAGACCGGGCCGTTCGACTATCATCTGACCCGCAAGCTGGTGGAATTGTGCCGCCAGCATGACATCCGCTACCAGAAGGATGTGTTCCGCTACTACCGCTCCGACGCGGCGTCCGCCGTTGAAGCGGGCGCGGATGTGCGCACGGCACTGGCCACCTTCGGCGTCGATGCCAGCCATGGCTATGAGCGCATCCACATGCATGCGCTGCGCTCGCTGGCGGAACTGGCAGCGGCCTATGTGCTGAGCCCGGTCGAGATCCAGCGCGATGCGGAAGCGTTCTCGAGTGTGAAGGGCTTCACCCGCCAGCCGGTGGAGGAAGCCCCGCAGGTGCTGCGGCCCGATCTCGTGCCGCATCCGCAAGGATAGACCTCACAGCCCCGGCAGAGCAGCCTCCGCGCTGCCGGGGCTTTGCGGCTGTGCAGGCGCAATCAGTCCCAGAACCAGCGCTGCCGTGTCCTCGATCAGCCGTTGCTGCGGCGGCTGTGGTGCTCCCGTCTGCAGGCGCAGGAAGCCGGTGACCAGTTCGATACGGGCGGTGAGCGCGGCTTCAAAGGGCGTGGCAATCAGCATCTGCCGCAGGGCAAGCCGCCATTCATCCTCCAGCCCAGCCACAAGCTGTGCCATCGGGCAGCCTTGCGTTCCGCGGGGCAGGCGGACGAGCGCCCGGCCCAGGACCGTTCCGCACAGCCGCTGGCAGGCTTCGCTCAGGAACGCCGCCAGTTCCCCCGCCGTGGTGCGCTGAAACCCGGCCCGCCCGGCGCGCAGGTCCGATAGCCCTGCAATTCCATGCTCAAGCGCGGCCAGTATCAGCCCGGCCTTGTCCGTCCAGCGCCGGTGCAGCGCCTGCTGGCTTGTTCCCGCCGCCCGCGCAATCTCCGCCAGCCTTGCGCCATCGGGGCCATGGTCAGCAATGGCCGCCAGCGCCGCATCCAGAATGCGGACCGTCAGCGTCTCATCCTGATGGCGTCCACGCGGGGAGGGGAGGTTGGTTTGAGGCTGGGTCATGGGGGGCTTTGGGGCAGGAGTGTTGGTCAGAGCCATCAGGCTGGCTCCAGTTCCTCTCCCCCCTTGAGGGCAGGGGAATCGCATATGTCGAATAAGGGGTTGTTTTACTGAGGCAAATCGATTCATGAGTTCTCCGTCCCGGGAGGTTGCGATGAGTAGATTTGCCGCTTGTTTTGAAGCTTTGCCTGATCCGCGCAGCAGCAACGCGCGCCATCCGTTGACGTCGATCCTGTTTATTGCCATCGCGGCGATCATCTGCGGGGCCGAAAGCTGTACCGACATGGAGGACTTCGGCCATTCGAAGCGCAGATGGCTGAAGTCGATCGTGCCGCTGCCCCATGGCATTCCCAGCCACGACACCTTCTCCACCGTCTTCCGCCATCTTGACACCGATGCTTTCGAGGCGGCCTTCCGCCGTCTCACGGCCACCTTTGCCAAAGGGATCGAAGGGGTGGTGGCGATTGATGGCAAGGCCGTGCGCGGCGCCTACCGCCGCGGGGCCAAGGCAAC
>NZ_KB908233.1 GCF_000382365.1 Pannonibacter phragmitetus DSM 14782 | reverse complement strand
GTTGACGGTGAACGACGAGCGCCGCCGGAAGATGTCGGCGGCTTACCCGGCTTCGAAGACTTCCTGAAAGCAATGGCAAAGCCACGACATCCCCAGCATCACGAAGTCGCGGATTGGTATGGTGGCCTCTTCGATCCCTCAGACATCGGCACAGACATGATCCGTGAACGCATCGCCAAGCTCGCTCGCCGCAGAACCCTCGGAAAAGCAGGCTTCGCAAAGAGCCAGAACAAGTGCCATTGACCGCAAACCAGACCGACGCGGTCTACGCCGGATGCTTACTTTAAAGCGCATGATGCGGCATCCTTTTATAGGGCGCCTCATACGCTCAGTTTATTCGGTTATATTACACGTGCCCAATGGGCATGAAAAATGATTTTTGAAGCCGTGTTATGGGTAACTATCTGCCAGCATCCAGATGGCGGCCGGTGTAAAAAAGATAGTTGGCGGAAGAGGTGGGATTCGAACCCACGGTAGGCTCTCACCTACGCCGGTTTTCAAGACCGGTGCCTTAAACCACTCGGCCACTCTTCCGTTCTGCAAACCGTTTCGGGGCTTTGGGGGGGAATGTCAAGCGGGGTGGTGTGAATTTGTGAGGACTGCCCGGAACTTGCCAGAAAACGTGCCGGAAGCCTGCCGGAGAACCTCGCAGAAACATTAGCGGAAGACGCTCCGGGCCGGGGCGGGCGGCACCTTGAGGCGCATCTCCGGGCCGGCACAGGATTGACGCGGAAAGGCGGCCTCAGCCTTGCGGTTTCCTTCGGCGGTCATCCCGGGCGGAGCGGAGCGCAGACCCGGGAACCACGCGCTTGCAAAGCGGCTCACGGGATGTGTGGCGGCGTGGTGCGGATTGCCCTGGCCCCGCAGCCTCTCATCTTGTCATCCCCGCGCAGGCGGGGATCCAGTAGCCCCCATGTCAGCCATCTCCTGCTCCGGTCGCACGGGATCCCGGTCTTGCCGCTTCGCGCCAAACCGGGATGACATGATGAAAGGCTGTGCCTGTCTCGCAGAGCGCCAGGGGTGCCGCAGCCAGAATGGCAGCGGCCGTGCAGCGCATACAATGCATTGTCAGGAAGAGTTGCCCGCCGTGTATCCCCCGGAAGGGGGCCGCTGATCCGGCGTGTCGTGGGCAGGGGTGCAGGATCAGCGGCCGGTGCCGGGAAGGCCCCAGCCTGCGCAGGGCGGGGCGGCCCGTTGCAGTGAGAGGACCTTAGGCTGCATTGGCCGCGCTGTTTGTGATGACGATCACAAAGTGATGCAATGGCGGTCTTGCAGAGGAAAGAGACCGGCTGCACCGGCTGGCCGGAGCGGCTGGCGTCCTCAGCATGCCGCCGGGCAGCGGGAGCTTGCGCCCTGGACGAGGGACAGGGGCGGGCAGGGGCTTTGAACGGCGCGGGCCAGCCCCTTCAGCGCAGGATTCGGGTGCCGCCGGCCGTCTGCTTTGCGATATGGTAAATTTTTTCTATGTGCCATACGGCGTGCAAGCTCGCTGCAAACGGCAGAAAACCGGCATTCCCGAATTATGCGGTGCACCTCAGGCGGTTTGGAGCGCGCTGCGGCGCTTTGGGACTTGGCGAAGCGGTAAGGATCAGGTAACCACTATGCGATTAACTGCGGCTGTTGCATTTCTGCGGGGGCGGAATGCACTTGCGCGCAAGAGGCCTAACGGTCAGTTTGCGCAACCGCGAGACAGCGCCGGGAAACCGGCTTCATGGAGCGCGTGTGCTGGGGCCGCCAGACGCGTTGTGAGTGGGACGGCAGGATGCAAGGTTTGGGGAAACGCCCGATGGCAGCAATGGCTGACGAGGCTGTATGCGCCAGCAAGGACGCTCAGGAGGCAGGCGGTGTGAAACTCCGCAAGCCCGCCCTGAAACTGATGATCGCACTCTCAGCAGCGCTTGCTCTGGCAGCCTGCGAAAGCGCACCGACCAAGAAGCGCTCTTCCGAATATTTTCCTGAATCGAAGTACGGCGTGAAGGCCAGCCCCCGCGTGGTCGCCGATGGCCAGCCGGTGCCCAAGGGCGGCGGCCGCTCCATCGTCGGCAAGCCCTACAAGGTGGCCGGGCGCTGGTATCATCCGAAGGAAGAGCCGGGCTACACCAAGGTCGGCTTTGCCTCCTGGTACGGTGAGGCATTCCACGGCCGCAAGACCGCCAATGGCGAGATCTACGACCGTCACTCCCTGACCGCTGCCCACACCACCATGCCGCTGCCGTCCTATGCCCGCGTCACCAACGTGGAGAACGGCCGCTCGATGATCGTACGCGTCAATGACCGTGGCCCGTTCCATGGCAACCGCGAAATCGACCTGTCGCAGCGTGTCGCCAAGATGCTGGGGACCAAGCAGAGCGGCATTGGCAAGGTGAAGGTCGAGTATGTCGGTCCGGCGCGCATGGATGGCAATGACGAGGCTTTCCTGCTGGCCAGCTATGACGGACCGGGCGCCGTGACGCCGGGCGGCACGATGCCGGGCACCATGCTCGCACAGGCTCCGGCAACGCCCGCGCCTGCTGCCGGGCCGGTGCGCACGCCTGCCGCTTCTGTGATGGTTGCCTCTGCCGAGCCGCTGGCGCAGGGGGCAGGCAGCATGAATTATGTGCCAAGCTTCGCGCCCCGCCCGCGTCCTCTGACGCTGCCGCAGCCGGTGACCGTGGCTTCCACTTCCGGCACCACCCATCCGCAGCTTGATCCGTCCTACATGATCGCGTTCGATCCGGCGGTTGCCTATGAAAGCTCGGCGCAGATCATGGTCGCCTCGGCCAGCCAGGCGCCTGCTGCTGTCAGTGCATCCTCCGCAGCCACCGAAGCCCAGGCCATCATGAGCCCGGCGGCGAATGTTCAGGCCCCGGCCGCTGTTCCGGCAGTTCAGACGCTTGGCGATCAGCCGCAGAGCCTTGGCACCATCCGCGTCCCGTCCGCTGCACCTGCAAGCTCCTCGCCTGCAGCCTATCAGGATCCGGCAGCTGCAGCGCAGCCGCAGATGATCTGGCAGCCGGGACTTAACGCTCCGCGCAACCTGCTGCGCGGCGGGGCCGTGTCGTCCTATGCCGCGAACGACCGCATCAATGGCGTGTTCGGTGCATTCGAAACCTTCGAGAGCAGTGCAACGTCCCTTCAGAAGCTGAGCCGCTGATCTGGCGGCCAGCATGGCCAATGCCCGGCCGCTGCCGGGCTTGTGCCGGGCCGGGTGGAACATGTGCGGGACATGATCGGGCAGGGTAGAACGGCCGTCAGGCCACTGCAGACAGGCGTCAGATTGTTCAGCCTTGCGGCCCTTGCCGCAGGGTTTCTGCTTTTTGGCGTGCGGCCGCCGCAGGACGCCGCGGCGCAGGATGTGCTTGCAACAAAGGCTGTGACGGCAATCCTCGTTGACCAGTCCAGCGACACGCTGCTCTATGCCAAGGCACCGGATCAGCCGTTTGAGCCCGGCTCCCTTGCCAAGGTGATGACAGCTGCCATCGTCTTCGATGCGCTGAAGGCCGGAGAGACCTCCGAAGACACACTCTACACGGTGAGCGAGCATGCCTGGCGCACAGGCGGAGCGCCATCACGCGGGGCGACGATGTTTGCGGCCGTGAAGTCGCAGATAGCCGTGTCTGATCTCCTGCAGGGGCTCCTCGTTCACAACGCCAATGATGCAGCCATCGTGCTGGCGGAAGGACTTGCAGGCAGCGAGGAGGCCTTTGCCGGGCGCATGAATGCGCTTGCTGAAAAGCTCGGCATGAAGAACACGCGTTTCGCCAATCCAACCGGCTATCCTGCGCCGGACGCGAAGGTGACGGCGCGCGATCTCAGTCTGCTGGCCGGCTATATCCTGAGCGAGCACAAGGACCGCTACGGCCTGTTCAGCCAACCGGAATTCACCTGGAACAACATTTTCCAGCGGGCGAAGAACCCGTTTCTGGGCAATGTCACCGGGCTCGACGGTCTGGGGGCAGGTCAGGGTGAAAAGGACGGATTCAGCGGTCTTGTCTCGGTGGAGCGGGATGGGCGGAGGGTGATTGCGGCCCTCTCCGGCCTGCCGGCGGACAAGGCGCGGCTGGCCGCGCTGAAGGACCTGGTCGAGGGCGCCTGGGATGCGTTTACCCTCAACCGCCTGTTTGACGCGGGGGCTCATGTGGCCAGCGCGCGCGTCTTTGGCGGCACGGCGGGAGAGGTGCCGCTGGTTGCGGGGCGCACGGTCGAGGTCTTGCTGCCAAACGGCGGCACGATGAATTACCGTCTGCGCGCCGTATATGACGGCCCGTTGATTGCACCGGTTGAAAAGGGCACGCAGGTGGGCGAAATCAGGGTTCTTGGACCCGATGATGCCGTCGTGTACCGCGCACCGCTTCTGACGGGCGGTGACGTCACCGAAGGCACGCTGAGCCAGCGGGCGATGAATGGTGTGCGCCAGCTGCTGTTTGGCTGGCTGTGATGCAGCGCCCTGCGGGGCGGATGAGTTGGAGAGTTTCGTTGGCGCTGGGGCGGTTCATCACATTTGAGGGCGGGGAGGGGGCGGGCAAGTCCACCCAGATCCGGCGCCTGCGCGACCGCCTGCTGCAACAGGGGCTGGGCGTGACGCTGACGCGTGAGCCGGGCGGATCGCCGGGGGCGGAGATGATCCGCGAGGTGCTGCTGTCAGGAGCTGCGCGCAAGCTGGGCCCGCGCGGTGAGGCGATGCTGTTTGCTGCCGCCCGTGCCGACCATGTGGATGTGACCATCCGCCCGGCACTGGAGCGCGGGGAGTGGGTGCTGTGCGACCGCTATGCCGATTCGACCCGCGTCTATCAGGGTGAGGCGGGCGTCGAGGCACAGGTTCTGGATGTGCTGGAGGTAACGGCCACCAATGGCCTGAGGCCCGACCTGACGGTGCTGATCGACGTGCCGGCCGCCATCGGCCTGAAGCGCGTGGACGCGCGGGCGCAGAATGCCAGCGGCAACAGCCCGGACCGGTTCGAGACCGACGCCATGGAAACCCACGAGCGGCGCCGGCAGCTGTTCCTGGAGCTCGCGGACGCGGAGCCGGACCGCATTGTGGTCATTGACGGGGCGCAGGATGCCGGCGGCGTGGAAGAAGCCATCTGGCAGGTGGTATCGGCCCGTTTCGGCCTGAAGGCCGGGGAAGGGGCGGGATCCGGCCATGGCGCGTAATACAGACATCGAGGCTACCCCGGAGGTCGACGCCATCGACGGCGTGCCGCTGCCGCGCGAGCAGTTTGCCCTCGTGGGGCAGGAGGCAGCCGAGCGCGAGCTGATCGAGGCCTACCGTTCGCCGCGGTTCCACCATGCCTGGCTGGTGGGCGGGCAGAAGGGCATCGGCAAGGCGACGCTTGCCTTCCGCTTTGCGCGTTTCGCGCTGGCCCATCCGGACAGGTTTTCACCCGAGGTTGCCGCAGCTAGCAGCCTTGCCGTGCCGGAGGGGCATATCGTCAGCCGCCAGATTGCGGCAGGTGCGAGCCCCAATGTGCTGCATCTGCGCAGGCCCTATAACGACAAGACCAAACGCTTCAAGACCGACCTGCCGGTCGACGAGGTGCGCCGCACCGTGTCCTTCTTCGGCACCACGGCGTCGGGGCAGGGGCTGCGGATCTGCATTGTCGATGCGGCCGATGACATGAACGCCAGTTCCGCCAACGCGCTTCTGAAGATCCTGGAAGAGCCGCCTGCGAACTCCCTGTTCTTCGTGCTGTCGCACGCGCCGGGGCGTCTGCTGCCTACCATCCGCTCGCGCTGCCGCAGGCTGGACCTGCAGCCGCTGGACGAGCGGGCCATGACGCAGGCGCTCTCCGGCATGGGCGGCAATGCCGATCCTTCTGCCATGGCGGATGTGGCGCGTTTTGCCGGCGGCAGCCTGCGCTCGGCGCTTCTGCTGCTGGCGGGCGAGGGGCTGGCGGTGACGCAGGGCTTCCACAATCTGGCCGCCCGCCTGCCGCGTATTGATGCGGTGGCGCTGCATGCCTTTGCCGATCTCGTCTCGGCAAGGGGCGAAACCGACAACTGGGAAGCCTTCCTGTCGGTGGCGCGGGACTGGATGCACGCCCAGTTGCGCGGGCCGGACGCAGGGAACGCCTCACGGCTTGTCAGGTGGACCGAGGTATGGGAAAAGATGGGCCGCGCGGCGGCTGATGCCGAGGCGCTCAATCTCGACAAGAAACAGGTGGTCATCGACGTGTTCCGCTCGCTCTCCGAGGCCATGCGAATGCCTGCATGACGCCTTGCCGCCCGCAAGGCACTGCTGATGACCGGACACCTGTCCGGCCGTTTCTTACGTTTTTTGCCAGTTCCCGCCCGAAAGCATCCGAAGCGTCATGACCGACAAGCCCCGCTACTACATCACCACGGCCATTTCCTACCCCAACGGTGTGCCCCACATCGGCCACGCCTATGAGGCGATTGCGACCGATGCGATGGCCCGTTTCCAGCGGCTGGACGGCAAGGATGTGTTCTTCCTGACGGGCACGGATGAACACGGCCAGAAGATGCTGCAGACGGCGCGCAAGGAAGGCATCACCGCGCAGGAACTGGCAGACCGCAACTCCGCCCGTTTCCGCGCCATGGTGGAGGCCCTCGGCTGCACCAACAACGACTTCATCCGCACCAGCGAGGAGCGCCACCACAAGGCGAGCCAGGAAATCTGGAAGCGGATGGCGGCGAATGGTGACATCTACAAGGACAGCTATTCCGGCTGGTACTCTGTGCGCGACGAGGCCTTCTACCAGGAAGGCGAGACGGAAGTGCGCGCCGATGGCGTGCGCTATGGTCCGCAGGGAACGCCGG
Organism: Pannonibacter phragmitetus DSM 14782; assembly: GCF_000382365.1. Lineage (GTDB taxonomy): Bacteria > Pseudomonadota > Alphaproteobacteria > Rhizobiales > Stappiaceae > Pannonibacter > Pannonibacter phragmitetus. The sequence goes on along the minus strand of NZ_KB908233.1, from coordinate 86,499 downwards.
TGGAATGGGTGGAGGAGGAGAGCTATTTCTTCCGCCTGTCCGCCTATCAGGACAAGCTGCTGGCCCATTACGAGGCCAATCCGGATTTCATCGGCCCGTCCGAGCGCCGCAACGAGATCGTCAGCTTCGTCAGCCGTGGCCTGAAGGACCTGTCCGTTTCGCGCACCACCTTCGACTGGGGCATTCCGGTGCCGGGCGACGAGCGGCATGTGATGTATGTGTGGGTGGATGCGCTCACCAACTACATCACCGGTGCAGGCTTCCCGGATGAGGGGGATGCGCGCTGGTCCTACTGGCCGGCGGATGCCCATATCATCGGCAAGGACATCATCCGCTTCCACGCGGTCTACTGGCCTGCCTTCCTGATGTCGGCCGGCATTCCGCTGCCCAAGCGCGTCTATGCCCACGGCTTCCTGTTCAATCGCGGGGAGAAGATGTCGAAGTCGGTCGGCAACGTCATCGACCCCTTCAGCCTGATCGAGCATTACGGCCTCGACCAGACCCGCTATTTCTTCCTGCGCGAGGTGCCCTTCGGACAGGACGGCAACTACAGCCACGAGGCAATCGTCAACCGCATCAACGCCGACCTTGCCAATGACTTGGGCAATCTGGCGTCGCGTTCGCTGTCGATGATCTCCAAGAACTGCGACGGCAAGCTGCCGCAGCCGGGTGCGCTTCACCCGGCCGACGAGACCATTCTGGCGCAGGCTGACGCCATGCTGGACACCTGCCGCACCGCCTTCGGCAAGCAGGAAATCCATGCGGGCCTTGCCTGCATCTGGGCCTGCGTGGCCGAAGCCAACCGCTACTTTGCTTCGCAGGAGCCCTGGGCGCTGAAGAAGACCGATCCGGAGCGCATGAACACGGTGCTCTATGTCACGGCCGAAGTGATCCGCCAGATCGCCATTCTGGCACAGCCGGTGACCCCGGCTGCAGCGGCCAAGCTGCTGGACAACCTCTCGGTTCCGGCGGGCGTACGCAGCTTTGCAACGCTTGGTGCGGGCGGGCGGCTTGCCGCTGGCGTGGAGATCCCGAAGCCCGAACCGGCGTTCCCGCGCTATGTGGAGCCGGAACAGGCGGACGCATAAGCTGCGAAAATGCGAGAGAGCGGGAAAGTCCCCGCTCTTTCAAAGACTTTCAAGGTTGATCCACAGGGGAGGGCACCGGTTCTCCACATGGATTGCCCGCATGTTATCCACAAGGTTCCCCCAAGGCTTCCCCATGCTTGTCGACAGCCACTGCCATCTCGATTTTCCCGACTTCGAGGCCGAGCGGGACGAGGTGATTGCACGCGCCCATGCGGCTGGCGTGAAGCTGATGGTCACGATCTCCACCCGGGTGCGCAAGTTCCCGCAGGTGCTGGCCATCGCGGAGGCCTATGACAGCGTCTATTGCTCGGTCGGCACCCATCCGCACAATGCCCAGGAGGAACTGGACGTGACGGCGGACGAGTTGGTGCAGCTCGCCCAGCATCCCAAGGTCGTTGCCATCGGGGAAGCAGGGCTGGATTACTTCTACGACAAGGCGCCGCGCGCCGCGCAGGCGCAGGGGCTTCGCACCCATATCGAGGCGGCCCGGCGCACGCAGCTGCCGCTCGTCATCCATTCGCGCGATGCGGATGAGGACATGATGGCGATCCTGACCGAAGAAATGGGGAAGGGGGCCTTCCCGGCGCTGCTGCACTGCTTCTCCTCCGGCCCGGAGCTGGCCCGGCGCGGGGTTGAGCTGGGGCTTTATGTGTCCTTCTCCGGCATTCTGACGTTCAAGCGCTCGGAGGAGATCCGCGAGATTGCCGCCAGCGTGCCGCGTGACCGGCTGCTGGTCGAAACCGATGCACCTTATCTCGCCCCGCAGCCCTGGCGCGGCAAGCGCAACGAGCCGGCCTATACGGCCTTCACCGCCCAGATCCTTGCCGAAGTGCATGGTGTGAGCGCGCAGGACATGGCCCGGCAGACGACGGAGAATTTCTTCCGTCTCTTCTCCAAGGCGAAACGGCCGGAGGCAGAATGAGCGCAGAGCTGGAGATCACCATCCTCGGCTGCGGATCATCAGGGGGCGTGCCGCGTCTTGGTGACGACTGGGGGCGTTGTGATCCGGCCGAGCCGCGCAACCGCCGCAGCCGCTGCGCTCTACTTGTCCGCCAGAGGGGCGAGGGCGGCGATACCACGGTGCTGATCGACACCGGGCCGGACATGCGCGCCCAGCTGCTGGAGGCCGGGGTTGGCTACCTCGACGCCGTGATCTACACCCACGCCCACGCGGACCACCTGCATGGCATCGATGACCTGAGGATGCTGGCGCTGCGCAACCGCATGAAGGTGCCGGTCTATATGGACGAGCCCACATCCGCGCGGGCTCATGCAGCTTTCGGTTATTGCTTCGAGACGCCTCCAGGATCTTCATATCCGCCGATCCTTGACGAGCGGCGGCTGACGGCAGGCGTGGAAACCGTGATCACCGGAGCAGGCGGGCCAATCAGCTTCCTGCCCATACCGGTCCACCACGGGGAGATCGACTCGCTCGCCTTCCGCTTTCAGGATATCGTCTATCTTCCTGATGTGTCGGAGATTCCCGAAAGCGAAGTCGTGCGGTTTGCCGGTCTGCGGCTGTTCATCATCGACGCCTTGCGCCGCACACCGCACCCCAGTCACTTCTCGCTGGATGATGCGCTGCACTGGATCGCAAGCCTGAAGCCCGCACAGGCCATCCTGACCAACATGCACAACGACATGGACTATGCCACGCTCTGCCGTGAGCTGCCGCAGCATGTGGAACCCGCCCATGACGGCATGGTGATCAGGCTGGCGGGCGGGGCAGCGGCCCCCGGGTCTTCGGACTGACCGGCCTCAGTCAGCCGTTGTCCACCGCATAGGACTTCATGAACACGCGCACGGCGGCGGCAATGATCGCCTCTTGTTCGGCTGGCGTGGGAGACGAGCCCGAGGCAAGGAGCATCCGGCGCATGGTGCCTGCGATGCACAGATCCAGAAACTGTGTGGCGGCCAGCTCCAGATCGCAATCGACGATCTGGCCGATCTCGTGCCGGTGCAACAGGAACTGCTTGAGGTGGCGTATGCCCTTCTTCGGGCCTTCTTCATAGAGCAGGGCGCCAAACTCCGGAAATTTTTCCGATGCACCGACCACCATGCGCAGGGTCGAGATGGTTTCGGGAAGGATCATCCGGGACAGATAGACCCCGCCGAGCCGCATCAGGGCCTCGAAAAGCGGTGCGCTGTCGTCGAGATCAGTCAGGCAATGCTCAGGCTGCATCTGCCTGTCCTTCAGGATCAGCGCCTTGAACAGGGCTTCCTTGCTGTCGAAATAGACATAGAGCGTGCCCTTCGACACCCCGGCCTCACGGGCGATGGTTTCCATGCTGGCCCCGTCAAAGCCATTGGCACGGAACACACGGCGTGCTCCATCCAGAATCTGGTGGCGTTTGGCATTGGCGAGCTGGCCGGACTTATCTCCGTCTACCTGTGCATCCTGTGCGGTCATGATCCGTTTCAACTTTTTCGCAGCGGCGTTGCCCCTACGTAGGTTCGTGAAGGGCACTCTGTCAAACTCCACCCGGAAGATGCCGTTATTTCAGTGGGGGAAGGGCTCTTTTTCTGGAGGGCGCTTGCCCAAATCATCTATTGACCGAACCGTTCAGTCAAACTATTTATGTGCGAAAGGCATACAACGAAGGCTCCCCCCGCCGTGACCACCACTGCCACACTTCTCAAGACAGAAACACAATCCCCCGCTTCCGGTACCCCCACCGGCGGTGGAGAGGAACGCCGCGCGGCTGCACCCGCGGCGGATGGCAGCGGGTCTCCCGCTGGCAACCCGGTAGCACCATCCCCCACCCGTGCCCGGAATGCCCAGGGAGACCCGCAGCCTGCCTCCGGACAACAGGCAGGAGAGGGCGGCACTACGGCGAAGAAAAAGGGCAAGGCGGGCAAGGTCCTGCGCGCCATCCTCCTGCTGGCCATCGCAGCAGGAGCCTATGAGGGCTACGCTTGGTGGACGCACGGCCGCTTCATGGCATCAACGGATGATGCCTATGTCTCTGCCGACATCACCACGGTCCTGTCCAAGGTGTCGGGCTATGTGGCCAGCATTGAGGTGAACGACAATCAGCATGTGGAAGCAGGGCAGGTGATCGCCCGCATTGACGATGGCGACTACCGGCTGGCCGTGCAATCTGCCAAGGACAGTGTGGCCAGCGCCGAAGCGGCAGTGGAGCGCATTGCCCGCCAGATCATCGCTGGCAAAGCCTCTGTCGAACAGGCAAAGGCCTCCGTGGAAGCCGCGCTGGCCCGCGAGATCGAGTCAAAGGCCAGTTATGAGCGGCAAGTCAAGCTGACAGAGGGCAAGGTGTCGAGCCAGGCTTCTCTGGACACGGCCCTTGCCAACATGCGCGATGCGTCTGCCACGGTTTCAAGCAGCAGGGCAGCGGTTTCTGTCGCAGAAGCCAATGTGGCCGTGCTGGAGAGCCAGAAGAAGGAAGCCGAACAGGCCGTGGCTTCGGCGCGCACCGCGCTGGAGAAGGCTGAACGGGACCTGGATTTCACGGTGGTGCGGGCGCCGGTTTCCGGCGTTGTCGGCAACCGGGCGGCGCAGGTGGGCTCGCTCCTGCAGACCGGCAGCCGCGTCGCCTCTATCGTGCCGCTGGCCGATGCCCGGATCGACGCCAATTTCAAGGAAACCCAGCTGGACGCCATCCAGCCCGGCGCTTCGGTGAAGGTGACCGTCGATGCCTATCCGGAGCTGGAGCTGCATGGCACGGTGAAGAGCCTGTCCCCGGCGACTGGCTCCGTCTTCAGCCTGCTGCCGTCCGAGAATGCCACGGGCAACTTCACCAAGGTGGTGCAGCGCGTGCCGGTGCGCATTTCCGTGCCGGTGAGCGAGGAGGGCGCTTCCGTCCTGCGCCCCGGCATGTCCGTGGTCGTTGAGGTCGATACCCGCACCGGCACGCGGATAACGGGCCTTCCCGGCAGCAAGACCGCGAGCGCCCGCTGACAGCGGGCGCCCCACAAGGGCGGCGGACGCAACATGACAGATACAACGATGGCCGCTCCGGCCCAACCCGTCGTAACCACACGCAGGATGCTGACCTTCCTGTGCATGGTTTTCGGCATGTTCATGGCGATCCTGGACATCCAGATCGTCTCGGCCTCCCTGTCCGAGATCCAGGCCGGGCTTGGCGCCTCCAGCGATGAAATTCCGTGGGTGCAGACCAGCTATCTGATCGCCGAAGTGATCATGATCCCGCTGTCCGGCTATCTGTCGCGCATGCTCTCGACCCGCTGGATGTTCGCCATTTCCGCCGGCGGCTTCACCGCCATGAGCTTCATGTGTGCCACGGCCACGACCATCAACGAAATGATCCTCTGGCGCACGCTGCAGGGCTTTCTGGGTGGCGGCATGATCCCCACCGTGTTTGCGACGGCCTATCTGATTTTCCCGCGCGAGAAATTCAGCATCGTGTCGCCGGTCATCGGCCTCGTCGCAACCCTGGCCCCGACGATCGGCCCGACGCTGGGCGGCTATCTCACCGACTTCATGTCCTGGCACTGGCTGTTCCTGATCAACGTCATTCCCGGCGTTTTCGTGACCATTGCCGCCGTTACACTGATCGACTTCGACGAGCCGGACATGAGCCTTCTCGACAAGTTCGACTGGACCGGCTTTGCCGCCATGGCGGTGTTCCTCGGCTCGCTCGAATACGTGCTGGAGGAGGGGACCAACGACGACTGGTTCCAGAGCGAGCACATCGTCCTGTTCTCCGTGCTCTCGGGCGCGGCGGCGCTGCTGTTCTTCTACCGGGCCTTCACGGTGGATGAGCCGGTGGCGGACCTGCGCGCCTTCGGCAACAAGAACTTTGCCATGGGCAGCCTGTTCAGCTTCGTCATGGGCATCGGGCTCTATGGCCTGACCTATCTCTATCCGGTCTATCTCTCCGGCATCCGCGGCTACACCGCGCTGCAGATCGGCGAGACCATGTTCGTCAGCGGCCTTGCCATGTTCCTGACCGCGCCCATCGCAGGACGGCTGATGAGCGTGCTCGATCCGCGCGTGATGATGGGCATCGGCTTTGGCGGCTTTGCCCTTGGCACCTATCTGGTCACCGGCCTGACGCAGGATTGGGATTTCTACGAGCTGCTTCTGCCGCAGATCCTGCGCGGCTGCTCCCTGATGCTGTGCATGGTGCCGATCAACAACATCGCCCTCGGCATGCTGCCGCCGCAGATGATCAAGAACGCCTCCGGCCTGTTTAATCTGACGCGAAACCTCGGCGGTGCCGTGGGCCTTGCGCTGATCAACTCCTTCCTGACCGAACGGCGCGCCTTCCACTACGAGCGCCTGGCCGAAAGCGTCAATGGCGCCCGTGAGCCGGTGCAGGAGACCATGTCCATGCTGACGCAGGCCTATGCGCCGCTGGGCGATACGGCCCCCACAGCGGCCCTCAATGCCGTGAAGGGCATGGTCACGGAGCAGGCTTTCATCATGTCCTTCATCGACATGTTCATGCTGCTGACGCTGCTGTTCGTCTGCCTGCTGGCTGCCATCTTCTTTGTCGAGAAACCAAAGCTTGCCGGCGGCGGCGGAGGAGGGCACTGATGCCCTCCTGTCAGACTTGGCCATTTTACTCTTGAAAAATCCAATATTTCCAATACCTTGATTAGTATGGAACGGATTTTCGGAGGGCTTTATGGCCGATGACGGCGCGCAGGACCATCCGGACAGCGCCCGGGCAGCCAGCAGCAGTTACGAAAGGCCGGGATCTGCAAGCCCCCCGTCTGCAAGGTCCGCTGGCGGCAAGGGACAACGCCGGGCACCGCGCATTCCGACGGAGGAACGCCTGACCCGGCAGGCCCTGGCCTATCTGGAGCGCTACGCCACGTCGCTGGCCAATCTGCGGCTCGTGCTGGAGCGCAAGGTTTCCCGCGCTGCCCGTCATCATGGCACGGATGCAAGCGTCTATGCGCCGATGATCGAGGCGGTGCTGGACAAATGCAGCCGCAGCGGCCTGGTGAACGACCGCAGCTTTGCCGAAACCAAACTCGCCAGCCTGCGCCGCAAGGGAGCCTCCACGCGCAAGATCGCCGCGCAGCTGGGGGCCAAAGGTGTGGCACGTCAGATGATCGACGCGGTGCTGGATCAGGACGAAACCTCGGACGCCAGCGCCGCACGCCGCTTTGCGCAGCGGCGCAGGCTCGGGCCGTGGCGCAAGGGTCACCAGGACGAGAGCCCGGAAACCCGCCGCGACAGGGACCGCAAGGACATGGCCGCCATGTGCCGCGCCGGCCACTCCATCTCCGCCGCACGGGCCGCCTTGCAGGACGTGGAGGGAATGGAAGAGTGAGCTGTCCCATACAGAGAACCAACTTGCATTCCGGCTTAGCAGTCTGGGCTCGCACTAGGTTGGTTATGGATCACATCGGTTCGCCTGCGAAATGGCGCCTCAACCCTGTTTCTTCTGCTTGTCGAGATGGTTGATCACATCACTTTGATATTTAGCGAGGGCGTTTATGTTATCCAATAGGGACTTCATCTTATCGGACCTGGTCATTTTCTTTCCGCTTATTGCAAGATTTTGTATAATTTCAAAAGCTTGATTCCTCGTTTCGTCTGTTGCCAATTTGGCCTCCATTTCCTCTGCCTTGATCAATTTAAGACTTCAGCTTACTGCAAATCATTTTCTTGCCCGATCTTGCGGGGGTCTATTGTGATGCCACGAAGGTAACCCCAACAGAGGGAAGCGCCATCTTGCGAAAACTCAATACCATAGCGCTCAAGGGCTGATCTTAACCCTTGAAGGGTCGTTGGATTCGGCTTTCGTTGTTTGGCCTCAAATTCTTGGATTGCCCTCAGGGAAACGCCAGATTCCTTAGACAAGTCTGTTTGAGACCAGTTGACTACAGCACGCGCGGCTTTGCACTGTTCAGGTGTGAGCATAATGGAATTTCCTAAATTGCGCATTTTATGCAAAGTTGCATATTTTGCGAAACTTGGCAACGCCCACCATTCCGCCAGCGTACTGAATTCAGCAAATGTCGGATAAGATATATTATGGAACTTATCTATATCTGATGAGATTGGCGCCGAAGCGAGGCCGCCTGTCACAGGCTGCCCGTTGCATATCACCCGTTACATGCCACCCGTCACATGCCACCCGTCACATGGATGACACGGTGCTGCGGTTGTTTCGCGCCATGACTTCACATTGTCTCATCATCATCGATCTGCTCAACGACTTTCTCGACAGCTGGGACGCCGGGCGAACGGCAGAGCTGATTGCGCAGACCAACCGGCTGGCTTCTGCCTTCCGGATGGCCGGGCTTCCCGTCATCTGGGTGCGTCAGGAGTTCGAGCCCGGGCTCAGCGATGCCTTTGCCGAAATGCGTGAGCGCAACATCAAGTCCACCATCATGGGCAAGCGCGGCGCGCAGCTTCATGCGGATCTCGACTGGCGGCCCGGAGATGTGGTCATCGTCAAGAAACGCTACAGCGCCTTTTTCCGCACGGACCTTGAAGACCGGCTGGCGCATATGGGCGCCGGGCATGTGGTTCTGTGCGGCATCAACACCCATGCCTGCGTCCGCATGACTGCCATCGATGCCTATCAGCGCGATCTGCGCGTTACCATTGCACGGGACTGCACGGCCTCCTATGACGAGGAACACGCCCGTGTCTCGCTGGCCTATATGGACGGCAAGATCGCGACAGTTGCGCCGGCTTCTGCCATGCTAAAGGCCATCGCGGCCCGCTGAACGACCCGTCCGGACTGTGGAGCCATAGCCTTGTTTTCAAAACAGAATACCGGAATCAAAGACCTGATCAGCGCCTTTTGCGCGGCCCATCCGGCGCGTCAGGACGAGATTTCCGCCATTGACCGGCTCTGGCGCAGCGATGCGGATATGACCGCCCGGTCGACGGTTCCGGCGCATGTGACCGCAAGCGCCGTGCTGCTGCAGGATGGCAAAGTCCTGATGGTGGAGCATCTCACGCTCGGAAAACTGCTGTTTCCCGGCGGCCACATTGATGCCGGAGAAATGCCCCATGAAGCAGCCGCCCGGGAACTGTCCGAAGAAACCGGTCTCACCGCGCAGCTGCAGGCCCGGCTTCCCATCGATATCGATGTCCACGGCATCCCTGAAAACAGGAAGAAAAACGAGCCGGCGCATGTCCATATCGATCTGCGCTATCTCTTTGCGAACCCGACCGGCGCGCTTCTTGCCAACCCTGATGAGATATCGTCCCTCAGCTGGGTGTCACCGGACGCCCTTCCCCCGGCGATGCGAAGGATCTTGGAATATCTCCGTCTGGTCAGCCGGCACGATTGAAACCGCCTTCTTTCTTCCATTCTCTGAAGAAAACGATCATACTCCAAGAATGACCAAGCTTCTTGAACAAGCCCTTGATCAAGTCCGCCGGCTTCCGCCTGAGCAGCAGGACGAGCTTGCATGCGTGCTTCTAAGCCTTGCCGGTTCGGAAGACGATATGGCTGTTTACGAATTGGATCCGGAGGAAATTGCGTCTTTATCCATATCCCGGTCACAGGCAGCGCGTGGTGAGTTTGCGTCTGACGATCATGTTCGCGCAGTCTGGGCGAAACACGGCCTGTGAAGCTGAAGTTTACACCGCAGGCGTTGGCGGAATTTGAGGAAATCCTCTTTCAGATAGACCATGAGGATCCTTTTGCGGCAGCCCGGGTCAAAGCGCGTATCGCAGCGATTTTAAGTCTCCTTGCCGATTATCCGCGAAGCGGAATTGTAACAAGTTCTACAGGTCTGCGCCGCATCGTGGCAAGGCCTTATCCATATGTCATCTTCTACGAAATTCACTCAGACGCAGTTGTGATCATCAGTCTTCGGCATGGCGCGCGCGATCCGGCAACCATGCCTCAACACCGGTAGCACGGATCCCTCCCCGCCAAATCCATTCCCATTTCGCCCTGCTCCCGCTATACCCCTTGCCAAAAGCAATCTCGGGGAGGAATGCGGGTGACGGAACCTCTGGTCCTGATCGCAGGCGGCGGAATTGGCGGCATGGCGCTGGCCTTGACGCTTCATCAGATCGGCGTGCGCTGCAAGGTGTTTGAATCCGTGCGCGAGCTGAAGCCGCTGGGCGTTGGCATCAACATCCAGCCCAATGCGGTGCGCGAGCTGTTCGATCTCGGCATCACGGCAGACATGCTGGACAAGGTGGGTGTTCCGGCGCGCGAATGGGCGCTTGTCGGCCGCAACGGTCAGGAAATCTACGCCGAGCCGCGCGGGCTGGAGGCGGGGTACAACTGGCCGCAATATGCCGTGCACCGGGGCGAGCTGCATATGCTGCTCTATGAGACCTTCCGCGCCCGCGCCGGTGAGGAAGCTGTTGTTCTGGGGGCGAAGGTCACCGGCTACCGCAAGAACCCGGATGGAACCGTCACCGCCCTGCTCCGCCATGCGGATGGCTCTTCCAGTGAGGAAACCGGCACGCTGCTGATCGGTGCTGACGGCATCCATTCGGCCGTGCGCGCGCAGATGCACCCGGACCAGCCGCCGATCCACTGGGGCGGCGCCGTCATGTGGCGCGGCACGGCGATGGCAAAGCCGGTGCGCACGGGCTCGTCCTTCATCGGCCTCGGCTCGCACCGGCACCGCATGGTCATCTATCCGATTTCACCCGTTGATCCGCAGACCGGCCTTGCCCGCATCAACTGGATTGCCGAAGTCACCTATGACGACATCAGCAAGCGCGATGCCACTGGCTGGTTCCGTCAGGTGGAGGTGGAGGATTTCTTCCATCACTTCGCCGACTGGACCTATGACTGGATGGATGTTCCGGCGCTGCTGCGCGGTGCGGATGTGGCCTATGAAAACCCGATGATCGACCGGGACCCGGTGGACACATGGATTGATGGCCCGGTGGCGCTGATGGGCGATGCAGCTCATGCCATGTATCCGACCGGCTCCAATGGTGCGAGCCAGGCCATCATCGATGCCCGCACGCTCGGCGTCATGATGCTGAACCATGGCGTCACGCCGGAGGCACTCTCCGCCTTTGACGAAAAGCTCTGCGGCCCCGTCTCCCAGCTCATCCTGCGCAACCGGGGCGCTGGCCCCTTCGGCCTTCTCAATATGGTGGACGAGCGCTGTGGCGGTGACTTTGAAAACATCGATGACGTGATTTCACCTGAAGAGCGCGCAAGTTTCATGGGCGCCTACAAGGCCGCTGCCGGCTTTGCCAAGGATGCCCTTAATGCCGCCCCGCGCATGATCGCCGAAGGGGCAAGGGTGCCAGCCCCAGCGCCCGTGTGACACCATGGAAGGAAGCCGCAAATGACGAGCCGCACGCCGGAAGACATGAGCCGCGAATACCCTGCCCTGGCTGCCCCACGCCTTGTGCATGTCTGCGACCTCCGGGTCGAGGTCGCGCCGCCCCGCGCCATGGGGCAAGGCAGAGGCGGTGAGCGGAAGATCATGCAGATCACCGGCGGCACGGTCTCCGGCCCCCGTCTCAACGGCCGCATTCTCAATCTGGGCGCGGACTGGCTGACGCTGCACGAAGGCGGGCTGGCGGTGCTCGATGCCCGCTACGCCTTCGAAACGGAAGACGGCGCCCTCATCGAAATGCGTGACAGCGGCTTTCGCCACGGCCCGGCGGATGTGATGGCAGAGCTTGCCAAAGGCGGCGATGTGTCCCCCGACGCCTATTACATGCGCTCCTCCGCAAGGCTCGAAACCGGCGACCCGCGCTATCAATGGGTCAACCGCACCATCTTTGTCAGCCGTGGCGCAAGGCTCGGCAAGGGCGTGGTGATCAGCCTGTTTGCGGTGGAGTGAGGCCCCTTTTTCCCCCAGCCTCCCGCTTTGTCATCCTCGCGAAGGCGGGGATGACATGGCAAGCGCATGTGCTCCCCTTACAGGCCCCAGCACAAGGCCGGGGCGGTGCGAAGTGGTGGCAGGCAAGGAGCAGGAGGCCGGGCTGTTGGCACGGATGTTGCGCAGCACACCGTGCCGTCCCGGCCCCTGAGCCGGGACCTGTAAGGGGCGCTCAACCTGGATTAACCCGCTGCTCAACTCAATTACGGTCTCCATCGTCACGGCAGCGCAGCGGAGAGAATGAACCGGTGACTCAGATTCAATCCTGATTCTACCCTGCGTTCAGCAGCATTCCTGCAGACAAGTTCCGATCTGGCGCCAGTGCCGCACAGAACTTGCCTCCCCCCTCAAACCAATTGAACATCGTGCAATTGTGCGCTACCGATAGTGACATATGCCACTTCCGCTGGAGCCTTGCCGATGTCTGCAGCCGCCCGCCCCCCTTCTCAAGCCACGGACCCCGCTGATCTTGGAGCCCTTGAGGCGCGGCAGATGATGGTGCGGCGGCAATTGTCAGCGGTAGAGCTCGCACAGGCCTGCATCAGCCGGGTGGAAGCGGTGGACCATGCGGTCAATGCGCTGGTTGCCCGTGATTTTGATGCTCTGCTGAAGGACGCGAAGGCCGCCGATGACGCGCTGTCGCGGGGCGATGTGCTTGGTCCGCTGCATGGCCTGCCCTTTGGCGTCAAGGACATGATCGACGTCAAAGGTCTGCCGACCACCTTCGGCTCCGAACTCTTTGCCGGAAACATCGCAACGAAGGATGACGCCATTGTCGCGGCCATGCGGTCGGCGGGCGCAATTCCGCTGGGCAAGACCAACAATCCGGAATGGAGCGCAGGCGGCAACACCCGCAACCGGGTCTATGGCGTCACCGCCAATCCGCATGACGTGACCCGCAGCTGCGCCGGCTCGTCCGGCGGTTCCGCCGTTGCGCTCGCCTGCGGATATGCGCCGCTGGCGACGGGCTCGGACACGGGTGGCTCCTTACGCAATCCGGCAGCCTTCTGCGGCGTTGTTGGCTTCCGCCCCAGCCCCGGCGTGGTGCCGGGTGACACGCGGGCCATTGGCCTCATCCCCATGTCCACCTCCGGTCCCATGGCGCGGTCTGTGGCCGATGCGGGGCTGATGCTGTCTGTTCTCGCCCGCGCTGACCGCAAGGACCCCTACACCACGGTCATCAACGGCCGCACTCTCTGGGATGCGCAGAGTTTCGCCGCCCTGCCCCGGCGCGATCTGTCCAGCCTGAAGGTGGCCATCACCGAAGATTACGGCTTTGCGCCGGTCGAGGGGCTGGTGCGTGATCATTTCCGCAAGGCGGTGAAAACCCTCCTGCCCTTCTTTGGCACGGCGGATGAGGCAACGCCGGACTGCGCAAATGCGGACCGGATCTTCTCCGTCCTGCGCGGTGTGCTCTTCGTCAGCACCCACGGCAAGCGGGTGGATGAATTTCCGGCCCTTGTCGGTCCCAATGTCACGGAGAACGTCCGCGAAGGCCGGTCCTTCAGCGGTGAGGATGTGGCGGGCGCGCTGACACAGCAGGGTGTCTATTACCAGCGCTGGCAGGCCTTCTTCGATGATTGGGACGTGCTGATTTCCCCCGCCGTCTGCATCAGCCCGCGTGACTGGCATGAGCTTTATCCCACTGAGATCGATGGCAAGCCGACGCTCAGCTACTACCATTGGCTCGCCATGGCCTATGCCTCGACCATTGCAGGCCATCCCTCCATCACCATTCCTTGCGGATTTGATGGCAACGGCATGCCCTTCGGCCTGCAGATCGCCGGCAAGCGCCATGATGACCTTGGCGTTCTGACTGTTGCGGCAGAGCTGGAAGCTGTCATCGCGGGCATCCCTGATCTTGCTCTGCACGGGCCGGACCTCGAGGCGCTCAAGGCCGCCCCCAGCCTGTCTCAGGCCGATGGCTTCCTGAGCCTTTGAGGGAAAGATGGTGGCAGAAGACGGCCTCAAACCTGCAAAGCCGCCACGCGGGCGGGCCGCGTCCGTTGGCCTGACGCGGGAGCAGATCGTGGCGGCTGCGATTGCGCAGATCGACGAGAAGGGCCTTGCCGGTTTTTCCCTGCGCGAGCTGGCAAGAGCGCTGCAGGTCTCGCCCAATGTCATTTACTGGCACGTGGGCGGCACCAAGGAAGACCTGTTTGCCGCCATTTCCGGCGCGATCACCAGCGCGCTGCCCGCCGGTTTTGACCGCTCGGCGGACTGGCGCCTGCGGCTGCGGCAGGTGTTTCTCGGCTACCGGGCGCTGGTGCATGAACACCCCAACCTCGCGCCGCTGCTGGGTGCGGAAATGCAGTCGAACGGCGTTGCCAATCTCGGCTGGGTGGAAACCGTGCTGGCAGCCCTGCGCGATGGCGGGTTTCGCGGCAATGACCTGACCCATGCCTTCAATGCGCTGATCGGCGGGCTTGGCGGCTTCGTCACCATGGAACTTGCGCCCGGCCCGCAAGGTGACAGCAGCGGCTGGGAGAGCCATTTCCAGCAGCAGGTGGCCGCCATTGACCCGGCCCTCTACCCGCTGACCCATGCAGCCCTGCCGGACATTGCCAACCGCATCTTCGTGCTGCGCTGGCAGAACGGGACGCAAGTGCCCTACGGCGCCAGCTATGAGTTCCTGCTTGATCTGCTGATCAATGGCCTGTCCGCGCTTGCGGAAAGCCGCAAATGTTCTTCCACCCAGACAGAGGACTGAACCATGACCGCCCCAGCCAAACTCCCCTTCTCCAAGGTCCGTCGCGCCGGCTCCACCGTCTATCTGGCCGGTGAACTCGGCTTTGCTGCCGATGGCTCCATTCCTGAAGGAATCGAAGCGCAAACCCGCAACTGCCTGTCGCGCATCAAGGCGACGCTGGAAGGCGAGGGCCTGACCATGGCCCATGTGGTCTCCTGCACCTGCTATCTGACGGATCCCAAGGACTTCGCCGCCTTCAACGCGGCCTATGCGGAATTCTTCTCCGACCCCCTGCCCGTTCGCACCACGGTCCAGTCCGGGCTGATGATTGATGCAAAGCTGGAAATCACCGTCATCGCGCAGGCGTGAAGACAAACAATCTCTGCGCCGTCCCGGCTCAAGGCCGGGACAGCGCGGTTGACTGGCCGGTCCCCGTGGCCTTGACTTTCCGCTCTCAAGGAACCTCATCAATGCAGGACATTATCGTGCTAGGCGCCGGTATGGTTGGCGTTTCAACCGCGCTGGCGCTGCAGGGGCGCGGGCACCGTGTGGTCCTTGCGGACCGGAGAGCGCCGGGAGAAGAAACCAGCTACGGCAATGCCGGTGTCATTCAGGCTGAGGCCGCAGAGCCCTATGCCATGCCGCGAGATCCTCTGACGCTGCTGCGCTACGCGCTTGGGGCCAGCAATGATGTTGTCTGGTCCCCGGCTGGTATTGCCGCAATGGCCCCTGCCCTCTGGCGCTATTTCCGGGCCTCGGCCCCGGCCCGGCACCGGGCTGTCTCAGCCGTTTACAGCCAGCTGACGGCAAAGGCCTGCGCCGCTCATGAGCCGCTGATAGAGGCCTCCAGCAGTGGCAACCTGATTGCGCGGGAGGGGCTGGCCATTCTGCATCGTGATCCGAAGGCCTTTGAAGTTGCCGCAAGTGAGGCCCGGCGGTTGCTGGAAGCCTATGGCGTGCCATTCCGTGCTGTGGCCGGTGCGGCTTGGATGCGCGAGGAGCCTGTGCTGCTACAAGCTCCCGCAGGCGTCATTCACTACACGGGCAGCTGTAGCTGTTCCGATCCCGGCGGCCTCACCAAGGCCTATGCCGCGCTCTTTGAAAGCCGTGGCGGCACAATCGCCGCCGCTGATGCCGCGACGCTGCGGCGGACCTCCTCGGGCTGGCAGGTGGCGGGCGCGGAGGGGCCGGTCAGTGCGCAAACCGTGGTGCTCTGCCTTGGCCCCTGGACCGGGCAGCTGCTGGCGCGCTTCGGAATCACTGTGCCGATGGTGCTGAAGCGCGGCTATCACGCCCATTTTCAGGCTCCGCAGATGCCGCGCCGCCCCTTCCTGGATGCCGCGAACGGCATCGTTGTGGCGGGCATGCGCAAGGGCTTGCGCCTTTCTTCGGGAGCGGCACTTGTGGCCCATGGTGCGAAGGCTGACCCGCGCCAGCTGCGCCGGGCCGAGGCCAGCGTTGGCGGGCTGATCGAACTGGGTCCGCGCATCGAGGAGCCGCAATGGTCCGGCACCCGCCCCTGCCTGCCCGGCATGCTGCCCATGGTGGGCCCGGTGCCGCGCGAAACAGGCCTGTGGGTGAATTTCGGCCATGGCCATCAGGGGTTTACATTGGGCCCGGTCACGGCGGATATCCTCGCCGGTGTGCTGGACGGGGAGCTGAAGCAGGATGCCCCCGGCACTTTGCCCCATGCCCTTTCCCCGGCCAGCCAGCTGTCCTGATCCTTCGGAGCCCTACGGCCATGTCCAGAGCCAAAGACATTTTCGATGACGTGCAAGGCCTGGCCTTCGGCATCATCATGACCAGCCTTGGTGTCGTCTTCCTCAAGGCGGCCGGGCTGGTGACGGGGCAACTGGCGGGCCTTTCGGTTCTTGTCTCCATGGCAACACCCCTGCCCTTCGGTCTGGTGTTCTTCTGCGTCAACCTGCCCTTTTATGTGCTGGCCTGGCGGCGGCGCGGGGCAGGTTTCACCTTGCGCACGCTGATATCCGTTGCAGGTATCTCGCTGCTGTCGCCGCTGCTGGGCGAGCTGATCACCTTCCATCAGCTGCCCGTGCCGCTGGCGGGCGTTCTTGCCGGCTGCTGTTGCTCCATCGGCCTCATTGCCCTGTTCCGCCACAAGGCGAGCGCCGGCGGGATCGGCATTCTCGGCCTCTATCTGCAGGAAACGCGCGGCATCCCGGCTGGCTGGGTGCAGATGGCGCTGGATGTGTTGATCTTTACCGGCGCGCTCTTCGTCATCGCACCGGACAAGCTGGTCTGGTCGCTCATGGGCGCGCTGATCATGAACCTGCTGATCGCCTGGAACTTCCGCCTGCCAAAGCCTCAGGAGGCGTGAGTTTGACGGCAGAACTCTTTTTCTGTACTCTTTGAAAACACACGGAGATGAGTGCGATGCCCCGGGCCGCTGTTGAAGACAATGAACGCATGAACCTCCGCATCCCGGCGGAGGTGAAGGCGAAGCTTGTCCGTGCGGCAGCCCTGAAGCACACGGATCTTACCAGCTTCGTCACCCAGACGGCTCTGCGTGAAGCTGAAGCCGTGATCGAGGAGGCTGAATCCCTCAAGGCCTCCAGCCGCGATTTCACAAGGATCATGACGCTTCTTGAAAATCCGCCCAAGGCAAATGACCGTCTTGCGGCGGCCATCCGCGCTCTGCCTGAATCATTGTGAACCTGCCCGGCTGGCATGAGGAGCCTGTGGCGAAGGCTCATGACCGCGACGCCTTTGATTGCGGCGATGCAGACCTCAATGTCTTCCTGCGGCGTTATGCACGCCAAAGCCATGAGATGAATGCCTCCAAGACCTTCTGCGCGATCTCCGATGCGCAGCCTAACCGTGTTCTTGGCTTCTATACGCTTGCGCCTGCCAGCGTCGAATATGCAGAAGTTCCTTCTCACATGACACGGCGGCTTGCCCGGCATGAAGTGCCTGGTTTCCGGCTTGCCCGGCTGGCCGTCGATGTTTCCGTGGCAGGAAAGGGCCTTGGCGGCCAGTTGCTGGCAGCAGCAGCCCTTAGATGCCTGCGGCTGGCCAATGCCGACGGCGGTCTGTTGCTCGTAATCGACGCCAAGTCAGATCGCGCCGCTGCATGGTACCAGGCTTTTGGCGCGGAACCGTTGCAGGACAGCCCATTGACGCTGGTCATTCCCTTGGCAACATTTGCTTCAGACCTCAAGACCAAGAACCTTCTATAACTCACAAACAGCGCCCTTCATGAGTTATAGAACCGCAGCCTATAGCCCATCCCCTATTCCACCGGCCCGCTGCCGCGCATCTTCTTGATGCTGCCGCGGTGCTTCTTGCCTTCGACGCGGCGGCGTTTGGAGGCGAGCGTCGGCCGGGTCGCCTTGCGGGGCTTGTCGCGGTGGGCAGCGCGCGCCAGCAACTCAATCAGCCGGGCCAGCGCATCGTCCCGGTTCATCTGCTGGGTGCGGAAGCGGTCGGCCTGAATGATGATTTCGCCGCTGCGCGTCAGCCGGCTGCCTGCGAGTTCCGCGGCGCGTGCCTTCACATCCTCCGGCAGGCTGGTGTTGCCGGCAAGATCGAAACGCAGCTGCACGGCCGTCGAAACCTTGTTGACGTTCTGCCCGCCCGGGCCGGAGGCGCGGATGAAATCCTCGCGCAGGTCCGCTTCCTCGATGAAGAGCCGCCCGGTCACGGGAATGCGGCCGCGCGGCGGCATGCCGTCCTCTTCCGCCATAGTCCCGCCTCCTTTACTCCCGTCCGCCTGCATTACGGCGGAATTGCGCGCATCCATCTTAAAAAGATTTAACAAAACAATGGCTTGGCAGAATGCCCGGAAAGGCGGATTCTGATCTTGCCTTCCGGAGCGGCCAGCCAAGCCCTCCCCCACAGCGCTCCACGCGCCGCTCCGGGCAAGGCGGATGCTTCCTGCAGGTCCTTATGGCCTGATAACCCAGGAGTTGGTGAAATGAAACTGCAGAAGATGATTGCCCCGGTCCTTGCCGCGTCCTTCCTTGCCACCATGGCAGGCGGCGCATTCGCAGCCACCACGATGAAGCGGGCGGACACCGGAGCATCTGCACAGCACCAGACGCAGCTGCTGACGAAGACTTCGGCCACCAAACCGGCCGCAGCCGCCCAGACGGGCAAGACACAGCAGAAGTCCGCAAGCAGCGGCACAGCTTCCAGTGCCTCGGGCAACGCGCTTCACAAGAAGAAGGGCTGAGCCTTGACCGCCCACCCCGTCAGGAGATCCCCGCCCTGACGCTCCCTGCGGTCTCTCAAGACATCTGACCTCCCGCAAGGGCTGCGGCGCTGCCACTGGCGCCGCAGCCTTTCGCGTTTCAGCCGTATCCCTTTCAGGCCGGTTTCAGCCCCAGCGAAGACAACACCAACCCGCAGACAGTCTCCGCCGCCCCTTCCCGGAACTCCGGGTCCTCAAGCGACTTGCCCGTCACCATGCGGATCTGGGTTTCAAAATCGGCATAGTGCTGTGTCATGGCCCAGATCATGAAGATGAGATGCACCGGATCGGCGGGCCGGATCAGCCCCTTGTCCATCCAGTGCCGGATGACACCGGCCTTCTCGCGCACCAGTTCCTTCAGATCCTCCTCCAGAACCTTGCGGATGCGCGGGGCGCCCTGCAGCACCTCGTTGGCAAAGAGGCGCGAGGCTTCCGGCAGATCCGCGGACATCTGCAGCTTCTGGCGGATATAGGCGGTCAGTTCCGAGGCCGGATCGCCCTCCGGATCAAGACGGCGCAAGGGGGCAAGCCAGACCTCGAGAATATAGGCCAGAACCGCCTCGTAAATCTCTGTCTTGGAGCGGAAATAATAGAGCAGGTTCGACTTGGACATGCCCGCCCCGCCCGCTATTGCTTCCAGCGTTGCGCCGGAAAAGCCAAGGCGGGAGAATTCGGCCAGCGCCGCATCCAGCAGGCGGCTGCGGTTCAGTTCCTGAATGCGGCTGAGATTGCCATCCTCGTTCTGCGCCGCAGCGCCCGTGCTGCGGGCCGTGCGGGTGCGCGGGCGCGGCGTGCGGTTGCGCGCCGGAGGATGGCCGGAAGAAGTCTGATCCGTCATGCCGCACTGTCTCCACCCTGAGCCCCGGCGCAAGTCTTGGGCCTGATTCCGACGCCCGATAGCACGATTCGCACCACGTTCTCCCGGGCCAAGGCGAACTGGCCCTCCGACAGGGGCACTCCGCCGTTCAGCGTCTCGATCTGATGAATGAAGTCAGCGTAGTGCTGGGTCGTCGCCCAGATCATGTAGAGCAGCGTGCGCGGGTCCACCGGGTCCATCCGCCCTTCGGCTACCCATCTGTCGATGACCGCAATACGGCTCGCGGTCCAGTCGCGCAGCGTTGTTTCGAGATAGTCCTGGATGACCGGCGCCCGGTGCAGGATCTCGTTGGCCCAGACCTTGGAACCCATCGGATGCTGCCGGGAAATGTCCATCTTGGTGGTGATGTAGCGGGTCAGCGCCTCTTCCGGATCCTCGCAGTCATCGAAGGAATTGGCCGCGTCCAGCCAGATCGTGAAGATGTTCTCCACCACCTGCCGGTACAGCGCTTCCTTGGTGGCGAAGTAATAGTGCAGGTTCGCCTTGGGGATGCCGGCCCGGGCCGCGATCATGCCCGTGGTGGCGCCCCGGTAGCCGTGCTCGGCGAACACCGCTTCGGCGGCCTCAAGGATCGCCCGTTCGGTTTCCGCCCGCGCTGTGCTCCGGCTGGATGGCTTGCGCTCCATTGCCCCCCGCTTCCTGTCCCCGCTGCTGGCCAGCCTATTGCGGCGCAGCACATCTGTGGTCAGATTTTCATCCTGCCGATGAAATTATCATCTTGACCGTCTGGTCAAGGATTCATACGCTCCTTGACCAATTGGTCAGGTTTCTTTCGAGCCCTCTCGAAGGCTCCTGGCCGCCAAACACAAGACCCCGAACGGGGCATATCCAGAGATCGACCGGCCCGCACGCGGCAACAAGACCGCGGCAGGCCATGAAGGGAACAGCGCAGGTGCAAAATCGCAAGACGATGACGGACAACCGTGCCCGGCACTGCTAGGCTCAGGCTACCCGTGTTCGCCTGAAGCCGAACCCGTGTGCAAGTTTGCTGCAGCCACGACCGTGTTTCCGTGCCGCATCGGGCCGGAACCGGCAAGGAGGAACTATGTCTGACAAGGCCGCGTCCGCTGCCATTCCCAACAATCTGGAAGCCTTCTGGATGCCGTTCACCTCGAACCGCCAGTTCAAGAAGGCGCCGCGCATGTTCGTCGCGGCCAAGGACATGCATTACACCACCGCCGAGGGCAACAAGGTGCTGGACGGCACGGCCGGCCTGTGGTGCTGCAACGCGGGCCACTCCCGCCCGCGCATCGTGGAAGCGGTGCAGAAGCAGATCGCCGAGCTGGATTATGCTCCGGCCTTCCAGATGGGCCATCCCAAGGCCTTTGAACTGGCGGCCCGCCTTGCCGCCATGCTGCCCTCGCCGATGGACCACGTGTTCTTCACCAACTCGGGTTCGGAAAGCGTCGATACGGCGCTGAAGATCGCACTTGCCTATCAGCGCGCCATCGGCCAGGGCACCCGCACCCGCCTCATTGGCCGCGAGCGCGGCTATCACGGTGTCGGATTCGGCGGCATTTCCGTTGGCGGCATTGTCAACAACCGCAAGCATTTCGGCACCATGCTGACCGGCGTCGATCACATCCGCCACACCCATGACCCCGTCCGCAACGCCTTCTCGCGCGGCGAGCCGGAGCATGGCGCGGAGTTTGCCGATGACCTGATCAAGGTCATTCAGCTGCATGATCCCTCAACCATCGCCGCCGTCATCGTCGAGCCGGTGGCCGGCTCCACGGGTGTTCTGATTCCGCCGAAGGGTTACCTCAAGCGCCTGCGCGAGCTTTGCACCCAGCATGGCATCCTGCTGATCTTCGATGAGGTGATCACCGGTTTCGGGCGCATCGGCACGCCGTTTGCCACCGACTATTTCGATGTCATGCCGGACATGATCACCACGGCCAAGGGCATCACCTCCGGTGTCGTGCCCATGGGTGCCGTGTTCTGCACCAAGCAGATCTACGAGACCTTCATGACCGGCCCGGAGCACATGATCGAGCTGTTCCATGGCTACACCTACTCGGCCCATCCGCTCGCCTGCGCCGCAGCTCTTGCCACCCTCGACACCTACGAGGAAGAGGGCCTGCTGACCCGTGCGGCCGATCTTGCCTCCTACTGGGAAGCGGCGGTGCATTCGCTGAAGGACTGCCCGCATGTGATCGACATCCGCAACCTCGGCCTCATCGGCGCCATCGAGCTGGAATCGATCCCCGGCGAGCCGGCGAAGCGCGCCTTCTCGGCCTTCCTGAAGGCCTATGAGGAGGGCATCCTCATCCGCACCACGGGTGACATCATCGCCCTGTCGCCGCCGCTGATCATCTCCAAGGAGCAGATCGACGAGCTGTTCGGCAAGCTGCGCAAGGTGCTGGAAAACAACATCTGACGAAGCCTTGCGTCAGGGCGGGACCGCCTGCCCTGACGCTCCACAAATGCCCCGCACACACGACAAGACCAAGCCAGACCGCCGCCAGGCCCTCACTTGCGCGCCCAAAGGCAGAACCCGGAAACGCGACCCATGAAGACCATTCACAACATCATCGCCGGCAAGGAAACGCCCGTCACCTCCGGCAAGGTTTCGCCCGTGTTCAACCCGGCAACCGGCGAGCAGGTGGCCGAGCTTGGCCTGTCCAATGCCGCCGATGTGGCTGCCGCCATTGCCGCTGCCAAGGCCGCCTTTCCGGCCTGGCGCGACATGCCGCCGCTGAAGCGTGCGCGGTTCATGTTCCGCTTCAAGGAGTTGCTGAGCGCGAATGCGGACAACATCGCAAGGGCGATCTCCGCCGAGCATGGCAAGACCCATGACGATGCCCTTGGCGAAGTCGCGCGCGGCATCGAAGTTGTCGAGTTTGCCTGCGGCATTCCGCATCTGCTGAAGGGGGATTTTGCCCGCAACGTTGGGCCTGCCATCGACAGCTATTGCGACCGCCAGCCGCTGGGCGTCGTCGCCGGCATCACGCCGTTCAACTTCCCGGCCATGGTGCCGCTGTGGATGTATCCGATCTCCGTTGCCTGCGGAAACACCTTCATCCTGAAGCCGTCCGAGCGGGACCCTTCCGCTGTCATGGTGGTCTATGAGCTGTTCCGCGAGGCCGGATTCCCGGAAGGCGTGCTCAACGTGGTGCATGGCGGCAAGGAAGCCGTGGATGTGCTGCTCACCCATCCGGATGTGAAGGCCGTGTCCTTTGTCGGCTCCACCCCGATCGCCGAATATGTCTATGCCACCGGCACCGCCCATGGAAAGCGCGTGCAGGCGCTTGGCGGGGCGAAGAACCACATGATCATCATGCCCGACGCGGACATGGATCAGGCCGCCGACGCGCTGATGGGCGCAGGCTACGGCTCTGCCGGTGAGCGCTGCATGGCCATTTCCGTCGCCGTGCCGATTGGCGAGAAGACCGCCGATGCCTTGATCGAAAAGCTGGTGCCGCGCGTGCAGGCCCTCAAGATTGGCCCGGCCACGGACAAGGACGCCGAAATGGGCCCGGTGATCACCGAGGCGCACAAGCGCAAGGTGCTGGGTTACATCGACCAGGGCGTCAAGGAAGGTGCTGACCTTTTGGTTGATGGCCGTGGCTTCTCGCTGCAGGGCTATGAGAACGGCTATTTCGTCGGCGGCACCCTGTTCGACCGGGTCACCCCGGACATGACCATCTACAAGGAAGAAATCTTCGGCCCGGTGCTCTCCGTGGTGCGGGCCAAGGGCTATGACGAGGCGCTCGACCTCATCAACAATCATGAATATGGCAATGGCACAGCCATCTTCACCCGCGACGGCGACGCCGCCCGCGCCTTTGCCGACCGGATCGAGGTGGGCATGGTTGGCATCAACGTGCCGATCCCGGTGCCGGTCGCCTATTTCTCCTTCGGCGGCTGGAAGCGCTCGCTGTTTGGTGATCATTCCATCTACGGGCCGGAAGGCGTGCGCTTCAACACCCGCCTCAAGACGGTGACCACCCGCTGGCCGGCCGGCATCAAGGACGGCGCGGTCTTCACCTTCCCCAGCCTGGACTGAGGCTGGGAAAGGACCAGATCCCGCCAGCGGCGCAATTTTCAAGGCAGAGCACGATGACAGCACTCGGACAGAACCTGAAGATCAACCCGGACCGGCTGTGGGACAGCCTGATGGACATGGCCAAGATCGGTCCGGGCATTGCGGGCGGCAACAACCGCCAGACGCTGACGGATGCCGATGCCGAGGGGCGCAGGCTGTTCCAGTCCTGGTGCGAGGACGCAGGGCTGACCATGGGCGCCGACAAGATGGGCACCATGTTCATGACCCGGCCAGGCACCGATCCGGACGCCCTGCCCGTCTATGTGGGCTCGCATCTCGACACCCAGCCGACCGGCGGCAAATATGATGGCGTGCTGGGCGTTCTGGCCGGGCTGGAGCTGGTGCGCACGCTGAATGATCTGGGCATCAAGACGAAGCATCCCATCACCGTCACCAACTGGGCCAACGAGGAAGGCGCCCGCTTTGCCCCCGCCATGCTCGCCTCCGGCGTCTTTGCCGGGGTGCACAGCCTTGACTACGCCTATGGCCGCAAGGATCCCGAGGGCAAGACCTATGGCGATGAGCTGAAGCGCATCGGCTGGGTGGGCGAAGAAGAGGTGGGCGCGCGCAAGATGCACGCCTATTTCGAGCTGCACATCGAACAGGGCCCGATCCTTGAAGCCGAAGGCAAGGACATTGGCGTCGTCACCCATTGCCAGGGCCTGTGGTGGCTGGAATTCACCCTGACGGGCCGCGAGGCGCACACCGGCTCCACGCCGATGAACCTGCGCGTCAATGCCGGTCTTGCGATGTCACGCATTCTGGAGATGGTCCAGAGCGTTGCCATGGACCATCAGCCGGGTGCGGTTGGCGGCGTCGGTCAGGTGTTCTTCTCGCCCAACTCCCGCAACGTGCTGCCCGGTCAGGTGGTCTTCACCGTCGATATCCGCACACCCGACCTTGCCAAACTCACCGCCATGCGCGCCCGCATCGAAGCGGAAGCGGCCACGATCTGCGAGGCGCTCGGCGTCGGCTGTTCGGTGGAGGCGGTCGGCCATTTCGATCCGGTGACCTTCGACCCGAAACTCGTCTCCAGCGTGCGCTCCGCCGCCGAACGGCTCGGCTACAGCCACATGAACATCATTTCGGGCGCCGGCCACGACGCCTGCTGGGCCGCCAAGGTTGCCCCCGCCACCATGATCATGTGCCCCTGTGTCGGCGGCCTTTCGCACAACGAGGCGGAGGAGATTTCCAAGGAATGGGCGGGCGCGGGCTGTGATGTTCTGCTGCACGCGGTGCTGGAGACGGCGGAAGTGGTGGGGTGAGAGAACGCAATCTCCGCCCTGCAACGGCACCGCCCCGCTCCCCTCCATCGTCATCCCGGACGCACCCCTTCCTCTCGCGCCGTCCCGGCCCCGTGCCGGGACCTGTAAGGAAGGCACGGCATTCGATACGGCAGCTGAACGGAATACAACATGGTAACGCAGGCCTCACTTCAAATAACGGGTCCCGGCGCAAGGCCGGGACGGCGCGGAGTGGGGTTTAAGGTTTAGAGGGTCAAAAGGCTCGGTGGCCGAATGGTTCTTGAATTTGAAGTCTACAGGTCAGGTGGCGATGCAAACTGCGCGCAAATGCCAACCCCACACGCCGTCCCGGCCCTGTGCCGGGACCTGTAAGGGAGGCTGGAACTGAGCCATTTCGTCTACATTCTCGCCAACCAGCCCCATGGAGCGATCTACATCGGGTCGGCTCGGGATTTGAGACAGAGACTGGAACAGCACCGGGCGGGAACTGTAGTGGCGCATACGCGGCGGTATAACATCAAGACTCTCGTCTATTTTGAACGGCATGAAACCGTGATCGAAGCGCTGCACCGTGAGAAAAGGCTGAAACGATGGCCACGGATCTGGAAGGAAAATCTGATCACCGAACACAATCCCGGCTGGTGGGATGTGTCGGACCAGATCCCTTACTGAAGCGGCCACGCATGATGTGGAATGCAGAAACAACGCAGGCCTCACTCCGCATAACAGGTCCCGGCACAAGGCCGGGACGATGCGGAGTGAGGTTGGAAGACAGAGGAACACGCACGGCGTGGGTCGGGGGACACTTTGTACGGAATCGGGAAATTTCGCTCATGCCCCACCCCCACACGCCGTCCCGGCCTTGTGCCGGGACCTGTAAGGAAGGTGCCGCATAGGACGTTGATCCGGTGGTGAAAGAAGACAGAAGAATCCGGTGACACAGGCCTCACTCCGCATAACAGGTCCCGGCACAAGGCCGGGACGGCATGGAGTGAGAGCGAACCACGAACCACGAACCATGAACCACAGAAAGCACCGCATGACACCGCTGCGCATCGCCATCGAGACACCTGACCAGCCCGAAGTTCTGGAGCTTCTGGCTCAGTCGGATGCCTATGCGGACAGCCTTTATCCGCCGGAGGGTAATTTTGGCTCGCCGCTTGAGGATCTGATGCAAGCTGACGTGGATTTCATCGTTGTGCGCAGGGCGGATGGTGAGGCGATTGGCTGCGGAGCGGTGAAGTGGTTCGACGAAGGCAGCGGCGAACTGAAGCGCATTTTCGTTGATCCGGCCGCACGCGGCATGGGGGCCGGGCGGGCGCTGATGGAAAAGCTGGAGGAACTGGCCCACCAGCGCGGTGTCCGGCAGCTTTATCTGGAAACCGGCGAACTCAATGTGGAGGCGGTGCGCATGTACAAGGCTTTCGGTTATGCGCCCTGCGGGCCTTTCGGGCCCTATGAGGACAATCCCTACAGCCTGTTCATGAGCCGGAGCATTGAGCACAACTGACATAAAGACAGCCGCGCGATGCCCCGCACAGGCGCAAGGGCGCGGAAACGGAAAAGGGGAACAGACATGGTAAGCACTGTGATCAAGGGCGGAACCGTGGTGACCGCCGACCTCACCTACGAGGCCGATGTGAAGGTCGAGGGCGGCAGGATCATCGAGATCGGCAAGAACCTTTCCGGCGATACCGTGCTGGATGCGGCGGGCTGCTATGTCATGCCGGGCGGCATTGACCCGCATACCCACCTCGAAATGCCCTTCATGGGCACCTATTCCGCCGATGACTTCGACAGCGGCACCCGCGCAGCGCTGGCCGGCGGCACCACGATGGTGGTGGATTTTGCCCTGCCCTCGCCCGGCCAGTCGCTGCTGGAGGCGCTGTCCATGTGGGACAACAAGTCCACCCGCGCCCATTGCGACTATTCCTTCCACATGGCGATCACCTGGTGGGGCGAGACGGTCTTCAACGAGATGGAGACCATCGTCCGCGAGAAAGGCATCAACACCTTCAAGCACTTCATGGCCTACAAGGGCGCGCTGATGGTGAATGACGACGAGATGTTCGCCTCGTTCCAGCGATGCGCCGAGCTGGGCGCCCTGCCGCTCGTCCACGCGGAGAACGGCGATGTGGTCGCCTCGCTGCAGCAGAAGCTGCTGGCCGAAGGCAACAACGGGCCGGAGGCGCATGCCTATTCCCGCCCGCCGGAAGTGGAAGGCGAAGCCACCAACCGCGCCATCATGATTGCCGACATGGCCGGTGTGCCGGTCTATATCGTCCACACCTCGTCCGAACAGGCGCATGAGGCCATCCGCCGGGCGCGGCAGAACGGCATCCGCGCCTATGGCGAGCCGCTGATCCAGCACCTGACGCTGGATGACAGCGAGTACCGCCACGCGGATTGGGACCACGCCGCGCGCCGGGTGATGAGCCCGCCCTTCCGTGACAGGAAGCACCAGGACAGCCTCTGGGCCGGCCTTGCCTCCGGCTCGCTGCAGGTGGTGGCAACGGACCACTGCGCCTTTACCACGGATCAGAAGCGCTTCGGCCTTGGCGACTTCACCAAGATCCCGAACGGCACCGGCGGCCTGGAAGACCGCATGCCCATGCTCTGGACCTATGGCGTTGCGACCGGACGCCTGACGATGAACGAATTCGTCGCCGTCACCTCCACCAACATCGCCAAGATCATGAACATGTATCCGAAGAAGGGCGCCATTCTTGTGGGCGCGGATGCGGATATCGTGGTCTGGGACCCGGCCAAGGAAAAGACCATTTCCGCCGCCAGCCAGCAGTCGGCCATCGACTACAACGTCTTCGAAGGCAAGAAAGTGAAGGGCCTGCCCCGCTTCACCCTCACCCGCGGACGTGTGGCCGTGGAAGACGGCACGGTGCGCCCGCAGGAAGGCCACGGCCAGTTCGTCAAGCGCCCGCCCAATCAGGCGGTCAACAAGGCGCTTTCAACCTGGAAAGAACTCACCGCCCCCCGCAAGGTGGAACGCACCGGCATTCCGGCGAGCGGGGTGTGAGAAACATTTCGGCAGGTTGAAGCCTCTCAATCCCCCTTCCTCTTTGAAGAGGATGGAACAATGGGATGATTCGACGGCACATACAGACGCTCAACAGACAGGCAAGAAAGCACTCCGCGTGACACGGAAAAATCCGGCGGCGGAGAGGCAGCAACAGCGGGGAACGATGAACGTGACGAGTGGAGCAGTTGAGCGGCCAGCCGCCTCCCAGCCGGTGATTTCGGCGAAGGATCTGTGCCTGACCTTCGAGACGAATGACGGGCCGGTCCATGCCCTGTCGAACATCAATCTGGACATTGCCAAGGGCGATTTCGTCTCCTTCATCGGCCCTTCGGGTTGCGGCAAGACCACGCTGCTGCGCGTCATCGCCGATCTGGAGCAGAAGACCTCCGGCGAGATCAGCGTCAACGGCACCACCCCGGAAAATGCCCGCCTCGACCGCTCCTATGGCTATGTGTTTCAGGCGGCCGCGCTCTATCCCTGGCGCACCATCGAGAAGAACATCGCTCTCCCGCTGGAAATCATGGGCCTTGCCAGGGCGGAGCAGCAAAAGCGCATTGCGCAGGTGCTGGAGCTGGTGGAGCTCGGTGGCTTTGCCCGCAAATACCCCTGGCAGCTCTCCGGCGGCATGCAGCAGCGCGCCTCCATTGCGCGCGCCCTTGCCGTTCAGCCTGATCTGCTGCTGATGGACGAGCCCTTCGGCGCGCTGGACGAAATCGTGCGCGATCACCTCAATGATCAGCTGCACCAGCTCTGGGCCAAGACGAACAAGACGGTCGTCTTCGTCACCCACTCCATCCCGGAGGCGGTCTATCTCTCCACCAAGATCGTCGTCCTGTGCCCGCGCCCCGGCCGGATCTATGACATCATCGAAAGCGACCTGCCGCGCGAGCGGACGCTGGACATGCGCGAGAGCCCGGAATTCCTGAAGATCGCCCACCGCGTGCGCGAAGGGCTGAAGGCGGGGCATGCCTATGATGACTGAAAAGGGCAAAACCGCACGGCTTCTATCGGGCTCCACCCTGCCCGTCCTCACGCTCCTGCTGGCGATCCTCGGCCTCTGGTATGTGGCAACGGTCGCCCTCAATGCCCCATTCCAGCGCGACATCTATACCCGCGCCGGCCAGACGGATGTGCCTTTCACACAGCTTGTCGCCGACACCATGATGCAGGAGCGGCCCGTCATGCCCTCGCCGCAGCAGGTGGCGGTGGAAATCTGGGACACGACGGTCAACAAGCGCATCACCTCCAACCGCAGCCTGTTCTACCACACCGGCATCACCCTCTCCTCGACGCTGACCGGCTTTGTTCTTGGCACGCTGCTCGGCATTCTCCTGGCCGTCGGGATCGTGCACAGCCGGGTGCTGGACAAATCGCTCATGCCCTGGGTGATCACGTCCCAGACCATTCCGATCCTGGCAATTGCGCCCATGATCATCGTCGTCCTCAATGCCGTCGGGATTTCGGGGCTTCTGCCCAAGGCCATGATCTCGACCTACCTGTCCTTCTTTCCCGTGACAGTGGGCATGGTGAAGGGGCTGCGTTCGCCGGAAATCATCCACATGGACCTGATGCACACCTATTCCGCTACCAAGCTTGAAACCTTCTGGAAGCTGCGCCTGCCCTATGCGGTGCCCTATCTCTTCACCTCGATGAAGGTCGGGATTGCCGCAAGCCTCGTTGGCGCCATCGTTGGCGAGCTGCCGACCGGCGCCGTTGCGGGTCTCGGGGCGCGGCTGCTGGCCGGGTCCTATTACGGCCAGACGGTGCAGATCTGGTCGGCGCTGATCATGGCTGCCGTTCTCGCCGGGCTTCTGGTTTCCCTTATCGGCCTTGCCGAAAAGATCACCCTCCGCCGCATGGGGATGAGCCGATGATCCAATCCCGGCAGAACACCTCCTTCAGCAGCACGGCGCTCCTTGCCGGTGCCAGCCTGCTTCTCACGCTCATTGGCCTCACCAGCATCATTTTCGCGCCAGATCTCGGCGTGGTTGAAATGCCGCGTGTTGCCATTGCAGTCAGCCTCATGGCCATCATGGGCGTGCGCATCATGCTCGGCTTCCAGCAGAACCGCATCGGCGATGTGGCCATCGGCATCGTCACCGGCATTTCGGCCCTGCTGCTGATTGGCGTGGCGCATCATCACCGCGGGCAGGCCGCTCCCGGCTTCTGGGCGCTGGTGATCGCCATCTGGCTGTCGGCCTGGCTGCTGGCGAGCCGCCTGTCGGCCTGGCGCGGTCTCGGCATAACGGCAAGCCGACTCGTCAATCTGGCCATCCCGCTCGTCTTCGGCCTGACGCTGCTGGCCCTGTGGGAGCTGATCACCGTTGGCGCCGGGGTGCCGCAGGTGCTGCTGCCCGCCCCATCCGCCATCGGCCTGCGCATTGCCGGATCTCTGCCGATCCTCTGGGCGGACTTTCAGCAGACGTTCCTCAAGGCGGTGATCTTCGGCTATGTGGCCGGCTGCGGCTCGGGCTTTCTGGTGGCGCTGATTGCCGACCGGGTGCCCTTCCTGAAACGCGGCCTTTTGCCCATCGGCAATCTGGTCTCCGCCCTGCCGATCATCGGCGTTGCGCCCATCATGGTGATGTGGTTCGGCTTCGACTGGCCGTCGAAGGCCGCTGTCGTCATCATCATGACCTTCTTCCCCATGCTGGTGAACACGGTCGCAGGCCTTGCCGCTGCCGATGCCATGCAGAAGGACCTGATGCGCACCTATGCGGCCAGTCACGGCCAGACGCTGCTGAAGCTGCGCCTGCCCATGGCCATGCCCTTCATCTTCAACGCGCTGAAGATCAACTCCACCCTCGCCCTCATCGGCGCCATCGTGGCGGAATTCTTCGGCACGCCCATCGTCGGCATGGGCTTCCGCATCTCGACGGAAGTGGGCCGGATGAACCTCGACATGGTCTGGGCGGAAATTGCCGTGGCGGCGCTGGCTGGTTCCCTGTTCTATGCCGGTGTTTCGGCGGTCGAGCGCTGGGCCACCTTCTGGCATCCGTCCCAGAGAGGGTGAGCGAAAACAGGCCCCGCAGCTTCACGCGGGGCCTGCCAGCCGGTAAGGTCCGGTTTCAAAAGACACTCTCCTACCGGATTCTCTCATGAAACATGGCCGCGATATCTCCGTTCTCATCGACATCATGGCCGCGCTGCGCACGCCGGTGACCGGCTGCCCCTGGGATCTGGAGCAGGACTTCGGCACAATCGCGCCCTACACGGTGGAAGAGGCTTATGAGGTGGCCGAAGCCATCAGCCGCAATGATCTGGATGATCTGCGTGAGGAACTGGGCGATCTGCTGCTGCAGGTCATCTATCACGCCCGCATGGCCGAGGAGCAAGGCGCCTTCAGCTTCCCCGATGTGGTCGAGGCGATCACGAAGAAGATGATCCGCCGCCATCCGCATGTCTTCGGCAGCGAGGAGGCCCGCTCCTCCGGCATGGCCAAGGGCATGTGGGACAGGATCAAAGCGGAGGAAAAGGCCGAGCGCAAGGCCCGCCGGGCCGCTCAGGGTCTGCCGGACACCGAACCGGGCTATCTCGACGCGGTGCCGTCCGCCTTCCCGGCCCTGATGGAAGCGGAAAAGATCCAGCGCCGAGCGGCGAAGGCCGGCTTTGACTGGGACACGCTCGGCCCCGTCTTTGCCAAGATCCGCGAGGAGCTGGACGAGCTTGAAGCCGAACTCAAGGACCACACGCCGCCAGCCGTCACCGGCTCCGTGCCCGATGCTGTGAAGGACGAACTGGGTGACGTGCTCTTTGCCGTTGCCAACCTTGCCCGTCATCTCGAAGTGGAACCGGAAGCGGCCCTCAAGCGCACCAACGCCAAATTCCGCCACCGCTTCGCCGCCATCGAAGCCGAAGCCACCCGGCGCGGCACCACGCTGGAGGCGCTCACTCTGGACGAGATGGAAGAAATCTGGCAGGCGGCGAAGAAGAAATAAGACGGCTAATTAAATTCAGTGTCATCCTAGCCAAGCGCAGCGCGAGCCGGGAACCACTCGTTTCCAGAGCGGTGGATGTGTTGCCGAAAGGGTCAGGCAAACTGACTTGAGAGCCTCTCAAGCGCTCTGCAAGCGAGTGGATCCCGGGTCCTCACTGCGTTCGGCCCGGGATGACCGCTGTTCGTGTGGCAAAGGCACCGGCTGTTTCCGGGATTAGCCCGTGTGGCGCCTGAGCATTTCCAAGGCGTGATGCGTCAGCATCTCAGAACCTTGGATTGAGCCCTGCCTCAATCCGCCCCGGAAATATAGGCGCCGTAGCGGCTGCGGAAGGGGCCCTTCTGCTTGTCGGAGATGCGCACCGTCAGTTCGATGACCTCTTCACCGTCCACCCGCTCCAGCACCTCGCCCATCTGGTAGAGACCGGCCAGCAACTCGCCGTCCGTCACCGGCAGGGCAAGCTCGAAGCGGTCATCGCCCACGGCCATGAAGGCCTCGATGCGTGACAACAGCGCCGGGATGCCGTCGCCTGTCAGGGCAGACAGCGCGATGGCGCCTTCCGGACCGTTGGCTTCCAGCAGCTTTGCGCGGCGTTCCGGATCGAGATTGTCGATCTTGTTCCACACTTCCACGACCGGCGCACCGGTCTGCGGATTGACGCCAAGGTCGGCCAGCGTGCGGCCCACATCCACCGACTGGGCATCGCTGTCATCGTGCGAAATGTCGCGCACATGCAGGATGAGATCGGCTTCCAGCACCTCTTCCAGCGTGGCGCGGAAGGCGGCGACCAGATGTGTCGGCAGTTCGGAGATGAAGCCCACGGTGTCGGAGAGGATCACCTCGCGCCCGTGCGGCAGGCGGATGCGGCGCAGCGTCGGGTCCAGCGTGGCAAACAGCAGGTCCTTGGCGAAAACATCCGATTGCGTCAGCCGGTTGAACAGGGTCGACTTGCCGGCGTTGGTGTAGCCGACCAGCGCGATGACCGGCTGGGGGATCTTCTTGCGCTTCTTGCGGTGCAGGTCACGGGTGCGGCGCACCTGATCCAGTTCCCGCTCCAGCCGCATGATCTTGTCCTGGATCTGGCGGCGGTCCGCCTCGATCTGGGTTTCACCGGGGCCGCCCATGAAGCCGACACCGCCGCGCTGGCGTTCAAGGTGGGTCCAGGAGCGCACGAGGCGGCTCTTCTGCCAGGTCAGATGGGCAAGGTCCACCTGCAGACGGCCTTCCTTGGTGCGGGCGCGCGCGCCGAAGATCTCCAGGATCAGACCGGTCCGGTCGATCACCTTGGTCTTCATCGCCTTTTCGAGATTGCGCTGCTGGATCGGCGTCAGTGCATGGTCGATCACGACCACGTCCACTTCGCCCTCTTCCGCTGCGCGCGCGATTTCTTCCACCTTGCCAGGACCCAGGAGCGTCGCAGGACGCGGCGTGTGGATGCGCGCGATGGAGGCGGAAACGATCTCAAGCTCAATGGCGGCACACAGGCCTACGGCCTCTTCCAGCCGCGCCTCGGGCGTGCGCGTGGGCGGCGGCGTGCCTTCAAAGCCTTTGGGAAGCCGCTCCGGCAGAACCGGCTCGATCACCAGCGCCCGGGAAGACGGTCCCTTGAAGACAAGTTCACCACCGGGGGCGGCGGGCTCACCATGGCCATCACGCCTGCCCCGGCTGTCTTCCCCGTCCAGCCAGTCCTGATCTCCAAAATCGTTGCCGGAGCTGCCCTCTCCGGCCTGTCTGTTCTTGCGAGCCAATCAGGCGCCTGCTTTTTCGGCGCCTTCTTCACCGCCTTCGAACAGCTGCACGGGGCCGTTCGGCATGATGGTCGAAATGGCATGCTTGTAGACAAGCTGCGAATGACCATCCCGGCGCAGAAGAACGCAGAAATTATCAAACCACGTCACCACGCCCTGAAGTTTCACGCCATTGATGAGGAAGATCGTCAGCGGAACTTTCTGTTTGCGGAGGTAGTTGAGGAAGGTGTCCTGCAGATTCTGTGCACGCTCAGCCATGAGTCTTCTTATCCTGTTTCTGTCGTCCGCGGCCGGGGCATCTGACATGATCTTGTTGTGCGACCGGCAAACGAGGCAAA
Source organism: Pannonibacter phragmitetus DSM 14782 (assembly GCF_000382365.1). Lineage (GTDB taxonomy): Bacteria > Pseudomonadota > Alphaproteobacteria > Rhizobiales > Stappiaceae > Pannonibacter > Pannonibacter phragmitetus. Next base: position 52,515 of record NZ_KB908233.1, on the reverse strand, counting down.
AAACACAAACGTAAGCGCCTCTCCCGGATGAACCGGGCGCCGATGGTCAAGTTTACAACAAGTCTCGTCCGTTACCCCAGCACTATTTCATATCATCAATATATTTCATCAAGATGGGTTGCTGTATGGAACTGCTTGCGCAACTCCGTCGCAACAGTCCCAGGATGGCCGTTGCCGACCGAGACCCCATCGAGACTGACCACCGGCATGCAGATGGTGGAGGCGGCCGTCACGAAAGCCTCGCGCGCTGTCTTCGCCTCTTCCAGCGAGAACGGACGCTCTTCAAAGCGCAGGCCCTCGCGCTCGACCAGATCCAGAACCACGCTGCGGGTGATGCCGCGCAGGATGCCGCTTTCGGCCGGGCGCGTCACCAGAGCGCCGTCCTTCGTGACGATCCAGGCATTGGTCGAACCGCCTTCGGTGACATAGCCGTCCTGATCCACGTACCAGACTTCCTTGGCGCCCTGCTCGCGGGCATATTGCTTGGCCAGCACGTTCGGCAGCAGGCCAACGGTCTTGATGTCCACACGCGGCCAGCGGTTTTCCGGGTGGCTGACAACGGCGATACCCGTCTCTGCCTGCTTGTCGGAGGCAGCCGGATTGGTTGGCTTGGCCGTGATCACCAGCGCCGGTGCGATGGGCGTCAGCGGGAAGAAGTGATCGCGCCGGGCCACACCGCGCGTCACCTGCATGTAGACAATGCCGTTGCGCACCTTGTTGCGGCGGATGACTTCCTTCAGAACCAGCGTCAGCGGCTTATGTTCCATCGGCATGGGGATGCGCAGCTCGCTGCAAGAGCGCTCCAGACGCGCCAGATGGCGCGGGCCATCCACCAGATTGCCCTGCCAGACCTCGCAGACCTCATAGACGCCATCGGCAAACTGGTAGCCACGGTCTTCCACATGCACGGCGGCCGAAGAGTGTGGCAGGTACTGTCCATTCACATAGGCAATGCGGCTCATGAGAACTCCTTACGGCAAAGGCCGGAACGTTGGGCGGGCAAGGCGGGAGGCGGGTGCGGGAGAATACCCTTTCAGCACATCCTGACCGGCGGATCAGAAGAATTCAAGGCTGACGCGGAACATCTGCTCCACCTGGCGCACCCGGTTAGCCATGGCAAACATGACGATCCGGTCGCGCGCCTGGATCTGCACATCGCCATTGGGGGTCAGAACCTTGCCATTGCGGAACACCGCACCAATGCGGATACCGTCCTGCAGGTCAACTTCGCGCAAAGGACGGCCGACCAGCGGCGAGGTTTCCAGCGCTTCGGCCTCGATGATCTCCGCCGCGCCATTGTGCAGCGACTGGACGCCGCGGATGCGGCCCCGGCGCACATGCTGGAGAATGCGGGAAATCGTCACCGCACGCGGATTGATGAAGGCATCGATCCCCAGCGCATTGGCAAAGGCCGGATAGCTCGGATTGTTGAGCAGCGACAGGTTGCGCTTGCAGCCAAGCTTCTTGGCCATGACGCAGGAGAGGATGTTCACCTCGTCATCATTGGTCAGCGTGATCATGGTATCGGCGGTTTCTACATCCGCCTCTTCCAGGATCCCCTGATCCAGCGCGCTGCCGTGAAGAATCACGGTACGCTTCAGCTCATTGGCGATGCCGACAGCGCGCTCGCGGGACGATTCGATGATCTTCACCCGGGTGGATGTCTGGCGCTGCTCAAGGGCGCGGGCAACGTAAAGACCAATGTTGCCGCCGCCGGCAATGACGACACGGGTGGCTTCCGGTTCCTCGTGACCGAAGATTCCGAGGGTGCGGCGCACCTGATCGCGGCGGGCCACCACATAGGCAAGATCGCCCACAAGCATGCTGTCGGAGCTTTTGGGGGCAAACAGCTTGCCGCCCCGGTTGATGCCGACGACCACGGAGCCAAGATCAGGGAAGAGGTCTGTCAGCTGGCGCAGCGGCGTGTCGACAACTGGGCAGTCTTCCTCGCAATTGACGCCGATAACCACGACCTGATCATCGGCAAAGCGCATGGTCTCCACTGCGCCGGGCAGCGACAGGCGGCGCAGCACCATGTCGCCCACCTCGATCTCCGGCGAGATGATCACGTCGATGGGCAGGTTTTCACGGGCAAAGAGATTGCTCCAGCGGCCCTGGAGATAGCTCTGGGCACGCACGCGCGCGACCTTGGTCGGCACATTGAAGAGGGAATGGGCCACCTGGCAGGCAACCATGTTCACCTCGTCATAGAGCGTGACGGCGATGATCATGTCCGCTTCGTCTGCACCAGCCTGCGCCAGCACATCCGGATGGGCGCCGTTGCCGACGAAACCGCGCACGTCAAGCTGATCACCGATGGCAGCAATCAGCTTCGACGACGAATCGATCACTGACACATCGTTCTGTTCCGCAGCCAGACGTTCGGCGATGCCGTAACCGACCTGTCCTGCCCCGCAAATGACGACCTTCATCGGTCACATGTCCCCGTTTGAAGCGCTTTCACTGCGCTAGTCTCACGATAGACCTAACGACTTCAGCTTGCGATGCAAGGCTGAACGTTCCATGCCCACGAATTCTGCGGTGCGCGAGATGTTGCCGCCAAAGCGCTTGATCTGCGCCTGAAGATATTCGCGCTCGAACACTTCGCGTGCATCGCGCAGCGGCATGGACATCAGATGCTCGCCGCCGCCATTGGCCGGAAGGCTTGGCACCATGGAGCCGACTTCCGAAGGCAGGAGATCCGCCGTGATCACGGCCTCGGGGTCTGCCCGGGTGAGGATCATCAGCCGCTCCACATTGTTGCGCAGCTGGCGGATGTTGCCCGGCCAGTCGTGGGTCTGCAGCACTGCCATGGCATCATCGCCGATGCGGCGCATGGGCAGGCCTGCGGAGGCGGAAATCTGCTCCATGAAGTGCCGCACCAGGATCGGCACATCCTCGCGCCGCTCGGCCAGCCCCGGCACGCGCAGCGGCACGACGCCAAGGCGGTGGTAGAGGTCCTCGCGGAAGGCGCCGTTGGCGATTTCCTCTTCGAGATTGCGGGCGGTCGAGGAAAGAATGCGCACGTCAACCTGCACGCGGGTGGAGCCGCCAAGGCGGGTGAAGGTCTGGTCCACCAGCACCCGCAGGATCTTGCCCTGCGTCTCGCGCGGCATGTCGGCCACTTCATCGAGATAGAGCGTGCCGCCATGCGCCTCTTCCAGCGCGCCAACCTTGCGCAGGTTACCGCCTTCATCCTCGATGCCGAAGAGTTCCTCCTCCATGCGGTCGGGGGTGATGGTGGCAGCGTTGATGGCAACGAACGGCCCCTTCGCGCGCGGCGACAGCTCGTGCACCTGACGCGCGGCCAGTTCCTTGCCCGCGCCCGACGGGCCGGAAATCAGAATGCGGCTGTTGGTGCCGGCGATCCGTTCGATGGTCTGGCGCAGCTGGTTGATGGCCGAGGACTCGCCGATGAAGCGGGAGGCATCGCCGCTGCGCTGCTTCAGGTCGCGGATCTCGCGCTTCAGCATGGAGGCTTCCAGCGCGCGCTCCGTGATCAGCAGCAGCCGGTCGGCCTTGAACGGCTTCTCGATATAGTCATAGGCGCCGCGCTTGATGGCGGAAACGGCGGTTTCCACATTGCCGTGGCCGGAAATGATGACGACCGGAAGATCCTTGTCCTGGGCCTTGATCTCGTCCAGCAGCGCCAGCCCGTCGAGGCGGCTGCCCTGAAGCCAGATGTCCAGCACCACGAGGGACGGCCGCCGCTCCTTGATGGCGGCAAGCGCCGTGTCACTATCGCTGGCCGTGCGCGTGCCATAGCCCTCGTCATCAAGGATGCCGGCGATCATCTCACGGATATCGGTCTCGTCATCGACGATCAGGATGTCATAGGCCATGGCTCGTCACTTGTTCTTTGATGTCGGATGGGGTTCCGGACTCCGCTCTTCCGGCTTGCGCCGTGCTGTCTTCGGTGGCGGGCTGTCCGATGATGAGGCGCACCATGGCGCCGGTTTCGTCCGGGGCAAGGTCCGGCGCGTCCAGCAGCTCGATGCTGCCATTGTGGTCTTCCATGATCTTGCGCACGATGGCGAGGCCAAGGCCGGTGCCCTTTTCGCGCGTCGTCATGTAGGGCTCCAGCAGCTTCTGCCGCTCCTGGCTGGGCAGGCCGATGCCATTGTCGATGACATCGATCACGGCCTTGCCGTCGTCATGCCTCGGCCGGATGCGGATGCGGCCCTTGGGCAAATTGTCTCCGCTGCGGCCGGAGATGGCCTCGGCGGCATTCTTGATCACGTTGGTGAGTGCCTGACCGATCAGGCGGCTGTCAAAACAGGCTTCGATGCTCTCTTCCGGCAGATCGGTCTTCACCTCGATTTCCGGATTGCCGACGCTCTGCATGAAAGCAGCTTCCCGCACCGTGTTGCGCAGGTCAGCCATGGACTTGGCGGGCTTGCGCATGCGGGCAAAGGAAGAGAACTCGTCCACCATCTGGCCGATATCGCCGACCTGCCGGATGATCGTGTCGATGCACTGGTCGAAGACGGAGCGGTCGTCCTCCACCTTCTTGCCATAGCGGCGGCGGATGCGCTCGGCAGACAGCTGGATCGGGGTCAGCGGATTCTTGATTTCATGGGCGATGCGCCTTGCCACATCCGCCCAGGCCGAATTGCGCTGTGCTGACACAAGGTCGGTGATGTCGTCGAGGGTCACCACAAAACCATGCTCGCGCCGGGTGGAAAGCTCGGTGGTGATGCGTGCATTCACCGTGCGCTCCCGCCCGCCTGTCCGCAGCGAAATCTGCGTTTCCTTGATCCGCTCGCTCTCCTTCGCCAGCGCCTCGCTGACAAACCCGGCCAGCTCCGGAATGACATCAGCCAGCGGACGGTCGAGGATCTCGCTCTCCTCCACCCTCAGCAGATCCCGCGCCGACCGGTTGACGAGCGTGATGGCACCGTCATCATCGATGCCGATCACGCCGGTGGTAACGCCGGAGAGAACCGCTTCGGTGAAACGGCGGCGGCGGTCAATCTGCTCGTTGGCCGCCAGCAGCGCATCGCGCTGGCCGCGCAGCTGGCCGGTCATGTTGTTGAAGGTGGTGCCGAGATTGGCGAGATCGCCTTCCGACTTCTCGGTCATCACCTCCACATAGAGATTGCCCTTGGACACCTGATCCGCCGCCGAAATCAGACGCCGGATGGGCGACACGAGCCGGTTGGCAAAGCCGAAGCCGATCCAGATGGCGGACAGCAGCAGCACCAGCGCCACGCCCAGATAGACGAGCGCGAAGGCGATCTGCACGCCAAAGCGGCTGCGCTCCAGCTGGCTGTATTCACTTGCCCCTTCTTCGGCGAGGCGCTGGTAATCCAGCACACGCTGATCCACCGTCCGGGCAACATAGAGATACATGCCGTCATAGGCATCCAGTTTGACGATGCCCCCGACCAGATTGGACCGGCCCGGAGCGATCAGAACCGCCTCTCCCTCATCCGCCTTGGCATAGACGTCATTTGGCGGCAGCAGGATGTTGACATCGGGCACCAGGATGACGCGGGTGACGACCGTGCCATCCGCCTTCAGCAGGAACGCTGCCACGATGCCGCGCAGCTGTGCCTGACCGGCGAAGAAGGCATCGAAGCGCGTGGGCTCGAACTCATAGACCGCCTTGGCCTGATCCACATCCTGCGACATGGCGATCAGATCGCCGCGCAGCACGCGCGCATGTTCCTGCAGATAGGCCTGCGCCACAGTCAGGGCATTGTCGATGATCTGGCGTGTGCGCTGCTCGAACCAGCGGTCGAGGCCCTGATCGAGCGTGATGGCCGCAAGAATTGCCATCAGGATGGCCGGCACTGCGGCGATGAGGCTGAACATGGCGACAATGCGCACATGCAGCCGAGCCGCCGCCCTGCCCCTGCGCCGTGCCTGCACAAGCTTGAAGATTTCCCGGCCGATGATGCCGACAAGAGCCGCGCCAAGCCCGCCATTGACCATCATCGCAACCCAGACGACTTCCGGCGTCGGAGCAATCGGGGTCAGTCCCGTCAGCACGGCAAAGGTGACAGAAATCGCCAGGAGAGCGGCCAGCATCACGGCCAGACCGGCTCTGCGGCCAGCACGGCCGCGCGACCCCTGGTCCAAATCCGCGGGCGGGTCACGTTCCAGTATCATCAGTCCTCAAGGCAAGGCGAAGGGAAGAATCAGAAGTGCAACGCAAACACATATGCGCGGCTTTGGTACCACACACTGTTGCCTAAATGCGACAAGATTGCGGCCAAAGCTGCAACAGGTCCGCGTCACTACGGACCTCTTCGCCGTTGCATAAGCAAAGGACCCGTGTCCATAAATCAGGAGGACGGATGTGAACCTCAAATAATATGCTGAACAGTGATCTGCTTTCATAGGGGCTGAAGCAAAGATGACGAAGAAAATCCTTTTGACCGTTGCAACGGTTGTTGCCGTCATTGCAGGGTCCGTCTTTGCCTGGTTTGCAACACGCCCCACACTTCCGCCTGAGATCGCTACAGCCAACGGCCGCATCGAAGCCGAAACCGTCCAGATTGCGGCCAAGACAGGCGGGCGGGTGCTGGAAGTGACTGTCCGGGAAGGCGATCTGGTAGAGGCCGGTACGGTTCTCGCCCGGATCGACACGGATGAACTGGATGCCCGCAAGGCTGGCGCCGTGGCACAGGTCAGCGCCGCCGGTGACGCGGCCAATACGGCAGAAGCACTGATTGCACAGCGCGAGAGCGAACTGAAGCTGGCGGATCAGTCCCTTGAGCGTGCGAAGACCCTGCGGGAAAACGGCCACGTCTCGCAGCAGGAGCTGGACCAGCGCCAGACCGCCCGCGAAACCGCAGAAGCCGCACTCAGAGCGGCCCGGGCACAGCTTGCCAATGCCCGCAACACCGTCACGGCAGCGCAGGCCGAGGTGGCCCGGATCGAATCCCTGATCCGCGACAGCGTCCTGACCGCGCCGATCACCGGCCGCGTGCAATACCGGCTGGCCGAGCCCGGTGAAGTGGTGGCAGCCGGGGGCCGTGTGCTGACACTGCTCAATCTCACCGACGTCTACATGACCGTCTATCTGCCGACCGCCAGTGTCGGCCGCGTGTTCATCAATGCCGAGGCGCGGATCGTGCTGGATGCGGCTCCCGATCTGGTGATCCCGGCCAGCGTCTCCTTCGTCGCCGCCGATGCCCAGTTCACCCCGCGCGAAGTGGAGACCCGCTCCGAGCGGGACAAGCTGATGTTCCGCGTCAAGCTGCGCATCGATCCGGCCCTGCTGACCGAATATCTGGAGATGGTCCGCACCGGTTTGCCCGGCGAGGCCTACGTGATGATGGCGCCGCCCGTGGCATGGCCGGAGTCTCTGGCGGTGCGTCTGCCGGCACCCCGGTGAGGCGGCCATGACACACGCCCCCTTGCAGGCTTCGCCCGCTTCCACCGTGGCGCGTCTGACCGGCGTGTCGCACCTCTACGGCAAGACACGGGCGCTGGACGGGGTGACGCTCGCTCTGCCCGCAGGCGGCATGATCGGCCTCATCGGACCGGATGGCGTCGGCAAATCCACCTTGCTGGCGCTGCTGTCGGGCGCCCGCAAGATCCAGACAGGCACGGTGGAGGCGCTCGGCGGCGATATGGCCAATGCCCGCCACCGCCGCGCCGTGCTGCCGCGCATCGCCTACATGCCGCAGGGCCTTGGCAAGAACCTCTACATGGACCTGACGGTTGCGGAGAACCTGGAGTTCTTCGGCCGCCTCTTTGGTCAGGACGGGCGGGAACGCCAGCGCCGCATTGCGGAGCTGACCGTTGCGACCGGCCTTGATCCCTTCCTTGACCGCCCGGCAGGGAAACTCTCCGGCGGCATGAAGCAGAAACTCGGGCTGTGCTGCTCGCTCATTCACGATCCGGACCTGCTCATTCTGGATGAGCCGACCACGGGCGTTGATCCCCTGTCCCGCCGCCAGTTCTGGACATTGATCGACACCATCCGCACATCCCGCCCGGGGATGACTGTGGTGGTCGCCACCGCCTACATGGACGAGGCGGAACGTTTCGGCCATCTGGTGGCCATGCATGGCGGGAAAATACTGGCGCAAGGCAGCGCGGCGGACCTGAAGGAAAAAGGACAGGCCGCAACCTTGGAGGCCGCTTTCGTCAACCTGCTGCCGGAATACCGGAGCCAGCCGCACCAGAGCCTCACCGTGCCGCCTTATGAAGGCGACGGCGAGGGCCCGGCCATTGTTGCGCAGGATCTGGTGCAGCGCTTCGGCAGCTTCACTGCCGTTGATCATGTCAGTTTCGAGATCCGGCGCGGCGAAATCTTCGGCTTTCTCGGGTCCAACGGCTGCGGCAAGTCCACCACCATGAAGATGCTGACCGGTCTGCTACCGCCCAGCGAAGGCAAGGCCTGGCTCTTCGGCGAGGAGATCGATGCGCGCAACCTGAACACCCGCAAGCGGGTTGGCTACATGTCGCAGGCCTTCTCGCTTTATGGCGAGCTGACGGTGCGCCAGAACCTGACGCTGCATGCCCAGCTCTTCCATATGCCCACAGCGGAAATCCCTGGCCGCGTCAATGAACTGCTGCAGACCTTCCGCCTGACGGATCATGCCGATGCCCTGCCCGGCGCCCTGCCCCTTGGCGTGCGCCAGCGCCTGTCGCTGGCCGTTGCCATCGTCCACCGGCCCGATGTGCTCATTCTCGATGAGCCGACTTCCGGCGTTGATCCGGTTGCCCGGGACGAGTTCTGGAGCCTTCTGATTGACCTGGCCCGCAAGGACCGGGTGACGATCTTCCTCAGCACCCATTTCATGAACGAAGGTGAGCGCTGCGACCGCATTTCCCTGATGCATGCGGGCAAGGTGCTGGCCTGCGGCGCGCCGGACGAGCTGGTGCGCAGCTACGGCGCTGCCACTCTGGAAGAGGCCTTCATCAGCGCGCTTGAAGGCGCTTCCGCTCCCGCGCAGCCGGCAACAGAGGCGCAGGCAGCGCTGGCTGCTGCAGCCGGGCCGCCCGCCAAGCCACAGAAACGTCGGCAGGGCTTCCTGTCGAAGCGCCGCCTCATGGCCTATTCCCTGCGCGAGGCGAAGGAGTTGCGGCGTGATCCGGTACGCCTTGCCGTGGCGCTGGCGGGCACCATGCTGCTGATGCTGGTCTTCGGCTACGGCATCACCACGGACGTGAATGATCTCACCTATGCGGTGCTGGACCATGACCGGACCCTCGAAAGCCGGCAATATGCCGAAAGCATGTCGGGCTCGCGCTATTTCAAGGAACAGGCGCCGCTCACCAGCGAGGCCGAGATCCTCTCAAGGATGCGGGCCGGCAACATTTCGCTCGCCGTCGAAATTCCGCCTGGCTTCGGCAAGGCGCTGCTGCGCGGCGAAACGCCTGAGATCGCCGCCACCATCGACGGCTCCATGCCGTTCCGGGCCAATACGATTGCAGGCTATGTCACAGGGCTGCATCAGTCCTATATCGCCGAGCAATACCGCCAGCGCTTCGGCGAGACCCCGGTCTTTGCCGCTGCCAGCATTGAACCGCGCTTCCGGTACAATCAGGACTTCAAGAGCATCAATGCCATAGCCCCTTCGGTGATGGCGCTGCTGCTGGTGTTCATTCCGGCGATCCTGACCGCCGTTTCGGTGGTACGGGAAAAGGAGCTGGGCTCGATCACCAATCTCTATGTGACGCCGGTGACGCCGCTTGAGTTCCTGATGGGCAAGCAGCTTCCCTATGTGGCCATCGCCATGGTCAATTTCACGCTGATGATGCTGATGGCGACGGTTGTCTTCGGCGTTCCGGTGAAAGGCAGCCTGCTGACACTGACGGCGGGCGCCCTGCTCTATGTCTGTGCCACCACCGCCATCGGCCTGCTGTTCTCCACCTTCACCTCGACGCAGGTCGCCGCGATCTTCGGCACGGCCATCGGCACGGTTCTGCCCGCAGTGCAGTTCTCCGGCATGCTGCAGCCGGTCTCCTCGCTGACAGGCGCCGGTGCGGTGATCGGTTCGCTCTATCCGACCACCCATTTCATGACCATCAGCGTCGGCACCTTCACCAAGGGGCTGGGCTTTGCTGATCTCTCGGCAAATTTCTGGGCATTGGCCCCGGTCGCCCCACTCGTGCTTGCCGCCTGCGCCCTGCTTTTGCCAAGGCAGGAGCGCTGAGATGGACAGGCTGACCAGTATTTTCCGGTTGGGACTGAAGGAACTGCAGAGCCTGCGGCGTGATCCGGTGCTGCTGATCCTCATTCTCTGGGCCTTCAGTGCCGGGGTCTATATGGCGGCCGACGGCATGCGCTCGGACCTCAACAACGTGGCCGTTGCCGTAGTTGATGAGGACCGCTCGCCCCTGTCCCGGCAGCTCATCGACACCCTGCGGCCGCCGGAGTTCCGCAAGCCGGAACTGATCAGCTTCGCGGAGATTGACCGGGGCCTCGACACGCAGGCCTATTCCTTCGTGCTGGTCATTCCGGAGCGGTTCGAGGCGGACGTGGTGCGCGGCAACGCTCCGAAAATCCTGCTCAACATCGATGCCACAGCCATGATGCAGGCCGGAACGGGCGCCAATCACATCGCGCAGGCCTTCGCCCAGGAGATCGCCCGCTATCAGCACGGCCGGGGCATTGCGGCGGCGGCAATGCCGGTTGATCTCATCATCCGCTATGCCTTCAACCCGAATCTCAGCAGTTCCTGGTTCTCGGCCATCATGGAGATCATCAACAACATCACCATGCTGACCGTGGTTCTGACCGGTGCTGCGGTGATGCGCGAGCGCGAGCATGGCACGCTGGAGCATCTGCTCTCCATGCCGCTGACGCCCTTCGAGATCATGATGGCCAAGGTCTGGGCCAATGGGCTCGTCATTCTCGTGGTCGCCGGGCTGTCGCTGAAGATCGTCATCGAGCAGCTTCTGGGCGTGCCGGTTGCCGGTTCCGTCGCCCTGTTCCTGAGCGGCACCGCCCTTTATCTCTTCTTTGCCTCGGCTCTGGGGATCCTGCTGGGCACCATCGCCCGCTCGATGCCCCAGTTCGGGCTGCTGTTCATCCTCACGATCCTGCCGATGAACCTCTTGTCCGGCGGCGAAACCCCGATCGAGAGCCAGCCGCTGATGCTGCGCACGCTGATGAGCGCGGTGCCCTCCACCCAGTTCGTCAGCATGGCGCAGGCGGTGCTCTACCGGGGGGCGGATTTCTGGATCGTCTGGCCGAAATTCGTTGCCATGACCCTCGTCGGCCTCCTCCTCTTCACCCTCGCCGCCATCCGCTTCCGCAAATCGATCGCGGCAGCGCATTGAGGGACTGCAGGAACGCAGCCCTCGCTGTGCACGCCCTCTCCATCGTCAATCCCGGCCGAGCAGCGCGAGAGCCGGGACCGGTGAGCCAAGGCCCATCGGCTGTGGTTCAGGGGACAACCAGCTTTCACCCCGGCTCACCGGTCCCGGATCGCGCGGGGCGCGTCCGGGATGACGATGGAGAGGCAGGAAAACGTCTTTCCCCCAATTGATGCCCCGGATGCCTGACGCATCCGGGCCTTCTTTCATGTCCCCTTGTCCAGCCCCTCAGCGGCTGGAGCGCATCACCTGGACGTCGAGATCGCGGATCTTCTTGCGCAGGGTGTTGCGGTTGACGCCGAGAAGCTCTGCCGCCTTGATCTGGTTGCCCCGCGTGGCGGCAAGGGCGGCGCTGATCAGCGGATATTCCACTTCCCGCAGGATGCGGTGATAGAGGCCCGGAGGCGGCAGGGCATCGCCGAAATTGGCGAAGTAGGTGTTGAGATAGCGCTCGACCGCCTGACCGAGATTGATTTCGCCGGTGGGCTCCTCAATGGCGCTGGTGACGGCGGGCGTGCTCAGCTCCTGCTCGATCAGCCCCTCGCCGATGACATCCTGCGGGTAGAGCGCGGCGAGACGCCGGACGAGGTTTTCCAGCTCGCGCACGTTGCCCGGCCAGCGGTAGCGGCGCAGCAGGTTCATCGCCGCCTGATCGATTTGCTTGGCCGGCAGGCCTTCCTTTTCGGCCAGCGCAAAGAAGTGGCGCACCAGATCCGGAATATCCTCCACGCGCTCGCGCAGCGGCGGAAGGCGGATGGGCACCACGTTGAGGCGGAAGAACAGATCCTCGCGGAACAGGCCCTGATTGATCAGCTGACGCAGATCCTTGTTGGTGGCGGCGACGATGCGCACGTCCGTCTTGATGGGCGTACGCCCGCCGACGGTGGTGTATTCGCCCTGCTGCAGCACGCGCAAGAGCCGGGTCTGCGCCTCCATCGGCATGTCGCCGATTTCATCTAGGAACAGCGTGCCGCCATCGGCCTGCTCGAAGCGGCCGGATGAGCGGGCCTGCGCGCCGGTGAAAGCGCCCTTCTCGTGGCCGAAAAGTTCCGCCTCGATCAGGTCACGCGGGATGGCGGCCATGTTGATCGCCACGAAAGGCCCATTGCGGCGCTTGCCGTAATCATGCAGCGCGCGGGCGACCAGTTCCTTGCCGGTGCCGCTCTCGCCGTTGATCATGACCGTCAGGTCGGTCTGCATCAGACGGGCGAGCACCCGGTAGATTTCCTGCATGGCAGGCGAGCGGCCGACCAGCGGAATGGCCTCGCCCATGTCATCCATTTCCGCCGGGCGGCGGGATTTGGGCTCCTCGAGGGCGCGGGCGATGATGCCGGTCAGTTCCTTGAGGTCGAAGGGCTTGGGCAGATACTCGTAGGCGCCCTTTTCCGAAGCGCGGATCGCCGTCATGAAGGTGTTCTGCGCACTCATGACGATGACCGGCAGATCGGGCCGCAGCTTCTTGATGCGCGGCAGAACGTCAAAGATGTTCTCGTCCGGCATCACCACATCGGTGACCACCAGATCGCCGTCGCCGGAACTGACCCAGCGCCATAGCGTTGCGGCGTTGGACGTCAGGCGGACGGTGTAGCCGGCCCGGGACAGGGCCTGATTGAGCACGGTGCGGATGGCGGCATCGTCGTCTGCAACAAGAATGGTGCCGGTCGGCATGGTCAGGCGGTCCTGTCGCTGGAGGAGGTTTCAGGTTCGGTAAAGGCAGGCATCAGGATGCGGAAAACGGTGCGCCGGGGCGCGCTGTCGCATTCGATGAAGCCGCCGTGATCGCTGATCATCTTGGCCACCAGCGCGAGGCCCAGGCCCGAGCCGTTGGTCTTGGTGGTGATGAAGGGCTCGAAAATATGCGGCATCAGGTCTTCCGGCACGCCGGGGCCGTTGTCCTTGACGCAGAATTCCAGCGGCAGACTGACCTTTTCCGAGGTGCCGGGCACCGACAGGCGCACACCGGGACGGAAGGCAGTAGTGATGCGGATCTCGCCATCGGGATCATCGCCGATGGCTTCGCAGGCATTCTTCACCAGATTGAGGAACACCTGAACCAGCTGGTCGCGGTTGGCATAGACCGGCGGCAGTGACGGGTCATATTCCTCGATGATGCGCTTGCCGCGCCCGAAGCCCGTGTCCGCCAGCCGCTTCACGTGGTCCAGCACCACGTGGATATTGACCGGCTCGCGCTCGATCGGGCGCTCGTCGGAGAAGACTTCCATCCGGTCGACAAGCTTCACGATCCGGTCGGTCTCGTCCATGATCAGACGGGTCAGCGACCGGTCTTCTTCGCTCGCGGACTGTTCCAGCAGCTGGGCTGCGCCCCGGATGCCGGAGAGCGGGTTCTTGATCTCATGGGCCAGCATGGCCGCAAGGCCGGTGACGGTGCGGGCCGCCCCGCGCGAGGTCAGCTGGCGGTCGATCTTCTCCGCCATGCCCCTTTCCTGGAACATCAGCACCACCGCACCCGGACGCTCCACCACGGGGGCTGCGTGAATGTCCACCACCCGTTCGGCGCCGATGCGCGGCGAGCCGATGTCCACCTTGTACTCGTTGACCGGAGCCCCGCGCTCGCGCACCTGCTCGATCAGTGTCAGGAGCGGGCTGCCGAAGGGCACAAAGTAATCAATCGTGTGCCGCCGCAGGAAGGATACGGATGAGCGCAGGAAGATTTCGGCGGCCATGTTGGCGGCCTCGATCACTCCATCGGGAGCGACCAGAAGTACGGGGTGTGGCAAGGAGTCCAGAATGGTCGGGCCGTCGGTGGCGAGGGCCTCGGTGCGTCCTTCCACGGATTTCGCAGACGGTCCTGTCATGCGGCGCTCCGTTGGGGTTGATCAGAAAACCAGCTGCGGACAAGCCGCGTGACGGTGGCAGGGCTGTCGCTGGTCAGGATTTCCTGACGCAGGGCGGCTGGCACATCGGCGGTCTGGTCCAGATACCAGCCCAGATGCTTGCGTGCGATGCGCCGGCCCAGCTCCAGCCCGTAAAGGGCAATGAGGGCGTCGTAATGCTCCAGCGCCAGATCGCCGAGGGCGTCTCCCTCGGGCGCAGGCTGCGGCTCTGTGCCGTTGAGATGAGCGCCGATCTGCCCAGGCAGCCAGGGGCGGCCATAGGCACCACGGCCAACCATCACCCCATCGGCGCCGGACTGCTCCAGCATCGTCTCCGCCGCATCGATGGACACACAGTCGCCATTGGCGATAACGGGAATGCTGACGGCCTCGGTCACAGCGCGGATCGCCTGCCAGTCGGCCTCGCCCTTGTAGAACTGGTTGCGGGTGCGCCCATGCACGGTGACAAGCTGCACGCCCGCGTCCTGTGCGCGGCGCGCCAGCTCCGGCGCATTCATGCAGTCCCGGTCCCAGCCTAGGCGCATCTTCAGCGTTACCGGCACGGAGACGGCCTCCACGGTCGCCTCGACCAGCGTCAGTGCGTGATCAAGATCGCGCATCAGGGCCGAGCCGGAATAGCCGGTGGTGACGCGCTTGGCCGGGCAGCCCATGTTGATGTCGATGATGGCCGCGCCCGCAGCTTCCGCGATGCGCGCCGCTTCCGCCATCCAGTGCGGCTCACGTCCGGCCAGCTGCACCACATGCAGGTCCAGCCCCTCGCCTTCCGCCCGGGCGCGGGTTTCGGCATCGCCTTCCACCAGCTGTTCGCAGGCCACCATCTCGGACACGACGAGTCCCGCACCGAAGCGCGCCGCCAGTTTGCGGAAGGGCAGATCCGACACACCGGACATGGGCGCAAGGAAGGCCCGGTTCGCCAGAACATGCGGACCGATCTTCAGGGAACTCTCAAAACGTGCAGCTGCAGGTGTGCTCATATCGTGTGCATATCTCGATTTGCCTACACATTAGACATTTTTTGCATTGCGGCAAGGGACAAGTTGTAACAGCTTCTGAAAATGAGTTGAGAACAACCCCGGAAAACCCTTAAGAGACAGGCACGAAACGCGGCCTGCCTCAAAACTGTCCATATGCGGCGGCTGGCAGTCCTGATTGCCCCGGCGCGTGAGGCAGCGCCACCAGCGGAAACCCTCGATGACGCGCAAGACATCTGCCCTGATCGTCGCTGCCGGACGCGGAACGCGTCTCGCAGATCCACAGGACAGGTGCCCCAAGCAGTATCTTGCCCTCGACGACCGGCCCATGCTGGCCTGGACGCTGGAGGCCATCCTGCAAAGCCCGCATGTGGCTGATGCGCTTGTCGTGATCCATGCCGATGATGGCGGCCTCTATGAAGCATCGCTGGCGGCAGTGCAACCGGCCATGCGCGAAAGAATTCTGCCGCCCGCCATCGGCGGCGCCACCCGTCAGGCGTCCGTGCATGCCGGGCTTGAGGCGCTCGCCTCCCGGCCGGAAGAGCACCTTCCCGCCCATGTGCTGGTGCATGATGCCGCCCGTCCCTTTCTGATGGCCGTCACACTTGAGCGCATGGCGGCTGCCCTTCAGGCCGGAGAACAGGCCGTGCTGGCCGCCCTGCCCGTGCATGACACGCTGAAGCGCGCCGGGCCGGACGGCTATGCCACCGGAACCGTGGACCGCAGCGGATTATGGGCCGCCCAGACACCGCAGGGCTTCGCCTTCGAGCCTCTGCTCGGAGCGCACCGCAAGGCCGCCGTTCTGGGGCAGGACCATTTCACCGACGACACATCCCTGGCCGAATGGGCAGGCCTGCGCGTTCAGCTGGTGGAAGGGGCCGCCGAAACCTTCAAGGTGACAACCCGCGCGGACCTTGACCGGGCGCGCGCCATGGCCGTGCTTCTCCGCCGGCCGCAAAGCGAATAGGAGCCAGCATGAAGCCCTGGTCTGAACTGCCGGATATCCGCACCGGCAACGGCTATGACGTGCATGCCTTCGAAGAGGGCGATGCAGTCATTCTCGGCGGCATTGCCATACCCTTCCACAAGCGCCTCAAGGGCCACTCCGATGCGGACGTGGCGCTGCATGCGCTTACCGATGCCATTCTCGGCGCCATCGCCGGCAAGGACATCGGCGGTCACTTCCCCCCCTCTGATCCGCAGTGGAAGGGCGCATCCTCGGACAGGTTCCTGCAGCATGCCCTGTCTCTGGTGGCCGCCCGCGGCGGGCGGGTGGCGCATCTGGATGTGACGATCGTCTGCGAAGCGCCGAAGATCGGCCCGGTGCGCGAGGATATGCGGCGCAGCATCGCCGCCATCTGCTCCCTGCCGGTCGAACGGGTTTCGGTGAAAGCCACCACTTCGGAAGAGCTCGGCTTCACCGGCCGGCGCGAAGGCATTGCAGCGCTTGCCACGGCAACCGTCCGTCTGCCAGATTTGGGGGACTGACCCCTCCGGAGGCTCCCATGACCGATCTGACACAGTTGCGGCCGCAGGCCGAGGCGCTTGTCCTGAAGCTGAAGAGCAAAGGGCTGATGATGACGGCGGCTGAATCCTGCACCGGCGGCATGGTCTGCGCGCTGGTGACGGAGATCGCCGGATCTTCCGCCGTTCTTGACCGGGGTTTTGTCACCTACTCCAACGAAGCGAAGATGGAGATGCTGGGCGTGCCCGCAGAGGTGCTCGCCCGCGTGGGTGCCGTCAGCGAAGAAACGGCGCGCGCGATGGCGGAAGGGGCGCTGTCTCATTCGCGTGCAGATGTGTCCGTTGCCATTACAGGCATCGCCGGCCCCGGCGGGGGATCGCCGGAAAAGCCGGTCGGCCTCGTCCATTTTGCAGCCGCAGGAAAAGGCAGGCAGACACGGCATCTGGCTTGCCGCTTCGGTGATCAGGGGCGCGACACAGTCCGCACCTTGTCAGCCGCAACGGCCCTGGAGATTCTGTCAAATTTGATCGACTGACAGAAGGGAATATCAAGACGGCTATACTATAGCATGGCACTTGTGCTGAGCCTGCGTATCTGCTGGCCCGGCGCTGACAACGGGGCAGGTTGTTATGCGCGTCTTGATTATTCTGGCGGGAGCTCTTGCATCCCTTCTTCCGGCACGGGCCGAAGAAGTGGTGAAAGCGGGAGATTTCTATCTCATCTCGCGGCAAGCCGATGGCACCTTTTATGGGAGCCATCAGGTGCTTGAAGAGCAGGCAGCCGGGTATGTTGCCGTTGCATACTGCGGCCGCAGGGTCTGGGTCCGGCCCAAGTCTGTGGCCTGGAGCCTGGTGGAAGTTGAGAACAAGCGCCTTGTCAGGCTGGAATACAGCAACGGACGCGGCTGGGTGGAGGTCTGTGCCAAGGCAGAGAATCACGTCTCCATGGCGGACATCGGCAGCGACGAGGACCCGCTGATTCTCAGCAACGAAGGTTCGGCCGTTGTGGCGCCGACAGGCAGCAAACTGTCGCGCATCAGCGAAGCCTTCGCCAACAAATCCGGCGGAAAGCCCAAGGGCTCCTACCATCAGCAGTAACACGCACTCAAGCGGCCAAATGCGTGCTTTCGCACACCTACCGCAAGGCTGACGCAGGATTGACTTGATATTGCCTTCTTTGCAGGCAAAACTTCTGGTCGCAAAAAGTGACAGGCAGGTCGGCGCAACCTGCAAGCGACCACACGCCTGGCTCAACACAGGGAACTGTGCCGTGGCAACCCTTGCTGGTGTTCTTCTGGCCGTTTTTATTGCCGTCAGCCTTTGGCCGGCGACGGCCCTGGCCCAGACTGCAACACAAACGGCCGGGCAGCAGCAATCGGGCGAATTTCACATTATTTCACGAGACAAGGGCCGCTTTCGCGGCAGCCATGTGGTGCTTCGCCGGGAACAGCAGGGTTTCATGGCCGTGGAGTATTGCGGCTCGCAATTCTGGGTCCGTCCCACCACAGTTGCCTGGACGCAGAAAGAGGCAGACGACGGTTTTGAACTCAATCTGGAGAGCAACACCAGCGGCCGGTGGCAGGCTGTCTGCCGCAATCCGCACAAGCAGGTGAAGGTTCAGGATCTCAATCTGCCCACCAATGTGGAGCGGGGCCTGACCGGTGAAGCCCCTCCTCCACGGGAGTTCAGGTTCCAGGAAATACGCCGCGCCTTTACCGGGCGGTGACCGGAACAGCCGCCTTGCGGCCATAGACTTCATCGGCACGCGCCTCGAAGGCAGCAGCGAACTTGCGGAAGGCCATGTCGAACATGGCGCCCATCAGGGCCGCAAAAGTCCGGCTCTTGAAATCATAGGAAATGAAGAAACCAACGCTGCAGCCGCCAGTCTCGTGCGGCTGGAAGGTCCAGCGGTTCTCCAGATGCTGGAACGGGCCGTCCAGATATTCCACGAGGATCTGGTTCTTCGGCCTGTCCAGCACCACGCGGCTGGTGAAGGTTTCCTTGAACAGCTTGTAGGCGACCGTCATGTCGGCCACCAGAACCTCGCGCGTTTCATCCAGCGGCTTGCGGCCACGGATCACGAGGCTTTGGCACAGGGGCACAAACTGGGGATACTTCTCCACATCGGCAACAAGGTCGAACATGTCGCTGGCGCTGTGGGCCACGTCCCGGCTCGATTCAAATGACGGCATGTAAGTCTCTTCTGGCCCGGCAGACTGTCATGCAGCCCGCCGGCGCGGTTCTTTGTGTCAATGGCCGAGCTTTGCAGCGCGTGCGGCCCTCAGGTCAGCAAAATCCTCACCCGCATGATGGGAGGAGCGGGTCAGGGGGCTGGCGGACACCTTCAGGAAGCCCTTGGCATAGGCGATCTTCTCATAGGCCTTGAATTCTTCCGGCGTCACGAAGGACAGCACCGGATGATGCTTCTTCGAGGGCTGGAGATACTGGCCGATGGTGAGGAAGTCCACGTCCGCCGTCCGCAGGTCATCCATCAGCTGAAGCACTTCATTGCGCTCCTCGCCGAGGCCGACCATGATGCCGGACTTGGTGAACATGGTGGGATCCAGTTCCTTCACCCGCTGCAGCAGGCGGATGGAATGGAAATAGCGGGCGCCGGGGCGCACCTTCAGATACTTCGACGGCACCGTTTCCAGATTGTGGTTGAACACATCCGGCTTGGCCTTCACGACGATCTCCAGCGCGCCTTCCTTGCGCAGGAAGTCCGGCGTCAGCACCTCGATGGTGGTCTTCGGCGCCTTGGCGCGGATCGCGGCGATCACATCGGCGAAATGGTTTGCACCGCCGTCATCCAGATCATCCCGGTCCACCGAAGTAATGACGACATGCTCAAGCCCCATGGTGGCCACTGCCGTGGCGATTCCCTCCGGCTCGTTCTTGTCCACCGCCCCCGGCATTCCAGTGCGCACGTTGCAGAAGGCGCAGGCGCGGGTGCAGGTGTCGCCGAGGATCATGAAGCTGGCGTGCTTCTTTGACCAGCACTCGCCGATGTTCGGGCAGCCCGCTTCCTCGCACACGGTGACGAGCTTGTTCTCGCGCACCACCTGATGGGTCTCGCGGTAGACCGGCGACGTCGGCGCCTTGACGCGAATCCACGCAGGTTTCCGGGCCACCGGATTGTCGGGCCTGTGGGCCTTTTCCGGATGCCGGGGCTTCGCATCGTCTGCGCTCTGCGCGGGAGCCGGACGGTTCAGGGTGTCGAGGATCGTTACCATGGCATCCAAATGTCGTGAGCAGCGCCGAAGGTCAAGTGCCTCTTTGCCGCGGTGTCATGCGTTTTCGGAAGATCCGCTCAGCGCGGTCAGTCTTGCAGCCAGTTCGGGCGAGAGGGCACGCGATTTCCGGGTGGTTTCATCCATCTGCACCACCACGGAACTTGCCCGCGCCACGCATTTGCCGTTCTGGAAAACGGCCTGATCGAGTGTAATGGAACTGCGGCCGACGGAGACGACCCTCGTGCCGGTCTGCACTTTGCCGGGCCATGTCACCTCAGCGAGAAAGTCCAGCTCCAGACGGGCAAGTACAAAGCTCGCCCCGGCATCCGCCAGTGCTTGCGCCGCGCCCGCACTGGCCTGGAAGAAGACCTCGACACGTCCGGTCTCCAGAAAGGTGGCGAAGACAGCATTGTTGACATGGCCCTGACGGTCCGTGTCGCGATAGCGCAGCTTGTCCTCGCTGTGCAGCGGATAGTCACTCAGACTTGGCAAATCACCCGGCATAATGCCCCCTACCCTTCACCTTTATCCTGCGGCGCCCTTCTCCTGTGCGCCTGTCAGCGGCCTCTGATCTTGCGCCAGACGAACAGGAACAGAATGGCCCCGACTGTCGCCACAACCAGCTGGTCGATGAAGCCGCCGGTCAGATTGAGCCGCAGCATTTCGGCGAGCTTGCCGCCGACAAGCGCACCGATCAGCCCGACGACGAGGGAGCCGAAAAAGCCGCCCCGGCTGTCCAGCACCCGGTGGGCGATGGCGCCAGCCAGCAGCCCGATGATAATCCAGAAAATCATGCGCTGTGCCTCCCCTGCTTCCGGCACTGCCGCCGGAAGCGCTCAGTTGCTCCGGAATACCCTCCGCTCAGGCCGGTAGGATCAGGCCAATATGCGGGCGACGAAGACAACAACGACGGCGCCGATGGCCGCAACGGCAATCTCGTTGGCAATGGCATTGCCCAGGTTCAGAGAAAACCCGAAGTAATGCATCAGAAAGCCGCCAACGACGGCACCGGCAAGACCGGTCAGGATGTAGCGGATCAACCCGCCGCCGCCAGTGATGAAGCTGGCGATCCACCCGGCAACAAGGCCAATCAGCGCCCAGATGATCACGGTCTGAAGTGTCATGATGCAGTCTCCCTATTGACGTGCTGCCTTATCAACACTGAAGACACCATCGAGGTTCCGCAAGAGCTACGGCCTAGTAATAATGCCAAGAGGGCCGCCTCTCATGCGAGGGCGGCCCTGCAGGGTTTCCGTCAGGCGTTCAGCGCCCGCCCATAGGCGTCCAGAACGCTTTCCTTCATCATTTCCGACAGGGTCGGATGCGGGAAGATCGTGTGCATCAGATCTTCCTCGGTCGTCTCGAGGTTCATCGCCACAACGAAGCCCTGGATCAGCTCGGTCACTTCCGTGCCGACCATGTGGGCACCCAGCAGTTCGCCGGTCTTCTTGTCGAAGATGGTCTTGATGAGGCCATTGTCCTCACCCAGAGCAATGGCCTTGCCGTTGGCTGCAAAGGAGAAGCGGCCGACGCGGATGTCGCGGCCCAGTTCCTTGGCCTTGGCTTCGGTCAGACCGACAGAAGCGACCTGCGGGTTGCAGTAGGTGCAGCCCGGAATCTTGCCCTTGTCCATGGCGTGAACGCCCGGCAGGCCTGCGATCTTCTCGATGCAGATGACGCCTTCATGCTCGGCCTTGTGGGCGAGCATCGGGGGGCCAGCCACGTCACCGATGGCATAAAGCCCCGGAACGTTGGTCTTGCCGTAGCCGTCGATGACCACGCAGCCGCGGTCGGTCTTCACGCCAAGCGCCTCGAGGCCGAGGTTCTCGATGTTGCCCTGGACGCCGACAGCGGAAATCAGGCGGTCAGCGGTGATCTGGGTCACCTTGCCGTCTTTGGTCTCCACATGGGCGGTAATGGAATTGGCGCCCTTCTCGACCTTGGCAACCTTCGCTTCGGTCATGATCTTCATGCCGCGCTTTTCCAGTGCCTTGCGGGCGATGGCGGAGATTTCGGCATCTTCCACCGGCATGATCTGGGACATGACTTCGACGACAGTCACGTCAACGCCCATGGAGCGGTAGAAGGACGCGAACTCGATGCCGATGGCGCCCGAGCCCATCACGACCAGCGACTTCGGCATGAAGTCCGGCTTCATCGCCTCGAAATAGGTCCAGATCAGCTTGCCATCCGGCTCGATGCCGGGCAGCGCACGCGGACGGGCACCGGTGGCGATGATGATGTGCTTGGCCGCGTAGGTGCCTTCGCCCTTCACGCCCTTGGGCGCGGGGTGCTGCGGCTCGACGGCGGGCTTGGAAGACTTGCCGACTACGATCTCACCCGGCTTGGTGAGCTTGGCTTCACCCCAGATGACGTCGATCTTGTTCTTCTTCATCAGGAAGCCGACGCCGCCGTTGAGGCGGGCCGAAACGCCGCGCGAACGGGCAACCACATCCTTGATGTCAGCCGTCATCTTGCCTTCCAGCTTCAGCCCGTAGGACTTGGCATGGTTGGCGTGATCGAGAATTTCAGCGGAGCGCAGCAGCGCCTTGGTCGGAATGCAGCCCCAGTTGAGGCAGATGCCGCCCAGATGCTCGCGCTCGACAATGGCAGTCTTGAAGCCGAGCTGGGCCGCACGGATCGCGGTCACATAACCGCCGGGGCCCGACCCGATGATGAGGACGTCATAGCTATCGGCCATGGAAGTTCCCTCGCCTTTGTTTCGCAAGAATGTCGCGTTCTGTTTTCAAGACAGAAAGGCCCCGGACCTGCCGGGGCCTCGCTGAGGGTCACTCAGACCAGCATGCTCATCGGGTTCTCGATGTAGCCCTTGAAGGCGCCGAGAAGTTCCGCACCCAGAGCGCCGTCCACGCAGCGGTGGTCGGTGGAGAGCGTTACAGTCATGACAGTGGCCACGGACAGTGTGCCATTCTTGACGACAGGACGCTGCTCGCCCGCGCCGACCGCCAGAATGGTGGCATGCGGCGGGTTGACCACGGCAGAGAAGCTCTTCACGCCCATCATGCCCATGTTGGACACGGCGGTGGTGCCGCCCTGGTACTCTTCCGGCTTCAGCTTGCGGTCCTTGGCGCGCTGGCCCAGATCCTTCATCTCGTTGGAGATGGTGGACAGGGCCTTCTGCTCGGCGCTGCGGATGATCGGGGTGATCAGGCCGCCCGGGATCGACACGGCAACGCCGACATCGGCGTGCTTGTGCTTGACCATGGCATCGTCCGTCCAGGAGACGTTCGCATCCGGCACATCGCGCAGGGCCAGAGCCATGGCCTTGATGACCATGTCATTGACCGAGAGCTTGTAGGCAGGCTTGCCGTCCTTGGACTTCGGCGCAGCGTCGTTGAGCTGGGTGCGCAGGGCCAGAAGCGCGTCGAGTTCGCAGTCAACCGACACGTAGAAGTGCGGGATCGTCTGCTTGGACTCGGTGAGGCGCTTGGCAATGGTCTTGCGCATGCCATCGTGCGGCACCAGCTCGTAAGAGCCTTCGGCGAAGAGCTTGAGCACCTGCTCCTTGGGGGGGCCGGCGGGCGCTGCAGCGGCAGCGGCCTTCGGAGCCTCGGCAGGAGCTGCGGCGGCAGCAGCCGGAGCGGCCTTGCCGGTGCCGGACTTCAGGGCGGCTTCGATATCGCGCTGGACGATACGGCCATGCGGGCCAGAGCCTGCGATGGCCTTGAGGTCCAGACCGCTCTGCGACGCCAGACGGCGGGCAAGCGGCGAGGCAAAGATGCGCTCGCCCGATGCGCTGACCGGAGCCGGGCCGGCAGATGCCGGTGCAGCAGCGGCCGGAGCCGGAGCAGCTTCCGCCTTGGCGGGCGCGGCAGCCGGAGCTGCAGAGACCGCCGAAACGTCCTCGTCTTCACCGGCGAGCACGGCGATCAGGCTGTTGACCTTCACGCCCTGCGTTCCAGCGGCGACGACGATCTTTGCGACCGTGCCTTCGTCCACGGCTTCCACTTCCATGGTCGCCTTGTCGGTTTCGATCTCGGCGATCACGTCGCCGGGAGAAACCTTGTCACCTTCCTTCACCAGCCACTTGGCCAGGTTGCCCTCTTCCATGGTGGGAGAGAGGGCCGGCATTGTGATGTTGATCGGCATTGCGGCCTCCCTCGCCTCAGTCCCTGTAGGTGACAGCCTTCACGGCGTCGATGACTTCCTTGACAGACGGCAGAGCCAGCTTTTCAAGGTTTGCGGCATAGGGCATCGGAACGTCCTTGCCGGTCACGCGCAGGATCGGGGCGTCGAGGAAGTCGAAGGCCTTTTCCTGAACCTGATAGCCGATTTCCGAGGAAACCGAGCAGACCGGGAAGGCTTCTTCCACCGTGACGCAGCGGCCCGTCTTGCGGACAGAGGCGAGCACCGTGTCGATGTCGAGCGGACGGATGGTGCGCAGGTTCACGACTTCCGCCGAGATGCCCTGAGCTGCCAGTTCGTCCACGGCCTTCATGACATAGGTCATGCCGATGCCCCAGGAGACGATGGTCACGTCCGTACCGGCACGCTCGATCTTTGCCTTGCCAATCGGCAGGACAAAATCATCGACTTTCGGAACCTCGAAGGACTGACCGTAGAGGATCTCGTTTTCGAGGAAGATGACCGGGTTCGGGTCGCGGATGGCCGCCTTCAGCAGGCCCTTGGCATCGGCAGCCGACCAGGGCTGGATGACCTTGAGGCCCGGAATGTGGGCGTACCAGGAGGCATAGTCCTGGCTGTGCTGTGCACCCACGCGGGCCGCAGCGCCGTTCGGGCCGCGGAACACAATCGGAGCGCCAAGCTGGCCGCCGGACATGTAGAGCGTCTTGGCAGCGGAGTTGATGATGTGGTCAATCGCCTGCATGGCGAAGTTGAACGTCATGAACTCGACGATGGGCTTCAGGCCCGTCATGGCAGCGCCCGTGGCAAGACCGGCAAAGCCGTGCTCGGTGATCGGCGTGTCGATGACGCGCTTGGCACCGAACTCGTCCAGAAGACCCTGCGTGATCTTGTAGGCGCCCTGGTACTCGGCAACCTCCTCACCCATGATGAAGATGTCGCCGTCGCGGCGCATTTCCTCGGCCATGGCATCACGCAGTGCTTCGCGCACGGTCATGGACACCATTTCGGTGCCGGCCGGTGCGTCGCTGTCGGCAGTGCCGGACGTGACGGGCTGCGCGGCAACCGGCGCAGCGGCAGCCGGAGCGGCAGCAACAGGCGCAGCAGCAGCGGCCGGAGCCGGTGCAGCAGCCGGAGTCGGAGCGCTGGCATCAATCGCAGAGGCATCTTCGCCTTCGGCGAGGAGAACGGCGATCTTCGTGTTGACCTTGACGTTCTCGGTGCCCTCGGCGACCAGGATCTTGCCCATGGTGCCTTCGTCCACGGCTTCCACTTCCATGGTTGCCTTGTCGGTCTCGATTTCGGCGATCACGTCGCCAGACTTCACGCTGTCGCCCTCGGCCTTGAGCCACTTGGACAGCTTGCCCTCTTCCATGGTCGGCGAGAGAGCCGGCATCAGAATATCGATCGGCATGTATTCCCCCCGGCCTTAAAGCAGAATGTCGGTGTAGAGCTCGGACACATCCGGCTCCGGATCGTTCTGCGCAAACTCTGCCGCTTCGGCAACGATGGCGCGCACGTCCTTGTCGAGGCCCTTGAGGTCATCCTCGCTGGCCCAGCCGTTCTCGAGCAGACGCGCACGGACCTGTTCGATCGGGTCGTGCTCGCCGCGCATGCGGTCGACTTCTTCCTTGGAGCGGTACTTCGCCGGGTCGGACATGGAGTGGCCGCGGTAGCGGTAGGTCACCATTTCCAGAATGAACGGGCCATTGCCCTCGCGGCACCAGGCGAGCGCCCGATCGGAGGCTGCCTTAACGGCGCGCACGTCCATGCCGTCCACCTGTTCGCCCGGGATGCCGAAGGAGGCGCCGCGCTGGGACAGGTCGGTGTTGGCCGAAGCGCGGTTCACGCTCGTGCCCATGCCGTACTTGTTGTTCTCGATCACATACACGACCGGAAGCTTCCACAGCTGGGCCATGTTGAAGCTCTCGTAGACCTGGCCCTGGTTGGACGCACCATCACCAAAGAAGGCCATCGCAACATTGCCATTGCCACGGTACTTGTTGGCAAAGCCAAGACCGGTGCCGAGCGCGACCTGCGCACCGACGATGCCGTGACCGCCGTAGAAGTGCTTCTCCTTGGAGAACATGTGCATCGAGCCGCCCTTGCCCTTCGACAGGCCGCCACGGCGGCCGGTCAGCTCGGCCATGACGCCCTTCGGGTCAAGATCCATGGCCAGCATATGGCCGTGGTCGCGGTAACCGGTGATCATCTGGTCACCATCCACCTTGGCCATCTGCATGCCGACGACGACAGCTTCCTGACCAATGTAAAGGTGGCAGAAACCGCCGATGAGGCCCATGCCGTAAAGCTGGCCGGCCTTTTCTTCGAAGCGGCGGATCAGGAGCATTTCACGGTAGGCGTGAAGCTCTTCGTCCTTCGTGAATTTTGCGATGGCGGCAGCAGCGTTGCCCGCACCACCCTGACCGGACGCGCCCTTCGCGCGTGCACCGGCGGAAGATTGTTTTGTAGCGGCCATGTCCCTCGTCTCTGCGTGGCGTTTCCCCTAGACAGCAAGCGGAAGGTAACCGCTTGCCGTTGTCAATCCAAGAGGTTGAGTGCAGCGCAGTAATACTGACCAACCATCTGAAATGATTTGATTTTTACAACTTAACCTGATTCTGGTTATTTTGGCGATATAAACCGTTTTCCGGTTACCGTGCCGCAACGGAGCTGCTGCGCATGATGATCAGCTCATCTGCCTGCACCACGTTGAGAATAACGCGGGCGCGCTCATCCACCATATCCGGATCAAGGCTTTCCGGGCGCAGCAGCGCCACACGGGTGGCCAGATGCTCACGTACAGACTTGATGTCTGCCAGTTCCGCCTCAAGCTGAGCCACCTGACGGTCCAGACGCTCGCGCCCGGCCATGCCGAATTCTCCATTCACCGCATGAAAGGCGAAATAGCCAAGCACAGCAGCAGAGGCGACCGGTATAACGAGACTGCCGAGAAAGGATTTTTTGCGCTGACGGGTGGTTGCGGACACTTGACGACCTACTGGACACGTGGGGTCTCTACTTGGTCGCAGTGTGCCGGGACTCGCTTAACAGAGTCTTGCGCAATTGTGGCGCCGCAACGAAAATCTGTTGCAGCAGCATGGTTTGCCCTGGAAGCCTTGAATTGGCAGCCTTGCGGGAGTGCAGCAGCCGCACCGCAAGGAAAAGGCGGGACCAGTGCCCCGCCCTGCCCGTTTCAAGCTGCCGCCTTGCCACCTCCGGCCAGCTTTGCCAGCTTGGACATGATGACGGCGGTTCCCTTCAGCCGGTCTTCCGCGCGCTCCCAGTCACGTGACAGAACCACCTTCTGATCCGGGCGGATCTTGGCCAGCACGCCCTGCTCCGCGATATAGCCGACAAGCCCTGCCGGATTGGCAAACTCGCTGTTGCGGAAGGAAATGACGATCCCCTTCGGCCCCGAATCCACCTTCTCCACATTGGCCTTGCGGCAAAGGCCCTTGATGAAGACGATCTTCAGCAGGTGCTGCACTTCTTCCGGCAACTGTCCGAAGCGGTCGATCATTTCCGCACCGAAGGCATCGATTTCCTGCGCTTCCGTCAGATCGGCGAGGCGCCGGTAGAGCGACAGGCGCAGGTTGAGATCCGGCACATAGCCTTCCGGGATGAGCACCGGCGTGCCCACATTGATTTGCGGCGACCACTGGTCTTCACCAAGCTCGTTCCCGCCATCCTTCAGCTGCGCCACAGCCTCTTCCAGCATCTGCTGGTAGAGCTCATAGCCGACTTCCTTGATGTGGCCGGACTGCTCTTCGCCCAGAAGATTGCCTGCGCCGCGAATGTCGAGGTCATGGCTCGCCAGCTGGAAGCCGGCGCCGAGGTTTTCCAGCGATTGCAGCACCTTGAGGCGGCGCTCTGCCGTTGCCGTCAGCTTGCCGGCGGCAGGCACGGTGAACAGCGCATAGGCGCGGGTCTTGGAACGGCCGACGCGGCCCCGGATCTGGTAAAGCTGGGCAAGGCCGAACATGTCGGCCCGGTGCACGATCAGCGTGTTGGCGGTGGGGATGTCGAGGCCCGATTCCACGATGGTGGTGGACAGCAGCACGTCATACTTGCCCTCGTAGAAGGCATTCATCACGTCTTCCAGCTGCCCCGCCGCCATCTGGCCATGGGCGATGGCAACCTTTACCTCCGGCACGCTTTCGGCGAGGAACTCCGCGCGTTCCGCAAGGTCGGACACGCGCGGGCAGACATAGAAGCTCTGGCCGCCGCGGTAATGCTCGCGCAGCAGCGCCTCGCGCACCACAAGCGGATCAAGCGGCGAGATGAAGGTGCGCACGGCGAGGCGGTCCACCGGCGGCGTTGCGATCAGCGACAACTCGCGCAGGCCCGTCAGCGCCTGCTGCAGGGTGCGCGGAATGGGCGTGGCCGAAAGCGTCAGCACATGCACGTCCGACTTCAGCTCCTTCAGCCGCTCCTTGTGCTTCACGCCGAAATGCTGCTCCTCGTCGATGATCAGAAGCCCCAGATCCCGGAACTTGACACCCGTACCCAGCAGCGCATGGGTGCCGACGACGATATCGACAGAGCCATCCTCCAGCCCCTTCTTGGTGGCCGAAAGCTCCTTCGGACTGACGAGCCGCGAGGCATGGGCGACATTGACCGGCAACCCGTGGAATCGCGTCGAGAAGGTGCGGAAATGCTGGCGGGCGAGCAATGTGGTCGGCACCACAACCGCCACCTGCCGGCCGGACATGGCCGCAACAAAGGCCGCACGCAGGGCCACTTCCGTCTTGCCGAAGCCCACGTCACCGCAGACCAGCCGGTCCATCGGGCGGCCAGAGGACAGATCCTCGAACACCGCGTCGATGGCGGTCAGCTGGTCTTCCGTCTCGTCATAGGGGAATCGGGTGGCGAACTCGTCATAGACGCCTTCCGGCGTCTCGATCACAGGCGCGGTCTTGAGCGCACGGGCGGCTGCGGTCTTGATCAGGCCATCGGCAATCTCAAGGATGCGCTTCTTCATGCGCGCCTTGCGCGCCTGCCAGGCCCCGCCGCCCAGCTTGTCGAGCTGCACATCGGTTTCTTCCGAACCGTAGCGCGTCAGAAGCTCGATGTTCTCGACCGGCAGATACAGCTTGTCGCCGCCGTGATACTGCAGTTCCAGGCAGTCATGCGGCGCACCAAGCGCCTCGATGGTCTTCAGGCCAATGAAGCGGCCGATACCGTGGTCCACGTGGACGACAAGATCGCCTTCCGACAGGCTGGTGGCCTCTGTGAGGACATTGGCCCCCTTGGCCTTGCGCCGCCCCTTGCGCACCAGCCGGTCACCGAGAATGTCCTGCTCGGAGATGAAAACGAGCCGGTCCACCTCGAAGCCCGTCTCAAGGCCGAGAAGGCTCAGCGCCACCGTGCGCGGCGGCAGCGCCTGCATGTTGGCGAAAGTATCAGCCGGTGCGGCCAGCTCCAGCCCGTGATCGAACAGGATCTGCCCCAACCGGTCCCGCGAGCCCTCGCTCCAGCAGGAGAGCACCACGCGGCGCTCCTCGGCCACAAGGGCACGCACATGGCGCACCAGCGCATCGAAGATGTTCACATCCCCGGCAGCGCGCTCGGCAGCAAAGTTGCGGCCCTGGCGGCCGGCAAAGTCCACCACCTGACGGCCAGAACCCGGCGGCGGCGTGAACACATCCATCTGGCAGCTGGCGGCATCAGCCAGACGCGAGGTCCATTCCTCCGGCGCCAGATAGAGCCCGCCGGTTTCCACCGGCATGTAGGGCACGGAGCCTGCCAGATGGCCATTGTCGAGCGCGTCCTTGCGGGCGGTGTAGTGCTCGGCCACCTGATCCAGCCGCTCGCGCAGGGCATCGGCTGCGCGGGAATCAAGGACGAGCGGCACACCCTCCACATAGTCGAACAGGGTTTCCAGCGTTTCATGGAACAGCGGCAGCCAATGCTCCATGCCGGCGTAGCGGCGGCCCTCGCTGACCGACTGGTAGAGAATATCCTCGCGCCGCGCTGCGCCGAAGCGGCCGATATAGTTGCGGCGGAAGCGGGAGATCGCCTCTTCCGTCAGCACCACCTCGCTCATCGGCACCAGATCCAGCCGCTTCACCGGCGCCGAGGTGCGCTGGCTCTCCGGATCAAAGGCGCGCACGGTCTCCAGCGTGTCGCCGAAGAAATCGAGGCGCACGGGAGCTTCCGCACCCGGCGCGAAGAGATCGAGAATGCCGCCGCGCACCGCATATTCGCCGGTTTCACGCACGGTCGGCGTGCGGGAAAAGCCGTTGAGCTCCAGCCAGGCGGCGATGGAGGTGAGATCCGCCCTCGTGCCTGCGCTCAAGGAGAAGGTCTGGCCCGCCACCCAGCTGCGCTCCGGCAGGCGCTGCACGGCGGCGTTGACCGTGGTGACCAGCACCTTGCGGCCAGACCCTTCCAGCCCCCGCGCCAGCTCGCCCAGCACCAGCAGCCGCCGGGCGCTGATGGCCGGGTTCGGAGACACACGGTCATAGGGCAGACAGTCCCAGGCGGGCAGCGACAGGGCTTCCACATCGGGCGCGAAGAAGCTCAACGCCTCGATCAGCCCCTGTGCCCGCGTGGCATCGCGGGCGACGAAGACGGCACAAAGCCCCTCTTTCGGCCCCTCGTCCAGAATGCGTGCAAGCGCCAGCGCCTCGGCACCATCCGGCACGCTGGCCAGCGTGATGTTGCCCTTGTCGCGGAGAAGGCTCTCGAACACGGTTCTTATCCCTGAAATGCTGTGCGGCGCGAAGGCGCGTCTCTGGACTGACGATCCGTCCGGATCACGCAGTGCGGCTGGACGTGATGTTGTGGAAGGCGAGCATGCGCCGGTAAAGCGGACGGTCCCACTCTGCCGGAACGGGCTTGCTGCCGGTGATCCAGGCGAAGAGGTCCTGATCATTGACGTTGATCAGTTCTTCCATCTCGTCGAGCTCGGCTGCCGTCAGCTTGTCGAGTTCGGACTGGGCAAAACCGCCGAACAGAAGGTCCATTTCCTTCATGCCCCGGTGCCAGGTGCGGAACAGGATACGCTTCTTGCGGTGGGTCAGGGCATCATCCTGTGCTGCCGCCGTATCTGGACTTGTGCCGCTCATCATGTCTCTCCGCATCGCTTGGCTTGCGCCGCCCTGACGCCTGCAGCCGGACCGCGGATTTTCCGCGCCCGGCGCAAACGGGACAGCACGTTGTCCGTGCTATATAGCGCCGCTGTGCGGCTCTGTCAGGTCAAGGTTTTGGTGTGCATGTCCTGAAGGTTCAAGAGGCTTCATTGCCCTTGCCGCCAGACCATGCCAAAACGCAGCATCGGTCCTGCGGATTCCTGTGCCATGCGTCCTTCTCTTCTCGATCCCCTGTTTGCTCCGGTTTCGGTGCTGCCCGGCATCGGGCCGAAGATCGCCAAGCTGCTGGACGGGCTGACAGGCAGCACGCCGGGGCGTGAGGCCAGCGTTCTCGATCTGCTGTTCCACCTGCCGCACGGCGTGATCGACCGCCGCCGCCGGCCGGGCATTGCCCATTCCGAGAATGGCGAGATCGCAACGCTGGACGTGGTGGTGGAGCGGCACCTGCCCTCGCCGCGCCAGGGCAAGGCGCCCTATCGCATCATTGCCAGCGACCCGACGGGCGAGATCGCCCTTGTCTTCTTCCATGCCCACAGGGACTGGCTGGAAAAGACCCTGCCCGTGGGCGGGCGGCGGATCATCTCCGGCAAGGTCGAATGGTTCAACGAGCGCCCGCAGATGGTGCATCCGGATTATGTGCTGACGCCCGAAGAGGCCGAAACCATGCCGGATGTGGAGCCGGTCTATCCGATGACCGCCGGTCTTGCCTCGCGCACCCTGCTGAAGGCCATTGCCGCCGGGCTGGACCGTCTGCCGGTGATGCCGGACTGGCTCGACCCGGAATTTGCCGCCCGCAAAGGCTGGCCGGATTTCGATGAGGCACTGGCGCGGATGCACCGGCCGGAAAAGGCGGGCGATCTTGGCCCCGAATCCCCTTTCCGCGCCCGCCTTGCCTATGACGAATATCTCGCCAACCAGCTGGCACTGGCTCTGGTGCGCGCCACCATGCGCAAGCTGGATGGCGCGCCGCGTATCGCAAATGGCGCGCT
The DNA here is from genome assembly GCF_000382365.1 of Pannonibacter phragmitetus DSM 14782. Taxonomy (GTDB): domain Bacteria; phylum Pseudomonadota; class Alphaproteobacteria; order Rhizobiales; family Stappiaceae; genus Pannonibacter; species Pannonibacter phragmitetus. The sequence goes on along the minus strand of NZ_KB908233.1, from coordinate 20,519 downwards.
GAAGGCGAAGATCTTCGCTGCCCTGCCCTTTACCCTCACCGATGGCCAGACGCAGGCGGTTGCCGAAATCGAGGCGGATCTTGCGAGCCCTCACCGCATGCTGCGGCTGGTGCAGGGTGACGTGGGCGCGGGCAAGACCATAGTCGCCCTGTTGGCCATGGCGGCCGTGATCGAATCCGGCGCGCAGGCAGCGATGATGGCCCCGACCGAGCTTCTCGCCCGCCAGCATTTCGCCTCTATGGCCCCGCTCTGCGAAGCCTCCGGCATCCGCATCGCCCTGCTGACGGGCCGCGACAGCGCCAAGACACGGCGCGAGACGCAGGCAGGATTGCTGGATGGCAGCATCGATCTGGTCGTCGGCACTCACGCGCTGTTTCAGGGCTCGGTCGAGTTCCAGAACCTCGGCATCGCCGTGGTGGACGAGCAGCACCGCTTCGGCGTGCATCAGCGTCTGGCGCTCTCCTCCAAGGGCAAGGGCGTCGATGTGCTGGTGATGACGGCAACGCCGATCCCGCGCACGCTGGTTCTGACCTATTTCGGCGACATGGACGTCTCCCGCCTCATCGGCAAGCCGGCCGGCCGCAAGCCCATCACCACCGTGTCCGTATCACTGGAGCGCATGGGCGAGATGGTGGCGCGCATCAAAGCGGCGGTGGCTGAAGGGCAGAAGGTCTATTGGGTCTGCCCGCTGGTAGAAGAGTCCGAGAAGGTCGACCTTGCTGCCGTCGAGGACCGGCACCGCCACCTGTCGCAGGAACTGAAACTGCCCGTCGCCCTCGTCCATGGCCGCATGAGCGCCGAGGAAAAGGATGTGGCGATGACCGCCTTCAAGGAAGGCCATGCCCGCGTTCTCGTTGCCACCACCGTGATCGAGGTGGGCGTCGATGTGCCCGATGCCACGATCATGGTGATCGAGCATGCCGAGCGCTTCGGCCTTGCCCAGTTGCATCAGCTGCGCGGCCGTGTCGGGCGCGGCGACAGGCCGTCCTCCTGCGTCTTGCTCTACAAGGGGCCGCTGGGCGAAACCTCCGCCGCCCGCCTTGCGGTGATGCGCGAGACCAACGACGGCTTCCTCATTGCCGAGGAAGACCTGCGCCTGCGCGGTGAAGGCGAAATCCTCGGCACCCGCCAGTCCGGCGCCCCCGGCTTCCGCCTTGCGGGCGAAGAGGCGCGGCCAGACCTCATGGAAACCGCCCGCGACGATGCCCGCCTGATCCTCGAAACCGACCCGGAGCTGAAAGGCCCGCGCGGCCAGGCGCTGCGCACCCTGCTTTATCTCTTCTCCCGCGACGAGGCGATCCGCCTGTTACGGGCGGGGTGAGCTTCACTCAGATGGGAATGGCCCGAAAAGCCACTCAGGCTTTCAGTCCTTTGGCTGTGAGGAGCCTACCGGCAGAGCTTCTGCGATTTTCGGATGCTCCGGAGAAATCAGGCCCGCAGAGATGATCAGCTTGGCAGCTTCCTCGACAGTCATGGACAGTTCGATCACGTCCTTGCGCGGCAGATAGAGCAGGAACCCGGAGGTCGGATTCGGCGTGGTTGGCAGGAACACTGCGAGATAGTCCGCAGTTTCCCCACCTGGGAGTTTCTGCGCCACTTCTCCCTTCGCAGATGTGGCCACAAACACGATCGCATACAGGCCCGGACGCGGATATTCGATCAGCGCAGCCTTTTTAAAGCTAGCCCCTTTTTCATCAAGTATTGTCTCAAAAATCTGTTTCAAGCCATTATAAAGATTACGAACAAGCGGCATACGCGATACGGCGCGCTCGCCGTATCCGATGAGTGTCCGGCCCAGAAAGTTGGCTGCGACAAAACCGGTCAAAGACAGCACCGTAAAGGCGATGATGAGGCCGACACCGGGCACGGGGAATGGCAGATAGGTGTCGGGATTGTAGGCAGGCGGCAAAGCAGGTTTCACGAGCCCGTCCACCCACTGGATGAAAGACCATGTCAGCCAGAGCGTAATGCCAACGGGTCCTGCAATCACGAGTCCCGCCAGAAAGGAGTTGCGCAGCCTTGCACCAAAGCCCTTGTGCGCCCGCGATTGCATGTCCTGCTGCGGGGATGGTGTAACGGCTGGATCTTCCATGCGCGACGGTCTCCTGACTTGCCGTGAATTCGGCCTTCCCTATTTGGCTTGAGGGGCGTAAACCGGATTGCAGAGTTCCGGATTTAGCTTCTACCGCGCCCATCATGCGGTGCATCATAGGGCAAAAACGGACACCGGAGAGATGATTTGCGGCGTGCAGCATACCGGATAGCAGGAATTTTATGTGTGATCCTTGGAGTGATCGGCGCCATCCTGCCGGTCATGCCGGGCACCATCTTCTTCATTCTCGCCGCCGCCATGTTCGCCAAGTCCTCTCCGGAACTCGAGGCGCGCATTCTGGCCCATCCGTCCATCGGGCCGCAGGTCACCGCCTGGCGCGAGCACGGCGTCATCCCGCCGCGCGCCAAGCTCTATGCCACGGGCGGGATGGCTTTCGGATATGGCATGTTCTGGCTCGGCGCCCACCCCGGCTGGCCGCTGGCCCTCGGCGTTCTGGCATTCATGGCAGCTTGCGCTGCCTATGTGCTGTCGCGGCCATCTTACCCGCGCAGCTGACGCAGCCAAACCTCATAGATAAATTCAACAAGCCTCTTAAAGGCATTGATGAATCTATCTATTCATCGCTGATCAGGCGCTTTCCAAGCTCCACGACCGGGTCGGGGCTGTAGCCGGTCTGCTCATAGAAGCCCAGCACCTCTTCATTGCCGGCGCGCACCAGAAGATTGATCTTCGGACAGCCGCGTGCCAGCAGCAGCGCTTCGCCATGCTCCATCAGCAGCCGGGCATAGCCCTTGCCGCGATGGGCCGGATGAATGCTGAGATAATTCACCGAGCCCCGGTGCCCGTCATAGCCGAACATGGCGCTGCCGATGATGACATTGCCCAGACGCAGCACGAGGAAGCCCCAGAGGCTGTCTGCGACCTTGCGGTCGATATCCTTGTCCGGATCGTTCCAGGCCCTTGTCAGGCCGCACTCTCCCCACAGGGTGACCACGCGGTGGCGGTCACCCTCGGTGAAGGTATCGATGGCAGGCTTGGGGCTCGTGATCATTCCACCGTAACCGACTTGGCAAGGTTGCGCGGCTGGTCCACGTCCGTGCCCATGAACACCGCCACATGATAGGCGATCATCTGCGTCGGGATGGCGTAGATGATCGGCGCGACGATGCCGGAGAGTTCGGGCATCACCACCTGATCATTGGCCGCAAGGCCGGAGGCCGCAGCGCCCTTCTCATCGGTGATGAGCAGGATCTTGCCGCCGCGTGCCGCCACTTCCTGCATGTTGGAAACGGTCTTCTCATAGATTGCATCATGCGGTGCAATGACGATCACCGGCATGTTTTCGTCAATGAGTGCGATCGGGCCATGCTTCAGTTCACCGGCGGCATAGCCTTCGGCGTGGATGTAGGACAGCTCCTTGAGCTTCAGCGCCCCTTCCAGTGCCAGCGGGAAGCTGGTGCTGCGGCCGAGATAGAGCACGTCCGAAGCCCGGGAGAGGCTCGGAGCCAGCTTCTCGATGCGCGGCTCAAGCCCGAGCGCCTGCACCGCGAGCCCCGGAGCTTCGGCAAGCGCGCCGACCAGTTCGGCCTCTTCCGCTTCGCTGATGAACCCGCGCTGACGGCCTGCGGTGATCGCAAGCGAGGCCAGAACCGCCAGCTGGCAGGTGAAGGCCTTGGTGGACGCCACACCGATCTCCGGGCCTGCGACGGTCGGGAACACCACATCGGCCTCGCGGGCAATGGTGGATTCCGGCACGTTGACGATGGCGCCGATTGTCAGGCCTTCCTGCTTGCAATAGCGCAGCGAGGCAAGCGTATCCGCCGTTTCGCCGGACTGGGAGATGAACAGCGCCATCTCGCCCTTCGAGACCGGCAACTCGCGGTAACGGAACTCGGACGCAACGTCGATTTCCACCGGCAGGCGGGCGTATTTTTCGAACCAGTACTTGCCGACGAGACCGGCATAATAAGCCGTGCCACAGGCGGACATGACCAGCCGGGTCAGATTGCTGAAGTCCACATTCATGCCGTCCGGCAGGCGCACCTTGCGGGCGCTCAGGTCAAGATAGCGCGACAGGGTGTGACCGATGACTTCCGGCTGCTCGTGGATTTCCTTGGCCATGAAGTGGCGGTAGTTGCCCTTGTCGATCATGGCTGCGCCGACGGAAGACTTGCTTTCCGGGCGCATGACGGGTGTGTTCTGACGGTCGAAAATGGCCAGGCTGTCACGGGTGAGGACGGCCCAGTCGCCTTCTTCCAGATAGGTGATCCGGTCGGTGAAAGGCGCCAGCGCGATGGCATCCGATCCGAAGAACATTTCGCCCTCACCGTGGCCAATGGCCAGCGGCGACCCGCGTCTTGCGCCGATCAGAAGGTTCTCCTCGCCCTCGAACAGGAAGGCGAGCGCAAAGGCGCCGCGCAGGCGCGGCAGAACCGAGGCCACCGCCTCTTTCGGCGCAAGTCCTTCATCCATCGCGGCATTGACCAGCAGCGCCACCACTTCCGTGTCGGTATCGGTCACCGGGTGATAGTCCTTGGCAACCGCCTCGGCCCGCAGTTCCTGATAGTTCTCGATGATGCCGTTATGCACGACGGCAACGCCACCGCTCTGGTGCGGGTGGGCATTGGAAACGGTCGGTGCACCATGTGTGGCCCAGCGGGTGTGGCCGATGCCGATGACGCCCGGCAGCGGTGCCTTTTCCAGCACGGCTTCCAGGTTACGCAGCTTGCCTTCCGCGCGGCGGCGGGTGACGATGCCGTTTTCCAGCGTGGCAATGCCGGCCGAGTCATAGCCACGGTACTCAAGGCGCTTCAGCGCATCCACGAGACGCGGAGCAACGCCGCTCAGGCTAACGATACCGATGATGCCGCACATGAAAATGAATCCCTTTGAAACGATCTGACCCGCCTCCCTTAGACGAGACGGGCCAGTTTGTTGAAATCAAACCCTGTTTCAGACGATGACAGATTGCCTTGCGTCAGCTCTTGCTTGCGGCCTTCGCGGCAGCAAAGCGGGCACGCAACTCTTTCGCACGGCCTTCCTTCACAGTCTGGCGGGCACGTCCGATGACAAGGGCGTCATCCGCCACATCTTCCGTCACCGTGCTGCCAGCCGCCACATAGGCGCCCGAGCCGATCGTCACCGGCGCGACGAGTGTCGAATTGGAGCCGATGAAGCTGCCTGCCCCGATCTGTGTCAGATGCTTGCCGAAGCCGTCATAGTTGCAGGTGATGGTTCCGGCGCCGATGTTGGTCTTCGCTCCCACCACGGCATCACCGATGTAGCTGAGGTGATTGACCTTGGCGCCTTCGCCGATCTTGCCGTTCTTCACCTCGACGAAGTTGCCGATATGGGTATCGCGGGCCAGTTCCGCGCCGGGGCGCAGACGGGCATAGGGGCCGACAGTCGCATCCGCTCCAACCGTTGCCCCCTCCAGATGACTGAAGGCGCGGATGCGGGCACCGGAGGCAACACGCACGCCGGGGCCGAACACCACATTGGGTTCCACCAGAACATCCGGCTCAAGCACCGTGTCATGGGAGAAGAACACGGTGGAAGGCGCCTGCAGCGTGACGCCGCGCTCCAGCGCGGCACGGCGCATCCTGTTCTGGAAAATCTCTTCACATTCAGCAAGTTGAGCGCGGTTGTTAATCCCGCGCGCATCATCTTCGCCGGTGGTGGCCGCAACCACTTTCAGCCCGCGCGCATTGGCAATCTCCACGGCGTCGGTCAGATAATACTCGCCCTTGGCGTTATCGTTGCCGATCGCAGACAGCAGCTCCACGGCAATTGCGCCCTGAAAGCCCATGATGCCAGAATTACAGAAAGTTACCTTTCGCTCTTCATCACTTGCGTCCTTTTCCTCACGTATCGCAAGAAGCTGATTGCCCTGCATCAAGAGGCGGCCATAGCCAAAGGGATTGGCGGCCTCGAAGCCCAGAACCGCCACGTCAGCTCCTGCCGCCAGCCCCGCCCGCACACGGGCGATGGCATCTGCAGTCACCAGAGGCGTATCACCAAACAGAACCAGCACATCGTCGGCAGCCGGCGTCAGCGCACTGCGGGCAGCAAGCGCCGCATGGGCGGTACCGAGCCGTTCGGTCTGCTCGTGGCAGCTCGCGCCGGGCGACAGCTTTGCTACAAGCGCTTCCAGCGCCGGCATGTCCGGCCCGACGACGACGGCAACGCGATTGCCGTCACCGCTCACGGCCTTCAGCACATGGCCGATCAGCGGCAGGTTGCCGATCTCGTGCATCACCTTCGGCAAGCTGGACTGCATGCGTGTTCCAAGGCCTGCGGCCAGGATGATGGAAAGGAGGCTGCGGTTGGACATGGGATCTTTCTGCCGGTCTTGCTGGTTGGCACAGGCTGCCCGCGCACCTCGCTCCGCGCTTTCGCAGGCCCCTGAACCCTTGCCCAGCCTTTTCCCGCCCTTTTGCAAAAGATGCAAGCCGCCGATCCACAGTTCCCTGCAGAAGAGCACCGGGAACGGCTGCAATTCCCTGTTCGTTAACCATGTTTAGGGACAAGATATCTCATGGATAGCAACAGATTCGCCGTAGCGGGAGCAGGATAGCCCACCGTGAAGAGCCGCAAGAACGATGCCGGTGCCGGGGCGTCTGGGTCATATATGGCCCGGGCACGGCTCGACATTGCCGCCTGGGCTCTCTTTGCGCTCCTGTTCGGCACCGTCGGGCTCTCGGCATACTGGTTTGCTCCCGCGCGCCCGGCCGGCGGACAGGACTATGCAGGCATCGTGCTGCCGCCCGCAGGCGAGGTTTCCGGCCCCACCGGAAGCATCAGCCGGACAGGCCCCGTCGTGATGGATGGGGAAACCGTATCCATCGGCATTCTCCCCTCTCCTCTTGGTGCAGGCGGCGCGGAATCCATGCGGCTGCTTGAGGCACGGCTGGAGACGCTGCAGCGCGAAGTGGTCTCTCTGCGCCGCCGCGTCCTGCAGATGACGGAGCTCAGCGACGGCCATTCGAACAGGATCAACTCGCTCGAGACAGGCACCAGTGGCTCGCTTGTCACCGGATCGACAGAGAACAATGTTCCCGTGCCCGCCCAGCCCAGGCTTGCTGACATTGCTGCAGGCACGTCGCAGCGGAGCGAACCGCTCGATGAGACGGGAGATCTGCCGAAGCTTGAGCCCGGCGAGGCCGAACACCCGAAGGCGGCGGTGAGCCTGCCCAAGCCCGATCCGCGCAAGACCGTGCAGGCATCTGTCGAGACGAAGCCGGCGCCGGAAGCCCTTCCGGGCAAGAATCCTTCCGCTGCAAAGCCCCTTGCCGCCTCCGACATCAGCGCCATCATGTCACCGGCAGGAGCCGTGTCAGAGTCGCCCGGCAGTTCCTATGAGGGGCGGAGCGTTGCACTGGCCTCGGCGCCGGAAGCGGTACGTCCGGTGCGGATCGTCGGGTTGCCGGGCCCCGGCACCCCGGCCCCGGAAACGACTGCGGCCATTCCTCCGGAGCCCGCGCCGGAGGAAGCACTGACTGCGCCTGAGGATCCCGCTGCTGACCTGATGATACGGCCTGTTGATCCGGCCGGACGCACCATTGGCAGCGCAGACCGTATCGGCCGCAGCGACTTTGCCATTGAAATCGGGCGTTATGCCTCCCGCTCTGCGGCAAGCGACAGCTGGGAAAGTTTCGCATCGGCCCATACGGACAAGATGAGCGGTTTGCGCGCCTTGACCCAGCCGGCTGGAGATGACTCTGAGGCCGTGCGGCTGCTGGCCGGACCTTTCGCCAATGCAGCAGCGGCTTCGGTTGCCTGCCTTCGTCTTGAGCTGGAACAGAAGACCTGCGCGCCGACGCTTTTCTCCGGCGAACCACTTCTGGAGAGTTTCAGGTAGGCAGATGAGGGGTTCCTGCGGTCACCGATGGATCAGCCGATCACCTGAAACTGCGGGAATGTCTCGAGCAGCCAATAGGAAAAGACAGCCATCTGGCCGGTCAGGAACATGACCCCGGTGAGCACCAGAACCACGCCCATCCCCTTCTCCACCTTGCCCATGTGGCGGCGGGCCTTCTGCATGAAACGCAGGAACGGACCGGCAAAGAGCGCCGCGATCAGGAACGGAATACCGAGGCCCATGGCATAGGCGCTGAGCAGAATGGCGCCGCGCGCAACGGTTTCCTCGGAGCCCGCGACGAACAGAATGGCCGCCAGAACCGGCCCCACGCACGGGGTCCAGCCGAAGCCAAAGGCGAGGCCGATCACATAGGCACCGGCAAGGCCGGCCGGTTTGCGGTCCAGGTGCACCCGCGCTTCCCGGTAGAGCAGCGGTATGCGGAAGAGCCCGAGGAAGTGCAGCCCCATGACGATGGTCAGTACACCGGCGACATAGCCGAGGACCTGAATATGCTGCGTCACCATCTGGCCCAGAAAGGAAGCGCTGGCGCCAAGCAGCACGAAGACGGTCGAGAACCCTGCCACGAAGGCAAGCGCGGCAAAGAACACGCGCCGCACGGCTTCGTCTGTCCGGTCATCGGCAGAAAGCTCTTCCAGGCTGGTTCCGGCGATGAAGCCAAGATAGGGCGGCACAAGCGGCAGCACGCAAGGGGAAACGAAGGACAGAACTCCGGCGAAAACAGCGCCTGCCAGTGTTACTTCCTGAATCATTCCCGCCACCCTTGTCAGCGAATATGCGGGCCCCGCCCAGGACCTGCGCCATGCATGGACAGGTCTTACCGCATTGCAGGGGATGAAATGAAGATGGCAGAACCGCGCATCCCGTGCGCAATCAGCCTCATGCCGATCACCTTACCGCGAGGCAGTGCCTTTTTCAGGAAACCGTGATGCTTGCAAATCGAAATACAGGCAATCCATGCCGTTGCAACAAGGCTGCCCTGATCAAAAAACCTGACTTGCCCTGAAAGCAGCAGTGCGCCTCAGCTGTCCTGAAGCCCGCCATCCAGGACTTCAAAGCTCGGACGTATCACGATGCCCACATCACGGCCATCGCGCAGCCCCTGCCGCCACTGATCGAGAACCAGCCGCAAGGCGAGGGTTTGACGGTTGTGCGGCAGCTGGCAAATCACCCCTGCCAGGAACTCGTCGAGCAGGTCACGGTTCACCGCCCCCTGATGGATCAGTGCATTCACAAGGGTCAGCGTAGCGGCGATATTGGCCTTTACGAAGTCGAACTCCGGCGAGGTCATCGATTGCGAAGCGGGGTTTTCCAGCATTGAGCGAGCCAATCTGCCAGACTTCAATCTGGCGCTAGGTAAAAATGTAACCTCGGGCTATCGGCAACCCTGAACGGATTGCACGGCCCTGTGACCCACCGCACCTACTGTGGCTGGATTTTATGAGTAAGCCAGTACACAATCCAGTCAATTTTTAACCGAATGGCTCTTTTGCAGGCTTGTCACCCAATTTTATCCGTAGATCTGCACAACTAACGATGTGTAATTTGTCAGAGATCAGATCTTGCACCGGTGCCTGTCAGAAAGAATGGCTCTTGCGGCTGAAACGAACTGGCACTCTCGAAATCAATCAGGCGCGCGCGGAACGCACTGCATGCCTTGTGTCCGGGACACAGCATCAAACGACTCGATGATCGAAGGAGAGTGGTGAGCGAGCAGGGACTCGAACCCTGGACCAACTGATTAAAAGTCAGTTGCTCTACCAACTGAGCTACTCGCTCCCGCTAGGGAAACAGATGCGCCGGAGCGCCCGTCTGCTGGCGGTGTGTTTATGCCGGAAGGCGGCTGGGCGCAACCCGGAAAAAACACTTTCTGAGACTATCCACGAAGCTGTCAACATCCGGTGAAGACAGTCCGGCAGGCCTGACACATCCCGCGTCAAGCCGGCTCCAGCACCAGCGTCACACCGCAGAGGCTTTCAGCGGGAATGACGGACCTTGCGGCAACACCTGCCCCCGTCACCCGAAGGGCCGCAATGCAGGGCAGTCCGCCTGGCAGCGCATTGGCAGCCGCATCGCCGAAGAGATGGCGGTAAGCGACGGGCGACAGGATCGAGATCTTGCCGCGGGCCGTCTGGCACTCGATGCCAAGGCTGGTGGCCCTGAGTTCCCGCACGCCGGTGAAACCTTCGAGGAAGATGTGGTGATCTGCCGGATCCCGGGCTACCAGAACCACTTCGGCCAAGGCAGTTGCGCCATTAGCATGGCGCTGGAACTCCGGCTTCCAGAAGTTTTCCGGATAGAGATTGTGGCAGGCGAAGAATCCCGTCTCCGGCGCATCCGCATCGCGGGTGAAGGTCAGGTCGAAGCCTACCTTGCGCACGGAGCCATCGGGCGCGGTTGCTTCCCGGCCAAAGGAGAAGGGATCGAATACGGGAAGTCCGGCTGCAGCAAAGGCCGCACGGTCATCCGCCGCACTGGTGCTGTCCAGCACCAGCATGGAGGCCCCTTCCCGCTTTTCCAGGAAATCCTGATTGAACCGGCCAAACGAGAAGGCCGTTCCCGTGGCCGGAACAATGGAGGCACCGGCCGGAACCGTCAGAAGTTCCAGGAAAGCACCGTCCAGCTGAACCAGACGGTTTTCCGTGCCCCAGGGGTGGCGGGCGCGGGGCGTCAGCGTGAATCCGAGCGCCTCGAAGGCCTCTGCTGCACGATCGAGATCCCGGACCGCGATCACCACGTGATCCAGTCCGCGTGCCTTTGCCGCCGCTGCCATGCCCCTCACTCCCTGCCCTGCCCAGCTCTGCCGGATGCCTTTGGCCCTCACACCAGACGGCTGCGCTTGATGGCCGCCTCGACGAAGGAGGCGAACAGCGGATGCGGCTCGAACGGCCGGGACTTGAGTTCCGGATGGTACTGTACGCCGATGAACCACGGATGGCCGGTGATTTCCACCGTCTCCGGCAGAACGCCATCCGGCGAGGTGCCGGCGAAGACGAGACCGCAGCTTTCCAGCTGCTCCCGGTAACCGATGTTCACCTCATAGCGGTGGCGGTGACGCTCGGAAATGAGGGTGCTGCCATAGACTTCGGCAATGCGCGAGCCCGGCTTCAGAGCGGCCTGATAGGCGCCAAGGCGCATGGTGCCGCCGAGATCATCGCCAGCCTGGCGCTGCTCTTTCTCATTGCCGCGCGTCCATTCGGTCATCAGGCCGACAACCGGCTCTTCGGCGGGGCCGAATTCGGTGGAGCTTGCCTTGGTGATGCCGGCAAGGTTGCGGGCCGCTTCCAGCACCGCCATCTGCATGCCGAAGCAGATGCCGAAGTAAGGCACGTTGCGGGTGCGGGCGAACTGGGCAGCGGCAATCTTGCCTTCCGCCCCGCGCTCGCCGAAGCCGCCGGGCACCAGGATGCCGGCCACGCCCTCAAGATAGGGCGCCGGATCTTCCTTTTCGAAGGTCTCGGATTCGATCCACTGCAGCTTCACCTTGACGTTGTTGGCAATGCCGCCGTGGACAAGCGCTTCGATCAGCGACTTGTAGGCGTCCTTCAGCACGGTGTACTTGCCGACGATGGCGATGGTCACCTCGCCTTCCGGATTGGCGATGCGGCGGGAAATCTCTTCCCAGCGGTCCAGCTTCGGCGCAGGTGCGCCGGTGATGCCGAAAGCCTTGAGGACTTCCTCGTCGAGGCCTTCCTTGTGATAGGCGATCGGCACGTCATAGATCGACGCCACGTCATAGGCCGGAATGACGGCGCTTTCCCGCACATTGCAGAACTGCGACAGCTTGCGCCGCTCGTTCTCCGGAATGTGGCGGTCGCAGCGGATCATCAGGATATCCGGCTGGATGCCGATGGAGCGCAGCTCCTTGACCGAATGCTGGGTCGGCTTGGTCTTCATCTCTCCGGCGCTGGCGATATAGGGCATCAGCGTCAGGTGGATGTAAATCGCCTGTCCGCGCGGCAGATCGTTGCCGAGCTGGCGAATCGCCTCGAAGAACGGCAGGCCCTCGATGTCGCCCACCGTGCCGCCGATCTCGACCAGCACGAAGTCCACATCGTCATTGCCGTCCAGCACGAAGGCCTTGATGGCATCCGTGACATGCGGAATCACCTGCACGGTTCCGCCCAGATAATCGCCGCGGCGTTCCTTGGCGATGATGTCCTGATAGATGCGGCCGGTGGTGATGTTGTCCTGCTTGGTCGCCGGGCGCCCGGTGAAGCGCTCGTAGTGGCCAAGATCAAGATCGGCCTCGGCGCCATCGTCGGTGACGAAGACTTCGCCGTGCTGATACGGGCTCATGGTGCCCGGATCGACGTTGAGATAGGGGTCGAGCTTGCGAAGCCGGACCTTGTAACCGCGGGACTGAAGCAGGGCGCCAAGCGCAGCCGATGCCAGACCCTTCCCGAGCGAGGAAACCACGCCGCCAGTGATGAAAACGTATCGCGCCATGGAGCAACACCATACTGTGGTCCCTGCCGGATCGGCCAGCGGGGTCCAGTGGTTAAACACAACAAAAATGCCCTGCAGCAGATGTGCGCAGGGCACTTGAGAGATTTTTCCGGTCTATCCGCCGGATAGGGGCTTGTGGCGGCGCTGAATGCCCCGCCGCAACCTGCTAGCCTGCTGCGCTTACTGCGCTGCCGGAACCTGGGGGCCGGAAGGCTGAGCCGGAGCCGTTGCAGGCGCCTGGGGCTGAGACTGCTGCCTCAGGACATCCAGAACACCGGTCCCCGTCGAGGGCGCGGAGCCGTCAGCCGGCTGTGCGGCACCCGGAACAACCGTGCTGCCGTCCAGAATGGAGCCAGGGCCACCATCCATGCGCGCGATGATGCTCAGGCCAAGCGACGTTACAAAGAACATGGCTGCCAGAATCGCCGTGGCGCGGGTCAGCACGTTGGCTGTTCCGCGGCTCGACATGAAGCCGCCGCCACCGCCGCCGCCGATGCCGAGAGCGCCGCCTTCGGAGCGCTGCAGGAGGACGACAAGCACGAGGGCCAGCACGACCATCAAGTGAATGACGATAACTACCGTTTCCATTTTGGACCGATCACTCGTTTCAGTTTTGCGGCCTTCTACACCAGCCTTGCCGGAGTTTCCACCCTTGAAGGCCGGGAGATTGGCATCCTTTGTGACAAAAGGCATCCCACAGGCCGCAATCCACCGGAACCTGCCCTGTGAGGGCGGTCCCCTGCGGCGCAGCACTCTGCAACAGCTATATGGGCATCAGGGGCCGGACAACCAGCATCCGGCCCGGCCCGCATCAGGCATAGGCCGAAATGATGCCGAGGAAATCGGATGCCTTGAGGCTGGCGCCGCCCACGAGGGCGCCGTTGACATGCGGCACGGCCATCAGCTCTGCCGCGTTCGAAGGCTTCACCGAACCGCCGTAGAGCAGGCGCATCGCAGCACCTTCCGCGCCGAAGCGGGCTTCCAGTGCGCTGCGGATGGCGGCATGCACTTCGGCAACGTCGGCTGCAGTCGGCGTCAGGCCGGTGCCGATGGCCCAGACCGGCTCATAGGCAATCACCGTATTGGCCGCCGTTGCGCCATCAGGAACCGAGCCTGCCAATTGCGTGCCGACCACATCCAGCGTCTTGCCGCCCTTGCGCTCGGCTTCGGTTTCGCCAACGCAGATGATGGCCGTCAGTCCGGCGCGCCAGGCAGCTTCCGCCTTGGCCTTCACCACGGCATCGCTCTCGCCGTGATCGGTGCGGCGTTCGGAATGACCCGCGAGCACGGCGCTTGCACCTGCATCCTTGAGCATTTCAGCCGAAATGTCGCCCGTATGGGCGCCCGAAGCCTTGGCATGGCAGTCCTGCCCGCCGAGCGCCACCTTCGGCGCAGAGGAAGACCTGGCGAGAACCGCAATCAGTGTTGCGGGCGGGCAGATCATCACATCCACCTTGGACGCCAGCGCTGCCTCAAGCCCCTGCCCCAGCGCCTCGAACTCGGCAGAAGCTGCGGCAAGGCCGTTCATCTTCCAGTTTCCGGCGACAAGCGGGCGGATTGCGGTGGCGTGGCTCATGGCGGTCTCCTCAAGGACTGTCCGGCGCACAGGCTGGCGGGACAGCTGCATGGTTCCTGGTGGCCACTTCGCTACCCAGCGGCGGCTCAAAGTGCAAGTGGCATCGCATCTTTCCCGCCCTTCCTGCGCATTTCTGCCTGTCTGCGCACATCTGCCAGTTTCCGGCTATTGTCCGCCGCCCCTTGAGCCGCTATTCAGAACCACCGCTCCGGGACCTTTCGCTCCGGACATGAGCCTATGGAATTACGGGAGACATCATGCTCGACGCGCTGCGCAAGGGCGCCGGCACCTGGGTTGCCAAGATCTTCATCGCCCTGCTCATCCTGAGCTTTGCCGTCTGGGGTATCGCCGACATTTTCCGCAACTTCGGCAGCAACGTCGTGGCCAAGGTGGGTGATACGGAAATTTCCGTGGCCGACTTCGATCTCGCCTACCGGCGCGAACTGAATGCCGTGAGCCGCCAGGTCGGCCGCCCGCTGTCCACCACGGAAGGCGCCATGTTCGGCATTCCGCAGCAGGTGCTTGCCCGGATGATTGCCGAAGCCGCCATGAATGACATGGCCGCAGACCTGAACCTCGGCATCTCGGATGACGGCCTGCGCCGGATGATCCAGGAAAACCCGGCCTTCCAGCGCCCGGGCGGCGGCTATGACCGCAACAGCCTGGTGCAGTTGCTGCGCGCCAACGGCATTTCCGAAGATGACTTCGTGCGCGAGCAGCGCCTCCTGTCCGGCCGCCAGCAGATCGCAGGCGCCCTCACCGACAACCTGAAGACGCCGGAAGCAATGCTGAGCGCCTTCAACATCTTCGAAAACGAGACCCGTACCGTGCGCTTCGTTGCCGTGCCGCCCTCGGCAGCCGGTGAAATCGCGGCCCCGTCGGACGCGGATCTGCAGAGCTTCTACGAGACGCGCAAGGAAGACTTCCGCGCTCCGGAGTTCCGCAGCCTGTCCGTCCTGCAGCTGCTGCCGCAGTCTCTGGCCAAGCCGGATGAGGTGACGGACGAGGAAGCCAAGCAGGCTTATGACCGCTCCGGCAACCGCTACCGGACCGATGAGCAGCGCCGCGTGCGCCAGATGCCCTTCCCCGATTCGGCTGCAGCCGAAGCAGCCGCCGCCGAGCTTGCCTCCGGGGCCAAAACCTTTGCCCAGCTGATGGAAGAGCGCGGCCTGAAGGAAAGCGACGTGGACCTTGGCCTCCTGGAAAAAGACAAGTTCCTCGATCCGGCCATTGCGGAAGCTGCCTTTGCGCTGCCTGAGGGTGGCGTGAGCGGTGCCGTGCAGGGCCGGTTCACCACCGTCATTCTGGAAGTTGCCCAGATCCAGCCGGAAGCCGTGCGTCCTTTCGACGAGGTCAAGGCGGAGCTGAAGCAGGAGATCGCCCTGCAGAAGGCCGAACAGGAGGTGCAGGATCTGCATGACGAGATCGAGGACGCCCGCGCAGGCGGTGCCGCCCTTGCCGAAGTCGCAGGACGCTTCTCGCTGACCACCACCGAAATCCCGGCAGTGGACAGCAATGGCCGCGATGAGGCCGGTCAGCCGGTCACGCTGCCTGAGGCTGACGGCCTGCTGCGCGAGGCATTCGAGAGCGACGTTGGCATCGAGAACAACCCGCTGCCGCTGGGCCAGCGCGGCTTCGTCTGGTTCGACGTGACCAAGGTCACGCCGCCCCGCGACCGCGAGCTGTCCGAAGTGCGCGATGCCGTTGTCCAGGCCTGGACGGCGAAGGAGCGTGACCAGAAGCTGCTGGATCTTTCGGCAAGCATGGCGGCCCAAGTGCGCGGCGGAGAAACGCTGGAAGCCGTAGCCGCTGCCGCAGGTCTTGAAGTCAAGACCTCCGACAGCTTCAAGCGCAACGGCCAGCCGGCCGGCCTGCCGCAGGAAGCCGTCGAGGAAGCCTTCAGCGGCCCCTCCGGCACCGTTCTGGACACCATGGGCGCGGACAGCGGCCGTCTGGTGATGATGGTCGACAGCGTGTCTGCCCCTGCCTTCTTCCGCGAGGAAGAGAGCATCCAGCAGATCGACACCCAGATCAGCGAACAGCTCTCCGCCTCGCTCCTCAATCTTGTGATCAACAAGGTCGAGGCGGACAAGGGCGTCCAGATCAACCAGCAGGCGCTGCAGATGGTGATCGGCACCCCTGCGCAGAACTGATGGCATGAAAGAACACTGTCCCGGCCGCAATCTGCCGGGACAGTCACAAGCCGGACTGCGGCAGGCCTTTCTGCAGGCCGCGTGAAAAACGGGAAGAGGGACAGGCATGAGCGGGCTCAAACCCTTTATCGCCAAGGTGGCTGAAGGCGCTTCTCTGGATTTCGAGGAAGCGCTTGCGGCTTTTGACGTGATCCTGTCCGGCGCGGCAACGCCTTCCCAGCTCGGCGGCTTCCTGATGGCGCTGCGCATGCGCGGCGAGAGCGTCGACGAAGTGACCGGCGCCGTTGCCTCCATGCGCGCCCGGATGCTGCCCGTCGAGGTCACCTCTGACGCCATCGATATCGTCGGCACCGGTGGTGACGCCACGGGCTCCTACAACATTTCCACCTGTGCCGCGCTGGTTGTCGCCGGTTGCGGCGTGCCCGTTGCCAAGCATGGCAACCGGTCGCTGTCGTCCAAGTCCGGCTCTTCCGAAGCTCTGGCGCAGCTCGGCGTCAACATCGACATCGGCCCGGACAAGATTGCCGCCTGCGTGGATAAAGCCGGGATCGGATTCATGTTTGCCCCGCTCCATCATGCGGCGATGAAACACGTCGGCCCGACCCGCATGGAACTTGGCACCCGCACCATCTTCAACCTGCTTGGCCCCCTGTCGAGCCCGGCGCGCGTCAAGCGCCAGATGACCGGCGTGTTCGATGGCCGCTGGGTGGAGCCGATTGCACAGGTGTTGAAGAATCTTGGCTCGGAAGCCGTCTGGATCGTCCATGGCAGCGATGGCATGGACGAGATCACCACCACCGGCCCAACGAAGGTTGCCGAGCTGAAGGATGGCACCATCCGCACATTCGAGATCACGCCGGAAGACGCAGGCCTGCCCCGCGCCCGTTTCGAGGATCTCAAGGGCGGCACGCCGGAAGAGAACGCTGCCGCCCTGCGCGCCGTGCTCTCCGGCGCGAAGAACGCCTACCGGGACGTGGTGCTGTTCAACGCCGCCGCCTCGCTGATCGTTGCGGGCAAGGCGGCAGACCTCAAGGACGGGGTGGCGCAGGCCGCCCGCTCCATCGACACGGGCGATGCCCTCGACCGGCTGGAACGGCTGGTGGCAGTTTCGAACGGATAAGCCATGGCAGACATTCTCACCCGCATCGAAGCCTACAAGCGCGAGGAAATCGCCGCTGCAAAGGCTGAACGCACGCTTGCCAGCCTGCTGGAGGCGGCAAAATCCGTCGAGGCACCGCGTGGTTTCGAGCGGGCCATCCGCGCCAAGCATGCCGCCGGGGACTATGCGCTGATTGCCGAGATCAAGAAGGCGAGCCCGTCCAAGGGGCTGATCCGCGCCGACTTCGATCCCCCCGCCCTTGCCCGCGCCTATGAGGCAGGCGGTGCGGCCTGCCTGTCCGTGCTGACCGACACACCGTCGTTTCAGGGCAAGCCGGAGTTTCTGACCGCCGCACGTGATGCCGTCAGCCTGCCGGCCCTGCGCAAGGATTTTCTCTACGACACCTATCAGGTGGCCGAGGCCCGCGCCTGGGGCGCGGATTGCATCCTGATCATCCTCGCCGCCGTTGATGATGCGCTGGCGAAGGATCTTGAAGACGCCGCCTTCGGCCTTGGCATGGACGTTCTGCTGGAGGTGCATGACGAGGCGGAGCTGGAGCGGGCGCTGAAACTCGCCTCGCCGCTGCTCGGCATCAACAACCGCAATCTCAAGACCTTTGACGTGTCGCTGACGACGAGCGAGCGGCTGGCGCCGATGATCCCGGCGGAACGGATCATCGTTGGCGAATCGGGCCTCTTCACCCCGGCGGATCTCGCCCGCATGGAAGCCTGCAACATCTCCACCTTCCTCATCGGCGAAAGCCTGATGCGGCAGGCAGATGTGGAAAGCGCCACCCGCGCCCTGCTCTCCCGCAGCGGAGCCTGAGCCATGGCTGGCGGCGGCCCCGAACGGGATCAGGACCACCTGACGCATCTGGATTCCAGCGGCAGCGCCTCGATGGTGGACGTGGGGGACAAGGCCGTCACCCGCCGCAGCGCCACTGTCACCGGCGAGGTGAAGATGCATGCGGACACGCTGGCGCTGATCCTGTCGGGCAATGCGAAGAAAGGCGATGTCATCGCCACCGCCCGCATTGCCGGCATCATGGCCGCCAAGCGCACCCATGAGCTGATCCCGCTCTGCCATCCGCTGCTTCTGTCGAAGATCAGCGTCGATATCGAGCCCGATCACGCCTTGCCCGGCCTGAAAGTCAGCGCCACCGCCACCGTTACCGGCCAGACGGGCGTGGAGATGGAAGCGATGACCGCCTGTTCCGTCGCCTGCCTCACCATTTATGACATGGCCAAGGCCGTGGACCGGGGCATGGAAATCGGCCGCATCCACCTTGCCGAAAAGCTCGGCGGACGCTCCGGCCATTATGTTGCCGGACCGGAAAACGCACCAAAGGAGCCCTGACATGGCGTTGATGCCGGTTGACGATGCGCTGCGGCAGCTTCTCACCGGCGTTGCGCCGCCGGGCCTCGAGAACGTTCCGCTGGCGCGGGCCAATGGCCGCATTCTGGCGATGGACCTTGCCGCCACCCGCACCCAGCCGCCCTTCCCCGCCTCCTCCATGGATGGCTATGCCCTGCGCGCTGCCGATTGCGCCGCAGCCGGTGCCGTGCTCACCGTCATCGGCGAAGCTCCTGCGGGCCATGCCTTTTCCGGCAAGGTCGGCGCAGGCGAGGCCGTGCGCATCTTCACGGGCGCACCTGTTCCCGATGGCGCGGATGCCATCCTCATTCAGGAAAACGCCACCCGCGAGGGCGACCGCCTCACCGCGCTGGAGCCAGTGCGCCCCGGCCAGTTCGTCCGCCCCGCCGGGCTCGACTTTGCGCAAGGCGATGTGCTTCTGAAGGCAGGGCTGAAGCTCGACTACCGCAGCCTTGCGCTGGCGGCCGCCATGAACCACGCCGCCCTGCCCGTCTGGCGCCAGCCGAAGGTGGCCATCATCGCCACGGGCGATGAACTGGTTCTGCCGGGCGGCACGCCGGGGCCGGACCAGATCATCGCCTCCAACCACTGCGGCATTGCGGCCCTCGTCGAAGATTGCGGCGGCATTCCGCTGGACCTCGGCCTTGCCAGTGATGATCCCGCCGATATCGCCGCCCGCGTGCGCGAGGGGCTGGCGGCAGAGGCCGACATTCTCGTCACCCTCGGCGGGGCTTCCGTCGGCGATCATGACCTTGTGCAGGCGGTGCTGGGCGGGGAAGGCATGAAGCTGGATTTCTGGCGCATCGCCATGCGCCCCGGCAAGCCGCTGATGGCGGGCAACCTTGGCCGCACCAAGGTTCTGGGCCTGCCCGGCAACCCGGTCTCCAGCCTCGTCTGCGCCCTCCTGTTTCTGCGCCCGCTGATGGCGGTGATGACGGGCACAAGCCTTGAGGCCGCCATGAAGGGCAAGCGCACCACCGCCACCCTCACCGGCCCGGTTCCAGCCAACGACCAGCGCCAGGACTATCTGCGCGCCAGCCTCACCACCCACCCGGACGGCACCCGCAGCGTGACGCCCTTCACCCGGCAGGACAGCTCCATGCTCTCGCTCCTCGCCGCCTCCGGCGCCCTCATCCTCCGCCCCCCGCATGCCCCGGCGCTGGACGCAGGCGCGGAGGTGGATGTGCTGGTGGTGTGAGCGGGAGGGCTAAGTATTAGATAATATTATCTAGTGTAAAAATGATTTCTCCTCTAACTTACCTGTTTCTCAAATTAAAGCCATATAAATATTTATAATCTAAATTTCCAAATTCAGGCAATTTATATGATTGAATTCTAAAATCTGCAAAGGAGGCGTGCGCAATAATGCAGAGATTCGATCGATGGAATAGTTGGTTTCCGAGAAGCTTTGCTTATGCGCGCTTCAAAGATCATCACACTGAAATTAATGATATTTATTGGTCTTTTGTGCCTGTGGCATGTTGTAGTGAACATCAAGCTCGACATGCAACGCTGGGAACAACGCCTGCGACACTTTTCCATGCTTCAGGGCCTGACGTCAGACGCATTGCCCCAAGCATTCAAGAATGGCGGAGAAATTTTGAAAAATTTCAAAACTGGGTGAGACTTTCATCTCTCTTATCTGCACTCTTGAACCGTCCCGGGTTTTCCGGAGGCAGTTTCATTTGAGTCATGCAACCATATCGAGGGTCTTTTGGGCTGCATGGTATTTGGCTTCGGCCTCTGCGGGCGGGATGTGCCCGATGGGGCCGAACAGGCGGTTGTTGTTGAACCAATCGACCCAGCGCAGGGTCGCCATTTCGACGGCCGACGCGCTCGGCCATGACCGCTGGCGCCAGATGACCTCGGCCTTGTAGAGGCCATTGATCGTCTCGGCCAAGGCGTTGTCGTAACTATCACCGACGCTTCCGACGGAT
>NZ_KB908232.1 GCF_000382365.1 Pannonibacter phragmitetus DSM 14782 | reverse complement strand
CAGAACATCGCCCTCCTGCGAAAAATCGCCCTCAACGTCATCCGCTCCCATCCTGACAAGGCCTCAATCAGGCGGAAAATCAAAAAGGCTGGATGGGACGAGGACTTCCTAACATCGCTCATAAGCCATATGCGATAGCCCTGCCTTGAGGGGGAGATGCCCCCGTCAGGGGGCAGAGGGGGGGATGCAGCGTCTCGAAAGAACCGGAAGCCTGTACCGTGCCGGGGCGCTGGCACCCCCCTCTGTCTGCTGGCGCAGACATCTCCCCCTCAAGGGGGGAGAGGGGCGGAGAAGCCGCAGCATAGATCAGAGGCTTCACTGCGGAGTGCTGCAGCAACTACAGTTCAGTTCCGGTATCCATCCATACCGTAAATCATCCGGCCTCCTTCCTCAACTCCCTGCCCCCCTTGCCTTTGGACAAACGCAGCGGAATAAGGGGGCATCTGTCTCCATGAGACCATCCGGCACGAGGAAGCGCCATGTCTGTCGATATCAATACGGTGAAGCGCGTTGCGCGTCTTGCCCGCCTGAAGGTGAGCGATGCGGATGCCGAGCGCATGACCGGCGAGCTGAATTCCATTCTCCAGTTCGTCGAGCAGCTGGACGAGGTGAACATCGAGGGCGTCGAGCCGCTGACCTCCGTGGTGGCGCAGACGATGAAGAAGCGCGCCGATGGCGTGACCGATGGCGGCTATGCCGCCGACGTGGTGGCCAATGCGCCGGCCACCGAAGACAACTTCTTCATGGTTCCCAAAGTCGTCGAATAAGCCGGGCAAGGACATAACATCATGACCGATCTGACCAATCAGACCCTTGCCGAAGCCCGCCGCGGCCTGCGCAACAAGGACTTCACCTCCGCCGAGCTGACGGATGCCTTCCTTTCCTCCATCGAGGGCTCCAACGGCGCAATCAACGCCTATGTCGCCGTGACGGCGGACAAGGCCCGTGCCATGGCCAAGGCATCGGATGAGAAGCTGTCAAAGGGCGAAGGCGGCGCGCTGGAAGGCCTGCCGCTGGGCATCAAGGACCTGTTCGCCACCAAGGGTGACCACACGCAGGCCTGCTCGCATGTTCTGGACGGCTTCAAGCCGACTTACGAATCCACCGTCACGTCCAACCTGTGGGCCGATGGCGCGGTGATGCTGGGCAAGCTGAACATGGACGAATTCGCCATGGGTTCGTCCAACGAGTCCTCCTACTACGGCAATGTGGTCAACCCCTGGCGCAAGACCGGCTCCACCCAGGCACTGGTGCCGGGCGGTTCCTCCGGCGGTTCGGCGGCAGCCGTTGCGGCGAGCCTGTGCCTTGGTGCGACGGCGACCGACACGGGTGGCTCCATCCGCCAGCCTGCCGCGCTCACTGGTACTGTCGGCATCAAGCCGACCTATGGCCGCTGCTCGCGCTGGGGCATCATCGCCTATGCCTCGTCGCTGGATCAGGCCGGCCCCATCGCCAAGACGGTGGAAGACTGCGCCATCCTGCTGAAGTCCATGGCCTCCGTTGATCCGAAGGACACCACCTCCGTCGATCTGCCGGTCCCGGACTACGAGGCCGCGATCGGAAAGTCCGTGAAGGGCCTGCGCATCGGCATTCCGCGTGAATACCGTGTCGAAGGCATGCCGGCGGAAGTGGAGGCTCTCTGGCAGCAGGGCATCGTCTGGCTGAAGGAAGCCGGTGCCGAGATCGTCGACATCTCCCTGCCGCACACGAAATATGCCCTTCCGGCCTATTACATCGTCGCCCCGGCGGAAGCCTCCTCGAACCTTGCCCGTTATGACGGCGTGCGCTACGGCCTGCGCGTGCCGGGCAAGGACATCGTCGAGATGTACGAGAACACCCGCGCCGCAGGCTTCGGCAAGGAAGTGCAGCGCCGCATCCTCATCGGCACCTATGTGCTGTCGGCCGGCTATTACGACGCCTATTACCTCAAGGCCCAGAAGGTGCGGACGCTGATCAAACGCGACTTCGATCTGGCCTTTGAAGCAGGCGTCGATGCCATCCTGACCCCGGCAACCCCGGATGCCGCCTTTGCGCCGGGCGAGTTCTCCGATCCGGTCGCCATGTATCTCAACGACATCTTCACGGTGACGGTGAACATGGCCGGCCTGCCGGGCCTCTCCGTGCCTGCGGGCCTGTCCTCCACCGGCCTGCCGCTCGGCCTGCAGCTGATCGGCCGCCCCTTCGGCGAGGAAACCCTGTTCCAGGCTGGTGCCGTGATCGAAAAGGCCGCCGGCCGCTTCACCCCGGCCCGCTGGTGGTAACATAAGTCTGGCGCTGTCAGGCTAAGATTTCAGACCCGCCGGGGAAACCCGGCGGGTTTGTTTTTGCGAATGAGTGACGGTGGAGCTTGTTTTTCTCAGTAATAAAAATAAGCTCCGTCATGCCATGACTTGATCATGGCATTCATTCCGATGCTCACCCGCATCCATTTTCTCGGGTATGTTTCTTTATTATTGCGCTGAAGGGCTTTCCATTATTTGCTTTCAGGGAACGGTATGGATGCCACGATCAAGTCGTGGCATGACGAATGCTGCTGGCACTTCATATGTGTCTGCATGCTGCAAGCCTCGGGCAAGGTCCGGCCCGTCTAAGCCGTAGAGGCCTGCGCGAAAGCCCTGCGGTGAGTCCCGGCTGTGTTGCCGTCCGTCTTTCACGCCAGCCCCCATGGATGCGTCTCCTCCTAAGGGATAGGGAGCATCTTGAGAGAGACGGCGATGATCGAAGACTATCTGATGCAGGCGCATGGCGCCGTGACGGCCGCCATGCAGACCCGTGGCCAAGGCCACCTGCCGCTGACGCTGGCCTATGTGGACTGGGAAACCGGCGTCCTCACGGCCGGGCTCGATTTCAGGGAAGGTCCGTCCGAGGAGACCTTTGCGCATCTGCGCCATCTCACCTGCGGTCTGCCGCTGCGGCTTCAGCCCTTCACGGCACGCCGGCACATGTCCAATCAGGACCGCATCCGCCCGGTCGTGGGCGGGATCCAGATGGTGGTGAACCGCAGCTATCAGGAGTTCACAGGCACCATCTGCATCGGCTGCAGTTATGATGATGGATCCATCACGCTCAAGCACGGGGTCCTCGTCTCCGGGCATGTGGTCAGCAAGACGAACACGACCGTCTATCAGAACAGCAAGGTACCGCAGGACAACATCGGCAAGGTTCAGGTGATCACCAGCTGGAAGAACGGCAGCTGCGATGCTGCCTTCGTTGCCAAGACTGACGCCGCCGCCGTCACCAAGGGAGAGATCTGGACGGCTGCCGGGCCCTATTTGCGCGTGACGGGTGTTGCGGGGGATGACGTGATCGTGCCCGGCCTTGGTGTGAAGATGCTGGGCATGAACAACGAGGCCCCGCAGGAGGGCCAGGTGGTTGCCACCGGCGTCAGCGTCACCTTCGCCGTGGGCGAATATGACGAGCCGCAGACCCTGACCAATCAGGTTCTGGCGTCCTATGCCTCCGAAGAGGGGGACAGCGGCGGTCCGGTCTACACGCAGGTGGGCACGAGCACCGATGTCACATTCTGCGGCATCAATGTCGGGTCCTGCTCCAACACGGATGTGACCGCGAGCACGCAGACAGTCAAACCAGGAACCTATGGCATCTTCTCCCCCTGGTCTCAGATTGATGCCGCTTTCGGTGGCAATCTGGATGCCCTTTCGGCTTGACGCTGTGAGTTGAGCGCGGTCTTCTGCCAGCCTTTCTGCCGGATTTATTCCTGCCGTTGCTGGAGAAGGCCGTGTTTGACGTGGATGCTGTTGTCATCGGAGCGGGTGCCGTAGGGCTGGCCGCCGCCCGTGCTTTGACCGAAAGCGGGCGCGAGGTCATGGTGCTGGAGCGCCATGGGCTGATCGGCTCGGAGACAAGCGCCCGCAATTCCGAAGTCATTCACGCAGGGATCTATTACCCGAAAGGCAGCCTGAAGGCCGAACTTTGCGTGGAAGGCAAGGAGCGGCTCTATGCCTATTGCGCGGCGCGCGGCATCGGCCACCGGCGCTGCGGCAAGCTGATCGTTGCAACCTCTGAAGAGCAGGTGGCGGAACTGGAAAGCATTGCCGCCCGCGCTGCTGCCAATGGCGTTCATGACCTTGCGTTTCTGACGAGGGCTGAGGCGCAGGCGCTGGAGCCGGCGCTGGCCTGCGAGGCTGCGCTCCTGTCACCGTCCACCGGCATTCTCGACAGTCACGGCTACATGCAGGCACTGGAGGGAGACATCACCTCGCAGGGCGGGCAGATGGTGCTGCACAGCTGTGTGGCCGCAATCCATCACCGCAGCAGTGGCGGCTTCGATTTGCTGATGGAGGGGCCGGAGGGTTACCGGCTGTCCTGCCGTCATCTCGTGGTCAGCGCCGGCCTTTCCGCAATGCGGCTGCTGTCAACGCTGGACGGCTATCCGCAGCGGCCTTTCCACATGGCCAAGGGCAACTATTTCCGCCTGTCCGCCCGCCCGCCGTTCTCGCGTCTGATCTATCCGGTGCCGGAGCCGGGCGGCCTTGGCGTGCATCTGACGCTCGATCTGGCAGGGCAGGGGCGCTTCGGACCGGATGTGGAATGGGTCACGGAGGAGGACTACACGGTCGATCCGGCCCGGGCGGATGGATTTTATGCCGCGATCCGGCGCTATTGGCCGGATTTGCCCGGTGAAGCTCTGCTGCCTGACTATGCAGGTATTCGCCCCAAACTGACAGGTGAAGGAGAGGCTGCTGCAGATTTCCTCATCGAAACTGAGGCTGGCCACGAAATCGCCGGTCTTGTGAATCTTCTCGGGATCGAATCGCCCGGGCTGACCGCTTCAATGGCCATTGGCGCCCGCGTTGCCTTGATTGTTAACGAGCAATGAAGCCTATTTTGCGTTCTGCGAATTACTGCCGCATTTCGTTTCTAAAAGGATGCCAAGGAAGACCGGATTAAGGGTTTGGTATTCCTGTTTTGTGAGGTGTTCAGAAAACGTGAGGTAAAAGGTGCCGCATTGCAGCATTTTGATGGACGAGAGGCCTAAGTATCTCATATTATTGTTGCAACGCTTTGTGTCGTGTGCGACATCCAAGGCCTTCCTGCATCGCTGGTGACCCACTCTCCTCGGGCAATTGACGTGATCGATCGACGCAAGTTTCTTGTGACCAGTTCGCTGTGTCTCGGTTCCCTCGCAGGTGCTCTGGGGCTGACGCCGGGCGTTGCGTTTGCGCAGGATAGCGGTGCAGCCGCCCCTGCAGCTCCCGCCTTTTCCTTTGATGCCATGGTCGAGCAGATGCGCCAGAAGGCGCGCGAAGCCTATCAGGAAAGCGCTGCAGAGCTGCCGGAGCGTTTCGCCACGCTTGATTACGACCAGTACCGCGCCATCCGTTTCCGTCCGGACAAGGCGGTCTGGCGTGATGCGGGTGTGAATTATGAAATGCAGGCCTTTCCCCCGGGCGGGCTCTACAGCACGCCGGTCCAGATCTATGAGGTCGACGGGCCGAACCTGCGTGAGCTGCATTTCACAGGCGCGGATTTCGAATACCGTGAGCCGCTCAATGCATCTGACTTCGAAGGCCAGGATCTTCCCGGCGTCGCCGGTTTCCGGCTGCACTATCCGCTTAACCGTCCCGAGTACAAGGACGAGTTGATCGCTTTCCTGGGCTCCAGCTATTTCCGTGCCCTCGGCAAGGGGTCGATCTACGGCCTGTCGGCGCGCGGTCTGGCCATTGATACGGCTGCCGGGCGTCCGGAAGAGTTTCCGCGCTTCACGCGTTTCTTCATCGAGCGGCCGCAGCCGGGGCAGAACAGCCTCAAGATCTGGGCTGAGCTGGAGAGCGAGCGGGTGACGGGGGGCTATGCCTTCGTGGTAACGCCGGGCATCAATACCGAGGTCGAGGTGGATGCGCGTATTTTCCTGCGCGGCGACGTGGACCGTCTGGGCATTGCGCCGCTGACGTCCATGTATCTGTACGGCGAGAATGACCGGCTGGGGTTCGATGATTTCCGCCCCGAAGTTCATGACAGCGATGGTTTGCTTATCCTTCAGGCGTCCGGCGAGCGGCAGTGGCGGCCGCTGGTCAACCCGCGCCACCTGGCCTTGTCCTTCTTTTCGGCCGAGAAGCCTCAGGGTTTCGGGCTGATTCAGCGGGACCGCAATTTCGAAAACTATCAGGACACGGAAGCCAAATACGAGCGCCGTCCGTCCTTGTGGATCGAGCCGCTGGATGACTGGGGCAAGGGCCACGTGATGCTGGCGGAAATTCCTTCCCAGAAGGAAATTCACGACAACATTGCGGCATTCTGGATCCCCTCGGAGCCTGCGAAGGCCGGTGCCGAGCTGCGCTTCCGCTACCGCATGTATTGGGGCCGCGAACCGGAGCCGGGCACGGAGCTTGCGCAGATCACCGATACCCGCACCGGCCACGGCGGCAGCGCGGCCTCGGATTACGACAGTGCGCTGCGCAAATTCGTCGTCGAATTCAAGGGCGGACCGCTGCTGTCGATTGGCGGCGATGCGGCGCTTGAACCGAAACTTTGGGCTCAGAATGCGGAGGTGCGTAACCCGCAGCTTCAGCAACTGCAGCCGGGGCACTGGCGTTTCATCTTCGACCTTTACAGGGAAGATGCGAACCAGCCGTCCGAAATGAGCTTGTCCCTGTCCTTGAATGGCAAGGCAGTGACAGAGACCTGGATGTACCAATGGAACAAAACGGTTTGAATGGGGTTGTCATGGGAGACCTGGAGGCTTCTATGTCGATTGAAACGGACTTTACCGCAGATGCGGAAGTGTCAGCGGTTTCAGCTGGTTTGGAGTTTGTCAGCACCCATACCGGCCGGGCGGACGTCGAGGATGCCGTGCTTTTGCAGGCGGTAACCGAGACGCTTGCGGTGCTTGGATTGGACCGGACGGCGGAAGATCTGCTTGCGCAGGCTGACCGGGATGCGGCGACGCTGCGTCTGGTTGCCTCCTGCATGGCTCTGCCGCAGCCGCAGGTCGCTCTGGCCATGCCCGAGCATGACCTGCAGGGATATTTCGTTCCGGCCCGCCTGCGTTCGGCTGCTGGTTTCCGCAGCCTTTTCGGTGCTCAGCCGCCGGTGGGTGAGGGCTGACATCCATGATAGGGTCGGGGGAAAGCCGCCTCGCGGTGGCAATCCGGCGTATTGGAGCTTTCGTGCTGGCGGCGACCCTGACGGTTGCCGCCGCTTCCATGTTTGGCACGGTGGTTCAGTCGGACGGGTTTGACTGGGTTGACGTTCTGCGTATTACGCTGATTGTCATCACCGCATTCTGGCTGGCCTGGGGCGCTTGTACGGCGCTGCTGGGTGTGCTTTTCACGCCGCCGCAGGTGCATGCCGTGCAGGGCCGTCCGACCGGGCGGACAGCCATTCTGGTGCCGGTCTACAATGAAGACACCGGTCCCGTTTTTGCCCGGATTGCGGCCATGTACCGCTCCATCGAGGCTGCCGGCTACATCGATCTTTTCGATGTGCATGTGCTGTCGGATTCGACAAAGGCGCCCAGTGTGGCTGCCGAGAACGAGGCCTACCGTTCGGCACTGATCAGCCTGAAGGCGGGCGGGCATCTCTATTACCGCAACCGCAGCCCGAATGTGGGCCGCAAGGCCGGCAATATCGCGGATTTTATCCGCACTTCGGGCGGCGCCTATTCCTACATGCTGGTGCTGGATGCCGACAGTCTGATGCGCGGCGAAACCATCATCGAGATGGTACGCCGCATGGAGGCTGAGCCGAAGCTCGCGCTGCTGCAGGCCCTGCCGCAGGTCATTGGTCTCAGCACCCTGTTTGGCCGGATGCTGCAGTTCTCGGCCGCCTTCTATTCCCCGGTCTTCACCCGCGGTGTGGCAGCGCTGCAGGGCTCTGAGGGGCCGTTCTGGGGCCATAACGCACTCATCCGCGTGCGGGCCTTTGCCGAAAGCTGCGGCATGGGCGCGCTTACCGGCAAGCCGCCGTTCGGCGGGCATATTCTCAGCCACGACACGGTGGAAGCGGCGATGCTGGCCCGTGACGGCTGGACCGTGCGCGTCGACCCGGATCTGGAAGGCTCCTATGAGGAGGCTCCGGCCAATATCGTGGCCTATGCCAAGCGTGACCGGCGGTGGTGCCAGGGCAACCTGCAGCACGCCCGGCTGCTGATCGCGCCGCGCTTCCGCCTGTGGAGCCGCATCTCGATCCTGCAGGGGATCTTCGCCTATCTGTCCTCGCCGATCTGGCTGATCTTCATCATCGCCAGCCTTGCCGCGCCGCTGTTCGCGCCGCCGCCGGTCTATTTCGATGCGTCCTCGCCATTCCCGGTGTTCCCGCATCCGGAGACGACCACGGCTCTGGCGCTGCTGTTCGGCGTGGTGGCGCTTCTGATCCTGCCCAAGGCCATCCTGCTGGTGCGGGCGCTGGTGCGGCGGGATTCCCGCAACTTCGGCGGCGCCATCTGTGTGACCCTGACGGCGTTTCTCGAGCTTGTCTTCACCTCGATGCTGGCGCCGGTACACATGATGTTCCAGAGCCGGTCCGTTTTGCAGATCCTGCTCGGGGCCGATTCCGGCTGGCCTGCGGCTGACCGCGCCGATGGCTCCATGTCCTTCTGGGACAGCATCAAGGCGACATGGTGGATGACCATCGGTGGTGCTGCCGCCATGGTCTTCGCCTATAACTACACACCGGACCTGCAATTCTGGCTGATGCCGATTGCCCTGCCGCTGGTGCTGGCACCGCTTCTGGTCTTCCTCACGTCATCCGTAATGGTGGGGCAGGCTTTCCGCCGGCTCCGACTGTTCGTCACGCCTTTCGAGATGAACCCTGAGCCGGTGATTGCCGATCTTGAGCGCACACTGGAAGCTGGCGCCAATGCGCCCACGACGCCGCTCGCGGCCAAGGCAGCGCAGGCGGTCTGAGCCAGGCAGTGAGTGTTTGACAGTCAAGGCGCGGGGGCAGCTCCCGCGCCTTTTTTGCTTTCCAGGATATGAGCGGTCACCCCGCCTGTGTGAAAACGCCGCGCAGGCCCTGCAAAGGCTCGCCAGCGGAGCGATCGCGGGCTAGAGTGCGCGCATGATTGATGTTTCAGCCATGTGGGCGGATCTTTTCGAATTCGCCGGACTTCTCAATCCGATCGCGCTCGTGATCGGCGCCGTCATGGGCTATTTTGCGGCCCAGCGGCGTCAGATCATCATCGCGGCCTTTGCCGCAGCGGTGTTTTCGCTGATGGCTGACGCGCTGCTGCGCTCCATCGGGCTGCCTCAGTTCGCAGCGCAGGCAGGCCCGCTCGCCGCCTTTCCCTTCCGGTTTGCCGGCGGCGGCATTCTGGCTCTGGTGGTGCACCTTATCGTCCGGCGCAAGGCGCAGAAGGCTTGATGTCAGCACTCTGAGCGGCGGTGTGGATCAGCCGTAGCGGGTCCATTCCTTGAAGAGATTGGCATTCGGGCAGATTGCAGGAGCATGGGCGGCACCTTCCGGATGCGCATCCAGCCACTCCCGGCATTGCTTGGTGTGGCCGCAGCTGAGGCAGCGGGTGGCCGCTACGCGCAGATCATTTGCGCCGCTGAAACCCGCGTTTGGCTTGTTGACGGCACCGATGGCACTCATCATGCGGCCCATCAGTTCAGCACGTTCGTTCAGTCTGTCCATCCAGCTCATGAAACTTCCTCCTGCCGGGCAGCCCCGGATTTGGCTCATATTTCTCCGGCAAACAGCTTTGCGCCTTGACCCCGATCAAGCCAGGCCGAACAATATGCGGGTCAGTGAGCGCAAGTTCGGGGAAGGGCGCATGCCGTGACGCAGGTTTCAACCGGCCAGATGACGCCCACCCAGGCGGCGGGTCCAGCGCTTGAGGCACTGCCCGCCGGTGCGCAGTTGCGCGGTCAGGTGGTGAGCGGCGCGCCTGAGGGCATGATGCGGCTCGCGGTCGGTTCTGCCCGGCTCGATGTGAAGGCGGATCTGCCGCTGCCCGCCGGAACGCCGGTGCTGATCGAGGTCAAGCAGCCTGCCCCCGCCATGCTGCTGCAGGTGAGTGCCGATGAAGCTGCGCTTCAGGGGCGCGGCCAGCCGCAGGTGAATGCGGGTCAAAACGGTGGGGCAGGCGCCAGCCCGGCCACAGGTCTTGCTCCCGGTCAGGCAACGTCCGATGCAAGCCTTCAGGCCCAGCAGCTCAAATCCGCTGCTGCGCTGGATCAGGCTGCAGGCGGCGCCACGCCCGCGCAAGCCGCCCTCCAGACCGGAGCGGCCCAGGCCCGGCCTGTGCTGGCAAATGTCGATCTGTCCACCTTTGTCCTGTTGAAGGCCGATACGAATGCTCCGGCGGCTACGTCTGGGCCGAGCCCTGCGGCCTCTGCATCCGGCTCTGCCGCTTCTGGTTCTCCAGTATCCAGTGCTGCAGCAACCGGTTTGGCTGCGGCTCCCGGCACGCCTGCGGGCGGGCAGGCTGCTGCCTCTGCTCCGGCAGGAGGACAGGGGAGCGTTCAGCCTTCGCCGCAAGCAGGCTTGCAGCCGCCAGCACCTGCCGTCACGGACACGGCAGGGCGCGCTCAACCAACCGCTCAGGCACCCGTTGCAGGTGCGGCACCTTCGGGGATGGCACCGTCTGCGCCGGGCCCGGGGCAGGCCGCAGGAAGTGGAGCTGCCGGATCTCCCGCACAGGTGCCAGCGGCAGGAACGGTGCCCGCTCCTTCAGCTTCTGCCGGGCAGGGCCAGATATCAGGTCAGATACTGGGTCAGACTGTGGGCCAGCAGGCCGGGCCCGGACCCAATCAGGCGGCCAATCCGGGAGCAAGCCCGGTGCCAGCCCAGCCCCAGCCACAGGGGCAGGCCCAGAGTCTGGCCCAAGGTCAGGCAGCCGGTCCGCAGCCTGCTCCATCCTTGCCGTCCGCGCCACCATCCTCCGCTGCCGCAGCTGGCTCCACCGGCACGGGCGCGGAGGGAGTTGGTGCGGCAAAGCCCGCAGTCCCGTCCGCCGCCGGACTGCCGGCCGGAGCGGCCGTGCCTTCCGGGGCTGCTCCCGGTCAGGCCGCTACAGCTCCCGCATCTGGCCTTGCTGCGGCACCTCAGATGGCGCCGGGTCTTGGCCAGTCATCCCCGGCAAATGCCGGTACCGCTGCCTCAAATTCAGCCACAGCCACTGCGCCAGCGCAGATCGCAGGCCCGCCTGCTTCCTTGCCCGCTTCTGGCCCGGCTTCCGGCACCACTATGCAGGGGCCTGTGTCTGTGCCTTCGCCCGCGCCGGCTGCGGCCGGTTCAGGTGCCACACTCGCACGGCCTTCCCTGTCCGGTGCGCAGACGGAGGCGGAGCTTCAGGCTCTGGCGCGCGGGCCGGGGCCCTTGACGGCGGCAGGTGAAGCCGCGCGGGCGCTGGACCCGCAGGCGCTTAAGGCGGCGCTTGCCGAACCGGCGCAGGCTCGCACGGTGCTGTCCGCGCTCATGGCCAGTGCCGGCAAGCTGGACACGGCTGCGCTTCCGCCTGCCGGACAGAAGCTTGTCGAGGCCTTGAAGGGCTTGCAGGCGGATGCGGACAGCCTGTCCGATCCGGCAAGGCTGAAGGCTGCGGTGGATGCAGTTCTCGGGCTTGCCGCATCCGCCACCGGCGCCATGGCGGCCGGTCTGCAGCGCAAGGGCGATGTGCCGCAAAAGACGGACGGCCTGACCATGCTCTTGGTGCGGCTGGCAGGCCTTGCCGATGAGGCTCTGGCCGCCCAGCCGCAGCTGCCCTCCGGCCGCAAGGGGGCGGCACAGGCGGGCCGCGGGGGCATGCCGTCCAGTCTCGATCCGGAAACTGCCGCGGCGCTGGCGCAAAAGACCGGCGCAGAGGTTGGCGAGCGCGTGCGGCTGCAATCCGTCTCGCGCATGGCGGCGGAATATCTGATCCGGGACATGGCGCGGGCCGCAGGCAAGGGCGCCGCGCAGGAATCCCAGGCCGGGCAGGCCCGTGCCGTCTCGGGCGCCACGGCAGGGGCTGCCCCAGCGGGAACGTCCTCAGGTGCACCGGCGGCGCGGCCCGTGGATGTGTCGCTGGATCTGCCGGTGCTGATCGACGGCCAATCGCGGGTCCTCAGCCTCAGGATCTCGCGTGATCCGCAAAATCCTGATGTGCCGGCCGACCCCAAGGGACCGGAATGGCGCGTGCGCTTCAGCCTTGATCTGCCCGAAGGCGGGCTGGTGGAGGCAGCGGCGGGCCTGCGCGGCACCAGCAGCTATGTCACGCTGCGCGCTGCCGAGGACGAAACGCTGGCCGGTTTCCTCAGCCGCCGGGAGACGCTGGCGGCGCTTTTTGCCGATGAAGGGCTGGACTTGGAGGATCTGCGCATCCTGAAGGCAAAGCCTGAAGCCGCTCCGGCCATTGCGCCTCTGCCGCTGGACCGCAGTTCATGAAGAAGACCGAAACGCCGGATCCCGCTACGGAGGGAGTGGCGGCAAAAACTTTGGCAAAACCGCCCCGCAAGCTCGCCATTGCCCTGCATTATGACAACCGCAGCGCCCCGCGTGTTTCGGCCAAGGGCATGGGGCCGGTGGCCGAGCGGATCGTCGAGATTGCCCGGGAGGCCGGGGTGCCGGTCGAGGCCAACTCGCCGCTGGCCGAGGCCCTGTCGCATCTGGAGCTGGACGAGGAAATCCCCGAGGCACTCTATCAGGCGGTGGCGGTGCTGATCAGCTTCATCCTGCGAAAAGGCAAGGCCCCCAATCCGCCCGGCTGACGGCTGGCGGGTTTCATCTGCAATTTCCAGCGGCCGGGCGGGCTCTCCCTCTTGCAGGCAGGGCAAATCCCGTCTAGGCAACAGGAGCGTGCGCCGGCGCAGCCAGACCTCCGGAAACGGGCGGGAAAGGCCTGTGCGGCAGACGCGCAACCCGCCGGAATTTGAACAGGATTAGAGATCAGATGACGATTGTCGAGGCACGCAAGCCCGATCCGAAAAAATTCATCAAGGGAGCCACCGGTGACTGGGAAGTCGTGATCGGCATGGAAGTCCATGCGCAAGTGACCTCCCAGGCCAAGCTCTTCTCGGGCGCCTCGACGGAATTCGGCAATGATCCCAATGCGAATGTCAGCCTCGTTGACGCGGCCATGCCCGGCATGCTGCCCGTGATCAACGAGGAATGCGTGGCACAGGCGATCCGCACGGGCCTTGGCCTGAAGGCGCAGATCAACCTGAAGTCCGTGTTCGACCGGAAGAACTATTTCTACCCGGATCTGCCGCAGGGCTACCAGATTTCCCAGTTCAAGCAGCCGATCGTTGGCGAGGGCATCATCATCCTCGACATGCCGGACGAGCGCGTGGAAGTGGGCGTCGAGCGTCTGCATCTGGAACAGGATGCGGGCAAGTCGCTGCATGACCAGCATCCGACCATGTCCTTCGTCGATCTGAACCGCTCCGGCGTGGCGCTGATGGAAATCGTCTCCAAGCCGGACCTGCGCTCGGCGGACGAGGCCAAGGCCTATCTCACCAAGCTGCGCATCATCCTGCGGTATCTGGGCACCTGCGACGGCAACATGGACCAGGGCTCCATGCGCGCCGACGTGAACGTCTCCGTGCGCCGTCCGGGCGAAGGCTTCGGCACGCGCTGCGAGATCAAGAACGTCAACTCCATCCGCTTTGTCGGTCAGGCCATCGAGTATGAAGCCCGCCGCCAGATCGCCATTCTGGAAGACGGCGGCTCCATCGATCAGGAAACCCGTCTCTATGATGCGGTGAAGGGCGAGACCCGCTCCATGCGCTCCAAGGAAGAGGCGCATGACTACCGCTATTTCCCGGACCCGGACCTCTTGCCTCTTGAGTTCACGCAGGCCTATGTCGATGAGCTGGCCCAGCACCTGCCGGAACTGCCGGACGATAAGAAGGCCCGCTTCGTTGCGGATTACGGCCTGACGCCCTATGACGCGGATGTGCTGGTGGCCGAGAAGGTGTCGGCAGACTTCTTCGAATCCGTTGCCAAGGGCCGCGATGCCAAGATGGCGGCAAACTGGGTGATCAACGAACTGTTCGGGCGCCTCAACAAGGAAGGCCTGACCATCGAGACGAGCCCGGTGAACGCCGGCCAGCTCGGCGGTATCATCGACCTGATCAAGGAAGGAACGATTTCGGGCAAGATCGCCAAGGATCTGTTCGAGATCATCTGGACCGAGGGCGGCGAGCCGGCGGCTGTCGTGGAAGCGCGCGGCATGAAGCAGGTGACCGACCTTGGCGCCATCGAGGCGGTCGTCGACCAGATCATCGCCGCCAACCCGGACAAGGTGGCCCAGGCCAAGGAAAAGCCGACGCTGCTCGGCTGGTTCGTCGGTCAGGTGATGAAGGAATCCAAGGGCAAGGCCAATCCGCAGGCGGTGAACGACCTGCTCAAGGCCAAGATCGGCATCGAGTAACCGGTGCTCTCTGGTTTTTGAAGTTTTCACGCCCCGGACCATGGTTCGGGGCGTTTGCATGTGGAGATAAGGTGATGGACGGATTTCGTATCGAAAAGGCGCGCTCTGAGCATCTGGCGGATATTCTCGCCATCATCAACGCCGGTGCAGTCGGCGCAAGGGAGGACTATGAGAGCAGCGATCCGGAGGACTATCGCGCTGCCTTCGATGCGGTTCTGGCTGCTCCCGAAACGGACATCTATGTGGTGCTGGGCGGGGCAAGCGGCGAAGAGGTTCTGGCCACCTATCAGCTGATCTTCGAGAAGGGCCTTGCCTTTCGGGGGCGCGGCCGGGCGAGCCTTGAAAGCGTCCATACGCGGGCGGATATGCGAGGGCAAGGCATCGGCAAGGCGATGGTGGAACATGCCGAGGCTCTGGCGCGGGCGAGGGGCGCTGCCCTGATCCAGCTCACCTCCAACCGCATCCGCCTCGATGCCCACCGCTTCTATCTGCGCGAAGGCTATGAGCAGAGCCATCTCGGGTTCAAGAAGATGCTTTGAGGTGCTGCGATGACCGAGGCAGTTGAAATAGGAACAGGTACAACAGTGAGCATCCGCATGAAGACACCGGCGCATCCCGGTGGGTTTGTGAAGCATGAAATCACTGAGCCGCTGGAACTGTCGGTAACGGATGCGGCAAAGGTGCTGGGTGTGACAAGGCCGGCGCTTTCGGCCCTTCTGAACGAGCGTGCCGCGCTATCGCCTGAGATGGCGTTGCGTATTGAAAAGGCCTTCGGTGTTTCGATGGAGACACTGATGCGCATGCAGAACAGCTTCGACATTGCGCGCACGCGGCTGAAGTCTGACGAGATTGTGGTGACCCGTTACGAAGGCGGTATCCCAGACGCATGACTTGCCGGGCGGGAGCGGCTGGCCTAGCTTGGCAGGTGAGAGCGGGCATTTGCCCGCGCTGATCCCCTGACCGGATCTCCCGAGCTGATCCCAAGACTGGAGCCCCTGATGCCCGTGACCCAGACTGCGCCCATCGAACTGCATTACTGGCCGACGCCGAACGGCTGGAAGATCTCGATCCTTCTGGAGGAGCTCGGCGTTCCCTACGACGTGAAATACGTCAATATCGGCAAGGGCGAGCAGTTCCGCCCCGAGTTTCTGGCCATTGCACCGAACAACCGCATGCCGGCGATTGTTGATCCGGAAGGCCCGGGCGGCGCGCCCATTTCCGTGTTTGAATCCGGCGCCATCCTGCAATATCTCGGCCGCAAGTTCGGCGCGTTCTATCCGGCAGACGAGCGCAAGCGTACCGATGTGGATCAGTGGCTGATGTGGCAGATGGGAGGTTTTGGCCCGATGCTTGGTCAGAACCATCATTTCCGCATCTATGCGCCTGAAAAGATCCCCTATGCCATGGACCGCTATCTCAACGAGACGCACCGGCTTTATGGGGTTCTCAACAAGCAGCTGCAAGGGCATGACTACGTTGCGGCAGATGAATACACCATCGCCGACATGGCCATCATCGGCTGGGCGCAGGGCTGGAAGAACCAGGGCATGGACCTTGAGGAGTTCCCCCATGTGAAGGCCTGGAAAGCCCGGCTGGAAGAGCGTCCCGCCGTGCAGCGCGGGCTTGCGGTTGGCCGTGAGGAACGCGAACGGCAGGCTTCGCTGGCCGGCGACAAGGACGCGCAGAAAGTTCTGTTCGGCCAGCGCGCCCGCTAATATCAAGGCTTTCGATGCTGACGCATCGCGCCTTGAGAACGCTCAAGCGCCGCACGGGCTTGACCAACTCTCGATGAGTCAAGCTCATCGAGAGTTGGTATCAGCGGTCAGGCTGCGGGGGGGCACGGCCTCCGTGGCCCTGATTGCAGCCGTGGTTGCAGCCATCGGATGAGCGAAGCTTGCGTTTTTATTGTCAAAAATATCAATGAGCCTGCATATTCTGTGCGCCATGTGAGTGTTTAACTGCTGATTTCATTGCTTCTTTATTGTTTTTCCCGATCCTGCCGTCTTGCTGCTGGCGCGCCTTTGCCGCTGGCGCCACTTCAAGATCATGGGAACACGTCAGTGACAGGAAGATTGATCGATATGTCTGCAACCGGGCGTTCGCGTGTCTGGCTGCTTACGGGGTTGATCACGCTGTGTGTCATGCTGCTGGCCGTGATGGCGGACAGCTACAATCTGCCCGACCTTGAGCCGGAGCACCGTTTCTGGTCGCTGGCGATTGCTCTGGTCATGCCCATCGTGACGACGGGACCCTTTTGTTTTGTCGTGTTCAACCGGCTGCGTCAGGCCGCGTTGCGCGAGAAGGAGCTGGAGGCGCTGGCGACAAGGGACAGCCTGACATCCGTTCTCAATCGCGGCGCTTTTACCATGCTGGTTTCCGCCTATCTCGATGATGCGCGCCGTCAGGAACAGACCTCTGAAGGCGCTTTGCTGATCGTGGATGCGGACCATTTCAAATCGATCAACGACACTTTCGGCCACCAGACCGGTGATACCGTTCTCAAGGTGATCGCGCGCGCCATCAGTTCCCCCTTACGCAAAGCCGATCTGGTCGGACGGGTCGGCGGCGAAGAGTTCTGTGTTTTCCTTCCGGGAATCTCCGCTGATGATGCGCGGAGCATTGCCGAGGCGATCCGTTGCAGCGTGCGCGAGGCAGCGCAGCTGCTTCAGGCACCAGTTCCGGCAGTTTCGGTCAGCGTCGGCGGCGTCGCTTTCAGGGAGCCTGTCGCCTATGACCGGTTGTATGAAGTTGCGGACCTGCTGCTCTACAAGGCCAAGAACGGTGGACGTGACCGTATCGAATTTCAGCATTTCGGCGTGCTTGCCTGATTTTCGGGGAGCCAGGGCTGTCAATCTGCCGGGGCGGGGCGGCTGACATGATCGCCGCCGCCTCACCGAACCCGCGTGAAACCATCCGGTGCCGGCTCCCCGCGCCTTGAATAGGCTTGGATGCCGCACGGATCTGGGATCACTTCACCCGAGACCAGGTTTCGCCCTTGCAGATGAGGCCGCCCATGACGCAGCCTTCCAGCGTCATCTTGCCGGCGCCGTCCATCTGGATGAAACCGGTGTAGGTCTTGCCGTCCTCGGCATTGTAGACCTCGCCCTTCCACTGCCCATCCTTGCCGGTCGGCTTCATGCCGAGCACGATCTGTGTGCCGAGCAGGGGCTTGCTCTGCTTTGCCGGGTCCGGGTTCTTGGTGTCGTTGCGCGGTTCTTTCAGCCAGATGATGGTGCCGCACAGATTGCCGCCGCAGGGGGCGATCTTGATGCGCGACGAACCGCTGGGGCGCGTCCATTCGCCTGAAGCATCCGCAGCATGAGCAGAGGTGGCCGGAAGCATCAGCATCAGGGAAGCTGCCAGCATCAGGCCGCCGCCGAGCGTTGCGGACAGGCTGCGGGCTGATGTGTTGCGGACAAGTGAAAGCATCATTGCGTGTCTCCTCCCAAAGCACCTGCCTGCCTCCTCAAGCAGACAAGGTGCCGTTTACGCAAAGGGAAAGCTATGACGTTTCGAGGCGGCTGAAAAGCCGTGCCCTTAGGGAAGGAGGCAGCTAAATTTTCACGGCTTGAGACTGCCCTTCGTCAAAGCCGGGTCAGGCTGCTCCCTGCGGCACAGATTTATCGGGCCTCGGCATCGGCAGCCGCAACGGCCGCGTGATAATGGCGGCGGATCTCCTCCAGATCGACACTCACCTTCGGGGTCTTCAGGTCCATGGACTGAAGCGTTTCCTCGATGATCCGTGCGACGGCAAAATTGCGCACCCATTTTCGGTCGGCCGGGATCACATACCAGGGCGCGTCCTTGGTGGAAGTGCGTTCCAGTGCATCTTCATAGGCCTTGGTGTAAGCGTCCCAATGCTTGCGTTCAGTGTAGTCCGCCTCGCTGATCTTCCACTGACGCGTCGGGTCATTGAGGCGGACGGCAAAGCGTTCCAGCTGTTCTTCCGGGCTGATGTGCAGGAAGAACTTGAGAATGCGCGTGCCACTGGCCGTCAGAAGCTGCTCGAAGGCGTTGATCTGGTCATAGCGGGCGCGCCAGACCTTTTCCTCCACCATTTCATGCACCCGCACCACCAGCACGTCCTCATAATGGGAGCGGTTGAAGATGCCGACTTCGCCCTTGCCCGGCACCGCCTTGTGCACGCGCCAGAGGAAGTCATGCGCCAGCTCCTGTGCCGTCGGCTGCTTGAAGGAGGTTACCTTCACCCCTTGCGGGTTGAGGCCGGACATGACCTTGCGGATGGTCCCGTCCTTGCCGGCCGCATCCAGCCCCTGCAGCACGACAAGCAGAGAGGAACGGGCGTCCGCATAGAGCAGGAATTGAAGCCGCGCGAGCGACTGTGTCACTTCCGCCGTACGTGCCTCTGCCGCGTCCTTGTCGTGCCCGTTGGGTTTGTCTGCCGTGGGCAGGGCGGACAGATCCACCTTCTGGCCCGGCCTTACCCTGAGGGATTCAAGCCAATCGCGTTCGTCCTGACTGCCGGCCATGCTGGTCTCCCTTGGTTGCTCTGTCGGCTGACAATGACTGCCGCCGCCGGCAAAGGCAACAACGCGGCAGCTGTCTCAGGGTTTCAGCCATTCCACCAGCAGGAGCGACATGCCCGGCACTGCACAGACCACGGCAAGGCCGATGAGGCTGGTGACGAGGAAGGGCAGCACACCTTGGGCAACTCGCTCCAGTGGTAGTTTCGTAATGTTTGCAGCTACATAGAGGTTGATGCCAACAGGCGGCGTGAAGAGGCCGATGGCTAGGTTGATCATCACCACGACGCCGAACCACACCGGATTCCAGCCAAGGTGCTGGGCTACGGGCAGGAAGATCGGCAGGCAGATGAACATGATGGTCACCGCATCCATGAACATGCCCGCAATCAGCAGGATGAGCATGATGACCAGCAGGATCACCCACTGATTGTCGGAAATCCCCAGCAGGGCCGTGGAGTATTGGCCGATCAGATCATCGACCGTCACCACCCAGCCGAAAAGGCTGGCATAGGCGACGACAAGCATCACCACAGCAGAGGAAGCTGCTGCCTCCACCAGAGCCTGATAGAGCCCGCGCAAGGTCAGCGTGCGATAGATGAGGCCGCCCACGAGCAGGGCATAGACGGTGGCGACAAGCGCGGCTTCCGTCGGTGTGAAGGCGCCGGAATAGATGCCGCCGAGGATGACCACCGGCGTCAGCAGCCCCCAGAAGCTGGAGACGAAGGAGCGGCGCAGGCGCTGGCCATAGGGCAGGCCTGCATCCGGATCGGCCGGAAGCAGCCGCTTCAGCGTTTCGGCTCCTTTGGCCGCATCGCCGCTGCGCGCAAAGGGCAGGGCGGCCAGCATCAGCAGGCCGAGGAACAGGCCGGGAATGATGGCGGCGATGAAGAGGCTCGAAATCGAGGCTTCGGCGATGACGCCATAGATGACAAGGCCGATCGAGGGCGGGATGACGATGGAAAGCGCAGCGCCGGTGCACACGAGCCCGGCGGCAAAGGCCTTCGGATAGCCGTCCTCCTCCATACCCTTGATGATCAGCGGGCCGATGGCGGCAACGGAGGCAGGCCCCGACCCGCTGACTGCGCCCCAGAACAGGCAGACGGTGGTGCCGACAATGCCCATGCCCCCCGGCAGGCCGCCGATGAGCACGCGGAAGAAGCGGATCATCCGTTCGGCAATGCCAAGGCTGCCCATCAGTGTGCCGGCGAGAATGAAGAAAGGGATCGCCAGCAGCGAATATTTGGCGATGCCGGTGGCGATGAGATCGCCCGCCATTTCCAGCCCGAAGCCGATGGACCACATGGCATAGAAGGCGGAGAGCCCCAGCGCGAAGGCGACGGGCAGGCGCAGGGCCAGCAGCACGAAGAAGACCAAGATCATCTGCGTGCCCGCACCCATATCTGACCAGAGTTCAAGCATGGGCTTTTCCTTCCGCACAGAGCGCGCGCCAGCAATCCAGACTGTACTGGAGGTGGCGCAGCAGAATGAAGGCAAAGCCTATCGGCAGGGCGAAACTGTAATACCAGGCCGGGATCTGCAGCGCGTAGGACCGCACGCCACTCTTCATCTGGCTCTGGACGAGGTCGAAGGTGTATTTGGCCGAGAGCGCCAGCAGCACGGCAGACATGAGCGCGGCGAAGATCAGCATCGCCTTGCGCAGCGGTTGCGGCACCATCTCGTAGATCAGGGTGACGGCCAGATGGTCGCCCTTGCGCGCAGCAACCGCCGCGCCGAACACGGTCAAAAGCAGGAAGCCGTTCGTCAGGATCTCTTCCGTCGAGGCGAGGGAATAGCTGGTGGCGTAGCGCACCACCACATTGACGAAGCCAAGCAATGTCATGCCGGCAAAGATGACGGCGCAGATGAGTTTTTCTGCCTCACGCAGCAGGAAGGACATGCGGACGGGCTCCACGGCTGGCAGACCGGATCTCCGGACTGGCCCGGCGGATCAGGGATCAGACACAAGGCGAGGGGGAGCGGTGCGCCTGCCAAAGGGGCAGCCGCACCGCACGGCCTGCCTACTGCTTGGCTGCGATGGTGTCCGTGAAGGTCTTCACCAGCTCGGGGCCAACTTTCTCCGACCACTTGTCGAAGGCCGGCTTCGTGGCGTCACGGAAGGCCTGGAGTTCCTCGGCAGTGGGCTCGTAAATTTCCATGCCCTTTTCCTTCAGCAGCTCGATGCCGCTGGCGGTTGCCTGACGGGTGATGTCCTTCTGATAGGCCATGGCTTCGCTGGCGGCCTGCTGGACCTTGGCCTTGGTGGCATCATCGAAGCTTTCCCAGCGCTTGCGGCTGATGCCGAGGAAGACCGGGTCATAGGAATAGTGCCAGGTTGAGAGGTATTTCTGCACCTCATAGACGCGCTGGGGAATGATCACGGCACCGATCGGGTTCTCCTGTCCGTCCACGACGCCCTGCTGCAGCGCGGTGAAGGTCTCGGTCCACTGCATCTGCTGCGGGTTGGCGCCTAGGGCGTTCATGACGTCGATATACATCGGGCCTGCAACGCGCATCTTCAGGCCCTTCATGTCTTCGGGAGACTTGATGGGCCGCACGTTGTTGGTGACTTCGCGGAAGCCATTTTCGCCCCAGGCCAGCACGATGATATCGTGGGTGGCCATGATTCCCTTCATCTTCTCGCCCGGCGCGCCATCCGTGGTCGCATCGACGGCCTCATAGCCCGAATAGAGATAGGGCAGGGAGAAGACCGCCATTTCCGGCACCAGCGGCGTCACGTTGATGGCCGAGGTGACGACGAAGTCGAGGAAGCCGCGGCTGACCATCTCTGCCTGCTTCATCTGATCGCCGCCCGAGAGGGACGCGTTCGGGAAGACCTTGACGTCATAGGCGCCAGAGGTCGCTGCGCTGAGCAGTTCGTTGAACTTTTCCGCGCCCTTGTGCCACGACGTGGCGTCGCCGGTGTTGTGCGACAGGCGCAGGGTTTCTGCCGATGCCGTACCCATGAGGGCTGCAAGGGCAACGGTGGCCGTCAGCGCGAGCCGGTTCAGCTTCTCGAACTTCATTGTCTCTCCTCCACTTTTTTGCCGCTCAGCGGTGTTCGTTCCGTGAGCGTGCCGTCATGCTACCTGCAGCTTTATCCGGTCCTTCTGGCGTTGCTGTTTCCCTCCCGCATCGCCAAAAGGTCCATAATGTGGATCATCTGCAAGTCCAATCCGTTCCATGACAATAGCCTCTTGCGGCTCTTGAGCAAGAAGAAATAAGCTGGCTTTTGTGATGATGCAGAAAGGCCGGATTTAAGGTCCATAATATGAACCACTTGATGGCAACCTCCAGATGCTGAATGGCTCACAGAGCGTCGATCGTGCCCTGTCGCTTCTGTCGAGGGTGGGGCGGCATGCGGCAGCGGGTGCGCCGCTGTCCGTGCTTGTCGAGGAAAGCGGCCTCAACAAGCCGACGGTGCGCCGCCTGCTGCTGGCGCTGATCCGTGCCGGTCTTGTCGAGCAGGACCTGGTCACGCGCCGCTACTATCCGGGTGCGGAGGCCTATGTGCTGGGCATCATGGCGGCGCGGCGGTTCAGTCTGGTGGAAATCTGCCTGGAGAGCCTGCGGCGCCTGTCCCGCCGCTCGGAGGACACGAGTTTCGTGTCGCTGCGGCGCGGGTTGTTTTCCGTGTGCCTGCACCGGGAGGAGGGAGCCTATCCGGTGCGCACCCATGCGCTGCTGGCGGGGCAGGAGCATCCCCTTGGCGTGGGGGCCGGGTCGCTGGCCATGCTCGCCGCGCTGCCGGATGAGGAGGTGGCGCAGGTGCTGGCCGAGAATGCCCAGATCCTTGCCGAGCGCTATCCGGCCTTGCCGCCGGAGCGGATTCTTGAGCGGGTGGAGGAGACGCGCAGGCGCGGTTTCTCGGTCAATCCGGGGCTGATCTTTGCCAATTCCTGGGGTATCGGCGCTGCCTTGCGTCACCCGGACGGGCAGGTGATCGGCGCACTGAGCATTGCGGCCATCGACAGCCGCATGCAGGAGCCGCGCCAGCAGGAACTGGCCGGATTTCTGCACGAGGAAGTGCTGCGGGTGGAGGAGAAGCTCGCTGCCATGTTCGCCAGCCGGGAGCAGAAGGCCGCAGTGCGGGCCATAAGCGCCTGAGTTTTTCGCCCGCCTTGAGGAGAGGCGGGCACGCAATTCGTTGTTTGGGAGGACAAGCGCAAGTGACAGGAACAAGCCAGATGCAGGATCTTTCGGCCGGGGTGGCGCCCGCCACCACGCGGGTGATGAACCTCAGCCAGTTCCTCACCCAGGCCGCCCGCCGCCATCCCGGTGCCATCGGCTTTGTCTGGGGGGAGCAGCACTGGACGTGGGCGGAGATGGAGGCCCGCGCAGAGGCCATGGCCCATGCGCTGGTGCATGAATTCGGCGTTCGCAAGGGCGACCGGGTGCTGATCCAGTCGGCCAACTGCAACCAGATGTTCGAATCCATGTTCGCCTGCTTCCGGGCCGGTGCCGTCTGGGTTCCGGCCAATTTCCGCCAGTCACCGGAGGAGGTGGCCTATCTGGCGGCGGCCAGCGGCGCGAAGGGCATGATCTGCGGCGCGCAGTTTCCCGCCCACGCCGCCGCCTGCCGGGCGGAAGCAGCTTCACTCAGCTTTGTCATCTCCATC
This sequence comes from Pannonibacter phragmitetus DSM 14782, assembly GCF_000382365.1. Lineage (GTDB taxonomy): Bacteria > Pseudomonadota > Alphaproteobacteria > Rhizobiales > Stappiaceae > Pannonibacter > Pannonibacter phragmitetus. Next base: position 76,941 of record NZ_KB908232.1, on the reverse strand, counting down.
GGCGCATCGGAGTTCGCCGAGGATTATGACGCCATCACCGCGCGCAACATGGGCCGCAAACAGGCGCCCGTGCCGGTGTTCCGCGATGATCCTTGCTGGTTCTTCTTCACCTCCGGCACCACCGGACGGCCGAAGGCGGCGATCCTCACCCATGGCCAGATGGCTTTCGTCATCACCAACCACCTGTGCGATCTGATGCCGGGGACGGGGCCGGAGGATGCCTCAATCGTCGTGGCGCCGCTGTCGCATGGCGCGGGCGTGCATCAGCTGACGCAGGTGGCCCATGGCGCCAAGACGATCCTGCCTGCCTCCGAAAAGCTCGATGTGCCGGGCATATGGGCGCTGGTGGAGCGCTGGAAGGTGACCAATGCCTTCACCGTGCCGACCATCCTGAAGATGCTGGCAGAAGACCCTTCGGCGGACCAGTACGACCATTCCAGCCTGCGCTATGTCATTTACGCCGGTGCGCCCATGTACCGGGCCGACCAGAAACGGGCGCTGGAAAAGCTCGGCAAGGTGATCGTGCAATATTTCGGCCTCGGTGAAGTGACCGGCAACATCACCGTCCTGCCGCCCGCCTTGCACACGCTGGAAGACGGGCCGGGCGCCCGCATCGGCACCTGCGGTTTCGAGCGCACCGGCATGCAGGTGGAAATCCAGGACGAAAACGGTGCGCCGGTGGCGCCGGGCGCGACGGGGGAGATCTGCGTCATCGGGCCTGCTGTTTTCGCGGGCTATTTCAACAATCCGGAAGCCAATGCCAAGGCCTTCCGCAATGGCTGGTTCCGTACCGGAGACCTGGGCCACATGGATGAGCGGGGCTTCGTCTACATCACCGGCCGCTCCTCGGACATGTATATCTCCGGCGGCTCCAACATCTATCCGCGCGAAATCGAGGAGAAGATCCTCCTGCATCCGGACATCACCGAGACGGCCGTGCTGGGCATTCCTGATCCGGTGTGGGGCGAGGCAGGCGTTGCGGTCTGCGTGGCGCGGCCGGGTGCGGACCCATCGGCCATTGATCTGCGCGGCTGGCTGGACGGCAAGGTCGCCCGCTACAAGCTGCCGAAAATCACCGTGTTCTGGGAGGCCATGCCCAAGTCGGCCTATGGCAAGATCACCAAGAAAATGATCCGGGAGGAACTTCTGCGCCGGGGTGAAATCCCCGCGCCGGATGCCGGAGCCTGAGCAGGACAGACAAGGGAGGAACTGGGATGAGCGATCAAGGCAAGGCCAAGGCTGTAGCCATCACCGGCGGTGCGTCCGGCATCGGTCTGGCAACCGCACACAAGCTGCAGAGCCTCGGCTATGAGCCCTGGCTTCTGGACCTGAAGCCCGAGGCGCTGGCTGCCGCCTGTGCGGAACTGGAGATTCCGGCAGAGCGCGGCATTGTCTGTAACGTTGCAGATGAAACGTCGGTTGAGGCGGCCATGCGCCGCATCGCAGCCGCCACCAGCCTAGCCGGTGTGGTCAACTCCGCCGGCATCGGCTTTGACCGTCCGGCTGTGGAGACCAGCGTCGAGGACTTCCGCAAGGTGGTCGATATCAATCTCACCGGCAGTTTCATCGTCTGCCGCTCTGCGGCGCGGCTCTGGCTGGAGCGCAATGAAACGGGCGCCATCGTCAACATCACTTCCATCTCCGGCATCTGCGGCAACAAGGGCCGCTCGGCCTATGGCGCGTCCAAGGGCGGGCTCAATCTTATGACGCTGGTGATGGCCAATGAACTCGGCCCCTGCGGCGTGCGGGTGAACGCGGTGGCTCCCGGGCCGATCGACACGCCGCTGGCCCGGGCCGTGCATACGCCGGATGTGCGCGAACAATGGCACAAGCGTGTGCCGCTGCACCGCTATGGCCAGCCGGAGGAAGTGGCAAGCGCGGTTGCCTTCCTCCTCTCGGACGAGGCATCCTATGTGAATGGCCAGGTGCTGGCAGTGGATGGCGGCTTCGTCATGGCGGGGCTGTCCGCATGAGGCCGGATGCCGGAAAATCCATGCGCCAGATCGTTCATCCGGGGCCGGTGGCAAGGGAACGCCTTGCTGCCGTGCCCTGCCGGGTGCGGCCGCTGAAGTTGACGCTGGAACCTGCTGCCGGAGAGACGGTCCTTGCGGCACTCGCCCGCGCCTTTGCAGATGCCGGCTATGCGGCGGGTTATGCCTGCCTTGAAGACGTCGCCATGGCGCGGATGAATTACGTGATCCCCGCCGCAAGCCCTGATGACAGCCACGCCGCCTGGTACAGCGCGACGCATGAGGGCGGGCCGGGCAGCCGGATCTCCCGGGCCGGGCTGCATCTGGGGCAGAGGGATGGGGCGCCTTTCTTCCATTGCCACGGCATCTGGACACCGGCAGGCAGGTCCGAGGCCATGGGGCATCTTCTGCCCTTCGAGGCGGAGCTTGCCGGGCCGGTGGAGGTGGATGTGCTGGCCATTTCCGGCGCGCATCTGGTGACGCGGCCCGATGCCGAGACCAACTTTCCGCTGTTTGCGCCTGAGGCTGCCCCGCCTGCACCCGGCGAAGCCGAGCGGGAAAGGGCGGGCAGCGCCCGCGGCCTGCTGCTGACCATCCGGCCCAATGTGGATGTCTGCGCCATGATTTCAGAGGCCTGCGAGGCGGCAGGCTTTGCCGCCGCATCGGTGCATGGCATCGGCTCGCTGGTGGGGGCAGACTACGAGGACGGAACCTCCGTCTCGTCCTACGCAACGGAAGTGCTGGTGCGCTCCGGCTCCTGGCGGCGCGGGCAGGGCACATGCCTCGACATTGCCCTTGTCGGGCTGGACGGGGCGATCAGCACCGGCATCCTGCGGCAGGGCTGCAATCCGGTTTGCGTGACCTTCGAGCTGCTGCTGACCGAAGTGGCGTGAGCGCCGCTCCGGCCAGGATCAGCGGCGGATGCCGTTGAGAATGCCGCCAATGGCGCCGCCCAGAAGCGCCGCTCCGGCTGCATCAATCATGGGATCATGCTCGGGAGCGCCTCCCGGCGGCAGGCGCTCCGGCTCGGCCGCGTAGATGGGGGAGCCATCGGCCGTAGTCCCGCGCTGCACCTGTTGCGGCGGGCGCTGGAACTGGCGCTGCGGCCGCTGTTCCTGCACCGTCGCGGCCAGAAACTCGGCCTGCGTCTGCTCCTTCAGCAGGTCATATTCCTCTTCGGACAGGCTGCCGGTTTGCTCATATTCATTGTAGCTCTGCCATTCCTTGATGGCTGCGCGTGAGCGGGCGCCGAAGACACCGTCCGGCGTTCCCGAATCATAGCCGGCAAGGTTCAGGCGCAGCTGGATTTCGCGGCGCTTGACCCGGGACCAGGACGCTTCGTCGTCCGTCTCGGCTGATGTGGCGGAGGCGCTGGCCGTGACGGCCTTTTGTGTTCTGGCGCCTTCGGCCGTTTCCTCTTCCGCTTGCGTGTCTGCCGTTCCGTCTTCTGCTGCAACCTCGCCGGACGCAGGGGCATTGGCCGCTTCAATCCGCTTGATCTGGTTGCGGGCAAAATCGGCAAAGCTGCCGGTGGGATAGGCGGCCAGATAGACGTTGTAGTCCTCCACCGTTCCGCCAGCCGCCGCGGCATCCCACAGCGCCTTCTCCCGCTCCCAGGCAAGGGTGGCACTGGCGGGCACCGTGCCGGAGGCTACGGCTGCAGCATCCTGCGAGACGGTCGTTTCCGTGGTGGCATTGGCCGGTGCGGCAGAGCGGTTGAGATAGACTTCGCCAATCAGCGAGGCATTGACCCATGGGCGCTGTTTCTGCCCGGTTTCCTTGAACACATCCCCCGTCACGCGGGTCATCACGGTCTGGATTGGCGTGTCCGGCGCATCGATGTGGCGCAGCAGGGCGCTGGTGAAGGGCGAATTGCTGCCGGTGCCATCCAGTGCCACGTCACCGGGGCTGGTGGCAAAGGCGATGACGGAGCCTTCGCCGCCCTGATCCTGCAGTTTCAGTTCGGCAAGACCGGCACCAACGCCGGCCGAACGGGAAGGATTCATGGAGCGGGCCAGCGTGCGCGCCAGCGGGTTGTCGCGGCAGGCATCCAGAAACACCATCCGCACCTTCACGTCATTGGACATCTGGCGCAGCACGAAGTCGGCGGAGATGGTTTCAAAGTCCAGCGCCGTTTCGTCATCGAATTTCGCATCCACGGGGACGAGATAATTGGTGCCGCCCACCTGCATGCCGTGTCCGGCATAGAACAGCAGCGCCACATCGGCGCCGCGCGCTTCCTTTGCGAAGTCGGCAACTGTGCGCCGCATGGCCTGATAGTCGAGGTCATAGCCTGCCACCACCTCGAAGCCGAGCCCCTTGAGCTTGGCCGACATGGCACGCGCATCATTGGCCGGATTGGGAAGCGCGACGGTGTGGACATAGGCCCCGTTGCCCATGACCAGCGCCACGCGCTTGGCCAAAGCCGGGCTGCTGCCGGCCAGAATCAGGAGAAGACAGGTGAGCGCGCGCGCAAGCATCTTCAGGACCTTTCGCAGGGAAGCGAAACCGGCAGTTCGTCAGGTTTTCTCTGGTAAAGTTCTGCCACGGCTGGCTGCATGCCTGCAAGCGCCCCCGCGTCCGGTATCTGCTTTTTTGGCGTGACCAGCCCTGCCTGCAACTCACAGGCTTCGAAGCTTCGAAGGCCTGGCGCGCGCCCAATGTGTCTGCCGTCAGGTGCTGAAGAAAAGAGCGGGGAACTTTAAACGAAAAAAGACGCCTAAGCGTCTTTTATACCGTCACTCTCTAGAAGGAGAGTGGTACGCCCAAGGGGAATCGAACCCCTGTTTTCGCCGTGAAAGGGCGACGTCCTGACCGCTAGACGATGGGCGCTTGACTGTCTGGCCCGTGTGGGCCGCGTCGTGTGAGGAGGCTTATATGCAGATTGTTCCGGGCTCGCAAGAGGGTATTTGCATGTTTTTCCACAGGTCCGGATCATCCGGGCGGCGGAGAGGCAATGGAGGCGGCAGAGGGCGCAGAAATCTGCGCCTTTTTGCCGGGCAAAATATCCACAGCCTTGATTTCAGACCATGATTTCCTGCCCGGCAGTGCCCATGCCTGACCCGGATTGCCGGGAAAGAGCTTACCAGCTGCCGGTGTTCGGCATGGAAGACCAGGGTTCCGCTGGTGCCTTGGCCGCGCCCTTCTGCAGAAGTTCGATCGAGATTCCATCCGGAGACCGGACGAAGGCCATGCGGCCGTCGCGCGGCGGGCGGTTGATGGTGACGCCCTTGTCCATCAGGCTGGCGCAGAAGGCATAGATGTCGTCCACCTCATAGGCGAGGTGGCCGAAGTTGCGCCCGCCCGTGTAGGTTTCCGGATCCCAGTTATAGGTCAGCTCCAGCAGCGGGGCGGCATGGGCCTTGCCGCTTTCCACGTCGCCGGCGGCTGCGAGGAAGATCAGCGTGAAACGGCCGCCCTCGTTCTCGATGCGGCGGACCTCGGTCATGCCCATCTTGTTGCAATAGAAGTCGAGAGAGGCTTCGACATCGGTCACGCGGACCATGGTGTGCAGGTAGCGCATCTTGATTCCCTTATCTGATGTCCCGGAGGGCACTGGCGGTGCCGGCTTGTGGCTTTTGGCCTGGGGCTTGCCATGGGCTGCAGCCTTGCGCCACTCTCGGGGTCTGTTCGTTGAACGGAACCAGCGTGACGGTCGGACCGCAAAATGACAAGACACCGCAATGCCAAGACAGATTGATGACCTGACCGCTGCGCAGGCCGCGCTCCGGGAGGTGTTTTCCGGCGGCGGGCGGATTGTTGTCCTGACCGGCGCCGGCATTTCAACCGAGTCAGGCATTCCTGACTACCGGTCTCCGGGAGGCATATGGTCCAGGATGGCGCCTGTTCAATATGCTGATTTCGTTGAAGACAAGGCGCAGCGGCTGGAAGACTGGCGCCGGCGTTTCATCTTCCACGGCGATTTCACCCGAGCCCACCCGAATGCCGCCCATCTTGCCCTGGCGCAGGAGGCAGAGGCCGGGCGGGTGCAACTGGTCATCACGCAGAACATCGACGGGTTGCATCAGCGGGCAGGACTGCCGGAGGACAGGCTGGTGGAGCTGCATGGCAATGGCACCTGCGCCGCCTGTCTTTCCTGCGGTCAGCTGGCAGAGCTGATGGCGCAGAAGGAGCTGGCGGATGCGGGCCGCAGCCCGCGCTGTGCAACCTGCGGCGGGCTTTTGAAGGCTGCCGTGATCAGCTTCGGCCAGTCCATGCCGGAAGAGCCCTGGCAGCGGGCTGTCGCGGTATCCCGAAAGGCCGATGTCTTTATTGTGGCCGGGTCATCGCTGCAGGTTTATCCCGCTGCACGCCTGCCAGAAATAGCAGTTCAGGCCGGGGCGGAAATGATGATCGTTAATCAGCAGCCCGGACCTCTCGATGATCTTGCTTCTCTTCTCATCCGCACACCGGCAGCCGCGACCTTTGATGCTCTGTTATCCGGGTAAAATTGACAGGTATGATGCAATTGCAGTGGGCAAAGACTGAGAGGTTGTGGTTTGTTAACAAAAGGCTCTGGCCGTGCCCCCTGTGAGTGTTATCCTTTTCTTAGGAATCAGTAAGCGGTGAGTCGGATGGTTCACCCGAAGCTGACGTAAGCGGCACAGAGATGGGGCTTGGACACATGGGGGCTAAGACGGCTCAGGATCCCCGGCTGATTGAGACGATGGCGGAAGACGCCGGCGTCGACGTGATCGAGCTGGCCGGGACGATCAAGTGGTTCGATATTGCCAAGGGGTATGGCTTTATCGTGCCGGACAATGATGGCCTGCCGGACATCCTGCTGCACGTGACGTGCCTGCGCCGGGACGGTTTCCAGACCGCCTATGAAGGTGCGCGCGTCGTCTGCGAGGTTCTCGACAAGCCGCGCGGCCTTCAGGCCCTGCGCGTTCTGTCGATGGACGAATCCACCGCCGTGCATCCTTCCCAGCTGCCGCCCTCGCGCACCCATGTGCAGGTCGTGCCGGAAAGCGGCTTCGAGCGGGCAACCGTCAAGTGGTTCAACCGCGTCAAGGGCTTCGGCTTCCTGACACAGGGCGAAACGTCCGAAGACATCTTCATCCACATGGAGACCCTGCGCCGCTTCGGCATCACGGAACTGCGTCCGGGCCAGGAAGTGCAGGTCCGCTTCGGTCAGGGGCCCAAGGGCCGCATGGCTGCCGAAATCCGTCCGCTCGGCGGTGGCTCTCACATCCCGTCCTCCCATTGAGGATCAGCTGCGGCGCGCCTGTATCTTGCGCTGCAAAGGAAATATCCGTCCGTTAATCGGGCGGGAACACCTTGCACCTAGGGTGCGGGGCGAAATGAAAGGGCAGGGCGGCCAGGTTATGGCAAACCCGGCTGGAAGACATCCGCCAAAAGAAGCGGTGCTTTCGATGAGACTGACCTCCTGAGGTGGCCTTGTACCGGCCCTGAAGGATTGGTTATTGTACCAGTTGCGTATGAGTCTGGAGGGGGAAGTAATGCGTATCGCCCACTTCACGGCACCTTTGCGTGCCTTGAGCGTCCGGAGCACAGGTGTTCCGGCGCCATGTCTGCGTGGAGCCTTCGGGATCGCCGTCAGGGCCATTCTGGTTGGCATGATCGTTCTGGGTGCGGCAGCCTTTGCCAAGGCGGCCGGACTGCCGGCCGAGCAGCTGACGGTGGAAACAGCGGCAGGCCCGCAGACCTTTACCGTAGAAATTGCCGCCACAGAGGCAGACCGGGCCACGGGTCTGATGAACCGCAAGGAAATGGCCGCAGATGCGGGCATGCTCTTTGTTTTTCCGGAAAGCGGCGAGAAGTTCTTCTGGATGAAGAACACCTACATCTCCCTCGACATGATCTTCATTGATGAGGCGGGCCGTATCGTTTCCATCGCCAGGGACACGGAACCTCTGTCGGAGAAGATCGTCGCTTCCGGCGGCAGCGCCCGCTATGTTCTGGAAGTGATCGCAGGCACCTCAGCGCGCCTGCAGTTTGCGCCGGGCCAGAAGGTCTCGGCGCCCAGCATCAAGCCCTGAGATTTGCCGCAAGGTGCCGGTCCGGAAACCGGCGGTGCGCAACTGCGCAGAGGCAGTCATTGTCCCGGCCTTCGGGCTTGACGCTGCGCAGGGGAAGGCGGTACACCCGCACACATACCGGACGTCGGGGTATAGCGCAGCCTGGTAGCGCATCTGCTTTGGGAGCAGAGGGTCGCAAGTTCGAATCTTGCTGCCCCGACCACTTTCTTTCCCCAGCCTGCAATCCATGAAGAATCCGTGTTTCCCCGCCTGATACCGGGGCTTCCGATGCTGAAGAAGCAAGCCTTGAATTGGTTGAGCCCGTGCGGCGCTTGAGCATCTTCAAGGCGTGATGCGTTCGCACCTCAGCGCCTTGTATCAGGTGCTGCACGGGCGGGTTTACGAAAGGCAAAGCTCGCTTTTTTGCGTCCTTCATCGCTTCATGGTTGTGCTGCGGTTTCGCAGCATCTGCATGATGGGGAAACGCATGACCTTGATACTTCAGGAAGATCCGACGCTTGTCGTCGCTGACGCTCTCGCCGCCCTTACGGGGCGCATCCGGGAGCAGGGGTTGTCCTTGCAGGAAAGCACGGACTTTCAGGCCTTTGAAAAGGCTGTGTCCCGGACGGAAGACCGCTATCTGATGGAGGACTTCTCCATCCGCTTCGTCGATCTGCACGCCAGCCTTGCCTTCTGGGTTGGGGCCTATAACGGGCAGGGCGAGCTTGTGTCCGTTCAGGCCGCCAAGATTGATGATCTCAAGGACAGGAGCCTTGCTGCCTTCTGGCAGCAGCAGCAGCGGCGCCTGTTTGAAGATCCGCATGCGGAGGCAAGACTTGGCACCGCCCATGCCGCTGAAGCGTTCCGGATGCGGGGCCGGATCGTCTACCATGGCAATCTGTGGCTGAGAAAGGACATCCGGGGCAGGGGCCTTGCCGAACTGCTGACGCAGACCGGCTTTCTGCTGGCGCTGCTCAAGTGGTCACCCGACTATCTTTATGGCCTGATGGCGCAGGCCAATGCGATGAAGGGCTTCGGGGTGCGTGTCGGCTACAGGCACTTTGCGCCGTCCGGAACGCACTGGATCTCGGCCCCCGCCCACATCCGGCCCGATGACTGGCTCGTCTGGGCGACGCGGGCCGATCTCGTCACTCTGGCGCGGGGCCTTGCGGCTCCAGAGCCTGAATGACGCCGAAATAAGCCAGCATCCGCACCGGTGAATCGGGTCTTGGGCGCAGGGGCATGATCAGCCGTTCATAGGCCACGTCGTGCATCCGTCCGCCCAGCCGGATGCCGGTGCGGCCATAGCCATAGTAGGTGCCGGCATCCAGTGCGCTCAGGTAGCCTGCTGCGGCAGCCCGCTCGAGTTCGGGATCCGGCGTCACCATCGCAGCGCCGGACTGCTCGCTCCAGATGCTGCCGAATAGCTGGACCTGCGAGGAAAGCCGCCCCGCATAGACGATCGGCGGCGCCGTGCCGCTGTCATCCGGTAATGCGCAGAGGCTGAGGTAGGGCAGGTGCTTCTGCAACTCCGGCCCGGTAACAGAGCCAGCCCTGCGCATGTCTTCATAAAAATGAGACAGCCGGGGGTCCGCAAGCCCGCGCTCGATCGCACTGCTGCCTAGGTCGGCAAAGAGCTGTCGGGGTCTGGCGAGCATCGGGCCTGTCAACTTTCTCGGGGCATTCGCCTCCCGGCTCGGGGCGTCTGCCGCAGGGCATATGTACAGACAAAGATGCCCTAGTCATCCTGCAAACGGAAGCGTGAAGTGAAGAGGATGCGTGCTGGTACCTATGGCTTCCGGCGGGATCAGTCGCGTGCCAGTGTCCGGAGCAGCACTTCGATCACATCACAAAAGTCCTCGCGTGCTTCGGGTGACAGATCCTCGGCGCTCACGGCTTGGTAATCGACCGCCAGAATCATGTCCCAGACCAGAGCGAGCTCCTGCTGTTCCGCTTCGGAGCGCAAGCGGCTGGCCCGGTTCCGGGCCGGAGCAAGATGCTCGTGCTGCAGTCTGGTCAGATCAAAGAGGGACATCATGAACTTTCCTGGAACATGCGAGTGGGGCAAAGCCTGTCCGGCAGCGGCACGTCCCGGATTGTACACGGCATATGCGCAATCCTTGGGTGCTTGGTTAGAATAGTTCCAGCCGGGCTCTTGTCATAGCAATCGAAAGTGAGCGCTGCGGTTGCAATTTGTAGCAAGTCCCGTCAGTTCTTGACTTCCAGTGCCGTCAGGCCGCCAGCTCCTTGTGTCAAAACCGGTTGCGTGGCCGCTGCAATGCGCAAGTGATGTTGACATTCGCTCCGTTCCCGCAGAAAACAGCCATGAATGGCTGGTGCAGCACCGTGGGAATGCCGCAGCCCGGAAAACCCCGGCAAACCAGCAGCTTGCAGCACGTGTGCGAGACAGGACAGACACAATGGTGGCGCGAATCTACCGGCCGGCGAAGACGGCCATGCAGTCGGGCAAGGCCAAGACGCAGCGTTGGGTGCTCGATTACGAGCCCGAAGTTGCACGCAGCATCGATCCGCTGATGGGTTACACGTCGTCTTCTGACATGAAGCAGCAGGTGCGCCTCTTCTTTGAAACCTGTGAAGAAGCCGAAGCCTATGCACAGCGCAAGGGCATTGCCTACCGGGTGGAAAAGCCGAAGGACCGCACCATCCGCGGTGCAAGCTATTCGGACAATTTCCGCTTCGACCGGCACGCGCCCTGGACACATTGATGCGGGTCTGACCAGATCAAGCCTGCCGGGCGGTCATGCCGCCCGTACTGCCTTCCGGGCGTTTTGAAATCGACACCGGGCAAAGCCGCCCCTGCGGCATGCCACGCGCGGCAGATCCGCGCAAACGGCCCCTTAGCTCAGCTGGATAGAGCACTCGCCTTCTAAGCGAATGGTCGCAGGTTCGAATCCTGCAGGGGTCGCCAAAAACTTACTTAACTCATTGATTTTGTTGTAGGTGCGACCATTCTAAGAATGACGTGCGACCTAGAGCTTGTTTTGCAGGCGTTCGCTGCCGCTTTGGGCTAGCGCCTTGCGGCCTGCTGTCGCCGTATAATGAACGGGGCAGGCCAACAGTCGCTGGCCTGCCCCGGGAAGAATAGCTCAGATGCGAAGAGCGCCTGCGATGTCATGTCCGGACGGTTAGCCGGCAGGGAACGGCAGCGAAGCTTGCTCAGCCCGCTTTCGTGCTCCGCAGCAGATCACCCGGCGACAGCTTTGCCCGCAGCGCCTCATTCACATCAGCAGCATCCTCGTCCAGCGCGTTGGCTGCCATCGTCAGCAGATAGGCGCAGAAGGTGCGGCCATCCTTTTCAGCTTCACGGCGGGTGAAATAGATCATGCGCTTGAGGGACTCCGCAGACATGTCCTGCATGGCATCATGACCATGCACTGTTTCCGCGGCTGCTTCAGCCTTCGTCAGTCCTGCAGCTTTCGACATGTGCAACCTACCGTTCTGATATTGACCGGTTCTCCGGCCTTGCGTGAAATACCCAGTTCTTGGGCGGCAGCTGGTCTCCCGGCTCACTGAAAACCAGCCTGCCACGGCACCGGTACGTTGATCATCGGGTTGTAGCGTGAAATGAACGTGATAGGTTGACCATGATTGCGGTAATGCTGAAGAATCGGCACTCTTGAGTTGCAGGTTGTGCGTGTGCTCTGAGAAACCTATCCTAGTACATAAGGAAAAATAGCAAGGGAATGGCGGAGGGCGGGAGTGCCTGCAGCAGAATTTCTTGCTTCTGGTCCGGAATGATTGTGGGACAAACAGCATGACGAGGTTGTTTTTCAGGACGCTCGGGGTGCCGCAGCTTGAGGACAGCAGCGGAAGGGTGCTGAGTCTGAAGACGCGGAAGGCCTTGGCCATTCTCGGCTATCTGGCGCGCTGCCCCGGAGGAACCGAGACGCGCGGCGAGCTTTCAGCCTTGCTGTGGAGCGACGGTGACCGCTCCCGTTCGGCCATGTCCCTGCGTCAGGCCCTGAGCCACATCCGCCAGGCGGAGAAAGAGGCGGGGATGCGGCTGGTGGTGGCAACACCTTCCACCTTGTCGCTGCTGCGTGAAAACATCCAGACCGACATCGACGTGCTGACACGGGGCGTGGGCGGAGCCGATCCGGCTGAACTGGACCGCATCAGCTCGCTCTGGGCGGGTGACTTCCTGCATGGCTTTGATGTGCTTGACCCTGCATTTGGCGAATGGCTTGCTGTCGAGCAGGCACGGGTGCGCTCGGTGCTCAGCAAGAAAATCACCGAAGTGCTGGAGGAAAGCCGGGCGGGCATAGGCCATGTTGCCTGTGTCAAGCGCGAGCGGCTGGCACGGTTTCTCCTGTTGCTTGATCCGGCCAATGAATATGGGCATCAGGAACTGATCCGGCATTTTCTCCGGCAGGGGCAGAAGGAGAGAGCGCAGCAGCAGTTCCGGGACTGTGCCCGGGAGCTGCGCAATCTCCTCGACATTGAGCCCTCCGTGGAAACGCGCCGCTTGCTGGAGGACCTGCCGGATGCTGCCGGTTCCGGCGCGCGTCAGGCTGTGCTTTCCCAGGTCTCAAGCAGCGGTCCAGAGACCCGGCAGCCCAGTGTCATTGCCTTTCCCTCGGGCAAATGGGCCGCTTCTGTCCCGCCGCCTGCGCCGGTGGCCGGCGGCGAGGCGGGACGGTTTGCGGGCGGCGGCGGCATCGAGGCCGCAGGTTCCGGTGAGATGCGTCTGCCAGTCATTTCGATCTCCAGCATGGCCTGGGACGAGACAGCCGGAGATGAAACGGCTTTTGCTGTCCGGGAAGAGGTGGTGACGGGGCTTTCCGCCTACCGGTCGTTTGAGCTCTACGAGGCTGCCTATTGGGCAGGGGACGGCAGCATTGCGCCGGTGCGCGTGGACGGCGGGGATCTGGGCAGCTTCCTTTTGCGTTTTCACCGGGACCGGACGCTCAACCGGCTTGGCATCCAGCTGGAGAACAGGACCAGCGGCCAGATCGCCTTTCACGAGCTGATAGATCTCGATCTGGTCAGGTCCAGCCACGAGCTTCACGAAGCCGTCTACCGCACGGTCAGCCGCATCCACAGTCATATTATCGGGCGCCTGCGCCAGCGGCCGGGCCGCAGCCCATTTGCGCGCTGGTGCCAGGCCGATGCGTTGATCTGGGAGTTCAACGCTGCCGCCGACCGCAAGGCCCTGGCAATCATGAAAGACCTGCAGACCAGCGATCCTGCCTTCAGCCTGACCTATGCCGGTCAGGCTTCGATCCTGATGAAGCAGGCGCTGTTTTACCCGACCGGGGAAGTTCAGATTGCGGATGCCGAGCATGTGCTTTCCCTGACAGAAAAGGCCGTGGCTCTGGATCCCTGGCAAGTGGTGAATCACCGGGTGAATGGCTGGGCGCTGATCCGTTCCCGCCGCCCGGAAGATGCCCGGCGTGCCTTCATACAGGCTCTGAAGCTCAATCCGCTCGATCCGATGAATGCTATTTCTGCCGCTGAAGCGCTTGCCTATATCGGAGAGCGGGAAAGCGCGCTCAAGACGGCCGAGAAGGGCTTTGACGGGCTGATTGTCACGCCGCGCATCGTCTATGGATATCTGGCGAATGTATTCTTTGCGCTTGGCGACTATGAACGGTCGGCCGACTACGCAAGACGCGGCCCCTTTGACAATCTGCATGGTCTGGCCACCCGCTTCGCCGCGCTGTACAGGGCAGGACACATGCAGGATGCGGAAGCAGCCCGTGCCCTGCTGCTGCAATGTATGGAGCGTCAACTGGGAGCGTCCTCGCGCTGGCACAGTTCCGTACAGCTGCGGCAATGGCTGGATGAGGCCAACCTCTTTCAGGATCCGGAGGCCCGGGCCTCCTTCGACATGGCCCTGAACAGCCTGCGGGAGACTGTCGGGATCACCCGGCGCGCTTGATTCTCGCGGCTATGGCCTCTGACGCAATGCCGGAAGGTGGCGGGCAGGGTCTTGCGCCGACCGGAACTCTTGTCAATGGCGCGCGGCCGGTCTGTCCTGACCGAGGCTGGCCTCGATATCCTGCAGATAGGAAGCGTCTGCGAGGGCCAGCTTTTCCGCATTGTAGCGGAAAGGCAGCACCACATGACGACTTCCGGGCGTTTCTGTGATGATCCTGAAGTCGAACAGGGCAGTCAGGCTTGCGGGCAGGCCTGCAGCGGCCAGAACCGCTGCCGGATTGCGGCAGAGTGCTTCACGCTTGTCCGGATCAGCAGCTGCCTCAGCCAGAATGCGGCCAAGAGCCGGGATCTTGGAGGCGGGCAGGGGAAAGCGGGCCATGGCACTTTTCCTTGAAAGATCTTCAGAGCATTGGTTGTACAGGTCAGCCCGCCACATCTGCGGGCTGACCTGTATTCCGGGCTTACTCCGGCAGGATGTCGTAGTAGCAGGCGCCCAGGGCCTTCCGGCCGAGTTCCTCGAAATAGGTTTCGTCGGCGGCCGCAAGGCGTGCGGTGTCGATGACCGAAGGAATGACCAGATGCACGGTGTCGGCACTGTCCGCATGGATGGTAACGCCGGAAAGATGCTTGGCAGCAGCGGTTGCAGCTTCGCTGGCAGTGGCCGCATCATTCACGGTCTTGCCGATGAGCGCGCCGAGGGAGAGCTTGCTGTCGAGAATGGCTTCCTGCTTCATGACGAACCTCTTCATTCTGGTGTTTGACCTGCAGGCACCGGGTAAAGCGAAGCTCTTCCTGGAAACTGTTATGTTCCTGGGTCGAAGGGCCTTGCCTGATGCTGGTGTCACGTGTTCCCGTCAGATGATCTGGCCGGGCTGCCGTTGCTCGATCAGGCTGCGCCGGACAGAGCACTTCGGCAAGAGGCGGGCTGGAGCTCGCCAGCAATGCAACTCTTGAGCGGTGAAGGCTTGTGGACAAGGCAGTGGCACAAAAAGGGGCATTTCTGCGCGCTGCCGAGACGGCCGGAGCGGAGCCGCATGGGGCGCTCCGATCAGCGGCGCAGGGCCGTGACGTTGGGGGAGAAACGGCGCAGGCTCTGGCCTTCCTTCTGTCCTGCGGCCTTCTGGAGCAGCGCGGCGGCAGGGTGCAGGCCGCAGAAGGCATTCCGCCTGAGACCCTGCGCCTGTTTGCCGGGTTTTTGGACCGTTTCGGGCCCCGGATCGCCTTTGCACCGCTGGCGGACTGTCCGGTTCATGTTTGTACGGCCATGCCGGGGGCACTGCCTCAGGGCTGGCGGCGTGAGGCTCTCCAGCCACTTCTGGCGCAGCTGGCCTGCGGCGGGCAGGGGCTGGAGCGGCACCGGGCCGTCCTCGGCTGCCTCGGCGAACTGGCGGAAAGGCTCAGTCTGATCTCGCAAGGGCCGGAGGATCCGCTCGTCCTGGAGCGGCAAGGCGAAGAGGACGAGGATCTGCCGGCCGGGGCCTTCCTGCAGTTCAGCGCCGCTCAGGAGAAGGAGCTGGCCGCCCGCGTTCCCGCGCTTTCTGCGGTATGGGAGGACCAGAGGATCGGCTGGAACCGGCTGTCCCAGCGCCGGATGCGTGTTACCTCTGCCTTCTCGGATGAGGCTGCGCTGATTCCTGCCTTTGCAGTTCTCCTTGGCGAAGGACAGAACGCGGGGATAGCGCAGCTCCCGCTTGGATCGACGCTTGGTTCGACGCTGGGGGCGGCCGTCTGGACGGACCGGGAAACAGCAGCCCGGCGGGCAGTGCTGGAACTCGCCGAAAGGGACGCTGCCGGGATCTGGTGGCACAACCGGTTGGGGATAACCCCTCTGCCCCCGGGGCAGGTGAGAGAGTATCTGCCTAAAATATGTGCTGATTGGCTCTCTGCACGGGCGCGCGTCACCCATTTTCTTCACTTGCCGGTTGACTTTTCCTTGCATGTGATTGCGGCCGTTTCCCATGGTGAAGACGGGAAATCCGGCGTGATCGGTGTGGCCGGCGGGCTGGAGCCTGGGGCGGTGCTTCAGTCTGCAATCGGAGAACTCGTACAAGGTGAATTTTCACTGGAGCTTGCGGGCCGTGCATCTGTTCGGGACAAGGCCGGCAGAACTGGCTCACCATTGTTGTCCTATGCCGCAATGGACGTGCGGCAGGATCTGAGGATGAAGGCGCCTGCGGTCTCTGCCGCAAGGGCGCTGGAGCGCGAGTTTTCCTGGCAGGAGTTCGAAACCTCGTTGAGGGCGCAGAACATCCGGATCTGGCTTGCGGATTGCTCAAGAGCGGAGGCCGGGCTTGCCTGCGTGAAGGCCATCAGCCCGGATCTGTGCTCCTGGCTCCCCCGCTTCGGCAATCCGCGGCTTTTCACGGCCCCGGTCCTGTGGGGGCTGAGGTCCGGTCCTGCAGACGAAAGCGCGTTTTCCGGACGGCGCTATCCGTTCTGAACCGGCGGCTGCCACTGCATGTGAAGTCCGGCCTGTTTGCCGCAGTCAGATGCGTGGAAATCCGGATGGCAGAGCGCTTGACAGGTCCGGTCTGACGGCTTAGAAAAAACCTGAGACTGATACTCCACTTTTGGAGCGGCGCTCTCACCGGCTTCGTGCCGGTTCCCCTCTTGGGGTCTCTGGAAACCAGACTTTAAAGGCGGGCTTTTGGCCCGCCTCTTTTTTTAGTTCAGCTTTTGAGCGTTGTCAGCCCGGACGGCCATCTTCCTTGGGCCGGGCCAGGGTCATCACCCAGAAATGGCGCCACTTGCCGGTTGGGCGGCGCACCCGCGAAATGCCGACCCGGGTCACATAGGGATTGAGCAGGTTGCGCCGGTGGCCGGCAGACCCCTTCCATCCGGCCATGGCGGCATCGAGGCTGTCATAGCCGGCGCCGAGGTTTTCAGCGGCCGCATAGTGGTCATAGCCATGCCCATCCAGACGGCGGGCAAGGGCGATGGCCCGGTGCTCGCGCGTGTCCATGCTGTCCCAGCGGGCAATGTGGTTGGCCATCCATGCCGAGATTTCGTTCAGGCGCCCGTCGGCCCGCAGCGGCGGCAAGCCGTTTTCCGCCCGGAAGCCATTCAGCCTCTGCAGCATCTCGTCCCGGTCAACGGAGACCGGATCAATGGGCACATTTCGATCAAACTGGCTGCCGGATCCGCCGCCACAGGCCGCAAGGGGAAGAACGGCTGCGCCAAGCAAGGTCAGGCGCAGGGCGTCGCGTCGGGAAAGATTAGGTCTCAGCATCGTCCCTCAGGATCTTGAAAGGATGTTGTTATTTTCCGCCAGGCCAGCTGACGCCCTTGTCCGCAAAGAAGGGATAGGGCCCCGGATATGCCTCTACATAGTGAAGATGGCTGGACAAACCAGCCTCCGGGTCGAGCCGGTGCACAAAAAACGCAGGCGGTTCCATCACAAATTCGGCAGGGGCGTCCGGCGCGAAGTCCAGAACGCAGGCATGGGCCGTGCTGGGGCACAGGGTCATGACCGTACCGGCAAAGCGCGCGATGATTGTCCGGTGCACATGACCGCAGATCAGCCGCTCCACGTGATGATGGCGTGAAAGGATCGCCGCAAGCGCCTCGGTGTCCGCAAGGCCGATCACGTCCATATGGGCGATGCCGGTCACCCTGGGCGGGTGATGAAGGGCAACGAGGGTGGGGGTGTGATCGGCTGCAAGGGTCTGGTCAAGCCAGGCGATCTGGTCCCCGCCCAGCCGGCCATAAGGCTTGCCCGCAACGCTGCTGTCCAGCACTACGAGGCGCAGGCCGCCGATGGTAACGGCATAGTGCAGCTTGTCCCCGGCGGGCGCATCCCCGACACCCGGAAAATCCGCCAGTTCGCTGCGCATGGCGGCTGTCAGGTCATGATTGCCCGGCATCACATAGACCGGGCAGGGCATCTGGCGGCAGAGCTGGCGCAGCAGGGCATATTCCCGTTCATCGGCGCCATCCGTCAGGTCGCCGGTGATGACAACGGCATCGGGCTTCTGCGGCAGGGCGGCAATGGCGCGGAAGGCACGGGCCGCAAGCATGTTTGTGTCGCTCACCCTGTAACAGGCAAGGCCGCGCGGGCGCAGGTGAAGGTCGGTTATCTGGACAATCAGGGTCATCGGCCTCGGGTACTGTTCCATGGAAAGGGCGGGAGGACGATAGTGGAAACCACGTTTCGCGCAAGTCTCAGGTTCCCCTTTGGATTGCTCTCCTGTAGGAAGCGGTGCAGCATCACATGGCAGGTGCAAACGGTTCCGGAACAGTCATATGCATGAGACCGAGCAGCAGACAGGCGAGAGCATCGACGGCGGCGCAGCCGGCATGGCACAGGCGCGCGATCCACGGCCGCATACGGCCTGGCTGAAGCTGCTTGGCCATGACCTGTTTGCCCCCGCATTGCTGCTTCTTCTGGCGCTGTTCATGTTTGTGCCGGGCCAGTCGGCCGTTCCACCGCTTGACCGGGATGAGCCGCGCTTCACCCAGGCCACCAAGCAGATGCTGGAAACCGGCGACTACATGGACATCCGCTTGCAGGAGGAGCCGCGCTACAAGAAGCCGATCGGCATCTACTGGCTGCAGGCCGCTGCCGTGAAGATCACGGGACATGACGCGTCCGCACCCTTGTGGGTCTACCGCTTGCCGTCCCTTTTGGCGGCGCTGACGGTTGTGCTGGCGGTCTATTGGACGGCACGCGCCTTCACCGGGCCGCCTGCCGCCCTCGTGGCCGGCATGCTGGTGGCTCTGGCGCTGATCCTTGGTGTTGAAAGCCGCCTCGGCAAGACGGACGCCACGCTCTTTGCTTCCATCGTTCTGGCGCAAGGGGCGCTGGCGCGGATCTATCTGGCGGATGATGCCACACGCCGCCATTGGGGGCTGGCACTGGTCTTCTGGGTGGCGCTGGCGCTTGGCATTCTGGTCAAGGGGCCGGTGGCACCGATGGTCGTTGGCCTGACAGTTGCCGCGCTCGCCCTGATGCGCCGCCGGATCGGCTGGTTCCGCGCTGCCGCGCCGCTGCCGGGTGCCGTTCTGGCGCTCCTGCTGGTGCTGCCGTGGTTTGTGGCGATCTGGATTGCCTCCAAGGGCACTTTCTTTGAAGAGGCCATCGGCCGCGATCTGATGGGCAAGGTGGCCGAAGGGCAGGAGAGCCACGGTGCCCCGCCGCTGACCCATATGGCGGCCATGCTTGCCGTGTTCTGGCCACTGCCGGCTTTTCTGGCGCTGGCAGCCCCGCGCATCTGGGCGCTGCGCTCCCTGCCGCTGGTGCAGTTCTGTGCGGCCTGGTTCTTCCCGGCCTGGGTGGTGTTTGAACTGGTGGCGACCAAGCTGCCGCATTACACCATGCCGCTGCTGCCCGCTCTTGCGCTGCCCGTTGCCCTGGTGATCGTGGACGAGCGGCCGGCTTCCGGCCGGGTGCTGCGCTGGATTGCGGCGGTGCTGCTGGCGCTGCTGCCCGTGGCGATTGCCGCGGCCTCCGTGGCCGGGCCGCTGTTCCTTGGCGACTGGCCGTCCCCTCCGGGCGTGGTCTTCTGTGTCATCGCGGCCGTGATCAGCGTCTGGGCCTCCATGCGTCTGCTGCGCGGCGACATGACGGGTGCGCTCTGGCGCTCCTGCGCGGCTGCGGTTGCCATGACCACCGGCTTCTGGGGCTTTGTGGGGCCTGGACTGTCGGCGATCTGGGTCAGTCCGCGCCTGGTGGCCGCAATTTCCGAAGCTGCAGGCTGCACACCTGCAAGAGTGGCCTCGACCGGCTTCAGCGAGCCAAGCTTTGTCTTCCTGCAGGGCACGGACACCGTTCTTGGCCCGCCGGAGGAAGCTGCTGCCTTTTTGGCGCAGGAGCCGGGTTCCTGCCGCCTTGCCGTGGTGGAAAGCCGTCAGGAACAGGCGTTTCTGGCCGCCGCCGGCAAGGATGGGCTTGTGCCCGTGCTGGCAGGCAGGGTACAGGGCCTGAATATCAACGGGGGGCGGCAGCTTGATCTGGGGCTTTATGTGCCCGCAGCTGCCGCAAGATGAGCGAGCAAGAGGTAAGGCCCCTGATGGCATCCGGTCGTTTTTCCAAGATCCGCAAGCGCTTTGCAGCCAATGTTGCGGCCATTCGCGCCATAATCGGGAACCGCCGCGCGCGGGCTCAAGGCGTGCATGAGCCTCTGGCCGCGGGCCAGCGTCCGCAGGATCTGCTGGCCGTACTGTTGTTTGCCTCGGGTCTCGGTCTTGTGCTGCTTGATATTCCCGCCATTCCCTGGGTGCGTGCCTTGCCGCCCGAATATGGCATGGTGTTTTCCTGGGTGACCGATCTGGGCAAGTCCAACTGGATCCTGTGGTCGACCGGGATCTTCTGCCTTGCCTATCTGGCTTTTGTGAACACGCAGGCGCTCAGGGTCAGGGTCCGTCTGGCCGGAGCCATGATCTGGACCTATGCGGCCTTTGTCTTCTATGCCGTCGCGCTCAGCGGCATTCTCGTGGTGATCCTGAAGTGGAGCATCGGCCGCGCACGGCCGAAGCTTTATGAAGTGGCCGGGCCGGTGGACTTCAATCTCTTCGCCTTTCACAGCACCTACACCAGCTTTCCGTCCGGGCACTCAACCACTGTTGCTGCCTTCGCGCTGGCTTTGGCGCTGATTTTTCCGGCCTGGCGCTGGCTGATCGCCGCCGTGGCCTTCTGGGCGGCTTTCAGCCGTGTGATGGTTGGTGCGCATTATCCCTCTGACGTGGCTGCCGGTCTGGTGCTGGGCGCTGCGACAACGCTTTACTGCGCCCGCTGGATGGCGAAGCGCCGCATCGGGTTCGTGCTGCTGCCCGGCGGCCGGATCAGGCCAATTGCGGGCGGTTTATCTGCACGCGCAGCCTTCCGGGCGCTTTGGAATGCGGCACTGGGGCGCCGGTCTGCGGCCGCGCATCCCGCCGCTGCTCAGGATGAAAAGTGAGATGCCGATGAACGGTACAGCACAGGCCATGGCAGATGCCGGACTTGAGGTGAGCGTGATCGTGCCGGCCAAGGACGAGCGCGACAACCTGCCCATCCTGCTGGACGAAATTGCCGAGGCGCTCCAGGGCCGGGCCTTCGAGGTGCTGGTGATCGACGATGGCTCGACCGATGGCACCGATCAGGTTCTTGCCAGCTATGCCGCTTCCCACCCCTGGCTGCGCCCCCTGCGCCATGCCCGGTCTGGCGGCCAATCCTGCGCTGTGCGCACCGGGCTTCGCCATGCACGCGGGCGGATTGTTGCCACGATCGATGGCGATGGTGAGAACAATCCCGCCTATATCCCGGAGCTGATGGCCGCTCTGGAAGCTGGCGGGCCGTCCGTGGCTCTGGCCGCCGGTCAGCGGGTGGGGCGCAAGGCGAGCCGGGCCAAGCGCATCGCCTCGCGGCTTGCCAACCGCCTGCGCGGTGCAATGCTGAAGGACAACACGAGGGACAGCGGCTGCGGCCTCAAGGCGCTGCGCCGCGAGGTCTTTCTGCAGCTGCCGTACTTCGACAGCTGGCACCGCTTCCTGCCCGCGCTGGTGATCCGCGAGGGCTATGGCGTGGTGCATGTGGATGTGCTGGACCGGCACCGCCGCCATGGCACGTCCAAATATGGCATCTTCGACCGGGCCCTGATCGGCGCACTCGATCTGTTTGGCGTCTGGTGGCTGCGCCGCCGCCGCAAATCCATCCCTGAGGTTTCGGCCATCGTACCGGCCGCCGGACCCCGTTGAGACCACGCCGGAGCGGATCACAGGAGCCGCAATTCAGATGAACGCTTTGCTTGACTGGCTGCATACGGTTTTCGTTGAGCAGCTGGATGTTTGGATCATTCTGGGCTTCGTTGCCCAGTTCATGTTTTCGATGCGCTTTGTGGTGCAGTGGATTGCATCGGAGCGGGTAGGGCGGTCCATCGTGCCGGTGGCCTTCTGGTTCTTTTCCATCGGCGGCGGCACATTGCTGCTGATCTACTCGATCCAGCGTCAGGACCCGGTGTTCATCGCCGGACAGGCCCTTGGGCTGATCATCTATGTCCGGAATCTGTGGCTGATCTTCAATGAAAAGCGGCAGGATCCCACGATCTGAACCGAGCTGCTTGGCCAGCAGGAAAAAACAACGGGCGGGATGGTGACCATCCCGCCCGTTGTTGTTCCGGCACGCCCGGCTTTCAGGCGGCGCGGATGGTGCCGAGGAAGCGGGAGAGCTCGCGGTTGAGCTGATCGGCCTGCTTGGCGAGATCGGCCGAGAAATGCAGCACGTCCGTCGAGGCGGAGCTGGATTCCTGGGCGGCGCGGGTCACCGTGGTGATCGCGCCGGATACTTCCGCCGTGCCGCTGGAGGCCTGCTGCACGTTGCGGGCAATTTCCTGCGTGGCGGAGGACTGCTCTTCCACCGAGGCGGCAACTGCGCCGCTGATCTGGCTCATCTTGCGGATGGATTCGGCGATATCCGTGATGGCTGCGGCCGAGTCCGTGGTCGAGAGCTGGATGGAGGCGACCTGCGAGGCAATCTCCGTGGTGGCCTTGGCTGTCTGGTCGGCGAGCTGCTTCACTTCGGCGGCAACCACCGCAAAGCCCTTGCCGGCTTCGCCCGCACGGGCCGCCTCGATGGTGGCGTTGAGCGCCAGCAGGTTGGTCTGGCTGGCGATGCCGTTGATGAGCTCGACGATGTCACCAATCTTCTGGGCTGCATCCGACAGGCTGTGAACCTTGCGGGCGGCCGTATCGGCATCGGTCACGGCCACATTCGACATGCGGTTGGACTGGTCAACCTGACCGGCGATCTCGCGCACGGACGCGGTCAGTTCCTCGGTTGCCGCAGCAACGGTCTGGACGTTGGCCGAGGCCTGCTCGGCGGCCGCTGCCACGGTGATGGACTGCTGGGACGTGTGTTCCGCGTTGGAGGACATGGCCTGCGCCGCCTTTTCGAGACGGTTCGCGGCCACCGTGACATTGCTGACAATGCCGCCGACGGCATCTTCAAATTCCTTGGCAATGCGCGCCATCATTTCCCTCTGACGGGCTTCGGCACTGGCCTTCTCCGCATCGGCTTCCCGCTGCAGACGTTCCTTCTGGATGCTGTTTTCCTTGAAGATCAGCGCGGCCTTGGCGACAGCGCCGATTTCATCACGGCGGTCCGTGCCCGCAACGGCGACCGCATTATCACCGCCGGCAAGCCGGGTCAGCGTTTCGACCATCTGTCTGATCGGCTTTGCCACGCCATACTGGCTGACATAGAGGCCAATGCCGATACCTGCGATAATGGCGATGACGGCCGTGACCACCATGGTGGTTGCGGCGGAGATGGCGGAACTGGACGCCGTCTCGCGCTGGGTCTTCATCATGTCGCCGGAGTAGGTGCTATAGACCTTCACTGCGTCCGTCACGGCTTTCTGGCCGGAGAGAGCGGTTGCAAGGGCGCTGTTGATGGCTTCTCCATTAGCCGGATCCTTGGCGGCCACGTCCACCATGGCAATGATGGTCTTGAAATAGGCATCCAGGGCTTTGCGCACATCCGCCAGTTGCTGCTTTTGCGCCGTGTCGGCCACCGCTTCGAGAACTGGCAGGCGTGCGAGCATTTCCGTCGACCGGCGGTCTGTCTCGGCGCGGAAATCGGAAGCCTTTTCAGGGGCAAGTGCCAGCTGATACGTCATGCGGCTGATGGCGATGATATCGATACGCAGGTCCATCGCTTCCCGTGCCGCTTCCTCGGATGCACCAACTTCGGTGAAGGAATGGCTGAGGGTGTTGATCTGCGTCCAGGCGACGGCCGCGATCCCGGTCGCGCAAAGCCCCATGAGGATAAGGACCGCCAGAATTTTCTGAACGATCGGAATATGCTTGAGTGCCATCGGTAAGGCCTTTCTGCCGAAGCGGAAGATTCTGGCCGTTACGATAGGATGTGGTGATTACTGAAGCTTTAAATGAAAATGACAGCTGAGTGACGTTTAGGACAGTTGGTCCGGCTTCTTTGTAATTTCAGATTGTATGTAATTTTTCCGGTAAAATCTTCGATTGCCGAATGTGAGGCAGGAGGTCTTCCGGCTTTGTTTTGCGGCGCACAAGAAATCAGCCGCCCTGAGGGCAGCTGATCCCTTCTGCTGGCGGCGAAGAGCGGTCTCATACCAATGCTCGATGAGCTTGACTTGTCGAGCGTTGGTTAAGCCCGTGCGGCGCTTGAGCAATTTCAAGGCGTGATGCGTCAGCATCGAAAGCCTTGGTATCAGATGCCGGAAAGTTCGCTGCGGAAAGGCGGATTGGCGCCCGCGCGTGAAACCGTGATGGCCGCGACCGCGACCGCACGGGCCAGTGCGGCTGCAAGGCTCTGGTCCGCGATGCCTGCAATCGCCTCCTTGGTCAGGAGGTCCGCATCGTCCAGCGCCGAGAGGAAACCTGCGTTGAACGTGTCGCCGGCGCCGACCGTATCCACCACCTCGACCTTGCGGGCAGGAACGGTCACGTCGAGCGTGCGGGTCAAAGCCCTTGCGCCATCCTTGCCCAGCGTGAGGATGACGATCTTCGCGCCGCTGGCGATCCAGCCTTGTGCAAGAGCCTGGAACGGCTCGCCGGGGGCCAGCCAGTCCAGGTCCTCATGCGAGACCTTGATGATGTCTGCCTGCGGAATGATGCGGGCAAGGCGGGCGCGGTAGGCAGCTTCATCGGTGATGAAACCGGGGCGGATGTTGGGATCGAGCGAGATCACACGGGCGGGGGCCTCACGTGTCAGCAGGGCCTCATAGGCGGTACCGCAAGGCTCGCCGATCAGGCTGATGGCACCGAAGTGCAGGGCGCTTGTCCCGTCCGGCAGCACCGGCAGGTCCTCCGGCGTGATCAGCCGCCCGGCCGAGTTCTCATCATAGAAGGTGTAGGTGGCGTCTCCATTGACGAGGCGCACGAAGGCGAGCGTCGTGGGACGGGCAGAGCGGATGCACAGGTCTGAAGTGACGCCGGAGGCCGCAAGATGGGCCAGAAGCTGCTCGCCAAAGAGATCCGTTGAAATGCCGCAGAGGAAGCCTGCGCGGTTGCCGAGGCGGCCAAGCGCAAGGGCCGTGTTGAAGATGGCGCCGCCCGGTACCGGCAAAAAGACTGTGCCTTCCGTGCCAACGGTCCTGGGCAGCATGTCCATCAGCGCTTCGCCGCAACACAAGATCATCCGCGTTCCTCCCGGTTTCCGGATCAAGTCAGGTCCGCACTGCTTGTGCCCCGGCACGCGCGGCGGCGCAAGATCCCCCGGGGCCGAAGGTGGGCCTCCTGCCTCCTGTTCCGCCGCCGGATGCCGGGATTGCACGCCCTGACCATCTGGTCTGGTGCGCTCATCGTGAAACGGTGTCAGCGGTATTTTTCGATGAACTCATCAATGGACAGCATGCGGATATCCGGGAGGGCTTCGCGCAGGGCGTCATGGCTCCAGTCCCACCAGGCAATGGCCTGCAGGGCTTCGGCCTGAGCTTCGGAGAAACGCCGCTTGATCGGACGGGCCGGAACGCCGCCGGCAATGGTGTAGGGCGGCACATCCTTGGAGACCACGGCGCCTGCGCCAACGACCGCACCGGTGCCCACGGTGACCCCGGCCAGAACCGTGACCCCATGACCGATCCAGACATCGTGGCCGATGGTGACCCAATGATCCTTGCGCCACAGGAAGAACTCGGCATCGTCCTCGCCGAGGCCGTATTGGGCAGCGCGGTAGGTGAAGTGGTGCTGGCTGGCGCGCCAGGTGGCATGGTTGCCCGGATTGATGCGTGCGCCTTCGGCAATCGAACAGAACTTGCCGATGGTTGACCAGACAATGTTGCCGCCCTTGACGATGTAGGAGTAATCACCAAGGCTCGATTCCCGCATGGAAACATGCGCCATGATTTCGGTCCACTTGCCGATCTGGCAATCAACCACCGTTGCGGTTTCATGGATGCTGGGGGCTTCGGAGAGTGTTTTCATTATCTTGTACCGTTGTATGTGCCGATGAAACGGGTGCGGATGACTGCCGATAGCGCGTCGATGACATAGACCATGGCGATGATCAGGAAGATGATCGACCAAGCCTCGTCCCAGCGGTAGGCGCCGATGCGGTCGGAAAGCAGGAAGCCGATGCCGCCCGCGCCGACGATGCCGAGGATCGTGCCGGAGCGGACATTGGATTCAAAATTGTAGAGCGTGATCGACAGAAGCACGGGCAGGACCTGTGGCAGAATGCCAAAGCGGACGGATTGCAGCGGTGCGCCGCCCGAGGCGATGACGCCTTCGACTGGCTTCTTCGAGGTGTTTTCGATGGCTTCGGCGTAAAGTTTGGCCAGCACACCTATCTCGCTGACGGCAATCGCCAGCACACCGGCCAGAGGGCCAAGGCCGAAGGCGCGGATGAAGATCAACGCCAGGATCAGCGTCTCGAAGGCGCGGATGATATCAAAGCCGCGCCGCACGCCGAAGCGCAGGAACGGAATGCGGTTGATGTTCTGGGCGCCAAGGAAGGAAAGGGGAAAGGCGATGAAGGCGCCCAGCACGGTTCCGAGGAAGGCCATCGACAGGGTTTGGGCAAGGCCGGTCAGGATCTCCGACATTTCCCGCCAGGACGTCCAGATATGGGGCGGGAACATGAAGGACAGCACCCGGCCAAGGCGTTGCAGTCCGTTCCAGAGCCGTTCGGGCGACGCATCGAAATCATGGAGGCACCAGGCAAAAAGGGCCGTGAAAGCAAGCCAGAAGCACGGCCGGGCGAACCGCTGCAGCGGAGGGCGCCGGAAGGCATGTGGCAGGCGGGCTCTGGCACGGGCGATTTCGGCTGCGGTGATGGCAGGGGCGGCAGCCGGGCCGTGACGATATGCGGTGTCGCGCTGCATCACGCGTTCCTTTCCAGGCCGATGATGTGATGGCGGAGCTTTTCCGACAGCCAGTCGATCACGGTGACGGTGACCAGGATGATCAGGAACAGGGCCGAAAGGTCGGTGTATTCCTGATAGGACAAGGCGGTGCGGAACTCCTGTCCAAGACCGCCGGCGCCCACATAGCCGATGATCGAGGAGGAGCGGACGTTGATCTCGAAGCGCAGCAGCGTGTAGCTGATGATATTCGGCATGACCTGTGGCACCGCGCCATAGCGGATCTGGTCGAACCAGCTGCCGCCTGCCGCCTTCACACCTTCCAGCGGGCGCATGTCGATGTTTTCGTTCACTTCGGAATAGAGCTTTCCGAGCGAACCGGCGGTGTGGAAGGCGATGGCGAGCATACCGGCCAGGGGCCCGGCGCCGAAGCAGAAAACGAAGATCAGTGCAAAGACCAGATCCGGCACAGTCCGGGCAATTTCCAGCACCCGCCGCGAAACCCACAGCGTGACAGGGCCCGGTGTCAGGTTGCGGGCAGCGAAGAAGGACAGCAGGAAACCGCCGGCAAGGCCCAGAACAGTCGCCATGAAGGCTATCAGGATTGTTTCCAGCAGCAGCCAGAGCCAGACCTTCCAGCGCCAGAACCATTCGGCCAGATCTTCGCCGAGGCTGGCGGGCGATAGGACGGGGATGGTCTTGTACAGATATTCGCCAAGCCGGGGCAGGCCGGCCAGCAGCACCCAGCGCTCGGCGCGGCTGCCGTCGGCGAGTGTGATCTGGCTGACCTTGAAGAAGTCGGAAAATCCGGCCGTGACCAGAAACAGCACCAGAAGGAGGGCCGAGACGACAAGGAAAGTCAGCCGGGCGCGGCTGCGTTGCGCGGCATAGTCCCGCTCGAAGGCCGTTACTGTCGGGGATACAAGGGTCATGAGCTGTCCGTTGCTGCGTATTTTCTGCCAATGCCCAGCGTCACCGCCCCAGGTCTTGCGATGCTGACGCATCACGCCCTGAAATTGCTCAAGTGCGGCATGAGCTTGACCAACTCCCGATGAACAAGGCTCATCGGGAGTTGGTCTTGTTCACAGAGCGCTGATGTCAGCTCCGGCGCTGCTTCTTGAACCAGTCGCGCATGTCGATGATCCACTGGTAGCGGTCATGGTCGACCTCGACATAGCCCTTGGCCGTGGATTTTTCGGCGCCGGACATTTCCTTGAAGGCCACCGGATCGGCCGTGGGGACGTTCTTGACCGCGTCCTTCATTGCGGTGATCAGGCCTTCCGGCAGATTGGCGCGGGCCGCAAAAGGACCGGAGGTGATTTCCGGTGACTGCCAGATCCAGCAGATCTCGCCCTTCTGGATCATGCCCTTGGCTTCCATGCGCTGCGGAATGCCGTTGATCTCGTTGTTGATATAGGTGGCGGCCGCGTCGAACTGGCCGTTGGCGACACCGGCAACTCCCGCTTCATGGCTGCCGGAGAAGGGCGTTGCGCCAAAGAATTCGGACGGCTTGAAGCCTTGCTTGTCGAGATTGTAGTAGGGCACGTTGTAGCCCGAGGTGCTGTCCGGATCGGCAAAGGCGAGCGTCTTGCCCTTCAGGTCCTCGATCTTCTTGTAGGGGCTGTCACAGCGCACGGCGATGACCGAGAAGTAGCCGGTGGAACCGTCCTGCTGCACCTGTGTCAGAAGCGGGATCATGCCGCCTTCGGACTCCGTGTAGGCGGCCGCATAGGCGGAGGAGCCGAGGAAGGCGAATTCGATCTGGTTGGCCGCGAGCGCCTGGATCACGCCATCGTAGTTTCCGGCCGTGAAGATCTCCACATCCACACCTACCGTCCGCTTCAGATAGTCCTTGAAGGGGGTGTAGCGGGAGACGCGGTCGCTTTCGTTCTCGCCCGAGAGAATGCCGAACTTGACGACCTTGTAGTCGTTCTTCCAGTCCTGGGCGTGGGCGGTGGTTGCACCGAGGCCGAGGGCAAGCACGGTGGCGGCGGCAATGATACGCATGTCAGTCTCCCTTGAGAGGTCAGGCCTGCATCGCGACCCTGAGGCTCGTCGATGTCACGGTTTCGGTGAAGTCCTCGAGGTCCTCGCTGCCGTAGATGCTGCGCATCACCTCGCAGGTGAGCAGCCGCGGCGCGCCATCGAACATCACCCGGCCGGAGCGCATGGCGATGATCCGGTCGCAGTAGGTGCGGGCGGTGTCGAGGGTGTGAAGGTTGACGAGGATGGTGATGCCATCCTCGCGGTTGATGGTGCGCAGGGCATCCATCACGCGGGTCGCATTGCCGGGATCAAGGCTTGCGATCGGCTCGTCGGCAAGCAGGATGCGCGGGTTCTGCACGAGGGCGCGGGCGATGGCGACACGCTGCTGCTGGCCGCCGGAAAGCGTTCCGGCCCGTTGCAGCGCTTGCGGGGCCATGTCAAGCCGGTCAAGGGCGTGGATGGCGAGCGTGCGCTCCTCGTCGGAGAACTGCATCGCCATGGAACTGAGGAAGCCGTGGGCAGAGAGGCGTCCGACCAGCACATTGGTGAGAACGTCGAGCCGTTCCACCAGATTGAACTGCTGGAAAATCATGGCGCAGTCCCGGCGCCAGGCGCGCAGGGCCTTGCCCTTCAGCGCACCGACATTGAGACCGCCGAAATGGATCGTCCCTTCACTCGGGTCGATCAGCCGGTTGATCAGGCGCAGCAGCGTGGATTTGCCTGCGCCCGAGCGTCCGATCACCCCGACGAACTGGCCCGGGGCAATGGAGAGCGTGACGTTGTCGACGGCGCGCGTGGCGCCGAAGGAGCGGCCGAGGCCGGAGAGGGAAAGGATGTTCTGTTCCATGACGGGAAGACTGCCCGCCCTCTGTAACAGCGCCGCGTCATCCGAATGAATTTTCGTCTGGGCCTTTGTGACGTATCCGTGACTGATATGCAGCTTTTACGGGCAAGGGACGTTGTTCCCGCTGCGGAAAGTCTTTCAGGAGGTGGCTGAAGCCCGGTTTAAACTCATCAATCCAATAGGTTAGCCTGTGGGCTGGGCTGACGGCCGGAGTTTGCTGCAATGAAAGGTTCATCTGTCCTTCGCTGAACTGTCATGTAAACGGCGGAAAGTCATTCGAACCAATTTTCACACTGTCCGCCGGCTCCATGCCATTTGCCGGGCCGGTGCGTCAGGAAAAGGCAATGATCGAGACAGCGCATCAGTTCGAGGGACTGGCCGAGTTCTATGAGGCCGGCCGTCCCGGGTATCCACCCGCGGTGTTTGCGCATCTGGCGCGGATCTGTCCGGCCCGCTCCGGGCTGAAGGTGGCCGTCGATGTGGGGGCGGGGCCGGGCAATTCGACGGGCGATCTGCTCACCGGTCTTGGTGATGGCTGGAGCGTCATTGCGGCTGAGCCGGGAGAGGACATGCGCCACGTGCTCATGCGCCGGTTCCGCAATACGCCGCAGGTGCAGATCATCGGCGCCCCGGCCGAGCAGCTGAGCCTGCCGCCGGATTTTGCCTCGCTGGTGGTGGCCTGTTCGGCCGTGCACTGGTTCGACCGGCCGAAATTCTACGCCGAAGCTGCGCGGATCCTGTCGCCGGGCGGCATTCTGGCGGTTGTGCGCAACCGGCGCAGGCCGGGGCAGATCTTTGACGGGTTCGACGCCTATGTCTGGAAACATTATCCCAACAGCGCGGAGCTGGAGGCCCGGGAGCAGCGCAAGGAGCCGAGCCATGAGGAACTGTCGGGACTGGACGGTTTCCTGACCGCGCACAGCCGGCGCTGGCCCTGGTCCCGCGCCTTTACAGCGCGGGAGCTGATCGATTTCTATCTGACGCGGGCAGTGGTCTGGACTGTTGTCCGCCGTCTTGGCCTGTCGCGGGTGATGGCGGATTTTCAGGAAATCTGCGCGTCCCATGGCCTTTCGGGCGAGACGCGGATGGACATGCACTTTGACACGCTGGTGCGCTGGACGCAGCGCCGGGCCCGTCCGGCAAGAACGGGCTGATACCAATGTTCGATAAGCTTGACTCATCGAGCATTGGTTAAGCCCGTGCGGCGCTTGAGCATTTTCAAGGCGTGATGCGTCAGCATCGAAAGCCTTGGTATGAGAGGAACGGTGCCGCCGCATGTGGCGGCACCGCAGGCGCGGCTCAGGCCGTCTTTGCGCGCGCCCCGAGATGGCCGCCGGAGTAGATGAGCCGGCCCTGCCGCAGCGTGGCCCGCACATGGCCGATACCCGTATCATCTGCAATGACAAGGTCAGCGAGGCGGCCGGTTTCGATGCAGCCGCGATCGTCGAGACCGAGGGCTTTTGCGGGGTTGAGGGTTGCCAGACGCACGGCGCCGGGAAGGCCATCCCGGTCTGTTCCGGCGAGTTCCAGCAGGGCCGGAAGCATGGCCGAGGGGTGATAGTCGGAGGCCAGCATGTCGAGAAGACCGGCGGCATGGGCCTCGCGGGCCGAGAGATTGCCGGAGTAGGACTGGCCGCGCAGGGCGTTGGGAGCGCCCATGGCCGTGGCCAGCCCGCAGCGGCGCGCTTCGGCGGCAGCCTCCAGCGTCACCGGGAATTCGCTGATGACCACGCCGAGGCCATGCATCAGTTCCACCTTGTCCGTTGTGTCGTCGTCATGGCTGGCAAGGGCGACACCATGCGCCATGCACAGGCTGGAAATGGCTTCGAGCGTTTCGGCCAGAACGCCGGCCGGCTGCGTCCGCTCTTCGATGCGGCGGGCGATGGCCTCGGCCGCTTCTTCGCGGCTCAGGCCTCTTTCCCGGGCCATCTTCTGCACGTGCCGCTCGATGTCGCGGTACTGGCCCTGGCCGGGCGTGTGGTCGGTGAGCGAAATGAGATCGACGGTTCCCTCCGTGATCAATTCCTCGATGACGCTGAGTGCCTTGGGGAAGGTGATCTCGAACCGGGCGTGGACGCGGTGATCGACATTGAGCATGTGCCGCATTGCCTTCAGCTCGCGGATCACGGCGCTGGTGTGTTCATAGCTGCGCAGATGCCCGTAGGTGGACATGGGACTGAAGGAGAGGGCGGCATAGGCGGTGGTGAAACCTGATCCGGCGAGGCGCCGGTCAAGATCGCGCAGCCCCAGTTCCAGCGGCATCGGCACATTCGGGCGCGGCTCGACCTCGCGTTCCACCATGTCGCCATGCATGTCGACAAAGCCGGGCAGCAGCAGAAGGCCGTTCCCCTCAAGCTCTGCGCCCGCAACCGGAGTATCGCGCAGTTCGGCGATGCAGCCATCCTCGATCCGCAGGGAGCCGTGTTCGATCACCTCGTTCGGGGTGACAATGCGAAAGTCAGACAGCCACATGATCAAGTTCTCCGGTTGCCGCAGGCGCGTAGGGGACCGCCGTTTCCGGCTCAGTCTGGGTGGTGAGAAGGATTTCCCGGTCGATCAGGCCCGCCACATCACCCGGGTGATGGAAAACACCGATCATGGCGACTCCGCCGGCCTTCAGATCCGCCAGCCGCCGCACCAGTGCAGCGCGGGCACCGGCATCGAGCGAGGCGGTTGGCTCGTCCAGAAGCAGAAGCTTCTGCGGCAGGATCAGAGCGCGGGCAAGGTTGACCTTCTGCTGTTCGCCGCCGGAAAACGTGGTGGGATAGGCACGCCACAGATCACGTTTCACGCCGAATTCTTCAAGCCAGCGGTGTGCCTCGTCAAGGGCCTCCGCTCTGGCCATGCCCGCCCGGCGCAGCGGTTCGGCGACGATCTCGACGGCGGCAACGCGCGGCCGCGCGGTCAGGAACTGGGTGACGAAGCCGATGTCACGGCGCCGCAGCAGGGTGATGTCGACATCGGCGGCTGTTGCAAGGTCGATGCGGCCTTCGCCGGCCGCGTACCAGATGTGCCCGGCCTGCGGCAGGTAGCTGCGGTAGAGCGTGCGCAACAGGGTGGATTTGCCAGCCCCGTTTTCGCCCCGCAGCAACAGGAACTCGCCGGCATGGAGGCGGAAGGAAATGCCGCTGAAGGCGTGCAGTTCCTGGTCGAGGTGATACATGTGGAAGCGCTTTGACAAACCTTCCACGTCGAGAAGCGGGGGCATGCGGACTGGTTCCTTGTTGTCAAAGTTTGGCCTGCACGAGCTGCTGGGTGTACTCGTGCTGCGGATCCTGGAACACCTGGTCGACGAGCCCCTGTTCCACCACCTTGCCACGGCGCATCACCATGACGCGGTCTGCCATGGTGTGGATGACGCCCAGATCATGCGAGACGATGACCATGGTGATGGCGCGGTCGCGCTGAAGACGCTTCAGCGTGTCCAGCACCAGCGCCTGCACCGAGACATCGAGGCCGGTGGTGGGCTCGTCGAGCAGCAGCAGCGAGGGTTCCAGCGCGATGGCCTTGGCCAGCTGGACGCGCTGCTGCATGCCGCCGGACAGTTCGATGGGCCGGGCGTCCATGCGCTCCAGCGGGAATTCCGAGGCGTCGAGTGCATCCCTTGCCTTGCCGCGCAGCACCTTGAAGCTGCGCTCCCCGGCCACCAGTAGCCGTTCGGCCACATTGCCCGACGAGGAGTGGCGCATCAGCAGGCCGAGGTGCGGGTTCTGGTAGACGATGCCGATGTTGCGGGCGCAGAGCATCCGGCGCTCGAACCGGCCGAGGTCGAACAGGTTGCCGGTCAGACCCGCTCCGTCAGGCCCTGGCAGATTGAGATGATAGGTGCCGCTGCCGGGCGTGTCCTCGAGGTTCATCATGCGCAGCAGCGTCGACTTGCCCGAACCGCTCTCGCCGACGATGCCCAGAACTTCGCCGGGATAGACGGTGGCATCAACACCGTCGAGGGCGGTGACCCCGCCAAAGCGGCGGGAAATGCCGCGCATGGTGAGGAGCGGGGGAATGGTCATCAGCCGGGGCGCGGCCTCGATGCGCTGAGCGGGGCTTTGGACGGTCATGTGCGGAACTCCCCGTTCTTGTACCAGGTCCCGATGTCCGGGATGGCTTCGCCTTCGCTGCGGCGGATGGCTTTGATGCCGAAATGGCTGTCGGACACCTCGAAGGAGGAGCTGCCATCGTCCTGCGGGATCTCGTTCATGAAATAACCTGTCACGCCGGAGCGGTGGCAGGTGAGCGGCTGGTGCTCCTCGACCTTGTAGGGCACATCCGAGAAGACCAGCGGCTCCACCTTCGTATAGGGTGGCACGGCATAAAGGCGCTTCTCGCGGCCGGCGGAAAGGAAGGTCAGATGCCGCGCCATGTGAAGTTTCGGCACATCCCAGCGCGGGATCGGCGAGGGCGTCATCACATGGCGGCCGTTGACAAGGCTGGGATAGGCCGCGCCCTGCATGATGCGGCCAGAGCGGACCATCTGCTCGTAAAGGGTCAGCCAGAGGCGGCCATAGTCGGCATCAGCGTGCATCTGCCGGGCCACCGACATGTTCGGCTCGACGGGGCGCAAGGGCTCCGGGTTCGGCACCTGCAGGACAAGGATCTGGTCCTCCCGCAGGATCTCCTCCGGCACCCTGTGGCGGGACTGCAGGATGGTGGCTTCGCCCGTGTCCCAGGTCTCACCAGCGCCCGAGACGCGGGCGAGGAACTTGCGGATCGAAGCGGCGTTGACGCTGTCATCGGCGCCCTGGTCGATGACCTTGACGACGGACGAGGGCTTCAGCAGCGTCAGCGTCACCTGCAGGCCGCCGGTTCCCCAGCCGCGGGCAATGGGCACCTCTCGGCTGGCATAGGGCATCTGGCAGCCGGGCACGGCGACGGCCTTCAGCATCTTGCGGCGCAGTTCACGCTTGGCGGAGGCATCCAGGAAGCCGTAGGAGAACGCCTTCCAGGGCTTGGTCAGGCTGGCAAGGCTGGTCATGCGGAAATCTCCCCGGTGATGGCCGGCTCCGGTGCGGCGCCAGATACGGGATCGGGTGCCGTCTTCGCCCCGGCAGCATTCCCCCCGGTGGCCTTCGACTTGGCGTCGCGCAGGGCATCCAGCGCCGACTGGAAGGTGACATAGTGGGGCAGCTTGAAGTGGATGCAGAAGCCGGAGGCCTCCACCGGCTCGGTGTGATAGAGGAAGAATTCCTCGTTCACCGGCGAATTCTGCGGCGCTTCCGGAGCGTTGAGGTCGAGGGTCGCTCCGGCGATGACCTTGATCTCGTTCCAGCCCAGCGTGGCGCAGAAGCCAAGGTCGAGCTGGCCCGACTTGCCCTTGGAGGTGACTTCGGCCTGAGAGACCTTGACCCGCCCGGCGCTGAACAGGGTGCCGCACGGATGACGGACAGTCACCTCCGCTTCAGCAAGGCGCAGTTCGTTGACCGTCGGATGCGCGTTGCCGTAGCCGCGCATGGCGGAATAGCCCAGTGCCAGAACGCCGCCGGTGTCGGCCCGGGCAAGGCTTTGCAGCGTGTGGGCGCGTTTGGCCGGGAACAGCAGCGGCTCGCGTGTCAGGTCGGGAATATCGTCCGGTGCCACCTCTTCGCGCGCCGGATCGGCGACGAGGCCCTGCGCCTTCTGCCAGGCGGCCAGAGACGGCTGGCGGGCGGGAGCGGGCAGGGGCGCCGGCTCAACCGGCTCCGGCACAAGAGGGCGGCCTTCCAGCACGCCGGTGGCCAGCAGCCGGTGGGAATAGTCGAGCGAGGGCCCAAGAATCTGGCCGCCGGGAATATCCTTGAAGGCGGCAGAGATGCGGCGGTGGGTGAAGAGCTGATCCTGCGTCACCGTTTCGGCAATGGCAAGGCGCGGCTGCGTGGTGCGCCAGGCCCGCAGCAGCAGCACGGCCTCATAGAGGTCGCCGCCGGACTGGGCCAGCGCCAGCGCCGCCAGATCCTCCTCATAAAGCGAGGCCTCGCCCATGACCCGGCCGATCAGCCAGGGCAGGGACTGGCGGATCTCCGCCACGCGGTCCGCGCCAATGGTGCCCATTCCGGCCCTGTAGAGCCTCTCGGACTGGTCAATAGCCCTTTCCCCGCCACGGGTTGCGACATAAGCCATCAGAGCACCTCGATCCGGGTTGAGCGCGGCAGGCCCATCACCTTGCTGCCATCGGCGATGAAGAGGTCAAAGCCGAGCGGGTAGCGGCACAGGTCATTGCGCAGGGCAAAAAAGCCCTGTGGCAGGCCGGCGACAGCGATCTCGCGCGTGGTTTCGATGCCGGGGCCCGACAGGCGCAGGCGCTGGCCTTCGCCCAGGCGGGCTTCGGTGACAATGGTCGCGCCCTCGTCCGGGTAGAGTGCGGAGCCGGTCTTCAGGGCGGCAAGCCGGGCCGCATCTGCGCGAGGGTCCAGTTGCAGGAACACGTGGCAGGCCTCATGCAGCGGGGCAAGCGTTGCACCCGTCTGCGCTGCAAGCCCGGCAATCACCGGGTCATCGGCATGGACCCGGCATTCCCGGTCGATGAGCGCGAGAAGGATGGTGCGCGGGCCGGGTTCGGGCAGATGGCGCACATCACCGGGGCGGCTCAGCGCCCAGAGGATCGCCTCGAAGGCAGCATTGTCGCGGATTTCATCCTCACCCCGCAAAGGCGCTGTGATGAGGGCATGTGAACTGGCGGGCAGGGCACCCATGACCGGGCCTCCTTGAGGAATAGGGGGATCAGAAGGTTTCCATGTCGACGCGTGTCGCCTCGATGGCGCAAAGGCTTTGCCGGTCGCGGGCGGCATTGGCCTCGATGGTTTCGGCAACGAAGGCACTGATGGCTGCGGGCTCAATCCCGGCGGCGGCTGCAGCGTCAATCAGGGCCATGGCCATGGCCCATTCGAGATCGCGCCCCGTGACCATGCCATAGCCGGTGGAGCCGTGACCGGTCAGGCGGACCTCGGCTTCCGCCACAAGAACCTCACCAAGGTGAAAGTCGGTGCCCTTCACCGTGTCGCGGAAGGGCAGCATGACGAGGCCGGTGCGGCTGCGCAGCACGTCAATGGCACCCAGCACCGGCAGCAGGCTTTCGGCGAAGTGCTTCACGCTGTCCGCGCAGGCGTGGGAAAGGGCTGTCAGCATGGCGCCGTGATCGGGGGCGGCGGCGCCAGGTTGCTGTGCAAGGGCAGGCTGGGCAGTGTCAGTCATTCTGGTCCGGGCTCCCGGTTTCGGGGGGAAGATCGAAGGTGAATTGCACGCGCCCGGCAGCCCAGATGGCCTGGGAATAGCCGATGGGCCGCCCGGTCAGATCCACATCGGTCTTGGTCACGGCCAGAACCGGCTGGTCCTGGTGCTGTTTCAGCAGGCGGGCTTCTTCCGCCGTCGGGCGGCGGGCGTAGATGGTGGTGCTCTTGCGCAGGTAGTCGGTGATGCCATGCGAGCGGTAGACATCGGTGACGGACAGGCCCGCGCGGCGCTGCCCGGCCATGTCCGGGAACAGCGCCTGCGGATGGTAGACAAAGCTGAGATTTACCGGCACGTCATCGGCAAGGCCGCGGCGCATCAGCCGGTGAACCGGCGTTCCTTCCGGCAGGCCGAGCGCTTCGGCAACCCGGCGCGGCGCGGGGATCACATCATCGGAGACCTGTTCGCCCGCAGGCGTCACGCCCTGGCTGATCAGGTTCTGGCGGAAGCGGGTGCGGTGGCCGATCTGGTAGTTGATGAGAGGCGCGCTTTCAACGAATGTCCCGCGTCCCTGCTCGACCCGCAGCTTGCCCTCGACGGCCAGCGCGGCGATGGCGCGGCGCACGGAATGCCGGCCCGCTCCAAATTCGGCGCAGAGTTCCGGCTCGGTCGGCAGTTGCGTTTCCGGTGCAAGAACGCCTGAGAGAATGTCAGCTGCCAGCCGGTCCCGGATCGATTGCCACGTTTCACGCGCCATCAAGGCCTCCAATTCATTCGAATGAATTGCGTGATAGCTGCTTTAGGTGACAGGGCCGTGACGCGGGCGTTTTTGTTCTTCCTGTTCTGCTCGTTGTGAACCGGCTGCTGACATGAGGCTACCGGCGTTCGGGCATGGCGCCCAGCATCAACTCAGGTCCGAGCCGCCAGTCAGAAGGGATCAGTCCCGCGGCTTGATGCGGCCTGGCGGGCGGCGGTCGATGAGAGAGAGAACCAATGGCGCGAAGGAAATCAGCAGCACGATGCGGGTGATGTGGTGGCTGGCCACGTAAGCGACTTCTGCTTTCATGGCCAGCGCAATGAGGCTCATCTCGGTGAGGCCGCCGGGGGCATAGGCCAGCACGATCTGCGAGGTGGTCTGGCCGATGAAAGCGCCAAAGCCAAAGGCAAAGGCCAGCGTCACCAGCAGGGTCATCAAGGTGGCGCCAAAGCTGAGGGAGACGGCGTGGATCACCTCGCGCCGGCCGGCGCCTAGGAACCGGCAGCCCATGATGGTGCCCATCAGCACCTGACAGGCGATCACCAGCCCCTGCGGCGGGGCGCTGGTGGTGATGCCGGTGACATGCACGGCGGCGCTCAGCAGCATGGGGCCGACAAGGGTGGCAGCGGGCAGGCGCAGTTT
This sequence comes from Pannonibacter phragmitetus DSM 14782, assembly GCF_000382365.1. Taxonomy (GTDB): domain Bacteria; phylum Pseudomonadota; class Alphaproteobacteria; order Rhizobiales; family Stappiaceae; genus Pannonibacter; species Pannonibacter phragmitetus. Next base: position 38,965 of record NZ_KB908232.1, on the reverse strand, counting down.
CAGCGCGGTAAAGGCGCCGATGACGCCGCAGGCCCCCAGGATGGCAAGGTCCTGCCAGGACGGACTGCCGCCTTTGGTAATGGCGGTGCCCACGCTCTGGCCCTCGATGATGCGGAACCAGAAGGAGATGAGGCTGATGGTGACGACGATGCGGGCGGCATGGGCGAGAATGATCTTGCGCTCATCTCCGCCGAGGTCCTTGCCGAGGCTGACCATTTCCATCAGCCCGCCCGGCATGCCGGAGCAGAAGGCCGTGACCCGGTCAAAGCCGCCCACCTTCATGTAGAAGGGGACGGCCAGCACGCCGGAGACAACGAGATAGAGCGCCAGAAGGCCAAGGGAGATGACCCAGTCGCCCAGTTGGCCGATGAGGGCGGGTGAAAAGCCGGAGCCGAGCAGAACGCCAATGACAGCCACAAGCGCAGGACGGATGCGGCCTGGCGGCAGGATCGGCGCGCCGAAGATCGAGGCCACCATGGTGAAGAGCATGGAGCCCAGCATCCACGGCAGCGGCATGTGCGCCAGCCAGAACAGAATGCCGCCTGCGGCCCCCAGCAAGCTGCCAAAGAGGATGCGGCGCAGGACATCCGGTGTCAGCGCGCGCGCAGTCTCGGTCCCGGGGGGTACCGGGCTGGGCTGGTCTTCGTCTGGATCAGGTCGGGACAAGGGAACGCTGCGGAACGGGGACAATCAAGGCGGGGGTGCACCGCAGCCACGCAAGAAAGAAAGCCCTCCGGCCCCGGTACACGCGGGACTATAGGCGGCTTGTTGCCGTGAGACAACCGCAGCCTGTCCTTCATGCACCGGCCCCGCGGCCGGAGGGATCTCCTGAAGGTTGGGGTCTTCAGGAAATGTCCATGACAATGCGGCCATCAATCTGACCTGCGCGCATCTTGTCAAAGATCGCGTTGATGTTGTCGAGCTTGTCCATGGCGTAATGTGCCTTCACCTTGCCGTCGGCGGCAAAGGCGAGGGATTCGGCCAAGTCATTGCGCGTGCCGACGATGGAGCCGCGAATGGTCTTGCGGTTGAGCACCGTGTCGAAGATCGGCAGCGGGAAGTCTCCGGGCGGCAGGCCGCATAGCGCCATGGTGCCGCGCCGGGCCAGCATGCCGAAGCCTTGCGCAAAGGACTTGGTGGAGACGGCGGTGACGAGCACGCCCTCTGCGCCGCCCAGCTTCTGCACCTCGGCCACGGGATCGGTGGTCAGCGCGTTGATCGTCAGGTCTGCGCCAAGGCTGCTGGCCAGCTTCAGCTTGTCGTCGCTGATATCGACCGCAACCACCTTCATGCCCATGGCCCTGGCATATTGCACCGCCATGTGGCCGAGGCCGCCGACACCGATGATCACCACCGTTTCACCGGGCTTGGTCTCGGTTTCCTTCAGGCCCTTGTAGACAGTGACGCCGGCGCAGAGCACGGGCGCTGCGGGCGCAAAGTCGAGGCCATCCGGGAGGTGGCCCAGATAATCGGGGTCCGCGAGCACATACTCGGCAAAGCCGCCGTTGACGCTGTAGCCGGTGTTGTGCTGGTCGTGGCAAAGGGTTTCCCAGCCGCCCATGCAATGCTTGCAATGGCCGCAGGCCGAATGCAGCCAGGGAACGCCCACCCGGTCACCTTCCTTGACGCCCTTGACGCCGGAGCCGACCTCGCAGACGTAGCCGACGCCTTCATGGCCCGGAATGAACGGGGGATTGGGCTTCACCGGCCAGTCGCCTTCTGCGGCGTGAAGATCGGTGTGGCAGACGCCGCTCGCCATCATCTTGACGACGATCTTGCCCGCCGTTGCTTCCGGCTTCTGAACCTCGCTGATGTCGAGCGGGGCTCCGAAAGCCCTGACGACGGCTGCTTTCATCTTCGCAGACATGATGTCTCCCTCCAGCAAAAATGCGCTGTGCCGGCTGGAGCGGATGCTTCAGGGCGGCGGTTCGCAACGGAGAGTGCCAGTGAAGAGGAGGTGCCGGCCTTGCTCCAGATCAATTCCCGGTTGTTTCTTGCTCCTGACTGTGGCTTGACAGCCGGGGCGCCGCACCGAACCATGGCGCAACAGTCAGTTCTTTCAGGAGTTTGCCGCCATGAGCCAGTCCACCTTCAAATCCTGGGCCGAAACGGCTCCCCGGCTCGTGGCGGTGGCGGCGGGGCGGACGCCTGCGGATCTCCTCATCCGGGGCGGACGGCTCGTCAACGTGCAGAGCCGGGAAGTTCTCGATGGCTGGCAGGTGGCGGTCAGTGAAGGCCGCTTTGCCTATGTGGGCCCTGATGCCTCGCACTGCATTGGTGAAGGCACGAAGGTGGTGGAGGCGGAAGGGCGCTTTCTCATTCCGGGGCTGCTCGATGGCCACATGCATGTGGAAAGCGGCATGCTGACACCGGCGGAATTTGCCGCTGCCGTCATTCCCCATGGCACCACCACGATCTTCCATGATCCGCACGAGATCGCCAATGTGCTGGGGCTGGCGGGCGTGAAGATGATGCATGACGAATCGCTGCTTCAGCCCATCAACATGTTCACGCAGATGCCCTCCTGCGCGCCGTCTGCGCCGGGGCTGGAGACGACGGGCTTCGAGATTTCCGCCGAAGATGTGGCTGAAGCCATGAGCTGGCCGGGCATCATCGGCCTTGGCGAGATGATGAACTATCCCGGTGTCATCAACGGCGACCCGCAGATGCTGGCGGAAATGGCGGCGACCATGGCCGCCGGAAAGACGGTGGGCGGCCATTATGCCAGCCCCGACCGGGGCATTCCCTTCCATGCCTATGTGGCGGGCGGTGCGGCGGATGATCATGAGGGCACGGCGGAATCCGATGCCATCGCCCGCGTTCGTCAGGGCATGCGCTCCATGATGAGGCTGGGCTCTGCCTGGTATGACGTGGAAAGCCAGATCACGGCGGTGACGCAGAAGGGGCTCGACCCGCGCAACTTCATCCTGTGCACCGATGACTGCCACTCCGGCACCCTGGTGAACGATGGCCACATGAACCGGGTGGTGCGCCATGCCATCGCCTGCGGCTGCGATCCGGTGATCGCGCTGCAGATGGCAACGATCAACACGGCCTCCCACTTCGGCCTTGAGCGGGAACTGGGCTCCATCGCGCCGGGGCGCCGGGCGGATGTGATCCTCACCTCCAGCCTCACGGATCTGCCCATCGAGGATGTCTATGCCCGCGGCGTTCTGGTGGCGCAGGGGGGCAAGCTGCTGGCGGAGTGCCCGCATTATGACTGGCCGCAAAGCGCCCGGGAGACCGTGCGGCTTGGCAAGGTGCTGGAAGCGGCGGATTTCGCCATTCCCGCGCCTGCCGGGGCCAATGCGGTGAAGGCCCGCGTTATCGGTGTCGTCGAAAATCAGGCCCCCACCAAGGCGCTGACGGCGGAGCTTCCCGTCTCCGGCGGACTGGTGGAAGCGGAAGACGAGGTCTGCCAGATCGCGCTGGTGGAGCGCCACCGCGCCACGGGCAAGGTGGTCAACGGCTTTGTCTCCGGCTTCGGCTACACGGGAGAGATGGCGATTGCCTCGACCGTCGCCCATGACAGCCATCACATGATCGTCGTCGGCACCAGCCGGCAGATGATGGCGAAGGCCGCCAACCGGCTGGGCGAGGTGGGCGGCGGCGTCACCGTCTGGAAGGACGGCAAGGAACTGGCGCTGGTGGAACTGCCCATCGCCGGCCTCATGTCCGACAGCCCCGCCGTGGATGTTGCTGCGAAGGCGGCGGCGATGGTGGAGGCCATGGCGGCCTGCGGCTGCACCCTCAACAACGCCTACATGCAGCACTCGCTGCTGGCGCTGGTCGTGATCCCCGAACTTCGCATTTCCGATCTCGGGCTCGTTGATGTCATCCGTTTTGAAATGACCGATCTGATCATGGAGAATGCGCAGTAGCAGGTTGTAAGGCACTGCCTCCCCGGCAGGTCCCCGCACAGGGCGGGGACGGCGCGGGGGGAGGGCTCAAGCCGCCACGTTGGCCGTTTGCGGGTGGAAGCAGGCGGAGACGTGGGTGGGCTGGCCGCTGGCCGGAACAAGCTCTGGCTTCTGCGACCGGCAGACATCGGTTGCGAAGGCGCAGCGCGGGGCGAAGGAGCAGGAGACGGGTTTTGTTTCGAGCGCGGGCGGGGAGCCGGGGATGGCGTCGAGCCGCTGGCCCTTGACCACATCATGCAGGTTCGCCGCCAGAAGGCCGCGCGTGTAGGGATGCTGCGGGTTGCGGATGATCTCGCGCGCCGGGCCCATCTCCACGATATTGCCCGCATACATGACCGCGATCCGGTCCGACACCTCGATGGCAACGCCAATGTCGTGGGTGACGAAGATCACGCCCATGCCGAATTCCTTCTGCAATTCGCGCAGCAGCAGCAGGATCTGGATCTGCACGGTGGCATCAAGGGCGGTGGTCGGCTCGTCAGCCAGCAGCAGCTTGGGACGGCAGGCGAGCGCGAGCGCGATCATGGCGCGCTGGCGCATGCCGCCGGACATTTCATGCGGATAGTTCTTCAGCCGCCGTTCGGGCGAGGGGATGCGCACGCGGGTGAGCATGTCGAGCGCCACATCCATGGCCGCCAGCTTGCTCACGCCCTTGTGGCGCATCACGGTTTCGGCGATCTGGTCGCCGATGGTGAAGACAGGATCAAGCGCCAGCGCCGGTTCCTGGAACACCATGGAGACTTCGCTGCCCCGGAAGGCGGAAAGGGCTGCGCCCTGCAGCTTCATCACATCGGTGCCGTTCACCCGCACGCTGCCTTCGATGTCTGTCCGGCGCGGCGGCAGCAGGCGCAGCAGCGTCTTCAGCGTCACGCTCTTGCCGGAGCCGGACTCGCCCAGCAGCCCGAGGGTTTCGCCCTGCTGCATGGTGAGGCTGACGCCGTTGATGGCATGGACCGTGCGCTCGCCCTTGAAGCGGACGGTGAGATTGTCGAATTCCATCAGGGGGGCGGCGGTGGTCATTGTGCTGCTCATTCTGCTGCCTCCTTCACGGCAAGGCTGTGGCCGGAGGCGGGCTCCAGCATGTGGCAGGCGGCCATGTGATCCTCTGCGCCGGGAAGGGCGGCAAGGGCGGGTTTGGCCGCAGCGCAGACGCCTTCGGCAAAGCGGCAGCGGGTGTGGAAACGGCAGCCGGTGGGCGGGTTGATCGGGTTGGGCGGATCGCCTGCGAGCGGTGGTTCCATGGTGCGGTTGTCCGGGTCCATGGAGGGCATCGCGGCAAAGAGCGAGGCGGTGTAGGGGTGAGCCTGCCGCTCGTAGATGCTTTCCGCTGGTCCGATTTCCACCACTTCGCCCAGATACATCACCATCACCCGGTCGGAAATGTAGCGCACCACATTCAGATCATGGGAAATGAAAACGTAAGTCAGGCCCAGCTCCGCCTTGAGATCGTTGAGCAGGTTCAGCACCTGCGCTTCCACCGACTTGTCGAGGGCGGAGACGGCTTCATCCAGGATGACGAGGCGCGGGGCCATGGCGAGCGCCCGGGCAATGTTGATGCGCTGGCGCTGGCCGCCGGACAGTTCGTGCGGGTAGCGATGGGCAAAGCGGGCCGGATCAAGCCCCACCTTTTCCATCAGACTGCGGGCGCGGCCTTCCGGATCGTCCATGCCATGCAGCTTCGGGCCGAAGGCGATGGAGTCGAGGATGGTCAGGCGCGGGTTGAGCGAGGCGTAGCTGTCCTGAAACACCATCTGTACGCCGCGCCGCAGGTCCTTCAGTGCCAGTTCCGCGCCCAGTGCCTCGCCGTCGAAGATGATCTGGCCGGCATCATGCGGGATGAGACCGATCAGGAGGCGGGCGGTGGTGGACTTGCCGCAGCCGGACTCGCCGACGATGCCGAGCGTCTCGCCCTTTTTCACATGGAATGAAACGTCATCCACCGCATGCACCGTGCCGGTGCGCCGGTTGAGAAGGCCGGAGCGGATGGGGAAGTGCTTGGTCAGGTTCTGCGCCATCAGCAGGGGCTGGGCCGGGCCGCCCCTGTCTTCGGTCTGCGCAAGAGTTTCTGCGTTCAAGGCGTTGGTGGCTGTCATTTGCGTGCTCCTCAGTCCTTGACGTTCATGGCGCTGCGCAGGCCGTCGCTGAGCAGGTTGAGGCAGAGGGAGGTGGCAAAGATCATCAGGCCGGGCAGAGCGGCGACATAGGGGTTCACGTAGATCGCCGTGCGCAGTGTGTTCAGCATCAGGCCCCATTCCGGCTCGGGCGGGCGCACGCCGATGCCGAGGAAGGAGAGGCCGGCAGCGAGGATCATGCACACGCTGGTGAGGCTGGTGGCATAGACGAAGATCGGGCCGATGACGTTGCTGATCACATGGGCGCGGATGATGGTGAGCGCCCCGCCGCCGCTGGCCCTTGCTGCATCGATATAGTCGAGGGAGCGGACGCTTGCGGTGGCGCTTTCGGCGACGCGGGCAATGGGCGGGATGAAGACGATGGTGAGCGACACCAGACTGTTGACGATGCCGGCGCCCAGCGCACTGGAAATGGCGATGGCGAGAAGCACGGACGGAAAGGCGAAGAAGATGTCCACGGTGCGCATGATCACCGTGTTGAGCCAGCCGCCCGCATAGCCGGCGATGATGCCCAGTGCCGAGCCGATGAAGAAGGCCAGGACCACCGGCATCAGCCCGACAAACAGGGTCAGGCGGCCGCCGTAAATCAGCCGTGCCAGCATGTCGCGGCCCTGTTCGTCGGTGCCAAGCGGATTGCCGTCGAAGCCGATGGGCTTCAGGCGGCGGATCATACTGGCCTTGTATGGGTCGGCCAGGCCCAGATACGGGGCAAAGATCGCGGCCAGAACCAGCGCCGCCAGAATGACGAGGCAGACCACGGCCAGCCGGTCGCGGGTGAAACGGCGGGCGACGCCGGACCAGTAGCCGGGGGCTGACTGAACCACGGGTGGGGTGATCGTGGCAGGGCCTGCCGCGGGGCTTGTCACGCTCATGGCTCAGGCTCTCTTGATGCGCGGGTCGATGGCGGCCTGTGCCACATCGACGAGGAGGTTCATGGTGACGAAGAACATGGCGAGTACCAGGATCGTGCCCTGCAGCAGCGGAAGATCGCGCTGGAAGATGGCGTTGGACAGGAGGAAACCCGAGCCGGGCCAGTTGAACACAGTCTCGATCAGGATCGAGCCGCCCAGCAGATAGCCGAGCTGCAGGCCCATGACAGACAGTGCCGTGGGCGCGGCATTCCACAGCACGTGGCGCAGCACCTCGCGGTGGCGCATGCCCTTGGCATAGAGCGCCTGCACGAAGTCCATCGTGAGAATATCGCCCACAAGTGCACGCACCGTGCGGGCGACCAGCCCGATGGGCACAACAGACAGGGTGACGGATGGCAGGATCAGATACTTGAGGTGCTCGAGGTCCCAGACCCACTCGCCCGAACCGCCGGGCCCTGCGCCCATGGCCGGAAGCCAGCCGAGCTGGACGGAGAAGATGATGACCAGCACGATGCCGAGCCAGTAGTTGGGCACGGAGACGCCGGTGATGGCAGCGCCCGTCACCAGGCGGTCAAAGGCGGTGCCGCGCCAGTATCCAGCGAGAAATCCGAGCGTCAGGCCGACAGGAAAGGCGATGAGGCTTGCCATCATTGCCAGCAGCAGGGAGTTCTGGACAGCGCCGAACACTTCCTGCGCCACCGGGCGGCCCGTCGCGATGGATTTGCCAAGGTCGCCGGTCACCACCTTGCCGACCCAGATGGCGTATTGAAGGGGCAGGGGCTTGTCGAGCCCGTAGGCCGAGCGCATGGCGGCCTGTTCCTCCTGCGTCGCGTCCACCGGCATGATGGCCGTCAGCGGATCGCCGGGGGCGATATGCACGAGCAGGAAGCAGATCAGGCTGACGCCGATGGCAACCGGCAGCACATAGATCAGACGGCGCAGAAGATAGATGAACATGGGCGGTGGCCGCTCTTCTCTGGAAACCGGTGTCTTTTGCGTCCCGGCTCTTGCGGCCGGGATCCTGGGGTATGCTCGGGAGAGCCTGCCCGGCGGAGAAGACCCCGCCGGGCAGAAGGCCTCATTCCATCGTGATGGAGGAGAAGTTCAGGTACCAGTTCTGCGGCTGGACGAAGCCCTTCACCTTGCCGGTCATGGCGCGGGGCGCAACGTCATGGGTGACCATCAGGAACAGCGCGTCATTGACGAACTTCTCGTGGGTCTTGCGGATCACCTCATCCTGCTTTTCGGGATCGAAGGTGGTCTTGATCTGCTTGAACAGGCCTTCCATCTCCGGATCGCAGTAGTGGCCCCAGTTGGTGCCGTTCGGCGCCACGAGGTCGCAGCTCAGGTGGCGCAGGAAGCCGGTAAACGGGTCCTGGATGAAATAGGTGAAGTTGATCGACTGGGAGCCCTCGACGCTCGGGTCCTTGGCGCCGGCGCGCCACAGGTTGATCATCTGGTTCCATTCCACCACCATGAACTCAACCTCGATGCCCACTTCCGCAAGGCTTTGCTGGATGTATTCGTTCATGGGCAGCGGCAGCATCTGGCCGGAGCCGGAGGGCGAGATCAGCGCCTTCACCTTCAGCGGCTTGTCCGGGCCGTAACCGGCTTCCGCCAGCAGGCGCTTGGCCTCTTCCGGATCATACTTCACGTCGAAGGTGGGCTTGCCGAACCACTGGTTGGACGGCGGCACGAAGCCCTTGGCCGGGATCATCAGCCCGCCCAGCAGTTCGGACAGGCCGTCACGGTCGATGGCGAGGTTCGCTGCCTTGCGCACGTTGATGTCGTTCCAAGGCGAGCCTTCGGCGCGCGACAGGTGCCAGGTCCAGTTGTGCGGGAAGGCATTGGAGGTGATCGTCATGCCCTGTGCCTTGATGGCCGGGATCGTGTCCGGGGCGGGCGCCTCGATCCAGTCCACCTGACCGGAGAGGAGCGCCGCGGTGCGGGCATTCGGCTCGGGCAGGGGCACCAGCACCATCTTGTCGAGTTTCGGGATGCGGGCTTCATCCCAGTAACCGGTGTTGGGCACGAGTTCGGCGCGCTCGCGCGGGACGAAGCTCGCAAGCTTCCACGGGCCGGTGCCGGACGGCTCCTTGGCAACTTCTTCCCAGTTCTTGCCCTTGGCTTCCCAGTTGGCCTTGGAGCTCATGAAGATCCAGGCGAGCTGATAGGGCAGGGTCGCATCGGGAGCCTTGGTGACGACTTCCAGCGTGTAGTCATCGATGGCGCGGTAGGTGTCGACAGCAGGAATGCGCGACTTGCCCTGTGCGGCCTGACGCGGGTCATACTGTTCCGCATCGGTCTTCAGCAGCTTGTCGAGGTTCCACACCACGTCATGGGCGGTGAAGTCCGAGCCGTCATGGAACTTCACGCCTTCGCGGATCTTGAAAGTCCACTTCTTGGTGTCGGCCGGATCGGCGCTCCATTCGGTGGCAAGGCCCGGCGTCAGGACGGAAGGCTTGTCGGCGCTCGAAAGATCCCACTCGACCAGCGAGTTATAGACCGTGTAGCCGATGAAGCGCATGCCTTCGCCGCCCTGATCGACCTGACCGGTGGTGAGGGGAATATCCGACGCTGTCATGCCGATACGCAGCGTGCCTGCTGCCAAAGCATGCATTGACGTGCCGGCAAGGGCGGCAAACGAAAGGGCCGCAAGTGCTGCGCTTCGGAATGTCTTCAACGCCATCAATGTCTTCCTTATCTGAGAGGTTCGATATGTTTCTTATTGAACGACTTTTCAGAACTTGCGGGATTTGCAATGTCTGGAAGTCATTTTAATTTTTGACTTGAAGGTCAGGTTTTCGTGCGCTACCAAATCCTTCTGGTCTGACCAGATGAGCGTATGAACAGCGCATTTTTGATGCAAGGCGAAGATTTAGGCAGATATGACCAGTCTTTCACCACATGACGCATACGGCACACTGGCGCTGCCGGAGGATGACGCGTCCGCCTCCGTTCCGGCGCGCGTGGCCCGGGCGATCCAGGCGATGATTGCCGATGAAGGGCTGGAGGAGGGCGATCCCCTGCCGTCCCAGCGCGATCTGGCGGGCATTCTGGGCGCATCGCGTCCTTCGGTGCGCGAGGCGATTTCCATGCTGGAAGCGCTGGGTCTTGTGCGGGTGGAACAGCGGCGTGGGCTCTTCGTCGCCGCCGCCTCCAGCCTTCAGCCGGCGGATCTGTGGTCGCACGGCACCGGTTACTCGCTTGAGGAGACCTATCAATTCCGCATGGCGATGGAGCCGCAGGTACTGCGCCTGGCCATGCCTGCACTCACCGGTGATGTGAAATGGCGGCTGTGGCGCTCTGTCGAGGCGCTGATGGCGGCTGCCCGCACGGGCCGCAGTGTCGAGGCGGCAGAGCAGGACACCCTGTTCCATGACCTCATTGTCGAGGCCTGCGGCAACCGCATCTTCCAGTCCATGCACCGGCTGATGGCGCGGGAGTTCCAGAGCAGCCAGTGGGTGCCCATGGTGCGGATGGAAAGCATGGTGGAGACCGCCAGTGAGCATCTGGCGATCATGGAAGCAGTGGACCGGCTGGACCGGGATGCCGCCTGCCACGCCATGGCTGCCCATATTCAGGGCGCGGCCCGCCGCGCCGGCATAGACCTGACCTCATGAGGAAAATGATTTCATGATCAATGATGCAGCCGAAGCCTTCATCGAGGTTCTGGACACACCGCTGGTGGCGGGCGAAGGGCCATTGAGCGGTCTTACCTTTGCCGCCAAGGACAATTACGCCTTCGCGGGGCGTGTTGCGGGCAATGGCAGCCCGGCCTGGAAGGCAAGCCATGCGCCGGACGCAGTCACAGCGCCATCGCTGCAAACGGTGCTGAATGCGGGGGCTGCGCTCGCCGGTTTCACGAAAATGGATGAGCTTGCCTACAGCATGATCGGCAGCAATGCCCACACCGGCACGCCGCTGAACAGCGCTGCGCCGCTGCGGGTGCCGGGCGGCTCGTCGTCCGGTTCGGCCTCCGCGGTGGCTGCAGGCCTCGTGGACTTTGCCCTTGGCAGCGATACGGGCGGTTCGGTGCGCATTCCTGCGTCCTTCTGCGGGCTCTACGGCTTGCGTCCCGGCCATGGCCGCGTTGATGGCACGGGGCTGAAACCGTTGGCCCCCAGCTTCGACGTGCCGGGCTGGTTTGCCCGTGACCTTGATCTGATGCTGCGGATCAGCGCGGTCTTCGGCATCAAGGCAGGCAATGCACCGGCCCCCGCGCGGCTGTGGATGCCGGAAACCATATGGGCCATGCTGGACCCTGCAATGCGGAGCGCTCTTGCGCCAGGTGTCGCCCGGGCTGAAAGCCTGCTGGGGCCTGCGCTCACCCATGCCATCCCGCTCTACGGGGAGATCGACTGGTTCGAGACATTCCGGCTGCATCAGGCTTATGAGGCCTGGGGCGCGCTGGGGGACTGGATCGAGACAGAGCGGCCGGACTTCGGGCCCGGCGTCGGCGAGAGGCTGGCGGCGGCCAAGGCCGTTTCCGGTGAGACATTCGCCAAGGTCTCGCAAGACCGGTCTGCCATCCGCGCGGCCATGGATGAAGCGCTTTCCGGCGGCGTGATCCTGCTGCTGCCAACGGCGCCCGGCCCGGCGCCCTTGCGTGACGCCAGCCAATCCGATCTTGAGCTTTACCGCCGGGCCACCATGCCCATCACCTGCATTGCCGGCCTCAGCAGCCTGCCGGAGCTGACAATTCCCGGCGCTTTGGTGGACGGGGCTCCGGTTGGTCTCTCGCTGGTGACGGCAAGGGGCGGGGAGGAGATGATTCTGGATTTCGCCCGCCGCATGGCAGCCGCGTGAGGTCGCAGAAATGAAGCCGCGCGTGGCGCTGATCAACCCGAATACCACCGTGGTGACGACGCTTGCCATGGTGCGGCTTGCGGCGGAGGCGGTGCCGGAGATCGAGTTTCTGCCCGTGACCGTTGCCAAAGGGCCTCCGGTGATCACGGAGCCAAAGGCTTTGGCGGAAGCGGCAGGGCATGTGGCGGCGCTGGCGGATCATCTGCCGGAGGGGATTTCCGGCGTCATCACGGCTGCCTTCGGCGATCCCGGGCTGGAGGAGCTGCGCGCCGTTCTACAGGTTCCTGTCACCGGCATTGCGGAAGCGGGCATGCTGGCAGCGGCTGAGGGCGGGCGGCGGTTCTGCGTCGTCACGACGACCCCGGATCTGGCCGTCCCGATCAAGGCACGGGCAGTGGCCTATGGTCTTGGTGACAGTCTCGTTTCCGTGCGGTTGACGGCGGGCGATGTGCATCAGGTGATGGCAAACCCGGAACGGCTTGAAGCGGCTCTGGCAGAGGCCATTCATCTGGCCATTTCGGAAGATGCAGCCGAGGCGATTGTCATCGGCGGCGGGCCGCTGGCCGTTGCGGCACGGGCTCTGGCGGGGCAGTTTTCCGTGCCCATCATCGAGCCGGTGCCTGAAACGGCGCGCCGGATCGCAAGGCTGATCCGGCGCGCAAGTTTTTGAATCAGACTTTGATGATGGCCTTGATCAGCGTACCCCGGTCCTCTGCCCAGAGCGGCAGGTTGGTCACGGCGTCCTCGAAGCTCGTTTCATGGGTCGCCAGCACATCCACCGGAACCTCGCCGCTGCGGATCTTGGCAATGACGTGCTCGAAGTCTTCCTTCAGCGCATTGCGGCTGGCGAAGAGCGTCGTCTCGCGCTTGTGGAACTCGGGATCGGCAAAGACCAGATCGCCCTTGACCACGGACAGCAGCACATAGGCGCCGCCATGAGCGACGTGGGCAAGACCTGCATTCATGGCCTTGATGTTGCCGGTGGCATCGAAGACCACGTCATAGGCACCCGGCGTTTCCTCTCCCACCAGTTCGTAGCGGGCAGAGGGCAGGGCCTTGCGGGCAAGATCCAGCCGCGACTGTGAGGTGTCGCGCAGGGTAACGTCTGCCCCTTCAATGGCGGCAAAGATCGCAGCGCCAAGGCCGATGGGGCCAGCACCGACGATCAGCGCACTCATGCCGCGCTTCACACCGCCCCGGCGCACGCCATGGGCACCGATGGCCAGAAACTCGACCATGGCCGCTGCCTTGGGCGACAGCCCTTCCGCCGGATAGAGATTGCCCTCCGGCACCACGATTTCCTCGCACATGCCGCCGTCCGTGTGGACGCCGAGCACGGCGATGGCCTCGCAGCAGTTGGGCTTGCCGATGGTGCAGGCGTGGCACTTGCCGCAGGTGATGTAGGGGTTCACCACGACGAGATCGCCCTTGGCAATCCGGCCATCGGAGGAGGCTTCCTCTGCGGTGCCGGAAAGCTCGTGGCCCATGACGCGCGGATAGGCGAGGAAGGGCTGATGACCACCGTAGATGTGGTAATCCGTGCCGCAGATGCCGATGTGGCCGACCTTCACCCGCACGTGCCCGGGCTTTGCCTCGGGGCGCGGACGCTGGGTCTGTTCAAACTTGCCGGGCTCGGCACATACGAGGGTCTTCATCATGGACATGGGGCAGCTTCCGTTTTCTTGATCTGCGCGCTTGCATCGCTTACGGTTTTTTATTGAATAAGATCCGTTTCCGTCAAACTGAATCCGGTTGATCCCGGTTGAAAACCAGAGGCCTGTTCGTGGCGCGCAACCGCAACCTCTTCAAACTGCATGTGAATCTGATGCTGGACCGCCTGCAGCAAATGGCGCCCGGCGAACGGCTGGGCTCGGAAGCAGAGCTGGCGGAGGCTCTCAGCGTGAGCCGGACCACCGTTCGGGCCGTGCTGGCGCATCTGGCCGAGGCCGGGATTCTCGACTGGGACGGGCGCGAAAAGGTCCTGCGCCGCCTGCCGGAAGCGGCCGACCGGTTCGAGGAATCGGAAACCCTGTCCCATCAGGCGCATGTGGAAAGCCAGTTTCTGGACTGGGTGCTGCGCGGCGATCCGCGCCCCAACACGGTGCTGAGCGAGGCGGGGCTTGCCCGCCGGTTCGGGGTCAATGTGGCTTCCGTCCGTGAATTCCTGATCCGCTTCGAGCCCTTTGGCCTGATCGAGAAGCAGCCAAACCGGCACTGGGTGCTGAAGGGCTTCACCCGGGGCTTTGCCGAGGAAATGTTCACCGTGCGCGAGATGTTCGAGCGCAAGGCGCTGGCCGGGCTGCTGGCGGCCTGCGGGCCGGGCGGGGCGCGGGCAGGGGAGTTGCAGGAACTTTCGCTGGCGCATCAGGCTCTGGCGGCCGGGCCGGACGAGGGGCTGGACGCCTTTCCACAGCTTGATGCAGCCTTCCACCAGTTGCTCTGCGCCTCATCCGGCAACCGCTTCATCATCGATTTCAGCCGTACGATCTCCATCATCGTGCACTTCCATTACCGCTGGAACAAGCGCGACGAGCAGCATCGCAACCGCGCTGCAATCTCCGAGCACATGGCCATTATCGAGGCGGTTCAGGCGGGGAATGCAGAGCGCGCTGAAGCCGCGCTGGATGCCCATCTCGCCACCGCCCGGCGCACGCTGATGGCCTCGGTGATCTGGCCGGAGGGCCCCGGGTCAGATGCGGTCACTGCCTGAAATTTTCAGTCTGCTTGTCTGACAAGGCTTGACAACCGGCCCTCATCCGGGAGAACCATAGCGCCGAGTTTGGTCCAACCATAGGACCAATAGCCAGTGGAGGGGAGGCCATGGCAGGACTTTCAGCAGTCGAGGACATTCGCGAGGTACTGCGCCGGGAGATCGTGGAGCGCATGCAAGTCGGGGATCTGCTGCCGAACGAGCGGGATCTGGCCGAACGCTTCGGCGTGGCGCGCAACACCGTGCGCGAGACCATGATCCATCTGGAAGCCTTCGGTCTCATCGAGAAGACGCGGCGCGGCGCCAAGGTGCGCAAGCCGGACTTCGATCCGATCTTTTCCATCTTCGCCCAGCATTTCGACAACTCCGCCAAGACGCTGGAAGACGTGCTCAATTTCCGCCGCATCGTGGAAACCGGCGCCGCACCTCTGGCTGCGATTGGCGTGACCGACGTGCATCTCGACCAGATGACCGAGGCCAACGAACGCATGCGCCTGGCCATGACGGTGTCGGAAGCCGCCGGGCACGACTATGACTTTCACATGGCCATGGTGGAGGCGGCGGGCAACACGGTGCTGATCCGCATGTACCGGGTGCTGTCGGTGCCGCTGCGCTTCTACATGGAGGTGGGTAAGTCCCGTTCGGCCCAGACGGTCGAGTCCCATGCCCAGCATCAGGACATCATCGACAGGCTGCGCACCCGCGATGCCGCCGGGCTGACGGCCAGCCTTAACACCCATTTCGACTATTCGGGAGCCGTGTTTGCGGCTCTCGCAAATCAGGCGGCTGACACTGTCTGAACTCACCCAAGTGGAGGAATTTTAAATGAAACTGAAATCGCTTGCGCTTGCCGCGCTCATGGGCGTCGCGGCCATTCTGCCGGTGGCTGCGCAGGAAGTGGTCGTCAAGGTGGCCTATGAGAACAATCCGGGCGAGCCGGTCGACAAGGTGATGCACCGCTGGGCCGATCTCGTGAAGGAAGCTTCCGGCGGCAAGGTGGCGCTGGAGCTGTTTCCCTCTTCGCAGCTGGGCGCGAAGAAGGACGTGATCGAGCAGGCCATGCTCGGCGTGAACGTGGTGACCATCGCCGACGCCGGCTTCCTCACCGACTTCGATCCGGATCTGGGCATCCTGTTCGGGCCGTATCTGGCCGACAATCCGCAGCAGCTGCTGAAGATCTACGAGAGCGACTGGTTCAAGCAGAAGGATCAGGAGCTGCGCGCCAAGGGCATTCACATCGTCATTCCGAACTACCTCTATGGCACCCGCCAGCTGCTGGCGACCAAGAAGGTGGAAAAGCCGGAAGACCTGAAGGGCCTGAAGATCCGCGTTCCGAACAATCCGATGCAGATCAAGGCCATCGAGCTGATGGGCGCCACCCCGACGCCGATGCCGCTGGGCGAAGTCTATCCGGCCCTGACGCAGGGCGTGATCGACGGCGTGGAAAACCCGCTGCCGGTGCTCTACGGCCAGAAGCTGCATGAGCCGGCCAAGGAGCTCTCCATGATCGGTTATCTCACCAACACGGCCCTGTGGCTGGGCGGTGAAGAGTTCTTCTCCACCCTCGACCCGCAGGTTCTCGAAATGCTGCACAAGACCGGCTACGAGGCTGGCCTTTACAGCCAGGAGATTGCTGCTCAGGAAGAAGAGCGCATTCTCTCGGAGATGAAGGCAGCTGGCGTGAATGTTACCCAGCCGGATGTGGCGGCCTTCCGCGAGAAGACCATGCCCTTCTACACCCAGTTCCCGGAATGGACGCCGGGCCTCTATGACATGATCCAGGCAGAACTCGCCAAGTGATCCTTCCGGCTGGCCGCTTCCCGCAAGCGGCCGGTCCTCCCTCTTCGCGGAGACTGTCATGTCCCTCATCTTCCGTGCTGCCTCGGCCTTCGGGGCCGTATGCGTGGCCCTGCTCGTGCTGATGACCGTTGCAGCCGTCATCGCGCGCTATCTTATGGGAACGCCCTTTGCCTGGACCGAAGAGGTCTCGGGCATCTTGATGATCTGGATCGTCATGATCGGTGCCATCGCCTGCGAGGCGAACCGGCAGCATCTGACCATCGATCTTCTGGAAAATGCGCTGAAGGGCCTGCCGCGCCGTCTGATGGTGTTTGCCGTCAATCTGGCATCCGCCGGGCTTCTTGCCTTCATGGCCTGGCAGGGCTGGGCGCTCGCCAAGGCGACGGCATTCAAGAAGACGCAGATCCTCGGCATTTCGTGGTTCTGGCTGGATCTGGCGATCGTCATCGGCGCCGGTGGCACCGCGCTCGTCATGGCCTGGCGTCTCTACCGGCCTGATGCGGCGGCAAACCCGCCCGCCGATCCTGAGCACAAGGCCTGATCTCCCGCCCTCACTTTCCTTCCTGACGGCCACGTATTCGCGTTCAGAAAGACGTCCATGACCTGGTTCATCATCATTGCTCTCATGTTCGCGCTCTTTGCCCTGAACATGCGCATCTATCTCGCCATGTTCGCGGCTGTGGTCGCCTATTTCGTGTTCTTCTCCTCGGTGCCCCTGCAGATCTCCGTGCAGCGGATCATTGCGCCGACGCAGAACCCCTCGCTGCTGGCCATTCCCTTCTTCGTGCTGCTCGGCACGCTTCTGGGCACCACCGGCATTGCCGGGCGCCTGATGAAGCTGGCGGATCTGATGGTCGGACGCCTGACCGGCGGTCTTGGCCACACCAACGTCATGCTATCCACCCTGATGGGCGGTATCTCGGCCTCGAACCTTGCTGATGCTGCCATGATGTGCCGCATTCTGGTGCCGGAAATGCGCCGCCAGGGCTACAGCGCCGGTGCGGCCGCTGCCATCACCGCCTGCGGCTCGCTGATCACCCCGATCATCCCGCCCGGCATCGCGCTGATCATCTATGCGCTGGTGGCTGACGTTTCGATCGGCTCCATGTTCACCGCCGGCATCCTGCCGGGCCTGCTCTGTGCGGCGCTGCTGATCATGGCCGTGTGGATCAACGCCCGCCGCAAGGGGTTGAAGCCGTCGCGCGAGAGCTGGCCCACTGCCGCAGAAACGAAGACGACGCTCATCGGCGCATGGCCCGCCATCTTCCTCGTGCTGGTCATCGTCGGCGGCATCCGCCTGTCGATCTTCACGCCGACGGAAGCCGGTGCCGTTGCCACGGTCTTCACCCTCGCCATCGGTTTCCTGATCTACCGGGAAATGAAGCTTTCGGATGTGGGCCGCGCCTTTGCCGAAACCGGCCGCCAGACCGCCTCGATCCTGCTGGTCATCATGACCTCGTCGGCCCTTGCCTGGATCTTTTCGGTGGAGCGGGCCGGTGTTGCCATGGCGGAGATCATTACCAGCCTGACGACCGACCCCTGGGTCTTCCTCATTGCCGTCAACGTTCTGCTGCTCGTGCTGGGCATGTTCATCGAGGGCACGGCGCTGATGATCATTCTCGTGCCGCTGCTCAAGCCCGTGGTCATGCAGCTCGGCATTGATCCGGTGCATTTCGGCATCGTCATGATCCTCAACCTCTCCATCGGCACACTGACGCCGCCAGTGGGAACGGTGCTGCTGATGGTGTGCAACCTGACGGGGGCCAAACTGGTCGAGTTCCTGCGCGACGGCTGGATCTTCCTCGCCACGCTTCTGGTGGCGCTGCTGCTGGTCACCTTCGTGCCGGCCTTTTCGCTGGCACTGATCTGAAGCGCCCGGATGAAAACAAAGGCCGCCTGCGGGAAGTGTTCCGCAGGCGGCCTTTTGGCATTCCGGGAAGGGCTTTTATGCTGCGGTGCAGGCTTTCAGCGGCTGAGTGCCATCCGCAAGCCGGTCTGCGGCAAGCCGGGTGCCTTGCGCCAGCCAGCGGCGGGCAAGGACAAAGTCGCGGGCGCAGTTGAGCGCCCAGGCGCCGATAAGGCGTCCTCCTGTCAGATGAAAGGCCATCTGCTCCGTGCCGCTGCCGCGCAGGATTACTTCCTCCGCGCCCTCAAGGCTGCCCGCCATCTGCACCTTGGCATCGAACTGATCCGACCAGAACCACAGCGGTTCGGGAGCAGGCAGCGGCGTGCCGGTGATCTGACAGGCCACCGCGAGGCCGGAGACATTGGCATTCTGCCAGGATTCCAGCCGCAAGCGGCTGCCGTCACTCTGCGTTGCCACGGCACAGTCGCCAATTGCAAAGATGGAAGGATCGCTGGTGCGGAACTGGCTGTCCACGACGATGCCCCGGTCAGTGGCAAGGCCTGCGGCAGCCGCCAGCCCGTCATTGGCTTCCATGCCGATGGCGGCAATCAGGAAATCCGGCGTCAGGGCTGTGTCATCTGCAAGGCGTATGCCGCCCGGCACGAAGCTGAAGCCTGCACCGCAGTGCAGGCGGATGCCGTTGGCTGCATGAAGGGCGCTGAGGGCTTCTGACAGGGCAGGCGGGGCAACACGGGCACAAGGGCGCGGCGCCATTTCCAGAACATCCACCTCAAGGCCTGCCTGACGGCAGCTTGCGGCGGCCTCCAGTCCCAGCCAGCCGCCGCCAACAACGGCAACGCTGCGGCTTGAAGCGATGAGAGCCTTGAGCTGCTCCGCATCTTCCGCCTTGCGGACAGAGACCAGCGGCAGGCCGGTGAGGGCAGCCCCGGGCAGGGCGCGTGCCCGCCCGCCAGTGGCCAGGACCAGCCAGTCATAGGAGAAGCTGTCAGCGTCCGTCCCAACTTTGCGTGCGTCCCGGTCAAGGCCCGAAACGGTGCAGCCGGTCAGGAGGCGGATGCCGAGGCTTTCGGCTTTTGCGGCATCAAGTATGGTGACATCGGCAAGGCTGCGTCCGCCGCTGACCAGTTTCTTGGACAGCTCCGGCCGCTCGTAAGGGGCGTGCGGCTCCTCGCCTGCCAGGATGATTTCGCCTTGAAATCCCTTGTCCCGCAGCGCCATGGCACAGACCGCGCCTGCCTGTCCGGCGCCCGCGATAAACACAGTTTTTCTACTCATGATGCCTCGCAAAAGAGAGTTCAGTACCGTAAGGTTTGGAGAGGAAGACAGGCTTCTGGAAGGTTTCCCCGTGACCGGCAGTTCCAACGACAGTCCCTCCGCTGCGAATGAACCGGCGGTGCCCGCCGATGCAGCGGCAGATGGAAATACGCCCTTGCGCCGTTCGCCGACGCGCCGGGTGAAGGACAGCCCGCTGACCGAAACCGACTGGGTGGAAGCGGCGACCGAAATTCTCGTGCGCGAAAATGTGCGCGGCATCCGCATCGATACCCTGTGCCAGAAGCTGGGCGTGACCAAGGGCAGCTTCTACTGGCACTTCAAGACACGCGCCGAACTTCTTGCAGCCATGTTGAAAAACTGGCAGCGGAAGATGACGCTCAACGTCATCCAGAACATTTCCAAGGCCAACGAGACCGGCTTTGAGCGGCTGCGCAAGCTGATGGCCCTGCCGCGCATGCCCAAGTCTCCGGCCTTTGCCCAGGTCGAGATGAGCATCCGCGACTGGGGCCGCCGGGTCGATCTGCCGCGCAATGCGGTCGAGGAAGTGGACCATATCCGTTACGAGTATTTCGCCGAGCTGTTCCGCATCGAGGGTTTTTCCGATGAGGAGGCCCGCACCCGGGCCTATCTCGCCTATTGCCTGATGATGGGGGACTCGGTGCTGCACAAGACGCTGAAGCCGCTGGACAACGAGGAGTTCATCTCCGCAGCCATGGCCTGCCTGCGTGCGCCCCGGGAAGAGCGCACGCGCTGAGCCTATTGCGCTGCCGGTTTCTCTCTGGCGGCGGCCAGATCAAGCGCCACATCCACGATCATGTCTTCCTGACCGCCCACCATGCGGCGGCGGCCAAGTTCCATGAGGATCTCGCGGGCATCGACGCCATAGTCTGCCGATGCCTTTTCCGCATGGCGCAGGAAGCTGGAATAGACACCGGCATAGCCGAGCGACAGGGTTTGCCGGTCCACCTGTACGGGACGGTCCTGCAAGGGGCGCACCAGAGTGTCGGCAGCGTCCTGCAGCTTGAACAGATCGCAGCCATGCGGCAGGCCCATCTTGTTGGCGACCGCGACAAAGGCCTCGATGGGCGTGTTGCCTGCGCCTGCACCCATGCCGGCCAGAGAGCAGTCAATACGGGTTGCTCCATGCTCGATGGCGGTGATGGAGTTGGCGACGGCCAGTGACAGGTTCTGGTGGGCATGCACGCCCACTGCCGTCTCCGGCTTCAGCACGCTGCGCAGGGCGGTGATGCGGGCTGCATAGTCGCGCATGGTCATGGCGCCGCCCGAGTCCGTCACATAGACGCAATGGGCGCCGTAGCTTTCCATCTTCAGCGCCTCACCGGCCAGAACCTCTGGCTCCGTCATGTGTGACATCATTAGGAAGCCGACCACATCCATGCCCATGCCGCGGGCTGCCGCAATGTGCTGGGCCGAAACGTCTGCCTCGCTGGAATGGGTGGCGATGCGCACCGACGTGACACCCAGATCATGGGCTTTCTTCAGGTCATGAATGGTGCCGATGCCGGGCAGCAGCAGGGTGGCCAGCTTTGCCCGCTTGATCACCTTTGCCGCTTCCGCAATCCACTGGCCGTCCGTGTGGCGGCCGAAACCGTAGGTCATGGTCGAGCCGGTAAGCCCGTCGCCATGGGCAACGGAAATGGCATCAACGCCTGCCTCGTCCAGCGCCTGGGCGATGTCGCGGATATGGCCAAGATCATACTGGTGACGGATGGCGTGCATGCCGTCGCGCAGGGTTACGTCATGAATGAACAGCTTGCCCATCACGCAGCCTCCTTCACCCAGTTGCGCAGGATTGCGATGCGCTCGGCCGTCTTCATGGCGGCAGAGGTCATGATGTCGAGATTACCGGCGTAGGCGGGCAGATAATGCGCCGCGCCTTCCACTTCGAGGAAGACGGTTACCTTCAGCCCGTCCACGTGGCGGCCCAGTTCCGGGATCCACAGCGGCGCGTTGCCGCCGATGCGTTCGAATTGCACGTCCTGCTTCAGGCGGTAGCCGGGGACATAGGCCCGCACTTCCTCCACCATGGCGAGGATCGAGGCGCGGATGGCGTCCCTGCTGGCGTCATCCGCAAGGCAGATCACCGTGTCGCGCATGATCAGCGGCGGTTCTGCCGGATTGAGGATGATGATCGCCTTGCCCTTGTCCGCACCGCCCACCTGTTCGATGGCGGCTGCCGTCGTCTCGGTGAACTCGTCAATATTGGCGCGGGTGCCGGGGCCAGCGGATTTCGAGGCGATGGAGGCGACGATTTCGCCCCAGTGCACCTTTGTCACGCGGGAAATGGCGGCAACGATAGGGATCGTCGCCTGACCGCCGCAGGTCACCATGTTGACGTTCGGCGCATCCAGATTGGCATCCAGATTGACCGGCGGGATGGTGTAGGGGCCGATGGCAGCGGGGGTCAGGTCGATCACCTGCTTGCCATCTGCAATCAGCGCCTCGCTGTGGCGCTTGTGCGCACCTGCCGATGTGGCATCGAAGACGATGGCGATGTCCTTGTAGACGGGTAGGGCGCGCAGGCCCTCCAACCCTTCGTGGGTGGTGGCAACGCCCAGCCGTGCCGCGCGGGCAAGGCCATCGGATGTTGCATCAATGCCCACCAGGGCGGCGCATTCCAGCACGTCCGACAGGCGCATGATCTTGATCATCAGGTCGGTGCCGATGTTGCCCGAGCCGATGATGGCGCATTTGACCTTGCTCATGCCGCAAGTCCTCCGAATTCGACGCTGACTTCTCCAAGGCCTTCAATGCGGGCGGTGCAGGTGCCGCCGGGGCTGACGGCCACCATGGGGCCAAGCGCCCCGGAAAGCACCACATGCCCGGCCTGCAACGGCCTGCCGCTGGCGGCCATGGTGCGGGCGAGCCAGACGAGAGCGGAGAGGGGGGAGCCGAGGCAGGCGCGGCCCTTGCCGGAGGACTTCTTCTCCCCGTTCAGCTCCAGTTCCATGGCGCAGTCGAGCAGATCCACCGCTGCCAGCGGTTTAGCCACCGGCCCCAGCACGAAATGCGAAGAGGAAGCGTTGTCGGCGATGGTGTCGGTGATGCGGATGTCCCAGCCTGCGACCCGCGAACCGACGATTTCCAGCGCCGGAACCACATGGTCAACGGCGGCGATTACCTCGGCGCTGGTGCAATCGGCATGGGGCAGATCCTTGCCGAGAATGAAGGCGATTTCCGCCTCCACCTTGGGCTGGCTCAGCTCTGCGAAAGGCACGATGCCTGCATTCAGAACATCCATGTCTGCAAAGAGCAGACCGAAGTCGGGCTGGTGCACCCCAAGCTGCTGCTGCACCACGCGGGACGTAAGGCCGATCTTGGCACCCACGATGCGGCTTTTCTCAAGCTGCCGGCGGGTGTTGATCTCCTGTACGGCATAGGCGGCGGCCACATCGCTTTCGCCCAGAAGGTCGCGCACAGGTGCGCAAGGGGTGCCGGTCTGCCGCGCCTGCCAGAGGCGGTCTGCGGCCTGTTCGATGATGCTCATGCTGCATTCCTTCCTGAAAGTCTCTCCGCAAAGCCGGTGCGGGCGCGCTCTGCCGCAAAGGCGGCGAGATAGCCTTCGCTCAGCCCGTCCACGATGCGGGCCACCGGCTCGCTGGCGGTGATGGCGCCGACGCCCTGGCCTGCGCTCCACACATGTTTCCAGGCCTTGGCGCCGGAATGCATGTCGCCGGAGAAGTCGATCTTTGCCTCTGCCTTCATGTCGGAGAGGGAAATTCCGGCCCGCTCGACGCTGGCCTTCATCCAGTTGCCCAAGGCTCCGGTGATGGCGCGCGAGGCGATGAGGTCTTCCATGTGGCTGGCGATGACCATCTGCCGGTATTCATCCGGGATCATGGTTTCGGGCGCTGCGAGGAAACGGGTGCCCACATAGGCGAAGTCCGCGCCAAGGTTCTCGACCGCCCGCACCGCCTGCCCGGTGGAGATGCCGCCGCCCACGATCAGCGGCCCGTCAAAGAAGGAGCGCACCTCGTCGATGAAGGGCATCATGGCATATTCGCCCGTGTGTCCGCCCGCACCGGCACAGACAAGCACCAGCCCATCCGCGCCTTTCTCGACGGCCTTGCGGGCATAGAGCGGCGAGTTCACGTCTGCAAAGACAAGCCCGCCATAGCCGTGCACGGCATCTGTCACCCGGTGCGGCCCGCCCAGCGCGGTGATGACCAGCGCCGGCTTGTACTCGGCAACAAGGGCGATTTCCTCGTCAAAGCGGCCATAGCTGGTGTGGGTGATCATGTTGAAGGCCCAGGGTGCATCCTGCGGGCCGAGATTGCCGGAGATGGTTTCAAACCAGTCGCGCAGATCCGCCGTGGTGCGGGCATTTGGGCCGGGCAGGGCGCCCATGACCCCTGCGCGGCAGGCGGCGGTCACCATGTCCGGGCCGGAGACGAGGAACATGGGGGCTGCGATCACCGGAAGGCGCATGCGGGCCTTCAGCCCGGCCAGTGCAGCATCGGTCTTGCTCATCAGGCTTCCTTTCTCTTGCGTCCGCCGCCACGCACCATCAGTCCCCCGTCCGAGCGGATGATTTCGGCAGTGACGAAGCGGGCCTCCTCCCTGGAGGCGAGCGTTACATAAAGACCGGCGTGATCCTCCGGCTCGGACAGGAAGCCGAGCGGCACGGTCTTGGCGACCATGGCATCGAAGCCGGGAATATCTGCGAGCGAGCGGCTGTGTCCGGCCGAACTGAGCCCGCCTAGACCGGTGCGCGTGCCGCCGGGCGCAACCGCGTTGACGCGGATGTCCGGAGCAAGCTCGAAGGCAAGCTGCTTCACCGTGCCCACCAGCGCGTGCTTGGACGACACGTAAAGCACGCCGCCGCCGCCCGGATAGAAGCTGGAAGAGGAGAGGGTGAAGACCACCGAGCCCTGCGAGGCGCGCAAGGGATCGAGCGCTGCGCGCACCGCCAGCAGGTAGCCCTGCACGTTGACGGCAAACAGTTCCTCGAAACGGGTCTGCAGATCCTCGCCGGAGATCGTCTCGAACCGGTCGGAGAAATCATAGACGCCCGCATTGGGCACCAGCACATCCAGTTTGCCAAAGGCCGAAGTTGTGGCCTCGACCAGACGGCTGTTGTCCGCCCAGCTGCGCACATCGCCCAGCACGGGAAGCACGGCATCGCCATGCTGCCCGGTGAGCGACCCGGCATCCGCCTCGCTGCGCACGAGAACGCCAACCCTCGCGCCCTCTGCCACGAAACGGTCCACCACCGCCCGCCCGATGCCCTTGCCGCCACCCGTGACGATGGCGCTGTATCCCTGAAGCCGTCCGCTCATGGGTGTTCTCACAGGAAGGTGTTCAGGTTCTTGGACAGAAGCACGTTCTGCACGATGAAGATGCGCCGGCGCAGCAGACGGAAACCGTCTCCCTCCCGCCGCAGCACGTCTTCGCGCCGGCCGTGGATGATGTCCTGATCCGTTTCGTTGCGGTTGCGCACGTTGGTAAAGGCCGAGCAGGCCGCTACCAGATGCGGGTCATCCGTCTCGAACACCTCGATGTTGCTGATGAGATGCGCGTGGCGGGTGGCAGGATTGTCAGCCCAGGCCGAGGGCTCGTTGTAGCGCTTCACGCGCACATGCAGCTCGTCCCAGGTGTCATCGAAATAGGCAGACTCGCCGTAGCAGAAGGTGCCGCGCTTGTCGTCGCGGCGGCGGGTTTCCATGTCCGGCATCCAGTAGCGGATGTCCTTGTCGATGAAGGTCTCCAGCCATTCCTGATAGGCCTCCCGGTCCAGCACCCGGGCCTCTGCATGGAGGAAGCGGGTGACGAGCCGTTCGGTTTCGCTATCGGCGTAGCGGGTGAAGTCCGTAAAGGGTCTGGCGATGTCAAGCATGGGCCTACTCCGCTGCCTGCTGCTGCTGCACGGCCCGGCGCGGCGGGGCGGTTTCCCCGTTCTGCAGGTCGTGCCAGTTGTCGTGGCGCATGAACTCGGCCCAGCGCGTGTAGAAAAGGCGCTGGTTCGCATCGTTCAGCGAGCCCTTGTGGATGATGCCCGGCAGATCGCGGGTCTCATCCCTGGTGCCGAGGCCAAGTGCATAGTGCAGGGGCTGCTGGCGGGTGACGTAGCCCTTGTTGACCCGGGTGGAATATTCCCAGTTCTCGCCATCATCCATTTCGAACACACCGGCAGGCGAGAACGTCATCATCACGCCCTTGCGGTACAGTTCCTTGATGTGTTCGGGCATGTTCTTGTTGACGAGGGTCCAGACCACCAGCTCGATCTTGTCCGGCCCGCGCGGATGCCAGACACGGAATGTCGCCTGACCAGGCAGGAAGGAGAAGTTCGGAAACACGGTGGCGGAAGAAACCGCCCCCACCATGCGCGCCCGTACATCCCCCAGACGCTCCGCCATTTCCTTCTGCCGGGAGAAGACGTAGTCCACCAGCTCCGGATAGCCGAGGGTGCGGGTGTTGCCGACCTTGTCGAGATTGGTCTCGATGCCGTGGCCGTAGACCGACGCCTGGAAGGCCAGCTCGTCATAGCGCGCGCCCAGATCGACGCCTCCGCCCAGAATGGCCTGCGCACCGGACTGATGCGTCCAGAAGGCATGGAGAATGTCACCGACGAAGTTCTCCGCCGGGAATTTCCAGTTGCAGTCAACGACGGACTTGATGGCCCCGCCGATGAATTCGGTGCCGCCTTCGTCATTGTCGAGCATCACGTCGAGATACCAGGTGAAATCACCCAGAAACTCGGTCAGGCTCGGAGCCTCCGGATCAAAGGTGCCGAAGATGAGCCCCTTGTAGGAGGCGACCTGCGCCACCGGAGTGAGACCGATGCCGGCCTTGTCGAAGGTGACATCCGTGTCATAGACCTTGCCGTCAGTACCGCGCAGGCCGCCGTCGATGCCGAAGGACCAGCCGTGGTAATTGCAGATGAAGCCGCGTGCCTTCTTGCCCGCGTCCACCATGCACACCCGGTTGCCGCGATGCGGGCAGGAGTTCAGGAAGGCGTTGACCGACTTGTCCCGCTGGCGCACGACAATGACATTGTCCTCGCCCATGTAGGTGCGGATGAAATCGCCCGGCTCGGGGATCTGGCTCTCATGCGCAAGGAAAAGCCAGGCGCGGCCGAAGATCTGGCGCAGCTCTGCCTCGTAGACAGCCTTGTCATGGAAGACCTTGCGGTCGACCTGTGCACGCTGCGTGTCTACAAGCCCGGCGAAGTCCGGGTAGCTGCCGGCCCTGGGATAGACCGGCCGCATGTCGGGGCGGTTGCCGCCCGCTTCTGCGCTGCCTGCGCAGCCGTCATGTTCACACATCCATAAGCTCCCTTAGTCTGTTCGGGGGAGGCCGGATCAGCCGGCGAGCCGGGCGTAAAGCCCGTCGCCGCGCAGTTCGCAGTCAAAGAATTTCAGCTTGCCGCATCCAACGGGGCCGTTGTGCACGTCACCATTGCCCAGTTCGAACTCGGCGAAATGCACCGGGCACACCACGCGCCCATCCTCCACCCAGCCTTTGGCCAGCGACTCATTGGCGTGGGGGCAGGTGTCGGGAAAGACGTAGAAGCTGCCGTCCGCTTCGGTCACACCGAGGGGCTCATGCCCCTCGATGGTCACCTTCAGGATCTCGCCGCCGGAGATGTCCGAGGCGTCGCAGATCCGCACCATGTCCAGCGTTTCTGCCATCATGCGGCTGCCCTCAGCTCGGCAAAGCCCATGCCGGTGACCCACTCGGTGATCGGCTCATAGGCAACCACCTGGCCACCCGCCGCGCCCACCGCCGCCATGGCACAGGCGAAGGTGCGGATTTCCATGGCGCCGTTGCCCCCTTCAGCAAGGATGATCTCGTCCGTGAAACCCAGCATGGCGGCCTTGTCGCCAGTGGTGACGGCAGCCAGAACGCGCTTGTCGAAGTCCGGGTTGACTTCGCCCATGCGCTCGTCCCCCACATGGTGGGAAATGCCGCCAGAGCCGATGACCACGACGCGCTCGCTGCCGGGGAAGCTCTTCACCGCTGCCGCGATCTGCTCGCCCAGTTCCCAGGCACGCTTCATCGGCAGATAGGGATCAACGCCGCAGGCCAGCATCACGGCAACCGACTTCATGCCGGGGTTCGGCTTGACCATGTAGTGGTGCGGAATGGCGACGGAATGATCCACCGCCATGGCGCGGCCGACGGTCCAGTCGAAACCGGTCTCGAAGCCTTCCTTGCAGATGTGGGTTCCCAGCGCTGCATGGCAGTCGATCGGCTCGCGCTTCAGACCGGGCAACTGGTCCACCGGACCATCCATCTCGCCGGTGGAGATGACATAACGCGGAAGGCATTCAGTACCATAGAGTATGTAGTGGTCACACCCAATGATGATTGCGGTGTCGGCCTTCAGCTCCGCAATGCGCCGTGCCGTCGCCGCGTAGGCATCCAGCACCACCTGCTTTTGCGCGGCGCTTGGTGCATCCGGCGCGTAGAACATGATCGGGTTGTGGGGAACGACAAAACCGCCAACGATCTCAGCCATGGCTCAAGCCTCCTCTCGCTTCATTACCTTCATGTAGTCCCGCTGGCCCCGTCCGCTCTGCAGCCAGAAGCCCCAGGTGAGCATGGTGTTCACGCCGAGGTCGGCGATCTCGCGCACCTTGTATCCGGTGATCAGTCCGCGCTCTTCTTCGGAGAGCTGGTAGCGGGACAGGAACTTGTCCGGGTCGGCGGCAAACATCTTCTTGTTCGCGCCCGAGGTGGACAGGTCGTACAGGACCTTTTCGAGTGTGTTGCGGCTCATGCCTTGCCTCCAAGGAAAGTGGTCACCAATGCCATGAATTCGGCTTCCCGCTCGATCTGCACCCAATGGCCGCACTTGCCGAAGGAGTGCAGTTCCGAGTTTTCCAGCCACTGGTGCATGTCCAGTGCCCGCTCGTAAGGCACCACCCGGTCCTCGCGCCCGTGAAGGATCAGCGTCTTGTGCTTCACCTGGCGCAGCAGCTTTTCCGGGATGCCGCGCACTTCCGGATTGTCACCGGAGGGCGGGGGCATCAGGCGGCGGAAGGCTTCCAGCGCGCCATCGCGTGTGGCGGCTTCGAACCGGGCGGCGATCAGGTCTTCGGTCAGGATCGAGCTGTCATAAGGGAAGAAGCTCATGGCACGGCGCAGGCTCTCCATGGAGCCGTCGAATTCGCCCTGAGCCTTGAGGCCATCGGTCATCGGGAAGCGGCCGCAGGGGGTGCCGAGCAGCACCAGCCGGTCGATGCGGTCCGG
This sequence comes from Pannonibacter phragmitetus DSM 14782, assembly GCF_000382365.1. Lineage (GTDB taxonomy): Bacteria > Pseudomonadota > Alphaproteobacteria > Rhizobiales > Stappiaceae > Pannonibacter > Pannonibacter phragmitetus. The sequence continues at coordinate 10,364 of NZ_KB908232.1, read as the reverse complement.
GTGGTGGATTGCCGTCATCAGGCCGAGCGCACCGCCAAAGGAGTTGCCGGCGACCGAAATCTTGCTGATTTCCAGCGCATCAAGAATGGCGATGAAGTGCTCCACCCAGAACATGATGTTGTACTGGGTATCGGCCTTGAGTTCCGTTGCGCCAAAGCCTGCGATATCGGGCGCAACCACGTCGAATTGCTGCGACAGCGGGCCGAAGACCTTGCGCCAGTTGGCCCAGGCCGAGACACCGGCGCCAGAGCCATGCAGCAGGGCAACGGGTTTGCCGCTGCCGTTGCGGTGCAGGTTGGTGCGGTGGTCCGCTGCGGTGATCTGAAGGGAATAGTCGTGTGAGCCGGGCATATCGGATCTCCGGACAAGTTCAGCGCATGAGCGCGGGCAGCGCCAGCGAGATGGAGGGAACGCCGATGATCAGCGCTGCACGCAGCACATCGGCGAGGACGAAGGGGGAAACGCCCCGGAAGATCGTGGTCAGCCGCACACCCGGCAGCACCGATTTCAGGACGAAGACATTGAGGCCGACCGGCGGGGTGATGAGGCTGATTTCAACCACCACGACCACAACGATGCCGAACCAGACGAGGTCATACCCAAGGCTCGCCACCAGCGGGTAGAACACCGGCACCGTCAGCAGCATCATGGAGATGGATTCCAGCACGCAGCCCAGCACCACATAAATGCCGACGATGACGAGGATGACCAGGATCGGCGCAAGCTGCATGCTCTCCACCCAGGCAACCAGCGCCTGAGGCACGCGCCCGGCATTGACCAGATTGGCGAAGATGAAGGAGCCGATGAGGATCATCATCAGCTGCACCGTGGTGCGCATGCCATCGCGCAGGGAGTCCAGCACCATGGTCATCGACGCCTTGCCGCGGGCAAGTGCAATCAGCAGCGCGCCGCAGGCCCCCACACCGGCGCTTTCCGTCGGAGAGAACAGGCCCGCATAGATGCCGCCCATGACAAGGCCGAACAGTGCGATCGTGGACCAGACACCAGCAAAGGCCTTGAGCCGGGCACGAAGGCTCATGGGCTCTCCGGCGGGACCTGCTGCCGGATTGAGCAGGACGACGGCACCGACCGCACCCATGTAGAACAGGATGCCGAGCAGGCCCGGAATGATGCCGGCTATGAACAGCTCGCCAATGTCCGTCTCGGTCATGATGCCGTAGAAGACCAGCGCGATGGAGGGCGGAATGAGGATGCCCAGCGTGCCACCGGCGGCGATGGAGCCGGTGGCCAGTTCGTCCGAGTAGCCATAGCGCTTCATCTGCGGATAGGCGATGCCGGACATGGTGGCCGCCGTCGCAAGGCTGGAGCCGGACACCGCACCGAAGCCGCCGCAGGCTGCGATTGTGGAGAGGGCGAGCCCGCCGCGCAGCTGGCCGACCAGCGCGTAACAGGCGTTGAACAGCTCTTCGGCAATGCCTGAGCGGGCGATGAAGGCGCCCATGACGATGAACAGAGGAATGACCGCGAACTCGTAGGTCAGAACTGTTTCAGTGGCAATGATGCCAATCTGCGAGAAGGCCGCTTTCCAGCCCTGCAGAGCCGTAAGGCCGGCAAGACCTGTCAAAGCTGTCGCGACTGCAATCGGCGTGCGCAGAAACAGCAGCACGGCAAGTGCCAGCAGGCAGAGGAGGGTGATCGTCATCAGTCTTGGCTCCGCGCCGGGCTTCCGGGCGCCTTGTTGCGCGTGAGGAGGTGAACGGCAAAGCCGCTGAGGGAGAGAACCAGAAACACTGCAATCAGGATGATCGGCAGCCACTTTGCCATGGGCAGGAAGAGGAATTGCTCGCCATAATCCTTCAGCAGAAGCGCTTGCCTGGCGACCATGACGGCCAGAAGCAGGCTGAAGGCCAGCTCCAGCAGCCAGACAAATCCATCGGCAAGCCTTTCCAGTCCGGGAACCTTGCCGAGCAGCGTGTCGGCAAGGTCGATGCGGATGTGATCGCGCCGCCAGTTCGCATCCACCAGCCCGGCAAAGACGGCAATGCCCAGGAGCACGCCGATCAGTTCGTAGGCAAAGCCAAGCGGTGCGTTGAAGAGCACCCGGCCAGCCACATCCACGCCCGTCACCACCACAAGGGCGAAGAGGGACGTGAGTGTGACGGCATTGCAGAACCGGGTGAGATGGTGAAAGGCAGCGCGCATCAGCAGTCTGTCCTCACTTGCCGAGTGCGGCGATCTGGGCCTGGTAGAAGTCCAGCGCCTCCTGACCATTCACACCGGCGGCTTCCGCCTGCTTCAGCCAGCTTGCGCGTTCTTCGGCGAAGTGGCCTTCCAGTTCCTTGATGAATTCCGGCGATGCGGTGATGTAATTTTCGCCGAGGCTCGATTTGAACGCGGCCTTGGCCTCGTCGTCGAACTTCTGCCAGAGATCGCCCATGAAGCGGCTGAGCTTCTCGCCCGAAATGGCGAGGATCGCCTGCTGGTCTTCCGGAGAGATCTGCGCCCACTTGTCCTGCGAGATCACGACAAAAGCGGAACTGGAGAAGAGCCCGCCCGGCACTTCCGTGACCGAGGTGACGTATTTGTCCACCTTGAAGCCAACCGTCAGCTCCGAGGAAATGGCCGTGCCATCGACGATGCCCCGCGACATCATCTCGCGCAGTTCGGACAAGGAGCCATTGATCGGCACGGCGCCCATGGTTTGCAGCACGCGGCCCACAACAGGTGTCGGCACACGCAGCTTCTTGCCGGAGAGATCAGAGGCCGAGCGGACAACGCCGTTGTTCATGTGAATGTTGCCGCCTGCCGTCACATGCATGGCCAGCGTCACCACCTGGTTCTGCATGCCGGTCTTTTCAAATTTCTCCTTCCACAGCCGCCAGTAGGCCGCGGAGGAGATGCCCGCATGTTCGGTAATGAAAGGCAGTTCCACCATTTCAGTGAGCGGGAAGACACCGGGCGTATAGCCATGCGGCCCCCAGGCCAGATCCGTCACACCGTCTGCAACGGCCTGATAGTTGCGGTTGGGCGGTGCCAGCGGCTTTGCCGAAGGCTCGACCACGACGCGGCCGTTCGTGACTTCCTTGATCTGGTCGAACCACTTGTAAAGTCCGCCGGACTGGGACCAGTGCGCGGTCGGGAACCATTGATTGTAGCGCAGCACAACCGTTTCAGCACGGGCCGGACGGCCCAGCGTGACGAGGGCTGCGGCACCGGCTGTGCCTGCGAGAACCTGACGGCGATTCAGTACCTTTGAGTATGTCATGGGCATGCACCTCCCTTGCAGTGCTCATTGCACACCGGAGCCGGATTGCGGCCCCGGTCATTCCTGTTGGTTTGTCAGCTTGCGGGTCCGTCAGGCGTCTTCGGCGCCGCGGCCATGGACTGCATGGCCATCCTGTCCGCCTTGCCGGCTGGCGTCAGCGGCATCTGGTCGAGAAACTCGATCCGGGCCGGAATCTTGTAGGGCACCAGTGCCGCCGCGCAGTGCTGCATGAGCGTTTTCGCCTCAACGGGCGCCCGGGCGACAACAAAGGCCACGGCGATTTCGCCCGAACGTTCATCCGGCGTGCCGACGACAGACACGGAGGACACCGCCTCATGCGTCATCAGCACTTCCTCGATCTCGCGCGGGAACACGTTGAAGCCCTTGTGGAAGATGACGTTCTTCTTCCGGTCGGTAATCGTCAGGAATCCGTCTTCGTCCAGCACGCCGATATCGCCGGTGTAGACCCAGCCATCACGCAGCATCTGTGCGGTTTCTTCCCGGCTATCGGCATAGCCGGTCATCTGGTGGGGGCCACGCACCCGGATTTCACCCGGTTCGCCCGCAGGCATAAGCCTTGTGCCCGTCATCGTATCGACAATCTGGATCTGGGTGCCCGGCACAGGTTTTCCGGCTGCGCCAAGCTTGATGCCGGTCTGCGCATTGTTGATGGCAATCGGGGCGATTTCCGTCATGCCGTAGCCTTCGTGGATGGTGAGGCCCGTGACCTCCTGCCAGCGCCGGTGCAGCTCGACAGGGAAGGGCGCGCCGCCACCCGGGCAGACGCGCAGCGAAGGCAGGCTGCCACGCCCGAGGTCCGGCACGGACAAGAGCCCCTGATAAATGGCCGGAGGCCCGCCGCCGAAGACCGTGACATCGTGCTCCGCCAGCATCTCGACAATGGTGGCCGGATGGAACCGGTCTGGAATGATGATGCTGCCGGCGTTCAGCATCGGATTGGCCACGCCCATCAGGAAGCCATAAACATGGGTGAAGGGCGCAATCGGCAGCCACACATCACCATCGACCGTCGGCCAGCCCCATTCCATCCGCTCCACGGCGGCACAAAGCGCCCGGTGCGTATGGGCCACCCGCTTCGGCACGCCCGTGGTGCCGCCGCTGTAAAGAAACACGGCAACGTCATCGGGCTGCGCCCTGTTCTGCGGGATCACACCCTCGGCCACCAGATCCGGAAGGCCGGCATCGGTGATGAAGATCACGTCCGGGCCAGTCAGTTCCGGGTCGCTGGTGATGATGGCTGCAGGGGCCAGCCGGTCGAGCAGCTTCGTCCGGGTCTGGGTGGGCAGAGCCGGGTTCAGCAGGGCCGGCTGACCACCTGCAAACAGTACTCCAAGGTATGTTATGAGCAGCGAAACGCTGTTTGGAAGCACAAAGCCCACGGGCTTGCTGTCCACCTTTCCGGCAAGCCGGGCAGCAATGGCGCCAGCGGCAAGTGCAGCTTCGCGGTAGGTGAGGTCTGCGGTGAAACTCTTCGCAAACCGGCGGTCCGGCGCGGTTTCCAGCGAATTGAGAAAGATTTCGGCAACAGTGTTGCGCGCAAGCGCAGAGATACTCTGCGCCATCAAGGCTGCCTGAGACACGTGGGGCTCCTCCTCCCGAATTTCGAAGGGAAGTAGGCCTCAGTTCCGCCCCGCTGTCAATACCAAAAGGTATGGAAATGTGCGTATCGCATAAGTGATTGTTCTGTCAGTGAAAAACCGTATTGCGGGCAGCGTGCCGGATCTATGCCGGATGTGCGAATGAGGAAGCCTGCCGGGCGGAGATCTCCTGCATGGTGCCGTTGCCATGCTTCGGCCTGCCGGATGTGCTGTCTGTGACGGAAGAGCGGTGCAGCTTGTTCATGGGGTGCCGGTCAGGCCCGTGCAGCGCATGAGTGGCTTGAGGGCATGATGCGTCAGCATCTTTGCGCCTTGGTATGAGGCTGCGATCCGTTGTTCCCCGGCTCTGCTCGCGCAAGGCAATGCCATTGGCGCGCCTGTGTTGGAGCGCCGGGGGGGGGGGATTGTCCCTAATGATGTGCTGTTAAGAGATCAGTCCTGAGGCGGTGCCTTGCCGTCAAGGCGGGCAAGATCGTTCAGATCCGCTTCATCCGTCCAGGCGTCGTCCGGCTCATAGATGAGTTCGCCCTGAGGGGCTTCTTCTTTCACGCGGGGTTCAGCTTCGTCCTGTCCGGGCTCCGCAGGCAACTGGCCTGCGTCCCGGTTTGCAGGCTGATCCTGAGGTGTCACTGCAGTATCCGCCTGAGCGGCAGATGCATCGTCCTGTCCGCCCTGTGCCACCGCTGCAGACTCAAGATCCGCCTCAGGTAGCACACCGGGCATTACAGCCGTGTGAGCCTCCGGGGCAGGGTCTGCTTCGGCTGCAGTGAAGGGCAGTTCTTCTTCTGCTTGCCGGTCAACTGCCGCGCTGTCTGGGCCTCTGCCCGTTTCTGTTACGGCAGGGGCTTCGGCTGACTCTTCCACCTGTGCTGCAGGTCCTGGCAGACTTGCGCCGCCCGTGTCCGAGTCACCGGCAGTGATGTTTTCGCGGCTGGCATCTCCGGCAGATTCGGCTGAGGCTGCCATCTCCTTTGCCGGCTCATCATGGTCATCAGCCGGCAAAGGATCTTCGTCCGGCTCCGCACTTGCGGCCATGACGGCGCCTTTTGCCAGCGCCTTTGTGGCAGCGGCGCGGGCCATGGCAGCGGCCTTGTCCGCCTCGGCAGCAGCTGTCAGCGCGGCCATGGCTGCCGTCTTGCTGGCCTTGGCCGCATGAAGCGCTTCCTCGCTGGCAACCCAGTCGACGGAGGGCATGTCCACCTTGCGGTGGGTTTCGATGACATGGCGCACCCAGTCGGGTGCCTGCCTTCCATTGGCGACGCTGGTCAGCACCTCGCGGGCCGCTTGCCGCTCGCCCAGTGCGGCAAGGGCTGCGCCCAAGGCATTGCCCGCCTCGCGGAAATCGGGAGCTTCGGTCCAGGCATCATCCGCCTGCCGCAGGGCCATCTTGATGTCACCGGCGCGCCGGGCCAGCGAACTGAGCTTGACGCGTGCGGCATGATGCTGCGCATCGCGGCCAAGGGCTGCTTCAAAGGCGCGTCTGGCGGCAACCATCTCTCCCTGGGCGGCCATCACGTCGCCCAGAACGACGAGCGCTTCCACCGGCCCCGCGCCGCCCTGGGTGGCACGCTCGGCCAGTTCCCGCGCCTCATCGAAGCGGTGGCGCTTCAACAGAAGATTGGCAAGGCCAAGGAGAGCCGGCTGGTAATCGGGATCAAACCGCAGGGCATGGCGGTAATTGGCGATGGCGGCACCAGGACGCGCATCCTGTGACCCTGTTTCGGCCAGCAATGACAGCGCGGCCGCACTGTCCGGCAGCACCTCGACCAGCTTCGCCGCATGAATGGCCGCTTCATCATGGGCCTCCCGCCGCAGCAGCAGCGTGGCGAGGCCATAAAGCGCGTTCTGATCCTTGGGATCCATCTCCAGCACGGCGCGGAACGAGGCTTCGGCATTGACGAGGTCGCCGGTCATCAGCTGGCAGTTGCCAAGGCTGGCGCGCGCCCGCGTGTTGGCAGGTTCGGCAAAGACAATCTTGCGCAGGTGCGTGGCTGCCTCCTCGAACTGGCCCTCGCGCAGCAGGCGGCGCGCCAGCCGGTGGGCGCTCTCGATGCTGCTGGCGCTGATCGGGCCAAGGCCTGCTGCGTCCCCTTGCGAGGCTGCGGATGAGGTGTTTGCAGACACAGGTTCCCGTCCGCCGGCTCCGCCGCCGGTGGCTGTTGCTTCCTTCAGCCGGGTGTCCTCCGCATCCGTCATGTCAGACGACCATTTCCGGAGCCTTGAGCGGTACTGCCACCCTCTGGCTCCTGTTTGCTTGCCATTCCTGTTTCTGCCCCCTGACCCCCATGCGTTCCGCATCGAATCAAAAAGCATGAACTGCCCATAGTCTAAGCACTCACTCTGGGGCGGTCAAAAGGCGGATCGGGGTCAGAACGGGCCTGTCCACCCGCATCTTGGCGCGGCGGAAGGTTTTTTCCCGCCCTCCTGCGCGCCATCACGCGGCTTTTCGCCATGCAACCGGCGAGGGGGCGCCGCTGCGCGCGTGAAATGCGGTGCGCGCAAATTCTGTGGAGGAGACTGCGCGGCCCGGCAGCAAAGCCTTTTCAGATGAACTGAAATTGTTTTAAGCGGGCGGCTTGCAAGCCTTGGAGATGCCGTTGATGTCTCCTGTGGCTGCGCCATCGGCCGCCGGACGGATCTTCACAAGGACGCGCGGCCTGCGCCGGAAGGGCACGGAACATGAAACAGTCAGGCGGCAAAGAGCCCAGAGCCAAATCCGCAGCCAAGCCGGCACCGGCGCAGGCGGCTGGTCAGGTCAGCCTTTTCGACACGGTGCCCGAGACCGGGCTCGACAATTTTCTGCCGCTGAAAATCATTTCGGCCGCAAGGCTGGTGGAGCGCCGCCTCGTCAAGGCGCTGCAAAGCCAGCACAGCCTGGCCCTGGCCGAATGGCTGGTTCTGGCGGCGCTGATCGAGGCGGGCGAAGGCTCGGTGCGCGATCTTGGGGCGAAGACCGGGCTGGATGCGGTGGCCATCAGCCGTGCCGCCATGCGCCTCACCGACCGCAAGTTCCTGAAGAAGAGTGAGAACCGGCAGGACCGCCGCCTTGTGGTGCTGAAGCCCACAAAGGCCGGCCGCGACCTTGCCGATGAAATCAACGCCCGTCTGGTGCCGCTGGAAGCGGAGATCATGAAAGGCCTCGGCACGCCGGACCGCATCCGCCTTGCCAGCCTTCTGGGCTCTCTGCAGACCAAGGAAAACGCCTGACTCCGTGCCGCTTGCGGCTGCCGTTTCAAGAGCCGGGACAGGGCAGGGCGCAGCCCTTCACAAAAGCTTTGCAAGGCGCAAGATTCCGGTTCAAATCCACCCTCTGACCCGCTAGAAGCTGCTCATGACCCAGCACGACCGTCTTCTCATCATCGACTTCGGCTCCCAGGTGACGCAGCTCATCGCCCGGCGTCTGCGCGAGCTGAATGTCTATTGCGAAATCCACCCCTATCAGAACGTCACGGATGACTTTCTGGCGGCCTTCAAGCCGAAGGCGGTGATCTTCTCCGGCGGGCCGGATTCGGTCACCCGCGAAGGCTCTCCCCGCCCGCCGAAGTCGGTCTACACCCTCGGCGTGCCGGTCCTTGGCATCTGCTACGGACAGCAGGTGATGATGCAGGATCTGGGCGGCCAGGTGGATGGCGGCAAGATTTCCGGCGGCGGCGGCACGGCAGAATTCGGCCGCGCCTATGTGACCCCGTCCGATCAGAGCGATGCCTTCATCGCCGGATGGTTCGCCGAAGGGCGCGAGCAGGTGTGGATGAGCCACGGCGACCACGTCAGCCGCATTGCGCCGGGCTTCAAGGTCTATGGCACCTCGCCGAACGCGCCCTTTGCGATCACGGCAGATCCGGAGCGGCATTTCTATGCGGTGCAGTTCCACCCGGAAGTGCACCACACGCCGAATGGCCGGACGCTTTACGAGAATTTCGTGCGCCTTGCCGGTTTCAAGGGCGACTGGACCATGGGCGCCTACCGCGCCGAGGCCATTGCCAAGATCCGTGCGCAGGTGGGGGACAAGCGGGTCATCTGCGGCCTGTCCGGTGGTGTAGACAGCTCGGTGGCAGCCGTTCTCATTCACGAAGCGATTGGTGATCAGCTCACCTGCGTCTTCGTCGACCACGGCCTGCTGCGGCAGGGTGAGGCCGAAGAGGTCGTCACCATGTTCCGTGACAATTACAACATCCCGCTCATCCATGCAGATGAGCAGGAGCTGTTCCTGGGCGAGCTTGAAGGCGTCACCGATCCGGAAGTGAAGCGCAAGACCATCGGCCGGCTGTTCATCGACGTGTTCCAGAAACACGCCAACAGCATCGATGGCGCCGAGTTCCTGGCGCAGGGCACGCTCTATCCGGACGTGATCGAAAGCGTCAGCTTCTCCGGCGGCCCGTCGGTGACGATCAAGAGTCACCACAATGTCGGCGGCCTGCCGGAAAAGATGGGCCTGAAGCTCGTCGAGCCGCTGCGCGAACTGTTCAAGGACGAAGTGCGCGCCCTCGGCCGCGAACTGGGCCTGCCGGCGAAGTTCATCGGCCGCCATCCGTTCCCCGGTCCCGGCCTTGCCATCCGCTGCCCGGGCGAGATCACCCGTGCCAAGCTGGAGATCCTGCGCAAGGCGGATGCGGTCTATATCGACCAGATCCGCAAGCACGGCCTTTATGACGAGATCTGGCAGGCCTTCGTCGCCATTCTGCCGGTGCGCACCGTCGGCGTCATGGGCGATGGCCGCACCTACGACTACGCCTGCGCCCTGCGCGCGGTAACTTCCGTGGACGGGATGACGGCGGATTACTACCCCTTCACCCACGAATTCCTTGGCGAAACCGCGACCCGCATCATAAACGAGGTCGAAGGCATCAACCGCGTCACCTACGACATCACCTCCAAGCCCCCCGGCACGATCGAGTGGGAATGATTCAGACCCCTCCGAACGCCGCCGAATTTACGCTGAAATACGATCTAACCAACTGAAAAAAATTCCTTCTGCGCCTATCGACATCTATCGGTGGGCATGGATCGCGTTTGGCAGCCTCGCTGACGGGCCTCGCCCCCATTGATCAACCGGGAAAACGAAAGTACCGTCAGGTCAAACGAGGCCAATGACGGTACTTTTTTCGAGATAATACGCTGAAATATAAGCGTTTTCGACGCCATCGGCCTCCAAAAACCGCGTGACGGTACTTTTCCGCGAGGAGGCCCGAAATATTGACCGATGCAGCGCTTAAGTGTCGGAAACCAACGTAACCCCACGGTGAGTGCCGCCTTGTTCGGTGATGGCGAACATCGGAAGTCCTAGTGCAACACTAGGAGTAGTCGTATGACGAAGCAGCCGATTGCAGTGATCACATCTGTCGAGCGCCGCAGGCGCTGGTCTCGGGAGGATAAGGAGCGGCTCGTTGCAGCCTGCCTCGAGCCGGAAGCGGTTCTTTCGGAGATTGCCCGTGGGGCCGGTATCCATGTCAGCCAGCTCTTCCGTTGGCGCAAGGAGCTTTGCCAGATCGAGCAGCCGCGAATGGAGGCCAGGAACACCT
>NZ_KB908231.1 GCF_000382365.1 Pannonibacter phragmitetus DSM 14782 | reverse complement strand
TTCCGCCTGATTGAGGCCTTGTCAGGATGGGAGCGGATGACGTTGAGGGCGATTTTTCGCAGGAGGGCGATGTTCTGGGGGCCGTTGTCCTTGCGGTTTCTGGCGGCGTCCTCGCAGAAGTGGACGTCGAGGACCCAGTGCAGTTTGTTTTCGATGTGCCAATGGGTTCTGACGGTCTCGATGAGGGCGTCTGGCGGCATGATCCTGGACAGGAGGAAGAAGCGGACATGACTGGTCTGGGTGCCATCTGCATGACGGCAGGCGGTCTCGACGGAGCCGACGGCCTGCAGCCCGGGGAAATCGAGGCCTGTGGCGGCCACGACGCTGGCCCGGCGCGTCTCGGTCCGGTCATGGGCGGTTTCCGGGGCGAGCAGGATGCTGCCGGTCTGGTCCCCATCCTCGATGAGGGCTTTGGCCTGCTTCAGGAGGCTGGGCTGGTTGTCCTTGAGGGCCAGAACATAGTCAGCGCCGGTGGTCAGAATGGCCCGCGCTGTGTCAGCCCTGCAGTGGAGGGCATCGGCGGTGACGGTGGCTCCGTCGAGCGTCAGCAGCGCGAGCGCGTCGAGAACGCCTTGCACTTCATTGCGGTTTGGCGCGGTCTTCTGGCCGATGACCAGACCGGCACCGGCGGCCCAGACGTTGACGAGGTGCAGCGGCGTTGCCTTGGCCCCGCGGCGGTAGGCGCCGCGCACGGCCTTGCCATCAATCGCCACCACCCCTTCGATCCCTTTGGCAAAGGTGGCCGTGAGACGGCGGAAGGCCGCCTCGAAGGCCTCGGTGTCAAGATGGCGGAAGACGGTGGAGAAGGTGTCGTGGCTGGGAATGCCATGGGGCAGCGGCACGATCGACTTCAGCCATCTGCGCTTCGAATGGCCGAAGTCCTCCATGTCGGTACAGCTTTCGGCCCCGCAGATGATCGCCGCGATGGCGATGAACAGGATCGACGTCAACGGATGGCGCACGTTGCTGCTGCGCGGATCAGGCAAAGCTTCAAAACAAGCGGCAAATCTACTCATCGCGACCTCCTGGGACGGAGAACTCATGAATCGATTTGCCTCAGTAAAACAACCCCTTATTCGACATATGCGATTCCCCTGCCCCTTGAGGGGGAGATGCCCCCGGCAGGGGGCAGAGGGGGGTAACGGACTGTCCGTTTATGAGAGAGATCCTGCCATATCGAGGTGCTGCTACCCCCCTCTGTCTGCTGACGCAGACATCTCCCCCTCAAGGGGGGAGAGGGGCGCTGCGGCCATATGAAATGCAGCCACTCTTATCGCGAGACTGGTGAATTGCTCTCTGTTTCGCACGCTGCCTGCGAACGGATACGGTCCCTACTGCTGCCGGGGCAAAGCTGGAGTGTCCGGATGCGGGGCGAAGATGGCGGAGGCGGTCCAGTGGGGCTGCTCGCCGCTGAAAAGTTCCAGGAAGCTGATGGCAAGGTCCGGGTCTTCGAGGATGTTCTCCCGGAAGGACCACCAGGTGCGCAGGTCCGAAAGCTCCGGCACTTCATGCGGCTCGGTGTGGAATTCCTGTGCCAGCACGGCAGCGCGCACCGCCAGGCAATAGGTGACATAGGCGTGGCCTTCCGGCCAGAAGGCCGCCGGGGCACCGCCGCCTGACGGGGCAGGTGCGTCCGGTGCCGTCCCGCCGCGCCGGGCCGTCAGCGGGCCGAAATGCAAAAGCTCGCGCAGCATCAGCCCTGCGGCGAAGGTGACGTAGCCGCGCCGGTCTGCATCCGCCTTGTGCTTCTGCGCCTCAAAGGCGCGGTACCAGCTCATGAAGGCGGCGGTCAGCTTGCCGTCATCCACGGTGAAGGGCTGGCCGGTCTCACCTGTCAGGCCGGCGGCATGCTCGTGGAAGGAGGCGATGAACCAGCGCAGGCGGCGGATTGCCTTGCGCACCGGCATGCGGGAATTATCGAAACTGGCAAGCGGGCTGCTCATGTCAGATCCTCTCGGCCAGCTGTTGCAGCAGGCTGCCCAGCGCCTCGCGGTCACGGAAGGCGCCCGCAATTTCGTCCTTGCTGCTGTCGCAGAGCAGCAGGGCGATGCGCAGCAGTTCGTGCTCGCCCGAGAGGCTGCCCGGCGTTCCGGAGCGCTCTGCCAGCAGCCAGACCACAAGCGCGGTCATGGCAAGGCGCAGGTGTGCCGGTTCCATGCCGCTGTCCGGGATGGCGGCAGAAACGATGCCGGGAGCCGGGCTGATGAAACTGTGCCGGTCTAGCCCCAGCACCAATGCGGCCGCACGGGCCGGGCTGTCGAAGCTTTCATCCAGCGCCTCGTGCCAGCAGAGCGCGGCCACGGTCTCGCTGACGAGAAGAGTGGAAAGACCGGCCTCGGCGAGGAAAACCGCGCCGCCCCAGGCGAGTGCACCTGCTACATCGGCGGGCGCGGCGGGGCCGCCTTTCAGTGCAAGGCTGGCCCGCTGCAGAGATGCGGCATCCGGCGTGCGCACCCGCAGGCGGCCAATCTTTTCACCGGCCACGTCCTCGACGATGCGGCTCAGCGACGAGCGGATGTCACGCGGCAGCAGGTTGAGGGCCGGTTCGAGCAGCGATTTCGGCAAGGGTGCCTTCTGGCGCAGGCCGCGCAGAATGTCCCTGAGCGGCAGGGCGAGTTCCTCAGGCCCCGGAACGGGCGGGTGCTTCATGGCGCAACTCCTGATCTTCTGCCCAAGTATAGGGGCGCAGCGCCGTGTTGGCCATAAACCTCCGCGTCGTATCGAGATCTTTCACAACAGCCTGCGAGCCGAGGCCCATGGCATTCTGGGCGGAGCTTGCCTGCCCCATGCGCACGCAGTCCTCGATGGGAAGGCCGAGATGCAGCCCGGTGGCAAAGCCCGCGTTGAAGCAGTCGCCGCAGCCGCAGGTGCATACAACGTCGATCGCATAGGCCGGAAGATCGAAGGCGATGCCCTTGTTGTCCCGGTACATGGCGCCCAGCGCGCCGAGGGTCAGGATGACGGCGCCGGTGCCCTGATCGAGCAGGAATTTGGCAATGTCCTCGAAATCCTCAAGCCCGGAAAGGGCACGGGCTTCTTCCTCGGAGGGCATGAAATAGTCCGTATGCGCCAGCAGCGGCCTGACCAGCGGCAGGTCATCGCGGGTTGAGGCGAAAACGTCGAGCGTGGTGGTGACGCCGCGCTTTTTGGCTTCCGCCATCAGCTCCGCGTTGCGGCCCTTGTCCATGCGGTCCATCAGCCCGACGCCGCCCACATGCAGGATCTTCGTGTCGAGCACGGTTTCGGCCTGCGCATCGTCCACATAAAAGCCTGCCGTGGCGCCGCGCTTGTGCAGGGCGGGGCGGGCGCCATCTGGCCGGGTGGTGACGATGGAAGAGGAAGTGGCAAAGCCCTCGCAGCGCTGCATCAGGCTGGTGTCGACGCCGAAGCGGCCGAGTTTCATCAGCACCCAGTCGCCCATGTCATCCTGGCCGACGCCGCCCACGGCGCGCACCTTCAGCCCGTGCTTGGCCGCAACGATGGCGGCGCTGCCGGCCGCCCCGGAGACGGCCAGCGTGAAGTCCTCGACAAACAGGGTGCCGCCGCCCGCCGGAAGCTCCTTCACCGGGCGGCAGAGGGCATCAAACGTGTAGAAGCCCATGGATGTGTAATCTGCCAGCATGGCCCACCTCACCGCAGCCGCTGACCGCTGGCCGTGTCAAAGAAATACAGCCGGGACAGATCGAAGGCGATAGCCTGCGTCCGGTCAAGATCCGAGCGGTAGCTGCGGTCGGCCTTCACCTCGAACAGCAGGCTGCCGGGCTTCAGCGTCAGATAGGTGAGGTCACCGGTCGGCTCCACGCCATAGACTGGTGCGCTCATGTGCCCGCCGCTGTCGGTGACGTGGCAGTCTTCCGGGCGCACGCCGAGGGTGACGTTCCCGCTGTGGGCAAGGCGCACGTCCGGGATGGAGATGCCGGGGGCGGAGAACGTTCCGTTCTCCAGCCGCCCCGGCACCAGGTTCATCGGGGGAGAGCCGATGAACCCTGCAACGAAGGTGTTGGCCGGGTCGTTGTAGATCTCGTCCGGCGTGCCGGTTTGCTGGATCGCGCCGTTCTGCATGATGACGATCCGGTCGGCCAGCGTCATGGCTTCGATCTGGTCATGGGTGACGTAGACGGTGGTGATGGCCAGCTGGCGCTGGATGTGCTTGATCTGCACGCGCATCGCCTGCCGCAGCTTGGCGTCGAGGTTCGACAGCGGCTCATCCATCAGGAACACCTGCGGCTGGCGCACGATGGCACGGGCAAGAGCTGCGCGCTGGCGCTGGCCGCCGGAGAGCGCGCCCGGCTTGCGGTCGAGATAGTCCGACAGCTCCACGAGGGCGGCAGCTTCGCGCACGCGCCGGTCATGTTCGGCCTTCGGCACGCCGCGCATGCGCAAGGGGAAGCGGATGTTCTCGTAGATGCTCATGTTGGGGTAGAGCGCATAGCCCTGGAACACCATGGCCACATCACGGTCGCGGGCGTCGACGGCATTCATCACCTCGCCATCCATGCGGATCTCGCCTTCGCTGGGGTCCTCCAGCCCGGCGATCATGCGCATGGTGGTGGTCTTGCCGCAGCCCGAGGGGCCGAGGAAGACGATGAATTCCTTGTCGGCGATGTCGATGTTCACATCGCGCACGCCCCACAGGCTGCCCCAGGACTTCTGGATGCCGGAGAGTTCGATACGTGCCATGGTGCTTATCCCTTGACCGCGCCCATCGTCAGCCCGCGCGAGAGATGCTTCTGGATGGCAGCCACCACCAGGAACACCGGAACGAACGCGAGGAAGGCGACGAGGGCAATTGCGTTGTAGATGACCCCGTCTGATCCGCCGGTGAAGTTGGCGAGCGCCACCGAGAGCGTATAGGCATCCTTGGTGGAGGCGATCAGAAGGGTGAAGAGGAATTCGTTGATCGCGAAAATGGCCGCGATGACGCCTGCGGTGATGATGCCCGGCAGGATGGCCGGGATGATGATCTCCCACAGGATGCGCAGGTCCGAGGCTCCGTCCGTGCGCGCCGCATCCTCCAGCTCCTTCGGGATGTCGAGCATGTAGGAGCGGATGATCCAGGTGACGACCGACAGGTTGATCGCCGCATAGATCAGCATCAGCGCCCAGACCGTGTTGAGCAGGCCCATCGTCTTGAACAGGAAGAAGATCGGGATCGCCACGATGGCCGGGGCCATCATGCGGGTGGAGAGGATATAGAAGCCGATGTCCTCCCGCCCCTTGTAGCGGTAGCGGGCGAGCGAGAAGGCGGCCGGCACGGCCAGCACCAGATCGATGACGACGGACCCGGCAATCGCCAGCAGCGAGTTGCGCAGGTAATGGCCCATCGGCCAGTCACGCCAGATCATGTGCCAGGCATCAAGGCTGAAGCTCGGCAGGTAGATCGGCTGGGGTGTGATGATTTCCGTCCGCGGGCGGAAGCCGATGGACAGGAACCAGAGCACGGGGGCGAGGCAGAACAGGGCCCAGGCCCCGAGGATGAGATAACGCAGGAAGAGCTTTTCGCCCTTGTTGCGGCGCTGCGAGGCCATGGCCTAGTCCCTCCCGGAGCGGAAGGCGCGCTTGACGGCAAGCTGCGCGATGATGACGGTGAGAATCAGCATGACCACCGAGGCCGCCGAGGCGTAGCCGAAGTTGAAGGTCTTGAAGCCGATCCGGTAGATGAAATAGCTGATCGTCTCCGTCGCGCCGCCGGGCGTGCCTTGCGTCATGATGAAGACGTTGGCGAACATCGTGGTGATGTCGATGCCGCGCAGGATCACTGCCACGGCGATAACAGGCCGCATCATTGGCAGTGAAATGTTCCAGAAGATCGCGCCCCAGCTGGCACCATCAAGGCGGGCAGCTTCTTCCACTTCCTCGTCCTGCCCCTGAAGGGCGGCCACGAAGATGATGAAGAGGAATGGCGTCCACTGCCAGATATCGGCGACGATCAGCGTCAGGCGGGACAGCCAGATGGAGGACGTCCAGGCGATGTTGCCATCGATGAGGCCGATGCGCATCAGCAGGTCGGAGATGACGCGGCCATCCATGAAGGCGAGCTTCCAGATGAAGGCCACCGCCGAGGGCATGAACAGCATCGGCACCAGGAAGATGATGCGCCAGCCCTTGATCCACGGGTCACGGTAGGCGTGGAAGGCCAGCAGCAGCGCCAGCAGGCATTCGGCAATCAGCGCGATGCCGCCGATCAGCACGGTGTTGCCAAGTGCAGCCCAGAACTCCCGGTCGCCCAGCAGGTCCCGGTAGTTCTCGGTGCCGACAAAGGTCCAGGTGTTGAATTTCACATAGAAGAGAGACTGATAGATCGCATAGGCGCCCGGATAGAGCGTGATCGTCAGCAGGAAGCAGACGGCCGGAGCCACCAGCAGGTAGGGGAAAAGCTGGCGCATGCGCGGATTGCGGCGCCTGAAGGTACGGCCGGGCATGGCCGGAGCGGCAGAAGCCGCCCCGGCTGCCGGCAGGTGGGTGCCGGTCATTGCAGGTCCTCAGAAGGGCAGAGCCTTGTCCTTGCCCACCCAGAGCCCGGGTGCGGCGGCGGCGTAGTCAACCGGCGGCTTGCTGCCATAGAAGCCGTTGCGGTCCATGATCTTGCGGACGGCAGCCGCCGCATTGTCCAGAGCTTCCTTGCCGGAGATCTGGCCGGTCAGGGCACGGTTGATCTCGTTGCCCATGGCCTGTTCCATCTCGAACATGCCGGGCAGGCGCGGGGCGCACCAGGCGTAGTCGAGCGACTTGCTCCACACTTCCGCCGGCTGCGAGGCCACCTGAAGGTTCGGGTTGGTCAGAACTGACCTGTAGCCCGGAGCGACGCCATTGGCGTTGGCCTCGTTCATGGCCATGATCGAGGAGGTGGTGAGGAAGGCGAGCATCAGGAATGCGCCTTCCGCATTCTGGCTGTTCGCGGCTACGCAGGAGGTCGAGCCTGCGATGTTGGGCGGGGCGAAGTGGCCACCGGCAATGCGCGGCTCGTAGATGGTGACGAAATCATCGACGATCTGCGACTGGTCGGGGCGCATGGCCTGCGTGCCCGAATCCTGCCAGCTGATGTTGGTGGCGACCTGTCCGCCAAGCCATGCGGCGCGGTTTTCGCCCCAGCCTGCACCGGCAAAGCCCTCGATGGCGTTCTTGGACAGCGCAAGGATGGTATCCATGCCCTTGTTGCCCGCGTCGCCGTTGAAGACCGGCTCCCACTTGTCGTCGAAGAGCATCATGCCGGCCTGTGCCGCCACATGCTCCCAAGTGTAGGTGGACCAGAAACCGCGTGCGCCCAGCATGCCGACACCGGCAACGCCCTTGGTCTTGTTGTTCAACTCTGCGGACAGGCGGATCAGTTCGTCATAGGTCGGGACGGAGGTCCATCTGTCGATCGGGCCGCCCAGAACGTCCTCGACCATCTTCTTGCGCAGATGCACCATCTGGATGTCGCAGTCGAACGGGATGCCATACATGGTCCCGTTGAAATAGCCGTAGTTCAGGCGGTAGGTGTCATAGAAGTCATCAAGCGGCAGCTTCCACTTCTCGGCAAAGTCGCCAAGCGGGGCGAGGAAGCCGGGGGCTGCAAAATCGCCCAGCCAGGGCGAGAAGAACTGCAGCGCATCGAAGGACGCATTGCCGGAGATGAACTCGGCGACGGCCTTGTCATAGAAGCTGTCGTCCGGGATCGGCACCAGTTCCACCTTGATGCCGGACAGGGCCTCGAACGGGGCAAGGCCCTCGGCGGCGGATTCCTGGTCGGCAGCACCAATGGCAAAGCGCACGGTCGTGCCGGCGAATTCCTTGCGCACCGCTTCCCAGTCGACGGTTCGGATCCAGTCCTTTGCCGGGTCCCACAGCGGCTTGCTGTCGGTCAGGCCATAGAGCTTCTGGTAGTCGGCGCGGACGTATTTCGAGATGGAAATATCGTCGAGCACGCTCTGCGGATCGGGCAGGGCGCCCTGCGCCAGAAGGCGGCCGCTCCATGTGGTGCCGATCAGTGATGCGCCGGCGGCGGCAGTGCCCGCCTTGAGGAACGAACGGCGCGAAAGTTTACCGGTGATACCCATCAAGTCTCCTCCCAGATGACGATGGCCATGATTGCCAATGGCATTTCCTCGGCCCGGGTTGCGCAGAGGTTGCGCTGGGCAGGCGGTTCACTTGCCTGCGGAGATTGGGCCGGAACATTTGAATGTTCTATAAAACAATTGTTCGTCTTTGAACGCTTGTCAATCGGATTTGATGCAAAGTCTGGCTTGATCTATTGTGCAGTGCGGTGGCGGCTGTGAGCGATTGCAGCGACGAATGAATGAACAAGTGCGTTGACATAAGAACGAAAGTTCACAATGCTGGCGGCAACTCAACCCCACCAAGGCATATGAAATGGCTTCAAACGTCGCGCTTACAGGTCTCGCCCGCGATCTGGCTGCAAGGGCGCAATCTGGCCGTCCGGTCCGCATCGGACTGATCGGTTCCGGCGAAATGGGCACGGACATCGTTACCCGCGCCTCGATGATGGATGGCGTGGAAGTGGCTGCGATTGCGGACATCAATCCGGCGGCCGCGCACAAGGCCGTGGAGATTGCCCGTCAGGAGCAGGGGCACAGCCAGGACGCCGGCACGGTGGACAAGCTGAATGCCGCCATCGAATCCGGCCGTACGGCCATTGCCTCGTCCTCCGACATCATTCTCGAATCGGGTCTCATTGACGTGGTGATCGACGCCACGGGCGTTCCGGCTGTCGGCGCGGAAATCGGCCTCAACGCCATGGAGCGCGGCAAGCATCTGGTCATGATGAACGTCGAGGCAGACGTGACCATCGGTGCCTATCTGCGGCGCGAGGCGGACCGGTTGGGCGTTGTCTACAGCCTCGGTGCAGGCGACGAGCCGTCCTCCTGCATGGAACTGATCGAGTTCGTCTCCGCCATGGGCCACCGCATCGTCTGCGCGGGCAAGGGCAAGAACAACCCGCTCAACATTGACGCGACGCCGGATGCCTATGCGGCGGAAGCCAAGGCGCGCCACATGAACGCGCGCATGCTGGTGGAATTCGTCGATGGCTCCAAGACCATGGTGGAGATGGCGGCCATCGCCAATGCCACGGGTCTGATCCCGGACTGTGACGGCATGCATGGGCCCGCTGCCGGGCCGAAGGAACTGGCAACCACCCTCATTCCGCAGAAGGATGGCGGCATGCTGTCCGGCATTGGCCGTGTGGACTTTTCCGTCGGAAAGGGGCTGGCGCCGGGCGTTTTCGTTGTTGCCGAAGCCGAGCATCCGCGAGTCTGGGAGCGGATGAAGGACCTGAAGATGGGCGATGGCCCGTATTTCAGCTTCATCCGGCCCTATCACCTTACCTCGCTGGAAGTGCCGCTGACCTGCGCCCGTGCCGTGCTTTACGGCAAGGCCGACATGATCCCGCTCGACAAGCCGGTGGCGGAAGTTTGCGCGGTGGCCAAGCGTGACCTGCAGCCGGGCGAGACGCTGGACCAGATCGGCGAATACACCTACCGCGCCTGGGTCATGGAAGTCTCCCGCGCCCGTGCCGCCAAGGGCATTCCTGCGGGTCTGCTGACGGGGGCCAAGGTCACCCAGCCGATCCGCAAGGGCGAACTGATCACCAGCGACAACACCGCGCTTCCTGCCAATTCCCGCATTGCCGAACTGCGCCGCCGCCAGGATGCGATGGTGTACGGGCAAGAGCCGGCGCATGCCTGAGGACAGAGCCATGGCCAACACCGATGAAAAGGCAAAGGGCGCTGTGCCCGCAACCGATGCCAATCTTCCCTATGCGCTGCGCACCTACTCGCCCGAGGCGCTGACGGAAGCGCTGCGCAAGATGATGCTGATCCGCAAGTTCGAGGAAGGCGCGGAAGACAGCTACATGCGCGGCCTCATTCACGGCACGATGCACCTGTCGATCGGGCAGGAAGCTTCCGCCGTAGGTTCATCCATGTCACTGACGGATGAGGACAAGATCACCTCCAACCACCGAGGCCATGGCCACTGCGTTGCCAAGGGCGCGGATCTGGGGCGGATGTTTGCCGAGTTCTTCGGCAAGGAAACCGGCTACTGCCGGGGCCGTGGCGGCTCCATGCACATCGCCGATGTGGCCAAGGGCAATCTCGGCGCCAATGGCATTGTTGGTGGCGGTCTGCCGATTGCCGTGGGTGCCGCCCTTGCGGCCAAGCGGCTGGGCACGGGCGCTGTGACGGTCTGCTTCTTCGGCGATGGCGCCAACAACGAGGGCGCTTTCCACGAGGCGCTGAACATGGCTTCAGTCTGGAATCTGCCGGTGGTTTTCGTCTGCGAGAACAACAAATACGGCATGTCCACTTCGGTGGAGCGCTCCACGGCTGTGAAGCACATTTCCGAGCGCGCCGCCGCCTACAGCATGCCGGGCGTGACCGTGGACGGGAATGACTTCTCCGCCGTTGCCGAAGCCGTGGATGCGGCTGTGGCCCGTGCGCGTGCAGGCGAGGGGCCGAGCCTGGTCGAGAACGTCACCTACCGGTGGCGCGGCCATTCCAAGTCCGACCGCAACCGCTACCGCACCAAGGAAGAAATCGCCGAGTGGATGGACCGCGACCCGATCAAGCGCATGGCCGCCATGCTGGTTGATCACGGCATCCTGAACCAGGAAGGCATCGAGGCGCTGGAGGCCAGTGTGGCGCAGCAGATTGCCGATGCCATCGCCTTTGCCGCCGCGAGCCCTTCGCCAAAGGCCTCCGAGGCCACCCGTTTCGTTTACACTGAAGAGACCGCAGCATGAACGCGCATCCGGCGAGCCCCCTCCGCGAACTCTCCTATGCCGAGGCCATCCGCGAAGCCATGGATTTGGCGCTGGGCTCAGATCCCCGCGTCGTTCTCATGGGCGAGGACATCGGAGTCTACGGCGGCGCCTTTCAGGTGACTGGCGACCTTGTGCACAAATACGGCACAGACCGGGTGATGGATACGCCCATCTCGGAACTGGGCGGTGCCGGTGTCGCTGTTGGCGCGGCGCTGACCGGTCTGCGGCCCATCTTCGAGTTCCAGTTCTCCGACTTTGCCGCCCTCGCCATGGAACAGATCGTCAATCAGGCGGCCAAGTTGCGTTACATGCTGGGTGGCGCCGTTTCTGTGCCGCTGGTCATGCGCTTTCCGGCTGGCTCCGGCACGGGCGCAGCGGCGCAGCACTCCCAGAGCCTTGAGGCCTGGCTGGGTCATGTGCCGGGCCTGAAGGTGGTGCAGCCCTCGACGCCGGAAGATGCCAAGGGCCTGTTGCTGGCAGCGCTGGAAGATCCGGACCCGGTGATGATCTTCGAGCACAAGATCCTCTACAAGATGAAGGGGCATGTGCCTGAGGGGCATTACACGACGCCGATCGGCAAGGCCGCGATCCGCCGTCCGGGCAAGGACCTCACCATCGTCGCCACCGCCATCATGGTGCACAAGGCGCTTGAGGCAGCCGCCACGCTGGAAGCCGAAGGCATCAGCGCTGAAGTGATCGACCTGCGCACCGTGCGGCCAATGGACCGTGAAACGGTTCTGGCTTCCGTACGCAAGACCGGCCGTCTCGTCTGCGTCTATGAGGGCGTGAAGACGCTGGGCGTTGGCGCTGAAGTCAGCGCCATGGTGGCCGAAAGCGATGCGTTCGACTTCCTCGACGCGCCGATCATCCGCCTGGGCGGGGCCGAAAGCCCGATCCCCTATAATCCCGAGCTTGAAAAGGCCGTTGTGCCGCAGGTGCCGGATATTCTGGATGCGGCCCGCAAGCTGGCGAAGGGTCGTGTGTAATGCCCAATGAAGTGATCATGCCGAAGGTGGACATGGATATGGCGAGCGGCAAGCTCGCCACCTGGCATGTCGCACCGGGTGACTGGGTGGAGAAGGGCGCGCCGCTTTTCGACATCGAAACCGACAAGGCCGCCATGGAAGTGGAGGCGCCTGCTTCCGGCTTCCTGCATCATGTCATTGCAGAAGGAACGGATGTGCCGATTGGCGCAACGGTCGCCTGGCTCTATGGCAAGGATGAAGCTGTTGGTGAGCCGCCTAACCAATCCGCCGCGCCTGCTGTTGAAACGCCTGAAGCTTCGCCGGAACCTGTAGCGGTTGCTCCCGCCGCTGCACCCGTTGCCGTGCCTGCAGGTGAAACAGCAGGCGGGGGCAAGGGCCTGCGTGCCACGCCGCTGGCCCGCAGCCTTGCGCGCGAAGGCGGCGTTGATCTTGGCGCCATCTCCGGTTCCGGCCCTGAGGGCCGCGTGCAGGGGGAGGATGTGCGCAAGGCGCTTGAGGCGGGCAGGGCAGGTGTGGCTGCGGAAGCGGTCATGTCCTCGCCGGGGCTTCCGTCTTCTCCCGAGTGGCAGACCGGTCCGCTGTCCATCACCCGCAGCAAGGGCGGCACCGGGCTTCCCGTTGTGCTTATCCATGGCTTTGCCAGCGACGGAGCAAGCTGGGCGCCGCTTGAGGCCTATCTCAAGCACCGTCCGCTGATCCGGATCGAACTGCCCTCACATGGCAAATCGCCGCGCCTGCGCATTGCGGACTTCGCTTCGCTCGCTGCCGAACTGCGCCGGGCGCTGGAGCAGACGGGCGAGGAGAAGGTGCATCTGATCGGCCACAGCCTTGGCGGCGCTCTGGCGCTGGCGCTGGCCGATACGCGGCCCCGGCAGGTGGAAAGCCTGACGCTGATCGCGCCTGCTGGCCTTGGGGCGGAAATCAACGGTCAGGTTCTCTCCGGAATCTGCCGGGCGCAGCGGGCCGAGAGCCTTGCGCCCTGGTTGCGCTGCCTCGTTGCCAATCCGGACATGATCACCGATGGCTACGCCAAGGCCGCCATGGCCGGGCGCAAGGATGCGGCCCTCAGGGCTGCGCAAACGGCGCTGGCCGATGTGCTGTTCCCCGATGGCACGCAGGGATTTGATCTGCGCGCGGCGCTGGGCCGTCTCGATGTTCCGGCGCGGATCATCTGGGGCCGGCAGGATGAGATCATCCCCTGGCAGCATGCCTTGCGCGCCGGTGGTCAGGTAGCCTTGCACCTCATCGAGGGCGCCGGGCACATGCCGCAAGTGGAAGTCCCGGATCAGATTGGCAAAATCCTGCGGCAGCACCTATGATGGGGGGATGAAGATTCCTCATCGATAACGGGAAATGCCCATGTCCGACAGCCTCAGCAGCCAGACGAACGGAGCGCGGGAGCGCGGCCCTGCCGACCAGCACGGCCAGCTCCGCATCCGCGCTGCCTGGCTCTACTATGTCGAGGGGCTGACCCAGTCGGAAGTTGCCAAGAAGCTGGACGTGAACCGCATTCTCATCACGCGGCTCCTGTCCGATGCCCGCAAGCGGGGCGAGGTGATCATCCGCATCAAGTCGGATATCGCCCCGCTGGTGGAGCTGCAGCGCCAGCTGGAAGAGCGCTTCGGCCTGCGGCAGGCCATCGTCGCGCCTTTCTCCGATCCTGACGGCGACCCGACCCGGGCAATTGCATCTGCGGCAGGCACCTATGTCTCCGGCATCATGGCCAACCGCATGACTGTTGGCGTGGGCTGGGGCCGCACGCTGCATCAGATGCTGCCTTTCATTGAGGGGCGGCAGCTGGAAGGCGTGCGCGTCATCTCGCTCCTGGGCGGTATCTCGCAGGCCAAGCGCTTCAACCCGGCGGAATTCGCCTGGCAGTTTGCCGAACTCTTCGATGCCGAAGGTTTCCTCGTGCCCGCACCTGCGCTGGTGGATTCCGTCCAGACCCGCCACGCGCTGCTGGAGCATTGCGGCCTTGATCAGGTTCTGCAGATGGCCGAGACCTGCGATGTGGCGCTGCTCTCCTGCGGCGGTATCTCGACGCTCACCACTTCCTACCGGCTGGGGCAGGTGTCGGAAGCCGAGCGCCAGTCCCTTGTGGCGGCGGGGGCTGTGGGTGACGTGCTCTATCATTTCCTCGATGCGGAAGGGCGAACCGTGCCGCATCCGGTGAATGAGCGCTCCATTTCCATCCCGCTCGACCGGCTCGACCGGGTGAAGTCCAAGGTGCTGATTTCCGGCGGGCGCGAGAAGACCCAGATGATGCGCGCCGCCCTGAAGGCGCTGGACATGGACGTTGTCATCACGGATGAACTGACGGCACAGCGCCTGCTCGGCCAGCTTGAAGCATGAGCATGTTCACTGCCTTATTTTTCTTGCGGGCATTTCCGGCGGCCGGTTGCCTTGACAGGCTTTGGCGCCTCTGGGACTGATAGCGCTCCTTCCTTTGTTGCCTCAGGGCATCTCAATCATACGGGTTCGGCCATGACACAGGCGAAACGCGCAGCACTTCTGCTTTCCTCTTCCGTTTTATTTGCCTTTGCGGCGAATGTGCAGGCGGCGGAGCTTCGCTTTGCCTCGCAGGGCGATCTGGTGTCCATGGACCCCTATGCGGTGGAAGAGGTGTTCACCTCCGGCTTTCTGGGCAACGTCTATGAAGGCCTCGTGCGCCGCACGCCGGATCTGAAGCTTGAGCCGGCGCTGGCCGAAAGCTGGGAAATGCTGTCACCCACCCAGTGGCGCTTCCATCTGCGCAAGGGCGTGACCTTCCATGACGGCAGCCCCTTTACCGCAGATGACGTGATCTACTCCGCCGAGCGCGTGCGCTCCGGCTCGTCCGACTTCAAGAACCGCCTTCCGGCAGGTGTCGAGATCGTCAAGGTGGATGATCACACGGTTGATTTCATCACAAAGGAACCGAACCCGATCCTGAACTACACCTGGGCCAACTGGTACATCATGTCCAAGTCCTGGTCTGAGGCGAACAAGGTGGCGCCGCCGCAGAAGGGCGGGGACACGGAAAACTACGCGACCCTGCACGAGAACGGCACCGGCCCCTACAAGCTGGCAGCGCGTGAGCCGGGCGTGCGCACCGTGCTTGAGGCTTATCCGCAGTGGTGGGGTGCCGCCGCAAAGACGGGCAACGTGGACAAGGTGACCTACACCCCCGTGCCGAACCCGGCGACCCGCGTTGCAGGACTTCTGGCCGGTCAGTTGGATGTGGTGTTCCCCATTCCGGTGCAGGACATTCCGCGCCTTGAGGCCGCTCCCAATACGCAGGTTGCAGCCGGCCCGGAAGTGCGCACCATGTATCTGTCCATGAACCAGTGGAAGGAGACGCTGCCGGGCTCCGGCCTTGAGGGTGTCAATCCGCTGAAGGATGTGCGCGTGCGCGAGGCCATCTACCGGGCCATCGACATCAACACCATCCGTGACAAGATCATGCGCGGCCAGACCACGCCTGCGGCCCTGATGGTGGCGCCGGGCGTCAACGGTTACACGGACGAGATCAAGCGGCTGGATTATGATCCGGAAAAGGCCAAGGCGCTGCTGGCGGAAGCCGGTTATCCGGATGGCTTCGCCATGACCTACCAGTGCTCCAACGACATGTATGTGAATGATGAGGCGACCTGCCTTGCCATTTCCTCCATGCTGGCGAAGGTGGGCATCAAGGCCAAGCCGAATGTTCAGCCGCGTGCCAAGTATCTGGAATCCATTACCGCCCCGAACATGGACTTTGGCCTTGCGATGCTGGGCACCACCCCGTCCAGCCTCGACAGCCACATCGCGCTCTACTCCCTGCACATGTGCCCGCGCGTCTCGCCGGACCGGCCGCTGTGGGACAAGGATGACCTGACGAAGATCGTCGCCGGCAAGTCCAACTTCGCCGGCTACTGCAACCCGGAGGTGGACCGCCTGGCGGGTGAGATCCTGAAGGAAGCTGATCAGGACAAGCGGAATGCGCTGATCCGCGAGGCCTGGACCATCACCACCAAGGACGTGGCCTATGTGCCGCTGCACCAGACCTGGGCTGCGTGGGGCACGGGCAAGAACGTGAAGCTGGAACGGCGTGCCGACAACGTCTTCGACTGGCGTCATGTGACCATCGGGCAGTAAGCTCGCTGTCAGAAGCTGCGGCACCGGTCTCCCGGTGCCGCAGCCAAGCTTGGGATTGTGGGCGCTATGATCTTCTACATGCTCCGCCGCCTGTTTCAGGCAGGCATCGTGCTGCTCGTCGTGGCGCTCGTGGCCTTTGTCATGTTCCGCTATCTGGGCGATCCCGTGTCGCAACTGGTCAGCGAGGAAACGACGCTGGCCGACCGGGCGGCGCTGCGTGAGGCGCTGGGGCTGAATGATCCGGTGCTGGTGCAGTTTGGCCATTTCATTGGCCGGGTGGTGCAGGGCGAGTTCGGCCTGTCCTACCAGATGGGCCAGCCGGTGGGCCGCCTCATCGCCGACCGGCTTCCGGCCTCCATCGAACTCAGCGTCATTGCCTTCTCGCTGGCTCTGGCGCTGGGCATTCCGCTCGGCGTGCTGGCGGGGCTGAAGCCGGACAGCTGGCTGGCGCGGGCGATCATGATCTTTTCGCTCGCCGGGATTTCCATGCCCACGTTCTTTGTCGGGCTGATGCTGATGGTCTATTTCGGCGTGGAGCTTAACCTGCTGCCGACCTTTGGCCGGGGCGAAACGGTGGATCTCGGTTTCTGGACAACGGGGCTTCTGACCCGCTCCGGCTGGCTCTCGATCATCCTTCCGGCCTTCACGCTGGGCCTCTTCCAGCTCACCTTCATCATGCGCCTCGTGCGGGCAGAGATGCTGGAGGTGATGCGCATGGATTTCATCCGCTTTGCCAAGGCGCGTGGCCTGCCGGCGCGGCGCATCCACTTCCGCCACGCGCTGAAGAACACGCTGGTGCCGGTGATGACCATTGCCGGGCTGCAATTCGGCTCGATCATCGCCTTCGGCATCATCACCGAGAGCGTGTTCCAGTGGCCGGGCATCGGCCTTCTGTTCCTGCAGGCTATTTCGACGGTCGATATCCCTGTCATCTCCACCTACCTGCTGCTGGTGGCGGTGATCTTCGTGACGGTCAACCTGGTGGTGGACCTGCTTTACTATGCGGTTGATCCGCGCCTGCGCGCCAGCGCCAGCTGAGGGGAAACGGATGCCTGCTACTGCCACGCCATCCGGTCTGCGCCTTTGGGTCGCCCGGCGCCCGGTGCTCTACCGCTTTCTGGCTTCACCGCTGACGGTTCTGGCTGCTCTGATCGGCGGGGTCATGATCCTTGCCGCCATCGCAGCGCCGCTGATTGCCCCGCACAATCCCTTCGACATTGCCTCGCTCGACTTGCTCAACTCGCTGCTGCCGCCGGTCTGGCAGGAGGGCGGTAGCCCGGAGTTTCTGCTGGGCACGGACGATCAGGGCCGCGACCTCTTTTCCGCACTGCTTTACGGCACCCGCACATCGCTGATGGTGGGCGGTGTTTCGGTGGCTGCGGCGGTTTTCTTTGGTCTCCTGTTCGGGCTGCTGGCCGGCTATTTCGGCGGGCTGACGGATGCCATCGTGATGCGTGTCGTCGATATCCAGATGACCTTTCCGGCCATCATGGTGGCGCTGCTGGTGGATGGCGTCAGCCGGGGCATCCTGCCGCCGGAACAGCACGATCAGCTTGCGGTGTTCGTCATCATCTTCGCGCTCAGCCTGTCGATCTGGCCGCAGGTGGCCCGCACGGTGCGCGCCTCGACGCTGGTTCAGCGCAACAAGGACTTTGTGCTGGCCGCGCAGGTGACCGGCATTTCCGCGCCGCGGATACTCGTCCGCCACATCCTGCCCAACGTCATGGGCCCGGTGCTGGTGATTGCCACCATCAACCTCGGCGTTGCGGTGCTGGGTGAGGCGACGCTGAGCTTTCTCGGTGTCGGCATTCCGGCCTCCGAGCCCTCGCTCGGCACGCTGATCCGCATCGGCAACAACTTCCTGTTCTCCGGTGAACGCTGGCTGGTGGTGTTTCCGGGCATGACGCTGGCGCTGCTGGTGCTGTCGGTCAACCTCGTGGGGGACTGGCTGCGTGACGTCCTCGACCCCAAGCTGCGCTGACTGGAGGCCTTTCATGTCCTTGCTCTCCATTTCCGGCATGAGGGTGGAATACCCGCAGCCCCTCGGCACTTTTGTGGCCGTGCAGAATGTCAGCCTCGAGGTTGGGCGCGGCGAGATCGTGGGCATCGTCGGCGAGTCCGGTGCGGGCAAGTCCACCATCGGCAGCGCCGTGATGGGCCTTCTGGAAGCGCCGGGCCGGGTGACGGCAGGCGAAATCCGCTTTGACGGTGAGGCGATCGATCCGGCCAGCGAAAAGACCATGCGGCGCCTTCGCGGCAAGCGCATCTCGATGATCTTTCAGGACCCGCT
Source organism: Pannonibacter phragmitetus DSM 14782 (assembly GCF_000382365.1). Lineage (GTDB taxonomy): Bacteria > Pseudomonadota > Alphaproteobacteria > Rhizobiales > Stappiaceae > Pannonibacter > Pannonibacter phragmitetus. Next base: position 84,695 of record NZ_KB908231.1, on the reverse strand, counting down.
CACCAGCCTCAACCCGCTTATGACGGTCGGGGCGCAGCTGATCGAGACCATCCGCATTCACCAGCCCATGAGCGAGGGGGAAGCGCGGGAGAAGGCCATTGGCCTCTTGGCGCAAGTTGGCATCGCCAATCCGGCAGAGCGCATTGCGGCCTATCCGCATCAGTTTTCCGGTGGCATGCGCCAGCGTGTGGTGATTGCGCTGGCGCTGTGCTCCGACCCTGACCTGATCATTGCTGATGAACCGACGACGGCGCTGGATGTGTCCGTGCAGGCGCAGATCCTTGATCTCATCCGCAAGCTGGTGAAGGAGCGGGGCATCGGCGTCATTCTCGTCACCCACGACATGGGCGTCATCTCCGGCACGGCAGACCGGGTGGTGGTGATGTACCGGGGCGAGGTGGTGGAAAGCGGGCCGGTGCGGCAGATCATCGATGCGCCCGCCCATCCCTATACCCGCAGCCTCATCGGCGCCGTGCCGCGCGGCGACCGCAAGCTGGACCGCTTTCCGCGCCTGACCTATCCGCCGCAGGCGGAGGACGCTCCGCTCAGCACAGACCACAGCCCGGCGCTGCAGTGGCTGACGGAAGGGCGGGAGGCCGGCGTGAAGGCGGCTGACGCCAAGCCCCTCATCGAGGTGCGCGATGTGCGCCTGCGCTTCCAGACGAAGGCGGCGCTGCTGCCCTCCAACCGCCGCTATTTCGAGGCCGTGCGCGGCGTCAGCCTCGATATCCGGCAGGGCGAGGTGCTGGGACTGGTGGGCGAGTCCGGTTGCGGCAAGTCCTCGCTCGCCCGCATGCTGGTGCAGATCTACCGGCCCACGTCCGGGAGCATCAGCTTTGATGGCAAGACCGTGGGCGGGGCGGCGAGCCGGGCGGAAGACAGGGCCCTGCGCCAGCAGGTGCAGATGATCTTCCAGGACCCGTATTCCTCGCTCAACCCGCGCATGAGCACGGGCCGGATCATTGCCGAGCCGCTGACCCACCATGGCCTTGCCACGTCATCTGCCGAGCGGCGCAGGATCGTGGCGGATCTTCTGGAGGCGGTCGGGCTTGGGGCGGCGGCTGCGGACAAGTATCCGCATGAATTCTCCGGCGGCCAGCGCCAGCGCATCGCCATTGCCCGGGCGCTGGCGACGCGGCCCCGGTTTCTCATTTGCGACGAGCCGACCTCGGCGCTTGATGTGTCGATCCAGGCGCAGATCCTGAACCTGTTGAAGGACCTGCGTGATGCGCTGGATCTCACGGTGCTGTTCATCAGCCACGACCTGCCGGTGGTGCGCCAGATGTGCGACCGGGTGATCGTGATGAAGGAGGGGCTGATCGTCGAAGAAGCGGAGACCGAACAGCTCTTCACCGCCCCGGCCAGCCCCTATGCCCGGCACCTGCTGGACCTGATGCCCAGCCTGTAACTCCAGACGCCGAGCGGCATCCGGGCCTTGGCCCAAGTGCCCTCAGATCAGCCCGTGCTTGCGCAGGCGGTATTCCAGCCGTGCCCGTGTCAGGCCAAGGCGGCGGGCGGCTGCGGAGATGTTGCCTTTTTCCTGCGTCAGCGCATCGCTGTAGAGCGCCTGTTCCTGTGCCTCGATCTGTCCAAGCCCTTCGCTGCGGGCTGGAAGCGGGGCGGTGCCGGGCGTCGTGCGCAGCACCGGCACAGGGCCTGTCGGCCGTTCGCTGCCCTGAAACACGTGGTGCAGGCCGATCAGGCCGTTGTCATCGGCAAAGACCACGCCGCGCTCCACAAGGTTCTGCAATTCGCGGATGTTGCCGGGAAAGTCATAGGCCAGCAGCGCGTCCATGGTGCTGCGGCTGAAGCCTGTGATGGCCTTGCCGTGCTTCTCCCGGAACTGGGCCAGAAAATGGGCGCAGAGCAGGGGGATGTCATCGCGCCGCTCCCGCAGCGGGGGGATGTGGATGGGGCAGACGTTGAGGCGGTAATAAAGGTCGCGCCGGAAGCGCCCGGCAGAGACTTCCTGCGCCAGATCCACATTGCTGGCCGCAACGATGCGCACATTCACTGGAATGGAGCGGGTGCCGCCCAGCCGCTCGATGGTGCGCTCCTGAATGGCGCGCAGCAGTTTGCCCTGTGCGGAGAAGGTGAGGGAGGCGATCTCGTCCAGAAACAGCGTGCCGCCCTCAGCCCGCTCGAAATAGCCGGGACGGGCCGCAACCGCCCCGGTATAGGCGCCTTTTTCGACGCCGAAGAGTTCGGATTCCACCAGATTGTCCGGAATGGCCGCACAGTTGATGGCGATGAAGGGGGCCTTGCTGCGCCGGCCCAGCTGGTGCAACTGGCTGGAAAACAGCTCCTTGCCCACACCGGATTCGCCGATGAAGAGCACGGTCGCATCGGTTGCGGCGACCTTTTCCAGTAGGTGGCTGGCGCGCTGGAAGCTGGCGGAGACGCCGACCATGCCACTCGGGCCGTGGGCAGCAGGCTCTGTTGCGGCCGTTTCCGCTGACGGGCCTTTGGTGCTGGTGGCGGCGCTGCGCCCGCGCCAGGACAGGCCGCAATATTCCTGCTCCGGCGCGTCTTTGCCCCAAGCCGCAGCATCGCGTCCCACCACAAGGCAGTGCGGCGCGCCCATGCCGGCGCATTCGATCTCGCGGAAGAACACCGGGTGGCCGAGAATGCGGCTGGTGTAGCCGGAGGGCACGCCGGTCTGCATCCAGCATACGGGCTCCTGCGCAAGGCCATGGCTGGCGTGATGTTCTGCTGCCTCGGAGGAGTCCTCCCAGACGAACTCTCCGTGATAGGTTCCCTTGTCCGCATCGAACTCGAAGTGGCGGGTCGTCACCTTGACGAAGCCCTCCAGCGTGTGAACGCGTGGACCTGCGGCCAGAAGCTGGGTGATGCTGGCTCCGGCAAAGCGGTCCAGCACCAGTTCCGCCGCCCTTACGCCCTGCAGATAGCCGATGCGCATCAGCAGCGCCTTGGCCCGTTCCATGCCCAGCGTGTCGATCAGCTCCGCCCGAAGCGCGCCCAGCACCTGCGACTGGATCAGCACCATGCGCTGGTCGTTGAGCCAGATACGTCCGTCGCCGAGAGCAAAGAGCAGCGAATGTGCAAGGTCATCCAGCGTTGGCGGGGCGGCGGTGGGCAGCTCGCTGAAGGCCCCGCGCCTGATTATCCGGCCCGTGCGGGCCGAGGCTTCGGCCAGGGAAATCAGATGGTCAGGGGTGCCGGGTGTGTTCATGAGTTTCATGTTTTTATGAAAATGACAGATCATTCAATGAAATTCTGAAACCCTGAGGAATGCGGCATGGCTGCCCGCCCGTTGTCCCTTGCTGAAAAGTCCATTTTCTTCAGTGGCTTGCCCCGTATGTCCGGCGCAGGCCCGTTGTGGCACGGCGCTTGCCTAAGGGAAACTACGGCCATTTGAGGAGATGGTCTGGCGGCGGAAGCTGCCAAGAGGAGGACGGCACGGGCGGTGCGGCAGGGCAAACTGCGGCGCCTCCGGCCAAAGGGAGGACCTGATCATGAACATGCTGCATGCCGGATTTCTGAAGCCGGGAAGCTGGAGCGGACGCATATTTGACGGCAGCTGGTCTGCATCTGCCGCCGGTACGCTGACCGTGCGCGAGCCTGCGACCGGAGACGTGCTTGCCGAAACGGGCCTCGCCGGGCCGCAGGAGGTTGCCGCCGCAGCAAGGGCCGCCGCTGCTGGGCAGAAGGCCTGGACTGCCATGCTGCCGCAGGCGCGTGCCGCGATCCTGAACCGGGCTGCTGATCTTCTGGAGCAGAACGGGCAGGAGCTGATCCCCTGGATCATGCGCGAAAGCGGCTCGATCGAGGCCAAGGCGGGCATCGAGATAGAGCACGGCGCCCAGTTCTTGCGCCATGCCGCCTCGCTGGCCACCATGCCCATGGGGCTGGTTCTGCCCACGATGGATGGCCGCAGCAGCCACGCCCGGCGCCTGCCGCATGGGGTGGTGGGTGTCATCTCGCCCTATAACTTTCCGCTGGTTCTGTCGGTGCGTGCCATCGCTGCGGCGCTGGCGGTGGGCAATGCGGTGGTGCACAAGCCCGACCCGCGCACGCCCATTTCCGGTGGCATCATCATCGCCCGGCTGTTCGAGGACGCTGGCCTTCCCGCCGGTGTCCTGCATGTGCTGCCGGGCGGCGCGGATGCGGGCGAGGCCATGTGCAAGGACCCGAACATTGCCATGATTTCCTTCACCGGCTCGGCGGCGGGTGGCTCGAAGGTGGGCGAAGTCTGCGGACGCCATCTCAAGAAGGTGCAGCTGGAACTGGGCGGCAAGAACGTGCTGATCGTTCTGGATGATGCGGACGTGGATGTGGCCGCCTCCAACTGCGCCTGGGGCGCCTTCCTGCATCAGGGGCAGATCTGCATGGCGACAGGTCTTGTCCTTGCACATGAAAGCATTGTGGAGGCGCTGGCGGAGAAGATCGCGGCCAAGGCCCGGCATCTGCCGGTGGGCGATCCTGCCTCCGGCCGGGTGGCGCTGGGGCCGGTCATTTCCCCCAATCAGGTCGAGACGATCCAGCACATCGTTGATGATGCGGTTGCCAAGGGCGCCCGGCTTCTGGCGGGCGGCAAGGCGGATGGCCTGTTTTATCCGGCAACCGTTCTGGCGGGCATCACGCCGGAGATGCTGGCCTTCCGGGAAGAGCTGTTCGGGCCGGTGGCCTGCATCATGAGTTTTGCCAGCGATGCGGAAGCTGTCCGCATTGCGCAGGACGATGACTACGGCCTGTCCGCCGGCATTCTCTCGGCCAGCACGTCGCGCGCCATGGCCATCGGCAATCAGCTGCGCACAGGCATGCTGCATATCAACGACCAGACGGTGAACGGCGGGCCCTTTGCGCCCTTCGGCGGCTTCGGCAAGTCGGGCAACGGCACCCGCATCGGCGGGCCTGCCGACATCGAGGAATTCACCCAGTGGCAATGGGTGACCGTCCGCGATCAGGCCCAGCCTTATCCGTTCTGACATCCCTTCCGCCGGACGCTGGCTGGCCTTGTGCCCGCCGGTGTCCGGCCCTTTCCGTTGCTGGAGGCAATCATGAAAATCAAGGCAGCCGTCGCGCGCGAGACGCGGGCGGATCTCGTTCTGGAAACGCTGGATCTGGAAGAGCCGAGGGCAGATGAAATTCTGGTGGAGGTGGTGGCCACGGGCGTGTGCCACACCGACATCGTGGTGCGGGACGGCATGCTGCCGACGCCGATGCCGGTGGTTCTGGGGCATGAAGGCGCCGGCATCGTGCGCAGCACCGGCAGTGCCGTTACCAAGGTGAAGCCGGGCGACCGTGTGGTCATGACGTTCAACTCCTGCGGCTACTGCGAAACCTGCAAGGAGCATCAGCCGTCCTATTGCTACGAGTTCTTCCCGCGCAACTTCTTTGCAACGCGCGCTGACGGCTCGACGGCTCTGTCGAAGGACGGCGAGCGGGTGCATGGCAATTTCTTCGGCCAGTCCTCCTTTGCAAGCCATGCCATCTGCAATGAAAGGAATGTGGTGAAGGTGCCGGAGGGCGCGCCGCTGGAGCTTCTGGGGCCGCTCGCCTGCGGCATCCAGACCGGAGCGGGAGCGGTGCTGAATGCGCTGAAGGTGCGAGAGGGCAAGAGCTTTGCCGTCTTCGGTGCCGGGTCTGTTGGCCTTTCCGCCGTGATGGCGGCCAAGGTGGCCGGAGCGCGGACCATCATCGCGGTGGATCTCAATCCGGACAGGCTGGAACTGGCGAAGGAACTGGGCGCGACCCATGTCATCAATCCCAAGGCGGAAGATGCCACGGCGGCGATCCTCGCCCTCACCGGTGCAGGCGTGAACTATGCCCTCGACACCACGGGCCTGCCGCCGGTCATCCGCTCGGCCGTGATGGCGCTTGCCAACGCCGGAACCTGCGGCATTCTCGGGGCGTCCGGGCCGGAGGCGGAGCTGCAGATCAACGAGATGCATTTCATGAGCGGCGGGCGGCGGCTGATGGGAATCGTGGAAGGCGAGAGCGATCCGGATGTGTTCATCCCGCATCTGGTTGAGCTCTACAAGAAGGGGCTTTTCCCCTTCGACAAGCTCATCACCTTCTATGAGTTCGACGAAATCAACGCCGCCATCCATGCCTCCGAAACGGGCTCTGCCATCAAGCCTGTCCTGCGGATGGCGTGAGGAATAGTTTATTTCGTTGGATGTGAGATGAAACCCTGAGGCCGTCTTCATGCGCGTGAAGGCGGCCTTCTGCATCTGGCTGGGGCGTCCGCTTCCGCCGCCCGGCTTATCTTTGCGGGCGGGATGCGGGGCAAGCGCTGCTTTCTTGCGCTGGCTGCAACAGAGTTTTCCGGAATGCGCGATTTATTCCGGAAGATCAAAGTGCAAGCCTGACCTTGCAGCATGTTTCACCGGCAGGTGATCCCATCGATAAACAACAAGATCCACGCGGGAAAAAAGTAATTTTCTCCCGATGCTGGCCCATGCCCAGAGGTTCATCATGAAATTCACCCGTTCTCTGCCGCGTCTGGCGGCCCTCGCATTGACAACGGCACTTGTGGCAGCCGCGCCAGCGCAGGCGGATACCGTTTCTCTGGATCTGCAGAGCGCCTGGCCCCTGACCATGCCGGCCAGCGGCCAGAATGCCGAATATCTGGCGGAGAAGCTGAATGCCCTGTCGGGTGGCAGCCTCAAGGTGAAGGTCTATTCGGCCGGCAAGCTGGTGCCGCCGCTGCAGATTTTCGACGCCGTGCAGCAGGGCTCGCTGGATGCGGGCTACACCTCGCCGCTCTATGTGGCCGGGCGCTTCCCGGCCGTGCAGCTCTTCGGCGGCATCCCCTTCGGTCCGGATGTGCTGACCCACGCGGCCTGGATCTATAACGGCGGCGGCCGGGAGATCTGGTCGGAGATCTATGCCAAGCAGGGCGTCGTCACCATTCCCTGCGGCCTGATGGAGCGGGAAGCGGGCGGCTGGTATTCTTTCGAGATCAATTCTGTCGCTGATTTCAGCGGCAAGAAACTGCGCTTTGCCGGGCTTGCGGGCGAGACCATGGTCAAGCTCGGCGCCTCCATCGTGCTGCTGCCGACCGGTGAGATCTATCCGGGCATGGAGAAGGGCGTGATCGACGGCGCCGAGCTGTCCATGCCCGCCATCGACGTTACCGTCGGGCTCGATAACGTCGCCAAGAACTACTACCTGCCGGGTTGGCACCAGCCTGCAGCCATGAACGAGCTGATCATCAATCAGGCCAAGTGGGACAGCATGGACGAGGCCCAGAAGACGGCCATCGAGGAAGCCTGCAAGGCGACGAACCTGCGCTCCGTCATGTCCACCCAGACCGCCAATGCGGAAGCGGTGAAGGGCTTTGAGGCCAAGGGCGTGCAGGTGCGCCAGTTCCCGCCGGAGGTGCTGGAGGCCATCAAGGCCAAGGTGGATGAGGTGATGAAGGAGCAGAGCGGGAAGGACGCCGACTTCAAGCGCGTCTGGGAGTCCGTGTCTGCCTATCGCGCCTCGACCGAAGCCTGGGCTGCCCGTCAGTAACACGAGGATTGCGCGGGTGGCGGGGCACAGATGGCCTGCCGCCCGTCCGCCTTCACTGCAACGGGGCCATCCTCATGCATTTCGTCGAACTGGTGGACCGGCTTAGCCGGTCGGTGGGGCTTGCAGGGGCGCTGGTACAGCCGCTGCTGATGCTCACCATTCTGGGCAATGTGCTGCTGCGCTATGTGTTCAATCTCGGCATGATCGAGCTTGAAGAACTGCAGTGGCACATGAATGCCGTCGTGGTCATGTGCTGTCTTGCCTGGGCCTACCAGCGCGACATGCATGTGCGGGTGGATGCCCTGCACGGGCGCATGGGAGAGCGGGGCAGGGCACTGGCCGAAGTGCTCGGCGTTCTCTTCCTGCTGCTGCCCTTCGCCGGGTTCCTCACCCTGAACTCCTGGAAGATCTTTGAATATTCCTGGCGTCTCAGGGAAGGCTCGCCCATGCCCTCCGGCCTGCCGGCCCGCTACATCATCAAGGGCGTCATGGCCGCAGGCTTTGCCCTTCTCTTCCTGCAGGGGCTTTCCGTGCTCCTGAAATCCCTTGCCGTTCTGATCCGCCCCGGGAGGTCCGCCGATGGGCGTTGATGCGGTTTTCGTCTTCCTGCTGTTCTCCACCTTCATGGTGGTGATGTTCTCCGGCTATCCGGTGGCTTTTGTGCTGGGCGGGGTCGGCGTGCTCTTTGCCGTGCTCGGCAGCGTGCTGGATGCCTTTGCCTTTGATGCGGACATGGCCTCCATCCGCATGCTGGGCTTTGTCGCCAACCGGACCTTCGACACGCTGTCCAGCTATTCGCTCATTCCCATGAGCATGTTCATCTTCATGGGCCTGATGCTCGACCGCTCGGGCATTGCCGAAAAGCTGCTCACCTCTATGCACGGGCTGTTGCGGCAGGTGCCGGGCGGGCTGGCGGTGTCGGTGGTGCTGATCGGCGTCGTGCTGGCGGCCTCGACCGGCATCATCGGTGCTTCCGTGGTGCTGCTCGCCACCATCGCCATGCCGGCTATGCGGGCGGCAGGCTATGACGACCGTTTGAGCCTTGGCACCATTGGCGCGACCGGATGCCTCGGCATTCTCATTCCGCCGTCGATCATGCTGGTGGTCATGGGTGACCAGCTGCAGATCCCGGTGGGGGACCTTTTCAAGGGTGCCATTGTGCCGGGCCTGCTGCTCGCCGGTGCCTATGTGGTCTATATCGTCACCGTGGCTCTGATCTGGCCGGAGAGGGCCCCCAAGGGGCAGACCGGTGAAGCGGCAAAGGTGACCTTTGGCGAGCTGGCCCGGGTTCTGGTGGCGCCGCTGCTGCTGGTTGTGGCCGTGCTGGGTTCCATCGTCTTCGGCATTGCTTCGCCGACGGAGGCCTCCGGTATCGGCGCGGCGGGGGCAACGCTGCTCGCCATCGGCTCCGGGCGGCTGGGCTGGAAGGGGTTCGTCGAAGTCTGTGAGGCAAGCGGGCTGACGACGGCCTTTCTCTTCGCGCTGATCTTCGGTGCCTCCTGCTTTTCGGTGGTGCTGCGCGGCTATGGCGGGGACGAGGTGATTGCCGATGCCCTTCATGCCATTCCGCTGCCGCCGGAAGGCACGCTGCTGCTGATCCTCTTCATCCTGTTCCTGCTGGGTTTCTTCCTCGACTGGATGGAGATCATCCTCATCATCGCGCCGCTGGTGATGCCGGTGCTGACCGCCATGGGCCATGATCCGGCCTGGGTGGCGGTCCTGATGGCAGTCTGCCTGCAGACGTCCTTCCTGACGCCGCCTGTGGGCATGGCGCTGTTCTATCTCAAGAACACGGTTCCGGATGCGGCCATCGGTACCATCTACCGGGCGGCGGTGCCTTTCGTGCTGCTGCAGATGGCGGTGCTTGCCGCCTGCCTCATCTGGCCGCAACTGGTGCTGGGGCTTGCGGGCATGAAGTGACACCGGGAGGGGGGGTAGGCAAAGCCTACGCGCCGCCGGTGATCCACTCCTCACCGTCATCGCCGCTTGCGTCCTGTGCCGCCCGGCGCTGCCCCTTGGCCGCGCTGGGCGGTTCGCCTTTCCAGCCCCGGTAGGCGCGCCAGAAGACCGTGCCGTCGGCATAGCCCAGACTGTGGGCAATCTGGGTGACGCGGGCATCCTTCTGTGTCAGCTGATTGGCCGCCAGCTGGATGCGGTGCTCCCTGACGAGATCGCGCAGCGAGGTGCCTTCTTCTGCCAGCCGCCGCTGCAGGCTGCGCGCCGACATGTTGAGTTCGGCCGCAAGGGCGGTCAGCGTCACCGGCTTCTGGCCAAGATAGAGGCTGATCCGGTTGCGGATGCGGTCGGTCATCGTCTGGCTTTCATCGCTTTCGTCGCCGATCAGGTCGGCAAGGTGATGCTCCAGAATGGTGACAAGCTCCCGGTCCTCGCTGCGGTAGATCCGCGTCGCATCATCCCGGCCCATGATGATCCGGTTGCTGGCCTGCCGGTAGAGCACGGGCGCGCGGAAAATCCGCTGTAAAAGCTGCGGATTGGCGCTCTCAGCATGCTCGAAATGCACTTCCAGCGGCTTCCACTCCGGCGAGAAGCAGGAGCGCACCAGCTGGGCGCAGGCGGCCAGCGTGTATTCCGCATCCTGCCGCCGAGGCCACATGACCGGGTCCTGCAGCCGGTAGGTCCAGACCAGATCGCCATTGACCTCGAACATGTTGGACTGGGTGCCGCTCTGCAGGGCCATCACGTGGCTCGCCAGCCGCTGGAATCCGGCCGCAATGCTGGGGGACAGGGAAAACAGGACGCCCATTGGCCCCATGTCCGCCGGCTGCACCCGCATGGCCAGCTTCAACCCCAGATCTGGATCCTTCAGATGGACGGCAGCCGCCTCGAACAGGGTGACATAGCGGCCCAGCGGCAGCACCGAGTAGGGGTCGGAAAGCTGCGTCCGGGTGATGCCATATTTGGCGATGAACTCCTGTATATTGCTGCCCTGATCTGCGATGTGCTTCAGCAGCGGGGTCAAGACAGAGGCACGCACTGACTTTATTTTAGGCGCTCTTGCCATGCCGGAATTTCCCTTACGCAGATTTACGGGAATGTGGCGCATATTATCGGAAGTTTGACGCATAGTGCAATGGGACTGGCGCGGCGCGCAGTCATACTTGAAGAATAAAAATGAACTTCCAGGGGTAAAAACATGACGAACGACGCGAATACTCGCGCCGGCGGAGAGGTGCGGCTTGCCCGCAACTCGGTCGGGCTGGCGCATATTGTCTTCTTTGTGGTGGCTGCAGCCGCGCCTTTGACGGCTGTAGCGGGGGCCTCGCCGGTGGCTTTCGCCTTCGGCAACGGGGCCGGAGTTCCCGGTGCCTTCGTGCTGGCGGGCCTTCTCTACATCATCTTCTCGGCCGGGTTCACGGCCATGAGCCGCCATGTCGGCGGTGCCGGTGCCTTCTACACCTATATTTCTCAAGGACTTGGCAAGCCGATGGGCGTCGCCGGAGCCGTCATGGCGCTGGTGACCTACAGTTCGGTGCAGATTGCCGTCTACGCGCTCTTCGGCGTCTTCACGGCAGGCGCCATGGCCGGGCTCGGGCTGGAAGCGCCCTGGTGGGCATGGTCGCTGGCGGCCCTTGTGGTGGTCCATCTCTGCGGCCAGCGCAACATTTCCTTCTCCGGCAAGATCCTTGGCGTCGCCATGGTGCTGGAAATCGCCATCCTCCTGATGCTGGATGTCGGCATCCTGCTGCGCGGCGGCGGCCCGGAAGGCCTCAGCCTTGAGAATTTCGCACCGTCCGTCGTGTTTTCGCCGGGGCTGGGCGTGGCGCTGGTCTTTGTGATCGGTTCTTTCATTGGATTTGAATCAACCGCCATCTTCGGTGAGGAAGCCCGTGATCCGGACCGGACCATTCCGCGTGCAACCTATGCTGCGGTGCTGCTGATCACCGGTTTCTATGCCTTCTCCACCTGGGCCATCGCGCAGCATTACGGCTCGTCCGTGATCCAGCAGACGGCAGAAGCCGGCCTCGAGACGCTGTATTTCAATGCCGCTGCCGATGTGCTGGGCCCCTGGTCGGTCACGGCCATGGAAATCCTGCTTATCGTGTCGCTGTTTGCCTGCGTCCTGTCCTTCCACAACACGCTGAACCGCTATTTCTTCGCCCTCGGCCGTGAGGGGCTGATTGCGAAGATCTTCGGCAAGGTCAGTGCCGCGCATGGCTCTCCGGCGGCCGCAGGCTGGCTTCAGTCGGCGATTGCCGCCAGCATTCTCATCGCCTTCATCATCGGCGGCGCGGATGCCTATGCGGTGGTGTTCTCCTGGATGTCGGCCCTTGCCGTGCTTGGCATCCTGATGGTGCAGTTCCTCGTGTCGCTGGCCATCATCGCCTACTTCCGCCGCCAGCATGGCCATGAGCACAGCATCCTTGTGACGCTCATCCTGCCGGCCCTGTCGGTCGTGGGTCTTGGCGGCGCCATCCTGCTGGTCAGCAGCAATCTGGAACTTCTGTCGGGCAGTGACAGCGTGCTGGTGCAGTCCTTCCCGGTTCTCATCGCCCTTTGCGGCCTGGCCGGGTTCCTCTTCGCCATGCGGATCAAGACCCGCCAGCCGGATCTCTACAAAAACCTCGGGGTTGTCTTCGAGTGATCCCTTTCTGCCGGGCGGTTCTGCCACAGAGCCTGTCCGCCCGGCAGCATCATCCCCAAAAGCAAGAAAACGGAATCCATCCAAAGGAGGAGCAGACGATGCTCGACAAAACGTCCAACTTCATCCGCGAGAACAACACGCGGCACCAGTTCCACCCGATGATCCATCCGCTGATCTCGCAGGCCAATCCGCCGCAGATCATCGTCGCCGGTGACGGCTGCTATGTCACCGACATTGACGGCAAGCGCTATGTGGACGGCTTCGGCGGCCTGTGGAACGTCAACGTCGGTCACAACCGGCGTGAGGTGAAGGAAGCGATCATCGCCCAGATGGACCGCATTTCCTATTACTCGTCCTTCGCCGGCACAACCACGCCGCCTTCCATCGAACTCTCGGCCAAGGTCTGCGACATGGCTGCCGAAGAAGAAATGGACAAGGTGTTCTTCAGTGCCAACGGGTCGGACGCGGTGGAGACCGCGCTGAAGCTCGCCCGTCAGTACTGGCAGCTTGCCGGAGAGCCGGGCCGCTACAAGTTCATCTCCATGAAGAACGGCTATCACGGCGTGCATTTCGGCGGTGTGTCCGTCAACGGCTCGCCCTATTACCGTGGCGCCTACGAGCCGCTGCTGCCGGGCTGCACCCAGATCGACACGCCCTGGACCTACCGCAACCCCTATACGGAAGACCCGGAAGAGCTCTCCGAAATCATCGCCCGCCTGCTGGAGCGCGAGATCTATCATCAGGGACCGCAGACGGTGGCTGCCTTCATCGCCGAGCCGGTTCAGGGCGCGGGCGGGGTGATCGTGCCGCCGGCCTCCTTCTGGCCGAAGGTGCGCGAGATCTGCGACCGCTACGGCGTGCTGCTGATCGCCGACGAGGTCGTCACCGGCTTTGGCCGGTCGGGCTCCATGTTCGGCTCGCGCGGCTGGGGCGTGAAGCCGGATATCATGTGCCTCGCCAAGGGCATTTCGGCCGGTTATGTGCCGCTGGGCGCCACCGTGCTGAACCGCCGCGTGGCCTCGGCCTGGTACAAGGATGTGACGCCGGGCGGCTTCCTGATGCACGGCTACACCTCCACCGGCCACCCGCTCGCCTGTGCCGCAGCTCTCGCGGCGCTCGACATCGTGGAACGGGAAGACCTGCCGGGCAACGCCGCCCGCATGGGCAAGGTGCTGCTCGATGGCCTGAAGCCGCTGGAAGGCGTCTCCTCGATCATCGGTGAAGTGCGCGGCAAGGGCCTGATGGCCGGCATCGATCTCGTCGGCGACAAGAAGACCCGTGCGCCGCTTGATCCGTCCAACGGCATTGCCGAGAAGGTGGCCTTCTACGCGCGTCAGGAAGGCGCGATTGTCCGTCCGGCCGGCTCCACCATCATCCTCTCGCCCCCGCTGGTCATCGGTGAGGAGGAAATCTCCATCCTGGTCGCCGCCCTCGGCAAGGCCTTTGCCAAGGTCGAGAAGGAACTCTGATCCTGCAAATGGAAAGGCCCCGCCGGAGCAATCCGGCGGGGCCTTTTCTTCACACCTCCGGCCTATCATGCCAAGGCTTAAGATGCTGACGCATCACGCCTTGAAATGGCTCAGGCGCCGCACGGGCTTAACCAACTCCCGATGAGTAAGTCTCATCGGGAGTTGGTCTCACATCATCCGCGGCACGAAGAGGACGATGGCCGGGAAGGCGAGGATCAGGGCAATGCGGCCCACATCCACCGCAACAAAGACGCCAAGCCCCCGGAAGATGGTGCCAAGGCTGACATCGCGCACCACCGACCGCAGCACGAAGGCATTGAGGCCGACGGGCGGGGTGATGTAGCTGACCTCGGTGACGATCACCACATAGATGCCGAACCAGATGAGGTCGAAGCCGGAGGCCGCGACAATCGGGTAGAACACCGGAATGGTCAGCGTGATCATGGACAGGCCTTCCAGCACGCAGCCAAGCAGCAGGTAGATGGCCGTGATCATCAGGATGATCAGCATCGGATGGTTGCCCACCGAATTGAGCAGCGCCTGAATGTCCTGCGTCATGCCGGAGAGGTTGACATAGTTGGTGAAGGTCAGGGCGCCGAACAGGATGAAGAACATCACGGCCGTGGTCTTGGCGGTTTCGTAGAGCGTCAGGACCGTCTGGCGCAGGTTGAGCCGCCGCTGGATGATGACGAGCAGGAAGGCGCCTGCCGCGCCCATGCCGGCACTTTCGGTGGGGGTGAAGACGCCCAGATAGATGCCGCCCATGACGAAGACGAACAGCAGCATGGCACCGCTGATGCCCTTCAGCGCCCGGATGCGGTCCATCAGCGGCAGCTTCGGTTCCACCGGCAGATCCAGCTTGCCGATGCGCACGGAGATGATCACCGCAAGCGCATAGCCGAGAATGCCGATGATGCCCGGTACGATGCCGGCGAGGAACAGCTTGCCGATGTCCTGCTGGGTCATGATCCCGTAGAAGACGAGGATCACCGACGGCGGGATGAGGATGCCCAGCGTGCCGCCCGCTGCGATGGAGGCGGTGGAGAGCCCGTCCGGATAGCCATACTTGCGCATGGAGGGCAGGGCGATCTTCGCCATGGTCGAGGCCGTGGCTAGGGACGAGCCGCAGACGGACGAGAAGCCGCCGCAGGCAAAGACGGTCGCCACCGCCAGCCCGCCGCGCCGGTGCCTCAGCCAGGCATAGGCGGCGTTGTAGAGATCCTGCGCGATGCCCGACTGCACGACGAAGTTGCCCATCATCAGGAAGAGGGGAAGGATCGACAGGGAGTAGCTGCGGCTGTTGTCAAAGAAGGTCTGGCCCAGCAGGGAGAGGGCCGGGTTGAGGCCGATGATGGCGACCGTTCCGGCGGTGCCGACGGCGGCCAGCGCAAAGCTGATCGGGATTCCGGCGGCCAGAAGGGCGAAGAGGATGAGGATGCCGACTTCCCAATGGTTCATTCGGGCCTCCCAGCCTGCTCCGGAAGGAGGCAGGCAATGGCTTTGGCGACAAGGATGAGGGCGGCAAGCCCGGTGAAGATCGAAACGAGATAGCCAAGCGGTGCCAGCGGGATCTGCAGGCTGATCGTGGTGCCGCCATAGGAGCCGACCTGCGCTGCCGCGGTCCAAAGGCGCCAGCCGATGACGCACAGGATGGCGGCAGAGGCGAGTGCGGCAACGGGCCTGCGCAGCTTTTCGACTGCCCAGGGCAGACGGGCGGTCAGCATGTCCACGGTCACATGGTCATCATCCAGCGTTGCGGCGGGAAGGCCGATGAAGATCACCGCCGCAAGCAGCATTTCGGTCAGTTCGGTGGCGCCCTGAACGGGGGATGCAAGAAAATAGCGGCCGACCACATCGGCCACGGTGAGCAGCATCATGGCGGTCAGCATGACGGCACAGATGACTGCAAGGCCCATCCGGAACCAGGTCAGGCCCGCGCTGCGCGCAGGCCTTTCCCCGATGACGGGCGTCTTCTGGACGCAGGTGCTCATTCAGCGGCGGCCTTGGCGATTTCCGCCTTCAGCATCTCGTAGGCAGCAGCGCCATCGACGCCGCTGGTGGAGACTTCCGCGATGCGCTTGTCGATCACCGGCTGGAACTTGACCTTGAGGGCCTCGACTTCTTCCGCCGTTGCCTTGTGCAGGGTGATCTTGCCTTCCATGGCGCTGCGGCCGGCGGCATCGACGGTATCCCACATCTTGCCGGCGCGGCGGACCAGCGGCTCGCCGATGACGGTCTCGATGGCTTCACGGTCCTTCGGGTCCAGGCTGTCGAACTTCGCCTGGTTCATGACGATGAACATGGTGGTGTTGTAGAGCCCGCCGGGGAACTCCAGACCCTGATCCAGCAGCGGGATCAGGTTGAAGAAGCTGACGGATTCGAAGGGGAAGAGAATGCCGTCGGCAATGCCCTGGGACAGAAGCTCGTAGGCCTTGGAGGAGGGGCCTTCCACGGGCACGGCGCCAAGGCCGGTGGCAAGGTCATGGGCCAGCGTGCTGCCGACGCGCACCTTCTTGCCTGCAATGGCTTCCGGCGTGGTCAGTTCGCCGCCCTTCATGAAGATGGCGCCGGGACCGTGCGTGAACAAAGCAAGAACTTTGACGCCCTCGTATTCGTTGGCGTCCTTCAGCATCTTCTCATAGGTGCGCCAGTAGCCGACTGACACGGCTTCCGCGCTGTCGCCCAGGAACGGCATCTCGCCCAGAACGGCAGTCTTGAAGCGGCCCGGCGTGTAGCCGTTGACGGCATAGGTGATGTCGGCCACGCCATTCTTGGCAAGGTCGAAGGAGGCAGGCGGGGGAGCGAGCGGCGCCGGCAGGATCTGCACCTTGACGCGGCCTTCCGTGACGCGCTCGATGTCTTCTGCCATCGGCTGCATCAGCTGGGTGACCTGCGGGTGGCTGGGCGGCAGCCAGCTGTTCAGGGTCAGCACGGTCTGGGCAGAGGCCACGCCCGTCATCAGGCCAAGTGCCGTTGCGCCGGCAAGAGCAAAACTTGTGATCACGTTCATTTTCATCTAATTCCCCTCTGGTGTATTGTTATGCATGCAACCGGCAATCGGCTCATTGCGACCGCCGCTGTTCGGAGGCTTTGCGCCCCTCGAAACCTTGGAAAGACTGGCCATGACTGCATCCGACACCGCTCACGTCTCTCTGGCCGCAGAGGCCGCTCTCAACGAGGGCGAGCAGGCTGTGAAGCGGATGAAGCGGAACTGGCCGTTTTACTGGGTTTCCCGTGTGAACGGGCGTTACGTGCAGGTGCTGGAGCGCCGCCTGAAGCCCATCGATCTCGACATGCCGCGCTGGCGCGTGCTGATGTCGCTGCACGAGGACGGCTACCTCAGTGTTTCCGAGATTGCCGACTACAGCGTGCTCAAGCTCAACACCGCCACGAAGATCGTGCAGCGCATGCTGTCCGATGGTCTGGTCACCACCCGTGTCCGTCCGACGGATGGCCGCGTCACCGAAGTGACCCTGACGCCCAAGGGCGACGAAATGCGCCGCCGTGCCCTGATGGAAGCAGACAAGATCCTCGCCGCTTCCTTCATCAATATCTCTGGCGAGGAGCTGGCAGCACTCAACGGCCTTCTGGAGAAGGTCTTCGACGGTCTGGGAGAGATCTGAGCGCGCTGCCGGTCCTGCCATCGCTTACCCCGCCGCGGCTTCAAGCTGATGGAAGGCGCGGCTGAACCAGATCAGCCCTTCCGGTGTACCGGTCCACAGCCGGGTTGCGGCCACCTCACAGAAGAGCACGGAATGGGTCCCTTTCTGCTGGCGATCGATGATCCGGCAGTCGAAGGCCACGGCCGCGCCCTGAAGAACGGGGGCGCCCGTCTCCAGCGTGTCCCATCCGGCCTGCGAGAAGCGGTCTTCGCCTGTCCATTTGGTAAAGGCGCGTGACAGATCCCGGTGCCCGGGCCGCAGCACATTCACGCAGAGCGTGCCATTGGCCAGAAAGGCGTCATGGGCATAGGCGTTCTGGTTGATGCAGGCCAGCAGCATGGGCGGGCTGTCGGTCACCGAACAGACAGCCGAGACGATCATGCCATGGCGCCCGGCGGGGCCATCGGTCGTCACCAGATTGACGGCGGCCCCCAGACGGCTCATGCCTTCGCGGAAGGCTGTGATTTCCGGGGGAATTGGGGTCTCGGTCATGACTTCCTCCTCAGATGTCGAGCACGAGGCGCGAGGTGCAGGCGCGTGAGCAGCAGGCGCAGATCATCGAGCCTTCTTCCTTTTCGCCGTCCGTCAGAAACTGGTCGCGGTGATCGGGCGTGCCCTCCAGCACATCCGTCACGCAGGTGCCGCAGACGCCTTCCTCGCACTTCACCTCGATCTTCACACCCGCGCGGGCGAGAGCCTTGGCAATCGTGTCTTCGGGGCCAACCGTCACGGTGACGCCGGACAGGCGCGCCTCCACCTCGAAACTCTCGCCCGTGGTGTCCACATCGGCGGAGAAATACTCGCGGTGCACGTGCGACGGGGCATGGCCCATCGCCTCGGCGCTGGAAATCACCCAGTCCATGAAGCCCTGCGGCCCGCAGACATAAAGGTGCGTTCCGGCGCCGGGCTCCGGCAGGTCACGCGGCAGCTGCAGGCGCTGGGCCTCGTCTTCATCGTCATGATGGAAGACCACCCGGTCCGCCCAGGGGCTTGCCGCGATCATGCTGCGGAACGCCGTGATGCCGGCCGAGCGGGTGCAGTAATGCAGGGTGAAGTCCCGGCCGAGGGCATGGAGGCGCTGGGCCATGGCCAGCATCGGCGTGATGCCGATGCCGCCGCCGAAAAGCACCGTGCGGGTTGCGCTTTCCTCCAGCGGAAAGTGATTGCGCGGCCCCTCGATCCTGAAGCGCGCACCGGGTGTTGCCAGCCGGTGCACCGCTTCCGAGCCGCCGCGGCTCTTGGGGTCCTTCAGCACGCCGATTTCGTAAGCCGTATTCGTGGCAGGGTCCGAGCAGAGCGAGTACTGCCGCCACAGGTCGAGGGTGCCGTCCTGAAGGTGGATGTCGAGATGGGCGCCGGCGGTGAACGGAGGCAGGGGCTCCCCGCCCGGGCTTGCCAGCCGCAGGCGGATGATGTTGCCCGGTTCCTCGATCCGCCCGGTGACGGTCAGCTCAAGCGTCTGGTTCGGACTGATCGCATTCATCGCATGTAGATCCCGCCGTTGACGTCCCAGCAGGCGCCGGTGACGAATGCAGCCTCAGGGCCGGCCAGAAGGGCGACCAGCCCGGCCACGAAATCCGGGTCCCCCAGTTTCCCGACCGGGATATTGGCCAGCGCACCGGCCATCTTCTCCGGGGTGATCACCGAGCGCACCATCGGCGTGTCCATGGGACCGGGGGCGATGGCGTTGCAGGTGACGCCGAAGGGGGCGAGATCACGTGCGAATATCTTCGTCAGCGTCAGGATCGCGCCCTTGGAGGCGGCATAATGCGCGCCGGTGGCGGTGCCGCCGTTCTGGCCTGCGAGCGAGGCCATGTTGATGATCCGGCCATAGCCGCGGTCGCGGAAATGGCGGCCGAAGATCTGGCAGCCGGTGAAGGTGCCGCCCGCATTGACCGCCATGATGGCGTTGAAGTCGGCCGGATCGATCTCCAGCACGGGCTGGACGGCGGTGCGGGCGGCGTTGTTCACCAGCACCTCGACCGAGCCCCAGCGCTCGACGCTGCGGTCGAGGATGGTCTGGAAGTCGTCCGGCTTCGTCACGTCCAGCGTGCCGGTGACCGCCGTCTCCCCGGCCAGGTCAAGCTCCTGCGCCAGCGCTTCGGCGGGGCCGGTTTCCACGTCGGTGATGACGACGCGGAAACCGGCCTTGTGCAGGGCCCGGACGGCAAGGGCACCGAAACCGGTGGCCCCGCCCGTCACGACGGCTGTCTGGATCTTTTCAGGAAGCGGCGCTGCCATCAGAACAGATAGCTGAGCGCAGTCAGCTCCCCGTCAGAGTTGAGCAGCGTTGCCACCTTGTCGCGGATGCGCAGGCCGTTTTCGGTGCGCAGCAGCACATAGCGCAGGTTCGCGCCAAAGACGCGCTGGCGGCCGAACTTGTCCTCGATCAGGTGCTGGGCGCAGCGCAGCGTCACCGTTTCCCCGTCCTGGGCCTCGATGACGAAGCGCGAGACGGTGCGGATGGTCTGGGCCGGGGGCGCGGAGGAGATGGAGAAACCGGCCTGAAAACGCTCGATCCGCATCTTGCGCATCTTGGCGTCGTCGTAGCACAGGTTCAGCTCGTCCTCGTAATTGCCGTCCGGATTGATCGGCATGATGTAATGGCCTTCGCCAGCCCACAGGGCGAGCCAGGCGTCATAGTCCTTGCGGTCCAGCAGCTCGGCCTCGTTCCAGACGAATTCGGTGATTTCCTGCAGGGTCACTGCGGATGTGATGGTGCTCATCGAGTTCATTGGTCCATCATCCTCTTCCACATCTTGTAGGCGGCGCGCATGCCGGTTTCCGCGCTCACGTGGCCGCGCGGGCCGTGCTCGCCGGGCACTTCGTCAACAAGGCCGCGATTGACGAGGATCGGCAGATCCTCACCGCCCAGCGTGCCGCGCTGGACGCGTTCCCACACTTCCGCATCATCGGGAGAGCCGAAGCCGAGCGGGCCCTGGAAGTGTTCGTGCAGGCGCAGGCGCATGCGGTTGGCCGCCACCGGGCCGCCGTCCATGCCGAGCGCGACGTGGCGGATGCCGGTCTCGCGCACGTTGATCGGGCGCAGCACGCGGAAGAAAGACAGGGAGAAGGAGACATTCGGGAAGAGGTTCAGGTTGAAGCCTGCACCGCCTACCGCACGCACGATCTTGCGCACCTGATCTTCCGGATAGCCTTCGTCCCGCAGTTCCTGCGCCAGCGCTTCAAAGCGCTGCGGAATGGCGGCGTCGAGGTTGTCGTCGAGGTCGACGAGTTCCGGCATCATCACCATCACCGAATGGCCGTTGCCGAGGTCTTCCACGAAGCCTTCGCCCTCAAGGAAGGTGAAGGTGGCTTCGGCTTCCTTGTCCAGCGACTGCAGGAAGGACTTGTGCACCACGGGGAAGTGGTAGGCGTCGGTCGTGTTCTCCAGCTGGATCTTCCAGTTGCCCGGGAAGGTGAACTGATGTTCGCCCAGTACCTTGATGGGGAAGCCGCCGCCCTGCTTCATGAACAGGTCGATCCACTTCTTCGCTCCGGCAAGGAAGCTTTCCAGCGGCTCGATCTCCTCGTTGAAGGTGGCGAAGATCATGCCCTGATAGCTTTCCACCCGCAGCTTCTTCAGGCCGTGGGCTTCCTTGTCGAAGTCCTCGCCATACTGCTCCGGATAGGGCAACCCGCGCAGGGAGCCGTCGAGGCCGTAGCCCCAGCCGTGATAGGGGCACTGGAAGGAAGAGGTCTTGCCCTTCTTCACCTCGCACACCGTTGCGGCCCGGTGGCGGCAGCGGTTGACCATCACGTGGATCTCGTTCTTGCGGTCCCGCACGACGATGACCGGCTGGCGGCCAACCCAGGAGCGGACGAAGGAGCCCTTGTCCGGGATTTCGGAGGTGTGGGCGACCCACACCCAGGTGCGGCCGAAGATGCGCTCCAGCTCTTCCTCGAAAAGCGCCTCGTCCTCGTACATCGGCGTCTTGACCCGGTCGAATTCGACCAGATCACCGGGTTGCGGTTGTGTTGCGGCGATCGTCATTTGAGCTCTTTCCTCTGGTTTGTTGCTTTGACCCTGTTGGCGGCGTCTTACAGATCCGGGATCTGCAGCGCACGGCCCATGCGCGCCTCGATGCGCATGTAGCGCCACAGGCGATGGTTCTCGTCGCCGACCTGAATGGTGCGGAACAGGTTGCAGGCCGCGACCACGGCATCCCGGTCGGGGAAGTCGCAGAGCATGTAGCAGGTCCACGGGAAGCCCGTGGGCGAGGTGCCGACCATGGTCTCGTCGTCATCTATGGTGCCCAGCACGGTCACACCGTCCATCTTGGCAACGCTCGACATGAACGTGGCAAAGCCCGTCCAGACGCTGCCGATCTTGTCGAAGGGCAGATCGAAGAAGTTCTGCTGCACGGCAATGCAGAGCAGGGTGCGGATCTGTTTGGCTTCAGCCATTTGTTTATCCTTTCAGTGGAAATGAGAGTGAGTGTCTCACGGGTAGCCGGGGGGCACGGGCTGGCCGAGCAGGGCGGCGCCCGCCGCCTGCCAGCTGCCTGCGCCGATGAAGGCGTGCTGGGCAACGCAGGCCGCATCGATCATGCAGCGGCCGAGTGGATGGCCGCTCATCATCGCGTCCGAGCCGCCCATGACGAAGGCAAGGCGGGCGGCCTCGGCCCCGTCTTCAGCGGCCTTGGAGGCGGCGTGGCGCAGGCGGATGTGCGTGGCGCGGTCAACCTCGCCCTTTTCGAGCATCTGCTGCCAGCCTTCCTCGATGGCGTCGTAGAAACCGGCCCTTGCGCCGGACAGAAGGCCTTCCGCACGGGCAAAGCCGGTCTGGATATAGCCGCGCGCCGCAGGGCTCGGTGCGCCGGTGATGGAGGCGCGCTTGGTGGCGTCCTCGCTCAGCCAGTCGAGAGCCGCACGTGCGGTGCCAAGGGCGACGACGGCCAGCACCTGTGCTGCGAGCGCCATAGCCGGATAGTGGAAGATCGGGTCGTCCATTTCCGGCTTGCCGCCCCGGATGAAGGTCCATTCTTCCGGCACCACGACCTTGTTCGCGACGATGTCGTGACTGCCGGTGGCACGCAGGCCGACCGTGTCCCAGGTCTCGTCCACGGTAACGGCATGGCGGGGCATGACGGCGGTGCGGGGCAGCGGGCTGTCCTCGCCCTCGATCTTGATGCCGGCACCGACCAGAGAGGCGCCCATGACGCCGGAGCCCCAGGGCCAGCGGCCGGTGACTTCCAGCCCGCCGGGCACGCGCTTGGCAAGTTGGGGAGGGAACAAGCCGCCTGCAAAGACTGTGTTGGGGTCCTTGCTGTAGATGGAGGCATAGGTTTCCTTCGGCAGGGCCGCCAGATAGGTGGCCGAGACGCCGAAGCTGGCGACCCAGCCGGCCGAGGCATCGGCGCTGGCGATTTCCTCGATCAGCCGGCAGAAGGCCGCCGGAGACAGGGCGTCGCCGCCAAAACGCTCCGGCACGAAGGCACGGTAGACGCCGATGGCCTGAAACTGGCGCACGATATCAATCGGGATATGGCGCAGCTGATGAAATTCATGCCTGCGGGACCGGATTTCCGCCTTCAGGCTTTCGAGTGTCACGTCCGCAGGGGACTGGGAAAGGGCATCCATGGTCATTCCTCCACCTGGAAGTCTTTGAAGGTCTCGCAAAGCCAGCGGGCGATGGCGCAGACCTGCTCATCTCCCTGCTTGCGGCCAATGATCTGAAGTCCGGCGGGCAGCCCGTCCGGCGTGAGGAGCGGCAGAACCAGTGCCGGATGACCCGACAGGTTGAACGGCCGCAGATAGCGTGTGAGGGGGAGAACCCGCTGCGGATCATCCGCTTGCGAAAGGCGCGGCGGCACCACCGGCAGGGCCGGGGTCAGGATCGCGTCATGGCTGGCAAGGGCGGCATCCACTTCGGCCGTGAACCGGGCGCGCACCTCTTCGGCAGCGGCCAGATCGTCATCCTTGATGGACATGGCTGCGGCGATGCGAGCCCTCACATCTGCGCCCAGCGGCGCGCCTTCCGTGACCAGATGGCCGAAGGCTGCTGCTGTTTCGCGGCCGATCACCGTCATGCCCGCCTTGAAGGCGGCTTCCAGTGAGGGCAGGTTCACAGCCGTAAGGGCGCCCGCCTGCGGCGTGATCACCGGGGCGAGTGCTGCCAGAATGCCGGGCTCGGCATCCATGCCGGTGATGGCGAGCCTTGGCGCTGCCGTCAGGCGTGTTGGCGTGAAGCTGCCGTCGAGTGCGGCCATCGCCTGCTCGATCCGGTCCATGCTTCTGGCAAAGGGGCCAATGCAGTCGAGCGAGCTTTGCGCCGGGCTTGCGCCCTTGCGGCTGATCCGCCCGAAGGTGGGCTTGAAGCCGATAACGCCGCAGCAGACCGCAGGCTGGCGGATGGAGCCGCCGGTGTCGGTGCCGATGGCAAAGTCGACAAGCCCGCCAGCCACGGCGGCAGCAGAGCCGGAGGACGAGCCGCCGGGAATGATGTCCGGCCAGCGCGGATTGACCGGCGTGCCGAAGCGGGCGTTCACGCCCGTCATGCCGTAGGCAAGCTCGTGCATGTTGGTCTTGGCGGTGATGCGGCATCCGGCATCAAGCAGGGCCGCCACCACATCGGCATGCACTGTGGCGGCAGGGGCCGCGTCGAAGGCCGCCGAGCCGCAGCGCGTCACGGTGCCCGCGATGTCGATGCAGTCCTTTACTGCAACACGCGGACCCGTCTGGCCAAGCGCAAGCGTGGCCGTAAAGACCGGCGAGCCGCCGGTCAGGGCTGAAGAGTCATTTGTCATTTTTTCTATGCGGAGCGCTTGCGGCTCCGTTCCCTCTGGATACGGTAAAATTACCGCAAATCGGAAAGCCGTCAACGTAAAATCGTTGATGAAGATCAAAAAAATTATTTGAAATCAAATAGATAAACGATAAATGCGGCGCCAGCCCTATCGGCTGTGCCGTTCCCTTCAGGCGCGGAATGAACACTCGGCGCAATTTCAACGAAATACAGACAGCCAGAGCGTAACATGTAAAATCACGTGAATTGTTGCGTATTCTGAAAGTCTGTTTTGCGCCGGTGATGTCTGCTGCACCGCTTGCCCTTGCGGCCTTTGCAAGGGTTCTTGGTTTTGAAGGTGTTTTGCACGCGGCAGTGAGTAATCCTGTGCTGGAAACTCATCTTTTGCGCTGTATTACGTGAATATTACCGCTTGACCCTGAGGGCGGACGGCGCAAGCCTTGCGCCAGCGCGCAGGCGTGTGCCGGCTCATCTGACGGCTCATGCGCCTGTTCATCTGCAACGATAAGAGGGGAAGTCATGACTGAGACCACAAGGCTGGACGCACTGGTGCGGCGGATCGAGGTGCTGGAAGCGGAAGCCGATATCCGGCGCCTTCAGGCCCGTTACATGTTCCTGTGCGACACACCCATGCCGGAGTTCGGCGTGACAAGCGATGCAGAGCGCATCGGCCTGATCATGGCGCTCTATACGGAAGATGCAGTGTGGGAGGGCGTTGGCGAATATTACGACAACCAGTTCGGCCGCGCTGTGGGGGCGGCGGCCATCCGCAAGCATTTCGAGGGGTTCTGGGGCGGCAAGACCGATCCGGCCCTGATCCTCAACTGCCACTATCTCACCTCCGAGCAGATCCACGTGCATGAGGGCGGGACAACGGCAGACGGGCAGTGGGTGCATATGCAGCCGTGGCTGTTCTCCGACGGCAAGGCGCTGCTGCGCTCCTCGCGCCTCAACAACACCTTCCGCAAGGAGCCGGACGGGGTGTGGAAGATCACCCGCACCCGCACGGAAAACGTCTTCGTTGCCCCGCTGCCGTCCACCTGGGCCTCGGACTATCCGTCAAAGTCCGTGCTGATGCGGCCCTGAGCGGGCCGCTCCTTCCGGCACCTGCAGTACGAGTTGAAGCCCCGGTCACCGCCGGGGCTTCAGCTTTTTGGGGGCCAGGATGCTCTTGCGCGCCTCACTCCGCCTGCAGCACGAAATCATAGGCTGCGTGCCATGTCTCGCTGTCCCGGTCCACCCTTTCGAAAGGCGTGATGAGCGAGGCCTTGACGCCGAACACGGCATCGCTTTCCAGATAAGGATCACCTGAAACGAAAAGATGGGTGATCACCCGCCGGTAGCCCGGTGCGGTGACCATGAAATGCATGTGGGCGGGCCGCCAGGGGTGGCGGCCAAGGGCGTCGAGCAGCTGCCCGGCCGGCCCGTCATGGGGGATCGGGTAGGAGACGGGCCGGATGCCCCGGAAGGCATAGCGCCCGTCTGCGCCCGTGCGGAAGATGCCGCGGTTGTTGAAGGGCGGTTGCACACCGGGCTGCTGCACGTCGTAGAAACCGTCTTCATTGTCTGACCACACGTCAATCAGCGCGCCTTCGACAGGATTGCCATCCAGATCCAGCACCCGGCCCTCGAAGAGGCAGGTTTCGCCCTTGCCGTCGAGGCTGATGCTGTCGCCCATCTGCCGCTCCGGCGCCCCGTCCACGTGGAAGGGGCCGAAAACGGTCGTCTCCGTTGCGCCTTCCTGCTGGCGGTGGTTGATGGCGTCCACCAGCATCGACACGCCCAGAATATCCGA
The DNA here is from genome assembly GCF_000382365.1 of Pannonibacter phragmitetus DSM 14782. GTDB lineage: Bacteria > Pseudomonadota > Alphaproteobacteria > Rhizobiales > Stappiaceae > Pannonibacter > Pannonibacter phragmitetus. Next base: position 58,936 of record NZ_KB908231.1, on the reverse strand, counting down.
CAGCAGGATGAACTCCTGCCGCGTGTCCGAGCAGATCTGGCCGCTGCGGGTGAGGAAGCTGATGGCTGCGGCCCATTCCTCTTCGGTGAGTTCAACATCCTTGATGAAGGCATGCAGGTGGTTGACGAGTGAGGTCATGACATGGGCAAGGCGCGGGCTGGTGGCAGGTCCAATGCGGCCGTTCACCTGCTCGGCGGACCGGTCTTCTGTGAAATAGTCGATCATGGCGGTCTCCTTTGCTGTCAGCTGTCCATCCGGGGCAGGGACCCGTCATGGGCGCGCCGGAGCAGGGCCAGAATGGCCTGCCGCTCCAGCGGCCGCGGATTCCAGTAGGGGTTGGAAAGGGTGATGTCTGCCGCCCGCTCAAGGCCGCTTTCCGGCAGGCCGATCTCAGCCAGGCTGACCGGTGCGCCCGTGGCGCGTGCAAGGTCCTGAAGGCGGCGGGCCGGATCGCTGCCCAGAACTCCGGCCAGCTGATCCATCACGTCCGGAATGGCCGGGGCGTTATAGGCCAGCGCATGGGGCAGAAGCACCGTATGCGTCTCGGCATGGGGCAGGGCGAAACTGCCGCCCAGCGTGTGGCAGAGCTTGTGATGCAGCGCCATCCCGACGGAGCCAAGGCACAGGCCGCAGAGCCACGCGCCGTAAAGCGCCTTGCGCCGTGCTTCGCCATCCTCAGGTGTGCGGTGGATGGCGGGCAGTGCTGCGGCCATGGCGCCGATGGCCTCGAGCGCCAGCAGGCCGATGACCGGATTGCGGTCCCGGGCATAAAGCGCTTCCACCGCATGGGCGATGGCATTCATGCCGCTGGTCATGCTGACACGGACCGGCAGGACATGGCTGAGGCTGACGTCATAGAGCACGGTCTGCGGCAGCACCTTGGCCGAAACCTGCGTCTGCTTCTGGCCGTTGCGGGTCTCGCCGAGAATAGGCGTCATCTCTGAGCCGGAGTAAGTCGTGGGGATGACGAGTTGCGGCAGGCCGGTGCGCAGTGCCACCGCCTTGGACAGGCCGATGGCGGAGCCGCCGCCTGCGGCCACCACCAGATCGGCCTTGCGGGTGCGGGCGGTGTCGGCGGCCAGATCGCTGATATCGACGGGCGTGTGCATCGCAGCGCCTGCAAAGGTGCCACAGACCCTGTCTCCGAGTGCTGCCGTGATGGTGTCCATCAGGCCGGTCTGGCGCGGGGTGGTGATGACCAGCACCCGCCTTGCCCCCAGCCGCTCGGCCTCCGCGTCCAGCTGATCAAGAGCGGTATCGGCGAAAATGACCCGCGCCGGATGGGCCGTGTAGGTAAAGCCTGCCATCACCGGTCCGTCTCCCCGTTCACTGGATAATCCACCTGATGGCGTGCGATCCGCAGGCCTTCCAGTGCATCACGAATGCGCAGATGGGCCGGATGAACTGCATAAGCCTTGAGCGCTTCGGCGCTTTCAAATTCGCTGAACAGCACCACGTCACAGGCGTAATCGATGCGGCTCACGTCGATGCCGATCTCCAGACAGGTCATTCCGGGGATCTGCCCGCGCAGGCTTTCAAAGGCCGTTTTGATTTGTGCCTTGGCCTGATCCCGGTCTTCCGGTGTCTCTCCGGCCACATTCCACATCACGATATGCCGCACCGCTGTGGTGCGTTTTATGCTCGCGTCCATTGCGGGCGCTCCCTCTGGCTTGGTGCGGGCTGCTTCTCTTTGCGGTGGCCCTGCTCACGTGGCATCAGAGTTGCATTGGCTGATTAGGTGATAAATCCCGTAATCTGGGAATGTTTCTTGCCCGGCGCGCAAAAATGAACGCGCTCGCCGGGCATGTGACAGAACAATTGCAAGATATGTATTTATACGGTAATAATACCGTAACAATCTTGCAGGAGGGGCAAGAATGGACCGGTTGGCAGAGCTTGAGGTTTTCACCCAGATCGCCGATGCAGGCAGCCTGACGCGGGCTGCCGATGCACTGGGCCTGTCTGTCTCCGGCGTCAGCCGGCATCTGACCAGCCTGGAAAACCGGCTGGGCGTGCGGCTGGTGCAGCGGACCACGCGGCAGCTGTTCCTGACCGGGGAGGGGGAGCGGTTCGCCGTCAGTGCCCGGGAAATCCTCTCGAGCCTCAATGAGGCGGAGACCAGCGTCAGTGCGGTTTCAGCCGAACCGCGCGGCATCATCCGCGTTGGTGCGTCATTCGCCTTTGCCAGATTGCATCTGATGCCGGTGATCCGCGAGTTCCGCGCGCGCTATCCGCTGGTCAACATCGAGCTGCAGGCCTCCAACCGCTATTACGACATGATCGAGAACGGTCTCGACCTTGCCATCCGCACCCGGCGGGGCGAGGCGGACAGCTCGATCACCATCCGCAAGCTGGCGGAGACCCAGCGCACGCTCGCTGCCTCGCCGGACTACATCGCCGCGCGGGGTGCGCCTGTCCATCCGCATGACCTGGCTGACCACGACCTGCTGCTCTACAGCCTTGCCGATGACTGGGAGAACCTGACCTTCACCCGCGGCAACGAAAGCATGCGGATCCCGGTCAGCGGCACCATGGTGTGCAATGACGGGCTGCTGCTGCGTCAGGCCGCAAGGGACGGGCTCGGCATTGTCGTGCAGCCGTCCTATGTGCTGCATGACGATCTTCAGTCCGGCCGTCTCGTCAAGGTTCTGGAAGGCTGGCATCTGCCGCGCCTCAGCATGAACCTTGCCTTCCCTTCCCGCGCCCACATGCCTGCCCGAACCCGGCTCTTCATCGATGCGCTGGTCGAGTATTTCCGGCGCAACAACTTCGAGGCGCTGTGGTAGGCCGTCTCTGAGAAGGGTTATCCCTGTCCTGCCGTGCGGCTGCGCAGGCGTTCCATGTTGGCCACAAGGTCCGAGAACCGGTCCCCCTGCACGGCGATATGGTCGCGCAGCAGGCGGCGGGCGCTATCCTCATTGCCGTCAAGGATTGCCGCGACGATGCCGGCATGTTCCTGCAGGGACACTTTCATGCGGTTGCGCACCCTGAGCTGCAGGCGGCGGTAGGGCCTGAGGCGCCGGTGCAGGGCGATGCACTGTTCCTTCAGGAAGGCGCTCTGGCTGGCGGCGTAGATCGCATGGTGGAACTGCTCGTTCTCGTAATAATAGGCGTCGGTGTCATCGCGCGCGGCAGCTGCCTCGCAGGCGGCATGTGCGGTTTCCAGTGCGGCTCTGTCTTCGGCCGTGTGGCGGCGGGCGGCCAGCGCCCCGGCCATGCCTTCCAGCTCCGCCATCACGTCAAACATTTCCAGCACATAGTGCGGACCCGGATCGACAATGACGGCACCGCGCCTTGGGCGGATCTCCACGAGGCCGATGGCGCTCAGCTGCATCAGGGCTTCGCGGATCGGCGTGCGTGACACGCCATAGCGGGTGGCAAGCTGTGTCTCGTCCAGCCGCTGACCCGGCTCGAATTCACCCGTGACGATGCCGTTCTCGATCTCGTCCCGAAGCTTCTGGAATGTGTTCTCTGACATAGCTCCGCCCTCGCGTACGCCGTGAAATTTCTTGTATACAAGATTATTGACATCGCGTGCAAGGCAAACGCATCATTCGCTCTCATCCGGCAGGGAGGCCGGATTTCTGGGAGGAAGAACAATGAAGAAACTCACTCGCATGTTGAAGACAGGTGTGCTTCTTGCAGGCATGGCAGCGGCGGCAGGGTCTGCCAGCGCCCAGACCGTGCTCAAGGCCTCGCATCAGTTTCCCGGCGGCAAGGGCGATATCCGCGACGAAATGGTGCAGGTCATTGCGCGTGAAGTCGAGGCGGCGAATGTGGGGCTGACCGTGCAGGTCTTCCCCGGCTCCTCGCTGTTCAAGCCGAATGAGCAGTGGAACGCGCTGACCCGCGGCCTGCTGGAGATGACATCCTTTCCGCTCGACTATGCCTCCGGCCGCCATCCGGAGTTTTCGGTCACGCTGATGCCCGGCCTCGTCGGCAATTTCGACCGTGCCAACCGGCTCAATCAGTCCGAATTCATGCAGGATATCAAGAAGATCATCGAGGATAACGGTGCCATCGTCATTGCCGATGCGTGGTTGTCGGGCGCCTTTGCGTCCAAGAAGGGCTGCATCACCTCGCCCGATACGATGAAGGGGCAGGTGATCCGCGCCGCAGGTCCGGCGTTTGAGGAGATGCTGGCCGCAGCCGGTGCCTCGATTGCCTCCATGCCGTCATCGGAAATCTACACTGGCATGCAGACTGGTGTTCTGGATGCGGCGAACACCTCGTCGGCCAGCTTCGTGTCCTACCGCCTGTTCGAACAGGCCAAGTGCCTCACGGCGCCGGGCGAGAATGCGCTGTGGTTCATGTATGAGCCGGTGCTCTTTTCCAAGCAGGTGTTCGAGCGCCTGACGCCCGAGCAGCAGGCCGCCGTTCTGGAAGCTGGCAAGAAGGCCGAGGCTTATTTCGACGCGGAGGTGCGCAAGGGCGATCAGCTGATGATCGACACCTACAAGAAGGCCGGGGTCGAGGTCGTTGAAATGTCCAAGGCCGATTATGACGCCTGGCTCGCGGTGGCTCAGGAGTCTGCCTACAAGAACTTTGCCGCCAAGGTGCCGAACGGCGGCGCCCTGATCGAAAAGGCCCTTGCGGTCGAGTGATACCGGCTCTCACACGGCCCGGACCTGCCGGACGGACAGGGCCGGGCCGTATGTGGACGGTCAAACTGAGAGGTTTGAAATGATCGGGGCCTATATCCGGGCAGTCGGGCATCTTTCGCGGGCTTTGGCCGTGATTGCCACGCTGCTCATCATCGCGGCGATGCTGGTCGTCTGCCAGATGATCCTGATGCGCTACGTCTTTACATATCCAACGATCTGGCAGACGGACTTTGTGGTTTTCTCCGCGACAGCGGCCATGTTCCTCGGCGCGCCCTATGTGCTGATGAAGGGGGGGCATGTGGGCGTTGACGTGGTGGAGATGATGGTGGGGCCACGCACCCGCCATGGCCTCAGGATCCTCGGCAGCCTGCTGGGGTTTACCTTCTGCTCCATCATGCTCTGGGCTGTGTGGATCCAGTTCCACGAAGCCTGGGCCGGCAACTGGAAGCATGCCAGCATGTGGGCGCCGCCGCTGTGGATCCCCCTGTCGGCGCTGCCGCTCAGCTTTGCCATGCTGTGCCTGCAATATGTGGCGCAGATCCTGCTGCTCCTGACCGGTTCCGCTCCCGCGGATACGGGCCACGGGGCGCTTGCCGGGGAGGGGCGCTGATGAGCCCGATGCTGTCTGGTCTTCTCCTCATCGGTGCGCTCTTCGTGCTTCTGGGCACGGGCATGCCGATTGCCTTCGCCCTCGGCCTTGCCGCCGTCGCAGCCCTGTTCCTGCAGATCGGCCCCGGCATCATCTATGTGCTTGGCGACACGATGTTCGCAGGCATTGCGAACTTGGCGTATGTGTCGATCCCCATGTTCGTGCTCATGGGCGCGGCGGTGGCGTCCTCGCCTGCGGGCTCGGATCTCTACACCTCGCTCGACCGCTGGCTCAACCGGGTGCCGGGCGGTCTGGTGCTGTCCAACATCGGCGCTTGTGCCATCTTTTCCGGCATGACCGGCTCGTCGCCTGCCACCTGTGCGGCCATCGGCAAGATGGGCATTCCGGAAATGCAGAGCCGGGGTTACCCCAACTCCGTTGCGGCAGGCTCCATCGCGGCGGGTGGCACGCTCGGCATCCTGATCCCGCCCTCTGTGACGCTGATCGTCTATGGCATCGCCACGGAAACCTCGATTGGCCGCCTGTTCATGGCCGGAGTGCTCCCGGGCATCATGCTCACGGTCATGTTCATGATCTGGGCGCTGATCGACTGCCGCCGCAAGGGCTATGACCTCAGCGGCCGGGGCATCACCTTCACGTTGAAGCAGAAGCTGGAGCAGCTGCCGCGTATCCTGCCGTTCCTGCTGATCATCGCCGGGACGCTCTATGTGCTCTACGGCGGTGTGGCAACGCCGTCCGAAGCGGCCGGGGCAGGGGCCTTCCTGACATTGATTGTCGTCGTGATTGCCTACCGGCTGTTCCGCTTCAAGCCCGTGTCACAGATCTTCGGCTCGGCCATGCGCGAGAGCGTGATGATCATGATGATCATGGCAGCGGCGGAGCTCTTCGCCTTCGCCCTGTCGTCGCTGTTCATCACCCAGACGGTGGCAACGGCGATTGCCGGGATGGATCTGAACCCCTGGGTGCTGATGCTGGTCATCAACGTCTTCCTGCTCGTCTGCGGCATGTTCCTGCCGCCGGTGGCGGTGATCGTGATGACGGCGCCGATGCTGTTCCCGATCGTCACCCAGGCGGGCTTTGATCCCTACTGGTTCGCAATCGTGCTGACGATCAACATGGAGGTGGGGCTGATCACGCCGCCCATCGGGCTCAATCTCTTCGTCATCAACGCCATTGCGCCGAAGATTCCGACGAAGGATATCCTGTGGGGGGCGCTGCCCTATGTGCTGGTGATGTTCCTTGCGATCTTCATCCTGTGCCTCTTCCCGGGGATCGCAACCTGGTTGCCCAACCAAATGCTCGGAGCGGTCTGATGAACACCACATCCTTCTTGAGTGAAATGCTGCAGGCCATCACGGAGCGGGGGCGCCGCCTCCTCTCCATCTCGCCCCAGACCGGAGATGGCGACCCGCTCGCTATCCTCGAACAGCGCTGCGATACGCTGCTGTCCAGTCAGGGCGAAGCCTCCGGCATGGCGCTGGCCAAGGATGTGCTGACCCGCTGGGATCAGCTGGACGAAGCCGGAAAACTCGGCTTCGCCCGGCTGCTGCTGGACCGGTTCGGCCCCAACACCGGACGGCTGGAAAAGGCCATCAAGGCCTATCAGGAGGACCCATCGCCGGTGTCGCTGGCTGCCTTGCACATGGCCAGCGAGCCGCGCCGGCAGGAGCTGATCCGCCGGCTCAATCTGGCGCCTGATGCCATCGCCACGCTGGTGCGCATGCGTGAAGCGCTGTTGAAGATGAAGGTGTCGGACAGGGCGCTGGAGACGGTCGATCAGGATTTTGCCCATCTCTTTGCCTCCTGGTTCAACCGGGGTTTTCTCACCCTGCGCTCGATCAGCTGGTCGACGCCTGCGAACATTCTGGAAAAGATCATCCGTTATGAAGCGGTTCATCACATCGGCGGCTGGGAGGAGCTGCGCCTGCGGCTGGCGCCCGAGGACCGGCGCTGCTTTGCCTTCTTCCATCCCCGCCTTGCAGATGATCCGCTGATCTTCGTGGAAGTGGCGCTGACGACCGCAACGCCGGACACGATTGCCGAGGTGCTGCGCGAGGAGCGCGAGCCGATTGGCGCCGGAGAGGCGACGACGGCGGTGTTCTACTCCATCTCCAACTGTCAGGACGGCTTGCGCGGTATTTCCTTCGGCAATTTCCTGATCAAGCAGGTGGTGGAGGATCTGCGGCGTGAACTGCCGAAACTGGAAACCTTCGTCACCCTGTCCCCGGTACCCGGCTTTGCCGCATGGCTCTCGCGCGAGCGGCGGGCGGAGGTCTCCGATGTGCTGAGCGTGCAGGACCGGGAGGTGCTGCAGGGGCTTGATACGGAAGGCTGGCACAGGAACGAGGAATTGGCTGCGCGCATCCGGCCCGTGCTGATGGGGGCGGCCGCCTGGTATTTCCTCAAGGCCCGCACGCCGCAGGGCAAGGTGGTTGATCCGGTTGCCCGGTTCCATCTGGGCAATGGTGCCCGGCTGGAGCGGCTGAACTTTCTGGGAGACCTCTCGCCCCGCGCGCTCGAACAGTCGCACGGGCTGATGGTGAACTACCTCTACAAGCTCGACGACATCGAAACCAATCACGAGGCCTTCGCCGTGCGCGGCGAAGTGGCGGCCTCGTCTCAGGTCCGCAAGCAACTGCCGCCGGACCGGCAGCCCCGCCAGCTCGTTCCCCTTGCTTCCAGCCCGTCCGAGGACGGTACAAAGACAAAATCCACCAAGGAGTTCACCGCATGAGCAATCACCTTTTCGATGCAATCCGGGCCGCCGCAAATCCTGCTGCGCCCTTCATCGAAACCCTCGATGGCCGGTCCTGGACCTATCAGGACATGGTGGACCAGTCGGGGAAGCTTGCGGGCGTGCTGATTGAGCTGGGCGTCGAGCCGGGCGACCGGGTGGCCGTGCAGGTGGAAAAGAGCGCCGAGGCGCTGATGCTCTATCTTGCCTGCGTGCGGGCAGGAGCGGTCTATCTGCCGCTGAACACCGCCTATACGCTGGCCGAGCTGGACTATTTCATTTCCGATGCCGAGCCGCGCCTCGTCGTCTGTGCGCCGAAGGCGAGGGAAGGGCTTGAGCCGGTGGCCGCGAAATATGGCGCCCGTGTCGAGACGCTGGACGACACCGGCGGCGGCAGCCTGATGGACAAGGCCGCAGGCAAGCCTGCGGACTTTGCCGATGTCCAGCGCGGCCCGGATGATCTGGCGGCCATTCTCTACACCTCCGGCACCACCGGCCGGTCGAAGGGGGCGATGCTCTCCCACGACAACCTTTTGTCCAACGCTGCGACCTTGCGGGAATACTGGCGCTTCACCAGCGGTGACCGGCTGATCCATGCGCTGCCGATCTTCCACACCCATGGCCTGTTCGTTGCGTCCAACGTGATCATGCTGTCGGGCGCTTCCATGTATTTCCTCAGCAAGTTCGATCCCGAAGAAGTGCTGCGGTTGATGCAGTCCGCCAGCGTGCTGATGGGCGTGCCGACCTTCTATGTCCGGCTGCTGCAGAGCGAGGGCCTGACGAAGGAGGCAACGGCGCGCATGCGGCTGTTCATCTCCGGTTCGGCGCCGCTTCTGGCCGATACGCACCGCCAGTTCGAGGAGGCCACCGGCCATCGCATCCTTGAGCGCTACGGCATGACCGAGACGAACATGAACACCTCCAACCCCTACGAGGGCGAGCGCATGGCGGGCACTGTCGGCTTCCCGCTGCCCGGCGTATCGCTGCGCGTCACAGATCCGGAGACGGGCGCGACTGTGGCTGATGGCGAGACGGGCATGATCGAGGTGAAGGGGCCGAACGTGTTCCAGGGCTACTGGCGTATGCCCGAGAAGACAAAGGCCGAGTTCCGCGAAGATGGCTTCTTTATCACCGGTGATCTCGGCAAGGTGGACGAGCGCGGCTATGTCCACATTGTCGGGCGGGGCAAGGATCTCGTGATTTCCGGCGGTTACAATATCTATCCCAAGGAAGTCGAAACCGAGATCGACCAGTTGGCCGGTGTCGTGGAGAGCGCCGTCATCGGCGTGGCACACCCCGATTTCGGCGAGGGCGTCACCGCCATCGTCGTGCGCCAGAAGGGGGCAACTCTGGGCGAAGCGGATGTGCTGGCGAGCCTCAAGGAGCGTCTTGCCCGCTACAAGCAGCCCAAGCGCGTGATTTTTGTGGATGAATTGCCGCGCAACACCATGGGCAAGGTGCAGAAAAACGTGCTGCGCGACACCTATGCCGGGCTTTATCAGTCCTGACACAAAGACATGAGATTGTCCCCGGCCTCAAGATGATTTGCCTGAGGCCGGGGCTGGCGTGGTATTGCTGCCCGGTGTCAATGGATGGACGTAGATGGGCCGGACCAGTCATTCGCTTCTTGCTGCCGCCATGGCAGCGTGTCTCGCATTTCCTTTCGCAGCAGATCAGGCGCAGGCCCGTGTGACGGGCTTCACCATTGTCTCCCAGCGTCCGGTCTTTGAGGGCCGGACCTTTGGCGCAGTGGGTGCCTATGAGCGCATCGACGCCATTGCCGAATTCGCCGTCGATCCGGACGAGCCGCGCCTTGATGCGATTGTGGGTGTCGATGATGCGCCGGTGAATGCGCAAGGCGATGTGGAGTTTTCGGCCAATGTCACCATTCTGAAGCCTGCCGATCCTGCCCGTGCCTCCGGGCTGCTGTTCTATGAAATCGCCAACCGGGGCCGCAGCGTCAGCCCCATTCTGCTGAACCTTGCACCGGGTGCCTCCATGCCGGACAAGGCGGCGGATGCTGGCGATGGCTTTCAGATGCTGCGCGGCGACACCATTGTCTGGTCCGGCTGGCAGGCCGATGTGGCGGCAGATCTGTTCCGCCTCAATCTGCCGGTGCTGGAAGGCAAGACCGGGCTTGCGCGCGAGCAGTTTGTCTTTGACCGTCTGGAAGACAGCAGCACGCTGGCGCTGAAGTTTCCCATGGCAAGCCTTGACCCCTCAGCCATGCGGGTGACGGTGCAGGCAGGACCTGATGCGCCGGCCGTGCCGCTGCCCTTTGTGATCGGCAACGAGAGCCAGATCACCATCACCCGCAGCAAGGACCATGATGCGGGCGCCATCCATGAGGTTGTCTACACGGCGAAGAACCCGGTCCCGGCGGGGCTCGGTTTTGCCGCCGTCAGCGACCTCAACTCCTTCCTGCGCGGCCTGCCGGGGCATGAGGCGATGCCGCCTTTGAAAAACATCCGCCACACGGTCGTCATGGGTATTTCCCAGTCGGGCCGGTTCCTGCGGGACTTCCTCTACCACGGCTTCAACGCCGATGGTCTCGGCCGCAAGGTCTTCGACGGGGCGATGGTGCATGTGGCCGGATCACGCAAGCTCTTCCTGAACTATCCCTTCTCGCAGCCGGGCCGTTACTCCCGCCAGCACGAGGAGCATGACTATCCGGGCGACCAGTTCCCCTTCAGCTATGCGATGAGCACGGACCCGCTGACGAACCGCTCCGATTCGGTTCTGGCGCGCTGCGAGGCCAGCAAAACCTGCCCCAAACTGATGCATTCCGACAGTTCCACGGAGTTCTGGCAGGCACGTTCGGCGCTGATTACCCTTGGCCCCGATGGCTCGCCCCTGACCATGCCGGAGAATGTCAGGCTCTACGGCCTTGCCAGCGTGCCGCATCTCAACACCTGGACGGCGCGGCCGACGGAAAACGCCAGCTGCCTGTTTGCCTTCAATCCCCTGAGCCCCGCGCCGGTGATGCGGGCACTCTATGATGCCATGGCAAAATGGGTCGAGGGCAGCGGGCTGCCGCCCGAAAGCCGGTTCCCGAGCCTCGCGGACGGCACGCTTGTGCCCCACGACGGGTTCACCATGCCGCTGATCGCCGGGGTGCATCTGAAGCCGCCCTATAATGTGGTCCGGGTGGAAAACCACACGGCTGTTCCCCCGCTGCATGGGGCGGCCTATCCGGCCTTTGTTCCGGCGGTGGATCAGGACGGGCTGGAAACGGGCGGCATCCGCCTCCCGGCCGTCGCGGCGCCTGCCGCCACCTATCTGGGCTGGAACCTGCGGCGCAAAGGCTACTCGGAAGGCGCACTCTGCGGCCTTGCCGGATCCTATATTCCCTTGCCCCGCAGCATTCTGGCCGAAGATGGCCGCAAGCCTCTGGCGCAGCGCTACGAGACCAAACAGGCCTATCTGGCGGCTGTCGAAGAGGCCGCGAAGGACCTGATCAATTCCGGCTACATGCTGGAGGCCGACATGGGGCTGGTGGTCGAAAGAGCTGCCGGGGATGCTGCTGCTCTGCCTTGATTGAGGCTGTTCCCGGCATCTGGTTCCTAGGGGTAGGCTTGATCATCTAGTGCAGTTGCTTCTCGCATAGTTTGAATGTGGTGGTTTTTTGCTCATCGCCGGTCCAGTCATCTGGGCTGCCGTAGTCTTCATATTTCGACGACAGCCGCACTTTACCAAGCTTGTGATTCGACTCGGCCGCTAGCGCTTGGAACCTGCCTGCAATGTAGACGCGAGATCACTTGTCGGATACCAATTAACGATCTGTTCATAGTGAAGAAGTCGAAAACACCAAATGGCAGCGCGTTTTGAAGCCCTGAATCGCCTTTTGAAGAAGGCTCTGGAGGGGCACCATGACTTCAAGGCTTCGACGGATATCTTCCCGCTGTTAGATACGGAAAAAGTCAGTAGCTCTCTCGAACTTGTCGAGTTGGGAGAGGGAAACGGCAAGGCAAACAAGCCACCGCAGTCGGCCAGAGTTCTCGATGAGATTGAGCAGCGTGTCATCGCAAGGGTGGATGAGGAAAAGAAAACCTCTTACCAAGTGATGGAGGATCAGTTTCAGACTTTTGAAGACAGGCTGCGCAATCTCGATTTCGAGGGGCAGTTTGGTCTTATTAGACAGGCCAACTACACGAGTTTATCCGACTTCAAGGCGGAAGTGACCTTGGGCCAAAGCCAGCTTCACGGACCTCGACGCGACCTTCAGGATGTCGAGAAGGAGCTGGAATTCTTCAAGACAAAACATGGGCTGAACCGCGCGGCTAAAATCAGCTCACCTGGAATGATGTTCTTCAAGATTTCGGTTTTGATTTTTCTCCTGCTGCTTGAAACCACGCTTAACGGCTTGTTTTTAGCCAAGGGTAGCGAGCAGGGTATTCTCGGCGGTGTCACTCTGGCACTCACGTTTGCCGCTCTGAACATTGGCTGGGCGTTGCTGCTATCTTTTTTCGCTGTGCGTCTGCTTGTCCATCGTTCGGTCTTTTTGAAGATGCTTGGGTTCATTGGTCTTGCGGCATATGTTTGTCTTGCAGTGACGATCAATCTAGGCCTTGCTCATTATCGTGAGGTCTCAGATACGGCTTTTGGAGACGCTGGCCGTGAAGTGATGAGCCGGCTTGTCAGACAGCCGTTTGATCTGGCGGATATAAACTCATGGGTCTTGTTTGGTCTGGGACTGCTGTTTTCGGTGATAGCGTTCATCGACGGATGTGTACTCGTTGATCCATATCCTGGGTTCTCCAACGTCCAGAAACGTGTGAAGCGCGCTCGCGAGGAGTATGTCAACCAGGTTGAAGCCTTGATCGACAATCTCAAGAGCATCCGGGACGAACACAACGAGAAGGTTGAACTGATTATAAGGGACCTTAGTCAGCGGCGGCAGGAATCGCAGGCGATTATCGCCCACCGGACACGCGTTGCAGGCCTCTTCAAGGAACACCAGAACCAGTTGGAACGGATCGCCAATGCCCTCTTGCTTATCTATCGCGAGGCAAACAGGCGCACGCGAACTGAACCTGAGCCAAAGTATTTTGTATCGCCCTACAAGCTCGACCGCATCAATCCGAACCTTCAAAGCATCGGCGAGTGGAACGACAAGCTTCTCGCAGAGCGCATCAAAACCGCTCAAGAAGAGCTCTCAGAACAGATGAGGCTGATCGGGCAAGAGTTCGAAGATGCTGTCAGCCGCTACCGTCAACTTGATGATCTGTTTCCAGGTGCATAATGGCTAGGCGTAGGAAAAAGAAATCGAATGGTTCGACCGGAGTGATCATTGCCGGTGTAGCTATTTCGGTGCTGTCTGCCGCCTTGATTGGCGGTTTCATCTATCTTCGAACCACGGCCAGCACTGTTGCTCTTGACAGGGAAAGTCTGTGTCCACTGACAGGACCTGCATCTGTCACGGCCATACTCCTGGACGTTACAGACCCCATATCCGATGTGACGGCGCTTGATCTTCGTAACGAGTTTCAGATCTTGGTTGCAGGTGTGCCCCAGGGTGGCCTCATCCAAGTATACGCACTGACAGATCAGGAAGGACGGCTTGTGAAAACCTTCTCGGGGTGTAACCCCGGCGATGGTTCGACTGTCGGCGAATGGACCAGCAACCCTCGTATGGTCCAGGCCCGATGGGAGGCTGGGTTTGAAAAGCCTTTAAGGGATCTTGCCGATAGGCTCCGTGAAGGTAATGCAGGCAAGCAATCACCGATCATGGCCGCCGTGCAGCGCATCAACGTCGAAGCGTTCGGCCTGCCTGAACATCAGAGTGTGCCAAAGACCCTGGTCGTCGCGTCTGACATGATCGAACACACGGCCTCTTTCTCGATGTATCGCGATGGGGCGGATTTCGTCCGGTATGAGGGCAGCGAGGCAAGGCAGAAATTCCGTAGCCCACTTTCAGGGGTTGTTGTCCGCATCCTCGAATTTCAACGTCCCGGCATGAGATTCACGGACGAAGATCTTGCTCGCTTCTGGAGCCAATGGGTCAGTTCAAACATGGGTGAGTTGACCAGTTTCAAGCGGCTGCAGGGAGTGATGTGATGCCGAAGGGAAGTCAAACAAGGACATTCCTCAGGCAGCACGGCCCGATGGCAGCCTTCGGGGGGCTTACGTTAATCGGCATTGTCTTCATTTGGACGGCAAAGCTCTGGGGGTTGAGCACGGCCTTTGTGACCGCGGTCCCTATCGGAATTATGATCTTTTACTTGGTGATTTCATTGATAGCGTCGAGCTTGCGGGTCCATAACGAACAGGCTGGCGACAATCTCTACTATATGGGCTTTCTGTTTACGCTCACGAGCCTGGGAGTTTCCCTGTATCGGTTTGCCGGTGATGTCTCGATCGATGAAATAGTCAGAAACTTTGGCATCGCGGTGACATCGACCATCTGCGGAATTGCTCTCCGTATCCTCTTCAATCAGATGAGACGGGATCCCGTTGAGATTGAACGCAGCGTGCGTCATGAACTTGCTGAGATGACGCGCCGTGTTAGAACGGAACTCGATTCTTCAGCCAGGGAATTTTCGAGCTACCGCCGCACGAGCAGTCAGATGCTGCTTGAGGGATTTGAAGAAATTGCCACCCAAGCCGAAAAGACGGGCGAGGCCATTCAAAAGGCTATCGAGGCTCTGTCCAAGGAATCCATCAAGCCGATCCAGGAGACTGCTGCCAAGCTCGCAGTTATTTCGGATGAGAATCTCAAGCTTTTTGAACAGCGGGCTGTCAAGGCAAACGAGCTTGCTGAACAGGCAACCGAAAGACTCAACAGCACGAGTGAAAAAATCACGACTCTTGTTGAAGGACTGAGTTCGTCAATCGAGCATCTTTCGATCAAAATGAACGCCATGAGGTTGCCGGACGAAGTTATCCGGATGGAACTGAAGCCAACCCTGGATGCGGTCAACCAAGTGGCAGATCTCCAGAAGCGTCAATCTGAGGACGCTGTTAGGCAAGCCGAAGAGGCTACGAAACGTGTGGACCGGCAGACCGCTGCTTTTCTGGAATCTGTCCGCCCTGTGACCGGGATACCAGAGCAGATTGCTCAATCGTTGCAACCTGTCAGGGATCTCTCGAAGACCCTCCAGGAAAGCGTCTCGTCTCTTGTGGCCGTACCAGGACAGATTGCAGCTTTGGTGAATTCGTTGAACGAGGTCTCTGGGGCATTGCGCGCAGCCCCCGAAGTTCAGTCCATTGAAGAGAAGACGTCAGCCTACAGCGGTAAAACGGCTAATGATGAGACCTTAACATTGTCGGGTGCAAACGTGGCAGACGTCAAACCCGCCAAGCAAGAGGGCAAGGCTGCAGAGGATGGCAAACCGAAGGAGGGATGGTTCCGAAGATGGTGACCCCCACACAGTCAGCCAATGTGCTCGAAAGCAAGGGATACAATCGAGGCCTTATCCTGGGGCTCACGATGGCAGAATCGATGCTCCTGCTTGTTTTCTGCCTGCTGCTTGTGGCTGGAGCCATTATCAAGGCAGAACGTGACAAAACCCGTGAAGCTATGTCTGCCCAAAAGAACACTGAGGTTCAATTGGCCAAGGTGAACGAACAGGTAAAAGATATGGCTGAAAAGGAGAAAGAGTTGACGAAATATCTTGATGATATTCGTCAAAAAATACTCTTGGCTGGCACGCCGGCCGCAAGTCGTGAGGCGCTCGAAAAAGAGTGGAGAGAACTGGTAGCAGACCGGAAGGAACTGCATGTGTTTCAATCCCGGGGCCTTACGCCAGAACAGATAACTAAAGCGAAGGAGATACTCGAGCACCTTAGACAGTTGGGGCTGGATACGCAGGATATCTCTGCGCTTGAAGTTCGAGTCAAGGCGCTCATGGAAGCTGAGAAACAGCAAGCCCAGTCCAAGCCTCACGAATGGCCTCCCATCATCAACCTGAGTGAAGCTGGCGGTTATTTTTTTAAAAGCGGCAGCGCAGAATTGACGGAGGCCTTCACCACCAGGCTTAAAGGGTCGATTACGTCTCAGATCGCCCTGAACCTTGAGCAATATGACGTCGACATTATCGAGGTCATTGGCCACACCGATGAGCAGCCAATTTCAAGAACAGGCTCAAATCTTGATAAGGAAATCATTGACGTAGTTGAGGGCAAGAAGCCTATAACCTCAATTATCCCAGCAGATAACGCGGGACTGGGAATGGCTCGTGCTCTGGCGGTGGTCAACGTTCTGAAGACTGACGAGCGGCTGCGAGGTGCTACGATCCTGCCAATGTCGGGAGCCCAACTGGTCTTGCCTGGCGATCAACTGACCGCTGGACAGGCGGGAGATGTTGAGGCACGTCGCAGGATTGAGATCCGGGTCCGCCGCCGAAATGGCAATTGACCAGCTCGGAATTCTCATAGTTTTTGCTACTAGGCTTTGGGCGGCAATACGATCCGTCAAAGTGCCTAAAGCTACCCCATATGCCGTTCCAGCACCATGTGGGTGGTGAGGCCTGAGATGAGGGGCAGGGCGTCGATGGCGGCGCGGATGGCTTCGATCCCGGCCATATCCGCAGCCTCGGCGAAGATGACGAGGTCGATGGGACCGGCCAGAGCATGGATCCTGCGGATGCCCGGGATCTTTTCCAGATGCGGCATCAGCTTGGCGCAGCTGCCGCCCGGCGCATGAGTGACGAGGAAATGGGCTGCGACCCTGCCTGTGCTCCCGGCCGGTTCCACCGTCGTGAAGCCACTGATGGCGCCGCTGCGCAGCAGACGGTTCAGCCGGTCCTGCGTGGCACTGCGCGACAGGCCGATGTCCCTTGCCAGCGCCACAAGCGGGCGGCGGGCATCGCGCCGGAGTGCCGCCAGAAGCAGCTGATCCTTCTCATCCATGGCCTTTACGATCCTCCGTGCCCAGACCGGCATAATGCCGGTCATATCCGGCGTCTTGCCGGGGTGCAACCGGCAGTTCTGCGGGCGATACAAGCGGCAACACCGCTGCGGTTCCTGACAGAGATAGAGACCCATGCTGCCACTCAACGAAAGGACCGTGCTGCTGCCGGTCGACATGCAGGCCGCCTTCGACGGGGCGCCCTGGCCGCCGCGCTGGAACGCGGATATCGACCGCAACGGGCTGGCGCTGCTGGGTCTGTGGCGCAGGCTAGGCCTGCCCATCATCCACGTGCGGCATGATTCCGCCGAGCCGGGCTCGACACTGCGCCCCGGCCTGCCCGGAAACCAGTTCCGACCTGGCTTCGCGCCTAAGGACGGCGAGCAGCTTGTGGTGAAGAGCGTGAACTCGGCCTTCATCGGCACGGATCTGGATCTGCGCCTGCGCCGTCTTGGAGCTGAGGATGTGGTGGTCTTCGGCATTTCCACCGACATGTGCGTCTCAACAACGATCCGCACAGGTGCGAATTTCGGATGGCGCATGACGCTGGTCGAAGATGCCTGCGACTGTTTTGATCTGCCAGGAGGGGACGGGACGGTCATTCCCGCACGAACTGTTCATGACGTCCATAGAGCCACGCTCGGCTTCGAGTTCTGCAAGGTCGTGAAGACGGCGGAACTGGTTGGTTCGGCGAGCTGAAGCTGGGGCGCTTCCAATTGCGGATCAGGGGCTGAAAGCCCACCCATAGTCCCTGTCTGCAAGCGCATCACCGGTTCGCCAACGTGATCCGGTGATGCGCAGTCCTTCGGGCGGCGAGCCCCCTGGGGGCTTGCCGCCTTTGCGTTCACTTCACCTCGGTCACGAACTGATCACGCGGGCGGCGCACTTTCTTCAGGTTTGCCAGCCAGTCATTGGCCGCATCCCGGTAGCCCAGCGGCAGAATGGTGACAGACCGCAGGCCCTTGGCGCGCAGGCCAAGAATCTCATCAAGCTTGTCTGCGTCAAAGCCCTCCATCGGCGTGGAATCAACGCCTTCGAAGGCCGCTGCGGCCAGGGCGATGCCGAAGGCGATATAGGCCTGACGGGCAGCGTGCTGATAGTTGGTCTCGGCATCGCGCGGTACATAGGTGTTGAGCAGCATCTGCCGGTAGTTTTCCCAGCCTTCGTTTGTGAAGCCGCGCTCCTCGTTGACGAGGTCGAACATCATGTTGATGCGGTCTGCGGTGTAGTTGTCCCAGGCCGCAAACACGAGCAGGTGCGAGCCTTCGGTCACTTGAGCCTGATTCCAGGCGATCTCCTGGATCCGGGCGCGGACTTCCGGATTCGTCACGACGATAACCTCGAACGGCTGCAGGCCGCTGGAGGTGGGGGCAAGGCGGGCAGCCTCAAGGATGCGCTCGACCTTGTCTTCGGAAACCGCCTTCGACGGGTCCATCTTCTTGGTCGCATAGCGCCAGTTCAGTTTTTCAATCAGCATGGTATCGCCTTTCAGGCTGGAAAATCGCGGCCATGGGAGGAGGGAGGAACTGGCCGCGTCAGGACAACTGTCTGCAGCTAGATAAACCTTCTTATTGCTGCTTCAAGCCTCCGGCCGCAGTCCGTTTTGTGTCAGCGTTTGGTCAACGGTTCTGGCGGGCCGGAAAATTCCAGTCCGAGTTCCGTATCCGTGCGCCAGACCACGCGGACGGGGCGCCTGATGTGTTCGCTGTCGATGTACAGCAGAAGCTCATCGGGAATGAGGTGGGTGTTGTCGACCTTCACCATCACACCGCCTTCTGAGAGATTGCGGATCGTGCCGTCAAAAACCCTGTCCAGATTGCCGAAAACCAATCTGGCCGATTTGAGCGCCCGCCGCCGCGGGCTGCTGCGCCTTTCCTCGTTCATTCAGGTGCTCCGGGCCGGTGCCGATTGTTGGATGCGGGTATCTACTTGTTATATTTCAAGAATATTTCATTCGTATCGCATTGGAAAGGACAGTCTGCGATTTTGATGAATGACGTAAGGTCAGAAATACGCTGGCGAACTTCTGAACTGCAGACCTGTACGTGTTCCTTGCCGGGTTTTTATGGCGTTATTCACATGGCCGGAACACGGCGTGATTCCGGATGCGATGCACTTCAAAAAGCCGGCTTGACCTGATCTCGCCTCACTTGCGCCATCAAACCATTGAAAAGAGCCGGATACAGGCGTTTGCCACGGCGCCGGTGACACTGTAATGTGGCGCCGCCTTGCGCGGGGTGTAAGGCCTCACATACAAGTCCAGAAGTTTGCAGGAAGCTCGAACGCATGTCCGACATTTTCCGGGAAGTCGACGAAGATATCCGTCACGAAAAATTCCGTCGCCTTTGGGACCGTCTCGGCGTTTGGGTGATCATTCTGGCAGTTGCGATTGTGGCCGGAACGGCCGGATACCGCGGCTGGCTGTACTGGCAGGGCCAGCAGTCGATGAAGGCAGGCGATGCCTATCTCGAGGCAGTGCGCCTGGCGCAGGACGGCAAGGCTGAAGAGGCTGAAGCTGCCTTCGCCGCCATGGGATCTGCCACCGGCGGATATCCTGTCCTTGCAAAGTTCCGCCTCGCGGAAAGCCTTGCCGCCTCCGGCAAGACGGATGAAGCCGTGGCTGCCTATGACGCGCTGGCCGCCGATTCGTCCGTTGAAGCGGTTCTGCGTGGCCTGGCTGCGGTGCGCGCGGGCTACATTGCCCTCGATACGGCTGATCTTGCAGCGCTGAAGGCGCGGCTTGAGCCTCTGACGGACGAAAACAATTCCTGGCGCTTCGCGGCCCGTGAAATCCTCGCCTTCGCCGCCTGGAGTGCAGGCGACATGGATGCTGCAATCGCTTATGCCAGCCAGATTACGGACGATGCCGCTGCGCCGCGCGAAATTGGGGCGCGGGTTTCCATTCTCACCAAAGTGATCCGTGGCTCGCAGCCCAGCATTGCCGACAAGGGAGAGACGAACTGATGTTGCGTATGACCAAGCCCTCCCGGCAGCTTGCCAGTGTTTTCCTGGCTGCCACGCTTCTGGCGGGCTGCTCTTCGGTGTCTGAGTATACCGATGCGATCAATCCCTTTGCGACCAAGCAGACGATTCTTCCCGGTGACCGTCAGCCGCTTTTCCAGGGCGCTGATCCGTTGGAGCAGACCACAAACCGTTCTGCCAGCATCGGGTCTGCCTCGGGCGGGCAGGACTGGCCGCAGGCTGGCGGCAATGAAAGCAATGACCCTGGCAATGTCGCCGTGTCGGTCAGCGGCCAGCAGGCCTGGCGCGCTTCCATCGGCAGCTCTGGCGGCGGCCTGACGTCTTCGGGCATGCGCACGGCTGCAAGGCCTGTCGCCTCGGGCGGGCGTCTGTTCGTCTACAAGCCCACGGGTGAAGTGATTGCCATGAGCACGGGCGGCGCCCGTGCTTGGACCAAGAGCCTGCGTCCGGCTGACGAAAACGGCATTGCCTCCGGTGGTGGTGTTGCCGTTTCCGGCAACCGCGTCTTCGCCGCAACCGGCTACCGCACACTGGCTGCGCTGGATGCCGGGTCGGGTCAGGAGCTGTGGTCCGTTGAGCTTAGCGCTCCGGCGCGCGGCGCCCCGGCAGTTGGCGGCGGCCATGTCTTCGTCGTGACGCAGACAAATGAAGTCTATGCGGTCAAGCAGGACGATGGCACCGTGGCCTGGACCTATTCGGGTGTTCAGGAAAACGCAGGTCTTCTGACGGCCGCGTCCCCGGCCGTTTCCGGCGGAACCGTGGTGGTGCCCTTCTCCTCCGGCGAGATCATGGCCTTCGATATCAAGAAGGGTGAGCCGGTCTGGGCCGAGGGCGTTTCGCGCGCTTTCCGTACGCTGGCTGTTTCCACACTGACGGATGTTGCCGCAAGCCCTGTCGTCTCCAGCGGCACAGTTTATGCCACGGGCGTCGGCGGCAAGATCGTCGCTGCCTCGCTCAAGACGGGCGAGCGCCAGTGGGAGCAGAATGTGGGCTCGGTGCACACGCCGGTCGTCTCCGGTAATGCCATTTTCATGGTAACGCTGGATGACAAGATGGTTGCTCTTGACCGCAAGACCGGTGACGCCTTATGGCGGGCAGACCTGCCGCAGATCGACAACAAGAAGAAGCGGCGCAACTGGGCGGGCCCGGTGCTGGCGAACGGCACATTGGTGGCCTTCTCCAACGATGGCCGCATTGCCCTTGTGGACGCAGCCAGCGGCCAGATCCAGAGCGTGCGTGACATTTCGGCCAAGGTCTTCGTGACCCCGATTGTTGCCGGCGGCCGGATCGTGGTGCTGGAAGGCGACAGCGGCATCGCCGGATTCAACTGATAGATGGGCCGCAGGGATTGCGGCCTGAGGAGTAAGGGGCTTGGGCGCTACCGTAGCCATTATTGGCCGTCCGAATGTGGGCAAATCGACGCTGTTCAACCGGCTGGTCGGCAAGCGCCTGGCGCTTGTCGATGACACGCCGGGCGTCACCCGCGACCGGCGGCCGGGCGAGGCGCGCCTGGGCGACCTGCGCTTCACCATCATCGACACCGCAGGCCTTGAGGATGCGGACGCAGCGAGCCTTGAAGGCCGCATGCGCGCCCAGACCGAAGAGGCCATCGCGGAAGCCGATGTCGTTCTGTTCGTCATCGACGCCCGCGCGGGCGTGACGCCGCTTGATGCGCATTTTGCTGCCGTTGCCCGCAAGAGCGAGACGCCGGTGATCCTGCTGGCCAACAAGGCGGAAGGCCGGGCAGGCGAGGGTGGTCTCTACGAGGCTTTCTCGCTTGGTCTGGGCGAGCCGGTGGCCATCTCCGCCGAACATGGCGAGGGTCTTGCCGGTCTCTACGAGGCGCTGCTTCCCTATGTGGAGCAGGTCGAGGAAGAAGAGCAGGCGGCCAAGGACGAAGCAGATTTTTCCGTCGAGCTGGACGAGGACGGCAATCCGCTTCTGCCGGAAGCAGCTCCCGCGGGCACCAGTGAGCGCCCACTGCGCGTTGCCATCGTCGGGCGGCCCAATGCGGGCAAGTCGACGCTGATCAACCGCATGCTGGGCGAAGAGCGCATGCTGACCGGGCCTGAAGCCGGCATCACGCGCGATTCCATCTCCGTCGACTGGCTGTGGCGCGAGCGCCATCTGAAGCTGTTCGACACGGCCGGTATCCGCCGCAAGGCGCGTGTGCAGGAGAAGCTGGAAAAGCTCTCCGTTGCCGACGCTCTGCGCGCCATCAAGTTTGCCGAAGTGGTTGTCGTGGCGCTGGACGCGACCAATTCCTTCGAGAAGCAGGATCTGCAGATCATCGATCTGGTGGCCCGTGAAGGCCGCGCGCTTGTGATCGCCGTCAACAAGTGGGACCTGATCGAGGACCGGGAAGCGGCCTGGGCCGCCATCAAGGACGCGCAGGACCGCTATCTGAACCAGATCCGCAACGTCCAGATCGTCACCATGTCGGGCTTGCAGGGGCAGGGCATCGACCGGCTGATGGAAGCGGTGTTCAACGCCTACGAGGTGTGGAACAGTCGCATTTCGACGTCGCGCCTCAACCGCTGGCTCCTGAAGATCCTCACCCACCATCCGCCCCCGGCGGTGCAGGGACGCCGCGTCAAGCTGCGCTACATGACCCAGGCGAAAACCCGTCCGCCGCATTTCGTCGTGTTCTGCTCGCGCCCCGAAGAGCTGCCGGAAAGCTACACCCGGTATCTCGTCAACGGCCTGCGCCAGACCTTCGACATGCCGGGGACGCCGATCCGTCTCAGCTACCGTAAGGGCGAAAATCCCTATGCGGGCAAGAAAAAGAAAATCCGCTAGGCCCCGGCAAGGGCCCTTGCGAGGCCGGGGCATCGCTCCGGCCTTTTCTGTGACCTTTCCTCTCCCATCGGGGCGCCTCAGCCCCGCACACCATCTGCAACCGAATGACATGGGGACCGCGATGACGACGACGCAACGCATGGAGTTTGCCGTTGGCCTCGCCCGCCGCGCAGGCGCGCTTGGCCTTGACTATTTCCGCAAGCTGGAAACGCTGACCATCATCAACAAGGGCCATCAGGACCTCGTGACGGAAGCCGACCGCAACGTGGAAACGCTGGTGCGCGACGAGATCGCAGCCGTCTTCCCGGGCGATGGCATCGTCGGCGAGGAGCATGGCCGCGTGGAAGGCTCGTCCGGCTACACCTGGGTGATCGATCCGATCGATGGCACGGCGAATTTCGTTGCCGGCATCCCGCAGTGGTGCGTCATCATTGCCTGCGTTCACAACGGGGAAACCGTCATCGGGGTCATCCATGATCCGGTGTCGGGCGAGATGTTCGCCGCTGAACGTGGCAAGGGGCTGACGGTCGATGGCCGCCCGGCGCGGGTCTCCGCCAGCACCAGCCTCAAGACCGGCTCTGCCGGTGTCGGCTTCAGCGGCCGCAACAAGGTTTGCGGCGCCGTGCAGCTGATCGACGCGCTGGTGGACCGGGGCGGCGTCTTCTTCCGCAATGCCTCTGGTGGGCTGATGCTGGCCTATGTGGCCGCCGGCCGCCTCATTGCCTATGGCGAATCCAAGATGAACGTCTGGGACTGCCTCGCCGGTCTCCTGATGATCGAGGAAGGCGGCGGCAAGGTCACCGGCTTTGACGTGGACGCGTCCATCGCGACGGGCGTACGCGTCATCACCGCTTGCCCCGGTGTCTATGACGAATGGTCCGGCATGTGCGAAGCAGTCTTCCCGCCGCTGGCAGCCCACTGAGGCGCCTGAATGCAAAGAGGCCGGAGCGATGCTCCGGCCTGAAAGATCTCTCCGCATTCGTCATGCCATGACTTGATCATGGCATTCACTCCGTAGCCTGTCCGTCAGGCAGAGCCTCCGGAACGCTTGCTGCATCATCCCGCTCCTCATAGTGATGAGATGAAGCGGTATGGATGCCATGATCAAGTCATGGCATGACGGAGGAAGGGGTAAGGCAAGAAGCAGAAAGCCCTCCGTTCCAACCCCTTACGATGCGACCTGCACAAAATCCTTGAAGCTGCGCGAGGGGTGGTCGTACAGGCGGCCGCCGTCCGTGAAGGTGGGCAGCGTCAGCGGGATGATCGCCTTGGCCACGTCTTCGGGATGCGGCAGGGTGGCCGGGTCTTCGCCGGGCATGGCTTGTGCGCGCATGGAGGTGCGGACGGGGCCCGGACTGACGAGGCTGATCTGCAGCGGCGTCTGGCGCGTCTCGGCGGTGTAGGTGCGCACCAGAGCTTCCAGCGCGGCCTTGGAGACCGAGTAGGGGCCCCAATAAGCCTTGCACTTGTGGGCAGCGCCTGAAGACAGGAACACGGCGCGTCCGGCGTCTGACTGGCGCAGCAGCGGGTCCAGCGAGCGGATCAGGCGCCAGTTGGCGGTGACATTTGCCGCCATCACCTTGTCCCAGGTCTTGATGTCCACATGGCCGAGCGGCGACAGGGTGCCAAGCACGCCCGCATTGCCCACCAGAATGTCCAGCTTCTTCCACCGCTCGAAAATGGCGGCGCCCAGACGGTCCAGCGCGTCATAGTCGGTGACGTCGAGGGGCACGAGGGTCGTCTGGCCGCCTGCGGCCTTGATCTCGTCGTCCAGCTCTTCGAGGCCGCCCACGGTGCGGGCAACGGCGACGACATGGGCACCAAGGCGTCCCAGCTCACGTGCGATGAAATAGCCGATGCCGCGCGAGGCGCCGGTGACGACCGCAATGCGGCCGTCGAGGATCTTGTCAGTCATTGTGCCTTATCCAACTTCCACCAGACGCGGCGGCTTACGGAATTCCACGTCATCCGACAGGTCCGTCAGCGGCGTCGGATAGTCGCCAGTGAAGCAGTGGTCGGTGAACTGCGGGTTCTCGTTGTCACGGCCCTCAAGCCCCATGGCCTTGTAGATGCCTTCAATCGAGAGGAAGGCGAGGCTGTCGGCGCCGATGAAGGCACGCATCTCTTCCAGATTGTAGCGGGCGGCCAGCAGCTTTTCGCGCACCGGCGTGTCGATGCCGTAATAGTCGGAGTAGCGGATCGGCGGGCTGGCGAGGCGGAAATGCACTTCGCGCGCACCTGCATCGCGGATCATCTGCACGATCTTCAGCGAGGTGGTGCCGCGCACGAGGCTGTCATCGATAAGGATGACACGCTTGCCCTCGATCTGCGCCCGGTTGGCCGAATGCTTCAGCTTGACACCAAGGGTCCGGATCGACTGAGTGGGTTCGATGAAGGTGCGGCCCACATAGTGGTTGCGGATGATGCCCAGCTCGAAGGGAACGCCCGATTCCTGGCTGTAGCCGATGGCGGCGGGAACGCCGCTGTCCGGCACCGGAACCACCACATCGGCATCCACATGGCTCTCGCGGGCCAGCTGCGCGCCCATCTGGCGGCGCACGTCATAGACCGAGCGGCCGCCGACAACGGAGTCGGGCCGGGCAAAATAGACGTACTCGAAGATGCAGGGGCGGGCCGGGCGGCGGCCGAAGGGGAAATAGCTTTCGATGCCGCCGGAGGTGCAGACGATCACCTCGCCGTTCTCGATCTCGCGGATGAACTTGGCGCCGATGATGTCGAGCGCGCAGGTCTCTGAGGCGAGGATCGGGGCACCGTTGAGGTCACCCAGCACCAGCGGGCGGATGCCCAGCGGGTCGCGGGCGCCGATCAGCTTCTTGCGGGTGAGGGCGACCAGCGAATAGGCGCCTTCCATCTGCTTGATCGCCTCAATGAAGCGGTCAACGATCTTCGGCTGGCGGCTGCGGGCGACGAGCTGCAGCACCACTTCGGAATCCGACGTGGACTGGCAGATGGCCCCGTCGCGGATCAGCTGGCGGCGCAGCGTCAGGCCATTGGTGAAGTTGCCGTTGTGGCAGATGGCAAAGCCGCCGCCGTCCAGCTCGGCAAACAGCGGCTGCACGTTGCGCAGCGCCGGTTCGCCTGTGGTGGAGTAGCGCACGTGGCCGACAGCGGCAGAGCCTGCAAGACGCTTGATCGTCTCGGCGCTGGAGAAGTGATCGCCGACGAGGCCGAGATGACGCTCGGAACGGAACTGCTCGTTATCGTCATAGGTGACGATGCCGGCAGCTTCCTGTCCGCGATGCTGCAGGGCGTGCAGGCCAAGGGCGGTCAGCGCGGCGGCATCTTCATGCCCCAAAACGCCGAACACGCCGCATTCTTCACGCAGCGTGTCCCCGTAGATGTCGTCCGTGTCATCGGAACGGAACTGTTTCCCTGCGCCCTGGAAGTCGGTCAGACCGGACATGGCGAAGCTCCTTGAGAGGTTGTGCGGCCAGCCTTGCTGGCAAAAAGATCAGTTTCCGGTGCCGCTGGTCGTCAGCTGGTCGATGCCCTGACGTTCTGCGGCGCTGTAGCCGGTATTCTCGTTCCCGCCCTGAGGCTGGCCCTGAGCTTGGCCCTGGGGCTCATCGGCATTGCGGCGGCTGGAGCGGTTGAACTCCTGAATCGTCTTTTCCGGATCCTCCGGCAGCGCTGCCTGCAGCTGAAGGCCGATGGATGTCAGCAGGTCACGGGACTTGGCCTGAACCACCCACTGGGGCTGGCGCTCCGCCGGCACGAACCAGTTGAAGAAGGCAAGGCCGACGACAACAAGCAGCATACCGCGTGCGGCGCCGAAAACGAAGCCGAGCGTGCGGTCCAGCGCGCCGATGCGGCTGTCGAGCACGAAATCGGAAATGCGCATGGTGATGTAGCTGACGATGATCAGCGTCAGCAGGAACACGCCCGCAATGGCAGCGCCGAGGGCAACATACTCATTGCTGATATACTGCTTGGCATATGGAAGCACGGATCCATAAAGCAAGTAGGCTGCGGCGGCTGCCGCCACCCATGAGCCGATCGACAGAACTTCACGGACAAAGCCGCGCACCATCGCCAGAACGGCGGAAATCAGCATGATGACGAGAAGAATTCCGTCGAGGAGCGTGATTGGCATCGTCCGGTTTTACCCTTGTAGCCCGCAGTCCCGGCAGCCGCTTGCGGCGCCTTGCTGCTGTCAGTCGTTCCGCACATCCCGGGGCCCGCCGCCGGCCCGCCCGCTGCCCTTGGCAGCAATCTTGGCGATGAAGGCGCTCAGGTCCTGTATTCCTTCCGCGCTCAGCTCCGGTCCGGTCCCATCCTTGATGTTTCCAGCCGGGCAGATGGCGCGGTCAAAGCCGAGTTTCTGCGCTTCCTTCAGTCTTGCCTGTCCCTGGGCCACCGGTCTGACGGCGCCCGAGAGGCTGACCTCGCCGAAATAGACGCAATTGACCGGCAGGGCAAGCCCGCTGAGTGAAGAGACCAGTGCAGCAGCTACCGCAAGGTCTGCACCCGGCTCGTTGATCCTGAGGCCGCCGGCCACATTCAGATAGACATCGTGCTGCGAAAAGCGAACCCCGCAGCGCGCTTCCAGCACCGCAAGGATCATCGACAGACGGGCGCTGTCCCAGCCGATCACGGCGCGGCGGGGCGTGCCGAGCGGCGAGGGGGCGACGAGCGCCTGAATTTCAATGAGCAGCGGGCGTGAGCCCTCCAGCCCGGCAAAAACCACCGAGCCGGGCGCATTGGACGAGCGTTCTCCAAGGAAAAGCGCTGACGGATTGGCCACTTCCTGCAGGCCCGCGCCTGTCATCTCGAACACGCCGATTTCATCGGTGGCGCCGAAGCGGTTCTTCACCGAGCGCAGGATGCGGTACTGATGCGCACCGTCGCCCTCGAAATAGAGCACCGCGTCGACCATGTGCTCCACCACACGGGGGCCTGCGATCTGGCCATCCTTGGTGACATGGCCGACGAGCACCATGGCGGTGCCGGATTTCTTGGCATAGCGGACCATGGCCTGCGCCGAGGCGCGCACCTGCGTCACCGTGCCGGGAGGCGAATCCGCCAGCTCCGTCCACAGGGTCTGCACGGAATCGAGGATGAGCAGGGCAGGGGGAGGACCGGCCTCCAGCGTTGCCAGAATGTCCTCGACGCTGGTTTCGGAGGCGAGCGCGACGGGCGCATTGGCAAGACCGAGGCGTTCGGCGCGCAGCCGGACCTGATCGATCGCCTCTTCGCCCGAGATATAGACTGAGCGCAGGCCCTTGTTGGCGAGCGCGGCGGAAGCCTGGATCAGCAGTGTGGACTTGCCGATGCCCGGATCACCGCCCACCAGCAGGGCCGAACCCTTGACGAAGCCGCCGCCGGTCACCCGGTCCAGCTCCTTGATGCCGCTCTGGAAGCGCGGGGCTTCCTTGGCCTCGCCCGAAAGGCCGACCAGCGGCACGACGCGGCCACGGGTGACCTTGCCTTTGGACGGGCCGCCGCCGACGCCGCTGC
Source organism: Pannonibacter phragmitetus DSM 14782 (assembly GCF_000382365.1). Classification (GTDB taxonomy): domain Bacteria; phylum Pseudomonadota; class Alphaproteobacteria; order Rhizobiales; family Stappiaceae; genus Pannonibacter; species Pannonibacter phragmitetus. Next base: position 30,881 of record NZ_KB908231.1, on the reverse strand, counting down.
CTTCGGCTTCCTCGACGATGGTGTTCCATTCGCCGCAGGACTCGCAGCGGCCGGTCCATTTGCCCGTGATTGCACCACAGGCCTGGCACACAAAGGATGAGCTGCGGCGGGCCATGTCAGTCTCCGGTCGTCCCGCCGTCCAGCGGCCCGTGGATGCGCATATGGCGGCTTCCAAGGCTTGTCAGCAGTTCATAATCAATCGTTCCGGCCGCCGATGCCGCCGCCTGAAGGCTGGCGTTGGGGCCCAGAAGCTCCACATAGGTGCCCCGGCGCAGCTTGTCTGCCGGAACATCGGTGGCATCCACAGCCAGCATGTCCATGGAGATCCGGCCAAACAGAGGCAGGGCATGACCATCAACCCAGGCCGATGCGCCCGGCTTGCCGTCGGCGCTGCCCGCGCCTCTGAGGAACCCGTCGCCATAGCCGCAGGACAGCATGGCAATGCGGCTGTCACGCTCCGCCGTGCGGGCAAGGCCATAGCCGACGCCTTCGCCGGCAGGAACCTTGCGGACCTGCAGCACGCGTGCCTCGAGCCGGATCACCGGCTCCAGCTTCATGGGCGGATGATCGATGACCTGGCCGCCGTAGAGGGCAATGCCGGGGCGCACCAGATCGAAATGGAACTCCGGCCCCAGAAACACGCCCGCCGAATTGGCAAGCGAGCGTGGCACGCCGGGGAAATGCGCGCTCATCGCCTCGAAAGCGGCAAGCTGCGTCTGATTGTGCGCATGGGCGGGCTCGGCTGCGCAGGCAAGATGGCTCATCAGCAGCGACGGGGTGAAAGCTTCCAGCAGCGTGCCATCTGCCGCCAGCCTCTCGCATTCGGGAGCGTTGAGGCCGAGCCGGTTCATGCCGGTGTTGATGTGGATGGCCGCTTCGAGCTTCACCTTGCGCTCGCGGCAGAAGAGCGCCCATTCCTCGATTTCCGGCAGGGACCCCAGCACCGGCCGCAGCCTTGCCTCAGCCAGCAGGGGAGCTGCGCCCGGGAACAGGCCATTGAGGATGTAGATGACGGCACCGGGCGCTGCCTGACGGGCAGTGACGCCTTCCTGCGGCGTCGCCACGAAGAAGGTGGAGCAGCCGGCCTCCGCCAGATGCTTCACCGTGACGGCAAGGCCGCAGCCATAGGCATCGGCCTTCACGGCGGCAGCGCACTGGGTGCCGGGCGTGAGCTGGTCCTTCACGCGGCGCCAATTGCGCGCGATGGCGAGCGGATCGATCGTCAGACGGCTGCCGGCCGGGATGACGGTTTGCCCGTGGCTGGAGCTTGTCATGCTCTGCGGGTCCTGTGTCATGAAGCCAAAAGCAAGGCTGGCCCCTCACGCAGCAGTTTCCAAGCGGAGCAGCGAATCGGCACCTTGCCCATATCTGCGGCCATCATAGACCGGTCCGGACGGATTACTCCAACCGTTCGGGCATATAGTCTTCCTGCGCCAGATCCGAGAAGCGGGTGAACTCGCCCTGGAAGTGCAGCTGGGCCGTGCCGGTGGGGCCGTGACGCTGCTTGGCGATGATGACTTCGGCCTTGCCCTTGACGCGCTCGAACTTGTCCACCCAGGCCTCATATTCGGGCGTCCCTTCCTCGGGCATGGTCTTGGACAGGTAATATTCCTCGCGGAACACGAAGAGCACCACGTCGGCGTCCTGCTCGATGGAGCCCGATTCGCGCAGATCCGACAGCTGCGGACGCTTGTCTTCACGCGATTCCACCTGACGGGACAGCTGGGAGAGGGCGATGATGGGAACGTTCAGCTCCTTCGCCAACGCCTTCAGGCCCGTGGTGATTTCGGTGATTTCCTGCACGCGGTTGCCGCTGTTCTTGGACGAGCCGGAGAGCAGCTGAATATAGTCGACGATGAGCAGGTCGAGGCCGCGCTGGCGCTTGAGGCGGCGGGCACGGGCCACCAGCGAGGCGATAGAGATGCCACCGGTCTGGTCCACGTAAAGCGGCACGGTCTGCATGTGCTGGGCAGCGGCCGCCAGTTTCTCGAAATCAGCCTCGGAAATGTCGCCGCGGCGGATCTTCGACGAGGAAATTTCGGTCTGCTCGGAAATGATACGGGTGGCCAGCTGTTCGGCCGACATTTCCAGCGAGAAGAAGCCGACAACGCCGCCATTCACCGTCTTCAGCGCGCCATCCGGCTGCTCCTCGGCCTGATAGGCCTGGGCGACGTTATAGGCGATGTTGGTGACGAGCGAGGTCTTGCCCATGGCAGGACGGCCGGCCAGCACGATCAGATCCGAATGCTGCAGGCCGCCCATCAGCCGGTCAAGATCGGTCAGTCCTGAGGAAATGCCTGACAGCGCGCCTTCGCGGTTATAGGCCGCGTGGGCCATATGGATCGTTTCTGTCAGCGCATCGCCGAAGGTGACGAAGCCGCCTTCGCTGCGGCCGGTTTCCGCCAGTTCGAACAGCCGCCGTTCGGCGTCGTCGATCTGCTGGTTTGGCGGCATGTCGATGGGCGCGTCATAGGCGATGTTGACCATGTCCTCGCCGATGCGGATCAGGTTCCGCCGGACGGCAAGGTCATAGATGATGCGGCCATAATCTTCCGCGTTGATGATCGAGGCGGCGTCGGCGGCAAGGCGCAGCAGGTACTGCGTCGCGCTCAGATCCGCGATCTTGATGTCGGCAGGATAGAAGGTCTTCAGCGTGATGGGCGAGGCGGTCTTGCCCGCGCGGATCAGCTGGCCGATCTTCTCGTAGATGTCCTTGTGCGGCGGCAGGAAAAAATGGTGCGGCTCCAGAAAGTCGGAGACGCGGTAATAGGTCTCGTTGTTGACCAGAATCGCACCCAGCAGCTGGCGCTCAGCCTCCGCGTTATGCGGAGCGACGCGCACGGTCTCGCTCGCCGTTTCGATCTTCTGGATAGTGCCCTTCATGTGGTCCCCCGGTCGCGGTCATATTTCGTTTACCGGGGTTAAGGGCGCAGGAAAAGGCCGCAGTTCAGGGGAGGCAATTATCCTCAGCCTGCGCAAGATCAACGGGGACAAGTCATCTCGCGCCTTGACTGGTGCATGTGGACAAGGGCTGGGGGCAGGCTGTGGATATCCTGCGCACATACCGGCCGGAAGCCGCGTCAGTGCGCCCATAAAACAGGCAAAGAAAAAGGCGGCACCCCGAAGGGCACCGCCTGATCTTGCGCCGGGCAAACCGGGCCGGAGAGAATTACTCCTCGTCTTCGGCCTCGACTTCGCCGTCTTCAGCTTCTTCGTCTTCCTCGAACTCGAAGCTGTCCTGCTCGCGCAGGGTCAGGTTCTCACCGGCTGCCTGACGCTCGGCTTCGTCAGCGGAACGGGCAACGTTGATGGTGATGGACACTTCGACTTCCGGGTGCAGGGCGATGGCAACCGTGTGCAGGCCGATCGTCTTGATCGGCTCGGACAGGTGAACCTGGCTGCGGGAAACGCTGAAGCCGCCAGCGGTCGCCACGGTGGCGATGTCGCGGGTGGAGACGGAGCCGTAGAGCTGGCCGGTTTCGGCAGCCGAACGGATCACGATGAAGCTCTGGCCGGCCAGCTTTTCGCCAACGGCCTCGGCGTCCTTGCGGCGCTCCAGGTTGCGGGCTTCCAGCTGAGCGCGCTCGGCTTCGAACTTGGCAAGATTTGCCTTGTTGGCGCGCAGCGCCTTGCCCTGCGGCAGCAGGAAGTTACGGGCGTAACCGTCGCGCACGCGCACCTTGTCGCCCATCTGGCCAAGCTTGGCCACGCGTTCCAGAAGAATGACTTCCATGGGATTTCTCCAGTCGGTCTGTCCCGCCTCTCGGGCGGTTAGAAGCCGGTCCACAAACCCGCCGGCCCCAATCCGGGATGCCGGACCCTCAAGAGTCCGGCGCGGCCCGCAGCATGAAGCCGGCGGGCCGCGTCTTGATCAGATCAGGCGTGAGCCGTGATCTCAGCTGATGACGAAGGGCAGCAGCGACAGGATGCGGGCGCGCTTGATGGCGCGGGCCAGCTCACGCTGCTTCTTCGCGGAGACCGCGGTGATGCGGCTCGGAACGATCTTGCCACGCTCGGAAATGTAGCGCTGCAGCAGACGGATGTCCTTGTAGTCGATGACCGGAGCACCCTCGCCCGAGAACGGGCAGGTCTTGCGGCGGCGGAAGAACGGGCGGCGGGCCGGGATCTGTGCGATTTCAGGCATGTCAATTACTCCGCTTCTGCACGGCGGGGAGCGCGTTCGCTCCGCTCACCACGGGGCTCACGGGCCGGGCGGTCGCTGCCGAACTTGTCGTCGCGGCGGCGGCGGTCATCACGGTCGCGCTTCTGCATCATGGCAGACGGCTCGTCATCGTGGGATTCGACCTTCAGGGTCATGAAACGAAGGATGTCTTCGTTGATGCCCATCTGACGCTCCATTTCGGCAACCGCAGCATGCGGAGCTTCGATGTTCATCAGGGTGTAGTGGGCCTTGCGGTTCTTCTTGACCCGGTAAGCCAGCGCGCGCAGGCCCCAGTTCTCGATCTTGCCGACCTTGCCACCGTTGGCTTCGATCAGACCCTTGTACTGTTCAACGAGTTGCTCGACCTGCTGGGTCGAGATGTCCTGGCGCGCCAGGAACACGTGCTCATAAAGCGGCATGTGTGTCTTGCCTTTCTCTAGCGTCTATCCGGGAAAACCTGGCGCAAAGCCTCAACGTGCCTACGGAAAGGTACGTAAAGTCCTACGAGAGCGGAGACACGGGAAGACGGGAGTTTGACGCCCCTGATGCTTGCGCATCCTTCCGTTCAGCCACCAGCCAAGGTTCCAGATAGTGGCGCTGTATATAGAAGGCGCCCGCAAATGCAAGCGCAGACTGCATCAAATCACAGCCGGCGAACGGAGCGGAGCAGGGTACCCGTTGGCCTCTCTTCAGCGTTTCAGCCCCAGGCTTCGGGCAGTTTCCCACGGACTTTGGCCGCTTTCGCTGCGGTGCAGGGGGCATATGCTCTTGACACAGCCCTGTCTGCCAGACCATAGCGGCGGATCATTTTGCCGCAAGAGGGTGGCCGGGACATATCGAATGGCGGTTTTCTCCGCCCGTCTGTCTTCCCAGTCCCTTGCATCATGAGTTGAGAACAGCCGGCCGCTCCAGAGCCGGTGCCAAGCGACGGAGGCCGCGCATTATGGGCGTTGCATTCATTTTCCCCGGTCAGGGCAGCCAGGCCGTGGGCATGGGCAAGGAACTGGCGGAAGGCTCTGCCGAGGCACGTGCCGTCTTTGCAGAAGTGGATGAGGCGCTCGGCGAGAAGCTCTCCGAACTCATGTGGAATGGCCCCGAGGATCAGCTGACCCTTACGGCCAATGCCCAGCCCGCGCTGATGGCTGTCAGCCTTGCAGCGCTGCGCGTGATGGAAGCACGCGGCATCGACCTCAAGGCCTCTGCGTCTTATGTCGCCGGTCATTCGCTTGGCGAATATTCCGCCCTTGCGGCTGCCGGGAGCCTGTCCATCGGTGATGCGGCGCGTCTGCTGCGCCTGCGCGGCCAGTCCATGCAGGCCGCTGTGCCGGTGGGTGTTGGCGCCATGGCGGCGCTGCTCGGCCTTGATTTCGACGTTGCCCGTGAAGTTGCGGCGGAAGCCAGCGCTCCGGGCGAGGTCTGTGAAGCGGCCAACGACAATGCGCCGGGCCAGGTTGTGGTCTCCGGCCACAAGGCAGCCGTTGAGCGGGCGCTTGAAATTGCCAAGACCAAGGGCGGGCGCCGCGCCGTGCTTCTGCCGGTGTCCGCACCCTTCCATTGCTCCTTGATGCAGCCGGCTGCCGATGCCATGGCTGAAGCGCTGGCGGGCGTCACCATTCACGCGCCGAAGGTGCCGCTGGTTGCCAACGTGCTGGCGCGCCCGGTGACGGATCCGGCCGAAATCCGCAACCGTCTGGTGGAGCAGGTCACCGGCACCGTACGCTGGCGCGAATCCATCGAGTGGCTGGCAGGCGAGGGGATTGACACTTTTGTCGAGATCGGTGCCGGCAAGGTTCTGACCGGCATGATCAAGCGCATTGCCAAGGATGCGGGCGGCCTTGCCGTCAACACTCCGGGCGATGTGGATGCCGTGCTGGAGCGCCTGAACGGCTGACAGCGGATCATATGCGGCGCTGCCATGGCCTTTGGCCGGGCTGCACCGCTGACAGGAAACTGGAAGGAAACATCACGATGTTCAGCTTGACCAACAGGACGGCTCTCGTCACCGGCGCCACCGGCGGCATCGGCGAGGCCATTGCCCGCGCGCTGCACGCACAGGGCGCCACCGTCACCCTGTCCGGCACGCGCGCCGAAAAGCTGGAGGCGCTGGCCGCCGATCTGAAGGAGCGGGTGCATGTCGTCCCCGCAAACCTGTCCGACCGCGCAGCCGTGGAAGCGCTGGTTCCGGCAGCGGAAGCGGCCATGGGCCAGATCGACATTCTGGTGAACAACGCCGGCATCACCCGCGACAACATCTTCATGCGCATGAAGGATGAAGAGTGGGATCAGGTGCTGGAAGTGAACCTCACCTCCAACTTCCACATCTGCCGTTCGGCCATCAAGGGCATGATGAAGCGCCGCCATGGCCGCATCATCGGCATTGCCTCCGTGGTCGGCGTCACCGGCAACCCGGGCCAGGCCAATTACGCAGCGGCCAAGGCCGGCATGATCGGCATGTACAAGTCCATCGCCCGCGAGATCGCCAGCCGCAATGTCACGGTCAACACGATCGCGCCCGGTTTCATCGAAACCGCGATGACGGACGTGCTGAACGGCAAGCAGAAGGAATCGATTCTCGGATCGGTTCCGGCAGGCCGTCTGGGCACGGCTGCGGAAATTGCCGGTGCGGCTGTGTATCTTGCCAGCGACGAGGCAGCCTACATGACGGGCCAGACGCTGCATGTGAATGGCGGCATGGCCATGATTTGACTTTGGAATCCGTGTTTTGTGCCATTGGCGGAAAACGCGGGTCCACTCCAGGGGCGGCGGCTGGTCAAGCCTGATAAAGTGTGATACCTAGCCGCCGATTATTCTGGAAAGACTGACGGAATGGCTTGATTTCATGGGCCCTCCGTTGCTCTTGTCCGGGTAGCGCCCGTAAGCAGGCTGTGCGAAGACTGAAGTCAGGTTCATCCTGCAGCGTGTGTCCGGTTCGTAAAAACCACCGAGGTAAATAAAATGAGCGATATCGCGGAACGAGTTAAGAAGATCGTTATCGAGCACCTGGGCGTCGACGCCGAGAAGGTCGTTGTTGGTGCAAGCTTCATCGATGACCTCGGCGCGGACAGCCTTGACACCGTCGAGCTGGTCATGGCTTTCGAAGAAGAATTCGGCGTCGAGATCCCCGACGATGCAGCCGAGACGATCCTGACTGTCGGCGACGCGGTCAGCTTCCTCGAAAAGAACGCCGGTTAATCTCCGGTTATTCGTGACCTGTGGGGGGAAGCGGTGACGCTTCCGCCCGGAACATGTGCGGGCTGATGAGACGAGTAGTTATTACCGGTATGGGCATGGTGACGCCGCATGGTAGCGGCGTTGACGTGACGTGGAAGAAGATCCTTGAGGGCAAGAGTGCTGCGCAGCGCGTCAGCAGCTTCGAAGTCGAGGACCTCGCCTGTAAAATTGCCTGTCAGATCCCGCGCGATCCGTCAGTCGAAGGGGCCTTCAACCCCGACGACTGGATGGACCCGAAGGAGCAGCGCAAGGTCGACGATTTCATCGTCTACGCCATGGCTGCTGCCGATCAGGCGCTCGCCGATGCAAACTGGAAGCCCGTGACGTACGAGGAGCAGATCCGCTCCGGCGTGCTGATCGGCTCCGGCATCGGCGGCCTGCAGGGCATTGAGGAAGCAGCCCACGTGCTGCGGGACAAGGGGCCGCGCCGCCTCAGCCCGTTCTTCATTCCCGGCCGCCTGATCAACCTGGCCGGCGGTCAGGTTTCCATCCGCCACGGCCTCAAGGGGCCGAACCATGCCGTCGTGACGGCCTGCTCCACCGGCGCGCATGCGATCGGTGACGCGGCCCGCCTCATCGCGCTTGATGATGCCGATGTCATGGTGGCCGGTGGCACCGAATCTCCGGTCTGCCGCCTTGCTCTGGCAGGCTTTGCCGCCTGCCGCGCGCTGTCGACGATTTACAACGATACGCCGGAAAAGGCCTCGCGCCCCTACGACAAGGACCGTGACGGCTTCGTCATGGGCGAGGGCGCAGGTGTGGTCGTGCTTGAAGAATACGAGCACGCCAAGCGCCGCGGCGCTACCATTTATGCCGAAGTCATCGGCTATGGCCTGTCGGGCGATGCCTATCACATCACGGCTCCGTCCGAAGATGGTGATGGCGCCTACCGCTGCATGAGCGCAGCGATGAAGCGAGCCGGCATCACGGCAGCCGATATCGACTACATCAATGCCCACGGCACCTCGACGATGGCTGACACCATCGAGCTGGGCGCGGTCGAGCGTCTGGTGGGTGATGCTGCGGACGGCATCTCCATGTCCTCCACCAAGTCCTCCATCGGTCACCTTCTGGGTGCCGCTGGTGCGGTTGAGGCGATTTTCTCTGTCCTCGCCATCCGCGACAACATTGCGCCCCCGACGATCAACCTCGACAACCCGTCTGTCGAAACGAAGATCGATCTGGTGCCGCATCAGCCGCGCAAGAAGCAGATCAATGTTGCCCTGTCGAACTCCTTTGGCTTCGGCGGCACCAACGCTTCGCTGGTCCTGCGCCGCGTCGAGGGCTGAACGCCCTCCCATCACGATTTCCTCGTTTCGCCGCATTGACAAGGTTAATCCTTGACCGGTGCGGCGGGGCCGGACGGTGGCACAGAGCCGGGCCGGAGAGCTTCCGGCCATCTGGCCGCAGTTGAACGAGAGGGGAGGGACTGCCGGCATGGCCGGACGGGTCTCCCTCATACCCTTGAAAATCTGCTGCGGACCCTCTTGCGGGGCGCCGGGGGCGGCAGGATCCGAAGGAGCGAGCGACCATGCGTGTCAAGCCAAAGAGCCCACGCGAGGCCATCCAGCCCGACCGGGCGCCAGAACCGCCCCAGCGGTCGCGCCATGCCCGAAATCCTATTGTCATCCTGATCAATCTGGTGCTTTCCAGCGCCGTCATCCTGATTCTTGCCGTTGGTGCAGGCATCTATTGGGGCAAGCAGGAATTCGATGCCGCTGGTCCTCTGACGGAAGACAAGACTGTCATCATTTCCTCCGGCCAGGGCCTGGGCGGGATCGCCGACACCCTGGAGCGCAACGGAGTGATCACCGATGGCATGGTGTTCAACCTGGGTGTGCGGGCCTACAAGAACGCGGCCCGGCTGAAGGCCGGTGAATACGAGTTCAAGGCCAGCTCCAGCATGCGCGACGTGATGACGGACCTGGTGGAAGGCAAGGCGGTGGTCTATTCCGTCACCATCCCTGAGGGCTGGTCCACGGCGCAGGTGATCCGGCGTCTGCGCGAGAACGAGATTCTCACCGGCGAGATCACCGACATCCCGCCGGAAGGCGCGCTGCTGCCTGAGACCTACACATTCACCCGCGGCGCCTCGCGTCAGCAGATCCTCAACCAGATGCAGGCGGCGCAGACCAAGCTTCTGGCGGAAATCTGGGCGCGCAGGGTTGAAGGCCTGCCGGTGCAGACGCCCGATGAGCTGGTCATTCTGGCGTCCATCGTCGAGAAGGAGACGGCCCGCGCCGATGAGCGCCCGCGCGTTGCCGGCGTCTTCGTCAACCGGCTGAACAAGTCGATGCCGCTGCAGTCTGACCCGACCATTCTCTACGGGCTTTATGGCGGCGACGCGTGGACCACGGACCGCAGTGCCATCACCCGCGCCGATCTCGACAAGAAGACCGAATACAACACCTATCAGATCCGCGCGCTGCCGCCGGGCCCGATCGGCAATCCGGGCCGTGCGGCCATGGAAGCGGTGTCCAACCCGTCGCGGACGAAGGATCTCTATTTCGTTGCCGACGGCACGGGTGGCCATGTCTTTGCTGAAACTTACGAGCAGCATCAGGCCAATGTGCGCAAGTGGCGCGAGATCGAGCGCACCCGCCGTGCCGGGCAGGCAGGTGGCAGCGGCGCTTCTGCCAGCGAAGACGCCCCTGCGGCGGCCGCGCCGGAAGGTGCTGCTCCGGCAACACAGAACTGAACCGGAAGGGACAAACGCCAGCATGCGCGGGCGGTCTGGCGTCTGTCTCCTGATCCGGTTCCGGGGGGAAGGAAGAGGACATGGCTTTGTCCAGCATGACCGGCTTTGCCCGGGTTGAAGGATCTCATGGCGCGGTGCGCTGGCACTGGGAGCTGCGCTCCGTCAACGGCAAGAGCCTTGATCTGCGCTTCCGGCTGCCGCCGGGCATGGAAGAACTGGAAGCGCAGCTGCGCGAGCGCTGCGGCAAGGCTCTGGCCAGAGGCAATGTTTCCATTTCCCTGTCTGTTCAGCGTGAGCAGGGCGATGCAGTCCTCACCATCAATGAGGCGGCGCTCGAAGCCGTTCTGCATGCGGTGCAACTGCTGAAGCGGCGCCTGCCCGAAGCCGTGCCGCCGAGCCTTGATGGCATCCTTGCCCACAAGGGCGTGCTGGAACTGCGCGAGCCGGTGGAAGACGAAGAGGCCCGGGAAGCCCTGATTGCAGCGCTTGCCGCTTCCTTCGATGAGGCGCTGAAAGCGCTTGCCGCCATGCGCAAGGCGGAAGGTGCTGCCATCCGCGCCGTGCTTGACGGTCAGCTTGCCGCCATTGCTGCAGCAACGGATGCAGCCGAAAAGCATCCGGCGCGCACGGCGGAGGCGATCCGCGACAGGCTTGCCGCACAGGTTTCGGCCTTGCTGGAGGCAGCGCCCGCGCTGGAACCGCAGCGGCTGCATCAGGAGGCGGTGCTTCTGGCAACCCGCGCCGACATCCGCGAGGAGCTGGACCGGCTTGGCGCTCACGTGGCTGCCGCCCGCAAGCTTCTGGCTGATGGCGGACCGGTGGGCCGCAAGCTTGATTTCCTCGCACAGGAATTTAACCGGGAAGCGAATACGCTCTGCTCGAAATCCAATGACGTGGCGCTGACGGCCATCGGCCTTGAGCTGAAATCCGTCATCGACCAGATGCGTGAGCAGATCCAGAATCTGGAGTGATCAATGGCCGGCAGCAAGTCCGCCCGTCCCGCCGGGACATCCGTTACCGCCGATGAGGCCGAGGCACACCGCCGCGGCCTCATGCTCGTTCTGTCTTCGCCTTCTGGCGCGGGCAAGTCGACGATTGCCCGCAATCTGCTGGGGCAGGAGACAAGCCTGTCCCTGTCCATCTCCGTGACGACGCGCCCGCGCCGCACCAGCGAGATTGACGGTGTGCACTACCATTTCATTTCCCGTGAAAAGTTTGAGCTGATGCGCGACCGGGAAGAGCTGCTGGAATGGGCCGAGGTGCATGGCAACTACTACGGCACGCCGCGCGATCCGGTGGAGCAGGCGCTGCGCAGCGGCCGGGACGTGCTGTTCGACATCGACATCCAGGGCACCTTCCAGCTTTATGAGCGGATGCGCGAGGATGTCGTGTCGATCTTCATCCTGCCGCCGTCCATTGCCGAGATGAAATCCCGCCTGCACCGGCGTGCGGAAGATGCCGATGACGTGATCCTAAGGCGGCTAAAGACCGCTGTCAGCGAGATGCGCCACTGGAGCGAATATGACTATGTGGTCGTCAACGACGATCTCAGCCGCGCCTTCCTTGCCGTGCAGTCCATCCTGCGCGCCGAGCGCCACCGCCGCTCCCGCTCCGCCGCCATCGGGCCCTTCATCGACGGCATGGTGGACGACCTGCGCCGCGAGTTGGGCGAGGCCGGCGTGAGCGATGCCGAAGGCTGATCTTTTTTTCTTCATCTGAAATGAAACGGGGCTCCGCATGCGGGGGCCTGTTTGTTTTGCAAGAAATGAAATGACTTTCCTCTGCGCTATCCCGGCCTTGTGCCGGGACCTGTCAGCGGCGCAAGGAGCCCGCCCTGCCAAAGGCGTCTTCAACCTGCGACACTCAGCCCGCCATCTGCGGCAGGCTGACTTCCTGCACCCAGCTCCCGAAATCGCTGCGGGCCCGCTGGGTCATGGCAAGCTTGCGGGCCTTGGCCTTTTCCGCCCCGCGCAGGCGCTTGCCGTCTTCGCCCTTGTTCGGGGCTTCCACCGGCGGAAACAGGCCGAAGTTGACATTCATCGGCTGGAACGAGCGCGGCGCGCCTTCTTCCTCATGCACAAGGTGGCCGCCGGTGATATGCGCCAGCAGCGCGCCCATGGCCGTGGTGGCGGGCGGCGGCGTCAGGTCACGTCCCAGAGCCGCCGCGGCGGCAAACAGCCCGGCCATGCAGCCGACGGAGGCCGATTCCACATAACCTTCGCAGCCGGTGATCTGGCCGGCAAAGCGCAGGCGCGGATCGGCCTTCAGCCGCAGCGTGCCATCCAGCAGCTTCGGCGAATTGAGGAAGGTGTTGCGGTGCAAGCCGCCGAGCCGGGCAAAGACGGCGTCTTCCAGCCCCGGAATCATGCGGAAGATCTCCGCCTGTGCGCCATATTTCAGCTTCGTCTGGAAGCCGACCATGTTGTAGAGCGTGCCGAGCGCATTGTCCTGGCGCAGCTGCACCACGCCATAGGCCTTGACGGTCGGGTTATGGGCGTTGGTGAGGCCCATCGGCTTCATCGGTCCATGGCGCAGGGTTTCGCGGCCGCGCTCCGCCATCACCTCGATGGGCAGGCAGCCGTCGAAATAGGGGGTGTTGGCCTCCCATTCCTTGAATTCTGTCTTCTCGCCCGCGATCAGCGCATCGATGAAGGCCTCGTACTGGGCCTTGTCCAGAGGGCAGTTGATGTAATCCTTGCCCGTGCCGCCCGGACCCACCTTGTCATAGCGGGACTGGAACCAGGCCACATCCATGTTGATGGAATCAAAATGCACGATCGGGGCAATGGCGTCGAAGAAGGCGAGCGAATCCTCACCCGTGCGCGCCAGAATCGCTTCCGACAGAGCCGGCGAGGTGAGGGGGCCGGTGGCAATGATCACATTGTCCCAATCTTCCGGGTCCCAGTCCTCCGGCGGCAGGCTGGTCAGCTCGCCGCGCTCGATGGTGATCAGCGGGTGCGAGGTGAGCATCTGCGTCACCGCTTCCGAAAAGCCGTCCCGGTCCACCGCCAGCGCGCTGCCGGCGGGCACCTGATGGGCATCGGCCGCCTGCATGATCAGCGAGCCGGCCTGACGCAGCTCCCAGTGCAGCAGGCCGACGGCGTTGTAATCCGCATCGTCGGAGCGGAAGGAGTTGGAGCAGACCAGCTCGGCCAGCCCGTCCGTCTTGTGGGCATCCGTTGCCCGCACCGGGCGCATTTCATGAAGAATTACCGGAACGCCGGCGCGGGCGATCTGCCAGCTTGCTTCGGAACCGGCGAGACCGCCGCCGATTACATGAATGGGTTTCGTCACGTGGCTCTGCCTGTGCTTGTGCTGAAAAGGGGCTGGACCGGACATATGTCCCGGCGGCCGGTCCTGCGGCGCCAGTCCGCGCTGCGGTCCTGCATCTCAAGCCCCTGATACCCGCATGACCCGGGCGATGCAACGGAAAGCCGCCGTTGAACCTGAGCCGGGGCGGTCTGGCGTTTGGCTGGACAGGTGCATTTGCCGTAGGCTGGGCAGAGAGAGGTCCGGAGACTGGCGCGGACGGGCAGCGCTCCGGCATAAAGCGAAGGCGGCACATGCAGACCAAGGCAGACTACCTGCACATCAGCAAGGCAGGACGCGCCCTTCAGATGCTGCTGGCAGCCACAGTACTGGCGGGCTGCGCGGCGCAGGCTGAACTGGGGCCGGAGATCTGGTACCGCGACCGCAAAGCGCTGCTGCCCAAGGCGGATAGGCTCTACATCTGTCACGGCTTCGGCTGCACCTATAAGGCGCCGGTGGATTTTTCCAGCGCGGACAGGCGGAAGCTTGCATCGATTCTCGCCTCAGGCAAGGAATCACCTGCGGCAGAGCGCAGGGCCGTGTCCCGGGCCGTGCAGTGGCAGGAGGCGCGCGTGACGGCAGCGCTTGGAACTGCGCCGGATATTGGCGGCCTCGACATGCGCAATGCCGGTGTGCCGGGTCAGATGGACTGTATCGACGAGGCCAGCAACACCACCAGCCTGCTTCTTTATGCAGAGCGTGCGGGGCTGTTGCGCCACCACCGCGTTGCGTCGCCCGTGGCGCGCGGCTTCCTGCTGGACGGGCGCTATCCGCATGCCACGGCGGTTCTGCGGGAAAGCGCGGGCGGTCAGGCCTATGCCATCGACAGCTGGGTGCGTGCCAATGCGAAACCGCCTGTGGTGCAGCCGCTCGAAAGCTGGTTTGGCGCAGCAGGTGCCTGGTGACGAAAATTCCGAAGGAAGGGGGCTTAAAACGAGAAAAGCGCTCGCCGATGGGAGGAGGAGTTCGGCGAGCGCTCTTTCCAGAGCCGGTTCGGGAGGAGGAGAACCGGCTTGTTCCGGACCGCAGGTGGGAGGAGGAGTCCTTTGGCCCGGGAGAACTGAGGCACCGCTTGGCGCCCCGTTGTTGAGTATGTTGTACCGCGGGTCTGGCGATACTGCCATGCACAATTCTGCATGGCTGGCCTGCTTATGCTGCAGAGCAGCGAAAACAGGCCGGGGCTGCGTCTTAGCGCATGGCCCCGCGGGCGACGGAGGCGATGTCTGCGCGGGAGATGCCGATGTCGCTCAGCTCACGCGAGGACATGCGGGCCAGCTCTTCATAGGTGGCGCGGTACTTCTTCCACGAGCGATACTTGGAGACGATGTCGTGCAGCATGATTTTATCCGTTCTTTGCTTTGTCTTTGAAACTGTGGCAGCGCTCTTGTTGGCGTTGCATCTTGTGACGCTTATCTAGGCTTGTTCGCAGGCTTCAGCTATGGGGGCTTCCACATGCCTGCCCTGCAGGCAATGCAATGCATGATTAATGTGCATCTGCACAGGTGAAGGGCATATGGCCGGATTGTGGCGGCGCCCTCCGCCGCGGGGTGGAATCAGGGTTGCGCACCTGCCGTAGAGTTGCTTCGCCGGAAGGGGGTAGCGGTGAGCGGAGGGAGGAGCTGAGTGGACAGCAAAAAGGCCGCCGGCAAATCTGCGGCAGCCTGACATCAGATCTAACGATTTGATTTGAAAGACGTATCGAACATCAGACAAACGAACGCCCGCCAGTGGGAGGAGGTACTGGCGGGCGCTGTTTCAGCAGGCAGGGTTTGGGAGGAGAAGAACCCCGCCGGCACACAGTCACAAGGCTTGGGAGGAGGAGAGCCCGTGACCGCGATCTCGATTACATGCTGGCGCGGCGTGCGATGAAACGGATATCGCCGCGGCCAATGCCCAGGTCGCTGAGTTCGCGATTGGACAGACGGGACAGCTCGTCCACCGTGCGGCGGTAGTTGACCCAGGAATTGTACTTGCGAACAACAGTGTCGATCATTTTCGTGTTCCTTGAACCGTCTGGAGCGTCAGCTGTCGGCCCGCGGCCGGTTTGGCCATTGTGCGGTGCAGCGCCGTTCCGATGTCCAAGAGATAGTCCGTTTTCGCATTTGCGAGAAGTGGAAGTTTGGCATGTCAGTCATGCGAATTATGCAAAGCGGAAAAACAAACGATGATGAGCGGTCATCAGGTGTGATGAAGGGCATTTAAACCGATAAAATCGCAGAAATTCGCGCTGCAGCAGGAAATGCGCAGGAGGCTTCCGGTTGTGTCCCGATTGCGTGCTGCCGCAAGACTTGTATTGCAATGCAGCGAAAGCCGGATTCGCGCATGTCACATACGCCGGGTGCATGGCGTGAGCCATACTTTGGAAGCTGCCACAAGGGATCCACCTCTGCCTTGCGGAAGGTCAAAGCTGATTTGAGACAGAACAGCCGTGTTTCAGGAAGAGGCTGGGGCGGATAGCTGCTGCACCTTGCCTGTCAGGTGCGAAACACGGCAAAGCGGGCCCTGTATTGTCTCCGCCTTGCCCAGCCTGCAGCCTCTGCACCTTGCGATCCCTGCAGCGGGACTGTGCCTTATCCCTATTGCCACCCATCCTCCTGATGAGGGCACTTCCCCGCATTCTGTTGTCCCGGCTTATACCAATGCTCGGTGAGCTTGACGCATCGAGCATTGGTATAAGCCCGTGCGGCGCTTGAGCATTTTCAGGGCGGTACAAGCCGGTGCGGCGTTTAAACATGTTCAAGCATGATGCGTCAGCATCGAAAGCCTTGGTATGATGGGCCAGCAGCAAGGCCGGGGCCGGGAACCCGTGGCCCTCAATAGACATGATACGGGCACCTGCGTCCCGTCAGGGATCTGCAGCTTTCCAGCTCCCCCGGACCGCCGCTTCGGCCCGCGGGTCAGCCCGCTTGCTCGCGGAAGATATGCCGGAAACTGCTGAAGACAGCACCCGGCAGGCCTCACGTCCATACCGCAGGCCATGCCAGCCCGCCGGGCAGCTCCCGCAGCAAACTGGCCTTCAATCTCCACATCGCCCAAGGCGGCGGATATGTAGCGCGTCTATGCTTCCTCAGCACCCGCGTCTGCTCCCGGAGAGGGCGGGGCTCCCGTTCAGAGCGGCCCCTTCTTTGTCACTCGGCGGCGGCGGTCCGCTTTTGCGGGCGGCGCTCCAGCAGCTCCTTGAGGAACTGCCCGGTATGGCTTGCGGGATTCGCGGCAACATCCTCCGGACGGCCTTCGGCCACCACCGTGCCGCCGCCATCACCGCCCTCGGGGCCAAAGTCGATCAGCCAGTCCGCTGTCTTGATGACCTCGAGATTATGCTCGATCACCAGCACCGAATTGCCCTGCTCGACCAGCTCGTGCAGCACCTCCAGCAGCTTGGCAACATCGTGGAAATGCAGGCCGGTCGTTGGCTCGTCGAGGATATAGAGTGTGCGGCCGGTGGACCGGCGTGACAGTTCCTTGGCGAGCTTCACACGCTGTGCCTCACCGCCAGAGAGCGTCGTCGCCTGCTGGCCCACCTTGATATAGCCAAGGCCCACCTGTGCCAGGGTTTCCATCTTTTCCCGCACCGCCGGAACGGCCGAGAAGAAGCCTGCCGCCTCTTCAACGGTCATGTCGAGCACGTCGGCGATCGACTTGCCCTTGAACTGCACCTCGAGAGTCTCGCGGTTGTAGCGCTTGCCCTTGCAGACGTCGCAGGTGACATAGATGTCCGGCAGGAAGTGCATCTCGATCTTGATGACGCCATCGCCCTGGCAGGCTTCGCAGCGGCCGCCCTTGACGTTGAAGGAGAAGCGTCCGGGCTGATAGCCGCGCGCCTTTGATTCCGGCATGCTGGCGAACCATTCACGAATCGGCGTGAAGGCTCCCGTGTAGGTCGCAGGATTCGAGCGCGGTGTCCGGCCGATGGGTGACTGGTCGATGTCGATCACCTTGTCGAGATGCTCCAGCCCCTCGATCCGGTCATGCGGGGCAGGGTTCTCGCGTGCGCCGTTGAGCCGCCGCGCGGCCGACCGGAACAGGGTGTCGATGAGGAAAGTGGACTTGCCGCCCCCCGAGACGCCGGTGATGCAGGTAAAGGTGCCAAGCGGAATCTCCGCCGTGACATTCTTCAGATTGTTGCCGCGCGCGCCGATGACCTTGATCTGCCGCTTCTTGTTGATCTTGCGCCGCTCTGCGGGCAAGGCGATGCCGCGCGTTCCGCTCAGATATTGTCCAGTGAGCGAGTTCGGGTCTGCCATGATCTGCGCCGGCGTGCCCTTGGAGACGATTTGGCCGCCATGGACGCCAGCGCCCGGGCCCACATCCACCACATAATCGGCCGTCAGCACTGCATCCTCGTCATGCTCCACGACGATCACGGTGTTGCCGAGATCGCGCAGGTGGCGCAGCGTGTCGAGAAGCCTTGCATTGTCGCGCTGATGCAGGCCGATCGACGGCTCGTCCAGTACATAAAGAACGCCCGTCAGGCCGGAGCCGATCTGTGAGGCGAGACGGATCCGCTGGCTTTCGCCGCCCGACAGCGTGCCGGAATTGCGTGACAGCGACAGATACTCCAGCCCCACATCATTGAGGAATTTCAGCCGCTCGCGGATTTCCTTGAGAATCCTTGCGGCAATTTCCTGCTGCTTGCCGTTCAGCGCCTCATCCAGCCCGTTGAACCAGGCCCCGGCATCGCGGATCGACATGTCCGCCGCGTGGCCGATGTGCTTGCCGCCAATCCTGACGGCAAGGGCCTCGGGCTTCAGGCGGTAGCCGTTACAGGCCGGGCAGGGGTGGTTTGACTGGAAACGCTCCAGCTCTTCACGGACCCAGGCCGAATCCGTTTCGCGCCAGCGCCGCTCGATATTGCCCAGAACGCCTTCGAAGGTCTTCTTTGCGCGGTAGCTGCGCACACCGTCGTCATAGACGAACTCAAGCTCGGTCTTGCCGGTGCCATACAGCACCGCATGGCGCACGTCATCCGGCAGCTCGCGCCAGGGCGTTGCCATGGACACCTTGAAATGCCGGCAGATGGCTTCCAGCGTCTGGGCATAATAGGGCGAGGTCGAACCGGTCTTGGCCCAGGGCAGCACCGCGCCCTCGCGCAGTGACAGGCTCTGGTCGGGCACCACCAGGTCCGCCTCGAAGGCCAGCGTTGTGCCGAGGCCATCACAGGACGGGCAAGCGCCGAAGGGGTTGTTGAAGGAGAAGAGGCGGGGCTCGATCTCGGGGATGGTGAAGCCGGACACCGGGCAGGCGAATTTCTCCGAAAAGATGATCCGCTCATGGGTTTCATTGCGGTTCTGCAGCACCGCATCCTTGCCGGTGGCGATTTCCAGCGGCTTGTCCGCAAACTCGGCAATGGCAATGCCATCGGCCAGCTTCAACGCCGTTTCGAAGGAATCGGCAAGACGGCCTGCAATGTCCTCACGCACGACGATGCGGTCCACCACCACATCGATGTCATGCTTGAACTTCTTGTCGAGGGCAGGGGCCTCGGAAATCTCATGAAACTCGCCGTTGATCTTGACCCGCTGGAAGCCCTTTTTCATCAGCTCGGCCAGTTCCTTGCGGTATTCGCCCTTGCGCCCGCGCACCACCGGAGCCAGCAGATAAAGCCGGGTGCCTTCCTCCAGCGACATGACCCTGTCGACCATCTGGCTGACGGTCTGGCTCTCGATTGGCAAGCCCGTCGCTGGCGAGTAGGGGGTGCCCACGCGCGCAAACAGCAGACGCATGTAGTCATAGATCTCGGTGACCGTGCCCACCGTCGAGCGCGGGTTGCGCGAGGTGGTTTTCTGTTCGATCGAGATGGCGGGAGACAGGCCGTCGATCTGGTCCACATCCGGCTTCTGCATCATCTCCAGAAACTGGCGTGCATAGGCCGAGAGGCTTTCGACATAGCGGCGCTGGCCTTCCGCATAGATCGTGTCGAAGGCGAGAGACGACTTGCCCGAACCGGACAGGCCCGTCATCACGATCAGCTTGTCGCGCGGCAGGTCCAGATCAACGTTCTTGAGGTTGTGCTCGCGCGCGCCGCGGATGGAAATCATCTTGTCACGGCTGAGGCCCGTCAGGGCAGATCCCTGTTCCTTGCTCTGCGGTTCGGCGGCGGCATCCTTGGCCATCGGTATCGTCCTGAACTTGCCCGGCGCGGGCATGAAAACTGGCAGCAGTTATAAGCGCCGCACAACAGGCCTCAACTGGCAAAATGCTGTGCGGATGAGAATGTCCTGGCCTGTTCCGGTCAGGCGCGGTTGAGGGCTCGTGAAAAGTCAGCCTGAGAAACGCCTGAGCTGCGGCGATGGTTCATGCTTGACCGGCAGGGACGGACCCGTCTGCCCGGAATGTTCCGTCTGTATCATCTGCGGTCCTTCCTTCGCATGTTCAAGACAAGCCTCTTACAGTCTGCGGCCTGGCCTACGTTTTTTGCGGGTCTTCCGGATCACATTTCGGAGTGTGAACGTAACAGGAACAAAACTGCGAAGCAAGCCGCATCTCCGTGAAAAACTGCTGTTGTGCCTCTTTTCCGGCTGTGGCGGGTCTTTGATGCGAAAGCAGGAAAATGGCTCTTGACCATAGGAACAAAAAAAGAACAATCTATGCCTGCAGCGGCTTGAAAGCGGCCAGGTTTGTGGACAACGCGGCGCAGCCGGGCGGAATGGTTCGCATGAGGGGCGAAGAGGCGTTAGGGTCGCCCCATCAACCGGTTTCTGCTGCCGTCCAGGAGGGCGCCTGATCTGGCTTCCGGGCCGGAAGGGGCGTGTTTCCAGGCTGTTCTTGTGAGCAGCGGACAGGCGCAGGGCGGCGCCGGCCTTGGGCTGTGCCCGTGCCGGGATTGGACGACAAACGACAGACAAAAGCAGGAGCCACTGGTATGGCGGGTAGCGTGAACAAGGTCATTCTGGTTGGCAATCTGGGTGCGGATCCCGAGATCCGCCGCACGCAGGATGGCCGTCCCATCGCCAATTTGCGCATCGCCACGTCCGAGACGTGGCGGGACCGCGGGTCGGGCGAGCGGCGCGAGCGCACCGAATGGCACCGGGTGGTGATCTTCAATGAAGGCCTTTGCAAGATCGCCGAGCAATATCTTCGCAAGGGCGCGAAGGTTTACATCGAGGGGCAGCTGCAGACCCGCAAATGGCAGGACCAGAGCGGTCAGGAGCGCTTCTCCACTGAAGTGGTGCTGCAGGGCTTCAACTCGGCACTGACCATGCTGGACGGGCGCGGCGAAGGCGGCGGTGGCGGCGGTGGTGGCGCACTGCCGGATTATGGCTCAGGCGGTGGCTATGATGGTGGCTCCAGCGGCGGCGGTGGCGGCGGCTATGGCAGTGGTTCTGGCAGCGGCGGCGGTTACGGTGGCGGCTCCAGTGGCAGCGGCGGTTATGGCGGTGGCTCTGGCGGCTCCGGTGGTGCAGGCGGCGGCTATGGCGGCGGCATGGACGACGAGATCCCGTTCTGACGGAGCCTCGCGGAAACCTGCAGATGGCCGGGCCTGATGGCAGCCCTTGCAGAGCAATGCAGGGTCGCGCGAAGGCCGGGCATCCGCTTCAAACTGTTGTGAAGGTTGGGTTTCATTAACCATCTGGTTGCTGCTGGCAGGGTAGCTTTGCGCTCTGCCAGCGGAACAGTCTGCAGGGTCTGAACGTTCGGAAACCGTGCCCAATATGCCGGTCCGCCGTTCCTGTGACACCGGTCACAGCGGCAAAATCCCGAACCTGCGAGGCTTTGCGGACTGCCCCGGCATCATTGAGCGGATTGGCCCCGGGGGCGAGTGGCCGGTCCTCATCTGATTTCGAGCTTGAGGCCTTTTGAGACCATGCGTCATACGCTGCAGCCCGCACGTTTCCTCTCCACACTCCTGGCAAGCGCTGCCATAGCTTCTCTCACGCTGACCGCCAGCGTTCAGCCGGCCGCTGCATTTCTGGACCGGATTTTCGGCGGGCGCCCTGTGGAAGAGCCGCAGCCTGTTCTGCCGGCACCGGCGCCCGTGCTGGACAAGGCCGTGATCGCTGCCAACAAGGTCTCAGCTCCGAAATATTACACCTACAAGGCCGATCAGCTGGCGGCTTTTTCTCTGAAGGCGCTGGCGGCAAGCCCGCAGCCCGCCGCAGGGCAAACGCCAGGTGGTGCCGCGTCCGGCGGGACTGGCGCAGTTCTGCCTGTGTCCGCTCAGGCCGTTGCACCTCAAGCTGCGGCTGACCAGACCGGCAGCATAGATTCGCCCGCCGGGCACGCGGCGGCTCTGGCATTTGACGCTGCGCGCCCGGCCTTTGCCGCGCTCAGCTTCAAGGCCTTGCCGGAAGTGGCCAAGGCGGTCGAAGCGTTCTATGCGCAGGAGCCGCGTTTCGTCTGGGTCGAAAATGGCGCGCCCGGTGCCCGGTTCGCCGCGCTGAAATCCGAGCTGGAGCGGGCAGGGGATTTCGGGCTGGATCCGGCCGATTACCGGGTCGAGGCGCCTGCGCTCACCGGCCTTGAGCCGGCCGCCCGCGATGCGGCTCTGGTGGATTTTGAGGTGAAGGCCTCCATCGCGGCGCTGACCTATGTGCTGGACGCGCGCCGTGGCCGGGTCGATCCGAACCGCATCTCCGGCTATCACGACCTGCCGCGCCACAAGGTGGACCTGACGGCCGAGGCGAAAGGGCTGGCGGCTGCAGCCGATGCGGGACAGTACCTGCGCTCGCGCCAGCTGGCATCGCCCCAGTTCACCGCGCTGGTGGAAGAGCTGGCGCGGTTGAAGCGCGAGACCTCCGATACCCCGCAGGTGGTGATTGCGGCCGGCACCCTGCTGAAGCCGGGCAAGTCCAGCCCCGAGGTGAAGAATGTGGTCGCCGCCATCCGCCTGCGCGGCTCTGCGGCGCTGCTGGAGGCGCACAAGGATCTGCTCGACACCTATATGGGTGAGGAGCTTTACAGCGATGCCATCGAAGATCTGGTCAAGGCCTATCAGGCCGAAGCCGGGCTCAATGCCGATGGCGTGGTCGGGGCGGGCACGATCCAGGCGCTGACGGGGGAAAGCAATGCCTCGAAGATCGCCAAGGTGGAACTGGCGCTGGAGCGGATGCGCTGGCTGCCGGAGAATCTTGGCGAGCGCCGCGTCTTCATCAACCAGCCGGCCTTCACGGTTGCCTATTTCGAGCCGGGCAAGGCGCCGCTGGAAATGCGCGCGGTCATCGGCAAGAAGTCGAACCAGACCAACTTCTTCTACGACACCATCGAGACGGTGGAATACAACCCCTATTGGGGCGTGCCCTATTCGATCATTGTCAATGAGAAGCTGTCGAAGCTGCAGCAGGATCCGGCATGGCTCGACAAGGCCGGATATGAAGTGACGACGGTGGCGGGCAAACCGGTTTCCTCGGCCAGTGTCGACTGGCATGCGGTGGCGACCGGCAAGATGCGGGTCAACGTGCGACAGCGCCCGGGCGATGACAATGCGCTTGGCGAGCTGAAGATCCTCTTCCCCAACAAGCACGCCATCTATATGCATGACACGCCGTCGCGCTCGCTGTTCAAGAAGGATATGCGCGCCTTCAGCCACGGCTGCGTGCGCCTTGCCGACCCGCGCGCCATGGCCGCCGCCGTGCTGGGCAAGACCGAGGCGCATGTGGCCAGCCGCATTGCCACGGGCAAGAACAACTCGGAAGACGTTGCCGGGAACATCCCGGTCTATATCGCCTATTTCACCGCCTGGCCGCAGACGGATGGCAGCATCGGCTATTTCGGCGATGTCTACGACCGCGACGCCTACCTGCAAAAAGCCCTCGAGGCCACCCGCAAGGCGCGGGGAACGGCGGAAAGCTGAGGTCTCAGACCACTTCAATAAGCTTGGCTAATTGAATGCTGGTCAAGCCCGTGCGGCGCATGAGCAATTTCAAGGCGTGATGCGCCAGCATCCCAGCGCCTTGCTATGAAAGCTGAAACCTGATGGAGGCGGCCCAACCGGGGCCGCCTTCGGCATATTCAATGCAGGGCAGTCAGAATGGCCTGATGGTGCGGGCGCTTAAAGAACACCTCGCCATGCCAGCCTCAGGCAGCCAGCATGATGCCGTTGCCATAGCGTGCCGTCAGCAGGGCGATCGGGCTGCGTTCGCCGTCCTCAAGAGCTTCCGTATCGACAAAACGCCAGTTGCGCTCGTAAAGATCAGAAGCATCCTGTCCGTCCAGCACCGTATTTCCGGGATGGCTCCAGCAGAGCAGCCTGAACTGCGGATAGTGACTTGTTTCAATCTTCATGTCTGCCTCACCGCTTCAAGCGTACAAAGATGGTATTCCCCTCACGGTGCAGCGTTTTGAAGCGGGTTCAAGCAGCTCGGGTTTCTGGCTATATCGAAGCCTGTTTGGGTCTGGTTGTCAGTGCCTCTCCCTTCGTTTTTTCCGGCAGTGTTTCAGGGGCTTTTGCAGACCACCGACGAAGGCCTTGAGGGGTGTCCGTCCTTGCAGGCACGGCTGATATTGGAAAGTTCGCTCGAAGGTCCATTCGACCCAATCGCGATCTCGACAGCGAGACATTCTAGAGTTGAGAACCTTTGGCGATATATGCAATGCTGGGAAGCATAGACGGACTTTTTCTGCTGGATTTTGAATGGTGCGAGGCAGCGTTTTAAAGCACATCAAATCTATTTTGACCTTGATGTTGGCCTGTATTTGGGTGGCTGGCGGGTTTCAGTTGGCATTGGCCCAGGACGCTGCAACCCGAGAGGTTCAGAAGCTTCTGACCGACCAGGGATATGATGCCGGCCCGGCTGACGGTTTCATGGGGCGGCGAACCGAGAGGGCGTTGAAGGCATATCAGGCGGCAAACGGGCTGGCGGTTACCGGGAAGCCGGACGCCGCGACTGCGGCGCTCCTGCGGCAGCCGCGGGTTACGCCGGCTAGATCCGAACAGATTCCCCCGCCTTCAGCCACACATACGGAACAACCCGTGCAGTCCACTGACAGTCTGGCTGGCCCCGTAGCCGGTTCGGTCGACAAGCAAGGGGGAGGTGTACAAGCAGCACAGCCCGTTCCGCCGGTCATGGCGCCGCCTTCGGCTTCCGCTGAAGAGCCCAGCAAGGATCGCGTGAATTCAGTCCCGGCTGCGAGCAAGGCGCTGCAACCCACGGATCCACAATCTCTGGTGCCCCCAATACGACGACAGACTGTCACTACCGCAGAAAACTTGGAAACGAGCCGTGCTCCAGCAGGAACAAAAACCTGGTGGTGGTTCGCTGGCGTTTTGGGGGGCCTAATCTGGCTTGTTCATCGCCGCAGGAGGAGGAAGGCTTCGAAAGTTGCTGAAGCGGGACCCGATGACCTGTTGCCGCTGCAGGACCAGGAGCCGGCTCAACCCAAGACATCGAAGCAAGAAGCCCTGACAAATCGCCCTGTGTCCGAACATGCTCGAGAGTGGAAGGTGGCCGCGCCATTGATGGGCAATATGGCGAGGACAAACTCCAGTTCACGCTGGATCCCTAGCGGGCAATCTGTGGAAGTCGCCGGTCGGACGATTGGCGGTCTGGTTTATGTCGGGGTGCCGCCCCGAATTGGCCCGTATGATACGAAATGCCGCGCTTATATCGATCCGACGCTTTCGGTCGCAAAAAGCGGGACTGATCTTGAGGGGAATGGCATGGGTTATTGGCCCAGCTATTCCGAGATCTCGGCCTCATCGCGGGCGACCTATCTGGAGTGGCTTCGCTCTGGCCGAAACGATACGGCTTACAATCCCGGCTACCTGTTTCTCTATTTCTACGGTTTGGAGCGACGTTTCTGCGAGAATTTTTCCGGAACTGAAGAGAAAAATATTATTTTTGACGAAGTTAAAAGACTTCGGTCTCTCTTCCAAGATAACTATTCAGTGCAAAAATATCTTGGAAATTTTATCGACTACGCTTCCGTTGTGTTGGGGAGGGGTGAGGATAACTATCTCTTGACCCGTCGATATGAAATTGGCCTGCCTCTTTCATTAAGGGTATCGGTCGGAATATTTTTGGAGCAAGAGAAGCCGTTGGATGCTGAAATCGTGTTTCAGTGGTGGCGGTTACATCCTGAAAGTCAGGTGCGGACCGTAGCCAGGCGTTGCCCTGACGAATTTCAGGCTCTGTTTCGGGAGAAGTTCGTTTCCCGGTATCCTAAGGGATTGAATGTGAGCAAGCCGAAGCGGGTGCTTAAAGGCACTTATGAGGCCGCTTCAAGCGAGTTCACATTTGACTTTACACCCAAGATCGGCGGGAAAGAGCTCGCGGACATTTCCAACCTGAAGAAGCCAGTCACGATCGCTCAGGAAATTGCCGATGAGGCAATGAACGAGCTCGACAGGTTCAGTCGCTACCTGTCACGCAATCCGGAGGGGCGGGGGAGTGTCGAGGCGCAAGCCTTGCTCCCCAAGGAACTCTGGAAACTGTTTCCATCCGAAGAGCTGGATGCCCTGTCCGGCTGGGCCGGCGCCATTATCAATGACGGGGGGCTCGTTTCCCTCGTGGACGTCATTTATAGACTGGAAGGGGCGTATCCGGAAAAGGTCGGGAAACGGCAACTCTCGGACGCGGCCGACGCTCTTGCCAGATTGGGCGCCGGAATGGCCCCGGATCCTCGCTTTTCCCTCAGGAGCCCCAAGGTGGGGGATCCTGTCGTTCTGTTCAAGCTGCCAGACGACGACATACATCTTGGAGATGTGACGGATCGCTATCGTGCAGCTCTCATCCAGTTGGCGGTCGGGACCTTTGTCGCCCAGGCGGACGGTACTGTGGTGCCTTCCGAGGAAGCAGCCTTGAAGAATGCCATTGCCGGCCAGGCGGATCTTACCCCCGCCGAACAGGCACGTCTGCTCGCCAACCTGAAATGGCTCCTGATGGTTCCGCCAGACATGTCACTGCTCAGGGGCAAATTGAAGGCTGCGACGCCGGAACAGCAAAAGGCCATCCGGGACTTCGCGGTGACCATGGCCCATGCCGACAGCTTGCTTCGGCCCGAGGAGGTTGGAGGCATCGAAAAAATCTACAAGGCTCTCGGCGTGGACACAGCGGATGTCTATTCGGACATCCATTCAACCGTCTTCAGGGATGTGCCTGTTACAGTCCGAGCCGAACAGAAGGCAAGGAACGGGGAAACCCTGCCGGCCGAAGAGGGCTCTCCGCTCAAGCTGGATGCCGGGAGGATTGCCGCCATACAATCGGATACGGCAAGCGTCTCGAGCGTTCTCGGATCGATCTTTGGCAATGAACTGGCGGACGAAGACGACGAGATCGAGGTGAGCAGTGATTCCGGCTCCCGCTTTGCCGGACTGAGTGCAGGACACGCCGCCTTCCTCTCCGACCTCATTTTGCGAGACCATTGGACCGATGAGGAGTTCGACGGTCTGGCTGGCAGGCACAAGCTCATGGTTGCGGGGTGCCTGGAAGCCATCAACGAGTGGGCCTATGCCAGGTTCGATGATGCGCTTATCGAAGAATATGATGGCTATGATTTGAATATTGATGTTGTTCAAGAGCTTAGGGAAAGCGTCTAGGGAGGGCGTTGTGGCAGGGATCAAGCGCAAGGATCGCGATACGATCATTCAGGCCTTGAGGGCTGGGGTGGTTCCCAAGTTGGGATTGCAGCACATACAGGTTGGCCGCGCTCGCGAAATTCAGGAGCTGATCAATGACATGGAGCGGATCGCGGACGGTGGTTCTGCAATCCGTTTCATCATTGGAGAATATGGTTCGGGCAAGACCTTTTTCCTGAACCTCATTCGTCTCGTTGCACTTGAGAAGGGGCTGGTGGTCATGTCAGCCGATCTGGCTCCCGACCGCAGGCTGCACGCCACCGGAGGGCAGGCGCGGGGGCTTTATGCCGAAATGGCCCGTAACCTGTCGACCCGGACCAAGCCGGACGGAGGCGCGCTGACAAGCGTCGTGGAACGCTTTGTCAGTCAGGCGCACCAGGAGGCCCAAAGCAAAGGGATCGAGACAGGAACCATCATACGTGAAAGGCTTGCCCATTTCGAGGAACTGACAGGTGGATATGATTTTGCCACCGTCTTGCACCGGTACTGGGATGGGCATGAAAGCGGTGATGACGATCTGAAGTCGGCAGCGCTGCGATGGCTGCGCGGCGAGTTTTCAACCAAGACCGACGCAAGGAAGGCGCTTGGGGTGCGCACGATCGTCGATGATGCTAGCGTCTACGATCATCTGAAATTGATGTCGGAGTTTGTGTGTGCCGCCGGATACAAGGGGCTTCTCGTCTCGCTTGATGAGATGGTCAATCTCTTCAAGCTGACATCTTCCCAGGCGAGAAATGCAAATTACGAGCAAATTCTCCGCATCCTCAACGATGTTCTGCAAGGCTCGGCTGCACATCTGGGTTTCATGATGGGCGGGACGCCTGAGTTTCTCATGAACACGCGCAGGGGGCTTTACAGCTACGAGGCCCTGCAATCCCGTCTGGCGGAGAACACCTTCGTGCGCGACGGTCTGATCGATCTGTCAGGGCCGGTCATCCGGCTGGCTAACCTGACACCCGAAGACATGTTCGTACTCCTGGGCAACATCCGTGCTGTCATGCAGGAACCGGGGTCAGCACTTCCCGACGAGGCGCTTCAAGCCTTCATGGTTCACTGTTCCGCGCGGATTGGTGAGGCTTACTTCCGCACGCCGCGCAACACGGTGACAGCGTTTGTGAACATGCTCGCAGTGCTGGAGCAGAACCCGGGCACGCAATGGTCTGACCTGATTGACGGTATTTCCATCGCCACGGACGGCGGAGACGACATGAGCGACATTGACGACGTTCCAGGCGCATCGCACGCCGGCGCCGGCGGGGACGACGATCTGGCAAGCTTCAGGCTTTGATGACTGCCTACGACAAACTGGCGCGCCCTGTACAGAGGTGGATCCGGGATCAAGGCTGGAGAGAGCTGCGCGATATTCAGGCACGCTCCGTCCACGCGGTGATTGATGGTACATGCGACCTTATCATCTCAGCCTCGACGGCAGGCGGAAAGACGGAAGCTGCGTTCCTGCCCCTGATATCCCAGGCGGTCGACCAGGAGGAAGCCGGGCAGCAGGCCGGCTTCAATATCCTTTATGTCGGGCCGCTGAAGGCGCTCATCAATGATCAGACCCGCCGTCTCGAAGAGATATGCGAAAAGGCGGGGCTTCCGGTGATACCATGGCATGGCGACGTGCCGTCTTCAGTGAAGGCTCGCGCCCAGAAGAATCCCCGCGGTATTCTTTTGATCACGCCTGAATCTCTGGAGGCGATTTTCGTCACCAAGAGCACCCTGGTGCCGAAGTTGTTTTCCCGGTTGAATGCGATCGTCATTGATGAGCTGCATACGCTTCTGGATTCCGAACGTGGCGTTCAGCTTCGGTCTCTGTTCACTCGCATGGAAATTGCAACGGGAAAGCGTGTTCGACGCATCGGGCTTTCGGCTACGCTCGGGGACATGGAACTCGCCAGGTCCTTCTTGCGGCCCAGCGCTCCGGATGAGGTCATACCCATCGTCGGGGAAGAAAGCGAGGCTGAACTCAAGCTGCAACTGAAAGGCTATGCCGCAGGGGGAAAGGATGAAAGTCCGGACGCTTCGATACAGGCGATTTCCATGCATTTGTTCGAGAAGCTGCGCGGATCCGACAATCTCGTTTTCGCCGGAGCCAGGAACAGGGTGGAGGTGTTTGCGGATCGTCTCAGCACTATGTGCAGGGAGGCAAATCTTCCGCAGGAGTTCTACGCCCATCACGCAAGCCTGTCCCGGGATCACCGCGAGTTCGTCGAAAAGCGATTGAAGGACGCACGATTGCCGACAACTGCGATCTGCACCTCAACCCTGGAATTGGGGATAGACATCGGTGATGTCGCATGTGTTGCGCAGATCGGTGCGCCTTTCACGGTCGCTTCCCTGCGCCAGAGAATGGGAAGGTCGGGGCGCAGGGCAGGGCAGCCGGCGGTTCTAAGGCAATATGCGATCGAAGCAGATCTGCTTAGTTCGAGCGCCTTTTCGGATCGGCTGCGGCTCGGTCTCGTCCGGTCGATTGCGATGATCCAGCTGCTGCTTGAACGCTGGTGTGAAGCCCCCAAAGACAAGGCGCTCCATCTCTCCACTCTGGTCCATCAGATCCTCTCGGTCATCGCGGAGCGGGGTGGCGCGAGCGCCAGGCGCCTCTATACGACCCTTTGCGAAAAGGGGCCCTTTCACAACGTCTCCCAGGAGATGTTCCTTCAAGTGCTGAGAAGGCTTGGAGCCCCGGAGGTTGGGCTGATTGAGCAGGCGTCCGGCGGACTGCTCATGCTGGGAGGCAAGGGCGAGCGGCTTGTCGAGCACTATAGCTTCTATGCCGTTTTCATGACTCCAGAGGAATATCGTGTTGTGGCGGATGGCAAGGAGCTTGGCACATTGCCGATCGACAACATGCTGGCACCGGGAATGACCATCATCTTTTCTGGACGAAGGTGGGAGGTCGTTGAGCTTCACGATCAGGAAAAGGTGCTCATGGTCCGCCCCTCACGGCAAGGGGTTGCGCCGGTTTTCGGCGGCGATGCAGGCGAAATCGATGACCGCGTCATAGAGAAGATGTTCGAAATACTTGAGGGGGAGACAGTTCCCGTCTACCTGGATCAGCAGGCTAGGCAGCTGCTTGCGGAAGCGCGGTCAACGTACGAGTGGCTCAACGAAGTCGCTGATCGGATTATTCCGCTTGGAGAGCGTACCACCTTGCTCGCGACCCGGTGCGGCAGCGTGAAGAACACTACCCTGGCACTGGCTCTTCGCAACTTCGGGTTCCAGGTCCAAACTTACGACGGCTTCCTGGAAGTGCTTCAGGACAAGGCGAAAATTTCAGTGCCGGACGCTCTTCGGGAAATCTCCGAAGCCGAGGAAATTGATCTATTCTCGACGGATGTCAGCCTGAGTTTCGAGAAGTTCCATTCTTATCTGTCGACCCAGCTGCTTCAGCAGGATGCTCTCTCCAGCAGGCTTGATTTGGAAGGAGCAAAGGCGCTGGCGAGCTGGTTGCTGCAATGAGGCGGCTTCCTTAAAGCAGGAGGTCGGTGGCGCTAAAAGGCACGTTTTGCGAAACCAGGGCGGCGAAGGATTTGGGCTCAAAACAATTCAGATGGAGTGGGCAATTGCGATTGGATTTCTTCGCTTGTTCTTCGCCCCGCGAGCACCCGCTTGGTGACCCACTCCGGTTTTCGAATCGGTTTGAATGAACACTCCAGAGCGGCCAGGTCGGCTTATGACGGGAGTGTCAGGAATTTCGTGTACGGGCGTGCGGTTGAACATTTCTGTTTACGCCCTCGCGGCTTGGAAACGGTCCGCGAAGAGAACTGCGAATTGGGATTTAGCCATCGCCCATTCTCTGGCTGGCATTTTCCACTCTTTCTCCGATCTGTTCAAGACCAGATACAGGAGTTTGGTGGCCGCCTCGTCAGAGGGGAAGTGGCCCCTTGCCCGTACCGCGCGGCGTAGCTTGGAATTCAAGGCCTCGATGGCATTCGTCGTATAAATGATCCGCCGGACATCCTTGGGAA
>NZ_KB908230.1 GCF_000382365.1 Pannonibacter phragmitetus DSM 14782 | reverse complement strand
TTACTCACCCGTCTGCCACTCCCCTTGCGGGGCGTTCGACTTGCATGTGTTAAGCCTGCCGCCAGCGTTCGTTCTGAGCCAGGATCAAACTCTCAGGTTAAACAAAAGTTCAATCACAGGCACCAATTCTCAATCGCTGCATAAAGCACTCAAAGTTCTCACACACTTCTCAGCGCATGAAACTCGACAGAGACCATTTCAATCTCACGACCAAAATGTGTCTTCCTTGCTTCTTTCCGAAAAAGAAACGTACCTGTCCGTAACCCTTGCTTCTTAGCAAATCCGTCTCCAGATCCGCCGAAGCGCAAAGTCAACGCCGGCCGCGTTTCCCTTCCTTCAATTCCAAATTGTCAAAGAACTGAACGATCAAACGTTCACCCCGTTACCGGGAACCGGAGACAACAGAACCTTTTCGCTCTTGCGAGCTCCAAGCGGCTCAGTCGTTTTCGGCTGACCCGACAGCGTCTGGCGCCGTGTTTCCGTGGCGCCGCCGTCGATGGAGCGGTTTATAGCCAGACCCCTCAGAGGAGTCAACACAGATTGTCAAAAAAGATTCACAAGGTTGGAACCCCGCAGAAACGCTGGGGTTTGCGTGCCCTCCCCCTGTGATTTCTGCCTCTTTACACACAAGCCGGCTTAAAAAAATTCACACCAGGCCGAAAAAGGCCTTCACATCCGGCGGCACCCCTCGCTGCTGCTCATGAAAAGAGACGCAACAAAGACCTGCACACAGGCACTGCCGCCCATCCTATATATGGGCCAGCCATATTCATGCCTGAAACCGCGCTTATCGACCGCTTCATTCTCCGGCAGGGGAACAACGTTTCCTGGCAGAGTGCCTGCGCCGTTGACCTTTGCGGCGGCAGGCTGCATTTTCCGTCAGGTTCCGGATCGTTCCGGCAGGCGGAGGTTTCCGTGCAATGCATGGCCTTGCCAGAACAAGGCAGGGCAGGACGGCATGAACAGACAAGGCAACTGATGCATCTGGGCCCCTTTCAGTCTCACGCTCTTCCGGCGGTCGAACTTGGCACCATGCCGCCGCTCGTTGTCTATGACGAGCGGAACGCATTGCCGGACCGCCGCAAGGTGAGCCTGCGCTGGCTGACCGGAACTGTTCTGACGGGCGTGACGTCGATCGTCCTGATGGGCGGCGCATTGATTGCCGCACTTGACGGGCAGTACCGTGTCGCCGCTGCGACGGCTCACACGCCGAATCCGGAAGTGCTCAGCACGGCTGGCGCCAGCACCAAAGGAGACCGGGTCAGCAAGGCCGCTGCCCAGTTCACCAGCAAACGCGTCATCCCTTTGAATGTCGTGACACGCAGCGGTGATCAGGAACACATCAAGGCCAAACCTTATACGTTTGTGAACACGACCCTGACGACACGGCGCCTCACCGATGTTGAGGGCCGCATTCCGGCCTTCAATCCGCTGCAGATGTTCGCCGATCAGAAGCCGCTGGATGAGCGCACTGTCAGCGATGCGGTCTATTCCGCCAAGTCAGAGGGTGAGTTCACGCTGGCGCAGAGTGATTTTCCGGTCAACAGCCCCTTGATCGACACGGCCCTGACGCCTTCCGAGACGGAAGTGGAGCGGCAGGTCCGGGCTTCAGCCCAGTTTCTGAGCGAGAGCGGCGTTCAGATTGCCTCACGGACTATCGTTGATCCGGACCGTTTCGACTTTGACCTTGCCCGTCAGCCCGACTTCGCCCGGCTCTCCGTCCGTATCACCCAGGAAAACGTCTCCTTTGTTTCCAAGCAGGCGGGCACGGCGCCTGTCGCCGGCTTTGACGAGCGGATCATTCCCGTCGAGCAGGATATGGCCTTCAAGGACATTCTCCTCGACAATCAGGCGTCGGACCCGGAAGCCGAAGCGATCCTGGCTGCCTTCCGCTTTGGCGCCGGCATTCTTGATGTCGCCCCCGGTGACCGGCTGCGCATTGCCCTTGGCGCAGATCCCGCCGATCCGACCATTCCCCGGGTCGAGCGGGTCAGCATCTACACAGAAACCCAGCACAAGGCGACTGTCGCCCGCTCCGACAACGGCATTTACGTGACCGCCAATGAGCCGGCCGGGGACCTGCTGGATGCCTTTGCCGAGGCGGACCGCGACACCTTTGGCAGCAGCGCCGGCGGCCCCTCCGTTTCGCTTTATGAGAGCGTCTATCAGACGGCGCTTGAACAACAGATCCCGGAGGACCTGATCAAGGAACTGATCGGTGCCTTCTCCTATGACGTGGATTTCAACGGCCGCGTCCAGCCGGGAGATTCGCTGGAAGTGTTCTATGGCGGCGGTGAAGACGAGAATGGCGGAGACGGCGAGATTCTCTATGCATCGCTGCACACGGGCTCTGCCGAGCGGCGGCTCTACCGCTTCCGCGCCCCGGACGACGGCTCGGTCGATTACTATGACGAGGAAGGCCGCAGCGCGAAGAAATTCCTGATGCGCAAGCCGCTCTCCGGCGGCACCTTCCGTTCGGGCTTCGGCGTGCGGCAGCATCCGATCTATGGCTTTGGCAAGATGCACACGGGCGTTGACTGGTCCGCCCCCCGCGGCACGCCGATCATGGCCTCGGGCAACGGCACCATCATCAAGGCCGGGTGGGAATCCGGCTATGGCAAGCGCGTGGAGCTGCGCCACGCCAATGGCTATGTCACCACCTACAATCACATGAACGACTTCGGCCCCGGCATCAAGGAAGGCGGGCGCGTCACACAGGGCCAGATCATCGGCTATGTGGGCTCCACCGGCCTCTCGACCGGACCGCACCTTCACTATGAGGTGCTGGTGAACAACAACTTCGTCGATCCGATGCGTATCCGCCTGCCGCGCGGCCGGGTGCTGGATGGCGGCATGCTGGCGAATTTCGAGCAGGAGCGCACCCGGATCGACGCCCTGCTGGAGCGCGGACAGAAGCCCTCGCGCTTTGCTGCTGCGTCCGCTTCAGAAACGGTGCGCTGACGCGGCGGCCTGCCAAAGCCAGACACTCATCAAGACACAAAAACCCGCCGGATCGCTCCGGCGGGTTTTTTCATGACCTGGCGTTTTCAAGACTGGTGGCGAATCAGGCCGCTGCAGATTCGCCAGCGGCCGGGCCAGTCGTGAAGATCAGCCGGTCCGTTCCGGCGCTGACCGCCACGTGGTCGCCGTCCTTCACCGTGCCGGAGAGGATCTTCTCTGCCAGCGGGTCCTGCACATCCTTCTGGATCACCCGCTTCAGCGGCCGGGCGCCATAGGCGGCGTCATAGCCCTTCTGCGACAGCCAGCCGATGGCGCTCTCGTCCAGATCCAGCGTGATCTTGCGGTCGGCAAGCAAGGCGCGCAGCCGCGCCAGCTGGATCGAAACGATGGAAGCCATCTGGTTGCGCTGCAGCCGGTGGAAGAGCACGATCTCGTCCAGACGGTTGAGGAATTCGGGCCGGAAGTGGCCGCGCACCACACCCATCACCTCATCGCGCACCTTGTCCGTATCCTCGCCTTCCGGCTGGTTGACCAGATATTCGGCGCCCAGATTCGAAGTCATGATGATCAGCGTGTTGCGGAAGTCGACGGTGCGGCCCTGACCATCGGTCAGACGGCCATCATCGAGCACCTGCAACAGCACGTTGAACACATCCGTATGAGCCTTCTCGATCTCGTCGAAGAGCACGACCTGATAGGGACGGCGGCGCACCGCCTCCGTCAGGGCCCCGCCCTCCTCGTAGCCGACATAACCCGGAGGCGCGCCGATGAGACGGGAAACCGAATGCTTCTCCATGTATTCCGACATGTCGAGGCGGACCATCGCCGTATCGTCATCGAAGAGGAACGAGGCCAGTGCCTTGGTCAGCTCCGTCTTGCCCACGCCCGTGGGCCCGAGGAACATGAAGGAGCCAATCGGCCGGTTCGGATCCTGCAGCCCGGCGCGGGCGCGGCGGACGGCAGTGGAAACCGCATGGATCGCCTCGGCCTGGCCGATCACCTGGCCTGCCAGCACGTCTTCCATGCGCAAGAGCTTGTCACGCTCGCCTTCCAGCATCTTGTCGACCGGAATGCCCGTCCACTTGGAGACGACCTGCGCGATGTGGCTGGAGGTCACCGCCTCATCCAGCATCGCGCCCTTGGCGCTGGCTCCGGCCATATCGGCGAGCTTGCGCTCCAGCTCCGGAATGACGCCATAGGCCAGCTCGCCGGCCCGGGCAAGATTGCCCTGCCGCTGTGCCTTTTCCAGCTCGCTGCGGGCGCCGTCCAGCTGTTCCTTCAGCTTCTGCTCAAGGTTCAGCTTGTCCTTCTCGCCCTGCCAGCGCTGGGTCAGCGCATCGGATTCCTCCTCAAGCGCGGTAAGCTCCTTCTCGAGCCGGACCAGACGGTCCTGCGCTGCCGGATCGCTCTCCTTCTTCAGCGCCTCACGCTCGATCTTGAGCTGGATGATGCGCCGGTCGAGCTCGTCAAGCTCCTCGGGCTTGGAGTCCACCTGCATCCTGAGGCGGCTGGCCGCTTCGTCCATCAGGTCGATGGCCTTGTCCGGCAGGAACCGGTCGGTGATGTAGCGGTTCGACAGGGTCGCGGCGGAGACGATGGCCGAATCGGTGATTCGCACCCCGTGATGCAGCTCGTATTTCTCCTTGATGCCGCGCAGGATGGAGATGGTGTCCTCCACCGTCGGCTCGCTGACAAACACAGGCTGGAACCGGCGGGCCAGTGCCGCATCCTTTTCCACGTGCTTGCGGTATTCGTCGAGCGTGGTTGCGCCGATGCAGTGCAGCTCGCCACGGGCAAGGGCCGGCTTCAGCAGGTTGGAGGCGTCCATCGCCCCGTCCGCCTTGCCTGCGCCGACCAGCGTGTGCATTTCGTCGATGAACAGAATGATGCCGCCCGCTGCCGTCTCGACTTCGGAGAGAATCGCCTTCAGGCGCTCCTCGAACTCGCCGCGGTATTTGGCACCGGCAATCAGCGCGCCCATGTCGAGAGCCAGAAGCTGCTTGTCCTTGAGGCTTTCCGGCACATCGCCGTTGACGATGCGCAGGGCGAGGCCCTCGGCAATCGCCGTCTTGCCGACGCCCGGCTCACCGATCAGAACCGGATTGTTCTTGGTTCGGCGGGAGAGAACCTGAATGGTGCGGCGGATTTCCTCGTCGCGGCCGATCACCGGATCAAGCTTGCCGTCCCGGGCCACCTGCGTCAGATCACGGGCATATTTCTTCAGCGCATCATACTGGTTTTCGGCACTGGCAGAGGTAGCCGTGCGGCCCTTGCGCAAGGCATTGATCGCCTGGTTGAGATTGGCCGGGGACACGCCCGCCTTGGCCAGCAGCTTGCCGGCCTCGCTGTCATTGTCCATGGCCAGAGCCAGCAGCATGCGCTCGACGGTGACGAAGCTGTCGCCCGCCTTGTCGGCCACCTTCTCGGCCTGCTCGAAGAAGCGCGCCATGGCGGGAGACAGATAAAGCTGCCCAGAGCCGCCGGAGACTTTCGGCAACCGGGCGATAGCCTGTTCGACGGCGATGCGGACATCCTGAGACGAGCCGCCAGCCCGGTCGATCAGCCCGGCAGCCATGCCCTCCGGATCATCGATCAGCACCTTGAGAAGATGTTCGGGGAGGAACTGCTGATGCCCCTGCCCCAGCGCAAAGGTCTGCGCAGACTGGATGAAGCCGCGCGCCCGTTCGGTGTATTTTTCCATATTCATTCGCAAGACTCCTTTCCGCCTGACCACCCGTAGCATGGCCGGCGTGCTGGACTGCAGGCCCCATTCGGCAGGCAGCCCCGGCCTAGCGGCCGCAAACTGCCCCGGCGGGCACCCGCGCCATCACCCGGATGGCAAGGCTCATATAGTGTTGCAAATTGACAACAAAAGGGGGTGTCCGGCAACTCCGGAAGGATCCTGATCCCCGGAGCTTTCGCGGGGCTCACCCTGCGCTGCCAGGCGCAAAAAGAAGATGGGCCGGCAGGCGCAAGGAGAAGATGGGCGCCAGCAGGCGCAAAGAGAAAGGGCGCCCCGCAGACCGGAGCGCCCTTTCGTATCTTTCTGTACCCTGCGGCCTGATCAGGCGTCGCTGGAGGTGGTTTCTTCCACATCCTTGGTGCGGCGCGGACGCGGTGTGCGGCGGGCGCGGGGCTTGGGCTCCTCACCAGCTTCCACCGGAGCAGCAGCCTCGGCCGGAGCCGGGGCGGGAGCGGCTGCGGCTTCCTCAGCCGGAGCATCTTCGCCCTCACGGCGCTGGCCACGGCCACGGGTGCCGCGCAGGCGGCGGCGCGGGCGGCCATCCTCACCGTCTTCACCTTCGGCTCCGGGATAGACCGCAGCTTCCGTCTGAACCGGCTCTTCGTGAACCGGACGGCTGATATGCACCGCGTTCAGGCCCGGAACAGGCATGTGCTCGATGAAGGGCTGCGGCTCGTCGGCCGCAACATATTCAACCGGGCGCGGTGCGCGTTCCTGGCGGTCGTCGCGGTCGCGGCGCTCATACCGGTCCTGCCGGTTGTTGCGCTCGGAACGCTCCTGACGCATCGGGCGGTCACCGCGTTCGGGGCGCTCACCACGCTCCTGACGCTCGCCCCTGTCCTGGCGCGCGGGACGGTCCTGCCGCTCCATGCGTTCAGACCGTTCGGGGCGTTCAGACCGCTCGGGGCGTTCAAAACGTTCGGGCCGCTCCGGCTGGTCCTGACGGTCAGAACGCTCGTTGATCTCGGCACCTTCGGCACCCTGATCCTCGCCATCCTCGTCGTCATAGCCGTTGTCGAACCGAAGGCCGCCGCTTGCCACCATGTTGGGCTGCGCCGCGGCAACGATGCGGTAATAGTGCTCGGCATGCTGGAAATAGTTTTCCGACATGATCCGGTCACCGGCTGCCTGTGCGTCGCGGGCCAGCTGCTGGTACTTCTCGGCGATGTGCAGAGCCGTACCCCTGATCTTCACGTCCGGGCCGTTCGATTCAAACGTCCGGGTCAGCGGATTCGGTCCCTTACGGCCCCGGTTGTTCCGCATACGCTGCTTATTTTGATTTCCTGGTCTCATCCTGCCGTTAACTCTTAAGGAACGGCGGCCGGCAAGGCCGGCCAATCAAAAGCGCGTCTGTATTCCCTGCGCTGGGGTTCCGGCTTTACCCGGCTCCAGTGAAGGGAGCATGACCGGCTGTGAACAATGAACCGCCACGACAGCTTCACCCCGCGAAGGGCAACGCAATCGTCATATTCTGCGACAGACCGACAGTCCGATTAATCAGAAAATGTTCGGTTTCCAAAACGCGTTGCGATCGTTCGGCCCATAATCCCTGCGTGGGCTGGATCGCCGATATGGCGAGAAACTCGCCCCGACCGCGTTATCCCGGCTTCGGCAAAGTGAAACTAGCCGGTTCGCGTCAGATTTCCAAGCCTTTTTTAAAGGCTGTCCGCAGTCAGCCCGAGACCGGTTTTATGCCCGTTACCACACGATCATTTCCGCCGAGATCCTGAATGATTTCAATATCCTTAAATCCGGCCTCGGCCATCAGGCCGCAAACGGCCCCGCCCTGGTCAAAGCCAATCTCGAGGCCGAGCCGCCCGCCGGGACGCAGCGCAGGCAGCGCTTGCGGCACGATTGCACGATAAGCAACAAGCCCGTCGTGCCCGCCATCAAGCGCCAGAACCGGGTCATGCTTGCGCACATCTTCATCGAGCCCGGCGATCACATCCGAGACGATATAGGGCGGATTGCTGACGATCCAGTCGAAGGTAGGCGCAAGACTTCCGGCATAACTTGCCTGAGCGAAGCAAAGCCTGTCTTCCAGCCCGTGGCGCCTTGCATTGGCCCGCG
The DNA here is from genome assembly GCF_000382365.1 of Pannonibacter phragmitetus DSM 14782. GTDB lineage: Bacteria > Pseudomonadota > Alphaproteobacteria > Rhizobiales > Stappiaceae > Pannonibacter > Pannonibacter phragmitetus. The sequence goes on along the minus strand of NZ_KB908230.1, from coordinate 100,905 downwards.
CCGTCTCCAATGCACCGCGTGACAGATCAATCGCCAGACCACGTGCCTGCGGCAGCTCACTAAGCAGGGCCAGAATGATGGCGCCCGTCCCCGTGCCGATGTCGGCAATCAGCGGACTGGAGAAGCCGCCCGCCCGCGCCAGCATCACCTCCACCAAAGTTTCCGTGTCGGGACGCGGCTCCAGAGTGTCCGGGGAGAGGGCCAGATCCAGGCCGAAGAACTGCCGCTCGCCCAGAATGCGGCCCACAGGCTCCCGCGCCTCGCGCCGCTGTGCATGGCGGCGGGCCAGCGCAGCCACGGCCCCGCTCACCGGATCATCCGTGCGCAGCACCACATCACCGGGAGACAGGACGGCAGCAGCGGCCACAAGCAGCCGGGCATCCAGCTCCGGCGAGGCAAGGCCTGCCTTGCGGAACCTGTCGCGCAGCTCGCGGTAAAGCGCCCCGAGAGTTGGCACCTCCCCTGCCTCAGACATGGGCTCAGCCCTCCTCGGCTGCCATCAGCGTTGCCTGATGATCCACGGTCAGCGCTTCCACCAGTTCGTTCAGCGCTTCGCCCGCCAGCACCTGCTCCAGCTTGTAGAGCGTCAGGCCGATTCTGTGGTCGGTGACCCGGCCTTGCGGGAAATTATAGGTGCGGATGCGCTCCGACCGGTCGCCGGAGCCCACCTGCAGGCGCCGCGCCTCGGAGCGCTCGTTCGCTGCCTTGTCGCGCTGCGCATCATAGATGCGGGCGCGCAGCAGCTGCAGGGCTCTCGCCCGGTTCTTGTGCTGGGAGCGTTCATCCTGCACCGCCACGACGATACCGGTGGGCAGATGGGTGATGCGCACAGCCGAATCGGTGGTGTTGACGTGCTGGCCGCCCGCGCCCGAGGCCCGGTAGGTGTCGATCTTCAGGTCTGATTCCTGCACATCCACATCCACCTCTTCGGCCTGTGGCAGCACGGCAACCGTGGCGGCAGAGGTGTGGATGCGCCCGCCCGATTCGGTTTCAGGCACGCGCTGCACCCGGTGCACGCCTGATTCGAACTTGAGCCGGGCGAACACATTCTCGCCCGTGACGGAGGCGATCACTTCCTTGAAGCCGCCCGCCTCGCCTTCGCTGGCCGAAAGCACTTCCACCTTCCAGCCCTGCAGTGCGGCATAGCGCTGATACATGCGGAAAAGGTCACCGGCAAAAAGCGCCGCTTCATCCCCGCCCGTGCCGGCCCGCACTTCCAGAATGGCGTCATTCTTGTCGGCGCTGTCCTTGGGCAGGAGGCCGATCCGCACGGCCTGCGTCAGCTCCTCCACCTTCTGCGTCAGCTCATCGCGCTCCAGCTCGGCGAGGTCCCGCATCTCCCGGTCGCTGCCCGCCTCCGCAATCAGCGCCTCTGCACCAGCGAGATCCTCTTCCGCCTTGCGCAGAGCCTGCACGGCGCGCACCAGCGGCTCCAGATCGGCATATTCACGCGAAAGACGCACATATTCCCCAGCATCCGGACCGGAGGACATGCGGTGTTCGAGTTCGGCAAAGCGGTTCAGCAGTGTGTCGAGTTTTGCTTGCGCCAGCATGAGCGCATGTCTCCAAAGCCACGGGAGAAAAATGCCTCCCGGCAGTAAACGGGATGAACGGCAGGCGCTGCGCTAGAGCGCCACGTCCTGCTCTTCGGCAAAGCGCCGCAGGAAGGCACGGATCTCGTGATCCGGGTGCCCGTGATCAAGGCGCGGCAGCAGGCGTGCCGACAGGCGCCCCGCATCAAGGCTGCGCAGCATTGCCTTCACCGGGCCCAGCGAGGCCGGCGACATGGACAGAGACCGGTAGCCGATCCCGATCAGAGCCATGGCCTCCAGAGGCTTGCCGGCGATTTCCCCGCAGAGCGTCACAGGCACATGGTGGCGCCCGGCCACATCCACGATCAGCTTCAGCGCCCGCAGGAAGCCGGGGCCGAGCGTGTCATAGCGGTCGGCAACACGGGTGTTGCCCCGGTCCACGGCGCAGAAGAACTGGAACAGGTCATTGGAGCCAATGGAGGCAAAGTCCACCACCTGGAACAGCTCTTCCAGCTGGAACAGCAGGGAGGGCACCTCGATCATCACGCCGAGGCGGATGGAATCGGGCACGTCATGGCCATGGCGGCGGGCATGTTTCAGCTCGCGCTCCACCAGTTCCTTCGCCCGGTGGAACTCGGAGACTTCCGAGACCATCGGGAACATGAGCTTGAGTTCGCGCCCGGCAGCCGCGCGCAGCAGCGCACGCACCTGGGTGCGCAGCAGGCCCGGCCGGTCCAGGCCAAGGCGCAGGGCGCGCCAGCCCATGGCCGGGTTTTCTTCCTGGATCGAGCGCAGATAGGGCAGCACCTTGTCGCCGCCGATATCCAGCGAGCGGAAGGTCACGGGCTTGCCATCCGCCGCATCCAGCACCTGAGTGTACTGAGCCTGCTGATCGGACAGGCGCGGGAAGGACGAAGCCACCATGAACTGCAGTTCGGTGCGGAACAGGCCAACGCCCACGGCCCCCGATTCGCTCAGATGCGGCAAATCCACCAGGAGGCCTGCATTCATCTGCAGCGCGATTTCCACCCCATCCTTGGTGACGGAGGGCTTGTTGCGCAACCGGCGGAACTGGGCCTGACGGCGGGCGCGGAAGCGCACCTTTTCCGCATAGGCATCCTGCACGTCAGAAGCGGGGCGCAGATGCACCTCACCCGTGCCGCCATCGACGATGATGGCATCACCCGCATCCGCGAGGCTGACGATATCCTGCACCTGCCCCACGGCGGGAATGCCGAGGGCCCTCGCCACGATGGTGACGTGGCTGGTCGGACCGCCCTCCTCCAGCACCAGGCCGCGAATCCGGTCGCGGTCATAGTCGAGAAGTTCGGCGGCGCCCATGTTGCGGGCAACGATGATGGCATCCTGCGGCAGGTTGCCGGCGCCACCGCTGTGCTGGCGGCCCATGAGTTCGCGGATCAGCCGGTGCGCCAGATCGTCGAGATCATGCAGGCGCTCGCGCAGGTAAGGGTCCGTCTGGCGCAGCATGCGGGCGCGCATGTCGCTCTGCACCTTTTCCACGGCGGCTTCCGCCGTCAGGCCGTTGCGGATCGCCTCTTCGATCTTGCGGATCCAGCCCCGGTCATAGGCGAACATGCGATAGGCTTCGAGCACATCCCTGTGCTCGCCCGACTGAGCAAAGTCACCGGAGGCCAGCAGGCTGTCGATGGACAGGCGCAGACGGTCGATCGCGCCTTCAAGGCGGCTCGTCTCGTGGTCGGTATCCTCGGCAATGAGGTTGGTGACGACGACGCGCGGCTCATGCAGAACCACGTGGCCCAGACCCACGCCCTCGGCCAGCCCGACGGCCGAGAAGCGGAAGGGACGGGAGAGATCCAGCCCCGTGCCCGGCTTGGCGATGGCTTCCAGTTCGCCGGCGGCGACCATTTCCGCGATGACCATCGCAGTGGTCTGCAGCGCCTCGACCTCGTCCTCGTAATAGGTGCGGTGCGACTTGTTCTGCACCACCAGAACGCCGAGCGTGCGCCCGGCGCGCAGGACCGGCACGCCCAGGAAGGAGTTATAAGCCTCTTCACCGGTTTCCGGCAGATAGGCGAAGGCGGGATGTGCCCGCGCATTGGGAAGATTGAGCGGCCGTGCTTCGGCGGCAATCAGGCCGACGAGGCCCTGCCCGACGCGCAGCGACGCCTGGTGCACGGCTTCGCGGTTGAGGCCTTCGGTGGCATAAAGCTCCAGAACGCCGTCAGCACGCAGAATATAGACGGAGCAGACCTCGGCGACCACATTCGCCGCGATCAGGACCACGATCTTGTCGAGCCGCTCCTGCGCGTTGATCGGCTCCGCCATGACTTCGCGAAGCCTGCGGAGCAACAGGCGCGGACCGGCCAGGTTGCTGCGCATGGGTCAGCTCCGTTCCGTCGGCGCGGGCTGGCAGGGGCGGTGTTCCACCTCTGCCCGGCCCAGGCTGGTTATTACCCGTCCAAACCGTATAGCGAATGGAGAGTCCGGACCGCAAGTTCCGTGTAGGCGGAATCGATCAGCACCGAGATCTTGATTTCGGAGGTGGTGATCGCACGGATGTTGATACCCTTCTCCGCAAGGCCGCGGAAACACTGGGCTGCAACGCCTGCGTGCGAGCGCATGCCGATGCCGATCACCGACACCTTCACCACATCGCGGGCGCCTTCCAGAGCACCGAAACCGAGATCGGCGCGCTTGGCTTCCAGCGTCTTCATGGCCCGGTCGTATTCTGATTCGGGCACCGTGAAGGTGATGTCCGTCGTCTTGCCGTCCGGCGAGATGTTCTGGACGATCATGTCCACGTTGATGTTGGCGTCGGCCAGCGGGCCGAACACGGCACCGGCAACACCCGGCTTGTCGGGCACGTTGCGGATGGAGATCTGGGCTTCGTCCTTGGCAAAGGCGATGCCGGTCACGACTTGCTGTTCCACGAGTTCGTCCTCGTCGCAGATGAGAGTTCCGGGGGGAAGACCGTCGTTGCCCTCCTGCGGGGCATCGGGATCGTCAAAGCTTGAACGCACGAAGGTGCGCACGCCATGCACCATGGCCATTTCGACCGAGCGCACCTGCAGCACCTTGGCGCCGAGCGAAGCCATTTCGAGCATTTCCTCGAAGGCGACGCGGTCAAGGCGCCGGGCTTTCGGCACGATGCGCGGATCGGTGGTGTAGACCCCGTCCACGTCCGTGTAGATGTCGCAGCGGTCGGCCTGAATGGCAGCGGCAATGGCCACGGCCGAAGTGTCGGAGCCGCCACGGCCGAGCGTTGAGATGCGGTTGTCCGGGGCAATGCCCTGGAAACCGGCAACCACGGCCACCTGGCCCTGTTTCAGCCGCTCCACCATGAAGGCGCCATCAATGCCCGCAATGCGGGCTGCGCCATGCGAGCCATCGGTCCGGATCGGGATCTGCCAGCCCTGCCAGGAACGGGCATTGACGCCCATTTCCTGCAGCACGATGGCCAGAAGCCCCGAGGTAACCTGCTCGCCGGAGGCGACAACGGCATCATATTCGCGCGCGTCATGCATGGGAGCGGCTTCACGGCACCAGGCGACCAGCTGATTGGTCTGCCCGGCCATGGCCGATACGACGACGGCAACTTCATGGCCGGCGTCAACTTCCCGTTTCACATGGCGGGCAACATTGCGAATGCGTTCGATATTCGCGACGGACGTGCCGCCGAACTTCATAACCAGTCGGGCCATCGTGGTTTTTGTCTTCCCGTCGAGAGCCATATGGGCGCGAGCGCGCCCGGCGGATCGGCCGCAATCCATACAGCCACAACGCCGCATCTGCAACAGGGAGCCTTGACAAAGCCGCCCTGACGCGAAAGGTCACACCTCAGAGCGCAAGCCCCGCGCAAGACCTCATCCGGGAAGGACAGTCATGAGCACCGAGACCACGAGGGACCAGGCCGCAACCGGCAGCACCGTCGATGAGCGGGAAGTGGCCCGTTTTTCCGCCATGGCCGCCGAATGGTGGGACCCGGCCGGCAAGTTCAAGCCGCTGCACAAGTTCAACCCGGTGCGCCTCGCCTACATCAAGGAACAGGTCTGCGCCCGCTTCGTCCGCGATCCCAAGGCCAGTGATGCCTTCAAGGGGCTGCGCTTCCTCGACATCGGCTGCGGCGGCGGGCTCTTGAGCGAGCCCATGGCCCGTCTTGGCGCCGAAGTGGTGGGCGCCGACCCCTCGACGGTCAATATCGAGATTGCGAAGCTCCACGCGGCCCAGTCCGGTCTTGCCATCGACTACCGCGCGACCACAGCCGAAGATCTGGCGGCAGCAGGCGAAACCTTTGACGTGGTGCTGAACATGGAAGTGGTGGAGCACGTAGCCGATGTGCCGCTGTTCCTCACCGAAGTGTCGCGCATGGTCCGCCCCGGCGGGCTGATGTTCGTGGCCACGATCAACCGCACCCTCAAGGCCTATGCGCTGGCCATCGTCGGCGCCGAATATGTGCTGCGCTGGCTGCCGAAGGGCACGCACAGCTTTGAAAAGCTGGTCCGCCCGGAGGAAATCGAGCGCCCGGTGACGGCCGCAGGCCTCACGGTAATCGACCGCAGCGGTGTCAGCTTCAATCCGCTCACCGACCGCTGGAACCGCTCGCGCGACATGGACGTGAACTACATGCTGCTCGCCAGCCGCTGAAGCAGCATCCCGGGGCAGAGAAACGGTAAGATCAGGAAACGGAATAGTGTCACGTGACGCTATTCCGTTTTCACCAAAAGCGTCACGCCTCTATTCTGCAGGCCAGCCAGACACTTACCCGAGCACAGCCTGTCATGACGCCCGACCTGATCGCCGCCTTTGTTCTTTACGCCTTCGTCTCCTCCATCACGCCGGGGCCGAACAACACCATGCTGCTGGCCTCGGGGGTGAACTTCGGCATCAAGGCCTCCCTGCCGCATATGCTGGGCATCAGCATCGGCTTCTCGATTCTGGTGCTCTCCTGCGGGCTGGGCATAGGCGCACTCTTCGAGCTGTGGCCCGCCCTGCATGACGTGCTGAAATATGCCGGGGCGCTTTACATGGCCTGGCTCGCCTGGAAAATTGCCCGCTCCGGTGCGCCGCAGACCGCAGGCGCCAAGCCGAAGCCTTTCACATTCCTGCAGGCAGCCGCCTTCCAGTGGGTCAACCCGAAGGCCTGGATCATGGCCATCGGCGCCATCGCCGCCTACACACCCGCAGACGGCTTTTTCACAAACGTGCTGATCATCACCCTGCTCTATGGTCTGACGGGTGCTCCCTGCTGCTTTTCCTGGGTGGCCGCAGGCAGGCTGTTGCGCGGCTTCCTGGCCAGCCCGGCACGGCTGCAGGTCTTCAACATCGCCATGGCCCTGCTGCTGCTGGCATCGCTTTATCCGGTCATCATGGACGCCGCGAAAGACATCGGCCTGATGCAGCACTGACATCCCGCGTGTTTCCGAAACAGGCTTCCCAAGCAGGAATTTTTCCGGCACGAGAAAGCCTTACGTTTCAGGAACACAGGGATACGCACGCATGACCGAGGCTGTCGTCTTCATTCCGGGCCTGCTCTGCACCGAGCTGCTGTTTGCCGCACAGATCGCCGCCTTTTCGGACCGGCCGATCCTCATCGGCAATCACCGGGATGCGGACAGCATCAGCGCCATCGCAGAAGGCATTCTGGCAGCGGCACCCGGGCGTTTTGCCCTCGCCGGGCTGTCCATGGGCGGCTACATCGCCATGGAGATCATGCGCAAGGCGCCGGAAAAGGTGACGCGGCTGGCCCTGCTGGACACCAGCGCCCGGCCCGACATGCCGGAGCAGGGCGAGCGCCGCCGCGTGCTGATGCAGATGGCGCAATCGGGCAAATTCGCCAAGGTGCCGCACTTGCTCTATCCCGGACTGGTGGATACTTCGCGGGCAGAGGACGAAACTCTCAAGGCCGTGGTGGTGGAAATGGCGGAAGAAACGGGGCCCGAGGCTTTCGTGCGCCAGCAGACCGCCATCATGGCCCGGATCGACTCCCGCCCCTTCCTCGGCCAGATCACCTGCCCCACGCTGGTGCTGGCAGGGGAAGGCGACACGCTGACGCCGCCTGCCATTGCCCGTGAGATCCACGAAGCCATCCCCGGCAGCCGCCTCAGCCTGATTGCCGGGGCCGGGCACCTCTCCACGCTGGAGGCCCCGGGCGCCGTGACCGCAGAGCTGCAGGCCTGGATGCGCGCCTGAGACCTTCCGGACTTCCGCGTCACACTGCCGCAGGATTTGAGGGCTAATGCCGCAATCCTGCCGCAGACCGCGCGCTCTCTCGTGAGGCAGATCAAAACGGTTGTCACATTCCCTTGCTAACCTAGCGGCACGTGTGCATGCTGAGGCCTTACCCGCGGTAATTGCCAGCAGCATGCAGGCCACGGCCTGACAGACCGCAAGCAGCGGCAAGGCAGGCGTCTCTCCTTCTGAAGACGCGCAATCGACATCTGTGGGAGGTCGACATGACAAAGAACCGGATTGAACATGACACCGCCGTTCACGGCGCCATGGGGCTCACCGCGCCGTGGATGAATGTGGCATCCAGCAAATGGGCCGATAACTGGGCATGGGCAGAACGCTCTGACAAGCTCGGTGAACACACGCTCAGCGCCCTGGAAACCGCCAGCCGCCAGATGCTGGAAGGCAGCGAGAGGGCTTTCACCGGCCACATGGACTTCGTGAACCAGCGGCTCAAGGCAGATCTCGCCTGCTTCCGCACGCTCGTGGCCTGCAAGGAACCGGCAGAAACCGCCAAGACCCTGCAGGGCTTCTTCCGCGACATGTGGCACGACTACGAGGCCCAGGCGCAGAAAACGCTGGAACTGCTCCAGACCAGCATCACGGAAACCTCGAAGGCCGGGGATCTGGTCGTCGATACTGCGGCTGAAGTGGTCGAGGATCTCGCCCAGCAGACACTGGAAGCTGCATCCAAAGCCATAGAACCGGCTGCCAATAGCAACGGCAGTGGCGAAACGGCAGCCCGCAAGGCCGCCCCGCGCGCAAAACCGGCTGCCAGCGCCTGATCAGGCTCCATCCAACAACAGCCGGGCCACCCGTTCAAGTTGGCCCGGCTGCTGGCGTGGACTGAGCGAAGGCAGAAATCAGTTGCGGTCTTCCGGCAGCACCGGAAGCGGAAGGATGCTGATGCCCTCTTCCAGCAGGGCCTGGGCATCATCCGGGCTGGTTTCGCCATAGATGCTGCGATGGTCCGCCTCGCCATAGTGCATCTTGCGCGCCTCATCGGCAAAGGACTGACCGACGTAATCCGCGTTGGAGACAATCTGCTGACGCAGCTCCCGGATCTTCTCAAGAAGCTCGGCGTGGCGCGAGTCCGAGGCGATCATGGCCGATGTTGCCGCTGCACCAGCGGCCGGAGCAGGCGCTTCAACGGGTCCGGCAGCTGCCGCATCAGCACCGGCTGGCGCAAGGCTCTCCCTGCGCTCCGAAGTGCTGACGGCAGGCGCCATCAAAGCCTTGGTGACGTCATCAGACCCGCAGGCCGGACAGCTCATCAGTCCCTGCGCCGTCTGGCGCTCGAAATCTCCGGAATTGCGGAACCAGCCCTCGAACTCATGGGCATTGTCGCAGCGGAGCGTGTAACGGATCACGCCTCAATCTCCTTGCCGGTCTGCGTCAGGGTGAAATCCCGCTCGTTGGCGATGGCGGGAATGCGCTGACGCGCCTTCAGCGTTTCTTCTGTGTCAATACGGGCGGTCACGAAGCCCGGTTCATCATGGTCAAGTTCCGCGATCACCGCACCCCAGGGGTTGACGATCAGGCTGTGGCCATAGGTCTCGCGCCCGTCCTCATGCTTGCCGCCCTGCGCGCTGGAGATGACGAAGGCGCCATTTTCGATCGCCCGCGCCCGCTGCAGCACATGCCAGTGCGCTTCGCCCGTCTGGCGGGTGAAGGCCGCCGGCATGGTCAGCACCTCGGCCCCGGCGCGCGCCTGTTCCCGGAACAGGGCTGGAAAGCGCACGTCATAGCACACAGCCATGCCAAGCCGTGCAAAGGGCAGGTCCGCCACAAGGCTCTCGCAGCCGGGCCGGTAGGTCGCAGACTCCCGCCAGCTTTCGCCGTTGGGCAGATCCACGTCAAACATGTGGATCTTGTCGTATCTCGCCTTCAGGCTGCCGTCGGGGCCGATGAGAAAGCCGCGGTTTGCCGCCTTGCCCGGCTCCAGCAGAATGGCGAGCGAGCCAATATGCAGCCAGATGCCAAGCTCTGCGGCCAGCGCCCGGAAACGGGTAAGCGAAGGGTCTTCCGCCTCCACCCGGATCTTGGCCATCAGATCCTCGCGGCTGCGCTCCAGCAGATTGGTCATCTCCGGCGTTTGCACATAGTCCGCCCCCGCTGCGGCCGCCTCCCGGATCAGCGCTTCGGCAGCGGCACTATTGGCAGCAACGTCCCGGCTGGAGCGAAGCTGCACGCAGGCGGCGGTGAAGATGGCCATGTGTCACAAGCTCCGGATCAGGCGGCGAGCATGGGATCGAGCTTGCCCGCGCGGTCAAGGTCATGCAGGTCATCGCAGCCACCTACATGCACGCCGCCGATGAAAATCTGCGGGAAGGTGCTGCGGCCATTGGCCTTGGCAATCATCTCGGACCGCAGACCAGGATCGAAGGTTGCGTCATGCTCGGTATAGGCAACGCCCTTGCTGTCCAGAAGGCGCTTGGCCGCAGAACAGTAGCCGCACATCTGCCGGGTGTAGATGATGACTTCAACCACGTTTCAACTCCTTATGGGCAGATCACCGCCCCTCACCGGCTTATATCTGCCGGAACTTGCGCCGGACAAGCCCCGAAAATGGCCGCGGCCGAAGGGAAACCACTCAGTCTGCAGTGAGCGAGGGATCGGCGATGGCGAAGGTGAGCACGTCCACCTGCCGCGCGCCGGCCCGCAGCAGCACCCGCGTGCAGGCCTCAACCGTTGATCCCGTTGTCAGAACATCATCCACGAGCACCACAGGCCGCCCGCTGATCTGCATCGCCGCCTCCGGCCGGAGAGCAAAGGCGCCGCGCACATTGCGGCCGCGCTCATCTGCATGCAGGCCCACCTGCTGGCGGGTGCGGCGGCGGCGCTCCAGCATCAGCGGTTCAAAGCCGGCGCCCTTGATGCGCGCCACCTCCTGCCCCAGCAGGGCCGCCTGATTGAACCGCCGCTGCCACAGGCGCGTGCGGTGCAGGGGCACAGGCAGAACGAGGGTATCAGGCTGGAACAATTCCCGCCCGGCTGCCGCCATCAGCCGCCCCATGGGGGCTGCCACCTCACGCCGCCCGCCGAATTTGAGCGCCAGCACCAGATCCCGCGCCGGGCCGCCATAGAGGGTGGCTGCACGGGCCCGGTTGAAGAGGGGCGGAGAGGCGATGGCGCGGGCACTCAGGCCTTCAGGCCCCAGATCAAACGAGAGCGGCGTGCCATAACGGGCGCACCAGGGCGCCTCGATGAAGGGCATCTGCCCCCAGCAGGAGGGGCAGACTGCATCGGGCTCGGCAGAAGGGGCATCGCAGGTCAGGCAGCGCGGCGGCAGCAGGAAGTCCAGCCCCGCGCGCCAGATCCGGCGCAATCCGCCGAGGGAGCGGCGGCGCCAGTCAAGGCTGTGAAGACCTGCATCCGGTTCCTGAAGCATCCGCCGCCTCTTGCAACCCGTGGTTCACGTCACCCTAGCAGCTTTTGACGGAAGCGGAAGGCTGGGCCTATAAGGCAGCATGCCCGGCACCCGGAAGGCACCCACATGACCCGCATCGACCTCATCGACCGTTCCCTCTTCGCCCAGCGGCGCAGCCGTGCCCTTGAGCGCCGTACGGAAGGTGCCGACTTCCTGCTGGCCGCTGTCGCCGAAGATCTGGCGGACAGGATTGCGGCGGTGACGCGCGAATTCGGCACGGCGGTGGATCTGGGCGGCCACACCGGGCGGATTGCTGAAATCCTGCGCCAAAGCGGCAAGGCGGAGACGGTGCTGCGTGGTGACCTGTTCCTGCGCGACCCTGCTCTGCCCGCCCCGGACTTTGTCTGCGATGACGCACTGTTGCCCTTGAGGGATGCGTCCGTGGGGCTGATCGTCTCGGCGCTCAGCCTGCAGCTTGTCAACGACCTGCCGGGCGCGCTGATCCAGATCCGCCGGGCATTGCGCCCGGACGGGCTGTTTCTGGGGGCCCTGCTAGGCGGGGATACCTTGAGCGAGCTGCGCGATTGCCTGATGCGGGCGGAGCTGGAAGTGACCGGCGGCGCCGCCCCCCGCGTCGTGCCCTTTGCCGATACGCGGGATCTTGGCGCCCTGCTTCAGCGCGCCGGTTTTGCCCTGCCGGTCACGGACACGGACAAGCTAACCGTGCGCTATGACAGCATCTTTGCGCTGATGCGGGATCTGAAGATGATGGGCGCCACATCGGCACTGAACGAGCGCAGCCGCAAACCCTTGTCACGGGCTGTGTTCCTGAAGGCTGCGGAACTCTATGCAGCGGATTACAGAGATCCGGATGGACGCATCCGTGCCACGTTTCAGGTCATGTATCTCTCCGGCTGGGCACCGCATGAGAGCCAGCAGAAGCCTCTGAAACCGGGTTCCGCCAAGGCAAGACTGGCCGATGCGCTGAAAGTGCCGGAGGATCGCGGGGGCGTTTGATCAGGAGCCCTTGAGGGCATCACTGATGATGGTGAAGGCTGTGCCAATGTCATGACCAATGGACAGCAGAGTCGCAGCAATGGCCAGTGAGATGAACCCGACCATCAGGCCATATTCAACGGCCGTCGCGCCTTTCACGTCTTCCTGGAAGCGGGCCGCCAGATCAAGGCCGATCTGAACGCGCTTCCTGGCGGGGGCACCAAACATGCCTGCCGGATTTTCGTCCAGTCGCATTGCAACTCCTAACCAGCCAGATACACGGCTGTTTGCCTGTCGGTCTACATCAGGCGCCGACCAACCCGATCAGATGGGGGATCAGCGGCTCATCGGCCGGTGGCATGGGGAAGTCCCTGAGCTTGCCTGCCCTGACCCATTTCAGGGTCTGCCCTTCCTGGGCTGCAGGAGTTCCTTGCCATCGCCGACAGACATACAATGGCATGAGGAGGTGAAAATCTTCATAAGCGTGGCTGGCGAAGGTCAGAGGGGCTAGGCACTCTTCCTTAACGCTGATTCCAAGTTCCTCGGAAAGCTCACGGATCAGGCAGGCTTCCGGCCGCTCTCCAGCTTCCACCTTGCCTCCAGGGAATTCCCAGAGCCCTGCCATGGACTTTCCCTCGGGCCGCTGCGCGATCAGGATACGCCCGTCCGCGTCAATGAGAGCACAGGCAACGACAAGAACCATCCGCATGGCATGTTCCAATTTTAGACAGTTTTGAGCGGGCTCTTAAAAAATCTCAGAGCCCGCCCTGAAGAAAGTTTGACGGTTCAGCTGCGGTAATCGCCGTTGATCTCGACATAGGCCTTGGTCAGATCGCAAGTCCAGACTGTCGCAGTCCCCTCGCCCAGACCAATCTCTGTGCGGATGACGATATGCTCGCGCTCCATCACGGCGGAAGCGGCCGCCTCCGAGTAATCCGGATCCCGTTCGCCATTGACGGCCACACGCACATCACCGAACCAGATGGCCAGACGGTCACGGTCCGCCGGCTCTCCGGCCTTGCCGACAGCCATGACGACACGGCCCCAGTTGGCATCCTCACCGGCAATGGCGGTCTTCACCAGCGGCGAGTTGGCGATGGACAGGGCAATGCGCTTGGCCGACGCATCGGACGAGGCACCCTCGACGCGCACTTCCACGAACTTGCGGGCGCCTTCGCCATCCCGGACGATCTGGTGGGCCAGATCCTGCATCACCTCGCCCAGCGCCTGACGGAAAGGCTCCAGACGCGGATCAGAGGCTTCGGTGACACGTACAGCACCGCGTTCGGCCGCCTTGCCGGTGGCAAACAGCAGGGCCGTGTCGGAGGTGGAGGTGTCGCTGTCCACGGTGATGGCATTGAAGCTGCCGCCAACGGCGCCGGAGATCAGCTCCTGCAGCACGGAAGCTGCAACCGGGGCATCGGTGAAGAGGAAGGACAGCATGGTCGCCATATCCGGGGCAATCATGCCCGCACCCTTGGCAATGCCGTTCAGCGTCACCGGCACACCGCCAAGATCCACCGTGCGGGTAGACACCTTCGGATAGGTGTCGGTGGTCATGATCGCCTTGGCCGTATCGAGCCAGGAACCGGCAACGGCATCAGACACCAGTCCGTCAACGACACCGGAGAACTTGTCCGCAGGCAGCGGTTCGCCGATCACGCCGGTGGAGGCGAGATAGATCTCGCCCTGAGCACAGCCGACCGCCTTGCTGACGATGTCCGCCGAAAGCTCGACCGCTTCCTTGCCCTTCTTGCCGGTGAAGGCATTGGCATTGCCGGAGTTGACCAGCAGCGCCCGGGCCTTGCCGGAAGGCAGATTGGCGCGGCACCAGTCCACCGGGGCGGAGGGGCAGAGCGAGCGGGTGAAGACACCGGCCACTTCCGTGCCCTCATCCATCAGCACAAGGAGCACATCCGTGCGGCCCTTGTACTTGATGCCGGCAGCCGCCGTGGCAAAACGCACGCCTTCGATGACGGGCATCTCAGGGTAGGACTTGGGGGCAAGCGGGGAAACTTCTGTCGACATGACGGCCTCTGGCACTCAAATGCAATGAGCCGCAGCCTTGCCCGATGGAAGGGGGGTGCGCAAGACCCATGACACCCCCTGAAACAGGAAATCCCCCGGCGGGGTGCCGGGGGATCCCTGTCAGATTGGAAGCGCTGTGCCTTCCGGACCTTCTGCCTTACTGCGCAGCAGGCTTTGCAGCCTCGCCAGCCGGGGCATCGGCAGCAGCATCCTGCTTGATGATTTCCACCGGATTTGCGGCCTTCAGCTCTTCGATCAGCGTTGCATAACGCTCACGCATCAGCATCTGGCGCAGGCCGTCGGAGACCTCTTCCAGCGACGGAGCACTCTGGATGCGCTTGTCTTCGGATTTGATGATGTGCCAGCCAAACTGGGTCTCAACCGGCTCCTTGGTGTATTCGCCCGGCTGCAGGGCAAAGGCAGCCGCCTCGAACTCCGGCACCATGCGGCCCTTGGTGAAGTAATCAAGGTCACCGCCATTGGCGGCCGAGCCGTCGCTGGAGTTGGCCTTGGCGAGCTCCGCAAAGTCGGCGCCGCCGTCCAGCTCCTTGATCAGCTTCTCGGCGTCTTCCTTGGAGGAGACAAGGATATGGCGGGCGCGGACTTCTTCTTCGCCCTGGAAGTCCTTGAACTCCTTGTCATAGGCCGCCTTGACGTCATCCTCGCTGATGGCCGCATCCAGCTTCTGCGCCACATAGGCATTGCGCAGGGCCTGCGTGGTCATGAAGCGGACCTGGCGCTGGAAGTCCTCGTCCTTCTCAAGGCCTTCCTTCTTCGCCGCATCGGACAGAAGCGTCATGTCGATCATCACATCCGTGAGAATCTGGCGCCACTGGGCCGGCGGGAAGCGCTGCAGCTGCGGGCCAAGGTCACGGGCGGCAAAGGCGATATCGGCTTCGGTGATTTCCGTGCTGCCGACCTTGGCAACAACGTCACCCGGTTCGGCCGCAGACAGGGCCGTGGCACCGAGGCTGATCGCCGTTGCGGCGATCAGGACTGAGCGCAGGGAGCGGCTCATGAAAGAACGGAACATGTGGAGTCCTTAGGGTCAGAATTTGAACAGCTCTGCACCGCATGAGCGCGAGCTGCCGCAACCTTGCTGAAAGCGGCGGCGTTGACAAGCATCCTACCCCCTCTTATCTGTCGAACGTCCCGTGCCACCTTCAAGGGCGGGGCATCCATGGAACGGCAGCTTCGCAGCCCGCGCGCGGGCAGGCAGGTGAACCGTGTACCGGAAATGAGATTTTTTTGAGGGCCGGCGACAGGGGCCTTGCACCTGATGCCGCCCGTCACTTGGAAGGACCGCCACATGGCCGGCCTTGGCGCATTAGCACGTAAGATTTTTGGCTCCCCGAGCGACCGCAAGATCAAGGCCATGAAGGCGAAAGTTGCGGCCATCAATGCTCTCGAAGCCGAAGTACAGGCATTGTCGGATGACGCGCTGCGCGCGCGCACCCAGACCTTCCGCGAGCAGCTGGCCAAAGGCGCCACGCTGGACGACATTCTGGCCCCTGCCTTCGCCACCGTGCGCGAGGCGGCCCGCCGCGCCCTCGGGCAGCGGCACTATGACGTCCAGCTGATCGGCGGCCTTGTCCTCAACTCCGGACAGATCTCCGAGATGCGCACCGGTGAAGGCAAGACGCTTGTCGCCACCGCGCCGGTCTACCTCAACGCCCTCGCAGGCAAGGGCGTCCACGTGGTCACCGTGAACGACTATCTGGCCCAGCGCGACGCCCAGATGATGGGCAAGGTCTACGGCTTCCTTGGCCTCAGCACCGGCGTCATCGTGCATGGCCTGTCCGACGAGGAGCGCCGCGCCGCCTATGCCGCCGACGTGACCTACGGCACCAACAACGAATTCGGCTTCGACTATCTGCGCGACAACATGAAGTATGAGCGCGCTTCGATGGTTCAGCGCGGCCACAACTTCGCCATCGTCGATGAAGTGGACTCGATCCTCATCGACGAGGCGCGCACGCCGCTGATCATCTCCGGCCCGCTGGAAGACCGCTCGGACTTCTACAACACGGTCGATGCCTTCATTCCGGCCCTGACGCCGGAAGACTACGAGATCGACGAGAAGCAGCGCTCGGCCACCTTCACCGAAAGCGGCAACGAAAAGCTGGAGAGCCTGCTGGGTGCAGCCAACCTGCTGCGCAGCGAGTCGCTTTATGACGTGGAAAACGTCAGCGCCGTGCACCACCTGCAGCAGGCGCTGAAGGCCCACAAGCTGTTCCAGCGCGACAAGGACTACATCGTCCGTAACGGCGAAGTGGTGATCATCGACGAGTTCACCGGCCGCATGATGCCGGGCCGCCGCTATTCGGAAGGCCTGCACCAGGCGCTGGAAGCGAAGGAAAAGGTCCGCATCCAGCCGGAGAACCAGACCCTCGCCTCGATCACCTTCCAGAACTATTTCCGCATGTACGGCAAGCTGGCCGGCATGACCGGTACGGCTGCGACGGAAGCGGACGAGTTCCAGGACATCTACGGCCTCGAAGTGGTCGAAATCCCGACCAACATGCCGGTCAAGCGCGTCGATGATGACGACGAGGTCTACCGGACTGCGGACGAAAAGTTCAACGCCATCGTGGCGCTGATCGACGACTGCAAGTCCCGCCAGCAGCCGGTTCTGGTCGGCACCACCTCGATCGAAAAGTCGGAAATGCTGGCCGAGCGCCTGCGCAAGCACGGCTACCGTCAGGTGGACGTGACCGACCCCAACGCCTTTGCCCCGTTGCAGAACGGTGATCAGGGCGGCAAGGAAGACAAGGTCTTCGCGGTGCTGAACGCCCGCTACCACGAGCAGGAAGCCTTCATCATCTCCCAGGCCGGTCTGCCCGGTGCCGTGACCATCGCCACCAACATGGCCGGCCGCGGCACGGACATCCAGCTGGGCGGCAACCCGGACATGCGCATCGAGCGCGAACTGGCGGATATGGAAGCAGGCCCCGAGCGTGATGCACGCGTGGCCGCGATCCGTGCCGAAATCGAGGCGCTGAAGCAGAAGGCCCTGACGGCCGGCGGTCTTTACGTGATCGGCACCGAGCGCCACGAGAGCCGGCGCATCGACAACCAGCTGCGCGGCCGTTCGGGCCGTCAGGGCGATCCCGGCCATTCCAAGTTCTTCCTGTCGCTGCAGGACGACCTGATGCGCATCTTCGGTTCCGACCGGATGGATTCCATGCTGCAGAAGCTGGGCCTGAAGGACGGTGAAGCCATCATCCACCCCTGGATCAACCGGGCTCTGGCCAAGGCCCAGCAAAAGGTGGAAGCGCGCAACTTCGACATCCGCAAGAACCTGCTGAAGTTCGATGACGTGATGAACGACCAGCGCAAGGTGGTGTTCGAACAGCGCATCGACCTGATGGATGGCGAGGATCTCGGCCAGACCGTGACCGACATGCGTCACGAGATGATCGACAATCTCGTCTCGCGGCATATCCCCGAGCGCGCCTATCCCGAACAGTGGGATACGGAAGGCCTGGCAAAGGAAGTGCAGACCCTCCTCAACCTTGACCTGCCGATCGTCGACTGGGCAAAGGAAGAGGGCATTGCCGACGAGGAAGTGCGCGAGCGCCTCATGAAAGCCGCCGACGCCGTCATGGAAGACAAGCTCGGCCGTTTCGGCCAGCAGATCATGAGCCAGGTGGAAAAGGCGATCCTGCTGCAGACGCTGGACAATCTCTGGCGCGAGCATCTGGCGAACCTCGATCATCTGCGTTCGGTCATCGGCTTCCGCGGCTATGCCCAGCGTGACCCGCTGCAGGAATACAAGACCGAAGCCTTCAACCTGTTCGAAACCATGCTGACCCAGCTGCGCCAGATCACCACCTCCCAGCTGATGCGGGTGGAACTGGTGACCCAGCAGGCGCCGCAGATGCCGGAAGAGCCGCGTGAGATGCATCCCCATCACCTCAACCCGCTGACGGGTGAGGACGAGATGGCCGATGACCTTCCCGCTGGCGGCTTTGCGGCAACCGGCGTTGCCCGTGATCCGAACGACCCCTCGAGCTGGGGCAAGGTCGGACGCAACGAGGTCTGCCCCTGCGGCTCGGGCAAGAAGTACAAGCACTGCCACGGCGTGCTGAGCTGACAAGAAGCAAATGCCTCCGGCCCGGCCGGGGGCATTTTTCCTGAGACGGCGGCAAGACCCCGCCCGCGGCAACGCAAGACGCTCGCAGTCCTCCGGCCTCGATTGCCACGGAAGGGACAGAGCGCAAAGTCCGGAACCGGAGCACGGCATGAAGCTGAGCAGCAAACAGCAGCGGCTTGTGCGGGAGTTCGCCACCATTGCCCGTTTCGGCATCGTCGGCGTGTCGGCCGCCGTTGTTCATGCCTCCGTGGCCGTCGGCCTTCTGGAACTCGCCCATGTGCCGCCCATGCTCTCCAATATCGGCGGATTTCTGGTGGCCTTCATAGTCTCGTTCACCGGCCATCATGTCTGGAGCTTCCGCTCTGCGGATGACGTTCAGACCGGTCAGCGCATGCGCCGCTTCTTCGTGCTGGCTGCCGCCGGTTTCGTGCTGAACAACGGCGCCCTGGCGGCCCTGCTGAAGTTCACCCAGCTGCCCGGCGCGGTGGGCATCATCATTGCGATCTTCGTGGTTCCGCCGCTCACCTTCCTCGGCGCCCGGCTCTGGGCCTTTGCCGAACCGTCAAATCCTGCCTCCCGATGACCGGACGACCGATGATGTCAGCCGCCCGCGCAACCCTTTTCTACTGCCTTGCCATCTGCCTGCTCTGGGCCCTGGTGCCAAGTGTGCTGTTTCCCAATCCGCCGCTGGATGTGGTGGAGGGCTTTGCCTGGGGCCGGGATCTGGCGCTTGGCTACACCAAGCACCCGCCGCTGCAGGCCTGGCTGCTGGAGGCCAGCTATCATCTGACCGGCGGCCATGCTTTTGGCGCCTACTGGCTGAGCCAGATCTGCTATGCCCTCACCTATCTGGCGATCTGGCTGCTGGGGCGGGATATGGGCCTCGCACCCTGGCAGCGGTTCTGGGCCATTGCGGCCACCAGCTGCGCCTTCTACTTCACCCTGCCCGCGCCGGAGTTCAATCCGAACATCCTGCAGATCCCCGTCTGGGCCGGAATGCTGCTGTTCTTCCACCGGGGCCTTGCCCATGGCCGGCTGGCTGACTGGCTGCTGCTCGGCCTGACTGCGGCGCTCGGGCTCTATGCCAAATATTTCGCAGGCCTGCTCATCGGCTGCATCGGCCTCTATGCGCTGACCTTCCGCGATGCGCGCCGCTGCCTTGCAACGCCCGGCCCCTATCTGGCCATGGTGCTGGCGCTGGCGCTTTTTGTCTCGCATGTCTGGTGGCTGAAGGAAACAGACTTTCTGACCTTCACCTATGCCGCGAGCCGCAGCGTTCCGGCGGAAGGCATCGCAGACCACATTCTCAACCCGGTCAATTTCCTGCTCGGCCAGTTTGGCAGCATGGCGCCGGTGCTGATCCCCATTTTCGCCGGGATCGGTCTGGCGGGCCTGCGCGGCACGGCACCACAAGGTGAGCCGCCCCGCGCCAGTTCGGCGGATCTGCGGTTCCTGCTGTGGTTCACCCTGCTGCCCGCCCTTGTCGTGATGCTGGTCTCCGGCATCACCGGCAATGCCTTCAAACAGATGTGGGGCGCGTCCATGTTCACGCTGGCGGGGCTTCTGCTGGTGCGCTTCGCCTCGGCCCGCAACGGCAACTGGTCCATCCGCCGCGCCCTCATGGCTGCCGCAGCGGTGCAGATGATCTTCCTCAGCGTGGCCGCCGGGCAGGCACTGGTGGAGCCGCTGATCAAGAAAAAGCCGACGCGCATTCACTTTCCCGGAGCGGAAGTGGCGGCACAAGCTGAAGCGGCCTGGCGCGAGGCAACCGGCACGCCGCTCACCTATGTGGCGGGCGACATGTGGCCGGCGGCCCATGTCACCCTGTTCTCTGCGGACAGGCCGCATCTCTTCACCGATCACATCCCCGCCATCGCCCCATGGATCAGCCTGGAGGACGTGAAGAAGACCGGCGTTCTGGTGATCTGGACGGGTGACAGCGAAACGCCCACAGGCTCGCTGGCCGCGCTCTATCCGGGCCGCCTGCGCGATGGCTTTGCCGACATCCCTTACGCCGCCCCCGCCAAATGGCCCCCGCTGCGCCTCAACTGGCTGATCGTCCGGCCCGGCGAGGTTGCCGGCGGGTAAGACACCGCCTGTTGTTCGCCCCGGCCATCTCCCCTCTCTCCGTCCTGCCATGACCTGATCATGGCATCCATGCCGTTTCGCCCCGGCAAGGAGAGAAGCCAGACATGGGTGCAGAGAGATGCCCAGAACGCGCGGACAGGTTACGAAGTGGATGCCATGGTCAAGCCATGGCATGACGAAACCTATTGAGTTTTCTCGTATTTTTCTCGCAAGACGCCGCCTGTTGTTTGCTCCAGCCATCTCCCCTCTCTCCGTCATGCCATGACTTGATCATGGCATCCATGCCGCTTCGGTCCTTCAAGCGGAGAAGATAAACATGGGTGCAGAGAGATGCTCCGAACGCGCGGAAAGGACACGGGGTGGATGCCATGGTCAAGCCATGGCATGACGAAACCTATTGAGTTTTCTCGTATTTTTCTCGCAAAACGCCGGGTTTTGTTTGCTCCGGCCATCTCCCTTCTCTCCGTCCTGCCATGACCTGATCATGGCATCCATGCCGCTTCGCCCCGGCAAGGAGAGAAGCCAGACATGGATGCAGAGAGATGCCCCACACCGGGAGACGACACGGGGTGGATGCCATGGTCAAAGCCATGGCATGACGAAACCTATTGAGTGTTCTCGTATTTTTCGCTCGGAAGCCTCAGCGGATCACCACCTTGGCACCCACGGAAACCTCGCTGTAGAGGTGCTCCACGTCATCGTTCCACATGCGGAAGCAGCCGGAGGAGACGGCCTGACCGATGCTCCAGTCCTCGTTGGTGCCGTGGATGCGGTAGACCGTGTTGCCCAGATAGAGCGCGCGGGCACCCATCGGGTTCTCCGGACCGCCTGCCATGAAGGCGGGCAGCTTGCGGCCCTTCTTGCGCTCGCGGGCGATCATTTCCGGCGGCGGCGTCCAGCCCGGCCACTCGGCCTTGCGGGTCACCTTTTCCTCGCCCTTCCAGGTGAAGCCGTCCCGGCCGACGCCGATACCATAGCGCATGGCCTTGCCGTTCCCCAGCACGTGGTAAAGGCGGCGCTCCGTGGTGTCGACGATGATCGTGCCGGCTGCCTCCGGGCCGTTGTAGTCCACCGTCTTGCGCTTATATTCCCGGCGGGCGATCTTCGCCGCCACTTCCGGGGTCAGCTTCATTTCCAGCCACTGGCGCGTGACCGGATCGAAATAGGTGTTGTCATAGGCCGATGCGGGCACGGCAGAAAATGCGCTCAAGGCGATGCCGGCAGCAGCAGCCATGAAAGTCAGGCGGGACAGACGGTGCATGGGAAGGCTCGCTGGAAGGTTTCGGTTGGATCAAACACAGGAACGCAACGGGAGTGCCCGCACAGTGACGGGCTGAAACTCCAGTATTTCTAGCGTTTTCGTGGTGAAGAAACCGTTACATGTCCAGGCGGAAAGCCTCAGCCTGCCTTCTCTGCCAGAAATGCTTCCACATCCGCCCGGCGCGGCAGCGGTGCGACCGCGCCATAGCCGGTGACGGAAAGCGCTGCCGCCGCATTGGCATGGGCCGCAGCCGCAAACGCATCGCCGCTGCGCAGATATTCGGCCAGGAATGCACCATCGAAGGCATCGCCTGCACCCGTCGCGTCCACGGCCTTCACCTTGTGGGCCGCCAGCGTCTCGCGGCGCTCTGCCGTGGCAATCAGCACGCCATCGCCGCCCATGGTCAGGGCAACCACCTTGGCACCCAGGGCCAGCAGCTCATCGGCAATGCCCTCGGCATCCTGCGCATGGCAGATCTGGCGGGCGTCATCGAGGCCCGGCAGAACGATATCCGTCATGCCGATGGTGGAGCGGATCACCGCACGGGCACGGGCCAGCGGCCACAGCGCAAGGCGCAGGTTGGTGTCATAGGAGATCAGACCACCCGCAGCGCGCACCTGCTCGACAGCAGCAAAGCAGGCGTCGCAAGCAGACGCCGAAATCGCCTGGCTGATCGCAGAGAAATGCAGCACACGGGTCTTGGCCAGCATGTCCTGCGGCAGATCGCGCGGCTGGTAGAGGCTGGCAGCAGATCCTGCCCGGCGGTAGGAGAAGCGGTGGCCATCGGCGCCGTGGGTGACGAAATAGATGCCCGTCGGCGCGTCCGGGTTGGCCTTGACTTCGCTGTCGTCAACACCTTCGGCCTTCCACATGGCGCGCAGGCTGTCGCCGAAGACATCGGTGCCAAGGGCGGTGGCCAGCGCCACACGGGCGCCCTGACGGGCCGCAGCCACGGCGGCGTTGGACACATCGCCGCCAAAACCGGGGTGATAGGCACCGCCGGCCTCATGCTGGTTCAGCTCTACCATGGGCTCGCCAAGGCAAACGATATCCACCGCGCTCGTCATCTGAAAATCACCCTGAAACAAAGAGGTTTGCCGCTTCTAGACCAGCCGGAGAGCGATGAGAAGCATCTTTCAATCGATTTAATGCCCCGGCAGGTGCAAAGTCCATCCCCTTGAGCGGCCATTGCCGCCCGCCATTCGGGCGGCTAGGCAGAGCGGAACCGGGACGTTATCTAGAGGCAAACGCCTCAAGATCCGGAAAGCCGCCATGTCCATCAGCCTGAAGCCCGATGTCCCCGCCCACCTGCCTTACGCCGAGCAGGGCACGGACCAGACCGGTATACCTCTGGTGCTGCTGCATGGCTTTGGCGGCGACCGGCAGGGCTGGCTGAACATCCAGACCGGTCTTTCCACCCGCCTGCGCAGTATCGCATTTGATCTGCCCGGTCACGGCACGGCCGTGGGCTGGCCGCGCATCGGCAATGCCGGCATCTCGGCCAAGGCGGTCGGCCAGTCGCTGGACGCGCTGGAACTGGAAAAGGTGCATCTGGCGGGCCATTCCATGGGCGGCGCCGTTGCGGCGCTCATCGCGCTGCGCATGCCGCAGCGGATCGCCAGCCTGACGCTGGTCGGCCCCGGCGGCTTCGGCCCGCAGATCAATGCGGATCTTTTGCGCCGATACGCATCAGCTTCGGAAGAAGAGAACCTTGCCGCCCTCCTGCCGGAGTTCTTCGCTCCCTCTTTCCGCATGCCGCGCCAGCTCGCCCGCCACGCCTCGGAAGCAAGGTCACGCCCGGGCGCTGTCGAAGCGCTCCGGGAGATCGTGGAAGAGATCCTTGACGGTGACGGGCAGAAGACCCTGCCGCTTGGAGATGTCGCCGCACTGCCCCTGCCGGTTCAGGTGATCTGGGGCCTTGAGGACGGCGTGCTGCCCGTCAGCCAGAGCGCGGGCCTGCCGGACAGCATCGCCGTGCACCGCCTCGCAGACACCGGCCATATGCCGCATCTGGAGCAGCCACGCGAGGTTATCCGTCTTCTCGCGGAGATCACCAGCGGGCGCTGACGCCCGCAGGCGGGACAAACAGAAGGCGTCTCAAGCAGGGGGCAGAAGATCTTCGCGCCAGGCTTCACCGATGGTCCGGCGGGCCATCATGTGCGAGCGGGGCGCGTTGATGCTGTCCACGGCAATCAGGCGGCCGTCCTTCAGATAGGCAACGTAGAACTTCGCCTCGGCAGGCTCGCCCACCGTGATGGTCTGGTCATAGCCTTCGGACAGACCCGCGATCTGCAGCTTGACGTGATACTGATCCGACCAGAACCAGGGCAGCGGATCATAGTCCACCGGCTGGCCCAGAATGGCCTGCGCCACCACCTTGGCCTGATCAATGGCGTTCTGCACGCTTTCCAGCCGCACATCGCGGCCATAGCGGGCGGAGCGGAAACGGGTGCAGTCGCCGCAGGCATAGACGTCCAGATCGCTGGTGCGGCCGGAAGCATCGACGAGAATGCCGCCATCCACATCCAGCCCGGCAGCTGCCGCCAGCTCCGCATTGGGCAAGGCGCCAACGGCAATCAGCACCAGATCCGCCTCCACGAGGCTGCCATCGGCAAGCCTTACGCCGGTCACCGCCGCTTCGCCCTCGATCCCGGCAACGCCTGCATTGAGGCGCAGATCGACGCCCTGCTCCCGGTGAAGCCCTTCGTAAAAGGCCGAGATGACCGGCGATACAACGCGCTTCAGCACCCGGTCCTGCGCCTCGATCACGGTCACCGCCTTGCCCATGGCGCGGGCAACGGCAGCCACTTCAAGGCCGATGTAACCGGCGCCGATGACAGCCAGACGGGAATGGGCGGAGAGCGCCTTGCGGATGTGGTCCACATCGGCGATCGACCGCAGGCTCAGGACACCCGGCAGATTGCTGCCCGGCAGCGGCACGGCGCGGGCGCGGGTGCCGGTGGCGATGATCAGCTTGCTGTAGGCCAGCTCCTCACCGCTCGACAGAACCACGGTCTTGCCTGTGCGGTCGATGGCGGTCGCCTCAACACCGGTCCTCAGGCCGATGCCCTGCGTTTCATAGAAGGCCACCGGGCGCAGCCACAGGCCCTCGGCATCGGTCTCGCCGGAGAGGAATTTCTTGGACAGCGGCGGGCGCTGATAGGGGGGATGCGGCTCCTCACCCAGAAGATGGATGGCTCCTGCAAATCCGCCCTGGCGAAGGGACTGCGCCACCTGCGCGCCAGCCTGGCCCGCACCGATGATGACGATACTCTCCTGCATGACAACTCCCGGCCCGCGGCCCGATATATTCTGTTGGGCCTATCGATAGCGGGAAAAGCCCGGCAAGGCAAAGGCCCTTGCCGGACAAGCTTCACACAAGGTTCACATGGAAAGATTTGTCCGTAAAAAGAAAAACATGGGCGGGAAACCCACCCATGTTGAAAGACCGGCTCAGCCCCATCGCTCTGGCCCCATCGCTCTGGAGCAATCAACCCGGACGCATTGTTCCGGCCACTCAGGTCAGGCCGCCCGCACGCCTTCAAGGAAGCTGCGGATTTCCTTGCGCAGAACACCGGCCTGCTCGGACAGAAGCTGCGACAGGCGGTCAACCTCGTCTCCGCTGGAACGTGCGTGCTGCGTGGCATTGACAACGGCAGACATACGCTCGGCCCCCTCTTCCGACCGGCTGGACGCATCGGCAACATTCGCCGCAATGCCGCTGACGGCCGCTTCCTGCTGCTCGACAGCAGCAGCGACAGCCACAGCCAGATTGTCCATGTCGGAAATGATATCCCGCACTTCCGAAATGGCTGTCACGGCACCGGCAGACGCATTCTGGATTGCCTCCACCTGCGCGGCGATATCCTCGGTCGCCTTGGACGTCTGGTTGGCAAGCGCCTTGACCTCAGCTGCGACAACCGCAAAGCCCTTGCCCGCCTCCCCGGCGCGGGCCGCTTCGATGGTGGCGTTGAGGGCGAGAAGATTGGTCTGGTTGGCGATGTCGCGGATCAGGCTCATCACAGCGCCGATCCGGTCCGCCGCGCTCGAAAGCGCCTGCATGGTGGAGAAGGTGGATTCGGCCCCGGCCACAGCCTGCTTGGCGACCTTCGTCGACCGGTCAGCCTGATTGGCAATCTCCTTGATGGAGGCCGCCAGCTCTTCCGTTGCCCCTGCCGCCGACGTCACGTTCTGGGCTGCGATGCGCACGCTCTGGCCGGCATTGCCTGCCTGCGCCGCGACCTCATCGGAGGCATCTTCCACAGCGGACGAAGCCTGGCCCAGATCCCTTGATGCGGCATCGAGACTGTCGAGCGCGCGCTGAACGGTCTGCTCGAAGGTGCCGATGATGGCTTCCAGCCGGCGCACACGCTCATCACGTGCCGCATTCTCTTCGGCCTGCGCGGCCTCGAGGCGGATACGCTCGGCCGCATTGTCACGGAACACCCGGACCGTGCGCACCATGGCCGCAATCTCATCGCGGGAATTGCTCTGCGGCAGCTCCACATCCGTCTGGCCACTGGCAAGACGCTCCATGGATTTCTGCAGCCGCGTCAGGGGACCGGACACCGAGCGGCCAATGGCAAAGGCAAGCGCCGGCAGCCCCAGCAGCATGGCCAGAATGATACCGTAGACCACAAGCGAGGACAGCTGACGCACATCAGCCAGTTGCGCAGCCGCCTCAGCATCCCCTTGGCGTGCTGCACTGATCAGCGCTTCGATATGCGGCGGCAGCAGCATGAAAAGGTCTTCAACCAGGGTGATCTTGTCTGAGCGCACCACCAGCGCATCCGCATAGGCATCGAACGCGGCCTTGTAGGCCGTCATGCTGGTCTCGATCTCGGCCTTCACCTCATTGGGAATATAGGCCCGGCCCAGCATCTTGGTGAACATGGCAAAGGCCGTGTCGAACTCCTCACGCGGACCACCGCCCGAAAGGGTGAACTTGCGCTCGGCAAGCTGCACTTCCATGACCGTACGGACGAGCTTTTCGAAGTCGGAAGCACCGCCGAACTTGAGCTCGTCATTGATCCGGTTCTTCGCCTTGTCAGCGAAGGCCGTCAGATCCGCCCGGAGGCCCGAACTGCCATCAAAGCCGATTTTCTCCTGAATGGCATGCAGCTCACCGAAAGCACCGCCAATGGCAGAGACCGTATCCTTCACATCCGCCGTTTCGTTGGCGAGCGGCTGAGCGGAAGGCATAGCAGAAATCGAAGAAATGCCGGCGTCTGCCTTGGCGGCCTCGGCCTTGAACCTGTCAAAGACGGCAGTGGACGGAGCAGAGAGATAGAGTTTTTCCTCGATCTGCATCCGGTTGGCAATTCCGGCAAAATCATAGGCCGCGCGTGCCAGGTTGGTGTTCGCCTCGGAAGCCCGGAAAGCGTCTTCCACCTTGGACTGACTCCACCAGAAGGCTGCGCCCACCACCAGCAGACCCACGGCCGTAATCAGACTGATGGACAAGATCCGCGCACGTACTGTAAGCCCGTTTGCGGAAGGGGCTCCGCCTCCGGTCCGCGCAGAAAGGCCCTGGTCTGGAAGGGTGTGTGTGTTCCGGGTCATTCAGACTTTTCCCATCAGGTGACAGCCAATACACGCTGGCTCAGTATTCTTAACAGCAAGAGCCGTTAATGCAGGCTGAATACACCACTAGGAATAGGCCCCTTTGCTGATTAAATTTTCACCACGCATGCTCTTATCGGCATCACACACCGCAACCCGGCAGACATATGTCTATACAAGCACAAAAACTCGCCCCAATTGCATTCATTTCACTTTGGTCGACCGGATTTATCGGCTCCAAACTTGGAGCACCGTACATTGAGCCCTTTGTTTTTCTGGCTCTGAGATACGCTTTCGCCGTTCCGTTGCTGATTGGCATTGGTGTTTTGCTGGGCTCCGGCCGGAGCCTGCCGGTGAAGACCTCGATTCACTGCATGGTCACCGGCATTCTTGTGCATGGCATCTATCTGGGCGGTGTGTTCTGGGCCATCCGGCAGGGGCTGCCCGCAGGTGCAGCGGCGCTGATGGTCGGCGTGCAGCCGGTTGTGACCGCATTGGCGGCCGGCTGGCTTTTGAAAGAACAGATCACCTGGCGCCACTGGCTGGGCTTTGCCGGTGGCTCTGCCGGCCTTCTCCTGGTGCTGCTGCCCAAGCTGGGCGAGGCTGCCTCCGGCATCACATCCATCACCGTCGCCGTCATGCTGGTATCCGTGATCGCCATCAGCCTGGGCACGGTCTACCAGAAGCGCTTCGTGCAGGGCGCAGATCACGTGACCGGCACCACCTGGCAATATGCCGGTGCATTGCTCTTCACGGTGCCGCTGACCTTCACCGAAACCTGGGAGATCACCTGGTCGCCCCAGCTCATCTTCGCCATGGCCTGGCTTGTTCTGGTGCTGTCCATCGGCGCCATCCTGTTGCTGATGTACATGATCCGCACAGGATCAGCCGCAGAAGTCGGCTCCCTGTTCTATCTGGTGCCCGCCGCTACGACGCTGGAAAGCTATTTCCTGTTTGGCGAAACGCTCACCCTTGTCCAGATCGCAGGCATGGTGCTGATCATGGCGGCGATCCTGTTCATCCGCCGGAAGCCCCGTCCGGCGTAACCTGACGTGCGGCCCTGCGCTGCGCCAGCATCCGCTGGCGCAGGATGGCAGCGTTCAGCTCTCCGCCGATCAGCAGCAGCACGGCAAGAATGTAGAGAAAGACCAGCGCCGACATGACACCGGCCAGCCCGGCATAGGTGGAGACGTAATCCGCGTAGCCCGCCAGATACCAGCCGAAGACAGTGCCGGACGCCACCCAGAGCACCAGCGTCAGCACCACGCCCGGCAAGGCATCCATCATGCTGCGGTGCCCGGCCGGAAGCAGCCAGTGAATGGCATAAAGGCCGGCAAAGCCCAGGAAACCGGCGATGACATAGCGGGTCACGTGCATTTCCTGAAAGACTTCCGCCAGCCCCGGAAGCCACTTGAGGGCCGCCGACAGCACCAGAGGTGCCAGCACCACAAGAAAGGTGAAGGCAATCAGCGCCACCGAACCCAGGATCACGATCAGGATCGCCTGCAGCCGCAGCCAGATGAAGGACCGCGTCTCCCGCACCCGGTAGGCCCGGTTGAGCGCCAGCCGAACCGCGCTGACGCCGTTGGAGGCAAACCACAGGGCTGCCACGGCGCCAAAGGTCAACAGGTCACCACGGCGGACCGTCAGTACCTTGTTGATCTCTTCGGCGACAGGGGCCGCTACCACCGGAGGCCAGGCATCGAAAATCAGCGCCGAGACCTGATCGGCCACGCCCGAGAGCCCCAGAAAACCGGTGAGCGCGGCGATGAAGATCAGGAACGGAAACAACGCCAGCAGCGTCGACAGCGCCACGTGGCTGGCCATGGCCCAGCCATCATCCGTATTGAAGTGGCTGACCGCATCCCACAGGACGCGGAAGCTGGCGGGCAGAGACTTTATCAGCTTCATATCCCCGATGTGGCCCGTTTGGCGTGCAGGCGTCAAGCCCATGTTGCCTTTGCGGCGCTGCATGCTTGGCCGAAAGGCGTAGAGCTGCGGCCTCGACAAAGCCGCAGGTGCAGCGCAACATGCTTTCCAGAATGCGACGCAACAAACAACAAATGCAAAGGGACGGACGGATGGGCATGGCTCTGGGACACAAGACAGCCAGTAGGGCAGCCGGGAAGGACAGCGCAGTGGAACATCTGTTTGCGCAAACGGGAGAGGCCGTAGCCGCGCTGGACACCCTGCTGGATGCCGCCACCCGCGCCGTGCGGGCGAAGGTGACGGACGGCAAGGGCCTGTCTGCGGAGGCCATGGACCGGCACCAGCATGCCACCCACGGTCTCGCCTGGCTCGCGACCTATGTGGAAGCCCTGCGGCAGATGGATGCCTATGGCCAGCGCCTGCTGACGGAAGGGCGCCTCGGACGCCTTGAGGAACTGACCCTGCGCCTCGGCTTCAGCGAATATCTGGCGCAGGTCCTCGGCGGCATTCCCATGAACCAGGGCGAGTTCATCCGCCTTGCCAGCCTCGGCCTTGGAGAGGCGGACACCGCTGCCCTGCAGTCCTGTTCTGCTGACCTGATGGCACAGGGCTCCAGCCCGGAGCTGCGGACAGAGCTGGCAGACCTCATCCGCCATCAGGAGGGCCATTCTGTCTTTGGCGACAGCGGCCTTGATGAAACGCTGGAGCAGATCCGTACCGAAATGCGCCGCTTTGCCGAGGACAAGGTGAGCCCCCATGCGCATCAGTGGCACCTCGACAATGACTATATCCCGCTCGACGTCATCAACCAGATGGCGGAACTCGGCGTCTTCGGCCTGACCATTCCGGAGGAATACGGCGGGATGGGCCTCGGCAAGCAGAGCATGGTTGTCGTCTCGGAAGAGCTGTCCCGCGCCTATATCGGCGTCGGTTCGCTTGGCACCCGCTCGGAAATTGCGGCAGAGCTGATCCTGTGCGGCGGCACCGAAGAGCAGAAGGCCCACTGGCTGCCGAAGATCGCCTCGGGCGAGATCCTGCCCACCGCCGTCTTCACCGAGCCCAACACCGGCTCCGACCTTGCCTCGCTGCGCACCCGTGCCGTGAAGGAAGGGGACGTGTGGAAGATTTCCGGCAACAAGACCTGGATCACCCATCCGGTGCGTGCCGACATCATGACGCTGCTGGCCCGCACCAACCCGGACGAGCCGGGCTACAAGGGCCTGTCCATGTTCATCGCCGAGAAGCCGCGCGGCACGGATGAGGAGCCCTTCCCTGCGCCCGGCATGTCCGGCGGCGAAATCGAGGTGCTCGGCTACCGGGGCATGAAGGAATACGAGATCGCCTTCGACGGCTTCGAGGTGAAGGCGGAAAACCTGCTCGGCGGCGAGACCGGTCAGGGCTTCAAGCAGCTGATGCAGACCTTCGAGGGCGCCCGCATCCAGACCGCCGCCCGCGCGCTGGGGGTTGCGCAGGCCGCGCTCGACCTCGGGCTTCGCTATGCGCAGGAGCGCATCCAGTTCGGCAAGCCACTGATCAGCTTTCCGCGCGTTTCCGACAAGCTGGCGCTGATGGCAGCAGAACTGATGCTGGCCCGCCAGCTGACCTATTTCTCAGCCGCCGAAAAGGACTCCGGCCGCCGCTGCGATCTGGAGGCGGGCATGGCCAAGCTGCTGGGCGCACGCGTGGCCTGGTCCGCGGCGGACAATGCCCTGCAGATCCACGGCGGCAATGGCTTTGCGCTGGAGTATCAGATTTCCCGCGTGCTCTGCGACGCCCGTATTCTCAACATCTTCGAGGGTGCGGCGGAAATTCAGGCTCAGGTCATCGCCCGGCGCGTGCTGGAAACCCGGGCGCTCTGACGGGCGTCCGGCGGCCATCCCTTGAGGCTGCAACGCGGCGCCACCATATTCTGTCCGTAGCCGGCAAGCACAAGAAGCACCGGCTGCGGAGAGGATGGCCATGACGCATCATACCGAAGCACCCGGCTTTGATCCGGAAATCCTTGGGCCGGAGCTGGGCACAGACGAGCAGAAGTCCCGCCGCATCCGGGAAAAACTACTGGAGACGCTGCGCAAGGCGGCCCGGCAGGTCCCCTTCATGGAAGATGTGGTGGCCGCCTATTTCTGCGCGCTTGATCCGGCAACCCCGCGCAAGGTGCGCGCCACGCTGCTGGCGGCGCTGGCCTATTTCGTACTGCCCCTGGACGTGGTGCCGGATTTCATTCTCGGCATCGGCTTTGGCGACGATGCCACGCTGCTGATGGGCGCCATCGCCATGGTACGTGCCCATATGCGCCCGGAACATACCGAGGCTGCGAAAGACGTGCTGGACGGCAAGACATCACTCTGACCCGGACGGAGGCCTCAATCAGGCCTGTCGGCCGCGCCTCTCCAGCAGCCGGATGTGCGCCCGGCAATCACCCAGTAGATGATCCCGCCGGTAAAGCCGGAGGCCAGCGCCACCGTGGTGCCCGGCAGCCACCCGCTGCGGCCATTCGCGATGATGCTGCTGTCCCCCATGATCCAGAGCCCGGCCGCGATCAGCCCCGCCAGCCCCACATGATAGACGATGCTGCGCAGCCGCAGCACTTCGGCAAGAGCGATGGCGATGAAAGAGGGTGCGAAGGCAAGAGCCCCCAGAAAGGCAGCAGAAACGAGCGACGTGCCGGTGACCGCACCGGCCATCACCGGGTCCTGCTGCGCAAACACGTCCCGGAAAAAGCCGAAGGCCAGAAAGCCCGCCGCCCCCAGCAGCCCCAGAATGAAACCGGTCACTGCCTTGACCACCTGCAGCACCAGCAAACCTCCGTCAATCATGCCTTCTGTCCCTGCCTGAAACCGGTCCCAGCCTGCCGCGCCAACTGGCCCGTTTCAAGGCAGGCCAGTTGCACACCCCTTTACGCGGCTAGCGGAAAGGCTTCTTCCACCAGATAGGGTCCGCCACCGATGCTGGCACGGGAGGAGAACAGGACAAAGCGCCCGGCAAGGAAAGTTGGCGCCTGAAAACTGCCGCGCTCCGTCAGCCAGCGGGCAACGTCAGCGTTGCTGGCCGTCTTGCAGCGGGCAATCGTGACATGCGGCATGTATTTGCGCCGCTCCGGCGGCAGCCCCAGCCGCTGCAGGATGCGCTCCTGCTCGGCCTGCAGTTCGGCCAGCTGGGCGGAAGGCTCCACCCGCGCCCAGATGGAATGCGGCTTGCCATTGCCGAAGGAGCCAAGGCCGTTGAGCCGGATGTCGATCGGGTCCCGCCGGATGCGCGACAGGGCATCAGCCACCTCGTCGGCCGTGCGGTCATCGATGTCACCGATGAAGCGCAGGGTGATGTGATAGTTTTCAGGATCAATCCAGCGGGCGCCCCGGAGGCCTCCGCGGAGCATGGACAGGTGCAGGCCGGTTTGGGCCGGAATTTCGAGACCTGTAAACAATCGCGGCATCGGGCAACCCTCCGCTGTCGCTGGTCTCTCCATCAGGGGGCATCTTGCCGCACTGCGCAAGGAAATTCGCAAAGGCCTTGAAAAGACGGGGCTTTGCTCCCCTGAAATGATGCGCGGCGCAAAACGCGCCGCACAAATTGTTGATTCGCAGGCAATCCTGCCCTTGCGGCAGCCACCACACAAATCAGGGCGACGTGTTGCCATGCATCTGGTGCAGCAGGTCGATCTTGCCGATCAGCTCCGGCGAAAGCTTCACATCCGCCGCGCCGATGGCCACCTGCAACTGCGCCATGGAGGTGGCACCGATGATCACCGAGGTCATGAAGCTGCGGGTCAGCGGGAAGGCGATGGCGAGCTGCGCCGGATCCATGCCGGCCGACCGGGCCAGTTCCACATAGGCAAGGATCGCCTCTTCCGCGCCCGGCTTCTCATAGCGCTGCAGACGGTTGTAGAGCTGCTTGCGCGATCCGGCCGGCAGCGCACCATCCAGATACTTGCCCGTCAGCGTGCCTTGTGCCAGCGGCGAATAACCGAGCAGACCGACGTCCTCGCGCAAGGAAACTTCCGCCAGCCCCGTCTCGAAGGTGCGGTTCAGCATGTTGTAGGCATTCTGGATCGACACCGGCCGGGCAAGGCCTTCGGTCTCCGCCAGCTTCAGATAGGTCATCGTGCCCCAGGCGCTTTCGTTCGACAGGCCGATGTGCCGAACCTTGCCTTCCTTGACGAGTTCAGTCAGCGCCGCCAGCGTTTCGGCAATCGGCGTCTCGTCCGCAGCAGGCGCCGGATCATTCCAGCGGGTGGGGTTGGAGCCGAAGCCGGGGACCGTGCGGTCGGGCCAGTGCACCTGATAGAGATCGACATAGTCGGTCTGCAGGTTGTTCAGGCTGCGCTCGATCGCCTCACGGATCTGCGGGCGGGTCAGGCGGACTTCCTCACCGGACTTGCGGTAGTAGGTGCTGTCCGAACGGCCCGCTACCTTGGTGGCCAGAACGATCTTGTCCCGGTTGCCGCGCGCCTTCAGCCAGGTGCCTATGATGCGCTCGGTCCGCCCCTGCGTCTCGCCGCTGGGCGGGATCGGATACATCTCGGCAGTGTCGAAGAAGTTGACGCCATGGTCCAGCGCATAGTCGAGCTGGGCGTGGCCTTCAGCTTCCGTGTTCTGCTCGCCAAAGGTCATGGTGCCAAGGCAGATTGAGCTGACCATGATATCCGTGCGGCCAAGACGGCGTTGATCCATCGGAACATCCCTCGTGTTTCGAAAGGTCTTTGTTCAAGACGTTGTTCAAGACAATGTGGCAGGCGCGGCAAGCCGCGAAAGGCGGGACCCGGCGGGGCAGAAGGTTATTTCTGCCGGGCGCGGGCAACGAGATCCTGCACGAGAGGTAGCACATTGGCAACGATGACCGAAACCCCCTCCCCCGTAGGGTGCATGCCGTCAGCCAGATTGAGTTCCGGCTTCATCGCCACGCCTTCGAGGAAAAACGGATAGAGCAGCGCATCATGCGCCCCGGCCACATCCGCGAAGATCGGGTCGAAGGCGGCGGCATAGTCCTCGCCCAGATTGCGCGGCGCCATCATGCCGGCCACCAGCACCTCGACACCCCGCTCCCGCAGGCGGGAGACGATGGCCTCGATATTCTTGCGGGTGGCGGCCGGATCAATGCCGCGCAGGGCATCATTGGCGCCCAGTTCCACGATCACCGCATCCGCATCCGGCGGCACCGACCAGTCGAGCCGCGACAGGCCGCCGGAGGAGGTGTCACCGGAGACACCCGCGTTGATCACGGTGACGTTCTCACCCTTTTCCTTCAGCGCCTTTTCCAGCTGCACCGGAAAGGCCTCATCGGGAGCGAGCTGATAGCCGGCCGACAGGCTGTCCCCGAGGACAACAATCTTCACAGCTGCGTCATTGGCAAGCGCATGGCCGGAAGAAAGGCTTGCAGACACCGCAATTGCGACAAACAGATACACAAACTTGAACATGGCGGTCTGGATCACTCCGTGACAGGGCCCCATATGCACCGGAAACCCGCAGGCTGCGGGACCATACTTTTTGTTGCCCGATGGGCTGGCACCGCAGTGAAACGGCAGCGGCACCGCTCAGATCCCATCCAGGCACCCAACCTATATAGGGTCACACATGACGACTGGACCAGCCATTGCGCTCAAGGGAGTTCACCTCAGCCTCGGAGACGGCGCAGGCCGGGTTCACATTCTCAAAGGTGTCGATCTGGAAATCGAGGCCGGCAGCTCCACGGGTCTGGTTGGCCCATCGGGCTCCGGCAAGTCCACCCTGCTGATGGTGATGGCCGGGCTGGAGCGGGCCGACAAGGGCTCGGTCATCGTTGCAGGCTCCGAGCTGACGCCGCTGAGCGAGGATCAGCTTGCGCGCTTCCGCGGCCGCAATGTCGGCATCATCTTCCAGTCCTTCCATCTCGTGCCCAACATGACGGCGCTGGAAAATGTCGCCGTGCCGCTGGAGCTTGCCGGCGACCCCAAGGCCTTCGACAAGGCCCGCGCGGAACTTGAAGCCGTGGGCCTCGGCCACCGCCTCTCC
Source organism: Pannonibacter phragmitetus DSM 14782 (assembly GCF_000382365.1). Taxonomy (GTDB): domain Bacteria; phylum Pseudomonadota; class Alphaproteobacteria; order Rhizobiales; family Stappiaceae; genus Pannonibacter; species Pannonibacter phragmitetus. The sequence continues at coordinate 65,843 of NZ_KB908230.1, read as the reverse complement.
CACTATCCGGCGCAGATGTCCGGCGGCGAGCAGCAGCGCGTGGCCGTCGCACGGGCGCTGGTGGTGGAGCCGGAAATCCTCATCGCCGACGAGCCGACCGGCAACCTCGATGCTGCAACCGGCGAGCAGATCGTCGAGCTGATGTTCTCGGCCATTGCCCGCCGCCGCACCACGCTGGTGCTGGTGACCCATGACCCGGCGCTGGCCGAACGCTGCGACCGGGTGGTGCGCATGCGCTCCGGCCAGGTGGAGGAGGAGCATCACGCCTCTCCGGCGGAGGCCCGCGCATGACGGCCTTTGCCCCGGCCCCGTCAGGCGGCAACAGTTCGCTCGCCCTCGCCTTCCGCTTTGCCCTGCGCGAGCTGCGCGGCGGTTTGAAGGGCTTTTACATCTTCATCGCCTGCATCGCCCTTGGCGTTGCCGCCATCGCGGGCGTTGCCTCGGTATCGCGGGCGCTGACGGAAGGCATTTCCAACGAGGGACAGGCGATCCTCGGCGGCGACATGTCCTTCCGCCTCGTCCACCGCGAGGCCGATGCCGCCGAATATGCCTATGTGCAGAGCCTTGGCGAAGTCACCCGCACCGCGACCCTGCGCGCCATGGCCCGCAAGACCGACGGCAGCGATCAGGCGCTTGTCGAGCTGAAATCCGTCGATGGCGCGTATCCCCTCTACGGTACTCTTTCACTTGCAGGCGGCATCAATCCTGCCGAGGCCATGGGCCGCCAGCCGGATGGCAGCTTCGGCGCCGTCGCCGATGCCTCGCTGCTCGCCCGCCTCGGGCTTGAAACCGGCGACAAGCTCTCCATCGGCCGCGCCACCGTCACCCTCACCGGCGTCATCGCCACCGAACCGGACAAGCTCTCCGGCGGGCTGGAATTCGGCCCGCGCCTGATGCTGAGCGAAGCGGCACTGCCTGAGACGGCGCTCGTCCAGCCCGGCAGCCTCGTCACCTGGTCCTACATGGTGAAGCTGCCATCCAGCACGACGGATGAAGGCATCATCCGCCTCATCGAGCAATCGCGTGAGAAATTCCCGCAGGCAGGCTGGCGCATCCAGTCCCGCGCCAGTGCCTCACCGGGGCTGGAGCGCAACATAGAGCGTTTCACCCAGTTTCTGACGCTGGTGGGCCTCACCGCGCTGGTCGTCGGCGGCGTCGGCGTTGCCAATGCGGTGAGGGCATTCCTTGAAAGCAAGCGCGAGGTGATCGCCAGCTTCAAGTGCCTTGGCGCCAGCAATGATCTCGTCTTCCGCATCTATCTGATCCAGATGATGATCATTGCCGCCATCGGCATCGCCATCGGCCTTGTGGCGGGTGCCATCATCCCCTTCGCGGCAGCCGGGGCCATTTCCGGCCTTCTGCCTGTAAAACTGGCGGTGTCCGTCTACCCGGCGGAGCTTGGGCTCGGCCTGGTCTATGGCATGCTGACGGCGCTGGCCTTTGCCATCTGGCCGCTGGGCCGCGCCCATGACGTGCCGCCGACAGCCCTGTTCCGCGATCAGGTGACGGGCGCCAAGGTCTGGCCGCGCAAGCGCTATCTGGCCGCAACGCTGATCGCCGCCCTGTCGCTGGCCGCAATCGCCATCTTCCTCGCCGAAGACCGGCGCATTGCCTCGATCTATGTGGTTGCGTCCACCGCTTCCTTCCTGCTGCTGGGCGGGGTGGCGCGGCTGATGATGCTTGCCGCCCGCAAGGCGCCGCAGGTGCGCTCCACCGGCCTCAGGCTCGCCATTGCCAACATCCACCGGCCGGGCGCGCTCACCTCTTCTGTGGTGCTGTCGCTCGGCCTTGGCCTCACCCTGCTGGTGTCGCTGGCCCTCATCGACGGCAACCTGCGCCGGGAGCTGACGGCGACGATTGCCGAGAAGGCCCCGAGCTTCTTCTTCATCGACATCCAGAGCACCGAACGCGACGCCTTCGCCACCCTGCTGCAGCAGGACGCCGGGGACGCGAAGATCCAGAGCGTACCCATGCTGCGCGGGCGGCTCGTCAGCCTCAAGGATGTGCCGGTCAACCAGATCACCCCGCCGGCCAGTGCCGCCTGGGTGCTGCGCGGCGACCGGGGCATCACCTATCAGGACAGCCTCCCGGCCAATTCCACGCTGATGAAAGGGGAGTGGTGGCCGGAGGGCTACAGCGGCGAGCCGCTGGTCTCCTTCGATGATGAACTGGCAACCGAGTTGGGGCTGGCCGTCGGCGACCGGATCACCGTCAATGTGCTGGGCCGGGAAATCACCGCGAAGATCGCCAACACCCGCAAGGTGGAATGGGAATCGCTCGCCATCAATTTCGTCATGGTGTTCTCTTCCAACACCTTCGCCGGCGCCCCGCACGCCTTCCTGATGACCGTAACCTGGGACCCGGATGCGCCGGCCGAGCGGGAGTTGTCTCTGCTGAAATCGGTTTCCTCCGCCTTCCCCACCGTGACGGCCATCCGCGTCAAGGATGCACTGGCGCAGATCAATGATCTTGTCGCCCAGCTCGCCGTCGCCATCCGGGCCGCCTCCGCCATCACGCTCATCTCCAGCATTCTGGTGCTGGCCGGAGCGCTGGCGGCCGGAAACCGCAGCCGCATCTATGACGCGGTGATCCTCAAGACGCTGGGCGCCACCCGCGCCCGGCTGACCGGCGCCTATGCGATGGAATATGCGATGCTCGGCCTCGGCACGGCGGTCTTTGCAGTGTTGGCCGGGTCCATTGCCGCCTGGTTCGTGATCACGCAGGTGATGAACGGGTCCTTCACACTGCTGCCAGGCACCGCTGTTACGGCCGCCCTTGCTGCGCTGGTGCTGACCGTCGGCTTCGGCCTCATCGGCACATGGCGCGTGCTGGGCAAGAAACCTGCCCCCGTGCTGCGCAATCTGTGACCGGAAAAGACGCAATGCTGGCGCCCTCTGACGGGCGCCAGCGGCACAAGGTGGAGATTTTGTAATCTTCGCAGCAGCATTTTTTGGACCATTTGCCCTTGTGCGATGGCGGAACCCCGCCCATATTCTTCTGCAAACGGACTAGTCCGTCGAGGCGGTTTGGGAGTGTCCCTCCCGCGTAACCATGAAGGGGAAACAATACATGTCGACGTTCGACCGGAAAAATGAAGCACCGTACGCGGTCGCCGGCCGCTACGCCGATGCCGGCATTGACCAGGGCCTGCGCTCTTATATGCTGGGCGTCTACAACTACATGACCATCGGTCTTGCCATCACTGGATTCATCGCCCTGGGCCTTGCCCAGTTTGCGACGACCACTGATCCGGCAGCCGCCGCTGCCGTTCTCGGCAATGGCACGATGCTCTCGCAGCTTGGCTATGCGCTCTATGCCTCGCCGCTGAAGTGGCTGATTATGCTGGCTCCGATAGGCATGGTGCTCTTCCTCTCCATGCGCATCCAGTCCATGAGCGCCTCGACCGCGCAGGTCAGCTTCTGGGTCTATGCCGCCCTCATGGGTGCGTCCCTGTCCTCGATCTTCCTTGTCTACACGGGCGGATCGATCGCACGCGTGTTCTTCATCACCGCAGCTTCCTTCGGTGCGCTGAGCCTCTACGGCTACACCACCAAGAAGGACCTGTCGGGCTGGGGCTCGTTCCTGGTGATGGGCCTGATCGGCATCATCATCGCCTCGGTGGTCAACATCTTCCTGGCGTCCTCCGCCCTGCAGTTCGCTGTCTCGGTGATCGGCGTGCTGGTGTTCGCAGGCCTCACCGCCTATGACACCCAGCAGATCAAGGAAATGTACTACGAGGGTGACACTGGCGAAGTGGCCACCAAGAAGTCGATCATGGGTGCCCTGCGCCTCTACCTTGACTTCATCAACCTCTTCGTCATGCTGCTGCAGCTGTTCGGCAACCGCGAATAAGCGCAAGGCAGACAAGATACAGCAAGGGCGCGGATCACCTCCGCGCCCTTTTTGTTTTCAGATCAACCCAAAAACTACCATCACCGGACGTTGATTGCACGATGTTCAATCTTGAGAGATACAAAGACAGTTTAAGCGGTTTTCAGGGCTGACATGCGTACACACTTACATTTTCTGCGTGCCGCACTTCTCGGTGCCACGGCAGCATCCACCCTCTTCTTTGGCGCGGCAGCTTTGCAGGCGGCACCACTTGTGCCGGTCAACGAATATGATGCCCAGTGGGGGCTGCTGATGACCGGCGCCCCGATCGCGCATTCCCGTGGCTACACCGGGGCCGGCGTCACGGTTGGCGTCCTTGATACGGGCATTCTCGCCAGCCATCCGGACCTGATCGCCAACCTCAGTGGCCTGAACTTCAATGGCTTTGAAGAAATGGCGACCTTCACCGATGCCGACGGCCACGGCACCCATGTGGCCGGGATCATCGGTGCATCAGCCAACGGTTTCGGCATGATGGGCGTTGCACCGGGGGCCAAGCTCGTGAACCTCGCCATCATGGATGACGATGGCAAGATCGAGAACGAATACGCCGCCCGGGTGCTCGAATATGGCCTCAACAACGGCATCCGGATCTTCAACAATTCCTGGGGCAGCTACGTCTATGTGCCCTCAGGCGATCTGGCAGCCGACCGGGCGTCCTTCGAAGAGGACGATGCCGAACTTCTGGCAGCGGCACGTGAAGCTGCGCGCCGGGGCGCAGTGCTTGTCTGGGCAACCGGCAATGACGGGGCAACCGATGCCGGTGTTCAGGCCGCCATGCCCTATCTCTACCCGGAACTGACACCCAACTGGATTGCAGTGACCTCCGTGGGCCGCGATGGCACCTCGCCTGCCTATTCCAATCACTGCGGCGTCACGATGATGTGGTGTCTGGCAGCGCCCGGCGGCGGTGACGATCAGGACAATGACGGCATCTACTCCACGGCCAACACCGGTGGTTATGTGCGCTTCTCCGGGACATCGATGGCCACGCCGCACGTCACGGGTGCGCTGGCTATCGCCCAGCAGATGTACCCCAACGCCACGCCGGAGCAGCTGGCCCGTCTCGTGCTGCTGACCGCCTCGGATATCGGCGCAGCCGGTATCGACAGGCAATACGGCTGGGGTCTGCTCAACCTCGACCGGCTGACGAGCACGAATGACGTCAGAAAGGTGTCATCCTTCTCACAGACCGCACAGGTGCAGACGCAGGCCGTCAACCAGGTCATGGGCATCACCGAGCAGCGTGCCAGCGCACTGCTGGATCCGGCGGGGCCTGCTGTTGCCGTTTCTACCAATGGGGCAGCGCCCAGCGAAGCGAGCCGCCGCTTCTGGGTGCAGTCGCTGGCGGGCGTCAGCCTGATGGACGGCACCTCCACCTCCGCCTCCTCCACCAGCCGCAGCGCGGGCCTTCTGGTGGGCGGTGAGTTCATCGCAACCGAGAACCTGCGTCTTGGTGCAGCCGGCGGCTTCAGCACCTCGTCCATGCATGGCGGCGGTGACCGGGCCCGTATCAGCGGCCTCCATGCCCTGATCTATGGCGGCTATACCTATGACCGCTATTTCCTCGAAGCCGCGTCCAGCTTCTCGCGCTTCGAGAATACGCTCGACCGCAACAACATCACCGGTTCAGGCACCAGCCTGGCCGTCAATGGCCAGACGAAGACCACGGATCTCGGCCTGTCTGCCTCTGCACGTATCGGCATGACCTTCGAGACCGAGGGCCTTCTGGCACGCCCCTATGTGCACGGCCGCGTCCGCCATCAGTGGCTCGGATCGGGCAACGAAACAGGCGCCGACGTGTTCAACGTCAGCCTGCGCAGCACCACCTCAACGGGCTCGGAAACCGGCGTTGGCCTGCGCCTGTCGGCCACGCCCATCGCACTGGGCAGCTACAGCGTGACGCCGATGATGGACATCGCCTATGCCCGCGCCCTGGGCCCTGTGGCCGCCGGCCGGAATGTTCAGATGCTGGGCCGCTCCATCAACAGCGCAGCTCCCGATCTCGGCCGCGATATCGGGCGGCTCAACCTTGGTGTTGCCGCCACCAATGCCAGCCAGAAGCTGACCGGCAAGCTGTCCTACGGCGGCGAACTGCGCCGCAACGCCCAGTCCCATTCGGTCAACGCCGAACTGAGCCTGCGCTTCTAAGACTTCAGAAAAGCTGGAAGAAAGGCCTCCGGACGAGACCGTCCGGAGGCCTTTCTGCGTTGCTGGAATACGGTCTGCCTCGGCTCAGGCATCCACCAGCCGCAGATGGCGCTTCTTTTCAAAGACCTTGAGAACAGATGCCAGCTCGGGCCCGCGCTTGAGCACCATGCCGCCCGTCGCCACCACGCTGTAGGCGCCCTGGCGGCGGGCAAGCTTCGGGTCCTTCTCGATCCGGTAAAGCGGCATTTCGCTGCTGCGGCGGAAGACGGAGAAGACGGCCCGGTCCTTCATCAGGTCGATGGCATAGTCCCGCCACTCTCCATCCGCGACCATGCGGCCATAGATGCGCAGGATCTGGTCGAGCTCTCTCCGGTCAAAGGCAACGACGGGTTTCGCCGGGATCTGCGGAACGGCCGACTGGGCACTGGAACCGGGCGGACTGTCCGGCCGGACAGACATTTCATGAGGAACGCCCTGCGGCTGTCCGGCTGCGTCTGCTTCGCTCTCGCTCATGCCACCTCCCGTCAACCTTGCAGCGGAATCAGACCTGCTGATGCCTGCCGGCGAGGATATGTCATTGAGTTGTCATGATGCCCCTTGCGGGGCGCACTGGCAAGCCTGCGGATGACAGGGTTCCGGGGCCGCAGGAATGCTGAAAAGATACCTTGCTTTTGCCTCAATTGAGCCCTTCACAAGCCACGTTGACCCACCATCTTATGATCATACCCGTTCGGCCTGAACGGTTCTGGTTCCGGTACGCATTAGCCCCCCAGCCCCCCGGAACGGAGCTGATCAGGTTGAGTGCTGAAGTACATTCGAACGGGCACCTGAAGGGCCAGCACTCGTGCTGGCCCTTTTCATTTGCCGCAACGGCAGATCAGCCGGTCCCCTTTCATTGCCCGCTTCCCGTTTACCTTCCGTCCGGCTATCATCTGCCCATGACGACGAGCCTCGTGGAACTGCGCCCCGCAAGACATGATGACACGGCCAGCCTTGCGGCCGTGCATGCGCAGGCGTGGCGCCTTGCCTACCGGGGCATGCTCGACGGGCTGGACCTGGAGCGCTTTGTCGCCCGCCGCAGCGGCGGCTGGTGGCATGATGCCATCGACAAGGGTGTCGAGATCGAAGTCCTGGAAGTCGCGGGCGAGGTGGCAGGCTATGCCAGCTATGGCCCCTGCCGCATGCGGGGCACCGGCTGCGCCGGAGAGCTCTACGAGCTTTATCTCAAGCCGGAGTATCAGGGCCTCGGCTTTGGCCGCAGATTGTTTGCCAGCGTCAGAACCTGTCTGGAGCGGCGCGGTCTCAAGGGCCTTGCGGTGCGCGTCCTGACGGACAATGAACCGGCCTGCGGCTTCTATGCCGCCCTTGGCGGTGTGCTGACCGGCCGCTCCTGGCACCAGACGGGCGGCAAGCGGCTGGAGCTGTCCATCTATTGCTGGCACGAGACGGAGCGCTGAAACGCGCCCGCCGGATCTGTCACCCAGCGGCACCGGAAAGCCCGGATTTCAACGCTCTATCACACTTGCCCCTTGCTTCGCGGCGCGGTCCCTGCAATAGACCTGCGCAGCAACTCAAGGAGCAAGCTCATGCGTATTGATGCGGTGCCGATCGGCAAGAACCCGCCGGAAGACATCAACGTCATCATCGAAGTTCCGGTCGGCGGCGAGCCGATCAAATACGAGATGGACAAGGCAGCCGGTGCCATGTACGTGGACCGCTTCCTCTACACCCCGATGCGTTATCCGGGGAACTATGGCTTCGTGCCCCACACCCTGTGCGGCGATGGCGACCCCATCGACGTCGTGGTCATCAACCAGCGCCCGATCATCCCCGGCGCCATCATGAGCTGCCGTCCGATCGGCGTGCTGATGATGGAAGACGAGAGCGGCCAGGATGAGAAGATCATCGCCGTTCCCAGCACCAAGCTGACCCGCCGCTATGAGAACGTGAAGTCGGTCGACGATCTGCCGGCGATCACCATGGAGCAGGTGAAGCACTTCTTCGAGCACTACAAGGATCTGGAGCCCGGCAAGTGGGTCAAGGTCACCGGCATCGAAGGCCCGGACAGGGCGCGTCAGCTGATCGTCGAGGCGATCGAGCGCGCCAAGACCGAAGACAAGTGAGACTGTAATGCCGGGCTTCGTGCCCGGCACAGGACAAGCACAACGAGGCCGCGCGGGTCAACCCGCTGCGGCCTCGATTGCTTCCATATCCTCATCCGACAGGCCGAAGTGATGGCCGATCTCATGCACCAGAACATGGGTCACCACATCACCCAGCTGTTCCTCGTGCTCGGCCCAGTAATCGAGAATGGGACGGCGGAACAGCCAGACCCGGTTCGGATGCTGGCCGGTGTGGAAGAAGTCGCCGCCCTGCGCAAGACCAATGCCCTGAAACAAGCCCATCAGTTCAAACGGGTCCTCGAGGCCGACGCTCTCCAGCATTTCCTCATCGGCGAAATCGGCGACCGTGATCAGCACGCCCTCGCAAAGCGCCTGAAACTCTTCGGGAAGCTGCGCATAGGCCTGACGGGCGATGATTTCGAAAGCATCCAGCCCCGGAGCCACCATGGCCGCGATGGCTGCAATCTGCGGGTCTGGCGCCCCTGTCCGGTCACTCATCAAATCGCCCCTTGTGAACTTGCAGTTCACATCAGATAGGCGCTGACCAGATAGATGACCAGCCCAACCGCAAACAGCAGGCCGGCCATGCGGCCGATGCGCGTGCCCCAGACCTCGATCCGGTCGTTCTGGTTCTTGTCGGCGGCGCCGAAATGACGCTGGGCATGGCTGGCCATGCGGCTGGTGGCGGAGCCCAGGATGGTTTCGCTCTCGGCCTGGACGCGCGACAGGGCCCGTCTGGCTTCGTCTTCCCTGGCTTTTGCCCGCCGTTCCCGCTCACCCATGGCCGTGTCCCCTCTCAGCCCTTGCGGGCCTGATAGCCTGCAAAGAGCGCCAGAACGGCAACACCTGCGGAGGCCACCATGTTCCAGCCCGCAAAGGACAGGCCGAGCATGCGCCAGCTGGCTTCCGTGCAGGAGACAACGCGGGTGTTCTGCAGCGCCTGCAGCATGTTGGCCGCAGACTTGGGCGTGGCACCGCCACCGCCGCAGTCGGACGGCCCCATCCAGAAGCCCCATTCGGCCCCGGCCTGATAGGCGCCAAGCCCGGCCCCATAGACAAAGACCACCGCCACGAGAAGCAGCAGCACCGTGGCAATGCCGGTACGGCGGGTCAGGAGAGCCAGCAGCGCCAGAACACCCAGCGGCAGCCCCACATAATAGGGCACGCGCTGCTCGAGGCACAGCTTGCAGGGCAGATATCCGCCGATCAGTTGGAAGCCCCAGGCCGCAGCAATGGCAGCCGTGCCCCCCAGAAGCAGAAGCAGATTGGCCGCCCTGGCCCGCTGAAGCGACGTCATTTCAGATCCTCACGCGATATCACAGCAGCTTGATAGCAGCGAAGCCGCCAACAAGCAGAATCACAAATACCGTGAACACGAGGCCAAGGCGCTTCTCGATGAAGTTGCGGATCGGTTCCCCGAAGAAATAGAGCAGCGCAGCAACCGCAAAGAAGCGCATGCCGCGTGACACGATGCTGGCGATGACAAAGACCGGCATGGATAGGCCCGTAACACCGGCAGCAATGGTGATGACCTTGTAGGGGAAGGGTGTCAGGCCTGCGATGAACACGAACCACCAGCCCCAAGCGTTGAAGATCTCGCTGAAGCGGTCAAACTTGTCCATGTAGCCGTAGAAGGACAGGATGGGCGCTGCAACCTGATGAAACAGGAAAGCACCGATCAGGTAGCCGAAGATGCCGCCCAGCACCGACATGACCGTGGCCAAGGCCGCGTAGAACCAGGCCTTGCGCCGGTTCGCGACCACCATGGGGATCAGCAGCAGATCCGGGGGAATCGGAAAGAACGAGCTTTCAATGAATGAGACCGCTCCCAGCGCGTGCGGTGCGCGCGGGCCAGAAGCGAGGGACAGTGTCCAGTCGTAAAGTTTTCTCAGCATAATGGCATTCTGCATAGCCGCCGCCGGAGCTTTTGTCATCGGGGGAACGGGGTGCCGCAGCGGATATTTTTGCGCTGCAGCAGGCAATTGCCAATTGGAGCGGGGAAAGCCCCGGACAGTGGATTGACGGCAAAGCCAGTCTGGATATAGTCGCGGCTCCAAGGACGCTGCCCCTGTGGCGGAACTGGTAGACGCGACGGATTCAAAATCCGTTTCCCGTGAGGGAGTGCCCGTTCGATTCGGGCCAGGGGCACCACACTTTCCAGCGCCATTTGCAGGCACGCTGCACCAGTTCAGCGCCCCCTTCGGCGCCCCCGCTTCAGTGCGTTGCCTTGCGCCCTTCCCCCTCATTTGCATCACCGGCCTTGAGCTTCAGGGATAAGTCTTTAATCTGCCGCTCGATTTACAGCCTGAAGCGAGAGGGAGACGCCGCGTGGGGCAGGCAAAACGCAAGAAGGACGCTGGCGCCCGCATATCCTGGTGCCGCACCTGCACCTATTGCTGCGAGCTTCCCGAAATCGGTCCACTGGACAAGCCGATGTACCGGCCCTGCGCCAGCATCAAGGACCATGGCTGCGCCATCTTCGGCCAGCCGGAGCGGCCCGCCGCCTGCCTTGCCTATCAATGCGCCTATCTCTCCGCCCGGCTGACGAACAGCCCGGACCGCAACCGCATTCCTCATCCGCTGGATGCCGGTGCCTATTTCCACCGCGACCCGATCGAGCGCATCTATGTGATGTTCGTCGATCCGGCGCGCCCGCTCGCCTGGAAAACCAGCGATATCGTGCCCTATCTGCGTACCCGCCTGCAGGAGGGCTTCGAGCTGCTGATCCTTGACCGGGGCAGACGGATGGCTGTCACCTCGGTTCTGCTCTTCGATGCCATCCTCGCCCGTGATATGGTCGCCTTTGCCGATCAGGAAGGCCGCCCGCATGATATTGAAAGCTGGCCCGGTGAGGCAGCCCGCTACCAGGCCAAGGCCTGATCAGCCGGTCACCGGCGGTTAACCGCATTTGCAAATTCCAGATGGCGCAGATCCGCGGTTAAACCACGATGCAATATGGCCGGTGGCATAAGATCAGCAACCGCAGGTGCCCGCAGACAAAGAGGCACCGCCGGGCAGGAGAAGGCTGGGCATCATGGCACTTATTGAAAACGGCAACATCGGCAAGCCGCAGGACGGGGAATCATCACCCCAGATGACGCAGACGGGCAGCTCGACGCCCGCCTTCCGCTATGCTGCCCTCAACACCGCCACCATGCGCAGCGCACCGATCCGCCCGGAGTGGATCATCGAGGGTACGCCGCAGGCCCGGCTCGCCAGCCTGTCGACCGGCACCAACGGCTGGTCCTCGACAGACCATTGGGAGTGCACCGCCGGCACGTTCCATTGGCACTTCTTCTGGGACGAAACGGTGCTGTTCCTTGAAGGCGAGGTGCACATCACAGACGAGGCCGGCAACACCTATGAAGGCCGCCCCGGCGTCAGCATGCTGTTTCCGGCAGGCACGCGCGCGGTCTGGCATGTGCCGGTCTATGTGCGCAAGATCGCCTTCAACCGGCGCCCCATGCCGTGGACTGTTTCCCTCCTGATGAAGGTGAGCGCCCGCATCGGCCGCCTGTTCGGGCGCGGCTGACCACGAAAGTCTCCGGAAATCATTCGACTCCAAACTGGCGGCAGGTTAGTAGTTTTGCCATGAGCACGCCGGACAGAGAAGTCGAACTCAAGCTGGAGCTTGAACCTTGCGCAGCGGAGGACCTGATGTTCTCCGGGGCCCTCACAGGTTTTTTCTCCGGCAAAACTTCAACGAAGCAACTCACGTCGATCTATTTCGACACGGCGGATCTCAGGCTGCACAAGGCCAGGATCGCCGCACGGGTGCGCAAGTCCGGGCGGCGCTGGATCCAGACCGTCAAGCTCGGCAAGCCGCTTTCCGGCGGCCTGTCCTCTCCGATCGAGATCGAGACAGATGTCAGCGGCCCGCAATTCCAGCTGGATCAGGTCGCCGATGAAGATATCCGCCGTCAGATTGCGGACTGCACCGGCGGTGCCGGACTCGTTCCCTGTTTCGAGACGGTGATGCAGCGCACCCAGCGCGACCTGACGCGGGAAGATGGAACCGTCATCGAGGCCGCGCTGGACATCGGCGAGATTGTTGCGGGAGACAAACGCCTGCCCCTGTGCGAGTTGGAGCTGGAGCTGAAGTCCGGAGGCATCGCGCCGCTTTATGAGGCAGCACTGGCACTGACGGGCGCCAATGCCTTCCGCTTTTCGCCGATGAGCAAGGCCGAGCGCGGCTACCGGCTGTTTCTCGGGCAGGATGAAGCCCCGTGCAACGCCGGCACCATCAGCCTCGACGCCACGATGCGCGTGGAAGACGCCTATCAGCACATCCTGCGCTCCTGCATCGATCAGATTTCCGCCGCCCGCATGGTCTGCCTCACCAGTGCGGACAATGAAGGCCCGCATCAGCTGCGCATCGGCTTCCGGCGGCTGCGCACAGCGTTCAAGCTGTTCCGCCCGGTTCTTGACCCGCGCCGCACCGGCACGCTGGACCAGCAGGCCAGCCGCTATGCCGCTGCAGCCGGAGCGCTGCGGGATCTCGATGTGCTGAGCGATGAAATCACCGCGCCTCTTGCATCCCACGCGCCGGAGGGCATCAACATTCCGCTGCTGCTGGAACAGCTCGGCAAGGACCGGCAGGCAGCACGGCAGGGCCTGAAGGGGGAACTGGCAAGCGCGGCCTTCAACGGCTTCCTGCTGGATCTTGCCGGCTACTGCGAGACTTCAGGCTGGCGCAAGGAAGAGGACGCGCGTCAGGCAGACCAGCTCGGCGAAGCCGTAACTTCCTTTGCCAGCGAAGCAATCGGCAAACGCTGGCGCAAGGTGCAGAGCTATGGCAGGCGGCTCGACACCCTGTCGCGGACCGAGCGCCACGACATGCGCAAGGCCCTGAAGAAATTCCGCTACGGGCTGGAGTTCTTCGCCAGCCTGTTCCCCGGCGAAGCGCGCAAGACCTTCCTCAAGCAGCTCAAGACTCTGCAGGATGTCTTTGGCTACCTCAATGACGTGGCCATGGCGGAAAGGCTGGCCACCCTGTCGCCTGGCCCAGTAAAGACGGCGGGCAAGACGATTCGGGCCGCCTCTCTTGCCGCGGCGTCCGGCTTCGTCCTGGGATGGCATGAAGCACAGGCCCGGACGGCCTGGCCGGAAGCCCGCAGCGGCTGGAAGGAAGCCAGCAAGGCAAAGCCCTGCTGGACCCGCAAGAAGAGCTGATCAGCTGCGCACCACCAGTTCCATCCGGTCTGCCGCAACGCGGCTGCGGGCGTATTGCACCGGACGGCCATCCGGGTCCTCGTTGATCACTTCCATCACCATCACAGGCGAGCCGAATTCAACTCCCAGCAACCGGGCATCCTCAACCGTGGCACGTTCAGCATAGATCCGCGTTTCGCGGCGGACATATCCTCCAAGCCCTGCCCTGGTGAAACACTGGGTGAAGGAGCCAGTTTCGGCAAAATCAGCGGCAAAGCCCGGAAAACGGATCAGCTCACACCAGCTTGTTCCAGCCAGAACCGGCGTGTCCCCTGACATCCGCAAAGTCTCTATCCGCTGCAGCGGTGTTCCGGCCGGCACCTCCAGCCGGGCGGCAAGGACTTCATTCGCCCCCTCGACGCCAGCTCCCGTCAGGCGCCCGCCTGGCGCATGGCCCTGCCCGGCCAGAATTTCAGAGAAGCGTGTCTGCCGCGAGATCGGATAGCTGACGGAACGCCCCGCAAAAAAGGTTCCCCGCCCCTGATCCGCACGCAGCAGCCCCTCGTGCGTCAGCACCGAGATAGCGCGGCGGACCGTATGCCGGTTCACGCCGAAGCGGGCCGCAAGCTCCATTTCCGGTGGCAGCTGCATGCCAGGCACGAACCGGCCGGCAGCTGCCTCGGAGCGGATCCACTCGGCTATCTGACGCCAGACGGCAATCCCTGTCCCCCGGTCCAGCGGTCCAAACCCGGTCATTCAGCGCCCCCTTGCCGCGGCGTTGCTTTGCCGCTCAGCTCAATGTATACAAGTAGACAAATTTAAGAAACACTCAGCAGCCCTCACCTCTCCGGCAGGGCATCGCAGTAATTACCTATGCCGCCATGAAAAGCAAGTTGATCCAAGACAACCATTGGAGCGATATTGTGAATATCTACGCGCATTGGCTGCAGACTCAAACAGGGAATTAATCCATGCCGATTCACGGCCTTTCCCACATGACTTTCATCTGCCGTGACATCACGCGAATGGCCAGAATTCTCACGGAGGTTCTTGGCCTCAATGAGGTTTACTGCAGCCGCGGTGCCGGATTTTCGTTATCTCCGGAGAAATTCTTTGTATCTGGAGATATCTGGATCGCCGTCATGCAGGGCGAAAGCCTGCCCGAGCGCAGCTACAATCACATCGCCTTCAAGGTGGATGATGCGGAGATCGAGCCTGCAATGGAGCGCATCCGCAGCCTTGGCCTGGAGGTAAGGCCGCCCCGGCCCCGCATTGCCGGTGAGGGCCGGTCGGTGTACTTCTACGACGAAGACAACCATCTGTTCGAGCTCCACTCCGGCACATTGGAGGAGCGCCTTGCCGCCTATGCCCGCCACACCGGAGCTGAGGACGGAAACATCTCTGTCACATAGCCTACATGCGCCAGCCTTAGTTCTGGCCATTGCTTCTTTTATTCAGCCTTACGATTCTTGAGACAAGACGGCCTCCTCCGATGCGTTACGCTATCTATTACACCGCCCCCGCAGACAGTCCTCTGACCCGGCTCGGAGCCTCGTGGCTGGGACGCGACGCGGTGGACGGCGCAGCTCTGCCCCAGCCAAATGTACCGGGCCTTGCCGCTGAGGACATCGCCACCCTGACAACGGACCCGCGCCGCTATGGCTTCCACGGCACATTGAAAGCGCCGTTTTCCCTTGCAGGCGGACTTGATGAACGGGCGCTGCGCAATGCCTTCCGTGTCTTTTGCAGCCATGCAGCCCCCTTCACCATTCCCGGCCTCTCCGTCACCCGGCTTGGCCGCTTTCTGGCGCTGACCCCGCAGCCGGAAAGCGGGGATCTGAACGCCTTCGCAGGTGCCTGCGTCGAGGCCCTGGAGCCCTTCCGCGCGCCGCTGAGCGAAGCCGACATGGCCCGCCGCCTTGCCGCGAACCTCTCTCCCCGCCAGCAGGACCTCTTGCGGGCCTGGGGTTATCCTTATGTCTTCGAGGAATTCCGCTTCCACATGACCCTCTCGGTGAAGCTGGAAGACGACAGCACAATGGCCGCCCTTGAGGCGGCCGCCATGGCCCATTTTGCGCAAGTGACGGACCGTGCGCATCAGATCGCCAGCCTCGGCCTTTTTGCCGAGCCGGAACGCGGCGCGCCGTTCCGCGCCGTCGACATCCTGCCCCTCACGGGATCCACCGGCCCGCAGGACCCTGCCCTGCGCCTGATCCCCGTTTCTGCCGAAAGCCAGAGCCAATGACCCACATGACGCACAGCTTCACCAACGCCCGCCTCGTCCTGCCGGAAAATGTCTTCACCGGCAGTCTGGAGGTGAAGGGCGGCACGATCAGCGCCATCGATGAAGGCGGCATTCCGGCCCATGGCCATGATTGCGAGGGCGACTTCCTGATTCCGGGACTGGTCGAACTGCATACCGACCATCTGGAAATCCATTACTCCCCGCGCCCGAAGGTGCGCTGGAACCCGGTCTCCGCCGTGCAGGCCCATGACGCGCAGATCGCCTGCGCCGGCATCACCACCGTCTTTGATGCGCTGCGCGTCGGCATGGATGCGGAAGCGGAACTGAATGTGGACGACATGCGCGCGCTCGCCGGCGCCATCGAAAGCGCACAGGCCGAAAAGCGGCTGCGCGCCGAGCATTTCATCCATCTGCGCTGCGAGGTTTCCGCCCCGGACGTCATGAGCGCCTACGAGCATTTCAAGAACGATGCCCATGTGCGCCTGATGTCGCTGATGGATCACACGCCCGGCCAGCGCCAGTTTGTCTCCATTGAGATGTACCGGGTCTATTACCAGACCAAGAAGAATTTCACCGACGAGCAGATGGAAGCCTACATCGCCATGCGGCAGGCTGTTGCCGACAGCAATGCGCCGCAGCACCGCAAGCTGCTGGCCGAATCAGCCCGCGAGCGCGGCATTCTTCTGGCCAGCCATGACGATGCAACCGTGGCCCATGTGGACGAGGCGATCAGTCTCGGCACCGGCATTGCCGAATTCCCGACGACGCTGGAAGCGGCCCGCGCCTCGCATGCGGCCGGCATGGGGGTGCTGATGGGCGGGCCGAATGTGGTGCGCGGCGGCTCCCACTCCGGCAACATTTCCGCAAAGGCACTGGCCGAGGACGGCTGCCTCGACATCATCTCCTCCGACTATGTGCCGGTGTCCATGCTGCAGGCCGCGTTCCATCTCGCCGGTGACGTCGAGGGCGTTTCCCTGCCCAAGGCCATGGCGATGGTGACGGCCACCCCGGCGAAGATGGCAGGCCTTGCCGACCGCGGCCGTCTGGAGACAGGCCTCAGGGCCGATCTGGTGCAGGTGCGGCTGGTGGGCAATGTGCCGGTCGTGCGCGGTGTCTGGCGCGAGGGACGGCGCGTCGCGTGAACGGGCACATCACATACAGGCGGCACCTGTCACGGAGAGTGCAATGAACGGCGGGATTGAGGAACGCCAGACAAGCAGCGGCGCGGCCCTGCTCGGGCCTGGCAGGCTGGTGCTGGTGGTTGGCCCCAGCGGAGCGGGCAAGGACACGCTGATGAATGCCCTGCGTGACAGCCTTGAGGGCGATCCGGCCTATATCTTTGCCCGCCGCCTCATCACCCGGACAACGGACGGGGCGACGGAAGACCATGATGCCATCGGCCGGGCCGAATTTGACGGGCTCTGCAGCGAGGGCCGCGTGGCCCTTGCCTGGGAGGCGCATGGCCTTGGCTACATCCTGCCGGAGAGCATCGATGACGGCATCCGCGCCGGTCACACGGTGATCGCCAATGGCTCACGCCAGATCCTCAATCAGGCACGGCAGAAATATGCCTCACTGATCATCCTGCTGGTGACCGCACCCATTGATGTGCTGGCCGGACGGCTGGCAGCGCGTGGACGCGAAAGCCGGGAAGAGATCAGCCGGCGCCTCAGCCGGGCCGACATCGATATGCCCGACGTGCCCGGCGTCATCCGCATCGACAATTCCGGCAAGCTGGATGACAGCCTTGCCCGCATGCGCAAGGCCCTGGGCCTGCCTGCTGCCGCAAGCTGACGCCGGTTTCACCTCAAGGCTGGGGCTGGGATTCCGAACCCGGCTCCTCGGGCAGAACCTCCCGCCCCTCCGGCACACCCGGTCCGGATGAGCCCAGGAAGCCGGACGGCAGGCCAAAGCCCTGCTCCAGCGCCTTCAGCACGCTCTGGTCGCTGACTTCGCCGTCGAGAACCTTCTGCACATCGATCTGCACCTTGCCGCCGGTGGTCTGGCTGATCAGATCATTGGCCACGGCCCCGAGCGCCTCATCGGGCTTGACCTTGAGAAGCTGCACCAGTTCGCCGCCCACCTGCTGCAGCTGTTCATAAGCTGCCTGCGGGTTTTCCAGAATGCCCTGAATATCGGGATAGATCTGCGGCCGGTCCCAGGAGCCCCGGATGACGACCGGCACGCCGAGGGCCGCCATCGTCTTGGATTCGCCCTTGGCCCGCGGCGTCGGCGCAATGCCCTGCAGGCTGGGTACGATCTGCGGCTCCACCCGCCAGTCCAGCGTCCGGCCCGGCATGTCGGTGGTGCCGCTGCCCGTCATGCGGATCAGCGGACCGGCCAGCGCCAGATCCTGGTTGAGGGCAACACCATTGCTGATCTGGAAGGATGCACTCAAGGTGGTGAAATCCGTCCGCGCCTCGCTGGACTGCTGCCAGCCCAGCAGTGTGCGGGCCGCAACATTGCGCACCATATCCGGCAGGTTGACCCCGAGAATGGCGCCGTTGAGGACCTCAAGCTTCGCTTCGCCGCCGAGATTGCCGATCAGCTCCGCTTCACTGCTGCCACGCGTATTGACGTCATAGGAGAGCGAGCCCACGCCATCGAGCCAGGAAATGCCCGTGGCATCGCGCAAGAGATCCCGGGCCCCGACTTTGGCCAGGGTGAAGGCCGAGCGGATCTGCGGCTGGCGGTTGCCGCCTTCCACCGTCAGCGTGCCTTTGCCCTCGCCGCCATAAAGCGAGACCTGCTGCAGATCTGCGGTCAGAACCCCATCGGCAATCGCCACCTTGAGCGCGCTGTTGCCAAGCTTGATCCTGTCCCAGTTGATCGACTTGGCCGTCAGGGTCAGGTCCGCATCAAAAGCCGCAAGGCCGCCGAAATCGACCGGGGCATTGCTCCAGCCCTTCGCAGCTCTGGCGCCGCCAGAGGGGGCCGCAGCACCTGCGGCGGGCTTGGCACCGGCAGGCGCCCGCGCAGGGCCCGTGCCAAGATAGGGATCCAGCGGCAGGCTTTCGAGCACGAGCGACGCCGTCAGCTTCGGCACCCCGCCAAAAGCAAGCCTGCCCTCGCCGCTGCCGCTGATGCCATCCAGTGTGAAGGCCGTGTTGCGGAAGGAGACCGCATTGTCCCCGGCGGCAAACACACCCGCCACCCGGAACGGGCCAAGACCGGCGCCAGGCGCAAGCGGGCGGCCCAGCCAGGACAGCAGATTGCGCAGGCTCTTCGTCTCCACGAAGACCGAGCCATCCACCCCGCCGGACAAGGAGGCAGAGCCTTCAAACCCGGCGGCACCCTTGGCACCTTCAAGGCGGATATCGACGGGTGCCGGAAGACCAGCCAGCAGGATGGCCGGGGTAGCCGTTCCCTTCAGGGCGAAGGCTTCACCGCGCCAGCTCAGCCCGCCGGAGACGGTGACCGGCTTGTCCAGCCCGTCGAAACTCACCTTGGCATTGATGCCGCTGATCTGGTTGGCGCTTTCATCGCCGCCGGTGGCTGCGGCCAGGTCAAGGCCTGTCACCGTGCCGCCGGAGACCGAGACAAGGCCGGAGAGTTCCAGCGAGCCCAGCAGCGAGGGCGTATCCGCTCCTGCCGCCGCAAAGCGCAGATCCGTGCCAAACTCACCCGTGGCCGGGAAGGACAGGTTTGCCAGCCTCAGCGCATCCTGCAAGCTGCCGCCCGACGACTGGACACGGCCTTCAAGCTGCGGCGCCTTGCCAGTCAGGTCCGCATTGAGGGACAGCGCCAGCTTGAGCGCACCAAGGGCAGCCGTTCCATCCTGCAGGACAATCTGGCGCGCATCGCCGGCAATCCGGCCGGCAAGGGAGACTTCTCCGCTGTCCTGCGCGCCGTCAGCTCCCGCAAGCGCCATGATGGCAGCCAGAGACGCGGCCTTGCCGTCCACAGCCAGATCCACAGCCAGCGGCGACAGGCCAAGCCCACCCTCAACATTGACGGTGGCACCACCTGCTATGACCATCAGGTCGATGGCTGCCGTCTCTCCGGCGGCAAGTTTCAAGAGGCTCGTCACCTCCGCGTCAAACACAACGGACTGGCCCTTCCACACGGCACTGGCGTCAAGATCCGCCGTGCGGTCCAGTGCGGGCACAGTGAAGCGGCCATTGATATCGCTCAGTTCCTGCCGGGAACCGCTGCGCGCATCCGCAAAGGTGATGCGGCCACCGCGAACCTGGACATCATCAAAGCCGATCCGGGTCAGGGCGGACAGATCACGCGCTTCCTGCGGTGCCTCGGCCGGCAGCGTCTGTGCCGGCGATCCGGCCGCTGCAGGCTGCGCGTTGCCTTTGCCATCGAACTGGGTGAAAACGCCCTCAATCCGCTTCATCGGCTTGCGCGGCGCCCAGGAAGTGCGGCCTTCCGCGTCGATGAGCAGATCGAATTCCGGCTTGTCGAGGCCGATCCCCGTTACCTGAATGGCACCACCGAAAAGGGCGCCCCAGGCAAGCTCGAAAGAAATGGTGCCGGCACGGGCAAATTCGACACCCTGCGCCCCGGCCTCGCCCGACAGGCCCACATCCGTCGCACTGAGCTGAAATTGGGGGAGAAGAGAGATGGAAACAGGCCCGTCGATCCGCAGCCGCCAGCCGGTGGCCGCTTCCACTTCCTGCACGACGCGCGCCTTGATGGCGTCCTTCGGCAGCACCATGGGCACGATGACCACAGCAGAGGCCACGAGCACAGCCACAATGCCTGCCCCGATCACAAGCCGCTTCATCCCAGTCTCCCCGAATACCGAATCGGACCGAGTTTAGGACAAAGCGTGTCAACAGCGTGACCTTGAAACGCAGAACAGCGTAATTCTTACGATCCTCTGCGCATTCGGGCGCCCGCAGGCCACCCCCGGCTCCGGTACGCGCAGGCTCAGACCGTCAGATGGCGGCGGACTTCCGTTTCATCCAGCTCCGTCCGGAGCCCGGCCATCACCATCTCGCCCCGGTCCATCACGGCGAAGCGGTCGGCGAGATCGCGGGCGAATTCGAAATACTGCTCCACAAGAATGATCGCCATGGTGCCCTGATCGCGCAGCCACTCGATGGCCCGGCCAATGTCCTTGATGATCGACGGCTGAATGCCTTCCGTCGGCTCGTCCAGCACCAGAAGCTTCGGCCGCATGACGAGGGCACGGGCGATGGCAAGCTGCTGCTGCTGCCCGCCGGACAGATCACCGCCCCGGCGTGAGAGCATGTCCTTCAGCACCGGGAACAACTCGAAGATCGTGTCCGGAATGGTCCGGTCACGGCGGGCGAGCGGAGCATAGCCGGTTTCAAGATTCTCTTTCACGCTCAGAAGCGGAAAGATCTCGCGGCCCTGGGGCACGACGGCAATGCCAAGCCGTGCCCGGGCATGGGGCGCAAGGCGCGAGATATCCTGTCCCTGCCACAGGATGCGCCCACCGCTGACCGGCTGCTGGCCCGCGATGGCACGCAAGGTCGAGGTCTTGCCCACGCCGTTGCGGCCCATCAGGCACGTCACCTTGCCCGCCTCCGCCTCAATGGACACGCCCTTGAGCGCCTGAGCCGCGCCGTAGTGAAGATCGATCTTTTCAACGCTCAGCATGGTCTGCTCCATTTCACCCGGCACAAGGTGCCGGACTTTCATCGGGCTCAAGTTCCTCTCCCCTCGAGGAGAAGGAACGCACTCTCCTTTTGCCGCAGTGCCCCTCTCCCCCCTCGAGGGGGAGATGTCAGCGCAAGCTGACAGAGGGGGGTAGCAGCCCCTAGACACGGCATTGCCTCTCGTATGACTGGACAGTCCGTTACCCCCCTCTGCCCCCTGCCGGGGGCATCTCCCCCTCAAGGGGGGAGAGGAGTTGGAGCCTTGGTCAGGCCGGAGGAAACACAGCCCCCTCACCGCCCCAGATAAACTTCCACCACCCGCTCGTTCGAGGACACGTGGTCGATCGAGCCTTCGGCCAGAACGGAGCCTTCGTGCAGCACCGTCACCTTGACGCCCAGCGCACGGATGAAGCTCATGTCGTGCTCCACCACCACCACGGAACGGGTCTTGTTGATGTCCTTCAGCAGCTCTGCCGTTTCCGCCGTCTCGGCGTCGGTCATGCCGGCGGCAGGCTCATCGACCAGGAGAAGCTGCGGCTCCTGCGCCAGCAACATGCCGATTTCCAGCCACTGCTTCTGGCCATGGCTGAGATTGGCCGCCAGCTCGTTGCGGCGGCTGCCCAGCCGGATCAGTTCCAGCAGCTCTTCGATCCGGGCCTTTTCCTTGCGCGACAGCACGTGGAACAGCGTCGAGAACGGTCCGCGCGGAGCCTTCAGCGCCAGTTCCAGATTGTCCTGCACCGTATGGCTCTCGAAGACCGTCGGCTTCTGGAATTTCCGGCCGATGCCAAGCTCGGCGATGTCGGCCTCGTCCAGCTGGGTGAGGTCGGTCTCACCGCCAAAGAACACCTCGCCCGTATCGGGCCGGGTCTTGCCGGTGATCACATCCATCATTGTGGTCTTGCCCGCACCGTTGGGGCCAATGATGGCGCGCATCTCGCCCGGCGCGATGACGAAGGACAGGGAATTGAGGGCGCGGAAGCCATCGAAAGAGACGCTGACGCCATCCAGATAGAGAAGGCTCGACTGAAGGGTCATGGCTTCACTCCGCCGGTTGCGGCGCTTTGGCGCCAGAGGGTTGAGAGCCGGATGCGGGCATGTCCTGCGGCTTGCGGCGGCGGGCCGCCTTTTCCCGGATCTGCGCGGCAAGGCCGGTGATGCCCTTGGGCAGGAACAGCGTCACCACCACGAACAGCGCGCCGAGGGCAAAGAGCCAGATTTCCGGCAGAACGGCGGTGAACCAGGTCTTGCCGTAGTTGACCAGCACCGCGCCGATGATCGGCCCATAGAGCGTGCCGCGCCCGCCGACCGCCACCCAGATCACCACCTCGATGGAATTGGCCGGGGCAAATTCGCCCGGATTGATGATGCCCACCTGCGGCACGTAGAGCGCCCCGGCAAGGCCCGCCATCATGGCCGAAACAGTCCAGACGAAGAGCTTGTAGCGCTCCACCTTGTAGCCGAGGAAACGGGTGCGGCTTTCCGCATCGCGCACCGCCACCAGCACCTTGCCGAGCTTGGAGCGGGTGATGGAACGGGCGAGCAGGAAGGACACGAGCAGTGCCAGACCGGAAGCGAGGAACAGCCCGGCGCGGGTGGCATCGGCCTGCACGGAGAAGCCGAGGATGTCCTTGAAATCGGTCAGCCCGTTGTTGCCGCCAAAGCCCATGTCATTGCGGAAGAAGGCGAGCAGCAGCGCATAGGTGAGCGCCTGCGTGATGATCGACAGATAGACCCCAGATACCCGCGAGCGGAAGGCAAACCAGCCGAAGACAAAGGCGAGCACACCCGGCACCAGCAGCACCATCAGCATGGCAAAGGGAAAGCTGTCGAAGCCGTACCAGTACCAGGGCAGTTCCTTCCAGTTGAGGAACACCATGAAGTCCGGCAGCACCGGGTCGCCATAGACGCCGCGCGGACCGATCTGGCGCATCAGATACATGCCCATGGCATAGCCGCCGAGGGCGAAGAAGGCGCCATGACCCAGCGAGAGAATGCCGCAATAGCCCCAGACCAGATCCACCGACAGCGCCAGCAGCGCATAGGTGAGATACTTGCCCATCAGGCTTACCGCATAGGTGGGCACATGCAGCGGATGATCCGGCGGCAGCAGCAGGTTGAGCGCAGGCACTGCCAGAATGATGCCGCCTGCAATGAGGAGGAACAGCGTGGCCTGCCGGTCGAAGGCGCGGAGAAGGAAATGGGTGATCATGCGTCAACTGCCCGGCCCTTGAGGGCGAACAGCCCCCGTGGACGCTTCTGGATGAAGAGGATGATGAAGACGAGCACGAGGATCTTGCCAAGCACGGCCCCGGCATAGGGCTCCAGGAACTTGTTGACGACACCGAGCGTCAGCGCACCCACCAGCGTGCCCCACAGGTTGCCCACCCCGCCGAAGACGACGACCATGAAGCTGTCGATGATGTAGCCCTGCCCGAGGTTGGGTGACACATTGTCGATCTGCGACAGGGCGACACCGGCGATCCCGGCAATGCCGGAGCCAAGACCGAAGGTCAGCGCGTCGATCCAGGGCGTGCGGATGCCCATCGAGGCGGCCATGCGGCGGTTCTGCGTGACGGCGCGGGTGTAGAGGCCGAAGGGCGTCTTCTTCAGCACCAGCATCAGCCCGGCAAAGACCAGCATGGCGAAGACGACGATCCAGAGCCGGTTATAGGTGATGGTCATCTCACCCAGCTGGAAGGCGCCGGACATCCAGTCCGGATTGCCCACTTCCCGGTTGGTCGGCCCGAAGATCGAGCGCACCGCCTGCTGCAGCATCAGCGACAGGCCCCAGGTAGCCAGCAGCGTTTCCAGCGGCCGCCCGTAGAGGAAACGGATGATGCCGCGCTCGATGGCCATGCCGATCAGCCCCGTCACCAGAAAGGCGAGCGGCAGCGCAATGAAAAGCGACGCGCCGAACAGGCCGGGGAAACTGGTGCGGATCACCTCCTGCACCATGAAGGTGACATAGGCGCCGATCATCACCATTTCACCATGGGCCATGTTGATGACGCCCATGACGCCGAAGGTGATGGCAAGGCCGATGGCGGCCAGCAGCAGCACCGAGCCCAGCGACAGGCCGTACCAGATGTTCTGCGCGCCATCCCAGAGCGCCAGCGACTTTTCAATGCGGGTGAGGCCGGTCTGCGCCGCATCGCGCAGGGCCTGCGGCGCCCTGGCATCGCTGGCAATCGACGTCAGCACGGACAGGGCATCGCGCCCGCCCGCCGAGGCGATCAGATCCACAGCCGCCAGCTTGTCCGCCTCCGGCGCGTCACCGGCCAGCACAGTGGCCGCCCGGGCACGCTCCATCGCAGTCTTCACCCCCGCATCCGTCTCCCTGGCGATGGCTGCCTCGAGCTGAGGCAGCGTTTCCACATCGCGGGAGCGGAACATGGAATTGGCCGCAGCCAGACGAACGCGGGCATCAGCAGAGCCCAGCGTCAGGCTGCCCAGCGCGGCGCGGATCGACCGGCGCAATCCGTTGTTGACCTTGATCTTGGTCACTTCGCCCGTCGTGACCGTGCCCAGCGCCTCACCGGTGAGCGGATCGCTCAGCGCAAGGCCGGAGCCCGCCTTCGTGCCGATGACGGCCATGGCGTCGCTCTTGCGCACGTAGAGATCGCCGGACGACAAGGCCTCCAGCGCCGGAGCCACGGCGGGATCTCCGGTTGCCGCCAGCGCACCCACCTGCGCCTCGGTTTCCTTAAACCCGCCCTCGCCCAGCTTGTTCACCAAGGGGCGCAGCGCATCCGCGTCCTGCGCAAGGGCATGCTGCTGCACGGCAACGGACATCACCAGCATCAGCAGACAGATCATGAGGCGTTTCAGAGACATGGGCGTCACCTGGCTGGAAGCAATCATGGCAGCGGGAGGCTGTAGCTCCCGCAGCTACCCCCTCCCCCAAAGAGGGAGAGGAGCGTTAGCATCTTTTGAAACATGCGGACCTTGCTGCGTGAGAGCCGGTTTCCGGGGGCGTTTCAGCCCTCTCCTTTTGCCGCAGCGCCCCTCTCCCCCCTTGAGGGGGAGATGTCAGCGCAAGCTGACAGAGGGGGGTGGCAACGCTTCAGCACGGCGGAACCTCTCTTCAAAACGGAGAGTCAGTTACCCCCCTCTGCCCCCTGCCGGGGGCATCTCCCCCTCAAGGGGGGAGAGGAGTTGGAGCCTGACAGGCAGTCCGTTGCAAATGCTGTCCCACGCAGTGAGGGGTGAGGGGCGGCCCCGCCCCTCATTGAAAGCCGTCTCACATCAGCTGCCGGAGCCGCCGCACTTGCCGGTCTTCACGTTGAAGTTTCCGCAGGAGAGCGGGGCGCGCCAGTCGGCGATCAGGTCCATGGAGCCCTCCAGATAATCGGACCACTCGTCACCCACCACGAGGCCGGGGGTTTCCCACACGGTCTCAAACTGGCCATCGGCCTGGATTTCGCCGATGAGCACCGGCTTGGTGATGTGGTGGTTCGGCATCATGGCCGAATAGCCGCCGGAGAGGTTCGGCACGGAGACGCCGATCAGCGCGTCGATGACTGCATCCGTGTCGGTGGTGCCGGCCTTCTCGACGGCCTTCACCCACATGTTGAAGCCGATGTAATGGGCTTCCATCGGATCGTTGGTCACGCGCTTTTCGTTGCCGATGAAGGCGCGCCAGCTTTCGATGAACTCGGCATTGGCCGGGGTGTCGACGGACTGGAAATAGTTCCAGGCAGCCAGATGGCCGACGAGCGGGGCGGTGTCGAGACCGGCGAGCTCTTCCTCACCCACGGAGAAGGCGACGACCGGAATGTCTTCGGCCTTGATGCCGGCGTTGCCGAGTTCCTTGTAGAAGGGCACGTTGGCATCGCCGTTGATGGTGGAGACCACGGCAGTCTTCTTGCCGGTGGAGCCGAAGGCCTTGATGTCGGACACGATCGTCTGCCAGTCGGAATGACCGAACGGCGTGTAGTTGATCATGATGTCCTCTTCCTTGACGCCCTTGGACTTCAGGTAGGCTTCAAGGATCTTGTTCGTCGTGCGCGGATAGACATAGTCGGTGCCTGCCAGCACCCAGCGCTCCACGCCTTCCTCGTTCATGAGGTAGTCCACCGCCGGAATGGCCTGCTGGTTGGGGGCAGCGCCGGTGTAGAACACGTTGCGCTGGCTTTCCTCACCCTCGTACTGAACGGGGTAGAACAGGATCGAGTTCAGCTCCTCGAACACCGGCAGCACGGACTTGCGCGACACGGAGGTCCAGCAGCCGAAGACGGCCGAAACCTTGTTGACCGCGACAAGCTCGCGGGCCTTTTCGGCAAAGAGCGGCCAGTCGGATGCAGGGTCAACAACGACGGCTTCCAGCTTCTTGCCCAGCACGCCGCCCTTCTTGTTCTGCTCCTCGATGAGGAACAGCATGGTGTCCTTCAGCGTCGTTTCGGAAATCGCCATCGTGCCCGACAGCGAATGCAGGATGCCGATCTTGATCGTCTCCTCGGCCAGCGCGCCGCCGATCATGGTCGATGTCATCAGGCCCGCCACCACGAACCCTGCCATGCGGGAAGTCATCCTGGTCATCATCTGCTGTTCCCCTTGATTTTTGCCCGTCCCGGTCCGTTGCCGGGATCACCCCATCTGGAAGCGGTGCGCCGTCCGGATTGTCTCCGCTCATCCGGCTTGCCGCCCGCGGCCGCCGCTGGCTGCCGTCTGAAGGGGATCGTGCGGCCTCATGCGGCAGCGCAACATACGTCGATTGACGTAGCCCCCTGCGTCAGCCTTGCAGCCTGCCTTCCCGCTGGGCAGCGCCACGGGGAAAACCGGCATGATCCCTGCTAGGAACAAGTGAACTTGCAAGAAACGGGGCGGCATCCGGAGCTTTTTCGGGAATGCGGGACGGCAAACTGCCCAATGAATGGGCAGACGCCTAAATAGGGGGCGCCTGAATGACAGCGCGTCAGCGCATCCTGCCGGTGCGCCGGCATTACAATCAATGGGTCAACAACCAGACCCTGGAAGACTATGCGCTGCGCTTCACGGCCAAGAGCGCCCGGCGCTTTTCCAGCCGCGCCATTGCCCATACGGCAAGCGGAGCCATCTCGTTTCTGGCGCTGGAGGCAATCGGCGGTGCCATCACCCTGTCCTATGGCACAGCCAATGCCTTTGCCGCGATTCTGGCAGGCTGCGCGGTGCTGCTTTTCGTCGGCCTGCCTATCGCCCGCTATGCCACGCGTCACGGGGTGGATATCGACCTGCTGACGCGCGGTGCCGGTTTCGGCTACATCGGCTCAACCCTGACCTCGCTGATCTATGCCAGCTTCACCTTCATTCTCTTCGCCATCGAAGCCTCGATCATGTCGAGCGCCCTCGAATATGCCTTCGGCATACCGCTCTGGATCGGCTATATCCTCAGCGCCGTGGCAGTGATCCCGCTGGTCACCCATGGCATCACCCTGATCAGCCGCTTCCAGCTTCTGACCCAGCCCTTCTGGATCATCCTCAACATCCTGCCTTTCATTTTCATTGCGCTGACGGACTGGCAGGCGGTGGGCGTCTGGCTCGGCTTTGCCGGCATTGATCCCGCCTCCGGCGCGCCCCGGGAAGCCTATTCCAATCCGGTGGACCTGCTGCAATTCGGTGCCGCCGCTGCCGTGGTGCTGGCGCTGATGGCGCAGATCGGCGAGCAGGTGGACTTCCTGCGCTTCCTGCCGGCGAAGGAAAACCTGTCGCCGCTGCGCCGCTTTGCGCTGTTTCTGGCGGGTCCCGGCTGGGTGGTCATCGGCCTGCCGAAGCTGCTGGCCGGCTCTTTCCTTGCCGTGCTGGTGCTCTCGTCCGGCATTCCGGCAAGCGAGGCCGATCAGCCGTCACGCATGTATGCAGTCGCCTTCGGCTACATGCTGCCTTCCGAACAGGCCGCCATCATGCTGATGGCCGCCTTCGTGGTGGTGGCGCAGCTCAAGATCAACGTGATGAATGCCTATGCCGGGTCGCTGGCTTGGTCCAACTTCTTCTCCCGCCTCACCCACAGCCATCCGGGCCGGGTGGTTTGGGTTGTGTTCAATGTCGGAATCGCCCTGCTGCTGATGGAACTTGGCATCTACGAGCTTCTGGAGGAGACGCTGGGCGTCTTCTCCATCATCGCCATGGCCTGGCTTTCCTCGATTTCCGCCGATCTCTTCATCAACAAGCCGCTGGGCCTTGCCCCGCCGGGCATCGAGTTCAAACGTGCCCATCTCTATGACATCAACCCCGTGGGCACCGGCGCCATGGGCGGGGCGGCGCTGATTGCGCTGCTGGCGCATTACGGCATTTTCGGCGTCACGGCGGCAGCTCTCGCCACCTTCATCGCCTTCGTGCTGCCTTACGTCTTTGCCCCGCTCATCGCCTGGGGCACGAAGGGCAAATATTATCTGGCCCGCAAGCCGCGCCGCCACTGGCAATCCCGCACCACTATCACCTGCTCGGTCTGCGAAAACCCGTTCGAGCCGGAAGACATGGCCTATTGCCCGGCCTATCAGGTGCCGATCTGCTCGCTCTGCTGCACGCTGGATGCCCGTTGCGGCGACAGCTGCAAGCCGAAGGCGCGGCTCGCCTATCAAACGAAGACGGTCGCAGCTGCCGCCCTGCCCGCCTGGGCGATGGAAAAGCTCGGCACCCGGCTTGGCCGCTATCTCACCACCTCGGCGCTGGTGATCACCGGCATCGGCCTCATCCTCACCATCATCTACAACCAGTCCATGGTGCACAGCGTGGAGGAGAGCCTTGCACCGGGACAGATCATCGCGCTCATCTTCGTCGTCTTTGCCATCGCCGCTGGGATTGGCGTCTGGTTCCTCGTGCTCGCCCATGACACGCGCCGGGTAGCGGAAGAAGAGTCCGCCCGCCAGAACACGCTGCTGCTGCAGGAAATCGAAGCGCACCGCAAGACGGACGCCGCACTGCAACGGGCGAAGGAAGCGGCGGAAGCGGCCAACCACGCCAAGAGCCGCTATGTCATCGGCCTCAGCCACGAATTGCGCACCCCGCTCAATGCGGTTCTCGGCTATGCGCAAGTGCTGGAGCGGGACGAGGCCATCCCGCGTGAGCGCAAGGCCAGCATTCAGGTCATCCGCCGCAGCGCGGAGCATCTTTCCGGCCTGATCGACGGCCTTCTCGACATTTCCCGCATTGAGGCTGGCCGGCTTCAGGTCAGCACGGACACGGTCAACATCCACGAATTCCTCGACCAGATCGTCGCCATGGTGCGGCTGCAGGCGCAGGCGACGGGGCTCGGCTTCGAGTTTTCCCGTGCGCCGAACCTGCCCGCACTGGTGCGCACCGATGAAAAGCGCCTGCGCCAGATCCTCGTCAATCTCCTGTCCAATGCCATCAAGTTCACGGACAAGGGCCGGATCACGCTGGACGTTGCCTACCGCTCGCAGGTCGCCACCTTCCGCATCACCGATACGGGCCGCGGCATTGCGCCGGAAGATCTGGAGCGCATCTTCGAACCCTTCGGACGGGGCAGCAGTGAAGCTGTACACCGCACGCCGGGGCTTGGCCTCGGGCTGACCATCACCAAGCTTCTGGCACAGACGCTGGGCGGCTCCATTGACGTCACCAGCGAACAAGGCAAGGGCAGCACCTTCACCGTGCGGCTGATGCTGGCGGCGCTCAACGGCCCGGCTCCGGCCCTTGCCGCGGACCGGCTGGTGCGCGGCTATGAAGGGCCGCGCCGCTCCATCCTCGTCATCGACGACAATGGCGACCACCGCGCCCTCATGCGCGAGATGCTGGCGCCACTCGGCTTCATCGTGCTGACGGCGGAAAACGGGCAGGAAGGCATAGATCTCACGCTGGAGCTTGCGCCGAATCTGGTGCTGGCCGATATTTCCATGCCCGGCCTCAACGGCTGGGAAGTGGCAGCCGCCCTGCGCCATCGCGGCTACAAGGGCCGCATCGTCATGCTCTCAGCCAATATCGGCGACACGGCCCTGCGCCCCACCGGCGAGCCTGCCCATGACGACACGCTGGCCAAGCCCGTGGACATGGCCCAGCTTCTCGACCGTCTCGGCCGCCTGCCCGGCCTCGTCTGGCGTTATGGCGCACCGGCCGCACCTGCACCGGAGCCGCAGGCCGCCCCTTCCCTGCCGATCATCCTGCTTCAGGCAGAGCCGCAGCGGGAGACGCCGCACGCAATTTACGCCAATCCCGGCCCCGGTCACTTGCGTGACCTGATGGATCTTGGAGATATCGGCTATGTGCATGGCATCGAGGCAAAGCTGAGCGAGCTGGACCGGGAAGCGGGCAACGGCCCTCTTGTTACGGCCCTGCGCGAGCGGCTGGAGCAGTTCGATTTTGCCGGTTACAGGACAATCCTGGAAGAGGTCCAGCCCCATGACTGAGAGCATGACTGAAGCACCCGGCCAGCGCGACATCGTCCTTGTGGTGGATGACTCCCCCGAAACCCTCGGCTTCCTGACGAAGGCGCTGGAGGCCTCGGGCGTGACTGTTCTGGTCGCCACCTCCGGCACGGCAGCGCTCACCATTGCCGGGCGCATCACACCCGACATGGTGCTGATGGACGCGGTGATGCCGCAACCGGACGGCTTCGAGACCTGCCGCCAGCTGAAGGCCATGCCGGAGCTGGCGCATGTGCCGGTGATCTTCATGACCGGCCTCAGCGAGACCGAGCATGTGGTGCATGCGCTGGAGAGCGGCGGCGTCGATTTTCTGACCAAACCGATCAATCTCGATGAGCTGCAGGCCCGCATCCGCGTGCATCTGGCCAATGCCCGTCAGGTGCAAAGTGCCCGCATCGCGCTGGATGCCGCCGGGCGGCACCTGATGGCGGTCACTTCCACCGGCAGCGTGAAATGGGCCACGCCGCAGGCCCGCACGGCGCTGAGCCATTTCGCCGGCCGTGTTGGCAGCGATGTACTCCCGCTCATCAGCCAGCACCTGGGCGCCTGGCTTGGAAGCCCCAGTCAGATGGCAGGTCAGGTTGGCGGCAGCCGCACCACCTCCTTCATGGGGGCGCCGGGGCAGAAGCTTGATTTCACCTATCTGGGCGCCGTCGGCCCGGATGAATATCTCTTCCGCCTGACGGGCGGGGACGAGGCAGGCCAGACCGACGGCCTGCGCACCCGCTTCGGCCTCACCGCCCGCGAGGCGGAGGTGCTGCTGTGGATCGCCCGTGGCAAGGCGAACAAGGACATCGGCGAAATCCTCGGCCTGTCACCGCGCACGGTCAACAAGCATCTGGAGCAGATCTATGTGAAGCTCGGCGTCGAAAACCGTGCCTCCGCCGCCGTGAAGGCCGCCGAAGCGATGAGCGAGCTGTAGCGGCGCGATTGCACCCGGGGACCGATCTGGACTAGAGAAGCTTCGATTGCAGGCGGCTTTTCGTCCCGGCAAGAAGAAGGTAACCGGCTCATGATGTTCGACAAGGCCCCCGAAACGCTGCTCAACGTGCTGATGGTGCTCGATTATGTGGGCGTTGCCGTCTTTGCCGTGACCGGCGCCATCGTCGCCTCGCGCAAGGGCATGGACTTCATCGCCTTCCTGTTTTTCGCCACCATGACCGGTGTCGGCGGCGGCACCCTGCGCGATCTCATCCTCGGCGTGCCCGTGTTCTGGACCAAGTCGGAAGGCTATCTGCTGGTCTGCTTTGGCGTCAGCGTGCTGATGTGGTTCGGCGCGCATATCGTCGAAGGCTGGGGCAAGCCGCTGCGCTGGGCCGATGCCATCGGCCTTGCCGCCTATTGCGTGATGGGTGCAGCCAAGTCCATGGCGGTCGATCACATGCCGGTCGTGGCCGTTCTGCTGGGTGCTTCAACCGCCACTTTCGGCGGCATCCTGCGCGATGTGGTGGCCGGAGATCCGACAGCAATCGCCAAGCCGGAGATCTACGTCACCGCCGCCTTCACGGGCGCAGCCGTCTTCGTGGTGCTGACGCTCGTCGGCTTCTCGCTGTGGCCCGCCGCCCTCATCGGCGCACTGGCGGCCTTCATCATCCGGGGCGGCGCCATTCTCAGGGGCTGGACGCTGCCGGGCTACTCCGCACCGAAATCCTGACCTTTTGCGCAGGCCTCAGGCGGCGCGGCTGTCCGGACCGGGAAGAGCGCGGGACGGAGAGGACTGCTCAACCTCGGCCCGCAGCTTGTCGGCTTCCTTGTGCCACTTGTCAGCCTCGGAGCGCTTGACGCGTGCCTCGCGGCGCCAGCGGCCCTGCTTTGCCCAGGCCCCGAGCCCGCCGATGACGATGCCCACCAGAATGGCGGCAAAAATCACCCAGAACAGCGGCACGCCGGTCAGCGTCAGGCGCGGGTCCTGCGGATCAAAGGGATTGAGCGAAAGATCGACCCCGTGCCGGTTGGCCACCGACAGCGGCACCACCACAAGGGCGATGGCAACGAGGATCAGGTTCTTGAAAAACCGGGTCACGGTCCCTGCCTTCTTCGGGAGCATCTGCGGCGCAAACGGCTTTGCCTGCAACGCTCCAGATGTTCAACTTCATGCTGTACCCGCTTAAGGCCTTGCATCCGGCCTCACTGGAGCCGCCTGCGCGGCGGAGCGGTCAGTCTTCGTCGTCGTCACCGTCTTCGCCGTGATCGACACCGTCATTCAGGCGCTCACGCATTTCCTTGCCGGTCTTGAAGAAGGGGACGTATTTCTCGTCCACCTCGACCTTCTGCCCCGTGCGCGGATTGCGGCCGACGCGGGCCGGGCGGTTCTTGACGGAAAAGGCGCCGAAGCCGCGCAATTCCACACGGTCACCGCGCATCAGCGCTTCGGTGATCTCGTCAAGGATCGCGTTGACGATGTTCTCGACGTCGCGCTGATAGAGATGCGGGTTCTGCTCCGCGATGCGCTGCACTAGCTCGGATTTGATCATTCCCCGCTCCCTTGTTCCTGACCACCCGGCACACCCCCGGGAGCGTGCCAAACAGAGACGAGCCCGTCAAGCGTAAGGCTCGGAGAAATCAATCCCTTAGCCTCTGAAACGCCCTCAATCAGCGCCTTGGCGGCTCCTTCACCAATCCCCTGAGACATCCGTGCCGCAAACGGCAGGCGGTTGCGCTCATCCGGCACCTTCCAGGTGACGACCGGAAGATCCTTTGCAACACCCTTTTCCTTCTCCAGCCAGGCAATGGCCGCATCTTCGCCGCCGATCGCATCCACCAGCTTGCGCTCCTGCGCGCGGAAGCCTGTGACAATGCTGCCGTCGGCGACGGCGCGAGCCTCTTCCGGGCTCAGCTTGCGCCGCTCAGCCACCAGCTTGACGAACCAGTCGTAGCTGTCGCCCACCAGAAGCGCCAGCATGTCACGGGTCTCGGGCGAGGGATCGGAATAGAAATCGGGCTCGGCCTTCATCGGCGCGCTTTTCACCGCATCCATCTTCACGCCGACCATGTCCATCAGCTTTTCGGCATTGCCGAACTGGAAGAGAACACCGATGGAGCCGGTGATGGAATTGTAGCGGGCGACGATGTGGTCGCTCGACAGCGCCACCATGTAGCCTGCAGAGGCACCGACGGTGCGTATCTCCGCGACAACGGGCTTCTTTGCAGAAAGCTCGCGCAGGGCCTGATACAGCGCCTCACCGCCCGTGGTGCTGCCGCCGGGTGAGTTGATGGAGACGATCACGCCGGCAACATGCTTGCTTTCACCCATTTCGCGGATGAGCTTCAACTGGTCCCGGTCTTCCAGGATCACGCCTTCGATGGGAATGCGCGCAATATGCGGGCTGCTGCGCTCCGCATTGAAACCGCCGCCAAGGGCGATGAGACCTGAGATGAGACCAACGGCCAGAATGAGAAAGGCTGCAACGCGCCAGAACACGAGCTTGCGGCGGAGCCTCCGGCGGTCGGTTATGGCTTCGGCATCCAGGGACATCTGTCACGCTCCACAGTCAACGGCCTTCATGGCTACACAGCCAGAGCCGTGATGAAAAGCCCAAATAGGCTGCAAGGTCAAATCATTGGCTGCAGAACACAGGCGTCTGCCCGTCTTGTTCCTGCCCGCTGCCCCAATGCGGAAGGCCGGGGACAGCCAGCCCCCGGCCTTGAGTTAGGATTCCTGCCTTGCTTGAGGCTGACGGTGGCGCACGGCTTCAACCGGCTGCATGAGCGGCAATACGGCGCAGACGGCGCAGGATCATGACGAAAGGCACCATGGAGACGGCCATCACCGTAGACCCCGTCATCGCCAGCAACAGGTTGCCATCCTCGATCGCAATCGCAACGCCGGGGATCATCAGCCACATGCCAATGGTCGCCGCGACAAAATGCAGCCGCGCCAGCCGGGAATGGGCCGCCTGCGGCACGGCATTGTAGTAGAGCCCGAAGAGCGTCATCGTCAGAAAGCCCAGAAGGGTCAGCTGCACATTGGCGGTGGCAAAGCCTGCCCCCTGACCTGCGGACATCTGAATGCCGAAAATGATGCTGCCCACGCCATAGAACATGGCGGAAATGAAGAACCAGAAGGAAATGCCTCG
Source organism: Pannonibacter phragmitetus DSM 14782 (assembly GCF_000382365.1). Classification (GTDB taxonomy): domain Bacteria; phylum Pseudomonadota; class Alphaproteobacteria; order Rhizobiales; family Stappiaceae; genus Pannonibacter; species Pannonibacter phragmitetus. The sequence continues at coordinate 31,268 of NZ_KB908230.1, read as the reverse complement.
CATGGGTCCGTTCCTTGATCCAAAGCCGCTCCAGCGCCATCATGGCCCTGCAGCACGCCCCCATGGCTATGGCATGCGCCTGTTGCGCGACCAAAACCGTGGTCTGCATCACATTCCGGCCGATTGGCTTGCGCTATGAAACCCTGCCGCCTGAAGCCTGCGGAGGGTCACATCCGGTCACAACCGCGTGGGACTGCCCGGAGAAACGGCATTTGATGCCCTCTTTCCCTTGACGAACCGGGGGAAACAAAGGCAAGCCAGCTCATTCGAAAGGCAGGAGCCAACACGAATCATCCGCCTTTCGGTTTCACCCATCACACATGCCCGGCACCTGTGCCGCCGGGTCATCCGGGAGTGCCCGCCATGCGCAAGCTGCTTTGCGCTCTTGCCCTTTCCCTGACTGCATCCCTCGCCCCCGCCCTGACGGCCACATCCGCTCAGGCTGCCGCCTGCGGCAATGATGCTTCCGGCTTTGATGCCTGGATTGCCAGCTTCAAACAGGAGGCACCCGGCCAGTACGGGCTGAAGTCCTATACGGTTGCCAATGCCCTTGAGGGCGTGACCTATGATCCGCAGGTGATCAAACTCGACCGCGGCCAGAAGTCTTTCAAGCTGAGCTTCGATGAATTCTACAAGCGGCGCGTCAACAAGGCGCTGATTGACCGCGGCCGCCTGATGCATGCCCAGTATGCCGGGATGTTCGAGCGCATCCAGCAGGATTTCGGCGTGCCGCCGCAGATCATCATCGCCATCTGGGGCCTGGAAACGGGCTATGGCGCCAACTCGGGCAAGATGGATGTGGTGCGCTCGCTCGCGACCCTGTCCTACGACTGCCGCCGCTCGGAATTCTTCACCCGCGAACTGGTCTCGGCCCTGAAGATCATCGAGAACGGCGACAAGGTGCGCGAAGACATGCGCGGCGCCTGGGCAGGCGAGCTGGGCCAGACCCAGTTCCTCGCCAGTTCCTATCTCAACTACGCCGTCGACTATGACCGGGACGGCAAGCGCGACCTGATCCGCTCCATCCCGGACGTCATGGCTTCCACCGCCAACTACCTGAAGCAGAAGGGCTGGCGCGCCGGTGAAAGCTGGGCGCCCGGCACCCCGAACCACGAGGTTCTGCGGGAGTGGAACAAGGCTGAGGTCTATGTCCAGACCATCGGCGTGATGGCCGAACAGCTGATGGAATGAAAAGAAGGGCGCGCCGGATGGGTGCGCCCTGAGGTCGACGACCAAGCAAGCATTCTCCTCTTTCGTCATGGCCGGGCTTGTCCCAGCCATCTGCAAGCCATTGATTTGGTTAGATCCTCGGCACAAGGCCGAGGATGACGATGGAGAGGCCGAAGGTTTGTCAGCAGTCTGAGGGCGCGCCAGGTGGGCGCGCCCTTTGTGTTTCACAGAGCATCTTCCGTCATGCCATGACTTGATCATGGCATCCATGCCCCTGCATCTCCCAATGTTGGAGCAGCGACAGGACACGAGCATTCAGAGCGGCTGCACGGTCACGGAATGGATGCCATGGTCGAGCCATGGCAAGACGAAAATAACGAGGTCCCCGTTGAAAAAGGGATCTCCGAAGCAGAACAAGCGCAGCTACGGTTCCCTGATCAAGAGGCCCCTCCATCAGCTGCACTTGCAAATGAATGATCGTTCATTTATTTTCTTCTGCAGGAGGAAACAGGCATGGCACGCACGGTGGGCGCCAGAGGAGAGGAAACGGCAGAGCGCGTGCGCGAGGCGGCGCTGCGGCTGTTTGCGCGCGAGGGCTACGCCGCCGTTTCCATGCGCCAGATTGCCACCGCTGTCGGCGTCCAGCCCGGTGCGCTCTACAATCATTTCCCCACCAAGCAGGACATCCTGCGCGACCTGATGGTCAGCCACATGCAGGCGCTGCTGGATGCCTGGGGCGCGAACTGCGCCGCCGCAGACCCCGGCGAAGGCCCGGACGCGGCGCTGGAGCGCTTCACCCGGTTTCACATCCGCTATCATCTGGCGCGCACCGATGCGGTGTTTGTCTCCTACATGGAGCTGCGCAATCTGGAGCCGGAGAATTTTCAGGCCGTCGAGCATCTGCGCCAGCGGTATGAGGCAATCCTGACGGACATCCTGAAGCGCGGCGCGCAGGCGGGCAGCTTTGCCGTCAGCGAGCCGCAGGTGGCCACCCGCGCCATCATCGCCATGCTGACCGGCCTTGGCACCTGGTACCGGGAGGGCGGCAGGCTCTCCAAGGCCGATATCGAAACCATCTATCTGGACATGGTGACCGCAAGCGTCACCGGAGGGAGAGGAGCCGGGAGACAATGGGCATCCTGAAATCGAACGCGGCCACGCGCGGCGAGGTTTTCGAGAAGAACCGCAAGGCGCATGAAGCGGCCCTAGAAGAGGTGCGCCGGGCGGCGGAAGCGGCCTTTGAAGGCGGCGGAGCTGAAGCCCGCGCCCGCCATGCCTCACGCGGCAAGATCCTGCCGCGCGAGCGCGTCTCGCGCCTGCTCGACCCCGGCTCGCCCTTTCTGGAAGTCGGCCTCTTCGCCGCCCATGGGCTCTATGACAACGCCTCCCCTTCGGCGGGCGTCATCGCCGGCATTGGCCGTGTCGAGGGCCGGGAAGTGATGATCGTCGCCAATGACGCGACGGTGAAGGGCGGCACCTACTACCCCATGACGGTGAAGAAGCACCTGCGGGCGCAGGAGATTGCCGCCGAGAACAATCTGCCTTGCGTCTATCTGGTGGATTCGGGCGGCGCCAACCTGCCGAACCAGGACGAGGTGTTCCCGGACCGCGACCATTTCGGCCGCATCTTCTTCAATCAGGCCAACATGTCCGCACGCGGCATCGCCCAGATCGCCGTGGTGATGGGCTCCTGCACCGCAGGCGGGGCCTATGTTCCGGCCATGAGCGATGAAACCATCATCGTGCGCAATCAGGGCACCATCTTCCTCGCAGGCCCGCCGCTGGTGAAGGCGGCGACGGGTGAGGAGGTGAGCGCGGAAGACCTTGGCGGCGGCGATGTGCACACGCGCCTCTCCGGTGTCGCCGATCACCTCGCCCGGGACGATGCCCATGCGCTGGCCCTTGCGCGCCGGGCGGTGGCCAATCTCAACCGCACCAAGCAGGTGCATCTCGACCTGCAAAGCCCGGAAGACCCGCTTTATGATCCGGAGGAAATCTTCGGCGTGGTTCCGGCGGATCTGAAGACGCCCTATGACATCCGCGAGGTGATCGCCCGCATCACCGACGGCTCGCGCTTTGACGAGTTCAAGGCCCGCTACGGCACCACGCTGGTCTGCGGCTTTGCCCATATCTACGGCATGCCCGTGGGCATCATCGCCAACAATGGCGTGCTTTTCTCCGAAAGCGCGGTCAAGGGCGCACACTTCGTCGAGCTTTGCTCCCAGCGCAAGATCCCGCTCGTGTTCCTGCAGAACATCACCGGCTTCATGGTTGGGCGGAAGTATGAAAGCGGCGGCATCGCCAAGGATGGCGCCAAGCTGGTGACGGCTGTGGCCACCACCTCCGTGCCGAAGATCACCATGCTGGTCGGCGGCTCCTTCGGCGCGGGCAATTACGGCATGTGCGGGCGCGCCTATTCGCCCCGCTTCCTGTGGACCTGGCCCAACTCCCGCATTTCGGTGATGGGCGGCGAACAGGCCGCCGGTGTGCTGGCCACCGTCCGGCGCGAGGGCATCGAGCGCAAGGGCGGCAGCTGGTCAATAGACGAGGAAAAGGCCTTCAAGCAGCCGGTCATCGACCAGTTCGAGGCGCAAGGCCACCCGCTCTATGCTTCGGCGCGGCTGTGGGACGACGGCATCATCGATCCGCGCAAGACCCGCGAGATCCTCGCCCTCTCCCTCTCCGCCGCCCTCAACGCCCCGATCGAAGACACCCGCTTCGGCCTGTTCCGGATGTGAGGGAGGAAATCATGTTCAGAAAAATCCTCATCGCCAACCGCGGTGAAATTGCCTGCCGGGTGATCAAGACGGCGCGCAGGCTTGGTGTCCGCACTGTAGCGGTCTATTCGGATGCGGATGCGGGCGCGCAGCATGTGGCCATGGCAGACGAGGCCTGGCGGCTGGGTCCGGCACCGGTGGCCGAAAGCTATCTCAAGGCCGAACGCATCATCGAGATCTGCCGCCAGTCGGGCGCGGAGGCGGTGCATCCGGGCTATGGCTTCCTGTCGGAGAACCCGGATTTCGTCGAGGCGCTGGAAGCGGCCGGCATTGCCTTTATCGGCCCCAGCGCCAGCGCCATCCGCGCCATGGGGCTGAAGGATGCCGCCAAGGCGCTGATGGAAAAGGCCGGGGTGCCGGTGGTGCCGGGTTATCACGGCGACAATCAGGATGCGGATTTCCTTCAGGAGCGCGCTGATGAAATCGGCTATCCCGTGCTGATCAAGGCCCGTGCAGGCGGCGGCGGCAAGGGCATGCGCCGGGTGGACCGGCGCGAGGACTTCCGCGCCGCACTGGAAGGCGCGCAGCGCGAGGGCGCGGCGAGCTTCGGCGATCCGCGCGTGCTGATCGAGAAATATCTGACCAAGCCCCGCCACATCGAAATTCAGGTCTTCGGCGACAGCAAGGGCAATGTGGTGCATCTGTTCGAGCGGGACTGCTCGCTGCAGCGCCGCCACCAGAAGGTGATCGAGGAAGCCCCTGCCCCCGGCATGCCGGAGGCGATGCGCGCCGCCATGGGCGCTGCCGCCGTCAAGGCCGCACAGGCCATCGGCTATTGCGGGGCGGGTACGATCGAGTTCATCGCCGATGTGTCGGAAGGCCTGTCGCAGGACCGGTTCTACTTCATGGAGATGAACACCCGCCTGCAGGTGGAGCATCCGGTGACGGAATACATCACCGGGCAGGATCTGGTGGAATGGCAGCTGAAAGTGGCGAATGGCGAGCCCCTGCCCCTGACGCAGGACCAGCTGGCCATCAACGGCTGGGCCTTCGAGGCGCGGCTTTATGCCGAGGATGCGGAACGCGGCTTCCTGCCGGCCACCGGCACGCTGACCCATCTGCGCCTGCCGGAAGACATGGCCCGCGTTGATTCCGGCGTGCGGCAGGGCGACACGATCACCCCATGGTATGATCCGATGATCGCCAAGATCATCGTCCACGGCCCGGACCGCAAGACGGCGCTGGCCCGGCTGCTGGCAGCGCTTGAGGCAACGGAAGTGGCGGGCTCGGTCACCAACGCCGCCTTCCTCGCCGCCCTGTGCCGTCACGAGGGCTTTGCCGCCGGAGACGTGGACACCGGCCTCATTGGCCGCGATCAGGAGGCGCTGACCGCAAGGCCCGGCACCCCGCCGGTGGTGCTGGCGCTTGCCGCCCTCACCAGCCTTGGCCTGACGCGCCCAGCCACCGGGCAGGACCCATGGGAGCGGCTGAGCGGCTGGCGGGCCTGGAGCGCGGCGCGGCAGTTTGCCGTGCTCGACCACAAGGGCACGCGGCTTGAAGTCGAGGTGCACAGCCTTGGCCGCAGCCGTTTTTCCGCCCATGTGGCGGACAGCGTTCTGGAGGTCGAGATCACCCATGTGGAAGACGGCACCATCCGCTTCGACATGGGCGGCCACCGGGACAAGGCGCGCATTGCCGACATGGGCGCGGCCATCTCCGTCTTCCACGGCGGCGAGGCCTTCGAATTCACCCGCGCCGACATGCTGTCCGGCGAGGATGAGGGCGATGCTGCCGGTGACCGGCTGATTGCTCCGATGCCGGGGCTGGTGAAGGTGCTGACCGCCGCCAAGGGGCAGGCCGTGACACGCGGCGAACCTCTGCTGATCCTGGAAGCCATGAAGATGGAGCACACGCTCACCGCCCCGCGTGACGGGGTGATCGGCGATGTCTTCGTCAGCGAAGGCGAGCAGGTGACCGATGGCACGCTGCTGCTGGCCCTTGCACAGGAGAGCGCCGATGCTGCCTGAAGCTGACAGCTATGCGGCGATGCGGGCGGCCTTCCGCTGGCAGATCCCCGATCGCTTCAACATCGGCACCGCCATCTGTGACCGCTGGGCAGACGCAGAACCGGACCGCGAAGCCATCACCTATGTGGCCGAAGACGGCACCGCCACCCGTGTCAGCTATGGCGAGCTGAAGGCCCTGTCCAACCGCTTGGCCAACCTGTTCCGCGCCCGTGGCCTTGAGCGCGGCGACCGGGTGGGCGTGCTGCTGCCGCAGAGCATCGAGACCGCCGCCGCCCATATCGCCGCGCTGAAATGCGGGGCGGTCACCATTCCGCTCTTCACCCTCTTCGGCGAAGAGGCGCTGGAATACCGGCTGGGCAATGCGGGGGTGAAGATCCTCGTCACCGATGCAGGCGGCGCAGCCAAACTGGAGCACCTGCGGGACAAGCTTCCCGCCCTCACCACCGTGTTCTGCATCGACGGCGCCCATCACGTTGCGGAAGATCTGGCACACTCCCTGACCGGCCACGAGACGGCTTTCACCCCGGTGGACACCGCCGCCGAAGATCCGGCCATCATCATCTACACCTCCGGCACAACCGGCCAGCCCAAGGGCGCGCTGCATGGGCACCGAGTGCTGCTGGGCCATCTGCCGGGTGTGGAAATGAGCCACGACTTCCTGCCCCGCCCCGGCGACAGGTTCTGGACCCCGGCGGACTGGGCCTGGATCGGCGGGCTTCTCGATGTGCTGATGCCCGCGCTCTACCACGGCATCCCTGTGGTCGCCTGCCGATTTCGCAAGTTCACCGGGGAAGCGGCCTTCGAGCTGATGGAAAAACAGAACATCCGCAACGCCTTCCTGCCGCCCACCGCGCTGAAGATGATGCGGCAGGTGGAAAGCCCGCAGACCCGCTACAAACTGGCCCTGCGCTCCGTCGCATCGGGCGGCGAGACGCTGGGGGCCGAGCTCATCGCCTGGGGCCGCAAGGTCTTCGGCCTGACCATCAACGAGTTCTACGGCCAGACCGAGTGCAACATGATCGTGTCGAGCTGCGCCGCCGTCATGGAGGCGCGCCCCGGCATCATGGGCCGCGCCGTACCCGGCCATGATGTGGATGTGGTGACGGAGAAAGGCGAACTTGCCGCCGATGGCGAGCAAGGGCTGATCGCTGTGCGCGGGCCCGATCCGGTGATGTTCCTTGGCTACTGGAACAACGAGGCCGCCACCCGCGCCAAGTTCCTCAACGGCTGGATGCTGACCGGCGACACGGGCGTGCGTGATGCGGACGGCTGGCTGCGCTTCGTCGGCCGGGATGATGACGTGATCACCTCCTCCGGTTACCGCATCGGGCCGGGCGAGATCGAGGATTGCCTGCTGCGCCATCCCGCCGTCGCCATGGCCGGCGTTGTCGGCAAGCCGGACGCCCAGCGCACGGAAATCGTCAAGGCTTACGTCGTGCTGAAAGCCGGGGTGGAACCCCGCGACAGCCTCGCCGGTGACATCGCCCAATTCGTCAAGACCCGCCTTGCCGCCCACGAATACCCGCGCGAGGTGGAATTTGTCGATGCCCTGCCCATGACCACCACCGGCAAGGTGATCCGCCGCGAACTGCGCCAGCGCGCAAGCAACGAACACTCCGGAGAAGCGTTATGACCGGTTTCGTCACCCTGTTCGAAATGGGCCCCCGCGACGGGCTGCAGAACGAGAAGGCGCAGATCGCCACCGCAGACAAGATCCGCCTTGTCGATATGCTGAGCGCCTGCGGCTTTGCCAAGATCGAGGTCACCAGCTTCGTCAGCCCCAAATGGGTGCCGCAGATGGCCGATGCCGCCGATGTGCTGGCGGGCATCCACCGCCGGCCGCAGACCGCCTATACGGCCCTCACCCCCAACGTGAAGGGCTACGAGGCCGCCCGCGCGGCCGGGGCGGATGAGGTGGCCGTGTTCGGCTCGGCCTCGGAAGGCTTTTCGCGCAAGAACATCAATTGCTCCATCGCAGAGAGTCTGGAGCGCTTCCGCCCGCTGGTGGACAAGGCGCTGGAGGACGGCATCCCGGTGCGCGGCTACATCTCCTGCATCACCGACTGCCCCTATGACGGCCCCACCCCGCCGGAAAACGTGGCTGATGTCGCCGCCAAGCTGCTGGCCATGGGCTGCTACGAGATTTCCCTCGGCGACACCATTGGCACAGGCACGCCGGAGACCATCGGCCGGATGCTGGATGCGGTGCTGGCACAGGTGCCCGCGCAAAAACTCGCCGGGCATTATCACGACACCAAGGGACTGGCACTCGCCAATGTCGAGGTGAGCCTTGAAAAGGGCTTGCGTGTCTTTGACGCCGCCGTGGGCGGGCTCGGCGGCTGCCCCTATGCCCCCGGCGCGAAGGGCAATGTGGCGACGGAAGCAGTTGCCGCCCTGCTGGCGGACAAGGGTTTCGAGACCGGACTGGACAAGGAAAGGCTGGCGGAAGCCGGCGCCTTCGCCCGCACGCTCAGGAAGGACACATAAAATGAGCGAGACATTCGAGACCATCCGCCTTGAAACGGACGCCCGCGGCGTCGCCACGCTGACGCTCGCCCGCCCGGACAAGCACAACGCCCTGTCGGCGCAGATGATTGCCGAACTCACGAGGGCCGCCGCCCGGCTTGCCGCAGACAGCGCCGTGCGCGTGGTGATCCTCACCGGCGAGGGCGCGAGCTTTTGCGCGGGCGGTGATCTGGACTGGATGCGCGAGCAATTTACCGCTGAGCGCGCCACCCGCATGGCCGAGGCACGCAAGCTGGCGCTGATGCTGAAGGCGCTGAACGAGTTGCCGAACCCCCTCATTGGCCGTGTGCAAGGTCAGGCCTTTGGCGGCGGCATCGGCATGATGAGTGTCTGCGACGTGGCCATTGCAGCAGAAGGCGCGAAATTCGGCCTGACCGAGACCCGCCTTGGCCTGATCCCGGCCACCATCAGCCCCTATGTTCTGGCCCGCATGGGCGAGGGCAAGGCGCGGCGCGTGTTCATGTCCGCCCGTCTGTTCGATGCGCAGGAGGCCGTGGCACTGGACCTTGCCGCCCGGGCCGTTGCACCTGAGGATCTGGACGCTGCCATCGAGCGGGAGGTGAAGCCCTATCTCTCCGCTGCGCCCGGCGCCGTTGCCCGCGCCAAGCGCCTCGCCCGCTCGCTCAGCACGCCCATCACCGATGCGGTGATCGAAGACACCATCCGCCAGCTCGCCGATTGCTGGGAAGACCCGGAAGCCCACGAGGGCATTTCCGCCTTCTTCGAGAAGCGCAAGCCCGCGTGGGTGTGATCCGTCCCGCGCCTGCCCTCAGAACGGGAAGAACAGCGGGATGGCCACAACGGCGACAACGGCAAAGATGATGTTCAGCGGCAGGCCGGCGACGATGAAGTCGCGGAACTTGTAGCCGCCGGCGCTGTAGACGAAGGTGTTCGTCTGGTAGCCGATGGGCGTGGCGAAGCTGGCGCTGGCGGCAAACATCACCGCCATGATGAAGGGCCGGGGATCAAGCCCCAGTTGCTGCGCCAGCGAAATGGCCAGCGGCCCGACCAGCACCGCCACTGCATTGTTGCTGACCATCTCCGTCAGCGCCGAGGTCAGCACATAGACCATGGCCAGAATGACGATCGGATTGGCATGCCCGAGCACATGCATCACCCCATCCACCACCAGCTGCACTGCCCCGGTCTTTTCCATGCCGATGCTGAAGCCGAGCATGCCGTAGATGAGGAAGAGGATGTTCCAATCGATGGAATCAAAGGCATCCTGCGGCTCGATGCAGCGCGTCATCATGACAATGACAGCCCCGATCAGCGCCAGCCCCTCGATGGGCATGACATTGAGCGCCGCCAGAACCATGACACCCAGAATGGCAGCGATGGCGATGGGGGCCTTCTGACGGCGGATCGGGCTTTCCTGCGGGGCAGAGAGGTTGATCAGGCCTTCGCTCTGGGCCAGCCGCTGCAGGCCCTCGGCGGGGCCTTCCAGCAGCAGCGTGTCGGCGAAATGCAGGCGGAGCGTGTTGATCTCCTTGGAGATATTGCGGTCCTGCCGGTGCACGGCCATCACATAGACGCCATAGGTGCGGCGCAGGTCCAGCGAATTGAGCAGCCGCCCGATCAGGCGCGAATTGGGGCCGACACTGGCCTCCAGCGTGATACTCTGATCGGCGGCGACCGGCTCGAAGCCCTGATCGGACACATCGCGGAACTCGATCTGCCCGTCTTCCTTCAGCGCCAGAATCTCGCCCGTGCCGGTCTTCACCACGATCCGGTCACCGGCCTGCAGGGTGATGCCGTCCAGCCTGTTGCGCAGGGACTGTTCGCCGCGCAGCACGTCCACCACCCGGCTCTGACTGTTGGTGAAAGGCAGTTCACTCAGCGTCTTGCCCACATAGCGTGAGCCCGCCGGCACCAGCAGCCGTGCCATGAAGCGGCGCGAGCCGCCCTGCCCCAGGACGCCTGCCATGGACTGGCGCTCGGGCAGCAGGTAGCGCACAGCAAAGAGCATGTAGACAAGGCCGACAGCCGCGAAGACAAGACCGACGCCCGTCATCTCGAACATGCCGAGGGCCGGCAGCCCGGCCTTTGTCGTGATGCCGCTCATCAGAATGTTGGTGGAGGTGCCGACCAGCGTCAGCGTGCCGCCGAGAATGGCCGCATAGGACAGCGGAATAAGAAATTTCGACGGGGCAGACCCCAGCTGCGCCGAAACCGCGATCATCACCGGCGCCAGCAGAATGACCACCGGCGTGTTGTTCATGAAGGCCGAGGCGATGATCGCCATGACCATCATGATGAAGACGGCCCTGAGATAGGAGCCCTTGGCGGAGGCCCCCAGCCACTCCCCCAGCACCTGCAGCACGCCGGTTCGCTCCAGAGCTGCACTGAGGATGAACATCATGGCGATGGTGATCGGCGCGCCGGAACTGAAGACCGACAGAAACTCCTTGGTATCGATGATGCCGACCGCCAGAAGCACGGCCGTGCCTGCCAGGGCGGTCACCTCCGGCGGATATATTTCCTTGAAAAAGCTGAAGAAAACGAGGCCAAGAAGGGCGAAGACAATAAACTGGTCAAGTGTCATGTTCGGACAACGCGCCTTTCAGAGCCGCAGGTTCGACGGCGGAGCCTAGCATTGACAGGGGTTGCAATGAAGCAACCGCCGGACAACTGTTTCACAGGAACAGCAACGCCATGCCACGGCAGCCGGTTCCCGGAGAATGCAGTTCTCCGCAAGGAAAGCACAGGGCCGGCCAGCGTCAAAGCCCCGCCCGCGCACGGGACTGGCCTTGCAGGCCGGAGGCGCCGCTCTGCTGCAAGGCGCGCTGCTGGGCCCTCTGGCGGGCCAAAAGCTCCAGCCCCTCACGCACGGTCCGCGGCATGTCCGGCGGCAGCGGCATGAAGCTTTCCTGCGGCGCCACCTTGCCATAGCGCTTTTCGCGCACCCGCCGGATGCGCCGCTTGCCGCGCTCGGACAGGCCCGCAGGCAGGTCAATGCCGGCACGGTCCATGTCGATGAAGATGCGCTCCAGATCCGGGATTGCCTCGGTGGAGATGATGAAGGTGGACCCGTCCTTGCGGCGGAAGGTCAGCGCCGTGGATGCGCCGGAGCCGCCCAGCAGCACCACGGCCTTTTCGGCCCCCAGCATGGCCGCCGCCCAGTCCAGCGTGCCGCGCACGTTGCGCAGCTTCAGCTCGACACGGGCAAGATCCGTGTAACGCACCCGGATGACACGGCCGAGTTCCGTCACCTCGAAGCCATTGCCGAAGAAGCGGATCCAGGAGGTTTCCTGCCTCACCGCAATCATGAAGACCGGGATCGACAGACCGGCGGGCAGAAGCAGCAGCAGAAACCACAGCCCCGCGCTGCCGGGCATCAGCCCCGCACCGGCAAAAGCCGCCGTGAACAGGGGAATGCCGACAGAAAACCCAATGAGATCAGAGGTGAAGATCGAAGGGCGCCAGCGCGGCTGCACCGCCCCCGTGGGCGGCTTGCGGCGCGGCAGCGACGTGTAGAGCCCGACTGCCCCGCCAAGGCAGACAAGCACCGTGAAGGCACTGAACACGGTCAGCCCCCCGGCAAGCCCCAGAACCGCCAGCCCCATGGCCCCCGCACGCCGCGCAAGCTCAATGGTTCCCGTCTCGCCCAAACACCCCTCCGCCCGGCAGCCCCGAAAGCCCTGCCGAATCACACCCCACACACAGGCGTTAACCATGGCCTTGTCAAGGCAGCAAGGTCAAGATTGCGGCGCAAATGGGCGGTGGTGTTTGGCGGGATAGGGGATGACGCTTCCCCCAAAGGTCAATCAGATATCCCGGCCCGGAGCAGGAGGAAGCGTCAGCTCGGCCTTCTCCCGCATCGGCAACCCCATCCTTCACGAAACCCTGTTGTTTCCGTCTTGCCATGGCTCGACCATGGCATGACGGAAGGAGGCTTATGAGACACGAAGAAAGCAACCATCCGGAGTGATCCTCTGTCATTGGCTGGGGCGGATAGCCCAAAACGGGTAGCCAGACCGCATAAGCCTTTTGCGTGATCGAGTGAACGACTGGCAAATCCTCAGGGTTCGCTGCTCTAATCTCGATCATTAATTTCGTGTAGCGATAGCGGCGGCGGCCCCGCCCAGAGCGATGGCTCCAATCCGATTGGCAATCCGTGTGGCACGAGGGGTTCGCAATAGAAGCCGCGCCTTATGGGCGAGGAAGGTCCAGGTCAGATCAATTGCAGCCAGCGTCATCAGCGTGACAGCGGCGAGGATCGCCCATTCCCGAACTCCCGTCACCGAAAGATCGATCAGGGACGGCAGAAGGGCAAGGTAGAACACCATAATCTTCGGGTTGCCCAAGGTGAGCGCCATACCCGCACCGAACATGGACAAGGGCGAAGCCCGCCGAGGAAGATCGTCAGCAGCCTCGCCCACCGGCTTCTGCCACATCTTGAACGCCAGCCAGCAGAGATAGGCAACGCCGAGCCACTTCAGGATATGAAAGCCGAATTGGAATGTCTGTGCCAGCGCGGTGAGGCCAGCCATTGCCATAGTGAGCCAGATAACCTCACCAATCCACATAGCCGCGACGAAGGGTACAACGTCCCGCCAACCGCTGGTGATCACCCGCGATACAAGTGCAGCGATGCTTGGACCGGGGGTTCCCGCATTCAGAAGCAGGGCACCTGCGAAGATAGCAACAGACAATAGTTCCATGGGTTTCCTCGGGTGGTCATTTTATCGACATTCAGATCGTGTCGCCACCGCGTCAAACCGGACATTCGCGCGCATAGCACGATACTTCCGCTCCGAGCCCAGAGTGCCGAATGCTGCAATGCGTTTAAAGGGCAGCTATTTCGTCAAGACGAATTGGGTCATCCCGGCACCCAACTGGCCGGTAGGTCGCTCCTGAAAGCCAAAATGCTGGTAGAATGTTTCTTTACCCTTCGCAGACATCAAACCAATCGTTGCGCCCGTCGCGGCGCGTGCCAAGGCCTCTTCGAGAAGCTTTGAAACAATCTGTCGCCCGATTGAGCGGTTCTGATGGCTTGGTCGCACAATGATGTCTTGCAGGTAGAAATACAGCACCCCATCCCCGACCACACGACCCATACCAATGAGATGTTCACCTTCAAAACAGGTCAGATCGATGACACTTCGCTCTAACGCTCTTTTTGCAGTGTCGAGACCGATCTCGCCCCATCCGCAATCAGAACGCAGCTCTATGAAATCTTCTGGTTTTGGTGGGGCAAATAGGTATGAAATTTGATGATTTGGCAAAGCTGGGACCCTCTGCTGTAAGCTGACATTCCCAAAGTGGCGTCCCGCTAGACGTAGTGGTCGCACGAACCTGGCCGCTGGACAAGTGCTCTTTGCGCCGAGCGGCGTCTTCGGTCGCGCGGGCTCTTGGACATGGCAGATCCGGCGGTGAAGCCGCCCCGTTCTCGCCCAGCGATATTGTTTTTTTAGCGCAGCGGGCAGGGCTGTCCTGCCGCTTTCGTTCATTGTGGGTCTGGATTACGGTCATCCGCATAGCGGAGGTTCTCGAAACCGGCGGATGGCGGCGAGGATGGCGCGCACCATCGGGCCGGTGACGGCGACCTCGACCAGCTGGAAGGTGATGGCGCGGGCGTGACGCACGACACGCGCCCCGATCTTGATCAGCTTCAGTTGCAGGCTGCTCAACGACCAGTCGGCCATGGCCCCGGGCAACTCGATACAGCGCAAGAAGTGGCCAAGTTGCAGGCTGGCGCGTGCAGTTGCAGCCCTACCTCGTTGTCGCGGAGCCTCCGGCATGACAGCCGCGTCCAGCGAAAGGCATACTTGCCTTCCTTGATGTGCTGCTCGGCTGTGCCGCGCTGGTTATAGAACCGCCAGCCCCATCGCCCCCGCACGCCGCGCAAGCTCAATGGTCCCCGTCTCGCCCAAACACCCCTCCGCCCGGCAGCCCGAAAGCCCCGCCGAATCACACCCCGCACACAGGCGTTAACCATGGCCTTGTCAAGGCAGCAAGGTCAAGATTGCGGCGCAAATGGGCGGTGGTGTTTGGGGGATGGGGGATGACGCTTCCCCCAAAGGTCAATCAGATATCCCGGCCCGGAGCAGGATGAAGCGTCAGCTCCGCCTTCTCCCGCATCGGCGCTCCCTTCCTCACGGCACCCCGTTGCTTCCGTCTTGCCATGGCTCGACCATGGCATCCATGCCCTTACATATCCCTGTGCCGGAGCGGTAACGGGGGACGTGTCTTCACAGAGACTGAGCGTGCAGCACGGTCACGGAATGGATGCCATGATCAAGTCATGGCATGACGGAAGGAAGTTTGTGGAGCACGAAGAGGGCTACAGTCCCGCACAGGCCTGGCTTTTTTGAAGAATAGGCGCCACCGGCACCAGCCGTAAGAACGGCCGCCTATTTGCCTGCCGCGCTGATCTCGTCATATTGAGCGAGAGGGCCGAACTTTAAGAAGAGCGGGACTACGTTCTAACTTGTAAGAATCCCTTACAAATTGCGCTCTCTGCCGGATCACCCGCTTCAAAGACGCTGCGAATCTGCTGTATGACCGCCTGCCTGCAACCTCAAAACAAGAGCGGACTCAAATTCACAATAATGATCAAGCAGTGAGAAACTGGTGCCGCTTGCAGGACTCGAACCTGCGACCCCATCATTACGAATGATGTGCTCTACCAACTGAGCTAAAGCGGCTTATCCGGCTGGAGCCTTGAAGCTCTTGCGGATGGTGTCCGGCGCAATGCGCGGAGACCGGCACCGCTTGGTGCGGTGGTGCGCGCTTGATAGCGGAGGCGGGGCGGGGATGCAAGAGCCTTTCTTGCAAGATTGTCACCGCCCTTCCCGCCTGTGGATGCTTCAGCATCCGCACGGCTCCGGGCGGCGTTTGACGGCCTGCTGGAGGCGGCAGCCGGGAAACGCGAAGGCTTTTGCCTCCCTTACAGGTCCCGGCCCAGAGGACAGCAGGGGGGCCGGGACGGCGCGGTGGGGAGGCGTTGCGCGTCTTCCGGCTGTCCGGGGCGGTGCTGCTGCCCCAGGACAGTCCCCGCCTCAGTTCACGAACTTCGGCTTGGGCAGAGGCACGTCGTCGGCGGCCTCCGGGCCCGGATCGTCCGGCAGGCGGGGGAAGGGATAGGCGGCGGCGTGGCGGACGGGGCTGCCCGCATTGTCCGGCGCCGGTGCATCCACCGGCTGGCTTGCCGCCGGGTTGATCACATCAACCGGCGCCACGGCTGCAGCAGAAGCCGGGGCGGAGGCAGGCTTGCCCGGCTGGGGAGCAGCAGCGCCGTTGACGGTTGCCGCAGCAGCCCCGGCAGGCTTTTCACCGGGCGTTTCCGCCAGTGTTGCGGCAGGCGTCGCAGCAGGCTCTGGCGTCAGGTCCATCACCGGCTCGCCTCCGGCTTCCGGCTTGGGCGAACGCACGGGCATATCGAAGGGGCCACTGGGACGCGCCGCCTCTGCGGCTGCCTCCTGCGGCGCGGCAAGGCCGGGGCGGTCGAACAGGGCCTCATCGGGCAGATCCAGCGCCAGCGCACCGGAGGGCGCGGGCGGCGTGTCCCAGACGAAGGCATCGAGCCGACCCGTGACCGGCGAAACCGGCGACCAGACGGAGGAAACCACGCCATCGGCAATCCATGCCTTGTCGAGGGGCGCGCGCACGGCGCGGGCCAGCCACTCGCGCATGCGGCCCTTGTCGCCGCTTTCGGCTTCTTCCAGATCCGCCATCAGCAGGAAGGCATTGCGGGTGGGCTCGGAGCGCAGCACCTTTTTCAGCTGGGCGCGGGCTTCGGCGAATTCGCGGGCATCCAGCGCCACACGGGCGATGGCAAGCGCGCCCTCCGCCGTGTTGGGGCGCAGCGCGGCCAGCGTCTTCACCCGCTTCAGCCGGTCGGCAGCGGCATCACCAATGCGGGCATGGGCATAGGCCTCGGCCAAGTCGGGATGCGGCGACAGGCGCCAGGTGGCTTCCAGCACCTTGGCCGCCTTGCGCACATCGCCCTTGCGGGTGGCAAGACGGGCGGTGACGGCTGCGGCAGGCACCAGATCTCCGGCCAGCCCATGCGCCTCACGGGCGAGCTGCATGGCCTGATCGGGATCGCTGTCCTCCAGCTCCAGTGCCCTTGCGGTCAGCAGCACGGCGCGCTGGCGCCGGTAGGCCGGCTTGCCGATGAGGCGGGCGGTGTAGTTCTTTTCCAGCGTGGCGATGGCAGCTTCCCAATCGGAAGCGACCGCCTGATAGCCCAGCACGGCCTTGCCGGCCCAGTCGAGGCTGGGCTGCGCCTTCAGCGCCTCTTCAGCATAATGGCGGGCCGCGGCAGGTGCGCCCTCACGCTCGGCCTCGATGAACAGGCCATGCAGGCCGAGAACGCGGGTGCGCGGATCTTCCAGCATGGTTTCAAAGCGGCGGCGCGCCTCATCCCGGTCACCGGACATCTGCGCGGCCTGCGCGATCAGCAATTGGGCGGCCGGTTCGCCGGGCAGCAGCTTGCAGGCCTCCAGGCCATGTTTGCGCGCCAGCTTCGCATTGCCCGTGCCCAGCGCCAGCAGGCCGGAGGACAGAGCCTGATAGCCCCTGTCACGGCGGCGGCGGCGGAAGAAGCGGCTGGCGATCTTCGGCGAGCGCAGCACGGTGAGCGCAAGCCAGACCGCCCCGAGGAACAATGCCAGCCCCACGATGACAACCACGGCCACGGTGGCCGGCGGCTGCTCCCAGATGTAGCCATTCCAGGTGACGGAGACCATGCCCGGAAGATCGGCGAGCCAGGCGAACCCGAGCGCGGCGGCGAACAGGGCGGCGAAGAAGACGAATACGCGGATCATGCCAGTCCTCCGGGCTGCGGGTCGGATCAGCTGCCCTTGCGGGCGAGGCTGGAGAGAACGTCCTTCGAAGTCTTTTCCGTAAGCACATCAACGGCCACACGGGCGCGGGCAGAAGCTGCCCAGTCCGCACCGGCCGTCTTTCCCGCCTCCGGCAGTTCGTCATAAGCGGCCAGCGCGGCAGGCAGATCCCCGGCAGAGACGGCATTTTCCATGCGCCGCAGGGAAGCTTCCGGCCCCTGCCCGCTGGCATCGCCCGGTCCGCGCACGGTGAAGATGGAGGCGGCGCTGGAGGTCAGGCTGCCAAGAATCGACCCGTCTTCGGCTGGCTTGGCAAAGGTGGCGTGGATTGCGCGGGCCACGGGCGCGAAGTCCGCCATCAGCTTCTGCTGCGGGGCAATGCCCTGTGCCGCATGGCTCTCCAGCAGGGCAATGTCCGTGCCTTCCGGCAGGCTGGCGCGCAGGGCGGCCAGTTCCGTCTCGAAGGGTTTGCCCGCATCCACCGCTGTCTTGAGCGCGGAAACGGCCACGGCGCGCGCTGCCATTTCACGGGCGGTGGCATCGCCCATGGTGGTTTCCACAGCGGCAAGGCGCTGGGTCAGCTCCCCGGCTTCGGCTTTCAGCGCATCCAGGGACCTGCGGCTCTCTTCCGTTGCCGCCGTCAGATCGGCAGACAGACTGGTCAGCGTGCCGGCATTGCGCCCCTGCGCATCCGAAACGGTGCGGATTGCCGCTTCGGTGCTGGTGGCCGCCGATTGCAGCGCGGCCAGAGAGGCTGACAGACTGTCGATGGCTTTCTGCATGCCGTCCAGACGGGCCATCAGCTGCGCATCAGGGGCCGGGGAGGAAGACGCGGGAGCTGGCTCGCCGCCTTCGGCAGGCGCTGCACCAGCCATGCCGTCCATCCTGCCACGCAGGGAATCAAGCTGGCTGGTCAAATCGGCAAGACGGGAAGATGTGTCACCGCGCAGGGCGTCAATGGTCTGGGTCAGGCGCGTGTCGAGGCTCGCCAGTTCCTCCGGGACGGGAGGCTGGGCATCGCCCTGTGCCTGACCTTCAGCCGGAGCCGCAGCCTGTAATTCGGCCAGGCGGCGCTCCAGCGTGTCGAGACGGGTGGCGTCCAGCGCCGCCTGTTCGGCAACCTCGGCACTGAGCCCGGCGCGCAGCGGCAGATAGCCTGCCAGATTGAGCCCGTAGCCGGCGCCGAACACGGCGGCGCTGACAAGCAGCGAAGCCGCCAGCGCACCACCGAAGCCGATGGAGGCAGCCGCCGGGCGGCGCGGCTGCGATGAGGACGGCGCCCGCTCGGCCTGAGCCGTGGCAGAAGACGAGGCGGATGAAGCGGCAGGCTCAGCGCCTTGCCCGGAAGCGCTGGGGCCTGCAGCATTCTGCGAAGCTGCGGAAGCAGCGGACGGCTTGGCGGCACCGGCCGCGCTCTGGCTGGCAGCAGCCGGGCTCGCCTGCGGCGTAGAGGCTGCGGATGCAGACTTGGCAGCCGCTGCCTCCTGAGCCGCCTTGGGGCTTGCAGAGGCGCCTGCCTGCGGAGCTGCGGCAGCGGTCCCGGCTTTCGGTGCTGACGGCTTTGCCGCGGCAGCCGGTTCGGCAACCGGCGCTTTTGCGTCACCCTTGGGGGTATCCACCTTGGGGGTATCCGCCTTGGGAGCCTCGCCCTTTGCGTCCACCTTCTCCGGCACCAGATCGATGGTCACCGGGCGGCGGGAGCCGCCTGCCGCGCTGGATGAAGATGCGCCGGTTGCAGATTCGGAGCCTTTGGCGCCCTGACCGGGCTTGTCCTTTTCGGAAACCATGACCTCTTCCTCCTGTGGCATGACCGGCTTCAGGGTCATCAACTATACACGATACCGGCAGGGCAGGAACCGCTGACCCGGCGTGACATGATGTCTGGCCGGGGGGGGAGCAGGCCACCCAGCCGGTTAACAGCGGTTTAAGGCGCGCAGGAACAGAGCCTCCTCGTCCGGCGTCTCCGCCCATTCCACAGGCCCCAGCGCCGTCAGCGGCGCCCCGGCCTTGGCCGACAGCGCCACCATGCGCGGCAGCATGGCGGGCGCAAGGCCGCGCAGCAGATTGGCACAGACCTCGGCGGAACGGGTGGAATAGGCGAGCAGAATGTCGATCTCGCCCTTTACCAGCGCCTCATTGACCTCATGTGGCCAGCTGGCGACCGGATCGGCCTGATAGACCTCGATCAGGCGGCAGCCGATCCCGGCGGCAGCAAGGTGCTTTTCCAGATCCCCCGAGCGGTCCCGCGCGCCAAAATAGAGAATGTCGCCACTTCCGTGGCAGGCCTCGATCAGGCGCGACAGGTCTTCCGCATCCCCATCGGCGCTCAGCACCGAGGTGAAGCCGAGCTCCCGCGCCGCTGCCGCCGTGCGTGCACCCACCGTATAGACGGCAAGGCGCGCCAGTTCCGGCAGCTGGCGGTGACCCACCAGCGCGCCGATGGCCTGCGAGCTGGTGATGGCCAGCGCATCGACTCCGTCGAGGTCGATCTCGTCCGGCGCACGGCGCACGATATCCAGCGCTGGCGCCTCGATCACCTCATGCCCCATGTCGCGCAGGCGCGCGGCGGTTCGGGCACAATGGGGATAGGGCCGGGTGACGAGAATGCGCATGAGGAACCTCAGTACCGGAAGAAGGCAGGACCACCGAGAGACTGCAGGATCTGACCCGCCTCGCAGCCAAGCTCGAAGGCATCATCAAGTCCGCCCTCGCGGGTGACGGCATGGTGCTCGCTTCCATCCGGGCGCAGGATAATGCCCCGGAAGCGCAGTCGGTTCCCGTCCACTTCCGCCAGCCCGCCAATCGGCGTGCGGCAGGACCCATCCAGCACCGCCAGGAAAGCGCGCTCGGCAGTGAGCCGGATTTCCGTGTCACGGTCATGAATGGGCGCGAGCAGCTTCAGCGTCGCCTCGTCATCGATGCGGCTTTCGATGCCGATGGCGCCCTGTCCGACTGCGGGAAGGAAGTCTTCCGTGTCGAGCAGGCTGGTGATGATATGCGCAAGGCCAAGGCGGCGCAGGCCGGCATGGGCCAGAAGCGTGGCATCCACCTGCCCCTCCTCCAGGCGCTTCAGCCGCGTCTGCACGTTGCCCCGGTACATCACCACCTCGATGTCCGGGCGCAGGCGCTTGATCATCGCCTGACGGCGCAGGGAGGACGAGCCCACCACCGCGCCCTGCGGCAGATCCATGAGGTGCTTGGCCTTGGGCGAGATGAAGGCATCGCGCACGTCCTCGCGCGGCAGAAAGGCCGTCAGCGCCAGCCCCTGCGGCAGAACGGTCGGCATGTCCTTGGAGGAATGCACGGCCAGATCGATGCGCTGCTCGATCAGGGCCTCTTCGATTTCCTTGGTGAACAGGCCCTTGCCGCCCGCTTCCGAGAGCGGCCGGTCCTGAATCTGGTCGCCCGAGGTCTTGATCACGACAATCTCGAAGTCGTCCTCCTTGAGGCCATGGGCGGCGGCGAGCCGGTCACGGGTTTCATGGGCCTGGGCGAGTGCGAGGGCACTGCCACGCGTTCCGATGCGCAAAGGTTTCGATTGCAAGACGAAGGATCCGGGTGCTAGGGGCTGACCATTGAATTCATGATGACAATAGGTTCTCTAGCGCCATTGTCCAAGGCGGCACAATCCCGGATTATACGGGATGGGCCGGATTAGGGCACCGGAGCACCTTTTGAGACACCGGCAACCCCGTGAAACCACGGCAGCCGCGACGGCGGGCAGGACCCAATGCTGACAGTTCTTGGCATCGAAACCAGCTGCGACGAAACCGCCGCTTCCGTGGTGCGCGGGCCGCAGGCGCCGGAAATCCTCTCCAACGTCATCCGCTCGCAGATTGACGAGCACACCGAATTCGGCGGCGTGGTGCCGGAAATCGCTGCCCGTGCCCATATCGCCGTGCTGGACCGGATCGTGGCCGAGGCCATGTCGGAAGCTGGCGTCAGCTTCGATGACATCGACGCAGTAGCAGCCACCGCAGGCCCCGGCCTCATCGGCGGGGTTATCGTCGGGCTGATGACGGCCAAGTCCATTGCCATGGCAGCCGGAAAACCGCTCATCGCCGTCAACCATCTGGAGGGGCATGCGCTGACAGCGCGCCTCACCGACCAGCTGGACTTCCCCTATCTGCTGCTGCTTGTTTCGGGCGGGCATACCCAGTTCCTGCTGGTCACCGGCATCGGCGCCTATGAGCGGCTGGGCAGCACCATTGATGATGCCATCGGCGAGGCCTTCGACAAGACCGCCAAGCTGCTCGGCCTGCCTTATCCGGGCGGCCCGGCGGTGGAGCGGATGGCCCTGCGCGGCGATGCCAGCCGCTTTGCCCTGCCCCGCCCGCTGATGGACCGGCCCGGCCTCGACATGTCCTTTGCCGGACTGAAGACGGCGCTGCGCACCACGGCGCAAAAGCTGCAGCCGGTGGACGAGCAGACCGTCTGTGATCTGTGTGCCGGGTTCCAGAAGGCGGTTGCCGATGTGCTCGCCATCCGCACCCGCGCAGCCCTTGCCCTGTTCCGCCAGCGTTTTGCCGGGGTTGAGCCTGTAATCGTCGTGGCAGGCGGTGTTGCCGCCAATGGCGAAATCCGCCGTGCGCTGACATCCGCCGCCGATGAAGCCGGAGCCCGCTTCATCGCCCCCCCTGCCCGCCTGTGCACGGACAATGCCGCCATGATCGCCTGGGCCGGGATCGAGCACATGGTGGAAGCCCGCCGCACGGGCGCTGCCCTTGACGGCATGTCCTTTTTCCCCCGCCCCCGCTGGCCTCTCGACGAGACCTCCGCCGGGCTGCTCGGCGCGGGAAAAAAGGGCGCGAAGGTGTGAAATACCCAGCGCTTGATGAAGCCCCGGAATGAGCGCAATATATCTGGGCTCGGAACGAGGTGCAGAATGGCAAAGGCGCAGGGCAGAACATCTGGAAGCAGCAAGGACGCTGCCAGCAATCGCATTGTAAGCGGCACGCGAAAGATTGTTCTTGGCACCGCCGGAGACAAGCCATTGCGTCAGGTCCTGCGCAAACTCCGCAACCTCAGAAGCGCACGGAAGGTCATTCTTATTGCCACGGATACGTCTTCCGATGCGTCCGTTGTTGAAGGCATTGATCTTGAGCGCAGAGACATTCTCGCCCGCATCGAAAGATGGGCCGGCGGAAAGGCAGAAGCTCTCCACTGGTACTGTTCACATCCCATTCCCGCCTTCGGTGACCGGACAGCGGAATCGCTCGTGAAAGCAGGACAGGCTACCGCCGTGCGGGACTATCTCGACAGCGTCGCCACCGGCTCATTTTCATAAGCCGTGCGGGTTCAGAGGGCATTCTTTCGAGGACATGACCCACGATGGGCATGGGCGCCCCTGTCTGGAGAAGGTGCAAAGCTTCATGGCGGACGCTGGAATGCTCCCGGCGTGCCAGCCCTATATCTCGCCTCGTCACTAGAAGGCGTCATCTGCGAGATGGCGCATGGCTTTTCGCACCGGATGGAACCTCTCACGCTCGTCCAGTATGATGTGGACTGTGAAGATATTCTGGACCTTCGAGATCCTGAAACGCAGAAGGCCCTTGGCATTCCGCTGGCGGATATGAGCGGGGCATGGATGCCGCCTCACGGCCAGAATTCCATTGCTCCCACATGGGACATTGCCGATGCGCTGATCGAGACTGGAACGGCAGGAATTCTCGTTCCCTCTTTTGCTCCGGGAGCGAAGCTGGAGCACTTCAACCTTGTGTTATGGCAATGGAGTGACACCCTGCCACACAAGGTCACTGTCTACGACCCACAGCGGAAACTGCCCATAGATCAGCAATCCTGGCGTCAGGATTGACCGTTTCCGGCCAACCGGCACATGCAGCACCCCGAAACCCGGTTCCCTTCGCGCACCGGACTTGCTAGGCAGGGGCGGTTTCGAAGGATGGATGCTGCCATGCAAGTGCGCCACAAGGCTTATGTCTACCTCACCTGCGGGCGCAAGCTGCTGGTATTTGCCCAGCCGGATCAGCCGGAAATCGGCCTTCAGGTGCCCGGCGGCACGCTGGATCCGGGCGAGAGCCACCTCATCGGCGCAAGACGCGAGTTCTTCGAGGAAACGGGGCTGACGCTGGACGGCGTTCTTGATCACCTCACGGACCAGGACCACGTGTTCGACAATGGCCGGGGGCGCGATCTGCACAAGCGCCGCCATTTTCACGCCACGCTGCCGGTGATTCTCAAGGACGAGTGGGAACACTACGAAATGACGCCGAGCGGCGGCGGCGATCCGATACGCTTCCGCCTGTTCTGGCAGGACCTGTTCACCGAGGTGGACCCTGCCGTGTTCTACGAGGGCTTCGGCGCACAAATCGGCCTGCTGCGGCAGCGCCTGCAAGGGAGATAGACATGGCCGGGATCGAGACCATTGCCGTTCTGGGTGGCGGTGCCTGGGGCACGGCGCTGGCGCTTTCGGCAGCCCGTGCGGGCCGGTCCGTCCTGCTGTGGGCCCGCGATCCCGCCCTTGTATCAGAAATCCGCGCCCGCCAGACCAACAGCGCCTATCTGCCGGGCGTCACCTTCGACGAGCCGCTGACGGCCACCGGCGATATCACCGAAGCGGCAAAGGCCGATGCCATCCTGCTGGTGACACCGGCGCAGACCACCCGCGCCGTGCTGACGCCGCTGGCTGGGCTTTTGCGCCCAGGCACGCCAGTGGTGCTCTGCTCCAAAGGCATCGAAAAGGGCACCGGCAACCTTCTCACCGACACGCTGGCCGAAGTGCTGCCGCAGGCTCATCCGGCCGTGCTGTCCGGCCCGAGCTTTGCCGCCGATGTGGCGCGCGGCCTGCCGACGGCCGTAACGGTTGCCGCCCGTGACGGCGCAATGGCTGATGCATTGGCGCTGGCGCTCGCCTCCGCCAGCTTCCGGCCCTATGCCTCGAGTGACCTCATCGGAACGCAGGTGGGCGGAGCGTTGAAGAACGTTCTGGCCATCGCCTGCGGTGCAGTGGCCGGGCGCAAGCTCGGCGCCTCGGCGCAGGCCGCTCTCACCGCACGCGGCTTTGCCGAACTGACGCGCCTGGGCCTTGCCATGGGTGCAAGACCGGAAACACTGACGGGCCTTTCAGGCCTTGGCGATCTGGTGCTCAGCTGCTCCTCCACACAGTCCCGCAACTTCAGCTTCGGCTACAAGCTGGGCGAGGGCCGCACGGCAGAAGAGCTGCTGAATGCGGGCGAGAAGCTGGCCGAAGGCGTATTCTCGGCTGAAATCGCCGTGGAACTGGGCGAGCGGCACGGGGTCGATCTGCCGGTCTGCAAGGTGGTGGCCGATGTGATCGCCGCCCGGCTGACCATTGACGAGGCGCTGAACCGGCTGATGAGCCGCCCGCTGCGGCGCGAGGCCGGAGCCTGACGCAGGCTGCCGCAAGATTTGCGTGAGCCCCGGCGATTTTGCCGCTTCATTCCACCGTCAAATGTTCTAACCTGCGGCACAAACAGGAGGTTCTTCCATGCTTTATGCCCTGATCTGCACCGACAAGCCCGGCGCCCTGCAGACGCGCCTCGACAACCGCCCGGCGCATGTGGAATTTCTCAAGGCCATGGGCAGCCGCCTGAAGGCGGCCGGTCCCTTTCTCGATGACGCCGGCAACATGACCGGCAGCCTCGTCATCATCGAAGCGGAGAACCGGGACGAAGCCCTCGCCGTTTCGCAGGAAGACCCCTATGCCCGCGCCGGCCTGTTTGCCTCCGTCGAAATCCGCCCGTGGAACTGGGTGATCAAGAACCCGGAGGCGCAGTGACCGTGAAATACTGGCTGATCAAGTCCGAGCCGGACGTCTGGTCCTGGGAGCAGCAGAAAGCCAAGGGCGCTGCGGGCGAGGAATGGACGGGCGTACGCAATTATCTGGCCCGCAACAACATGCGCGCCATGTCGCTGGGCGACCGGGCCTTCTTCTACCATTCCAACATCGGCAAGGAGATTGTCGGCGTGGCGGAAGTGTGCAGCGGCACCGCGCAGGACAGCACGACGGATGACCCGCGCTGGGATTGCGTGCATTTCCGCGCCGTCTGCGATGTGCCCAAGCCCGTCACCCTGGCCGCCGTCAAGGCCGAGCCGCGCCTTGCCCAGATGGCCCTCGTCACCTCCATGCGCCTGTCGGTGCAGCCGGTGACGGAAGAAGAATGGAAAGTGGTGTGCGAGATGGGCGGGCTCGATCCGAACGTCTGATTCCCTTTTCCCGCAGTTCAGGAGACCGGATTGACCGGCATTGCAGACCCGAAGCACTTCATCGAGACGAACACGGAAGTGCTCGCCGTCCCGCATGCCAGCGAAATCCGGCTCCACCTCGCCAGCGAAGCCATGGACCTGTGGCAGAAGACCGAGGATGAACTGGGCGAAATCGGCCTGCCGCCACCGTTCTGGGCCTTTGCCTGGGCAGGCGGACAGGCGCTGGCGCGCTATCTCCTCGACAATCCGGATCTGGTGCGGGGCAAGACGGTGACGGATTTTGCCGCCGGCTCCGGCATTGTCGGCATTGCTGCAATGCTGGCAGGCGCGGCATCGGTAACAGCCGTTGAAATCGACCGCTTTGCCATCGAGGCCATCCGCCTCAATGCGGCGCTCAACGGCGTCACGCTGGCCACGGAACTGGGTGACATCACCGGCACTCCGCCGCCGCAGACGGACCTGATGATCTGCGGCGATGTGTTCTACGAGCTGCCCATGTCGCGCAAGCTGATTGCCTGGCTCGACCAGCTGGACGAGGCCCGCACACTGATTCTCGTTGGCGATCCGGGCCGGTCCTATCTGCCGAAGGAAAGGCTGGAGCATCTGGCCACCTATACGGTGCCGGTGATCCGCAGCCTTGAGGATTCGGAAGTGAAGAAAACCAGCGTCTACCGCTTCCGGCCAGCGTTGGGAGCCTGATACAAAGGCGCCTGCGAACAGCCTCTGCTGCAACGCCGCATAAAGCAGCTTGCGCTTTTTGCAGGCAACCCCTCCTATAGAGATCCCTTTCCGCCAGACCATTCTGGCAAGAACACCTGCTTTGCCGGCCAGACCCGGCCGTACCTAGTCCCCCGAGGAGCCTTCCATGCCGGTCGTCAACCGTATTGCCGATCTTGCCGATGAAATCGCCAGCTGGCGCCGTGATTTCCATGAGAACCCGGAGATCATGTACGAGACAGTCCGCACGGCCGCCAAGGTGGCTGACCTGCTGCGCAGCTTCGGGCTGGACGAGGTGGTGACCGGCATTGGCAGGACCGGCGTTGTCGGCGTGATCCGGGGCAAGAACGGCGGCGCTGGCCGGGTGATTGGCCTGCGCGCCGACATGGACGCCCTGCCCATCGCGGAGATGACCGGCCTGCCCTATGCGTCGAAAACGCCGGGCAAGATGCATGCCTGCGGCCATGACGGCCACACCTCCATGCTGCTGGGCGCCGCGAAATACCTCGCCGAAACCCGCAACTTCAACGGCACGGCGGTGGTCATCTTCCAGCCGGCCGAAGAGGGCGGCGCAGGCGCCAAGGCGATGATCGACGACGGGCTGATGACCCGATGGTCCATTGACGAGGTCTACAGCCTGCACAATCTGCCCGGCCTGCCGGTGGGCGAGTTTGCCATCCGCAAGGGGCCAATCATGGCTGCAACCGATGAGTTCCGCATCACCATCACCGGGCGCGGCGGCCATGCGGCCAAGCCGCATGAGACGGTTGATCCGATCATCGTTGGCACCCAGATCGTCAGCGCCCTGCAGACCATCGCCAGCCGCGCGGTCAATCCGCTCGATTCGGTGGTCGTCTCCGTCACGATCTTCGAGGCAGGCACAGCCTTCAACGTCATTCCCGAAACGGCAACCCTGCGCGGCACCATCCGCAGCCTGACTGATGCCACACGCGATCTGGCGGAGAAGCGCCTGAACGAGATCGTCAACGCCCTGTGCACCGCCTATGGCGCAACGGCCGAGATCGAGTTCCGCCGCGGCTATCCGGTCACCGCCAACCACGATGACCAGACGGACTTTGCCGTCAGCGTGGCCGAGGAGATTGCCGGGCCTGACCGTGTGCAGAAGGAGACCGAGCCGATGATGGGCGGCGAGGACTTCTCCTACATGCTGCTGGAGCGGCCGGGCGCCTACATCTTCGCAGGCAATGGCGACAGCGCCAGCCTGCATCACCCGCGCTACAACTTCAATGACGGGCTGATCCCGTCAGGAAGCTCCTATTTCGTGCGGCTGGTGGAAAAGGCTCTCGCCGCCTGATCCTGCCGCGCATCTGACATCGCTTGCACAGGCTCCGGAAGCGCCGGAGCCTGTAGGTGGCCGTGGACGAAGCAGGGTCGGCAGGCTGACGGCTCATGCCGCTTCTTCGGAAAGCTTCTGAAAAGCTTCCCCTGTCATCCTTATGGATCATGCTGTCATTCTCTTCTGGCAGGCAGCCAAAGAGTTTTTTATGGTGGCGGAAGATAATGGAACACCGGGGCCCATCATGCTCGTGACTGCTGCAGCCATTGAGGCTGCCTATGATCGAATTACGCCCCATATCCGCGTCACGCCAGCTCTGCAGCTCAGATCCGGAGATCTCGGCCTTCCGGCGGGCGTTTCCCTGAAGCTCGAATCCCTGCAGCACAGCGGTTCCTTCAAGGCGCGCGGAGCTTTCAACACGCTGCTGAGCACGGACATTCCGGCGGCCGGCATTGCTGCCGCGTCGGGCGGCAATCATGGTGCGGCAGTTGCCTATGCCGCCCGCAGCCTCGGTATTCCTGCGCGGATTTTCGTGCCGGAGCTCGCAACCCCTTTCAAAAAAGCCAAGATCCGCAGCTACGGCGCAGGCCTGGAGATCACCGGGTCCACCTATGCCGAAGCGCGGGAAGCCTGCAGCGCCTATGAAACCCGTACAGGGGCGATGGACATTCACGCCTATGCCGCTGCGGAGACCATCATCGGACAGGGTACTGCAGCTCTGGAATGGGACGGGCAGACCAAAGGGCTCGACACGCTGCTCATTGCAGTGGGCGGTGGCGGCCTGATCGCCGGCATGGCCACATGGTTTGCCGGAAAGACCCGCATCATCGGCGTGGAAACCGAAGGCTGCCAGACCATGAAGGCCGCGCTTGAGGCTGGGGAGCCGGTTGACGTGCCGGTCTCCGGCAGTGCGGTGGACAGCCTCGGCGCACGCCGCGCGGGGGATCTCACCTATGCCATTTGTGCGCGCTGCGTCGAGCGGGTCGTCACCGTCAGCGACGAAGAGGTGATGGCCGCACAGCAGCGGCTCTGGCTGGGGCTGCAGCTGGTGGCAGAACCGGGCGGCGCAGCAGCCTTCGCAGCGCTGCTGTGTGGTGCCTATGTGCCCCAGCGGGGCGAGCGCACCGGCATCCTGCTGTGCGGCGGCAACATGGATCCTGCGGGACTGACCGCCCACTGACGCGCATGCCGCCTCTCACTTGATCAAAAGCTCAGCCTCGCTTGAACTCTTGCCGCGCGCCTTCGCCTTGAAAAGGCAGCCTCAAGCCGCTAACCCAAGGGCCAGAGCAATTTTCAAAAACGGGATGGACACCCATGGCAACTCACAAGCTTCTTCTTCTGCCCGGCGACGGCATCGGCCCGGAAATCATGCCCGAGGTGAAGAAGATCATCGCCTGGTTCAACGCACGCGGCACGGACACGTTTGAGACCGAGGAAGGCCTCGTCGGCGGCTGCGCCTATGATGCGCATGGCCAGTCCATTTCCGAAGGCGACATGGCCAAGGCCATGGCTGCCGATGCCGTGATCTTTGGCGCCGTCGGCGGCCCGAAGTGGGACAAGGTGCCTTACGAAGTGCGCCCGGAAGCAGGCCTTCTGCGCCTGCGCAAGGACATGCAGCTTTTCGCCAACCTGCGTCCGGCCATCTGCTATCCGGCGCTGGCTGGCGCTTCCTCGCTGAAGCGCGATGTGATCGAGGGTCTCGACATCCTGATCCTGCGCGAGCTGACGGGCGGCGTCTATTTCGGCGAGCCGAAGACCATCACCGACCTTGGCAACGGCCAGAAGCGCGCCATCGACACGCAGGTCTATGACACCTACGAAATCGAGCGCATCGCCAAGGCCGCCTTCGAGCTGGCCCGCACCCGCAAGGGCAAGGTCACCTCAATGGAAAAGCGCAACGTCATGAAGTCGGGCGTGCTCTGGAACGAAGTGGTCACCGCCACCCACAAGAACGGCTATGAGGACGTGCAGCTGGAGCACATGCTTGCAGACGCCGGCGGCATGCAGCTCGTGCGCTGGCCGAAGCAGTTCGACGTCATCGTCACCGACAACCTGTTCGGCGACATGCTGTCCGACGTGGCCGCCATGCTGACCGGCTCGCTCGGCATGCTGCCGTCCGCCTCGCTCGGCGCTCCCGATGCCGCCACCGGCAAGCGCAAGGCGCTGTATGAGCCGGTGCACGGCTCCGCCCCGGACATCGCCGGCACGGGCGCTGCCAACCCGATCGCCATGATCGCCTCCTTCGCCATGGCCCTGCGCTACTCCTTCGAGAAGGTTGCGGAAGCGGACATGCTGGACAAGGCCATCGCCAATGCGCTGGACAAGGGCCTGCGCACCCGCGACATCGCCTCGGAAGGCACCACCGTCATCGGCACGTCCGCCATGGGCGATGCCATCGTGGCCGAGCTGAACGCGCTCAGCGCCTGATCTGAATACCAACCGGTCATAAGGCCGCCGCTTGCCATGCGCAGGCGGCGGCCTTATGCATTGCGCCCCAACCAGAGGCACACTCCAGTCGAAAGGCACGGCAACATGGCCAAGGAAAAACCGTTTCTCGGCACCTGGATCCTCGATGTGGAGGAAAGCGACTTCGAGCAGGGCGAGCCGCCGCGCTCGGCCACCTTGCGCATCGAAGACGATTTCGGCGTGCTGACCTTCACGATGAACACCGTGTCGGCCAATGGCGAAGTCACCAACGACAGCTTCACCGCCATGCCGGACGGCCCGCCGATCCGCCTTGGCAAGAGCGGACTGGCCGATTCCATGCGTCTCGGATTTGCGACCGAGCGCAATCTCGTCTCCGAAGCCAAGCGCGACGGCGTCACGCTGATGAAGGCGGAGCGCGAACTTTCGGAAGACGGCCGCACGCTGACCGTCACTCAGACTGTCCTGCTGCCCGGCGCCGTCACCAGCCGTAACATCTCCGTCTACCGCCGCTCGCAGTAAAGCCACCCCTCAATGAGCCTCATACCAAGGCTTTCGATGCTGACGCATCACGCCTTGAAAATGCTCAAGCGCCGCACGGGCTTAACCAATGCTCGATGAGTCAAGCTCATCGAGCATTGGTTTCACTCATTGAGGGGTGTTAAAGCCAGCGCAACTCAGAACAAAAAGTGAAAATCCGGTCAAGCAGCCGCTTGACTGGATCAAACTCTTCTGGAATCAATAGGAACATAGGAAGAACAAAATCTAGACGACGAGCCGGAACGCCAACCGGCCCATTCAGCGCCAGTCTGGAGGGAGGCTCCCTATCCGCACATGGTTTGCGCCCGGCACACAGCCGGGCACAGTCAGGCATTCTGGCAGGATCCCCGCCTGCACGAGTGCCGCAGGCCATGCCGCACCTGCCCGCAGACGCAGCAGGCAACAGCGCCCGCATCCTGCCCCGGGTGCCTTGGCGCTCGCCTTCTGCTCCGCCTTTCCGCCCAGCGCCTCGGGCCGGAAAGGCGGGCGGCCGGGCATTCCAGAAATTCGCTATGAACGCATGCGCTATGGGCAGGCGGCGGCCAGCCCGTGCAAGCGTCTCACCAGCGGCATGGTCCAGTGATAACGGGTCGTGTGCGTCAAGTTCTGCAATTTGGGCGGCCATGAATCTGGTCATGCTGCTTTTCGGAGTTGGAGCTTTTTGTGCTCCTTGAGATCGTCCATGTTGATGTAGCGGTTGGCCTCCATCCAGTTTTCGTTGGTTTCGACAGCTAGGGCCCTGACGAGGCGCAGGCAGCTTTCGGTGTTGGGGAAGATGCGCACGACATAGGTTCGGCGTCTTATCTCCTCGTTGAGGCGCTCGAGCATGTTGGTCGACTTCAGATGCTTGTGGTGCTGGCGCGGCAGCCGG
>NZ_KB908229.1 GCF_000382365.1 Pannonibacter phragmitetus DSM 14782 | reverse complement strand
CAACAACCACCCAACTAACGCGGGGTGGAGCAGCCCGGTAGCTCGTCAGGCTCATAACCTGAAGGCCGCAGGTTCAAATCCTGCCCCCGCAACCAAATCAAAAAAAACACACAAAACCTCGCCAAAAGCGGGGCAAAAATCGTTACTCCATAAACACATCTCAAAAAAGAACAAAACAGAAACAAAGAAAACAGAAAACGCGCGAAACAGCCCCTCTCAAATCAGAAAATCAATGAAAATCACGGCTCAAAAATACCGGCCGCTTCGTCCGCAAAGCTGCCGAAACTGCTCTGACGCCGGAGCCTGAATTCCGGTCCTCACGGCCGCGCACTCGAGGTCAGATGGGCGAAGAGACTGCGCGCCTGAGGTGTCAGCTCTTCCCGGTTGTGGATGCAGACCGACAACTTGCGGGTCGCCCACGCATCGAGCAGGCGCACTGATGCGACATGTATTGATCCGGGCAAACGGCGCACCGCAGTTTCCGGTACGATGCCGAGACCGGCGCCCGCTGATGCCATGCGGCAGATGCCTTCGAATGAGCGCATCCGCACGCGTGTTTTCAACCTCGTTCCGAGGCTGACTGCCTGAGCATCGACATGGTCCTGCAAAGCGCTCCCCATGAGCCCAATGAACTGCCGGTGAAGAATGTCCGCAAAGGCGACACGTTTGCTGCCCGCCAATTCGTCATGGCGCGCGGCAACCACGACCAGCCTGTCGAGGGCGAAAGGATGAAGTTGCAAGTCACCGGTGGCGTTCGCCTCCGAGAGAACGCCGATTTCGGCCAGTCCGGCGGAGACAGCTCTCGCAATCTCCGCGCTCTGGCGCTCCCTCATCTCCAGATCGACTTGAGGATGCATCGCCATCCACGGGGCGAGCTTACCGGGCAGAAACTCGGTGAGGGCTGCCGTATTCGCCAGAACCCGTACAGTCGCGCGAAGACCCTTGGCATGTTCGCCAAGTTCGCCCCGCATCTGCGCCACTTGGCGCAGGATCAGCCGCGCATGATGCGCCAGCGATTCACCTGCCTCAGTCGGGGTGACGCCTCGCCGCCCGCGTTCGAGCAGCTTCACCCCGCCGTCAACCTCCATATCGCGCAAGCGCTCGCTTGCTGCCGGAAGCGACAGCCCGGCATCTGCCGCGCCATGCGTGATGGTGCCGCCATCCACCACGGCGAGGAACAGTCGCAGGTCTGTGAGGTCGAAACGCATGCCGGTGACCATAGCCGAACGTTAGCCTTCGGCATAGCCGAAGTCTTGCTGCGGATCATCCACATTGTGTGCGCGTGGCACGCTCTTGTATCCACACATCATGATGGACTTTTCGATCCCGCTTGTTGCAGCAACCTTTTTCGCCGCCGGTCTGGTCAAGGGCGTTACCGGAATGGGGCTCCCCACCGTCGCCATGGGCATTCTCGGCGCGCTTATCTCTCCGCTCGCCGCCGCGAGCCTGCTGCTGGTGCCGTCCTTCGTGACCAACGTGTGGCAGCTTTGGGCGGGACTGAATCCTGGTCCTCTCGTGCGCAGGCTGTGGCCGATGATGCTTGCCGTCGCCGCCGGCACGATCGTGGGTTCGCCGCTCCTCGCGGGCGGTGATACGCGCATAACCACCGGCGCGCTCGGCGCGGCGCTGATGGCCTATTCCCTCTACACGCTGTTTGCCCGCCAGGTGCGTATCTCCGGCCGGCTTGAGCTTCGGCTGTCTCCCGTGATCGGAGCGGTCACAGGCCTCATCGCAGGTGGCACCGGTGTGTTCGTGATCCCGGCCGTTCCCTATCTTCAGGCGCTCGGTCTGAACAAAGACGATCTTGTGCAGGCGCTCGGCCTGTCCTTTACCGTCTCCACGATTGCACTGGGGGCCGGACTGGCGGGGCATGGAGCGCTCCAGCTTGATAACCTGGCGCTATCCGCGCTGGCGGTCATGCCTGCCCTCTGCGGCATGTGGGCCGGGCAGATCCTTCGCAAGCGGATCAGCCCGCCGGCCTTCCGCCGGTGGTTTCTGGTGGCCCTGTTGTTTCTGGGCGCTGAGATGGCTTTGCGGGCGATGCTCTGATGGCCACGCGTGGCAGGCTCGCAGGTAAGAAAATGCCGGGAACTGCGCAAACGTCAATCACATCACATGCAACGAGCGCCAGCCGGATCTATATCGCCGTAGCCTCATGCGCTGGCGTCACGAGGCTTGGCGGCCTTCTTGCGCAACGGCGCAGCCTAATCCATGTCGATGTAGATGATTTCGGCTGGGGCCGTATGGATCATTCCTTCCCACGGGATCAGGAAAAACGCTTAGACCTCGTTCGCCGATCTTTGCCTTTGGACCAGTGGGTGCACCCATGCGACATGGAAAAGGCAGGATGTTCGCGGGACGTTCCTCCCGTGATCCTGGTTGCCAACCTGTTCTCCGGTATGCAACAGTGGCGAAGGTGTTCCTCAGGTTGTGCCCTGCATGCCGATTTACGAATTTGCGCCGGATCGTATCCAGCCCCTGACAAAGACCACCTTTGGTGCCATGCAACTGCATGAGCGCCGCGATCTGCAGCGTCTGCTGCGCGAAAACATTGCCGTCATCGCCCCCGACACATTGGTTATCGCCGAGGAATACGGCGAATGGGACGATTCCCGCCGCCGCATCGATCTGCTCGGGATCGACCGCGATGCCAATCTCGTCGTCATCGAATTGAAGCGCACCGAAGACGGCGGCCACATGG
Source organism: Pannonibacter phragmitetus DSM 14782 (assembly GCF_000382365.1). Classification (GTDB taxonomy): domain Bacteria; phylum Pseudomonadota; class Alphaproteobacteria; order Rhizobiales; family Stappiaceae; genus Pannonibacter; species Pannonibacter phragmitetus. Next base: position 120,125 of record NZ_KB908229.1, on the reverse strand, counting down.
AGTTGCAGGCCATCCGCTATGCGGCGATGGTCTCGACCATGACCTTCGATCAGGCAGTGTCCGCGTTCGACCGCTATTTGCGCCAGATCGGCCGTGAAGACGCGGACGCGCGGGGCGGGCTTCTGGCCTTCCTGGGGTGGGACGAGCCTGATCACGACCAGTTCGCGCAGGAGGTGAAGATCGTCCTTGCCTCGGCCGAGTTCTCGCTGGAACTGACGACCGCCGTCCTCTGGCTGAATCAACGCGACCTCGACATCCGCTGCGTACGCTTGCAGCCCTACAACCTGTCGGGCCGGGTGCTGGTCGATGTCCAGCAGATCATCCCGCCGCCCGAGGCTGCGGAATACCAGGTTCGGGTGCGCGAGAAGGTTCGCAAGGAACGCGAGGCCCGGACCAGCGGTGCCGATCATACGAAGTATGACCTGCGGCTTGGTCAGCAGGAGTTCCCGCGAGAGTCGAAACGTTGGGCGATCCTGCGGACCTTCCGCTACTTGGTCGAAAGCGGTATCGCGCCCGAGGAGGTTGCCAAACACTGCGGCCCCCGCGCCAACCGTGCCCTCCGTTCGGTCGAAGGCGAGGTAGGCCACGATGACTTCGTGCGCCTCGCGACCGAATCCCGCGCTGAGCTTGGCAAACGCTTCGACCCGATCCGTTGGTTCTGCGGGGACGATGAACTGCTGCGTGTCGGCGGTCGCACCTATGCCTTCTCCAGCCAGTGGGGCGGGGACGACTGGCTGGACGCGATGACCAATCTGCGCGACGCCTTCCCGGATCGCGGGATCGTCTTCACGCCCGCTGGCTGAACCCGCTGATCTGCTCTGCCTTTTCACTTGGTCAGAGCCGTCATGTCCCCGAAGCCAACTCGGGGACGACTGACCCGGCGTCTCTCTCACGCTGGATGAAACTTGGGGGCAAGGTCTGGCGGATCCGCTGCACCGGTCATCCTTTTGGGGAACAGCTTGGCGTGATCCTTCAAGACAAATCTGCCGCTCATGTTCAGATGTCCCTCTGGCACCACATGCCTTGGAGGAACTGAATGATCCTGAGATATACGATCCTTTATGTCGAAGATGTTGCGGCAACGCTTGATTTCTACGAGCGCGCGTTCGGTCTGAAGCGGAGCTTCCTGCACGCATCGGGGGATTATGGGGAACTGGCGACAGGGGACACGAAACTCGCGTTTTCGTCGGTTGAACTGATGAAACAGCTCGGCAAGAAGCCTGGAAAGCCAGTGCTGCAAGCGCCCGTGTTCGAAATCGCCTTTGAGACAGATGATGTCCAGGCGGCATTCGACCGTGCGGTTGCAGCAGGGGCAAGGCCGGTGCAGCAGGTTCGCGACGAGCCGTGGGGGCAGACTACCGCCTATGCCGGCGACTTAAACGGTTATCTTGTCGAGATCTGTTCGCCGGTCCAGTTGCCGAGCGCGGGCTGAGACAGCAGACCGATGATCGCAGTGTTGCGGCGCAGATGACCCGGGCTCAGCCCGAACCACCTTACGAACTCCCGGGTCATGTGGGCCTGATCGCTGAAGCCGCATCTATCAGCGATGTCCGCAAGCGGCGCAGTGGTGGCTAGCAGGGCGGCTGCATGACGCGCCCGTGCCAGCAGGCGCCAGAAGTCCGGCGGCGGCAGACGCCTGTTCAAAAAGAGCCTCTGCATGGTCCGGATGGAAACGCCCAGGTCCCGCGCGGCGGCCCCGGGGGTGGCGCAAGGGGCGGCGAGTGCCGCAATGGCGTCATCCAGACCAGTGTGCCCGCCGCATTCCTCTTCCACGATGGCTTGTGCGCGGCTTGTATCTGCGGCAACCGCCTCAAGGGCCTTGGGCGACAGGGCAGCACCCGGGCGCAGGCGGTAGCCCGTGATCCGGACGCCGGGGCGCAGATCGGCAATACGGGGCCGGAAATCCAGTCCGGTCAAGACGATGTCTACAGGCCCGTCCGTATTCCGGATGATCAGCAGGTCGCGGCATCCATCCGGAAATATGGGCGCTTTCTCCGGCCCTTCCGCATGATGCTGCCACTCGATGAACCGGGTTTCATTCTGCATCCCAAACCAATAGCAACTGTCTGCCCGGCCTGTCAGCAGGGAATGCTGCAAAGGGCTGACCTCTTCAGGCGGGATTCGCCCCGTTCTCTGCGGCTGCCTTCAGCTTGTGGCCGACCGCGACGATGGCATCCAGCGCCGGAACCAGTTCCTCGCCAAGGGGCGTCAGCGCATATTCGACGGAAGGCGGCGAGGTGGGCTGGATGGTGCGGGTCAGCACGCCCTTGCTTTCCAGCTCACGCAGGCGCTGCGACAGAACCTTGGCGGAAACTGGCGGGATATCCAGCCGCAACTCGCTGAACCGCCGCGGCCCGGCACGCAGATGCCAGATCACATTCGGCGCCCAGGCTCCGGCGATGATGGCCATGCACTCGGTCAGGGCGCAGGGGGTGGGCGGCTGTGCGCTGTGGTTCTTGCGAAGTTTCAGGCTCATGTCTGGAACCGGCTCCTGCCATGGCTGTTCATGGGGTTACTGCGGAGAAACCTGATAATCAGGTAACTGATGGAAACCAGGTTGGCAAGGGAAACCGAAATGCCTACCCTCCAGCCATCAACAGCAAGGACCCTTCTCATGAAGCTCTATTACAAGCCCGGCGCCTGTTCCATGTCATCACGGATCGTGCTGCATGAACTCGGACTGCCCTTCACGGCCGAGAAGGTCGATACCGAAGCCGGCCTGACCGGCTCTGGTGCCGACTACCGCAAGATCAATCCGAAGGGCTATGTGCCTGCGCTGGAGATCGAGGGCGGGGCCGTGCTGACGGAAAACCCGGCGATCCTGCAGTTTCTGGCCGACAGCCATCCGGAGGCCGGCCTTGCGCCTGCCCCGGGCACCGTGGAGCGCGCGCGCCTGCAGGAATGGCTGAACTTCACCGCGTCGGAACTGCACAAGGCATTCGGCCCCTATTTCCGTGGCAAGCCGCTCACGGACGGGGAGAAGGCGGCGGCCTCAGACCAGCTGGAGCGGCGCATCGGCGATGTCGAGCACGGGCTGGACGATGGCCGGAGCTTCATTCTGGGCAACCAGTTCAGCGTCGCAGATGCCTATCTGGCCGTGGTGCTGAACTGGACCCGTTTCATCGGGATGGATCTGGCACGCTGGCCGCATGCGGCCGCCTATCTGGCCCGGATTGCGGAGCGCGCATCGGTGCGGCAGGCGATGCAGGAAGAAGGCCTGCCCGGCGGAGAAGCCGCATGACACAGGCTTTTCACGAGATCTCCACAGTTCTGCAGGACTATTTCGACGCCCTGTATTTCTGCGACACAGGCATCCTGCAGCGCGTCTTTCATCCCAGGGCAATCTATGCCACCGCCGATGAGACGCCGCTGCTCTACCGCTCCATGGAAGAGTATGTCCCGGTTGTCGCGGCCCGCCAGTCTCCGGCGTCACGGGACGAGCCGCGCCGCGATCACATCGATGCCATCGATCTGGCCGGGGACAACACGGCCTTTGCCCGGGTGCGCTGCTCGATCGGGCAGCGGGACTTCGTCGATTTTCTGACCCTTGTGCGCAGCGAGGGGCAATGGAGGATCATCGCCAAGGTCTTTCAGATCATCGAGCGCCAGCCTTAGTCCCTGTTTTTGTTTTCTTTCCGGGCAAACTCCAAGGAGCAGCCATGCCTTATGTGAACATCAAGATCACCCGCGAAGGGGCAACGGCCGGCCAGAAGGCCCGCCTTATCGAAGGGGTGACCCGTCTTCTTGCCGACGTGCTGGACAAGAACCCTGCAACCACCTTCGTCGTCATTGACGAGGTGGCAATGGAAGACTGGGGCATCGGCGGCCTTCCGGTTGCCGAGTACCGCAAGACCCTCGCCAGCGGGCCAGCCTGAGCGTTCCCCTCCGGCGCTCTCATGCCGGTGCCTCCCGGTCGTAGGCCTTGCGGCAGGGCCGGTGATAGGCCCGGTGATAGGCAAAGCCCCCAATCTGTGGTGAACTAGGCAGGTTGAAGGGCTTTGCGGAAACGGGGAGGACGCCATGGAGCCGCTGACGACGCCTCAGCACCGGCAGGTGCCCGTCGAGGAACTGCAGGCGGACCTGAACAGGGTCTGCGGCGCCTTTTCCCTGCAAACCAGGCGGCCGGGCGGCGTCATCCATGGCGCGGTCTCCGGCCGCCGCACCGGGCCATTCGACACAGCCGCCGTTGCTCTCGATGCATCGGCCGTCGTGCGCGATGCCCGGGCGATCCGGCGGGCGCCGGGCGAGCATTTCTTCCTGATCGTGCAGGAGAGCGGTTGCTGCCGGATCGCTCAGGAAAGCCACTCCACCTTGCTGTCGGCCGGGGACATGGTCCTGGTCGATGCGGCAAGGCCCTCGGAATTCTCATACGGCGCCGTGCAGTCCCGGCAGATTTCCCTGCATCTGCCGAAGGAGGAGATTGCCGGGCGTTTCGGCCATGCCTGCGATGGCGGCCTGCCCATCTCCCGCAGCGATCCGCTCTGGCTGGCGATGCGGGCGGTTCTTTCCAAGATGTCGGCCGGTTCGGGTGCCCAGACGGAACTGGGGGAGGCGATGTTCAGCCTGCTGGGTGCCTATGTCAGTTCCCTGCGGGCAGGCGGCCTGCCGGAACGCGGCACCGGGCTTTTGTCCCGCGCCCTGCAGCTGATCGACCGCTACAGATCCGATCCGGCCTTCGGGCCGCGGGAACTGGCGATGCGGCTCAATGTCTCCGAACGCACGCTCCAGCGCCATTTTCAGCCGCTTGGTGAAACGCCGGGCAGGCGCCTGCTTGAGCGCCGTCTTGAGCTTGCCCATGCCAGGCTGACCGGTGCCTGCCGCCGTCCGGGCGAGACAGTCACCTCCATTGCGCTGGATTGCGGCTTCAATGACCTGTCCTATTTCCACCGCGAGTTCCGCAGGAAATACGGCGCAACTCCAAGGACTGCCGCCAACGGCAGCTGACGGTTTTTTTCAATGGCCCTGTCGGCTTCGTCCAAGTCTGACGGCCAGCCCGCTTGCACAATCGGATCCCTGAAGCCTTCCGGGGTGCGGAAGCTTGAGCTTTTCAAGGCGTGATGCGCCAGCATCTGCTGCCTTGGGACAACAGCAAAAAACAAGAGGGAACACGGATGAAACTGACAAGACATCTGGCGTCCGGAGCATTGGCTCTGGGACTGGGCGCGGGGCTTTGGGCCTCAGGAGCCGCTGCTCATCCGCTCGACGGGCTGACGGCGGAGGAATACCAGAAGATCAACCAGATCCTGCGCGAGCAGAAGGTTACGGACGATGACACGCTCTATCCGCTGATCGAACTGAAAGAGCCGCCCAAGGCGGATGTTCTGGCCTGGACCGAAGGCTCCAGTCTCGACCGCAAGGCAACGGTTTATTTCACCAACGCCGGCGGCTTTGGCGAGGCGGTTGTCAACATCACGCAAGGCACGGTCGAAAGCAATGAGCGGGCCGCAGGCCAGCCGATGGTGCTCTTCACGGAGTTCATCGACGCGCTGGAGGGCGCTCTCAGCCATCCGGAGATGGTGGCGGGCCTTGCCCGGCGCGGGGTGACGCCGGAGGAGGCCTTCTGCCTGCCGCTGACGGGCGGGAACTTCTTTACCGAGGAATACACGAACTCCCGGCTGATGAAGGTGCCCTGCTACAAGGTGCCGGATGGATCCAACTTCTACGCCAAGCCGATCGAGGGGCTTTTCGCCATCTACGATATCGGCAAGAAGGAGGTGCAGCGCGTCATCGACACCGGCACCATTGCATTGCCTCAGGATGGCTGGGGCTATACGGAAGAGGAAGTGGCCGCGCGCCTGCCGCTGCGCCCGCAGTCCAATCCCGCCACGCTGTCGCAGGACGGCGGCCCGAACTTCACGGTCAAGGGCAGTCATCTTGAATGGGACATCTGGCGCTTCAATTTCCGCATCGACAAGCGCCCGGGCCTCGTGATCTCGAACCTTGATGTCAATGATCAGGGAACATGGCGGTCTGTCATCTATCAGGCGCATCTGTCCGAGGTCTTCGTGCCCTATATGGACCCGACCGAGGGCTGGTACTGGCGCACCTACATGGACAGCGGCGAATATGGCTTCGGACTGTTCCTGAGCCCGCTGCGGGCCGGGATCGACTGCCCGAAGCACGCCACCTTCCTTCCGGCGACCATTGCCGATGACAAGGGGGCAGCGCTGGTCATTCCCGACGCCATCTGCGTCTTCGAGCGCAACACCGGTGATCCGGCCTGGCGGCATTTCGAGGTCTTTGCCCAGACCCCGGAAACACCTGTTCCGGCGGAAGGGCGGCCTGCAACGGAGCTGGTTGTGCGCACCGCCTCGGAAGTGGGCAACTACGACTATCTCATCGACTACCGCCTGCAGCAGAACGGGCAGATCAACATCTATGTCGGGGCCACCGGGCTTGATGCCGTGAAGGGCGTTGTCTCAACCTCAATGAAGGATGCGACGGCAAAGGAGGACACGGCATATGGCACGCTGATCGCGCCGAACCTCGTTGCGGCCAATCACGATCACTATTTCAACTTCCGCATCGACTTTGACGTCGATCAGCCGGTGAACCATTTCTCCACCATGGACATCGTGCCTGCGAAGCTTGACCCGTCTTCCCCGCGCAAGTCGATGTGGACGGTCGAGCACAACATGCCGCATACGGAGCTGGAGGCGCGCTACAAGATCTCGGCCATGCAGCCGCGCTACTTCCATATCTCGAACCCCTCGCGCGAGGGCTATCTCGGCCATGAGCCGGGCTGGATGATCCATCACGGCAATGTTGCCTATGGGCCGTTCGACTTCGCCAACGATCCGCCGATGAAGCGCAACGCCTATATCGAATATTCGGTCTGGAATACGGTCTATGATCCGGAGCAGCGCTATGCGGGCGGCAAGTTCGCCATGCAGAGCGACGGTTCCGGCACGCTGGCCGAATGGGTGAAGCAGGACCGGAGCCTGATGGGCCAGGACATCGTGACCTGGTTCTCCGCCGGCTTCCACCACATTCCCCGCATGGAGGATTGGCCGGTCATGTCGACGGAGTGGAAGACCGTCCACATCATGCCGCACAACTTCTTCGCCCATAATCCGGCCCTGACGCTCAGAAAGGACTGAGTTCAGGACCTGACCGGGACCATGAACGAAGGACCGGGCCCCGGAGAGGCAATCCTCCGGGGCCCGGCTCTTCAGGAAAGTGTTTCCATCGGACTGCCAGTCAGGCACTTACTCCTCTCCCCCCCCCTTAAGCTACTGCATGCACATCTTGCTTGAAGCCGGAGACGGCTTGGAGAAAGCCTGAAGTCTGGTCACACTGGCACGGTCTTTCAGACCCCTCCCACGAAACATGCAAGCCGGGGACAAACCAAGACACACAAACCACACACCATTGATAGGGGGACCAGTGCAAGCAACGGCCAAGGACAGATCAAAACGATGCATTCGCCGCTGAAATGAGGTGAATGCGGCTACTTTCTTGCCGGTATGGTGCTCCAATTTTTACTCAGATCTGAGTTTGTTCTCTGGGGGGCATTCTTTGTCACCAATCCGGACGCAGACGGCTTACCTGAAGCCCTGCTTCTCACGGACTGGAGTCTCCGGCAAAGCCAGTGCTGATCACTTGACCAAACCTCGATGAGTCAAGCTCATTGAGGTTTGGTCTTACTCCATGTTCCGGGTGTGGCGGGCCGCGATGCATTCGCTCAGGGTCTTTATCTCTTCCGGGTGGAACCCCCTCGGGATGGCATCTGCCACGGTCTGCAGCATCTGCCGGTCGCTGGAGGTCATCGCCTTGGCCGGCCAGGATGACTTGAAATGCGTCCGGGCATGGCTGAAGCCTGTGGCCCAGGCCTGCATGGCCTTCCTGCTCCGGCGGGACATTGCTGCGGTAAACAGTGCGCCTTCATGCGCCTGATCGAGGCAATTGTTTGCCCGCATCATCAGCAGCCCGGCAAACCGCTGGATGTTGTCCATTGTGATGCTTGCCCTCGCGTTGTTCAGGATTTCGGGTAGCCATTTGTCTGGAGAAATTTCCTTAGGGGCGATGACCGCCGCCATCAGGAAACCGTCAATCCAGTCGGCCGTGACGGTGGAACCTTTCAGAATGCCTGCCAGTTCCCCCTTGCGTTCAGGGGCTTCCTCATCTTCCTCTGCTTCGTGCAATTCCTCGGGCATGGGGCTCATGTCCATGTAATGGGCATCCTGCAGCAGTGCCTGCATGGTCTGCCCATGGATGAAGGACATGGCTGGTATTTTCTTCAGGTCCTGCCCTTCGAGGAGGGCGAGGGCGGCCGCCGTGAAACTGTCCGCATCCGGGTGCCCGGCATCTGCCAGCGTGCCGGCTGACAGGGCGAGATGCCGTGCCCAGACGTCACGCCGGGTCTCGAGCAAGCGCCACAATGCGTTGTCCCGGGCCTTCCTGCTTTTGTGGCTTCTGAGCAAGTCGTGTGACTGATCGCTGTCCTCGAACCAGCTCAGGATGATCTCATGGCGCGTCCACCACTCAGCGCTGGCATTGACAAGCTTGCCACGCTCTTGCGCCGGGAGGCCGCGGATCCGCTGTGCTGAAGGCAGATCCTCGATCAGGGCTTCGGTGCTGACCGTTTCCGGCCGCAACGCACCCAGTCCGCAAAGCTCTGCAACTTCCATCAAGCCAGGTGCCGGGGGCAGGCCGGCAGCCAGGCCATCGGCAAGCGCCATGGCGAGACTGCGCTCCATCCATGAACGGCTGATCTTGACCGGGCTGGTTTCTACGCTGAAGTTTTGGATCAGGCTATTTTGCTGGCGCACGGAACCGAAGCTGAGTGCGTAGGCGTCCTTGATGCCATGGCCCTGCTTGAGAAGCAGCATGGCAGCCTTCCGGCGGTGTCCCGACTGCAGTGCGACGAGAAAACTCCATGCGCCAGCGCCATCAGGCAGAGTTGCCATGACCGACTGGATGGTCCAAGGGACGGTGGGCGTTCCCGCCGAATATCCAGACCGCATGGCTTCCTTCAAGGCACGGTCCACGGCGGCACTTGCACCATCCTGGGGCATCCAGTTCCGCAGGAACGCCAGCTTTCCGGCCGTGTCAGACGGGAGCATTCCGGCCGCAGCGTTTTCCGCAAGGCCATGGGCGGCAATGGCGCGAACGGATGCACTCTGGTCAAGCAGCCAGAAGCACGACAGTTTCGCGTGGACAGGCCCCGGCTGGCGGACCGACCATGCGATGAGATGCTCACGCATTTGCGCAGGCATTGCCGCCAGCATTTCCACCAGCAGCCCGTAGACTTCCAGTGCATCGCCTTCCGTCTGTTCCAGCAGATTGCTGAACAGCTGGTCCAGCAGTGCGTGCTCCTCTGCTGCGTCCTGTATGGGAAGTGATACGGCTTCCTGCTCCATGCCGGAGGCGCGGATCTCCAGTGATGCGGGCGCCGGCAGCCCGGCCCGTATCCATAGAGGCGCGAGACGCAGCCTGTGAAACGCAGTCAGGCGCTGCTGCCCTGCTGCCAGATCAACCGCCTCTGTTATGGCCGCCAGCAGCGCTCCGCCACGCTTCTGGTGGCTTTCATAAGCCATACGCGCAGTATCCAGGGCATTTCCCAGCAGTTCGGCCAGCACTTCCAGCTTGGTGTTACCCTCGTCCAATGCACAGATTTTCATGACCAGCTGCCCGCCGAGCGCAGGCGAGCGCAGCAGCGACTGGCTGATATGGCCGGTCACCTCGCGGCGGATATCATGATGATCCTTCAGCCTGAGCAGCTCTGCCAAGGCGATCTCGAACTGTTCGCTTGTCACGTTACCCAACCTTCTGCATTGCACTTCTGCTGCTTGGTACTCTGGCAAGTGGGGCTGTCATTGTCACTCCTGTGGATGCAGTCTGCAGTCTCCGCCCACAACAGTTCCTGTTCTTTCCTATCCGGGAGGTTCCTTGCCGGATAAGGATGCCTGACTGGGGTCCCCTCAAGGGCGGTCAGTCCTGCCCGCGCTCCCCGATGCTGCTGCCGCCTGCGCTCTTCTTGACGTAGAAGCCGTTGGGAATGGCTTCCTGCACCTGCGGCACATGGGAAATCAGGCCGACGGCCCGGTTTTGGCTGACCAGCGCGCCCAGCACCTGCAATACCTGATCGAGTGTGCCTGAGCCGTTCTCCGTATCGAGACTGCCAAAGCCTTCGTCGATGAAGATCGTGTCGAGCCGCACCTTGCCGCTGGCGCCTTCCACAACATCGGCAAGGCCAAGTGCAAGGGCGAGGGCGGCGATGAAGCTTTCGCCGCCCGAGAGCGTGCCCGTGCCGCGCGCCTTGCCCGTGTGCATGTCGAAGACCTGAATGCCAAGGCCGCGCTTGCCGGCGCCTGTGCCGTCCATGTCGCGCTCCAGCCGGTAGCGGCTCGCCGTCATCGGCGCCAGCCGCAGGTTGGCCGCCTCCAGCACCTGATCGAACATGGCACCGATGGCAAAGGTCTCCAGCGTCAGCTTCTGCGGGTTGCCGCCATTCACCAGCGCTGCAAGCGCCCGCAAGGGGGCTGTTTCAGCCTCTGCAGCCTTCGCCTTCTCGACCATCCCAGACAGGGAGGTCTTGACGCGCTCGAGGTGGGCCGCCCGGCTGGCGGCTGCGGCGCGCTCTTCCGATGCCAGTGTCAGCTTTTCAGCAAAGGCTGCATGCGCCTCACGCAAGGAGGCGGTATCCGGGCGGCTGGCATCGCCGGTCGCCAGCGCCGCTGCGCTGGCGGCGTCTTCCGCGCTCCGGTGCTCGCGCCAGAAGGCTTCAACTGTTTGCCTGTTGGCTTCAAGCGTTGCGATCGCCGGTTTGAGAGACTGAAAAGCCTCAAGGCTCAAGTCCGCTCCGGCAAGCCTTGCAGCAAATGCCTCCTCGGCCTTCAGCTGCCGCTCCTGACAGCTCAGATGCTGCGCCTTGGCGTTCTCGAGGTCGCGTGCGGCGGCAAGGGCCTTTTCCCGTGCAGCCCGGTCAGCTGCGGCGGCTGCCGTCCGCCCGGCCACAAGCTTGTCCAGCGCCTGCGAGACCTTTTGAAGGGCCGCAGCAAGGGCCTGCGGGCTCCTGAGGTCTGCGGGCACGTCTGCAAGCTGGCTGTCCCTGGCGCTGATGGCGGACGTTGCCGTGTTGCGGCTTTCTTCGAACTGATCCCGCAGCCTGTCGCGCTCCAGTTCAAGGGCTGCAAGTTGCCGGTCCAGCGCGGCAAGACCGTCTTCGGCAGACGCGCCATCTGCCTCCTGCCCGAGCGCAGCGAGCGCGTCTGCCAGCTGTTTCAGCTGTCCGGCCAGAAGCGGCGCAGGCTCTTCGGGCTGTGCAAGCGCGGCAAGGCGCGCTTCCCGCTCCGCCTGTGTTGCCTTGAGGCCTGCCAGCTTTTCAGCCGCCTGGCTCACCTCGCGGCTGGCTGCCTCCCATGCGGCCTTTGCCGTCCGGAAGGCCGCGTCCAGGCCTGCGTTTGCGGCTTCGCCCGTGGCGGGTGCCGGATGCTCGGTCGCGCCGCAGACGGGGCAGGGCGCGCCCGGCTCCAGCCGGGTGGCCAGATGCAGCGCCTGAGCGCCCGAAAGGCTCTGTTCAGCGGCATCAAGATCCCGCTGTGCCTGTCCGGCCTTTTCCTGGGTTGCGGCATGAACAAGCTGCTGCCGCTCTTCCGCGTTACGGGCTGCAGACACCTCCTCAAGCGCTCTGGCATAGGCGGATGCAGCCGCGTGTCTTGCGTCAAGCTCCCGGTGCTGTCCGGTGAGAAGGGTGCGCTGCTTTTCGGTCTCGCGCTGCACCCTCAAGGTTTCCTGCGCCCGGTCCCGCTCCTGCCGCAGGCTGGCAAGCCTGCCTTGCGCCGTCTCCAGCTTGGCTGCTGCCTCTTCCTGTGCCTTCAGCGCGGCGGTGGCTGTTTCGCCGCTTCCGGCAGCCGCTTCCAGAACACGGCCATAGCGGACGAGGTCGTCCTTCTGGCGGCGCAGTGTCTCCACGTCGTCAGACCGCGCCTCCTCGCGCTGCAGCGCCAACTCTGCCTCTGCCGCCGCTTTTGCGGTTTTCCCGGCGCTCTCTGCCGCGCTCTGCAGAACACCGGCGGCCTTCGCGGTCTCCGCCTTTGTGTCTTTCACCCGCTCTTCGGGGTCGAGCAGGCCGCGCGCAAGATCTGCCTGCCGCACCTGTCCGGCCAGCGTCTCAATCTGCTGGCGTGATGCTTCCAGTTCTGTCAGCCGCGCCTGCGCCTGATCTGCGGCGGTGAATTTCTCCTCAAGGGTCTCTGCGAGCCGCAGGCGTTTTTCGGCGGCTTCCGTTTCCGCTCTCGCCTCCGTCTGGGCGAGCTCGAGCCCGGCAAGGCGGGCCTGAGCCGCTTCGATGCCCTCATCCAGTGCATCGAAGCTCTCGAAGCCTTCCGCATTCAGCTGCCGGGCGGACAGGGCCAGCTCCTCGCGCACATGCCGCTCGGCAGCCTCGGCTTCCGATTTCAGATCCGCCATGAGCGCTTCATAGCGGGAGACATCGAAGAGCTCGCGCAGGATCTCCAGCCGCTCCTTTGTCTTGGCGGCGAGAAACTCCTCAAAGCGGCCCTGCGGCAGCAGCACGATCTGGCGGAACTGGCGCGCGCCATAGCCGAGCAGATCCTCGATGGCCGCATCCACATCCCGCACCTTCTTTTCGGCGATGATGCGGCCGCGCTGCGTCTGTGAAATCTCCTCCGGCTCCAGACCGGAGGCATCGAAGAGATAGGCTTCATGCGCGCTGCGGGTTTCGCCGCCGCCCCGGGTCTTGAGGCGCATCTGTTCCGGGCGGCGCAGGGCGGTGTAGCGGCGCTCTGCGATGTCGAAGACAAATTCGACTTCGGTCGGCATGTCCGCATCGGCATGGTCCGACCGCAGCGAGGAGGCGTCCTGCTCGGCCTTGGCGGCCTCGCCGAAAAGGGCGAAGGTCATGGCGCTGAAGATGGTCGATTTGCCCGAGCCTGTCTGGCCATAGATGCCGAAAAGGCCGGCATCGACTGCCTTGCGGAAATCAATGGTGACCCGGCCGGGGTAGGGGCCGAAGGCCTGAAGGGTGAGCTTGACCGGTCTCATTGCCCGTCCTCCTTCACGCGCAGGCGCTCCAGCGCGGCGCCGAGAACCTTCAGTTCCGCCTCAGACAGGCGATTGCCGCGCACCTGTTCCAGGAAATCGCCCATCACCGTCACCGGGTCGGCCGCCGCCACCGTGTAGCTGGCGGATTTCGTCTCCGGCGCACGCTGATGGCACTCGTAGACGAGTTCGCAGGCATTGGGAAACACCTCCCGCAGCCGCTTCATGCCATCGATGACCGGTGCCTCATCGGTGAGAACGGCCTTGATGAAATCGCCCGAGGGCGGTGCCTGAAGCAGCTCTGCATGTGTTCCCTTCAGCACGCGCACCCGGCGCAGCGGCGCGAAGGGGATTTCCTCAACCCTGGTCTGGCCTGCTGCATCCAGCTCGACAAGGCTCATGGATTTCGCACAGTCGGCCTCATCGAAACCGAAAGCCAGAGGCGACCCGGAATAGCGGATATGGGGTGCTCCCACCTCCTGCGGCCTGTGCAGATGCCCGAGCGCAACATAGTGGGCGCCAGCGAACACCTCCGTGCTGACGGTCTCGATGCCGCCGACCCGGGTCAGGGGCCGTTCGCTTTCGCTGTTGGAGGCTCCGGCCACAAAGGCGTGTGCGACAGCGACCCAGCGCGCCCCTTCGGGCAGATTGCCGCGGGCGCTGGCGATCTGGGCGCGCAGCACGTCCTCAGGGCTCTGCAAGGTCTCGTCGGACAAACACTCGCGAGCAGCGTGCTCATAGGCAAAAGGCAGGCCAGTGAAGGCCACCGGTCCTGCTGCATCCTGTAGAACGAGCGGCATCTCGCTGGCGCTGATGACACCCCGGATCAGGGCGCGGCGTGTGTCGGTCATGACGGACATTGCGGCAATGCGGTCGCCGGAATCATGATTGCCGGCGATCATCACCACAGCCGCGCGGGTCTGAGAGGCGACCTGCGATAGAAAGGTGTTGAACTGGCGGACGGCGGGGGCAGGCGGCGCGGCCCGGTCGAAAATATCCCCGGCGATGACGAGGACATCCGCATCCCTGGACACGAGCGCATCAAGGATCTGGCCAAGGATGGCATCATGATCTGCCTCCAGCGGCAGGCCGTTGAACTGCCGCCCGAGATGCAGATCTGCCGTGTGGAGTATCCTCATGCGTATACCTGTCAGGTTTTGAACGCATGAGGTTTAAAGGCAGACCGGCTGCTTCGTCTACCTGCAGTATGTCCGGTCCGGCGGGGCAGCCACCGCCTGTCGGTCATCTGCCGCCGGACCGCCCGCTGGAAAAGTCTCGCGGCTCCCCTCAGAGGCTTCTGGCAAATCTGGTGCTGTGCACCAAGGCGGCGCATGCGTCTTCGAGAGACCTGAGAACCACCGGCTCGGTTCCCGGCAGTGGCGATCGGAGCCCCCTTTGCCTGCGACCGCCAGACCCGTTACTGCCTGACATTCCGTGACAAGCCGTGCTCTCCGCAAAGGCTGGCGAGCATTTCGTGCAGATCCCCGATAATTTCTGTACGGGGCGAGACTGTCCGTTCCACTATTCCGATCTGCCGTGTCAGCTGAGGGTCGCCAAAGGCCAATTTCACGAGCTCCAGGTCTTCAGGTTCCTGAAGAGCCACATGCGGGACTATCGACACGCCGAGCCCCTGCCTGACGCAGGTAACGATCGAGCCGATTGTATCGATCTCGGCGATGTCCTGCGTCACGATTCCAAGCCGGGAAATCTCGGCATCTATGACGTTCGCCAGTGGCACCGCACTTCTGAAGCGAATGTAGGGCGTTTCCGTCAGCAGCTTTACAGCATTCGTTTCCCGTGTTCCCTTCGGTGCAATCAGCCAAAGAGGTTCGCGCAGGAACGGGCTCCACCGCAATGCTGGCGGTATGCCCATGTGATCAGCCACAATGGCTGCATCCAGCCGTCCACCGGCCACATCAGCAATCAGGATGGACGACTGGGATATTCGCAGGCTGGTCTTGAGCTGAGGGTACTGCGTACGCATCTGCACGATCGCCCGGGGCAGGAGATTGAGCGCACTCGAGCGCACCGAGCCGATGATCAGTGTGCCCGCGATCTTCTCACCTTTCAGGCTGGCTTTTACATCTTCCTCTTGCCGCAGAATGTTTCTGGCCATTTCCAGAACCTGCATTCCCTGCGGCGTCAGCGTCGGCGGTCTGGATGTGCGGTCAAAGAGCTGCGCTCCCAGCTCCATCTCAAGGGCGTGAACTTGCTGACTTACAGCCGAAGGCGTGAGCCCGACCACGTCCCCGGCCTTTGCGAATGTGCCATGCGTGACAATTGCCACGAGTGTCTTCAGCTGACGCGTATCCATCTTTAAATCCAGTTTTTCTACATCTAATAAGCAAAAATATTCGCTTTTGTGAAGTTATTCTCTCCATTAACGTTCTCCGACGGGAGGATTGCAGGTGTGCCGCCGGGAGCCGGCCGCCTGACCAATCGAAAAAATCAGACGGATTGACGAATGCCTGCGCAGGGCATTCGTTTGGAGAAGTGTGCGATGAAACGAACCATTCTCGTAACCGGACCGGACCTTGATCCGAGTGCGAAGAAGCTCTTGGCCGAATTTGGTTATGAGGCCGTACACACCCCGCCCTATGCCGACAGCGGCGTCATTTCCGAATATCTGAAATCCTCGGGCGCCGTGGGGATTGTCTCGCGCATGGGCCGGATCGATGAAAGCGTCATGGCCGGTGCGCCGCATCTGCGCGTGATTTCCAAGCATGGCGTGGGCGTCGACAACATCGATCTTGAGGCTGCGGCGCGGCGCGGCATTCCGGTGCTGGTTGCCGCTGGCGCCAACGCTGTCTCTGTCGCGGAACATGCGATCGCGCTGCTTCTGGCCGTCGTGAAGCGCATCCTGCCGCTTGACGCGGGGCTGCGCGCAGGCCGCTGGGAAAAGCCGGGCTTTGCGGGCCGCGAAATTGCTGGTGCCACGATGGGGCTTTTTGCAATGGGCGCGATTGCCCAGGCGACCGGCCGCATGGCGCAGGGGCTCGGCATGAAGGTCATCGGCTATGATCCCTATGCTGACGACAGCGTATTCGAGACCCTGGGCGCCGAGCGCTGCACCAGCTTTGAGGACATGCTCTCGCGCTCGGATATTCTGAGCCTGCATAGCCCGCTGACGGAGCAAACCCGCAACATCCTTGATGCCAGTGCCATCGCACGCATGCCGGGAGGCAGCTATGTGATCAACACCGCACGCGGTGGTTTGATCGACGAGACGGCGCTTCTTGAAGCCATTCAGAGCGGACATCTGGCTGGCGCTGGGCTCGACACCTTTGCAGTCGAACCTCCCAGGGCAGACCACCCCTTCTTCGCAGAGCCCCGGATTGTGCTGACACCGCATATTGGCGGCGTGACGCGCGAAGCAGGCGCGCGGGTGGGTGTCGAGGCGGTTAGCGGCATTTTTCAGGTGCTGGCCGGGGAGCCTGTGCCGCCGTCGCGAATTGCGAACCGCAAGCTCCTTGATGCCGCCAATCGCTCACTTGCCGAATAGAGGATTAGAAATGTCTACTGGTTTCCGTATCAACAATCGCGGGAAAGTCGCCTCGAAAGAACTGGTCGACGCCTTTGCCGTGCTTCCGGTCGCCAATGTCTCGGATGCCATGGCCCGCATGACAGCTGCCGGGCCAACGCTTCGCCCCATGCATGCATCAGGTGGAATGGCCGGGGTTGCCTTGACGGTCAAATCGCGTCCTGGCGACAATCTCATGCTGCACAAGGCCATCGATATGGCGGTGCCCGGCGACGTTATTGTCGTTGATGGGGGCGGTGACCTGACGAACGCGCTGATGGGTGAGCTGATGCTCGCCTATGCGGTCAAGAAAGGCGTCGCCGGTTTCGTTCTGAATGCAGCCATTCGCGATGCCGATGCCTTCGTATCGACCAACCTGCCGACCTTCGCCGCTGGTGTTACACATCGCGGCCCTTACAAAGACGGTCCCGGTGAAATCAACGTTCCGATCAGCATCGGCGGCATGGTGATCGAGCCGGGGGACATCATGCTCGGCGATTCCGACGGGGTTCTCTGCGTTCCGCTCGCCGATGCCCAAGCCATCCTCAGCAGGACACAGGCCAAGCAAGATGCCGAGGCCAAGCAAATGCAGGCGATCGCTGCCGGCACGAATGACCGGACTTGGGTTGACGCCACGCTGAAGAAACTGGGGTGCGCATTTCCAGAAAACTGAAATAAAAGTGGAGGAGGAAATACCATGTTGAAGTTGATGAAGAAGACGGCACTTCTGGCGCAAGCTGTCGTTCTGTCTGCGGGCACCGTGATGGCCGCTGATTACCCAAACAAGCCAATTGAGGTGATCGTAGGCTTTGAGGCCGGTGGAGGCACGGACGTCATGGCTCGGACGGCTGCTCCGTTCATCGAGAAATATCTCGGCCAGGGCGCAAGCGTCGTCATCAAGAACGTACCCGGTGCCAGCGGGCAGATCGGTGTGACCGAGGTGGCCCACGCGTCTGCGGACGGCTACACGCTTGGCACGTTCAATCTTCCGGGAATGATGGCCCGCACGATTGACCGCAAGGCTGAATACGAGGTCGACAGCTTCACCTACCTTGGCAATGTGGTGAACGACCCCAACGTGATCGTGACATCCAAGGCAAGTGGTCTCGATACGCTCGACAAGCTGATCAGCGAGGCAAAGGCGAATCCGGGTGCGATCACTGTGGGCATGTCGAGCCTCGGCGGTGACGATCACTTCGCCCTGATCAAGCTTCAGAACCTCTTGAGCACCGACTTTACGATTGTTCCGTTCAAAGGGTCTGCGCCTGCGCGCACGGCGCTGCTTGGCGGCCATGTTGCTATGGGTATTCTCAACATCTCCGAAGTCGCCGAGTTCCGGGAGCAGCTTAATGTGCTGGGCGTTGCTCTCGACCAGCGCTCCCAGTTCGCGCCTGACCTGCCGACATTCAAGGAACAGGGGCTCGACCTCGTAAATGGCGCCATGCGCGGGTTCGTCGCACCGGCTGGATTGCCGGACGACGCCCGGGCCAAGCTCATGGATGCGTTCTCCAAGCTCAAGGACGATCCCGAGTTCCTGAAGGCCATGCAAGATACCGCCAATCCGGTGGAGGTTGTCACGGGCGACGACTTCAAGGCGATGACCAAGGATATTCACGATCTGGCGAAGGGTGTGTGGGAAACCACGCCCTGGAACTGATCCGCCTCAGGCACGCAGCTCCTGGCTGCGTGCCCTTCCCGCATCATCGAATGGAGCCGGATCATGTCCGCAACCCGTCCCTCTCGCCTGACGCGCCCGGAGACCTTGACTGCAATCGGCATCATCATCGTTGCAGGTGCACTCCTCGTTCCGGCACTTGAATTCAGGCCGATTTCCGCCCTTCTTCCGGTCTCCATGCTGGCCGGCATGATCGTGCTGTCGCTTGCCCTGCTCATCAAGGACCAGAAAAACGCCGCAAAAGGCCATGTGGCGAAGCCTATGATGGTGGCGCCGCCGCGTGTCGCTGGCGCCTTCCTTCTGATCACCGGCTACGTGGTCGCAACCGGTCTGATCGGCTTCTATCTCTCGACCGCCATTACGGTCCCGCTGGTCGCCTATGCTTTCGGTTACCGGAGCGTGCCTGGCCTGCTGACTGCCACTCTCATCGTTGTCGGTGCCATCTACGCGATCTTCGATTTCGCGATGGCACAGCAATTTCCCGTCGGCATTGTGTGGGCAAGGTAAGCAGACATGTACTACGAACTGTTGCACGCGCTTCCCGAGGTCCTGAGGTTCTCGAACTTCCTTGCCGTGGTCATCGGAGTCGTCGCCGGTATCATCGTCGGAGCCATGCCCGGCTTGAGTGCCACCATGGCCATCTCGGTCCTTGTGCCTTTCACCTTTGGCCTGGAGCCGCTCGTGGCCCTCGGTCTCATGGCTGGCATCTACAATGGCGCCATGTATGGCGGGGCCATTCCGGCCATCCTCCTGCGCATTCCCGGCACTCCGGCCGCAGTCGCGACCACGTTCGACGGCTACCCGATGGCCCAGAAAGGCGAGGGTGGTTTTGCCCTGCAGGTCGCTGTCGTGTCCTCGTCGATTGGCGGTATTGCAAGCGCCTTTGCCCTCATGCTGCTTGCGCCTCCCTTGTCGAATGTCACCTTGCTGTTCGGTCCGTCGGAAGTCTTCTGGGTGGCGATCTTTGGTCTTGCCAGCATCATTTTTCTGCTCGGCGGAAGTCCGGTCAAAGGGCTGCTCAGCGCCTGTTTCGGGGTGTTTGTATCGGTCGTCGGATCGGATCCGATCTTCGGGACGGACCGCTTTACCTTCGGCCAGCTTGAGCTGCTGGACGGGATCAACATCGTCATTCTGCTCGTCGGGCTCTATGCGCTTCCGCCTGTGATCGATCTGCTCGAAGTGCCACTCAAGACCGAGGGCGTGAGCAGCAGCAAACTGGGAACAGAACCACTTTGGCGCGCGCTTCCGCGTATGGGGCGTTTCTGGAAAACCTGGATACGCTCTTCAATCATCGGCATCTGGATCGGTATCCTGCCCGGTGCCGGCGGCTCGATGGCGGCTTTCATGTCCTATAATGAGGCACGCCGCGCCAGCAAGACACCCGAAACATGGGAAAAGGGCGAGCCGGAAGGCGTTGCTGCTGCCGAGACCGCCAACAATGCCGATACCGCATCTGCGCTTATTCCGGCCCTGACACTGGGCATACCCGGCACGGCCGTTGCCGCCGTCATGCTGGGTGGGCTGCTGATCCATGGTCTGCAGCCGGGGCCGATGCTGTTCCGCGACAATCCGGACATCGTCTTCGGCTTCATGTGGCAGTTCCTGTTTGGCGCCGTGCTGCTGGTTTTGCTCGGAGGTTCGCTTGCCACCAACAGCTTCGCACGGCTTTTGAACCTGCCGCGCCCGCTGCTCGGGTCTGTCATCATCGTCTTGATGCTGATCGGCGTCTATTCGATCCATGGCCGCATGTTCGATGTCTATCTCATGCTCGGTTTCGGGGCGATCGGCTATGTCATGGACAAGCTGAAGTTCCCGCTTCCACCCGTCGTCCTGGGGTTGATCCTCGGCGCCTTTGCAGAGGAGAACCTGCGGCTTGCATTGCGCATCGGCCGTGGTGACTGGTCGATCCTGTTTGCCAACACGACGAGCCTTGTCATCGTCGCGCTCACGGTGGCTGTCGTGGTTGGCCCCATGATCAAACGGCGCCTCGGCAACAGAAAAGCTGCAAGCCCGGAGGCCTGATCATGGCAAAGGCCAATCCACATTTTGTGGTGAGAGATGACTGGCTGGCACAGGCGCAGGAAGAGATCCTTGCGCCGGAACAGCCGATCCTCGACGCGCATCATCATCTGTGGGTGAGGCCCGGCGGCCGGTATGCTGCCGCCGAGTTCCTGGACGACGTTTCGTGCGGGCATGATGTCCGCGCGAGCATCTATGTCCAATGCCGCACGGGCTACAACATGGATGCCGAACCTGCCCTGCAGCCGGTGGGGGAAGTGGAAACAATCCTGAACTGGTGCCGGGCACAGCCCGATTATCCCGCTGCCCTGGTTGCCTTTGCAGATCTGCAGCTGGGCAGTGAGGTTCGCCGCGTTCTGGACCCGTTAATGGAAGCCGGTGGTGGCAAGGTGCGCGGCATCCGCAACACCACTGCCTACCATCCCCATCCTGCCGTGCGCTCCAATCCGAACCCGCCGCCCGATGGGTTGTTGCGGAGCGATGCATTTCTGGAGGGTGCAAGGGTGCTCGCCAAGAATGGCCTCACGCTGGATATCTGGGCCTATCATACGCAGCTTGGCGAGGTATTCGATCTGGCTGCTGCCGTGCCGGACCTCACGGTGGTGATCGACCATTGCGGTGGTCCCCTGGGTGTCGGGCCCTACAGGCTTTCGGGGCAAGAGGTGCTGGCGGACTGGCGGAAATCCATCACTGCCTTGGCACAATTGCCGAATACCCGCATCAAGATCGGCGGGTTTGGCCTGACGGTTCTCGGCTACCGCTACGCTGACGCACCGCAGCCCCCGCATTCCGGGCAGCTTGCAAGTGACTGGGCGCCTTACTTCTTCCATTGCCTTGAGACCTTCGGGCCGCAACGCGCCATGTTCGAGAGCAATTTTCCCGTCGACAAGGGGCAGTTCAGCTACGGCGCCTTGTGGAATGCGTTCAAACGGCTTTCGGAAGACCTCTCAGCCGAGGAGCGTGACGACCTTTTTTGGCGGACCGCGTCGCGTTCCTATGGACTGGATGAGCAGATTTTTACCAAAGACAGAGGGAGGACTGTGTCTTGAAGAGAATGCTTCTAACACTGGCGATAAGCGCGCTTAGCTGCGCGCCCGCCTTCGCCGGGTTTCCCGAAAAGCCGATCGAAATCGTCGTGGGCTACTCCGCAGGCGGTGGCACCGACGTGATGGCGCGCACGGTTGCGCAGTATCTGGAAAAGGAGTTGGGCGAGGGGGCGTCCGTCATCGTGAAGAACATGCCCGGCGCGGGCGGTCTGATCGGCTTTACCGAGGTCGCAAAGGCGGCACCCGATGGCTATACGCTCGGCACTTTCAACCTGCCGGCGGCCTTCGCCCTCACAAAGGACCGGCCGGCCGGCTACGGTGTCGACAGCTTCACCTATCTTGCGAATTTCGTCGATGACCCGAACACCGTCGTCGTCAGCGCCTCGTCGGAGTTTGAAAGCCTCGAGGAGCTCATGGCTGCGGCAAAGGAGAACGCTGGCGCGGTCACCTTCGGTCTTGCCTCACTTGGGGGCAATGATCATTTCGCGGCGAATATGCTGGCCGATGCTGCGCAGGCAGAGTTCACGCTCGTTCCCTTCAAGGGAGCTGCCTTGGCGCGCACGGCGCTCCTGGGCGGGCATGTCGCCGCTGGCACCATGGCACTGAGCCAGACCACGAGCTTCAAGGACGATATCAGAGTGCTCGCCGTACTTTCTGACAAGCGTTCCGCCTTCCGCCCCGACGTGCCGACGGCCAAGGAACTCGGATTTGACGTGGAGATGTCGTCTCTTCGCGGCATCGTCGCTCCAGCCGGCATGGATGCAGAGATCACTGGCAAGCTTCGCGATGCACTGAACGCAGTCAATTCGAACCCGGACTTCCAGAAAGCGATGGCTGATCAGGGCAATCCGATGGCCTTTGTCGCGGGAGACGCTTTTGCGGACCTGGCCCGGAAACAAGATGGCGTCGCTCAGGCCATTTGGGACAAGAATCCGTGGAAATGACGTCACAGCTTGGATGATCCGGACACTGAAAAGACGGACTTCAACAGGAGGAGAAACGAATGAAACTGTCGACAATGGGCGCAGTGATTGCCGTCGTGGCATCGGCAACACTGGCCAAGGCTGAAGACTGGACTGCCTATACCTATTCCGCTGTTTCCACGACGGCTGCGGTCACGGGCATGAACCGCATCGCCGAACGCGTTGGCAAGGAGACCGATGGCGAGCTGACCATGACGCTGCATCTGGGCAAGACGCTGCAGATTGCGTCTTCCGACATCACGCAGGCGGTCGGCGACAACATCGTCAACTTTGCCGCTGACTTCTTCTTCTCCGGCAGCGTGCCGATCGCCCGTGTCCTCAATCTGCCGATGCTGATCGAGAATGACGACGAGTGGGCCAAGTCGGCCGCCGCGATGGAACCGATCCTGGTCAAGGCCTTCGCGCAACAGGACGTCACCTTGCTCGGCGGATACCGTTATCCGGAGCAAACCATTTTCACGACGTTCGAGATGAAAAGCCTTGCCGATATGAAGGGTCACAAGATCCGCGTGACCTCGCCCGAGCAGGGCAAGTTCGTTGAAGCATTCGGCGGGGCGCCGATCACGCTTGCCGGGACAGAGGTGCCGACCGCCCTCGAGCGTGGCGTTATTGAGGGCGTGCTGACTGCCAGCGCCGGTGGTGCGAAAAACTGGCACGAGTTTCTG
This sequence comes from Pannonibacter phragmitetus DSM 14782, assembly GCF_000382365.1. GTDB lineage: Bacteria > Pseudomonadota > Alphaproteobacteria > Rhizobiales > Stappiaceae > Pannonibacter > Pannonibacter phragmitetus. The sequence continues at coordinate 97,212 of NZ_KB908229.1, read as the reverse complement.
CCCTTCAACTATCGCTTTCCCGTCAACTACGGCAACTCGATGATCATCGCCAACACCGGCTCTTTCGATGCTCTGAGCGAGAAAGATCAGCAGATTCTCCGCAAGATCGTTGCCGAGGAGGGGGCTGCCACCACCAGGGAGTTCATCGAGGACGAGACCGTGCAGAAGACTGCACAGGCCAATGGCGGCATGAAGATTGTTGAGCTTGCGGACGGTGATCTCGCAACGGCCCGCGAAAAGCTCGCCCCCTACTGGGAGGCGTGGGCGAAGGAGAACGGTCCTGAATATGAGGAAGCCCTGAAGATCATCCGCGCGGCCATTGGAAAGTAAGATGAACGGCGATTTTCCTCAAGGGCAAGCGTCGGCAGGCCTGTTCTTTGACATTATTGCTGCGGTGGCGAAATTCGCCACCGCAGCGGTGCTGATTGCACTTGTCCTGCTCGTTGCGGGCGAAGCTGTGTCCCGCAGTCTTTTCAACTATTCCCTGGGATTTGCGGAAGAGATAACCGGCTATTGTGTCGTCATGCTGACCTTCTTCGGCGCCGCGATCGCCATGCGCCGCGGCAACCTGTTTCAGGTCCATTTTCTCTACGACACGCTGCCGGAGGCCGGACGGGTCTGGGTTACGCGGATCTTCGTTCTTGTGGCACTGATCATCTGTGGTGTGCTGATCTGGAAGACCAACGATCTGATGCTGAGCTCATTCAGTCGCGGCAAGTTCGCGCCGACCGTACTGCGGACACCGCTCTGGATTCCGCAATTGCTGCTTCCGGCCGGTTTCAGCGTGATCGGCATCTTCCTCATCGAACAATTCCTGCTGACCATTGGCAGGTTCAAGGGTAATTCCTGATGGACGCGATCCTTGCTTTTGGACTCCTGATTGGCCTCATACTGGGGGGCATGTGGGTCCAGTTCGCCGTAGCTGGCGCAGGCCTTTTCTATATATGGCTCATGAAGGGGTTCGTGGGCTGGAAGGCCCTCGGCATCGTCAGCTGGGGTTCGGCGAACAGCTTCACGCTGGCGGCCATTCCTCTTTTTGTGTTGATGGCAGAGGTGCTGCTCGGATCCGGTCTCTCGAGCAGGCTCTACAACGGTGTCGCCCCCTTCGTTCGCCGTTTGCCGGGCGGTCTTTTGCATACCAATATCGCGGGCAGCGGAATCTTTGCGGCGATTTCGGGTGGAAGTGCACCTACTGCTGCCGCTATGTCCACGGTTGCCCTGCCGGAGCTTGCAGCGCGCGGTTACGACAAGCGTCTGGTCGCAGGGTCGCTTGCCGCGGGTGGCACGCTCGGCATCCTGATCCCGCCTTCGATTACGATGATCATCTACGCCACATTCACCGAGACCTCGATCGCGCGGCTGTTCGCGGCCGGTCTCGTGCCTGGCATCCTGCTTGCCCTCTTCTATATGGCGTTCATTGCAGCCCGGGTTCTGCTGAACCCTAAACTCGCGCCGAAGACCGGCATACGAAGCTCCTGGCCGGAGCTTGGAGCCGCACTGCTCGACATCGTGCCCTTTCTGATCCTGATCGCGATCGTGCTCGGCAGCATTTATGGCGGTTTTGCCACGCCGACCGAAGCCGGCGCCGTCGGTGTCCTTGGCGCAATCGCCATCGCGGCGCTTTACCGGCGCTTAAGCCTGCAGCTTCTTGCGGATGCCTTGCGCCGCACGGCCACGATGAGCGGTAATATCCTGTTCGTGGTGTTCACCTCGATGATTTTTGCCTATGCGACGGCGCTCTCCGGTGTTGGGGAAGATCTGGTCGCAATGCTGAACGATGCAAACGTGTCGCGCCTGACCTTCCTTTTGATCATCATGGTCACCTTCGCCATCCTTGGCTGCTTCATGGAAGGCCTCGGCATGATTGCGATCATCGTGCCGGTGATCTTTCCGGCGCTGCTCGCGCTCGGGGTCGATCCGGTCTGGTTTGGCGTCTTTGTCGTGATTCTGGTCGAGCTTGGACAACTGACTCCGCCGCTCGGCGTCATTCTGTTTGTCGTCGCCAGTTCCTCGAACGAGGTAAAGGTGGAAGACGTCATCATGGGCACGGCGCCGTTCTTCGCCATCATTCTGATGTTCATGCTGTTGATGATCGCCTTCCCGCAAATCGCGCTCTTTCTGCCATCGATCACCATCGGATAAAGCCATGCACCATACCTATCCTTTCCCCGAACCGGTGATCATCGACGCGGAAGTCTTCGCTGAACTGCCGGCGGAGCTGCGGCGAACCGGTGTTTCGTCCTATTGGGCAGAGCGCAACCGCCGTGGGCAGGCGGTCGACAGTTTCCTTGAGGGGCCGTCCTTCGATCTCGCAGGCAACCTCTGGTTCGTGGATATCCCCTTCGGGCGGATACTCCGCAGCGACCCGTCGGGAAATATTCGCCAGATCGCGGAGTATGAGGGGCAACCGAACGGGCTGAAGATCCATCGTGACGGACGGATCTTCATCGCCGACTTTCAAAACGGGATCATGCAGCTTGACCCGGTGACCGGGGCAATTTCCCATGCGCTCCGCGATTGCGATACGGAGGGGTTCAAGGGCTGCAATGATCTGCATTTCGGCAGCGATGGCGCTCTTTACTTCACGGATCAGGGGCAGACGGGTTTGCAGGACCCCACGGGCAGGGTTTACCGCTGGCAGCCGGAGACCGGCGCGCTCGCATGCTTGATCGACAAGGTCCCGAGCCCGAACGGCCTGGTGCTCGATATCAACGAGCACGTGCTCTATCTCGCCGTGACACGGGCAAACGCCGTCTGGCGTCTGCCGTTGTCGGCGAGCGGACGGGTCAACAAGGCGGGGCTTTTCATCCAGTTTTCCGGTGGCCGGGCCGGGCCGGACGGCCTGGCATTGACGGCGCAAAACGGCGTCGTCGTCTGTCAGACAGGCATGGGCCTTGTATGGGTGCACGACGCACTTGGCCGTCCTGTTGCCGTGGTGCGGTCGCCGCGAGGTCTTGGGACGACAAATTGTGCCTTCGGCGGCCCTTACGGACGTACGCTCTACATTACAGAGTCGGACAGCGGCAGCATCCTGCGGGCTGAGTTTCCCGAAGAGCTGCAGATCTCGGGCGCGCCAATGTTCTCGCATTACCCAAAGACCTCTTCCGCGTAAACGCGGGGAGCGGAGCATAAGTCTCCCGGTCCTGTCCTGCCGGTTTCCTCGGAGGTCAGCCTCAGCATGTGCGCGCTTGCCACTCCTGCCAGCACCCGGCGGAAATGTTCCAGCCTTGGTGGAACAGTCCTGCCTCAGCCGGGTTTCCTGTCAGCGGTAAATGAAAAGGACGGTGCTGGAGATGCAGGACAACAACCTCGTGCTCGGGGTAGTGCTGGACCAACTGGAGGAGGCAGGCAAGGCGGAAGCGGTCAGCATCGGCACGATGGTCGAGGCTATCGGTGCCCGTTCTTTTGCGGCGCTCATGCTCATTTTTGCGCTGATTACCGTATCTCCGGCCAGCATCTTGCCGGGCATGACGACCCTTGTTGCCCTTCTTGAGTTCATTCTGGTGGCGCAGGTGATCCTCGGGCGGCGGCACATATGGCTTCCCGGCATTCTGCACCGGCGGGAAATCTCCGGCGGACGGCTGCGCGGGGCGGTATCCTGGCTGCGCAAACCGGTTGCATTCGTCGATCACATACTTCAGCCGCGCTTCAGCGTATTGACGGAGAAGCCCTGTCTCTATGTCTGGCTGACGATGATCATGGCGCTGACCGTCTTCATGCCATTCATGGAGCTGGTACCTGGCAGTGCCACGATTGCCTCCAGCTTCATTGCCCTGGTCGCCGCCGCAATCCTCACCCGTGACGGGCTGCTGCTGGTCTTCGCAGTCCTGTGCCTCACGGCGCTGTGCTGGACGTTGCACCGTGTCGGTGAAGCCATGCTCTGACAGGTCCGGCCATTAGCCCTCTCGCTGAACGGGCTTGATCTGCTCTCACCATGCCAGGCTCATCGAGAGCTGGTATCATCCCAATCCCCACACGGTGCGGTTTGCCTGTGCTCCGGCCGTGCCGCCGGCGAACCATTGGGCGCCGAGAAACGCGGCAGACGCAACGTTGAGCGTGTCTCCGCTCCAGCCCGGCCCAGCCCCGAAGCTCCAGGGTTTTCCGGGAGCAAGGATATTGTTGTCCGAGATGGCCTTGCCATCGCGGCCTGTTCCGCCGATTACGTAGAGCGATCCGTTGACGACGTTGACGTTGGGGCTGGAGCGGGCCAGCCAGTTGGGCGTGCTCGCAAGGCCGTCCCAATAGAGCCCGTCCATGCTTTGCCAGGCATCGGCGAGCGGTCCATTGGACCCATTGCCTGCTATGATGCACATGGCTCCTCCGAAGACCACCGCACCAAGCGCAGACCGGGTCGGCCAGACCGCCTTGGCCGTGACCTGTGTCCAGTTCACCCCATCCAGAGAGTTCCAGACGTCGCCCAGCGGCTGCCCGTTTGCATCTGCTCCGCCGAAGATCCAGAGTTTACCCGCAAAGGCGAGGCAGGCATGGCGGCTGCGCGGGGACCAGTGGCCATTTGCGGCAGCCTGTGTCCAGGTGACGCCGTCTGCTGAACTCCAGATCTCGTTCACGCTGCCAGCCCGGGTCTTGCCGCCCGTCAGCCACATGCGCCCGTCAAAGACACAGCCAGCGGCATCCCCACGCGGGGAGTAGGCTGCATTGTCGGTCGCGTAGTCCCAGCTGAAGCCATCAATGCTGCGGAAAATTGAGCTTTTCAGTTCTTCGGAGCCTCCAGCCAGGAACCACAGCCGCCCGGCAAAATCAGGGATCAGAACCGGCCGGGAAAACGTGGTCCACAGTCCCGCATTGGCGGCGCTGCGCCAGCCGTTGGGAATGGGTACGATGGTCAGGCTGCTTTGCACAGGCCCGTTCTGCCCCTGTGCCGTGACGGTGTATTGAACCGTGGCGGCGGGGTTGATGACGAGACCTGAGGACGAAAGCGGTACCGTGCTTGAGCCGTTGACCGGCGGGCTGATCGTGCAGGCTGTGGCGGAGGAGGTCGCCCAGGACAGGGAGACCGGATCACCGTAGTGGATCCCGGTGGAGGGGGACGCGCTCAGTTGCTGTGTGAAGCGGACCGGCAGGACATCGATGGTCAGGGGAAGGCTCGTGCGGGTCCCTTGCGTGTCGTTGAAGGCCGTCAGCGTATAGGTTGTCGTCATCGTGGGCGTGACCGCATAGGTGCCCGGCGACTGCACCGGAACCGGCACGCTTTGGCCGTTCACCGGGCTCAATTCGCAGCGGTTTGCATCGAAGGTCCGCCAGTTCAGCGGAACCTGCGTTCCGGCGGCGACATTGTTCTTGCCGGAACTGAAATCCTGGATCGCAAGCTGAGGCGGCCGCTTGTCGATGACCAGCGCCTGAACACCGTCATCGAAACCGGGAATGCCGGAGGACTGAAGGTAGAGGTTGGTGCCTGAGGGTTCGAAGCTGGTGACGATGCCGTCAATCCTGAATTCGACGAGCGCGCTTGCCCCGATCCCGAGAATCTCCTGACTTTTCGGGTAGATGGCCCAGTGGGGAGGGGTTTCCTGGGTGCGATCCTGGATGGTCCAGGTTGTCCCGTAGTCACCGGCGAGTGACACGGTGACGTTCTTCAGCCTGTCGATTGTGGTCAGCGCGCCATAGCCGGGGCCGCTGGTTGCGGTCACGAAGCTGAGATAGAAAACCGGGGTGCCGGGCCATGGCGTATCGGGCGGGACGATTGGCTGCAATGCGGTGTTGTCGAGCCGGAGGATCAGCGCATTCGGCGGGATCGAGCCGCTGTTGTTCACGTCGATGAAGACCGTATTGCCCTCGGCAAAGGAGATTGTCAGCACGTCCGCAAGACGCTTGTGGGTCGATGGGGGCAGTTCGAGGGCGAGGGCGAGCTGCGTTCCGTTGTCGGCAACGCCGGGCACATTGTAATTCGTGACGTTGAATGAACCGGGGCCCGTCTGGCCATCGGCGGCAAGATTGCTCAGGTGGAAGACGAAACTGTCGCCCGGCTGTACCGTGATGTCGGAAACCGGGGTGAGCGCAAAACTTGTCAGCTGGGCCGCCTGCCAGCCAGCGGGCGGGGTTACTTTGATTGCCTGGAATTCTGCCGGCGTCAGGAATGGGGTGATGGTGAAGTAGAGGGATGCCGGGCTCTGTGGTGTGATCTGGCCTTCCGGGACCGGAGTGCCCCCCTTGAAGGTGACCGGTGAGCTGCCGGAGTAGGTAACGGTGAAGACGAGATCGTTCATCGCCGTGTCTTGGGTCACGTAGATGACCGCTTCACCGGTTGTGGCATTGGCGATGGCCAGTCCGATTGATGCCTGTGCGCTCATGCGGTCCTCACTTCTTGCGGAAACGCCGGGGGCTTGCGCCGCTGCGCGTGTCCGGCGCGTGTTCGAGTTTGAGCCAGCCTTCCTGGATCTGCTGCGGCAGCAATGAGACGTCGTCACCGCCGGCTACCGGCGTCACGCTCCACTGGCCCGCACCTGCGATCTGCGTGACCCAGTTCCACACGTATCCGCTCTCGGGCGGCACCGGGATTTGCGGCTCGCCGGTCAGAAGCACCGGTGTGGTGAGGAAGGTCACAGCGATCCGGGCCAGATCGTTGGAGATCATCGAGGACGGGATGGCGAGTTCGGTGAGCGGCAGCAGGCCCGTGCGTGCATGGACCGGTGCATTCGGATCAATCAGCATCGCGACGGTTACGGGTGTGCTCGCAGCCGATGTGACGAGGGTGATCTGGTCCGGCGCAGGCGGCTTGACGCCGTGGCTGTTCCCCGGGTCTGCCGCTTCCGTGTAGAAAGTCTGGTAGGACGTCCCGCTGCCGTCATCGATGAAGTAGCCGGTCAGCCCGTCGTCAATGTCGTCGAATGCACCGAGCACGACAGGGATTTCGACGGCCGTTGCGCCGCCATCGTCCCGCTGCAGCGGATCAGATGCTCCGGTTGCGGCGGCGAAGCTTGCAAGGCTCTGGTTCATGGCCGGCAGGCCGAGCAGCTGAAGGTCCAGCGAGGCGCGCGTCAGGGCGAGAGGCCGGCCGATCAGGATCGAAAGGCTGTCGAAGGGCTGGTTCTGGCCGGGGGCAATGAAGCCCAGGCTCTTGTCGATGGCCTTCAGCATTTCTCCCAGATAGGCAACCGGGTCGGCGGCGGAGGACATGCCCAGGGCGAAGGCGCGCAGATGCGGATTTGCTTCGGCGAAGACTTCCTCGATGGGCTTTGCGAAAGTCGCCTGATTGCCGGGGGCGCCTTGCCAGAAGGGGCCGAGCAGGTTGAACGAGCCGAGGGCCGTCCCGCTTTCGTCATAGATCATCAGGGCCTGGTCGAGCCGGTTGAACAGCACCCAGCCAAAGACGGGTGTCGTTGCCGGATGGCTGTTCATCTCCACCGCATCATTGTCCGCCGACAGCCAGTTGAAGAGGAGCCGCGAGGGCTGCGTGATCCGGAGCGGCAGGTTGATCAGTTCTTCGCTTTCGGCGGGAGGGATCAGGTTCTCAGCCCGCACGATGGCTGGAGCGGCAAGGTCCAGTGGCTGTCCGAATGTGTCGATGATGCGCACCCGGGTCACACGGAACCCGCCATTGCGCAGTGGCGAGAAGGTGTTGTTGCCAAGCGGGCTGTCGGTGTTGAAACCAGCGGCAGCCTCTTTCACCGTGACATTGGTGAAATTGGCAAAGAACACGCCCTTGAGAATCCCCAGCGGATCGGAAACGCCCATTTGCAGGATGCGGGCCAGCATGAGGAAGGACTGGTTGAAACCGCTGAGCGCCTGCGCCTGCATCGCCGGATGAAGGTTGTCGAGAATCTCGCGCAGCTCGGCGTCGATGTCTGAATCGGGGAAATTGGTGAGATAGGCCTCGATCTGCTGGCGAATGTTGATTTCCGTGTTGCCGGTCAGAACGATCGTGCCCTCATAGGTCCGGCTGTTGCTCTTGTCAGCCGGAATGCTGCCGTTGAACTGCAGATCAAGCTCGTCCGGCCCGAAGGTGTAATTCGCGGTCAGAAAGCCGGGCGGGTATGGGGGAAGGGCATTGGGAAAATGCTCCACCTCCCACTGCAGGATGATTGGCAGCCATGGCCGCGACCAGGGTTTGAAGGCGAGCGGGCTCGGCGGGGTGCCGGTGAAATGCAGTGAGGGCTCTGGCGCCGTTCCGTAGAGAGCGGCTTGTGCGGCCTGAATCTGTGCGGTGAAACTGGAGAAATCGGCAAGCGCCGGATTGCCCGCCCCTCCGAGCTTCGCGAATGCAGCTGCGGCAACGGGGGCCTGCACGGGATCTGCGAGGAAGGCTTCACCGGTCAGGGCGGTCATGGCCTCCGCAACCGGCAATCCGGCCGGAAGAGCAAGGGCAGGCAGCGATGCGGCATTGATCATGAACTGTGACTGGCCGCTGGTGGCGGTGAGGGAACTCAGGACCGTGGTGGCCACACGGCAAACCATGTTGCCCGCCGGATCGCGGGCTTCGGCGGGTGCTGCCCTGTATGCCGGACGCACCTCTTCGCCTGAGAAGAGCAGGGCCGGATCCGTCGGGGCATAGAACCTTGCGCCGTCCGTCGTTGTCAGGCTGTAACGCGGGTCGAGAATGTCCAGAAGGGCGGTCTGAGCAGTCAACACAGACTGTCTGGCGGTCTGCAGATCCGACAGCAGGGTGTTCAGGCTGCCGGTTTCGGCTGTGATGAACTGGCGCGCCTGATCTGCCGTGACCGGATACCCGCCGGGCGGGGGCGGGGAATACTGGATCTGCATGTAGCGCACCCAGTCGGCGAAGATGCGGGCCCTCAGACTGTCGCAGTTGCGCTCAAGCTCATCGGCCTGCGCCTGTGCAAGATTGAGAGCGTTGAGTGCATCGCCCGTCTCCGGCGGCAATTCGGCCAGACTGGGAGCGCCCTCGGCGGAACCTAGATCTGCGCCCGTTGCTGCCTCGATGGTCCAGACCGTGCCCTGGCTGGCTGAGGCAAAGCCGTTCTTGTGCAGGGCATCCTCGACATCGCGCAGGCCTCCCGGCAGTTCGATCCGTGTCAGCAGGCCAAGCTGAAGTGCATTGAGGATCAGTTCGACATTCTGCAGCCCTGCGAAGTCCGGCTGTGCCGCAATCAGTGCCGACAGGGCTTCCGGGGTGGTGTTGCCGATCGCAACCTCGATGCCTGCTGGGCCGGGCTGGCGCGGCGTGATGTAGTGGGTGGTCTTGTCCCAGGCGATGTCGGTCAGCAGAGAGGTGTAAACGGTCCGGCCGGGCACCGCTGCAAGGCCGTCTGCCGGGAAGCTCCAGCCATAAGCTGCTGCGATTGCTGCGATCTTTTCGGCCAGCGTGGCCCCGGCAGGATAGGAAATCCGGGTGAGCGGGTCGTCCTTGGCATCCGCATGCCAGCCAGCCAGAAGATAGGATACGCGCGTGCTCGCAGGCGGGTAGGCGGCGGGGTCAAGATCCGCCAGCGTGTCCCAGAAGCCGAAAACATTCGGGCAAAGCTGGTAGGTTGCGGCATAGATCGCCTCGCCATAGCCGAGCGCCGTCAGGTCCGCGCGCTGGGCGGACGGGTCTTCTGCCCAGCCGTCGAGCGCAAACACCCGGCCCAGTGTCTTCCAGGATTTGTTGGGCTGCACATTCGGATTGGGCTCGATCGGAACGGCCAAGCTTGCCGCATTCTGTACTGGATCGGTAGGCTGCAGCGGGGTTTCTCCGTCCCACAGCCGGTCGCTTTCGAGGATCCAGGCCTTCAGGCTGGTCTCGGGAGTTTGCGGTACGGCCGTGTTTGTCGCGATGCGAAGCACGAGCCAGCGGTTTGGTGCGGCCTGGAAACTGATCGACCCTGCCGTGTTCTGCGTCCCGTGCGTGAGGGTCTCCGGCAGTGCCCAGTGCAGGTGGATGCCTGTGTCGAGCGGATCGGAGGCCTTCTGGAACGCGCCGGGCAGGACCTGGGTGCTGAGATAGGGGCCAGAGTTGCGGGCGGTGCCGTCCGCAGCATAAGGCAGCAGCGAGAAATCCGGGGCCAGCCGCGAGAAGTCTTTTGTGCCATAGGGCTGTGTTGCTGATCCGTTGACGTCCGTCTCGCCGACGCACAGCGCGGCAAGATCAACCGGGACAACGAGCGTGTCGGAAAGGGCTGCCATTGGCTCACTCGTCCTCCTTCGGTGCCGTCTGGAACGTGACTTCCTGCGTTCCTTCAACAAGTTGCAGTGCGAACTCGGCGGAGGTGAAGGGAAGTTTGCTGCCATCGGCGGAGTTGTCGGCATCGCGGGCGTAAAGAGCGGCGGAAAGATCCGACGCGAGCCTGGCGATCTGGATTGTGCGATGGGTTGCGTCCCTGTAGACGGGGGTCACGCTGGCGCCGTCAATCTGGTCACCGGGGCGCGTGCCCTCAGGCGCTGTCTTTGGAACGGTGACATAGCGCAAGGGCTTGCCACCCTGAATGCCGATGCCGAAATGCAGGCCAATTGCCGGCTCACGCAGGATCACCTTGTCCAACTGGCCTTCAACCACATAAAGCAGGATCGAGTCCGTGACCCGCTCCATGCGGATCACGTTCGTCAGTTCCTGATTGCTGGCATCAAAGGCCACGATCTCGAGTTTCGGCCACCCGGCGACAACCTGACTGCGCAGGAGGAAGCCCGATGCTGTATCAGGTGCCGTTTCGCCTGCCGCCGCAGCTTTGTCTGCAGCTGCGTGAAGTCTGGGCATGGTAACCGTGTGCAGGGTGTCATCCAGCGCGCTTGATTGCCCGATGCTGCAGGCGCCCTCGACCAGCGCGAAGAGCCAGTTGAAATCGACATTGAAGAAGCGGATGGACTCGTTGGGAAGCATCCGTCCGTTCGCCACGAGATAGCGGAACGGAACTCCCTGCAGCTGCTTCAGCCGCCCGAGCCAGTCCGTCACGGTTGCGGCTGGATCGTTGCCGTCGAGGGCCGCCTTCAGGCTGGACTGGTCCTGAAGAAAGGATGTCATCCGCAGGCGTCCGCCGCCACGTGCGCTCAGTCGAACCATGGCTTAATCCTCCCTATCTGCCGGCCCGTCACGGCCGCCACCGCTGCCAAGGCCCGGGGCGAGAAACTGCTTGAGCCGGGTGCGGATGAAATCGGCGGCGGCATGGTGAAGCTCGTTGCCGTCAGCCCGGGTGGCCCGCATCTGCGTGAGGGCAAGGGTTCCGCCGAAGGCTTCCTCCAGGACCTGCCGCTCGAAAGTCTCGAACACCTTCCGGGTGTTGCCGGTTTTCCACCGGACGAGAGCATCCGAGAAACCCTTGTCCTGCAGGGCTAGAAGACGGCCGATTTCCCAGGCGGCCGCGTAGCTCACGTCCATCATCCCTGTGTCCGGATCGTACCGCACGGCCTCGTCCGCCGTGCGGATCGGAGTGGCACTGTCCGTGCCGCCGGGAACCGGCACAGTGATCGTGCCGGAGACTTCGAAGGGGACGAACGGGCCGCGGTACCACGACACCGTGCGGCTGCCCTGACGGGTGTGATGGTTGGCTGGCGTGTAGCCGAGATTGAGCGCATTTGCGGCATAGCGGCCGGCTTCCGAGGTATCTTCGGCGCCGTTCTTGATGGCAAAGACGCGCAGTCCATCCTCGGCATCAAGGTTCATCAACAGGCCCGTGAAGGTCTGCTGCGGATCGACCGAGCGGTAGCTCCAGCTGAAAAGGCTTACGAGGCGGATGGTTTTGGCCGGCGTCCCATCCGGCAGCAGGATGTTTGCGGGCGTGTAGCTGTCGCCTTGCGGGAGCAGGCTTGCCATGCCTTCGAGCGAAACCAGATGCACGGTCACACGGCTGTTCGGATCGGGCAGCCGGTTGCCGGTGACAACGGAGGTCTCGATGCTGGTTTGTCCGCTGGCAAGGCCTGCTGCCCGCAGCGGCGCCGTGCTGCTCACCGTGCGGCTGTGGGCCAGCCAGGGCATGTCGGCAAGCCCCGGTGCAACGGCGTTGAACAGGTCCACGGGCACATCAATCACCCGGCACGGGTCCCAGGGAAACTGGCCGTATTCCAGTGTCAGTCCCGGATAGGATACGGCGTCAGCAGGAAGCGTGCTTGCGGCCGGAGCCTCGCCCTGCGCATGCGGGAAAGGCGCAGGCGTCAGGTCTCCCGTCATGACCTCGCTCACCCTTGGCGGGGGATCATTTTCGTCGAAGACAAGCAGGGCAAGCCAGCTTGAGTCCTGTGCGTCTCCGAGGGAGCGCTGCCAGGGCAGGCTTTGCAGGTTGAAGACGGCATGCGGCAGCACCGTCGCATATTCCCCCTGGCTGCCGGCGGGAGGAAACGAGCTGTCGATTGCCGTGCTGTCTAAGGAGAAACGCGCCCCCGCGACCTGGAACCGCCGCGTATGTGTATAGGTTTCGTCGAACTGCGCATCCGGCCGCGCATTGGCATCCGTGTTCCGCACGCGCTGGGCGACGGTGATCTCATAAAGTCCATCCTCCAGCGCGGGCCGGTGGCTCTGGATGAACGTGATTGTGCCCGTGACCGGCTCGGGATCCTTGGCTGCCTTCGGTTTCGTGCTCATGTTTGGTGCCCGTCCCTGTAAGCTGGCTCTGCCGTTGTCATGCCGCACGCTCCTCGCCGAGGTAGGAGAGAACCGGAGGGCTCAGCAGCACGATGTCTGCCTCGGCCGCCAGCACGCTGACATCGACCTGATCGTAGACACCCAGATCGAGCCCCGGCCCGTTCAGGACCGAGAGGATCGCGGTGCGCTTTGCCGCAGAGGACAGCAGCGTGGTCTGGAAGGTCTCCATGGCCTTGCTCTGGTCGAACGGATCGGTCTGCGGGATGTCCGGCGTCAGCCAGGCAAAGGTGACCGTGCCCTCGTTGTCCTGCTGCAGGATGGTGATATCGATCGGCAGCGGCGTGTGGTCCGGGACAGCCGGATTGGCCTTGATGCTGTAACCGACGCTGAGGCCGGAGATGTTCGCCGGTGTTGAGTTGATCTGGCTGATCGACGGATTGACGATGGTCTTTCCGCCCCAGGTGGCGGATGGAAGGTTGGAGGTTGCAAGCGTCACCACTGCCGTCGTTTCGATGTCGAAGTCAGGGTCTGCGGTGCCGTTGACAATCCGGTTGACCGTGATCGCATGGGATGAGCTGAAGTCGTCAATCGCAACGCCCACAGGGCCGACGCCGAAGCCGGACTGTCCCACTGGCAGTGGCACCGTCCTGGTGGCAGCGGTGGTCAGGCTGGCCGTTTTGCTGGGCAGGGCCGTCATGGTGACGATTTCAAGCGCCTCGCCCGAGACGATCCAGTCGGGAACGGAGGGATCAGACTTATGGTCCGTCAGATCCTTGATGAGCCCTGACGCAACGGAGGAGAGGCAATAGGCGTCTGTCGTCACAGTGCTGCGCAGCGCCAGGCCTTGGGCATGGGGAGCATCGCCCTGCGGCAGGAACGAGGTCTTGAAATCCGTCCAGCTGATCGGCTGCGGTGCCGGCTTGTTCCGGTTGCCGATCGAGACGGTGAAGGTGATCACCGACAGGTCGACATAGATCGAGCCGCCAAAGGGAGGCCCCCAAAGGTTGAGCTCCACGCCGATATGGACGGAGATCGTGACCGAGGTGAACAGGAGATCCAGCTTGTAGGAGGCGCCGATGCTGAGGCCGATGCTGGCCTCATAGTGGAACGGCTTCCAGGACAGCAGGAAGTCGGCATGGGCTGTGAACCAGGCCTTGAGGTCGCCGCTCTGCCAGACGGCTTCCAGTGCGCCGCCAGCCATAAGCGCGGAGGGCGTGAGCGCAAAATAGATGCCGCCCTGGATTGTCGTGTTGCCATCGACCTTCCAGTTGAAACCGAGGCGCGGGACTTGCGGAAAATAGGCAGGCCGGGTGAAGGCCGGATTGTATCCGCCCAGCGTGACCACAAAGTCTCCTGCGTGGTAGCCGTTCGCGTCTCCGGCAGGATTGTCCTTGAACCACATGTAATAGGCGAACCCGCCCGTCAGCACGCAGCTCTTGTCGAGGATGAACGAGGCCGGGGTCAGCTTCGCCTCGATCTCCAGAATGCCGGTGGCCGGGGAGAAGCTTGCGCGCAGCGCCATCTCCACATAGCCGATCGGCTGGATTCCCGTTCCGGCTTTCGGGGGCAGGCTTGCGGTCGTCAGGCCGAGCAGGGCGAACTTGAAGTCGGTGCCAAACGCGACCGTGACCAGTGCGAAGGAATCCAGGATCTTGAACGAGGAGAACTTGATACCGGCGGCAATCCAGTACTGCCCGACCCTCGGGGGGATGTCACTTGCAAGGTCCCCGATGACTTGCTGAACCTGTGATCCGATGTCGCCGGCCGGATTGGCGCCCGGCGGGTTCTTCCCGGTGGCCCAGGCCACCAGAGGAAATCCTGCAACGCCGTCGATGTCCGGCAGCAGCAGGTCGCGGTTGAAGCCAAGGCCCCCGGCAATCCCGTCTAGGAAGAAGAACGGGTAGCCGAACAGCGGCCGGTTGACCGAGACATACATGAAGAACGACGGATCAGAGCCAAGCTGCGCATAGCCGCCAAGTGCGCCGAGCGTCAGCGACGGCACCGACACCTGCAGGGCACCGTTGAAATTGAGCGGGTCGATCGTGCCGTAGAGGCCGCCGCTGACATTGACCGGGCCTTGCGCTACGGTGATGGTGAGGCCGGAAAGTGTCACGGCCGGATCGAAGGAATCCACCTTGGAGCCGATACCAAGGCCGAGCAGCCCGATGCTGAGAACCTCCGCATTGAGCGAGATGTCACCCGTCACGAACAGGCGCTGGTTCTGATAGCTTAGCCCGAGCTTGCGGATGCCGAGCGGGCCGAACTGCTTCTGGATGTTGACCGACAGGCTGGCGGGCGGGGTTGCTGCATCTGCAGCCGCTCCGGGTTGGTTGTACGCCTGATCATCTGCCAGGCTCTCCTTGCTGGAGCCTCCGGTCGGGATCTGCAGCTCAAGGCTTTTCACCGTGTCGCCGAGCTGCAGGTTCGAGGACACAAGAATGCCCTCGGAAAGACCGTCTCCGGGCAGCGGTATGATGCCTTTCGGCAACAGCGCATTGACGGCAGCTGCCTGGGTCTTGTCGAAGCCGGGCTTGGCATAGGCGAACTGGAGCTGGTCAAACTCGACCGTCAGATCGGCCGGAAGCTTGCCGCCGATGAGCGGGATATCGGTGAGACTGATGCTCGCGCCAAGCTCCAGACCGAAGAGGAAGTGGTTTGTGGGCTGGGACTGGCCTGCGTCCTTCGCCTTGAGATAGGCGAATTTGACCGCATCCAGGGTGATCTCGATGTCTTCCGGGACAAATCCGGCAAGCTGCTGCGATACGTCAGCCACAAGGTCATGCAGGCGCACGGAGCCGCTGCTGCGCTGGTAATCGGCGATGAAGATGCTTTGGCCGGTGTCAGTTGTGTTGAACCGGATCTCGAATGTGTTGCCGGCAAAGACGACGGCGCCGCCGAAGGTGGCGCTATATCCGCGCGCTGTCGCCACGGCTTCGGGCCCCATGCGAAGCGCCTCGGGCGAGTTGGGATGCACGATATCGACACTGAAGGTGACCTCGACGGGCGTGTCGTAAACTGTGAAATCGCCAATGCAGAGAAAATGGAAGTCGCCCGTCTGCGTGTTGTAGCTGGTGGAAAGTGTCTTCAGCACCAGGGTGCGGACCGGCTCCGGGATCTGGTCGGGCGACAGGCCGAACTCGCGGCCCCAGTAGGTGATGATCTTGCCGATCGGGACTTCGGTGGCGCTGCCGGAGAGCGTCAGTCCTCCGCCCTTGCCATCATAGACAGCCCCCAGGAACAGCGCGGTGGCTTCGTCGATGACGATGGTGCCATGGAAATCTCCCGACACTGTTGCTGTGGGCGTGGCCGATACGCCGACACTTGCGGTGAGGTCCTGCAGCTTGAGATCGCTGCCTGCGTCGATCTGGGCGACAAAATCGAACGAGTACTGGCTCTGCGACAGATTGGCGAGCAGCGACAGCTTGTCGATTTCGACCTCTGGAAACCCCGCCGGAAGCGTGACGTTGAAATGGGCGAAAACGTCCGCGATTGAGACGGTCTTGTCCTGTTGCAGGCGTCCCCAGACAAAGAAATTGCTTGGCGCAAAATGCGCGCCGATGTCGAAGGGCACACCCGCAAGGTCAAATTTTGCCTGAAGCTCGACATAGCTGCGGGCGCTGTCGAGAAAATCGACCATGAACTTGAGGGTGACCCCGCCTGCGGGAACATCGATGATGCCGAGCGCCGACCAGGCATCCGTATAGGCGATGTCCATATACACATAGGACAGTTTCGCGCCCGTGGGGTTGAAGGAGATCTCCAGCTCGGTCATCCCGAATTCGGCAAGCGTGTCGAGCGGGCTGGGCAGGTAGTCGGACAGGACGAGGCCGCCTGCCAGGGCAGAAAAGGCGTCAACGGAAAGAGGCTGCGCCGTGAAGGTTCCGCTCACAACCCAGTCGAGATCTGGATAGGGCGGTACCGTAACGGCAGTCGGCAGCGTCAGCGTGTTGCCTGTGCCGATCACGATGTCGCAGGCCATTCCCGCAGTCAGGACTGCCACATCCGCCGCCGGCTGGAAGGACATGGAGGGGGTGGAGAGAACGAAGCCTGTCAGCAGTTCCCACTGTGTCCCGGCAGCGGTTGTGGTTGTGATGGCGAGCGAGAAGGGGCCGTCCGGCTTGCTCGCGTCCACGGGCTGGAACACCAGCTGCGTGGCCAGCCCGGTCAGTCCGAAGAGGGACGCTGTGCCGGTCACCGTGACGGACTGTGGGCCGGACGTGCATGTCTCCACCGTGACAGTGGTGGCAAGGGCCAGCGCTTCATAGCTTGCGACCATGGCCGGCGACACATCGGCAGGGCCGATGGTCAGGCTGTCGCCGGGCTTGAGACCCTGTGCCACGGCGGCAAGGGCGTCATAGGTGGTGATCGCTGCCATGGCCTCGCGCGCCTCCGTCTACTGGAGTGTCTTTGGAAAGACGTGGAAGGGACAGTTTGCGACGCCGCAGGCCGGAGGCACCACGTTGTTCGCCATCATGATGTTGCCGCGCCCAGCCACGCCCGAGTTCGGTCCCGTTTCGGCCGTCGAGGCGACATTGAGGAAATTGCCCCAGCCTGCGACCGGATAGGCTGCGACGGCGGCAGGGTTCGGATGGCCATAGCAATGCACGCCGCCCGGAACACCGCCATTGACCCCGTATGAATAGGCAAGGCGGCCCTGATTTGCGGCATAGGGCGCCGGAATCGGCGGGGCGGCCAGCGGTGCTGGCGGCGGGACCAGGTTTGTCGCGGAACCATGGTGGGTTGCCGTCATCCAGCGCAATCCGCCAAAAGCGCCAAGGCCCGGTATCGACTGGAAGGCGGCATCACCCGGCAGCAGCATGTCGCGGTTGTTGGGAATGTCGAGATGCACGATCACGGCAAGCCCGGTGTTGTTCACGTCACCAGGTGCAACGCCAGCGCCTGGCACACACTGGATGATGTTGACATAGCCGCCGGGCAGCACGCCGAGACCGGCAGGGAATATGTGCACCTGACCATTCGGCGAACCGTTGATTCCCAAGATGATGGCCGCAAGAGCGGGGCTGGCCACCTGCGGCGGGAAGATCCAGTCCCGGTTGCGCAAGGCGGCCGCATTGGCCGACATGCCAAGCATCGAATAGTGATCCCAATGGAAGTGCGTCAGGATGCCGGGAGGATTGTTGGCGAGACACGGGCCGGGATTGATGATCTCGACATTGCCGAGTGCATTGGCTGGCGGCATGCTGGGGATGTTCGGGAACAACGGCAGGCCCGCATCTACATAGATCTGCGGTGTGCCGTTGGCATCGTAGATCAGGTTGCAGGATGCCTGCCCGGTGTCCATCACGCCGACTTCACGCGGCTGCATGGCCATCAGCATCTTGATGATTTTTGCAAGGTCGATCCGGGCTATCGGTTTGTAGCGCCGCCGCAGCCGGGAGAGCTTCGGGCCAAACAGTTTGCGCCCCGTTGCTTTCAGCGGGATCACGGTTGTGCCAAACACCGGGCGGGCCCGTTTGGCCGAAATGCCGCCCTTGCTGGGAAGCGTCAGGATGTACCAGTCACCTTCGGCGATTTCGCCAGCCGTTGTGCCGAGCGCTTCGGCCACCTCGTCAAGGGGAGCGTCATCGAAGACGAGCAGTGTGACCGGCGCGGGCGGTGGCAGGTCACGCACGCTGTCCCCCAGGTTCATCACGGCTGCCTCGATCCACTCGAATGGCACGAGTTCAAGTTGGACCGACTGGAGGACGGGGCCCCCCTCCTTGTATTGCACCTGTTCGATCTCGGACAGATAGCCGTAATAGGTCTCGCTGGGAGAATCGTCCTCGTTGAACTCGGTGCCCTGCTTGCGCACGTCATCCATCGTTGCCAGAAGCGGTGCCGGGATCGCTGAAACTGCCAAGACTCTCTCCCTGAGGTTCGCGCCCGGAGAACCGGGTATGGCAGAAGGGGGATGCTCTGTTCAGGGCAGTGCGATCAGACGAACTGCTCCGTATTCCGGTTCAAGGCGGCGGCGGTTCTGTACTGGCCGGAGCCACTGCCGGGACTGCTTATCTTTGCGGCCGGAAAGCCTCCGGCCGCGGATCGGGAAGGCTGCGTCAGGAGCCTTACGGAAGCTTCGTCATGTCGCTTCCTACGGGGATCAGATAGTTCACCGGCATGTCACCCAATGCCGTCAGCATGCGCCCGTTGTCTGCGACATGGACGTGGTTGGGGAACACATCGACAGCCGGGCGGGCATAGGCGGCAAAGACCTGACTTCCCGGGGTGCTCGTCAGGATGGACGCGCTCATCGACACCGAGAAGTTTCCGTCAACGGGCGGATTGCCATTGGCGTAGTAGGAGTAGCTGATCGGTGACGTCCAGCCTGCAGGCACCTGATATGTCACCGTGAAACCGAGCTGGGTCGGCTTGGTGATGGTGGTGGGCGGCAGGTTGATGTAGGTGCCGTCCGGCAGCGGGGTTCCGCAAGAGAACGAGACCTGCGAACCCACAGGGCAGCTTACGCAGGTGATGGCGAACTGGATGGTCGCAGCCGTGGTGGATGGCGGATAGACCGTCGAGTTGGTGAAGGTCGGTGCACCGGCCGAGGTAAACTGCACGTTGTGCCATCCGGTGCCGCCTGTCTTGCCGATCCAGGCCGCCAGGTCGTTCATCGAGGTAACCGCGTTGGGCGGCTTCTGGCTCTCGAACGGATATTCGGGCGTCGAGATGAAGCCGACAAGGCAGGTGTGTTCGCTGATGTTGGTGGGCACCCAGACGAATGGATCGGTTGTGACACCGATCGCGTTGGGCGCGACGGAACCCATGTCGCTTGTGGCGGAGCCGCGCGACGTCAGGATAGAATTATTGAGCCACTGTACGGGGTAGAGAAACAGAGACTGCGGCGCATAGAAGACGCGGGCTGTGCCGGTCTGGGCTGCCGCATTGAGGTTCTTGCCGCGCAGATAGACGTAATTGGTGGCGTTCTGCACGACCGGCTGCGTCGGGTCCGTCCCGTAGCTCGCAGCGGTGCTGAACACTGCCTGCGGATTCTGGGTTGGCTGTGTGCCGGCCATGATGATGTCTGGGCTTGCCGTCCAGCCGCCAGTCCGGGGCATGAGGCCCTGGTCCTGAAGATTCTGGCGCAAGAGAATGCCGTCGTACTGGGTCATCGACTGCCTCCCGAGCTTTGTGAAGCTGTGCCTGGATAGATTGAACTTTCCGGAGCGGCCGTCGTTTTCGCAACCGCAAGTTAAGCTACCGCAGGGGTATACATCTGGCAACCGGAATCTCTCGCAATAGTTTTTTATTAAAGATTGATCAGCCTATGATTGAAATCAGGGTGTTGCGTGCAAGTCGTGCCGCCTGCAGCATTTTGGGCGTAAGCCGGATTTTCCGAAGTCTTGTCAGAGGGGGGCGCAACTGCAGATTTTTCTTGCGGGCAAGCGGAGCGGGTGCCTGCTTTTCGCAAACGGCTGCTGACTTTTGCCGCAGCTGACAGTCACAGCAGTGCCCGTGTTTGTGGCATCAACACGGGCAGGATCTGCGTTGTATGGTTCTGTTGCCGATCGACGGCGGGGCAGGCAGGCGTCATGGGTGGTCCTTGGCACGATCAACGTCGCGGCCGTTCATCGTGCCACTGCCATTTCCCCGCCCGTCCTTAGACCCAGGCTTTCGATGCTGACGCATCACGCCTTGAAATTGCTCGGGCGCCGCACGGGCTTGACCAATTCTTGATGAGTCAAGCTCATCGAGAATTGTTTTTATCCCTCGATCAGCGCAATCATCGTCTCCAGCCGCTTCATCGCCAGCCAGCCGTCATGGATCTGCGGAGCATTGTTGCTCTCGCCGCGCATGGTGGCAGCCACGTCGAGGAGGAGGGCGTGGTAGCCCTTGTAGTCCTCGTTGGCGGCGGCGGTGAAGTTGGGCGACCAGGTGAGGCTGTCGCAGCCCGGGTCAAGGCTTGCCTGCGGGTCATCCACCTTGAAGGGCGGGTTGCGGTGCCAGGTGACGTTGATGACGTTCTCCACCTCGATGCGGTTGTGGTCGCCCATGATCTGGACGAACTCCATCGGCGTGCCGCGTGACTGGACCGTGCCCATGATAATGTTGCCGATGACGCCGTTTTCGCACTCGAAGTTCATGTGCAGCAGCATCTTGCCCTTGTCCGGCACGTTCTTGCGCAGGCGCACGTCGGCAAACTCGGAACCGGCAAACCAGGTGATCAGGTCCATGTAGTGGACACAGTGATGCAGGTAGAAGCCGGTGTAATCCACCTCTCCGGCGAAATAGGTCGGCGCGGTCATGTAGCTGCCGTGAATGCCGAGCACCGGACCGAAGGCGCCGCCATCGAGGATGTTCTTCGCAACCTTGTTGCCGGCCGAATAGCGCTTCATGAAGCCGACGGTGACGGGCACACGGGCCGTTTCTGAGGCCTTGACCAGTTCCAGCGCCTGCGCCGCCGTTGCCGCAGGCGGCTTTTCCATGAAGACGGGCAACCCACGCTTCAGGGCGGAGAGCGTTGCCCGGTAATGGATATCCGGCCCCACCGCCATGCCAACGGCATCAATGCCGCCTGCTGCGATCATCTCTTCAAAGTCCGTATGGACGGACGACGCGCCGAATTGCCGGGCGGCATTGCGTGCTGCGGCCTCGTCCCTATCGCAGACGGCGGTGATTTCGAAGCCGCTGCGGGCAAGTTGTGGCAGCAGCATCCAGGTTGCGTGGCGGCCACAGCCGATCCAGCCGATCTTGATCGTCATCAGTGATTGACCTCCGCAAATGTCAGGGCCGAGCGGATCAGGCCAAGGCCCGCCCGCAGCTTTTCGTCTTCATCCTCATGCGGTGCGCGCCAGTGGGCGATGGGCAGGGCCACCCGGTCATCCTCGCGGCGGAAGGGTTCCAGCGACACCGGCCCTTCGTAGCTGATCGCGTGGAGTGCGCGGGCAATGGCCGTCCAGTCCATGTTGCCGGTGCCGGGAAAGCCGCGATGGTTTTCGTTGGCCTGGAAATGCACCAGCCGGTTTCCGGCAGCGCGGATGGCATCGGGGATGGAGCGCTCTTCCATGTTCATGTGGAACGTGTCCAGCATCACGCCGAGGCCGGGGCTGGCAACTGCATCACAGACCTCGATGGCCTGCGCGGTGGTGCAGATGATGTCGGTCTCGAAGCGGTTCAACGGCTCCAGTCCGAACACCTTGCCAGCTTCTGCCGCCTGCCTTGCAGCAACGGCAAGGCCCTCGATGGTGCGGGCTGCGCGTGCGGCGATCTGGTCTGCGCTCCAGGGGAAGGGCGGCCGGCCGGCAAAGACCAGCGGCTCGCCATAGAGAGGCCCGCCGATGATCGTGGCGCCAATGCGCTCTGCCGCCGTAAGGCAATAGGCAAGGTAGTCCTGTCCGCCCTTGCGTGCGCCTGCATCCTCGCTGGCGATGGAGCGCTGCAGGTTGACGCGGGCGGCCAGCACGATGCCAAGGCCTTCGCCCTCGCAGATGCGGCGCACTTCGTCCGGGTCGAGATCATCCTCCGGCTCCGGCACCAGCAACTCGATGAAATCGAAGCCGAGTGCGCGGGTCTTCTTCAGGAAGGGCAGGGCGGCGTTGGTGAAGGGCCGCGTAAATTGCATCGAGATGATGCCGATGGGGTTTTTCACGGAATAGGTCCTCGTCTTGGATGGGATCAGCCCTTCACGGCGCCTTGCGTCAGGCCGCCCACCAGCCGCCGCTGCACGATCAGGAAAAGGAGGGTTGCGGGCATGGCGCCGACGATGCCGCCGGCAGTCAGAAGCCCCCATTGCACCTGATATTCGCCGATCATGCTCTGCACGGCGACGGTGATGGGGCGCACGCTCTGGCCGCCGAGTGTGAGGGCGTAGAGATATTCGTTCCATGCGGTGATGAAGATGTAGATGCCCGTGGCGATGATGCCGGGGGTGCAGAGCGGCAGCACCACCCTTGTCATGGCTTGCAGGCGCGAACATCCATCGGTCATCGCGGCTTCATCCAGCGAGCGGGGAATGCCGTTGATGTAGCTCGTCATCATCCAGACCGAGAAGGGAATGGCGATGGTCGAGTTGGCGATGATCAGGGCAAAATGCGTGTCCAGAAGCCCGAGCTGACGCATCAGCACGAAGAGCGGCAGGATCAGCAGCACCAGCGGGAACATGTTGATCAGCAGGAACTGCAGCAGCAGCACCCGCTTGAAGCGGAAGTCGAAGCGCGAAAAGCTGTAGGCGGCGGAGACCGACAGGGCGAGGCCCACCACCACCGTGCCCGAGGCGATGATGAAACTGTCGAGCATGTTGCGGGCAAAGCCCACATTGGCAAACAGGCGCTCATAGTTATTCATCACCAGATCGGCCAATGAGGGCCCGCGGGTGAAGAGCTGGTCTTCTGCTGTCAGGGATGTCAGCGCCATCCAGAGATAGGGACCGAGCGTGAAGGCGAGGATCGCCAGCATCGGCAGGTCCACCGTCAGGATGCGGGCGAGGGTTGTCTTGCGTCCGAGGGCCATCACTGCACCGCCTTTGCCGAACGTTTCAGATAAAGCACCACCACGCCCAGAAGCAGCAGGGTGAAGGTCATGGCCAAGGCCGAGCCGTAGCCGAAGTCGAGGTTTGTCCGCGCCTCGAGGAAGGCATAGAGCGGCAGGGTGTAGGTGGAATAGCCCGGCCCGCCGCCGGTCATGACGAAGATCACGTCCATCGAGTTGGCGACCCAGATGGTGCGCAGCAGGATGGCGGTGAACAGCACGCCCGAAATGCCCGGCAGAGTGATGTGCCAGAACTGGCGCAAGGCAGACGCGCCGTCGATGGAGGCCGCTTCATAATAGCTTTTGGGGATCGACTGGAGACCTGCGAGGATCATCACCGCGAAGAAGGGAAAGCCCTGCCAGGTGAGCGTCAGGATGATTGCGTAAAGCGCAGTATCCGGATTGGCGAGCCAGGGGATCGAGGTTTCCAGAATGCCGATGCGCAGCAGAAGGTCATTGAGGATGCCGTAGTTGGAATCGTAGATCCACGACCACATCAGCGCGATGACCACCGAGGGCAGCGCCCAGGGAATGATGATCAGCGCGCGGGCGAGCGGCCGCCAGGGAAAGCTCTGGTTCAGCAGCAGCGCCGTTGCCAGCCCCAGCAGGGCCTGTGCCGGAACCGTGAGCGCAATCCACAGCACCGTGTGGCGCAGCGAGATCCAGAATATCTCGTCCTGCAGGATCGCCAGATAGTGTGTAAGCCCGGCCCATTCGAAGCTTCGGGGCCGGAACAGAACATAGTGATGCAGGCTCATCCAGGCGGTCTGCACCATCGGAAAGAAGACGATGGCGAGGGTAACCAGAACAGCCGGGGACAGCAGGGCCAGCGGCAGCACCTGCCGTGACAGGGCCGCCCGCCGTGATGTCTGGATATCCCCGCCGCAGGGCAGTGTGGTGCTGGACATGGTCTGGCTCTTCAGGGTTTCCGTGGTGAGAGTTTGTTCCGGATCGCCAGGTTGGGCCCCAACTCCTCTCCCCCCTTGAGGGGGAGATGCCCCCGGCAGGGGGTAGAGGGGGGTAGCTGACTGCCCGTTATGAGAGAGTTTCCGCCGTTTTGAAGCGCTGACACCCCCCTCTGTCTGCTGGCGCAGACATCTCCCCCTCAAGGGGGGAGAGGAATGCTGCGGCTATTGGAGAGGGTCTCCGCCCCGTCACTGTCCTTCGAACAGCTTGGCGATGGCTGCGTTCATGTCCGCTGCGGTGATCTGGCCGAGCAGCGCGCGCTGCATGTTGGCCGGCCACACCGTGTTGACGAATTCCGGCGTGTTGGATGAGGCCGGCAGCAGATGGGCGAAGGGAAGTGAGTCCTTCGTTGCCTCAACGAAGCGCGCCTCATGGCCGTTCCAGCTGGCGGTATCGGTCTTGGTTACGGGAAGCTGGCCCGTCGCGGTGTTGAAAAGGGCATTGTTGCCTTCGGTGGAGAGGAACGACACCCACTTCCATGCGGCCTCCTTGTCGGTGGCCGAGGAGAGCACGCCGGTTGATTCATCGCCGAAGGTGGTCCAGCGGCCGCCACCGCATTCGGGCACCGGCACGGCACTGACCTTGTCGCCAAGGGCGGCCACCAGATCGCGGGAAGAGCCAACATGGTGGATGGTCATGGCGGTCACGCCGGTCTTGAAGGCGCCGATGATTTCCTGGAAGCCGTCATTCGGGGCTGAGGGCGGGAACACCTTGTCCTTCTGGAACAGGTCCACGACAAACTGGGTGCCTGCCACGCCAGCCTCGGAGTTGAGGCTTGCATCGAGCGCCACACCGGTGCGGCCAAGGGTGAAGGCGCCCCAATGTTCATGCCCGGACTTGCCGCCCCGGAAGCCGAAGCCGTAGGTGTCGATCTTGCCATCGCCATTGGTGTCGCGGGTCAGCTTTATGGCCGCATCGCGCAGTTCTTCGCAGGTCTTGGGCGGGGTCAGTCCCAGCTCGGCGAACATGTCGGCGCGGTAATAGAGATAGAGCGCCACATATTGCACCGGCAGATAATAATGCTTGCCGTCCTGCGCCTTGGTCAGGTCGAACAGGTTGTCGAGAATGTTGTCCTTGCCGTCCCAGCTGTTGATCTGCTCATCCAGCGGCTCCAGTGCTTCCATTTCCAGAAGTCGGGGCAAGGCGAACATCTTCAGCATCGCCGCGTCCGGGGCATTGCCGCCGGCAATCGCGGTGTAGAGATTGTCGTAATAGCTGTTCCAGGGAATGTTGCGGGCATCGATCTTGATGTCCGGGTTTGCTGCCTCGAACTTCTTCACCAGATCCGACATCGGGTTCTCCGGGTTGTCGAAGTGGTACCAGAAGCGCACGGTGCTTGCAGCTTCTGCCTGACCGGCAAGCAAAGCAGTGCCGAGGCCGGCCACGAGGGCCAGCGTGCTGATCATGGTCTTCATGTGCTATTCTCCTCCCAAAGAACTCGCGGGTAATTTACGGCGGGTTCAGGTCATCGTGCGGAACGCCTCGCCCGCACGGTCAAAGGCAGCCTCCGCCTGAGGCAGCCAGATGCTCATCTGCATGAAGCCGTGCACCACACCGGGCACGGTGTCGAAAGGGTCCTTGCGGCCAAGCGCATGCAGCCTTGCGGCCAGCGCCTCGCTGTCGGAGCGCAGCGGATCGACCTCTGCGGCATTGAGATAAAGCGGCGGCAGGGCGGCGAGGATCTCATCGGATGCGCGCGCCGGGGTCAGGCAGGGGTCGGACAGGCGCTGGTCTTCCGGCGCATAGAAATCCCAGTAACGCTGCATCTTGCCGCGCGTCAGGCCGGGGCCCTCGGCCACCTGCCGGTAGCTGGGGCTTTCAAAGTTCGCGTCGAACACGCCATAGAACAGCAGCCCGCAGTGCGGCAGATCGCGGCCCTTGAGGCGGATCATCAGCGCCAGCGCCAGATTGGCTCCGGCGCTGTCACCGGACACCGACCAGCGCCGGCCGGAAAGGACATGCTCGCGCTCCGCCCAGAGCGATAGGCAATCGTCCAATCCTGCCGGATAGGGATGTTCCGGCGCCAGCCGGTAATCGAAGGTGATGACGGGTGCGCCCGTTGCCAGAGCCAGACGCCGGGCCGCGCCTTCATGGGTTGCCGCCGAGCAGAAGGCCCAGCCGCCGCCATGGATGTAAAGGATGGCCTCACGTCCCGTATCGGACGGGGGGATGAAGACGAATGCCCGCCGCCCGCCAGGCGTTTCCACGATCAGTTCCCGTGCCATGGCCGGGGCGGGGCCGTTCCAGCGCCGGTTGGCAGCTTCGGCCTTTGCGCGGCCTTCGGCCGGCAGCAGCAGTGTCGGGTCCGGCTGCACGCCGTCTTCGGCCATCAGCCGCTCCATCACGGCCTGCATCTCCGGGGCAAGCGGCGGCAGGGGCAGAGTGTCGCGGTCCGCCTTCATGATGGCATGCCCCCCACCGTCATCACCGCCGGCCCCAGATCGACGATGGTGGAGATGTGATGGGAGAGGGCCTGATGCAGCGCCTTGGCATCGCGGGCCTCGACGGCCTCGATGATGACCACATGCCGGTTGGCAGTTGCCATCAGGTCGCGATCTTCAGCGCGGCTGTTGAGGATCTTGAAACGCTGGCTGTGCACGAGGCAGCGGGCCAGCACCGGCTCGACCACAGGCATATGCGCGGCGGCGAAAAGGCTCAGGTGGAAGTGGCAGTCGTGCTGAAGCAGGGAGTATTCATCTTCCTGCAGCGCGGCAAGGCGCATCATCTGCAAGTGGCCTTCCAGCGTCTTCATCAGCGCGCCATCGGTTGCTTCGGCCACGCGGATGGCGGCCCGGCATTCGATGTCATGGCGGATGTGCAGCAGCTCGCGCACGTCTTCGGAATTCGCCGGGGAAACATGGGTGTCGCGGCGGGCGCGGCGGATGATCAGCCCTTCCTCGGACAGGCGCATCAGGGCCTCGCGGATGGTGCCCTGCGCTACCTCGAAACGCTGGGCCAGCTCCAGCTCGCGCAGCACTTCGCCCGCAGCCAGCTTGCCGAGAACGATCTCGCGGCGCAAAGCCTCCTCAACCAGCTCGCTGCGGCTGGGCTGTGTCCGGGATCTGAGGTTTTCAACGGCGCTCATGCAGGATCTTCCGTTCGCCACGGGTATTTCAGTCGTATTGATAATCGCATTCTTATTGATAATGTCAACCGTATTGATAATATGGTTTTGAAATTTCCGGCTGGGAGGCCGGAGCGCGGTATGAATGCACACAAGCTTGAGGAGGAAACGATGGCGCGGATTGAGCTGGCGAAGGTCGTCAAACGCTATGGCGCGGTGGAGGCCATTCATGGCGTCGATCTGGAGATCGGGGACGGGGAATTCGTCGCTTTTGTCGGCCCTTCCGGCTGTGGCAAGTCCACCATGCTGCGCATGATCGCGGGGCTTGAGGAGATCAGCGGCGGCACGCTGCGCATTGGCGAGGCCGTGGTCAACGATGTGGAGCCCAAGGGCCGCGACGTGGCCATGGTGTTTCAGGATTATGCCCTCTACCCGCATATGAGCGTGGCGCAGAACATCGCCTTCGGCCTGAAGATGCGCGGCGAGGCGCCGGAGGTGATCCGCCAGAAGGTGGAGGAAGCCGCCCGCATCCTGCAGCTCGAAGACTATCTGGAGCGCAAGCCCGGCCAGCTGTCCGGCGGCCAGCGCCAGCGCGTTGCCATGGGCCGGGCCATCGTGCGCAAGCCCAAGGTTTTCCTGTTTGACGAGCCGCTGTCGAACCTCGATGCCAAGCTCCGGGTGGAAATGCGCACCCAGATCAAGCGCCTGCACCGCATGCTGCGCACCACGACCATCTACGTCACCCATGATCAGGTGGAAGCCATGACGCTGGCCGACCGCGTGGTGGTGCTGCGCGGCGGCAATCTCATCCAGCATGGCCGCCCGCTGGAGCTTTACGAGCGCCCCAACTGCCGCTTCGTCGCCGAATTCATCGGCTCACCGCAGATGAACATCCTGCCCGGTGTGGTCATCAGTTCCGATGGCAGCCCGGCCGTGGAACTGGACGGCGGGGCAATGGTCCAGACGCCCGGTCTTGCGGCTGAGCCCGGACGCAAGGTAGATGTCGGCATCCGGCCCGAGCATATCGAGGCCTGCGCCGAAGCCGAGGCGGATCTCATCGTGGACGTGGATGTGCTGGAGGAGCTTGGCTCCGACACGCTGGCCATCTGCCTGTGGGCCGGGCGCGAACTCACCGTCCGCCTTCCCGCCGGTCCCGGTTCAGGCCAAGGCTCAAGCATGGGCTCAAATCTGGGCTTCGCCGCCCGCTCCCGCCTTCCCTTGCGCTTGCGCCGCGATTGCCTGCATGTCTTCGACGCGCAGACTGGTGTGCGTTTGTGAGGGATGTCAGCTGCCGTTCCTTCGGCTTGCGGCAATCCGTCCCTCCTGCAGCCACCTGAGGGCAATGGGCCAGAGGGTGGGGCGGAAGCGGGTGTGGAAGAAGTTGCATCTGTCGATTGACCATAGCTGCGGCGGGACTGAAGAGCATTCACTTGCGCCGGGCTGCATTGCGGGTTCCTCTGCAAGGTGAGGAAACCTGTCAGGACACTGCAATATGAAACCGGTTGTGACACTTGCCACCCTTCCGATGGAAACACAGGCCCATGGGGAGAGCTTTGAGGCGCGCAAGGCGGCGGTGGCAGCGCCGCTGGGCGCCACGCGGCTCGGCGCGCGCTATGTGGAGATCCCGCCCGGCAAGAAGGGCTGGCCCTATCACTGCCATCTGGCCAATGACGAGATGTTCGTCATCCTCTCCGGCTGCGGCACCTTGCGCTACGGCGAAGAGGAGTTTCCGTTGGCGGCGGGGGATGTAGCCGTCTGCCCCGCCGGCGGGCCGGAGACCGCGCATCAGCTGATTGCGGGGCCGGATGAAGCGCTGCGCTATCTCGCTGTCGGCAGCATGCATGAACCGGACGTGGTCGAATATCCCGACAGCGGCAAGATGGCGATCTATGCCGGGGCCGCGCCGGGCGGCGATGCCAGGGCGCGCCGCCTTGCGCTCACCTTCCAGCGCCCTGCGGCCGCCGGATATTGGGATGGCGAGGACTGAGCATGCTTGCCTGGTTGCCGGCGCGTCCATCTCGCCGGGACCGGCATCAGCCGGCGCGGCGCAGATCGCCGGTTTCCGCCAGCAGCCATGTTCTGAGGTTGCGGATGCGCCGGTCGCGCTCCAGCGCAGGCGGATAGCACAGGTAATAGCCGGCCTCTGCTGCCACCCGGTGGGCGAAGAGCAGGGACAGCCGCCCGGCGGCAATGTCCTCAGCCGCAAGTTCCGGCCCGGCAAAGGTGATGCCCGTGCCATCCAGCGCCGCCTTGAGGCTGAGGCTGGTGGAATCGACGGTGATGATGGTGGCGGGCTGCACCGGGGCGCCGGGCAGGGAGGCATTCCAGCGGGCAAAACCCTCGTGCCGGTGGCCGGAGATGAAGAGCGTGCTGCGGCTGACAAGCGCGCGGGCATCCTCTCCGGCTGTTCCCCGGCCCAAGAGGGTCAGGGTCTCGTCGAAGAGGTGTTCGCTCACCGTGCCGGTCCAGTGCCCCTTGCCATGGCGCACGGCGGCTTCGGCGCTGCCCGCGGCCAGATCGGCCACCTCCTGCGTGGTCTGCAGTTCCAGTTCAAACCCCGGCCGGGCCGCCGGATAGGCGGCAAGGCGGGGCAGCAGCCAGTGGGCGGCAAAGCCGGGCGGCAGCGACAGGCGCAAGGGGCCGAGCTTGCGCCCGGTCTGCAAGCTGCCGACGCTCTCCGCGATCTGGCGGAAGCCCGCGGAAAGCCCCGGGGTCAGCATCCGCCCGGCCTGCGTCAGCTCCAGTCTTGCGCCCGTCCGGCGCAGCAGCTCCACGCCCAGGCTGTCTTCCAGCAGGCGGATCTGGTGGCTGACAGCCGAGGGCGTGACGCCGATTTCTGCTGCGGCACCCTTGACCGAAAGATGCCGCGCTGCCGCCTCGAAAGCCCTCAGGGCATTGAGCGGAACGGGAAGGCGCACGGGGCCGCCGTGCAAAGCCTTGTTATCCTGCTGCATGGCTCTGATCCTGTTTCCGGTTCTGTTTGCTGTCCCGGAAGGAGGATCGTAGAGCTCGTGACACTCGTGGTACAATGCAAAAGCGTCACGTGACGCAATTGGAGACCTCGGATGCGCCTCAAGTCGCCCTGGAAGCCGCGCCTTTCCGGTGAAGCGCAACTGCCCTGCGACAGGCTGGCGGCGGCACTGGCGGAGGATATCCTTGATGGAAAGCTTGCCGCAGGCGAGCGTTTGCCGCCGCACCGCGACCTTGCCTGGCATCTGGGCATTGGGCTTGGCTCGGTGACCAAGGCTTACGGCATTCTGGAGCGGCGCGGCCTTGTCTATGCGGTCAAGGGCAGCGGTACTTTCGTCGCGGCGACCGGCGGGCGCAAGGGGGTGGTGATCGACCTGTCGCAGAACGCCCCGCCTGCTGTCATGAGCGAGCGGCTTCTGGCCCGCACGCTGACGGCTCTCGCCCGGCAGGCAGAGCCTGCGCTGTTCAATGCCTATCCGCCTGTGCCCGGACATGTGCGTTTTCGTGCCGGCCTTGCCCGCTGGTTCGGACGGCTTGGTACGGAGACGGACCCCGGCCGCCTGCTGCTCACCGGGGGCGCGCAGCACGCGCTGACACTCTGCGTGTCGATGCTGTGCGGCCCCGGCAGCCTGCTGCTGGTGGAGGCGCAGACCTATCCCTGTCTGCTGACGCTTGCCCGGCACACAGGCGTGCGGATGGCCGCTGTGGCCATGGACGGGGAGGGTATGATGCCGGAGGCGCTTGACCGGGCCTTGCAGGCGGCGGGACCGGATGTGCGGGCGTCTGTCTATCTGATGCCCACCATGCAGAACCCGGTTGCCACCTGCATGAGCCGTGCCCGGCGGCAGGACATTCTCACTGTCTGCCGCAGGCATGATGCCTTGATCATCGAGGACGATGTTTATGCGCTGGGTGCCGATCCTGCGCTGCCCTCGCTCGCGAGCCTTGACCCGGAACGGGTGTTCTACATCAACAGCCTGTCAAAAACGCTCAACCCTTCGCTGCGCATCGGCGGGCTGGCGGTGCCTGCGGCCTGGCAGGAGCGCACCGAGACCAGCCTTTATGCCACGGGGCTGATGATCTCGCCGCTCAACTGTCTGGTGATGGAGCACTGGATCATGGATGGCACGGCGCAGACCATTTGCGATGCCATCGGCGAGGAGGCGGCGCGCCGGCGGGCACTGGCCGCCAGCATTCTGGGTGACGCGATGCTGCCGCACTCGAACCTTGGCTATCACGTGTGGCTGCCGATGGCGGATCAGGAGGCGCAGGGGCTGGCTGCAGCAGCGCGGGCGCTGGGCATTCTCGTCACCGATCCGCTGGCAACCGCCGCCGCACCGGAAAACGGGGCGGCTGGCGTGCGGCTGTGCATCGGCGCCCCGGCGCAGGCGGAACTTGAAAGCGCGCTCAAGGCCATTGCCGGGCTTCTTGCCAACCTGCGCGGGCCAGTTGCCGAGCCGCTGGCCTTTCAGGCGTAGTTCGAACCAAGAGGCATCTTGCTGCACGTCACATTTCGTCATGCCAGAAGCTGGGCAGCAGGGCGCAGAAGATAAGCGCAGTGAATTGGATGAGCCCATGCGCTTCCGTAAACCGGCTGAAATGGCGGGCGAGCGGAACGCCGCACAGGCCAGCAGCGATACTGGCATCCAGCAACAGAAATAGGATCAGCATTCCCGTTCCGGCTGATATGGGGTGCTGCCGGATCGCCCGGTCCTGCCAGCCACTGGCGAGCATTGCAAGGCAGAGGGCCAGAAAGACCGCTGCCTCCATCAAGGCGCCGGGCAGCGGACCCGCATGGGCATCAAGCCAGAGAGTGCGGGTGATGCCGGTGGCGATGTAAGCGGCGGACAGCGGCAGGCCATAGGCAAGAGCGGCCTGAAGGCCATGCCCGGTCCTGTTCGGCGCCTGCCGGTCCATCGGGCAGTTCTCCCTTCATCCCGCCTTGGCCGGGGGCAGCAGCAGGCGGCGGGCATAACCGGCGGCAAAGGCGAGATAAGCTCCGGCCCAGGCGAGTGCCGCAGTGTCCAGCAGGGCCCGTGCTGCGTCTCCCGCATGAGGAGAGGCGATACGGGCGATCGTGCCGAGGATGACCAGCGAAAAGATGGCCAGATCCAGCCTGTCTGCCGTCAGCGGATGGCCCGAGTGGCCCCGGCTGGCGCGGGTCATGACGGCCAGTGTCATGACGCCGATGGCGCCTGCCGTCCACAGATGCACAGACGCTGTTGCATCGCCAATCTGCGGCAGCAGCAGGGCACAAGGCACCGCAAGAAAGCCGAGCGCAAGAATGAGGTGGCCGATATGGAGGATGAGCAGCAGCGGTTCACGCCTTGCCGCCAGCCCGCACCAGCGCGTCAGCCGCCAGATCTGCCCGGCTCCTGCCAGCAACATGATGATGGCTGTTGCCAGAGCGTCCGGCAGGATTGTCCAGAGCACAAGCGCTGCGCCACTCAGCACCATGATGGCGGCGTCGGCCTTGTTGAAGGTGACCGGCAGTTTCGCCGCCTTGCGGGCGTTGAGCCAGTTGCGGGTAAAGGCCGGGATGATGCGCCCGCCGATCATGAGAATGAGCAGGATCACCAGCGACAGGCTCGCCCTGAGCGAGACATCTGCCACGCCGGTCTGTGCTACTTCCAGATGAAAGCCGAGATCCGCCAAGGCCAGCAGGCCGATCACGGCGGCGATCTTCAGATTGCGCAAATTGCGGGCGGCGATCACCTCCCGCGCCATCACGCCAGCGAGGGTGACGGGAAAAAGCACATCCAGCACGGCCACCGGAAGGGGGCCGAGATTGGCGCCGCATGTGACGGCCACCCGTCCCGCCAGCCACAGCAGCACCAGCGCCAGCAGCAGCGCGCCCGAAACCGGCGGACGGCCGGTCCAGTTGGCCACCGCCGTCAGACCGAAACCCGCGATGATGGCCATGGCACCGCCAAACAGCAGCGTATGCACATGCCAGTCCCGTGGCACGAACAGGGTGGGCACAGTGAAAAGGCCCGTATAGACCGGCACCCACATCAGCACGGAGGCTGCCATGGCAAGGGCGCCAAGGAAGAAGAACGGCCTGAAGCCGCCGGAAAGCCAATGCGGGTTGGTCATGTGATGATCTCCCTGGCGGTGCCTTGCGGGATTTTGAATGCGTCTCAGCAACTGCGTTCTGTGGGGACAGCCGGTCAGGCACTTATTTTTCTGCCTGCTTGGGCCGAGGCTGGTGATTTCCCCTCCTCTCAAGGGGGCAATGTTTACAACGGACAGCCAGTCAGGCTCCAACTCCTCTCCCCCCTTGAGGGGGAGATGCCCCCGGCAGGGGGCAGAGGGGGGTATGCAGCCTGTCCGGTTGTAAGAGAGGGCCTGCCGTATTGAGGCGCTGCTACCCCCCTCTGTCTGCTGACGCAGACATCTCCCCCTCAAGGGGGGAGAGGGGCGCTGCGGCAAAACGAAGGCCCAATCTTCCTCCGTGCGTCCAAAGTAAACACTGTCCCTCAAGGGGAAGGGGGCTGAAAAGCCGTGCGGTGGTGGCCAGATTGCCGCCTCGTCCCAATGCCGTTCAAAGCCCGCCGAGCAGGGCTTCGAACTTCTTGCCGGCCTTGCCGGGGGTCTTGACGGTCTTGGCGGTTTCCAGATTGACCGGGGCGCCGACGACGACGGCGGCGACCATGCCCATGCCCAGATGCGGCTTGCATTTGATGCCGTAGACGCCTTCCTCAGTGAAGGTGACAGTGACATCCTTGCCCATCTTTCCAACGAAGGGTTCGGCGCCTTCCGGCAGCATGCCGGGGATGGTTTCAGCGTTGTGGCCGGCATCCGTCGCCTTGAAAGTGACGGTGTCGCCGGGAGCGATGGTGATCAGTTCCGGCTCGAAGACCATGGCACCGGCCTCGCCCTTGTTCAGCATCTTGACTTCATGATCGGCCGCTGCGGCCATGCCGGTGAGGCTGACGACCATAGCCGTGGCGAGGATGAGGGAATTGATGGACATGACATTCTCCAAAGTTGAATTTTAAATTCAGGTATGTGGAAGAAATAGCCTCCGGCACGGCGGGCGACGTTGAGCCAGGTCAAACTGGATGACGGTTGTTGTGCGCTGCACAGGCTTTGCGCTGGCGGTGCCGGCTGGAGAGAATAAGTGTTGCTGCATAGAGGCCGAGCGCGCCCATGGTGAGCCAGCCTGACGCATTGCGCAGGCTGTCCTGTTCCAGCAGGTTGCCCGCCACCCGCAACGCCGTTGCGCCTTGCAGAAGCGCAAGCGGCAGGTAGAGCGCGGCCGAATAGCGGATGCGCATGCCTGCGACGGCGGGCAGGATGATGGGGGCATGGGCAAAGACCATGGACAGCACGAAGCCGAGGCCGATGGCATGCAGCGCAATGTCATGCCCCGCCGCAGAAGTTCCCGGCGGCAGGATCAGCAGCGCTGCTGCGGCCACGAGCAGCCAGCCATAGCCGCACAGAAGGGCGGCGGCGGAATAGCGGGCAAGGCCTTCGCCCCTTATGGTGATCAGCGCCACGTCATTGACCGTCAGCCACAGGGCAAGCCCGGCGAGCGCCGCGCCTGTGAACCAGGGCACTCCGGCAAAGGGCTCGCCCGTCAGCAGCCCGAGGCAGAAGACGGCAACCAGCGGGACCAGCAATCCGGCCTGCAGAGGCCCGCGCTGGCGCAGGCGGGACAGTTCGATCCGTTCCGCCGTGATGGTGAGGATGAGGAAACCCAGCCAGATATAAGCGGCAAGGGCCGGGTCACCGGTGAGGAGCCACATGCCCGTGCCTATGGGCCAAAGCACTGCAGCCACCAGCAAGACGACGCTGAACAGGGTGCGCAGCGCCAGCGCCGCCTGCGCGCTCAGAATGCCAAGGCCTGCACCGGCAGCAAGGAAGGCGAGGGCGGCTGACTGCGGCTCGAACCAGATCAGAACGGCGCCGATCCCAGATACAGCAGGCACGGCGAGGGCTGCAGCCGAGCCTTGCGCCACCGCCCGCTCCAGCGCGATCAGGGTGCCGAAGAAGCCGCAGAGCATGAAGACCGAATGCCGGTCCGAAACTGAAAGGGCAAGATCGAAAAGCCCCAGCCGCGCCAGCCCGGCGCCAAGGCCCGTGACAAGGCTCGCCAGCGCCAGCACGGCGGTGAGAAGGCGGATTGCTTGCGCCATGGAGCGGGGCATGGTCAGCGCCACAGCCTTGCCCGCAGATGCTGCCAAAGGCCGGGGCCCGTATCAGCGGCTGGTGCAGGATTTTCGCCTCCAAAACGCTGGCGCACATGCGGGGCGGCGAGGTCCGGCGTCCAGCGGAAGGCGCGGTCGAGCGTGACTTCCACTTCCGTCTGCGGCGCGGCAATCTCCTCCACGGCGATGGATGCGGTTTCGGCGATCAGCCCGCCCAGCGGACAGGTGGGCGTTGTCATGCCAAGGGTGATGCGGATGCGTCCGGGCGTGCAGGCGATCTCCCGGACAAGCCCGAGATCCACAATGCTGACGCCCAGTTCCGGATCATCGACGGTGCTGAGAGCTGCGAGGATGGAGGCTTCGCCGGTCATGGGACAATTGCTCCTGTGGGGCTCCTGCGGGTGGATGTTGCAGGAAGTGTGCGGCAGTTGCCGCTCCGCCTCTTTGTGCAGGCACAAGCTTTGACGCAGCTTGTCAGCCGTCCTGCCGTGAGGCGCCCGGCTGCATTGCGGCCAGAAGCTCAAGGCTTGCCACCCCTTGCGCGGCGGCAGCGGCAATCTGGCGGAAGGCATCGGCGAGAACGGCAAGGTCGGAGGCATCCATTTCGGCCGCACCGGGGGATTCAAGATCCTGCAGATAGGGAAGGAAACCGGCCAGCTGGCGGGTGCGCTCCCTTGCGCTTTCCAGCAGGCGGCGGCGGGTGCGGCGGATTTCGAATTCGGTGAAGACGGCGACCGTCCGCTCCACCTCCTCCTGACAGGCACAAGGCAGGCCCATGTCCTGCAGAACATGCGCCAACCGCTGCAGCAGGGCGGTGTCTGCCGCAGCGGGCTGGGGCTTGAGGTCTGGCTCTAGAAACCCAGCCATTGCCGCACTCCCGTTTCCTCGCGCACCAGCCGGATGCCGAGATTGGCGGGCGGCACGCCCACCGAACAGGCCCCGGCCTTGGGATCGCGGAAGAAGGTTGTCATCAGCGCCCGGTGGCGCCCTTCGGCGACGCGGATGCCGCAGTTCTCAGTTTCCCGCACCTCTCCGCCGGGCAGCACATGGTGGCGGCGGTAGCAGGTGGAGGTCCATTCCCAGACATTGCCGGCAAGGTCCTGAAGCCCGTGCTCATTGGTGCCGAAGTGTCCGGCCGGCATGGGTTTGGGGTCGATCTCCTCCTGCAGTTTCGATTCAATATCGTAGACCGCAATCCAGCGCCGCGACGGGTTGGCCGGGTCGCTGATCTCCGTATAGGCATCGTCCTTGAAGCGCGATCCGGCGGCGAGCGCCCATTCCCGGTCGGTCGGCAGGCGCCACGTCTCTCCGGTCTTGGCCGACAGCCAGGCGGCATAGGCTTCCGCATCGATGAAATTGACGCCGGTGACCGGCAGATCCGGCGCGCCCTTTGTGCCGAGCGCAAGGCAGGCTCCGTCGGCCACGCAGGTATCATAGGCGCCGCGCGTCACCTGCGCCCGCATGATGGTGAGCGGGGCTTCCAGCGTCAGCGGCACCCGCGGGCCGTTGACTGGCGTGCCCCGGTCCAGAAACTCGCCGGGCTCCCGGTAGGCGAGGGCGGCCTCTTCCAGCCTGACTGTCTCCGGTGCGGGATGTGGGGCCTTTGGTGCGGCTGCAAAGCCCTGCAGCAGAGTGAGGAGGGCAAGGCCTGCAACGGCGGCGCTGGTGTATCTGATCAAGGTCATGGATGACCTCCTGATCGCCAGAGGGGGAGAGAAGAGGGAAGCTGCGGCAGCCCGGAGAGGCGGACTGCCGCAGCATGCTGTCAGTTGCTGGGGATCGGGCCGGGGGCCGAGACCTGCATCATCAGGTCATTGTCCCAGTCGCCTTCCACCTTGAAGTGGGCGGCTGCCCCCAGTTCCATGGCCTCGATGAGGTTGTGGTTGACATAGGCGTAGATGCCCGGCTGAAGGAACTTGTAGGTCGCCACGGCGGCGCTGCCGCCGGCCACGAACCAGGTTTCCAGCCCCTTTTCCGGCGGATTGTCGAACTTGCCGCGCTCCCAGACATGGTCGCCGTGGCCGCCGATGAGATGCGGGCGGGTGTCCCGGTTGGCCGAGCTGTGGATCATCAGCACGGTCTCGCCAACATTGGCCTTCATGGCCTTCTCGCCCGTCAGCGCGCCAACGGCGCCGTTGAACACGACATGGGTGGGCACCAGCCCCTTCATCACCTCCACCGTATCGGCATAGGCCTCGCCGGGGCTGTCGTAGTCCACGTATTTGCCGTTCTCGTCCTTTGGCACGTAGAGGTCGAACTCGCCGATGGTATAGGCCCGGTCATAGTGGATCGGGTTGCCTGCCTCATCCTTCAGCCCGTCACGCGGCAGCACCAGAATGGTGCCCGACATGCCGCTGACCACGTGCCAGGCGACCATGCCCGTGGGAGCGCAGTGATAGACGAAGGCGCCGTTCTTCGTGGCCTTGAAGCGCAAGGTGGCCTGTTCGCCGGGGTTGACGAAGGTCAGCTGCGCGCCGCCGAGGGCACCGGTGGCCGAATGGAAGTCGATGTTGTGCGGCATCGAGTTGGTTTCGGGGTTGATCAGCGTCAGTTCGACGTAGTCCCCTTCATGCACCACCATGGTCGGGCCGGGCATCGAGCCGTCGAAGGTCATGGCCTGGAAGGTGGTGCCTTCGCCGTCGATGACGATCTTCTTTTCCTCGATGGTCATGGTGAACTGGACGACCTTCGGTCCGCCCTTGGCCACCTGATCATGCTCCATGACGAAGGGCGGGGCGACGAGTCTGGCCTTCACGCGCTCCAGTCCGGCGGTCAGATCCGTCTGTCCGGTTGCGGCCTTCAGCGTGGGGTTGGGGCCTTCTTCCGCATGGAGCGGCGCTGCGATCAGAAGGGCGATGGCGGCTGCGCCACACAGGGCTTCACGGCGGGTCAACATGGCATTTCCTTTCATTCAGGTTGCCTTGGGTGTTGACTGGATTACAGAACAAAGGGCAGTAGATGTGTTTGCGAAAAGGCAAACAGTGCAACGGTGGTTGCGGGGGATGCCATTTGGTCGCAGTTGATGAAACAAGTCATTGCTGCGGCTTTGAAAAGTGATCTGGAGAAATTCAATGGCCGTGCATCGACTGGATCGCTCGCTCATTCGTAACCTAAGTATTTTCCAGTACATGAGTGACGCGGATCTTGATAACGTCCTTTCCACCGCCAGTGTGCGTCAGTTGCCGGATGGGGCCGCAGCCTTCATGCAGGGTGTCGAGGCGACGGAATTCTTCTGTCTGCTGAACGGGCGGCTGAAGGTCATCCAGACCACGCCGGATGGCCAGCAGGTGGTGGTGCGGCACGTCAATCCGGGCGATATCTTCGGCATTGCAAGAGCCATGCGGCGTCCGGATTATCCGGCAACGGCCACCGCCATCGTCGACAGTCTGGCGCTGGCCTGGCCCTCGAACCAGTGGGAAGCCTTCATCGCCCGCAGCCCGACGCTGGCGCTCAATGCGCTGCAGACCGTGGGTCAGCGCCTGCAGGATGCACACACGCGCATTCTGGAGCTTTCGACGGAAGAGGTGGAGCGGCGCGTTGCCCATGCGGTGCTGCGGCTGGTGCGTCAGGCCGGCAGGAAGACGGAAGAGGGCATTCTCATCGATTTCCCGGTGACCCGGCAGGACATTGCGGAAATGACCGGCACGACGCTGCATACCGTCAGCCGGGTAATGACCGCCTGGGAAGCCAAGGGGCTTGTCCAGTCCAGCCGCAAGCGTGTTGTCGTGGTGGATCCGCACCGGCTTTATCTCTTGGCGGAAAGCAGTGGCGACTAAGCCGGGCCGGGCAGAGGCGCTCCGGAGTTTGTTCCCCGACAAGGAAAGCAGCATGCTAAGCTTCTAGCTGTTGAGGCCTCAACCTCTGTCACGGAGCCTCAGATGACCCTTTCCGCTGTCCAGCACGATCCTGTTCCTCCGGTCACCGTCGACCTGCGCCCCCTGCCGCGCCCGCAGCGCCACATGCTGGTCTTCCGCCAGTTCGAGGCGCTGATGCCGGGCGAAAGCTTCGAGTTGATCAACGACCACAATCCGCTCGGCCTGCTGCATCAGTTCGAGCATTATCTGCCGGGCCAGTTCACCTGGACCTACCGGGTGGAAGGACCTGCCGACTGGCACGTCATCGTTGGCCGTCCTCGGGACGGCGAAGTTGCCAAGGTGGATCACAGCCATTCGGACAGCTGCGGCTGCGGTTCTTCGGGCCGGGGCGGTTGTGGCTGATGCTTGAACACCGGCTGCCCGGTCCGCCAGTGCGGACCGGGTTCAGCGCAGTTGCGGGCCCTGGCGCATGGCAGGGGGCAAGGGATGCTGGCCGAAGTCGACGAGGCTGCGGCGCAGAATGGTTCCGGCGGCATCGGCGATGAGCGTCAGGCGCTTGTTGCCATGGAAGAACAGGCAGGCGAACCGGCCTTCGTCCTCATCGCGCCCCTCATGCAGACGGCAGGTGATGCCCCCCGCCCGCATCAGGCGCAAGGCCTCTTCCGGCGGCATCTGCAAGCCGGCGGCGATATCCTTCAGGTCGATTTCCGGTGCTTCGCGTGTCATGGCGTCTTTCCTCTGGCGCCGAGGATAACCCGGTTCACGTCGCTCAGGAACTCCTCAAGCGGCACATGATGCTCCTCGCAGGCCTCCCGCACATCATGCAGATGGGCAATGGGGCAGCCGATGCAACGCATCTTGCGGCGGATGAAGACGGGGATGGTCTCCTTGTAGGTCTCCATCATCCCGTCCAGGATGGTTTCCGCGCAGACCGGGCCCCTCAGGATCGTGACCATGTTTCTGCCTCCCTGGCTGATGCGAGGCCTCCTTCGGGTGGAGGCCTGCAGCCTTCATGCTGCGCCTGCAGGCGGCGGGCGACGTTGCGCGGGCGCAAAGTTTCAGCTTGTTGCAAGCTATCCCACCAGCTGCCGGTAAATGGCCGGAAGCGCCGAGGGCAGACGGTCCGGATGGGTGATGATGGCATAGGCGCCCCGTCCGAAGAGCCAGGGGAAATAGTCCCGCGCCTCCTCGTCCACCGTCACGCCGAACACCTTGAGCCCTTGCTTGCGTGCTTCCCGGATGGCCGCGCGGGTGTCCTCGATGCCATAGCGGCCTTCGTAATAGTCGATGTCATTGGGTTTGCCATCGGTCAGCAGCAGGAGCAGCCGGTGGCGCTGCGGGCGTTGGGCCAGTTGTGCGCTCACATGACGGATGGCGGCGCCCATGCGGGTGTATTGCCCCGGCTTCAGCCCCTCGATCCGCCGCAGCACCCGATTGTCCACGGCATCGCCGAAGTCCTTCACCGTATCCACCTGCACGGCGCTGCGGCGGCGGGAGGTGAAGGTGAAGATGGCATGCTCGTCCCCGCAGGCATCCAGCCCTTGCGTCAGCGCCAGAAGCGCGGCCTTCTCCACGTCGATCACCCGGTGGGTGCCGAGGGATGCATCCGTCGACAGGGATACATCCATCAGCACGGCCATGGACAGGTCCCGCTCGATGGCGCGACCGGCGAGAAAGAGGTTTTCCGAGCCAGCGCCCCCTGCCTTGCGGTCGGCGGCGGCGCGCACCAGAGCCGAGAGATCAAGGTCTTCGCCATCCGGCTGGCCATGCAGCACCACGCGGCGCGGGCGCAGGGCCTCGAAGTGGCGCCGCACGGCCCGGATCTGGCGCTGCATCTCCCCCGTGGGCTGCCAGCCTTCGCTGTCTTCCCTGGCACGGCCGGTAATGACCCGGCAGTGATCCGGGCGCAGCGTCTGCTTTTTCCAGTCCCATTCGGGATAGGTCAGGCCCGATGTGAGGCTGGTTTCTTCAGCATCTGCCGGGGCTAGGTCGAGGTCCAGCTTCAGCCTTGCAGCCGTGCGCTGACGGTTGGCACCGATGGTGAGTTCGCTCATGTCTTCGGCTGCCTGTCTGGCGCCATCCTCGTCGTCTTCATCGACACGGCGGTTCACATTCACCATTTCAGCCAGCGAGAAGATCGTCTCGAAGCGGTGGAAGCAGAGCGGATCGCCCCGGTCGCTCTGATCGGTCTGCCGCCGCTCGGCCTGCCGCCGGCGCGCGTCGGCGGATACGGAGCGCCCGTTTGCCTCGTCCCGCTCGTCCGGCTGGGGCGCGCCTGCGGTCAGGCGGATTTCCCCGAACAAAGGTACCGGCAGGAAAGGCCGGTAGCCGCGCGGGGCGCGGAACATGCGAAGGTCTGCATCCGGTTCCTCGATGGCGGCAAGAAGGCTGTTGTCGGGCGGGCGGCGTCCGCCCAGAAGGGCGCAGATGGCCTCTTCCAGCCTTGCCTCCACCGGCGGCAGGCGGCGTTCGGGCCGGACGGAAAGAGCGGCCGCACGCAGCCGGTGAAACAAGGCTCTCAAGCCCGGCCATGTGTTCAGCGCCTCCCGCGTGGCGGCAACCGCAGCGCGCAGGGAGAGAAGGTCGCTGACGAAAGGATCCTCATGGGGCGACACCGGCTCCGCATGGGCAAACCAGGCGGCGAGCCATTCGTAGAGCGCGGCATTGTCTTCCTTCTGCGGAAAACAGTCGATCACCGGCGGCAGGCGCAGCGCTGCGGTATCGAGAACGGCGCGCTCCAGCTTTTCCTGTCCCAGCCCCACGCGGCGCAGCAGGCTGAGCCGGTGGCCGGACACGGCGGGGGCCGCTTCCGCAATGCGGATGGCGCCGCTGCCGCCCAGCGCCCGGAACAGCACGCCGAGCCGCAGGCGCATGTCTGCGAGCGGCACGCCTGCCTCCGGGTGGCGGGGCAGGGTGGTGAGACTGCCCACCAGCGCGTGCCAGTGCGAGCCGACGAATTCCTCCGGTTCGAAAATCGGCATGTTTTACCCCAGTGCGAGTTCCGCCACCCGTGCCAGTGCCGCCTGCACGTCGGCATCATCGCTGAGCGGCTGCAGCAGGGCAGCTTCCAGCGCGGCGGCGGGTTTCACGCCGGCGCGGATCAGAGTGGCGGCATAGACGAGAAGCCGGGTGGAGGCGCCTTCCTCCACGTCCTGGCCCTTGAGATCGCGCAGGGCATTGGCGACGCGCACCAGCGGCACGCAGCGGTCCTTCGGCAGGCCGCTTTCGGCCGAGACGATGGCCGCTTCCGTGTCCGGATCGGGATAGCCGAACTCCAGCGCGATGAAGCGCTGGCGGGTTGAAGGCTTCAGGGCCTTCAGCACATTCTGGTAGCCGGGATTGTAGGAGATCACGAGCATGAACTCCGGCGGGGCGCTCAACATTTCGCCGGTGCGCTCCAGCGGCAGGATGCGCCGGTCGTCGGTGACGGGATGCAGCACCACGGTCACATCCTTGCGCGCCTCCACCACCTCGTCGAGATAGAGGATCGCGCCTTCACGGATGGCGCGGGTCAGCGGGCCATCGGCCCAAACGGTCTCTCCGCCTTTCAGCAGATAGCGGCCCGTCAGGTCGGCGGCCGTCAGGTCATCGTGACAGGCGACCGTATAGAGCGGGCGGCCAAGGCGTTCGGCCATATGGGCGACGAAACGGGTCTTGCCGCAGCCGGTCGGCCCTTTCAGCAGCACCGGCAGGCGGTTGCGGTAGGCCTGCTCGAACAGCAGGCATTCGTTGCCCGAAGGGGCGTAGAAAGGCGCAGCGGATGCCGGTTGCGCAGAGTGCGGGGCGGTCATGAAGATCTCCTTGAATACTTCTTTGGGATCACGCCTCTGGGCTCACGCCTCTGGGATCACGGCACTGGCGTGAAAGGGGGCTCCGGGCGCGGCCCACCACCGCGCCCGGAGCAAGGCTCATTCGGCAGGCTGGGGAGCTGCCTGAGCCTTTCGCTGGGCGGCCAGCCGCCTGTCACGGACAGGGCCGAAGACGGACCAGAGGAACATCAGCGCAGCAATCAGCACCAGCACGCCGGAGCCGAGGCGCACCCAGTAGAACGGGGCGATTTCGTCCTGCACGTCCATGTAGGACATGCCCATCACCCGCTGCAGATGCACCTGCACCGCACCGGCGAAGGTGAGGGCAAAGGTCATCACCGTCATCGCCCCGCTCATGATCCAGAAGGAGATGATGTTCAGCGTCTGGTGATAGGGCGCCTTGCCGCGCAGATAGGGCATGGCGTAGCTGATGAGCGCGAGGTTCAGCATCACATAGGCGCCATAGAAGGCGAGGTGCCCGTGTGCGGCCGTCACCTGGGTTCCGTGGGTGTAGTAGTTCACGAAAGACAGGGTGTGCAGGAAGCCCCAGACGCCCGCCCCGAAGAAGGCACCCACCGTGCAGCCCAGCGACCACAGCATGGCCGCCCGGTTCGGATGGTCCTTGCGGCCCTTGAACACCATGGAAAAGGCGAAGATGACCATGGCGAAGAAGGGGGCAATCTCAAGGGCGGAGAAGATCGATCCCACCCACTGCCAGTAGCCCGGCGCGCCGATCCAGTAATAGTGGTGGCCGGTGCCCAGCAGCCCCGAGAAGAGGGCCAGGCCGACGATGGAATAGAGCCACTTCTCGATCACTTCCCGGTCGACGCCGGTCATCTTGATCATCAGGAAGGCAAGGACCGAAGCCATCACCAGTTCCCACACGCCTTCCACCCACAGATGGACGATGTACCACCAGTAGACCTTGTCCAGCGACAGGTTGTCCGGCGCATAGAAGGCAAAGAGCCAGAAGACGGCAATGCCCCAAAGGCCCAGCAGCAGCACGCTGGTGACGGCGGTGCGGCGGCCCTTCAGCACGGTCATGGAGACGTTGTAGAGGAAGATCAGCGCCACCACGACGATGGCGATCTTGATCCAGAGCGGCTGCTCCAGGAACTCGCGCCCCTCATGGATGCCCTGCGTATAGCCGATGACGGCGGCAAGCGCGCCGAACATCAGCAGGCCAAGCTGGATATAGGCCAGCAGCGGGCTTTCGATGTCCCGCTCTGCCTCTTCCGGCACCAGATAATAGGCGCAGCCGAAGAAGCCCATCAGCAGCCACACGATCAGCGCATTGGTGTGGATCATGCGGATGATGTTGAAGGGCATCAGTTCGGACAGGGTGTTCGGCAGCACATAAACTGTGCCGGCGAGCGCGCCCGCGGCGATCTGCACGCCGAAGAGGATCATGGCGCAGACGAAGTACCAGTAGGCCACTCTTTGGGAAGCGTATTTCATGATTGTCCCTCCTCAGCCCGCGTCATTGGGCGGCCAGCCCTGTGTGTCGATGCGGCTGGTCCATTCGAGGAAATCGACGAGGTCGTTCAGTTCCTGATCTGTCAGGTGAAACTGCGGCATCTGGCGGCGGCCCTCGATGCCGGAAGGCTGGGCCTGCATCCAGGCAATCAGCCCCTCGCGGGCGGCCTGCGGATCGTCCTTGCCGCCATAGCGGACCCAGACGTTGCCGACTTCAGGCGCGAAATAGGCGCCTTCGCCGAGGATCGAGTGGCAGTTGACGCAGGCGT
Organism: Pannonibacter phragmitetus DSM 14782; assembly: GCF_000382365.1. GTDB lineage: Bacteria > Pseudomonadota > Alphaproteobacteria > Rhizobiales > Stappiaceae > Pannonibacter > Pannonibacter phragmitetus. The sequence continues at coordinate 52,757 of NZ_KB908229.1, read as the reverse complement.
GCTTTTCCCACACGTGCTTGCCGCGGATGACGCCCTCGGTCAGTGTTGCCTCGTCCGTGGACTTGGTGACGATGTGCCAGTGGCTTTGGGCGGTGAGCCCGGCGAAGACAAGGAAGAAGAAGATCGACCCGCCGTAGAAGATGTTGCGTGCGGCCGATTTCGTGAAACGCCCGGCCGGTGGCCGGTGCGGTTCATGAGGTGATGACATGCTGTGGTCTCCCGTTGTTGGCGATTGCCAGCGGTGGGCTCACAGCTAAGGTCTTCGGGGGCGTGGGACGTTGTTGCGGAACAAACTTCAGCGTCCTTGCAGGTTGCATATCCGTTTGCGCGGACGCAAACTGGCCACTCGCCCGCAATGCCAAGCCTTCTCCCGAAGATGATTTTCAAGAGGGACAGACCCCATGCCCCTACCTAAGATTGCCATTGTCACCGTCTCCGACCGGGCGAGTGCGGGCACCTATCAGGACCTCAGCGGACCGGCCATCTTCGACTGGCTGAAGGAAGCGGTGCTGCCGCCGTTTGAAGTGGTGTGCCGGCTCATTCCGGATGGTGCGGACAGCGTGGCCACGACACTGCAGGCGCTGTGCGATGTGGAGCGCTGCGACCTCATTCTCGTGACCGGCGGAACGGGCCCCGCGCCGCGCGACCAGACGCCGGAAGGCGTCAGCCTCATTGCCGAACGGCATCTGCCGGGCTTCGGCGAGACCATGCGCCGGGCCAATCTTGCCGAAGTGCCGACCGCGATTCTCTCCCGTCAGGAGGCCGTGACGCGCGGCGCCAGCCTCATCATCACCCTGCCGGGCAAGCCTGCGGCCATCGCCACCTCACTCAATGCCATCTTTGCCGCTGTTCCTTATTGCCTTGACCTCATCGGCGCGGCCCGCATCGAGACCAACCCGGATGTGGTCGCGGCCTTCCGTCCCAAGGGGGCGTGAACTTCCCGTCCGCCAGATTGATGCGCATCAACCTTCGGGGGCAGGAGGGCTGCTAAGCCTTGCCAGTCTTTTGCCGTCTTTTGCCCGGGCCCTCATGCGCACGCTTCCTCCCTTTCCCGATCTCCGCTCCTTCCTAGGCTGGTGTGCCGGGGAGGGCACGTTCCGGCGCATTGCCTCGCCTGTCGCGCTTGCCGAGGAAATGACGGCGGTGCACCGGCAGGTGCTGCTGAAGGGCGGGCCTGTGCTGCAATTCGATGCGCCGATGCATGCAGACGGGCGGATCAGTCCGTTGCCTGTTGTCACCAATCTCTTCGGCACGCGGGAGCGGGTGGCGGCAGGGCTGGGCGTGGGGCTTACGGATATTCCGGCGCTGGGCCAGTTTCTGGCGGCCCTGCGCAATCCGGTGCCGCCGGACGGGGTGCGGGACGCGCTCTCGCGCTGGCCGCAACTGGCCGCTGCCCTGCGCAACCGGCCGAGGCTGACCAGCCGGGCGCCGGTGCAGGACGAGGTGATGAAAGAGCCTGATCTTTCGCTTTTGCCCGTGCAGACCTGCTGGCCGGAAGACGGCGGGCCGCTGGTGACCTGGCCGGTGGTTCTGACCCGGCCGGAAGGTTCTGCGCTGACGGATACGGCCGCCTATAATGCCGGGGTGTACCGGGCGCAGGTGCTGGACAGCGGCAGGATGATCCTGCGCTGGCTCGCCCATCGCGGCGGTGCTGCCCATCACCGCAGCTACATGAACGCTGATGCCGGGCGCGGCAAGCCGATGCCGGTGGCGGTCGTGCTGGGCGCCGATCCCGCGCTGTTGCTGGGGGCTGCCTTGCCCCTGCCGGAAACCGTTTCGGAACTCGCTTTTTCCGGGGTTCTGCGCGGAGCGCGCACCCGTCTTGTGCCAGCCCGCACCATTCCCATGCTGGTTCCCGCGGATGCGGAGATCATCATCGAAGGCTGGGTGCAGCCGGGTGACACGGCGCCTGAAGGCCCGTTCGGCGATCACACGGGTTACTACAATTCGGTCGAGCCTTTCCCCGTTCTGACGGTCAGCGCGATCACTCACCGGCGCGATCCGCTGTATCTCTCCACCTGGACCGGCCGCCCGCCGGATGAGCCCTCGGTCATCGGCGAGGTCTTCAATGATCTGGCCCTGCCGGTCATCCGCCAGCAGATCCCGGAGGTGCGCGATCTGTGGCTGCCGCCGGCTGCCTGCTCCTACCGCATGGCTGTGGTCAGTATCGCCAAGCGCTATCCGGGGCAGGCGCGGCGGGTGATGATGGCCTTGTGGGGTATGCTGCCGCAATTCAGCTACACCAAGATGGTCGTGGTGGTGGATGAGGATATCGATCCGCGCAATTGGGATGACATCGCCTGGGCGCTCGCCACCCGCTATGACCCCGCCCGCGACAGCATGATCCTCGACCGCACGCCGATGGATTACCTCGACTTTGCCTCGCCCCTCGATGGGCTGGCGGGCAAGATCGGCCTTGATGCGACGGTGAAGCTTGGCGCGGAAACCCAGCGCCCCTTCGGCAAGGTCATGAAGCTGAGCGCTGCCGCCGAGGCCGCTGCGCAGCGCATTCTGGCGGCGGAGGGCCTGTCATGAGACACGTTGTTCTGGGCGTCTCGGGGGCATCTGGCGCGGCGCTGGCTCTGGCGGCGGCGCGGGAACTCACAGCCCGGTCCATCCGCTTTGATCTGGTGACAAGCCCGGCAGCAGAGCGCACGCTGATGCTGGAATGCGGGGCAGGGGCATTGGAAAGTCTCTCCGCGCTTGCTGCCTGCCATCATCCGGCGGACGATGTGGGTGCGCGCATTGCCTCCGGTTCCTTTCCCGTGGACGGCATGATCGTGGCGCCCTGTTCCATGCGCAGCCTTGCGGCCATTGCCCATGGGCTGGATGACAATCTGCTGGTGCGTGCGGCCTCGGTGCAGCTGAAGGAGCGCCGCCCGCTGGTGCTGCTGGCGCGCGAAGCCCCGCTCACGCTCGCCCATCTGCGTAACATGACGCTGGTCACCGAAATGGGCGGCATCATCCTGCCGCCGGTTCCGGCCTTCTATCTGCGTCCGGCAGGTCTTGACGAGGTGACCGCCCAGATTGCCGCCCGCGCCATCGATCTCCTGCGCCTCGGCCCGCCGCGTGCGGCGGCGTGGGCGGGGGCGGAGATGCGGCCTACACATGATCAGGTCAGGGCCGCTGGCGCTGGCGGTCTGCGGAGGACTGGGGAATGAGTGCTGTTCTTGGCGCCGGCGAGTTCATTCTTGCCTTCATGGTGTTCCTGCTCGCACACCGGATACCAACCATTCCGGTGGTCCGCTCAACATGTGCCGCAACACTGGGGCCGCGCGGCTTCACACTGGCTTACTCGGTCCTCTCCCTGCTGCTGCTGGCATGGGTGATTGGCGCCGCCGGCCGTGCACCTTATGTGCATCTCTGGGATACGGTTCCCGCTCTCGCCTATTTCGCACTTGCCCTGATGATGGCTGCATTCCTGATCTCGTCTCTGGCGCTCGGGCGCCCAAATCCGTTTTCCTTCGGGGGCATGAACAACGGGCAATTTGATCCCGCCCGGCCGGGCATCGTGCGTTTGACGCGCCATCCGCTGCTGGTGGCGCTGGCGCTCTGGTCGCTTGCGCATCTCGCGGCCAAGGGCAACGCCGCGCATGTGCTGATGTTCGGCAGTTTCCTTGCGTTCTCGTTTCTGGGAATGCGCATGCTGAACCGGCGCAAACAGCGGCAGATGGGCGGGCGCTGGCAGGAGCTTGACTCAGCCGTTGCCGCAAGGCCTTTGCCGGCTTGCCTTCTGCCGCTGCGGGAAACGGTGCTGAGAGGCTGTGTGGCCGTCGCGCTGCTTTACCTGATGCTGCTGCTGCATCCCGTTCTGTTAGGCGTTGATCCGCTGCATGCCCATTTTCTGGGGTAAACGAGGCTGCAGTCCCCGGCTGCCTCAGGACGATGGATCGTCGATGAGGGGCGCGGGCCTTGCAAAGCGCTCCAGCTCCGCCCGCTTCTCGATCACCACGCGGCTGCCGTCGATATGGACGCCATAGGGTGACAGGGCTTTGATGGCACGGGACATATTCTCGGGGGTCATGCCCAGAAGAGACGCAAGTTTCCGCTTCTCCAGGTCAAGCACATAGGCATCGGCCCCGTTGCGGGCGGCACTTTCCTGCAGAATGTAATTGGCAAGCCGCTCCAGCGAGGTGCGCAGTTTCAGCGTCTTGGTGTGCTTGATCGAGGCCCGGTAGCAGGTTGCAAGCTCACGCACGACCGCACGGGCGAAACCGCTGTCGGCATCAAATATGCGGCGCACGTCCTCGGAAGGCAGCATGACAATGCGTGAGCGCTCAAGGGTTTTCGCCGACATCAGATAAGGCGCGTTGCGGATGGTGGCTGCCAGGATGAAGGTTGAGACCGGCCGCACGATGCTGATTGTCGTCTCCTTGCCGGACCAGGTGGCGTAAAGCTCGACGCTGCCGTCAATGATGACATGCAGAAAATCGCTGCTGTCGCCTTCATGGATCAGATCCACCAGAGGCGGGAAGGACTGCACATAGGCGCCACGCATGACAGCTTCGAAATTCTCGTCCTGCATGCTGTGGAACAGGTCGAGCTGCCGGATTTCGTCCAGATAGGCTGTTTTCATGTCGCGCCTCTATTTCCTTCGCAAATAGTGTTCTATTGATTGATAATTGTCAATCCTTCTGTCGAACTATAATTTTTGAACTGTAATAAATCGTCAATCGCATGTAGTGATAGTTTCTTGTTTAGATTTATTTCGATCTGCTTCTGGTTTGTTTTGATGCAGGTCAAGTTTATGGTCTGCAGTCATTGGCAGTCTCCCATCGGCATCGCGACGCGAATAGATGCTGGAACCGGGAGAGTTTCCTGTGATTACATCCCCCTCCGTAACGAGTGGGGCGCAGAATCGTGCGCTTGCACTCAGTACCATCGCCTTCACGGCCTGCTTTGCGGTCTGGACGATCTTTTCCATCATCGGTGTTGCCATCAAGGAAGAGCTGGGCCTGTCCGAGTTCCAGTTCGGGCTGCTCGTGGCGACGCCGATCCTCACCGGCTCGGTGACGCGCCTGTTTCTGGGTGTCTGGACCGAGAGGTTCGGCGGACGGCTGGTGTTTTCCGCCCAGATGCTGCTGACGGCAGCGGCCACCTGGATCCTGACCTTCGCCAGCACCTATCCGATGTATCTGCTGGCCGCGCTCGGCATCGGCCTTGCCGGGGGCTCCTTCATCATCGGCGTTGCCTATGTCTCGCGCTGGTATGATGCGGGCCATCAGGGCACGGCGCTTGGCATTTTCGGTGCGGGCAATGTGGGTGCGGCGGTCACCAAGTTCATCGCGCCCTTCGTCATGGTGGCCTATGGCTGGCAGGGTGTTGCCCATGTGTGGGCGGCAGGTCTGGCGCTCATGGGCATCGCCTTCTATCTGCTGGCGGAAGATGACCCGCAGCTGGTGGCGCGCCGCAAGTCCGGTGTGAAGGCACCGTCCCTTGCCGAGCAGTTTGCGCCTCTGAAGAACCTGCAGGTCTGGCGCTTCTCGCTCTACTATTTCTTCGTCTTCGGCGCCTTCGTCGGGCTGGCCCTGTGGATGCCGCACTACCTCATCTCCGTCTATGGCGTGGATGTGAAGACGGCCGGCATGGCGGCTGCGGCCTTCTCCCTGTCCGCCTCCCTGTTCCGCGCCTATGGCGGGCACCTGTCGGACCGCTTCGGCGCACGGTCGGTGATGTACTGGACCTTCGGCTTCTCGCTGGTCCTCCTGTTCATGCTGTCCTATCCGCCAACGGACTACGTCATTCGCGGCAAGGACGGGCTGATCACCTTCTCCACCCAGATGGACCTGTGGCCCTTCGTCATCACCATGTTTGTCCTCGGCTTCTTCATGAGCCTCGGCAAGGCGGCGGTGTTCAAGCACATCCCGGTCTATTATCCGCAGCATGTGGGCGCAGTCGGCGGTCTGGTCGGCATGATCGGCGGCCTCGGTGGCTTCATCCTGCCGATCACCTTCGGCGCACTGCTCGATGTCACGGGCATCTACACCAGCTGCTTCGCGCTTCTCTTCCTGCTGGTGGCCGTGTCGCTTGGCTGGATGCACATGTCGATCCGCCAGATGGAACGCGCTGCCCACGGGGCCGAACTCGACAAGCTGCCCGCCCTGCCGGAAATGCAGGAAATCCACCAGCCGGGCCGCACAGTCATGAAGAAGGTGCTGGACGACTGGCGGCCGGAAGACCCGCAGTTCTGGCAGGAAAAGGGCAGGGCGGTTGCCCGCCGCAACCTGTGGATCTCGATCCCCGCGCTGCTGCTGGCCTTCTCGGTCTGGATGGTGTGGTCCGTCGTGGTTGCCCGGCTTCCGGCCATCGGCTTCAACTTCACGCCCTCGCAGCTGTTCTGGCTGGCGGCCCTGCCGGGCCTGTCGGGCGCGACGCTGCGGATCTTCTACAGCTTCATGGTGCCGATCTTCGGCGGACGGCTTTGGACGGCACTTTCCACTGCCTCGCTGCTGCTGCCGGCCATGGGCATCGGCTATGCGGTGCAGGACCCCTCGACGCCTTACCTGATCTTCCTGGTGCTGGCGCTGCTGTGCGGCTTCGGCGGCGGCAACTTCGCCTCCTCCATGGCCAACATCGCCTTCTTCTTCCCCAAGGCGGAGAAGGGCAACGCGCTGGCCCTGAATGCCGGGCTCGGTAATCTCGGTGTGTCGGTCATGCAGTTCCTGGTGCCGGCCGTCATCACCACGGGTGTCTTCGGTGTCCTTGGCGGGGCGCCGCAGACCCTGAGCGACGGCACGCAGCTGTTCATGCAGAACGCCGGTTTCATCTGGGTGCCCTTCATTCTGGCAGCCACCGCCCTGGCCTGGCTTTGCATGAACGACATTGCCGATGCCAAGGCGAGCTTCCGCGAACAGGCCATCATCTTCTCGCGCAAGCACAACTGGCTGATGTGCATCCTCTACACCGGCACCTTCGGCAGCTTCATCGGCTATTCGGCGGGCTTCCCGCTGCTGACCAAGCTGCAGTTCCCGGATGTGAATGCGCTGCAGTTCGTCTTCCTCGGGCCGCTCGTCGGTGCGCTCAGCCGCGCCGGTACGGGCTGGATCAGCGACCGCTTCGGCGGCGGGCGGGTGACGCTGTGGACCTTCGCGGGCATGATCATCGCCGTCTTCGGGGTGATCAGCTTCCTGCCGCAAGGCGGTGAAGGCGGCAGCTTCATGGGCTTCTTCGCCTGCTTCATGGCGCTGTTCTTCCTCACCGGTGTCGGCAATGCCTCCACCTTCCAGATGATCCCGGCGATCATGGCCTCGGAAATCCCCCGGCTGATGCCGGAACTGGATGAGGCGAGCCGCCGCCGTCAGGTGGAGCGGGAAAGCGCTGCCATCATCGCCTTCACCAGTGCGGTTGCGGCCTATGGCGCCTTCTTCATCCCCAAGGCCTATGGCACCTCCATCGAGATGACCGGCGGCCCGGTGGCCGCGCTCTGGGGCTTCCTCGCCTTCTACGTGATCTGCCTCGTCATCACCTGGGCCGCCTACACCCGGCCCGGCGGGCTGCTGCACGCCATCGAAACACGCCGTGCGGCGCCCCGTGCCGCCCACCCTGCATGACCGGTCCTGAAAGGAAAGCCAGATGAGCCATCTGCTCGACCGATTGAACTTCTTCCAGTCCAGACAGTTGGACACCTTCTCGGAAGGCCACGGCCAGACGACGCGCGAAGACCGCAGCTGGGAAGAGACCTACCGGAACCGCTGGCGCCACGACAAGGTCGTGCGCTCCACCCACGGGGTCAACTGCACGGGCTCCTGCTCGTGGAAGATCTACGTCAAGTCCGGGATCGTCACTTGGGAAACCCAGCAGACCGACTATCCCCGCACCCGGCCGGATCTGCCGAACCATGAGCCGCGCGGCTGTGCGCGCGGTGCTTCCTACAGCTGGTATCTCTATTCCGCCAACCGGGTGAAGAACCCGCTGATCCGGGGCCGCCTGATGCGTGCCTGGCGGGAGCTGCGCAAGACCATGAGCCCCGTTGCGGCCTGGACGCGGCTGCAGCAGGACCCGGTGCTGCGGGCAAGCTATGTCACCACGCGCGGCAAGGGCGGTTTCGTGCGCGCCTCCTGGGACGAGGCGGCGGAGATCATCGCCGCCGCCAATGCCTATACCGCAAAGACCTGGGGCCCGGACCGGATCTTCGGCTTCTCGCCGATCCCGGCCATGTCCATGGTCAGCTATGCCGCCGGCTCGCGCTACCTGAGCCTTTTGGGCGGCACCTGCATGTCCTTCTATGACTGGTACTGCGATCTGCCGCCCGCCAGCCCCATGACCTGGGGCGAGCAGACGGACGTGCCGGAATCGGCCGACTGGTACAATGCCGGCTTCCTGCTGCTGTGGGGCTCCAACGTGCCGCAGACCCGCACGCCGGATGCGCATTTCTACACGGAGGCCCGCTATCGCGGCGCGAAGTCTGCGGTCATCTGCCCGGACTATTCGGAAGCGGCCAAGTTCGGTGACGTGTGGCTTGCGCCCAAGCAGGGAACGGATTCTGCGCTCGCCATGGCCATGGGCCACGTCATCCTGCGCGAGTTCCATCTGGACCGGCAGGCGGAGTATTTCGAGGATTATGCCCGCAAATACACCGACATGCCGATGCTGGTGCGGCTGGAAGAAAAGGACGGGCGGCTGATCCCCGGCCGGTTCCTGCGCGCCGATGACTTCGACGGCAAGCTGGGCGAGACCAATAATCCGGACTGGAAGACGGTCGCCTATGACCGCAAGTCCGGCCGGATGGTCGTGCCCAACGGCTCCATCGGCTTCCGCTGGGGCGAAACGGGCGTCTGGAACCTCGAGGAGCGGGCCCAAGGCGAAGACACGGACCTGCGCCTGTCCTTCGTGCTGGAAGAGGATCAGGATGATGTGGTCAGCGTCGACTTCCCCTATTTCGGCGGCAAGGCCAGCGGGCCTTTCGAGGTCTGCCAGCATCCGGATGTGCTGACCCGCGCGATCCCGGTCAAGCGGCTGAAGCTGGCGGATGGCGAGGCGCTGGTGGCGACGGTGTTCGACCTGTTCTGCGCCAACTACAGCCTCGACCGTGGCCTTGGCGGCAGCTGGGCAACCTCCTCCTATGACGAGGACATGCCCTGTACACCGGCCTGGGCCGAGCGAATCACCGGTGTGCCGCGCGACAAGATCATCCATGTGGCGCGGGAGTTTGCCCGCAACGCGGAGAAGACCCGTGGCAAGTCCATGGTCATTCTCGGGGCCGGTCTCAATCACTGGTACCACATGGACATGAACTACCGCGGCATCATCAACATGCTGGTGATGTGCGGTTGCGTTGGCCAGTCCGGCGGCGGCTGGTCGCATTATGTGGGGCAGGAGAAGCTGCGTCCGCAGACCGGCTGGGCACCGCTTGCCTTCGCGCTCGACTGGGCCCGCCCGCCGCGCCACATGAACTCCACTTCCGCCTGGTATGCTCATACGGACCAGTGGCGCTACGAGACGGTGACCGCCTCCGAAATCCTCTCGCCCACGGCGCCTGACGGTGACTGGAACGTCAGCCTCATCGACTACAACATCCGCGCTGAGCGGATGGGCTGGCTGCCGTCTGCCCCGCAGCTGAAGCAGAACCCGCTGGAGGTGGGCCGTGCTGCGATGGCCGAAGGCATGGAAGCGAAGGACTATGTGGCGCGCGGCCTCAAGGACGGCTCGCTGCAGATGTCCTGCGAGGACCCGGATGCCCCGGAAAACTGGCCGCGCAACCTCTTCGTCTGGCGCTCGAACCTGCTGGGCTCCAGCGGCAAAGGGCACGAGTATTTCCTCAAGCACCTTCTGGGCACCGATCACGGCGTGCTCGGCAAGGATTTGGGGGAGGAAGGCGGCGTCAAGCCGGTGGAAGCCGTCTGGCACGGCGAGGCGCCAAAGGGCAAGCTCGACCTTCTTGTCTGCATCGACTTCCGCATGTCGACGACGGCGGTCTATTCCGACATCGTGCTGCCGACGGCCTCCTGGTACGAGAAGGATGATCTCAATACCTCGGACATGCACCCCTTCATCCATCCGCTGCAGGCGGCGGTGGATCCGGCCTATGAAAGCCGTTCCGACTGGGAAATCTTCAAGTCCATCGCCAAGAAGTTCCAGGAGGTCGCGCCGGAGGTTCTCGGCAAGGAAACCGATGTGGTGGCCCTGCCGCTGCTGCATGACACGGCGTCGGAACTTGCCCAGACCGATGTGCGGGACTGGAAGAAGGGCGAATGTGATCTCATCCCCGGCAGGACGGCTCCGGCCTATATCACTGTCGAGCGCGACTACACCGCCATCCACGACCGTTTCACCGCCCTTGGCCCCCTCATGGAAAAGGTGGGCAACGGCGGCAAGGGCATTGCCTGGGATACCAGGCAAGAGGTGCATCACCTCAAGGCGCTGAACGGCGAGCACCGGGACGGCACGGCCAAGGGCCTTGCCCGCATCGACACCGCCATCGACGCCTGCGAGGTGATCCTGATGCTGGCGCCGGAGACCAATGGCGAAGTGGCCGTGAAGGCCTGGGACGCCCTGTCCAAGGCCACGGGCCGTGAGCATGCGCATCTGGCGGCAAAGAAGGAAGACGAGAAGATCCGCTTCCGCGACATCGCCGCCCAGCCGCGCAAGATCATCTCCTCGCCCACCTGGTCGGGCATCGAGAGCGAGGAGGTCTGCTACAACGCCGGCTATACCAACGTGCATGAGCTGATCCCCTGGCGCACGCTGACCGGCCGTCAGCAGCTCTATCAGGATCACCTGTGGATGCGCGCCTTCGGCGAGGGATTCTGCCAGTACCGGCCGCCGGTGGACCTTAAGACCATCACCCCGGAGGTGAATGACAGCGCCCGCGATGGCCGCCCGCATATCGTGCTGAACTTCATCACGCCGCATCAGAAGTGGGGCATCCACTCCACCTATTCCGACAACCTCCTGATGCTGACGCTGAACCGCGGCGGCCCGGTGGTCTGGCTGTCGGAGCGGGATGCGAAGAAGGCGGGCATCGCCGACAATGACTGGGTCGAGGTCTACAACTCGAACGGGGCGCTGACGGCCCGTGCGGTTGTCTCCCAGCGCATGAAGGACGGCACGCTCTTCATGTATCATGCCCAGGAGAAGATCGTGAACACGCCGGGTTCGGAGAAGACCGGCCTGCGCGGCGGCATCCATAACTCGGTCACCCGCGCCACGCTCAAGCCCACCCACATGATCGGCGGCTACGCCCAGCAGAGCTACGGCTTCAACTACTACGGCACCGTCGGCTCGAACCGGGACGAGTTCGTCATCGTCCGCAAGATGAACAAGGTCGACTGGCTTGACGAACCCGCCAGCGCAACCGCCATCCACAAGGAGGCTGCGGAATGAAAATTCGCGCTCAAATCGGCATGGTGCTGAACCTCGACAAGTGCATCGGGTGCCACACCTGTTCCGTCACCTGCAAGAACGTCTGGACCACCCGCGATGGCGTCGAATACGCCTGGTTCAACAACGTGGAAACCAAGCCCGGCACCGGTTATCCGACCGACTGGGAAAACCAGAAGCGCTGGAACGGCGGCTGGACCCGCAGCCGCTCAGGCAAGCTGCAGCCCAAGCAGGGGGCGAAGTGGCGCATCCTCGCCAATATCTTCGCCAACCCGGACCTGCCGGAGATCGATGACTATTACGAGCCCTTCGACTTCGACTACGACCACCTGAAGTCCGCGCCGGAAATGAAGGCCTTCCCCACCGCCCGCCCGCGTTCGAAGATCACCGGCGAGCGGATGGAGAAGATCGAGAAGGGGCCGAATTGGGAGGAAATCCTCGGCGGCGAATTCTCCAAGCGCAGCAAGGACTACAATTTCGAGGGCGTGCAGAAGGAGATCTACGGCGAGTACGAGAACACCTTCATGATGTATCTGCCGCGCCTGTGCGAGCATTGCCTCAATCCGGCCTGTGCAGCCTCGTGCCCCTCGGGCGCGATCTACAAGCGTGAGGAAGACGGCATCGTCCTGATCGATCAGGAAAAGTGCCGGGGCTGGCGCATGTGCGTCTCCGGCTGCCCATACAAAAAGGTCTATTACAACTGGTCCACCGGTAAGTCGGAGAAGTGCACCCTGTGCTATCCGCGCATCGAAAGCGGCAATCCGACCATCTGCTCGGAAACCTGCGTCGGCCGCATCCGCTACATCGGCGTGATGCTCTATGACGCGGACCGCATCCTTGAAGCAGCTTCCGTGGAGAACGAGCAGGATCTCTACGATGCCCAGCTCGGCGTCTTCCTTGATCCCAATGACCCTGCAGTGATCGCCGAAGCGCGCAAGGCGGGCATTCCGGAGGACTGGATCAAGGCTGCGCAGGAAAGCCCGGTGTGGAAGATGGCGATGGACTGGAAGGTGGCCTTCCCGCTCCATCCGGAATACCGCACCCTGCCGATGGTCTGGTACATCCCGCCGCTCTCGCCGATCCAGAACGCCGCCCAGGCCGGCAAGATCGGCACGGATGGCGAAATGCCGGACGTGCGCTCGCTGCGCATCCCCGTGCGCTACCTCGCCAACATGCTGACGGCGGGCGACGAGGCGCCGGTGGTGCAGGCACTGGAGCGGATGCTGGCCATGCGTGCCTACATGCGGGCCAAGACCATCGACGGCATCATCGATGAGGGCATCGCGGAAAAGGTGGGCCTCTCCGCCGCCATGATCGAGGACATGTACAAGATCATGGCCATTGCCGATTACGAGGACCGTTTCGTCATCCCCACCACCCACCGCGAACAGGTGGAAGAGGCCTATGACCTCAAGGGCGGCTGCGGCTTCACCGATGGCAATGGCTGCTCAACGGGTATCTCCAAGACCTCGCTCTTCGGCGCGTCCAAGCGGCCGCTGCGCATGCCGGAGGAGGTGCAATGATGGACCGTTCCCTGAAAGCCCTCTCGCTGCTCCTGACCTATCCCTCCACGGAACTTCAGGCCGCAATGCCCGAGATCACAGCGGTACTGGTGGCAGACAGCCGCCTCACCGCCTTGGCCCGGCGCGAGCTTTCTGCCCTGTGCGGCGGACTGGCAGAGGGTGACATCTACGATCTGCAGGAGATCTATGTCGGGCTCTTCGACCGCAGCCGCAGCCTGTCGCTGAACCTGTTCGAGCATGTGCACGGCGAAAGCCGCGACCGGGGCAGCGCCATGGTGGATCTGCTGGAGACCTACCGGGCTGGCGGCTTCGAGCCGGTGACGGGCGAACTGCCCGATCACCTGCCGGTGCTGCTGGAGTTTCTCGCGGCCCAGCCTGCTGCGGAAGCACGGGGCATCCTCACCGATGCCGCTCCGATCCTGGGGGTGCTGCAACGCCGCCTGTCGGGCCGCGAAAGCCCCTATGCCGCCGTGTTTGCAGCGCTTGAGGCCCTGTCCGGCACGGCCGCAGCGGAAGGCGCCGTCGAGGCGTTGATGGCGGCGCCCGAGGATGACCCGCAGGATCTCGCAGCCCTTGATGCGGTCTGGGAGGAAACGCAGGTCACCTTCGGCCCGGATCCCAATGCAGGCTGTCCGCAGGTCCGCGGCATGCTCTCCCGTATGGATCAACCGGCCCGGCCCGCAGCGGCTGGCGCTGCCGGATGATGGAGGCTCACATGCACAATTTTGTCTTTGGCATCTATCCCTATATCGCCCTGTCGGTGCTCGCCATCGGCTGCATCGCCCGCTATGAGCGCGATCCCTTCACCTGGAAAAGCTCGTCCAGCCAGCTTCTGCGCCGCAGGCAGCTGGTCATCGGCTCGGTGCTGTTCCATGTGGGCGTGCTGGTCATCTTCTTCGGCCATCTCTTCGGCCTGCTGACGCCGATCTGGATCTTTGATGCGCTCGGCATCAGCCACGGTGCCAAGCAGATCCTGGCCGTGGTGGCCGGTGGTGTGGCTGGTGTCATGGCGCTTGCGGGTGGCCTGATGCTGCTGCACCGGCGGCTGATGGACCCGCGCATCGCCGCCAATTCCAGCTTTGCTGACACGGGCATCCTGATCCTGCTCATGGCCCAGCTGCTGCTGGGGCTTGGCACCATCTTCGTCTCGCTACAGCATCTGGACGGGCACGAGATGACGAAGTTCATGGCCTGGGCACAGGGCATCTTCACCTTCGAGGCGAATGCTGCGGCGCATATTTCGGATGTGAACTGGATCTTCAAGCTGCATCTGGCGCTGGGGCTGACCATCTTCCTGCTCTTCCCCTTCACCCGTCTTGTGCACATGCTGTCCGCGCCGGTGCGCTACCTGTGGCGGCCGGGTTATCAGGTGGTGCGCTCGCGCCGCCAGTCCGCCCATGTGCCGGGAGAGTGACCATGGCCAGCGTTGCCGCCCCCGTCATCACGGTCAACGGAACCGTCATTCCTGCCAGCCGCATTGCGGCTGAAGCGCAGAACCATCCGGCCGCCTCAGGGCGTCCGGGAGATGCCTGGCGCGCTGCTGCAAGGGCGCTCGCCATCCGCCAGCTGCTGCTGGACGAAGCCCTGCGGCGCGGCGTTGCCGCCGAGCCGCAGGACCTTGGCGGTGCCCGCCGCGAAACGGAGGAAGAGGCCCGCATCCGCGCCCTTCTCGACATGGCGCTGGATGTGACGCCGCCATCCGAAGCCGAAGTGATGGCCGAATGGCAGGCGCATCCGGAGCGTTACCGCTCGCCGGATCTCTGGGATGCCTCGCATATCCTGTGTGCCGCCGCTCCCTCCGGCGCCAAGGCGCGGGCGGCGGCGGAAGACCGGGCCGGGCAGATCCTCGCCCGGCTGGAGCGCGAGCCGGAGGCCTTCGCTGTCCTGGCGCGGAGCGAAAGCGATTGCGGTTCGCGTGAGGCGGGCGGCGCCCTTGGTCAGATCGCCACCGGCCAGATGGTGCCGGAATTCGAGGCAGCGCTGGCAGCTGTGCCCGAGGGCGGTCTGTCGCGGGAGCCGGTGGCGAGCCGTTTCGGCTTTCACATCATCAAGGTGCATGCCCATGCGGCTGGCCAGCCTCTGCCCTTTGCCACGGTCCAGCCTGTCATCGCAGAAGCGCTGGAGCGGGCGGCCTGGGCGCGGGCCTCGCGCGATCTCGTTGCGCAGCTTGTCAGCGCGGCGCGGATCGAAGGCATTGCCATGGAGGAGGCATGACCCATTTCCCGCTCGCCTATATCCTCGCAGAGGAAGCCGGGTCCGTTGACCCGGTCCTGCTGGAAGCCTCTGTCCGCCTCAAAGCAGCTGGGGTGAGGCTTGCCGGAACGGTGGCCCTGCCGTCCGCTGCGGAGGCTGGCCATCCGTGCGAAACCGGCCTGCTGGTGCTGCCCGATGGGCCGCAGATCTGCATCTCGCAAAAGTTGGGCCGCCACTCGCGTGGCTGCCGGCTGGACCCGGCAGCGCTGGAAGAGGCGGTGATGCAGGTGCAGCTTTCATGTGCCGAAGGGCCAGCCGGGGCCTTCCTGCTCAACAAGTTCGGCAGGCAGGAAGGGGAGGGCAGGGGCTTCCGAGATCTCATCGCCGGGCATCTGGCGGCCGGCCGGACGGTCGTCGCCGGCATCAACGGGCTCAACCTGCCCGCCTTTGAAGCCTTCGCCGAAGGCCTTGCCACGCGGCTGCCCTGCGAGGTTGAGGCGGTGGTGAGTTGGGTTCTGTCCGTCTCTGGCGAAGCGCAGCTCAGTGGCGCCGCCCTGGAGCCGGCCTGAGGCCGAAGGCAATCAGGACTGATCCGGTTAGCCCGCCGATGCCGTGTGTGAAGACCGCTCGGCGTTGCCGGGCTGAGCCGCGTCAGCTCAGGTTGACGAGGCTCGCCTGCGGCACGGCCGCCAGCGCGGCATCAATCTCCTGCCGTGTCATCAGGCAGAAGGCGGTGGAGAGCGCGTCGGCGAGGGCCGCTGCCGGGGTGGTGACGCTGACCTGCGTCCAGCCCTGCCGGGCGGGCAGGCCGCTGCGCGGATCAAGGATATGCCCCGTGGTGCCAGCCTGATCAAAGGTGGTGCCCAGCGGTGCGGAGGTTGCCAGCGCCCTGTCCCGCAGCCTGTGCGATCCCCGCCCGCCTGCCAGCGTCACGTCCCAGTCCCCGCCGCTGGGCTGTCCGCCGAGTGCGCGGATCTCGCCGGTATCAATCAAAATGTCCGTGAGGCCTTCACCGCTCAGCCATGCCGCAATCCGGTCTGCGATATAGCCCTGGGCGATGCCGTTGAGGGTGAGGCCCGCGCCCTTGCGGGTCAGGCGGATGGCATCTGCCTCCAACTCCACCAGCGGCCAGCCCGTGAGGGCAAGGCGCCCTGCCAGTTCGTCTGCATCCGGTGTCCTGCCTTCAACCGAGGCTTGCGCATAGGCGGCCCAGAGCGGCTGCACCGTGGGATCGAAGGCACCGTCCGTTGCCCGCCACACCGCGCCGGCAATGCTCAGGCATTCCAGCAGTTCCGGTGCGGGATCCGCCAATTCGCCGTCGCGGTTGAGGCGGGAAAGGGCGCTGCCGGGCCGGTAGAGGCTGAAGATGTTCTCCAGCCGGTTCAGTTCCGCCTCGATGCCCGCGAACAGGCTGTCTGCCTGCGGATGGGCCAGCGTGATGCGGGCGGCGCTGCCAAGCGCTGTGCCGCGCCAGGTGCTGACCGGCACGGGCGAGGCTGCGGCCAGCGCCGGATGTGCCGCAAGGGCGGCAGCGGAGACAGCGCTGGCGGAGATGGTGAGAAAGCGGCGGCGTGACAGGGCGGTCATGATCCCGTCTCCTTCAGTTCAGCGTTGCATTTTCCGGCGGCAGGAAGTTGCCGTCCGCGTCCGTCGCAAATTCTACCGGCGCCAGAATTTCTTCGTCCGGGATATCCTTGAGCGTCACCAGTTGCCCGCCATGCCCGGCGGCAAAGGCTTCGGCCTTCTCGCGGCTGGAAAAGGGTACCAGTTCCGGCGCTCCCATGCCGCCTTGCACCGTGGCGCCGGTGACATAGACGGCGGCATCAGCGGCGATCCAGTTGTCGGCGCCCGGCTTGTCCCAGCTTTCCGCCTTGCCCATGTCGCTCACATAGATGGCGGTGATGACGCCACTCTGCTCGGGCATGCGCTGATAGGCGATGGCATCGCGCACCTGACTGAAGAACAGCGGCTTACCGTCCATGCCCGCCAGATGCACCTGCGCCTTGGGGCCGGGGTGCTCCAGCAGGTTCATCTGGCAATAATGGCCGAGCGAGGCGGCCGTCATCGCCACCGGCTCCGGCCGCTGGGTGGCCGCCTCCGGCTGGCAGGCCGCCAGAAGCAGGGCGAGCGGCAGAAGGGCAAACTGCAGGCGCGGGCGGGAACATGTCTGGCGGGTCATGGAGTGATCCTCCGGAAGGCGGCGATGGCCGCGGCAAAGGCGGCGAAGGCCCAGAGCACGAGGGAGAGGAGCGGTTGAACGGCTGGAATGGCGTCGGCTGCGCCGCTGATGCCGGAGGCGGCGGCGGTGGCCTCGGATGCTGCGAGGTTGAACAGCCGGAAGGCATCGGCGGGGTTTGCCAGCAGCGCCAGCGGGAAGATGCGGGTGGTGAAATAGCCGCCGCCATCTGCGGCAACACCGGCCAGCAGTGCCAGATCGTAGAGCACGATCATGACGAGCCACAGGGCGACGACCAGCGAGGCCGCCGTACCGGGCCGCCGGGCCAGTGCGGACACCGTGTAACCGGCGCCGAGGAACACTGCGCCCAGCAGCAGCGATGTCCATGTCAGCCGCCACAGGGCGGGAAGGCCTCTCACGGCGTCCGCCCCGCCGGAAAAGGCCATGGCGGCGGCGATGCCGTAGCCCGCAACGACGGCGAGCGCGAGGATGACGAGATGGGCGGCGAACTTGCCTGCCACCAGCTGCCAGCGCTTGACCGGATAGGCGAGCACCAGGGCCAGCGTGCCGCGCTCCACCTCTCCGGCAATGGCATCAAAGGACATGAGCAGGGCGATCAGCGGCACCAGATAGACGCCGAGCGAGGTGAGGCTGGCGACGGTGACGCTGAGCCTGTCCGCGCCCAGCTCTCCCATCGGGGCGGAGCCTGCCGCCGAGAGAACAGCGGCAAAGAGCACCATGATGGCCATGGCGACCGCGACCCAGCGGTTGCGCAGGGCGATGCGGAATTCCGCCGAAGCGGCGGCGAGAAGGCGGCTCATCCTTCGCTCCTCTTGCTGAAATGCGTGTAGATGTCCTCAAGGCTGGGCGGGATGATCTCGACATCCTCGACAAGCGCGCCCAGTTCCGTCACAGCCCGCAGCACCGGGAGCTTGCGATCCGGCGCGCAGGCCAGATCGAGCCGCGCGCCGCCGCTCACGGCTGCGGCGGTCATCTCCCCCTCCGCCAGCCTTGCAGCCAGCGCAGCCGTGACCGCGTCCCGCTGGCCGGGCGCAAGGGTGAGGTGGAAGCGCAAGGGCAGGCGGGCGGAGAGCCGCAGGGCCGACAGCGTGTCATGGGCCATCAGCCGCCCTTGCGAGAGGATGGCGATCCGGTCCGTCCGCGCTTCGACTTCGGTCAGGGCGTGGGAGGAGTGGAGGATGGCCGTGCCTTCCCGTGCCAGCTCGTCTAGGATGGCGTAGAACTCCTGCCGTGACAGCGGGTCAAGTCCGCTGGTCGGCTCGTCCAGCACCATCAGCTGCGGCCGCCCGATCAGCGCCTGTGCCAGACCGACACGCTGGCGCATGCCCTTGGAATAGGTGCCGATGCGCCGGTTCATCGCCTGCGCCAGCCCCACCCGCTCCAGCAGGGCAGGGGCCTTGGCGGCCGGCTCACCGCGCAGGCGCAGATAGAGGCTGATCTGCTCGCGCCCGGTCAAGGCCGGATGAAAGGCGGCATTCTCCGGCAGATAGGCCGTCACTTCCCGCGCCTCCTGGCTGCCGGGGCGGTGGCCATTGACCGTCACCGTGCCGCTGTCTGCAGGCAGCAGCCCGAGCACGATCTTCATCAGGGTCGATTTGCCCGCGCCATTGTGGCCGATCAGGGCCACCCGCTCGCCCCGCGCCACGCCGAGGCCGGCGGCGGCAAGGGCGGTCAGGGACCCGAAGGTCTTAGTGAGCTGCGAGATCTTCAGGATCGTCATCGGCTTGCTGTCTCTGGCTTGCGGCTTCAAGCGCGCGCTGTTCGAGCGCGGCGTCTTCTGTGCTAACGGGAATGGAAAAGGGCCGGGTCAGCGGCGCACTGTCGGTGACACCGCCGGGCAGGATGGCGGGAAAGGATTCCTGGCTCCAGCGCACCAGCTGCACCGCCGGGGAGCCGAGCAGCAGCTTGGCGGCAGGCTGGGACCAGAGGATATGATCCATCAGGTCATTGGGGCGGAACACGCTGTCGGCGATGCCGTCGCCGTTGAGGTCAAAGGCGGTGTGGTCGGACCAGTAGTTGCCCCGTCCCGCCTCGCTCCATTCCACATGCCGCGTGCCGACATATTTCACCTGATTGCGGTTGCCGATGAAGGCATTGCCGGTGATGACGTTGCGCTCCGATCCGGCGGTGAAGTGGATGCCTGTCTCGCAGCCTTCAAAGCGGTTGCCGGAGATGCGGTTCTTGTGGGCGTTGTAGATGAAGGTGCATTTCTCGGCCCGTCCGCCGCGCACCAGATTGCCGGAGACCACCGCATTGTTGGCATAGTTCAGCATCAACCCGTGGCGCCGGTCGGCCAGCGACTGGTTGTCCGTCACCGTGATCCTGTTGGAGAACATCAGCGCAAAGCCGAGCGTGTTTCCGATGGAGACATTGCCCGAGATTTCGCTGTTGTTGGTGTACATGTAGTGGACCGCAAAGCGCAGATCCCGCATGCGGTTGTTGCGGAAGACGTTCTGCTTCGAGGCATTGGCGAAGATGCCGTCCCGCCCCCAGCGGATGTCATTGCCTTCCACGATTGTGCCCGGTGCATTCCAGACATAGATGCCGTTGCCCCGGTCATTGACGCGCCCGCTCTGCCGACCGTCGATCCGGTTGCCGGTGACAAGGCTGTCCGCCGCGCCATGCAGGGTGATGCCGTGCAGGTTGCCCGTCAGATGATTGTTCGCGATCCGGGCGTTTCTGGCGGTTCTGGCCACGAAAATGCCGCTGCTGATTGCGGTTGCATCATCGCCCGAGCCACTGATGGCAAGGCCTGTGACCGTCACATCTGGGCCGGTGATGGTGACCGTGTTGCCGGTGCCATCGCCGGTCAGGCGGGCGCCGGGCTTGCCTTGCAGCGTCAGGGGGAAGTCCAGCGTGACAGGGCCGGGATGGTCTCCCGGCTCCAGCACGAGGATATCGCCGGGGCTTGCCCCGGCGATTGCTTGTGCCAGCGCGCCCGGCACAGGCGCAACCTGCCGCGTTTCCGCTGCCGCCGGAAGGGCGCCACCAAGACAAAACGCCAGCAGGAGGAGTGCCGGGACGCGCCGCATCTCAGGCTTCCTTCGGTTCGACGAACATGCGGCCGCGCATTTCCATGTGCAGCGCATGGCAGAACCACTGGCAGTAGTACCAGTAGACACCCGGCTTGGCGGCGGTGAAGGTCACCGATGCGGTCGCCTGCGGCGCCACTTCCATGGCCACGCCATGGTCGCCCATGCAGAAGCCGTGGGTCAGATCCTCGATGTCGTCCATGTTGGTCACATAGACGGTCACCTCATCGCCTTCCTTCACGGTGAAGCTTTCCAGGCTGAAGGCCGGGGCAACCGAGTGCATGTAGACGCGCACCTTGTTGCCGTCGCGGATCACGTCGGCGGCGTAGTCGATGTCCACGCCATCGGCCTCGGCCTGCTTGCGGGCATCTTCCCAGAAGGGGTCGTTGCGGTCCCACACATGCACCGGGTTCACCACGGAGCGGTGCACGACGATGGAGTCATGCGGTTCGGCGAAGGTCGGCCCGTCATGAAGCAGCGTCAGCTTGTCGCCATCGATGGCAAAGAGCTGCTCGTTTTCCGGCTTCAGCGGCCCCACGTTGATGTAGCGGTCCTTGGAGAACTTGTTCATCGACATGAAGTACTTGCCGTCCGCCTCCAGGGTCTCGCCCATGGTGGTGGAATTGTGGCCCGGCTGGTAGTGCACATCCGTCTTGGAGATGATCGGGTCAACCTTCTCGCCGGCAAAGGCACGGACCGCCTTTTCGATGTTCCAGTAGACCACCTGGCTGTCGAGGAAGAGCGTCGTATAGGCGTTGCCCTTGCCGTCGAAGGCGGTGTGGAGCGGCCCGAGGCCCAGTTCCGGTTCGGCCACCACCGCCGAGCGCGGATCGGCATCCGTCTCGAACAGGGCGTCCAGCTTGCGCACATCGATCACCGACACGGTCGGAGACAGCTTGCCGCCGATGCACAGGTGGATCTTGTCCGGGGCCATGTTGCAGCCATGCGGATTGTTCGGGATCGGGATGTAGCGGGTGTACTTCTTGTTCTTGCCCTTGCGGCCGTCGATGACCTTGACGCCGTTCAGCTCGGTATAGTCACCGGCAGCGATGCCCTTTTCGATCTCAGCCAGATTGAACACCACCACATGGTCACGGTCGGAGGCGGTCATTTCCGCCAGAGTGGTGCCCATTTCGGAGTTGTAGGAGGTCGAGAAGGCGTATTTGCCGTCATAATCGGCATCGGTGTTGTCGAGGTTGCCGGTCACCATCACCTGCCAGGCGATGGTCATGTCGTCCGCGTTGATGGCGGTGTAGAAGTTCACGTACTGGGACGGATCATCGAGGATCTTGCCATCGTTGACCATCGGGCCCTCGTCTTCGCCATTGCAGAAGACATAGTTGGTGCGCGGCCACTTCTGCGGGCGCAGGCCGTGAATGGCCTTGGCATTGGGGATTTCGATGATCTTGTCGGCCCGCATCACGTCGCAGCGCACGCGGGCAACGCGGGTGTTGGCCTTGTCGTTCATGAACAGGAAGCGGCCGTCATACTTGCCCTCGGTGAAGGACATGTGGACGTGGTGCAGGTCGCCGTTGTCGTGGATCTTCTTGCCGTTGGCGGCGAGGAACTTCTTCGTCTTCTCGCTCATGTTCTCGGTCAGGACCTTGAGCGACTCGTTCGTCTGGCCCCAGCCGGTGGCCGAGCAGCGGTTGAACACCGGCACGCGGATCAGCTCGCGCATGGACGGAATGCCCAGAATGCGCAGCTCGCCCGTCTGGCCGGAGGACCAGAAGCCGTAATATTCATCGAGCTCGCCCGGGCCGACATGGCCGGAGGCCGCGCCGCTGCTGCTTCCGGAGGCGGCTGCCGCTTCGCCGGTGCTGGTCAGCAGCGCGCCGGTGCCGCCGGCCGTCAGGGCAATGCCCCCTACCGCCACCGATCCCAAGGCCGCGCCGCCTGCGACGGTGGCGCCCATCAGCTGGCGGCGTGTGAGGCCGCCGGTTTCATTCGTATCAGACATGTGCTTGTCCTTTTTGCTGGCTTGGCGTGTTGATCACGGGCTTGTGGCCCTCGGACGGGGCCGGGCGTTCGCCCGTGCCGGCCGCTGCCCGCCGCTTCAGCTTGCGCATGACGACGGGGCATCTCGTTTCGGACTGGTAGAGCACCTGGCAATTCATGCAGTTGACGCATTCATTGGGGTTGATCTCACCGGTCGGGTGAATGGCCTGCACCGGGCAGGTGTTGGCGCAGGTCTGGCAGGGGTTGCCGCACTCGTGGTAGCGCTTCAGCCAGTCGAACATCCGGACACGGGCCGGAATGGCGAGGGCGGCGCCCAGCGGGCACAGGTAGCGGCAGTAGAAACGCTCGACGAACAGCCCGGCCACCAGCAGCGTGCCGGCATAGAGGACGAAGGGCCAGCCGCGTGCGAATTTCAGCACGATGGCGGTCTTGAACGGCTCGATTTCGGCCAGATGCTCGGCCTGCTCCAGCGAGGCGAGGGAAACGCCGAACAAGCCGAGGAAGACGATGTATTTCACCGCCCACAGCCGCTCGTGCAGGCCCCAGGGCAGGGTGATCTGCGGCACGCGGAAGGCGCGGGCGATGCGGTTGGTCAGCTCCTGCAGCGCGCCGAAGGGGCACAGCCAGCCGCAATAGGCGCCCCGGCCCCAGAAGATCAGCGCTGCGGCCACCGAGAACCACAGGATGAAGGTCAGCGGATCGAGCAGGAACGCTTCCCAGGTGAAGCCGGACTTCACCGATGTGGCCAGCGCGAAGATGTTGACCACCGACAGCTGCGCATTGGCGTACCAGCCGAGGAACACCAGCGTCACGGTGAGAAAACCCATCCGGAACCAGTGGGTCAGCCGTGCCGACCGGGTGAGGAAGGTCTGGAAGAAGAAGGCAAAGGTCAGCACCGCCAGCATGATGGTGACGCCGGCGATTTCCAGCGTCTTGCCACGCCAGATGCGCTGCCACAGCTGCGCCTTTGCACTGGCTTCGTCATCAATCCCGGCCTGAGGCGTGTCTGCGGCCACGGGTGTTGACGCTTCCGGGCTTTCCGCCGGAGCGGGGGTGATCGTCCTGACGAAGGCCGCCGTGGGCTGCCAGCCGAGATCAAAGGTGGTGAACAGCTTCTCGATCGGTCCCACGTTGCGCTGGACCAGAAGCTGGATGCGGAAGGGCTCGGCCGGGTTGAAGCCGGAGCCTGCCGGAATGCGGAAGATGTCGCGTTCGCTCAGCTCCGGCGCCCCGGCAAGAGCCAGCGGGCCTGCACGCTTGTGGTCTCTGTCGCGGAAGCGGACGGACATGTCGCCCTGGATGAGATGCACCCGGTCGAAGATGCCGCCGCGCACATAGCCCGAGCCCTTGAAGGAATAGCGGCCTCTGGCGGCCAGCAGCAGCGCGCTGTCCCCCGGCTTCAGCCAGGCATCGATGGCGGCCTTTTCGCCGGGCTCCAGCAGGCTTTCGCCAATGCCGGGAATGCTGACGAGCGTGGCATAGAGGTCGATGAAGGTGGCATCCGCCGGGCCTTCCTCCGGGCGCTCTGCAGCGCGCTGGTCTGGAAGGGCGGCAAAGGCGGCATTGACCTGCCCCACGTCCAGCGACAGGCGGCGGAGGGTGCCGTCTCCTGTTTGCGTCAGCCAGTCGTCAGCGGCTTTGGCTTCCGGATCGATGACACGCAGCGGGCCTGCGGCGGGGGCCTCCGTGGAAAGCCCGCCGAGGCTGAGGCTGCGCGCCACCTTGATGCTGGCGCGCACGACGGAATCGTCGATCACCATCACCGTGACCGTGGCGCCGGAAATGATCTTGAGGTCGTGGCTGGAGCCGCCGGATGCGGCTTCCTTTGCGATGTCGAGGCCCTTGTAGCCCTCGATCAGCTCCACCATCCGCGCTTCGGGAATGCCGACCAGGACGATGGGCTCGGAATGCTTGAGAAGCTTCACCCCCTTCAGCAGCCCGTCGGTGCCGATGGCCACCATCACGTGGATGGGCTTGCCGGAATAGCCTGTGGTGCCGGCAAAGTCGGAGGTGACGAAAGCATAGGCGATCGTTTGTCCTCCGCGCAGCACGGGCGCGGCGGCAAGATCCGGCCGGACAGGGCCAAAGGCATCTGCCCCTTCCACCAGCGAGGCCGGGGTGACCTGGGGCAGGAAATGGGAAAGCTGTGAGCTGTCCTTGATCTGTTGAGCCATCACCGGCCCGGCCGGTGTGATCAGAAGCAGGAAGGCGGCCAGCAGTCCGGCGAGCAAAGTGCGGACGAACGAGGGAGGGGCCGCAGGGGAGGTGCGGAAGCGCAAGTCTGTCATCGGCCTGTCCTTGGCGGTGCGCGCTGGGAGGCGCGCGTCAGCACCGGACCGGGTGCAAACGCGGCGGCCCATGCGGGCGCGGGCTGGCTGGAGGCGGGGGCGTGAAGGGAAAAGACCGCAGGCATGTTTCCTGACGAAGAAGAACACAGGGTGCAGCCGAGGCATTGGCCGTCGCAGCAGGGCGCCGGGTGGCTGGTTCTCGCGTCTTCGTCCAGCACCTGCCCGTGCTCATCCATTCTGACGATGCGCATGCCATCGTCAGTGCAGATGACGAATTCGATGACCTTGGCGCTTTGGCCCTTATGGGGCACCCCTGCCTTTGCCCCCGTGCCAAAACCCGTCAGCACTGCCACGGCCACCAGCAGGCAGGCGAGCAGGACGGAAAAGACGGGCCGGGGGACACGGGTGTTCATAGCCCGAGTTAGACCAACCGGGCTTGGGGTTTCTTTGATTCTCGTCAATCAGATTTGAAATAATCAATTGAATTGATTATTTCGTATTTCTGAATGTTCGTGCTTCTGACGCTTGCGCCGGTCCGCTGGCTTGCAAGCGCCTATTCAGTCCGGGGCGTTTGATAGCGCCGGAGGAAGCGCGTGTCGGTGTGATGCTTCCAGCGCCGGACCCAGCGGCCGCATACGGCAAGGCCCCATTTGTCGGCAATCGCCCGCCCGCCCGGAAGGGAGATGAGTGCGAGCCAGGCGCGCTGGGGGCGGTAGGGCTTCAGCGCTGCGCCCGTGAGACTGTGGTGGATGTTCTGCGCCAGTACCGGCCCCTGCCGGACGGCAAAGACCCCGGCCTTTGACCTCGGGTCGGGCAGGGAGGCCACATCTCCGGCAGCAAAGACATCCTGATGAGAGACAGACCGCAGCGTGGCGTCCACACGGATGAAACCGGCCGCATCGAGGGCAAGGCCGCTGCCCTGCAGCCAGCCAGGTGCTCCGCTGGAGGTGGCCCAGACCACCTCATCGGCTGCAAGCTGCCTGCCGTCGCGCGCCGTCAGCCGGCCATCCGAAAAGGCAATGGCATCAAAATCCGCATGATGGCTGATCCCGGCCCTGTGCAGCTCTCGTTCCACCATCCGCCGTGCAAGTTTGCT
This sequence comes from Pannonibacter phragmitetus DSM 14782, assembly GCF_000382365.1. Classification (GTDB taxonomy): domain Bacteria; phylum Pseudomonadota; class Alphaproteobacteria; order Rhizobiales; family Stappiaceae; genus Pannonibacter; species Pannonibacter phragmitetus. Next base: position 27,150 of record NZ_KB908229.1, on the reverse strand, counting down.
GCGGTCCGGCAAAGGGCGGTGCGAGCGTCCGGCCAGTGCGATCTGCACCCCGCGATGGGCGAAGCGCTGCTGCAGGGAAAAGGCCAGTTCAACGCCTGCCACCCCCTGGCCAACCACGGCGATCCGCAGCGGCGCTTCAGTGCTCGCGGCCAGCGCGTCCAGCTGCGCCAGCGCCTGTGTGAAGCTTGAAATCGGCTTCACCGGTATGCCGCCGGACAGGCCTTGCGGGAGCTGGGGCGTTGAGCCTGTGTCGATGGACAGCAGGCTGTAGCCAAGAGTGCTGCCATCTGCGAGCGTCACCGTCCTTGCGGTGGGATCGATGCCGGTAGCAGCGGTTTCAAGGAACGTCACACCGCAGCGCCCGCACAGGGCCGCCAGATCAATATGGAACTCCTCGAAGCGGTACTCTCCGGCGGCATAGCCGGGCAGCATGCCGGAATAGGGCGTGTGGCGGGCCGGAGACACGAGCGTGACCGGGCGGGACAGGCGCATGCCGCCCAGATGGCGGACAACCTCGACATGGGCATGGCCGCCGCCGAGAAGCACAATCGGGGCGGGTTCGGGTGCTGCGTCGGGCATCCAGGGCTCCCGTGTGGCCAAGGCGGTCAGACCATTCATTTTCGGCTCAGCTTTGTGCCGCTTTTTGTTTACGGATCAGCTTCACCAGTGTGGGAAGAAGGGCAAATGCGGCCAGCAGGAAAAAGGCGAGGGTAATGTCACGCGTCACCAGATCGGAGAGTTGCGCCTCACGGCCGGATGCCTTTGCGGCCACAAGCACGCTGTCCACGCCCTGCCCGAGATAGGCATAGGCGAAGGTGCCGGGCAGAATCCCGAAAAACGTCGCCGCCACGAAGCGGCCAAGGCTGATGTCGAAAAGGGCGGCGGCTATGTTGACCATGAAGAACGGGAAGACCGGGGCAAGACGGATGGCGAAAAGATAGCCGAAGGCATTTTCCCGGAAGCCGTCTGCCAGCGTCTTCAGGACGCCTTTGACCCTGTGGCGCAGGAAGCCGCCGAAGGCCGAACGTGCTGCGAGGAAGAGAAGCGAGGCGCCAATCGTTGCGCCGGCGGAGACCAGCGCGCCCCCCGCCAGCCAGCCAAAAAGAAAACCGCCGAACACGGTCAGGATCGATGCCGCGGGAAAGGAAAAGGCGACGGCGAGAATATAGACCGTCAGGAACAGGGCGGCAGACCACAGCATATGGGCCTCCACATAGGCTCTGAGCGCCGCCCGCTGCCCGGCAAGATAGTCAAGGCTCAGATAGTCCTGCAGCCCGAGCGCATAGCCGGTCACAAGGCCCGCCACAACCAGCACGGCAGGTGCGAAGCGCCATGGGCTGCGCTGCGCGGGCGGCTGCTGCGTGTCTGTGCGGGGTTCGCTCATGGTTCCCTGTCTGCGCGAATATCCTTGGCCCGCAATATTGCGCAAAGCCATCCGTCCGTGTGGTCACTATGGCTTGATCGGCGCCGTCTGCCAGCCCCCGGCGGATGCTCTTTGCATCATTGTCCGGGTTGAGAGAAGGCAACCCAGCCCTGCCGCCAGCGGATGAGCGTGGTGAGGCCGCAGAGGGCGGCAAAGCCATAGGCGATCACGGCAAAATGGCCGGGAAACAGGCACATGGCGGCAAAGACGGCGATTGTCTCGAAGCCCTCGGCAAGGCCCCCGGCATAGTAGATGCCTTTGGTGGGGAACTCCGGCGCCTTGCGCCCGAGCTTTGCCGCAACGGCCGAGAAGGCCAGAAAAGACGAGCCGGTGCCAACGAAGGATACAATCAGCACGGCAGCGGGCAGGGCATGGTCCTGCGGTGCCTGAATGGCAAAGCCGAGCGGGACCAGCGCATAGAAGACCATATCCAGCGCAATATCGAGATAGGCGCCCCGGTCCGTGGGGCCGTGAATGCGGGCCACGGCTCCGTCCAGCCCGTCGAGCAGGCGGTTCAGCAGGATGAGCAGCAGCGCCGTCAGCCACTGGCCGAAGCAGAGCGCGGCAAATGCGCCTAGCCCGGCGAGGAAACCGGTGATGCTGAGCCTGTCTGCGCTGACGCCCCGGCGGGCGAGAAAACCGGCCAGAGGCTGCAGGGCAGCGCGTTGCAGGGGCAGAAGCCGGGCGTCGATCATCCGCGCCTCCAGGTGTGGAAGCGTTCCAGAAGGGACAGCAGGAAGCCGTTGACATGATTGCGCCGCCACTGGCCCGCCGCCATCTTGCCGGCCTCCGCCAGCGTTGGATAGATATGGATCGTGCCGAGGATCTTGCCGAGGCCATGCCCGTGCTTCATTGCAAAGACGAATTCCGCCAGCAGGTCACCGGCATGCTCCCCGGCAATGGTGACGCCGAGGATCCTGTCCTTGCCGGGCACCGCCAACACCTTGACGAAGCCATGGGCCGAGCCGTCAGCAATGGCGCGGTCAAGATCATCAAGCCCGTAACGCGTCACTTCATAGGGAATGTTCTGCGCCTTTGCCTCTGCTTCGGACAGACCCACCCGGGCCACTTCCGGATCGGTGAAGGTCGCCCGGGGGATGATGCTGTAATCGGCCTTGAGGCGCTTGAAATCACCAAACAGGGCGTTGATGGCCGCAAACCAGGCCTGATGCCCGGCCACATGGGTGAACTGATAAGGGCCCGCTACGTCACCTGCCGCCAGAATGCTGGGGTGGAGCGTCTGGAGGTATTCATTGGTCTCCACAACCCTTTCCGCCCTGATGCCGAGCTCTTCCAGCCCGAAGCCCTTGAGGCGGGGGGCACGGCCCACGGCGACGATCAACTCATCAAAGATGATGCGCCTTGCGCCGCCGGCGTGCTCCACCTCGATCCATTTCTCCCCGGTGTCCGCCACGCCGCAGGCGGCTGCCCTGTGGCCGGTCAGAACCGTCACGCCATCGGCTTCCAGCGATGCCGTGACGAGGGCGCCTGCATCCTCGTCCTCGCGCATCATCAGGCGGGGCGCCATTTCGATCTGCGTTACGGCAGAACCGAGCCGGGCAAAGCTTTGGGCCAGCTCGCAGCCGACCGGTCCACCGCCCAGAACGGCAAGGCGCTTTGGTGCTTCCTCCCTTCCGCGCAGATTCTCCCACAGGGTGTCGGAGGTGAGATAGCCCGTCTTGTCCAGGCCGGGGATGGGCGGCACGAAGGGCTGCGCACCGGTGGCAAGGATGATGGCACGCGTGGTCAGCCGCTGTCTTCCGCCGCCGTTCAGGGCGATCTCGACCGTCCAGGGATCCACAAGCCTTGCATAGCCCTGCAGCACCTCGACGCCGAGGCCGGTGTAGCGCTCGATGCTGTCATGGGGCTCGATTGCGGCAATCACCTGGTGCACGCGTTCCATCACGCGGGCAAAGGGCACCTTGGGCTCCACCGCTTCAAGGCCGTAGCGGTCTGCGTGGCGCATCTGATGCGCGGCTTTTGCGCTCCGGATCAGCGCCTTCGAGGGGACGCAGCCGAAGTTGAGGCAATCGCCCCCCATCTTGTGTGCCTCAACAAGCGTGACCTTCGCCTTTGCCGCTGCCGCAATATAGGAAGACACCAGCCCGGCGGCCCCTGCGCCAATCACGATCAGATTGCGGTCGAACCGCCTCGGCTTCGTCCAGCCGCTCCTGGCTGCCTCTGTCTCCCTGCCAGCCAATGCCATGAGGATCCTTCAAAAAATGCGGCGCCCGAAGCCCGGGCCAGCCACAATTCTATCAGGGTTTTAGGGGGCGTTGCATCACGTCTTGGTATTCAGCTGCAGCGCATCCCCTGCGCCGCATTTGCAGCCCGGTCAGCCGTGGCCAGTCTCAAGGGTCAGAGCCTGTTGTAGACGTCCGCGAGGCTGCTCAGATCCCAGTTGCCGCCGGTGAGGATGGCGCAGACCTTTTCACCCGGCGCCAGGCTGATAGATCCGGCGAGCAGGGCGCCGATGCCGATGGAGGCAGCGGGTTCTGCAATCAGTTTTGCATCCCTTGCCAGCACCTGCATGCCCTCGACGATGTGCGCGTCTTCGACGAGGACGATCTCGTCGACGTATTTCTCTATGATGGGATAGGGGTTGCGGCCCGGAACGCTGATCCGCAGGCCGTCTGCGATGGTGTCCAGAAGCGGCAGGGAGGTGGGCTCACCGTTCAGGCGGCTGTGGTAATACTTCGGGGTCAGGGCGGGCTCGGCACCGATGACGCGCACCGAAGGCTTGAGTTCCTTGAATGCGGTCGCCACGCCCGAGATGAGACCGCCGCCACCCACCGGCACGATGACCGTGCTGACATCCGGCAGATCCTCAAGGATTTCGCAGGCCATTGTCCCCTGGCCGGCCATCACCAGCGGATCCTCGAAGCCGTGTACGACAGTGTAATTGTTACGCTCCGCGATGTCGTAGACCTGCTTCCAGCGGGAGGCATTGTCCCCGTCAAACAGGATGACTTCAGCGCCCAGAGCCTCAGTGTTGGTGACCTTCAGCTTGGGAGTGGTGACCGGCAGAACCAGCACCACCTTCACGCCCAGCATCTTTGCCACATAGGCCAGCGCCTGGGCATGGTTGCCCGATGAACTGGAGATGAGGCCCTTCGCGGTTTCCTCCCGTGGCAGAGACAGAACCTTGTTCAGGGCGCCCCGGATCTTGAAGGCGCCTGTGACCTGCAGGGTTTCCGGCTTGAGGTAAAGCTCGCAGCCCAGCTTCTTCTCGATCTTGTCCGCCCGCAGCAGCGGGGTGTGGCGGATATGCGGCTTCACCCGCTCTCTTGCGTCGTGAATATCCTGGATCGTCGGATAGTTGCGCATGCTGTGTTGGCTTTCTGAAAGTCCGGAGGGCGGGGAATATGGATTACTTGAAGAAGCTGAACCAGGTGCCGGCGTTGCGTGCAACGGCGTTGTCATAGATCTTCCGGGCGGCCGTATTGTCCTGAATGGCCATGCCGGTGGAATCGAAAATGGTGATTTCGTCATCCCTCTCGCGGCCCGGCTTGTGCCCCAGCAGAATTTCGCCGATCTCGCCGTGGATCTGCTCCTGCGTGATGATGCCCGCATTCAGCGGATGCCAGGTTTCGCCCTTGCTGATGCACTGGGAGAGGGAGTCCACGACGATGCGGGCGCCGCGGAAAATCTCAGGCTCGAATTCCTGCTTGCCGTGCTGATCCGTGCCGATGGCGATGATGTGGGTTCCGGGCTTCACCCAGCCCGCTTCCACCACTGGCCCCGTGCCTCTGGTCGCCGTAATCAGGATGTCGGCCACTGCCACGGCGTCTCTGGCGCAGGAGGCAGCGGTGACGGGGATGCCGAACGCCTGCTCGATCTCTTCCTTGAAGGCGGCGAGCTTCTCCGGTGTCCGGCACCAGGCGTGGATTTCGCCAATCGTCATCACTTCGCGGATGGCGCGGATCTGCATCCTGGCCTGATTGCCGGTGCCAATCACCGCCACCGCCCGGGCATCCTTGCGCGCCAGTGCCTTCACGGAGACGGCGCCCGATGCGCCCGTCCTGAGGCCTGTGAGAAGGCTGCCATCCATGACGCAGGCCAGCGCGCAGCTTCTGGCATCAAACAGGAGAACGGTTCCCATCCCGCTGGGCACCCCATGCTCCGACGGATTGTGCGGGAAGCCGCCAGAGGAGGCTTTCAGCGTGATGGTTTCATTGGCCTGATTGTATCCTGCCTTGAAATCGATCTCTCCGCGCGGGGCAGGCAGGTGCAGGCCCATGTAGCCGGGCTGCTGTACCAGGCCGCTGCTGAAGGCCTTGTAGGCATCCTCCACCGTGCCGATGACCTCAGCCATGGAGATCAGGCCTTTGACGTCTTCCTTCGTAAGCAGCAGTGTCTTCATCACGCGGTCCTGCCCGGAGCAACCAGCCTTGCCGAAGACCGCGCCCCTGCAGCAGAAGGCGGTCTGGCCTGTTGGGGCGCAGTGTTGCATCGCAGAGGAGGCAGAGAATGCTGATTGAGACCGTTCAGCCAAATTTCCGGCGGGCGGGTGGCCGCCCTGCCGTATTCAATCGGACCCTAGTGCCAGTGGCGGCATTTTGAGGTTTTGCCGATGCCGGGGTTGAAGGTGTTGGTGGGGTCGAGGCTGCGGTAGAAGTCCCGCAGCGCGGGCTTTGCCTCATAGAGATGGCCGACATTGTGCTCGGCCGGATATTCCGCGCCGCGTGCGTCCAGCAGGGCGCAGATCTCGTGCTCCAGCGCCTCGCAGTCCACCCCCTTCTTCACCAGATACTCCTGATGCATGACATGGCAGAGGAAGTGGCCGACATAGATCTTCAGCGCCATTTTGTCCGAAATCTCATCCGGCAGGGTCTCGAACCAGTCGATGGTGTCACGCGGCAAGGCAACGTCAAGGGCAACGATATCCTCTACCGTGCGGCCATGCACCGCCCGGTAGCGCACCACGGCGCTGCCCACGGTGAAGCGGTTGAGGAAGGCGGCCTTGCCTTCGGCTTCCGTGCATTCGATGAAGTTGCCAGCCGTGCTCGGGAAGATGGAGGCGAGATAGTCCCGCGTCTCGGCGATGCAGGCATCGCCTGCCCGGATCATCAGATGATGCGGATAGGTGTCGCGGCATTCGATCAGCCGCTTTGGCATCTGCTCGGGCAGGAAGCGGCTGGCGAATTGCAGCAGGTGATCGGACACCGCCTTGCCGAGGCCGAAGCGCTCCGTCAGGCCGTCGAACCAGCTCTTGGCCGCAAAGGCGCGGGGAACATTGACGGTGCCGAAGGTGCGGATGAAGAGGTAGAGATCCTTGCCCCAGACCTGCGCCGCACGGAAGGCGTCCGCGTGCATGTACTCCCCGGCAATGGGCAGGTTCTTGAAGTTTGCCAGAATATGCCGCCGGATGGTTTGCAGCTCGGCCGGGTCGCGGGTGCCGATGTAGAAGACCTTTTCCTCTTCAGCCACCGCGAAGGTATCAAGCCGCACGGCAAAGACGCCGATCTTGCCGGCCGAACCTGATGCCTCATAGTGGCGGCGCGGGTCGGCGTTGAAGCGGGCCGGGGTGCGGGCGGCAATGTCGCGCACATGGTCCTTGTACTCGATGTCGGACGCCTGCGCCCCTTGCGGGAAGTCCACGTCCGCCTCGGTGTAATTGCCAGCATCCAGCCGGGAGAGGATGTCCAGCGGCTGGCCGCCAAGGCGGATGCCGAGGTGATTGACGAGATGCAGGCGGCCTTCCGTATCCACCTGCGCAAACAGCGACAGCTGGGTATAGGCCGGTCCGCGCTGCACCAGCGAGCCGCCGGAATTGTTGCAGATGCCGCCCGTCACCGATGCGCCGATGCAGCTGGAGCCGATGACGGAATGCGGCTCACGGCCCAGCGGCTTCAGCCGCCGTTCCAGCTGGTCGAGCGTGGCGCCGGGCATGCACAGCACCTGCCGCCCGTGGTCGAGAAGGTCAATGCGCGTGTTGCGCAGGGTGGAGACGATGACGATGGGCCGGTCATAACCGTCCCCGAAAGGCGTCGATCCGCCGGTCAGCCCCGTGTTCGCCGCCTGGAAGATGATGGCAACGTCTGCCGCAACGCAGGCTTCCAGCACGCGCCATTGTTCCACCAGGGTGCCGGGCTCGACAGCAGCCAGAACCTCGCCATCGCCATAGCGGTATCCCCGGCGGAAGCGCCGGGTGCCCCGGGCGCCGGTGTGAACGAAGCGGCGGCCAACGATATCCTGCAGCTGGTGGATCAGGGAGCCGGTCATGTGGGCAAACTCTTCCAGATGTGAGCAATCCTGCCTGCCCCGTGAGCGGGGCAGGCGTGTTTGGGGGTGTTCAGCGCCCGATCAGGGAGGGCAGCGTCATGCTGACCGCAGGGACGAAGGAGATCACCAGCAGGCACAGCACGATGACGCCGACGAACACCATCAGCGGCTTCAGCATCTGCGTCACCGAACACCCGGCGATCTGCGCGGCGGCGAAGAGATTGACCCCGAGCGGCGGCGTGATCATGCCGAGGGCGAGGTTCACCACCATCACGGTCCCGAAGTGCACTGGCGCAATGCCGACGCGGGCGGCGGCGTCCTGCAGGATCGGCGCCAGAACGATGATGCTTGCGCCCGTCTCGATGAACATGCCGATGACGAAGAGCATCGCGTTGACTGCCAGCATCAGCGACACTGGGCCGTCAAAGGTGTTCGTCAGCCACAGGGCCGCAGCATCGGGCACGCCCTGCCGGTTGAGCAGATAGCCCATCAGGCTTGCAGTGCCGATGATGAACATGATGACGGCAGAGGTGACGACCGACTTGCGGAAGGCGTTGATCAGGTCCGTCCACGTCATCTCCCGGTGCAGGAACAGGCCCACCACCATGGCGTAGATGACGGCGATGACACTGGCCTCGGTCGGCGTGGTAACGCCGCCATAGATGCCGCCCATGATCAGCACCGGCATCAGCAGGGCCCAGACGGCACGCCGGGTGGCAGTCAGGCGCGGCAGGCTGCCTTCGCCGTCGCGTTTGCCCCAGCCCCTGATCCGGCACCAGACGAGAGCCGTCAGCAGCAGGGCGCCCGCGATCATCAGGCCGGGCAGGATGCCTGCGAGGAACAGCTGCGGGATCGAGGTCTGGGTGGCAACGCCGTAGAGGATCATCGGGATCGACGGCGGGATGATGACCCCCAGTTCTGCCGAGGTGGCCATGAGGGCTGCGACGAAGCCGACGGGATAGCCGAATTTCCGCATGGCGGGAATAAGCACGACACCAACGGCGAATGTGGTGGCGACGCTGGAGCCGGAAATGGCGGAAAACAGCATGCAGGTCAGCACGCAGGTGGCAGCAAGCCCGCCCTGGATCTGGCCGACGAAGGCGCGGGCGAACTCGACGAGGCGGCGCGACAGGCCGCCGACTTCCATCAGGTTGCCGGCGAGGATGAAGAAGGGGATTGCGGCCAGCGGAAACTTGTCGAGGGCGATGTAGATCTGCTGCGGCACGACGATGGCAGGCAGCGTGGTGAAGCCGAAGAGCCCGATCATCGAGGCGAGGCCGATGGAGATGGCGATGGGCACCGAAATGGCGAAGAACACCAGCATCGCGGAGACGATTGCACCGGTCATTGCGCGGTCTCCTTGCCGGACTGGAGGAAATGCACGATGGCGCCAAGGGCAGCGAAGAGCGATCCAACCGGAATGGCGGCATAGCCCCAGGCCATGGAAATTTCCAGACCGGCCATTTCCTGCATCTGCACGCGCTGGGCGGTGGCGATGCCAAACCAGAAGAGGGTGGCGAACATGATCAGGCAAGAGGCGAGAGTGACCGCCTCGATGCTGCGGCGCAGCCCGCCCGTTGTGGCCTCCCGCGCCAGATCAATGGCCACCAGTGCGCCTTTGCGAAGGGCAACGGAAATGCCGAGCAGAACCATCCACACGAGAGCAAGCCGTGTGAGTGCTTCGGACCAGCTGGCAGGTGTATGGAACAGGAAGCGTCCCATCACCTGCCAGCAGCTGGAGGTGACGGCGATGGCCAGTGCAAGGGAGGCGGCAGCCGCCACCCCCCCTGCAACAAGTCCGTCAGCGCGACGGATCAGTGCCGCCGCTGAACTCATTGAGCTTTCCAGTCCCGGATGCGCTTGATGAGGTCTGCGCCGAACTGGCTTTCAAACCCGGCATTGGCGGAGGCCATTGCCTGACGATAGGCGTCGCGGTCGCTGATTTCGACTACTTCGATACCGCGTGTGCGCAGGGTCTCGATACCGGCGGTCTCGTCCTGCTCCACCCTTGCGCGGTTGGCAGCCGATGCAGCCTTGCCACCCTCTTCCACGGCTGCCTTCTGCTCTTCCGTCAGACCGGCGATGAAGTCCGGATTGCAGACGAAGATGCCGGGCGAATAAACGTGGCGGGTCAGGTAGAGGTGCTTCTGCATCATGTCGAGGTTGTTCGACAGGATCACCGGGATCGGGTTCTCCTGGCCATCAACCGTGCCCTGCTGCAGGGCCGAAGGCAGTTCGGAGAAGGCCATCGGCGTCGGCAGAACACCGGCTGCCTGCCACGCCTGCATGTGCACCTGGTTTTCCATGGTGCGGATCTTCAGGCCGCGCAGATCTTCCGGCGAGTTGACGGCCTTGCTACCGGTGGTCAGGTTGCGGAAGCCGTTTTCCAGCCAGGCAACGCCATAGAGGCCGCGTGCCGGGAAGAGGGCCAGAAGCTCCTGTCCGGCATCCGAGTCCAGAACACCGCGGGCATGGTCATAGCTGTCAAACAGGAACGGCACGTCAAGGACGCGGGTCTCGGCCACAAAGTTGCCGAGCGGGCCTGCCGAGCCCATGGCACATTCCTGCGAGCCGAACTGCACGCTTTCCAGCGCTTCGCGCTCGTTGTCCATGCGCTGGATCACGACATTCAGCGTGCCGCCGGACTTCTCTTCGGCCACCTTCTTGAAGGCGGCAGCGGCGAGGCCGAAATGGCTGTCTGCGGGCGAGGAATGGGTGACGGTCAGGGTGGTCTGGGCCGAAGCAGTCAGGATGCCCCCGGCCAGAACCATGCCGGCGAGAACGGCTGTTTTCGTGGTATGTGCGAGTTTCATGTGTTTCCTCCTCCAGGTAGAAGGCATGCCCCGGCGGGGCACGCCGTATCCGGGTGCTAGAGCACGCCTTCCGGCAGCAGGCCTGCCGGGAAATTCTGGTAGCTGACCGGCCTCAGGAAGCGCCGGATTGCCATGGTTCCGACGCTGGTGGCGCCGAAGTTCGTAGAGGCCGGGTAGGGGCCGCCATGCACCATGGCATCGACCACCTCCACGCCGGTCGGGAAACCATTGACGAGCACGCGCCCGGCCTTGCGCTCCAGCACCGGCAGCAGCGACTTTGCCAGCGGCAGGTCGCCGTCATCCATGTGCAGGGTCGCCGTCAGCTGGCCCTGGAAGCTCAGGGCAATGCGGCGCATCTCTTCCGCCGTTTCCACCCGGACAACGAGGCCCAGCGGCCCGAACACTTCTTCAGAGAGTGCATGGTCCGCGAGGAACTGGCTCGCCATCGTCTCATAGAGGTTGGGGTTGGCGCTGCGCCCTTCCGACGCGGTTTCATGCACCGGCTGCACCGTCTCGCGGTTCTGCAGGCGGGCCTGACCGGACTGATAGGCGCGGGCAATGCCTGCGGTCAGCATCACCTGCGGACCGGTCTTGGCGAGGGCTTCCTTGGCGGCGGCCACGAAGCTGTCCGCATCGCTACCTGCCACCACAACGGCAATGCCCGGATTGGTGCAGAACTGGCCGGCGCCCATCGTCAGCGAGGCGGCCCAGCCTGTACCAAGTGCGGCTGCACGGGCCTTCACGGCTTCCGGAAGAACGAACATCGGGTTGACGCTGCCCAGTTCCCCGAAGAAGGGGATGGGTTCCGGGCGGCTGGCGCACAGGTCAAACAGCGCCCGCCCGCCCGCCAGCGAACCTGTGAAGCCGACGGCCTTGATCAGCGGGTGAGTGACGAGAGCGCTGCCCACGTCCCGGTTGCCGCCCTGCACCAGGCTGAAGACGCCCGGATCAATCCCGAGCTTGCTGATGGCGGCATGGATGGCCTCTGCAACAATCTCACTCGTGCCGGGATGGGCGGAGTGGCCCTTCACCACCACCGGGCAACCGGCGGCAAGGGCTGCAGCCGTATCACCACCTGCCGTGGAGAAGGCGAGGGGGAAGTTGGAGGCGCCGAACACGGCAACCGGGCCAACTGGCCGCTGCATCAGCCGGATTTCAGGACGCGGCGCGGGCTGACGGTCCGGCAGGGCCGGATCGAAGCGGCGGTCGAGATAATCGCCCTTCTCAATGTGGCTGGCAAAAAGCCGCAGCTGACCGGCGGTGCGGCCGCGCTCGCCTTCAAGCCGGGCTGCGGGCAGGCCGGTTTCCTGGCAGCCAACCTCGGTGATGGCTGCCCCGCGTGCCTCGATCTCATCGGCGATGGCGCGCAGCAGGGCGGCGCGGTCAGCGGCGGAGGAATAGCCGTAGGACCAGAAGGCGTTCTCGGCGGCTTCCGCAGCGCGGTTCACCAGATCCACGGTGCCCACCGAGAAGGCGGCGGGCTCACCGGAAACGGGCTCGTTGTAAAAGCGATCGGGCGTCGCCACCCATTCGCCGGCAATCAGATGATTGCCGTGCGGCGTGTAAGTCATCTTGTCACTCCCCGGGGAGGCTTGCGCTCAGAGCGCAGCCTGCAGCATGGCGTGGTAGTCTTCGGCGGTGGCGTCACGCGGGTTGGTGCGGTGGCTGTGGTCGGCCAGCGCGCCCTTGACCACCTTGTCGAACAGGTCTGCGGTCACGCCCAGTTCCGAAAGGCGGGTGGGCAGGCCGATGGCGCGGGTCATGTCTTCGATGGCAGCGCCAATGTCCGCGTCAGCGGCAAGGCCCATGGCATCGGCAAGGCGGGCGTATTTGTTCTCCTCCACCGAGGTCTTGGCGTCGCGGTTGAAGGCCAGCACCGGCGGCATGAAGATGGCATTCAGCGTGCCGTGATGCAGCTTCGGATTGATGCCGCCCAGCGAGTGGCTGAGGCTGTGCACGCAGCCGAGACCCTTCTGGAATGCCATGGCACCCATGGTCGCCACGATGGCCATGTTGGCGCGGGCGTCGCGGTTGTTCGGCTCTTCCACGGCAAGGCGGATGTTGGCCCAACCCCGGCGCAGGCCTTCCAGCGCAATGCCATCGGCAGGCGGATTGAAGGACGGGGCGAGATAGGTCTCGATGCAGTGGGAGATGGCGTCCATGCCCGTGGCGGCGGTGAGCATGGGCGGCAGGCTGAGCGTCAGCTCCGGATCGACGATGGCGGCTTTCGGGATGAGATAGGGCGACAGCAGCCCGACCTTGCGGCCATCTTCCAGAATGATGATGGCGGCGCGGCCGACTTCGCTGCCCGTTCCGGCGGTGGTGGGCACGGCGATGGTCGGGAAAGTGCGGGAGGTGATTTTTTCCAGCCCGCCTTCAACGACGGCATAGGTCTTCAGCGGGCCTTCATGCGCGGCCATGATGGCAACGGCCTTGGCCAGGTCCAGCGCCGAGCCGCCACCGATGGCGATGATGCCGTCGCCGCCAGCTTCGCGGAAAAGGGCCGTGGCCTTGACGGCAGCGGCTTCAGTGGGGTTGCCGGGGGTCTCGTCAAAAACGGCGGCAGGCGTGACGCCGGTTGCCGCTTCGATGCGCTCCAGCATGCCCAGTGCACGCACGCCCTTGTCGGTGACGATGACCGGACGGGTGATTCCGGTCAGTGCCAGCTCCGCCTTCAGCGTTGCGATTTCGCCGTATCCGAACTGGACCCGCGTTACGTAATTGATCAGGCTCATGCGTCCCCCTGCTTGGCTATTCCCATTTGGTAACCCAAGGGTGTGGAACATCGTCCCTCCCCCCGGGCATTCCTGTTGGGCTGGCAGGATAAAGACAGCGCCGGAGCTGTAAATACGCTATTCTCGGATACTGATATAACGAAATAGAAACTCAAAAGCCGATGCCGCGCACCCATTCCATGCCGCTGATCCGCCTTTCCATGCGGCAGATGCTGCTGATTTCCGCCATCGATGACAACGGCTCCCTGAAACGGGCGTCCGAACTGATCGGCATGAGCCAGCCGCGCGCCACCAAGGCGCTGCAGGAGGCGGAGGATCTGACGGGGACGAAGCTGTTCAACCGCACCAACCGGGGGCTCATCGCAACGCCTGCCGGGGAATGCATGATCCGCCATGCCAAGACCATGCTGTCGCAGCTGTCGGCCATGGCGCAGGAAATCCACAGTGCGTCTGACGGGGAGTGGGGCCGGTTGCGCATCGGCACCATCATGGGCGCCGTGCCCTATGTGACGGAAACCATCAGCGCCTTCCTGCGGCGCTTTCCCCGCACCTCGGTGGAAATTCTGGAAGACACCAGCGTGGAACTGCTGCGCCAGCTGGACCGGGGGCTGCTGGACCTCGTCATCGGCCGCAGTTCCATGAGCACCACGCCGCAGTTGTACAATGTCACCGCCTTCCATGACGAGCTCTTGGCCGTGGTGGCCAACCCGGCCCATCCGCTGATCGGCCGCAAGAAGGTGGGGCTGAAGGACCTCGTGGATGCGCGATGGATCGTCTACACGGCGTCCATGCCCATGCGGCTGTCACTGGAGCAGGAGTTCCGGCAGGCGGGGCTTGAGATGCCACGTGCCCTGCTGGAAACCCGCTCGGCGCTGACCACCATGTCGCTGATGCAGGCGGAGCCCAACACGGTGGCGCTGCTCTCCAGCGATGTTGCGGCGTTCTTCGTGAATTTCGGCATGGCCAGCGTCCTGCCCATGCACTTGCGCTCCAAGAGCGAGCCTTACGAGGTGATCACCCGCAAGTCGGCCGATCTCAACCCGCAGACCCTCCAGTTCATCGAGGATCTGGTCGCCGGCGTGCCCAGTGCTGCAAGGCTGTGAGGGCGCCATTCTCAGTCTTTCATGTCCCTCCGCCTTGGCATGAGCACCGGGGCATCCATGCCGGGCACATAGCTGCTGGAAATCAGCTGGCGGCAATGGGTCTCAAAGGCCTGCACGAGCCGGGTGGGCACACGCTGTCCGGCGCTCAGAAGGCCGAGGCGCATCGGCCTGTGGTTTCCGGCAAGGCGCAGGCTGACAAGGCGGCGCCCGTCGAGTGCGGCCTTGTTGCGCGGGCGCACATTGGCCAGCGTGTAGCCATAGCGGCTGGCGACCATGGTGCGGATGACGTCGAGATGCTGGATCTGCGCAATGACGTTCGGGGTGACCCCGGCGGCTGCAAAAAGGGCGAGGAAATAGTCCCGAGACAGGGGCAGATCGAGCAGGATGAACGGCTGGTCCGCCAGTTCCGCCAGCGAGATGGCCGTGTGCTGTGCCAGCGGATCGGTTTCGGCCACCTGCACATGCGGCGGCAGTTCGGCGAGCGGGGTGAACTCAAACCCCTCCGGCACCAGCAGGTCATAGGACAGGGCAATGTCCAGCTCCGCCCGCTCCAGCCGTGCCAGCAGTGTCTGATGATCGCTGACCGTGGGGCGGATGGTGACACCCGGATAGGCGGCCTGAAAGCTCTGGCTGACTTCCGGCAGCACCATGGGCGCGAAGGTGAGCAGACAGCCGAGCGACAGAGCGCCGCTGACCTGTCCTGTGGCTTCCGAGGCGGCGGTGTAGAGGTTCTGCGCCTGCCCGATCACGGCCTTGGCCTCGACCAGCAGCTTCTGCCCCGCCGGCGTCAGCGATAGGCCCTGCGCATGACGGCGCAGGAAAAGCTGGGCACCAAGTTCCGTTTCCAGCTGCGAGATGGCGGTGGAGATCGAAGGTGGCGAGACGCGGATACGGGCAGATGCCAGCGCGATGCTGCCAGCCTCTGCCGCCGCGATGAAATACTCAAGCTGGCGCAGCGTGATCCGCATTCCTGTCTCCTGTTCCGAACTCTGAGGATCTGCTTCGGCTTTTCCTAATCAATGCTGCAAGATTTCGTATTTTTCCAGATGCAATCGACCCGCTAGACCTGAGGTGACCGGCGCAGAGGGGCTGCCCGGACAAGCTGCAGAGGGGCGGGCGCATGGCAGTCGAAACGATCCACACGCTGGTGGTTGGGGCAGGGCAGGCGGGTGTGGCCATGAGCGAGCACCTCAGCCGCAACGGCATTGCCCATATCGTGCTCGAGCGCGGCCGCATTGCCGAACGGTGGCGGTCGGTGCGCTGGGATTCCCTTGTTGCCAATGGCCCTGCCTGGCACGACCGCTTTCCGGGGCTGGAGTTTTCCGGCAGCCCGGATGCCTTCGTGGACAAGGAAGGTGTGGCGGATTACTTTGTGGCCTATGCAGATATGGTGAAGGCCCCCATCCGCTGCGGCGTCGAGGTCAGCCGGGTTGCCCGGCTGGAGGGCCGTCCCGGCTTCCGGGTGGAAACGTCCGAGGGCGTCATCGAGGCGCTGAATGTGGTGGCTGCGACAGGCCCCTTCCAGAAGCCCAGCATTCCGCCGATCGTGCCCGCAGACGCTGCTGTGGCGCAGATCCATTCCAGCGAATACCGCAATCCCGGCCAGCTTGCGGAGGGCGCCGTGCTCGTGGTCGGCTCCGGCTCTTCCGGCGTGCAGATCGCCGAGGAGCTGATGCTGTCGGGCCGCAAGGTCTATCTTTCC
Organism: Pannonibacter phragmitetus DSM 14782; assembly: GCF_000382365.1. GTDB lineage: Bacteria > Pseudomonadota > Alphaproteobacteria > Rhizobiales > Stappiaceae > Pannonibacter > Pannonibacter phragmitetus. The sequence continues at coordinate 11,149 of NZ_KB908229.1, read as the reverse complement.
GTCGGTCCGCATGACCGTCCGCCGCGCTCCTACCGGGGCGGGGATTTCGTCTGGTGGCTGGGCGTGCTGGGCAAATGGGATGCGCAGGCGCAGGCCCCCGGCGCTGAGCATGTCACCATTGCCGTCAGTGGCGCCCATGGCGGCAAGACCATCGATTTCCGCCGTCTTGCCGCTCAGGGCATGGTGCTGACCGGCATGACCGGCACTTACCGCGATGGCACCCTGACCTTCGCTGATGACCTTGCCCGCAACATCGAGCGGGGCGACCGGAACTATCTGGCCGTGCTGGAGGAGGCGGATGCCTTCGTCGCCCGCAACGGCCTTGACCTGCCCGAAGAGCCGGAGGCGCGCATCCTCGGGCCGCAGGTGGACTGCGTTAGCACTTCCCTGCGGGAGCTGGATCTGGAGGCTGCGGGCGTTTCCACCATCATCTGGGCCACGGGCTTCGTGTCAGACTACAGCTGGCTTGAGGTCAACGCCTTTGATGAGGCTGGCCGGCCGAAGCATCAGCGCGGCGTCTCGGCGGAAAAGGGCATCTATTTTCTCGGGCTGCCCTGGCTGTCGGGGCGCGGCTCCAGTTTCATCTGGGGCGTCTGGCATGACGCGGGCTATCTGGCGGATCACATCCGCATTCAGGACAATTACCTTGCCTACAGGCCGCAGCCGTGAGCGGGCTTGCGGCATCTGACACACGAGGGGAAACGGCAATGGCACATACGCGCATCCGCAAGTTCAACACGCGGGACACCTATCCGGAGCAGAAGCTCGACAATGATCTCTGTCAGGCCGTGGTGGCACGCGGCACGATGATCTTCCTGCGCGGCCAGTGCCCGCAGGATCTCGACACGGCGAAGAACATCGAGAGCCACGACCCGGTGGAGCAGACCCACAAGGTAATGCAGAATATCCGCCAGCTGGTTGAGGAAGCCGGTGGCCGCATGGAGCATGTCACCAAGCTGGTGGTTTATCTCACCGACGTGCGCCACCGCGAGGCCGTCTACCGGACGATGGGGGAATATATCAAGGGCGTGTTCCCGGTCTGCACCGGCCTTGTCGTCGTGGCGCTGGCGCGGCCCGAGTGGCTGGTCGAGATCGACGCAACCGCCGTCATTCCAGATTGAGCCAGAGCGCCTGAAACCTCCGGAAAGGAACATCCATGACCTTCTCCATCGCCGCCCGCTGCGAAAAGACCGGCCAGTTCGGCGTTGCCATCTCGTCCTCCTCGCCCGCCGTTGCTGCCCGTTGTGCCTGGGCGCAGGCAGGCATCGGGGCTGTGGCAACGCAGAATGTCACCAACCCGGCGCTGGGCCCGAAAATGCTGGAGGAACTGGCGAAAGGCGCCGGCGCAGCGGGGGCTGTTGCGGCAGCGCGGGACAGCGACGGCTTCCCGGACTACCGCCAGCTTCTGGCGGTGGATGGGGAAGGGCGGACGGCCATCCATTCCGGCCCCAAGGCGCTGGGCATCTGGACCTCAGCAGAAGGGCGCCAATGCGTGGCAGCGGGCAATCTTCTGGCCCATGACGGTGTGCCGGCTGCGATGGTGGCTGCATTCGAGGCCGGATCAGGGGAACTCGGCGACCGGCTGATCGCGGCTTTGAGCGCTGCTGTTGCAGCGGGCGGCGAGGCAGGTCCCGTGCATTCTGCCGGGCTGCTGATCGTGGACAAACAGTCCTGGCCCTTTGCGGAACTGCGGATCGACTGGCTGGACGACGGCTGCCCGGTGGCCGCCGTTGCGAGGGCCTGGGAGATCTACAGGCCGCAGGCCGCAGATTACGTCACGCGGGCGCTCAATCCCGCTTCGGCCCCATCCTACGGTGTGCCGGGGGACGAATAGGCGGCGCCTGCTCAGGCGGTGTGGTCAGGCCGGATGGTGAAGTGCAGGCGGGCTGCATCCGTGCGGTAGAGGGCGGAGAAATACTCCGCATACCGGCCGTTCCGGATCGTCGAACGGGATTCGATCTTGATCAGTGCCGTGCCCTTTTTGATCTGCAGATGCGCGGCTTCCTCGGCACTGGCGTTCACGGCTTCAACCCAGCGCTCCGCACCTTCGAACGCGATGCCGTAAAGCTCCAGCAGCAGGGCATAGAGCGAACGGTCTTCCAGCGGATGATCCAGCAGGCCCGGCACCAGCGCCTCGGGAAGGACGCTGTGCACCAGAATGCGCGGCACCCCATCGACGCTCATGATGCGCCGCAGGTACACCACCTTGTCGTCCGGCCCCAGACCCAATGCCTTGGCGGCCTTGGCATCCGGCTCGCGGATGTCGGCGGCAAGAATGGTGCGTGAAACCTGATGGTTGCGGCTGCGGATATCGCCCGAGAAGCCGATGATCCGGCCGACGAAATCGCTGTCTTCCGACTGCTGGGCCACGAAGGCGCCGCGGCCCTGCTGACGGTAGACGAGCCCTTCTGTCACCAGCTGGCTCATGGCCTGGCGCACGACGATGCGCGACACCCCAAACTGGTTGCACAGGTCGGTCTCGCTGGGCAGCTTGTCGCCGGGCTGAAGGCCCCGCTGCACGATCATGTCCGCAATGGCAGTCTTCAGCTGCAGCCAGAGCGGAATTCTGGAAGAGCGGCCTTGCAGGGCCGGCATATCCAGGGGCTGATCGGACACGGGTGCATTTCCTTCATCCTGCCGGGCCCGCCGCTTTTCCCTGCTGCAGCTGCACCCGGTGCCTCGTTTTCAGCAGCCTGAGTGTGGCCTCAGCTTCCTGGTTCATCCGCTCGCCTGTCCAGGACAGGGCGGAGGCCATGATGCCGGCAACTTCGCCAATACAGGCGTCGCTGGCCACTCCCTCGAATGCCATCAGCGTGCGCCGGAGGATCATGTCTTCCAGACGTGTGACGCGCTCATTACGAGTGATCCATAGAATTTCTTCCCTTGAATAGCAAGGTGCACTCTCAAGCGGCGTATCCGGCTGTAGTTCCTGCGCAATCTGCTTTGCCGCCGTGCCGTAACGCTTGATCAGCAGCATTGCCCGTGCCTGGCTGAGACCGGCGGATGCTGATATCCCGGCCGCCAGTGCCTTCAGGCCCTGCGCGGTCTTCGGAAACTCCTTGCCACCGCCAATCGGCAGGTCTGCGGTGGAGGCGCGGCGCGTCCCGCCAATGCGGGGCAGAACCAGATCGGCGATCTGTTCGGCGCAGGCCCGGTAGGTTGTCCATTTGCCGCCGATCAGGGTCAGCAGCGGCACCTTGCGCCCGCCCGCAGGCTCGAAGATGCGGAAGGTGTGGTCGCGGCTGATCGAGCCTGCCGCACCGCCGGTCTGCCGGGGCAGGGGGCGCACCCCGGAATAGGCGAAAGCGATGTCCTGCCGCCGGGCGCGCGCCTTGGGCAGCACGGTGGCCAGAACCTCGAACAGGTAGTCGATCTCCGCCTCCGAGGTGTCCTTGTCGCCGGGGTCTTCGGTGCGGATGTCGGTGGTGCCCAGCAGCACATGCTCGCTGTCCAGCCGGTAGATCAGGCAGGCGCGGTGGTCCGGCGTTTCGAAATAGAGCATCACATCGCCAAGTCCGGCCGCAAGGTCCGGGCGCTTCAGCACCAGATGCGAGCCGCGCGTGCCGCCGGTCAACCGTTCGGCAATGCCAAGGTTTGCATCCACCTCGTCGATCCAGGCCCCGGCGCAGTTGATGATGAAGCGGCAGGTCTTGCGGTAGATCCGGCCCGTGAGCACGTCCTCAAGCAGGGCCGTTTCCCCCTCGATTCCCGCCAGCCGGACATAGGGAAGCGCGAGGCTGCCCGCGCAGTCTTTCTCCGCATCCGCCGCCAGCTCCAGCGTCAGCCGCTCGGGGCTGGTGATCCGCGCGTCAAAATATTCGGCGACGATCTTGATGTTGGCGGCGAGGTCCGGAACCGTTTCCAGCGCGTTCTTCCGCTTGACCAGCCTGTGCTTTGGCATGGAGCGGTTGCGGTTGCTGAAACTGTCGAAGATGGTGAGGCCGAGCTTCAGGATCAGCGCGCCCTTGGGCCCGGGGTCCTTCATGAGGCGCAGGAATCGCAGACCCGCCTGCACGGTGCCACCGGCCCAGGACAGGGCAGGCACCCAGACGCGGATCGGGCTCACTTGATGCGGGGCATTCAGCAGCAGGCTGTCGCGCTCTTCCACGGACTCGCGCACCAGCTTGAACTCGCCCTGTTCCAGATAGCGCAATCCGCCATGGATCAGCCGCGAGGGCGCGGCGGATGTGCCGCTGCAGAAATCGCCCATCTCGACAAGCGTTGCGCCGATGCCCTGTGCGGCGAGATCGCGGAACACGCCAACGCCGTTGATGCCTCCGCCGATGATCAGGATATCGCCGCTCTCCCCGCGTTCCAGCGCCTGCAGCGCCTCATGCCTTTGTCTCATGCTCTGTCCTCCCGGTTTGCCGCTGCGCTGTCCCTTGCCCGTCCTCCCGGAACAAGTGATGCGAAGGCGTATTGACAGGTCTGATCAACTCGCCTAGCCTCAACTTATTATAACAACCTTGCTTCAAGCAAGGGCGCAAACGGCCTCAAATGGCCGTTCGGAGGGATTGCCGGGGGCGGAAGAGGAGCCTCCCCGGCGCACGGGAGGAGACTACCATGCGCGAGCGCCTGATCGGCATCGACGCCGGTGGAACTATGACCAAAGCGGCCATGTTCGACCTGGACGGAAACGAGATTGCCTGCCGCAGCAGCCCCAACAGGATGCAGTTCCCCAGGCCGGGCTGGACAGAACGGGACCCCGATGCCATGTGGCAGGCCGCCTGCACCGCCATTCGTGACCTGCTGGACATCACCGGCACACCCCCTGAGGATGTGGTTGGCGTGACGCCCTCGGGCTATGGCGCGGGAGCCTATTTCATTGACCGGGACCTGAAACCAGTCCGCCCGGGACTGGTCTCCACCGACACGCGCACGCTTCCCATGATTGAGGAAATGCGCGGCACGGGCGAAATGGCCGAGGTTGACCGGCTGGTGGGCGCAAGGATGTTTGCCACCCATGCCATCCCGCTGCTGCGCTGGTTCGACCGGCATGAGCCCGATCTCTATGACCGCACCTGGAAGCTGGTCTTCTGCAAGGACTTCATCCGTGCCCGGCTGACGGGGCAGGTCTCTACGGATCCGACCGATGGCGGCATTGCCGGTATCTTTGATCTCTCCGCCAACCGCTATGCCACGGATGCCTTTGCCGCCGGCGGTGTGCCGCGGTGGCTGGACAAGCTGCCCGAGGTCGGCCCCTCCATCGATGTGGCGGGTCATGTGACGGCGGAAGCCGCCCGTCAGACGGGCCTCAAGGAAGGCACGCCGGTGATCCGGGGCGTGGTGGATGTGACCGGCTCGGCGCTTGCCTCCGGTGTCACCAGCCCGGACCTGATTTCGGTGGTTGCAGGCACCTTCAGCATCAATTCCATCATTCTGGACCAGCCGCTGCTGACGCCGCCGCCTTTCATCCAGTCGTCCTTCCCCGTCGGCAGCCGCTTCATTGCCACGGAAGGGGCGGCGACGTCCGCCAGCAATGTGGAGTGGATCTTCTCCACCCTGCTGGAAGCCGAAGGGGCACGGGCCAAGGCCATGGGCTCGTCCATCTATGAGGTCGGCAACAAGCTCGTCGCCGAGGCGATGGAGCGGGACAATGACATCCTGTTCCTGCCTTTCCTGTATGGCGGTCCCTCGCATGTGCCCGGCGGCATCATCGGGCTTTGCGCCCGCCACACCCTGGGCGACGTGCTGCGTGCGGCCTTCGAGGGCGTGGTTTTTGCCCACAAGACAGACATCGACCGCCTGCTGCCGCAGGACGCAGCGCTGCGGCCGAAAGTTGCCCGCATGGCAGGGGGCGCGTCGAAGTCGGCGCAGTGGTGCCAGATGTTTGCAGACGCGCTGAACATGCGCGTCGAGGTGGCCGATGGCTCCGAGTTCGGGGCCAAGGCAGGCGCCATCTGCGCCGCTGTAGCCCTTGGGTACCATGCGGATATTGGCACGGCAGCGCAAAGGATGGTGCGCGTCTCGCGCAGCTACGATCCGCAGCCGGACCGGAGCCAGGCGCTGGCCCGGAAAATGACGGTCTACAGGTCCGTCGTCGAAAATCTTGCGGCGCTTCACTAACGCCGCCTCACCCCACCCGTCTTCTCTCATGAATGGACCGGACAATGGCGCATATTGGCGACTTGATATCTGAAATGCTGGCACAATACGGGGTCGAACTGGTGTTCGGCATGCCCGGCGGCCAGACCACGGCACTGCATGACGGCATTTCCCGCCGGACGGACCGTATCCGCCACGTGCTGATGCGCGACGAGCGCAATGCCGCCTATGCGGCGGATGCCTATGCCCGGCTGACCGGCAAGCCCGGCGTCTGTGACGTAACGGTCGGTCCCGGCGCCAATCTGTTGTCAGCTGGTTTTCTGGAGGCGCTGAATGCCTCGATCCCGATGGTCGGCATCATCGGCGAGTTGCCGCTCGACTGGCTGACGCTGAAGGAAAAAGGCATTGCCAGTCAGGGATTTGATCAGCTCAAGTTCTTCCAGTCCATCTCCAAGAATGCCTGGCTCGTGCCCTCCGTGACGGCCCTGCCGGAGATTATCCGCACGGCCTTCCGCACCGCCGTGGCGCCCCGGCCGGGTCCGGTTGCCATCATCATCCCGCATGATATTTTCGATGCCGAATGGGACGAGGATGTGCTGAAGCCCGTGGTGGACGAGCGCTCCATCCATATTCCCTACCTGCGCTCCGTGCCGGTGGCCACCGAGATTGACAAGGCACTGGATCTGATCGCCAGGGCCAAGCGCCCGGCGCTGGTCTGCGGCGGCGGCGTGCATGGGTCTGATGCCGCAGAAGACGTGACGGCCTTTGCCGACCGGTTCAACGGTCTTGTGGTGACCTCCCTGTCCGGCAAGGGCTCGGTGCCGGAGACGCGGGACTATGCGGCTGGCATCCTCAACCCGCTCGGGTCCTGGGCTGCCATCGAGCTGATCAAGGAGGCCGACCTCGTCATCTGGTGCGGCTCCAAGGCCAGTCAGAACACGGCGATGAACTGGACACTGCCCCTGCCGGAACAGGCAACGGTCGTCATCGATTCCGATCCGCTGGAGCATGGCCGCACCTTCCGCCCGACCGTCTCTCTCTTCGGCGACGTGCGCGAAACCATCAAGCTTCTCGCAGCAGGCCTTCGTCCGGGTGAGAACGCGGAATGGAAGGCGTGGATTGCCACTGTGAAGGCTGAAGGCGAGGCCGCCAAGCAGCTGGAAATCGCCTCCGAGGAGATCCCGCTGTCGCCGCCGCGCATCATGGAGGCTGTCGGCCGGCGTCTGGGAGAGGATGATATCGTCGTTTCCGATGCCAGCTTCTCCGCCGGCTGGATCGGCGGATATATTCCGGCGCGCAAGCCGGGGCGCAACTTCCTCTATGCCCGTGGTCAGGGCGGGCTTGGCTATTCCGTGCCGGGGGCCATTGGCGCTGCAGCGACACGGCCCGAGGCCCGCGTGGTCACGGTGTCCGGCGACGGCGCCTTCTCCTACACCATCGGCGAACTTGCGACGCAGCTGCAGCAGAACCAGCGCGTGGTCAACATCGTGCTCAACAACGGGCGCCTTGGCTGGATCCAGCTCTGGCAGCAGCTCTACTTCGGCAATGTTCAGTCGGCCATGCTGGAAACGCAGAGCGCCCGCCCAGGCTTTGCTGCGGCCAGTGCAGGTCTGGGGCTGCTCGGGATCTATGTCGAGACGCCCGACCAGATCGAGGCCGCCCTGGATCAGGCCTTTGCTTATGACGGCCCCTCGGTCGTGGAGTTCCGCATCAATGATCTGGCCACTCCGATACACAGCTTCAAGCGGCGGCTGAAGGAAGGCGGTCAGATCCGCCCGCGTCCGGGCACCGTCTACAAGCTGAGAGACTGGAAGATTTCACCGGAGCTTTGATGGATGCGGGACCCTCTCTGGAGGGGGAGGGTCCCTATGCCTGCCGCTGGGATCACCAGCACCTTTGGGAGGAGGACGGCATGCTTGAACTGCGCAATGTCTGCAGGAGCGCCGGTGCGACCGAATATATCACCGATGTATCGCTGACACTCGAAAGCGGCTCGCTGAATGTGCTGCTGGGGCCGACGCTGGCGGGGAAGACATCCCTGATGCGGCTGATGGCGGGGCTTGATGTGCCCACATCCGGCTCCATCCATATGGGCGGGAAGGATGTGACCGGTGTGCCGGTGCAGCGCCGCAATGTGGCGATGGTCTATCAGCAATTCATCAACTACCCGTCCCTGACGGTTTACGAGAACATTGCCTCGCCCCTCCGGGTGCAGAAGAGGGACAAGGCGGAGATTGACCGCTCCGTGCGCTGGGCGGCAGAGCTGATGCGGCTGACGCCCTATCTGGACCGCACGCCGCTGAACCTGTCCGGCGGACAGCAGCAGCGCACGGCGCTCGCCCGCGCCATCGTCAAGAACGCCAGTCTTGTGCTGCTGGACGAGCCGCTGGCCAACCTCGACTACAAGCTGCGCGAAGAGCTGCGCGAGGAACTGCCCCGCATCTTCGCCGAAACGGGCACGATCTTCGTCTATGCGACGACCGAGCCGCAGGAGGCGCTGCTGCTGGGCGGCAACACGGCGGTGCTGCATGAGGGCCGTGTCGCCCAGTTTGGCCGGACGATCGATGTCTTCCGCTCCCCGGTAAACCTGCGCTCGGCACGAACCTTTGCGGACCCTCCGCTCAACACGCTGGTGATGGAAAAGCGCGGCGGTCATTTGACTCACCCCTGCGGGCTGTCGGTGCCTTTGCCGGTCTCACTCTCGCATACTCCTGATGGCGCCTACACCGCGGGCCTGCAGCCGCATCACCTCAGCCTGGGGCGCAAGACGCCCACCTGCCATCTCATCGAGGCGCAGGTTCTGGTGACGGAAATCACCGGCTCGGAAAGCTTCATCCACGTGACCTTTGCCGGTCAGGACTGGGTGATCCTGACGGAGGGCGTCCAGGAGCACGATCCGGAGGAAATCATCCAGATCGGGTTCGAGGCTTCCGACCTGATGATCTTCGATACCGATGGCCTCGCCGTCAAGCACAGGGCCGCAAGGGCCGCATAAGGGAGGACGGGACATGGCAGAAATCAGCTTCGACCGCATCCGCCACGCCTACCGCCCGAACCCGGAAAAGCCTGAAGACTTCGCCTTGCGCGAAATCAATCATGCCTTCCGCGATGGCGGGGCCTATGCCCTGCTGGGGCCATCCGGCTGTGGCAAGACGACATTGCTCAACATCATCTCCGGCCTGCTGCATCCCTCGCATGGGCGGCTCAGGTTCGGCGGGCGTGACGTGACGGATCTGTCCACCCAGGACCGCAACATTGCGCAGGTGTTCCAGTTTCCCGTCGTCTACGACACCATGAGCGTTTACGACAACCTCGCTTTCCCTCTGCGCAACCGCAGGGTCGAGCCAGGACTGATCGATGCCAAGGTGCGCGAGACGCTGGAGATGGTCGGCCTGTCGGGCCGGGCGCACCGCAAGGCGCGGCGGCTGACGGCGGACGAAAAGCAGAAGATCTCGCTCGGGCGCGGGCTGGTGCGGGCGGATGTGAATGCGATCCTCTTTGACGAGCCGCTGACGGTCATCGACCCGCACATGAAATGGGAGCTGCGCTCGCAGCTCAAGAAGCTGCACCGCCGCTTCGGCTACACCATGGTCTATGTCACCCATGACCAGACCGAGGCGCTGACCTTCGCGGATGAAGTGGTGGTCATGTACGAAGGGCAGGTGGTGCAGATCGGCACGCCGGCGGAGCTGTTCGAGCGGCCCATGCACACCTTCGTCGGCTATTTCATCGGCTCGCCGGGCATGAACCTCCTGCCCGTGGCTGTGGAAGGGCGCACCGCCCGCATCGGCACGCATCAGATCGAGCTTCCGCACGGTGCGCAAGGACTGCCGCCGGGCAGGACCGATCTCGGCGTGCGGCCGGAATATACCCGCATTTCGGATCAGGGCATTCCGGTGCAAATCCGCAAGGTGGAGGACGTGGGCCGCCGCCGCATCGTGCGGGCGGTGCTGGATGGCCGCGAGATTGCAGCCGTTGCGCATGAGCATGAACCCCTGCCTGCCTCGCCCCATGTGCAGTTCGCACCGGGCGGCATCAATCTCTACGCCAATTCCTGGCGTGTCGAGCTGGGAGCCTGACCCATGGAAAAAACCTGGAACAACAAGGCCTGGTTCCTCGTGCTGCCAGTGCTTCTTCTGGTCGCCTTCTCAGCGGTCATCCCGCTGATGACGGTGGTCAATTATTCGGTTCAGGACACGTTCGGCAACAACGAGTTCTTCTGGGCCGGGACGGAATGGTTCAAGGAGGTGCTGGCCTCGAACCGCTTCTGGGAATCCATGGCCCGCAACCTGCTGTTCTCGGCCATTGTTCTCCTGGTCGAGATTCCGCTCGGCATCCTCATCGCCCTCAACATGCCCAAGCGCGGCATAGGTGTGCCCATTTGCCTGGTGTTCATGTCCCTGCCGCTGCTCATTCCGTGGAATGTGGTGGGGACGATCTGGCAGCTGTTCGCCCGCACGGATATCGGCCTGTTCGGTTCCGTGATGACCTCGCTCGGCTTCGACTACAACTATGGCCGTGACACGCTGGATGCCTGGTTCACCATCGTCATCATGGATGTGTGGCACTGGACCAGCCTCGTGGTGCTGCTGTGCTACGCCGGGCTCATGTCGATCCCCGATGCCTATTATCAGGCGGCCAAGATCGACGGCGCCTCGCGGGACTGTCAGGAATTTCGTGTACGGGCGTGCATAATGGGTATGAAGGAGACCACCTATGGCGCGACGGAAAGAGCCGGTTATCCCGGACGCGATATTGGACCAACTGCTTGGCGGGGCTGATGCCAAGACGGCCTTTGACGGCGGCGGCCTGATCGACCAGTTGAAGAAGGCGCTGGCGGAACGGGCGCTGAACGCGGAGATGGATCATCATCTTTCAAGCGAAAGGTCCAGTGGCAACAGCCGCAATGGCTATGGAAAGAAGACGGTTCTGACGGATGGCGGGTCTCTGGAGCTGTCGATACCGCGAGACCGGCAATCGAGTTTCGATCCGCAGCTTCTGGCCAAGTACCAGCGGCGGTTTCCCGGCTTCAATGACAAGATCATCTCGATGTATGCGCGCGGTATGAGCACCCGTGAGATCGCCGGTCATGTGCAGGAACTCT
>NZ_KB908228.1 GCF_000382365.1 Pannonibacter phragmitetus DSM 14782 | reverse complement strand
CGGGTACGGTCAAGCCGCACAAGAAGTTCAAGGCCGAAGCCTACATCCTGACGAAGGAAGAAGGCGGCCGTCATACGCCGTTCTTCACGAACTACCGTCCGCAGTTCTACTTCCGCACGACAGACGTGACGGGCATCGTTGAACTGCCGGAAGGCACGGAAATGGTGATGCCGGGCGACAACATCTCGGTCGTCGTGACGCTGATCGTTCCGATCGCCATGGAAGACGGCCTGCGCTTCGCTATCCGCGAAGGTGGCCGTACCGTCGGCGCCGGCGTTGTCGCTTCCATCATTGAGTAATCGGCGGGTGCCCCCGCCGCCGCTTCAGGCGGACGGCGGGGCCCAGTCTTATCGGGAAATCTGAAATGAACGGTCAGAATATCCGGATCCGCCTCAAGGCATTCGATCACCGTATTCTCGATGCTTCCACACGGGAGATCGTGAACACGGCGAAGCGGACCGGTGCGCAGGTACGGGGTCCCGTGCCGCTGCCGACGCGGATTGAGAAGTACACCGTGCTTCGTGGTCCGCACATCGACAAGAAAAGCCGCGATCAGTTTGAGATGCGCACTCACAAGCGCCTCCTCGACATCGTCGATCCGACGCCGCAGACCGTCGACGCTCTTATGAAGCTCGACCTGGCAGCTGGCGTGGACGTCGAGATCAAGCTCTGAGTCGGATCGAAAGGTTTACGCCAATGCGTTCTGGAGTGATCGCTCAGAAGGTGGGCATGACCCGCATTTACAACGAGGCCGGCGAGCATGTGCCGGTCACTGTACTGCGGCTCGAAAACTGCCAGGTTGTTGCTCACCGCACTGAAGAAAAGAATGGCTACACCGCACTGCAGCTTGGCTCCGGTGTTGCCAAAGTGAAGAACACGCCCAAGGCGATGCGCGGACATTTCGCGGTTGCCAAGGTTGAACCGAAGCGCACGCTGGCTGAGTTCCGCGTGAGCCCGGACAACCTGATCGAAGTCGGGTCCGAGATCACTGCCGACCACTATGTGGAAGGTCAGTTTGTCGACGTCACCGGCACCTCGATCGGTAAGGGCTTTGCCGGTTCCATGAAGCGCCACAACTTCGGTGGTGGCCGCGCTTCTCACGGTAACTCGGTGTCTCACCGCGCGCACGGTTCCACCGGCCAGCGTCAGGACCCGGGCAAGGTGTTCAAGGGCAAGAAGATGGCCGGCCACATGGGTGATGCCCGTGTGACCACGCAGAACCTCAAGGTTGTCCGCACGGACGTCGAGCGCGGCCTGATCATGGTCGAAGGCTCTGTTCCCGGTGCCAAGGGCGGCTGGATCCTGGTTCGCGATGCCGTCAAGAAGGCGCTGCCGGAAGGCGTGCCGGTTCCGGGTGCTTTCCGGGCCGTTGCCGAGGCAGCCACGGGCAAGGAGAGTGAGTGATGGAACTTGAGGTCAAAACCCTCGAAGGTTCGGCCGCCGGTTCGATCACGGTGTCGGACGAGATCTTTGGTCTCGAGCCGCGCACGGATCTGATCCACCGCGTTGTGCGCTGGCAGCTTGCCAAGCGCCAGGCTGGTACCCACAAGGCCAAGGGCCGTGCCGAAGTCTCCGGCACGACCAAGAAGTTCGTCCGTCAGAAGGGCTCCGGTGGCGCCCGTCACGGCAACCGCAAGGCTCCGCAGTTCCGCGGCGGCGGCAAGGCTTTTGGTCCGGTTGTCCGTGACCATGGCCACGACCTGCCGAAGAAGGTTCGCGCCCTGGGCCTCGCCCATGCGCTGTCTTCCAAGGTGAAGGCCGGTTCGCTGATCGTTGTCGAGGACGCCAAGGCCGCTGAAGCCAAGACCAAGCTGCTGAAGGAAAAGTTCAGCAAGCTGGGCCTCGCCAACGTGCTGGTCATCGATGGTGCAGAGGTGGATGCGAACTTCGCACTCGCCGCCCGCAACATTCCGGCTGTTGACGTGCTCCCGGTTCAGGGCATCAACGTCTACGACATCCTGCGCCGCAACACCCTGGTTCTGACCAAGGCTGCTGTGTCGGCTATCGAGGAGCGGTTCAAATGAGCAAGATCGCTCACTACGACAAGATCGTCAGCCCGGTGATCACCGAGAAGGCGACCATGGCCTCGGAAGAGAACAAGGTGGTCTTCAAGGTTGCCAACTCGGCAACCAAGCCGGAAATCAAGGCTGCGATTGAAGCCCTGTTCGGCGTCAAGGTCACTGCGGTGAACACTCTGGTCCGCAAGGGCAAGGTGAAGCGTTTCCGCGGCCGCATCGGACAGCAGTCCGACTACAAGAAGGCCATTGTGACGCTCGCCGAGGGTCACTCGATCGACGTGACGACCGGACTCTAAGGCTGGGACGACAATTATGGCACTCAAGACCTTCAACCCCACGTCCCCCGGCCGGCGCCAGCTGGTTCAGGTGGACCGTGCCGATCTCTGGAAGGGCAAGCCGGTCAAGACCTTGACCGAAGGCCTGAGCAAGACCGGCGGCCGCAACAACCGCGGCCGTCTGACGGCACCGAACCGCGGTGGTGGCCACAAGCGCTCCTACCGTCTGGTGGACTTCAAGCGTCGCAAGTTCGACGTTCCGGCGACTGTTGAGCGCCTGGAATACGATCCGAACCGCACCGCTTTCATCGCGCTGATCCGTTACGAGGATGGCGAGCTGGCCTACATCCTGGCCCCGCAGCGTCTTGCTGCCGGCGACATGGTTGTGGCTGGTGAGTCCGTCGACGTGAAGCCGGGCAACGCAATGCCGCTGGCTTCCATTCCGGTCGGCACCATTGTCCACAACGTTGAGCTGAAGCCGGGCAAGGGCGGTCAGATCGCCCGTTCCGCCGGTGCTTTCGTTCAGATCGTCGGCCGTGACCAGGGTTACACGATCCTGCGTCTCATGTCCGGTGAACAGCGCCGCGTTCTGGGCACCTGCATGGCGTCCATTGGCGCCGTGTCCAACCCGGACCATGGCAACATCAACCTGGGCAAGGCCGGACGTTCGCGCTGGCTCGGCATCCGCCCGCACACCCGCGGTGTGGCCATGAACCCGATCGACCATCCGCACGGCGGTGGTGAAGGCCGCACCTCGGGTGGCCGTCATCCGGTGACCCCTTGGGGCAAGCCGACGAAGGGCAAGCGCACGCGCAGCAACAAGGCAACGGACAAGTTCATTGTTCGCAGCCGTCATGCTCGCAAGAAGTAAGAGGTACGGATCGTGACACGTTCGATCTGGAAAGGTCCGTTTGTCGACGGGTATCTGCTGAAGAAGGCGGACAAGGTTCGCGAAACCGGCCGGAACGAGGTCATCAAGACCTGGAGCCGCCGCTCGACGATCCTGCCGCAGTTCGTTGGCCTGACCTTCGGCGTCTACAACGGACAGAAGCACGTTCCGGTGCTGGTGTCTGAAGAAATGATTGGTCACAAGCTCGGCGAGTTCTCGCCGACCCGGACCTACTATGGGCACGGCGCCGACAAGAAGGCGAAGAGGAAGTAACGATGGGCAAGCCGAAGCGTGAGCGGACGCTCGCCGACAACGAGGCCAAGGCGGTCACGCGCATGCTGCGCGTTTCCCCGCAGAAGCTGAACCTCGTGGCGGCTGCAATCCGCGGCAAGAAGGTAAGTTCCGCTCTGGCGGATCTGACGTTCTCCCGCAAGCGCATCGCTGGTGACGTCAAGAAGACCCTGATGTCCGCGATTGCGAATGCCGAGAACAACCACGACCTGGACGTGGACAGCCTGGTGGTTGCCGAAGCCCATGTGGGCAAGGCTTTTGTCATCAAGCGGTTCCATGCCCGTGCACGTGGCCGCGCTGGCCGGATCGAGAAGCCGTTCTCGAACCTGACCATCGTTGTTCGTCAAGTCGAGGAGACTGCCTGATGGGACACAAAGTTAACCCGATCGGCATGCGCCTCGGGATCAACCGCACCTGGGACTCCCGCTGGTTCGCCAACAAGGGCGAATACGGCAAGCTGCTTCATGAAGATTTCCGCATCCGCGAATATCTGATGAACGAGCTGAAGCAGGCCGCGGTTTCCAAGATCGTGATTGAACGCCCGCACAAGAAGTGCCGCGTGACCATCCACTCCGGCCGTCCGGGTGTGGTCATCGGCAAGAAGGGTGCGGACATCGACAAGCTGCGCAAGAAGCTTGCCGCGATCACCGACGCCGAAGTGCACATCAACATCGTTGAAGTGCGCAAGCCGGAAATCGACGCGACCCTGGTTGCCGCTTCGATCGCCCAGCAGCTGGAACGCCGTGTTGCATTCCGCCGCGCCATGAAGCGTGCCGTTCAGTCGGCCATGCGTCTGGGCGCCCTTGGCATCCGCATCAACTGCGGCGGCCGTCTGGGTGGTGCGGAAATCGCACGCGTCGAGTGGTATCGTGAAGGCCGTGTGCCGCTGCACACCTTGCGCGCCGACATCGATTATGGCACAGCGACCGCTCACACCGCCTATGGCGCCTGCGGCGTCAAGGTCTGGATCTTCAAGGGCGAGATCCTCGAGCACGATCCGATGGCGTCTGAACGCCGCGCGACCGAAAGCTCGGATGCGAATCAGGGTGATCGCGGCCAGCGCCGTGATCGTGGTCGCGAGCGCGCTGCCTGAAAAGGCAGCGCCCGTGTAACGCAAGAACGAGAGAAGAACGATGCTGCAACCGAAGCGAACTAAGTTCCGCAAGCAGCACAAGGGCCGCATCCACGGCATGGCGAAGGGCGGTACTGACCTGAACTTCGGCGAATTCGGTCTGAAGGCCGTGGAGCCGGAGCGTGTCACCGCCCGCCAGATCGAGGCAGCCCGTCGTGCAATGACCCGTCACATGAAGCGTGCGGGCCGTGTTTGGATCCGGATTTTCCCGGATGTGCCGGTGTCTTCCAAGCCTGCGGAAGTCCGCATGGGTAAGGGTAAAGGTGCCCCTGACTACTGGGCCTGCCGTGTCAAGCCGGGCCGTATCATGTTCGAGATTGACGGCGTGCCGGAAGACGTTGCCCGCGAAGCAATGCGCCTGGCTGCTGCCAAGCTGCCGATCAAGTGCCGGTTCGTACAGCGGATCGCCGAGTAAGGCAGTCGAGGAGAGTTGAGCCATGAAGGCAAATGATGTAAGGGCAAAGACCCTCGACGAGCTCCGTACGGAACTCGAGGCACTGAAGAAGGAGCAGTTCAACCTGCGCTTTCAGAAGGCCACCGGTCAGCTCGAAAACACTGGTCGTTTCCGGCAGATCCGCCGGGATATCGCCCGGATCCAGACGATCATGCGCGATAAGCGCATGACCGCAACCGCGTAAGGAGGCCTCAATGCCGAAACGCATTTTGCAGGGCACCGTGGTCAGCAACGCGAATGACAAGACGGTGACGGTGAAGGTGGAGCGTCGCTTCACTCACCCGCTGCTCAAGAAGACGGTGCGCCGGTCCAAGAAGTACCGGGCGCATGACGAAGCGAACAAGTACCAGGTCGGCGACACGGTTCAGATCGAAGAGTGCGCGCCGATCTCCAAGACCAAACGTTGGACCGTGGTCTCCTGAGACCACGGCTCTGTTGAGCATCCGGCGCCCGTGGCAGGTGCGCCGTAGAGAGAACAAGGCGGCCAAGTCATGATTCAGATGCAAACAAACCTCGACGTGGCGGATAATTCCGGCGCCCGTCGTGTCATGTGCATCAAGGTGCTCGGCGGCTCGAAGCGGAAGTATGCCCGCGTTGGCGACATCATCGTCGTCAGCATCAAGGAAGCTATCCCGCGCGGCCGCGTCAAGAAGGGCGACGTGATGAAGGCGGTCGTCGTGCGTACGGCGAAGGACATTCGCCGTCCCGACGGCAGCGTGATCCGGTTCGACCGCAATGCGGCGGTCCTGGTCAACAACAACAAGGAGCCGATCGGCACCCGTATCTTTGGGCCGGTGCCGCGCGAGCTCCGTGCAAAGAACCACATGAAGATCATTTCGCTCGCGCCGGAGGTGCTCTGATGGCTGCGAAAATTAAAAAAGGCGACACGGTTGTCGTGCTCGCCGGTCGTGACAAGGGCAAGACCGGCGAAGTGCTGCAGATGCTGCCGACGGACAACAAGGCTCTCGTGCGCGGCATCAACGTCGTTCGCCGCCACCAGCGCCAGACGCAGACCCAGGAAGCAGGAATCGTGGCAAAGGAAGCCCCGATTCACGTTTCCAACCTGGCTGTAGCCGATCCGAAGGATGGCAAGCCGACTCGCGTCGGGTTCAAGGTGCAGGAAGACGGCCGCAAGGTCCGTGTGGCCAAGCGTTCGGGAGACCTGATCGATGGCTGAGACCTACGTGCCGCGGCTCAAGACGCACTACGATGAAGTGGTGCGTAAGCAGCTGCAGGAAAAGTTCAACTACACCAACCCGATGCAGATCCCCAAACTTGAGAAGGTTGTTCTCAACATGGGCGTCGGTGAGGCAGTTGCAGACAGCAAGAAGGTGCGCATCGCTGCGGACGACTTGGCGCTCATCGCCGGTCAGAAGCCGGTGATCACCAAGGCTGCGAACTCCATCGCCACCTTCAAGGTGCGTGAGGGCATGCCCCTCGGCGCCAAGGTGACGCTGCGCCGCGAACAGATGTTCGAGTTTCTCGACCGTCTGATCACCATCGCGCTTCCGCGCGTTCGTGACTTCCGCGGTCTGAACCCGAAGAGCTTCGATGGCCGTGGCAACTATGCCATGGGCATTAAGGAACACATCGTTTTCCCCGAAATCGAGTACGACAAGGTCGACCAGATTTGGGGTATGGACGTGGTCGTGTGCACCACGGCCAACACCGATGAAGAGGCGCGCGAACTGCTGCGCGCGTTCAACTTCCCGTTCCGCAAGTAACGCGGATATACGGGAAAGGAACGAGGAAAAACGATGGCGAAGAAGAGCGCGATCGAGAAGAACAAGCGGCGCGAGCGCCTTGTGCTGAAGTACGCTGCAAAGCGTGCTGCTCTCAAGGCCGCAGCCAAGGATGAAACGCTGTCTCTGGAAGAGCGTTTCGCCGCCCGTCTGAAGCTCGCGGCCCTGCCGCGCAATTCGGCACCGAACCGCGTGCGCAACCGGTGTGAAGTCACCGGCCGTCCGCGCGGCTTCTACCGCAAGCTGAAGATGTCGCGCGTTGCGCTGCGTGAGCTGGGCTCCCTGGGTAAGATCCCGGGCCTGGTCAAGTCGAGCTGGTAAGGAGAGGCTGCGATGGCAATTTCCGATCCGTTGGGTGATATGCTCACCCGCATCCGGAACGCGCAGCTGCGCCGCAAGAACAAGGTGTCCTCACCTCATTCGAAGCTGCGTGCGCATGTGCTTGATGTTTTGGCCAAGGAAGGTTACATCCGTGGCTACACGACAGTCGAATTCGAGGACGGCAAGTCCGAGCTTGAGATCGAACTGAAGTATTTCGATGGTGTACCGGTGATTCGTGAGATCGAGCGTATCTCCAAGCCGGGCCGCCGCGTGTACTCGTCGGTAAAGAACATTCCGCATGTCGCGAATGGCCTTGGTGTGTCGATCCTGTCGACCCCCCGTGGTGTCATGAGCGACCATCAGGCGCGGGATGAGAATGTTGGTGGTGAAGTGCTCTGCCGCGTCTTCTGACGCGGCAGTGACCTTCCTATTTATGTGACAAGGTTGATCAGATGTCTCGTATTGGCAAAAAGCCAGTCCCCGTGCCGAGCGGGGTAACGGCAACGATCAACGGCCGCACCATCGAGGTCAAGGGACCGAAGGGCCAGCTGTCCTTCGTGCTCAACGATCTGGTGCTCGCCGAAATGACGGATGCCGGGATCCAGGTTGATCCCCGTAATGACAGCAAGCCGGCACGCTCCATGTGGGGCATGACCCGGACCATGATCCAGAACCTGATCACCGGTGTGAGCCAGGGCTTCGAACGCAAGCTCGAGATCACCGGTGTGGGTTACCGTGCTCAGATGCAGGGCCGCAATGTCCAGCTCGCCCTTGGCTTCTCCCACGACGTCGTTTACGAGGTCCCGGAGGGAATTGAAGTCAAGTGCCCGAAGCCGACCGAGATTCTTATCTCCGGCATCGACAAGCAGGTCGTCGGTCAGGTCGCGGCTAACATCCGCGAATACCGTGGCCCCGAGCCGTACAAGGGCAAGGGCATTCGCTATGCGGGCGAGTTCATCGTTCGCAAAGAAGGCAAGAAGAAGTAACGGACCCGGATCATGGCGAACAGCAAAACTGCTTTCGAGCGTCGTCGCGACCGCGTGCGCCGTTCGATCAAGAAGGTGGCGAACGGTCGTCCGCGCCTTTCCGTATTCCGCTCGTCGAAGCAGATCTATGCCCAGATCATCGACGACGCCAAGGGGCATACCATTGCCTCTGCCTCCACGCTTGAAAAGGACGTGCGGGGCGCATTGAAGACGGGCGCCGATGTGGCTGCGGCTGCAGCTGTCGGCAAGCTTGTCGCCGAGCGCGCTGTGGCCGCTGGCGTCAAGCAGGTCGTGTTCGACCGTGGCGGGTACATGTATCACGGGCGCATCAAGGCGCTTGCAGATGCAGCCCGCGAGGGCGGACTTGAATTCTGACCAGCGCTTGGCGCTCTGAAGAACGGAAGACGAATAATATGGCGAGACAGGACACACGGGAGCGCGATCGCGAAGAGCGCGACAGCGAGTTCGTCGACAAGCTCGTACACATCAACCGCGTCGCGAAGGTGGTCAAGGGTGGCCGTCGTTTCGGCTTTGCCGCGCTCGTCGTCGTGGGTGACCAGAAGGGCCGCGTCGGCTTCGGCCACGGCAAGGCTCGCGAAGTGCCGGAAGCGATCCGCAAGGCAACGGAAGCTGCCAAGCGTGCTATGGTCCGCGTGCCGCTGCGCGAGGGCCGTACGCTGCATCACGATGTCGAGGGCCGTCATGGCGCCGGCAAGGTGATTCTGCGTGCAGCTCCGGCTGGTACCGGTATCATCGCGGGTGGCCCGATGCGCGCCGTGTTCGAGACGCTCGGCGTCCAGGACGTGGTTGCCAAGTCGCTTGGCTCCTCGAACCCGTACAACATGGTGCGCGCAACCTTTGCCGCCCTGACCAAGGAAGACAGCCCGCGTGCTGTCGCGGCCCGTCGCGGCCTCAAGGTCTCGGTGCTTCAGGGCCGCCGCCGCGACAACGACGAAACGGTTCCGGCAGGTGCCGAGGCTTGATGCCCGGCACCCCGGTAACCAGTTGAACGAGGGGTAGTTCCATGGCGAACACCGAAAAGACCGTAACGGTCGAGCAGATCGGCAGCCCGCTGCGCCGTCCCAAGGAGCAGCAGGCAACCTTGATCGGCCTCGGCCTGAACAAGATGCACCGCCGCTCGACGCTCAAGGACACTCCGGAAGTGCGCGGCATGATCCGCAAGCTTCCGCACCTCGTCCGCATCGTTGACGAAGCGTGAGGGCAGGAGAGAAGACTATGAAGCTCAATGACCTGCGGGACAATCCTGGTTCCGTTAAGGACCGTACCCGCGTTGGCCGCGGTATCGGCTCCGGCAAGGGCAAGACTGGTGGCCGCGGCGTGAAGGGTCAGAAGTCCCGTTCCGGCGTGGCGATCAAGGGCTTTGAAGGTGGTCAGATGCCGCTGCATCGCCGCCTGCCGAAGCGCGGTTTCACCAACATCTTTGCCAAGGACTTCAACATCGTGTCTCTCGGCCGCGTGCAGGTTGCTCTCGACGAGGGCAAGCTGGATGCAAAGGCTGCGGTCACCGTTGAGGCTCTCAAGGCTGCCGGCATCGTCAAGCGCATCAAGGACGGCGTCCGCCTCCTGGCCGATGGCGAGCTGAAGGCCGCAGTGACCTTTGAAGTTGCTGGCGCTTCCAAGACGGCTGTCGAGGCTGTCGAGAAGGCTGGCGGCAAGGTCGTGATCCTCGGAGCTCAGGCCGAATAGGCCTGGGCTTCGCCCTTTTTCTCGGACAGCAACCTCCGGAGAACGGCATGGCATCCGCTGCCGAACAGCTGGCATCAAATCTCAATTTCTCGGCTTTCGCGAAGGCTGAAGAACTCAAGAAGCGCATCTGGTTCACGCTGGGGGCGCTTTTGGTTTATCGGTTCGGCACTTACATCCCGCTGCCCGGGATCAATCCGGCCGCTTTTGCACAGGCCTTCAGCCAGGCTCAGTCTGGCGTGATCGGCATGTTCAACATGTTCGCCGGCGGTGCCGTCGAGCGTATGGCGATCTTCGCCCTGGGCATCATGCCTTATATCTCCGCTTCCATCATCATGCAGCTGATGACGACCGTTGTGCCGTCGCTCGAGGCGCTGAAGAAGGAAGGGGAGCAGGGCCGCAAGGTCATCAACCAGTACACCCGCTACGGCACGGTGCTTCTGGCGATTGCGCAGTCCTACGGCATTGCGGTCGGGCTTGAGGGTTCGGCCAATGTGGTGACCGATCCGGGCTGGTTCTTCCGTCTTTCCGCTGTTCTCAGCCTGACGGGCGGCACCATGTTCCTGATGTGGCTGGGTGAGCAGATCACCTCGCGCGGCATCGGTAACGGCATTTCGCTGATCATCTTCGCCGGCATCGTGGCCGGTCTGCCGACGGCGCTTGTTTCGCTGTTCGAGCTGGGCCGTCAGGACGCCATTGCGGGCTGGCTCATTCCGGTGCTTCTCATTTTGGCGGTTGGCGTGATTGCGCTGATCGTGTTCATGGAGCGGGCGCAGCGCCGGCTTCTGATCCAGTATCCGAAGCGCCAGGTTGGCAACAAGATGTTTGAGGGCAATACGTCGTTCCTGCCCCTCAAGCTCAACACCGCGGGCGTCATCCCGCCGATCTTCGCCTCGTCGCTTCTGCTCATTCCGGCAACCATTGCCGGGTTCTCTGCGGGCAGCGGTCCGGCCTGGCTGACAACGGTGACGACGCTGCTTGGTCATGGACAGCCGCTGTACATGATCTTCTATGCGGCAATGATCGTGTTCTTCTGCTTCTTCTACACGGCCATCGTGTTCAGCCCGTCGGAAACGGCGGACAATCTGAAGCGGCACGGCGGATTCATTCCGGGAATTCGTCCGGGCGAGCGTACGGCTCAATTCATTGACCATGTGCTGACCCGCATTACGGTACTGGGCGCCATCTACATCACGGCGGTCTGCCTATTACCCGAATTCCTCATTTCCGCGACGGGCGTTCCGTTCTATTTCGGGGGAACCTCGCTGCTGATCGTTGTGAGCGTCACGATGGACACCGTTTCCCAGATCCAGGGCCATCTGCTTGCGCACCAGTACGAGGGGCTGGTGAAGAAAGCAAAGCTCAGGGGGAAGCGTAGATGAGGTTGATTCTGGTCGGACCTCCCGGTGCAGGGAAGGGTACTCAGGCGGCCCGGCTTGTTGCCAAACATGGCATTCCGCAACTGTCGACCGGCGACATGCTTCGTGCCGCCGTCGCAGCCGGAACCGAGGTTGGCCTCAAAGCCAAGGCGGTGATGGACGCTGGCGGGCTCGTCTCCGACGAGATCGTTGTCGGCATCATCCGTGACAGGATCGGTGAAGCGGACGCACAGAAGGGGTTCATCCTCGATGGCTTTCCGCGCACGCTGGCCCAGGCCGAGGCTCTGGATCAGATGCTCGCAGAAAACCGCATCGGTCTCGATGCGGTGATCGAGCTGCGGGTGGACCAGTCCAGGCTCGTGTCGCGAATCATCAACCGTGCGGAAGAAGCGAAGGCCGCCGGCCAGCCGGTCCGCAAGGATGATGATCCGGAAGTCTTCAAGCAGCGTCTTGAAGCCTATAACCGCGATACGGCCGTGGTCATTCCCTACTACGAGAAGAACGGTCTTCTCACGGTCATTGATGGCATGCAGCCGATTGATGATGTGACGGCTGCCGTTGCTGCCGTTCTTTCGAAGCTTGACGAACGGGTTGAGAGCCGGTAAACACCGCGCTCTAATCCTCAAGATTATGTGCCGATCCCGGAAACACCGGGGCCGGCACATTCTGTGCTGGTCAAAGCCAGCCAACAAACTCCCGCAAGGGCCGGGCTCCACCGGACGCGGGGAAATGCAACCGCGGCGTATAAGCCGCAAGATATGGAGACGCACGTGGCACGTATTGCTGGCGTTAACATCCCGACGAACAAGCGCGTTGTCATCGCGCTTCAGTACATTCACGGCATTGGTGCCAAGTTCGCGCAGGAAATCATCGAAAAGGTGAACATTGCGCCGGAGCGCCGCGTGAATCAGCTGTCTGACGCCGAAGTGCTGGCGATCCGCGAGACCATCGACCGCGACTACCTCGTGGAAGGTGACCTGCGCCGCGAGACCGCGATGAACATCAAGCGCCTGATGGACCTTGGCTGCTACCGCGGCCTGCGTCACCGCCGCGGCCTGCCGGTCCGTGGCCAGCGCACCCATACGAATGCGCGGACCCGCAAGGGCCCGGCGAAGCCGATCGCTGGCAAGAAGAAGTAATCTGCCTCATCGGCTGGTGTAGCCGCCGGTATTACGGCGGTGCAGAGATCAAACCAAGGAATCAAGAATGGCTAAGGACACGACACGCGTGCGCCGCCGCGAACGCAAGAACATCTCTTCTGGCGTGGCACACGTGAACTCCACGTTCAACAACACCATGATCACCATCACCGACGCGCAGGGAAATGCGATTTCCTGGTCGTCCGCTGGTGCTCTCGGCTTCAAGGGTTCGCGTAAGTCGACCCCGTACGCAGCTCAGGTTGCTGCAGAAGACGCAGCCCGCAAGGCTTCCGAGCACGGCATGCGCACGCTCGAAGTCGAAGTTCGTGGTCCCGGTTCGGGCCGTGAATCGGCTCTGCGCGCCCTGCAGGCTGCCGGCTTCCTCATCACGTCGATCCGCGATGTGACGCCGATCCCGCACAACGGGTGCCGTCCGCGCAAGCGCCGCCGCGTCTGAGGTCTTTTGACTTTCAGATACCTGGTTTCCTCCAATGGCGAAGAATGGCCGGCGAGCTCCGGCGGGACAGCCGACGAGGTAAGAACGTGACGATTCAGAAGAACTGGCAAGAGCTGATCAAGCCGAACAAGCTGGAAGTGAAGCCGGGTGAGAACCCGCGCACGACCGGCACCGTGGTCGCCGAGCCGCTTGAGCGCGGCTATGGCCTCACGCTCGGCAACGCCCTGCGCCGCATCCTGCTGTCCTCGCTGCAGGGTGCTGCTGTAACGGCTGTGCAGATCGACGGCGTTCTGCACGAATTCTCGTCCATTCCGGGCGTGCGCGAAGATGTGACGGACATCATCCTGAACATCAAGGAAATCGCGATCCGCATGGAAGGCGAGGGCCCCAAGCGCATGGTTGTGCGCAAGCAGGGGCCTGGCGTCGTGACGGCTGGTGACATCCAGACGGTTGGCGACGTTGAAGTGCTGAACCCGGAACTCGTGCTCTGCACCCTCGATGAGGGCGCGGAAATCCGCATGGAGTTTACGGTCAACACCGGCAAGGGCTACGTGGCAGCCGAGCGGAACCGTCCTGAGGACGCTCCGATTGGTCTGATCCCGGTCGACAGCCTGTACTCCCCGGTCAAGAAAGTGTCCTACAAGGTGGAAAACACCCGTGAAGGCCAGGTTCTTGACTATGACAAGCTGACGCTGACGGTCGAAACCGATGGTTCGGTGAAGCCGGAAGATGCGGTGGCTTACGCGGCACGCATTCTGCAGGACCAGCTTTCGATCTTCGTCAACTTCGAAGAGCCGAAGCGCGAGATTGCAGAAGACAGCGTTCCGGAACTGGCATTCAACCCGGCCCTTCTCAAGAAGGTCGACGAGCTCGAGCTGTCCGTTCGTTCGGCAAACTGCCTGAAGAACGACAACATCGTTTATA
The DNA here is from genome assembly GCF_000382365.1 of Pannonibacter phragmitetus DSM 14782. GTDB lineage: Bacteria > Pseudomonadota > Alphaproteobacteria > Rhizobiales > Stappiaceae > Pannonibacter > Pannonibacter phragmitetus. Next base: position 114,058 of record NZ_KB908228.1, on the reverse strand, counting down.
TCGGCGATCTCATCCAGAAGACCGAGGCGGAAATGCTCCGCACGCCGAACTTCGGCCGCAAGTCGCTTAACGAGATCAAGGAAGTTCTCGCACAGATGGGTCTCCATCTGGGCATGGACGTGGCCAACTGGCCGCCGGAGAACATCGAGGACCTCGCCAAGCGCTACGAGGACCATCAGTACTAAGGGGCGGTTTCGCCCCTGGCAGAACAACAGGGCGGCAGTCCCGCAGAGGATGCCCGCTTAACGTCTAAAGGAGAAGGCCATGCGCCACGGTAAATCCGGCCGCAAGCTCGGCCGCACCACGAGCCACCGTACTGCGATGTTCGCCAACATGGCAGCCTCGCTGATTGAACACGAAGCCATCGTCACGACGCTGCCGAAGGCCAAGGAAATGAAGCCGATCATGGACAAGCTTGTCACCCTCGGCAAGCGCGGCGACCTGCATGCCCGCCGTCAGGCGATCTCGCAGGTTCGTGACGTTGCCATGGTCCGCAAGCTGTTTGACGTGCTCGCCAGCCGTTACAAGGAGCGCAACGGTGGCTACACCCGCGTGGTCAAGGCTGGCTTCCGCTACGGCGACAGCGCACCGATGGCTGTGATTGAGCTGGTTGACCGTGACATGTCTGCACGCGGCGCTGCCGACCGTGCCCGTCACGAAGCGGAACAGGCTGCTGAAAACGCAGCGTAAGGTTTCGGAAGTGCAGGAAAACGTGAAAGGCGGGCCCAGTGCCCGCCTTTTGCTTTTTGTCGATATTTTCTGCTGAATTTGTGTGTCTGTTCAGATCACTTGTCAAAATTATCTTGTTCTTAAGATCATTAAGGAGATGCTGCCCCCACTTTTCCTTTCCATGGAGCTGGGTGCGCTATGAGCGGAAGTCAGAATGCCGGCGTGAAGAGCCGGGGCTTTTTACGTCTTTCTACAATTATACCTGCCGTCACTGTTGGCCTTGCATTGGTTTCCTGTGCAGTGGTTGGGGTCATCGGCTATACAACCGGCCGTGACGGCCTTGAAAAGGCTGGCGTTTCCGAGCTTAGCCTGATGGTGCAGTCGCGCCATGCTTTGCTTTCCGCCAAGCTCGATGGCATTCAGTCGGATCTGTCCAACCTTGCCTCCGGTGCTGCAGCAACGCTGGTGATGAAGGATCTGGCGAGCACCCGTGCAAATCTCGGCACGGATATGGATTCGATCCGCAGCTACTATCAGGCTGCTGGCAGCGCCGCCGCTGATCGTGCCGAACTGAACGGCAAGACCAACAAGACCATGTACTCCTGGCGCCACGGCGAGCTGCATGGCTCGTTCCTTTCCGCCTGGAAGGCTGGCGGCTATGGCGATATCTATGGCATCACCAATGACGGCCTTGTGCTTTACTCGGTGACCAAGGGTGACGACTTCCTTCAGTCCGTCACGGAAGGTTCTCTGGCTGCGACTGGCCTCGGCGAGGCGTTCAAGCTGGCCGCAGGTCAGCCGGCAGGCACGCAGGTGGCAACCGGCTTCAGCGAATATGGTGTGGACGGCGTTCCGTCCATGTTCCTGGCTCAGCCCGTCTATGTGAACGAGTTCGGCGAGAGCAAGTATCTGGGTGTCATCGCCATGCGCGTGACCTCTCCGATGCTGGACAAGGTTCTGGCCGATCGGGAGGGCCTTGGCGAAACGGGGCAGACCTATCTGGTCGCTCAGGGCGGCATGGTGCTGACGACGATGCCGGCGCTGAACTTCCCGACTGCGCTGAAGTTCCAGATGGAGGGCAAGCCGATTGAGGACGCTTTGCGTGGCGTGGGCTCGGCCGGTGAAGTGACCGGTAAGGACGGGCTTGACCGCATGGTTCTGGCTGAGCCGATCAACTTCATGGGCCAGACCTATGCGGTTGTTGCAGACAAGACCATGGAAGAGACCCTGAGTGCCGTCACGGCCATGCGTGACCGGATGATCATGCTGACGCTGATCACCCTGGGTGTGGTTGCCGTGGTGGCGCTGCTGTTCTCGCGCACCATCACCAAGCCGCTTCAGGTTCTGGTGCAGGCGCTCACGTCCATCGCCAATGGCAACCTGTCGCAAGACATCGCGGCAGCCCGCCGCGGCGATGAAATCGGTGAGATTGGCCGCGCGGTTCTGCAGATCCGTGAGAATGCAGCTGCGGATCAGGAGCGCCGCGCGCAGGAAGAGGCGATTGCAGCCCGCTCGCAGGCCGAGCAGCGCAAGGAGATGCTGTCCGGTCTGGCCGCCGAGTTCGAGGCATCCGTTGGCCGCGTTGTGGAGACCGTCTCCCGGTCGGCACAGAGCCTGCAGTCCGCTGCCCGTGAAGTGCAGGAAATGACGCAGACGGCTGGCGACAGCGCGTCTCGTGCTGCCGACATGTCCAACCAGGCCATGGAAGAAGTGCAGTCGATCGCTTCGGCTTCGGACCAGCTGTCGAGCTCGATCCGCCAGATCTCCGAACTGATTGCCCGCTCGTCCAGCGTGGCCCAGACGGCTACGATCCGCGCCCAGGCCACCAACACCACCGTGCGTTCTCTGGCGGAAGCTGCCAACCGCATCGGTGAGGTGGTGACGCTGATCTCCGACATCGCCGACCAGACCAACCTGCTTGCCCTCAACGCCACCATCGAGGCGGCGCGTGCAGGCGAGGCTGGCCGCGGCTTTGCGGTCGTGGCATCGGAAGTGAAGGAACTGGCCTCGCAGACCGGCAAGGCAACCGGCGAAATCCAGCAGCAGATCGACGCGATCCGCAGCGCCACGGATGATGCCGTTGCCGCAATCGCCGAGATCCAGGAGACGATCGGTGAGATCACCATGTCGGTGACCGAGGTGTCCTCTGCCGTCGAGGAGCAGAGCGCCGCAACCCAGGGCATCGCCGACAACACGCAGCGTGCAGCGCGCGGCACCGAAGAGGTGACGAGCAACATCCGCCGCGTGAACAACGTGACCGAGCGCACCGGCACCGCTGCCGATGGCTTCGTGGCCTCGGCCAGCGAACTGACCACGCAGGCCCGCCACCTCGACGAGGAGGTCCGCTCCTTCCTGTCGCAGGTTCGCTCTGCCTGAGCCAGACAGACCGCAATGCCGGGCTGCAAGGCTTGGCATTGCGGCACAGGCTTCCTATCTGGCATGTATCGAATCCGGCCTTCGGGCCGGATTCTGCATTTTGAGGGAGCTTTGATGATGGCCTTGTCCCACAGCCACGCCCCGTTCGCGGGCCACCGCCTTCGGGCCTGCTTCACCCGCTTGCTGGCCTGCACCCTGATTCTGGGGGCCATTGCCGTGCCCGGCGCTGCCGGCACCGCCATTGCCCAGGAACGGCAGGTTCCAAAGAGTGAAGCGGAAGTGACGCTGTCCTTTGCCCCGGTGGTGAAGAAGGTGGCGCCTGCAGTCGTCAACGTCTATGCGACGCGCATGGTGGAGCAGCGGCAGGTTTCGCCCTTTCTGGACGATCCCTTCTTCCGGCGCTTCTTCGGCGTGCCCGACAACGCTCCGGGCGGCCAGCGCAGGCGGGTGCAGTCTTCCCTTGGGTCCGGTGTGATCATTGCTCCGGAAGGCATCATCATCACCAACAATCACGTCATCGAGAATGCCGACGAGGTGCGCGTGGCGCTCAGCGACCGGCGCGAATTCGATGCCGATATCATTCTCAAGGACGAGCGGACGGATCTGGCCGTGCTGAAGATCCGCGAGGGCGGCAATTTCCCGACGGTTGAATTTGCCGATTCGGACGGGCTGGAAGTCGGTGACATGGTGCTGGCCATCGGCAATCCCTTCGGTGTCGGCCAGACGGTGACGCAGGGCATTGTCTCGGCTCTGGCCCGCACGCAGGTGGGCGTGACCGACTATCAGTTCTTCATCCAGACCGATGCTGCCATCAACCCGGGCAACTCGGGCGGCGCGCTGGTCGACATGCACGGACGGCTGGTCGGCATCAACACCGCGATTTTCTCCCGTTCCGGCGGCTCCATCGGCATCGGCTTTGCGATCCCCGCCAATATGGTTAGCTTCGTCGCCACATCGGCGCAGACGTCCGGCAAGGTGCAGCGGCCCTGGCTGGGGGCCACGGTTCAGGTGGTTGGGGCGGAAATTGCCGAAGCCCTTGGCCTCGACCGGCCGCGCGGCGTGCTGGTCACCAAGGTGTTCCCGGGCTCCCCGGCCGACAAGGCGGGGCTGAAGGTCGGTGACCTTGTGACGGCGGTGGATGGGGCTGAAGTGCTCGACCCTGACTCCTTCGGCTACCGTTTTGCCACCCGGCAGCTGGGCGGTGCGGCGAAATTCACCTTCCTGCGCAACGGATCGGAACTGCAAGCCGATGTGCCGCTGACGGCCGCGCCCGAAACCCCGGCGCGCGATGCCCGCCAGATCGAGGCCTATTCGCCTTTTGCGGGTGCAACGGTTCTCAACCTTTCCCCGGCCGTCTCGGACGAATTGCGCCTCGACACCATTGACGAGGGTGTGGTGATCAGCGAGGTGGCGCAAGGTTCTCCGGCAAACCGGGTGGGCCTGCGGCCGGGGGATATCATCGTAGGTGTGAACGAACAGAAGGTCAGCACCACGGCAGAGCTTGACCGGATGCTCAAACGGCCTGCAAGGTTCTGGCTCCTCGATATCAAGCGGGGCGGGGAGACGACACGTCTGGCCCTGCGCGGCTGACCATGCAGTTGATCCGTCATGAGTGACCTCTTTTCCGCTTCCGGGCACATGCTTGCCTCCCAACCCGCCGGCCCGCGGCCGCTGGCGGACAGGCTGCGCCCGAAGCGGCTGGAGGATGTGGCGGGGCAGGACCATCTGCTCGGGCCGGACGGCACCCTGTCGCGCATGCTGCGCAACCGCAGTCTTGGCTCGCTGATCTTCTGGGGTCCTCCGGGCACCGGCAAGACGACCGTCGCCCGGCTGCTGGCGGCGGAGACGGATCTGGGCTTTGAACAGATCTCGGCGATCTTTTCCGGCGTTGCCGACCTGAAGAAAATGTTTGAGGCCGCCCGTGCCCGTCGCATGGGCGGGCGGGGAACGCTGCTGTTCGTGGACGAGATCCATCGCTTCAACCGCGCCCAGCAGGACAGCTTCCTGCCGGTGATGGAAGACGGCACCATCACGCTGGTGGGGGCGACGACCGAGAACCCGTCCTTCGAGCTCAATGCCGCGCTCCTGTCGCGCTCGCACGTGATGACCTTCCGCTCACTCGACCGGGAGGCGGTGGAGCGTCTGCTGGCACGGGCCGAGCAGGAGGAGGGCAAGCCTCTGCCGCTTGACGAAGAAGCGCGCGGCGTGCTGATGCGCATGGCCGATGGCGACGGCCGTTCTGCCCTGACGCTCGCGGAAGATGTCTGGCGTGCAGCCGGGGAGGGGGAAGTTTTCACCGCAGCACGCCTGCAGGAGATCGTCCAGCGCCGGGCGCCGATCTATGACAAGAGCCAGGACGGCCATTACAACCTGATTTCCGCCCTGCACAAGTCGGTGCGCGGTTCGGACCCCGATGCGGCGCTCTATTGGTTCGCCCGCATGCTCGATGGCGGCGAGGACCCGCTTTATCTCGCCCGCCGCCTGATCCGCATGGCGGTGGAGGATATCGGCTTGGCTGATCCTCAGGCGCTGACGCAGGCCAATGCCGCGCGCGATGCCTATCAGATGCTCGGCTCCCCGGAAGGCGAACTGGCGCTGGCGCAATGCGTCGTCTATCTGGCGACCGCGCCCAAGTCGAACGCGGTCTATACGGCCTACAAGGCGGCGGTGCGGGCTGCCAAGAGCCACGGCTCGCTGCTGCCGCCCAAGCATATCCTCAACGCCCCGACCAAGCTGATGAAGTCCGAAGGCTATGGCGATGGCTACGCCTATGACCATGACCAGCCGGATGCCTTCTCCGGTCAGGACTATTTCCCCGAAAGCATGGGCCGCCAGGTGTTCTATGACCCGGTGGAGCGCGGCTTTGAGCGCGAGTTGCGCAAACGCCTTGAATACTGGGCAAGGCTCCGGCGCGAGCGCAGCGGAGGCTCGTAAGGCGCTAAGATATGGCTGACCATCCTCCGAACTTCGCCTTGCCGTCAGTGGGCGGCTGCGCGATGCTGGCGGCCTGAAAGTCCGGGGATTCGCCCATGAAGCAGATCGAGATCCGCCTCGCGCTTGTGTTCTATGGCGGTGTGTCCCTTGCCATCTACATGCACGGCGTCAGCCGGGAAATCCTCAACCTCGTCAAGGCCTCCAGTCTCAACGCATCGCGTGATCCGCTGGAGGCGGCGGAGGATGCGGCGGCCGGAACCCTCTCTCCCTCGACACGCGCCTATCTGGATGTGCTGCGCGCCTATGAGCCGGATGTGAATGTCCGCGTGGTGGTGGATGCCATTGCCGGGGCGTCGGCGGGCGGCGTCAACGGGGTGATGCTGGCCCGCGCCATCGCCCATGATCTGCCGCTTGATGCGCACCGGGACCTGTGGCTTGAAAACGCCGATGTGACGCGGCTGGCAAAGCCGCAGGATGGCATCACCCGCTATCTGAAGAGCGGCATGTCGCCGGTGATCGACCGGCTGATCACCTCCGGCCTGAAGGCGCAGATCGACAGTCCGGAGACCCGCGACAAACTGCGCCTTCTCACCCAGTCTCGCTGGTTTACTCCGCCGTTTTCCGGTTCGCGTTACAGCGGCTGGATGCTGGATGCCTGCCACGCCATGGATGCCAGCTGGCGCGAGGGCGCAACGCTGGTGCCGCGCGGACAGAAGCTGGAGCTGTTCGTCACCCTGACCGATTACTACGGCCGCCGCCAGCGCATCCGCATTGATGAACCGGCTTTCATCGAGGAGCGGGAACACCGGCGCATCCTGCGCTTTTCCTGCGAGCACCGCATGCCGGGCGTTCTGGACAGCAGCTTCACCCCGCGCCACATTCCCGGCCTCGTCTTTGCCGCCCGTGCGACGTCCTCTTTCCCCGGCGCCTTTCCGCCCGCAACGGTGGGGGAGATGGACAGACTGCTGGCAGAGAGGGGCGAGGCCTGGGAGACACGCGAGAGCTTCCTGTCCGGTACGCTTGGCGGGCCGGTGGATGATGTGGAGCGGCGCTGCTTTGTCGATGGCAGCGTTGTGATGAACAAGCCTTTCGGCCCGGTGATCGAGGCGATAGACGAGCGGCCCGCCACCCGGGAGGTCGCCCGGCGGCTGGTCTATGTGGACCCTGTGCCCTTCAACGGCAAGGGCGTGGGGCCGAACGGCAATGGTGACACTGTGCCGGGCTTCTTCCGAGTGATCCTGTCTTCGCTCGCGCATATCCCACGCAACGAGCCCGTGGGCGATGACCTCAAGGCCATCGAGGCGCGCAACCGGCGGGCACGGCGCCTTGCCGAGGTGATTGCCGCCACCGATCCGCTGGTGGAGGCGGAGGTCGGGCGCATTCTGCCGGCCGTCTCCACTCAGCCGCTGACCATCGAAGAACTGACCCGTTGCCGGGTCAAGGCGAACGAGGCCGCCCATGTGCAGGCGGGCTATGCCTATCTCAGCTATCAGACCCTGAAGGTGGAGGCACTGGCCGAGCGGCTGGCGGGACTGATCTGCGAGCTGGCTGCAAGGGCAGGCGCAGAGCTTGATCTGGACGATGTGCTTTCCCGCCTGAAGGCAGGTCTGCCGGAGGCCATGGAGGCGGGCAACTTCGGTTCCTCGCAGGCCATGATCAGCCTGCTGAAGGGGCTGGACGCAGACTACCGCATCCGCCGCCTGCGCTTCGTGGTGCGCCGCCTCAACAGTTTCTACCAGTCCCGCAGCCATGACGTGGCGGTGCAGAAGCCGGATGATCTGGATGCGCTGAAGCGCGAACTTTACGAACAGATCGACATGCTGCTGCGCTGCTGGAACGCGGCGGCCTATCCGCAAGACATTTGCGAACTGGCAGCCGGACTTGCCACGGAGGACAGTCCGAAGGCGGTAGAGGCAGCGCTTGCTGCGATCCGCGCCCACATGCGGCTGGGGGATCTCGACCGGCTGCAGGATGATATTTTCGCGGTGATGACCTTCACCTACCTCGTGCCGGGCCTGCGGCAGGATCTGACGCGCGCCTATGTGGGCTTTGCCTTCTATGATCTGGTGACGCTGCCCGTTTTCCAGCGCACAGATTTTTCGGAAGTGAATGAAACGCTGATCGACCGGATCAGCCCGCGGGACGCCAGTTCCCTGCTGGATGAGGGCTTCGTGCTGAAGGGATCGGCGCTCAACACCTTCGGCGCCTTCTTCAACCGCTCCTGGCGCGAGCATGACTATCTCTGGGGCCGGCTGACGGCGGCGGACCGGCTGATGCGCATCGTCCAGTCTTCCATCGGCAGCCGTGTGCTGGAGGCGGAAGAGGAGCAGAGGCTGAGGCGCAACCTGTTCCTGGCCATCGTCGATGAAGAGGCCGCGCATCTGAAAGCGGACCCTGCATTGATTCCAGTGGTGAGGCGCCTTATCGAGGAACGGATCAGTGAGGCCGGCGTTAGGCACGCGGAGGAGCCGCTTCCGCAGGAAGGTTGAAAGAATGAGCAGTTTTCTGATCGTCGCACTCGGCGGCGGTATTGGTGCCGCGCTCCGGCACGGGGTGAACCTCCTGACCCTGCGCTGGTTCGGACCGAATTTTCCCTATGGCACGCTGACGGTGAATGTGGCCGGTTCGCTGATCATGGGCCTCTTCATCGGCTGGCTGCTGCGCTACAATCCCGGCACGTCAGCCGGGCTGCGGCTTTTCGTGGCGACCGGAATTCTGGGCGGCTTTACCACCTTTTCCGCCTTCTCGCTGGACATGGCGCTGCTGTGGGAGAAGGGGGCCGTGCAGTTGGCGCTGCTCTATGTGATCCTGTCGGTTCTCCTGTCCATCCTCGCGGTCTTTGCCGGTCTCGCCATTGCACGCAGTGTGGGAGCCTGAAACTCCGGCCTTTCGGGTGTTGTGACGCGCCCGAGGTGCGAAATCTCTTCCCTTGCGGGCCAAGGACGCTTAAGAGGAGCACAACAACAGCTGCGCCCTGCCGGGCCGGTTTGACGTGCCGCGTTGGCCGTCCCGGATACCCGCTCCAAGCCGGGCAAGCGCCAGAACGAGACCCATATGTCCGCTATTGAACTCAAGACCGTGTCCGCCGATGAGGCTGGCATGCGCCTCGACCGTTGGTTCAAGGTCCATTTCCCGGGCCTTGGCTTCGGCCACCTGCAGAAGCTGCTGCGCACCGGTCAGGTGCGCGTCGACGGCAAGCGCGCCGAAAGCGCCACCCGCCTTGCCGCCGGGCAGAGCGTGCGCATCCCGCCGCTCGGCATCGAGATCGAGGCGGACGACCGCAAGAACGCCCGGCCGAAGTCCACAAAGCTCATCGATGATGACCGCAAGGCCATCGAGGACATGATGCTGTTCGAGGACAGCATGGTGATGGTGCTGAACAAGCCCGCTGGTCTTGCCGTGCAGGGCGGTTCGGGCCTGCGCCGCCATCTCGACGGCATGCTGGATGCCTTCACCGACAGCAAGGGCAACAAGCCGCGCCTCGTGCACCGGCTGGACCGCGAGACCTCCGGCATCATCCTCGTTGCCAAGACCCGTCTTGCCGCGCAGGAGCTGACCAAGTCCTTCCGCCACCGCAACACCCGCAAGATCTACTGGGCGATGCTGGCCGGCGTGCCGAAGCCCAAGCAGGGCCGCATCTCCACCTATCTCGCCCGTGACGAGAGCGAGGAGCGCATGCGCATTGCACGTCATGGCGAGGACGAGGCCCAGCACGCCGTGTCGCTCTACAATGTGGTGGAGCAGTCGGCGCAGAAACTGTCCTGGGTGACCATGAAGCCGGTGACCGGCCGCACCCATCAGCTGCGTGCCCATGCGGCCCACATTCATCACCCGATCATCGGGGACGACAAGTATTTCAACGTGGAGAACTGGGAGCTGCCCGGCGGCATCCAGAACCGCCTGCACCTGCTGGCCCGGCGCATCATCATTCCGCACCCCTCGGGTCACGGGAAGATCGACGTCTCCGCGCCGCTGCCTCCGCACATGCAGCAGACCTGGAACCTGCTCGGCTTCGATGTGGCCGATTATGTTCCGGAGCTGGACGAGGAAGACTGAGGACCCTGCCTGCCCATGTATCTTGTGATCTTTGACTGCGACGGCACGCTGATCGACAGCCAGGAGACCATCCTGCACGGGCTTGAGGTCGGCTTTGCCGCCGCCGGCCTGCCGATGCCGGGCCGCAAGGAAGCGCTGTCCATAGTCGGCCTGTCGCTGGAACAGGCCTTTGCGCGTCTGGTGGGTCCCGATCACCGCGGCAAGGTGGGGATGATGTCCGAGGCCTACCGCGCCTCCAAGCGCAGCCGCCGCGCGGCGGGGCTTGATCATGACCCGCTCTATCCGGGCGCCCGCGAGGCCATTCTGCGCCTTGGCGCGCGCGAGGACGTGCTGCTTGGCATCGCCACCGGCAAGGCCCGGCGCGGTGTGGACCACATGCTGAAGCTGCATGATCTGGAAGGCCGCTTCATCACCATCCAGACCGCCGACACCAGCCCCTCCAAGCCGCATCCCGATATGGTACTGCGCGCCATGGGCGAGACGGGCGCCGAGCCCCTGCGCACGGTGATGGTCGGCGACACCAGCTTCGACATGGAAATGGCCCGTGCCGCCGGCGCTCTCGCCGTTGGCGTGTCCTGGGGCTATCACACGGCTGACCTGCTGCATGGGGCAGGGGCCCATGTAGTGATTGACCAATTTGACGCGATCGACGGCGCGATTGCCCGCTGCCTCGGCTGGACACTGGAGACGCTCTGATGCGCGATATCTTTGAAGAGATCCACGCGGACCTTGCCAAATATGATCCGGTCGAGCGGGCTAAGGAACTCTCGCGCCGGGAATTGCCGAAGCGCTTCTATGATGTTGCTTCGTCCGCCCCGGCTGAGGGGGGGCACGCAGTGCTGCTGGATGGCCGCGCGGTGAAGACACCGGGCCGCAAGCCGCTGCTTCTGCCTGATGCCCGACTTGCTGCCGCAGTTGCTGCCGAATGGCACGCGCAGGAAAAGGTGATCAACCCCGGCATCATGCCGCTGACCCGGATTGCCAATGCGGCCATCGATGCGGTTGGGGACCGCTTTGCGGAGGTCGCCGATGAGATCGCCCGTTACGCCGGCAATGATGCCCTGTGCTACCGCGCCAGCGAGCCGGAGCGGCTGACCGAACGCCAGCGCCAGATCTGGGATCCGCTGCTGGGGGCAGCTGAAGCCGAACTCGGCGGCCGTTTCCGCCTGTCCGGCGGTATCATGCATGTGCCGCAGGACGAGGCGCTGGTGGCGGCTTTCCGCAAGGCGCTGGACGGGTTCTCCGCGCTGGAACTCGCCGCCCTGCACACGGTGACGAGTGTCACCGGCTCGGCCGTCATTTCTCTGCTTCTCGCCCGCCGCAACCACGGCTCCGAAGACCTCTGGGCCGCTGCCCATGTGGACGAGGACTGGAACGCCGAACTCTGGGGCGAGGACACCGAAGCCCGCCGCATCCGCACCTACAAGAAGACCGAGTTTGACGCTGCCGCGCTGATCCTTGGGCATGAATAGGAAAAAGTTTTTTATTTCAGTTGGTTGAAGGCTTAACTGGAATCAAATTCACAGCGCGTTGAATCAGTTTTCGAGCCTGTTGAATCTGATTGCCGCGGAGTTGAATCAGTTTCTCAACCGCTTGAATCTGTGTGTGAGTGGCGCGACATCGCTCCCCACACTCCGCGCCGCCCCGGCCTTGTGCCGGGGCCTGTGATGGGCGCACTTCCGGTCAAGTTCTTCTATTTTCAATCTGATGCCACTCGTCCCTTACAGGTCCCGGCACGGAGGCCGGGACGGCGCGGGGAGGGGGCTGACGGATACCGGAAGCACCGCCGGGACGGTGCGGCTTTCTGAAGCTTCAGATCTCGAATTCCGGGATTTCCGTGAACGCTTTGCGCAGGGCGTTGGACCATTCCGAGGAAAGCGTCTGGAAGTACGGATCTTCCCGGTCGATGCGCTTCTGGCGGTGGGCGGTGAAGCTGTCCGTGTTGTAGAGCATCAGGTCGATGGGCATGCCGACCGAGAGGTTCGAGCGCAGGGTGGAATCGAAGGACAGCAGCGCCATCTTGGCCGCAGCGCCAAGGCGCATGTCGCGGCGGGTCACCCGGTCGAGGATCGGCTTGCCATATTTGTGCTCGCCGATCTGGAAGAACATGGTGTCGTCGGTGGCCTCGATGAAATTGCCAGCCGAATAGATCTGGAACAGGCGCGGCGCCTCGCCCTTAATCTGGCCGCCGAAGATGAAGGTGACGAAGAAGCTCTCCGCGCTTGCTGCCAGTGCATCGCCATCCAGTGCCCGCACATCCCGCACGGCCTGCCCGACAAGGCGGGCCGCCTGGAACATGGTGTCCACGCTCATCAGGTTGATCTTGTTGAGGGTGGGCGAGGCGATCTGTTCGGACAGGATCGACACGACTGACTGGGTGATGGCGAGATTGCCGGCGGTCAGCAGGGTGAAGACACGCTCTCCCTGCTCTTCCCAGACATGCAGCTTCTTGAAGGTGGCGATATTGTCGACACCCGCATTGGTGCGGGTGTCGGCAGCAAAGACGAGACCACGGTCAAGTTTCAGGCCAACACAATAGGTCACGGCAAAGGGGTCCGCTTCATCATCCGGCCGCTTCGGCCTGTTATTGTTGCTGCTGGCTTCCGGTGCGGGCCACATCAACCTCAACATCAAGGTTTTCTTCCATGCCGCCGAACCGGATGCCGCGTATCGGAGCAGCGGAACGCGAGTCCAGCCCAGCCGTCAAGCGGATATACCGCTCTGTCGGGCAAATGCCGTTGGAAATATCAAAGCCGACCCAGCCCAGCCCCTCGACATAGGCCTCGGCCCAGGCGTGATGAGCCTCCGATTCCTGCGCCTCGTCCAGCAGCAGATAGCCGGAGACATAGCGGGCAGGCACTCCGGCGGCACGGGCAGCAGCGATGAAGATATGGGCGTGGTCCTGGCACACGCCTTCACCGGCGGCGAGCACCTGAATGGCCGTGGCATGGGTTTCGGTGACGCCCACCTTGTAGCCCACTTTGTCGCGGATCGCGTGCATCAGGGCGTGGCAGCCGCCGATCTGGTCGTCGTCCGTCACAAGGCTGGACAGCCTGCGGATGGCGTTGTTGGCCTCCGTCAGCGGTGTTACGCGGGTGTAGATCCGCACCGGCGTCTCCACGGGCTCCTCGCCCAGAACGCCGTTGAGGTCGGTGGTTTCCACCGTGCCGGAGGCGGTGATGGTAACGGCCTCCAACTGTTCGCGGCTTGAGATCATGTGCACCAGATTGCCGAAAGCATCGTGGTAGGTTGTTGCGCGGTCCATGCCCGGAGCCTCGATGCGCCAGTCAATGATGTTCTGGCCCGCGCAGGCAGGCGGCGTCAGCCGCAGCTGCTGCATGGCATTGGCGAGCGGCGTGTCATAACGGTAGTGCGTTGTGTGGCGGACTGTCAGGCGCATCGGATGCTGGCTCCTGCCTTCGGCCTTTTCTATCAGGCAAAATTGTAATCACGGGCGACCCGGTCGGCGAAAGCATTGTTCCGGAGGGTGAAGTCCACCAGGAACTCGTGCAGGCCCTTGCTGTAGATATCCCGCATCTGTCCGGCCCTGAGCTGTTCCTGCATCGCGCCGGCCAGGGGAGCGCTTGGCATCTGCTCGCCATAGAAGGCCGTGAGATCGTTCATCGTGCTGTTGAGCCAGTCGTAGCTGTGAGCAAGCGAGCGCGGCATCTCCCGGCGCAGGATCAGGAATTCAGCGATATTCGCCGCCTTCAGCTCTGCATTGGGGAAGGCGAAGCGGTAGCTTCTGAGGCCGGACATGACGCGCAGGATCGAGGACCACTGGTGATGGTGCCCCTTGCCGGCCATGTCGGTGACCGGCAGCAGGATCCAGTATTTGGCATCCAGCACCCGCGCCGTGTGGTCGGCACGTTCGACAAAATGGCCGAGTTGCGAGAAGGAATAACCGTCATCGCGCAGCAGCGTGCCCAGCAGCGCACCGCGGAACAGCATGGCGCGCTGGCCGATCCAGGCAAGAAACTCCGGCAGCTTGTCCTGCGTCAGCGTCTGCGGCTTCACGTCGCTGAATTCGATCCAGGTGGTGTTGATCGCCTCCCAGAGTTCGGACGTGATGCCGGTGCGCACGGCGCGGGCGTTGTTGCGGGCCATCTCCAGACTGTTGCGGACGGAGGAGGGGCTCTCCTTGTCGAACAGCATGAAATTCGTCACCGCGCGCGAGGTCACCTCGCCGGATTTCTCCATGAAGGCAGATTCGCAGCCGGAGCCAGCCAGCGCCGAGCGCCAGTCCTCAGCCTCGTTCATGCCCTGTTGCGGAATCATGGCGGTGCGCCATGCCGCTTCCAGCAGGCGTGCGGTGTTGTGGGAGCGCTCCTTGTAGCGCGACATCCAGAAAAGGGAGGCGGCTGTGCGGCCGAGCATGATGATCAGTCCTCCAGAACCCAGGTATCCTTGGTGCCGCCGCCCTGGCTCGAATTCACGACCAGGGAGCCCTTCTTCAGCGCCACGCGGGTCAGCCCGCCGGGGGTGATCCGCACCTGATCACCGATCAGGACATAGGGGCGCAGGTCCACGTGGCGGGGGGCAACCCCGGAGGCCACATGGGTGGGGCAGGCAGACAGCGACAGGGTCGGCTGGGCGATATAGTTCTTCGGATTGGCCTTCAGGATCTCCCGGAAGGCGGCAATTTCGCGCTTGGACGCGGTCGGGCCGATCAGCATGCCGTAGCCGCCCGAGCCATGCACTTCCTTGACGACGATATCGGCGAGGTTGTCGAGCACATAGGCAAAGTCGTCCGGCCGCGAGCAGTTCCAGGTCGGCACGTTGTTCAGGATCGGCTTCTGGCCGGTGTAGAACTCGATGATGTCCGGCACATAGGCATAGATGGCCTTGTCATCGGCAATGCCGGTGCCCGGCGCATTGCAGATCGTGACCGTGCCTGCCCGGTAGGCATCGAAGAGCCCCGGCACGCCCAGCATGGAATCCGGGCGGAAGGTGAGAGGATCGAGGAAGGCATCGTCAATGCGCCGGTAGATCACGTCCACCTGCTTGGGCTGGCGCGTGGTGCGCATCCAGACCTTGCCATTGTCGACGAAGAGATCGCGCCCTTCCACCAGCTCCACGCCCATCTGGTCGGCAAGGAAGGCGTGCTCGAAATAGGCCGAGTTGTAGATGCCCGGCGTCAGGATGCAGATCGTCGGCTCCTTGCGCGTCGTGTCGGGCGCCACGCTTTCCAGCGTCTGGCGCAGAAGATCCGGATATTGCTCGATCGCCGCCACCCGGTGCATCTGGAACAGATCCGGGAACATGCGCATCATGGTTTCCCGGTTCTCCAGCATGTAGGAGACGCCGGAGGGCGTGCGCGTGTTGTCTTCCAGCACGTAGAAGTCATTCTCGCCAACGCGCACCAGATCGGTGCCGATGATGTGCGAATAGACGCGCCGCGCCGGAGTGAAGCCCACCATTTCCGGCAGGAAGGCATCGTTCTGCAGGATCAGTTCGGCCGGCAGCCGCCCGGCGCGGATGATCTCCTGCCTGTGGTAGATGTCATGCAGAAAGGCGTTGAGGGCACGCACGCGCTGCTCTATGCCGGCCGACAGGCGGCGCCACTCGGCGGCGGAGATGATGCGCGGGATGGGGTCGAAGGGGATGAGGCGTTCCGTCGCCTCCTGGGCGCCATAGACGGCAAAGGTGATGCCAAGGCGCCTGAAGATTGTTTCTGCTTCCCGGCTTTTGCGCGTCAGGAAGTTTTTCGGCTGGCTGTCGAGCCATTCGGCCAGTCTTGCGTAGGCCGGCCTCGGCCGCCCGTCTGCCCCCAGCATCTCATTGAAGACCTCCCGCTCTGGCGCCATTCCGTACCCCGCCGTTATTGCTGTTCATTTAGGCAAGCATGGCAAATCCGCGCAGGCTGCAAAAGAACAATCTTCACGCTCATGTGCCTAGAAGTTGTGCAATGTCCCTGGCGTTGACGGCAAAGGTCCTTCTTTGTGCTGACTTCTCGCCTTTGGCCCTGACGTGGTAGACCCTGCGGCAGATGTTTTTTTCTGAAGAGGCGGATGATGAAGGATATCCTGGCCGAACTGGAGCACCGGCGCGAGACAGCGCGGCTGGGGGGCGGGCAGCGCCGCATCGGCGCCCAGCACGGGCGCGGCAAGCTGACGGCGCGCGAGCGGATCGACATCCTGCTGGACGAAGGGTCCTTCGAGGAATTCGACATGTTCAAGCAGCACCGCTGCACGGACTTCGGCATGGACGAGGCGCATATCCCCGGTGATGGCGTCGTCACCGGCTGGGGCACCGTAAATGGCCGTGTCGTCTATGTTTTTTCCAAGGACTTCACGGTCTTCGGCGGCTCGCTGTCCGAGACACATGCCCAAAAAATCATCAAGATCCAGGACATGGCCCTGAAGAACCGCGCGCCCATCATCGGCCTGTTCGATGCCGGCGGCGCGCGCATTCAGGAAGGCGTGGCAGCGCTTGCCGGTTACGGCGAGGTGTTCCAGCGCAATGTCACCGCCTCCGGCGTCATTCCGCAGATCTCGCTGATCATGGGCCCTTGCGCGGGCGGTGATGTCTATTCCCCGGCCATGACCGACTTCATCTTCATGGTGCGCGACACGTCCTACATGTTCGTCACCGGCCCGGATGTGGTGAAGACCGTGACCAACGAGACGGTGACCTCCGAGGAACTGGGCGGTGCCAGCATCCACACCACCAAGTCCTCCATCGCGGATGGCGCCTTCGAGAATGATGTGGAGGCGCTTCTGGAAATGCGCCGCCTCATCGACTTCCTGCCGATGAACAATCTGGCCGATGTGCCGGAGGTGGATTGCCACGACGATCCCTCCCGCATCGACATGAGCCTCGACACGCTGGTGCCGGACAATCCGAACAAGCCCTACGACATGAAGGAGCTTGTGATGAAGACGCTGGACGAGGGGGATTTCTTCGAGATCCAGGCGGGCTTTGCCAAGAATATCATCACCGGCTTCGGCCGCCTCGAAGGGCGCACCGTGGGCATCATTGCCAACCAGCCGATGGTGCTGGCCGGGGTGCTGGACAGCGACGCCAGCCGCAAGGCCGCCCGTTTCGTGCGCTTCTGCGACTGCTTCAACATTCCGGTCGTCACCTTCGTCGATGTGCCGGGCTTCCTGCCGGGCACGGCGCAGGAATATGGCGGGCTGATCAAGCATGGCGCCAAGCTGCTGTTCGCCTATGCGGAAGCGACGGTGCCGAAAATCACTGTCATCACCCGCAAGGCCTATGGCGGGGCCTATGACGTGATGAGTTCCAAGCACATTGGCGGCGACATCAACTACGCCTGGCCGAGCGCCGAAATCGCGGTGATGGGGGCCAAGGGCGCGGTCGAAATCCTCTACCGCTCCGAGCTTTCCGACAAGGACAAGATCGCCAAGCGCACCAAGGACTATGAGGACCGCTTCGCCAATCCCTTCGTCGCGGCCGAGCGCGGCTACATCGATGAAGTGATCATGCCGCATTCCACCCGCAAGCGTGTCTCCCGCGCCCTTGCCCTCCTGCGGTCCAAGCAGGAAGAGCTGCCCTGGAAGAAGCACGACAACATTCCGCTTTGAGGGACAGGCGCGAGCCTCAATGGGGCTCGCGCCTTTTTACTGCTTCCCGCGGCTGACCCAGTCGCCACGCCGTCCCGGCCTTGTGCCGGGACCTGTCAGGAAAGCAAGGCTCAGCCCCGCCGGTAGATCAGCAGCTGGTTGTTGGCCGGCATCGCATGGTCGGAGAGGAGCGTCAGGCCGATGGCGCGGGCGAGGGCGTCGACTTTTTCAAAGTCACGCAACCCGCTCTTCGGGTCCTTCTTGCGCAGGCTCTGGTCAAAGGCCTCGTTGCTGGGCGTGGTGAAGGCACCACCATATTTGAAGGCGCCATAGATGGCGAGCGTGCCGCCCACTGCCAGCGTTTCGCCGACCCCTTCAAAGAACGCTTCGACGCCCTCCCAGCTGACGATGTGCAGGCTGTTCGAGGTGTAGATGGCGTCGAAGGCATCGTCTGCCTCCCGGTCCGGCGTCGGCCAGGGCAGGTCGAGCACGTCGAGTTCCAGCGGTTCCCCGATGTTGTCGAGGTCAGTTTCAACGATCCGCTGTTCAAGGCCCGCCAGATGCTCGGGCAGATCGCTGGGCTGCCAGACGAGATGCGGCAGATTCTTGGCGAAATGCACTGCATGCTGGCCCGTGCCGCTGGCAATTTCCAGCACACGGCTTGACCCGGCAAAGGCGTCTTTCAGGATTTCGAGGATGGGGGTCTTGTTATTCTCGGCAGCTGCGGAAAACGGGATCATCTCACGGTCCGGCCAGTGTTTTCATGGATCATGGCATCAGGATAATGCCAGAGCCATGATGAGAAGCAGCAAAGCCTCGATTGCGCAAGCCCCTGCAAGCACATGCAGGGCCCGGCGGATGTCGGCTTCGCCTGCATCCTTGCGTCCCTCAGGGTTCATGAAAGGGTCTTCCACCCGGTAAGTGGCATAGGCGCGCGGGCCCGCCAGTGCGACGCCAAGGGCCCCGGCCATCGCCGCCTCCGGCCAGCCCGCATTGGGGGAGCGGTGCAGCCCGGCATCCCGGCGCACTGTAGCAAGGGACCGCAAGGGCGAGCCGGTGACCAGAGGGGCGGCCAATGCGATGAAAAGCGCCGAAAGCCGTGACGCAGGCAGGTTGATCAGGTCATCAAAGCGGGCCGAAGCCCAGCCGAAGTGCTGATGCCGGGCCGTCTTGTGGCCGATCATGGAATCGGCCGTGTTGACGGCCTTGTAGGCAATGAGCCCCGGCAGCCCGAGTACCGCGAACCAGAAGACCGGGGCAACAACGCCGTCGGAAAAGTTCTCGGCACAGGATTCGATGGCGGCACGGGAGACGCCGCTCTCATCCAGCTGCTCCGGATCGCGCCCGACGATCATCGACACCGCCCTTCGGCCTCCCGCCAGCCCACCGTCCCGCAGGCCATCGGCGACGGCCTTCACATGCACATAGAGGCTGTTCTGGGCGAGGAACACGGCGGCAATGACAATGATTCCAGCCTCGCCATAGGGCAGGGCGGAAAGGCCTGCCTGCAGCAGAAAACCGGTGCCCGCCCCCCCTGCCACCAGCAGGACAAGCGTCAGTATGCCTGTCATACGGCGCAAGGCGGCAGACCACCTTTTGCGGTTGAGGCTGCGGTCCAGCAGGCTGATCAGCTTGCCGATCCAGACCACGGGATGCGGCAGGCGCCGCCACAGCCAGTCCGGATCGCCAATGACAGCATCAAGGGCTATGGCCCCCAGCAGCAGCCAGAGCGCCAGCGGGTCGCTCAGCACGGTGTTGCCTCGTCGTGTGATGCCATGGCTTCGGTGAGCGCCTGCCGCAGACGGGCAAGGCCTTCCGGCGAGCCGGGCAGGCCAAAGCGCAGCCAGCTGGGGGCGTAGTCGAAGGCACGCACCCAGATGCGGCGCTGCGCCAGCGCCTGATGCAGGCGGGCGGCACCCGGATGCTCCGCCAGTACGTAAAGCGAAGTGCCGCCGCGGATCGCAAGGCCTGCGGCACGCAGCACGTCCTCAAGCGAGGCCATTTCCTGCGCCAGCTTCTTGCGCATTGCGGCCTGCCAGTCCAGATCCCGCAGGGCCTGCGTACCGACTTTCAGCGCCGGGCCGCTGACGGACCAGCTTTCCAGGCGCCGGGCAAGGGCATCCGTCACGTTCCGAGGCCCCGCCAGAAAGCCGAGGCGCAATCCGGCAAGACCGAAGAACTTGCCGAAGGAGCGCAGCACCAGCACCGGCTCATCCATGAGATGGGGCAAAAGGCTGCGGGACGGATCCACGTCGGCAAAGGCCTCGTCCACCACCAGAAAGCCGCCGCGCTGCTGCATGTCTCCGGCAAGCTTCAGAAGCGCCTGCGGTTCGTGCCAGCGGCCATCGGGATTGTTGGGGCTGACGATGAGGGCGATCCGGTCTTCCGGCCCCGCACGGAAAATGTCTGAAGTTTCGCTCACCTGCCGCCCGGCTGCGCGCCAGGCATCGCCGTGGCTGGAATAGGTGGGTCCTGCGATGGTGACGCCGCCTTCCGGCAGCAGGGCCGGCAGATGCGGCAGGATGACCTGCGTGCCCGGCGCTGCGGCAAGGCCGAGATGCGCGGGCACCTGATAGGCGGCACGGGCTGCTTTCAGAAGGCTTTCCTGCGCGGCATGCGCGGGCAGGCGAGACCATGCGGAGGCAGGCAGGCTGGCAGGTACCGGATAGGCATGCGGATTGATGCCGGTCGACAGGTCCAGCCAGTCTTCCTCCGCCCCGCCGTAAGTGGACGTGGCCTGAAACAGATCGCCGCCGTGTTTCATCGCACTCTCTATGCTTGCACTTGCCGCCGCCAGCCGGGACGGCACAGGCTGGAGGTAACCTGATATGGGCATAGGGCAAAAGGTTTTTTTGCCGCCGGCCGGCTGCGATGCTGCGGGCTTGTTGTGCTGCACCAGTTCAGCAGCCCGGCTTCAGTTCAATTTTAGCAAAGTTGATATCGGCAAGTTGATCTTTTGCGGTTTATTCAAGCTTATGAGTCTAAGTGAAAAGATGTTTGGGAATGCGCAGCGGGTTGCCTCAGGGGGAGAAATATGAACTCCAAATGGAAGCCTGTAATTTCTACTTATGGTGAAATTAACAGTTTGGACTCTGGCGAGCCAGACGGTGCACCAGCTGGCGAACTGCACCGCGATCCTGCCAGTGATCTTCCGGGTGAGCCGGGCAGAAAAATGGGCGTGCTGGTTGACGACCTTCCGGACTGCGGGCGTGTGTTGCGCGAAAGCGGGCCGTGTGTGCCGCAGCAGTTCCTGCAGGAACGTGTCTGGTTGCGCACCATGTTTGATCAGGTGGCTGATTACCTCTTCATCAAGGATACCCGCTGCAGGTTTGTGCTCGCAAACCGCGCCGTTGCTGCCGATCTTGGCCTTGAGTCAGCGGACAGCCTGACCGGCAAGACGGATCTCGAGCTGCATCCCTTTCCTGTTGCCATGGGCTTTTTCAGGGATGAAAGGCAGGTTCTGCGCACCGGCATTCCCTTGATCGACAAAGAGGAATGCATCATTCAACCCAATGGTGCCCGCCGCTGGTTTGCGTCCTCGAAATATCCTCTGCGGGACGATGACGGAAACATCGTCGGCCTGTTTGGCGTCTGCCGCGATATCACCGAGCGCCGGAAAGCCGATGGCCTGCGTGATGCGCAGGCCCAGGTGCTGGAGATGATTGCCTCCAGCGCCCCGCTGTCCGACGTGCTGGAATGCATGGTCCGCCTTATCGAAGGGCAGCTGGATGGTGCGGTCTGCTCCGTTCTGCTTCTGGATGAGGAGGGGCGGAATTTGCGCCACGGAGCAGCACCCAGTCTTCCGAAGGCCTATTGCGATGCAATCGATGGGATTGAGATCGGCCCCAGCGTCGGGTCCTGCGGCACAGCAGCCTTCACGCGGAAACCCGTGACGGTTGGCAATATCCAGACCGACCCTCTTTGGGCGGACTTTCATCCGCTCGCCTCGAAATTCGGGCTGCGCTGCTGCTGGTCTACCCCCATCATGTCGCTGGACGACCGGGTGCTGGGCACCTTCGCGATCTACAAGAAAACGCCAGGGCTGCCCGGGCCGGTGGAAGACAGGCTGATCGCTGACACGGCCCGGATCGCGGCCATTGCCATTGAGCGCAAGCGCGCCGAAGAGCAGATCCGCTTTCTGGCCCACCATGATCCGCTCACCAGCCTGCCGAACCGCAGTCAGCTTGAAAACTCCATTGACGCGGCCTTGGGACGAGTGCGCGGGCCGGAAGAGCGTGTGGCCGTGGTCTTCGTTGATCTCGACAATTTCAAGACCGTCAACGACAGCCTCGGGCATGCCGCCGGTGACCGGCTTCTGCTCGCCATGGCTTCAAGGCTGAGCGAGGAGGTTCGGGGGCGCGGCAAGGTTCTGCGGCTGGGGGGCGACGAATTCGTCCTGATCCTTGAGGGGGCGGCCGCATCCGCCAGTGCAATGCCTGCATTCTTGCGCGAGCTGAAGGAAAAGCTCTCGTCGCCGGTGCAATTGGCAGGGCAATCCTTTCATGTCACCTGCAGCATGGGCGCCGCCTGCTATCCCGATGACGCAACGGATGCAGCTGCACTGGTCCAGTGCGCCGATACGGCGATGTATATGGCCAAACGCGCTGGCCGCAATACGTTTCATCTCTATTCACCGGCAGAAGGACAGACGTCCTCCTGCAAGCTCCAAATGCTGGAAGGGATTCGCCGCGCGCTGCGGAACCGGGAATTCATCCTGCATTATCAGCCGCAGATTGACCTTTCTGACAACCGGATCACGGGCTTTGAAGGTCTGGTGCGCTGGGAAAACCCGTTCGAAGGCCTCATCATGCCGCGCTATTTCGTGCCGCTGATGGAAGAGACAGGGCTGATCTGCGAGCTTGGTCACGTGGTGCTCGGGCAGGCGGTGGAGCAGGCGCGTCTCTGGCAGGAGAAAGGGTTTTCCGGTTTCAAGGTCAGCATCAATATCGCGCCGCAACAGTTCAGTGATCCGGACTGGACCCGGACAGTCATGGATGCTCTCCGGCGGGCAGGCCTCGGGCCGGGGCTGCTGGAGCTCGAAATCACCGAAGGCGTGCTCATGCAGAATGTGGAGCGGGCGGTGGCCGTCATGGCCGAGTTGCATGCGCTGGGCGTTGGACTGGCCATCGATGATTTCGGCAAGGGCCATTCAAGCCTTGCCTCGCTCAGGAGGTTCCCCGTATCCCGGCTGAAGATCGATGAAGGCCTGGTGCGCCACATTGACCGGGACGAGAGCGACAGAGGGATTGCGGAGGCTGTGGTGACACTCGGGCAGAAGCTGAAGCTTCGGGTCATCGCCGAGGGAGTCGAGCGCGCAGAACAGGTGGATGCACTGCGCGAAATTGGCTGCCCGGAGGCGCAAGGCTATTTTCTGGGCCTGCCCATGACAGCTGAAGACGCGACTTCTCTGCTCGAAGCGCAAGCCTGAGAGCTGCAATCAAACTGTACTTGATGAAATGTATGGGAGATGGAGGCCTCGCCCGGAATCGAACCGGGGTGGACGGATTTGCAATCCGCTGCGTAACCACTCCGCCACGAGGCCTTGGCGCGTCTTTTCGACTACCGCCCCTTGTCTGTCAAGCGGCCTCTTTGCGTTTTCCCTTTCTTCATCAGCAGGGGCCGATGGTGTCTGGCAGAGGCGGCAATCGCCGGAGAACGCGAGGTGAGGCGCTTCAGGGTTCCGCAGCCTTTCAGAAGGACTGGCTCCGAAAGTCTGGAGAAGGCATGGGCTGCGCCGATCTGCCCCTTGTCACGCCTGTCTGCGCCCGGTAAGGGATCAGGCAAGAAAGTTGGAGAGGCTTTCGCCAGAAATCGAAAGAGGCACGCGATGGGTGACTACGCGCAATCCCGCACGCGAATGGTGGATAACCAGCTCAGAACCAATGATGTAACCGATCTGCGGATACTCGACGCGATGGAATCTGTCCCGCGCGAGCTGTTCGTGGCAGGTTCGAAGAAGCCGGTTGCCTATATCGATGAAGACACGCTCGTGTCCGACACCGGCGCACCGCGCTATCTCCTCAAGCCGCATGTGCTTGGCAAACTGATCCAGCTTGCCGAAGTGAAAGCGGATGACGTCGTGCTCGTTGTTGGCGGAGCGTCCGGCTACAGCACTGCCGTGCTTGCCGGGATCGCCGGGACGGTTGTGCAGGTGGAAGAGGATGCCGGGCTTGCAGCCCGCGCCAGCCAGACACTTGTCAGCCTTGGCATCGAGAATGCCGCCGTTGTCGAGGGCAAGCTCACCGAAGGCTGTGCTTCGGAAGGCCCCTACGACGTGATCCTTCTGGATGGCGCCGTTGATTTCATTCCCGAGCAGCTGGCCGGCCAGCTGAAGGACGGCGGCCGGCTTGTGGCCATCGAAGGGCGTGGCGGGGCAGGTGTTGCCCGTATCTATCAGAATTCCGGTGCAGCGATTGGCGCCCGCTTTGGCTTCAACGCCAGCGCGCATACGCTGCCTGGCTTCGGGAAGGCGGCCGAATTCGTCTTCTGAAAACACACATATCTGAACATCGTTCAAGTCTCGCGCCCGGAAACTGCTGAAAAGCTGCAGTTTTCGGGCGCTTTACGTATGGCGTTACCTGTTGCAGCGCTGCCGCAGGGAGGAAGAAACGGATTCTTAATTTTCGGTGAGGGGTAGGCACGGCGCCGCAGCTGGTTATACTCCCCGCCAAATGACAGCACGGGTGGGGGCCCGTACATCGAGGGGCGTTTTCAGTGCGTTTTAGAGTATCCCTTTCTGCTGCTTTGCTTGGCATCAGTGCTTTCGCGCTTTCTTCGACCGCTCAGGCTGAAAGCATTTCCGAAGCTCTGGCGCTCGCATATGCCAATAACCCGACCCTGAATGCGGCTCGCGCTGCATTGCGCGCCACCGACGAGCGTGTCCCGCAGGCCCTTTCGGGCTGGCGGCCGACCATCACGGCCAACGCTTCGGCTGGATCTATCCGGACCTCCGCCAGCGTCGGCCCCGACAACATCCGCAACAATGCGTCGATGTCCCTCTCCATTCAGCAGGCGCTGTTCCGCGGTTTCCGGACGGTGAACTCGACCAAACAGGCCGAAGCGCTTGTGCGGGCCCAGCGGGAAAGCCTGAGCGCAACCGAGCAGGACGTGCTGCTCTCTGCGGCCCAGTCTTATGTGAACGTGATCCGCGACACCGCTCTTGTTGCCCTTCAGAGAAGCTCGATTGACTTCCTGCGTGAGCAGGTACGGGCATCGAAGGACCAGTTCGAGGTGGGTGAGGGCACCCGTACGGACGTGTCCCAGGCGGAAGCACGCTACGCAGAAGCCCAGGCCAGCCTCAACTCGGCCATCGCCAATCTCAATGCCAGCCGCGCCGTTTACGAGCAGATCGTTGGTATTGAAGCGCGCAACCTTTCGGCCTCCACGCCGGTCGGCAAACTGATCCCGCGTTCGGTCGAAGAAGCGATCCGTCTGGGCGAAGAGTACCAGCCGCTGCTGCGTCAGGCCCAGCATCAAGTTGATGCGGCCGCCTACAATGTGAAAACCATTGAGGGCGAGCAGCTTCCGACCGTGACGCTGGAAGGCAGCGTCGGCCGTGACTGGAAGCCGTCTCAGTCCATCAACGCCGTCAATTCCGCCTCCGTGGTGGGGCGCGTTTCCGTGCCGCTTTATCAGGGCGGGGCACTTTCCTCCCGCGTTCGTCAGGCGAAGGAAGAACTCGGCCAGGCTGAGATCCAGCTTGATGTGCTGCGCAACCAGATCCGGGCCAATGTGATCTCCGCCTGGGGTGACTATCAGGCCGCCGAGGCCTCGATCACGGCTGCTCAGGCCGCCGTGGAAGCCCAGCAGCTCGCTCTGCAGGGTGTCATCGAGGAGCAGCGTGTCGGTCAGCGTACGACGCTTGACGTCCTGAACGCTCAGCGCGAACTGATTACGCAGCGTTCAAATCTCGTCACGGCACAGCGCAACCGCATCGTCAGTGCCTACCAGCTGCTGTCGGCCGTTGGCCGTCTGGACGCTGAGTATCTCGGCCTGCAGGTGGCACGCTATGAGCCGACCGAGCATTACAGCAAGGTGCGCGACAAGTGGTTTGGCATGCGTACGCCGGACGGCCGCTGATGATTCGGCGCTGATCTGCGAAATTGCCATGAGTTCAGAGAACGCGCCCTTCCGGGGCGCGTTTTCCATTGGCAATACCGGTCTACCCGGCAAGTTTTTCCTATTAGAAGGGGATAAGGTGTCTGTGCCGCCCTGTCCGCCTATGATGTTGACAGGCGACTCAGCATAATTCCCTTAACCGAATCGTAACTTTCGAGTTCGGTGCCGGTGCGTATGTAATCAGTTCTGGGGGAACTCATGTCGAAGGCCAGTCAGGCGCAGGAACCCTCAATGGAGGAAATTCTCGCCTCCATTCGCCGGATCATTTCCGACGAGGAAACTCCTGCCGCCAGCAAGACGGCACCAGCAGCCCCGGAGCCCGTAGCCCCTATGCCGCAAGTCAATGAAATGCCTGAGGAAGAAGAAGCCGGCATGTCGCAGGATGACCTGGACAAGCTGTTCGATATGGCAGGCGATGATGATGATGACGGCGATGCTGCCATCGACGAAGATATTGCTGCCTTTGAGGCCGACGAAGACGTTGCCGATGACGACGTTCTTGAACTGACGGAAGAACTGGCTGTCGAGGAGGAAGAGGAAGAAGATCCCTTCGCCATGGTTGAGGGCATGCCAGATACGATGGACGATGATGCTGGCGACATCGGCTTCATGGAAGAAGACGACGAGCCTGCTCCGGCTCCGGCCCCGAAAGCTGCGCCGCAGCCGGCGCGCTCTTCCGTTGCCGAAGGTCTTGCGCCTGTATCGATGGACAATCTTGACCCGCTGGACGAGGAAACGCCCCTTGTCTCGGACATGGCCGGTGCTGCCGTCAGTGCTGCCTTCGAGAATCTGTCCAGCACCATCCTGTCGGCCAATGCCCGCACGCTGGAGGATCTGGTGAAGGACATGCTGCGCCCGATGCTGAAAAGCTGGCTCGATCAGAACCTGCCGGTCATGGTGGAGCGTCTCGTCCGCCAGGAAATCGAACGCGTGGTACGCAAGCGCTGATCTGCAGCGGCTTGGCATGTGCCATGCATGACCTGAACGCCGCCTGCGGGCGGCGTTGCCATTTCTGCTTCAGTTCAGTCCCCATTCTGCTCAGGATGTTGACTCGCTGCCCGCCATCCGATTTACACAGGCCCAGATAACGGAAAGTCCCGGGAAGCCCTCATGCTTGACAAGACCTATGACGCAGCGGCCGTCGAGCCGCGGATCACTGAAATGTGGGAAAAGGCCGGAGCATCGCGCGCCGGTGCCGGTGCTGCCGATGGTGCCCCGTCCTATACGATCGTGATCCCGCCGCCGAACGTGACGGGCTCCCTGCACATGGGCCATGCGCTCAACAACACGCTGCAGGACATCCTGATCCGCTTCGAGCGCATGCGCGGCAAGGACGTGCTGTGGCAGCCGGGCATGGATCACGCAGGCATTGCCACGCAGATGGTGGTGGAGCGCCAGCTTGCCGAGCGCAAGGAGCCGTCGCGCCGCGACATGGGCCGTGACGCCTTCATCGAGCGCGTCTGGAACTGGAAGGGCGAATCCGGCGGCATGATCTTCAACCAGCTGAAGCGCCTTGGCGCGTCCTGCGACTGGGACCGCGAGCGCTTCACCATGGATGAGGGCCTGTCGGCTGCCGTTCTGGAAGTCTTCGTGTCGCTCTTCCGCGACGGCCTGATCTACAAGGACAAGCGTCTCGTCAACTGGGACCCGAAACTGCTGACCGCGATTTCCGACCTGGAAGTCGTGCAGCAGGAGATCAAGGGCAACCTCTGGCACTTCCGCTATCCACTGGAAGGCGGTGCCACCTATCAGCATCCGGTTGCCTTCGATGACGAAGGCAATGCGACGGAGTATGAGACCCGCGATTACATCGTCGTGGCCACCACACGTCCGGAAACCATGCTGGGCGACACCGCCGTTGCCGTGAATCCGGAAGATCCGCGCTACAAGGACCTGATCGGCAAGCACATCATCCTGCCGCTGGTCGGCCGCCGCGTGCCGATCGTGGGCGATGACTATGCCGATCCCACCGCCGGTTCCGGCGCAGTGAAGATCACCCCGGCGCATGACTTCAACGATTTCGAAGTAGGCAAGCGCAACGATCTGCCGATGATCTCCATCCTCGACCGTGAGGCACGGGTCATTCTGGCCGAGAATGCCGAATTCCTCGCCGGTGTGCCGGCGTCTGAGATGCTGGATGCCACCATCGCCGCCTTCCACGGGCTGGACCGCTTTGCCGTGCGCAAGGCGCTTGTTGTGCAGATGGAAGAGCAGGGGCTCTTGGACCGCATCGAGGATCACACCCACATGGTGCCGCATGGCGACCGTGGCGGCGTGCCGATCGAGCCGATGCTGACCGACCAGTGGTATGTGGATGCCGCGACGCTGGCCAAGCCTGCGATTGCCTCCGTCCGCGAGGGGCGCACCAAGTTCGTTCCGTCCAACTGGGACAAGACCTATTACGAGTGGATGGAGAACATCCAGCCCTGGTGCATCTCGCGCCAGCTGTGGTGGGGCCATCAGATCCCGGCGTGGTATGGTCCCGATGGCAAGATCTTCGTCGAGAAGACGGAAGCCGAAGCCCTGAAGGCGGCCGCTGCCCATTATGGCAAGCCGGTTGAAATGGCGGCCATGGAACAAGCGCTGGCTGCCTGGGAAGCCGGGGCCGGGGAGAGCGTTCTCCTCTACCGCGATGAGGACGTGCTCGACACCTGGTTCTCCTCTGCGCTCTGGCCGTTCTCGACGCTCGGCTGGCCGGACAAGACACCGGAACTGGCGCGCTATTTCCCGACTTCGGTGCTGATCACCGGCTTCGACATCATCTTCTTCTGGGTCGCCCGCATGATGATGATGTCGCTGCATTTCATGAAGACCGAGCCTTTCGAGACCGTCTACATCCATGCCCTCGTCCGTGACGAGAAAGGGCAGAAGATGTCGAAGTCGAAGGGCAATGTCATCGACCCGCTGCAGCTGATTGACGAGTTCGGTGCCGATGCGCTGCGCTTCACGCTGGCGGCGATGGCAGCGCAGGGCCGTGACATCAAGCTGGCCACCAGCCGCGTCGGCGGCTACCGCAACTTTGCCACCAAGCTGTGGAACGCGGCCCGCTTTGCCGAGATGAACGGCTGCAAGCGCGTCGCCGGTTTTGATCCGGCCCGCGCCACCCATACGCTCAACCGCTGGATCGCCACGGAAGTCGGCCGTTGCGCCGAGGAAGTGCGCGAGGCGCTGGAGGCCTACCGCTTCAACGATGCGGCCAATGGCGTCTACCGTTTCGTCTGGAACACCTATTGCGACTGGTTCCTGGAACTGGCCAAGCCCGTGTTCAACGGCACGGATGAAGCCGCCAAGGCGGAAATCCGCGCGACCGCAGCCTGGACGCTGGACGAGATCCTGAAGATCCTCCACCCCTTCATGCCCTTCCTGACGGAAGAGCTGTGGGCCCGCCTCGGCGAGGAAACCGGTGCACCGGATCAGATTCTCATGCTCACCCGCTGGCCTGCCCCTGCGCTGGCAGATGCGGCGGCCGCCGAAGAGATCAACTGGCTGGTTGGCCTCATTTCCGAAATCCGCTCCGTGCGCTCGGAAATGAACGTACCGGCCGGTGCGCAGATCCCGGTGGTGATGGTCGGTGCCGGTGACGTAACGGTTGCGAGGGTGAAGACCCACGAGGCAGCCATCCTGCGCCTTGCCCGCGCTGAAAGCCTGACGCTGGCTGGTGAACTGCCGAAGGGCGCAGCGCAGATCATTGTTGGCGATGCCACCGTCTGTCTGCCGCTTGCCGGCGTCATTGATCTGGGGGCGGAAAAAGCGCGTCTCGCCAAGGACCTCGCCAAGCTGGAAGACGAGATCGGCCGCATCGAGAAGAAGCTCTCCAATCCGGCCTTTGTCGAAAAGGCAAAGGAAGAAGTTGTCGAGGGTGAGCGCGAGAAGCTGGCAGAGCTTTCTGCCCGCAAGACACAGGTGCAGACGGCGGTGAGCCGTCTGGCTTCGCTGGGCTGATAAACAGACTTGCGCGGCGGCGGAAACCGTTGCCGCGCAAGGGCTTGCCTTCCGGCAGCCGCAATCGGGTGTTACGCCCGCCAGAACAAGAGACTTGCCAGGGACAATCATGCGGCAAATCAACAGGATGAAGAGCACGCCGGTCTTCGGCACAGCCTTTGCTGGCGCCCTTTTCTGCGCCCTTGCCGCCGTGCCTGCGCGCGCTGATATCATCGAGAACCCGGTGGCCGTCTTCTCCGGTCTCGACAAGATCACCGGCCGTATCACCTCCTTTGATGTCTATATTGGCGAGACGGTCCAGTTCGGCGCGCTGCAGGTGACGCCGCGCGTCTGCCACACCCGGCCGCAGACCGAAAATCCGCTGACGACGGCCTTCGTGCAGGTGGATGAGGTAACGCTCAACAACCAGATCCAGCGGATCTTTTCCGGCTGGATGTTCGCCGCGAGCCCCGGCCTGCATGGCGTCGAGCACGCCGTCTATGACGTGTGGCTGACCGATTGCCGCCAGACCTCCACCGTGCCGCCCCCGGCCGGCTATTCCGGTCCCCCGGTAACTGTGGTGGAAGAGGGCGCAGACACACTCGGCGGCGGCGCGGCAGGCACTGGCGAACAAGCTGAGGGCGCAATGGGCACCGTGCCCGCACCGCGTCCCAAGCCGCCGCTGTTCTGATCATGCTGCCTGCCGGGGACGATCCGGCAGGGCCAGTGGCTGATCCCAGCCCTCAGGCGAAGTCTGATGATCTCCGCGCATGACGCCATGGCTTGCTCCCGCACGCAGGGGCGGAGCGATCAGCCTCGAGTGACACAAGTGCATTGAACGCCGGTATCAGACGGCAACCGTATCCACGATCCAGTTCCAGGCAACGCGCACCGAATCGGCAGCGCCCTGGAAGAGGGCGATGAGACCGTGCCAGACGGTTTCGCCCGCTTTGGCCAGCTGCAGCAGGATCGAAGGCTCCTGCGGCGGGGTCTGGACCAGCTCGACGGCAGTCTGGCCTTCCTGATCATCCACCACGCGGCGGGTGATCATCTGGCCTGCTTCAGCAGGAACGCGCGATTCGTCCTTCGCAGCGGCAAGTGTACCTTCCGGGGCGTTGAGCGGGCTCACCACGATGGCGCGGCCATCGGGCAGCAGATGGGTTTCGTTCTGCGCGACTTCTGACGCGTAGATGACTTCGCCCTCGGCGTCGATCAGTTCGACCCAGATGACCTTGCGGCCCTGAATGTCGACCGGTCCGACCCAGATGGAGGTGTCCTCACCGGCCGCAGGCCCGGCACCAAGGCTGGCGAGCGTGACGGAGAGATTGTCCTCAGGCAGCACATGCCGCTCCGACTTGGGGGCGGCGAGCGCGAGCGGGGCGGCAGAAAGCATGATGGCAACTGCCGGAATGATGGCTTTCTTCATGAGACGATGCGTCATTTTTGCCTCCCTCGGCATGACAGTCACGTCTGAGCACAGTTCACGGCACCGGATTTTTTTTAGACCTTAAGTACACCTCGTCTTTTTGACAGGTGACTTGCTAGGCCGGTTGCTGTGATGCAGCCATTATTACGCCATTTCCCTTAAGATAGATGTTATCCGAATCACAAAATGACGTGGTTTCTGATCTTCTCAGGCCGGCGGCGGCCGGGACTCGATGCCTCCGGTCTGGCTCAGTTCTTTGATTTCGCTCCTGTTTTCAGCGGTCCTGTTATCTCTGGCTGGAAAAAGACGTCAGCATCAACTCGGCGTGATGCCCGGCTTGTCCCAGATCAAAGTGTTAACGCGGACAGGAGGCTAAGGTTCCAGAATGATCGCCGGAAGAGAGGGCGGCGGGGCAAGTGTCTCAGAGTTGACCGGCCGGGCTCTTCTCCTGAAAAGAATTCTGTAACCCGGAATTAGAATAATGACAGCCTGCGGCATTTTAAACTATGTGTTGGAGCGCTACCTTGCGCTACATGGTGCGGGGTCACGAGGCTGTCAGGCTTCGTATCACAGGACGCGTGAGTGGGGCGGGGCAACTTCCCCTTATCAGATCCGCCTGGGAGGGCTGGCCATATGATGACCGGCTCTGGACACAAGGGCTTGCAGGACGCCAATGGCGGGCGCGGATTGCGTCTGCTTGAGAAGAAGAGGGAATACGCCATGGACTTCGAAAGCTTCTTTGCGCAGGCGCTGGACGGCTTGCGGGAGGATGGCAACTATCGCGTATTCGCTGATCTGAAGCGTCATTCAGGCGAATTTCCCAAGGCGACCCGTTTCCGCGAAGATGGCTCCACCCACGAAGTGACCGTGTGGTGCTCCAACGATTATCTTGGCATGGGCCAGCATCCGGATGTGGTTACCGCCATGAAGGATGCGGTCGACAGCTGCGGCGCGGGCGCTGGCGGCACACGCAACATCTCGGGCACCAACCACTACCATGTCCAGCTTGAGCACGAGCTCGCAGATCTGCATGGCAAGGAATCGGCGCTCATCTTCACCTCGGGCTATGTGTCCAACTGGGCTGCCCTCGGCACGCTGGCCTCGAAGATCCCCGGCTGCATCGTTTATTCCGATGCGCTGAACCATGCCTCGATGATCGAGGGCATCCGCCACAGCCGCGCCGAAAAGCGCGTGTGGAAGCACAACAGCCCGGAAGATCTGGAGCGCAAGCTCGCCGCTGATGATCCGGCTGCTCCCAAGCTGGTTGCCTTCGAGAGCGTCTATTCGATGGACGGCGACATCGCCCCCATCAAGGAAATCTGCGACGTGGCCGAACGCTATGGCGCGATGACCTATCTGGATGAAGTGCACGCGGTTGGCCTTTACGGCCCGCGCGGCGGCGGCATTGCCGAGCGCGAAGGCCTGATGGACCGTCTGACGGTGATCGAAGGCACGCTTGGCAAGGCTTTTGGCGTGATGGGCGGCTACATCACCGGCTCGCGCCAGCTCTGCGACTTCGTGCGCTCCTTCGCTTCGGGCTTCATCTTCACAACGGCGCTGCCGCCGTCACTGGCCGCTGGCGCCACGGCTTCGATCCGTCATCTGAAGCAGAGCACGGCCGAGCGTGAGGCGCATCAGGACCGCGTGGCCCGTCTGCGCAGCCTGCTGGACCGCCGTGGCATCCCGCATATGGACAATCCCAGCCACATCGTTCCGGTGATGGTGGGCAATGCATCCAAGTGCAAGTGGATCTCGGACATCCTGCTCGACAACTACGGCATCTATGTCCAGCCGATCAATTACCCGACCGTGCCGAAGGGCACCGAGCGCCTGCGCATCACGCCGACGCCGTTTCATTCGGACGCCGATATCGACCATCTGGTCGGCGCGCTGAATGCCTTGTGGTCGCGTTGCGCGCTGGCCCGCGCCGTCGCCTGACCGGGCAAGGGAATTGAACTCTACGGGAAGCGCTGGCTGCAAGGCTGGCGCTTTCTGTCTTTTCAAGGGCCGCCTTCACAGTCCGAATCCTTGGCGTGTCAGAGCCCGGGTGCTATGAGGGCTGTCACAAATTGGTTGCCGCTTTCGGGTTCTCCGTACGGGTTAAACATATGCGCACCGCCTTCGTGACCGGGTCGGCCGGCTTCATCGGATATTTTCTTTGCACCCGGCTGCTGGAAGAGGGGTTCCGCGTTATCGGCCTCGATGCCATGACGGATTACTACGACGTGCGGCTCAAGGAGCGGCGTCACCAGATGCTGCTGCAGAACGAGCATTTCACTGCCGTCACAGGCCGCGTCGAGGATGGTGAACTGGTGCGCTCGCTGTTCGAGGCCAACCGCCCTGACGTGGTCGTGCATCTGGCCGCCCAGGCGGGTGTGCGTTACTCCATCGAGGCACCGCGCTCCTATCTCGACAGCAACATTGCCGGCACATTCGAGATGCTGGAAGCCGCGAGAGCCTTTCCGCCGCAGCACCTGCTGATCGCCTCCACCTCTTCGGCCTATGGCGCCAACACGGACATGCCGTTTCAGGAGACTGTCAAGGCTGACCATCAGATGTCATTCTATGCGGCTACGAAAAAGGCCTGCGAGGTGATGGCCCATTCCTATGCCCATCTCTATGGCACGCCCATCACCATGTTCCGTTTCTTCACGGTCTATGGCCCCTGGGGGCGCCCGGACATGGCGCTGTTCAAGTTCACCAAGTCGATCCTCGAAGGCAATCCGATCGAGGTCTATAATTATGGCGAGATGAGCCGGGACTTCACCTATGTGGAAGACCTGGTGGAAGGCATCCGGCTTCTGATCGATGCAGTCCCGCAACAGCCTGAAGAGGGAGCGGCAGTGCCGGAGGGGGACAGCCTTTCTCCGGTCGCGCCCTGGCGTGTCGTGAACATCGGCAACTCGCAGAGCGTGGAACTGACGGAGTTCATCGCTGCCATCGAAGAGGCGACGGGCCGCACGGCGGAACGCAAGCTGATGCCGATGCAGGCGGGTGATGTGCCGGCCACCTGGGCCGATGCCAGCCTGTTGCAGACGCTCACCGGCTACCGCCCTCGCACAGGTGTGCGCGAAGGCGTGGCAAAGTTCGTCAAATGGTACCGTGAGTACTACAATGTCTGACCGAAGCGGCGCAGTCATACCGGCACTCGATGAGATTGACTCATCCAGTGCCGGTTAAGCCCGTGCGGCGCTTGAGCATTTTCAAGGCGTGATGCGTCAGCATCTCAGAGCCTTGGTATCAGACCCGCGCCCGGTCATGCCGCCTGCGTCTGAAGGCTCTCTGCACGTGCACTTTCCGGGGCAAGGCCGCGCAGGGCCATGTCGATGGATTGCCGGATCAGCGTATGCGGATCGCCGAGGTCTATTTCCGTAATGCTGAGCAGCAGCACGACTGCGCCATGGATGGCGCCCCACAGCAGGTGGGTTGCCAGGGCCGGGTCCATGCGGCGGATCGAGCCTTCCTCCATGGCTGACGCCATGCGGGCCTTGACCAGTTCATATCCCTTGAGATTTTCGGTCGTCCGGCACAGTTCAACCTGACGGCTGATCTCGATATCGAGAAAAATCAGCCGGAAGCGGTCCTGATCCTCCAGTGCGAATTCGCCATAGGAGAGAAGCAGCTCGCGCAGGATGTCGACCGAGGGCAGGGGCTTCGCGTTGATGGTCTGGGCGGTTGCGTTCAGCCTGTCAATGGCGCCGGAGCAATAGGCGATCATCAGATGCTGCTTCGTCGGGAAATAGCGGTAGAGCGCTCCTGCCGTCAGGTTGAGGCCTTCGGCCAGCTTGCGCATGGACAGCGCGGCATAGCCCTCGGCAGCAACGATGCGTGCGGTTTCAGCCAGAATGCGGGCCTGAACGGCTGCAAGCTCTTCATCTGTCATTGCGGGTCTTGGCATGATGTTACCTGATCGCGTTCAGTGAATAGGTTTAATAAACGCGTTTATATCTGGCCTTGAATCCGGTCAATAGAAAAACACCGTTGATCGATATTTTCTGAACGCGTTTACACTAAGCTCGGGGTTAGTGTTCAGGCAAGGGGCGCCGGTGCTGGATCAGTTTCCGCTACCTGATACTGACGAGGCCCGCAGGAAGGGGCCTGCCTGGATCAGAAGGACGCCTGCCACCACGAGCAGGATGCCGATGAGGCGTGAGGGCGAAATATCGCGGGCGCTGAAACCCATGAGACCGTAGGCATCGACCAGAAGCGAGGCGGCAAGCTGCCCGGCAATCACGGCGGTCATGAAACCGGCGGCACCAAGCTTCGGCGCAACCAGAATTGCGGCCGTAATGTAGATGACCCCGGCAAGGCCACCGGTCCAGATCCATCTGGGCTGTCCGGCAAGGTTGCCAAGGCTGGGGAACGGAACCTTCATGGCCAGCATCACCGGAATGACGCAGAGCATGCTCACACCAAGCGATACCGCGGTGGCCCAGAGCGGATGGCCGAGGGCACGGCCCATCGCGGCATTGGCTCCGGCCTGGAAGGGGACGACAGCGCCCGCAAGAAGGGCTGCGCCAAGAAGGGTGAAGGGGGCTTGAAACTGCATCGGATTGTCCTTTCTGATGAACTCTGGCCCCGGTTTAGATATAGTACTTGCGAATGTGAAATTCGTATCTGGCAGGAAAACATGCATCAGGCGCATAGTCTGAGGTCCGTTGACCTCAATCTTCTGGTGGTGCTGGACGCGCTTCTGACGGAGCGCCATGTTTCGCGCGCCGCCGCACGGCTGAACATGAGCCAGCCCGCCGTCAGCCACGCTCTTGCGCGGCTGCGGGAGCTGCTGGGGGATCCTCTGCTGGTGCGCCAGGGCGGCGGGCTTGTTCCGACCATCCGGGCGCTGGAAATCGCCCAGCCGCTGGCCGATGCGCTGGCCGGTGTGCGCAGCGTGCTGGGGCCGCAGGGTTTCGACCCGCAAGGCACCCGTCACCGGTTCCGCCTGTCCATGTCGGATTATGGCGGGGCCATGCTGCTGCCGAATCTGGTGCGCGATCTGCGGCAGCATGCGCCGGGCATAGACCTTGCGATCAGCCAGTTCAGCCGCGAAGCCATGGCCGCCGGTGTCTGCGATGGTGATCTGGATCTCGGGCTCGGGGTGTTTCCCGTTCTGCCGCCGCAGGTCAAATCGGAGCTGATCATCAACGATGACTATGCCTGCCTGCTGGACCGGCGTACGCTGGAGGGAAAGCCGTTGGATGCTGCGGCATATTTCTCGCGGCCTCATGCCATGGTCGCCATGCGTGATGACACCATCAACGAGGTGGACGAAACGCTTGCCCGTTCCGGCCACACCCGCCGGCTGGCGCTGGTGCTGCCGCACTGGGGCGTCGCGCCGGAGCTGATCGCTGACACGGACCTTATTCTCACGGTCGCCAGAGGCAGCCTGCGGGACCTTGTTCTGGGCGATCATCTGATCATCTTGCCGGCGCCCATTCCGCTGCCGCCCGTGCCCTACGTTCAGATCTGGCACAAGAGCCGCGACAGGGACCCGGCCCTGCGCTGGCTGCGCGCGCGGATCCTGCAGGCCGCAGGGCGGGGGGCAGAACTGCAGCGGAAGGATGGCTGAAGGGGCTGAAAAACCGCCCTTGCGGGCTTTCCCGGCAGGCCTGTTCAACAGTCCCCATGCAGTTGCTTATAAAACTGGATTTTTAAAGTAGACTTTTGCTAAAGACGGAACACGGCAGCGGGAATAACCCCATACGCTGCCTTGAGAGATTTCTGTCCGTTCGGGCCTGTGCGTGAGCGGCGAAGCTCCCGGCTGGTTCCCGCCCCGATTGGTTTCTGCATGGCCGTAGACAAGAAGAAGAGTATGCTTGACTGCTTCGTGTCCAGTTACACGGAGCTGTCGCGCCATCTCTCGCGCCGCTTCGGCCGTGATCTCGATCCGCAGGATGTGATGCAGGATACCTATCTGCGGCTTGAAGCCATTCCCGCCGAGAGCGACATCCGCAATCCGCGGTCCTATCTCTTCCGCATGGCGACCAATGTTGCAACGGACCGGCTCCGGGGGCAGCGCTCTGTGGTGGGCTACGCGCCCAGCGAGGAACTGGCCGCTGCCGTGGATGACAGCGCCTCGCCGGAGCAGATCGCCGATTACCGCCAGCGCCTCGTGCGCCTGCAGGAAGCCATCGCCGAGCTGCCGCCGCGCCAGAAGCAGGTGCTCCTGATGCACAAGTTCGATGGTCTGACGCACACGCAGATTGCCGCTGAACTGGGCATCACGAAAAGTGCTGTCGAGAAGCTGATCATGAAGGCGCTTGCGCATCTGCGCGACCGGATGGGTACACTCATTGACTGAATCCGGCAAAAAGATGCGCGATATGGGTGAGGTGAGGCGCTGCCTGATCCGTCTATGGGATGGATATGCGCGCAAGGGCGTGCCGTGCGGCCGCGCACGGGGAAACAGCCGGTGGCCATGATGGGTTCAACGAATACAGACAGACAGCAAAAGGCCCGCGATGAGGCCCTGACCTGGTTCGTCCGTCTCAACTCCGGTAACGCAGTTGAGGGCGACCGCGCCGGTCATGACCGCTGGATGGCTGCCGATCCGCTGCACCGGGCTGAATATGCGCGCCTCGCCGGCATCTGGGAGGATCTCGGCCGGATTGCGGATCCGCGCGAGGCCTTGGACCTGTCCGGGGCCATGGTTCCGCCCTCTGCCCGGAAGGGCTTCGCCTCGCGCCGCGCGTTCCTGTCCGCTGGTGCTGCAGCGCTGGCTGCCGCCGGTGTGGTGGCGGTTGCCGGCCCGCCGGACTTCCTGACGAGCGATCACTTCACCGGCACCGGCGAACAGCGCAGCCTGACGCTTGAGGATGGCAGCCGGGTGGACCTTGATGCAGACACCGCCATTGCGCTGGATTTCAGCGATACCCTTCGCAGCATCCGCCTGCTGCGCGGGCGCGCCTTCTTCGATGTGGCCAAAGATCCCGTCCGCCCCTTTACCGTGCTGGCGGCCGCCGGTTCCACAACCGCGCTGGGTACCCGATTCGTTGTTCATGAATGGGGCGGGGCTGTAACGGTTTCGGTGGAGGAAAGCGCCGTTTCGGTGGTCGGGCCGGACAAGTCGGACACTGTGGTGAAGGCAGGCGAGCTTGTCACCTATGACTCTGTGCATCTGGGCCAGATCCGGCCTGTGGACATGGAAGCGGAAATCGCCTGGCGGCGCGGCAAGCTGATCTTTGAAGACAGGCCGCTGCGGCAGGTGCTGGCAGATGTGAACCGCTACCGCTCCGGCACGATCCGGGTGACGGACAGCCGCCTGCTGAACATGCGCGTCAGCGGCATCTTCGACATCCGCAATCCGGACGGCGTTCTGGAGGCGATCCGCCAGACGCTGCCGGTGAGAAGCTTCCAGATCTCGCCCTGGCTGGTCGTTCTCCATCCGGTCTGATGCCGTCTGCCCTGGCCATGGCCGGAGAGACGCGCCCCGAAAACAAACCTGAAAATTATTTTCCACTTTGGGGGTGAGGTGTCCGGCCGTTGAAACCGTCCTTGCATCAGACGGGTGCGTTCGTGCCCGGACAAAAATGTAAATGCAAGAGTTGGACAGGGGTCATGGCAAAGCAGTTTGGGCAAAGGGCATCCAGGGCGCGGGCAGCGCGGATGGGCGGTTTCGGTCTGGCGCTGCTGGCGTCAACGGCGGTTTTCACCGCAAGTGTGATCTACACCGGCCCGGCAGCGGCGCAGCAGGCGGCCACTGTCAGTTACTCCGTTCCGGCAGGCCCGCTGGGCACGGCGATCTCCCGTTTTGGCGACCGGTCCAATCTGCAGGTGCTCTATCCGGCAGTTCTGGTGCAGGGCAAGACGTCGCCGGGCGTTTCCGGCACGCTGACGCCCTCCGAAGCGCTCAACCGGATTCTGGCTGGAACCGGCCTGTCCTACCGCTTTACCGCCGCCAACACGGTGACCATTGTTGATCCGGCCGCAGCCGCTGCCACGGGCGCCACGGTGGATGGCGCGACCCAGTTGCAGACGGTGACCATCGAGGGCGAAAACGCCTGGGGCCCGGTGAATGGCATCGTCGCCACCCAGAGCGCGACGGGAACCAAGACCGGCACTTCGCTCCGGAACACGCCGCAAGCCGTCAATGTCGTCACCCGCGACGAGATGGCAGAGAAGGGCGCTGCGACCATCACGCAGGCGATGCGCTACACGCCCGGCGTCGTTGCACAATATGCCGATACGGATGTGCGCCACGACTGGTTGACGGTGCGCGGCTTCACGCCGGGGCGCTACAAGGACGGCCTGCGCCTGCCTTTCGGTGCGCGCGGCTATTCCCAGCCGAGGATTGAGCCCTTCGGGCTGGAGCGCGCCGAAGTGCTGAAGGGGCCAGCGTCGGTTCTCTATGGTCAGGGCCAGCCCGGCGGCATGCTGAACATGGTCAGCAAGCGGCCGCGCAATGAGGAGATCCGCGAAGTCGAGCTGCAATATGGCAGCCACAACCGGTTCCAGACCGCTTTCGATTTTGGCGGCAAGCTGGATCAGGACGGTGCCATGCTCTACCGCATCGTCGGCGTGGGGCGCCTCAGCGACACCCAGTATGACCATGTGGAAGAGAAGAAGGGTTACATCGCCCCGTCGTTCACCTTCAAGCTGTTCGATGCCACGACGCTGACGGTTCTGGGCGAGTACCAGAAGATCGACTCCCCCGGCGGCGGCGGTGCTCCGGCGCTGCCCGCCAATGGCACGCTGTACACCGGCACCTATTCGGCCCTGCCGCGCAGCGCCTTCGTCGGCGAACCGGGCTATGACAAGTTCGAGAACGAGCAGGCCTTCATCGGCTACGAGTTCAGCCATGAGTTCAACGACACCTGGTCGTTCAGGCAGAACCTGCGCTACGGCTTTGTGGATACCGATACGCAGCGCGTTCAGGCTTTCTGCCTGTCGGCGCCCAGCTGCAACCCGTCCTCGCTGATGCGTTATGCCTGGGCCTTCCCGGAGACCTCGAACCTCTTCACGGTGGACAACAACGCAATCGCGCGGTTCAGCACCGGCGATGCGAAGCACACGATGCTGTTCGGCTTCGATTACTCCTACGAGGACAGCTCGTTCGAGGAATCGGCTCTGTCCGTGATCTCCCGGCCCTTCAACGCCTATAACCCGGTCTTCGGTGCGACAAACATCAATCGTCCGGCGACGGCGCTCTGGATCGATCAGCAGCGCTCGCAGGCCGGGCTCTATGCTCAGGACCAGATCGAGTGGAACAACTTCGTTCTGTCCCTTGGCGGGCGGTACGACTGGGCAGACACCGACACGCGCAACCGCACAGCCACGGCCAACACCGTTGTGAACCAGCAGGACGGCAAGTTCACCTGGCGGGCGGGTCTCGTCTACAATTTCGACAACGGCCTGTCGCCCTATGCCAGCTATTCGACCTCGTTCAACCCGGCAAGCGGTACGGATCGCGGCGGTTCGCCGTTCAATCCGACAACGGGCGAGCAGTTCGAGGCCGGGGTGAAGTTCCAGCCCAATGGCATGAACAGCTTCATCACGCTGTCGGCCTATCAGCTGACGCAGCAGAATGTGCTCACGCCTGATCCGGTCAACACGAGCTTCCGCGTGCAGACCGGTGAGGTGCGCATGCGCGGCATCGAGCTGGAAGGCAAGGCCGAGCTGGCTGCCGGTCTGTCGCTCACGGGGTCCTACGCCTATACGGACAGCGAGATCACCCGCGACAATGCCACCTCCAGCGGTGTCAGCAACAAGGGCAAGCGTCTGGCCTTCGTGCCCGAGCATCAGGCATCGATCTGGCTGGATTATACCGTCCAGTCCGATCAGGCCTGGGGCGGGCTCAGCTTCGGCGGCGGTACCCGCTACATGGGGCAGACCTTCGGCGACAATGCCAACGCCTTCGATGTGCCGGACTACACCCTGTTTGACGCGGCACTGCGCTATGACTTCGGCAAGGTGGATCCGAAGCTCGCCGGGCTGAAGACGTCGCTCAACGTCAGCAACATCTTCGACAAGAAGTATGTCTCCACCTGTCTCAGCACGACAGGCTGCTACTGGGGCGAGGGCCGCACGGTCTATGCCACGCTGAAATACAGCTGGTAATGCCGGATCGGATGATCTCCGGACCAAATGCTCTGACGCGGCGGCAATTTGCCGCCGCGTTGCTTGGGTTTGCATCCCTGCCGCTTCTGACCCGAACTGGCGGGGCAGGGGAGAGGCCGCTGCGCATCGCCGTGCTGGACTGGGCCTGGGCCGAAACGCTGCTGGCGCTGGGCGTGGCGCCTGCCGCGGTGGCGGAAGCTCCGCTCTATGGCGCGCGTGTCGTCAGCCCGGCGCTGGCGGAGGGCACCGTGGATCTGGGCCTGCGCTCCTGGCCCAACATGGAACTGCTCAGGGCCTTCCGGCCGGATCTGATTGTCACCCAGACCGGCTATGGCGTTCCGGCGGCCATGCTGGAGCCTGTGGCGCCCGTGCTGTCCCTGCCGCTCTACACACCGGAGCGCCAGCCGCTGAAACGGGCTGAGGAGGGACTTGAGGCAATTGCCACCCGCCTGCAGCGTCAGGAATCGGGCCGTGCCTATCTGAAACAGGCTGATCTCCAGTTCACAGCCTTGCGGAACGAGCTTCGT
This sequence comes from Pannonibacter phragmitetus DSM 14782, assembly GCF_000382365.1. Lineage (GTDB taxonomy): Bacteria > Pseudomonadota > Alphaproteobacteria > Rhizobiales > Stappiaceae > Pannonibacter > Pannonibacter phragmitetus. Next base: position 72,452 of record NZ_KB908228.1, on the reverse strand, counting down.
TCCTATGACTGCCGCCCTCTGCTGATCCTGAAATTCGCCAGTGACCGGCTCGCCGATATCTACGGCCCCGGCAGCCTCTTTCACGATGTGCTGGATCGTCTGGGTCTGCCGTCAGCATGGCGGCATAGCGGCAGTCATTGGGGCTTCTCGACCGCTGGCCTCGACGCGATTGCGGCCAACCCGGAAGCACGCATCATTATCATCGAGCCGGGTCCGCCGGAGGCGCTCGCCGCCAGCGGGCTGTGGCGGGCCATCCCGGCGGTGCGGGCAGGGCGCGTTGTCAGCATCCCGCCGGTCTGGGTCTTCGGAGCTTTGCCGTCCGCCCTGCGTTTTGCCGGTATTCTCACCAAGGCCCTGCAGACCTCATGACGCTTCGTCTTCCCTTGCTTCTTGCGGCGCTGCTGGTGCCTGCCGCCGTCCTGACCCTTGTGGCCTACAGTGCCCATGTACCCCTGTCTGCGCTGGGCGCGGCGCTGCTCACACCGGATCCGGCTGTCTTCGGGGAAATCTATCTGCATTATGCGCTGGTGCCGCGCCTTGCCGTGGCAGCGCTTGCCGGGGCCGCTCTGGCGCTGGCAGGAGTGGTGTTTCAGCAGGTGCTGAAGAACCCGCTGGCGGAACCTGCGACGCTCGGCCTTCTCTCCGGTGCGCAGCTGGGCATCATGGCGGCAACGCTGCTCGTGCCCGCACTCGCCATGTGGCAGCGCGAGGCGGCGGGGCTGGCCGGCGGCTTTGCTGCGCTGGCGCTGGTGGGAATGCTTGCCTCCCGGCACGGTTTTTCGCCGGTGACCCTGCTCTTGTGCGGCATGATCGTCAGCTTCTTTGCCGGATCGGCTTCCGTTGTGCTGGCCCTGTTCCAGCATGAATATCTGCGCTCGGTCTTCATCTGGGCCAGCGGCTCGCTGGTGCAGAATGATTTTTCCGATGCCTCGGCCCTGTGCGTCAGGCTTGCGGTCTGCGTGCCGCTGCTGGCGCTGCTGCTCAGGCCGCTGACGGTTGCCGGGCTGGATGATGCCAGCGCCCGCAGTCTCGGCCTCTCCATCCGCACGATCCGGCTTGTTGCCCTGTCGCTCGCCTGCTGTCTCTCCGCGCTGGTGGTGGTGCGGGTGGGCGTGATTGCCTTCGTTGGCCTTGCCGCGCCGCATCTGGCAGCACTTGCCGGTGTCCGGAGTTTTGCCGGGCGTTTTGTCTGGGCGCCGGTCATAGGTGCGGCGCTGCTGCTGCTTGCCGACAGCATCGTGCTGGCGCTGTCGGGCGTGATTGCCGAAGTCCCCACGGGAACAGCCACGGCCATGGCCGGAGCCGTTCTGCTGCTGGTGCTGCTGCGGCGGATGCCGGCGAGCACCCGGATCAGCGGTTCATACACGCCGCCGCTGTCAATTCCGGAAGCAAGTCGTCAGCGCCTCGTCCTGCTGCTGGCTCTGGCCTGTCTTGCGGGGCTCGTGCTCTTGTCCCTCACCAGCCAGCTGCATCCGGGGGGCCTCTCCGCCGGAGAACTGATGACAGGGCGCTGGCCGCGTGTGCTGGCCGCAGCCAGCGCCGGGGCCATGCTGGCGCTGGCAGGCGGGCTCATTCAGGCGATGACCGGCAATCCGCTCGCCAGTCCCGAAGGGCTGGGCGTCAGTTCCGGGGCAGGGCTGGGCATCACCGGGGCGCTGCTTTTGACCGGCTCCTTCTCGCCGCTCCTGCTGCTGGGGGGCGGAGCGGGCGGGGCGGTGCTCGCCTTCCTCTTCGTGCTGGCCATCACCCGCAAGTCCGGCCACGCACCGGGGCCGGTGCTGCTGGCCGGTGTTGCCATCGGCACGTTTGCCGCCGCGCTCATATCCTTCATTCTGGCCAGCGGTGATCCGCGTGCGGTCTTCGTGCTGGCCTGGTCCATGGGCCCGGCCTACCGCGCCGCCGGACTGACGGCCCTTGCTGCGCTGGGCATCCTGCTCGTTGTGCTGCTGGTGCTGCCGCTGATGGGGCGCTGGCTCGAAATTCTGCCGCTGGGCGACACAACAGCCCGCGCGCTGGGCCTTTCGCCCCGCCGCTCGCGCACCGTGCTTCTGGCGTTCTCGGCCCTGCTGACGGCCGCCGCGACGCTGATCACCGGTCCGTTGAGCTTCATCGGCCTGATCGCGCCCCATATTGCAGCCTCTGTGGCGCCGGGGCGTGCGCTGCTGCGGATCCTTTGTGCAGCGGCGATTGGCGCAGCGCTGATGGTCAGCGCAGACTGGCTGGGCCGCACGCTCGATTTTCCCTACGAGATCCCCGCCGGCATCCTCGCCTCCTTCATCGGCGGGCCGTATTTCCTCTGGCTGCTCTACCGCAAGCCTGGGTGAGGCGCAGTCTGCCGCACAAACGCAAAAAGCCCTGCCGTTGCGGGCAAGCTTTGGATTTTTCCAGGGAGGAGAAAAGGTTGGCTCCGCGAGCAGGACTCGAACCTGCGACCATTCGATTAACAGTCGAACGCTCTACCAACTGAGCTATCGCGGATCACCAGAAGGGCAGTGCCCTTTGCGGTGGCGGCTGTGTGCGCCGCCGTCGGTGAGAGGCGTATAACAAAGGCCTTGAGCATTTGCCAAGCCCTTTCTTCAAGAAAGTTTTCCACAGGGGCGGCTTTGGCGGAAATCTGCGGTCTTTCAACGGCTTGGGCCAGTGGATAACCCATCCGTGCCGGTCCTTGCACCCATTGCCCGGGATAAGGGGGCGGCGATTGCGCCGCAGAGGTGCCCAAAGGGCGTCCTTGCTGCGCTGCCGCCAAGCCGTTACAAGGAGAAGATCAGGTTCCCCGGCGGGCCAAGCCCAAGGGGATGAAACGGGAATGCGGTGCGGAGCGACTCAATCCGGGGCTCCAAAGCCGCAGCTGCCCCCGCAACTGTCAGCGGAGAATCTTGCCGCCTCATGCCACTGCAAGGCCAGTCCTTGCGGGAAGGCGCGGCAAGGTGACGACCCGCGAGCCAGGAGACCGGCCTGATGCGTTGCAACCCCAAGGCCGCCGGGTGGGCGGACCGGAGGACCGGACATGATTTCTACTCCCCCAAATTGGGCGGATGGCAGGGCGGATCGCGCCCGCGCGTCCGCAAGAGAGCCTGACGCCGCCATGCCGCAAGCCAGCGGCTGACCCATGGCGCAGGCTGAAGGGCAGGGGGCCGTGTCTTCCGTTCTGGTGACGGGGGGCGCACGCTCCGGCAAGAGCAGATATGCAGAGCAGCTGATCCTCGAAAGCAGGCTGGAGCCCGTTTATGTGGCGACCTCCGCCGCGTGGGACGGGGAGATGGAGGCCCGCATCGGTCTGCACCGTGCGCGGCGCGGGGTAGAGTGGCGCACCATTGAGGACAAGGCCGGCATCGGCGCGGATCTGACCGGCGTGCTCCGGCGTGAAGCCTTGCCCGGACGGGCGGTGCTGGTTGATTGCCTGACGCTCTGGCTGACCAATCTGATGATGGCGGAAGCAGACCTTGCCGCCGCCACGCAGGCGCTTTGCGCGCTTGTGCCCTATCTGCCTGCGCCTGTTGTCTTTGTTTCGAATGAAGTGGGTCTTGGCATCGTGCCTGACAACGCCATGGCGCGTCAGTTCCGCGATGCGCAGGGCCGTCTCAATCAGGAGCTTGCTGCCGTCTGCGGCCGGGTGGTCTTCGTGGCTGCCGGTCTGCCGCTTCTGCTCAAGCCGTCCTCTCAACCGGATATCTTCCTATGACCGATTTTCAGACCCCTTCCGTGGCCAAGATCCCGGCCACCATCGTTACCGGCTTTCTGGGGGCGGGCAAGACGACCCTCATCCGCAATCTCCTGACGAATGCAGGCGGGCGGCGCATTGCGCTGATCGTCAATGAGTTCGGCGATATGGGCTTTGACGGCTCGCTGCTGGATGGCTGCGCCGATCCGTCCTGCTCTGCCGATGATGTGGTGGAGCTGACCAACGGCTGCATCTGCTGCACCGTGGCCGATGATTTCCTGCCTGCGATGGAAATGCTGCTCGCCCGCGAGACGCCGCCGGATCACATCGTCATCGAGACCTCGGGCCTCGCGCTGCCCCAGCCGCTGGTGCGCGCCTTCACCTGGCCCAGCGTCAAGACGCGGGTGACGGTGGATGGTGTCGTCACCGTGCTGGATGCGGCAGCTCTTGCCGAAGGGCGGATCGTGCTGGATGAGGAGGCCCTTGCCGCGCAGCGCGCTGCCGACGAAACGCTGGATCATGACAATCCGGTGGAGGAACTCTTCCACGATCAGCTCGCCTGCGCCGATCTGGTGGTGCTGAATAAGGCCGATCTGGTGGATGATCACGCGCTGGAGCATATCCGCGAGCATATCGCCGAGGACGTGCGCGCCGGTGTCGAAATCATTGCAGCTGAAAAGGGTTCGCTGCCCATCGATGTGCTGCTGGGCCGGTCCTCCGCTGCGGAGGATGATCTGGCCGCCCGCCGCGCGCACCATCATCACCACCATCATGACGATGATGACCACGATCACGATCACGATCACGATGATGACCATGACCATGACCATGACCATGACCATGACCATGATGATCATGATCACCACCATGACGATTTCGAAAGCCACGTGGTCATGGCGCCGGAGTTTGCCTCGCTGAAGGACATCGAGGCTGTGGTGCAGCGGGCGATGGCGCTGAAGGGCGTGCTGCGCATCAAGGGCGCGGTGACTGTCTCCGGCAAGGCCGCGCCTGCGCTGGTGCAGGCGGTTGGCCCGCGTGTCGAGGCCTGGTTCGCGGCAGGTGCCAAGGCACCCGGCAAGCTGGTGGTGATCGGTCTGAAGGGGCTGGATCTTGCGGCTGTTTCTGCTGCGCTTGCCTCAGCTGCGGCTGGACGCGCTGCCTGACCCTTCGTGGTGTGGACCCCCGCCGCCCCGCTCCTGACGCATCATGCGCAAGGGGCGGGACGCGGGGACAGGCACACCCAGTCTGAGCCTAATAAAGGCGTGCCAGATGCATATCCTCGCAAGTCAAACCCGGCGAATTGATGACGGCGGTGATGCCGTGGACCTCGCGCAGGATCCGGCTGATCTCGTGTTCCTGTCGGCGGCCGATACAGAACTCTCGGCTTTCGCCGCCGCGCATGCCTCCCTTGGCGGGGAGGTGTCACTGCGGCTGGCCAGCATTCTGGCGCTGACCCATCCCTATTCCGTCGATCTTTACGCGGAAAAGACGCTGGCCGGTTCAAAGCTTGTTGTGCTGCGGCTGCTGGGTGGAGCGGGCTACTGGTCCTACGGGCTCGACCGGCTGCGGGAGGAAGTCAACCGCAGCGGGTTGCAGCTGGCTGTCTTTGCAGGCTGCGACAAGTGGGACGAGGATCTGGCGGCCCTCTCCACCGTACCGGTGGACGCCGTGCGGCGGCTGTGGCGCTATTGCATTGAAGGTGGTGCAGAAAATTACCGCAATGCGCTGAGGTTTTGCGCTCATCTCATTGGCAAGGATCGGGAACCGCCCCTGCCTGCGCCCTTGCCGCGTGCGGGCATTTTTTTGCCCGGCCACACCGCACCGGGGCTTGATGATCTGACGGCGGGGTTTGCTGATCCGGCAAGGCCCGTGGCGGCGCTGGTCTTTTACCGGGCGCTGGTGCAGGCGGGCGAGACAGCGCCTGCCGAGGCGCTCTGCCGTCATCTGGAGGGGCAGGGGCTCAACGTGCTGCCCATCTTCGTTGCCTCGCTGAAGGATGCGGAATCGGCTGCCGTGCTGTCGGCCCTGTTCGAGGCGCTGCCTCCGGCAGTGGTGTTGAATGCGACGGCCTTTGCCGTTTCCAGTGGCGGACGCGTGCATCAGCCGTCACCGCTGGATGCGCCGGGCCGCCCGGTGCTGCAGGTGGTCTTCTCCTCCTCCTCGCGGGCGGGCTGGGCCGAAAGCACGCAGGGGCTCTCGGTGCGTGATCTGGCCATGCATGTGGTGCTGCCGGAGTTGGACGGGCGGTTGATGACGCGGGCGGTCTCGTTCAAGGAAGAAGGCATCCTTGATCCCGCCACCCAGTTCCGCCCCGTGCTTTTCAGGCCCGAAGAAAGCCGCATGGCCTATGTGGCCGCTCTTGCGGCAAACTGGGCGAAGCTGGGCGGCAAGCCCGCTGCCGCACGCAAGGTGGCGCTGGTGCTGGCGAATTATCCCAACAGCGACGGGCGCATTGCCAATGGTGTGGGGCTGGATACGCCTGCCTCCTGCGCGGCGCTGATCGCGGATCTGCGGGACGCAGGCTATGACGTGCCAGTTGATGCGCCGGTCACTTCCGAAACGCTGATGGCCCATCTGACGGCGGGCGTGACCAATGATATCCATGGACGGGCCGGGCGCCGGGTGGATGTGCGTTTCGCGCTTGCGGATTATCGCAGGGCCTTCGCGTCCTTGCCGGAGGCGGTGCAGACACAGGTGACGGCGCGCTGGGGTGGGCCGGAGGGTGACCCTGCCGTGCGCGATGGCGCTTTCGAACTTCCGCTGACCCGCTTTGGCAGCGTCTATGCCGGCATTCAGCCCACGCGCGGCTACAACATCGACCCCAAGGCGACCTATCACGATCCGGATCTGGTGCCGCCGCACAACTACTTTGCCTTCTACATCTGGCTGCGCGAGGTGGCCGGTATCGATGCCGTCGTCCATCTCGGCAAGCATGGCAATCTGGAATGGCTGCCGGGCAAGGCGCTGGCGCTGTCCGAAGAATGCTACCCGGAAGCCGTGCTGGGGCCTGTGCCGAACGTCTATCCTTTCATTGTCAATGATCCGGGCGAGGGCATGCAGGCCAAGCGGCGGGCCTCTGCCGTTATCGTCGATCATCTGACGCCGCCGCTGACGCGGGCCGAAAATTATGGCGTTGCCAATGAAATGGAAAACCTGCTCGATGAGTACTATCTCGCCAGCGGTGTTGATCCGCGCCGGCAGAAGGTGCTGACGCGGGACATTCTGGAGCTTGCTTCCGTTCACGGTCTTGATGCGGATATCGGCCTGACGCCGGACATGTGCGAGACGACCCGTCTGGCGCGGCTGGATGCGCATCTGTGTGACCTCAAGGAATTGCAGATCCGCGACGGGTTGCATGTGCTGGGCGAGAGCCCGCAGGGGCGGCTGTTGCATGATCTGCTGGTGGCGCTGGTGCGCGTGCCGCGTGGAAGCCGGGCGCAGGATGAAAGCCTGATCCGGGCATTGGTGCGTGATCTTCTTGGTGAGGCGCCGGAGTTTGATCCGCTGTCCTGCGATTTCTCAACGCCCTGGGCCGGGCCGAAGCCGGAGCTTCTGGCGGGCATGTCCGATGCCCTGTGGCGTTCTTGTGGTGACACGGTGGAGCGGCTTGAAAAGCTGGCTGTTCTTCTTGTCTCCGGGGAAATGAAATGTCCTGAACTGACTGCAACAACGTCTGTTCTTCAGGAGATTGAAGCCACTTTGCAGCCTGCCGTCGCAGCCTCAGGAGCTGCGGAAACGGCGGCGGTGCTGGCGGCGCTGGATGGCCGTTTCGTGCCGCCGGGTCCCTCCGGTGCGCCGACCAGAGGCCGGCCGGATGTGCTGCCGACGGGACGGAATTTCTATTCGGTCGATGTGCGCGCCGTGCCGACCGAGATTGCCTGGCGGCTGGGGCAGGCCTCGGCGGCGGAAGTGGCGCTGCGCTATTTTCAAGATGAGGGCGAGTGGCCGAAGGCACTGGTGCTGACCTGCTGGGGCACGGCCAACATGCGTACCGGCGGCGATGACATTGCGCAGGCGCTGGCGCTGATCGGCGCAAGGCCGGTGTGGGAACCGGGCTCCGGGCGTGTTACCGGCTTCGAGATCATGCCCCTGTCGGAGCTGCGCCGTCCGCGCATTGACGTGACGCTGCGCATCTCCGGCTTCTTCCGCGATGCCTTCCCCCATCAGATGGACCTGTTCACGAGTGCGGTGCGGGCGGTGGCCGCGCTTGACGAGCCGGAAAGCGCCAACCCGATGGCAGCGCGGGTGCGGGCCGAGCGGGCGGAGTTGCAGGCGAGGGGGCTTGCCCGGGACGATGCCTTTGCCGAGGCTTCCATCCGTGTGTTCGGCTCCATGCCGGGCGCCTATGGTGCCGGTCTTCAGGCGCTGATGGATGAGGGCATCTGGCAGGGGCGGGAGGATTTCGCCGATGCCTTCCTCGCCTGGGGCTCCTATGCCTATGGCGGCGGGGCGAAAGGCGAAGCTGTGCGCGAGCGCTTCGAGACGCGCCTGCGCGGCGTCGATCTGGTGCTGCACAATCAGGACAACCGCGAGCATGACCTGCTCGACAGCGACGATTACTACCAGTTTGAGGGTGGGCTCGCGGCAACGGTCGAGGCGCTGACGGGGGAGGCGCCCGTCAGCTATCACACCGATCATTCGCGGCCCGAACGGCCCGTGGTGCGGGCGCTGTCGGAGGAGATTTCCCGCGTGGTGCGCGGCCGGGCGGCGAACCCGAAGTGGATCGCCGGGGTCATGCGCCACGGCTACAAGGGCGCCTTCGAGATTGCCGCGACGCTGGACTATCTCTTTGCCTTCGCTGCGACGACAAGGGCAGTGCGCGAGCATCATTTCGATCAGCTTTACACCGCCTATATCGAGGATGCCGCCGTGCGGGAGTTTCTGGCCCATGCCAATCCCGCCGCCTACGAGGATATTCTGCAGCGCTTTGACGAAGCCATCCGGCGCGGGCTCTGGACGCCGCGCCGCAACTCCGTCCATGCTGGCCTCTCCAGCCAGCTCACATCCCAAGCCATGAGGGCCTGACCGCCGTGACCGAGACCGAGACCGACACCGGGATTCAGACCGAAGAAGACGTGAACGCCCGCCATGCCGAGAAGATGCGCAAGAAGAAGGCGGCGCGCGACAAGATCATGGCCACCAAGACCATCGAGAAGGGCCTGACCATCGTCCACACCGGCAAGGGCAAGGGCAAATCCACCGCAGGCTTCGGCATGGTGTTCCGCTCGCTCGGTCACGGTCACCGGGTCGGCGTGGTGCAGTTCGTCAAGGGCCGTCTCGACACGGGCGAAACCCATGCGCTGGAGCGCTTCGCCGATCTCGTCACTGTCAAGCGCATGGGCGAGGGCTTCACCTGGGAAACGCAGGACCGCCAGCGCGACATTGCTGCGGCACAGGAAGCCTGGGATGCGGCCAAGGAGATGATCACCAGCGGTGACTACCGGATGGTGCTCTGCGACGAGTTGAACATCGTGCTGCGCTACGATTATCTCGACATTGCCGAGGTGGTGGCGTTTCTGAAGGATGAGAAGCCGGAAGACGTGCATGTCGTCATCACCGGCCGCAACGCCAAGGATGAGCTGATCGAGGTGGCCGATCTCGTCACCGAGATGGAACAGGTGAAACACCCCTTCCGCTCCGGCGTGAAGCCGCAGGCGGGGGTGGAATACTGATGGCGCAGGCGGGCATCCGCAAGCCCGCCCTGATGGTGCAGGGCACGGGATCGAATGTGGGCAAGAGCCTGATCGTCGCGGGCCTGTGCCGCCACTTTGCCAATCAGGGCCTGAAGGTTGCCCCCTTCAAGCCGCAGAACATGTCGAACAATGCTGCGGTCACCACGGATGGCGGCGAGATTGGCCGGGCGCAGGCGTTGCAGGCCATGGCCTGCCGCATGCCGGCCACTGTGCACATGAACCCGGTGCTGCTGAAACCGGAGACGGATACGGGCGCGCAGGTGATTGTGCAGGGCCGCCGTTTCGGCACCATGCGGGCGCGCGAATATGGCTCGCGCAAGGCCGAACTGCTGCCGAAGGTGCTGGAGAGTTTCGCCCTGCTGTCGCAGGAGGCGGATCTTGTGCTGGTGGAGGGCGCGGGCAGCCCGGCGGAGATCAATCTGCGTCAGGGCGACATTGCCAACATGGGCTTTGCGCAAGCCGCTGACCTGCCGGTGCTTCTGTGCGGGGATATCGACCGGGGCGGGGTAATTGCCTCGCTGGTGGGCACCCATGCGGTGCTGGAGCCGGAGGAGCGGGCCCGCATCCGCGCCTTTTTCATCAACCGCTTCCGGGGGGATCCGTCGCTGTTCGATGATGGCCTTGGCGAGATCGTCCGCCGCACGGGCTGGGCCTCTGCCGGTGTGGTGCCGTGGTTTGCAAGGGCCGGGTTGCTGCCGGCCGAAGACGCGCTGGGACTTGAGGATGGCCTAGGCAACGGGCCGGTGAAGATCGCCGTGCCGGTTCTGGCCCGCATCGCAAATTTCGATGATCTCGATCCGTTGCGGCAGGAGCCGGGGGTGACGCTGGTGCTGGTGCAGCCCGGCCAGCCGCTGCCGGGCGATGCGGATGTGGTGCTGCTGCCTGGTACCAAGTCCACCATGGGGGATCTGGCTTTCTTGCGGGCGCAGGGCTGGGACATCGACCTTGCCGCCCATCACCGGCGCGGCGGGCGCATCATCGGGCTTTGCGGCGGCTATCAGATGCTGGGGCGCACCATTGCTGATCCGGACGGGATAGAGGGCAGGGCGGGCACGGTTGAGGGGCTCGGTTTCCTTGATGTGCATACGGTGCTGACGGCGGACAAGAAGCTCCGCGAGGCACAGGGCACCTTCCTGCCTGCGCAGGTGCCCATCTCAGGCTACGAAATCCACCTTGGTGAAACGTCAGGCCCGGATTGTGCAAGGCCTGTTCTGAGCCTGCGGGACAGTGCAGGCAGTTTGCGGCACGATGGGGCGCAGAGCGCTGATGGCCGGGTGCTCGGCACCTATCTGCACGGGCTTTTCACGGGAGACGCTTTCCGCGCAGCCTGGCTGTCAGGCTTCGGCGCGGCAGCGGAAGTCTCCTACACGGCGTCCATTGACGCGGTGCTGGATGAACTGGCCGGGCATCTGGCCCGGCACATGGACATGGACCTGATCCTGCGCCTTGCCCGGTCACGGGTGTGAAGGCAGATCAGTCATCCCAGCCGAAGCGGTTGTTGAAGGCCGGTTCCTGGCATTTGTAGGCCACAGGGCACTGCGGCGTGTCGCGCGTGGCTGCGGTCACGGGCACCGCCTCTTCCCAGCGGTCACAATAGCGCTGGTTGGCGACAAAGCGGTCATAGGTGACGGGCCCGGTGGTGAAGACCACGGCTCCGTTGCGCAACACGGTCTGCTGAGCCTCGGCGCAGGTCATCTGCCGCAGGTCGGGCCTGGCTGCCGCAACGCTCGTGCCAGCTGCAAGGACCGTCAGCGCAAGGGCGGCATGCCGCATGAATCCAGACATCATCATCTCCTTAAAGACGCGCCCGATCTTTCTGCTCCCTCAAGGAAGCGGCAAGTCCGGGGAAACACCTGCCGGTTTGAGATATAACGGTGCAACGGAACCTAGGTTCCCGCGGATGGAGGGCAAGGGCGGGACGGCCTGAGTGCGTTAACGATTGCGTGTGCGCTCCAGCTCGACACTGGCGCGCCCTTGCGCAATTGGAAGAGGCGCGCCCGGCTTGTGCACCCGCACCCGCACCTTTTCGATCCGGCTGTCGGCCGCCAGAACCGCCTCAATGATGGCCCCGGCGAGGCGCTCGATGAGATTGAAGCGGTTGTTCAGCACCACGCCTTCGATGGTCTTCACCAGCATGCCGTAGCAGACCGTCAGGTCATACTCGTCTTCGCGGCTGGCGGGCCCGAGATCGAGCCAGCAGCTCATGTCGACGATGAACCTCTGGCCCAGACGCATCTCCTCCTCGTAAAGACCGTGATAGGCGTAGAAGGCAAGATCTTCGAGGTGGATGGCATCCATGGAGGGCTCACAGGCTGGCGCCGCTGCAGATAAGGGCGGCAGGCCAGCGGGTGATAGGCGATTGGCCGGGGAAAATCCAGCGGTGTGCCGGATAAACGGGCCGAGGTGCTGCAAGGGTCAAAATTTGCTTTTTGGGCCCGCAGACGCTTTCAATTGCTCTGTTCAGGTTTATACTTGCAATTCTGCGAATAATTGCAGGGTTCTTCTACGTAAGAATCCTTATTCATGGTTGAAACTGAATTGCCTTGTTCCAACTGCGGGTGGCCATGTTCAAGGGAATGCCAGCTAGCGAGCTGCTGAAGTTGTTTCTTTCGCTCCCAGTCTCTGCGTGTTTGCTGGATAGGGATTTCCGTTATGTGGCAGCCAATCAAAAATATGCGGCGATGCTCGGGGTGGCTCTGGAAGGTCTTAAAGACAGGTGCGTCGGGGATTTCTGTTCACCTGAGATCGTGGCAAATGTACAACGGGATTTTCATTTCCTTTCCAATGGGATCGATGTCCCCGATCATGAGATCGAGTTCCGCGGGGCACATTATCTGGTCTCTGTCACCTTGCTGGCTCTTGAGGCGGCAGAGGAGTTTCCGGCGGTTTTCGTGACCTTGTCGGACATTTCGGGGCGCAAACGGCTTGAGATGGAGCTGGCAGAAACGAACTCCCGGCTTTCGGATGCCTACGAGAAGATCAAGCGGCTCGCTGCCACCGACCCGCTGACCGGTGTACTTAACCGGAATGGCTTTCAGGATTTGCTTGATATTGAGCTTGCCCGCTTGCAGCAGGGCAATCTGCCTGTTTCTCTTGGGTTGATCGACGTTGACTGGTTCAAGCGTTACAATGACACCTATGGTCATCCGGCAGGTGATACAGTCCTGCAGCGAGTGGCCAGCCTCATCTCCAGCCAGATCCGTAGCGGGTGTGATGGCGTTGCACGCTACGGAGGAGAAGAGTTTGTGGTTCTCATGCCGGGAGTCACTGGCCATCAGGCCTTTGAGATTCTCCAGCGCATCAATCTTGCAGTTGCAAGACAGGCTTTTGAGCACAAGTCCAGTCCGTTTGGACGTGTGACCATCAGTGCCGGAGTCGCTTTCCTCCCGTCTGGCAGCTGGGCCGGCGGCGGTGATGCTGTTTACAGCTTGCTGCTGAAGCAGGCCGATGAGGCGCTGTATGCTGCAAAGTCGGCAGGCCGCGACCGTGTGCATTTTTCCGGCTTGAACGGTTAAGACAGCTGGCGGGCCGGGGCTGCCCTGGCGAACGGCTGGCAATGCTGCACCGGCTCATCCTTTGGTGATATTGCGCCGCAGGTACAGCCCGCCTAAAACCCAAGGAAGGCTGACAAATATCGCTGGCAAACCGTTCATCACGCGACGGAACGGGCCAGTTGGACGCGGGAGCAGGCGAGGCATGTTTTCAAAGATCCTGATCGCAAACCGGGGCGAAATCGCCTGCCGGGTCATCAAGACCGCGAAGCGCATGGGCATCAGGACCGTAGCCGTCTATTCCGACGCGGACCGGGACGCCCTGCATGTTGAGATGGCCGACGAGGCGGTGCATATCGGCCCGGCTGCGGCTTCCGAGTCCTATCTGGTGATGGACAAGATCATCGCCGCCTGCAAGCAGACCGGCGCAGAGGCCGTGCATCCGGGCTATGGCTTCCTGTCCGAGCGTGCCGCTTTCCCGGCAGCACTGGCGGCGGAAGGCATCGTCTTCATCGGCCCCAACCCCAAGGCTATCGAGGCCATGGGTGACAAGATCGAATCCAAGAAATTCGCCAATGCCGCCAAGGTCAGCACCGTGCCGGGCTATCTGGGAGTGATCCAGTCACCCGAAGAGGCCGTGAAGATTGCCGAGGAAATCGGCTACCCGGTGATGATCAAGGCCTCTGCCGGCGGCGGCGGCAAGGGCATGCGCATTGCGTGGAACGCGGGCGAAGTGCATGAGGGCTATGCCCGTTCCAAGTCGGAGGCTGCGTCCTCCTTTGGTGATGACCGCGTCTTTATCGAGAAGTTCATCCAGAACCCGCGCCATATTGAAATTCAGGTGCTGGGCGACAAGCATGGCAACGTGATCTATCTGGGTGAGCGTGAATGTTCGATCCAGCGCCGAAATCAGAAGGTCATTGAGGAGGCCCCGTCGCCGCTGCTGGACGAGGCGACGCGCCGCGCCATGGGCGAGCAGGCCGTGGCCCTTGCCAAGGCCGTGAATTACGACAGCGCCGGCACAGTGGAATTTGTCGCCGGGCAGGACAAGAGCTTCTTCTTCCTCGAAATGAACACCCGCCTGCAGGTGGAGCATCCGGTGACGGAACTGATCACCGGCATTGATCTGGTCGAGCAGATGATCCGCGTTGCCGCCGGTGAAAAGCTCTCCATCGGCCAGTCCGATGTGAAGCTGAACGGCTGGGCCGTGGAAAGCCGCATCTATGCGGAAGACCCGTACCGCAATTTCCTCCCTTCCATCGGCCGGCTGGTGCGCTACAGCCCGCCGGAGGAGAAAGTGAGCGATGGCGTGACCGTGCGCAATGACACGGGCGTGGTCGAGGGCTCGGAAATTTCCATGTTCTACGACCCGATGATCGCCAAGCTGATCACCCATGCGCCGGACAGGGCGGGTGCGATCGAGGCCATGTCCGAAGCGCTCGACGCCTTCTATGTCGATGGCATCCAGCACAACGTGCCTTTCCTGACCTCGCTGATGAACCATCCGCGCTGGCGCGCAGGAACCCTCTCCACCGGCTTCATCGCCGAGGAATATCCGGACGGCTTTGCCCCGGCGGAGCCGGATGCGGCCGCGCTGGAGACGCTGGCCGCCGTGGCGCTGACCATGGAAACCCTGCGGCGCGAGCGGCTGGACCATCTGCCGGGCCGCCTGCGCCCGCATTCGGGTGCGGTGCGCGAAGCCTGGACCGTGAAGATCGGCAAGGCCTATATCCCCGTGCGCCTGACTGAAGGCTATCCCGGCACGCCCATCGAGATGGACATTGCCGTGGGCGAGGGCGCGCCGGTCACGGTCACCTCCAGCTGGGTGCCGGGGGATATGTTGTGGAATGGCACGGTGGGCGGCAAGCGCGTCACGGTGCAGGTGCGCCCGGTGCGCAGCGGCTACCGGCTCGACTGGCAGGGCTTCTCCGTCATCGCCCGCGTCATGACCCCGCGCACGGCGGAGCTGGATGCGCTGATGCCGGAGAAGCTGCCGCCGGACACCTCCCGCCTGCTGCTGTGCCCGATGCCGGGCCTCGTCGTCTCCATCGCCGTCACCGAAGGGCAGGAGGTGAAGGCGGGTGAGCAACTGGCCATCGTCGAAGCCATGAAGATGGAAAACGTGCTTCGCGCCGAACGTGACTGTGTTATCTCCTCGATCAAGGCCAAGCCCGGCGACAGCCTGGCGGTGGATGCCGTGATCATGGAGTTTGAATGACGCAGTCCTCTGGCGGGATCGATACGGTCCTGTTCGATCTGGACGGAACCCTGACCGATCCTTTTGCCGGGATCACGCGGTCCATCCAGCATGCCCTTGCAGCCCTGGGTGCCGTTGTGCCGCCAGCCGAAGAGCTGGGCTGGTGCATCGGCCCTCCGCTGTGGGACAGCTTTGCTGTTCTGCTCAACAGCAGCGACAGGGCACTGCTGGACCGGGCTGTGGCGCTTTACCGCGAGCGCTACACGGCCACCGGCCTTTTCGAGAACGAGCTGATCACCGGCATTGCGCCGCTGACCCGCAAGCTGTCTGAAGCTGGTTTCTCACTTTATGTCGCTACCTCCAAACCTCACGCCTATGCGGGCAAGATCGTCGAGCATTTCGGCCTGATGCCGGATTTCATCCGCGTCTATGGCTCGGAGCTGGATGGCACGCGCTCGACCAAAGCGGAGCTGATCGCCTATCTTCTTGCGAAGGAAGGGCGTTCGCCGGAGCAGTGCGTCATGATCGGTGACCGCAAGCACGACCTGATCGGCGCCAATGCCAACGGCTTGCGCAGCATCGGCGTGCTCTGGGGCTACGGCTCGCGCGAGGAGCTGGAGGCGGAGAAGCCTGCCCTGATTGCCGCCGAACCTGCCGGTATCGGCAGCTGGCTTTCAGTCTGACTGAAAAATCCTGATCTGCCCCCTTGCATCGGCAGGGCAGGCGGGTCTATGCCTTGTCACAGAAGTTCTCGGGGCGGGGTGCAATTCCCCACCGGCGGTATCAGGCAGGCTCGTTTCTGTCTGGAGCCCGCGAGCGCCTCTCCGGTTTGCCGGAGAGGGTCAGCAGATCCGGTGCGATGCCGGAGCCGACGGTATAGTCCGGATGAAAGAGAGCTTGTGCGCCAGCTGGTCCGCCCGCCGCAAACGGGTGCTGCTTGCCATGCGCATGATTGTCCCCGGGGACATGACGACAGCGTTGGAGCGCCGTGCATGTCCGCAAATACCTATTCACGTCAGCCGCTTGCGGCCGCCGCCTGTATGGTGGGGGCAGGGGCGTCCTTTGCCATCGTCAATCTTTGCCTGCAGGGCGCGACGATGCTGCACGGGCTGCCTGCCTCAAGCGCGGCTTTCTGGCAGTATTTTGTCGCCTTCCTCTTCGCCCTGCCGCTGGTGCTGCGCGGCGGGCTGAGGCGTTTCACCATGCGCCGCCCCGGCCTGCATGCGCTGCGTGTGGTGCTGGCCGTCGGCGGGGTGCAGGCCTGGGCCTTCGGTCTGGCCCATGTGCCGATCTGGCAGGCGATTGCGCTGGTGATGACTTCGCCGTTCTTCGTCATCGCCGGAGCGCGGCTGTTTCTGGGCGAAGCCGTCAGTCCGCTGCGCTGGCTGGCAACGCTCACCGGCTTTGCCGGTGGCATGATCCTGCTGGCGCCCTGGTCGGATGACTTCGTGCTGGCAAGCCTTCTGCCGGTTCTGGCGGCCGCCCTGTGGGGCGGGGCCTCGCTTGTCACCAAGCGCCTGACCGGTGAGGAAGAGCCTGAAACGGTGACCCTCTTCCTCCTGATGCTGCTGACGCCCGCCAACGGGCTGATGGCGCTGGCCGATGGCGGCACGGTGCTGCCGCAGGGCTGGGGCATTGGTCTGGCGCTGGGCGCCGGGCTCTTCACCGTCAGCGCCAACTATCTGCTGACGCTCGCCTATGCTCGCGCAGACGCCACCTTCGTGCAACCCTTCGATCACCTGAAGCTGCCGCTGAACATTCTCGCCGGCTGGCTCGCCTTCGGCTTTGCGCCGGAAGGTTACCTGTGGCCCGGTGCGGCGCTGATCCTTGCCGGGTCTTTCCTCGTTCTGGCCGACGAAAGACGCTCAGGCCGCCTGACGGCACAGGCAGCCTGAGATCCGTGAGAGTGCATCCTACTGGGTCTGCCCCAGATGGGGGCCTGTGCCGCCCCCATCAACGGAGCCGACCATCAAGGCGAGTTCAGGCAGGGAGGCGGCTTCCATCTTGGTCATGACGGAGGCGCGGTAGGCCTCGATGGTCTTGATCGACAGGTCGAGTTCATAGGCGATGATCTTGTTCGACTTGCCGGCGAGAATACCGTCCAGCACTTCGCGCTCCCGCCGCCCGAGCCTTGCCAGCCGCTCCTGAATGGTGCGGCGGCGGGCGTTGCGGGCGAGGTTGTCCTGCGACTGGCGGATGGCTGCCGTGACCACATCGAGCAGGTTCTGTTCCTTGAAGGGCTTTTCGATGAAGTCGAAAGCCCCGGCCTTCAGCGCCTCGACTGCCATGGCCACATCGCCGTGGCCCGTCACGATCAGGATGGGCAGGGGAAAACTCTGGCTGGCAAGCCGGCGCTGCAGCTCCAGTCCGCTCATGCCGGGCATCCTGACGTCAAGCACCAGAGCTCCGGGCCGCATGCAGCTCTCCGGGGCGAGGGCCGGGAGAAGTTCGTCCGCTGACGCAAAGCTTTGCGTTTCAAGCCCGACGGAGGCGAACAGGAACGCCATGGACCGGCGCATGGCTTCGTCATCATCGACGATCAGCACGAGGGGCAGGCCAGTTTCGCTCATTCGTCAGTCTCCCGGGAAACGGGCAGGGTAAAGTGCATGCTCAGCCCGCCGCCTGCTTCGTTCGCGGCCCAGAGCCGCCCGCTGTGATTTTCAACGATGGTGCGGCAGATCGACAGTCCAAGCCCCAGCCCCTTCGCCTTGGTGGTGAAGAACGCATCGAACAGATGCGCCTCTACCTCTGCCGTCAGGCCGGTGCCATGGTCACGCACCGCGATTTCCACGGCATCACCGGTATGGCGCGCCGTCACCTTGATGCCGCGCTCCCGGCCTCCGGTTTCTGTCATCGCATCCAGCGCATTCTGCAGGAGATTGAACAGCACCTGCTCGATCTGGATACGGTCGGCATAGACTTGCGGCAGATCCGTGCCTGGATGGACATGCAGCGGCACCCCAAGACGCAGCGCCGTGCCCTCAAAAAGGGGCAGTGTCTCGCGCAGCACCTCGTTCACATCGAGATTCTCGCGCCTGAACTCACGGCGGCGCACGAAGGAGCGGATGCGGCGGATGATGAGCCCGGCCCGTTCTGCCTGCCCGGCGATGCCGCGCACCCCGTCGCGCAGCAGCGCCGGGTCGGTGCGCCCGGCATCAATCAGCCGGGTCATGCCTTCGGCATAGTTGGTGATGGCAGCCAGCGGCTGGTTGATCTCATGAGCGATGTTGGAGGCCATCTCGCCCAGAATGCCAAGCCGTGAGAACTGGTCACGCTCTTCCCGGTGGGTGCGGGCCGTCTGTTCCGCCTTTTCGCGCTCCTGAATTTCCCGCGTCAGTTCTGCCGTGCGCCGCCGCACCAGTGTTTCCACGCGTGCCACGTGAATGATCCACCAGACCACCCCGAGACAGGCGGTCAGAAACCACTGCCAGTGCGCCCGCAGGAAATTGAGGAAGGTGGAGTGCTCCAGATTGGCGTAAGGCCCGATTTTCAGCTGACGGAACAGGGCATGCACGGAGGTGTAATCCTGCGGCGCGGTCCAGGCGCGGCCATCTGCCGGGGCCATGGACAACAGGCTTGCGGTCACGGCCTTTGCCAGATCCGGCGGCGTGCCGGCGAGCCGCGCAAAAGGCCAGTCCGGATAGAGGCGCGAGGACAGGCGGCAGGGAAAGCCGGGCTCCGGACGTTCACCCACCACCGCGAATTCATCCGGCGCCACCCGCCCGGCAGCAATTTCCTCTTCCAGAAGACAGGCGCGTATGATGCCCGCATCCGCCCGGCCCTTGCGCAGGGCGGTGATGACATTGTTCATAGGAAAGCCGGTTTCCAGAATGGTTGTGAGGCGGCGTGCTGGCAGGCCGTGGGCCTCCATTTCCCGCTGGATGACATGCCAGCCGCCGAAAGCATCCTTGTCCACGACTGCAAGCCGGGCGCCGGCAAGGCCGGAAAGCTGTGCCGGGTGCCGGGGCCGGTTCGCAACGATGATGGTAGAGCCGACCGTATCGGTCGGTATGGCATGGTTCCGGGTTTCGAGGGTTGCCAGACGGGTAATGCCGAAGCTCGACTCAAGCTCGATATAGTTTCCCGGGTTGGTGATGAGGAAGCCCAAGCCCCCGGCTCTTGCTGCCCTTTCCATGCCGGCAAGATCGAGCGGCACAAGGGTGAAGCTGTGTTCCGGCAGGCTCTGAGCGAGATGGGCAATCGTCGGCTCGAAATCCTTTGCCGCCCTTTCCGAGCCCTGAAAGGCAAGTACGCCAATGCGGATGCTGTCCGCCTGCGCGGGCAGCTGCGCGGCGGTCAGGGCAAGGGCAAGCAGGAACGGCAGGCGGATCATGGCGGTGAAACTGGCACAGGCAGCAGGAGAAGGCGATGTGAAAGACCGGCCGCGATGCGGCCGGTCCTCCTGATAATGCCTGGGCAAGGCATCAGTAACGGGCGTCTTTCGGTTTTCCTCCGTTTGGCCAGTCCTTTTCCTTGCCGGGAAAGTCTGGCCGGGGCTTGTGGCTGAAGAATTCGGCGACATCGAGCGCTTCCTGATCCGACAGGCCGCCCTGTCCGAGCGGGAACTTCTCGTGGAAGCCGATGGGCATGTTGCGCTTGACGAAGGCGGCGGCCGTGTAGGTGCGGGCCATGCCTGCGCCGATGTTGAACGAGCGCTCACCCCAGAGCGCGGGATAGACCACACGCCCTGCGCCATCCTTCAGGCCTTCGCCATTGGCGCCATGGCAGACGGCGCACTGGGCGGCATAGATCTTTTCACCATTCACCGGATCAGGCGTCAGCGACGGATCAATCTTGCCGATGCCCCGGCCTTCAACCTTGTCCTCTGGCCGGGTTTCGCCTTTCATCCAGTCGAAATAGGCAAGCATGGCCAGCATTTCTTCCGAGTCCGGCTTCAGCGGCTGGCCGTTCATCGAGCGGCGGAAACAGCCGTTGATGCGGTCGGCCATGGTGATTTCCCTGCCGGAACGGGGTGCATAACTGGGGAAGAAGGCCGAGACGCCGACATAGGGCGAACCATCGGCAACCGTGCCGGCATTCAGGTGGCACGAGGTGCAGTTGAGATCATTGCCGACATGGCCCGGCAGCAGCTTGTTCGTCTCCGAGTTGAGCCGCATGCCCAGAACCAGCTGGTCCTTGTCCGGCTCGTCAAGCAGGCTGGCGAGGCGCGGCGTCACGAATGTGGATGCATCGATCTTCGGATCGATATTCTTGCGGGCCTTCGCCACCTGCGCTTCGGTGACAGCAGGGGCACCGCCGCCCCAGTTCTCACGCACATAGCTGAGGATCTCTGCAATTTCCTTGTCCGTCAGCCGGGCGAATGCAGGCATGGTGTAGGTGCGTGGATATGCGTTGGTCGCCGCCGTTTCCCAGCCTGTCAGGGTAATGTGGATGAGGCTTGAGGGGTCTTTCGCTGTAATCGTGGGGTTTCCGGCGAGCGCCGGGAAAATGCCCCTCACGCCCGTTCCGTCCGGCCGGTGGCAATCGTTGCAGAACTGCATGTAGCCCAGACCGCCAGCGGTGTTGAAGGCCGCGTCCGGTGCGCCCGTGTAGACCGGTTCCGGCGGCAGCGGCCGGGGGTGCTTTGAGGGCAGCGACTTCAGATAGACCGCGATGGCGGTCAGGTCTTCATCGGTGAAATGTTGCGTCGAATGCAGGATGACATCGGTCATCGAACCGGAGACGGTTGCAAAGCGGTTCTGGCCGGTCTTCAGAAGCTCGACGGTGTCTTCCACGGTCCACAGGTCGCGCAGTTCGATGGCGTGCCAGTTTTCCACCTGTGCCCCGGCAAGGAACTGATCGCCATTGCGGCCCTTTTCCGTCATGGCGAGTTCGTTGAAGCCGATGCCGCGCGGGGTATGGCAGGCTCCGCAATGGCCAAGACCTTGCACCAGATAGGCGCCGCGGTTCCACTCCTCATCCTGGGCCGGGTCCGGCACGAAGGGTGTGTCATCGGCAAAGACGGCGTTCCAGTAGGCAAGGCCGAAGCGCAGGTTGAAGGGGAAGTTCATCTGCGCCGGCTGGTTTGGCTTCTCCACGGGCTCCAGCCCCTTGATGAGATAGGCCCACAGCGCCGTCATGTCCTCTTCGGTGATCTTGGCATAGGAGGGATAGGGCATGGCCGGGTAAAGGTTATGGCCATTTGCCGCCACGCCCTTGCGCATGGCGCGGTCAAATTCGCCGAAGGTCCAGCCGCCGATGCCGGTTTTCGGGTCGGGCGTGATGTTGGTGGACCAGATCGTGCCCATCGGGGTTTCTAGCGCCAGACCGCCGGCCATGGGTGCGCCGCCCTTTTCGGTGTGGCAGGCAACGCAGTCGCCAAGATACGCGATATACTTACCCCGTTCGATCAGGGCCGGATCAACGCTGGCGCCGAAGTCAGGCTCCCTTGCGGTGATGGCCGGGGGAATGGCCATCCAGATGGCTACACCGGAAGCCAGAACGGCGGCTGCGGCCGCAGCTGCCCCCAGCCGTTTCAGTTTCCTGTTTTTGCTTTCTTCCATGACACACGGACCTATCCTGATTTTTCGTGTGTGATCGTAAGACCGCAGGCCATGCGTTTCGATTTGGGACTTTCCCGGGAGGGACCAGGGTATTCCCTACAAGCGTCTGGAAACCTGCCGTTTTCCCGTGGTGCCGGGCGTCAGAATGCCGCGTCTGGCCGGTGGAAGGGCGGCGGCATTCTGCTCATGCCAAGTCTTTCGATGCTGACGCATCACGCCTTGAAACTGCTCAAGCCCGTGCGGCGCAGTGGTCAGATGCTTCCGTCGGCGCCCAGCACCACGACCTGCGCACCGGGGGACACCTGATTGTAGAGGTCGATCACATCCTGATTGAGCATCCGGATGCAGCCTGAAGACGCTGCGGTGCCGACTGTCCAGGGTTCGTTGGTGCCATGGATGCGGTAGAGCGTGTCCTTGCCATCCTTCATCAGATACATGGCGCGGGCGCCGAGCGGGTTCTTGTCGCCGCCCTCCATGCCGTCTGCCCATTTGCCGTAGCGTCTGGGATCGCGCGCCAGCATGTCCGGCGTCGGCGTCCAGCGCGGCCATTGCCGCTTGAAGCCGACATGGGCGGTGCCTGAGAACTCGAACCCGGCCTTGCCCACGCCAACGCCATAACGCACGGCCTTGCCGCCATCCTTGACCAGATAAAGGAACCGGCTGGCCGGATCGACGACAATCGTCCCGGCCGGATAGTCCGTCTTGTAGTCAACAATCTGCTTCAGGTACTTGTCACCGATCTTCTTCGTGTCGACGGCTGCCACCGGGAAGGGCTCATCGGTGCGGGCCTGATAGCGCTCCACACCGGTTGCCAGAGCTGCCTGCTCCGCCTGCGAAGGCTCGCCCGGCTGTTTGGTGGAGACGCAGGCTGTGAGGGCAAGGCCGAGCAGGCCCATGAGGGCGGTCTGCGCGAAATACCGCGCGCGCAGGCGCGTTGAAACGGGGGTATTCATGGAGGTCATCAAAGGTGGGCCTTGATATGCGGCAGCCGGACTTGCGCCCGGAACCTGCCCTGCGGTCTGCGTTTGCGGTGGCCGGACAACTGGCATTGCGGCTGTCCGGCCACCGGCAGAGGCGGATCGCAAGGCTGCCTTAAGGCAGCCTTAAGGCGCGAAAGCTGCCCGCAGCCCTGACGGTCGCCGCAGGATTTAACTCCGTGCCCTGGCGATGGCCGCCTTCAGCGCGCGTTCGTCCAGCACGCCGGGGTAAAGCGAACTGCCGATGACAAAGGACGGTGTGCCTGCAAAATTGAAGGCAAGGGCCTGATCGTAGTTCCGGTCCAGCAGGCCGGAGATCCTGGCAGTGTTGCCGTTCACGGCGGCGGCAAGCTCTTCCATGGTCAGGCCCGCACCGGTCAGGGCCGCTTCCACCATGTCTTCGGTCAGCTTTCCCTTTGTTTTCATCAGCGCTTCCATGGCCGTCTCGTATTTGCCGATCTGGGCTGCCCCCAGCACGGCCTGTGCGGCAAAGACCGACGCGCCGCCGAAGACGGGCCAGTCCTTCAGCACCAGCCGCACATCACCGTCTTCCTCCACCACCTTCTTCAGAACCGGGTGGGAGGATTTGCAATAGGGGCACTGGTAGTCGAAGTACTCAACCACGGTGACCTTGCCGTCCGGGTTGCCGAGAACCGGGGCGTCCTTGTCGTAGAACACGTCTTCCCGTGTTATCCGGGCAAGGCTTTGCGCGGGGAAGAGAAGGGCAGCACCCATCATGGTGAGGCCTGCGGTGATAAACTCGCGCCGTTGCAGCATCAGAATTCTCCTTTTCCAGAGTGTTCGGGGCCAAGCACCACCACCCGCGATCCCTTCGGGACGCGCGAATGAAGATCGATGATGTCCTGATTGAGCAGGCGTATGCAGCCGGAGGACACAGACTGGCCGATGGACCAGGTCTCGTTCGTGCCGTGGATCCGGTAGAGCGTGTCCTTGCCGTCCTTGTAGAGATAGAGCGCGCGGGCGCCGAGGGGATTTTCGATGCCGCCGGGCATGCCCTGCGCCAGATGGCCATAGCGCTCCGGCTCCCGCTGGATCATGCCGGGCGTCGGCACCCAGCCCGGCCAGCGGGCCTTGCGGGCAACATCGGCTTCACCCTCAAACTCCAGGCCTGCCTTGGCAACGCCCACGCCGTAGCGCATCGCCTTGCTGTTCTCCATCACCAGATAGAGGAACCGGGCATGCGGATCGACAACGATGGTGCCCGGCGGATAGGGTGTCCGGTAGTTGACGATCTGCCGGATATTTTCCGGGTCCATCTTCGACACGTCCACGGCCGGGATCATCTCCTCAGCGTCCATAACCGGGCCATACATGGCCTGCACGGCAGGTCCGGCGCCCGGATGCGGCGGCGCCGTGTGTGAGGTCTGCACACAGGCACCCAGACCCAGGGCCAGCGCCATGATGATCAGGGTTTGGCGGGCAGACAGGACAGTTGCCAGCAGTTTGCTTGAGGGCATGCGGTATTCCTGTATCACTTGGCAAGATTGAAAAGAGACGCTTGCTTGGCCTTGATCGCGGCATCGGCCAGATCTTGCGCCGGGAAGTTGCCAATCAGTCGGGTTCCATCCGGCTCCCGCCTTGCTCTGTCCAGAAAGATCAGGGTGGGAGGGCCGATGACCTTCAGTTCCTGCATCAGCGCCTGTTTGCCGGCATCGGCTGCCGTCACGTCGAGCGTGGTCAGGGTTATGCCGGTCAAGGCGCTGGCAACCTGCGGGTCCTTGAGGATGCTGCGTTCGATGGTGCGGCAGGTCACGCACCAGTCAGCGGTCACATAGACAAGAGCCGGGCTGCTGCCGTCCGCTGCCGCGATGCGGGCCGTGAGGTCTTCCCGCGAGGTGACCGCAGTGAAGCTGGACTTGCTGATCTGCGCAGCCTGGGTGGAAGCCGTCTTTGTGGCGAGCGGCGCCAGCGGTTCCAGCGGATCGCTTGCCCCCAGCCCGAGCCCGGTGAAGAGAAGGGCGGCCCAGAAGAGCGAGGCCAGACCGGTGCTTCTGCCCAGCAGCTTCATGCCGTTGTGGCTGGAGCCGTTTGCCGCCTGCAGCGTGAAGAGGCCGAAGGTGAGGGCGAGCGCGGCTGAGGCCAGCAGGTTGCCCCAATCCGGCAGAAGCGGCATGACGAGCCACAGCGCGGTTGCCAGAAACAGGAAGCCGAAGATCTGCCGCACGCTTTCCATCCAGGCACCTGCCTTGGGAAGAATGCGGCCGCCCGCCGCCGACATGATGATGAGGGGAATGCCCTTGCCGAGCCCCAGCGCAAAAAGCGCCATGGCGCCGAGCAGCGCATCGCCGGTTCTGGCGATGTAAAGCAGCGCGCCAGCCAGAGGCGCGGTGACACAGGGGCCAATGAACAGCGCCGAGGAAAAGCCGAGCGCTCCGGCCCCGGCAATTGTTCCGCCGGCCTTGCCGGAGGGCGTGAGGCGGCTGACAAGGCCTTGGGGAAGCTGCAGGCTGAACAGGCCGAAGCCCGGCAGGGCAAGCAGCACGAAGAGCGCGGCAATGCCCGCCGTGACATAGACCGACTGAAGCGCCATCTGGAGATTCTGGCCGAACCATGCCGCCAGCCCGCCAAGCAGGGCGAAGGCAAAGGCGAGGCCGGAAACGTAGGACGTGGACATGACAAGGCCGCGCCGGGCCGTCAGTTGCCCGCCCTCCCGTGCCAGCATGGCGGCAACGATCGGGTACATCGGGAAAACGCAGGGCGTGAAGGCGAGCAGCAGGCCGAAGCCTAGGAAGCCGGCCAGCAGCAGCGCCAGCCCGCCATCCTGCATCAGCCGGTCAACAGCCGTCTCCGCGTGATCTCCGGACAGTGTGAACCCCGGCTCCCCCTCCGCTTCAAAAGCGGCTGCTTCGGGCAAGGCAGGCCTGCCTGCATCCGTGACCGCAAGGCTTGCCAGATCAATGCGCTTGGCCGTGGGCGGATAGCAGAGCCCGCCATCCTGACAGCCCTGATAGGTCACTTCGATCTTCTGCGGCGGGCTTGCAATGGAGGCGGTGGCAGTGCCGTAATAGACTTCCATGGTGCCGAAGCCCGGATCATCCTTGATCTTGCCCGGCCCGCTCCGGACCTCCAGTGCCTCGCCAGCCTGGCTTTTCGCCTCCAGATATTCGCGGTAAAGATAGTAACCTTCTGCCATCTGCCAGTGCAGGACGGCATCGCCACCGGCGCTGCGTTCAACCGTCAGGCGGAACGCCTGATCCATGGGCAGGGGGGCATCCTGCGCCTGCAGCTGTGCCGGGGCCTGTATCGTCAGCATCGCCGCCAAAGCGATGAAAAGGGTGCCTGACCGCATGAACCATCCTTCTGCTTCCTGTCCGGTTGGGGAGGGATCCCGTTCCCAGCTTAAGGCAGGCTTAAGGTTGCCACGGCACCAGACAGGAACGGTCGTGCTCACGGAGGCTTGATTGCGGATACTTGTGGTGGAAGATGATTTCGTCCTGCTGGACGGCCTGCGGGAGGGGCTGAAGCTTTATGGCTTTGCCGTTGACGGGGTCTCTACGGTTTCCGATGCCCGGCAGGCGCTGGCAACCGGCGGCTTTGATGCGATGGTGCTCGACCGGATGCTGCCGGATGGGCAGGGCCTGGATATCCTGCTGTCCATCCGTGAGGCCGGAAACCGTCTGCCGGTTCTGCTGCTGACGGCCAAGGACGGGGTGGGCGAGCGGGTCAACGGGCTGGATGCGGGCGCTGACGATTATCTCGGCAAGCCTTTTGATCTGGACGAGGTGGCCGCGCGGCTGCGGGCCATTACCCGCCGTGCCGAAGGTCGGGCAAGCGGCAAGCTGAGCCTCCGGGGCCTGAGCCTTGATCCCGCCTCCATGGTTCTGGAGCGCAAGGGCGAGGTCATCCCGCTGTCCCGGCGGGAGTTTTCGATCCTGCATGCCTTGATGGAAAATCCGAATGCCATCCACTCGAAAACCGCCCTCGAAGAGCGGCTTTACGGCTGGCAGGAGGATGTCGAAAGCAACACGATCGAAGTGCATATTCACAAGCTGCGGGCAAAGCTCGGCGCCAGCGCCATCGAGACGGTGCGCGGTGTCGGCTACCGGCTGGGGGCTGGCTGATGCGCTCCATCCGCCTGCGGCTCTTCTTCATCCTGCTGGCGACAACGGGCGCAGTCTGGCTGCTTGGCGTCGCCTGGACCTATGTCAGCGTTCAGCATCGTGTCGAAAAGGCACTGGATGCGCGTCTGATGGAAGCGGCCCGCATGGTCAGTTCACTGATCAACAATCACCACGTCGATGTGGCTGCCGTGGTGAACAGCCAGACGGCGAGCGGCGTTCCGCCAGAGTTTTCAGCGGATCAGGGCGATTACCGGCGGCAGCTTTCCTGCCAGATATGGTCTCTGGAGGGGCAACTGGTCAGCCGCTCGGAGAGTGCGCCGCGTGCGTCGCTCGCAGAGCATCGCGATGGCTTCAGTGAAACCACGGTCGATGGCGCCAGATGGCGGGTCTATGCCGTGGTCAATCCGGTCCTGAATGTGCGGGTGCTGGTGGGCGACAGCCTCGAAATCCGCGACAGGCTGGTGGCGGATGTGGTGAAGGGGCAACTCGTGCCGGCCTTTGCCATTCTGCCGCTGCTGGCGCTGCTGATCTGGCTGAGCGTGGCGCAGGGGCTGGCGCCGCTGAACCGCATCGCGGCGCATCTGGCGGGACGCTCGGCAGATGAGCTTCATCCTCTGGACGAAACTGGTGCACCGGGCGAGGTGCGGCCGCTGCTGCGCTCGCTCAACTCGCTGTTCCAGCGGGTCAGTGAAGCGCGCGAGCGGGAGAAGACTTTCACCGCCTATGCGGCGCATGAGCTGAAGACGCCGCTGGCCGGCCTGAAGACGCAGGCGCAGGTGGCCTTGATGAGCACGGACGAGCAGGTCCGCTCCCGGGCACTCGCACAGATTTCGACAAGCGTGGACCGCACCGGCCGTCTGGTGCGGCAACTGATCGACATGGCGGCGGTGGATTCCGCCGAGGGTGAGCCACGCCCGCAGACATTGGCCATCGCGGCCCTTGTCCAGGGCGTGCTGGGGGATCTCGAAGGATTGCAGAACCGCCGCTCGCTGCAGGTCGTCACGGATGCGGATGAGACGCTATTGGCGGGCGTGCGCAGCGAAAACCTGTTGCGTCTTGCCCTGCGCAACATCATCGAAAACGCCATGCAATACGCCCCCGAAGGCTCCCGGATCGCCATTGCGGCACAGACGGAACTGGGCCGCCTCAGGCTTACCGTGGTTGATCAGGGGCCCGGTATCCGTGAAGAGGACCATCAACTGGTCCGCGAGCGCTTCCAGCGGGGTCCCTCGCCAGCGGGCGAGGGGAGCGGTCTGGGTCTTGCCATCGTCGGCATGGCTGTCAGCAAGCTGGGCGGGGAGCTTCGCTTTCACCGGACGGAAGAGGGGTTCTGTGCCGAACTCAATCTGCCGGCTGGGTGAGCGTGGCAAGAGTGAAGCCCTCGTCCAGCCAGCCGGTGACGCCGCCGATGAGTTCCTTCACCGGCAGGCCGAGCCGGGCGAGGCGGATGGCGGCCTTGTTGGCGCCGTTGCAATGCGGTCCGGCGCAATAGACGACGAAGAGCGAGCCTTCCGGAAACTCCGCCATCCGCCGCTCCGTCATCTTGCCATGGGGCAGGTTGAGCGCGCCCGGCAGATGGCCGCTTGCGTAAAGCGCTGGGCTGCGCACATCCAGAAGCACGAAGTCCTGCTGCCCGGTGGAAAGGGCGTGATGCACGTCCCAGCAGTCGGTCTCAAAGCCAAGCCGCGCCTCGAAATGGGCCAGAGCCTCGGCGGAAGGGGCGGCGGGAAATTGGGTCACGGAACTGGCCATCGTCTGATCCTTGTCTGTCTGCGGCAGCGCTCATGCCGTCATGGGCTGCGATGGGCAGAAGATCGCCGGAAATCCGCTTCTTCGCCATTGGCCGGAATGCCATTATCCGGTAGCATCGTGCCAAGTGATCAAAGGGCGCACCATGGGCATTCAGGGACAGGGAGACGCACGGGCCATCAGCCTCAAGACAGCAGAGCAGACGCCGCTGGCGGTGGCTCTGGTCTATGAGGGCCTGAGCCTCTTTGAATTTTCCATCTGCACGGAGGTCTTTGCCTCCAAAAAGCCGGAGGTGGAGGGGCCGTGGTACCGCTTTGCCGCCGTGGCGGTGGAGATGGAGACAGTCTCGGCCAGCGGCGGCGTTTCGGTGCGGGCCGATGCACCGCTGAGCCTCATTGATGAGGCGGATATCATTCTCGTGCCCGGCTGGCCGGGGCGGGATCACCGGCTGCCGCCCGGCCTGAGGGAACGGCTGCAAGCTGCGCATGCACGCAGGGCGCGGCTTGTGACCTTCTGCAGCGGAGCCTTCCTGCTGGCGGCGGCAGGGCTGCTGGATGGCCGCAGGGCGACGACGCACTGGCGCTATATCCCGGATCTGCGCCGGGTGGCGCCTGCCTCTGACATCGTCGAGGACGTGCTGTTCGTGGAAGATGGCAACGTGCTGACGGCGGCAGGGTCTGCGGCCGGCATCGACCTGTCCCTGTCGCTGGTCCGCCGGGATTTCGGCTGGCAGGCGGCCAATGCGCTGGCCCGCAGCCTTGTGGTTCCGGCGCAGCGGGAGGGCGGGCAGGCGCAATTCGTGCCAAGGCCCGTTGCCCGTTTTCCCCAAGGCTCGCTGGCACCGCTGCTGGAGCGGATCGAGCGGGAGCTGGATCAGGAGTGGGATCTGCCGCGCATGGCGGAGGTGGCCTGCTGCAGCCTGCGCACTCTCAGCCGCCGGTTCCGCGATGCCACGGGCCTTGCCCCGCTCGACTGGTTGATCCGCGCCCGCATCCGCCACGCCTGCCATCTGCTGGAGGCAAGCAGCGAGAGCATCGATGCCATCGCCGCCCGCTGCGGTTTCGGCGCGCCGGAAACCTTCCGCCTGCATTTCCGCCGGATCATGACGGTGCCGCCCTCCCGCTACCGGTCGGAGTTTCAGGCTTCCGCCAGTGCCGGGTGAGCTTTGCGCCTCGAAAGCCTTTTTCAGAAAGACTCGCTGCGCTGCACCAGTTCGCGGCCGTAGGCGCTGGTCAGGGCGCCTGCCTTCAGGGCGGACACAGGGGCGATTTCCTCAAGCTGACCATTGCGCAGCACGCCCAGCCGGTCACAGAGGAAGGAGACCACCGGCAGGTCGTGCGTGACGAGCAGGTAGGTGAGGCCGCGCTCCTCGCGCAAGGATTTCAGCAGGTTGAGGATTTCCGCCTGCACCGATACGTCGAGCGCTGAGGTCGGCTCATCAAGTAGAAGCAGCTCCGGCTCCAGCATCAGGGCGCGGGCGATGGCGACGCGCTGGCGCTGGCCGCCGGATAATTGATGCGGCAGGCGGAAGCGGAACTTGCGGGCAAGGCCGACGGCATCCAGCATGGACAGCACCCGCTGGTCCCGGTCTCCAAGCCCATGGATTGCCAGCGGTTCGCTCAAGGCGTCATCGACGGTCTTGCGCGGGTGCAGTGAGCCGTAGGGGTCCTGAAACACCATCTGCACGTGGCGCATCATCGCCTTGGTGCGCTTGTGGCCGAGTGGCAGGCTGCCGAGCGTCAGCGCGCCGGACCAGCTGTCCACCTGTCCGGCCAGCGCCTTCAGGATGGTAGACTTGCCGGAGCCCGATTCCCCCACCAGCGCGAAACTTTCGCCGGTGGCGACGGAAAAGCTGACATCCCGCACCACCGCCGTGGTGCCATAGACAACCGTGAGGCCTTCAACGCCGATCATGCCAGTTTCTCCAGTGCGGCGCGGTCGAGCACGGGCAGGCGCTCGCGGGTCTCGTCGAGGCGGGGCAGGGAGGCGATGAGACCCTGCGTGTAGGGGTGCATTGCCTCATGCAGCTTGCCTGCGGCGCATTCCTCGACGATTTCGCCGTTGAACATGACGAGGATGCGGTCGCACCAGTGCGAGACCATGTTGAGGTCGTGGCTGATCAGCATCAGGCCCATGCCGCGGCGGCGGACGAGATCGTCCATGATTTCCAGCACCTGCGCCCGGACGGAGACATCCAGCGCCGAGGTCGGCTCGTCGGCGATCATCAGATCCGGCTCAAGGATCACCATCATGGCGATCATCACCCGTTGGCCCATGCCGCCGGAGACTTCATGCGGATAGAGCGCATAGACACGTTCCGGATCATTGATCCGCACCGCCTCCAGCGCTTCCAGCACCTTGGCCTTGCGGGCTTTCGCGCTGATGCGGGCATGGAAGGCGAGGGCCTCGCCGATCTGCTCGCCGATGCGCATGACGGGGTTCAGCGAGAACTTCGGGTCCTGCATCACCATGGACATGCGGGCTCCGCGCAGGCGGCGGTATCCGGCCTCGCCGGTTTTCGTCAGGTCGATGCCGTCGAAGATCATCCGGTCTGCGGTGACGCGGCCCGGATGGCCGATCAGGCCCATGATGGACCGGCCGGTCATCGACTTGCCGGAGCCGGATTCGCCCACGATGCCGAGGCGCTCGCGGCCCAGCGAGAAGCTGATGCCCTTCACCACCTCTACTTCGCCGCGTTCGGTGGGGAAACGGACCTTGAGCTTCTGAACGTCGAGAAGCGTGCTCATGCCGGGTCCCTCACTTCGTGCGCTGGCGCGGATCAAGCACATCGCGCAGGCCATCGCCAAACAGGCAGAAGCCGAGGCTGACGATGACGATGGCGAAACCGGGCATGGTGGCCACCCACCACTGATCCAGAATGAAGGCCCGCCCGCGGGAGATCATCGCCCCCCATTCGGGCAGCGGCGGCTGCGCGCCAAGGCCGAGGAAGCCGAGGCCGGCGGCAGTCAGGATGATGCCGGCCATGTCCAGCGTGACGCGGACAATGGTGGAGGACATGCACAAGGGCAGGATGTGGCGCAGGATGATGCGGCCATGGCTCGCCCCCTGCATGCGCACGGCGGCGATGAACTCCGCCTTGCGGATGGTCAGCGTTTCGGCACGGGCAAGGCGGGCATAGACCGGCCAGGCGGTGATGGCGATGGCGATCACCGCATTCTCGATGCCGGGCCCGAGGGCGGCAACGAAGGCAAGGGCGAGGATCAGCCGGGGCATGGACAGGAAAATATCCGTCAGCCCCATGATGATCCGGTCCGCCACGCCACCGAAATAGCCGGAGACGGCACCGATGACGAGGCCGAGCGGCGCGGAAATGACGGCCACCAGAAGCACGATGAACAGCGTGATGCGAGCGCCATGGACAACGCGGCTGAAGATGTCGCGGCCAAGCTCGTCCGTGCCCATCCAGTGGTCCCAGGATGGCGGTAGCAGGCGGGCGGTCAGCTGGCCTTCAATCGGGCTGTAGGGCGCAATCCACGGCGCGAAGGCGGCCGTCAGCAGCAGAGTGAGGATGATCACCAGCCCCACCACCGTCAGCGGATTGCGCAAGAGGGCGCGCAAGGTTCGGTAGCCCTGACCCAGCTGGGCCTGCAGGCGGGTGGCGGGCGTTTCGTCCAGCAGCCAGTCGCGGGTCGAGCTCATGCGCGGGCCCTCGGGTCGAGAAGGAGATAGAGCGCATCAGACAGCTTGTTGATGCAGATGAAGACGGCGCCGATCACCAGCGTTGCGCCCAGCACCGCATTCATGTCGGCATTGAGCAGGGCGTTGGTGAGGTAGTTGCCGATGCCCGGCCATGAGAACACGGTCTCGATCATCACCGAGCCTTCCAGAAGCCCGGCATAGGAGAGGCCGATGACGGTGATCAACTGCACGCGGATCGGGCGGAAGGCATGGCGCCAGATCACCACCCGCTCCGGCGCACCCTTGACGCGGGCCGTGGTGATGAATTCCTGCCCCAGCTGCTCCAGCATGAAGGAGCGGGTCATACGGGCGATATAGGCGAGGGCGAAGAAGCCGAGGATGGTGGCGGGCAGGATGATATGGGCGAAAGCGCTCCGGAAGCTGTCCATGTCGCCGTCGATCAGACTGTCCACCAGCAGCAGCCCGGTGCGTGGCGTCACCATGCCATCAAGGAAGATGTCGATCCGCCCCGGCCCGCCGACCCATTTCAGCTTGGCGTAAAACAGCACGAGGCCGACGAGACCAAGCCAGAAGGCAGGGATGGCATAGCCGGCAAGGCCGATGACGCGGATGATCTGGTCGATGACGCTGCCCTGCCGCGCGGCGGCCCACACACCCAGCGGCACGCCGATGGCGACACCTATGATGATGCCGAGCGTTGCCATTTCGAGGGTGGCGGGAAACACCCGCGCCAGATCCTCGATCACGGGATTGGAGGTCGTCACCGCCCGGCCGAGATCGCCCTGCAGCACATCGCCCACATAGCGGACGAACTGGACGGGCAGCGGATCATCGATGCCCATCTGCAGGCGCACCGCATCATAGACTTCCTTCGGTGCCCGGTCGCCGACGACGGCCAAGACCGGGTCAATTGGCACGACGCGGCCGATGACAAAGGTGATGGCAAGCAGGCCGAGGAAGGTCAGCGCAATCGTGGCGGCAAACCACAGCAGGGAAGCGAGCCGGGCAGGAAGGGCGCCCCGGCGGCCGGTCAGGGTGGCGTTGCTCACGGCGTTTTCCTTGCCAGTTAAACTTCTTTTGACGTAGCAAAATTTTTTTACTAGCGTCAAAGAAATTTTGGAGATCCGGGATGAGCAACGCCCTCAAGGACGCTGAGGAGATGCAAGCCGCTGCAACAGTTGCGGCGACGCCGCATTTTGGCGGCCGCATCCGCGAGCTGCGGCGCAAGGGGGATCTGACCCTGCAGCAGCTGGCCGATCAGGCAGGCATCTCCGTCGGTTTCCTGTCGCAGGTGGAGCGCGGCAAGGCGACGCCCTCGCTGGGCACGCTGGCTGCCATTGCCGATGCGCTGGGCGTCGAGATTGACTGGTTCGTTGCAACACCAAAGCCCGCCAACAGCATCACCCGCTCGGGCGAGCGCGATCTGTTCTCGCTGGGCGAGCGGGCCTTGTCCTACGAGCGGCTCAACACGGTGCTGCCGGGCGGCACGCTGTCGTCAGTGATCGTCCACATCCCGGTTGGCTATGCCTCGGAACAGACCTCCCACACGGGCGAGGAGCTGATCGTCGTGCTGGAAGGCACGCTGCGCCAGACGCTGGGCGAAGCGGTCTTTACGCTCAACGCCGGAGACAGCCTGCATTTCATGGGCGACACGCCCCATTCCTTCGCCAATGCCGGAGACCGGCCCGTCCGCATCCTGTGGACCGGCAACACGCCCCGGCTCATTGGCCGAACCCCCGACCAGCCGTAGCGGGGAATGCTGCGGCCAAGACAAACCTGCCTTCCTTCAGGAGAAGACAATGAAGCTTTTCAGAACCGCGTTTGCCGCCGGTCTGTTGTCGCTGACGGCTCTGACCACGCTGACCGCGCTTCCGGCACATGCCGCAACGCCGGGCACGGCCCTCGTCGTTGCGCAGAACATCGATGACATCGTCACCATCGACCCGGCGACCGCCTACGAGTTTTCTTCCGGCGAATATGTCGTCAACGTCTACAACCAGCTCGTCCATTACGATGCAACGGACACCACGGCGCTGGCGCCGGGCCTTGCCAGCGAATGGGCCATCGACGCGGACAACAAGACCATCGTCTTCACCCTGCGCGATGGCGTGAAGTTCCACTCCGGCAACCCGCTGCGCGGTGAGGATGTGCTGGGCTCGTGGAAGCGTGTTCTGCTTCTCAACAAGGCGCCCGCCTTCATTCTCGCCAATCTCGGCTGGACCCCGGACAACATCGAAGAGATGGTGACCGTGGAGCGCAACAAGGTCACCGTCCGCTATGCCGGTGACTTCTCGCCGCTTTTCGTGCTGAACGTTCTGGCCGCCCGTGTCGCCTCCGTGGTCGACATGGAAACGGTCATGTCGCATCAGGAAAATGACGATCTGGGCAATGCCTGGCTGAACAAGAACTCCGCCGGCACCGGCCCGTTCAAGCTGCGCGCCTACCGGCCTTCCGAAATGCTGTCGCTGGAAGCCAACCCGGACTACTGGGGCGGCGCACCGGCCATGAAGCAGGTCGTCATCCGCCATGTGGCGGAAGCGGCCACCCAGCGCCTGCTGCTGGAATCCGGCGATGTGGACATGGCCAAGAACCTGACGCCGGATCAGGTGTCCGGCCTTGAAGGCAAGTCCGACATCAAGGTCGAGACCTATCCGCAGGCGGCCGTTCACTGGATTTCCTTCAACCAGAAGACCGAGGCGCTGACCAACAAGGCGCTGTGGGAGGCGGCCCGCTATCTCGTCGATTATGACGGCATGGCCAGCACCTTCCTGAAGGGCCAGATGATGGTGCATCAGGCCTTCTGGCCGGAAGGTTTCCCCGGCGCGGTCAATGACACGCCGTTCAAGTATGAACTGGAAAAGGCAAAGCAGATCCTCGCCGATGGCGGTGTCACGCTGCCGCTGACGATCCAGCTCGACGTCATCAACTCCAGCCCCTTCACCGACATGGCGCAGGCGCTGCAGTCGTCCTTTGCTCCGGCGGGCATCAACTTCGAGATCATCCCCGGCACCGGCGCGCAGGTGATCACCAAGTACCGCGCCCGCACCCATCAGGGCATGCTGCTCTACTGGGGCCCGGACTTCATGGACCCGCATTCCAACGCCAAGGCCTTCGCCTATAACGCGGACAATTCGGACGACAAGTATGCTTCGACGACCACCTGGCGCAATGCCTGGATGCCGCCGAAGGAGATCAACGAAAAGACCATGGCCGCGCTGACCGAAAAGTCGCCGGAAAAGCGCCTCGAAATGTATGCCGAACTGCAGAAGTCGATGCAGGCAGAATCGCCCTTCGTCATCATGTTCCAGGCGGTCAAGCAGGTGGCGATGAACGGCAAGGTGCAGGGCTACGTCAACGGCGCCACATCCGATTTCGTCTACTACCGTCTCGTGACCAAGAACTGAGGCAGTCTGCCTGCAGGAGATTCCGGAGGGCGGCTGTGCTGCCCTCCGGGCCTGACACTCAACCGTTGTCATCCCCGCGAAGGCGGGGATCCAGTACCCCAGGCATTCGCATCTCGTGCGCCGGGCCTACTGGATCCCGGTCTTGCCGCTGCGCGCCAAACCGGGATGACACCGGTGAGATTCAAGGAAAATACACCACCACCTCCCGTCATTTCCCTCTCTCATCCCAACGCCCCGGAAGTCCATCATGACCGCATCCCCCGATACCGTCTTTGCCGCCCTGCATGAGGCTGCCCGCACCGCCGTGGGCGCGCGCCTCTTCACGGTGACGGTTCTTGACCGCAAGGCAGGCCTCAGCCGCCGCGCCTATACCTCGCATCCGGCCGAATACCCGGCGTCCGGCACCAAGCCGATGCGTTCGGATGGCTGGACCGATCTCGTGCTGGGCGAACAGAAGAGCTTCGTGGCCAACACGACGCCGGAATTCGCGGTGTATTTTTCCGATCACGCCCTCATCAACCAGCTCGGCTGCCATTCGGCCATGAACATTCCCGTTTCAGACGGCGGGACGGTCGTGGGCACGGTCAATATTCTGGACGCCGAGGGGCATTTTACGCCCGAGCGGGTGGCGAAGCTGGAGGCGCTGGTGGAAGAGCACCGCGCTGCTCTGCTGGACGCCATGGCCCGCGTGCCGATGGAAGCCTGACGCCGGTTCCCGGCAGACCTGAAAATGAAAAGGGCGGCTGATGAGGCCGCCCTTTTCATGTCTGTCCTGCGCCTGTCTCAGGCGGCGCGGATCTCGGCGAAGAAGGCGTCGATGCGCTGGCGCAGGTTGCCGGTCTGCTGGGTCAGCTGGGTGGCAACGTCGAGCAGAACCTGCGCGCTCTCGCCCGTCTCGCTGGCCCCGCGCGACACATGGCTCAGGGTTTCCGAGACATTCTGCGTGCCGGTTGCCACTTCATGCACCGAGCGGGAAATCTCGGTGGTGGCACCGCTCTGCTGGGTTACGGCGGCGGAGATGTCGGTGGAGATGTGGGTCATCTGGCCGATGACATCGGCGATGCTGCCGATGGCCATGGCGGCCTGATTGGACACGGCCTGCATCGCCTGGATCTGCGTGGCGATTTCTTCCGTGGCCGAAGCGGTCTGGTTGGCCAGAGACTTCACTTCCGTTGCCACGACCGCAAAGCCCTTGCCCGCATCACCCGCACGGGCTGCCTCGATGGTGGCATTGAGCGCCAGAAGGTTGGTCTGGGCTGCAATGTCATTGATGAGCTTGACGATCTGGCTGATCTTGTCCGTCGTCTGCACCAGGCTTTGAACCGTCTGGTTCGTCTCGGTGGCGGCATCCGAGGCGCGGTTGGCGATCTCGTTGGAATGCTCCACCCGGCGGGCGATCTCGGCAATCGAGGAGTTTAGCTCTTCGGAAGCGGCTGCCACCGAGCGGACGTTCGCGGCAGCTTCCTCGGATGCAGCCGCGGCGAGATTGGCCCCTTCCGAGCTGGATTCGGAGGTCTGGGTCAGCTGGCGTGCGGTGGAAACCACATTTTGCGTTGCGGAACTGACCGTCTGCAGGGCAGAGCCTACTTCCGAGGCGAAGGCGTTGATCATGCGATCCACCGCTTCAGCACGGCGCTGCTTGGCCTCCTGTTCGGCACTCTGGGCTGCTTCCAGCCGCTCGCGCTCCAGGGAATGATCCTTGAACACCTGCACGGCACCGGCAATGGCGCCGATCTCGTCATTGCGGCCAAGGCCGGGGATGGCAACGGTGAGGTCACCTTCGGCAATGCGGCTCATGGCGCCGGTGATGCTGCCCAGAGGGCGTGCCAGCCAGTTGCGGAACAGGGTGCCGATGAGCGCCAGCATGATGGCAACGGCAGCCAGCGTTGCAATCAGCGTGGACTGGCGGAAGTCGGACAGCTCGGCAAAGGCAACGCCCTTGTCGATGGACATTGCCACATACCAGTCGACGCCCGGCAATCCTGCAATAGGCTGGAAGCCGAGCAGGCGCGCGCCCTCGGCGCTGTCCACGTCCTGCATGACACCGGTGGAAACCTGCGCGCCGGGATAGATATCGGCGAGGGTCTTGCCGATCAGGTCCTGATTGGCGTGGATCAGCACCTTGCCGGACTTGTCGGTGATGAAGAGGAAGCCGAGGTCGCCCAGATTGGCGTCCTTCAGCATCTGGTCCAGCATCTGGATGGAAAAATCGGAACCGACAACGCCCACCATCTGGCCATTCTGGTAGCGCGGGGCGGCGGCAGTGATGTTCAGCTCACCCGAAGAGGCCGCGATATAGGGCTCGGTCAGCGTCAGCTTGCCGAAGGAGGCGGCAGCCTTGTACCAGGGGCGCTTGCGCGGGTCATAGCCTTCAGGAAGCGGTGACGGCGGCCACTGGAAGAACTGGCCTTCCGAGTTGCCGTAATAGGTCATGAGGAAGGTGGAGGTCAGCAGAGGAACGTTGAACTGTTCCGGCGCCATTTCGGAAGCGGGCTTTGCCCCCAGCGACTGCATGGCGAATTCGGTCAGCATCGTGCGGCCCGTCAGCCAGTTCGACACGCTTTTCGCAACGGAACTGCCAACCATCGACAGGTTGCTGTTCACGCGCTCTTCCGTCTGCTCGCGCATGACGATGTCATTGTAGAGGGCGAAGATGGCGAAAATTCCGAGGATCGAAGCGGCTGTTGCCGCAAGGATCCTGGTCATGAGACTGCGGCGGCGGCCGGATTTGTCAATCTGCGTCATCGTCGAAGTTTCTCTCTGGCTGGTGGTCACGGTGATTCCGGTACTTTCCTCCTCGGCACTATTTGACTGATGATGCTTAAAACTGAATAAACGCTTGTGTCTTTTGTCTGTCACTTCGATGCGTTTGAGAGTTTAATAGTAGTATTAAACGGCCTGGAGGGGTGGGAATAGGCAGGAAACTCAGCGGAATCAGGAGTTTTCCTGATCTGGCTAACCTTATACGCAGGACTGAGTG
The DNA here is from genome assembly GCF_000382365.1 of Pannonibacter phragmitetus DSM 14782. Lineage (GTDB taxonomy): Bacteria > Pseudomonadota > Alphaproteobacteria > Rhizobiales > Stappiaceae > Pannonibacter > Pannonibacter phragmitetus. The sequence continues at coordinate 34,055 of NZ_KB908228.1, read as the reverse complement.
CCGAGTTCTGCAGCTTGAGATGGCGGGGGCACGGCGCAGTGTGCAAAACACGGCAGGCGGCGCGCTGCTTGGTGCGGCGGCCGTTAAAGCTCGTTCTGAAGTCTGTGATGACCGGCAGGCGCCGCCGCCCTTTCAGGAAAACCTGCAGGCCAAGGGCTCAGATAAGAAGAACGGTAGCGGCCGCAGTGGCTGCATACAAACTCTTGATGAGTTTCACACACCGGGAGTTGGTCAGGCCTGTGCTGCGCCTGTGCAATGCCAAGGCGTGATGCGTCAGCATCGAAAGCCTTGATATTACGCGTCTCCGAGGCTCTGCTCGCGGATGGCCCGGGCACGCTTCGCGATGGCGCTCATGTTGTCTTCGTCCTCGTCCGCTTTTGCCTCCCGGCTGGCGCGGGGCTGTTTGACCTCGATGTGGCCCGTGTCTTCCTGTTCCGCAGCATAACGGGCGGAGCGGGGCAGGCCGAAGCGGTCACGCAACTGCGTGACGATTTCTTGCGTGCCGCTGCCTGTTTCGAAGCTGCGGTAGGTGAGGGGGACGCGCTGGCCCGCGATGATCATAACCGGCCGCTGCCAAACCTTGCGGGACATGAAATTGTGCAAGGGGCCAGCCTTCTCGGCGATGACATTTTCCAGGCTGGAAAGCTCATAGCGGCCGCTGCCCAGCAGCCGTCCGGAGGGCGTGCGGTGTTCCAGTAGCAGTTTGTTGCCGTGCGTATCGAAGATCACCCGGGTGCGGGCCGTCTGAAGGTGAAGCCGCAGAATGATGGAGCCGGAAATCAGACTGGCGAGAGCCGCCGGCCAGATGCTGTTCGCCATCAGGCTTCCCACAACACAGGCAGCCGCTCCGAACCCGATGATGACCATGGCGACGCGCGTCTGGGTCCGGTCATCATGGATGTATTCGGTACGCGTGGGGCTTGGTGACACCAGGTCCATGAGCGGCAAAGATCTCCGTAAAGAGGTCGCAGGCGGCGTAAATTCGTGCCCGCCCCCAAAGTTGCCAGCACAAAATTCAGCAGACCCTTGCTATATATGCTGATGAACCTTGCGGCAGGCTTGCGCCGCAGCCCGGGTTTCCGGTGTTTTGCACAAGGGCATGCTTTGCCTGATGCAGATCCGAAGGGCCGGGCGCGAGGGCATCATGCCCTGAGAGCGATGAGGCGCCGCTGGTGCTGTCCGGGGGGGGGGCTCCCGGACAGCTTGTTGGGATGCGGGTCTTGCGCCGCAAAGGCTTGCGCACTTCAAGGCGCGATGCGTCAGCCGATGGCAAGCCGCCCGTCAAGTCGGGCGCCGGTTTCTGCTGAAATGACCTTCAGGTCACGAATATGAGCAATGATCTCGTTGCGGTACACGAGGCCCGTATGGTCGTAATCGAGCTTGCGAAGATCCATGCTGGGAATATCGCCGGGCACGCCGCCGGAGACCGGTTTGCCATTCCAGGCTTCCCCAAAGGCTCCGAGCGAGACATAGGTGTTGAATGCCACCTTGTATGTCTTGTCGAGCACGTCCCCTATGGGTGTGCCGGCGATCGTGACATCCACGGCCTTGGCCTGTGCAGCCGAGGCCCCGAGGTCAACCCGGTAGCGCAGGGCGCTCGAGAAATGCAGAAGACCGCGGGACACGAACTGGGTGAGGTCCAGCGTGCCTGCCGTCAGTTCCTCTGGCCGCACGAAGCGCTTGGCATTGTTGTCCAGCATCTCGAGGATCTGCGCACCCGTCATGGTGGCGACATGCACATTGTCCGCATAGGGCATGACATCATACCAGGCCTTGAACGTCAGCGGACCCTGGCTGATGCCGGTCTGCAGGCCGGTGGCATTGAAGAGAGCAATGTCGATCTGGCCTCCCGGGAACGTCGAGGAGCGCTGGACCAGAGCGTCATTCATGAAATTGGCGATGGCCACTTCACGGATATAGCGGTCTGCGAGGGTGCGCTCGGTCGAGACGAGTTCATCGCTGGCAACCTGACCGATCTCCTCGGCCAGTTTGGAATCGAGGGCCTTCAGCAGCGGTGCAATGGTCTCTGCCTCAAAGGCAGCGTCATAGTCCCCCTCATGCTCCAGAGCGGCATAGGACGGCTCATCCGCCTTGACGCGGTCGTCGCGGTTCTTGACCGGATGCAGGCTGACGGACGAGAACCAGGCCTTGCGGCCGTTCTCGGCCGCGATGGACATGCTGATGTCGCCCAGGAACTTGCCGTTGGCTTCGGCCTGCGCAATGAGAACGCCCTCGACAACATTGTCCGTGTCGATGCCGCCGCTGTTGAGCATTGTGTGTGAGTGGCCGCCCAGCAGCACAATCGGCTTGCTGGTCAGAGGACCGGCCGCAGCCGCAATGTCCAGGTCGCCTTCGCCGATCATGCGTGCCGCACCGGCCTTGCCCGACCGGTGCGAGCCTGAACCAAAGCCGCAGTGAGACAGGATCACTACGACGTCACAGACCTCGGCGACAGCCGGCAGCACGTTGCGGATGGCCTCCACCGGGCTCGCGACGGCAAGGCTGGGGTCGGAGGGCTGGCCAACGCGGGTGTCCACGGCAGTGGTCAGGCCGATGAAGCCGACACGCAGGCCCTTGGCCTCGGCAATGGCGGCGCAGACATAATCCTCATCGCGGGCGAGGAAGGCCGAGCCATGCACATTGGCCGAGAGCACCGGGAAGGTGGCATCGCGCTTCAGCCCCATGCGCAGCAGCTCCGCACCACGGTCGAACTCGTGGTTGCCAAGAACGGCGATGTCGAGGCCGGCGGCGGAATAGGCGCGGTATGCCGGATCGGTGACGAAGTCTTCCGGGGACCAGCCGACAAGTTCATCAAACACCGAGCCGGTGTGATCATCGCCAACGGATACGAAGAACACAGCTTCCGAGTCGCCGGCACCTGCGCGGGTCTCACGAACCAGCTTGACCATCTGCGACAGGCGGTGCGTGTCGCCCTTCTTGCTATGCTGGTCGGTCAGGTGGTTGTGCATGTCGTTGAAATGCATCAGGCGCAGCACACGGCGTTCGCCCGGAGCGAGCGAAGGGGCAGGCACCGGATTGCCGGTTTCCGTGACGATGGCGCGGACTGGACCGGCCAAAGGATCGCCCTTGAGCAGGAACAGGCGCTCGAATGCGCCCTGGGGATTCGGGGTGGCCGGGCTCATCAACAGTTCGCCAGATCCCGCAGCGGCATTGGCGCGGAAGACGATCATTGTGGACAGGGCGGCAACGCCTGCGGCGGCTGTGGCCGACTTGAGAAAGCCGCGGCGGCTCATGTTTTGTGCAGTCGTAGACATGAGATCTACTCTCCTGGGTAGTACTCGCGAAATAGCGGGCCGCGAAGAGCTATGATCTATGATTGAACTTAATGTGACAGGTTTTCCGAAGTTCTGGTTTTGAAATATATTTTTCTAATTAAATAAATATCGCCTACCTCTGGCGAATTTATTTGATTAGGCGGCTTTCAATTCACCGGGTTATCTGGCTGATGCGCCAAACAGCTTTTCAAATTCCTGCCGCAGAACAATATCGACCTCGGGAAGCGTCACCGGCAGGCCCAGATCGACAAGGCTGGTCACGCCGTGCTGCGCCACGCCGCAGGGTACGATGCCGGAAAAATGCTCCAGATCCGGGTCGACATTCAGGCTGATGCCGTGGAAGGTGACCCACTTGCGCACGCGGATGCCGATGGCCGCGATCTTGTCCTCCACCTCGGGCCCCTTGTCCGGGCGGCGCACCCACACGCCCACCCGGTCCTCCCGCCGCTCGCCGCGCACATGATGCTGCCAGAGCGAGCCGATGACCCAGGCTTCCAGCGCCGCGACGAAGGCGCGGATGTCCTGCCGCCGTCGCTTCAGGTCCAGCATCACATAGGCGATGCGCTGGCCCGGCCCGTGGTAGGTATATTGCCCGCCGCGCCCGGCGTCATAGACGGGGAACCGGTCCGGCATCAGCAGGTCTTCGCGCCTTGCGCTGGTGCCGGCCGTATAAAGAGGAGGGTGTTCCAGCAGCCAGACGCATTCATCTGCCTCGCCCGCCGCAATCGCCTCGACGCGCTTCTCCATGAAGGCCATGGCCTCCTCGTAGGGAACTGGCTCGTCCGATATGCGCCATTCCACCGCCGGGCTGCCGGGCAGGGGATGAAAATCGGGGACGAGTTCGGAACGGCCGGTGATCTGCATGGGGTCAGGCTGCATTGGCGGTGGCTTTGCGCCCTGTGGTCAGGCTAAACTGAGGGAAAGGCAAGATGCCGGAGGGGCCTGAACAGGTCCACGGCGTCAGGATTGCAGACTTGTACAGGCGGAAGGCCGGACGGAAAAGCAAAATGGCCACATTCGATGACATTACCGTCGACATTTCCGTGGTGCTGGGCACGACACAGATGCCGGTGCACCAGCTGTTGCGCATGGGGCGTGGCGCCGTGATCGACCTGGATGTCGCCGAAGAGGATGACGTCAGCATCTATGCCAATAACACGCTGGTGGCCAAGGGGCAGGTAGTGCTGCTGGGCGAGCGGATCGGCATCTCCATTACCGAGGTCCTCATGCGTGCGCCGGAAGTCCGGCCCATGCGCACCGATGGTCCATTGTGAGTGTGCAGGCCGTTCGGGTAGTTTTGTTCTGTTTGCCATGCCCGTGTTTCTCCCTGGAAATCCGTTGAATTTCCGGGGCTTGGATAAAAAGTTACCCACAGGCTCGCGGCATTTTCGGACAGATTCAAAATAATGCGATGATGCCCCTTGCGCCCCAGAATCCGATTTGCTACATGGGGCGCCTCGACGCTGATTGCGCCGGGGAAATGAAGAAATCGCGGTCGTGGCGGAATTGGTAGACGCGCAGCGTTGAGGTCGCTGTGGGGCAACCCGTGGAAGTTCGAGTCTTCTCGACCGCACCATTTCTTCAAAAGGCTAACAGCCGCCGGTGGGAAACCTCGGCGGCTTTATGCTTTTCCGGCTGGTGCAGCGGTTCCTCCTTGTCTTTGCCTGCCGCCGCATCCTTGCCACAAAACCCGTGTGTTTCTGGATATGCAGCCTGGCAAAAGGGGAGGTTCTCCATGCGGCGCATAGGCTTTGCCATCCTGATCGTGATGCTCGGCGGCATGCTGGCCGGATTTGTTTCGGCCGAGCAGCGGCGCAACATGCAGAAGTCCCCTGAGGAACTGGAACGCCTTGCCTGCGATCAGCTCTGGTATCTGCGCGAGAAGATCCGGGCCGATGGCGGCGTCTGTCCGCGCGGTGAGCGCGAGCAGCGCGCCTTTTTCCGCAACAGGAGATGCCTGTCGCCGGATGAAGGGATTCTGGCCGCGCAGGTGAGGGATTATCTGGCTGCTGTCCGGCAGGTGGAGGCCCTGAAGGGCTGCCAGCCGGGTTGAGCCTGCCACCTGTCCATCCGCTATGGTGCAGTGCCGCAACCGGCATGTGAAAACTTGCTGCCAGAGCCTGAAACAGTCCGGTTTTCAATAGCCAAAGCAGCCTAAGACAGCTAGGTGTGAGGCGCGGGCCGCTGCCTCCGGCCCACTGTGTGCGCATGACAGGAGGGAGCCATGACTGACGCCGGCAAAAACGACGCAGGACCTGACCTTGCCCCTGTTTCCCCGCACCCGGTGACGCCCGGCGAGGGGCCAGAAACACCTCAGCCGGCGGACGCTGGAATCCCCGTTCATGGTGAAGATGGCTGGCTCAACGAGGCCTTCATCCGGGCTGTTGCCGAAGCTGTTGCAGCGCAGGATGAGGAAGCGGTTCGGACGCTTGCCGGTGATCTGCATGAAGCGGATGTCGGCGAGCTGATTGATGCGCTGCCGGAATCCGACCGGCCGGTATTCGTCCGTCTCATGGGCGATCTCTTCGACTATGCCGCGCTGACGGAAATGGATGAGGCGGTGCGCGTCCGCCTGCTGGAAGAGCTCCCTGCGGCCGACATCGCCGAAGGTCTTGGCGAGCTTGATTCGGACGACGCGGTCTACATTCTGGAAGACCTTGATGCGGAAGATCAGGCGGCGATCCTCGATGAGCTGCCGCTGTCCGAGCGTGTCCAGCTGGAACGCGCCCTTGATTATCCGGAAGACAGCGCCGGCCGGCGCATGCAGTCCGATTTCATTGCCGTGCCGCCATTCTGGACGGTGGGGCAAACCATCGACTATCTGCGCGAGGACAAGGATCTCCCGGACACGTTCTACGAAATCTATGTGGTCGATCCCGGCTTCCGGCTGGCCGGTGCCGTGTCTCTGGACAGGATCCTGCGCACACAGCGCGCTGCGAAGATCTCCGATATTTTCGAGGAGGATCTCAAGCGCGTGCGCGCCACGGATGACCAGGAAGAGGTGGCCCGCCTCTTCGAGCGCTACAATCTGGTCTCCGCCGCCGTGGTGGACGAAAGCGGCCGGCTGGTCGGCGTGCTGACGGTCGATGACATCGTGGACGTCATCCAGGAGGAGGCCGAAGAGGACATGCGCGCCCTTGGCGGTGTGGGTGATGAAGAGATTTCCGATACGGTGATCACCATCGCCCGCTCGCGCATTGTCTGGCTGATCGTCAATCTGGGCACGGCGCTTCTGGCGGCCAGCGTGATTTCCATGTTTGAAGATACCATCGAGGCCATGGTGGCGCTGGCAGTGCTCATGCCCATCGTTGCGTCCATGGGCGGCAATGCGGCCACGCAGACCATGACGGTTGCCGTGCGCGCGCTGGCCACCCAGGAACTGGACACCCGCAACATCTGGCGCGTGTTGCGCCGTGAGGTCATGGTGAGCGTCATCAACGGCATGGCGCTGGCCACCCTGATGGGGGCGACGGCTGCCATCTGGTTCGAGATGCCCGGCCTTGGCGTCGTCATCGCCGCTGCCATCATGGTCAATCTGGTCTGCGCCGGGCTGGGCGGTCTGCTGATCCCGGTCACGCTCGACAAGCTGAAGGCGGATCCGGCCATCGCCTCCAGCGTGTTCGTCACGATGGTGACGGATGTGATCGGCTTCTTCGCCTTCCTCGGCATTGCCGCGCTCTGGTTCCGCCTGCCGCTTTGATTTATTTTAACTAACTGAAAAATATAGATATAAATCATCAGATTGACTTTAACGTAAAAGTCCATGAAGCTAGCCGCAGCATGGAGGCTTCATGGAACCGCGGCTCTATACGATCACCCAGTTGACGCAGGAATTCGGGATCACCACCCGGACCTTGCGCTTTTATGAGGCGCAGGGGCTGATCACGCCGCAGCGGCGCGGCCGCCAGCGGCTCTACAAGCCCGCGGACAGGACGCGGCTGAAGCTGATCCTGCGGGGCAAGCGCCTCGGCTTCTCGCTGACCGAGATCAGCGAAATCATCGGCATGTACGGCAAGGCGCCGGGGGAGGCGGGGCAGCTGCAGCTGCTCATGCGCAAGATTGCCGAGCGGCGCGCCGAACTCGAAGAAAAGCGCAATGACATCGAGCTGACGCTGGCGGAACTCGCCGACGTCGAGCGCGGCTGTCTGACGCGTCTGCAGGAACTGGGCGTGCCGCGGGAAAACGGCTGAGGCGCTGGACCGGGGAGGAGGAAGACCATGACAGCATTCGAGCCGCGCGATCCGCACTGGGAGGAAAGGGTCCGCAGCAGCTTTACCCGCCAGCCCTTCATGGGTCATCTGGGCGCAAGCCTCAGCCATCTGGCCCCCGGCGAGGTGGATATCGAGATGCCGCACCGGGCCGAACTGACCCAGCAGCACGGGTTTTTCCACGCCGGTTCCACCACCTCGATTGCCGACAGCGCCGCTGGCTATGCCGCCCTGTCGCTCTATCCGGCCGGCACCGGCGTGCTCAGCACAGAATTCAAGATCAACCTGCTCAATCCCGGCAAGGGCGAGAAGCTGGTGGCGCGCGGCCGTGTCATCAAGCCGGGCCGCACGCTGACCATCTGCCGCTCGGATGTCTATGGCGTGACCGGGGAAAGGGAAATCCACGTGGCCACCGGCCTGTTCTCGATGATCTGCCTTGAGGGCGTCGAGGACTGAAGATCTGCAAGGCAAGTGAGGACCCATGACGCAAGCCGCAATCACCATCCGCCCGCTTCAGCCGCAAGACCATGCCGAATGGGCAGCGCTGTGGAAGGCCTATCTCGTCTTCTACGAAACCGAAAAGCCCCAGTCGCAATATGATCTCAACTGGTCGCGGCTGATGACCCCGGACGAGGATCCGCATGGGCTCTGCGCTGTCGATGAAACCGGCCGGCTGGTCGGCATCGTCCACTACATCTTTCACCAGTCCTGCTGGACCGAAGGCCCTTACTGCTATCTGCAGGATCTTTATGCCGACCCGTCCGTGCGCGGGCGCGGCGTGGGCCGGGCGCTGATCGAGGCGGTCTATGCCGCGGCCGATGCAAAAGGTGCGCCTTACGTCTACTGGCTGACCCAGGAATTCAATGCCACGGCCCGCCAGCTCTACGACCGTGTCGGCAAGGTCACCCCATTTATCAAATACACACGCTGAACGGCCGGGAGGGCCGGGCGACTGGAGGAAAAGCCCATGATCCGCAATGACTTTCCGTCATTCAACTTCAACCTCGGCGAAACGGCTGACATGCTGCGCGACAGCGTGCGCTCCTATTCGCAGGACCGCATCGCGCCGCTGGCCGCCCGCATCGACCGGGACGACTGGTTCCCGCGTGAATTGTGGCCGGAAATGGGTGAGCTCGGCCTGCACGGCATCACGGTGGAAGAGGACTGGGGCGGGGCAGGGCTTGGCTATCTGGAGCACTGCATCGCCATGGAAGAGGTGAGCCGGGCCTCCGGCTCGATTGGCCTCTCCTACGGCGCCCATTCCAATCTCTGCGTCAACCAGTTGCGCCGCTGGGGCAATGAGGATCAGAAGAAGCGCTATCTCGGCAAGCTGATCAGCGGCGAGCATGTGGGCGCGCTGGCCATGTCCGAGCCGGGCGCCGGTTCGGATGTGGTGTCGATGAAGCTCAGGGCCGACAAGAAGGGTGACCGCTATGTGCTGAACGGCACCAAGATGTGGATCACCAACGGCCCCTGCGCCGACACACTGATCGTCTATGCCAAGACCGATCCGGCAGCAGGCTCGCGCGGCATCACCGCCTTCCTGATCGAGAAGGGCTTCAAGGGCTTCTCCGTGGCGCAGAAGCTGGACAAGCTGGGCATGCGCGGCTCGGAGACCGGCGAACTCGTCTTCGAGGATTGCGAGGTGCCGGAGGAAAATGTGCTGGCCGAGGTGGGCAAGGGCGTCAACGTGCTCATGTCCGGGCTGGATTATGAGCGTGCCGTGCTGGCGGCAGGCTGCATCGGCCTGATGCAGGCGGCGATGGATGTGGTCATCCCTTACGTCCACGAGCGCCAGCAGTTCGGCGCCCCCATCGGCACCTTCCAGCTGGTGCAGGGCAAGGTGGCGGACATGTATGTGACCATGAACGCCACCAAGGCCTATGTCTATGCGGTGGCGCAGGCCTGCGACAGGGGCGAGACCACGCGGGAAGACGCAGCCGGTGCCATCCTCTATGCCGCAGAAAACGCGACGAAGGTGGCCCTGGATGCGATCCAGCTTCTGGGCGGCAACGGCTATATCAACGACTATCCCACAGGCCGGTTGCTGCGCGATGCCAAGCTTTACGAGATCGGGGCAGGCACCAGCGAAATCCGCCGCATGCTGATCGGCCGCGAGATCTTCAACAAGACCGCCTGAACGGTCAAGGCTGGGGCGCCCGCTTGCGCGGCCCGTTTGGAACGCGGGCGCTTCGGCCTTGATTCATCGGGTGATGAAAAAACCTCAACAGCCTGAACTGATTTAACTTCCTGCTAAATCCTGCAAGCCTAACGTCGCTCGGGATAAGGCGCAGGGGATTTGTTTGACCATTGATACTCCATCAATGCTGATTGTTTTCGCCTGCCTTTTTTTAGCCGGCGGACTTCAGCTTTTCCGTCAATGGCGGATTGAACGTGAGCACTCCGGCATTCTGCTCTGGTCTGTCAGCCTGCTTGTGCGCGTGCCCGGCTTTGCTTTGCTGGCCTTGCGTGAAAGCCTCACGGGGCTCTGGGTGCTGCATCTGGGCCATTCTCTCCTCTGTCTGGGGGCGGGTCTTGGCTATGCGGCAACCCGCCATTTTTCAGGCCGCCACACGTCGCTGCTCGCCATGCTCACGCCGATCATCCTGTGGAATGGTCTGTGTATCATTCCGGGTTTCCTGGAAAATGCGACGCTGCGCCTGACCTCCCTGTCTTTCATTCTCATGTTCGTTTCTGCCGTCACAGCCTTCGAGTTCCTGCGTGCGGTGCTTTTGTCGAAGCCGGTGCGGATGGTCTTCCTGATGCTTTTCGCTGGCGCGGCGCTCATGCACGCATCCCGCATGCTCCTCATGATCACCGCGCCCGAGACAACGCAGTATTTTTCCAGCCTGGGCGCGCATGGCAGCGTGTCTCAGTTTCTGGCCGCCATCCTTCTCTCTTCGGCGGCCATTCTGGCCAGCGTGATGCTTTTCCGTGACGGGCAATTGCAGAATTTGCGGCGTGAGGCGGAAGAGGACGTTCTGACCGGGCTTTTGAACCGGGGCGCATTCCGCAGCGCCGCTTTGGCTGCACTTGTGACAGCCCGCCGGGAAGGCGCTCCTGTCTGCATGATCCTGTGCGACATTGACCACTTCAAGACGGTCAATGACCGGTTCGGACATGCTGGTGGAGATACGGTGCTGCAGGCCTTCAGCCAGTTGATGCGGGACCGGCTGGGGCCGCACGGGTTGACCGGCCGTATTGGCGGGGAGGAGTTTGCCTGCCTGCTGACGGGTGAGTCCGCGCTCGCAGCATATGGACTGGCCGAAGGGCTTCGCGTGCACACCCGCGTTCTGTCCATGCTTGGCGGCAACCCCGGCTTCAGGATCACCGTTTCGACAGGAATCGGCATCATGCCGGTCAGCGATGCCGACGTGGATGGCCTGTTGCAGCGCGCGGACTGGGCGCTTTATGCCGCAAAACGCAGGGGACGCGATTGCGTCGAGGTTGACGGTCAGCACGGCATAGATGCTGCAGGCGGCAAGGGCGCCGCGCCGTCCCCAGCCATTGTAGTGGCCGGTACCAGTGACTATGCGCCCGGCGCACAGTCCTGAAACCACCGGCGTGTTGCCCAGTTGATAACCCTTGTGTGTCTAAATGCGTGTCTTCATTGCGGGGCGGCAGCGCTTCGCTTAAGTATGGGCCTATGAGAACCCGTGCCGGCCCTGCCGGCGCACCGTGACAATGGAGCTTTCCTGCGCATGAGCAATTATATGAATCCGGTGCCGGCCCGCCTTGATGATGACGAGGACGAGAAGACCAAGACGCCGCAGTCGGTTCAGGTCGACAAGCATCTGTTCGATGCGCGCACCGTCCTCATCACCGGCCCGATCACCCAGGAACTGGCCCGTGACGTCTGCGCCCGCCTGCTGGCTCTGTCTCAGGTGTCCGGCGACCCGATCACGGTCATCGTGTCTTCGCCCGGCGGCCATGTCGAATCCGGCGACATGATCCACGACACCATCCGCTTCATCCGCCCGGAAGTGCGTATCCTCGGCATGGGCTGGGTGGCGAGCGCCGGCGCGCTGATTTATGTGTCGGTACCGAAAGAGCGCCGCTACTGCACCAAGAACACCCGTTTCCTGCTGCATCAACCGTCCGGTGGTGCCGGCGGCATGGCGACCGACATCGAAATCCAGGCCCGCGAGATCATCAAGATGCGCGACCGCCTGAACCAGATCTTCGCCGATGCCACCGGCCAGCCGATCGCGCGCATCGAGAAGGACACCGACCGTGACTACTGGATGAGCCCGGAAGAGGGCATCGCCTATGGCCTCGTCGGCAAGGTCGTCAGCAGCGCTGATGAAGTGAAGTAATCAGGGCTCTTGCCCTGACAAGCGAAAGCCGCCGGTTCTGCCGGCGGCTTTTTGCATTTGCAAAGATGATCAGAAGGATCGCGCCTGTAACTGGGGCCGTTCCTGAACCCGCGCGGGATGCGGCTGACGAACCGCATGATGACGGATCTGTTCCAGCGCGGCATGCACCTGCGGCCGCAGTCCGGCCGTTTGCGGGCGCAGCGTCAGCTCCTCAATGAACATGTCCCGCACTTCGTCAAAGGCTGAATGCGAGTTGCAGATGTAAGAAAAGGCATGATGAATGGCTGGCCCTTCATAAAAGGGCGCACCGCCAAACAGGAAGATCAGGAATTCCGTCAGATCTTCGCGAAGCAATTCGGCCTGATGCGGCAGCATGACGTCTGATGGCTGTGAGGTGTTTGGCAGACGCATACTCAAAACATGCCGCACCGCACGCTCAATGACGGAACGTCCGCCCAGTTCGATATAAAGTGTCATATCTCTGCCCCTTGCTGAAATGCCCAGTGTCCAGCCGGGTGTGAGAGTGCGTCAGGTGACTTTGCTGGCCTGTGATCTGGGTCACGGCTTGCAGCAATCCATTAAAATTGTCAGAAATGACAGGCTGAGGCGCACCCGGCAGGGGATCACCCCGTTTCCTGAGGTTTTTGCCATGCAGCGGCCAGTGCGATGCGCTACAAGCGGCGCGGGGGTGGTCAACAGGAGCGAGGCGGACGCGGACATGGAACTGGCTGAGAACGTATTTTTCTATCTTTCCAAGATTGCCTTCTTCTTCATGCGTCCGTCGAATTTCATCCTGCTTGTTCTTGGCGCCGGTTTTTTCTGCCTGCTTGCCGCCCGTCTGCGCAAGGCCGGGGTTTTCCTCACCGGTGCCGGCATCTTCCTCTATGTTCTGGTTGGCCTTTCGCCCTTCGGAAACATGATCACCGTTCCGCTGGAGGACAGGTTCCCCGCCCCGGAAACGCTTCCGGACGAGGTAAGCGCCATCATTGTTCTGGGCGGCGCGCTCGACACGACGATTTCAAGCTCACGGCCCTATCCCGGGATCACCATGGCGGCCGAACGCCTCACGGTGGTGCCGGAGCTGGCACGGCGCTATCCGCAGGCGAAGGTTGTCCATTCGGGCGGGGAGGGCCTGCTCTTTGCCAGTGCCACCACCGAGGCCGTAGCAGCGGAGCGCGTGTTTGAAGGCTTCGGCATCGATCCGAAGCAGATCGTGATGGAAGACCGCTCGCGCAACACCTGGCAGAATGCGGTGGAAACACGGGCTCTGCTGTCGCCGCAGCCGGGCGAAAAGTTCCTGCTGGTGACGTCTGCCTATCACATGCCGCGCGCCATGGGAGTGTTCCGGCAGGCGGGCTGGGATGGTGTCATCGCCTATCCGGTCGACTGGCGCACCCGTGGCCCGCAGGATATCTGGCGCCCGTTTGGCTCCTCGTCCGAGGGCTTCCTGCGGGTGGATATCGCCGTCAAGGAATGGGTTGGCCTTGCCGTCTACTGGATGAGCGGGCGCAGTTCGTCGCTGTTTCCCTCGCCTGAGGATCTGTAGAGCCGGTGTGAACGCACTGGTGACGTGCAAGCCATCTTCCCAATGCGCTTCCGGGCTCCTATCTTGAGGACTTGATAGCCGGATACGGAGACTCCGATGTCTTTCGAGGCGCCGCTTGCTGCGGCTGACATCATTCAGTGGCTTTATGGAGAAGCGGTCGAGCTGCAGGACACCCAGGAGCTCGTCCGTTATCTGGGGGAGCGCCTGCGCGATGCGCGCATTCCGGTCGACAGGATCAGCACGGGCATTGCATTGCTGCATCCAAATGTGCGCGCGGAAAGCGCCCTGTGGACCAGTGACGGCCACACGGAACTGCGCCGCTATGTGGAAGCGCCCGATCTGCAGGCGTCCTATGACCGCAGTCCGCTCAAGGTTGTCTACATGGAGGGCCGCTCTGTCCGCATCCGGGTGACGCCGGAGCCGGAGGAGGGCGAGTACGGCATCTTGCCCGAGCTGCGGGACGGGGGCTTCAAGGACTACATCGCCATGCCGATGCCGTTCTCGGACGGCACCACAAAGGCGCTGACGCTGGCAACCCGTTCGGAAGCCGGTTTTACGCCCGCCCATCTTGCCGTGTTTGAGTCCATCGCACGGCCGCTCGGGCTGATCTGCGAGCTGAACACCCTGCGCCGGACGGCAGCAACGCTGCTCGACACCTATGTGGGGCCGCGTGCCGGGTCCCGCGTGCTGCAGGGCAGTATCAAGCGCGGCGGCGGCGAACTGATCTCGGCCGTGATCAGCTTCGCCGACCTGCGCGGCTTCACGATCCTTTCCAACCGGTTGCCGGGCGAAAAGCTGATCGAGCTGCTCAACACCTATTTCGGCGCGATGGCCTCGGCTGTCGAGGCGCAGGGCGGTGAGGTGCTGAAATTCATCGGCGACGAAGTGATGGCAATCTTCCCTTATGAAACTGCTGACGAGGCGCAGGAGGCCTCGCGGCGTGCTGTTTTTGCGGCACAGGAAGCCGTGATGCGCATCGCCGATGTGAACCGCAACTGCTGCGCGGAGAATCCGGAAATCAAGGTGGGCATCGCACTGCATGCCGGTGATGTGTTCTTCGGCAATGTGGGCAGCGAAACGCGGCTGGATTTCACTGTCGTCGGCCCGGCCGTCAATCTCGCCTCGCGCATTGCCGGCCTTGCCAAGGCTCTCGACCGGGAAATCCTCGCCTCGGAGGCGGTTGCCGGAATGCTGGGGTGCCAGAGCGGAAAGGTCGGCACCTATTACGTGAAGGGGTTCGACGAGCCGGTTTCGGTCTTTTCTCCGCCGTTGGGCGGTTCGCCCTGTGCCAGCCCTTGCAGCGATGCCATGACGGCCGTGCGGGCATTCGACGCGAACTGACGGCGCAGCAGCACCGCGACAACGGAGACAGTGGTGATGATCAGGCCCCACGGGCCTGCCAGCCAGCCGAGAAAACCGATCGAGAAAAACAGGGCTCGCTGACCCCGGTTGAAATGCCGTCCTGCCAGCGCATTCAGCCGGGCGGCCTTGTAGGAGGTGTTCAGGATCACGTCCTTGTCGCCCGTGACCGCGTCCGGCACCGACCCCATGACGATGCTGGAGTAGTTGAAAAGTCTGTAGGCCCAGCCGAACTTGAAGAAGGCATAGGCGAAGATCAGCATCAGGCCGATCACCTTGATTTCCCAGACGGTGCGATTGTATTCGATCGGCACCGAGAGATCGCCTGCGACCTGCAGGATACGCTCCGTGCCATTCAGCAGAGTGAAGGAGCCGCCGATCGCCAGAAGGGCGGTGGAGGCAAAGAAGCTGGTACCCTGCTGCAGCCCGGTCAGGATCGCCGTGTCCATGATCCGCACCTGCCGCAGTGCCATGGTCCGCATCCAGGCGAAGCGGTACTCCTCCATCATTTTGGACAAGGTGCGCTCCCGCAAGGGGGACAATTCCACAAGGACATTGAAGCCGAGCCAGGTGGCCAGAAAAATGCCAAGGGCGATGAGATCCATTGTGGACAGCGCTGCCATGAAATTTTCCCAAACGTTTCCGGAACCTTGCCAAAACCTTGCCGGAATCAGGCAGTGATCCGGATTATCCAGAATTATCAGATGCATGAGAGAGAGGCACAAGTCCATGGCCCATCATGCAATTTTCCAGGAATGCATAGCCGTCGCAGCAGCTATCACGATTTTGCGCTTGCGAAGGCGTTAGCCCTTAATTAAATATCATGCCGCAAAGACGCCATATTTGAGGCAAGTGCCTTATGGCGTTCCCACAGACAAGGGTTTTCATGGACGAAAACGTACAGAAGTCCTGCTGGGGCGTCACCGCGTGGACGGTGATCGTTCTCGGGGGCATGCTGGCTTTGGTCATGCTGTTCGCTGATGCAGAAACTGCCAAGACGGCGGTCGCAATCGCGGGATAACAGCCCCAGATGTCCAGGAAGAAGGCGCGGCTCAACACCGCGCCTTTTTTCATGGGCACATGGGCTTTCTGTGTGCCGTGCCATTCAACTGGCGGCAGGCCCGGGCGTTTCCCGCTTCGGAAGCGGGGAGGGCAGAGGACCGGCGGCGATGCCGACAAGGCTTTCAAGGCTTGTGCGCTTCGGCGCCCAGCCCAGCATCTTGATGGCTCTTGCGGGGGAGACGGTCTGCGAGCGGCCATAGCCTGCCTGCCAGTCGAGCCGCGGGTCATCCGGGCTCCCGTTCAGGTCCTCAAGCGTCACAGGTGCTCCGCAGGCTTCGCCCACAAGTCCGGCAATCTCGCCAACCCGTGCAGAGCCAATGCCCGCGCCGAACAGGCTGAGGCGGAACTGGGGTGAATCGAGCGCCAGCAGATAGAGCTCCGCCAGATCATCCGCATCCACAAGCGGCCAGAGCGTGTCTTCCGTTGCCTTCGTATGGAAGGGTTCTCCGCTGCAAGCCGCTGCTGCCATTTCTGCCAGAGGCCCGGCATCCGGGCCGCAGACCAGAGCGGGATGAATGACGGCGACACCCATGCGCTGCACATTCTGCAGGGACCGGATGATCTCGGCCGAATGGCTGAAAGCGGGCAGCGGTTCAAAGGCGGTGCTTTCGCTCAGCACCGCTTCACCGGAGGGCGGGAAAAGCCAGATGCCGCCGGTATAGACCAGCCGCGGCGGTGCTCCGGCCTGCAGGCAGGCCTGCCGCATGACGGCAGCAAAATGCCGTTCCGCTGCCGCAGGACCGCCAGCCGCGTGAATGATCCCCTTGCAGGACAAGGCGCTGTGGATCCACGTTTCCGGTTCTTCAAGATCACCCGGCACGGGAATGGCGCCGAGGCTGTCGATTTCTTCCGCGCTGGCGCTGGAACGCGCAAGCGCCGCAACACGCCGCCCGTCCTGGCGGAGACGCCGCAGGATCGCGCTGCCGATGAGGCCGGTGGCACCGGTAAGGAACACATCCATGTGATCCAGTGAAGCTGCTTCGCCGGGGGATGGCAAGCCTGTTCATCCTGCCTGTGCAAAAGCCCCCTTCTGAGAGCCTCTTCAGGCCATGCTTCCCGGCGGCTGTTTCTTTGCCCCTTTACCGGGGGCGGGAGGCTCTGCTAGGCACGGGGCATGGCACTTCATCTGGTAAAGCTCTGTGTCGGCGCGGACAGCGTCGAGGACCTTCAGGCGTGGATCGATTTCCGCATGGATCAGCTGCGCGCAGCCGGGCTGCCGGCCGAGCAGACCCATACGACGCGGATGATCCCGACCCGGAAGGAAGAGCTGCTGGATGGCGGCTCGCTTTACTGGGTCATCAAGGGCTTCGTTCAGGTGCGGCAGATTCTGACGGATATCCGCCCCTTCACGGACGAGGCAGGTGTCAACCGCTGCGATCTGGTGCTGGAGCCAAGGCTGATTCTGACCCAGATGCAGCCCCGCCGCCCGTTCCAGGGCTGGCGCTATCTCAAGGACAGCGAGGTCCCGGCCGACATAAAGGGTTCCCGCACTGGCGGTGACATGCCCGAGGAAATGCGCCGGGAACTGGCTGAACTCGGGCTTCTCTAGCTCTTTGCGGCAGCCGGGCTCCAGGGCACCGGGCTTGCGCAGGCGGCAGAGACTCTTGCAGGATGGGGCAGGGCCGGATAGTCCGGCAGTGACGCACCCGGGATCCCTTTATGCCGTATCTGCTGCTTGGCCTGCTGTTGCTGGCTGTTTTCCTGCTGGCCGGAAAATCCTTCACCTCGGCCTCTCCGAAGCTTCTGGCGCGCAGAACCCGCGCTCTGGGCGGCATCGCCCTGCTGGCCGTTGCGGCAATCCTGGCGTTGACTGGGAGGATCGGTCTGGCGGCGCTTGCGGCCAGTTTCGGGGCGCCGCTCCTCGGCTGGGCTTTGCCCTGGCAAAGGGGGCGTCTGCGCATCGGACGGCAGGAAACGCCTTGGCTCGTTATGGAGCAGGATGGGCAGAGCGGGGAAGTGCGGGGAGCGGTGAAGGCCGGGCGTTTCGCGGGCCGTCCCCTGAACTCGCTTCAGTCCGGCGAGCTCAGGGACCTTTGGGCAGAGCTGGCGGCAGATCCCGCCAGCCGCAGATTATTTGAAGCTTACCTCGACGGCCGGCTGCCCGGCTGGCGTGTACACTTCGAGGCGGATGCCGCAAACCGGCATCGCGGCACGGCGGGCCCGGGCGCCATGACAGATGAGGAGGCCTACCAGATCCTGGGGCTTGCGCCCGGCGCCGGCGAAGCGGAAATCCGAGCTGCGCACCGCAGGCTTATGAAGCGGCTCCATCCCGACCACGGCGGGACGACCTTCCTGGCTGCGAAACTCAACGAGGCTAAAGACAAGCTTCTCAGAGGACATTGATCCCACCCCACGCAGTTACTGATAGATGGTGTAGCAATTGAACTTCGCACGCTTGAGCGACTGGCAGGCAGCTTGTGCCTGGTTCTTGTCCTGGAAGCCGACAAAACGGGCGCGGTACATGGTCTGGCCTTTCGCCGTTACTTCCTCGGTATAAGGGTCACGGTTGCGCAGGGCTGAACCGGTGGCCGACTGTGCCTTCTTCAGCAGGCTGATGGCTGCTGTTTCCGACACGGCTGCGCCGATCTGAACCTGCCAGCCGGGAGCGGCGTCGGCGGTGTTGTTGGTCGCCACGGTCACTGTGGTGCTTTCGCTGGCCGCAGCGCGCGCCGGCTTGTGCGAGACGGTTTCCGGTGCCGGAACCGTTTCCACCGGAGCGGATTCGATCACGGCAAAGGCAGCAGCCACGCGCGGCGCGGGCTGCGGATTGAGGCCCGGACGGATCGTGGACGTTTCAACCACGATGGCCGGAGCCGGAGAGGGCAGCGCGACATTGCCGTCAGCAGAAGCAACCTGGACTTCCTGCTGCGGCTGCACGACCGTGCGGGCAGTGGCCACGGCTGGAGCCGGAGCCGGAGCAGGGGAGGGAACCGGAACGGGGGCGCGAGCAGGAGCAGCAGCCTGAACCGGAGCCTGCGGCGCAGGTGCCGGAACCGGCGCCGGAGCATCTGCGGCAGAGGCTACGGCAAAGGGCAGCACAGCCGGTTCGGTGTCGGGCTTGCTGTTCGGCACCGGTGCACGGAGCGGGGCATTGACCCGGATCGGAGCGGTCGGCTTGGCTTCAGCCACGACTGCCGAGGACGTGTTGTGAACCAGCAGCGGTGCACTGCGCGGGCCACGGCTTGCCTTGGGCATATATTCGTTGATCAGCTTCACCATCTGCGCATCGCGCGAACGGCCTGTGGTGCCACCCATGACGACAGCGACGATCTGACGGCCGTCACGTTCCACGGAGGTGACCAGATTGAAGCCGGAAGCGTTGATGTAGCCGGTCTTGATGCCGCTCACGCCAGGAACTGCGCCCAGAAGGCGGTTGTGATTGCCGTGGGTACGGCCCTTGTAGGTGAAGGAGCGGGTCTTGAAGAGTTCGAAATGCTTCGGGAAACGGTCCTGGATGGCGCGGCCGAGCGTTGCCATGTCACGCGCGGTGGTGCGCTGACCGGCATTCGGCAGGCCATGCGGGTTCTTGAAGGTGGTCTTGCTCATGCCGATCTGACGGGCCGTACGGGTCATGCGGTCGGCAAAGCGGGCTTCGGAGCCGCCGATATTCTCGGCGACGACGGCCGCCACGTCGTTGGCCGACTTTGTCACCAGCGCCAGGATCGCATCCTTGACCTGAATCGTGGAGCCAGGCCGCAGGCCAAGCTTTGAGGGCGGACGTGCCGCCGCATAGGCGGAAACCTTGAGCGGCGTGTCCATGCGCAGGCGGCCCGCCTCAAGTTCCTCGAACACAATATAAAGCGTCATGACCTTCGTCAGCGACGCGGGAAAGCGCAACTCGTCCGCAGCGGCGGAATAGAGCGTCTTTCCGGTTTTTACGTCGACCACAATCCCGGCATATCTCGAATTCTGCTGGGCGATGGCCGGGCTGACCGACAGGCTTAGTGCAATGGCAACTGCACCAATGGCGCGTCGTGCAAATCTCATGAAAGAGGATGCTGCGTGCAAATCAGGCATACTAACCGAACTCTCAACTTCCCGTTCTGGGTTTAACCAAGCCGGAAGGGATCGGTCTCCGTCACGCAGCATCTGCGCATGACGCGAGCAATCGTCCCAACGCTCCCCGTGAACCCACCTTGCCCGGAACGCGGTTACAAATGAGTAAAGCCGTTAGAATTTTAATCGCTCGTGAACCCTAACGATATGCCTACGTAGTGTCCGCTATATTGCGGTGCAAAAAAGAACGTTGACATTGTTGTGCATTGCGTCATTATTAGGCAACCCGACGCGAGACGCGCCGATCAAGATTTCCCATTGCGGATCCACGAGCGAGGGCAGGACATGATGAACAACTTTGAAGACATCCAGAAGCTGGGCAAGGAAAACATGGACCAGGCCATGCAGGCTGCTGGCAATGTGACCAAGTCCCTGCAGGCGATTGCTGCCGAGATCGCTGACTTCCAGAAGAAGTCCTTCGAGGACAGCTCTGCTGCGATGGAAAAGATCGTGTCCGCCAAGTCCCTGGACAAGGCTTTTGAAGCTCAGAGCGAGTTCTTCAAGACCAGCTACGAAGGCGTTGTCAGCGAGATGACCAAGATCGGTGAAATGTACACCGACATGGCCAAGGATCTGTACAAGCCTTACGAAGGCATGTTCTCCAAGTTCGGCAAGTGAGCTGGCCGGCGCTGTAACGCGCTGCCTCTGTGAAACGTGAAAAGGCCTGGCTGCACGGCAGTCGGGCCTTTTTGCATTGCAAAAAATACGATGGGTCCAGAGGCGGATCCAGCTGCCTTTTGCCTGTTCCTTGCGCAGATGCCCTGCATGTTCCGCCGGGAACATGCAGGGCATGTCCGGCGGTTTCCGCCCATGCAGCGCTTCAGCCTGGCGCAGGCTGCCTCTTCCATAATGCGATGCCATCCCTACATTGGTTAAGACCGGAAGAGGCTGCAGGGCTTGACAGCGCAGCGCCGGACGCCATCTGCAAAACAGGGCATTGCGCGGGCATTGTAACAGCGTCAGGATCAGGATCTGTTGTTGGGCTCAGGCGTGAGTCCTTTTAGTATGGGACACATGGCTTCCTGCCCGTTGTGGCGGTGAGACTGTGGTAACATACGGCGGTGTAGGCTGATGGACACCATGGTCCGGCGGGCTTTGGTACAGGGCTTTCGGAGCGCTGCATTTGGATTGAATGACAGCTGCTCACAATGCCGTGAACCGGCCAGCGGGGCAGCCCGCTCCTCCGCAGGGAGTTGAGCGGCAGAAAAGACAAGATGGGCACGGGAATGGCAAGCGGATCGCGCCGGAATGAGGATGGGGATGCCGGGACCGTCGTCGTCACAAAGACGAAGACGGTCACAAAACGGCCCAATCTGTACAGGGTGCTGTTGTTGAATGACGACTACACCCCGATGGAGTTCGTCATTCATGTGGTCGAGCGCTTCTTCCAGAAGAACCGGGAAGAAGCGACCCGGATCATGCTCCACGTGCACCACCATGGTGTCGGGGAGTGCGGAATTTACACCTATGAGGTGGCCGAGACGAAGGTGACTCAGGTCATGGACTTCGCCCGCAAGCATCAACATCCGCTGCAATGCGTGATGGAGAAAAAGTAAGGGAACCAGACACGTGCCGTCATTCTCCCGAAGCCTCGAAAAAGCCCTGCATCAGGCTCTGGCCTTCGCCAACGAGCGGCAGCAGGAATATGCAACGCTTGAGCACCTGCTGCTGGCGCTGGTTGATGATCAGGACGCGGCGGCCGTGATGCGCGCCTGCAGCGTTGACCTTGATCTCCTGCGCCGCAACCTCGTCGACTATATCGAGACCGAGCTGGAAAACCTCGTCACCGGTGGAGAGGAGGATGCCAAGCCGACAGCCGGCTTCCAGCGGGTCATCCAGCGTGCCGTGATTCATGTCCAGTCCTCGGGACGGGAAGAGGTGACGGGAGCCAACGTGCTTGTTGCGATTTTCGCCGAGCGCGAGAGCCATGCCGCTTATTTCCTGCAGGAGCAGGACATGACGCGTTATGATGCGGTCAATTACATCTCTCACGGAATTGCCAAGCGTCCGGGGCTGTCTGAGCCGCGTCCGGTCCAGGGCGTGGAGGATGAAGCTGCCATGCCGGAAGAAGCTGAATCCAAGCCGAAGAAGAAGAATGACGCGCTCGAAGCCTATTGCGTCAATCTCAACGAGAAATCCAAGGCCGGGAAGGTCGATCCGCTGATCGGCCGTAACGCCGAAGTGACACGCACGATCCAGATCTTGTGCCGCCGCTCGAAGAACAATCCGCTCTTCGTCGGTGACCCGGGCGTGGGCAAGACCGCCATCGCCGAAGGGCTGGCGCGGCGCATCGTTAACAAGGACGTGCCCGAAGTGCTGCAGAATGCCACCATCTTCTCGCTCGACATGGGCGCGCTGCTGGCCGGTACCCGCTATCGCGGCGACTTCGAGGAGCGCCTGAAGCAGGTGGTGAAGGAGATCGAGGAGTATCCGGGCGCGGTGCTCTTCATCGACGAAATCCACACGGTGATCGGCGCGGGTGCCACTTCAGGCGGGGCGATGGATGCCTCAAACCTGCTGAAGCCGGCTCTGGCCTCGGGCGCCATCCGCTGCATGGGCTCGACCACCTACAAGGAATACCGGCAGTTCTTCGAGAAGGACCGGGCACTGGTGCGCCGCTTCCAGAAGATCGACGTGAACGAGCCCTCGGTGACCGATGCGATTGAGATCCTCAAGGGCCTGAAGCCCTATTTCGAGGACTTCCATAAGGTCAAATACACCAACGAGGCCATCAAGACGGCGGTGGAACTGTCGGCCAAATACATCAATGACCGCAAGCTGCCGGACAAGGCCATCGATGTGCTGGATGAAACTGGCGCCTCGCAGATGCTGCTGCCGGAAAGCCGCCGCCGCAAGACCATCGGCGTCAAGGAAATCGAGACGACGATTGCCACCATGGCCCGCATCCCGCCCAAGTCGGTGTCGAAGAGCGATGCAGCCGTGCTGTCGAGCCTGACGGAAGATCTGAAGCGCGTGGTCTATGGCCAGGACAAGGCCATCGAAACGCTCTCCAGTGCCATCAAGCTGGCCCGTGCGGGCCTGCGCGAGCCGAATAAGCCGATCGGCAGCTACCTGTTCTCCGGCCCCACCGGCGTCGGCAAGACGGAAGTTGCCCGCCAGCTTGCAGCCTCGCTCGGCGTTGAGCTGCTGCGCTTCGACATGTCCGAATATATGGAGCGCCACACGGTCAGCCGCCTCATCGGCGCGCCTCCGGGCTATGTCGGCTTCGATCAGGGCGGCCTGCTGACCGACGGCATCGACCAGCATCCCCATTGCGTGCTGCTGCTGGATGAAATCGAGAAGGCCCATCCGGACCTCTTCAACATCCTGCTGCAGGTGATGGACCACGGCAAGCTGACCGACCATAATGGCAAGCAGGTCGATTTCCGCAATGTCATCCTGATCATGACCACCAATGCTGGTGCGTCCGACATGGCCAGAGCCCCCGTCGGCTTCAACAAGCTGAAGCGGGAAGGGGATGATCAGGAGGCAATCAACAAGCTGTTCACGCCGGAATTCCGCAACCGTCTCGATGCGGTCATCCCCTTCGGCAATCTGCCGGTTCAGGTGATCCATCAGGTGGTGGAGAAGTTCGTCATGCAGCTGGAGGCGCAGCTCGCCGACCGCGGCGTGACCTTCGAGCTGACGCCGGAAGCCGTCGCATGGCTGGCGGACAAGGGCTACGACAGCCAGATGGGCGCCCGCCCGCTGGGCCGCGTCATCCAGGAGCACATCAAGCGGCCGCTGGCCGACGAGGTGCTTTTCGGCAAGCTGCAGAAGGGCGGAACCGTCAAGGTCACCGTCAGCGAGGACGGGGCAGGGCTGCTGCTCGAAACCGTCGAGGAAAAGCGCAAGGCGGCCCCCGCGCCGGAACCCGAGACGCTGCCGGCCAAGAAGAAGCGCAAGGCCCCTGCTGCCAAGGCCGCAGAGCCCGCTGAAAAGCCCGCGCCCAAGGCCGGCCCGAAGAAGTCCAGCGTTCCCAAGGTGCCGCTGGCCGACTGACCGGCCCTGTAAAACAATGCGCCCTGCAGTTCCCGGACAAGGAGCTGCAGGGCGTTTTTCATTTTGGCAGTGGCAAGATGTATGGCTGGATGATCAGCCCATGCGCTCGGATACATATTCGTTCGGGCTTGCCGGGAACACCACGGTCTTGTCGCCGCTGATGAAGACCCGGCGGTGAATATGCGCGTGGATTGCCCGGGCGAGAACCTGGCTTTCGACGTCACGTCCGAGGCTCACATAGTCATTGGCGCTCTGGGCATGTGTCACGCGCACCGTGTCCTGCTCGATGATCGGGCCTTCGTCCAGATCGGCCGTCACATAGTGGCTGGTCGCGCCGATCAGTTTCACGCCGCGGTCAAAGGCCTGCTTGTAGGGGTTGGCACCTTTGAAGCTGGGCAGGAAGCTGTGATGGATGTTGATGATCCGGCCGGACATCCTGGTGCACATCTCGTCCGACAGAACCTGCATGTAACGGGCGAGAACCACCAGCTCGGCGCCCGTATCGCGGACGATCTTCATCTGCTCGGCTTCTGCCTGTGCCTTGTTCTCCTTGGTCACCTTGATGCAGTGGAACGGAATATCGTGGTTCACCACCACCTTCTGATAATCCATATGGTTCGAGATGACTGCCGCGATGTCGATGGGCAGGGCCCCGATCCGCCAGCGGTAGAGCAGGTCGTTCAGGCAGTGCCCGAAACGGCTGACCATGATGACGACTTTCATCTTTTCACTGAGATCGTGGAAGGAATGGACAATGTCCGAGCCCGCTATCTCTGCGCGGAACGCCTCGTCCAGATCTTCGCGCGTGCGGCCCTGCTCGGAGACGAAGCTGAGCCGCATGAAGAAGCGGTTGTTCTGCACGTCGGTGAACTGCGAACTGTCATAGATGTTGCAACCCGCGTTCGCCAGGAAAGACGAGATCGTCGCGACAACCCCGATCCGTACGGGGCAGGATAATGTCAGGATAAGCTGGGACATCGGCAGTTTCCTTTTCGCGGCCGCTGAAGAGGGGCAGTGGCCGGGGAAGTCACAAAGCGGGCGCCGGCCTATTTGTTAGCCGTAGCTGCTGCAGTGGTCCCGGGCGTGAAGATTTGCGACGGGGGACCAGCAGCTTTGCGCCAGCCCGCAGCGGCCTGCGCTCCTTTGACGGCAGGCAGGGCAGGACGCGTTCCGGTGCTTGTCCGGGCGGACGCAATACTACTGGTGGAATGTCGTTCCCATTCTGCGGCGCCGCGGCACTTCGACACATAACGATGGCGGTACCAGTTGCTTGTCTCGTGCCTCGTTCGGGCCAGCCGCAAATTGCATGGAAATGAAAGCCGGAGGATCCCCTCCTTCCTGCACGGGCGGTGCTTTGCGCCCCGGCCGATGGGTACGCTTTACTTCATGCTCGAAAACAAGACGGCGTTCGCCGGCGAGGTTCCCCTTCAGGCAGGCTCTGTGCCCACTTCAGGAGGACGAAAGCTTGACCAATGTGACAAAAAATGGCGGTAACGCCGGGGAACGGCGCGGGTTGAATCCGCCCACAAACGGAATCAGGACCGGCTATGAGGCGGGGCAGGACAACATAAACGGGCGCTTGGGGCCGCTGGGCTATAGTGTTCACAACCCCGTCTTTCTCATTTCCGCCCTGTGCGTCATCGCCTTTGTCATTTTCACCCTCGCGCTGCCTACGCTGGCAGGACAGCTTTTCTCCGCCGTGTTTTCCGGTGCGACGAAGGGCTTCGACTGGTTCTTCATCGGCGCTGCCGATGTGTTTGTCATCCTTTGCCTTGTTCTTGTCGTCAGCCCTTACGGGAAGGTCCGGCTTGGCGGGGCGTCCGCTGTGCCCGACTTCGGCTATCTGAGCTGGTTTTCGATGCTCTTTGCTGCCGGCATGGGCATCGGTCTGATGTTCTATGGCGTCAGCGAGCCGCTGAGCCATTTCGGTTCGTCGGCAGGCGGCATACAGGCAGGCGCCGACGGGGTCCGTACGGACTGGTCCCCCCTGGGCGCTGCTGCGACCGAGCAGGAGGCAGTCCGGCTGGGCATGGCTGCCACAATCTTCCACTGGGCGCTGCACCCGTGGGCGATCTATGCCGTGGTGGGGCTCAGCCTGGCGCTGTTCAGCTACAACAAGGGTCTGCCGCTGACGATCCGCTCCGCCTTCTATCCGATCTTCGGCGAGCGTGTCTGGGGCTGGCCCGGGCACATTATCGACATCCTGGCTGTTTTTGCGACTCTGTTCGGGCTGGCGACTTCGCTTGGCCTGGGCGCCGTTCAGGCCAATGCCGGCTTCAACAAGCTGTTCGGCATGCCGGTCAACGAGACGTCGCAGATCATTCTGATCATCGGGATCACGGCAATCGCGCTCTACTCGGTGATCCGGGGGCTCGAAGCCGGGGTGAAGCGCCTGTCCGAGCTGAACATGGTTCTGGCCTTCGCGCTGCTGATGTTCGTTCTGTTCGCCGGACCGACGCTGCTGCTGATGACGGACATGGGCGATTTTCTTCTGGCCTATCTCCAGTATCTTCCCGCCTTGTCGAACCCGGTTGGGCGCGAGGATGTCAACTTCATGCAGGGCTGGACTTCGTTCTACTGGGCCTGGTGGGTCAGCTGGTCGCCTTTTGTCGGCATGTTCATCGCCCGCGTTTCGAGTGGACGCACGGTGCGCGAGTTCATCATCAGCGTCCTTTTGATCCCGTCGCTTGTCTGCGTGATCTGGATGTCGATCTTTGGCGGAACAGCAATCAGCCAGCTGGTCCGGGACGGTTATAGTGCCGCCCGTGACGCCGATCTGCCGCTGCAGCTGTTCGCGATGCTGGACGGACTGCCGCTGGCTCAGATCACCTCCTTCGTCGGCATCATGCTGGTGATTGTCTTCTTCGTGACGTCATCGGACTCCGGTTCTCTGGTGATCGACACGATCACCTCGGGCGGCAAGGTGGATGCGCCGGTTCCGCAGCGGGTGTTCTGGTGCGTGTTTGAAGCAATCATCGCGATTGTGCTCCTGATGTCTGCAGGAGGACTGTCAGCTCTGCAGTCGATGGTCATCTCGACCGGCTTGCCCTTCACGGTGCTGCTGTTGCTGATGTGTGTCGCGATCTGGAAGGGCCTGGCCAGCGAGCCGCGCTGATCCTTGAAACTGGAAGAGAAGGCGCCCGCACATCATGCTGCGGGCGCTTTTTTGTCAGCTGCGGGCCTGACGCAGCCCTTGCGGCGTCTGCCCATAGCGGCGGCGGAACATGCGGCTCAGGTGCGAACTGTCGCAGAAGCCGCATTCCAGCGCGACCTGGGAGATGGGCCGGTCGCCGGTGACGATCAGGTGATGGGCGAGAGACAGGCGCATGTCCAGAAAGGCTGACTGGGGCGACGTGCCGAGCGCTGCCTGAAAGTGCCGTTCAAGCTGCCGCTTGCTGTGCCCGATCCGGCTGGCGATCTCTGCCACCGTGAAGGGCTGCTCTATGTTCTGCTGCATCATCAGAAGGGCGCGCAGCACCATCGGATCGCGGGTCTTGAAGTCCATCGTGATCCCGGGCTGCGGCTTGTCGGCCTGAAGCGCCTCGTCTATGATCATGATGTGCAGGCTCTTGCTGGCCTGTGCCTTGCCGACATGCTTGTCGACCAGATAGGCCGCCAGATGCGCGGAGCTGACCCCGCCGGAGCAGGTCAGCCGGTCGCGGTCGACCACGAAGATCTGGTCCGTGACGGGATTAAGCCCTTCGAACTGCTCGAGAAAGTCGGCATGGTGAAACCAGCTGACGCAGCAGCGGTAGCCATTCAGAAGTCCCGCCTGGTGCAGAAGGAAGGCCCCGGTGCAGACGCCGGCCAGCGGCACGCCCGCTGCCGCGGCCTCGTGCAGGAAGCGGTGATAGCCCGGCGGCAGTACCGCTTCATCTTCCATCAGGCCGCCAATGACGACGATGTAATCGAAGCGGGTGGGATCGCCCAGGCGCTCCTTGGGCTGGACACTGATTCCGCAGCTCGAGGTGACCGGCTCCATCGTGTCCGACAGCACCGTCCAGTTGCACAGGATCGGCCGGCTGCGGTCGCCCTCGTCGGCGGCAAGGCGCAGAACGTCGACGAAGTTGGCAAAGGCACAGAGCGTGAAACGCCGGGCCAGAATGAAACCGACGGAGAGGCGCGCGTTGCCCTGCGGGCGGCGCAGCGGGTGGGAGGCCGGTTGTGGCGGCACGGCGCGAGGTACGGCGGGGGCAAGGCTCATGACGGGGCCCGTGGTTCAAAGTGTCGCTGTCATGTCGTAGCTCTAATCCCTTGATGACGCAAACGTCCTGTTGCACAGCGCGTCCATCCGGCAAAGTCAGGCACAAGCAGAAGCGTCTGTTGTCATCTCAGGCCCCGTCACAGGCGGGCCGGAAGAGTGGCGGCAGCTGCCGCAACCGGACATGCCATTCCTTTGGGTGGCCGACAGAAGGGAAACGCCATGAAGATCCTTGTCCCTGTGAAGCGGGTGGTTGATTACAACGTCAAGATCCGCGTCAAACCTGACGGAACCGGCGTTGATCTGGCCAATGTGAAGATGTCGATGAACCCCTTCGACGAGATTGCGGTCGAGCAGGCCATCCGCATCAAGGAAGCCGGGCAAGCCTCGGAGATTGTCGCGGTTTCTGTCGGCCCGGCGCAGGCGCAGGAGGTGCTCCGCACTGCTCTTGCCATGGGCGCCGACCGCGCGATCCTGATCCTTGCCGAGGACCGCGTCGAGCCTCTGGGTGTCGCAAAGATCTTGCAGAAGGTCGCGCAGGCAGAGGAGGCAGGGCTTGTGATTCTGGGCAAGCAGGCCATCGATGATGACTGCAATCAGACCGGCCAGATGCTGTCGGCGCTGCTGGGCTGGAGCCAGGCAACCTTCGCCTCGAAGGTCGAGCTTTCGCAGGACAAGGCGCTCGTCACGCGTGAGATCGACAGCGGCCTTCAGCAGATCGAAGTGACGCTGCCCGCGGTCGTGACTGCGGACCTGCGTCTCAACGAGCCGCGCTATGCTAGCCTTCCCAACATCATGAAGGCCAAGAAGAAGCCGCTTGTCCAGCAGACGCCCGAGGAACTGGGCGTGGACATTGCCCCGCGTCTTCGTGTCCTGCGCGTCGAAGAGCCGAGCATCCGGGCCGCCGGCGTCAAGGTCGCCAATGTTGCCGAGCTTCTGGACAAGCTGAAAACCGAAGCCGCCGTCATCTGATACAGGGAGCCAACGACATGGCCATTCTTCTCTTTGCCGATCACGACAATGCCTCCTTGTCCGAACACAGCGCCCGTGCCCTCAGCGCCGCGCTGCAGATCGGAGGCGAGGTGGACATTCTGATCGCGGGCCAGAACGCCGGGCCCGCAGCGCAGTCTGCTGCAGCCCTTGCAGGCGTCCGCCGCGTCCTTGTGGCTGAAGGCGGCGCGCTGGCAGAACGGCTGGCGGAACCAACGGCCGCACTGATCCTCTCGCTGGCGTGCGGCTATGACACCATTCTTGCGCCCGCAACGAGCAGCGGCAAGAATGTGATGCCGCGCGTCGCGGCGCTTCTCGATGTGATGCAGGTCTCCGAAGTAACCGCCATCCCTGCGCCGGATACCTTCAAGCGCCCCGTCTATGCCGGCAATGCGATCGAAACCGTTCAGGCGCCGGGGCCGGTCCGCGTGCTGACCATCCGCAGCGCCAGCTTCGCACCCGCGGCCACTGGCAGCACGCCTGTTGACGTCGTCACCGTTGAGGCTCCTGCCGTGCCGGACCTGTCGGTCTTCCGCGAGAATCTTCTGTCGGTCAGCGACCGTCCCGATCTCGCCTCGGCCAAGATTGTTGTGTCGGGCGGCCGTGCGCTTGGCTCCAAAGAGCGGTTCGAACAGGTCATCAATCCGCTGGCCGACAAGCTGGGCGCCGCTGTGGGAGCTAGCCGCGCTGCGGTGGATGCCGGTTATGCCGCAAACGACTACCAGGTCGGGCAGACGGGCAAGGTCGTCGCGCCGGACCTCTATATTGCCTGCGGCATCTCCGGCGCAATCCAGCATCTGGCGGGCATGAAGGACAGCCGCATCATCGTCGCCATCAACACCGATGCCGAGGCACCCATCTTCCAGGTCGCAGACTACGGCATTGTCGGTGACATTTTCGACGTCCTGCCCGAGCTGGAGCGCGCCCTGTGAGCACCATGACTGCTGCCGAACACCAGCCGGGGAGGGCTGCGATCATTGACGGCCGGGCTCATGCCGATGCGCTTGGTGCGCGCATCGCGCAGCAGGTGCAGGACTTCGCCCGGCATACCGGCCGCAGGCCCGGCCTTGCCGTGGTGCTCGTCGGCACGGATCCTGCCAGCGAGGTCTATGTCCGCAGCAAGGGGCGCATGGCCCGCAAGCTGGGGATGGAGAGCTTCGAGCATGTGCTGCCTGAAGCGGTCTCTCAGGCTGACCTTCTTGCGCTGGTGGCGCAGCTGAATGCGGATGATGCCGTTGATGGCATTCTCGTGCAGTTGCCCCTGCCGCAGGGCCTCGACAGGCTCGCCGTGATCGAGGCGATTGACCCGGCCAAGGACGTGGACGGTCTGCACCCCGTAAACGCCGGCTATCTTGCCTCCGGCCTGCCGGGGCTGGTGTCCTGCACGCCGCTCGGCTGCCTGATGCTGCTGAAGGAAAGTCTTGGGGATCTTGCCGGGCTGGACGCGATCGTTGTCGGCCGCTCTATCCTCGTCGGCAAGCCGATGGCGCAGCTTCTGCTGGCTGCAAACTGCACCGTCACGCTGGCGCATTCCCGGACCGTTGATCTGGCCGGCAAGGTTGGCCGGGCAGATATCGTTGTGGCCGCCGTCGGTTCGGCCGGGATGATCCGTGGAGAGTGGATCAAGCCGGGTGCAACCGTGATTGATGTCGGCACCAGCCGGGTTCCCCTCAACGGCAAGAACCATCTGGTTGGAGACGTCGATTTTGCCGGTGCCAGCCTCCGGGCGCGGGCCATCACGCCTGTGCCGGGCGGGGTCGGGCCGATGACCATCATGACGCTGATGCACAACACGCTGATTGCCGCCTGCCGCCGCGCCGGGCTTCCGGCGCACGGCTGACCTGACGAGTTTCCCGCCGCCTTGCGCGGCGGGCCCATGATCTGTACCCATGATCCGCGGCCCCGCCGTATGGCCGCAGTCTTGAAGGATGAAGAATATGTCCACCTTTCCATCCCGCGCCCGCGTTGTCATTGTCGGTCTTGGGGGCATTGTCGGTGCCTCTGTCGCCCATCACCTGATCGAGAACGGGTGGGATGACATCGTGGGGATCGACAAGTCGGGCATCCCGACGGACATTGGCTCCACCGCCCATGCCTCCGACTTCTGCTATGCGACCAGCCATGACTTCCTGTCCTGCTGGACCACCATGTATTCCATGGACTTCTACGAGAAGCTCGGCAACTACCAGCGCATCGGCGGGCTTGAAGTCGCGCGCGTGGGCGATGACGCCCGCATGGCCGAACTGAAGCGCAAGGTGGACTCTGGCCGCGCCTTCGGCACCAACGTGACCATGATTTCGGCGGCGGAAGCCAAGGAGAAGTTCCCGCTTCTGGAAGAAGACCAGATTCAGGGCGCGCTGTGGGACCCCGATGCGGGTCTTGTCGTGCCGCGTTCGCAGACGGTTGCTGCAAAGCTCGTGGACATGGCCGAGGCGGCGGGCAAGCTGAAGATCTTCGCCAACACCCCGGCGCTGGAGCTTCTGCACGAGAACGGCCGCGTCACCGGCGTGCGCACGTCACGCGGCACGATCATGGCCGACTATGTCGTGGTCTGTGCCGGTCTCTGGGGCCGCCTGATTGCCGGATTGGCAGGCGAGGATCTGCCGGTGATGCCGGTCGATCATCCGCTGACCTTCTTCGGCCCCTACAATGAATTTGCCGGCACCGGTCTTGAGATCGGCCGTCCGCTGCTGCGCGATCAGGGCAATTCGGCCTATCTGCGCGACACCGGTGATCCCAACACCACCGAAGGCGGCCAGATCGAGTGGGGCTACTATTATGAAAAGGACGTGCGGATGGTTCATCCGCGCGATCTTCTTGAAAAGCACGAAGCGCGGCTGTCGCCCTCGCAGCGCGATCTGGTGCTGGAAGATGTGATCGAGCCGCTTGAGCGGGCGATGGAGCTGACGCCGATCCTGGCCGAGCTGGGTTTCAACGAAAGCCATTCCTTCAACGGTCTGCTTCAGACGACGACCGACGGCGGGCCTTCCATGGGCGAAAGCCGCAAGCTGCGGGGCCTGTGGTATGCCGTCGCGATCTGGGTCAAGGACGGCCCGGGCATGGGCAAGCTGATCGCAGACTGGATGACCAAGGGCCGCACGGATATCGATCACAACCGCATTGACTATGCGCGGTTCAGCGACTTCCAGCTGACCGAGGACTTCATCTGGGGCCGCTGCGAGGAAACTGCGGCCAAGATCTACAACCCTCCGGTTCATCCGCGTGAGCCCTTCGCCAATGGCCGCGGCATCCGCCGCTCTCCGTTCTACGAGCGTGAGAAGGAGCTGGGCGGCTACTTCATGGAGCTGGGCGGCTGGGAGCGGGCCCATGGCTACGCGGCCAACGAGCATCTTCTCGAGAAATATGCAGATCAGGTTCCGGTGCGCGAGAACAAATGGGACAGCCGCCATTTCTGGCGCGTGTCCAACGCCGAGCAGCTGGAGATGAGCGCCGATTGCGGCATCATCAACCTGTCGCATTTCCACATGACCGACATCTCGGGCCCGGACCATGTGGCGCTGATGGAATGGCTCTGCGCGGCCAGGATCGGCGGTGATGCCAATATCGGCAAGGGCATCTACACCCACATGCTGGACGAGGAAGGCATGGTCCGCGCCGACTTCACCGTCTTCCGCATGGAGGACCGCTGCCGTCTGGTGAACGGCGCCGATGCGGGCCCGCGCGATCAGATGTACATGCGCCGCGTTGCGCAGGACAAGGGCTTCGACGTCACCATCACGGATGTGACCGAAGATTACACCACCATCGGCATCTGGGGCCCCAACGCACGCGAGAACCTCAAGAAGGTCGCCGCCGATCCTGATGCGCTGGACGTGGCGAACTTCCCCTTCGCTGGCATCCGGCAGATCGAGATCGCGGGCTGCAAGGTCATGGCTTTCCGCATCTCCTACGTGGGCGAGCAGGGCTGGGAACTGCACATGCGCTATTCCGACGGTCTGGCCGTCTGGGATGCGCTGCGCGGCGCAGGGGTGATGGCCGTTGGTGTCGAGACCTATGCCAACTCGCGCCGTCTGGAAAAGTCGCTGCGTCTGCAGAACGCCGACCTTCTGACGCAATACAACCTCTTCGAGGCTGACCTTGCCCGTCCGAAGGTCAAGGAGCCGGATTTTGTCGGCAAGGCAAAGCACGTCGAATACCGTGCCCGCGAGCACCAGCCGGCCATGCTTTGCACGCTGGTGATGACCGAAAACACCGACAGCACAGGCACCGCCCGCTACCCCGTCGGCACCCTGCCGGTGATGGATCCGGACACGGGCAAGGTGCTGGTCGATGCGCTCGGCCGCCGCTCCTACACGACCTCGATTGCCTATGGCCCGACCGTCGGCAAGAACATCGCGCTGGCCTATCTGCCCTGGGACTACTGCCAGCTGGGCCGCAAGCTGCAGGTCAGCTATTTCGACGAACTCTACCCTGTAGAAGTCGCCGGGATCGGTTACGCGCCGCTCTATGACCCGGAGAACCTCAAGCCGAGAAGCTGACAAGGCTGCAGGTTCGCTGATCTGAAATCATTGGCCTCCGTCTCCGGGCGGGGGCCAATTTGCTGTTTGGGCCCACCTTATGCCGGTCCTGGCAGGGCCTTTCCGCTCAAGGCCCGCTGCACCGGCTTTGCAAAAACTCAGGACAACGCAGAGGCTGAGGAGACTGCCGCGGGGCCCGGACCGGGCCGCCGGCTGCTGGCATTTGACCCCTGTATTCCGGCTGGCGCATGCGTGAAATTCGGTAGTGTGCTGAGAGTTCTGCAAATTCGCTGAGAGATGGCGGTCATGGCAGACTGGTGTTGTTCAAGTTCACCGTTTCCCGTGGAAGGAACGCCGCCATGACCAAGACCGAAGTTAAGACCGCCAGCGCCAGCGTCAAAGAGATTCTGCTTTCGCACCCAGACGGCCTGCGCGATGTGATCCGCGCCGTCATGCAGGAGGTTCTGGAAGCAGAGATGGACGAGGCGCTGGGAGCGGCGAAGAGCGAGCGGACGCCGGAGCGTCTGGGCTATCGCTCGGG
>NZ_KB908227.1 GCF_000382365.1 Pannonibacter phragmitetus DSM 14782 | reverse complement strand
CGCTCCAATGCCTTGACCCGGTCCCGGTCGTTGACGGCCTGCGCCTCTGGCCCCGCTCGTCGGCCAGCCTCCTCCCGGCACCAGCGGCGCAGCGTCTCGCTCGTGCAGCCGATCTTGCCAGCAATCGAGGTCAGCGCCGCCCACTCCGACGGGTAATCCCCACGATGCTCCGCCACCATCCGCACGGCACGGTCGCGAAACTCACCCGAAAACTTGTTCCTTGTAGCGCTCATCTCAGCTCCTTCTCACAAATAGGAGCCTCCTGGAAAGCCAGGACGGTTCAAACCGCGTCAGCCGTCCATGTGCCCCCATCGCCCTCAACTTCATCGGAGTATCAGCACAACAACAATGCCGGAAACGAACTCAAAACTGGATAGAGCCTTGGGGCAATGTCATTGTTGAACGGCGCATTGTTGATGAACTGCCTTAGAGTTGGAGCAGTCTGCGTAATTCGGAATTGAGGTGAGCGAACCCCTCGATGATGCCATCTAACACGTGGTCCAAAGCTCGGCCATAGCCCTGGTTTAAACCAGCCGTGTCGAACCCAAGTGCTTCCAGGCGGGTCAGCACGCCACCTGAATCATGTGCATCTGCTATTCGTAGATCGTTATTGACAAACAGTGCCGCGAGGGCCGGATTGCGATCTGTGAGGTCATTGGGTTGGGGATCCGAACCGAACGCATCTACCTGCTCGCCGTCGGAATTCAGTCTTTCTAGGACGTTGCACAATGCCTGCATCAACTTAAGGCTCCCCAGGTCCTTGAGGTCCTTACGTGTGTGACCAGCCTGCACGAGCAGGTTCCGCAGGAGCCCATTGGGTATCCGCTGCCAGAGTTCATGGATGCTCTTGCACCTGGAGAGGAATGCCTGCTCTGTCATGGACAGGGGGGCCACCTGGGCTAGACGTGAGAGTTCTGGATAGTGCAGCCAGCCGTTCTTCCCGAGTTCTACACGGCATAGCCCAACAACCTCCTCCGAAGTCGCTTGGATATCCAAAACGCCGCAAAGGGCTGACAGACTATTTCCCAGTTCAAGTAGTTGAGCCACGAACCTGTCGATCTTGGTGACAATGTGTTCCTCGGCAAGATCGAATCCAGTAACCTGTGATGGATCCAATGCGAATGCATGCGCGTGGACGATCTCGCGATCGGGCTTGGGCTTGTAAAGCTCTCTCATCGGAACTCTGATAAGATTACGGCCAACCCGTACGCAATCTGTGAAGCTCCACTGACCAAGGTAAGATGGGCTGCAATGCCAATGTCCATAGACGTTGACTGGCCTTGTATCAAATAAGCTGCTCTGCTCGTACCGCTCAAGAAACCTATCGTCCAAATAGACAGGATCCAAGCGTACCAAGGCGTTCGCTTTTTTGTGTGTCATAGGCTCTTTTGCGCCGGGCCAAATCAATCCATTGGCGGTCTGCTCGGGGCACAGTTCGGGCGTAACAGCATCCACTGAGGCCCAAACCTGGATGAGTAAACCGCCATCGAATTCCCGAAGGTCTAGCCGATACCATCCACCTTCAGGTGCAAGTTCGACATGGGTTTGACCTGCCATCAGCGATCGCACTTCAGAACAGTCGGGTAGCAAGGCTTCGTAGAAGAAGACCCTGACGCCGTGCGCACCCTGCATCCAAAGGTACCGTCTCAGATACTCGTTGGACATAGTCCACTGAACACTTCTCTGCGCCGAGTAGTAGTACTGGGTCGAGATTTCTCCCTCCGCGATCGCGAACTCGGGCAAGGACAGATCATCGTAAATGATCCGCTGCTGTGCGCCTCCCAGAGTTCGAGACGACAAACCCAGTGCCATCCATACTTTTTCCGCCAGGGTGTAGCTGTAGAAAGAGCCGTTTCCCCAGGACGCGACGATGTATTCATGACCCGATACTGAAGGTGTGAACTCCGTCAGCCCACCCCGATTTTCTATGTCGGGCACTGAGAAGGCAACGACACCATTGGCGGCTTCATCAAGGACACCTAAAGAGGGGAGTGCTTCCTCAGGCACGGCAGCCATGATCATGTGAACGTATTCGCGGTTGGGCCCGTATTGATCCTTATCCCAACGTGTCGCCACCTCGACCTTTAGCGCAGGGTTGTCTCCGATTGGTTCCAGGAGTGCCCGGAGTCTAGTGGGCAGTGCGGCCGTAGGAATTGGGAACTCTTCCAGATAATCGATCAGCATTTCACTACTTCCGATGCCATCAACTTGAGCCTGCTGTTTAACGAGCGCCAATTCTTGAGCTTAGTCCACATCGCGAGCCCAAGCTTATGTATCCGGCAGATTTTTAAATCGAGCCGTTGCCTTCAAGCGGTGCCGTTCTAGGCATGTACAGAACCCGCCTATCGTCTCCGATGGGCGGGTTCTTTCGTTTCCGGGCCGTTTGAGTCGCCTATTGGCCTAAATTGGCCATCCTACGTGACGCGGGACAGAACCCCATTCACCCCTCAGCTGCACCCGCTCGTGGAGCCACAGGTGTCGCATTTCAGGCAGGTGCCGTTGCGGACCATGGTGAAGTTGCCGCATTCGGAGCAGCTTTCGCCTTCGTAGCCTTTCATCCGGGCCTGGGCGATGCGCTCGGCGGCGGAGGAGGGGGCGGCTGTTGGGGCCGGGGCGGTTTCGAGTTTGACGGCCAGTTCCGTGTTGCCCGAGCGGGCAAAGGCGGTGGCGACGGCAGAAGTCTGGGCGATGGGGGCGCTCACGGTGCCCTTCACGGCCGGAGCTGTGCCATGCGCTGCGCTTTGACCGGCGAGCGAGCCGGCCGGTTCGCCGCTGGCGGAGACGAGGCGGAAGCGCTCGGTCTGGCCGCGCACGAGGCCGTGGGAGACGACGCCCTGTTCGCCGCGCCCTTCGCTGGCGCCCGCGCTGATGCCGGTGTTGCCGATGGCTTCCGGCGGCACGTGCGCAAGGTCATGACGGCCGAGGTAAGAGACGGCGAGCTCGCGGAAGATATAGTCGAGGATCGACGTAGCGTTCTTGATCGCCTCGTTGCCCTGCACCATGCCCGCCGGTTCAAAGCGGGTGAAGGTGAAGGCGTCGACATATTCCTCCAGCGGCACGCCATATTGCAGGCCGAGCGAGATGGCGATGGCGAAGTTGTTCATCAGCGAGCGGAAGGCGGCGCCTTCCTTGTGCATATCGATGAAGATCTCGCCGAGACGGCCATCCTGATACTCGCCGGTGGTGAGATATACCTTGTGGCCGCCGACGCGGGCCTTCTGGGTGTAGCCCTTGCGGCGGTCCGGCATCTTCTCGCGGGCACGGACGGTGCGCTCGATGATCCGCTCGACGATGCGCTCGGCGATGACTTCGGCCTTGGCAGCGGCGGGCTTGGCGGCAATCGCCTCGGCGGCCTCTTCCGCGTCCTCGTCCTCATCGGCGATGAGCTGCGAGTTCAGCGGCTGGGACAGCTTGGAGCCGTCGCGGTAGAGCGCATTGGCCTTCAGCGCCAGCCGCCAGGACAGCATGTAGGCTTCCTTGCAGTCGTCAACCGTCGCCTCGTTCGGCATGTTGATCGTCTTGGAAATGGCGCCGGAGATGAAGGGCTGGGCGGCGGCCATCATGCGGATGTGGCTTTCCACCGAAAGGTAGCGCTTGCCGGTCTTGCCGCAGGGGTTGGCGCAGTCGAAGACCGGGTAATGCTCCTTCTTCAGGAAGGGCGCGCCTTCCAGCGTCATGGCGCCGCAGACGTGGACGTTGGCAGCCTCGATCTCGGCCCTGGAGAAGCCGAGGAACGGCAGCAGCTCGAAGGCCGGGTCGTTCATCTGCTCAGCCGTGACGCCAAGGGCAGCCAGCTGTTCATCGCCCAGCGTCCAGCGGTTGAAGACGAACTTGATGTCGAAGGCCGACTTCAGCGAGCCCTTGAGCTTGGCAAGGCTCTCCTCGGTGAAGCCCTTGGCCTTGAGGCTGGACGGATTGACGCCGGGCGCCTGATCCAGCGAGCCATGGCCGACGGCAAAAGCCTCGATCTCGGCGATCTCGCTCGGCTTGTAGCCCAGCACTTCGAGGGCCTCGGGCACGGCGCGGTTGATGATCTTGAAATAGCCGCCGCCGGCCAGCTTCTTGAACTTCACCAGCGCGAAGTCGGGCTCGATGCCGGTGGTGTCGCAGTCCATCACCAGGCCGATGGTGCCGGTGGGGGCAATGACGGAGACCTGCGCATTGCGGTAGCCGTGCTTTTCGCCCAGCTCCAGCGCCCGGTCCCAGGCCAGCTTCGACCGCTCGATCAGCACCTTGTCGGGGCAGGAGGCATGGTCCAGCGGCACCGGATTGGTGGACAGCGCCTCGTAGCCCGCTGCCTCGCCATGGGCGGCGCGGCGGTGGTTGCGGATGACGCGCAGCATGTGGGCAGCGTTATCGCCATAGCCCGGGAAGGCGCCCAGCTCACCGGCCATTTCGGCGGAGGTGGCATAGGACACGCCGGTCATGATGGCTGACAGGGCACCGCAAAGGGCGCGGCCCGCATCGCTGTCATAGGGAATGCCGGAGGTCATCAGCAGGCCGCCGATGTTGGCATAGCCAAGGCCGAGGGTACGGAAGCGGTAGGACAGCTCGGCGATTTCCTTGGAGGGGAACTGCGCCATCAGCACGGAGATTTCCAGCACCACGGTCCACAGGCGCACCGCATGCTCATAGGCGTCCACGTCGAAGGAGCGGTCTTCGCGGCGGAACTGCATCAGGTTCAGGGACGCCAGATTGCAGGCCGTGTCGTCCAGGAACATGTATTCCGAGCAGGGGTTGGAGGCGCGGATCTCGCCCGAGGCCGGGCAGGTGTGCCAGTCGTTGATGGTGGTGTGATACTGGATGCCGGGATCGGCCGAGGCCCAGGCGGCGTAGCCGATCTGCTCCCACAGCTCGCGCGCCTTCAGCGTCTTCATCACCTTGCCGTCCTTGCGGGCGGTCAGGTCCCAGGTGCCGTCATCCGTCACGGCCTTCAGGAAGCCGTCGGTCACACGCACGGAGTTGTTGGAGTTCTGGCCGGCAACGGTCAGATAGGCTTCCGAATCCCAGTCGGTGTTGTAGGCGGGGAATTCGACGGAGGTGTAGCCCTGGCGGGCGAACTGGATGACGCGGCGGATGTAGTTTTCCGGCACCATCATCTTCTTGGCCGCGCGTATTTCGCGCTTCAGGGCCGGGTTCTTGGCCGGGTCGAAGCAATCGCCATTGTCCGCCTCGCAGTTGACGCAGGCCTTCATGATGGCGGTCAGGTGCTTCTGGCAGATCTTCGAGCCGGTGACGAGGGCGGCCACCTTCTGCTCTTCCTTGACCTTCCAGTTGATGTAGTCCTCGATGTCCGGATGGTCCACATCCACGACCACCATCTTGGCGGCACGGCGGGTGGTGCCGCCGGACTTGATGGCGCCCGCAGCCCGGTCGCCGATCTTCAGGAAGCTCATCAGGCCGGAGGAGCGGCCGCCGCCGGACAGCTTCTCGCCTTCACCGCGCAGGCGCGAGAAGTTGGAGCCGGTGCCCGAGCCGTATTTGAACAGGCGCGCCTCCCGCACCCACAGGTCCATGATGCCGTTCTCGTTGACGAGATCGTCCTCGACGGACTGGATGAAGCAGGCGTGCGGCTGCGGGTGCTCATAGGCGGTGGCGGACTTCACCAGCTCGCCGGTCTGGAAATCGACATAGAAGTGACCCTGGCTGGGGCCGTCGATGCCATAGGCCCAGTGCAGGCCGGTGTTGAACCACTGCGGACTGTTCGGCGCCACCTTCTGGGTCGCCAGCATGAAACGCAGCTCGTCGTAGAAGGCCTGGGCATCGGCCTCGCCGTCGAAATAGCCGCCCTTCCAGCCCCAGTAGGTCCAGGTGCCGGCCAGACGGTCGAAGACCTGGCGTGCGTCGGTCTCGGAGCCGAAGCGCTCGCCCTCGGGCAGGGCTTCGAGAGCGGCCATGTCGGCCTCGCGGCGCCACAGCCAGGAGGGAACGGTGTTCTCTTCCACCGGCTTCAGGCGGGCCGGAACGCCGGCCTTGCGGAAATACTTCTGGGCGA
Organism: Pannonibacter phragmitetus DSM 14782; assembly: GCF_000382365.1. Classification (GTDB taxonomy): domain Bacteria; phylum Pseudomonadota; class Alphaproteobacteria; order Rhizobiales; family Stappiaceae; genus Pannonibacter; species Pannonibacter phragmitetus. Next base: position 123,159 of record NZ_KB908227.1, on the reverse strand, counting down.
GAATGTCGGAGGCGACCTGCGAGAACTGGGCCGGAACCTGAATGTCCGCGAGACGGAACACGACGGAGCCATCCGGATTGCGGATCTCGCTCGTGGTCGTGGTGAAGTCGATCTCAGCGTAAGGGGACTGTCCATCCTTGGTGTAACGCCGTTCAATCCGCATTCCCATGCCCCCTTCAACGTGCCGGCCCGGCAGGCGATCCGCCTTGCGTCAGGCCGCAAAAATCCGTTGCCCGGGCGCAGACGCATCCCGGACGTTCATAGTGCCGCTACTCTGTCAATCGAGGCCCGGTTCAGAGCCGGGCTCACTCTTTCAGTGAGGAATTCCTGATCCTGCCACCCTGGTGGCCTGCCACTGGTGTTTCCGCATGCGGACGGCCAGAGGCCGGGTGCCGCGATGTCCAGGCTGCCAGCGCGGCGGAAGCGGCGCGCGGGAGGCCGCTGCCGCTGGTCCGTGATGCTGCCGGAAGCCGGTTCTACTGGGCGGAAACAGACGCCTGCCTGCCCGCCGGAACACTCATCGTGACGTTCCGGACATTAGTGTGAATCATCGGTTACCGTCAAGTTTGGGAGACTATCGCTTGTGTGCAAAAGTTGCCCGGCAATCTAAATCTAGTAGCTCTTGTGGAAATCGGGGAGAGCGGGGGAAACCCGTGATTTGACGCAGGTCATTGCAATTCTGCATCAGGCCGGAGCGCGCCCGCAGGGAGCTTGTGATGATGCCAGCAATGCCTGCCATGTTGCTGATTGATGGTGACAATTTGACGAAAAGGCCGCAACCGCATTTCAAGCGGGCTTAAGCGCGGCATGCGAGAAGAGGAGCGGTTCATCTCCGGCAGGGGCCCTGATTTCATGTCCAACCATCATGCGGCCTATGGCCTGACCTTCGAGGAACTCGACGTGGTTGTCGTCGAGGATTCAAGGCAGATGCAGACCATTCTTCGTTCGATACTTTTAAGTTTCAAGGTGGAACGGGTGCGCGTGTTCGATACGGTGGATGCGGCACTGGAATCCATGCTCACCGAGCCGCCCAATCTCATTCTTTCCGACTGGCGTATGGAACCGGCGACGGGCTACCAGATGTTGCGGCTGATCCGGCACAAGAACATGGCACCGCTCTGTTTTGTGCCGCTGCTGTTCGTCACCGCCCATGGCACGCGGGCCTTTGTGGAAAAGGCTTTCCGGGCCGGGGCGCATCATCTCCTGGCCAAACCCGTTTCGCCCTCAATGATCCACGCCCGGCTGAATTGGCTGCTCAGTGATGCCAGGGAGATGATCCCTGACAAGAACGGCTTCTATTCTATTGAAGGTGTTGGACTTTTGCTGCAGCAGCAGGCGGGCAAGATGAAGACGCTGGATGGTGCGCGCGCCTATCACCAGCGGGCGACCCGCCGCTATCAGGAGGTGAAGGAGACGGTGGAGCACGTCTTCAACGAGGACGGCTCGACCGCCGCAGCGGCGCTTGATTCGCAGGCCGGCCGCATGGCGGCCGTTGCCCGGACCGCCCAGAAGCCGGTGCAGAAACCAAAGACGGACGAGCCGAAGCCTCCGGTGCCGGGGCCCAGATTTGCCGCGCTGCGCAAGGCTTTGAGCTAGATCCGGTGCGAGGCGGCGGTTTTATGTTCCGGCGCTGCGGCGAAGCGGCGCAAAATGCCGCAGCCGTGTGGACGGGCCGGAGAATTCCAGCTACATGTTGCCGCAACATCGGGCTGCATTGGCAGCCAGTCCTTTTCGGGGGCGGCAGTTGGTCCGCCCGATTCGGAGCAGACAGCGGATGAAGACCCTTCTCCTGCAAATCTTCACCTGGTGGAACGGCCAGACCATGGGCACCCGGTTCTTCACCTGGCGCAAGGGCGAACTCGTTGGCAAGGACGAGTTCGGCAACACCTATTACAAGGAGCGGGGCGGCAAGAAGCGCTGGGTCATCTATAATGGCCTTGCCGAAGCCTCGATGATCCCTCCGGGCTGGCATGGCTGGATGCATCACCGCGTCGATACGCCGCCGACGGAAGAGAACTATCACGCCAAGTCCTGGCAGGCGCCGCATCATGGCAACCGCACGGGCACGCCGGATGCTTACCGTCCCAAGGGCTCGATCCTGACCCCGGAAAAGCGCCCGGAAGTGACCGGCGACTATCAGGCCTGGACGCCTGGCCAGTAATTGGGCCAGCAACTGGGCCAGTAAGCCGCGCAGTGCTGCCTGAATTCGAAGAACCCGCTGGTGTGATCCGGCGGGTTTTTTGTTGTGCGCGCGGAGGTGCTGAGTTCGCCCGGACAGACGGCGCATGCCTCTGCGGCCACCCCGGGTAGCTGCCAAAGCGCTTCACCTTGTCATCCCCGCGCATGCGGGGATCAAGTATCCCCGGTCTTTGCCGTCATCTCCGCCGGGGTTACTAGATCCCGGTCTTGCCGCTGTGCGGCAAACCGGGATGACGGCGGAGGGGAGACGTGCACCTGACGGGTCCAGACCCGGAAGCCGGGACGGCGTGGACGATGCAGAGGCTACGCAAAAATGGAAGGAACGCTGCATCCCCCATAACAAAAACCCGCCAGATTGCTCTGACGGGTTTCGATACGCCGTGAACGCCTTTCGCCGGACAAATGACGGGGATTACTCCTCGTCTTCGTCCAGATCTTCGGCAAATTCCTCGCCCGCGTCCGCGGGAGGCGGCGGCAGGACGGGGAGGGCGTCAACGCCGAGGCGCTTGTCGAGATAGGTGCCGCAGCGCAGCATCAGTTCCTCGACACTGTTCTCGAAGAAGTGGTTCGCGCCGGGAATTGTCTCGTGATCGATGACGATGCCCTTCTGCGTCTTCAGCTTGTCGACGAGGTTCTGCACGTCCTTTTGCGGCACGACCTTGTCATTGTCGCCATGGATGAGCAGACCGGACGACGGGCAGGGGGCGAGGAAGGAGAAGTCGAAAAGGTTCGCCGGAGGGGCGACCGAGATGAAGCCTTCCACTTCCGGACGGCGCATCAGAAGCTGCATGCCGATCCAGGCGCCGAAGGAGAAGCCGGCGATCCAGCAGCCGCGCGCATCGGGATGAACCGTCTGCACCCAGTCAAGCGCGGCAGCGGCATCCGAAAGCTCGCCCTGGCCGTGGTCGAAGGAACCCTGCGACCGGCCGACGCCACGGAAGTTGAAGCGCAGCACGGCAAAACCACGCTGAGCGAACATGTAATACAGCTGGTAGACGACCTGATTGTTCATCGTCCCGCCGAACTGCGGATGCGGATGCAGCACCAGTGCGATGGGCGCGTTCCGCTTTTTGGCGGGATGGAAACGGCCTTCCAGACGTCCGGCAGGGCCGTTGAAAATCACCTCGGGCATGAAGCGCGATGTCCTTTTCTCGCTTTCCGGGCCTTCTGGTCCGGAAAAAATGAGGAATTTGTACGTGGAATCCCTGAGCAGGAAACTTGACTCTGAGGTTCCGAGTTTCTAAAAGCTTCTTTAGAATGCTTCAAATTCGAATGCAGCCGCGTGAAGCGTGCCGGTTCGAATTCGGGCGCTTGGCGCACTTATCATCATGTGGGCGGGGAATTTCAAGTTTTCCGTTGACTTGACTTGAAAAAGAGGCGCTACCGGCCTTGTCCGAACGCCAGCAGGCGAGGAGGGCACACCAGGCTGAATGGAGTTGGAACCGGGCCATGAACGGCGGAACCGAGCGGCTTTATCTGGATCACAATGCGAGCGCGCCTCTGCGCCCGCAGGCGCTTGCGCGCATGGTCGAGGTGCTGGGCGTCACGGGCAACCCGTCTTCGGTGCATGGGGAAGGGCGCAAGCTGCGCGGCGTCGTCGAGGATGCGCGCGAGGCGCTGGCCGCCATGTGCGGCGTCAAGGCCCGCTCCGTCATCTTCACCAGCGGTGCGACGGAAGCCAACGTGCTGGCCCTCAGCCCGCGCTGGCAGGGCAATGACGGTCCGGTCTATCTGGACCGGCTGCTGATGTCCGCCGTTGAGCACCCGAGCGTGCGCGCGGGCGGACGCTTTGCTGCGCGCGAGATTTCCCATATCGCCACCGGTGAAAACGGCGTGCTGCGGCTTGATCATCTGGACGAGCTGCTGGCCGCTGGTGGTCCGGCGCTTGTGTCGGTGATGGCGGCGAACAATGAAACGGGCGTCATTCAGCCGCTCGCCGAAATCGGTGCCCGGGTGAAGGCCGCTGGCGGCATCTTCCATGTGGATGGCGTGCAGTTCGGCGGCCGTCTGCCGGTGGATATTGCCGCATGGCAGGCTGATGCGGTGAGCCTGTCGGCCCACAAGATGGGCGGCCCGCAGGGCATCGGCGCACTTGTGCTGCGCACATCTGCGCTGGCACCTGCGCCTCTGCTGATTGGTGGCGGGCAGGAGCAGCACCGGCGTGCGGGCACGGAAAATGCCGCCGCCATTGCTGCTTTCGGTGCCATTGCGCGCGATGGCTCCACAATGCTTGAGGAATTTGCAAGTCTCGCAAGGCTTCAGGGGCTTCTCGAAAAGGGTTTGCGCCTTATATCTGGTTCAACGGTGGTGTTTGGCGCGGATGCGCCCCGCCTTGCGAACACGACGTGTTTTGCCGTTCCGGGCGTTCCGTCCGAAATGGCGCTTATGGCTCTGGACCTCAACGGCATCGCCCTTTCCTCCGGCTCGGCTTGCTCCTCGGGCAAGGTCGGCGCGTCGCACGTGCTCACCGCCATGGGCGTTGATGAGGATCTGGGACGCTGTGCGCTGCGGGTCAGTCTTGGCTGGACGACGCAGGAAGCGGATATCACCCGCTTCCTGGAGGTCTGGTCGAAGGTGGCAGCCACGCTCAACCCTTCGGCAACCGGCAAGGCAGCCTGAAGATACGGCTTTGAAATTGCCCCGAACGGGGCCTGAAACCGCCTGCGGCCAGTTTTGTGCCTGCTGGCTGAACCTGAGATGACCTTGCCGCCGTAGAACGGGGGCAGGGAAGATGGTCCGCCCCGGATCTGAGGGCGGCGGAATGGAGACAAAGACATGCCCGCTGTGCAGGAAACGATCGACCGGGTCAAAGCGATTGACGTCGACCAGTACAAATATGGCTTCGTCACCGACATCGAGTCGGAAACGGCGGCAAAGGGCCTTTCCGAGGAAACCGTGCGCTTCCTTTCGGCCAAGAAGAACGAGCCGGAGTGGATGACCGAGTGGCGCCTCGATGCACTGCGCCGCTTCCAGACCATGGAAGAGCCCACGTGGGCCCGTGTCAGCTATCCGCCGATTGACCTGCAGGAGCTTTATTACTGGTCCGCGCCCAAGTCCGTCGAAGGGCCCACGAGCCTTGACGAGGTGGACCCGGAGCTGCTGCGGACCTACGAGAAGCTGGGCATTCCGCTGCGCGAGCAGGAAATCCTTGCTGGCGTCGAGCCGAAGAACCGCGTCGCCGTGGATGCCGTGTTCGACAGCGTGTCCGTTGTCACGACCTTCAAGGACGAGCTGAAGAAGGCGGGCGTCATCTTCTGTTCCATCTCCGAAGCCCTGCGCGAGTACCCGGACCTCGTCCGCAAGTATCTCGGCTCCGTGGTTCCGGTGACGGACAACTACTATGCGACGCTGAACTCGGCGGTCTTCTCCGACGGCTCCTTCGTCTATGTGCCGGAGGGCGTGCGCTGCCCGATGGAACTGTCCACCTACTTCCGTATCAACGAGAAGAACACCGGCCAGTTCGAGCGCACGCTGATCATTGCCGACAAGGGCGCCTATGTGTCCTATCTGGAAGGCTGCACCGCGCCGCAGCGCGACGAGAACCAGCTGCATGCGGCTGTCGTCGAGCTGATCGCGCTCGATGATGCGGAGATCAAGTATTCCACCGTCCAGAACTGGTTCCCCGGCGACAAGGACGGCAAGGGCGGCATCTACAATTTCGTCACCAAGCGTGGCGACTGCCGTGGCAGGAACTCCAAGATCTCCTGGACGCAGGTGGAAACCGGCTCGGCCATCACCTGGAAGTATCCGTCCTGCATCCTGCGCGGCGACAATTCGCGCGGCGAGTTCTACTCGATCGCCGTTTCGAACGGCTATCAGCAGGTCGACAGCGGCACCAAGATGATCCACCTCGGCAAGAACACGTCGAGCCGCATCATTTCCAAGGGCATTTCCGCCGGCAAGTCGCAGAACACTTACCGCGGCCTCGTCTCGGCGCACCGCAAGGCCTCGAACGCCCGCAACTTCACCCAGTGCGACAGCCTGCTGATCGGCCAGGACTGCGGCGCGCATACGGTGCCCTATATCGAGAGCAAGAACGCATCGGCCGTCTTCGAGCACGAGGCCACCACCTCGAAGATCTCTGACGACCAGATGTTCTACTGCCTCGCCCGTGGCCTGTCGGAAGAAGAGGCGGTCGCACTGATCGTCAACGGTTTCGTCAAGGACGTGATCCAGCAGCTGCCGATGGAATTCGCCGTCGAAGCCCAGAAACTGATCTCGATCAGCCTGGAAGGCAGCGTGGGGTAACGTAAGAGAGAAGCCGAACACCCACTGCGTCATCCTCGGGCTTGTCCCGAGGATCTGCGGCGGCAAAGGGAGGGCGTCATGGCAGGGTATGTCTACATGATGTCCGACAAGCCGCGAGGGGTGATCTACACCGGCGTGACCAGCGACCTGGAGAAGCGCATCTGGGAGCACCGGGAAGGAATAAGGAAGGGGTTCACGTCTCAGTACAAGGCCAAGAGCCTCGTCTGGTTTGAATGCCACCCCAATATCGTTCTGGCGATACAGCGGGAGAAGTCCCTGAAGCGTTATCTGCGCGAATGGAAAATCAGGCTGATTGAAGGACTGAACCCGACCTGGCTCGATCTGTACGAAAGAATGGGCGAAATCGAAAATGTCTATAACCCGCACGAAAATACGCAGATGTGGAATGACTACAATTAGCCGGAACTATCTTCGTGCTGAAGGCTCTGTAGATCCTCGGGACAAGCCCGAGGATGACGGATGCGGGAACTTTCGTGGGAGTGTTGAGGCATGAAACCCGGTGCCGTCATAGCTGCCGGACAGTTGATTTCGATCTGCCTGGAAGGGGGCGTCGGCTGATGACCGGGCTCTCCCTTCGTCATCCTCGGGCTTGTCCCGAGGATCTGCCAGACTGGATCAGCAGGTATGGGTTATGGGACGGGATCGGGAATGCCAAATCAAAACACGAGGACGTGGAATGACTGCAATCAGTCGGACCGGCCTTCGGGTGAAAACTGATGTAGACCCTCGGGACAAGCCCGGGGATGACGGAAGCAAGGCCTTGGCCAAACGTGATTGAACGCCGGATACAGGCAGATGCCCGCCATCCGGCTCCTGAGACTGATGACACACACCGGACCTTGAATCCGGACCGAAATGAGGACCATCTCAATGCTTGAGATCAAGAACCTGCACGCCCGCATCGCCGAAGACGGCACCGAGATTCTGCGCGGCATCGACCTGACCGTGAAGGCAGGCGAAATTCACGCCATCATGGGCCCGAACGGCTCCGGAAAGTCGACCCTGTCCTACATTCTGGCGGGCAAGGAAGACTATGAGGTCACCGAGGGCGAGATCCTGTTCAATGGTGAGAACCTCCTGGAGATGGAAGCCGACGAACGTGCGGCTGCCGGTGTGTTCCTTGCCTTCCAGTATCCGATCGAGATCCCCGGCGTTGCCACGATGGAGTTCCTGAAGACCGCCCTCAACGCACAGCGCAAGGCGCGCGGCGAGGCCGAGCTGTCGGTTCCGGACTTCCTGAAGCTGGTCAAGTCCAAGGCGGCTGACCTTAACGTCACCATGGACATGCTGAAGCGCCCGCTCAACGTCGGTTTCTCCGGCGGCGAGAAGAAGCGTTCGGAAATCCTGCAGATGGCGCTGCTGGAACCCAGCCTCTGCGTGCTGGATGAGACGGACTCCGGCCTCGACATCGACGCCCTGCGCATCGTTTCGGAAGGCGTCAACAAGCTGCGCTCGCCGGAGCGTTCGATGATCGTCATCACCCACTACCAGCGCCTGCTCGACCATATCGTGCCGGATGTCGTCCATGTTCTGTCCAAGGGCAAGATCGTCAAGACCGGCGGCAAGGAACTGGCGCTTGAGCTGGAGAAGAACGGCTACGCCGATTACGTCGGCGCGGCGGCCTGAGCCACGGGGAGTGACCATGACTGCGAACCTGCGTGTCGTCTCGACACAGGCCGAAACCGATCTTGAGGCGCATTTTGCTGCGCTCAAGGACGGTGGCGCCGATCTGATCAGCCTGCGGGAAGCCGCCTTCGCCCGGTTCCGGGCGACCGGCCTGCCGCACCGGCGGATCGAGGAGTGGAAGTACACGGACCTGCGCGCCTTCCTGAAGAGCTACGCTGCCCCGGCAGCCGCGGCTTCCCTGGAGGCGGTCAAGGCTGCTCTCGCAGACGCCGAGACCTATGCGGAGCTGGAGCGCCTGCGCATCGTGCTCGCCAATGGCCGTCTTGTGGCCGAAGTGTCCGATCTGGCGAAGCTGGAAGCGGCTGGCGTTGAGGTTTCAAACTTCAATGACGCTGTGAAAAATTCTGCGCAAGCCCTTCTTTCCAATCCGGAAATTTCCGGAGTTAATCCGGCACTTGAACTCAATACGGCGCTGCTGCAGGGCGGTGTGGTGCTGAAGGTCAAGGCGGGCACGGCCGTGGACCTGCCGGTCGAAATCGTGCATCTGGCGCTTGGCGGCGCGGTTTATGCCCGCGTGCGGACCGAATTGGGCAAGGGCGCGAGCCTGACCCTGCTGGAAAGCTTCGTCACCGCCGGTGAGGATGCCGTCGTCAACGCCGTCTCCGATCAGGTGCTGGCCGATGAAGCTGCGCTGACCGCAACCCGCCTGATCGTGGGCTCGGGCCGTGCGCCGCATATCTCCACCGCCTTCTCGCATCTTGGTGCAAAGGCAGAGCTGAAGACGCTCGGCTTCATCGCCGGGACCGACTTTGCCCGCAACCAGTCCTACGTCACCTTTGCCGGTGAGCATTCCACGGCCAAGCTCTATGGCGTGACCATGGTGCGCGGCCAGCAGCTGGGCGACCAGACGCTGGTGGTGGACCATGCGGTGCCGAACTGCGAGAGCCGGGAATTCTTCAAGACGGTGATCGACGCCGGTGCGAAGGGCGTCTATCAGGGCAAGATCATCGTGCGGCCGCACGCCCAGAAGACGGACGGCCAGATGATGACGCAGGCGCTGCTTCTGTCCGAAGATGCCGAGATGGCCAACAAGCCGGAACTGGAAATCTTCGCCGATGACGTGCAGTGCGCTCACGGTGCCACGAGCGGCCAGATCGATGAAGACCTGCTGTTCTACCTGCGCGCCCGCGGCATTCCGGAAGCGGAAGCCCGCACGCTGCTGGTGCTCGCCTTCCTGTCGGAAGCCATCGAGGAATTCGGCAGCGAGAGCGTGACCGAGCTGCTGGAGACCCGCGTGCGGGAGTGGCTGGCGATCGCCGGCTGATCCTTAGCTGCTGTTGATTGGAGAGAATGATGACCGCCAGCCAGACTGCTGCTGCCCCTGCCACCGGCTATGACGTTGCCGCCGTGCGCCGTGATTTCCCGATCCTGTCGCGGGAAGTCTACGGCAAGCCGCTCGTCTATCTGGACAACGGCGCTTCGGCGCAAAAGCCGCAGGCGGTCATCGATGCCATGGTGAAGGCCTATTCGCAGGAATACGCCAACGTGCACCGGGGCCTGCATTTCCTCTCCAACACCGCGACGGAGAATTACGAGGCCGCGCGCGAGACCGTGCGCCGCTTCCTCAATGCGGGATCCGTGGACGAGATCGTCTTCACCCGCTCCACGACCGAGGCCATCAATCTCGTGTCCTACGGCCTTGGCCCGGACACGTTCGGCCCGGGCGATGAGATCGTCCTGTCGATCATGGAGCACCACTCCAACATCGTGCCCTGGCACTTCCACCGCGAGCGCAACGGCGCGGTGCTGAAGTGGGTCTATGTACGCGAGGATGGCTCCTTCGATCTGGAGGCCTTTGAAGCTGCCCTCACGGAACGGACCAAGCTCGTCGCCATCACCCAGATGTCCAACGTGCTGGGCACCGTGGTTCCGGTGAAGGACGTCTGCCGCATCGCCCATGCGCGCGGCATCAAGGTGCTGGTGGATGGCAGTCAGGCTGCCGTGCATATGCCCGTCGATGTGCGCGACATGGACTGTGACTACTATGTGCTGACCGGCCACAAGGTCTATGGCCCGACCGGCATCGGCGTGCTCTATGGCAAGCCGGAGGCGCTGGAGCGGCTGCGCCCGTTCTGCGGCGGCGGTGAGATGATCGCCGATGTGACCGAGGAGATCGTCACCTATGCGAAGCCGCCGCACCGGTTTGAGGCAGGCACGCCGCCCATCGTGCAGGCGATCGGCCTTGCCGCTGCGCTCGACTACATGGATAGTCTCGGCCGCGAGAACATCGCCCGGCATGAGGCATCGCTGCTGGCCTATGCCACGGAGAAGCTGGCCGGTTTTAACTCCCTGCGCATCTTCGGCTCGGCGCCGGGCAAGGGCGCGATCATCTCCTTCGAGATGAAGGGTGCCCATGCGCATGATGTGGCCACCGTGCTGGACCGGGCAGGGGTCGCGGTGCGTGCCGGCACCCATTGCGCCCAGCCGCTGCTGGCCCGCTATGGCGTCACCTCCACTTGCCGTGCCAGCTTCGGCCTTTATAACACCTTCGAGGAAGTGGACGCCCTTGCGGCGGCCCTGCAGAAGGCGCAGGACTTCTTTGCCTGAGGATCGACCCATGAATGACAGTCCCGCTCACGTTTCCGCTGAGCCGGAAACCGCCGCCGGAAACACGGCCTCCGCCATTCCGGCCGAGGAACTGGCGCGGATGACCGATGACATCATCGCGGCGCTGAAGACCGTCTATGACCCGGAAATCCCCTGCGACATCTACGAGCTTGGCCTCATCTACAAGGTCGATATCGAGGATGACCGCTCGGTGAAGGTGGACATGACGCTGACCGCGCCGGGCTGCCCGGTGGCCGGGGAAATGCCGGGCTGGGTGGAGAACGCCATCAGCGCGGTGCCCGGCATCGGCGCCGTGGACGTCAGCATGGTGTTTGACCCGCCGTGGACGCCGGACCGCATGTCCGAGGAAGCCCGCGTCGCGCTCAACTGGTATTGAGCGCGGGCAGGGGAGGCAGCCGGTTGGAAAGCTGAGCGGAATCCCCATATAATACCCACCGGTTTATTTGAAGGGGGCATCTCCCCCGCAAAGGAACAAGCCCATGGCACTGGCCCGCAAGATGCAGATCATGAAGGTGAGCCCCGCCGCCGCAGAGCGCGTGCGCGAGCTGGTGGACGGCGCCGGTGAGCCCAAGGCCGGTCTGCGCATCAGCATCAAGAAGGGCGGCTGCGCAGGTATGGAATATGCCATGGCGCTGGTGGACGGCGTCCAGCCGGGCGATGATGTGATTGAAGCCGATGGCGCAAAGGTCTTCATCGATCCGTCTGCGGTGCTGTATCTGATCGGCAGCGAGATGGATTTCGAGACGACGAAGTTCCGCTCCGGCTTTGTCTTCCGCAATCCCAATGAAGTGTCTTCCTGCGGCTGCGGCGAATCCGTGTCGCTCAAGGCGGCCGATCCGGCTGCGCTTTCCGCCTGACACGTCTTTCGCCTGATACCTTCGCCAAGATCTTCAGAAGGCAGATCCATGAGTTTCTTTGCCCGCCTGCGCGAGGCCGCCGGTCCGGACTGGACGGCCTATGTCGAGCATTCCTTTGTCCGCCAGATGCAGGACGGCACGCTGCCGCAAGCCGCCTTCCGGCATTATCTGGTGCAGGACTATCTATTCCTCATCCAGTTTGCCCGGGCCTATGCGCTGGCCATCTACAAGAGCCCGACGCTCGGCGACATGCGCCACGCGCTTGCCGGGGTGAAGGCCATTCTCGACATGGAGATGGATCTTCATGTCGAGCTGTGCGCCGGCTGGGGGCTTTCGCGCGAGGATCTGGAAAAGGCGCGGGAAGAGCGCCAGACCATGGCCTACACCCGCTTCGTGCTGGACGCAGGCGGGCAGGGGGATCTGCTGGATCTTCTCGTCGCGCTGGCCCCTTGCGTGCTGGGCTATGCCGAGATCGGCGCAAGGCTCGCAAAGACTCCGTCCGGCTCAGACCCGCAGAACCCTTATGCCCGCTGGATCAGCGAATACGCCAGTGAAGCCTATCAGGACGTCGCCGCCGGCTTTGCCGCCTGGATGGACCGGCTCGCGGCAGATTATGAGACACCGGCACGCAAGAAGCGGCTGGAGCATCTGTTCCGGCAGGCAAGCGTTCTGGAGGCTGATTTCTGGCAGATGGGGCTGGATGGAGCGTAAACGGGGCGCTGTCCGCTGACGGGTGTCAGGCGACGCGGCTGCCGGTCTGATTGGCGGCCATCTCGTTGCTCTGCAGGCAGCGGACTGCATTGCGCCCGCTGTGCTTGGCGGCATAAAGCGCAGCATCGGCGCGGCCGATGATCATCTGGCTCGTATCGCCGCCTTCATAAAGGCTGACGCCGATCGACAGGGTCAGGCGGCCGAGATTTTCACCCGTCGAGCGCTTCACCAGTTCCTTGCCCATGACGGCCTTGCGGATCTGTTCGGCCACGTGCATGGCGTCGAGGATCTGCGCTTCCGGCAGGATAATGGCGAATTCTTCTCCGCCGTAGCGGCAGGCAATGTCCTGTCCCTTGATGCTCTGCTTCACGGCCAGAGCCACGAGCCGCAGCACCTGATCGCCCGTCTGATGGCCAAACCGGTCGTTGAAGCTCTTGAAGTGATCGATATCCGTCAGCAGCAGGGCGAAGCCTTCGCCGGTACGTGCGGCCAGCTCAATGGCCCGGTCAATGGCAAGGTCGAAATGCCGCCGGTTGCTGAGTGTGGTCAGCTCGTCGGTGAGGGACTCGTAGCGGATCGCTTCGAGGTTTTCCTTGAGCGTCCGGATCTGCCGGTTGGACTCGAGCAGCTGACTTTCGAGATTGCGGTTGGCTGCAATGGCGGCGTGGGTTGACTTGACCATGGCAGAGGTCAGGTCACGCAGCTTCTCGTCGTTCAGCGTCTCATGCAGCCGTTCCAGAACACCATCAAGGGCGCGTCCGAAGTCTGACGTGGCATCCGTGCTGATGCGGATGGCATCGACAAGGTCCTGCACCTCTTCGGCAACGCGCGTTCCAACCTCGTCTACCCGGTCACCAAGCCGGTTTGGAGACAGGAAGCGCGAGTAGATCCGCTGCAGATCGTCGGCTGAAATCGAGCCCTTCGTCGCGATCAGATCGTTGATCGCGCGGTTGAGCGCCTGGTTGAAACCGGCTGCATAGGTGTACCAGGTCTCGTAATTGCGCGGATGGGCGGGAATGACATTGCGCCGGATATATGAGAGCGCCGCTTCACCATAGGTGATGGTTCTCTTAAAGTCCTCCGCATCCGCCATCCTGGCCCCCCACCAAAAAAGAGCGCCACTTGCAAAGGGGCGCTTCGATATGGTGTAACACTAGTATTATGTAATTTAACGCTGGGTTAAATTACGCATAAATCTGCCGCAGGCGCTCTGCTGTCTACGGTATACAATGCTTGCCGTGCGGTCATGTACCGCAAGGCGTCAACACCAGAAATATTTGGTGCAGGCTGATTTTTGCAGCAAAACGCCGCCGCTCTGTTCAGGTACAGATCCGGCGGCGCTATTGTTTATATCCGGTCTTCCTGATCAGGATGCCTTCTTGGCACGCGGATCGCGGAGCAGGAAGGCGGGAATGTGATCACCGAGACCGATGACCGGCTGGTCATCATCCTGATGACGGCCACGGCGATTGTTGCCACCGTTGCGGTCGCGCTGCTGCGGCTGATTGCGGTTGCCGTCGCGGGGGTTCCGGTCGTTGCGCTCGCGGCCGGTGTCCTGCGGCTGTGCCTGCTGCGGGGCAATGCGCGGCTGCGGTGCATCTTCGGCCATCACGGCCGGTGCAGCATCCTGCACCTCGGCCGTCTCGCTCTTGCGCGGGCGGCGTGTCCGGGTGCGTGCGGGTGCCTTTGCCTCGGCAACCTCTGCGGCTTCCTCGCGCGGGCTTTCCTCCGGCGCAGCCTCCTGGGTGCGGCTGCTGCCACGGGTGCGGCGGGCAGGGCGTTCAGTCTTGGCGCCGCCGGAGCGGGCAGCCTTGCGGCGCTCCTTGCGCTCGGCAATGGCAGCTTCAAAGTCCAGCGGCTCGCCCAGCCAGTCGATGCTCTTGCCGATCACCTTCTCGATGGCGCCCAGATACTTCTGGTCGTCGCCGTCAACCAGCGTATAGGCAACGCCGAGGCGTCCGGCGCGGCCCGTGCGGCCAATGCGGTGAACATAGTCTTCCGCATGGATCGGCACGTCGAAATTGAACACGTGGCTCACGTCCGGAATGTCGAGACCACGGGCAGCCACATCGCTGGCGACGAGCAGCTTCAGGTTCCCCTTGCGGAAATTGTCCAGCATGGTCATGCGGGTGCGCTGGTCCATGTCGCCATGCAGCGCGCCGACATTGAAGCCATGCCGCTCCAGAGAGCGGAACAGGGTGGCCACGTCAACTTTGCGGTTGCAGAAGACGATGGCGTTCTGCAGATCTTCGGCCTGGGCGAGAAGATCGCGCAGGGTCTGGCGCTTCTCATAGTCTTCGCCGCCGGTCGCCACCAGATGCTGGGTGATGGTCGAGGACGTGGAAGAGCGTGTCGAAACTTCAACCTTGGCCGGGTTCTGCAGGAAGGTTTCCGTCAGGCGCTGGATTTCCGGCGGCATGGTGGCCGAGAAGAACAGGGTCTGGCGGGTGAAGGGGATCAGCTTGCAGATCCGCTCGATATCCGGGATGAAGCCCATGTCGAGCATGCGGTCGGCTTCGTCGATCACAAGGATCTCAACGCCCTGCAGCAGCAGTTTGCCGCGCTCGACGTGATCCAGCAGGCGGCCCGGGGTGGCGATCAGAACGTCGGCACCGCGGTCAATCTTCTTGTCCTGCTCGCCGAAAGAAACACCGCCGATCAGCAGGGCGACATTCAGCTTGTGGTTGACGCCATACCGCTCGAAATTCTCCTGAACCTGCGCTGCGAGTTCGCGCGTCGGCTCAAGGATCAGGGTGCGGGGCATGCGTGCACGGGCGCGGCCCTTTTCGAGAAGGGTGAGCATCGGCAGCGTGAAGGAAGCCGTCTTGCCGGTGCCTGTCTGGGCGATGCCCAGAACATCGCGCCGTTCCAGCACATGGGGAATGGCGCCCTTCTGGATGGCGGTCGGTTCGTTATAACCGGCAGCGGTAACTGCCTGGAGGACTTTCTCGCTGAGGCCGAGAGTGTCAAATGACATTGAGAACGGGATCCGATTCTGGGTCGCTGTAGCCGGCCGGCCCCAAGCCTTGCCCGGGTCCGGAATTGGCGCCACCCTACAGTTAAAGGCCCCCTTGTCAATGTTTTCCTGAGGTTTTGACCCTGAAACGGCCCTGTTAATGCTAACAGGGCGCCAGTTGGGAGCAAATCAGCAGGCACATGGGCGCCTGCCTCTCATCGCAAATGCAGCAGCTTGACTTCGCCGTCAGCTTGCAGCGGGTGCTTCACGCTCAGATGTCGAGGTCATGCGCGAATTCGGCGCGGTCCTGGATGAAGCGGAAGCGGGCTTCCGGCTTGTTGCCCATGAGCTGTTCGACGGTGTCGCTTGTGTCCGCCTCGTCGCCCGCCACCACCTGCACCTTCAGCAGGGTGCGCTTGGACGGATCCATGGTGGTTTCCTTCAGCTGTCCCGGCAGCATTTCGCCAAGACCCTTGAAGCGGCCGATTTCGACCTTGCTCTTGCCTTTGAAGACGGTGGCCATCAGCTCGTCCTTATGCTCGTCCGTGCGGGCATAGATGGTCTTGCCGCCCTGCGTCAGGCGGTAGAGCGGCGGCACGGCGAGGTAGAGGTGGCCGTTGTGGATCAACTCCGGCATCTCGCGGTAAAAGAAGGTGATCAGCAGCGAGGCAATGTGCGCACCATCCACGTCGGCGTCGGTCATGATGATGACCTTCTCATAGCGCAGGTCCGCGTCCTTGTAATGGGTGCGGGTGCCGCAGCCGAGCGCCTGGATCAGATCCGCCAGCTGCTGGTTGGCCACCAGCTTGTCGCGCCCGGCATTGGCAACGTTCAGGATCTTGCCGCGCAGGGGCAGCACGGCCTGATTGTTGCGGTTGCGGGCCTGTTTGGCGGAGCCGCCGGCCGAGTCACCCTCGACGATGAACAGCTCCGTGCCTTCCGACTGGTTGGCCGAACAATCCGCCAGCTTGCCCGGCAGGCGCAGCTTGCGCACGGCGGTCTTGCGGGCCACGTCCTTTTCCTGGCGGCGGCGCAGGCGTTCTTCTGCCCGGTCGATCACCCATTCCAGCAGCTTGTTGGCCTGGGTGGGGGAGGCGGTCAGCCAGTGGTCGAAGGCATCGCGCAGGGCATTTTCGGTGATGCGCGTTGCCTCGTTGGTGGCCAGCTTGTCCTTGGTCTGGCCGACAAACTCCGGCTCGCGGATAAACACCGACAGCATGCCGGCGGCCGAGGTCATGATGTCTTCCGAGGTGAGGATCGCGGCCTTCTTGTTGCCGACGAGATCCGCATAGGCCTTGAGCCCGCGCAGCAGCGCATAGCGCAGGCCCGCTTCATGCGTGCCGCCTTCCGGTGTCGTCACAGTGTTGCAGTAGGAGGACAGGAACCCGTCGCCCGCAAACCAGGTGACGGCCCATTCCACCGCGCCGTGCTTGCCGGGCTGGCCCAGCTTGCCGGCAAAGATGTCGTCGATGACCTTGCGCTCCTTGCCCAGCTTTTCGGAAAGGAAGTCCTTCAGGCCGCCGGGGAAGTGGAACACGGCTTCGGCCGGTGTCTTGTCCTTCTCGTCCAGAAGCGCCGGGTCGCAATGCCAGCGGATCTCGACGCCGCCGAACAGATAGGCCTTGGAGCGGGCCATGCGCAAAAGACGCGCCGGCTCGAACTTTGCTTCCTTGCCGAAGATCTGCCAGTCGGGCTTGAAACGCACCAGCGTGCCGCGCCGGTTCTGCACATCGCCGACGAGTTCCAGCGGCCCCACGGGCTTGCCGCGCTGGAAGACCTGACGGTAGAGCTTGCGCGCCCGCGCCACCTCGACCACCATTTCCTCCGACAGGGCATTCACCACCGACGAGCCCACGCCGTGCAGGCCGCCCGAGGCCTCGTAGACCTTGCTGTCGAACTTGCCGCCCGCATGCAGCGTCGTCATGATGATTTCGAGCGCGGACTTGTCCTTGAACTTGGGATGTGGATCGACCGGGATGCCGCGGCCATTGTCGGTGATGGTGATATAGCCATCGGCGCCAACGGCAACGTCGATCCAGGTGGCA
The DNA here is from genome assembly GCF_000382365.1 of Pannonibacter phragmitetus DSM 14782. Classification (GTDB taxonomy): domain Bacteria; phylum Pseudomonadota; class Alphaproteobacteria; order Rhizobiales; family Stappiaceae; genus Pannonibacter; species Pannonibacter phragmitetus. The sequence continues at coordinate 105,868 of NZ_KB908227.1, read as the reverse complement.
TGGCCTGCGACGGCCTCGTCCATCGAGTTGTCGATGATTTCGGCAAAGAGGTGATGCAGCGCCTTTTCATCGGTGCCGCCGATATACATGCCCGGACGGCGGCGCACCGGCTCAAGGCCTTCCAGCACCTCGATGTCGGCTGCCGTGTAATCTTCGCCCGAAGAAGATGCCGGGCTGCGCTGCGGGGCAGGGCGTGCCGGTTCGGCCGGGGCAGCCGGTGCCGTCTCTGCCTGCAGGGCGGACGGGACGGCTGCAAGGGCTGCCTTGCGGGCCGCCTTCGGGGCTGCCCGGGCTGCCGCACTTCCTGCCGCTGCTGCTGATCCTGCGAAGAGATCCTCGTCTGCGCTCATGCCGTTTCCATGTTCCATAGTCTGTGGGGCAGGCCCTTGCGTGTGACGCAAATGGCCGTGCCGTGTGTCCGGTTCCCGTTGCCGGAGCCCGATTCGCTGCTGCCCGATTCGGCGCGATTGTCTCAGCCGCCAGCCTGCGGCGAAAGGGGAAAGCCCCGGAACCGCGCGGATTTCCAACGAAACGGCGCTTTTGAACGGTCTGGACAACCGAATGTCAACCGCTTTCGTCCAGGGTATGTGCAAGGGCCGTCCGGCCCCGCGCCAGTCCCTGCCATGCAGCAGCAACAGACGCCGCGCAGCCGTGAATGGTTGCCCGGCTTGCTTTTTGGCAGGTGCTCTGGAGGCTGGAAGCGGCAGAAACCTTGAGCTTTGCAGGGCTCGGGGTGGTGGGAACGGCCAAAAAACAGACGCGAGTCTGTGGCGCCGCCGCAACAGTCAGACGCGATGTGATGCGCTATGACTTGTGGCGCCGGAATTGCCGCCGTTCAGCCACGATTGGGCTTCAACCCTTTATGGCATGGAAGGGCAGAATGATCTTCAGCAAATTGCCGCCGCCCCTTGGGGGAATGAGCGGCAGGCATGAAGAGCGAGGCAGTCAAGCGGGCATACGCATCAGTGTGTATGCCATTTGGATCAGGGGTTTGGTGTGCGCGTTATCTTTGCGTTGAACAGGACAGGGAATGGCGGGGTGACATCCCGAGTCTGTCTTTACAGCGGTGAAACGCATTCCTCTTTCCTTGGTTCCATCTCCCGCAGATTTTTTTCGCATGGTGCCACAGCTGCCAGCGCAAATACTGACAGCCTCAATGGTGCTGGCCCAAATGCTGCCGGAATGCAGCAGTATTTTTCTGTCCATCGAATTCACACAGGGCCAGCGCCGCACGGCGCCACGGGCATGGCGGCCAGGCTGGCTGCCGGCCGCGCTGCAGCTTTGGCCGGAAAAGGTGCGCCAGTCCGCACCAAGGTGAGATCCAGAGTCATGCGTATCTTGCGGAATCTCGTCCAGATCGCCGGTCTGCAGCTCATGCTGCTGGTGCCTGCTCATGCTTTCGACGGAACACCGGCCAGCAATGAGCAGATCACACCGGAGCGCATGACTGCGAGCGAGGCGCTGCGTCTCGGCGCGAGGAAATACTATTCCGGCGACAAGCAGGCTGCCCTTGATTCCCTGCGCTACGCGGCCGAAAACGGCCAGCCGATGGCTGCCTGGAAGCTGGGCCAGATGTATGCGGCCGGTGACGGCGTTGCCGAGGACGACTATAAGGCTTTCGAATATTACAATCAGGTTGTCAGCCTTTATGGCGACGAAAGCCCCACCTCTCCGCAGGCACCTTTCGTGTCCAGCGCCTTCGTAGCGCTCGGCAAGTACTACATGACCGGCATCAAGAACACGCAGGTCAAGGCCAATCCGGCCCGTGCCCGCCAGATCTTCACCCACGCCGCCTCGTATTTCGGCGATGCGGAAGCCCAGTATGAGCTGGGGCAGATCTACCGCGAGAACAACGATCTGATGGCCGTGCGCTGGTTCAACCTTGCGGCACTCAAGGGGCACATCGGGGCGCAGGCGCTGCTGGGCGAGACCTTGTTCAACCTGGCCGACTCGCTGGAGAACCGCGAACGCGGGCTGATGTGGATGACCATTGCCCGTGCCCATGCGGCTGAAGAGGGCGTGGGCGATCTGAGCTGGGTCGTCGACATGCAGGAGCGGTATTTCTCGCTGGCAAGTGAGGACATCCGCCGCTCCGCTGCCCGCCGTGCCGATGCCTGGATAGCCAAGCACGAGCCGATGCGTGCGCCTTCGGCCGAGGCACTGAGCGCCGCGACCCTGCGGTAACACCACCCATCTGCATCAAACGGACACCTTCGCCTGCGGTTCGTGCCGCAGGCGTTTTGCTATTCAGGGGCGGGTATTCAGCTTCGCCTGAGGGCGTGATGCCGCCGCATGACGAGCTTGACACATCGAGTGCCGGTTAAGCCCGCGCGGCGCTTGAGCCTTTTCAAGGCGTGATGCATCAGCGTCTCAGAGCCTTGCAATGAGAGATGAGGGCGTTATGGCTTACGCCGCAAGATCCACCCAGACAGGCACGTGGTCTGAAGGCTTTTCCCAGCCGCGCACATGGGCGTCGATGCCGCAGCCGCGCATCAGGTCGCTTGCCTGCGGTGATAGCAGGATGTGGTCGATGCGGATGCCGTTGTTCCGCTGCCAGGCACCTGCCTGATAATCCCAGAACGTGTAGGTTTCGGCAGCATCCGTCGAGGCGCGCACGGCTTCGGTGAAGCCGAGATTGACAAGGCTGCGGAAGCGGCTGCGGCTTTCGGGCTGGAACAGGGCGTCGCCCAGCCAGTCCTGCGGATTGCGCGCATCCTTCGGCTCGGGGATGACGTTGTAGTCGCCCAGCAGCAGGAAGGGCGTTTCTTCGGCAAGGCGCGTGCGGGCATGGGCGATCAGCCGGTCCATCCAGCGCAGCTTGTAGGGGAATTTTTCCGTGCCCAGCGGGTTGCCGTTGGGAAGGTACAGGCAGCCGACGCGCAGCGCCCCGCCGTCTGTCGAAACGGTTGCTTCGATGTAGCGGGCCTGCTCGTCGCTGTCATCGCCAGGCAGGCCGCGCTGGATATCCTCCAGCGGCTGGCGGGAGAGGATCGCAACACCGTTGAAGCCCTTCTGCCCGTGGGTGGCGACGTGATAGCCCAGTTCCTCGAAAGGCACGGAAGGGAAGGCCTCGTCCACCGACTTGATTTCCTGGAAGCAGGCAATATCGGGCTTTGCCTCGGAAAGCCACTGCAGCGCCGTGTCGATGCGGGCCTTGACCCCGTTGATGTTCCAGGTGGCGATCTTCATCCCCGCAGCCCGTCCTTCTGCCGATCTCATGTTTTCCGGCTGATAGTGTTAGCAGGCACGTGGGGGGATGGCCAGAGAGGGGGGATTGAGGACGTGCGGGAAAACGTGCTCGGGTATCGCCATTGCGGGGTGGGGCTGTATCCCCGGAGCTGCCAGCGTGTTTCAGGCAGTGCGTCCATAACAGGTCCCGGCACAAGGCCGGGACGGCGCGGTGGAAATGCTTCTGGAGGATATTATGCCTGAGGACAGAGCGTGTTCAGCGGGCTCGCAAAGGAGACACATTCTCCACGCCGTCCCGGCCTTGTGCCGGGACCCGTGAGGGTTTTGGTGTCTGCAAGTCTGGTCAGTTTCGCCTTCGCAGCAGACCACACGATGGCAACCTCACGAAGGCAATACGCTGCGAAGGGGTGATGTGATCTCAGATCGTGAAACTCGTGCCGCAGCCGCAGCCGGCGACGGCGTTGGGATTGCGGATCTGGAAGGACTGGCCCATCAGGTCGTCAATGAAGTCGATCTCCGAGCCTTCCATGTACTGGAGCGACACCGAATCGACCAGAACCGTGGCGCCGTCGCGCTCGATGACCAGATCATCCTCCTCGCGGGCGGTGACCACGTCATACTTGTACTGAAGACCCGAGCAGCCGCCGCCTTCGACGCTGACGCGGAGCATGGAGCCGGGCGTTTCGCCGGAGAGAATCTTTGCAACACGGCGGGCGGCGCGGGCGCTCAAGGTGACCGGAGTGGCGGCTTCCAGGGTGTCTGTGCTCATGATTTCGGCTTCCATCAAGGGGGCGGCGCTGGATTTCTGCAGGAAAATGGCCATATCCAGCCATTCACAGGGTGTCATCACAGTTGCGCCTTGTCTTGACTAATAGGTATGTACGCATTGGGCCTGCGTCAATTGCAGAAGCGCAAGGTCAGGAATGCCGTCCGGTACGGTCTGCTTGCAGGTGGGGTGATTTGAATGACAGTAGCGAGCCTTGGTTATGGGGCGCAGGCACGGGCCGTCTATGCACAGGACCCGGCGCAGACGCTGGGGCGTCTTCACCCCGAGCCTGAGAGCCCGACGCGCACGCCCTTCCAGCGCGACCGGGACCGCATCATTCATTCCACCGCCTTCCGCCGCCTGAAGCACAAGACCCAGGTTTTCGTCTATCACGAGGGCGATCACTATCGCACGCGTCTGACCCACACGATCGAGGTGTCGCAGATCGCCCGCGCGCTCGCCCGCGCCCTGCGGCTCGATGAGGATCTGGCCGAGTGCCTGGCGCTCGCCCATGACCTTGGCCACACGCCCTTCGGACATGAGGGCGAGGATGTGATGCATGAGTGCATGGCCCCTTACGGCGGCTTTGACCACAATGCCCAGTCGCTGCGCGTCGTCACCTCGCTGGAGCACCGCTATGCGGAATGGGACGGGCTGAACCTCAGCTGGGAAACGCTGGAAGGCCTTGTGAAGCACAATGGCCCGCTGGTGGATGCCTCCGGCGCGCCGCTTGGCAAGTTCAAGGACAGCGTGCTGCCCTTCGCCATCCGCACCTATTCGGACAAGCAGGATCTGCGCTTCGACAGCTGGCCAAGCGCAGAGGCGCAGGCCGCCGCCATTGCCGATGACATTGCCTATGACGCCCACGATCTGGATGACGGGCTGCGCGCGCGGCTGTTCAACATTCAGGACATCGCCGAAGTGCCGTTCCTGGCGGACATCCTGCAGGAAGTCGATAGCCGCTATCCGGGACTGGACGAGCCGCGGCGCATCCATGAGATCGTCCGCCGCCAGATCACCCGCATGGTGGAAGACGTGATCCGCGAGGGCATCCGCCGCCTGCGCGAGCTGCAGCCGAAAAGCGCAGAGGACATCCGCAGGGCAGGGCATGCGGTGGTGGACTTCTCCGCAGAGATGAGCAAGGCCGAGAAGGAAGTGAAGCGCTTCCTCTTTGCCCGCATGTACCGGCACCCGGATGTGCTGTCAGTGCGCAAGCTGGTGGCGCGGATCACGCGCGAGCTGTTTGCCCGCTACATGGCCAGCCCGTCCGACATGCCGCGCGAGTGGGCGTCAGGGGCGGCAGACCTCTCGGGAGAGGCGAGGGCGCGGCTGGTTTGCGACTTTATCGCCGGCATGACCGACCGTTATGCCATCGAGGAACACCGCCGCCTGTTTGACGATACACCGGATTTGGGCTAGGCCCGCCGCCAGACATGCCCCAGGATGAAACCGGGGCGCTCAAGCCATTCCTTTTCAAGACAAGCCAGATTGGCCATACGATGAACATCTTTGCTGAATTCACCACCCGGGTGCAGGCTGCCGTCAAGGCGCTCGATCTTCCCAGCCCCTTGAGCGATCAGGATCTTGCCCGCATCACCGTGGAAAGCCCGCGCGATCCGGCCCATGGCGACCTTGCCACCAACGCGGCCATGGTTCTATCCAAGCCGCTCGGCATGAAGCCGCGTGATCTGGCCGACCAGATTTCCGCAGCCCTTGCCAAGGATGCCGAAGTTGCAGAGGTCAGCGTTGCCGGACCCGGCTTCATCAACCTGCGCGTCAAGCCCGTGGTGTGGCAGCGGATTCTGGGCGCTGTCGTCAGCGGCGGCCTTGATTTCGGCCGCTCCGCACTGGGCGGCGGCGCCAAGGTCAATGTGGAATATGTTTCGGCCAACCCGACGGGCCCGATGCATGTGGGCCATACGCGCGGCGCGGTCTTCGGCGATGCGCTGGCCAACCTGCTGGCCTATGCCGGCTATGAGGTGACCCGCGAATACTACATCAACGACGCAGGCTCGCAGATCGACACGCTCGCCCGCAGCGCCTTCCTGCGCTACCGCGAGGCTCTGGGCGAGGAGATCGGCGAGATTCCGGCTGGCCTCTATCCGGGCGACTATCTGAAGCCGGTGGGCGAGGAGCTGGCCAAGGCCCATGGCAAGGCGCTGCTGGAGATGGGAGAGGATGCGGCTCTGCCGATCGTCAAGGAAGCGGCGATCTCAGGCATGATGGAGCTGATCCGGGGTGATCTGAAGCTCCTCAACGTGCATCACGATGTGTTCTTCTCCGAGCGCACCCTGCATGAGCGTAACGAAGGCGGAGAATCGCCCATCGACCGGATGCTGGACGTGCTGCGCGGCCGTGATCTCGTCTATGAGGGCACCCTGCCGCCGCCGAAAGGCCAGCTGCCGGAAGACTGGGAAGACCGCGAGCAGACCCTGTTCCGCGCCACCGGTTTTGGCGATGACATCGACCGCCCGCTGAAGAAGTCCGACGGCTCCTACACCTACTTTGCCGCCGACGTCGCCTATTTCCTGTCGAAATACGAGCGTGGCTTCAAGGAGATGGTCTATGTGCTGGGCGCCGACCACGGCGGCTATGTGAAGCGTCTGGAAGCGGTCGGCAAGGCTATCTCAGGCGGTTCGTCCGAGGTCATCGTGCGCCTGTGCCAGCTGGTGAAGCTGTTCCGGGCGGGCGAGCCCGTGCGCATGTCCAAGCGTGCCGGCGATTTCGTCACCCTGCGCGATGTGGTGGAAGAAGTGGGCCGCGATCCGGTGCGCTTCATGATGCTGTTCCGCAAGAATGACGCGCCGCTCGACTTCGATTTCCAGAAGGTGACGGAACAGTCGAAGGACAATCCCGTCTTCTACGTGCAGTATGGCCATGCCCGCTGCTGCTCGGTGCTGCGTCAGGCGGCTGAGGAACTGAAGGGGCAGGATCTGTCGGACGCTGCACTGGCTGCGGTGAGCTACGAAGGCCTGAGTGATTCTGGCGAACTGGAGCTGATCGGCAAGCTTGCGATGTGGCCGAAGATGGTCGACGCCGCCGCCGAGGCGCACGAACCGCACAGAATCGCGTTTTTCCTGCACGATCTGGCAAGTTCCTTGCATGCGCACTGGAACCGTGGCAAGGAAATGCCGCAATTACGTTTTATTAACCCTGAAAATACAGAGTTGACTCTCGCGCGTCTTGCTCTTGTGAGGGCAGTATCTTTGGTTCTTGCTTCTGGGCTTGCAATTCTTGGAGTCGACGCCCCCCAGGAAATGCGCTGAGGCAGGAGAGTGTGTCCGGCCGGGTGATCCCGGATAGCCAGTTGGCCTGGCCGGATGCCATCGGTGGAACGCAACACGAATATGTCTCAACGCTCTGACTTTCCCAGATCCGATTCTTTCCGTGAGGCAGATTCTGCCGCACGGCATACGGACGATCAGCTGGGCGCTGAGGATCCGCTGGTTCAGCTGGCGCGCATCGTCAACCGCAACCGTCCCGCATCTCCAGAAGCCGGCGGCGATTACTTCGCAGCGCTGGATCAGGATGACCTGCTGCGGGAGCCGGCGGGGCAGCCTCCGGTTTCCCAGTCTGCCGGTTACAGCGGTGACGAGGGAGCGGGCGCTTACGGCCAGCCGGAGAGCTATGCTGGCGCCGAGGCTTATTCCGGCGCCGGATCCTACGCGGATGAGCCGTACGAAGCCTATGCCGGGCAGCCGGATTATGGCGCTCCGGCCGTAGCCCTGCCTGAAGACTTTCATCTGGAAGACCCATATGGCACGCCCCGCAGCGAGGAAAGCGGCTACCCTGAGGTCGTGTCGCAGCCTTTCGTGACGCCGGGTCTGCGCAGCGGCGGAGATCCGTTGCGCTATGAAGAGCCGGAGCCGGAGCAGTATGCCCCGTCAATGGAGAGCTACAGCTTGCGCGGCTCTTCCGGCCTTCAGCTGGATGAGGATGCCTTTGCTTCGTCGCTGTCTTCCGGCGAGCTGAACTATTACGCCGGCGAGAGTGCTCCGGACGAGGTTGTTGCCGGTCTGCGCCCTGACCTGAACCTGTCTCTCGATCCGGAAGAGCTTGCAGGCTATCCGCAAGACGATGCCGCCATGGATGGCGACGAAGTTTACCCGAGCCAGCCCTATGCCGCGTCTGCCTATGCTGACGAAGGCTATGGAGATGCTGGTGCTTACCCGGAAGAAGAGACCTATACGGAAGAGGCTTATTCCTCCGGGGACTATGCTGGCAATCTGACGGCGGCTGGCAGCCGGTATGAGGCTGCGGACCAGAGCCCTTTGCGCGGGTCCCTGGATCAGGGAAGCGGCTTTGATTTTGCTGCCAGTCTGGAGCAGGGGCTTGAGGATGAGCTGCAGGGTGCCATCGAAGCTGGTTCTCAGGAGCAGCCCCGTGCTCAGCCGGCCTCATCCTTTGCCGGATATGGCCAGGAGGAGCCTGCTTCGTCTGCTTCCGCTGCAGGCACGGGATCCATGGCTGCAAGTCTTTCGGCAGCCCTCGCCGGATCGCTGGTCTCCGCGCTGAGTGAGGAAACTCCGGTTGCGGGAGAAAAACCGGCAGAGCGGACCTTCAAGCCGCGTGCAACACCTCAGATGCCTCAGGCCAAGGCCGAGCCTGTGAGCAAGCCCGCCAGCGCGCCGTCCTACGGAGGCTATGATCCCGAAGCGCTGGCTGCAGCGCCCCAGCCGAGCAAGGCGGCGACCGCTGCTGTTCCCTTCGTGCCGGATGCAACGCAGCCCTGGCCGTCGCTGGCGTCCGATGCAGCCGTGCGCAGTGCAAAGGAAGCTTCGGCCAGCTTTGCCGAGCTTGATGATCTCGTCGGCTCCCTGTTCAACGATGAAAGGCTGCAGAAGGCCCGCGAGCCCGAGCGCATGTCTTCCGGCCTTGATACTGCCGATATCGATGACATGGCCTGGCCGGATGCCTTGCGCAATCTTCCGCGCGATGCGGGACCTGTCGAAGATAATCTGTCTGAAGGCGACATCGCGGACATCTTTGCCCAAAGCCGTCCGCAGGCGCAGCAACTGCCGTTGCTGTATGACGAGGACGAGGCCCCCCCCCCTCCGGGTGGCTATGATCTGGATGCGGTTGCCCGTGCCATGCAGGAGAGTGATCCGACCCTTGCGGGCGCCGGTATCCTGCCGCCTCATTCCTCGTATGAAGAGCAGGCGGCGCCGCATGCCGGCAACAGCCGCCGGGGCCTGAAGATTGCTGCCGCTGTACTTGGCGTGGCCGTTGCCGGAGGAGCTGCCTTCGCGTTGCTCGGAACGGGCGGCTCGTCCGTGCCGGATGGCCCGCCGCAGGTGATTGCAGGGCTCGAAGAGCCGCTGAAGACCTATCCCGAACCGGCTGAAAGCGGTGCCGGCCAGCCCGCCAAGCTCATATATGACCGTGTTGGCGGAGAGCCGGCCGATGGTGAGCGCATGGTCGTGCAGGATAGCCCGGAGCCGGCCGAACTTCCCCCCGCACCGGTGGATGGCTCTGCATCGGATCTGACGCCGGGGGCGCCGAAGCGGGTGCGCACGCTTGTGGTGCGGCCTGACGGCACGATTATCAACGGCGCCTCGGGCGCTGATACGGCCGGGGCCGGGACGGTCAGAACCGTTTCGCCGACGCCGGTTGCGCAGGCCCCGGCACTTGAAACGCCGGGCATGCCCAGCGCAGCTGGTGCGCTTGCCCCTGTCGCAACCCTGACGCCCGCGCAGGGCGCAGAGGAACCCGCAGGAGCGCTGACGCCGGTGACCCCGGAAGAGCAGCGGGCAGCGGATGCGATTTTCAAGGGCGCATCCCCGCGCGTGAAGCCGGGCCCAGGAGCACAGGTTGCTGCTGTTCAGCCGCAGCCGGTTCCGGCCCAGCCTTCCACGCCGCAGCCTGTCAATTCCGGGCCGCTCAATCTGACCCAGCCGGCAGCACCCCAGCCGGTTGCCGCGCAGCCCGTGCAGCAGGCTCAGGCTTCCGCACCTGCTGCGTCCTCGATTGCACCGGGCACCTATGTGGTGCAGGTGACGTCGCAGCGCACGCCTGAGCAGGCGCAGACAGCCTATTCTGCCCTTCAGCGCCGCTATCCTTCGGTGCTGGGCAGCCAGACGCCGGTCATCGAGCCGATCGAGATCGAAGGCCGCGGCACGTTCTACCGCGTGCGCATTCCGGCCGGGTCTAAGGACGCCGCCGACGCGCTCTGCGGCAGCCTGCAGTCTGCCGGCGGCGATTGCTTCGTCCGCCGCAACTGAGACAGATAGCCCAATAGAAACGCCGGTCATTTGACCGGCGTTTTTTATTTGAATACAGTCTCTTACATCAATGCCTTCACCAAGTGCGGCAGGCTGCGCTCCAGCCGGTAGTCGATAGAGGAGTGGTTGTCCGGGAACTCCTCATAGACATGCGCGACGCCCCTTGCGGTCAGCGTCTGGTGCAGGCGGCGGGCGCCGTAGAGGAGATTGTACTGGTCGACGTCACCGCAATCGATCCACAGCGCCTTGAGGCTTGCAAGCGCGTCCAGGTGCTGCGTGACGATCTGCGCCGGGTCATTTGCCAGCCAGTTGGCCCAGCGTTCGGGGATGAGCTCGCAGGTGCCCGAGGTGACCGGCAGGCGGATGCCGCAGAAACTGTCCGGGTCCGGATCATAGCTGGCGGCCATGGCGAGGGACATCAGCACATGCATGTCGGAACCGGAGAATTTCGGTCCTGCCTCGAAGTCGGTGATGAAACGCTCCACCGAGCCGCCCTTGCGTGCCAGCGTGCGCAGCACGTTGGGCATGTCGGGCAGGTAGCACAGCTCGAAACCCATGTCGCCGGAATGGCAGGCGGCCGCCGACCACACATCCGCGTGCCGCATGGCATGCATGATGGCGCCATAGCCGCCGGAAGACTTGCCGAAAAGCCCGCGTTTGCCCTTGCCGCCGCAGCCGAAGCGGCTCTCGACCGCCTCCAGCATCGGGCCGGTGAGATATTGCGCCCACAGGCCCATGGCGGCCGAATCGACATACTGGTTGCCGCCCAGCCGGGTAAAGCAGTCGGGCATGGCAATGACAACCGGGGGCAGGATGCCATCTTCGATCATCCGGTCCAGCCGCTCGGGCAGGTTCTCGCCGAAATTCTTCCAGGCGGCGTGGCCGGGGCCCGATCCGGTGAAGCCCGCAAGATCGACGAGAAGCGGAAGCCCCTTGCCATCAAGGCCGTGGGGCACGTAGACGATGACCTCGCGCTCTGCCGGATCGCCCAGGAGATTGGCTGCCAGCAGGGGGCTTGCGACCGTGAGGCTGTGAAGACGTCCCTTGGGTGTGTCGTGGCGCTTGCGCATGATGGCATCCTGTGATTGGCACATGGGTCTCAGGGCATGTTTATGAGCCAGGCGCGCAGAGGGTGCAAATCAGCCCTTTGTGCGGCCTGACAGATCCGGGCGGTTCCTGTGGAAGGACGCCCGCAAAGGTGTTTGATGACGAAGGCATTCATCACGGGCTGTGCGGGGCTGGAACTTTCGCAGGATGAGCGCGCCTTTCTGGCTGCCGAAGACCCGTGGGGGCTCATTCTCTTCCGCCGCAATTGCGAGAGCCGCGAGCAGATCGGGGCGCTGACAGCCGCCTTCCGTGAGGCAGTTGGCCGCAGCGATGCTCCCGTTTTGATCGATCAGGAAGGCGGGCGGGTGCAGCGCCTGCGCCCGCCGCTCGCCCCGTCCTATCCGCCTGCGCGCCGCTTCGGAGCGCTTTATGAGCTGGACCGGGAAAAGGGCCTGCGCGCCGCTTTTCTCGGCGCGCGGCTGATCGCCAGTGACCTGGCCACCCTTGGCATCACCGTGGACTGCATGCCCGTGCTGGACGTGCTGTTTCCGCAGACGGTGGATGCCATCGGCGACCGGGCCTATGCGGGTGAGCCGGAGACGGTGGCAGCGCTCGCCCGGGCCGCCTGTGACGGCCTGCTGGCAGGCGGCGTGCTGCCGGTGATCAAGCATCTTCCCGGACACGGGCGGGCTGAAGTCGACAGCCATCTGGAATTGCCGCGCGTGCGGGCGCCGCGCACTGATCTGGAAGCGGTGGACATGCTTCCATTCCGCAAGCTGGCGGATCTGCCGCTGGGCATGACCTGTCATCTGCTGTTCGAGGATATCGATCCGGATCATCCGGCCACCCAGTCGCAGATAATCATTGAAGAGGTTATCCGCCGTCAGATCGGCTTTGACGGCGTGTTGATGAGTGACGATCTTTCCATGGAGGCTCTGGGCGGCGATATTGGCAGCCGGGCTGCGAAATCCTTTGCTGCGGGCTGTGATCTTGCGCTTCACTGCAACGGGGATCTCAAAGAGATGCGGCAGGTGGCGGCAGTTGCGCCGGTGCTGCAGGGCGCCAGCCTTGACCGCTGCGTGCGGGCCGTCGCTGTGCGCCCGGTGCCGGAAACGGGCTTTGATACGCTTGCGGCGCGGGCGGAAATGGATGACCTGCTGGGCGGCGCGGGGCTTGCCTGATTTTGTGCGGCCCGGAACCAGCGCGTGAAGGAAACGGCAGATGGTGACACAGCCGGACTTTCTGGAAGGCCCGCCCATCGACAATGAGCGGGCGGTGTCCGATCCGCAGCTTGTCGTGGATGTGGACGGCTTTGAAGGCCCGCTCGACCTTCTGCTGACGCTGGCGCGCGGTCAGAAGGTCGATCTCACCCGCATTTCCATTCTGGCGCTGGTGGAGCAGTATCTTGCCTTCGTCTCGGAAGCCCACAAGATGCGGCTGGAGCTTGCGGCCGACTATCTGGTGATGGCGGCCTGGCTCGCCTATCTGAAGTCGCGGCTGCTGATCCCCGAGCAGAAGAACGAGGATGAGCCGACGGGCGAGGAACTGGCCGCAGCGCTCGCCTTCCGCCTGCAGCGCCTTGAGGCGATGCGCAACGCCGCTGCTGCGCTGATGGCGCGCAACCGGCTGGGCCGGGATGTGTTTGCCCGCGGCGCGCCGCAGCAGCTGGCCGTGCAGCGCAAGAGCGTCTGGACGGCAACCATCTACGAGCTTCTGACCGCCTATGCAGCGCAGCGCCAGCGCCAGTCGGTCACCCACGTGCGGGTGCGGCTCAGGACCGTGTGGTCACTGCAGGAGGCGCGCGAAATCCTCACGCGCCTTGTCGGCAGCATGGCGGACTGGGCGCCGATCAATTCCTATCTGATGGACTATCTGATGGACGATCAGGAACGGGCGACCGTGCTCGCCAGCACGTTCTCCGCCAGCCTCGAAATGGTCCGTGAAGGGCATATCGAGCTGCGCCAGTCCGGCCCGTTTGAGCCGGTCTATATCAGAAAACGGCAGGAGGGTTCCCGCGATGGCGGATGAGATCGACCGGGATGGCCTGCGCATGGTGGAGGCGCTGCTCTTTGCCTCTGCCGAGCCGCTGGCGCGGGACGACATTGCCGCCCGGCTGCCGCAGGGCATGGATGTGGATGGCCTTCTCTCGGAGCTGAAGCGCCATTATGCGATGCGCGGCGTCAATCTGGTGCGGGTGGCCGGAAAATGGGCCTTCCGCACCGCCGAGGATCTGGCCTATCTGCTGCAGCGCGAGGCGGTGGAACAGCGCAAGCTCTCGCGGGCGGCGCTGGAAACCCTTGCCATTATCGCCTATCACCAGCCGGTGACCCGCGCCGAGGTGGAAGAAATCCGCGGCGTTTCGACCAACAAGGGCACGCTGGACGTGCTGATGGAGACCGGCTGGATCCGCATGCGCGGCCGCCGCAGGACGCCGGGCCGCCCGGTCACCTACGGCACCACGGATGCCTTTCTCGACCATTTCGGGCTGGAGGTCATCGGCGATTTGCCGGGCCTTGAGGAGCTGAAGGGGGCAGGGCTGCTCGACAGTGCCATTCCCGCCAGCTTCCATGTCCCGATGCCTGACGATTCGGATACGCTTGCCCCGGATGAAGATCCGCTGGAGACGGGGGAACTGTTCGATTTCGAAGAGCTTGAAGCAGAGGAACCGCAGCAATGAGCGCAACCGCCCTGAAAGAACGGCCCGAGAGCGGCGATACCCCCGGCTGGGGTGCGCGCGGCACGGCGGGGGCAGCTTTTGCGGCTGGTCTGGCCTTTGAGAATGTCTTTCATGCCTATGACGGCGTGCCGACGCTGCACGGCGTCAGCCTCAGCATCGAGCCGGGTGAAATTCTCTGCCTTCTGGGCCATTCGGGCTGCGGCAAGACAACGCTGATGCGCATTGCGGCCGGTGTCGAGCCGCAAACGTCCGGCTGCGTGCTGATCAATGGCGAGGAAGTTGCCGGGCCTGCCCGCTTCCTGCCGCCCGAGAAACGCGGTGTGGGCCTGATGTTCCAGGACTATGCGCTGTTTCCGCATCTCACCAACCGTGAGAACGTGATGTTCGGCCTGACGCAGTTGAGCCGGGATGCGGCCCGCTCGGTGGCCGGGCAGATGCTGGCGCGGGTGGGGCTGGCGGGCTACGCGGATGATTATCCCCATTCTTTGTCCGGCGGCGAGCAGCAGCGCGTGGCGCTGGCCCGCGCGATTGCGCCGCGCCCTGGCATCCTGCTGATGGATGAGCCCTTCTCGGGCCTCGACCGGCGCCTGCGCGACGATGTGCGCGAGGAAACCCTGATGATCCTGCGCGAGACGCGGGCGACCTGCATCATGGTGACCCACGACCCGGAAGAGGCGATGCGCATGGGCGACCGGATCGCCCTCATGCGGCGCGGGCGGCTGGTGCAGTTCGGTACGGCGCGGGAGCTTTATCTTCAGCCCACAAGCCGGTTTGCGGCCCGCTTCTTCTCCGAGGTCAACGAACTGGAAGGCGTGGCCACGGCAGACGGGCTGGAGTGCGCTTTGGGCCGGCTGGCGCTGGAACCGGAGCGCTGCTTGCCTGCCGGCACGAAGCTGGACATCTGCGTGCGCCCGGAAGGCGTGATTCTTTCCGGCGCCGAGGGCAAGGGCTGCAAGGGGCGCATTCTCAGCCGCCGCTTCATCGGGATGGCAGATCTGGTGCTTGTGGACGTGGAAGGACTGTCCCAGCCCCTGAAGGCGCGGTTGCGTGGTGACGAGGGCCTTACTGCAGGTTCTGATGTGAGTGTGGAGCTTGATCCACGGGATGTACTTGCCTTTGCCAAAGAGGCCGTAACCGACTAGAAGGAGCTTGCGGGGCCGTGTTCCGGGTCCCACATCTCCTGAGTCTGGCGCTTGGTGGACAAGCGTCCTGCGCCAGGGGCAAGGGTGCACAAGGGCAGGGCATTGCGTATCTGACCCGCATTGGGAGTTCTGGGAATGAGTATTGGTATCTGGCAGCTGCTGATCATCGCAGTGATCGTCATCCTGCTCTTCGGGCGAGGCAAGATCTCCGATCTGATGGGTGACGTCGCCAAGGGCATCAAGAGCTTCAAGAAGGGCATGGCCGAGGACGACACAGCCGAGAAGGCTCCCGAGGTGTCCAAGACCATCGAACACAAGCCGGCCGATCCGGTTGCTGCCGACAAGGTACAGGACCAGTCCAAGGCTGGCTGATACGTCAGTCGCTTTGTCGCTAGGGATGGCGGTTATTCATGTTCGATATCGGATGGGCTGAACTTATGGTGATTGCCTGCGTGGCGATCATTGTCGTTGGCCCGAAAGACCTGCCGCGGATGCTGCGGACCTTTGGTCAGATCGTCGGCAAGATGCGGCGGATGGCGAACGAGTTTCAGTCGACCTTCAATGACGCCATCCGTGAGGCTGAGCGTCAGGCCGAAATTGATGATATGCGCAAGGCCGCCGATGCTGCCTCGAACTTCAATCCTCTGGGCGACCTGAGGAAGGCAATTGAAGGTGACAAGGCAGCCGGCAAGGACGCCGCGCCTCAGGCTCCGGCATCCGATGCTGCCGTGCCCGTTTCGCCGCCGGTGCCCGTTTCCGCCGCGAGCTCGACGGAAGACCAGCCGCTGGCGGTTCCCGTGACGGGGCCTCAGGCGCCCGGGCCCGTGGTTGAGCCTCAAACAGCGTCGAAGCCCGAGCCTGCTCCGGCCAACCCCGCAGAAGCACAGGCTGCACCTGCTTCCCAGGACAAGACAGCATGAGCCAGGACGACATCGACGCTTCCCGGGCGCCGCTCATCGAGCACCTGATCGAACTGCGCTCCCGCCTGTTGAAGTCGGTCATCGCCTTCATCATCATGTTTGCCGTGTGTTTCTACTTCGCGACGGACATCTACAACATCCTGACGGTGCCCTATCTGAAGGCGGTGGGATCGGCCAAGCCTGTCGAGATGATCTTCACGGCGCCGCAGGAGTGGTTCTTCACCCAGATGAAGCTGGCGCTGTTCGGCGCGCTGTTCCTGGCGTTTCCGGTGATTGCCTCGCAGATCTACATGTTCGTAGCGCCGGGGCTCTACAAGAACGAGCGGCATGCATTCCTGCCGTTTCTGGCGGCCACACCGGTGCTGTTCCTGATGGGCGCATGCCTCGTCTATTTCTTCGTCATGCCGATGGCGATGGGCTTCTTCCTTTCGATGGAGCAGACGGGCGGCGAGGGCAAGGTGGCCATCCAGCATCTGGCCAAGGTGAGTGAATATCTCGGTCTCATCATGACCCTGATCTTCGCCTTCGGCCTCGTGTTTCAGCTGCCAGTGGTGCTGACACTGCTGGGGCGCGCCGGGTTCCTCTCTTCGCAAACGCTCAAGGAAAAGCGCAAATACGCAATGGTGATCGCCTTCATCGTTGCGGCTGTCCTGACGCCGCCAGACCCGATCAGTCAGATCGGCCTTGCGATCCCGACCTTGCTTCTCTACGAAGTGTCCATTCTTTCGGTGCGGATGATCGAGCGCAAGCGGGCCGAGAAGGAAGAGAGCGAAGCGGCGGACTGAACCGCTTCCTGGCTTTCTTGCCTTTGCCCCTTCCGCCGGTCTGTCCGGGCCGCTTTTCCTGTCTTTCAGCGGAAGCCTGACATGTTCGACATCAAGTGGATCCGGGACAACCCCGACGCCTTCGACGCAGCCCTCGCACGCCGTGGCCTCGACAAGGCATCCGCCCGTCTCATCGCGCTCGACGATGCGCGCCGCAGCCACATTGCCCGCCTGCAGGAAGCCCAGGAGCGCCGCAATGCGGCCTCCAAGGAAATCGGCAAGGCCAAGGCCACGAAGGATGAAGCAGCGGCTCAGGCGCTGATCGATGAAGTCGCCAAGATCAAGACCTTCATTCAGGAGGGCGAGGATGAAGAGCGCCGCCTGAACGAGGCGCTCGACAAGGCGCTCTGCGTCATCCCCAACCTGCCGCTGGACGATGTGCCCTATGGCGAGGATGAGAGCGGCAATGTTGTCTACCGCACCTGGGGAGACAAGCCGGAACTGAGCCTTGGCTTTGCGCCGAAGGAGCATTACGAGCTGGGCGAGGCCAACGGCGGCATGGACTTTGCCGTTGCGGCCAAGCTGTCGGGCGCACGTTTCGTCGTGCTCAAGGGCCAGCTTGCCCGGCTTGAGCGTGCGCTCGGCCAGTTCATGATCGATCTGCACACGACCCAGAACGGCTACACCGAAGTGTCGCCGCCGCTGCTCGTCAATTCCGAAACCCTCTATGGCACCGGCCAGCTGCCGAAGTTCGAGGAAGACCTCTTCAAGGCTGGTGACAACCACTATCTCGTGCCGACCGCAGAGGTGCCGCTGACCAATCTGGTGGCGGGCGAGATCCTGACGGAAGACATGCTGCCGCTGCGCGTTACGGCGCTGACCTATTGCTTCCGTTCGGAAGCCGGTTCGGCCGGCCGCGACACGCGCGGCATGCTGCGCCAGCACCAGTTCCAGAAATGCGAGCTGGTGTCGGTGACAACGCCTGAGACCTCGCAGGACGAGCTGGAGCGGATGCTCTCCTGCGCCGAAATAGTGCTGCAGAAGCTTGGCCTGCACTACCGTGTCATGACCCTTTGCACTGGCGACATGGGCTTCGGCTCGCAGAAGACCTATGACATCGAGGTCTGGCTGCCGGGGCAGAACACCTACCGCGAAATCTCGTCCTGCTCGGTCTGCGGCGACTTCCAGGCCCGCCGCATGAGCGCGCGCCTGCGTCCGTCCGATCCGGCGGCCAAGGGCCTGCGCTATGTGCATACGCTCAACGGCTCGGGGCTCGCTGTTGGCCGTACGATGATTGCGGTGATGGAAAACTACCAGAACGCCGATGGCAGCATCACTTTGCCGGAGGTTCTGCGCCCCTACATGGGCGGCCTCGAAAAGATCGGGTGAACCATGCGCATTCTCATCACCAATGATGACGGTATCCATTCTCCGGGGCTCTATGCCCTGGAGCGGATTGCGAAGACCCTGTCCGATGATGTCTGGGTCGTTGCGCCGGAGACGGACCAGAGCGGCGTCGCCCATTCGCTGACGCTCTCTGAGCCGCTGCGCCTGCGTCAGGTGAACGACCGGCACTTTGCCCTGCGCGGCACGCCGACCGACTGCGTCATCATGGGAGCCCGCAAGGTGCTGCCGGGTATGCCGGATCTCATTCTCTCCGGCATCAACCGGGGTGAGAATGTCGCCGATGACGTGACCTATTCGGGCACCGTTGCAGGCGCCATGGAAGGCGCCATCCTCGGCATTCCCTCGATCGCCGTCTCGCAGGCCTATGGCTACGGTCAGGGCCGCAACCCGGACTACTCCACGGCGGAGGCTCATGGCCCGGCGCTGTTCCGCAAGCTTCTGGACTTCAGCCTGCCGCGTTACACGCTTTTGAACGTCAACTTCCCCGCCTGTCCGGCGGATCAGGTGGCGGGCGTGCGGGTGACGGTGCAGGGCCATCACGAGCAGACGGGCCTGATGGTGGATGAGCGCGTCGATGCGCGCGGCTTCCCGTATTTCTGGCTTGGCTTTACCGCCCGCACGCATGATCCTGTCGGTAACAGCGATCTCAACGCACTCAATGCCAATTGCATCTCCGTGACGCCGCTGCGCCTGGATCTGACCGCGCATGATCTGGTCGGGCTGGTGGCGGAGCATCTGGCCTGATTGCAAGATGCAATTGACGGCCTGAAAGGGGTGGGGCATGCCGCAGGTGTTCGACACCGGGCCGGAATCGGTCACACAGGATGAGTCGGAGGCTCGTGCCGCGCTGGTATTGTCGCTGCGCCGGCGCGGGCTGAACGACAGGCGCGTGCTTTCCGCCATCGAGCGGGTGCCGCGACGCCTGTTTCTGTCTGCCCGCCATCACCGTTTTGCCTATGAGGATTCGCTGCTGCCGATCGAATGCGGTCAGGTGGTGAGTGCGCCGTCACTGGTGGCGAAAATGGTTCAGCTCCTTGAGATTGCGCCGAACCACAGGGTGCTGGAGATCGGGACCGGCTCCGGCTACCAGACGGCGATTCTCTCTCACTTGAGCCAGCACGTCTTCACGGCGGACCGGTATCAAACCCTGATCAATCTGGCCCGCCAGCGCATTGCCGCCCTGAAGATCCAGAATGTCGAGTTTCATCATGCCGATGGGCTGACGGGTCTGCGCGAGCGTGCGCCTTATGACCGGATCATCCTGACTGGTTCGGTGCCGTCCATCCCCGATTCTGTGCGTCTTCAGCTCGCTCCGGATGGTATTCTGCTTGCCCCTGTCGGCCCGGCCGGGCAGCAGCAGGATCTCATGCGCATGCGCAAGACGGATGGTGAGTACCACAGCACGAAAGTTGGCGAAGTCCGGCTTGTTTCCTTGCGTGATGGGATTGCGCAGGTGCTGTAAGCGCCCGGAAATCAAGCGGTTTACCTTTTGTTGATGCTGCGTTTAGGCTTTGTCAACCTTACTCGCTTCTAATCATTGCCAGTGGTTTTCAACTGTGGATCAGAGTAGGGCGATGGCAAATCCGATGCGTGAGTATCGCAGCTCCCTGCGTTTGCGGGTCGCAGCGATCTGTGTACTGGCCTCCTTCGGGGCGGGCTGCAGCGGAAGCATGGAGCGCTTCGCCGACGGCCCCATTTACACGGGCAGCACACCCAATCAGCGTTCAATTCTTGCCCAGTCCGGTGGCGGTCAGCCGACCTATCAGGACGTGGTGGCCGGAAATGGCGGGAGCAATGGAGGCTTGCCTGCTTCGGGCGGTTCGCCCCGCACGACTGGTTCTGTCTCCGGTTCGTCGCTGCCGCCGCTTGGGCAGTCTTCAAGTTCTCCGGCGCCGCAGCCGGTTGCCGCTTTGCCTGCGCCTGCCCAGTCTGCGCTTGATCTTTCGCAGGCGCAAGGCGAGCGGTCCTGGCGCGGCTGGTCCAGTGCCGGCGGCACCCGTGTGACGGCCCGCCAGAACGAATCTGTCGCTTCCATGGGCCAGCGTTTCGGTGTCCCCGCCGATGCCATCGCAGCCGTAAACGGGATCGATAAGAATGCGCCGCTGCAGGCCGGTCAGACTGTCCTGATTCCCACCTATTCAACGGCTGGTGTCTCTGCTCAGCAGACAACATTGCCCGCGGCCGGGGCTTCTCCTGCAACAACGGGCACTGTAGCGCCGGCGGCGCAGCAGCTTGCAGCCGTGTCCGCACCGGATCGCAAGCCTGCAGGCGCGCGTCAGTCTGCGGCAGCCCAGCCTGCACAGCCGCAGCCTGTTGCCCGCACAAACGAGCCGAAGCCTGCAGCCCCGATTGCAGCCCTGCGTGAGGTTCCCGCATCCAGCCTGCCGGCCAATGCCCAGCCGGCCATAGAGGCGATGAACTCTGCCGCAGGTGAAGGCAAGCCGGTGCAGACGGCTTCCATCGATCCGGAAGAGACTGTTGGCGGCCCGATGTTCCGCTGGCCCGTGCGTGGCCGCGTCATCTCCGAGTTCGGCTCCAAGCCGGGCGGTGCGCGCAATGACGGTATCAATCTGGCGGTTCCCGAAGGCACGCCGGTGAAGGCGGCCGGTGACGGGTCTGTCATCTATGCCGGAAACGAACTGCAGGGCTTCGGCAATCTGGTGCTCATCCGCCATGCAGATGGCTGGGTTTCGGCCTATGCCCACAACAGCGAGATACTGGTCAAGCGCGGAGATGAAGTCCAGCGCGGTCAGGTGATCAGCAAGGCGGGTGCCACCGGCAACGTCAGCCAGCCTCAGGTGCATTTCGAGCTGCGTCAGGGCAACCGTCCGGTTGATCCGACGCGCTATCTGCCCAAGGGCTGACGGCCGGCAAACAAGCCAGGCTCATATGAAAAAGAGGTCCCGGAGTGCTTCAGCGCTCCGGGACCTTTTGATTCGTAACATTGGCGTCTCACGACAGAGGCTTGCCCAGCCTTCCCGCAAGATCCTGAATGTACTGGAAGGCGACGCGGCCTGAGCGTCCGCCACGGGTGGTCGACCATTCCAGAGCTTCGGCCCGCAGCGTTGCGGCATCGATCTCCAGCCCGAAATGGCGCACATAGCCGCCGACCATCTCCAGATAGTCGTCCTGGCTGCAGTTGTGGAAGCCGAGCCACAGGCCGAAACGGTCGGAGAGGGAGACTTTTTCTTCCACCGCCTCGGCCGGATTGATCGCGGTCGAGCGCTCGTTCTCGATCATGTCACGCGGCAGCAGGTGGCGGCGGTTGGAGGTGGCGTAGAAGATGACATTCTCTGGCCGTCCCTCAATGCCTCCTTCCAGAACCGCCTTCAGCGACTTGTAGGAGGTGTCGTCGTGATCGAAGCTCAGGTCGTCGCAGAAGATGATGAACCGGTACGGGGCGCCCTTGATGATCTTCATCAGGGCGGGCAGGGTGTCGATATCCTCGCGGTGGATCTCGATCAGCTTCAGCGCGGGCACGCCGCCGTCAGAATTGATCGCCCCGTGAACGGCCTTCACCAGCGATGATTTGCCCATGCCTCTGGCGCCCCACAGCAGGGCGTTGTTGGCCGGAAGCCCCTTGGCAAAGCGCATGGTGTTTTCAAAGAGGAGATCCCGCACGCGCGAGACGGCGCACAGAAGATCCAGGTCCACCCGGTTGACCTTCGGCACAGGCGACAGTTCGCCCGGCTGAGGCTGCCAGACAAAAGCGTCCGCAGCGGCAAAGTCCGGGGCAGACGGCTCAGCGGGAACAGCCCGGGCGATGAGGCTGATCAGTGTGTCGAGCTTTGCCGACAGCAGCTGGAGATCCGGGTTGATTTGTGGAAAATCTTTGGCGCCTTGGGTCATCTTGCAGGTGTAACTCGCGGTCTGAGTGCCTATATGGCGCGAGGAAACGCGTCTTCGTCAGGCTTAGCATGCGGGGAAGGGGGCCGAAATGCCGGTTTTGGCTGGATCGGTACGCTCAATATTGCAGCATGGCTTGAATTGCGGGGCTCCCTCGGTATAGTCCGCGCAATCTGATGAAGGCGAAACCAGAAATAAACTGGTGGTGCCATCCGCCACTGGCGAGAATCGCCCTTCTGCGAGGAGAGCTTGATGTTGATTACCCCTGCCTATGCCCAGACCGGTGCCGGTGGCCCCGATTTCCTGATCCAGATGCTGCCCTTCGTGGCCATCTTTGCCATCATGTATTTCCTCATCATCCGCCCGCAGCGTCAGCGGATGAAGAAGCATCAGGAAATGATCGCCAACCTGCGCCGCGGCGACACGGTGGTGACCGCTGGCGGCCTCATTGCCAAGGTGGTCAAGGTGGTCGACGAATCGGAAGTGCAGGTTGAACTGTCTGACGGCGTGCGCGTGCGTCTGGTGCGCTCCATGGTGCAGGAAGTGCGTTCCAAGTCCGAGCCGGTCAAGGACGGCGAATAATCCAATCCCTGCGGATCCCATTGGCCCGGCCCTTAGTGCCGGGCCTTAATACAGGCGTTTCGACATGCTCTATTTCGCACGCTGGAAGATCGCACTGATCATTGGTGTGATTCTTGCGGGCATTGTGTCCGTCTTGCCGAACTTTCTTCCGGCATCGACACTTGCATCCTGGCCCAAGTGGCTTCCCCAGCGCCAGATTGTGCTTGGTCTCGATCTTCAGGGCGGTGCCTATCTGCTCTATGAGATCGACCGGCAGGATTACATCCAGAAGAGCCTGACGACGCTGACAGGTGAGATCCGCAATGAACTGCGCAAGGAACCGCGCATCGGCTACACAGGTCTTGGCATCCAGGGTGAGAGCGTGCAGCTGCGCATCCGGGATATGGACCGGTTGAACGATGTGCGCGAGCGCCTGCAGCCGCTGGTCAATCCGCTGGTGAATTCCCTGTTCGGCGGCGGCTCGGTCAATGAGTTTGCCCTCTCGGTGGACAATGACGGCCTCGTCCGCTTCACCTTCACCGAAGACGGCCTCAACCAGCGCATGGCATCAATTGTTCAGCAGTCGATCGAGGTCATCCGCCGCCGCGTGGATGAGCTGGGCACGACTGAGCCGAACATCCAGCGCCAGGGCACCGACCGTATTCTCGTGGAAGCGCCGGGCGAGCAGAATCCCGAGCGTCTGAAGTCGCTGATCGGCCAGACGGCGCAGCTGACCTTCCACCTCGTCGATACCACCATGTCCGCCGAACAGGCGATGCAGGGCAGACCGCCGGCAGGTACCGTGGTGATCAACTCGGTGGATGATCCTCCGATGCCTTACCTCGTTGAGGAAGTGCCGCTGATGACCGGCGAGGATCTTTCCGACGCGCAGGTCTCGATCAACCAGCAGAACAACGAGCCTGTTGTCAGCTTCCGCCTGAATACGGCGGGCGCGCGCAAGTTCGCAACGGTCACCACTCAGAATGTCGGCCGTCCTTTTGCCATCGTGCTCGACAATGAGGTGATCTCGGCTCCGCGCATCAATGAGCCGATCACTCAAGGGTCGGGTCAGATCTCTGGCAATTTCACCGTTCAGACCGCAAACGATCTGGCGGTGCTGCTGCGCGCCGGTGCTCTGCCGGCTAAGCTGACCGTGATCGAGGAGCGGGCGATCGGTCCGGGCCTTGGCCAGGACTCCATTGATGCCGGCCGCCTGGCTTCCGTCATCGGTGCTGCTGCTGTCGTCATCTTCATGATCCTCGCCTATGGCCGCTTCGGGCTGTTTGCGGACATTGCACTGACCGTCAACGTGATCCTGATCTTTGCGATGCTGACGCTGTTGCAGGCGACGCTGACACTGCCCGGCATCGCAGGTATCGTGCTGACCATCGGCATGGCGGTGGACGCCAACGTGCTCATCTACGAGCGCATCCGCGAAGAGTACCGTGCCGGACGTTCGGCCATTTCGGCGATCGATGCCGGGTTCTCCCGCGCCTTCGGCACCATCGTGGACGCCAACGTGACAACGCTGATTGCGGCACTCGTGCTGTTCCAGCTGGGATCCGGTCCGGTGCGCGGCTTTGCCGTAACGCTGGCCATCGGCATCCTGACGACGGTTTTCACCGCCTTCACCTTCACTCGGCTTCTCGTCGCCATCTGGGTCCGCAGGGCCCGTCCGACGAAGCTTGCGCTCTGATCCGGGAGAAACACGTTATGGCTTTGCTCCGTCTCTTTCCGGACAACACCAAGTACCGCTTCATGTGGTTCAGGAAGGTCAGCTTTCCGCTGTCCATCCTGATTGCCATCGCTTCCTTCGGCCTGTTCTTCTCGGTGGGTCTCAACTACGGCATCGACTTCAAGGGCGGCAGCCTGATCGAGCTGAAGACGCAAGGTCCCGCTGATCTTGCGGCCATCCGCGGCGATCTGTCAGGTCTGAACCTCGGCGATGTCCAGGTGCAGCAGTTCGGCGATCCTGACGAAGTGCTGATCCGCATCGAGCAGCAGGATGGCGGCGAGCTGTCCCAGCAGGCTGCCATCAACAACATCCGCGAAGCCTTCGAAGGTCAGGTGGAGTTCCGCCGCGTTGAGATCGTTGGTCCGCGCGTTTCAGGTGAACTGGCCTTCGCCGGCACGATGGGCGTCACGGTGGCCCTGATCTGCATCCTGTTCTACGTCTGGTTCCGCTTCGAATGGCAGTTTGCCGCCGGAGCGATCCTGACGACGCTCAACGATGTGATCGTGACGATTGGTCTCTTCGTGATTCTGCAGCTGGACTTCACTCTGTCGAGCATTGCGGCCATTCTGACCATCATCGGTTATTCGCTGAACGACACGGTCGTGGTTTATGACCGCATCCGCGAGAACCTGCGCCGCTACAAGAAGATGCCGCTTCCCGAGCTTCTGGACCTGTCGATCAACGAGACGCTGGCCCGCACGACAATGACCTCGGTGACGACGCTGATCGCTCTGCTGGCGCTCTACATCTTCGGCGGTGAGGTCATTCAGTCCTTCACGCTTGCGATGATCATCGGCGTGGTGATTGGCACCTATTCGTCAATCTTCCTCGCGGCTCCCATGCTCATCCTGTTCAACCTGCGCGGCACAGGCGGTGGAGAGGAAGAGGATGGTGCCAAGGACGGCAAGTCAGCGGCCAAGACGGCCTGAAGGCGGTTTCATGGAAATCCGCAAGGCTCACTTCCCCGGACGCGCGCCCGTCGACTCCTATGGAGGCGGCGGGTTCCGCTTTGCAGGCATGTCTCATCACGGTTCCATTCTGTGCCTGCCAAGCGGCATTCACGGCTGGGACGTGACGGGTATGGCTGGCCTCACCCCCGGGGCTTTCTCCAGGGTTCTGGAGCAGGCAGAAGACATCGAAGTGCTGCTGATCGGCACCGGCAATGAGCTCAAGCCTCTCGGAAGTGAGTTGCGCGCCCTGTTCCGCGAGGCCGGGATCAAGGCCGAACCCATGTCCACAGGCGCGGCCGTGCGCACGCTCAACGTCCTTCTTTCGGAAGACCGTGCGGCGGCTGCAGCGCTGATTGCGGTGGAATGATCTGTCAAGCAGCACCGGGCGGTGCCGTGTGATCCGGCTGCATCCGCAGTTCACCGCTCTGGTCCACGCTGGAAAGAGGCCTATCTAGGCAAGAATGCAGACGAATTTTGACCACGCACAGGCGCTGGTGCGCCAGTTCGACCCTGACCGCTATCTGACGGCATTGCTCGCACCGGACGAGCATCGCGGCGGGCTTATGGCCCTTTATGCCTTCAACATGGAAGTGGCACGGGTGCGTGAGCTGGTGCGGGATCCTCTGCCCGGCGAGGTCCGCCTGCAGTGGTGGCGGGATTTTCTTGCCGGCAGCGCGCATGGTGATGCCAATGCCAACCCGGTGGCCGCAGCACTTGCCAGCACCATTGAGCGCTACCGCCTGCCTGTCGCGGCCTTGCAGGGGCTGATTGATGCGCGCGTCTTTGATCTTTACGACGATCCCATGCCAACCCTGCATGATCTGGAGGGCTATGCCGGAGAGACGTCCTCCGCGCTGATGCAGCTGGCCTCGATCATTCTGGCGGGCGGTGATGAGGCCGGCACGTGTGACCTTGCGGGACACGCGGGCGTTGCCTACGGCCTTACGGGGCTGCTGCGTGCTCTGCCCTGGCATGCGTCCCGGCGGCAGCTTTATTTGCCAGCCGATGTGCTTGACCGGCATGGAGTGGACCGGGAAACCCTGTTCCGGGGTGAGGCAACGCCCGAGTTGGGGGCAGCTCTGGCCGAAATGCGCGAGCATATCCGCCACCATCTCGGCCGCGTGAAGAGCCTGAAAGCGGTCTGCACGCCTGCGATCGTGCCAGCCTTCCTGCCGGTTACGCTTGTCGAGGCGTTTCTGGAGAAAATGGAGCAGAAGGGGTATGACCCGCTGCGCTCCGAGGTCTCCCTCTCCCAGCTGCGGCGCCAGTGGCTGATCTGGCGCGGTGCCCGGCGTCTGCTGGGCTGACCGGGTCAGCTTCTGACCAGGCGTTTCGATCAGGCCTCGGCAAAGCGCCGGGCCAGCGCCACGAAACCGGCGATATCAATTTCTTCCGCCCGTGCCGTCGGGGCAAGACCGCAATCGCTGATGCGCGTCTCTGCATCCGCCTTCAGCCCCTTCAACGAGGCACGCAGCATCTTGCGGCGCTGACCGAAGGCCGACGCCGTCACCCGCTCCAGGTCCTTCAGATCACAGGGCAGGGGCGTAGGATTGGGCGTGAGATGCACCACCGATGAGGTGACTTTCGGTGGTGGGGTGAAGGCCTGCGGATTGAGGTCGAACAGGATCTTCGCCCGCGTCCGCCAGCCCGCCAATACGCCCAGCCGGCCATAGGGATCATCCTCAACCGTGGCCACGATCCGCTCTGCCACTTCCTTCTGGAACATCAGCGTCAGCGATTCCCAGAAAGGCGGCCAGGTGGGGGAGGTGATCCAGTTGAGCAGGAGCTGGGTGCCAACATTATAGGGCAGGTTGGCGACGATCTTGACCGGATAGCCTTCGCTCAAGGTGGCCGGATCAATTGTCAGCGCATCGGCTTCGAGCACCTCCAGGCGGCCCGGATAATGCGCCGAGATTTCCGCAAGGGCCGGAAGGCAGCGGCTGTCCTTTTCGATGGCAACCACCTTGCGCGCGCCGCTGGCCAGCAGCGCACGGGTCAGACCGCCTGGGCCGGGGCCGACCTCGACCACCGTGCAGGCGGACAGGTCACCGGCCGAGCGCGCGATGCGGGATGTCAGGTTGAGGTCCAGCAGGAAATTCTGACCGAGCGACTTCTTCGCGTCGAGGCCATGGGTGCGGATGACCTCACGCAGGGGGGGCAGATCGTCGATCTGGCTCATTCAAGATTCTCCGGCAAGATGCTCCGGCTCAGCCAGTACGGCAGCCATGCGCAAGGCGGCTGCAAGGCTCTGCGGCCGTGCCTTGCCTGTTCCTGCAATATCGAAAGCCGTGCCATGATCGGGCGAGGTACGCACGAATGGCAGGCCGAGAGTTACGTTTACGGTGTCATCAAAGGCGATGGTCTTGACCGGGATCAGAACCTGGTCGTGATACATGCCGAGCACGCAGTCATAGGTCTTGCGCGCCTCCGGATGGAAGAGGGTATCGGCTGGCCAGGGGCCACTGACATCCATGCCCTCGTTCCGCAGCTGCTCAAGGGCAGGGGCAATGACATCGATGTCTTCCCGTCCCATGCTGCCGCCTTCTCCGGCATGCGGGTTGAGCCCGGTAACGGCGATGCGTGGCCTTGAAAGGCCAAAGCGTTGCCGGAAGTCCCTGTCCACGATGCGTGCGGTCTCAAGAATGAGGTCAACCGTTAAGGCAGCGGGAACGGCACTGAGGGGAATATGGACGGTGACAGGCACCACCATCAGTTCAGGCCCCGCCAGCAGCATCACGGGTGTATGGGGCCCGGCCCCAAACTGTGCGGCCAGCTCTCCCAGATATTCGGTATGGCCGGGATGGCGGAAGCCCGCGTCATAGAGCGTCTTCTTGGCGATGGGATTGGTGACGACGGCAGCTGCCCGGCCTTCGCGGACATCGGCCACACATGCATCAATCGAAGCTATTACGGCGGCGGCGGTTGCTGAATCCGGCGTTCCCGGCAGATCAGCCACGCTTTGACCGGCCGAAACCACCGGAAGCGCGCTGGAGAATGCTTCGCAGGCATCTTCCGGTGCAACTTCGATGATGGGCACGTCGAGGCCAAGCCGCGCGGCTCTGCTGCGCAAGAGATCGGGATCTGTCCGGACATAGAAGGGCGGCAGCACCATAAGGCTCCGCTCTGCCCAGCATTGCAGGGTTACATCCGGTCCGATGCCTGCGGGTTCGCCGCTTGTCACGGCAAGCGGAAGACGGATGTCAGCCATCGGCGGAGCCTTGCCCGGTTTGTTACCTGTAGGAAATCACAGACTGGCGGCGCAGATCCTGGATGTAGCGCCGGGTCAGCTGCTCGCCTTCCTTCTGGCGCAGCTCGTCCTCGATCTCGGTGCGGGCCGCCACATCGGACGTCAGCTCCCGCTTGCCGCAGACAGCGATCATCTCAAGTCCGCGCGGTGTGACTTGCGGAGGTGTGAGCTGGCCAACAGCCGTCTTTGCAATCACATCCTTCATGTCGGCCGGAAGCTCGGTTTCCAGGCGGAAACCGACGGTTTTGACCACGACCTCGCTGTAGGCGCGGACCTGATCGGAACTCTGCTCACAGGTGGTGAAGCTCTTGCGCAGCTGCTCGGCTTCCTTCTTGCGCTGAGCCTTGAAACCGCCGGATGCCTTTTCAGGCACCACGAAGATCACCTGCTCGAGCCGGTACTCGATGCTCTTCAGCGGCTCATCCTTGCCGCTTTTCAGCTTCTGAAGCTGCGCGGCAATATCGGATTCGCTGACGGAGACACGGCCCTGAAAACGCTGGCGCAGGATCTGGGACCATGCGATTTCCGTGCGCAGGCGGTCACGAAGCGTTTCCGGGTCAACTCCGCTCTGGCGCAGAGCCGCTGCAAGATTGGCGGGGGTGAGCTTGACGCGGGATGCAATCGTGGCAAAGGCATCGTCGACTTGTTTCTTCGACACGGTGATTCCGTAGCGCTTGGCTTCCTTGAGCTTCAGCACTTCGTCGATGAGTTCATCCTGTGCGGCCTTCGTTGCCGCCGCACCGCTCTTGCGTTCGGTCAGGGAAATGAGACGGGCGCGCTGCCCGATCTGGAACGAGGTGATGGCCTGGTCATCCACAACCACCTTGATGGCGGACTGGGCATAAACGCCGGCAGGGTTTGCCGCCACAAGGCAAAGAGCGGCGCAGGCGATCATCAGTGATTTTTTCATCTCATCCCAGCCGGCACGTGATCCCGGCGTCTCCCTTATGACGTCGTGGACATGATTTTGACGTGTAACGATGTTCAAACCAGTCACGGTCAGTCGTTCGATCCACGCAATGCCCTGAAACAATGGCCAAATTGAGCCGTTTACGCAAGTGCTGGCCACCATTTCGTGAACGATGGGCAGAGAACTTTCCCGGTGAGGCCGGATGCGCGAAAGGCAGCATGAAGGCTGCCTTTCGTTCTGTCACTCGTTGGCAGAGCTTGAAACCTGCGTATCGCCGATGGTGCGCAGACCAAAGCGGAAGAAGACAGTCCGGTTCACCGGCTCGCCATTGTTGCGGCTGCGATCCTGCTGATACGACAGGGACAGGGAGAAGCCCTCGTCATCATAGCCAAGGCCGCCGGAATCCTGGACAATGTTCTCATTCTTCAGATCATAGCGCACGCCGCCAAAGAGGCGCCAGTTCTCCGCAATCCGCAGGCTGCTCGAGGCCAGAATTTCTTCCCGGTCCGCATTGATGCCAAGCTTGGGCTGCTTGTCCATGAATGCATAGGCAAGGGTGCTGACAACAGGGCCATAGCTGCCGGTTGCCTGCACCTGCAGGCGACGCACGGAAAGATCCTTCTCGTCGAACCTGGCCTGCGAACCGAGCGTGACTCCGCGCCGCGTATCCAGCGCGAAGCCTGCCACATAGTCGGATTCACCGGTCTCAAGGCCTGACTCGAGTGTTGAGCCAAACAGATCCGGCTTGGCAAAGGAGTTCCGGCCAGACAATTGGAAGGACCTGCCGAACAACGTACTCAGATACTCGCCGCTATCAAGCTGGAACTTGTAGCTTAAGCCAAGGTTTGCACGGCTTCCGCCTTCTGCACGATCGTAGCCCGAGAACTTGTCATAGGCGAACAGGGTTGTCGTGTCGAAGACAAGGCTCTGGGCATCTTCGTTCGGCAGTTCCCCAATGCGCTGTTCATCCGGGCGCACAATGATCTGAGCAATGGGCTCGATGATCTGGTTGCCGCCGCTGAAGCTGGCGATGAAGGGATACCGGTACTCCAGGCCCACAGCAGGCATGACGCGGCCAACAAAGGCCTCATCCGTCAGCGTGGTGACGTTCTTGTCCTGTGAGCCAAGGAAGAACAGATCGCCGCGCACATAGGCAAAAGGCGTGAACATCTGTCCGATCGGATCGATCAGGGTACGCCGCCACTGGGTGTTCATGCTCCAGCGCGAGAATGTTCCGTCCACACCGCGGTAGCGGTTCTCGCCATTAACAGAAAAGGCGTCGGTTTCGGCGCGAGTCAGGCTGGTGAAGTTGCTCTTGAACGACAGCTCTCCACCTGCGATCGGTTGATCGAAGACGTAATTGACATCGGCAACCGGGAAGACGAACGGCTGCTTGTCCTGCAGCTTCGACCCCACCCGTTCGAACGGACCGATGGGTGCATTTGCGGTGGTGTCGTAGTCTTCCTGAGAGATCGAGAAGGCGTAGGCATGGACGCTGATGGCGTTTCTCTGCCAGTTCCGGGAGAGGGCCACCTCAGAAAGATCGCTGGCGCCGCCGATGTTCAAGCGCTGATAGTCCGACAGGAAGGAGCGGTCCGACTTGTAGGTCAGGTTCCATGTCAGCGACCAGCTGTTGAAGAGGATATAGTCACCCTCCGTGTGCAGCACGCCGCGCCAGGTCCGGTTCCCACTCTTGGTCAGGAAGGCGGAGGGATCTTTCTGCGAAATGAGCGCGCCCGAAATCAGGTACTTGCCCTGTTCCAGCTCCTGGCGCCACACGGCGGTTCCCAAAGCCCCCTGCTCGGTAAAGCCGGTAGCGGCAACAGTCAGGTCATAATGCGGATTGAGCGCCCAATAATAGGGCACGGTCACGCCATAACCCAGATTGGACGAAATCGAGGCTATCGGCGTCAGGAAGCCGGACTTGCGTTTGACGGATGGGTCCGGCATCGACAGGTACGGAATGTAGGCCACCGGCATTCCGAAGAATTCCAGCCGGGTGTCCTCGAACCGGACAACCTTTTCCTGCTGATTGTGGATGATCTTCTGCGCACGCAGACGCCAGAGCGGTGGCTTCTCTGCAGGCTGGCGCGTGTACACTGTGTAGAGACCATTGTTGAAGGTCGTTACGTTACTGCCTTCGCGATTGGCACTCTCAGCGATGAACCTGGTGCGCTGGGGCGAGTCCACCTGCAGCGAACGGGCGAAGCCTTCGGCGAAATTGTCCGTAAGCTCCATCTCCTGCGTCGTGATGATGTTCCCATCAGGTTCCGCCATTTTGACGTTACCCTTGGCAAACATGCGCGCAGACCCGCGGTCGAAGATCACTTCGTCCGCTTCCAGCGTGTAGCCGTCGTAGAAAATCTGCACCTTGCCGCGCGCCAGAATCTTGTCCCGGTCGTAGTCGTAGGTGAGATCATCGGCCTCCAGCAGCATGTCTGCGTTCGGATTGACGTTCGTCGATACGGACGCAGACGTGGGAGACTGTGCAAGAGCAACAGGCGCTGCCCAGGGAGCCGTGATCAGCGAGCAGGCAATAACGGTCCCGAGGCCGCGAATCATAAGACCGCGAGCCGGGGCACATGCACCTTTCTTCAGAAAGCGCGACTTGAGACGCATGATATCCGCCATTTAGCCGTCTTCCTGATTGAGCAGGATCGTCAATCCCATGAGAACTCCAAACACACCTGGGGCCCAGGCAGCTACCACCGGCGGGACTATGCCAGCCCCTCCGAGATCGCGTGCGAGCTCAGAGAGAACGTAAAGCACGAACCCGGCGGCGATTCCACCCAGAATCATCTTGCCGAGCCCACCAAAGCGCGAAACCTTTAAAGAAACTGCTGCTGCGATGAGAACCATCGCTAATAAAAGCAGGGGACGGGCCAGAAGCGTTTGATATTGCAGTGTATAGCGATAGGCAGGCAGGCCTGCGCGGCTGGCCAGTTCGATGAAGCGGGGCAGGTTCCAGAAGGAAATTGATTCGGGCGAGCCGATGCTCTCCCGCACTTCGGTCGGAGTCAGGAATGTGCTGACCCGATAGGTGTTGTGGCGCTGCGGATCGGCATTGGTGCGGTAGACAGTCGCGTCCTTGAGCACCCAGTAACCTTCGTTCAGCTCGGCTTCCCGCGCTTCGATCCGCTCATCAAAGCGGCCTTGGCGATTGAAGGTGAAGATGGTCACACCCCGCAGGATGGTGCCTTGTGCAAGAAGCTGGTCGGCATTGAGAACGGATTCTCCATCCAGGCCATCCTGACGCATCCAGACGGCATTGGTCGTCTGCAGCAGAAAACTTTCCTCACCGCCAAAGAGACCGGCTGCCACCTGATCTGACTGCTGCTGCATCCAGACGGCGACGGGATTGTAAACGACAACCGAAAGTACGCCGAGGATGAGCGCAACCATGGCTGCCGGCGCGCCGAACTGCCAGACGGAAATGCCGGCCGCCCGTGTGACGACCAGTTCCAGGCCGCGGCTCAAGGTGACGAAGGCCGAAATTGCGCCGAACAGGACAGCAAAAGGGATGACCTGTTCGAGCAGGAGGGGCACGCGCAGAAGCGAAATGATGCTGACACGCAGGACGGACAGGTCTCCCTGCTCACCGGCACGGCGAAGGAGCTCCAGCACATCGAACAGGAAGATCAGGATCGCTGCGAGCAGGAACAACCCGAGGATGGACCGCAGAAACCGCCGCGAGAAATAGAAGGAGAGGGTGGCTCCCAGCATGAGGTTCAGGCTCCCTTCGACATGCGGCGGCCAGCGAGCCTCGCCTGGGTGCGTTCGCTGAAGTCGGTGATCCGTTCGATCAGCCTCGCAAGCCAGTGCGGCGCCGCGCCCGTATCGGACTGAAGGATGAACCAGGCGGGCAGGATGATCCCTATCACAGGCACAACATAATAGGCGGCGATGAGGGCTGCCTCACTGCCTGCAAGTGAGGTTGCGCCGAAGCCTGCCGTGCGCAGCAGGATGCAGCCTGCAAGCGCGCCCAGCAAGGCAAGCCCCCGGTCCTGCCGTGTTGTGCGCGCCTGTCCCAGAAACGCGAACACAATCAAGCCGAATGCAATGGCATAGAGCGGCTGGCTGAACCTGTTATGCAGCTCGGCCTTGATGCGCAGCGGATAAAGGCGGGCGAATTCATCCGGCTCGGGATCGTGGATCAAAGCCCAGGTCGGACGTTCGCTTGCCTTGTAGACTGGCTCTGCCGCATCCGGGATCAGGCTCGAAAGATCAAAGGCGTAGGACTGGAAACGGACAATCGATATGTCGCCGCTCGTCTTCGGACGGCGCTGGATCGTGCCATTCTGCATCACCAGCAGAGTAAGGCCTTCCATCTCCACAATGTGTCCGACCTCTGATTCATATGTGAAAATCGTCGCCGGATCACGGGTGTCGTGCAGCAGGAGGCCGTCCAGCGCACCATCACCGGAGCGGTTGCGGATGTGGAAGGTCAGGCCATCTGCCATGGAAATGAAGCGGCCGGGCTTCACGATGTTGGCCACAAGATCTACCCGCACCCGCGTGATTTCATCGCGCAGCCGCGCCAGCCCCTCCGGCGCAACATAAAGCGACATCACCCCGGTGAGCAGGCAGATACCAAGAGAGAAAATGAGCACAGGCCGCAGCACGAGATAGCGGGAGCCGCCGGTGGCATTGATGACAATCAGCTCGCTGTCACTCGACAAGGCGTTCAGGACGAGGATCAGGGCAATCATCAGCGCGAAAGGCGCCACGATGACCACCAGAAACGGCATCGCCAGCATCGTGATGGAGATGAACTGGACGATGGTCTGCCCTTTGGACGTGACCAGATCCAGCTGGCGCAGGGCCTGCGTCGCCCACACCACGCCGGTCATGGCAGCGAGGGTCATCGTGAAGACGAAAACAGACCGGCGGATGATGTAACGTTCGAGTGTCTTCATTCTCTCTGCCGGACTGCAATGCGGTTGGACCGCAGACCTGTCACATCCGATCATGGCAATTGAATGCCACCGGAGGCTGGCCTGCAGCTGACTGCCCGCCTGCAGATTTATTCGGCAAAGGCTTGCTGCACAAGGCATATCAGGCCACATTGATGGAATTTGCAGCATCCTGGCCCGTCTTTTACGGGCGGGTGAACCCAAGATGGAAAAATGAACAAGCTTACGAAAATCCAATTCGGCAAGGCTTCGGCTGCGCCGGCTCCTGCCGCTGTCGTTCTGGCCGATGATTCTCTGACCGCCGGCCCGCTGGCCGCAGGCCTGCTGGATGCGCTGCCGGGCGGTCTTGCCCGGGCGGCCGGTGCCGGCGGCTTCAAGGGCAAGCGCGGCTCGAAGCTGGATCTCGTGGCTCCCGGCGGGCTTGATCTCGACCGTCTTTTCGTCTTCGGCCTCGGCAAGGCGCAGGACATGCAGGACACCGACTGGCTGAAGCTCGGCGGTTCCGTGCAGGCGGCGCTCGCCGGCGCCCGTGCCGCCGATGCCATCGTCTATCTGGAGCTTCCCGGCGGTGGTGAGGTGAGCGCAAATGCGGCTGCCCAGTTCGCGCTCGGGGCAAAGCTGCGCTCCTACAGCTTCGATGCCTACAAGACAAAGAAAGATGAGGATGGCCAGCCGGTCGAGCTGACGCTCAATATCATCGGCCCGGAATCCAAGGCTGCCAAGAAGGCCTTCGCAGATGCAGAGGCTGTCGGCGAGGGTGTTCTGCTTGCGCGCGATCTGGTCAATGAGCCGGCCAACGTGCTCGGGCCCGTGGAATTCGCAGACCGCGCTGCGAAGCTCGAAAAGCTCGGTGTGGAGATTGAGATCCTCACCGAAAAGGAAATGAAGAAGCTGAAGATGGCAGCGCTTCTTGGTGTGGCGCAGGGCTCTGTCCGCCCGCCGCGGCTTGTCATCATGCGCTGGAACGGCGGCAAGAAGGATGAGGCCCCGGTCGCTTTCGTTGGCAAGGGCGTCGTGTTCGACACCGGCGGTATTTCCATCAAGCCCGCTGCAGGCATGGAAGACATGAAGGGCGACATGGGCGGGGCCGCGGCCGTCACCGGTCTCATGCATGCCTTGGCTGCCCGCAAGGCAAAGGTCAATGCCATCGGCATCATCGGTCTCGTCGAGAACATGCCGGATGGCAATGCCCAGCGTCCCGGTGACATCGTGCGTGCCATGTCCGGCACGACGATCGAGATCCTCAACACGGATGCCGAAGGCCGCCTCGTGCTGGCCGATGCGCTCTGGTACACGCAGGAGCGCTTCAAGCCGAAGCTCATGATTGATCTGGCCACCCTGACCGGCGCCGTCATCATCGCCCTTGGCAACCAGAATGCAGGGCTGTTCTCCAACAACGACGAACTGGCACAGCGCCTGTTTGCTGCTGGCGAGACGACTGGCGAAAGCGTCTGGCGTCTGCCGCTGTCCAAGGCCTATGACAAGCTGATCGACACCCCCAATGCGGACGTGAAGAACACCGGCGGGCGGACCGCTGGCTCCATCACGGCCGCACAGTTCCTGCAGCGCTTCGTCAATGATGTGCCCTGGGCGCATCTGGATGTGGCCGGCACGGCCATGGGCTCCGTCAAGGACGAGATCAGCCAGGGCTGGGCGTCCGGCTTCGGCGTGCGCCTGCTCGACCAGCTGGTGCGTGACCACTACGAAAGCTGATACAGGTCCGGGGCGGCGGCCTAGCTGCTGCCGCCCCTGCTTAACTTCTGCCGGGGGAGGCGATGTATACGCCCGCGCATTTTGCCGAAGCCGATCCCGATGAAGTCGAGCGCCTGATCAGCGCATTTCCGCTGGCGGCGGTGGTGGCTGATGCGCCGGGCGGGCTTTGTGCCAATCATCTGCCGCTCTTGCGGTCCGGTGACAGGCTCACCGGCCATGTGGCGCTGGCAAATGCCATGCACGAAGAGGTGCCGGACGGTGCGCCGGTGCTGGCCATTTTCCAGGGCGGGGACGCCTACGTCAGCCCCAATTGGTATCCGGGCAAAGCCGAGACGCACCGGGTGGTGCCGACCTGGAACTATCAGGTGGTGCATGTCCATGGCCATATCCGCTGGCTGCGGGAGCCCGCCGCGAAACGCCGGGCCGTCAGCCTGCTGACCAGCCGCCGCGAAAAGGCGCTGAACGGGGAAGGCGCCTGGAAGATGGGCGATGCCCCGGCCGACTATCTTGAGGACATGATCAGCAAGATCGTTGCGCTGGAGATTTCTGTCGTGCGGATCGAGGCAAAGTCCAAGCTGAACCAGAACCATCCCGAGGCAAACCGCCGCGCCGTCGCGCAGGAACTTGCCGCACACGGACAGGATGAGCTTGCAGCTGCGATGCGCCGCAAGAGCGGCGAGTGAGGCGCTGCAGGTCAAGCGCGGCGCATTTTATCCACAGGTTTTCAACAAAAAACCCGCCGGTTTTCCAGCGGGTTTTCAGACCACTTCTTCACAGGATGCGGAAGCTCCGCGAAGCCGGGACAGGTGCTCAGCAGGCCTTGTAGGACTGGCACTGCGTGGTGTTTTCCGTCACCACCAGCCCAAGTGCTGCTGTTGCCCCGGCCAGACCCATGACCACTGTGAAGAACAACGCAACGCGAACAAGCATGAAAACCCCCGGGGAAACGGCCGCAAACGGCCCTGAAACTTCTGCGCCGGTTCATTCAGAATCGATCTGAATGTTTTCCGGTTTATTCACCGTACCAGCCGCGCATTTGCGAGCGGTTAATGCTAGATGCCGGGTGCCTTGTCTATCGGGTTACGTCACACTCTGCCGGATTGCCCCGGAATGTTGCGCGGCAGCATCACCATTGTGGCGATGCCGTGACAAAGGGCGCGGTGCCGGATGCAATCGGGGCGAAGGCATGGCACCCTGCCACCCGGATGAACTCCGGGAAACACATGAGGAATCATCAGTGAGCACGGAAGTCCTGTTCTACCATCTGACCCGCCAGCCGCTGGAAGACGTGCTGCCGGGCCTGTTGATGAAATGCCTGGAGCGGGACTGGAAGGCCGTGGTGCAATGCGGCTCGGATGAGCGCTGCGCCGCATTGGATGCGCATCTGTGGAGCTTCTCCGATCATGAGTTTCTGCCGCACGGTACCATCGCCGACGGCTTCCCCGAGCATCAGCCGGTGTTCCTGACCACAGGTCCGGACAATCCCAATGGGGCTGAGGTGCGTTTTCTGGTGGACCGGGCCGCGCCGCCCCCCATCGAGGGCTATGGCCGTGTCGTCGTCATGTTCGATGGCAATGATCAGGAAGCTCTGGCCGAGGCCCGTCAGCACTGGAAGCTGTTCAAGGGGCAGGGGGCTGAGGTCACCTACTGGCAGCAGCGCGATGGCGGCGGCTGGGAGCGCAAGGCCTGAGGCTGCCTGCATTCCCGGCGCATTGTCATCTTCCTCTGCCGGAAGGTTCGCGGCTGCTTGATTGGCCGGCTCAAGAAAAACATTCAGCGTGCTTTCGTAACCTCTACCGTCTCTTTCGTTTTGCTGTGCCACCTCTTGCAGCAGCGGCACGCTCCGGCATGTGTTGAAAATCAGTTTTGAATTTTTCTTGCGTTACAGCGCCCATGGCTTTCTGTTTTTTACAGGGGCGTCCCGCGTGAGGCCTTGCAGCGGGGCTTTTCCTATTTGCCCTTTGGCACGGAAAAGACGTCTAATTCATCCCCGCGTACCGATTTTCATTGAGTGTTGCGGCCAAAGGGGGTACAGCCCCCCCGCAACAGGTTTTGTCCCTGTCCTCAGGACCGGATCCGCAAAGGGCACGAGATGATTTCCACCCCCTATTATCTGATCGACAAGTCGAAGCTTCTGCCGAACATGGAGAAGATCGCATGGCTGCGTGAAGCCTCCGGCGCAAAGTCGCTGCTTGCGCTCAAGTGCTTTGCGTCCTGGTCCGTGTTCGACTTCATGTCCCACTACATGGACGGCACCACCTCGTCGTCGCTCTATGAGGTGAAGCTCGGCCGGGAGAAATTCCCCGGCGAGACGCACGCCTATTCTGTGGCCTATGCGCCGGATGAGATCGACGAGGTGATTGCCTCGTCCGACAAGATCATCTTCAACACCATCGGCCAGCTGGAGCGTTTCGAGAGCCAGTCG
This sequence comes from Pannonibacter phragmitetus DSM 14782, assembly GCF_000382365.1. Taxonomy (GTDB): domain Bacteria; phylum Pseudomonadota; class Alphaproteobacteria; order Rhizobiales; family Stappiaceae; genus Pannonibacter; species Pannonibacter phragmitetus. Next base: position 67,435 of record NZ_KB908227.1, on the reverse strand, counting down.
GCAAACCATGTGCGCGGCCTGCGCGTCAATCCGGGTGTATCCACCTCGGACTTTGATCTGGCTGATCCGGCGCGCCCGTTCTCGCGCCTTGGCGAGCATGACCCGGAGACGATCGCAAAGGTCGCGGACAAGATCACCGGCTTCATGTTCCACAACAACTGTGAGAACGCGAATTTTGACCGGTTCGACGGCATGCTCGGCCATATCGAGCAGCGTTTCGGCTTCCTCATCCGCCAGATGGAATGGATCAGCCTCGGCGGCGGCATTCATTTCACCGGCGAGGGCTATCCGCTGGAGAAGTTTGCCGAGCGGCTGAAGCGCTTTGCGGGCGAAAACGAAGTGCAGGTCTATCTGGAGCCCGGCGAGGCGGCGATCACAAAGTCCGCCACGCTGGAAGTGACCGTGCTGGACACGCTGCACAACGGCAAGAACCTTGCCATCGTCGACAGCTCCATCGAGGCACACATGCTGGATCTGCTGATCTACCGGCAGAGCGCCAAGGTTGAGCCCAATGCGGGTGATCACGAGTGGATGGTCTGCGGCAAGTCCTGCCTTGCGGGTGATATTTTCGGCGAGTTCCGCTTTGAAAAGCCGCTGGCTGCCGGTGACCGGCTCTCCATTCAGGATGCAGCGGGCTACACGATGGTCAAGAAGAACTGGTTCAATGGCGTGAAGATGCCGGCGATTGCGGTGAAGGAACTGGATGGCTCCGTGCGCCTTGCCCGCGACTTCACCTATGACGATTTCACGGCGGCCCTGTCGTGATTTCAGCCTCAGCTTGAGGCTGTGCAACCCTTAGAGACCCAAGGAGGACTATGGGCGAAATGAAGCGCAACGTACTCATCATCGGCGCCGGTGGCGTAGCGCAGGTTGTCGCGCATAAATGTGCGCAGAACAACGACCTGCTCGGCGACATTCATATTGCTTCGCGCACCGTTGCGAAGTGTGAGCGGATTCTGGACAGCGTCCGCGAAAAAGGCAGCCTGAAGGTCGAGGGTGTTCTTCAAGCCCATGCCCTCAATGCGATGGACACTGCCGCCGTTGCGGACCTGATCCGCAAGACCGGCGTGCAGATTGTCATCAACGTCGGTTCTGCCTTCGTCAACATGACCGTGCTGGAAGCCTGCATCGAGACCGGTGCGGCCTACATGGACACGGCCATCCACGAAGACCCGAAGAAGATCTGCGAGACGCCGCCCTGGTACGGCAATTACGAGTGGCAGCGCCGCGAGCGCTGCGCTGAGAAGGGCGTCACCGCCATTCTGGGCGTCGGCTTCGACCCGGGCGTCGTCAACGCCTATGCGCGCCTTGCCATCGACGAATATGTGACCGAGCCCGAGTCGATCGATATCATCGACATCAACGCCGGTTCGCATGGCCGCTGGTTCTCCACGAACTTCGATCCGGAGATCAATTTCCGCGAGTTCACCGGCACGGTCTATTCCTGGCAGCAGGGCGCCTGGCAGTCGAACAAGATGTTCGAGGTCGGCAAGGTCTGGGACATGCCGGTCGTCGGCGAGCAGCAGACCTACATGACCGGCCATGACGAGGTGCACTCGCTCTCGGCCAACTATCCGCAGGCGGACGTGCGCTTCTGGATGGGGTTCTCCGACCATTACATCAACGTCTTCACCGTGCTGAAGAACCTCGGCCTCCTGTCCGAACAGCCGGTCAAGACGGCGGAAGGCGTGGAAGTCGTGCCGCTGAAGGTGGTCAAGGCCGTGCTGCCGGACCCGTCCTCGCTCGCGCCCGACTACACCGGCAAGACCTGCATCGGCACGCTGGTGAAGGGCAAGAAGGACGGCAAGCCGGCCGAAGTGCTCGTCTTCAACGTGGCCGACCACAAGGAAGCCTACAACGAAGTCGGTTCGCAGGGCATCAGCTACACCGCCGGCGTGCCGCCGGTCGCTGCCGCCATGCTGATCGCCGACGGCACCTGGGACGTTGGCGCGCTGAAGAATGTCGAGGAGCTTGACCCCAAGCCCTTCCTCGCCATCCTCAACCGCATCGGCCTGCCGACCGAAATCAAGGACGCCTCCGGCACCCGGCCCTTCACGGCCTGACCCGGACCGCACCGCAAGACCTTCTCAGGCCTCCGGGAAACCGTGGGCCTGATTTGTATTCGGGGATATGGATTGGGTGCTCAAACGGCTAGACGCCATGGCCGTTGAAGGTGACGAACGAGCCACGCCACCCGCTCCGTCATGCCACGGCTCGGCCGTGGCACCCATGCCGTTGCCTCTCCACCCAGCAAATCATTCGTGTTTTGTCCCCGTGCGGCGAGCTCGGGGAATGGATGCCACGGTCAAGCCGTGGCATGACGAAAGCGGGGAGGGCATGCCGTGCGGGGAGACAGCGCAGCGGGGAGAAGACAGTACGCCGGGGAGGCAGAGCGGCGGGGCGACCGTACGATGGAGGCAGGGGGCCTGATGCCTGGGGCAAGGCTTGGGGTGAGTAGAGCAGAGCGCTCAACCCACCCTCCGTCATGCCACGGCTTGACGGAGGTGGGGAGGGGCGCTCCCGTCAGAACGGCAGCAGCCGGGTTGCCTTTGGCGTAATCCCCTCGCGCATCAGGAATTTGCGCAAGGGCGGGAAGCGGCCGGCGGCGTAGAGGCCGAGGGAGCGCAGGGCCTGGACGGGGAGCATATCCGTCAGCAGCGAGCGGTTGAGGAGATCCACCGCCGTGGTGCGGCTGGTGATGTCCGGCTTGCGGGCGCTGTCATAGCGGGCGAGCGTCAGAGCGCTGCCCACATCCTCGCCGCGGGCCTTCGCCTCGCCTGCGATCCGGGCGAGATCGGCCACATCGCGCAGGCCCAGATTGAGCCCCTGCGCACCGATGGGCGGGAACACATGCGCCGCCTCGCCGATGAGGGCGCAGCGGTTGGCGGCGGCTTTCCTGGCGATCATGCCGCTGAGCGGATAGACCTGACGCGGGCTGGCAATGCGAAAGGCGCCGAGCACCGAATGGGCGCGCCGTTCCAGCTCCACCGCCAGCGCGCCATCTTCATAGGCCTTGAGATGGGTGGCCGTTTCCGGCGTGACGACGCAGACGAGCGACGACATGCGCCCCGGCAGCGGCACCAGCGTGAAGGGGCCTGTGGGGGTATGGAATTCGGTGGAGACCGAGCCATGCGGCCGGTCATGCTCCAGGTTCATCACCAGCGCCATTTGCGGATAGGACCATTCGCGGATATCAATCCCGGCAGCCTGCCGCACCATGGATTTGCGGCCGTCGGCGCCCACGGCAAGGGCAGCCGTCAGCGTGGTGCCGTCTTCGAGCGTCAGGCGCACGTCTGTTTCGGCAGGCTCCAGCTTCGCAAGGCGGGTCCTGATCCATGTGAGGCCGCCAGCCGCGTTGATTGCAGCTTCCAGCTCCGCGTTCAGCTCCCGGTTCAGCACATTGTAGCCGAAGGCCTCCAGTCCGAGCTCCGAGGCATCGAAGGTGGTTTCGGGCGCGCGGATCAGGCGGCGGGTGTCGTCGATGAGGCGCATATGGGCCAGAGGTGCAGACCGGCCCGCGAGCTTGTCCCAGACGCCGATTTCGTCCAGCAGGGCAACAGAGGCCTGCAACAGAGCTGTGGTGCGGGCGTCTTTGGTGTTCACCTCCGGCGCGACGAGAACGGTGCGCAAGCCCCTGCGGGCGAGCAGCAGCGCAGCGGTCATGCCGGACGGGCCCGCACCAATGACGGCAGCGTCAAAATCCGTGGTGCGGTTCTGGCCCTCTGCCTTGTCCATCGTGCCTGCTGCGGAAGCTGTGTTCATGTCTCTTGCCCGATCTGTGGCCTGATCTTTTGACCTGTTGAGGACAGGATGGTGCCCCATGAGCGAAATGCAAGGCCTTGACCTTGCGCAAAGCGTCGCGCCCCGCGCCGGGGTAAGGGGTATGGCACTGACAGGCAAGTGCTTTCGCTGCAGGGGCCGGAACACTTGACCGGTGGACGGCAGGAGCGGACAAGATGAGCAGCAGTGCGCCAATGCCTGAGAACGTCAAGGCTAGGGAAGCTGGGGAAAAGACCGGGGGCAGCGATGCATCCGGCGGACGCCATCTCGTCATCCTCCTGTGCAGTCTGCTGGCGGTGGCCGGATGGCTGTATCTTGCTGCCGTGCTGGCCTCCATGGTTCCGGTCATGGACATGAGCGAAGCCGGGCCGGGCATGGGGCTCTTCAACGCCTTCAATATTTTCGACGGATTGCCGAAGGATGTCCGCGCTGCACTTGCCGTGCTGTGCCTTCCTGCTGGCGCCACCACATTCGGCATGCCCTCCGAGCACTGGGGGGCGGGCGGAGCGGCGCTTGTCTTCCTCATGTGGATGATGATGACGCTGGCCATGATGCTGCCATCGGCAATGCCGGTGTTTCTGGCCCATGCGAAACGCCGAGCTCATGCCGTCTCCGGTCCTTCTGCCACGGCGACGGTCAGCCTGCTGGCGCTCGGTTATCTCACCATCTGGACGGCCTATGCGCTTGCCGCGACGCTGGTTCAATGGCTGCTGACCGGCTATGGCCTGCTGTCGTCCATGATGGCCCCGGTGTCGCTGGTGTTCTCGGCGACGACGCTCATCGCCGCCGGGCTGTACCAGTTCACCCCGGCCAAACAGGCCTGCCTGCTGCGCTGCTGGTATCCGCGCTGGTCAAGCCCGGCCACCGGTGGATCTGCCGTTTCTTTCTACCGGGAAGGCCTCGTTCAGGGATTGGCGTGCCTTGGCTGCTGCTGGGCGCTGATGACCGTGATGTTTGCGGTCGGCATCATGAACATCATCTGGGTTGGGCTGCTCGGGGCGGTGATGGCATTGGAAAAGAACCTGCCGAGCCGCTGGTTCTACAAGGCCACCGGCGTTTTCCTGCTGCTCTGGGGGCTGTCCCTGATGGGGGCGACGCTGGTTCTCAGCGGGAAAATTTGAGCTGAAATTCGCAGAAATCCGCCGGTTTTCCGGAAAATCCCGCATTGCTGCCTGTCATGATATTGAAATATTGCCCAAACAGGTGCATTGATCTTGCTTGCGCAGGTGTGAGCCGGGCGTGGTGGGAACCAATGCCCAGGTCGCGTGTTTAGTCACGGATGCGGGCAGGGGCGTGCCAGCATCCGGTTCAGAGAACCGGTTTGGCAGGTTGTTGCCTGCCGCGCGCAAGAAGCGTGAAAGCGTGGACAGATGTGCCGTTGAAGGCACCGGCATCCGGATTGCCGCAAGGCAGGCCGGGCGAAGGGAAAGTGAACGCCGTGACTGACATTACCCCTGAAAAGCGGTCCCATGTGCCGGCGCTGTTCCTTATTCATGTGCTGACAGCCTCCGGCGCGCCGATTGCTCTTGCTGCGCTCCTGGCTGGCGCACGCGGCAACTGGCAGGAAATGTTCGTCTGGCTCGGCCTTGCGCTGGTGGTGGATGGCATCGACGGCCCCCTGGCGCGCAAATACAACATCGCCGAACGGCTGCCGCGCTGGTCCGGCGCCTCGCTGGATTTCGTCATCGACTACGCCACTTACGTCTTCCTGCCCGCCTTCGCCCTGGCCGCCGGTCCCATGCTGGACCGCCCGTGGAACTGGATCTGCGGTGGCCTCGTCGTCTTCACCGGTGCGCTTTATTTCGCCGACAACGGCATGAAGACCCATGACAAGGCGTTCAAGGGCTTCCCGGCCTGCTGGAACATGGTCGTCTTCGGCCTGATGCTTCTGTCGCCCTCGCAGGGCTTTACCATTGCCGTTGTTCTGGCCTGCTGCCTCTTCACCTTCATGCCGGTGCGCTTCGTCCATCCGGTGCGCGTCAAGCGCTGGCGTCCGCTGACGCTGGTGATGACCGCTGTCTGGCTTGCTGCGGCCGGCATCGGCCTGTGGAACGAAATGACCCTAAGCGAGCCGATGGCCTGGGTCTTTGGCATCTCCAGCCTTTACCTGCTGACGGTTTCGGCCGTGCATCAGGCGCTGGAACGCTACGCCTGACCGGAAGGCAGCACGGGCCGCTTTCACGTCAGAAAGCAGCTTTCCCATTGAGCGGTATTGCCTTTATCCTGCGCGCGACAATGCCGTGTGCGGGATCAGCCTTGTGCTGCCCGCAGACATGAGCTGATTTTGCCGCAACGGCGCAAATGATCTGGAGGAGACATCATGGTTCATGCCATCCGCATTCATCAGACCGGTGGTCCCGAGGTTCTGACCTGGGAGGCCTTCGAGCCGGGCAAGCCGGGGCCGGGTGAGGCGCGGGTGCGCCATGAGGCCGTGGGGCTGAACTTCATCGATGTCTATTACCGCACGGGGCTCTATCCGGCGCCGAACGGCCTGCCTTTCATTCCCGGCAACGAGGGCGCGGGCGTGGTAACCGAGGTGGGCGACGGCGTGTCCCACGTGGCGCCGGGCGACCGGGTTGCCTATGTCGGCCCGCTCGGCTCCTATGCGCAGGAGCGCCTTGTCCCGGCTGACCGCCTGGTGAAGCTGCCGGAGACGATTGCCAGCGACGTTGCCGCTTCCATGATGCTGAAGGGCATGACGGCGCGCTACCTGCTGCGCCGCACCTTCAAGGTTGGCCCTGGCTCAACCATCCTCTTTCATGCCGCTGCCGGTGGTGTGGGCCTCATTGCCGGTCAATGGGCCGCACATCTGGGCGCAACGGTGATCGGCACCGTCGGCTCGGACGAAAAGGCGGAACTCGCCAGGGCCAATGGCTACACCCATGTCATCAACTACCGGACGGAGAACTTCGTCGAGCGGGTGAAGGAGATCACCGGCGGCAAGGGCTGCGATGTGGTCTATGATTCCGTCGGCCGCGACACCTTCCCCGGTTCGCTCGATTGCTTGAAATTCATGGGCCTCTTTGCTTCCTTCGGCCAATCCTCCGGCCCGATTACTGATTTCAACATCGGCATGCTGGCGCAGAAAGGCTCGCTGTTTGCCACCCGCCAGACGCTGTTCAATCACATTGCCGCCCGCTCCGACCTTGAGGAAACGGCGGGTGAGCTGTTTGACGTGGTGGAGCAGGGTGTCGTCTCGATCCAGATCAACCAGCGCTACAAGCTGTCCGATGCTGCCACCGCGCACCGGGATCTGGAGGAGCGCAGGACCACCGGCACATCGGTGATGCTGCCCGAATAAGGCTGGCGGCATTTCGGGCTGAAGAGGTGAGCGGGCATGGAAACCGGGCGCAAGCCAGCCGAACCTGACCGGTCGCGCAGTCTCTATGCGCCCGCCATGCGCTACTTTGCGGCTGTCGCCGCAGCCGGATCGATCCGCGCTGCAGCGCGTCAGCTGAATGTTGCTTCCTCTGCGGTGAACCGGCAGATCCTGTGGCTCGAAGAAGCGCTGGACCTTGCCCTGTTCGAGCGTCTGGGCCGGGGCCTGCGCCTGTCGCCTGCAGGCGAGGTGCTGCTTGCCCATGTGCGGCGCACATATTCCGATTTTGAAGGCACGGTGGCGGAACTGGACGCCCTGAAGGGCCTGCGGCGCGGCACCGTGTCGGTTGCGACGGTCGAAAGCGTGGCCGATTCCATCCTGCCGCAGATTATCGGCTCCTTCCGCAAGTCCTACCCCGGAATCCACGTGTCCGTGACGGTGACGAGTGCCCTGCAGGCGACCGGCATGGTGGAACGGGCAGAAGCAGATATCGGCTTTACCTTCGATCCGCCGCGCACATCCGCTCTCACGACCGCTTTCGCCCATGAACTGGTGATCGGTGCCGTGATGACGCCGGATCATCCGCTGGCCAGCCATGCAGGGGATCTGACACTGGCCGATTGCCTGCGCTATCCGCTGGCGCTGCCTGCCAAAGGCCTGTCGCTGCGCACCCGCATCGATGCTGCGCTCGCCCGCCTGCCGGGCAACATCCGCACCTATGTGGAAGCCAATTCCCTCAGCTTCATGCGGGCGCTGACGCGGCGCGGGGCGGTGGTCAGTTTTCAGACCAAGATCGGGCTTGAAGCAGATCTCGCTGGCGGGCTTCTGGTCTTCCGGCCCTTGGGTGATGCGCCGCTTCAGGCGGACCGGCTGGCAGTCGTCACCTCTTCGCTCAGGGCATTGGGGCTGGCGCCGGGCATGTTCTACGATCATGCCATGCTCGCCATCAAAGAGCACTTGCCGTTGATTGATGCCATTTAGGCATCGCTCCGCCCCCTAATCGGTTCTATTGTTTCCCCGGAAAGTAAGGCAACCTCAGGGTTGAGAAATTGCGGCTGGCGCGGGGCGCCAGCCAGCCCGGGCTTGCGGACGCGCGGCAGCCCGGGGCCGGACGAGAGGGAGAGCAGAATGGGCCGTCTGACCACGCATGTCCTTGATACCGCCTTGGGCAAGCCTGCGGCAGGACTTGTGATCGAGCTTTGGGCGGTGGAGCCGAAGCCCTCGCGCCTGCGCCGGGTGGAAACCAACGCCGATGGCCGGGTTGATGGGGCTATCCTGGAAGGATCGGAGTTCGGTCCCGGCATCTATGAGCTGCGGTTCTTTGCCGGAGATTACCTCAAGGCCAGCGGCGCGCCGGTGACGGAGCCTGCCTTCCTCGACATGATCCCGATCCGTTTCGGCATTTCCAATGCGCGCGAGCATTATCACGTGCCGCTGCTGCTCTCGCCCTACGGCTATTCGACCTACAGGGGGAGCTGAGCCATGCGGGACACGATCCGCTTCCTGCGGGCAGGAAAAGTGGTGGAGCTCACGGATATCGGGCCGATGGATACGGTGCTCGACTATCTGCGCCTCACCGAAAGGGCGACCGGCACCAAGGAAGGCTGCGGCGAGGGCGACTGCGGCGCCTGCACGGTGGCGCTTGGCCGGGTGATTGGCGGCAGGCTGACCTATCAGCCTGTCAATGCCTGCATCCAGCTTCTGGGCATGATCGACGGTGCGGAGCTGGTGACGGTGGAGGATTTGTCCTCTGATGGCCGCCTGCATCCGGTTCAGGTGGCCATGCGCGATCTGCACGGTTCACAATGCGGCTTCTGCACGCCGGGCTTCATCATGAGCCTTTTCACGCTCTATCACGCGGAAGGCATGGCAAAGAGCCGCAAGGCAGTGACGGAATGGCTGGCGGGGAACCTCTGCCGCTGCACCGGCTACCGGCCGATCATCGATGCAGCACTGGCGAGCTGTTTCGAGGCTGCGGATGACGCCTTCTCCTGGCGTGCTGCCGAAACCCGCGAAGCGCTGCGGCGGCTCGCGGATTCCCGGGATGTGTTCATCGGTTCTACCGATAGCTTTTTTGCCGCTCCAGCGACGGTTGAAGGCCTCGCCGCACTCTACAGCCAGTTTCCCGATGCCACGCTTGTGGCCGGCGCCACGGATGTGGGCCTGTGGATCACCAAAAGTCTGAAGTCCTTGCCGCGCATCATCTGGCTTGGCCATGTGGCTGGCATGGACCGGGTCGAAGCCTCGGAAGAGGGCATCATTCTTGGCGCTGCGGCCACCTATGCGGCGGCGGAACCGGCGCTGCGCGCTCTGTCGCCGGATCTCGGCGTGCTGCTGGGGCGCATTGGGTCGAAGCAGGTCCGCGCATCGGGCACCATTGGCGGCAACATCGCCAATGGTTCACCCATCGGCGACATGCCACCGGCGCTGATTGCCCTTGGCGCCAGCATCGAATTGCAGCAGGGCGACAATCTGCGCGATTTGCCTCTGGAAAGCTTCTTCATCGACTACGGCAAGCAGGACCGGCAGCCGGGCGAATTCGTGGCTGGCATCTTCGTGCCGCGTCCGGGGGCGAACCAGCATTTCCGGTGCTACAAGGTGTCGAAGCGGTTTGATCAGGACATTTCCGCCGTCATGGCCGCCTTCAATCTGACGGTCGTGGAGAGCGAAATCACCGCTGCGCGGATAGCATTCGGCGGCATGGCGGCCACACCGCGCCGGGCATTGGGGGCAGAGGCAGCTCTGGCCGGAGCGCGCATTGATGATCCTGCCACCTGGGGCGCGGCCATCCGGGCACTGCAGGACGATTTCAAGCCGATCACTGACATGCGTGCGAGTGCGGCCTATCGCATGGAAGTTGCCCGTTCCCTGCTGGCCAAGGCGCTGATGGAAATCGCCGGTCCTGCTGAGCCCTTGCGTCTGCCCGCCCTTCAGCCGGAAGGAGGCGATCATGAACGCGCCGCATGAAACCGCCATTACGGAAGGCGCAGAGGCGCTGACCCATGTGCATCGGTCGCTGCCTCATGACAGCGCCGAACGGCATGTCACGGGCACGGCGGTCTATATTGACGACATGCCTGAACCGCAGGGCACCTTGCATGTGGTGCCGGGCTGGGCGCGCCATGCGGTGCGCGGGCCGCTGCTGGCGATGGATCTTGAGGCTGTGCGCAATGCGCCGGGTGTGGTGGCAGTGCTGACCGCTGCCGATGTGCCTGGTCTCAATGACTGCTCAGCCTCCTTTGGCGGCGATCCCGTTCTGGCGGACAAGGAAATCCTCTTTTACGGGCAGGTGGCCTTTGCCGTCGTTGCCACCAGCCGGGATGCTGCGCGCCGCGCAGCACGCTTTGCGCAGATTGATGTTGGGCCGCAGACGCCAATCATCTCCGTTGAAGATGCAATCGCTGCTGACGTAACCGTTCTGCCGGATTACCAGTTCCGGCGCGGTGCTCCGGAAGCAGGGCTGGCGAGTGCCGGACACCTGCAATCCGGCACGTTCCATGTGGGCGGACAGGAGCATTTCTACCTCGAAGGCCAGATAGCGATGGCCATTCCGGGCGAGGATCGGGCCGTTCAGGTTCATTCCTCCACCCAGCATCCGACCGAAGTTCAGCATGTGGTGGCCAAGGTTCTGGGCGTGCCCGATGCGCTGGTGACAGTTGATGTGCGCCGCATGGGCGGCGGCTTTGGCGGCAAGGAATCGCAGGCAAACCAGTGGGCCTGCCTTGCCGCGCTTGCTGCCCGCGTCACTGGCCGGCCTTGCAAGCTGCGCCTCGACCGGGACGACGACATGATCATGACCGGCAAGCGGCATGATTTCCGTGTCGATTGGGCTGTTGGCCACGATGATACGGGCCGCATTCGCGCCGTGGACATGACTTTCTTCGCCCGCTGCGGCTATTCGGCAGATCTGTCGCTGGGCGTGGTGGATCGCACCATGTTCCATGCGGACAGCAGCTATTTCTATCCCGACGCCCAGATCCGCAGCCGCCGCCTGCGCACCGACACCTGCTCCAACACGGCCTTCCGGGGCTTCGGCGGGCCTCAGGGCATGCTGGCGGCGGAGCGGATGATCGATGCCATCGCCATCACGCTGGGGCTCGATCCGCTGGAAGTGCGCAAGCGCAATTTCTATGACTGGGCCCGCAACCAGACGCCTTATGGCATGGTGGTGGAGGAGTGGCAGACGCTGCACACCATCGTGGAGCAGCTGGAGGTCACTTCCGCCTACTGGCAGCGCCGGGAAGAGGTGCGCGCTTTCAACGCCCGCAACCACGTGCTGCGCAAGGGGCTGGCGCTGACGCCGGTGAAATTCGGCATCTCTTTCACGCTGAAGCATCTCAATCAGGCCGGGGCTCTGGTGCATCTTTACACCGATGGTTCGATCCAGCTGAACCATGGCGGCACTGAGATGGGGCAGGGGCTTTATCAGAAGGTGGCGCAGGTGGTGGCCGAGGAATTCGGCGTCACCCTCGACAAGGTGATCATCACCGCCACCTCCACCGGCAAGGTGCCCAACACCGGGCCGACGGCTGCCTCTTCCGGCACTGATCTGAACGCCATGGCTGCACGCAATGCGGCACGCGCCATCAAGGACAGGCTCATTGCCTTTGCGTCTGAGCACTTCCACTGCGCGCCCGACAGCGTTGTTTTCGCCGGCAATCAGGTGCGTGCCGGAAGCCACGTGATGAGCCTGGCGGAACTCGCCAAGCTTGCCCACATGGGCCGCGTCCACATGTCCGATGCCGGTTTCTATGCCAGCCCCAAGATCACCTGGGACCGGGAAAGCGCCAGTGGACGCCCGTTCCTCTATTTCGCCTATGGTGCTGCGGCATCCGAAGTCACCATCGACACCATGACCGGCGAGATGACCGTGGACCGTGTGGATATCCTTCACGATGTGGGCCGCTCGCTCAATCCGGCCATCGACATTGGCCAGATCGAGGGCGGGTTCATTCAGGGCATGGGCTGGCTGACAACCGAGGAACTGGTGTGGGACGAGCAGGGGCGCCTGCGCACCCATGCTCCCTCCACCTACAAGATCCCGGCCATATCGGACACACCGGCCGAGTTCAACGTCGCGCTCTATGCCTCGCCGGGCAATCCGGAGGAGACGATCTACCGCTCCAAGGCGGTGGGTGAGCCGCCGGTGATGCTCGCCAACTCCGTCTTCTGCGCCATTACTGATGCGGTTGCCTCGCTGCGTCCGGGCACAGTGCCGCAGCTTGATGCGCCAGCTACACCCGAAGCGATCCTCAAGGCGGTGCAGGCCATGCGGCAGGCGGGAGGCGCGCGATGATCCTCTGGCGGCGGATTCTGGATGAGCTGCGCAAGGACGGGGCCTGCTGCCTCGTCACCGTCGCAGCATCGGCCGGATCCGCCCCGCGTGAGGCGGGTGCGCGCATGACCGTGCGCGCGGATGGCAGCATTTCCGGCACGATCGGCGGCGGAACGCTGGAGTTCGAGGCGATCCGCTGGGCGCTTTCCGGCATGCGCGAAGGCCGAAGGGGGCTTGCCTTCCGCCGTGTGTCGCTGGGGCCGGATCTCGGCCAGTGCTGCGGCGGAAGGGTCGATCTGGCGCTGGAGCATTTCACGGCAGAGGATATCGAACCCGTGCGGGCGCTGGTGCATGCGCAGGAGGAGCGCGGCGGACAGCTGGCGGTCCGGGCGGCTTTCACGCAGGAAGGCATGCCCCTGCAGCGGCAGGTGCTGGGGGATCTGCCCGCCGGGCCGGATTTCCAGCTGGCGGATGGCAGTCTCACCGAGCGTTTCGGGCTGGAGCTTCAGCCCGTGTGGCTGTTCGGGGCCGGGCATGTGGGCCGTGCGGTGGTGCTGGCGCTGGCGCCGCTTCCCTTTGACGTCACCTGGATAGACAGCCGGCCGGACTTTTTTCCACCGGCGATGCCGGGAAATCTGCGCTACGTCAGCGTCAGCCGCCCGGCGGACTTGCTCAAGGATGCGCCGGACAGTGCCTTCATTCTCGTCATGACTCATTCCCATGCGCTGGATGAGGGTATTGTGGCGGCAGCGCTGGCGCAGGACCGGTTTGCCTATGTCGGCGTGATCGGAAGCGAGACCAAGCGCGCGCGGTTCACGAGCCGCCTGCGCCGCCGGGGGCTCGCGGAACGGCAGGTTGGCGGGCTGGTGTGCCCCATCGGGGCAGGTGGGGTGAAGTCGAAATTGCCGGCGGCCATCGCGGCCTCTGTTGCTGTTGAGCTCCTGATTAAAAATGAGGCAGTAAAGCTGGAAGGTCTATACAATCAGCCTCTTGCGCAGGGGCAGAAGCCGGTCAATAACGCGGGGTGAACCCGACGGCAGAAGGGGCAGTGTGGAGTGGGCAGTCTCGATCAGACCGCAGATGGGCAGCAGGCCGCTGGGGGCATGGTGCGGCGGGCGCAAGGTGCGCCGCTGCTGAATGCGCGCGGCATCAGCAAGCATTTCGGCGCCATCGCGGCCAACAATGCGGTCAATCTCACCATCAACAAGGGTGAAATCCACGCGCTCCTCGGCGAAAACGGCGCGGGCAAATCCACGCTGGTGAAGATCCTTTATGGCGCTCTGCAACCGGACGCCGGCACCATCGAATGGGACGGGCGCAAGGTGCGCATCAACAGCCCCGCCGCCGCCCGCCAGCTGGGCATCGGCATGGTGTTCCAGCATTTTTCCCTGTTCGAGGCCCTGAGCGTTGTCGAGAACATCGCGCTGGCGCTGCCGAAACCCGGCTCCATGCGCGAGCTGGCGGCGCGGATCGAAAAGGTCTCCCGCGAATATGGCCTGCCGCTGGACCCGCATGCGCTGGTGGCCGATCTGCCGGTCGGCATACGCCAGCGCATCGAGATTGTCCGCTGCCTGCTGCAGGCGCCGCGCCTGATCATCATGGATGAGCCGACGTCCGTCCTGACCCCGCAGGAGGCGGACGAATTGTTCGTGACGCTGAAGCGCCTGGCGGACGAAGGCTGCGCGGTGCTCTACATCAGCCACCGGCTGGACGAGGTGCGCCGCATCTGCCACCACGCCACCATTCTGCGCCATGGCCGCTTCGTGCGCGAATGCGATCCGGCGCTGGAAACCCCCGCCTCGATTGCCCGCATGATGGTCGGTGCCGATGTCTCGCATGTGACCAGCTCCGGCGCGCTGACGGGCAGCGGACCGGTGCGCCTTGCCGTGCGCAATCTTGCGACAAGTCCGCTGACGCCTTTCTCCGTGCCGCTGGCGGGCGTCAATCTGGACGTGCGCGCCGGTGAGGTCGTGGCAATCGCCGGCGTTGCCGGAAACGGGCAGGGCGAACTGTTCGATGCCATCAGCGGTGAGCGGCGCTGCGCGCCGGGAATGGTGGAAATCGATGGCACGCCTTGCGGCAATGAAAGCGTCACCCGCCGCCGCCAGCGCGGGGCGGCCTTCGTGCCGGAGGAGCGGCTGGGCCATGGTGCAGTGCCCGGCATGCGGCTGTCGCACAACATCATTCTGACGCGCCATTCCACCGGCGATGATCTGGTCCGCTCCGGCTTTGCCGCCTATGGCCGGGCCGGGGAGATGGAAAAGCACATCACGCGGGCCTATGACATCCGCATGTCCCATGACGATCCGGAGGCGCGATCGCTGTCGGGCGGCAATCTGCAGAAATTCGTCGTTGGCCGTGAGCTAAGCCGCAATCCCGGCATTCTGGTGGTCAACCAGCCGACCTGGGGCGTGGATGCAGGCGCTGCAGCTCTGATCCGCCAGTGCCTGCTGGATCTTGCCCGCAAGGGATCTGCGGTTCTGGTCATCAGCCAGGACCTTGATGAAATCTATGAGATCGCCGACCGCATCGCCGTCATTTCGCGCGGGCACCTGTCTCAGGCAGAGCCTGCTTCGTCCATGACGCTGGAGCGGATCGGCCTGTTGATGGCGGGCGGTGCGGAAAAGCCTTCGTCTGCAAGTCTGTCCGGGGAGGGCGCGTGATGCGTATCGAACTCGTCAAGCGCACCGAGCACAGCGGGCTGATGACCGCCGTTTCCCCGCTGATCGCGGTCATGCTGACCATGATCTGCGCTGGCATCCTTTTTGCTATGTCCGGCGCGGACCCGCTGGAGGCGCTGTTCCGGTTCTTCATTGAGCCGCTGACGGAAGCCTGGTCCCTGCAGGAGGTGCTGGTGAAGGCGACGCCGCTGGTGCTGATCGCCTGCGGCCTCAGCGTCTGCTACCTCTCCAACAACTGGAACATTGGTGCGGAAGGCCAGTTTGTGGCTGGGGCGATGGCCGGTTCCATCCTGCCTGTCATGTTCCCGCATCTGCAGGGCTTTTACACTCTGCCCTTGATGCTTCTCTGCGGCGCGCTTGGCGGGGCGGCCTATGCCATGATCCCGGCCATCCTGAAGACCCGCTTCAGCACCAACGAAATCCTCACCAGCCTGATGCTGGTCTATGTGGCCAATCTGCTGCTGGACTATCTGGTGCGCGGCCCCTGGCGCGATCCGCAGGGGTTCAATTTCCCTGAGACGGCCCTGTTCTCGGCTTCCGCCACGCTGCCGTCCCTTGGGATGGGGCGTCTGTCGGTATCCGTCTTCGTGGCCCTCGGCGTTGCGCTTCTCCTGTGGGTGGTGCTGTCGCGCTCGCTGCGCGGCTATCAGATCCGTGTGCTGGGCGAGAGCCCCCGGGCCGGCGCATTCGCAGGGTTCTCGGCCAAGCGGATGACGGTCTTCGCCTTTGCGCTTTCCGGGGCGTTGGCGGGCCTTGCGGGCATCATGGAGGTGTCCGGCTCGCTGAACCAGCTGCTGCCCACCATCTCGCCGGGCTACGGTTTCACCGCCATCATCGTCGCCTTCCTTGGCCGTCTCAATCCTCTGGCGATTGTCGTGGCTGGTGTTGTTCTGGCGTCCAGCTACATCGGCGGGGAAAGCGTGCAGGCGTCGCTTGGCATCTCCGACAAGATTGCCAGCGTGGTGCAGGGCATGCTGCTGTTCTTCGTGCTCGCTTGCGACACCCTGATCTTCTACCGCGTCCGCCTGCACCGGAAGGTGCTTTCTGAAAATTCCGGGGAGGGCGCCCATGTTTGAAGCCATTCTTCTCACCGTCATCACTGCGGCAACGCCACTGCTTCTGGCGGCAATCGGCGAACTGGTCGTCGAGCGTTCCGGCGTTCTCAATCTCGGCGTGGAAGGCATGATGGTGATGGGCGCGGTGACCGGCTTTGCCGCCGCAAATCTCACCGGCTCCGGCACGCTCGGCATTTTCGCGGCCATTGCGGCCGGAATGGCCATGTCGGCCCTGTTCGGCGCCCTGGTGCTGGGCCTTGTCACCAATCAGGTGGCCACCGGGCTGGCGCTTACGCTCTTCGGCCTCGGATTGTCGGGTCTTGTGGGGGAGAGCTTCATCGGGGTTCCGGGCCTCAAGCTGCCGAAGCTCGAGATTCCGCTCCTGAGCGGCCTGCCGTTCCTGGGGCCCGTGCTGTTCGGGCAGGATGCCGTTGTCTATCTCGCCTTCGCCCTGGTGGCCGGTGTCTCCTACATGCTGACCCGCACACGCATGGGGCTGATCCTGCGCGCCGTGGGCGACAACCATGCCTCGGCCCATGCGCTTGGCTATTCGGTGCTGAAGGTGCGCTTTCTGGCAGTGCTGTTCGGCGGCGGCTGCGCCGGTCTTGCGGGCGCCTACATGTCGCTCGCCTATACGCCGCAGTGGGTGGAGAACATGACGGCGGGGCGCGGCTGGATCGCGCTGGCGCTGGTGGTCTTCGCCTCCTGGCTGCCCTGGCGCGTCGTGGCCGGTGCCTATCTTTTCGGCATGGTCACGGTGCTGACCTTCCATGCGCAGGCGAAGGGCATGGGCATTCCCTCGCAGCTTCTGTCGAGCCTGCCCTACCTCGCCACCATCATCGTTCTGGTGCTGATTTCCGCCAACCGGCGCCTGACGCTCGTGAATACGCCGGCCTGCCTCGGCAAGCCGTTCGTGCCGGATCGCTGACATCCGGTCCGAGCCGGGACCTCAATGGGGTCCGGTCCCGGCCGCCATCTTTGGACCCGCTGCATACCCGGTCCCAACGAGAACCGAAGGGGAAGTGTCAAAATGAAGACTCTGCTGAAAGCCACTGTCGCCGCCGCCGCACTGGCCGGCTCGCTTGCAACTGCTCAGGCTGCCGATCTCAAGGCCTGCTTCGTCTACATCGGCCCGGTGGGTGACTTCGGCTGGACCTACCAGCACGACCAGGGCCGCCAGGCTGTCGAGAAGCATTTTGCCGGCAAGGTCGAGACCGCCTATCTGGAAAACGTGCCGGAAGGCCCGGACAGCGAGCGCGCCATCGAGCGTTTTGCCCGTGAAGGCTGCGGCATCATCTTCACCACCTCCTTCGGCTACATGAACCCGACCATCAAGGTGGCGCAGAAGTATCCGAACGTGAAGTTCGAGCACGCGACCGGCTACAAGACGGCCGAAAACGTTGCGACCTATAACTCCAAGTTCCACGAAGGCCGCTACATCATCGGCCAGATCGCGGCCAAGATGTCCAAGACCGGCACCGCCGGCTACATCGGCTCCTTCCCGATCCCGGAAGTGGTCTCCGGCATCAACGCCTTCCTGCTCGGCGCCCAGTCCGTCAACCCGGACTTCAAGGTCAAGATCGTCTGGGCCAATTCCTGGTTCGATCCGGCTAAGGAAGCCGATGCGGCCAAGGCGCTGATCGATCAGGGCGCGGACATCATCTCGCAGCACACCGATTCCACCGCACCGCTGCAGGTGGCCGAGGAGCGCGGTGTGCTTGGTTTCGGTCAGGCCTCCGACATGATCAACTTCGCACCGAAGTCGCAGCTGACCGCCATCATCGATGACTGGGCCCCCTATTACATTGAGCGCGTTCAGGCTGTCCTCGACGGCACCTGGAAGAGCGAGCAGACTTGGGCCGGCCTCAAGGAAGGTCATGTGGTGATGGCGCCCTACACCAACCTGCCGGACGATGTCGTCGCCATGGCGAAGGAAACCGAAGAGAAGATCAAGGGCGGCTGGGAGCCTTTCACCGGCCCGATCACCAAGCAGGACGGTTCGGAAGCCGCTGCTGACGGCGTGCGTCTCGACGACGGCGCCATCCTCGGCATGAACTGGTACGTCAAGGGCATCGACGACAAGCTGCCGCAGTAAAAAGAGCTTCGGCCCGCAGGTGCGGAACCTGCGGGCCGGTTTGCTCTTGCACCATGACCGTGCGCGGCCGGGCCTTCCGGCGGGGCTGCGCATGTCTTTCAGATAATAACAATCCCGATCCAGAGCCTGCCCATGACCATGACCTTTGCCGCTGAATGGCTGAATCTGCTTTTCCGCTGGGCCCATCTGGTGGTGGGCATCGGCTGGATCGGCACGTCCTTCTATTTCATCGCCCTCGATCTTTCGCTGCGCAAGCGCGAGGGCATGCGCGAGGGCGTCTACGGCACGGCCTGGGAGGTGCACGGCGGCGGGTTCTATCACGTGGAGAAGTTCACGGTTGCCCCGGCCTACCTGCCGCAGGATCTCATCTGGTACAAGTGGGAGGCCTATCTCACCTGGGTGACCGGATTTGCCCTGCTGGTGGTGCAGTATTACTTCAACGCATCGTCCTATCTGATTGATGTGAATAAGCTTCATATGCTGCCGTCAGAGGCGGTTCTGATTTCCGTTCTGAGCCTTGTGGCAGGCTGGTTCATCTATGACGGGCTTTGCCGTTCGCCCATCGGCCGCAGCACGCCGCTGCTGGCGCTGTGTGTCTTCGCGCTGATCATGGCTGCGTCCTACATGTTCACGCAGGTGTTCTCCGGGCGCGGAGCGCTGATCCACGTGGGCGCATTCATCGGCACGATCATGGCCGTCAATGTGTTCGGCCTGATCATCCCCAACCAGAAGAAGATCGTCGCCAGCCTGCTGCGCGGTGAGGCGCCGGACCCGAGGCTGGGCCAGATGGGCAAGCAGCGCTCGGTGCACAACAACTATCTGACGCTGCCCGTACTGCTGATGATGGTGTCGAACCACTATCCCATGCTCACCGGCCATCCGCAGGCCTGGCTCCTCGTTGGCCTCGTGCTGCTGATGGGCGGCATGGTGCGGCATTTCCTCAACCGGCATGAGGCGGGCGATCCGCTGAACCGTTACTGGTGGAGCCTGCCCATCGCCGCGCTTGGCTTTGCCGCAGCGCTGGTGATGACCGCCCCGCGTGACTTCTCCGGCGGCGAGGCTGTTTCCGATGCCACGGCGCTGACGCTGATCCGCAGCCATTGCGCCATGTGTCATGCGGCAACCCCGACCCATGAAGGAGGCTTCACGGACGCGCCCAAGGGCATTCATCTGGAAACGCTGGCAGAGCTGCGGCGTTATGCTGATCAGGTGATGGCCCAGTCCGTGCTCTCCGATGCCATGCCGCTCGGCAACGAGACGGGCATGACCCCGGAGCAGCGTGAGGAACTGGGCCGCTGGATCGCCCAGAACAAGTGAATGGACCGGGACAAAAGACAGTTGGAGCACACCCTCATGTCCGCCACGCCGATTGCCTTTCCCATTTCGGAAGCCTTGCTTGCCGGGCTCGATCACGAGGCCTTCATGGCCGCCTTCGCGGATGTGGCAGAGCACTCGCCCTGGGTGGCGGAGGATGCATTCGCGGCGGGGCCTTTTGTCCGGCGGGAGGATCTGATTGCCGCGTTTGAAGCAGCCATGCGCGCGGCTTCGCACGAGCAGCAGCTGGCGCTGATCCGGGCCCATCCGGATCTGGCGGGCAGGGCCGCCATTGCCGGGGACATTGCCGAGGATTCGCGGAAGGAACAGGCGGGCGCTGGCCTTAACCGGCTGACGGCAGAAGAATTTGCCCGTTTCACCACGCTCAACGATGCCTACCGCGCCCACTTCGGCTTCCCGTTCATTTTTGCGGTCAAGGGCGCAACGAAGCACATGATCCTCGACGCTTTCGAGGCACGGCTTGGCAACAGCCCGCAGGCCGAATTTGAAACCGCTCTGGCCCAGATCGCCCGCATCTTCCGCTTCCGGCTCGAAGACCGGATTCTCGCGGCCTGAGGCTCAGTCTGCGTCCAGCGGCTCGAACCGCCCGTCCATGAATTCGCCGCAGGGGCGGGCCCAGATGGTGCCATCTGTCCCCTGATAGAGGAAGGCTTCTTCGCCTGTAGCCTCGATCCGGCACTTGCCAACGATCCGGTAGATGCCACCTGTCTTGCGGTGCTGCCACCTTGTGCCGCGTATGGCCGGATCAAGTCCGTCGCTGGCGGTCATCATCGTGGCATCTTCCGGTGCAGGCATCGGTGTTCTCCGCTTTCTGTCTGTATGGTGGCCTGCCGTCATGCGGTCGGCAGGCCAGTCAACTCAGCTTAGCGGCGCGCGATCTCGACGGGAACATTGAAACTCCATGTAGGTCTGCCTTCCTCTGCCGGAATGGGCGGGAAGGGCGCGGCGCGGCGGACGAGTTCCAGCGCGACTTCATCCACCTGCGGATTGCCAGAGCTGCGGGAGATGCGAATGGCCGAAACGCTGCCATCCTTGCTGACGACGAAGGAGACGGTGGCAAGGCCCGAATCCCGGGAGCGGACGCGGCGCATAGCACGTTGCAGAGCGCGCTGAACCTGGCCCTTGTAGTTGGTGCGGTCCGAATTGCCGAGGATCGTTGACCGGCCCTGATTTTCGGAACTGCCCTGCGAGGCCACCTGATCGGCGGCGCCGCCCGCGCCCTGAACCGCATTCGCCCTGCTGTTGCCCTTCTGTGTGCTTGGCTGGCGCTGTGCTTCCGGTTTCTTCGTCTGGGTCTTTTTCACCGGCTGGACGGGCTTTGCCTCGGCCACCTTGACGGGCAGATCCTTCGGCCGTATTTCCGGCACGGGAACAGGCTCGACAGCGGTCACCGGCTCCTCCGGCGTCTCATTGACCGGCGCGATGGCCTCCGCGCTTGTTAGCGGCTGAATGGCCAGCTCTTCCACCGGCGCGATCTCCTGCGGCTGGATATCCTGCGGCTGAACTTCCGCCACCTGCTGCAGTGGTTCCTGAACAGGCGTCTCGGTGGCTTCCTGCACCGGGACATCCTGCGCGGTGATCTGCTCCTGCGTCTCCGGTTCGGCGGCATCGGGATCAACCGGCGCCAGCGTGTCGGGCGACTCGGCGGCAACCGCGTTGGCGGTGTCCGGATCGCCTGCGGTCAGCATGTCCGCATAGGCTTCGCCCAGCATGGAGACGGCCCCGCCACCGCCGCCTTGAAGCAGGGCAGGCTCCCCGGACGTGTCCACAGTCAGTGCGACCGCGCCGAAATGGAGGCTCACGGAGGCCATCAGAGCAGCTGCCAGATGCCAGGGTCTCAGTTTCATTGCGTGCCTGCCTTCCGTGTCACGACACGGATTGCCGGCGCACCGGCGGCATAGAGCTCGTCAACGATTTCCACGAGACGTGCCGCATCAAGGTTGCGGTCCACACCGAGTTTCAACAGGCTGTCCGGCCCTTCGGCGGGCAGCGGGTTGGCGGCGAGATAGGAAGCCGCATCCGTGGGCTGGCCGCGGAACACCAGCGTGCCATCCGCGCGCACATAAAGCGCCTCCGGCGGCGGCAGATTTTCCGCATCCGTGGTCTCCACCAGATCGACCTGCTTGTCGGCCGGGGGCGCAAGCTGGCCTGCGACCAGAAAGAAAATCAGCATCAGGAAGACGATGTTGATCAGCGAGATGGTTGTCTCCATCTGCCGCTTGGTTTTTTCGCGCGGGATCCGCACAGCCATGTCTGTAGCTCCTTGCTTCCGCAGCCGTTAGCGGGCGACGTGCAGGGTGAGCGCCGGCGCAAGGCGGCGCACGGTCTGGACGGTGTCGATCAGGGCCTGGGCGTTGGCCCCCTCACGGGCGACGACAAGGGCAGAGGTCGCGCCCTTCTCCTGCAGGCCTGACAGCCGGTCTGCCATCTCTTCGGGCAATACGGTCACGCCGTTGATGCGCAGGCCATCGGCCTCGACAAAAACGAGGATGCCCGGTGTGCCGGAGGCGCCGCCGCCAGCCTGACCGGGCTTGCCCAGATCCACCCCCGCAAAGCGGGTGAAGGTGGTGGACAGCATGAAGAACAGCAGCAGCAGGAAGATCACGTCGATGAGGGAGGTCATCGACAGCGGCTTTCTGCGCCGCTGCGGCATGTCAATGCGCATGGGAGACCTTCCCGAGTGCAGCACCATCCTGAGCGGCAGGCGCATGGCGCTCGTGGTCATGATGGGCAACATCCACCAGAACCTGTGCGCTCAGGGTCTCGACGGCAATGCGCTCGGCCTCGATCCAGGATTCGAACATGGCCAGCAGGGCAGCCACCGGCATGGCGACGGCAAGACCCGCTGCGGTGGTCAGCAGAGCCACCCAGATGCCGCCGGCGAGGATCGACGGATCAACCGCATCTCCCGCATTCTGCAGCGCCTGGAAGGCGTCGATCATGCCCAGAACCGTGCCGAACAGACCCAGAAGCGGAGCCAGCTGGGCAATGTTGTCGAGTGCGCGGGTGCCGGACTGGAGCGAATGCAGCTGCTGGGTTGCTACGCGGGCAATCTCGTCCTCGATGGCACTGCGGTCCATCTGGCCGGCTGCCGTCAGGCGCATGGCGGTGACGACCGCATGTTCTGCGGCACTGACCGGGCGTGCGAGGCGCACCAGCGCTTCCTTGCGCCGGCCGGCCCGCCACAGGCCGGCTGCTTCCCGGGCCCGGCCCGGACGGGCGGTGCGGAAGCGGGCGAACTGGACAAACTTGGCGATGACAATGGCACCGGCGACAACCGACATGAGCCCAATGATGGCGACAACCGAG
This sequence comes from Pannonibacter phragmitetus DSM 14782, assembly GCF_000382365.1. Taxonomy (GTDB): domain Bacteria; phylum Pseudomonadota; class Alphaproteobacteria; order Rhizobiales; family Stappiaceae; genus Pannonibacter; species Pannonibacter phragmitetus. The sequence continues at coordinate 44,586 of NZ_KB908227.1, read as the reverse complement.
CCGCCAAGCTCGATGAAGCTGAAGATCGGGGCGAGATAGGCAGAATCCAGCATGTCCGTGTCCTTACCGGGTGAAGCCGATGTCAGTGCGGCTTGTGGTGGTCAGCGGCGCGCTGCACAGCGGGCTGGCAGCGGCTGCCTTGCAGCCGGATGCGCCGTTGACGAGAATGGAACCGATGCCCGCGCAGGGCTGGTTCGGGATCTGGAACTGGCGGACCACCGTCTTTCCTTCCGGCAGGGCGCCGAAGTCGAAGACGGTCATGCGGTCCACCAGGCCTTCCTTGTTGAAAAGCACGAATTCGAAGCCTGCCGTCTCCAGCGCTGCCCCGGTGCCATTGGTGGCAACGAAGGTCAGCAGGCAGCCGTTGCCGGCATCCGCCGCACGGTTCAGCTCCAGCTTGACCCCTTCTGCCGCAGCCGGGCCTGTCTGGGCCAGAGCTGCACCGGAGAGAGTGGAGACCGACAGCGCGGCGGCTGCGATCACTTCGAATTTGCGTGCCAGTGTCATGTCACCATCCGAATTTCTTGTTGACGGACAATTTGAACGTGCGCCCCTTGCCGTCATCGCCGGAGAGATTGTTGCGGTAGCGCTTGTCAAAGATGTTTTCGACGGAGGCGCGCAGCTCCAGTCCCTTGAACTGGCCCTCATCGAGCTTCCAGTTCACGAAGGCATCATGCAGGGCATAGCCGGGGAAGGGGCCTGTGGTGGCGCCGGCATCGGCAGAGCCGGTGAAGTTGGCGCGCCAGCCGAAATTGACGTTGTAGTCCGGTATACGGCCGCCAAGCGTGAGGGCAACCGTTTCAGCCGGAATGGTTGTCAGTGCGGTATTGGTGGTTTCGTTCTTGCCGCGCGTCCAGCTGTAGGCGGCGCTGGCGAACACGTAGCGCGAGTCATACGCGGCTTCGAGTTCCACGCCGTAGATGTGGGCGCTGTGAACGTTCACATAGTAAGGCACAGCCGTGCGCTGGCGCTGCGGACCGGTGGTGATCAGGTTCGTCAGATCGTTGTAGAAGCCGGTGGTCTTCAGCGCGATGCTGTCGTTGTCCTGGAACAGGTTCTGCCGGTTGATGGCAAAGCCGGCCTCGTAGTTGAAGGATTCCTCCTTCTTCAGGTCAAGGCTGACGCTGCGCCCGCCGGGGTAGGTCGCGTTGCGCGGGCCTGTCGAGAACAGTTCGTCCAGTGTCGGCAGGCGTTCGGTGCGGGCAACCGAGCCGAAGACCGAGAAACTGTCCGTGAACTTGTAGAGCGCGGCGAGCTTCGGCGAGAAGGCGTAGTCGGACTGGGTCGATGCGTTCGGGATCACGCTGTCCGGGCGCACGGTCACATAGTCAAGGCGCATGCCCGGAGTGATGGTCAGCCGGTCGTTCCAGATGAACTCGTTCTGCGCAAAGACGCCGACCTTGGTGTCCGTGCCTTCCGGATGGAAGTCGATCCAGCCCGCACCGCCCTTGGTGCTGGCAGTGCGCTCCTGGTAGCTGACCTGCGTGCCGGCGGTCAGATAGTTCTCCCAGGTGTCACCCTTGAACTCGAAGGTGTTTTCCACCTTCGCCTGCCAGGTGCGGTAGCCGTAGTCTGCGTCATAGAACAGCTCGGGCGAGCGCATCATGGAGGCCAGCGGCGCACGGGCGTTGTTCTGCGCGACCTGCGTGTCGGAGAAGGACAGATTGACCTTCAGATCCAGGAACGGATTGTCGCTGGCCGGGTTCGCATAGGCCAGAACCACCGTCTGGTCAGTGATCTCGCGGTCGATGTTGCCGAAGGCATCCAGCGTGCCGGTCTGGGAATAGGCGGTGTTGTCTGCGTCGCTCTGCCAGCGCTCATAGGACAGGCGGACCGACTGCTCGTTGTTCTCGCCGAAGTGATGGGTGACCTTGGCAAGGCCGGAGAAGCTGTCGAATGCCGAGCCCACCACACGGGTGCCATTGCCCGTCTCGTAGTCGGACGAGCGGCGGAAGTTGCCGTTGATCAGGGCTTCGGTATTGGGCCCAAGCCGCATGGCGGCAATGGCCGAAGTCATCAGACCGTTCTTGTTGCTGTCAAATCCGGTCTTCAGGCGGACTGCCACCGTTTCTCCGTCTTCAAGGAAATCGGACGCATCCTTCGTCTCGAAATTGATGACACCCCCGAGGGCGCCGGCTCCATACAGGGTGGAGGAGGCGGGACCGCGCAGCACCTCGACACGCTTGTAGAGCTCAGGGTCCGAGAAGAAGGAGCCCATGCGGTACATTTCGAAGAACTTGTTGGCGCCATCGACCGTGATGATGATCTTGGACTCGTCCGCCGACCCCAGATCGCCGATGCCGCGGATGTTGAAGGCCTGGCCGCCGATGCGGTCGCTGCCCACCACGGTGATGCCCGGTGTCTGGCTGAAAATGTCGCCGATGGTTGTCGCCTGGGCGTTGTCGATCTGCTCCTGATCGATCACCGTCACTGCCTGGGGCGTATCGATTGCGACCTTTTCCTGCCCGGCGCCGAGAACGATCTTCTGCAGTGGCGTCGTGGCCTGCGGCTTGTCTGCCGCCTTTTCTGCCACTGGTGCCTGCTGCGCATTTGCGCTGCCAGCATATGCGAGCGCAATCAGCGCCACGCCGCTCAGCCAATACCCTGCCGTGCCCCGTCCGCGAGTCATTTTATGTGCCTCTTTCTGGTGTGTCTCGCTGGCTGGCAAAGGGCTCGCTCGCTGAACTTTCAAACTCTAAAACCTGATTAACGTATTCAGGTATTGCGGTCGATACAAAAGATGAATATTGAAGTCAACTATCGGCGGTGGCAATCCTGTCGCGGATCAGCATTTTTTGCGGGATCTGGCGCGGTTGGGCCGCCGGATGAATTTGAACAGAACGGCGGGCCTGCCAGGCAAAACCCCAGCTTCCGGCCGCCGGTTCTCATCACGCACCATGCTTGAAACGCGTTCTGCAAACGCTTGCCTGCTGTCAGCAGCAGGGCGCCCAGAAAACCGGGGGAAACAATGACGTCTACTGCCTATCGCGATCTGGCGCCGGAGGAGATCCGCGCCGCTGTCAGCGCCAATCCGGACCGCCGTGAGCGCGATCTGGCGCAGGAACTGGGGATCAGCGAAGCACAGCTTGTGGCCGCGTTCTGCGGCCATGGCGTGCGCCGTGTCGAGGCTTCGATGGCCGGCATCTGCGAGGGCATGCAGGCTGTGGGGGAGGTGATGGCTCTGACCCGCAACGAAAGCGCCGTCCATGAAAAGATCGGGCCGTTTGAAAAGTTCGTGAACGGCACCCGCACCGGCCTGATGCTGGGCAGCCAGATCGACACCCGCATGTTCCCATCGCATTGGGTGCATGCCTTTGCGGTGGAAAAGCCCTCTGATCAGGGCCCGCGCCGCAGCCTGCAGGTGTTCGACGCCCATGGAGAGGCCGTGTTCAAGGTGCATCTGCGTGCGGCTTCCAATCTGGAGGCCTATGAGGCGCTGGTGGAGCGCCTTGCACGCGCGGACCAGACGCCGGGCCTCGGCACAGTCCCGCAGCGCCCGCAGGCTGAGCCTTGCCGGCCTGTCGATGGCAGCAAGGCGGGTGATCTGCGCAGCCGCTGGTCAGCCATGAACGATCCGCATCAGTTCTTCAACATCCTGCGTGAACTCGACATCGAGCGCATCAATGCGCTGGCGCTGGCGGGCGAGGACAAGGCCTGGCAGGTGGATGGTGAAAGCATCCGCGCCATGCTGCGGCTCGTGTCTGACAACGCGATCCCGCTGATGTGCTTCGTCGCCAACCGGGGATGCGTCCAGATCCACTCCGGTCCTGTGATGAACATCAAGGAGATGGGGCCGTGGATCAATGTCATGGACCCAACCTTCCATCTGCACTTGCGGCTCGACCACATCAGCGAGATCTGGGCCGTGCGCAAGGGCGCGGATGTGGGGCATGTGACGTCGCTGGAAGCCTATGGTGCGGATGGCAATCTGATCATCCAGTTCTTCGGCGTGCGCGGCGAGGGCAACCATGAGCGCAGCGACTGGCGCGAACTGGTGGAACACCTGCCGCGCCTTGCTCCGCAGACAGTGGCACTCCCGTTTGCAGCCGAATGAGCCCGGCGCCTTGCAAGGATAAGATGATGCGTCTGCTTTCTTCTCTCTCCCGTGCGTACAGCCTGCCGCTCACGCCCATGGCCGTAGCGCTGCTGTGTCTTGGTCTTGGCTTCACGGCGCCCGAAGCCCATGCGCAGGAGCCTGTCTCTCTTGCCGGGGCGCAGCGGATCGTCTCCGTTGGCGGAGCCGTGACGGAGGTGGTCTACGCTCTTGGCGCGCAAGACCGTCTGGTGGCGCGGGACAGCACCAGTTCCTATCCGCCCGAGACTCTGGCGCTGCCGGATACGGGCTATATGCGTGCCCTGTCGCCAGAAGGCGTGCTGGCGGTCGCCCCCGATGGCCTGCTGGTCATCGAGGGCAGCGGCCCGGCGGAAGCGCTGGATGTGCTGAAGAAGGCCGGTGTGCCGCTCGTCATGGTGCCGGACCGATACACCGCAGAAGGCGTTGCCGAAAAGGTGCGGGTGGTGGGCAAGGCGCTGGGGCTGGAAGACAAGGCGGAAGATCTGGCGGCGAAGCTGGAAACCGATCTCAAGGCTGTGGCGGAAGCTGCGGCCAAGCGTCAGGTCAAACCGCGCGTGCTCTTCATCCTGTCCATGCAGGGCGGCCGGATCATGGCTTCGGGTGAAGGCTCGGCTGCCGACGCTGTCATTCAGCTTGCCGGCGGCGTCAACGCGGTTTCCGGTTTCAACGGTTACAAGCCCTTGAGCGATGAGGCCATCACCGAAGCCAAGCCCGACGTTATTCTGATGATGGAGCGCGGTGGCCAGCATGATGCAACGCTGGACCAGATGCGCGCCAATGCGGCGCTGTCGCTGACGCCTGCCGTGCAGGCCGGGGCGGTCGTGCGGATGGACGGACTGTTCATGATCGGCTTTGGCCCGCGCACCGCCGATGCCGTGCGTGAGCTTTCCGAGGCCTTTGACAAGGCCGCTGCGGCCAGCCAGTGAGGGACCGGCAGATGGCCATGACAGCAGCTGAAACCATGGCCGCAGAGCACGGGCCTCTCGAAGGGGACCGCAGCGGGCGGGCGCAGGCGGTGATTGCCGGGCTGACCGTTCTGCTCTTCCTGGCCATCCTGCTGGCGCTGATGACCGGCCCGACCGGACTTGCGAGTCTTGATGCTCTTGCCGGCATTCTGACGGGCCGGGAGAGCGAGGGCCCCATGGCCATGCGCGACCGGATCATCCTCGCCGACATCCGCTTTCCGCGCATGGTCGTGGGTGTGTTTGTGGGCGCGGGGCTGGCGGTTTCCGGCGTGCTGATGCAGGGGCTGTTCCGTAATCCGCTGGCCGACCCCGGCATCGTCGGCGTCTCGTCAGGGGCAGGCCTTGGGGCCGCGCTGATGATCGTTGCGGGGTCCTGGCTGCCGGCCGGTCTGATGGTCACGTTCGGCATTCTGGCGTTGCCCGTTGCCGCATTTCTTGGTGCACTTGCTGCCACCGCACTGCTTTACCGGATCGGCACGCGCGGCGGCTACACAGACGTGGCGACCATGCTTCTGGCAGGGCTTGCGGTGGCTGCGCTGGCACAGGCTGCCATCGGATTCCTGATCTTCACCGCCGATGACCGGCAGCTGCGGGATATCAATTTCTGGCTTCTCGGATCGCTCGCGGGTGCGACAACAGACAAGATCCTGATGTGTGCCCCGGTGATTGCCGCCGTCCTTCTGTCCATGCCCTTCATGGCGCGCGGACTGAATGCACTCGTTCTGGGCGAGGCGGCGGCAGGCCATCTGGGCATTCCAGTGCAGCGGCTGAAGCGGCTGAGCATCGTCGCCGTGGCGGCGGCGACCGGCGCAAGCGTGGCCGTCAGCGGCGGCATCGGCTTTGTCGGCATCGTCGTGCCGCATCTGCTGCGGCTGACCATCGGTCCTGATCACCGCTACCTTCTGCCTGCCTCGGCGCTGCTGGGGGCAAGCCTGCTGCTTCTTGCCGACACGGTGGCGCGCACCATCGTGACACCCGCCGAACTGCCCATCGGCATTCTGACCGCGCTGGCCGGCGCGCCCTTCTTCCTCTGGATCCTGCTGACACGGCGGGGCTTTTCGCTGGGGTAATGAACATGGCAACGCTGGATGTGAAGGATCTCACCGTCTCGCTCTCCGGGGGCGAGATCGTACGGCAGGTGTCCTTCGAGGCGCGGGCGGGCGAGGTGACGGCGATTGCCGGGCCGAATGGCTCCGGCAAGAGCACGCTGCTCAAGGCCATCTGCGGCGAGCACCGCCATGGCGGGCAAGTGCATCTCAACGGCCATGATCTCAGAACCGTTCCGTTCCCTGTGCTGGCCCGCTTCCGCGCGGTGCTGCCGCAAAGCTCGGCCATCGCCTTTCCGTTGACCGTGACCGAACTGGTGCGGCTTGGCGGGGCGGGCACGCCCCCGGTGGATTCGCGCGTGCGGGAAGCGCTGGCGCGGGTCGGGCTGAGCGGCTTCGGCGGGCGGCAGTATCAATCGCTGTCCGGCGGCGAGCAGCAGCGGGCCCAGCTGGCCCGCGTGCTGTGCCAGATCTGGGAGCCGGTGGGGCCGGAAGGGCCGCGCTGGCTGTTTCTCGACGAGCCCGTCGCCAGTCTCGACATTCACCACCAGCTGATGATCATGGATCTGGCCGCAGATTACGCAAGGGCCGGAGGCGGTGTCGTTGCCGTGATGCATGACCTCAACCTGACGGCCATGTATGCGGCGCGCGTGCTGGCCCTGAAAGCGGGGCAGGTGATTGCCTGCGGCGCGACGGCCGAAACGCTGACGACGGAGGTGCTTTCCGAGGTCTATTCCTGCCCCTTGCGCGTCGGTGCCGTGCCGCCCCCCGGAACGCCTTTCATTCTGCCGCATCTTTGCCATGCGCGTCTGCATGCTGCGGAATGAAGACGATCTGTGCGTCTCCGGCCGTATCCGGCTTGTGAGGCGGCAGATCGAGCCATTTCAGATGCAGGAAGCACCGTCATGCGCCTTGTTCCAGATCCCTCCCGCGCCTTTGCTCTTGCGGCCGTGCTGGCCGCAGCCCTTGTTCCGGCAGGCTGCGCCTCGGTCGGCGTTGGCGGTGCAGTGATCACATCCAGCCCGGAAAATGGCACGCAGGTGCGCGGCGGTGCTGCCGGGCTTTCAACGGGGCCCGATGGCGTGACCGCCAGCCGGGTGACCATCGATGGGCGTTCGGCTGGCGGTTACTGAGTTCAGCCTGCCGGTTCCAGCCGCACCAGCTTGCCGTCTTCCGCATCCGTCAGGAGATAGAGGAAGCCGTCCGGGCCTGTCCGCACGTCGCGGATGCGCCAGCCCTTGTCTTCCAGCAGCCGCTCCTCGCCCACGATCTTCCCGTCTTCCATGTCGAGCCGGTTGAGATGGGTCAGCGCGAGAGCGCCCATGAACAGGTCCCCCTGCCAGCCCTTGAAGGCATCGCCCTGATAGAAGGCCATGCCGGATGGGGCGATGGAGGGCACATAGACCTGGATCGGCGGCGTCACGCCTTCCTTCTCCGGCCCTTCGCCCATGGGAAGGCCGGAATAGGCGCGGCCGTGGGTGGTTTCCGGCCAGCCGAAGTTGAGCCCGGCCTTGATGACATTCACTTCATCGCCGCCGCGCGGCCCGTGCTCGTTGGCCCAGATCTCACCGTCTGGCGTCAGCGTCATGCCCTGCGGATTGCGGTTGCCATAGGTGTAGATTTCCGGCAGCGCGCCAGCGGTGCCGAGGAACGGGTTATCCGGTGCAGGCGCGCCATCCTTCGTGATGCGGATGATCTTGCCCGAGTGCAGCGACAGATCCTGCGCCGTATCGTCTGCACCATGGTCGCCGATGCTGGCGTAAAGATAGCCGTCTGTCCCGATGACGAGCCGGGAGCCGAAATGGCGTCCGTTCGAGCCCGGCGTCGTCGCGGTGAAGAGGACGGTCACGTCCTCCAGCCCTGTATCCGTCAGTTTTGCCTTGGCAATGCGCGTGGTGCCGCGCCGCTCCACCGGCGTGGAATAGGAGAAGTAGATGGTGCTGTTCGAAGCAAAATCCGGATCGAGGATCACATCCAGCAACCCGCCCTGGCCGCTGTCGTAGATCTCCGGCAGGCCGGTCAGCGGCGCGCTCAGGCTGCCATCGGCACCCACGATCCGCAGCCGTCCCGGCCGCTCGGTGACGAGCATCCGCCCATCGGGCAGGAAGGCAAGGCCCCAGGGATGCTCCAGATCCGTGGCGACTTCCACGATCCTGAAATCTGCGGCTTTGGAGCGGACGGTTTCCTGCGCAATGGCAGCAGGTGCGGCGCCCGCCATGAGGGCGGCAAGACCAAGGGGGAAGAGGCGTGACAGGGGCATCAAGGATCTCCGCAGCTTGAACAAGGGGTAGCCCCGGGCAGCCTAGGCCGCCCGGGGCGTCACCCGCATATGGGGCAGGGGATCGGGAGAACCAACAAGGGAGGCCGGGAATGGGCCGGAGGCTCACGCAAGCGTGACTGCGCGAGCCCGGAGTGTCATCCGGTTTGGCGCGCAGCGCGCAATACCGGGTTCCAGTACGCCCGGAAAGGGAGATGGCTGATACCGGGGTTACTGGATCCCCGCCTGCGCGGGGATGACGGCAAAGAGGTTGCGGGTCGCGCTAATTTCTTCAGGATCGTGCGTCCATGACAGGTCCCGGCACAGAGGCCGGGACGGCGCGGCGGGGGGCGTGCACTGAGGATTGTGCCCCTTTAGCCCAGCCCCTTGAAACCTTGTCCCCTCTCACCTCCGGCGCGGCAGGGATTGGCCTTTTTCCGCGATGTCCAGGAACAGCCCGGTCATCAGGCGCATGCCTTCTTCCATCACCGGCAGCAGCACGTGCTCGTTGGGGCCGTGCTGGCCGCATTCGGCGTGGGAATGGGGCACCCAGATGGTCGGCAGGCCGAGGATCTCGGTGAAGGCATCATTGGGCAGGGAACCGGCGAGGTTCGGCAGCACATGCGGATTCTTGCCGGCCGTTTCCGCCAGCGACTGTTCCACGAACTTGACCCAGGGGTGATCCGGCGGGAAGCGCGTGGCGCGGAAGGCTTCGCCGCGCGAAGGCTTCACGGCGACCTGCGGGAAGCCTTCCCTGTCCAGATGCCGGCGCAGGGCAGGGATGACGCCCTCCACATCGGTGCCGACCACAAAGCGCAACTGGATCGTCGCCCGTGCCTTGCCGGAGATGGCATTCTGCGGGGCATCGATGTTGCCGTTGGCCATGGCGAGCACGGCAACGGAATTCCAGCCGAAGACGCGCTCCGATGGCGTCAGGTCTTCCTGTCCCCAGTCCGCATCATGGCGCCGGGGCGGCAGATCCTTGAGGGCGGCGCGGATGTCGGGTGTCAGGCTGTCCGGCAGCCATTCCTTGATGCGGATCTGGCCGCGTTTGTCGGTGATCGAGGCAATGGCGTGGGCGAGGATGATCGCCGGATCCGCCAGCAGCCCGCCGAAATTGCCGGAGTGATGGTCCGAGGGGCGCAGATCCACGGTGAGATCGATGCCCATGCCACCGCGCGAGCCCATGAACATGGTCGGCGTGTCAGCGGCGAGGCGCGGGCCGTCCGAGGCGATGAGCACGTCCGAGGCGAGCAGATCCTTCTTCTCCTCGAAGAAATCCCTCAACCCATAGGAGCCGGTCTCTTCGGCCATCTCGATGATGACCTTGGCATTGAAGCCGAGGCGGCCGTTTTCCTTGAGGATCAGTTCCATGGCCTTCAGGTTGATCAGATGCTGCACCTTGTTGTCGGCGGTGCCGCGCCCGTAAAGCTTGTCATCCTCGCGGGTCAGCACGAAGGGAGAGAGGCCCTCGCGCCAGCGGTGCGACTCGCCATTGCACACATCGCCGTGGCCATAGACCAGCACGGTGGGCAGCGCGGGATCCTCGATGCGCATACCCGTCAGCAGCGGCGCGCCGCCCGGACGCGGGTTGGCATGGATGGCCACGTCAAAGCCCATGGCGGTCAGCATCGGCTGCATTTCGCCGGTGAGATAGGCCATCAGGTCTTCCGGCGTGCCTTCGGACTGGCTGACGGACTTGTGCGCCACAAGCCGGGCGAGATCGGTTTCCAGCCCGCCTTCCGTGACATAGCGGGAGGCGGCGGCGATGAGGTCCTGTCGTGTGGTCATGTCTGAAATGCTCATGCTGGGATGGGTTGCGCCGCCGGAATGGCGGGGCCAAGGGCGGCGATGTCCGGCACTTCCCAGCCACGGCCGGGCATGGCGGAGAGAAGCTGGCGGGTGTAATCGTTCTGCGGATTGCCGAAGACCTCGTCCACCGTGCCATATTCCACCGCGACGCCTTTCTGCATCACGAGGATATGGTCGGAAATCTCGGCCGCCACCCGCAGGTCGTGGGTGATGAAGAGGATCGTCAGGCCGACCTTTTTCTTGATATCCGCCAATAGTTTGAGAACGTCCTTCTGAACCGATACATCAAGCGCCGAGACGGCCTCGTCGGCAATCAGGATCTTCGGATCGACCATCAGCGCCCGGGCGATGGAAATGCGCTGGCGCTGACCGCCGGAGAACTGGGACGGATAGCGGTCGAGGGCATCCTGTTCCAGCCGGACGATCCTGAGCAGCTCCTTCGCCTTTTCCATCGCCTGCGCACGCGGCACGCCGAAGTTGGTGGGGCCTTCGAGCAGTAGGTCGCCGATCTTGCGGCGCGGGTTCAGCGAGCCGTAAGGGTCCTGGAAGACAATCTGGATGTGGCGGCGGAAGGCGCGGCGGCCCGCGGCTGTCGTAATGTCCAGCCGCTCGTTGCCGATGTAGACCGAGCCTTCATCCGGCTCTTCCAGACCCATCAGGCAGCGCACCAGTGTGGTCTTGCCCGATCCGGACTCGCCGACAATGCCGAGGGTCTGACCCTGCAGAACCTCGAAATCGATGGGCCGCACCGCATGGACCGTTCTTGCGGGCTTGAACAGGCTGCGCGGGGAGCGGAAGGTCTTTTCGATGCCGGCGACCTTGAGAGCCACGGGCTTGCCGGTTTCCGGCCCGCCCTTGCCGCTGTGCTTGCGTGGCACCGCGTCGATGAGCATGCGGGTGTAGGGATGTTTCGGCCGGTTCAGCACCTCGTCTGCCGTGCCCTGCTCGACGACAATGCCCTTCTGCATCACCACCACACGGTCGGCCAGTTCCGCTACCACGTCGAAGTCATGGGTGACGAAGAGGATGCCGGCCTTGTGGGTTTCCTTCAGCTGCTTGAACATGCTCAGGATCTGCGCCTGCGTCGTCACGTCCAGTGCCGTCGTTGGCTCGTCGGCGATCAGCAGGCGCGGCTCCATGGCCAGCGCCATGGCGATGACGATGCGCTGGCGCTGGCCGCCGGAGAGCTGGTGCGGATAGGCATGATAGATCCGCTCCGGATCGGGCAGGCGCACTTCCGTCAGCAGCGCGATCGTGCGGGCCTTCTGCTCGGCGCGGGGCATGGTGGTGTGGGCGCGGAAGACTTCCTCGATCTGCTCTCCCACCGTGTAGCACGGGTTGAGCGCGCTCATCGGCTCCTGGAAGATCATGCCCATGCGGTTGCCGCGCAATTGCATGTGCTCGCGCGGGGACAGCTTGAGCAGATCCTTGCCCTCGAACCAGATCTCTCCGGCCGATGGCTTCAGCGCCTTGGGCAACAGCCCCATGGCGGCAAAGGACGTGATCGACTTGCCCGAGCCAGACTCTCCGACGATGCAGAGGATCTCGTTCTCGCGGATTTCGACGGAGAGATTTTCCACCGCATGGGGCCGGTCGCCGCCTTCCGGCAGGTCGATGGTCAGGCCCTTGATGGACAGAACGGTGTTGCCGGTCATGGTCATCAGTTTCTCCCTTCAGGCGCGGTGATGTCGCGGATGCCATCGCCCAGCACGTTGATACCGAGAACAAGGGCGAAGAGGGCGATGCCGGGGATGGTGATCAGCCAGCTCTCGAACAGGATCATGGGACGGCCTTCTGAGATCATCAGCCCCCAGGACGGCAGCGGCGGCTGCACGCCGAGGCCGAGGAAGGAGAGGGCGGCTTCCAGAATGATGGCATGGGCCATTTCCAGCGTGATGACGACGATCAGCGCATTCATCACGTTGGGCAGCACATCCTTCCACAGGATACGCGGCAGGCTGGCGCCCAGCACTTCGGCGGCAGAGATGTAGTCCATCTGCCGCACCTGCATGGTGGCGGCGCGCATGACCACGGCGAAGCGGTCCCACAGCAGCAGGCCGAGTACGGTGACCACCACCTGCAGCGAGCCGCCGAAAATGGCCACCACCGCCAGCGCCACCAGCGTGGCCGGAAGGGCGAGGCGCACGGACAGGATGAACATCACCACCGCATCGACGCGGCCGCCGAAATAACCGGCAAGCACGCCCAGCGTAGTGCCAATGACGGCGGAGATCATCGCAGCCACAAGGCCGATCAGCAGCGAAATGCGGGCGCCATAGATGAGGCGGGAGAGATAGTCGCGGCCGAGCTGGTCGGTGCCCAGAATATGGTCCCAGGTGCCCCCCATGAAGACGGGCGGCTTCATGCGCATCAGAAGATCCTGATGATAGGGATCATGCGGGGCAAGGACCGGTGCCAGCAGCGCTACGGCGGCCGTAAAGGCGACGATGATGAAGCCGATGAGAAAGCCCTTGTGGCGGAAGGCCCTGCGCAGGATCTGGCGTGAGGGCGAAAGCGCAACGCGTGGTGCAACTGTGGCCGGGGTTGAAGACGGTGTGCTCATGTCAGGCGCTCCTCAGCCGCGGGTCCAGCCAGGCATTCAGCACATCGGCCAGGAAGGTGAAGACGATGTAGAGCATCGCAAAGATCAGGATGAGCGCCTGCAGGGTCGGCAGGTCGTTGCGGGAGATGGATTCCCAGGCGAGATACCCGGCGCCATGCAGCGCGAAGATGGTTTCCACGATCACCGAACCGCCGAACATGAACCCAAGCTGTACGGCGGCGAGGCTGACGACCGGGATGATGGCGTTGCGCAGCGCATGTTTGAACATGATGATGCGCCAGTTGAGGCCCTTTGCCCGGGCGGTGCGGATGTAATCGGCGTTCAGCACTTCCAGCATGCCTGCACGGGTCAGGCGCATGATGGCGGGTGTGGCGTAATAGCCGAGCACGACCATGGGCAGGATGTAACCGGTCCACATGCGCGTGCCGGAGGCCGGAACGACCCCGAGATTGACGGCAAAGATGACGATCAGGATCAGTGCGAACCAGAAGCTCGGGATTGCCTGACCGACGACGGCGATGGTCAGGGCGATGCGGTCGATGATCGTGTTCGGAAAGGCGGCGGCGATGACGCCCATCGGAATGGCAACGATGAGGGCAAAGCTCATGCCCAGGCTGCCGACGATGAAGGTGACGGGCAGCCGGTCGGCAATGAGATCAGCCACCGGCACCTTGAAATAGTAGCTCATGCCGAAATCGCCGGAGAGCGCCCGCATCAGCCACTCGGCGTATTGGGTCAGCAAAGGCTTGTCGAAGCCATACTGGGCCCGGATGGCGGCAATGGCTTCCGGCGGGGCTTCATGACCGGCGATGGCGATGGCCGGATCGCCTGCCATGAACAGCAGCATGAAGCTGAAAAAGGAGACCGTCAGCGCTACAAGGGCCGCCAGTCCGAGTTTTGAGAGAATGAATTTGAGCATCTTGCCGCCTGCATGAAAAGGAAGGGAGACGGGCTTGCCGCCTCCGGTCTTGTCTTGGCGCAGCTTCGCCCGGGGGGGGGCGAAGGCACGGTCGGCCCGAAGCCGGGCGGACCCGGCTCCGGCGGATCAGGAGCTTATTTCCAGCTGATCTCGTTGAACCGTACCAGCTCGTCCGGGGTGGGAGTGAAGGACACGTCCTGGCCCATCACGTAGTTGGACGAATAGGTCCACAGCGGCACCCAGTAGGCCTTGTCGACGATGTAGGTCAGGGCTTCCTTGTAGGCGGCCTTGCGCTCGTCGTCATTCACCGAGAAGTCACCCTTGTCGAGGATGGCCTGAAGCTCCGCGTCACGGGCATCATCCTCGCCCTGCATCTTGAAGAACTGGCTGGCGATGGCTGACACATCGGCGATGGAATTCGAGCCCCAGGTCTGGAAGGAGATCGCAACCTCGCCCTTGAGGCGCTTTTCCCGCAGGGCCGAATATTGCAGGTAGTTGAGGTTGGCCCTGATACCCACGCCAGCCAGCATGCCGATCATGGCTTCGGCGAGCGGGCGGTCACGGTAGGCGTAAAGGTCCATCTCGAAGCCGTTCGGATATCCTGCCTCTGCCAGAAGGGCGCGAGCCTTGTCCGGATCATAGGCATAGGTCGGCAGGTCCTGATCGCAGCCGAACTGAACGGGCGAACAGGCGCTGTCCACCACCTGCGACGAGCCCTTCAGCAGCGCATCGACGATCCCCTGACGGTTGATGGCGTGATAGAGCGCCTGACGCACCCGCACATCCTTCATCGGCGTGCCGGGGGAGGAGCGGCCGGCGGCATCCATCGACAGATAGCCTACGCGCATGGTCGGGGCGTTGATGATCTGGAACTGCTCCAGCGTCGCCATCTTTTCCGCCTGATCGGCCGGCACGCCCCAGACGAGGTCAACGGAGCCGCTGAACAGCTCGGCCATCTGGGTGTTGGTGTCCGGAACGGTGCGGATATCGACGGTACCGATGGAGGCCTTGGGCTTGGCCGTTTCGACATAGTCATCAAACCGCTTCAGCACATAGTGCTTGCCCGGGTCCATGGACGTGACCATGTAGGGGCCTGTGCCGACCGGCTTGGTGGCAACGCCATCCGGGCCAACGGCCGCGTAATATTCGTTGGGGTGAATTATCACGCCATTGGCGAGATATTCGAGGGCGGCCGGGAAGGGGCCCTTGGTGTGGATGCGGACCGTGTACGGGTCCACCTTTTCAGCGTGATCGATCCAGCTGGTCTTGGCGGTGGCCTTGATGCCGTTCTTCGGATCGACGGTGTAATTCAGGGTGTAGACGACGTCGTCGGCATCGAATGCCTCGCCGTTGTGGAACTTGACACCTTCGCGCAGCTTCAGTTCCAGCGTCTTGTCGTCAACCCAGCTCCAGCTGGTGGCCAGAACGCCCTTGTATTCACCGGTCTCCTGATCGCGGTAGACCAGTTCATCCCAGATCGCTGTCGCCAGAAGCAGGCCTTCACGTGCTGTGTTGAAGTAGGGATCGATGTGCTCAACTTCCTTCGTGAAGGCAATATTGAGTGTATCGTCCGCCTTTCCGGCGAGTGCTGAGGTGGAGAGCAGGCATGCAGGCAGGATCGCTGCCACGGCAGTCGTCAAAAGCTTCATCAATCTTCCCCTCTTGCCCGTTTCGAGCTTGTTACATTGTCAGCGTACGCGATTTTTTGATTTTGTACACAAAAAATGACACTCTACATGCAATCGGGTGCTACGCTGTCTTGACCTTGCGGGAAGTCCGGCTTCCCGCCATAGAGATTTGCGGGAGAAGGAGAACGGCTGTGAGCACTGTCAGACTGCCAACCGCAGAGCATATTTTCGAGCAGCTGGAAGGTCTTATTGCCGAGGGGCGTTTTAGCCAGGGCGAAAGGCTGGACGAGGTGTCGCTGGCCCGTGAGTTTGGCGTGTCGCGCACGCCGCTGCGCGAGGCCTTGCGGCTGCTGGCGGCCTCCGGCCTTGTCGAACTTATCCACAACCGCGGCGCCTTCGTCCGCCAGCCCGACTTCGTGCGGCTGGTGGAGATGTTTGAGGTCATGGCCGAGCTTGAGGCCTGGTGTGCCCGTCTCGCAGCAGCCCGGATCACGGCCGCTCAGCTGATGCTTCTCCGGCGGGCTGCGGACGGGTGCGAGCGGGCTTTCGCCGCCGGCGACTTCCGCAAGTACTATGACGAGAACGCCATCTTTCACGGCCTGATCTACGATGCCTCCGGCAACAGTTTTCTGGCGGAAGAAACGCGTGCCATGCAGCGGCGCCTCAGGCCTTTCCGGCAGGCACAGCTTTCGGCCGCAGACCGGCTGCGCGCCTCCATGCAGGAGCACCGGGATATCCTCAATGCTCTGGAGGCAGGGGACACGGCTGCGGCAGAGCGGCTGATGCGTTCGCATATTCAGGTGCAGGCGGCCGTTTACGGCGAATTGCGCGGTGAATTTGCCGTGCGCACGCTGGAGCAGGCCAGCGCCTGACATCAGGTCCGGCGAGCGGATTACGGGCCGCCGGTGATCGGTTCGCCCAGCGCGATACGCATGGAATTGGTGATGTGGTGGGCCAGTGCCTGCTGCGCTTCGGCATGCCGCCCCTCCGCCATGGGCTCCAGAAAAGCCAGATGCTCGCGGATGACGCGCACCGCATTGGCCGGTGTCACCTTGATCTGCGATTGCACCGCCATGCGCACCTTGATGGCGTTGACGCGGTAAACGTTGCTCATCACCGCATTGCCCAGCGCCGCAATCAGGCCCTCATGCATTTCCCAGTCGAGATGCTGGATCATGTGGGCCGCGGCGTCATGGCCTGCGGGGTCTGCCTGCAACAGCTGCGCCTGGCCTTCCTGGTGCCGGGCAATCCAGTTTCTCAGCAAGGCAGGGTCGAGTTTGGCGGCGATCTCCGGCAGGGCTGCGACTTCGAGCAGGCGGCGCATCTGATAGGCGTCACGAACGAAGTGAATGTCGAGCCCCGGCACCATCAGGCCGCGTTTGGGCACGGTCACCAGCAGGCCTTCTGCCTCGAACCGGGGGATGGCCTCGCGCACGGCCCCCAGCGTTGCGCCGGTCATGTCCATGAGCTCGCGCTGGCTGATGAGTTGGCCGGGCCGCAGGCGGCCGGAGTTCAGCATCTCCTCTATCCCCTCATAGGCGGCCTGACGCAACGAGACAGGCTTCTGTGCCGTGGCGTCCCCGTCCGGGGTCCGGTACTTCTCCCTGACCGTCGCCTGCGTGTTCATTCTTGCTTTACCCAGATTGCTAACCGCGCACTGACATGTTACGACATTGTCACGCCGGTTTCCAGTGGGGTGAATTTCACGCTTGCCGGAGGCCGGGGCGGCCGCCGGCATGGAGGAGCATGACCGGGGCCGTAACAAGAGATGATCTGGGAGGATACGATGGATCTGAGCCTTACCCGCCGCAAGTTTCTGAGCACGGTTGCTGCCGTTTCCGCCGGCGCTGCCGTTCTGTGCTCCGTGCCGGCTTTTGCCGCTGACAAGATTACCCTGCGCATGTCGACGCCTGCGACCGAAACCGACAGCCGCACCGTAGCTCTGTCCACCGTCTTCGCCCCGGCAATCGCAGAGTTCGCCGAGTATCAGCCGCATTATAATGCCTCGCTGTTCAAGCAGGGCACCGAGCTGGAAGCCATTGCCCGCGGCAACCTCGAAATGGCCATCACCTCCGCGCAGGAACTGGCTGCCATCTTCCCCGAGTTCTCCATTTTCACGGCCGGCTACCTGCACAAGGACGCTGAGCACCAGAAGAAGGTGTTCGCGGCCGAATTCATGGAGCCGATGAAAAAGAAGATCGAGGATGAGCTGGGTGTGAAGCTGCTGGCCGTCATGTATCTTGGCCGCCGCCAGCTCAACCTGCGCACCGACAAGGAAATCAAGACCCCGGCGGATTTGGCGGGCCTGAAGCTGCGCATGCCCGGCTCCGATGCCTGGCAGTTCCTCGGCAAGGCGCTTGGCGCGAGCCCCGTACCGATGGCTTTCACGGAAGTCTACACCGGCCTGCAGACCGGCGCGATCGACGGGCAGGACAATCCGCTGCCGACGAACCGGGACGTGAAGTTCTATGAAGTCACCAAGCAGATCGTTCTGACATCGCATCTGGTGGATCTCAACTACATCGCCTTCTCCAAGAAGGTGTGGGACAGCCTGACGGCAGAACAGCAGGCTGCGGTGCAGCAGGCGGCCGATGAGGCTGCCGAGAGCGGACGCCAGAAGCAGCTGGCGCTTGAGGCCGAGCTGGAGCAGTTCTTCAAGGATCAGGGGCTCAAGGTCTATACGCCGGATATCGAGGCATTCCGCACCCATGTGCAGAAGCAGTATCTGGAGTCGGACTTCTCCAAGTCCTGGCCGGAAGGCATGGTCGATCAGATCAACGCCCTCTGAGTTCCGGAGATAGAGGTTATGCGTGAAATCGCCCGCCGCCTGCAGGCCGGGGCGGATCATGTGGCGGCGGGCTTGCTCGCCGCCCTGTTCGCCACCTTCATCTTTCAGGTCCTCGCCCGCTATGTCTTTCTCCGGTTCTATCCGGGGATCGAGCTTGGCTGGACGGTGGAATTCAGCATGACCCTGTGGCTGTGGGTGGTGCTCTGGGGGGCGGCTTTCTGCCTCCCGGAAACCTCCCACGTCCGCTTCGACCTGTTCTATCAGGCTGCCGGCCGGCGCACGCGCCGTGTCATGGCGCTTGTGGCTGCGCTGGTCATTGTCGCGGCCTTTGCCGCAGCGCTCCCGGCCACCTGGGACTACATCACCTTCTACAAGATCAAGAAGAGCGCCATCCTGAAGTGGCGCCTTGATTATGTCTTCGGCATCTACGCGCTTTTCGCTGTGGCCATCATCGGCCGCTACATCTGGCGGGCTGCGAAGATTGTGCGCGGAGAAGCGCCCGGCGAAGACGATACCGACAACTCGGCCGAAATCCTGGCCAGCGGGGGAGGGCGGCTGTGACCCTTGCATTCATCGTCTGCCTGGGCGTGCTGCTGGCGCTGGCCGCTCTCGGGGCACCGATTGCCCTGTCGATGATCGTCTCCTCGATCGTCTATGTGGCCATGCGCGGGCAGGATCTGGCGCTGCCAGCCGAACAGCTCATCCAGGGCGTCTATGACAGTTATGTCATTCTCGCCGTGCCGCTGTTCATTGTTGCTGCCAATATAATGAATGCCGGAACCGTCTCCGAACGGCTGCTGGGATTCGTCGTTGCCATCGTCGGGCGCTTCCGGGGCGGGCTGGGCCACGTCAATGTGGTGGCGAGCCTCATCTTCGCCGGCATGTCCGGTTCGGCAGTCGCTGACGCAGCCGGCATCGGCAAGCTGATCATCAACATGATGCGCGAGGGCGGGCGCTATACGGCCGGCTATGCCGCAGCCATCACCGCAGCCTCCTCCACTATCGGTCCGATCATTCCCCCGTCGATCCCGATGGTGCTTTATGCGCTCGTCTCGGACCAGTCGATCGGCTACCTGTTCCTCGGCGGTGTGGTGCCGGGCCTGATCATGGGCCTTGTGCTCATGGTGATGAATGCCCGCATTGCCCGCGTCCGGAATTTCAAGCTGGAGGAGCCGGTTCCGGCGCGCGACATCCCGCGGCTGACGGTCAATGCCTTCCCGGCGCTGATGATGCCGGTGATCCTGCTGGTCGGCATCTACGGCGGCATGACCACGCCGACGGAAGCTGCCGCGCTTGCTGCGCTTTATGCCCTGTTCCTGTCGGTTGTGTTCTACCGGGCGCTGTCGTTCCGCGCCTTCTGGGACATCATGCGCGTCAGCGCGAGGCAGTCGGCCTCGGTGGGCGTCGTCATCGGCGGAGCGCTGATCTTCAACTACATCGTCGCCTCGGAGAACATTCCGGCGCATATGCGGGCCTTCGCCGGAGCGCTCGACATTTCGCCGCTGATGTTCCTGCTGATGATCAACGTGCTGCTGCTGCTGCTTGGCTGTCTGCTGGATGCCTCGACGCTGATCCTCGTCATCATCCCGCTGTTCCTGCCGGCCTGCCGCGAACTTGGCATCGATCTGGTGCATTTCGGCGTGGTTGCCGTGGTGAACTGCATGATCGGCCTGATCACGCCGCCTTATGGCATCGTTCTCTTCGTCATCAACGCCGTCACCGGCATCGCCCTCAGGGACATGATCCGCGAGATCTGGCCTTTCCTTGGTGCACTGCTGCTGGCGCTGCTGGCGCTCATCCTCTTCCCTGATCTGGTTCTCTGGCTGCCCCGCATGTTCGGCTACGCCGGCTGACCTCACCTGTTCTTAGTGCTGAAAGGAACCTGACGTGTTCGCTCCTATTGGCGGAATTGTGCCTGTCGTCCTGACCCCGTTTACCCCGGACAACCGGATCGACTGGGAGGGCTACGAGGCGCTGATCGAGTGGTATCTGGCCCATGGCAGCGAGGCGCTCTTTGCCGTCTGCCAGTCTTCCGAAATGCAGTTCCTCAGCCTTGAGGAGCGGGTGGACCTTGCCCGCTTCACCATGGAAAAGGTGAAGGGCCGCGTGCCGGTCGTGGCCTCCGGCCATATCTCGGACAGCGCCGAAGACCAGAAGGCGGAAATGACCGCCATTGCCGCCACGGGCGTTGACGGGCTGGTGCTGGTGACCAACCGCCTGGCGCAGAAGGACGAGGGGACGGATGTGTTCCGCGCCCGCCTCGATGATCTTCTGGCAGCTCTGCCGAAGGATGTGCCGCTGGGCCTCTACGAATGCCCTGCGCCTTACCGCCGCCTGCTGACGGATGACGAGATCAGGTTCTGCGCAGACACAGGCCGCTTCCTGATGCTGAAGGATGTCTCGTGCAATCTGGACGTGGTCAAGCGCCGCGTCGCCCTGACCAAAGGCTCGCCGCTTGCCATCAGCAATGCCAATGCGGCCATTGCCTATCCGGCGATGCAGGCAGGCTCCAAGGGCTTCTGCGGCGTCATGAACAATGTCCATCCGGATCTCTACCGCTGGCTGGAAGATCACGGAACCTCTCATCCGGAACTGGCCGAGGAACTGGCCGTGTTCCTCGCCCTTGCCGCCATGTGCGAGCCGATGGGCTATCCGAAGCTGGCCAAGGTCTACCATCAGCGCCTCGGCACCTTCCGGCACGATCTTTGCCGCACCATCACCTATGACATCTTCGACAAGTTCTGGGCGCTGGATGTCATCCTTGACCGGATCGAGCAGGGCACGGCGCAGTTCCGTGAGAAGATTGCAGCGCTCGGCTGATACCAGGACTCAACGGACTTGACCGCTTGAGTGCTGGTCAAGCCCGTGCGGCGCATGAGCAATTTCAAGGCGTGATGCGGCAGAATCGAACGCCCTTGTATGCGGAGCTGCCGGCAAGGCCGGATGGAACCTTCCTCGGGCTTGCGGAATTTGGCGAGGGCGTTAGTCCTTGTCCAAAGCGGCGGTGATCCGTTGCGCGCAAGTCCATGGAGCCGTCCTGCATGTTCAGCCAGACGCCTGTTCACCTGTCCCGCAAGCCCTTCCAGGCCGTCTTGAGAGACCGGGCAGTGAGGCTGAAAATCAGCACGGGCGCTCTGCTGCTCGGCCTGTTGCTGGGCGGAACTGCCTTGCCGCCATCTGCCTTTGCACAGAGGCAAGAAGACCTCACCATCCCGCAGGACATGACCCGCTACATCGGGCCGGTGGTGGCGGAGCGGGATGATCTGCGGCAGGCGCTGACCCATGAGCTTGCCGAGAAGGAACCGTCGCGGGCGGGCAAGCTCATCACTACGCTGGTCAACAGGACGGCAACCGCCGGCGGCTGGCCCGAAACCTATGCCATCATTGTTGCGCAGGCGGCTCCGCTGATGGAGCGGCTGGAGGGGGCTGAGCTTGACGCCTTCCTGTTCGATTTCTCTGTCGCTGCCGGCAATGCCGGAAAGCCCGCCGAGCAGGATGCCCTGCTGCGGCAGATGGTTGAAGGGGCGCAGGAGAACAAGGCGGAGGACGCCCGCCGCTACCACCGGGCGCTGGTGAACAAGGCCTATGCGCTTCTGTCCACGGACCGGGACGATGAGGCCTTTCCGGCAATGATGGACGCGCTGGATACGCTGGAGGCCTCCGGCGAGGACGGCCACTTCTTCAACACCGTGTCCGAGGGCGGTGATGCCTTCATGACCCACGCCTCTGCGGAGATGGCGGCCGAAATCTACGAGCGCGGCATGACCTCGCCCCTGTTCGCCAGCACCTCGAGCCCCGGCCGCGCCTTCCTCATGTTCAACTATGCCGTCTTCCTGCGCGATACGGGGGCGTATGACGAGGCGCTGCGGCTGCACCTGCCCGCGATGAACGAGCTCTTCAGCATCTTCGGGCCGGAGAGCAAGGAGGGCTATGATGCCTATGACGGTCTTGCCCAGACCATGCATGCCGCCGGGCAGCTGGCGGGGGCGGAGGCGGCCTACAGCTATATGGTGCCGCAGATGTGGCGCCTGTTCGGGGCGGACGATCCGGATTACTGGCGTGTCAGGAACAATCATGCAGCCGTGCTGCGTTCGCTGAAGCTGCCGTCCGATGCGCTGATCATCGACTTTGACGTTTATCTCAGGCGCCATGACAAATACGGCAATGCGGCGCCCTTGACCCTCGCTTCCGCCCTGAACATTGCCCATGACCAGTTGGATCTGGAGCGCTGGGAGGATGCGGAGCGGACTCTGAAGTCGCTTGAGGCCATCGCCACCGACATGGATTACGCCCCGCGCTACATCCAGATGATCGCCGCCTGGCGGGACTATGTGGCCTACCGCAGCGGTGTGAAGGCGATTGAGGATAGGGCGCTGCGCGATACTGCCAGGCTTGAAGGGCGCACCGCCGGAACCGAACAGAGACTGGCCTATCTCGATCTCTACGCCTCGGAGGCGGAGCGGCGGGGGCTTGATGATCTGGCGCTGACCTACCGCGAGAGCGCCCGGGATGTGGCCTATGAGCGGTTCACGGACGCTCATCCCTTGAGTTTCGACGCGGAGCTTGCGCGCCTGCGGCTGCTGAGCCGGTTGAAGCCGGAGGAGGCCGCAGAGGGCTTCCGGCAGCTGGATGCGGTGATGTCCGGCTGGACGCGGGCGAATGTCACGGCGGCCGGAAGCCTGAGCGCCGCCCGCTCGGCGCGCATTCTGGCCGACGGCATGCTGGCAGCCTTTGCGGATTTTGCGCGGGACAACGCGGATGCTGCCCGCCACTTCGCCGCCTCGCTGGATAGCTGGAAGACCCTGACGCGCCAGACCGAGCTCGATCTGCGCCGGGAAGCCGAAACAACGGATGACCAGGCCTACCGGGAGCTGATCCTCACCTATTTCCGCAAGTTCGGCCGCTTCCGCGAGCTGGTGACGGGCGCGCTCTATACGGATGAGCTCGATCCGCAGCGGCAGGAAATGGAGGAGGCCCGCAAGGCACTCAACGAGGCCCGTGCGGCGCGTGGCCTGACCGAGGTGACACCCTGGTTCCGTGGGCCGGTGACGGTTCCCGAAGCGG
Organism: Pannonibacter phragmitetus DSM 14782; assembly: GCF_000382365.1. Classification (GTDB taxonomy): domain Bacteria; phylum Pseudomonadota; class Alphaproteobacteria; order Rhizobiales; family Stappiaceae; genus Pannonibacter; species Pannonibacter phragmitetus. The sequence goes on along the minus strand of NZ_KB908227.1, from coordinate 21,469 downwards.
TTGCCGAACCGGAAGCGGGGGATGTAATCGTGGATCTTGCGGTCACCCGCAGATGGCCGCTGGAGCGCCGGGGCTATCCGGATGCCTATGAGATCCGTGCCGTAATCTCACGCCCCGGCCAGCCGCCGCAGGTGAACCAGATCGGCACCATCCGCATGAAGGACGGCGAGGCCCCGGCAGGCTTCGTCATGAAGGCGGTCGAGACACGCCTTGCCAAGGTTCTGGCTTCGGCCGCAGAGGGCGCGGGCTCGCTTTACATCATCCCGGACGACTCGCTCTATCAGTGGGCGCTTGCCGAACTGAGGACAGGAGATGGCAAGCGGCTGGGCGAGCTGGTGGACGTGCATCTCATCACCAGCCGTCAGGCCTATGCCTACCGGGACAGCCAGAGCAGGCCGGAACCGGGCGCGGGGATTCTGCTGGCTGGCGGGCTGGACTATGGGCCGGATGCCAGTGTGTTGCCCTTGCCCGGAACGGCCAGCGAGGTTCAGGCGATTGCGGAGCTTGCCGGTGCGGCCGGCTTCAAGCCCAGCCTTCTCACCGGCAAGACGGCGACTGAGAGCGGAGTGCGGGCCGGGGCGGAAAGCTCTTCCATCATCCATCTCGCCACCCATGGTTTCTACCGGGAAGATGATGACGGTGCCGCGCGGCTGACCAATACGGGTTTCGTGCTGGCGGATCTCAAGGACAGCGGGGAGGGGGATGATCCGTCCGACAATGTTGTCCATGCCCGCGAGGTGCTGGACTGGAACCTGAGCGGTGCCGGGCTTGTCATCATCGCCGCCTGTGAAACCGCACTGGGAGACCCCGGGGTCACGGCCACGGTGCGCGGTCTGCCGATGGCGCTGGCCATCGCCGGTGCCCGCCGCTCGCTGCTGACCATCGACAGCATACCAGACCGGGCGACCTCCCGTTTCATGATCCGCTTTCATGAACACCTGCTGCGCGATGGCATGTCCTATTCCAAGGCCTTCATCGCCACCAAGCGCGATGCCTGGGCCGGGCGGATCGAGGGTGTTGATCCGGAACTGACCTATGCCTTCGTGCTGTTCGGGCATTGAGGCCTGGCCAAATATGCCGCCAATCGGCGTTCGGGCGGGCACTGGCATACCGGGAATTACACATTGGCAGGGCTGAGGCTTATCTTTATATTTTCAAAATAATGAAAATATGGGAATCCCAATGCCCGCTTCGACTTGCCCCTTTCCGCCCGCGCGTTCGCGCAGCGTTTGTGATCCTCAGCGCCTGATCTGTATGGCCGCTGTCATTGCCGCCTTGCTGCTGCCCGCGGGGGCTGGTGCGGCTGATCTGGCGGTCCAGCCGCTGGAGGTGACCGACTGGAAGGCGGTCTATGCGACCGTCGAACCGGCCGTCCGGGTGCCGGTGCGGGCCCGCACGCAAGGCACGGTGACGGAACTGGCCGTGAAAGAGGGCGACGCCCTGCAGGCCGGTCAGAGGATCGGCCGTATCGTCGATGAGAAGCTGGCGCTGCGGCGGCAGGCGCTCAGCGCCCAGATTGCGGCAGCGCAGTCCGAAGCGGCCAATCTGGAGACGGAGGCGGGCCGGGCGCGGCAGCTGCTGGCGCGCGGCACTATCTCGCAGGCCCGTGTCGATCAGCTGGAAACCCAGCTGGAGGTGGCGCGCAACAGCCTGAGGGCCGCTGAGGCCGGGCGCGACGTGCTGGATCAGCAGGAGCGGGAGGGCGAAATACTGGCTGCGGCCAGCGGTCGAGTCTTGTCCGTGCCCGTTGCGCTTGGGGCGCTGGTGATGCCCGGTGAAACCATCGCCGAAATCGCGCGGGAAGGCTTCATCCTGCGGCTGGAGCTGCCCGAACGCCATGCGGGTCTGATGAAGGCCGGAGACACCCTGCACCTGCCGCAAGAGGCGGGCGCTGCCCGGCGCAGCGGCGAGATCACGCTGGTCTATCCGGAGTTGCGCGGCGGGCGGGTGATTGCCGATGCCTCGGCGCCGGACATGGGCGACTTTTTCGTCGGCGAACGGATTCCGGTCGAGATCGCCACGGGCACCCGAAGCGTTCTGGCCGTGCCGGAGGCGGCGCTGACCACCCGTTACGGGCTTGATTATGTGCAGCTGCGCCGCAAGGACGGCAGCGCTGCGGCCATCACCGTGCAGCGCGGACAGGTGTTCGAAACGCAGGATGGCCCGCAGGTGGAAGTCCTGAGTGGTCTTGCCGCCGGTGATGTGGTGGTTCTGCCATGAGCCAGACACCCAACGGCATGCCGCCGCAGGCAGGCCTCGGCCTGTCGGGCCACCTGACCGCCGCTTTCATCGCCTCGCCGCTGACGCCGCTGCTGCTCTTTGCCTCGCTGATTGTCGGGCTCATCTCGCTGGCAACGCTGCCGCGCGAGGAAGAGCCGCAGATTTCCGTGCCGATGGTTGACATTCTGGTCAGCGCCGATGGCCTCAAGGCCCCCGATGCGGTCAAGCTCGTCACCGAGCCGCTGGAAACCATCGTCAAGGCCATCAATGGCGTGGAGCATGTCTATAGCCAGACTCAGGATGACCGGGTCATGGTGACGGCCCGGTTTCTGACCGGCACGCCCTCCGACAGCGCCATCCTGCGGGTGCATGAGAAAATCCGCGCCAACATGGACCGCATTCCTTCCGGCATTCCCGAGCCGCTCGTCGTCGGGCGCGGGGTGGATGACGTGGCCATCGTGGTGGCAACGCTCGCCCCGGATGCGGCCTCGGCCGGGACCTGGAGCCCGTCAGCGCTCTACGGCCTGGCGCAGGAAGTGCGCACATCGCTGGCGCGGCTGGATGATGTGGGGCTGACCTATCTGGTGGGCACGGGCCCGGACGAGATCCGGGTGGAGCCGGACCCGGAACGGCTGTCGCGGCTGAATGTGACGCTGGACCAGCTTTTAGGCAAGATCACCAGCGCCAACCGCTCGTTCCTCGCCGGAACCGTGCGGCAGGACGGTGAGGCGCTGCAGGCTGTGGCGGGGCAGACGCTCGGCACCATTCCGGCCATCGGCAACCTGTTGATCACCAGCCGGGATGGACGTCCGGTCTATATCAAGGACGTGGCCACCATCACGGTCGGCGCGGGCACGGAAGACCGTCAGGTCTGGCATTACGGCCGTGACGCGTCCTCCGGCAGCCTCACGCCGGTGCCAGCCGTCTCCATTGCCGTGGCCAAGCGGGCAGGGGCCAATGCGGTGCTGATCGCCGAAGAGGTCCGCGAGCATCTGGAGAGCCTTGAAGGCTCGCTGATCCCGGAGGGTGTTTCCGTCCACATCACCCGCGATTATGGCGAAACGGCCAATGAAAAGGCCAATGAGCTGCTGTTCCATCTGGCGCTGGCCACGGTGTCCATTGTCATTCTGGTGGTGGCGGCCATCGGCTGGCAAGCGGGGCTGGTGGTGGCCATCGTCATTCCCGTAACGATCCTGCTGACGCTCTTTGCCGCCCAGATGATGGGCTACACCATCAACCGGGTTAGCCTGTTTGCGCTGATTTTCGCCATCGGCATTCTGGTGGATGATGCCATCGTGGTGATCGAAAACATTGCCCGCCACTGGGCCATGAATGATGGCCGCAGCCGGGCCACGGCAGCGATTGCCGCTGTGGCGGAGGTTGGCAATCCCACGATCATCGCCACGCTGACGGTGGTGGCCGCCCTGCTGCCGATGATGTTCGTCTCCGGCATGATGGGCCCCTATATGAGCCCGATCCCGGCTGTGGCCTCCGCCGCAATGCTGTTCTCCTTCTTCGTCGCCGTGGTGCTGACGCCCTGGGCCATGCTGAAGATCGCCGGGCGCAAGGCGGGCGAGGGCCATCACGATGCGGCAGACGGGGGCAATCTGGGGCGGATCTTCCGCGCCGCTGCACGGCCTGTGCTGAAGACGCGGGGCCGGGCGCTTGCCTTCCTGCTGCTGGTCGGCGTGGCCACGCTTGCCAGCACGGTGCTGATCTACACCCGGCATGTGACGGTGAAGCTGCTGCCCTTCGACAACAAATCGGAGGTGCAGGTGGTGCTGGACATGCCGGAAGGCACGGCGCTGGAAATGACCGCCCGCCAGTTGGGCGAAGCCGTCCGGCTGCTGGACGGCGTGCCTGAAATCCTGTCGGTGCAGGCCCATGCCGGAACGGCGGCGCCCTTCAACTTCAACGGCCTTGTGCGGCATTACTTCCTGCGCAGCGGGCCGGAACTGGGCGACCTGCAGGTCAATCTCCTGCCGAAGGGCGAGAGGTCCCGCGAGAGCCACGCCATTGCACTCGAAATCCGTCAGCGGCTGGCGGGGCTCGATCTGCCGCGCGGCTCCTCGGTGAAGGTGGTGGAAGTGCCACCCGGACCGCCGGTGATGGCGACGCTGCAGGCGGAGATCTATGGGCCGGACCCTGACACACGCCGGGCCGTGGCCCTAAGGATCGCGGATATCTTCGCCGCCGTGCCCTATATCGTGGACATTGATCTCAGCCAGGGGCTTCCTGCCGGGCGCATCCGCATCGAGATCGACAGCGAGAATCTGGAGTTCCATGGCGTCTCGGAGGCCGATGTTTACCAGACCATCAGCACGCTTCTCGGCGTCACGCCTGCGGGCTATTCGCACCGGGGCGAGGGGCGGGCGCCGCTCGCCATCGTGCTGGCGCTGCCAAAGGCAGACCGTAACCTCGGACAGAGGCTTCTCTCGACGCCCGTGGCCGCCAATGCCATGCCGGGCAGCCGGGGTGTCGTCGAACTGGGCGACGTGGTGCGCCTGACCCGCGAACCGGCGTCCCACCTCATCTACCGCCACAATGGCCGCCCGGCCGAACTGGTGACGGCGGAGCTTGCCGGGGACTTCGAGGCACCCATCTACGGCATGCTGGCGGTGGCGGATGGCATCGATGCCGCAAGCTGGGCAGATCTGCCGAAGCCGCAGATCAGCTATCACGGCCAGCCTGTCAGCGATGACGAAACCGTGCTTCTGTGGGACGGGGAGTGGGAGGTGACCTTCATCACCTTCCGCGACATGGGCGCGGCCTTTGCCGTTGCGCTGCTCGGTATCTACGTGCTGGTGGTGGGGCAGTTCCGCTCCTTCACCCTGCCGCTGGTGATCCTGACGCCGGTGCCACTGACACTCATCGGCATCCTGCTCGGGCACTGGATCTTCGGCGCGCCGTTCTCGGCCACCTCGATGATCGGTTTCATCGCGCTGGCGGGCATCATCGTGCGCAACTCGATCCTGCTGGTGGATTTCATCCGCCATGCCCGCAAGCCGGAACGCTCCCTGCGCGATGTGCTGCTGGAGGCAGGCTCCATCCGCTTCAAGCCGATCCTGCTGACGGCTGTGGCGGCGATGATCGGCGCGGCGGTGATTCTCACCGATCCGATCTTCCAGGGGCTGGCGATTTCGCTGCTCTTCGGCCTTGCATCCTCGACGCTGCTCACCGTGCTGGTGATCCCGGCGATCTATGTGGTGCTGCGGGAGGATGGCCGGGCGTGAGGGAAACGGCCTGAGATGTCCTTGTCTCAGGCCGTATCTTTTCAGGCCGTGATCTTCCTCACGGCGCCATGGCGCCATTGGCAAAGGCAATGACGCCGTCGGCGATGAACTGGATGGAAAGGGCCGCCAGAAGCACGCCCAGAAGCCGGGTGACGACCATCTGCACCGTGTCGCCCATCAGCCGCTCGATCCGGTCGGCCAGCAGGAACGCGCCCATGCAGCAGGCAAGGATGCTGAGGATGACGCCACCGACCCCGGCGTAGGTCGCCGTATCCGGTGCCTGGCTCGACAGCAGGATGACGGCGGAAATGGCCGCAGGACCTGCTATGAGCGGGATGGATAGCGGAAAGACGGCAAGGGCCTGCAGATCCTGCCGGCTGTGCACCACGGCCTTCTCGGCCGTCTCCGACTTGCGCTTGTTGCGGTGGTCGAACACCATTTCAAAGGCGATGGCAAAGAGCAGCAGGCCGCCCGCAACGCGGAAGGCCGGCACGGAAATGCCCAGAAGGTTCAGCACCGTCTGGCCGCTGAAGAAGAAGACGAAGAGAATGGCCCCCGCCGTCAGCGTCGCCCGCACCGCCACGCGGCGCCGGTCGGCGGCCGAGACGCCCGCGGTCAGCGCCAGGAACATGGGCGCCAGACCCACCGGATCGATGGTGACGAAGAGCGTGGCAAATGCGTTCAGGATGAACTCGATCAAGACCATTCCCCCCAAGGATTCCGGTGACCATGTGCTTCTTTATAGCAGCGCAGCGGGCCATTTTGCCCGCATGCTGCCGCATTCTTTTCCGGGGGTTGTGAATTGTCGCTGTAAGTCATTGAAGAGCATGGCGAATATCTGACAGCTCCGGGGCAGAGCGATTTGGAGAGCAGGGCGGAATCGGCTATAAACGGCGCAGCATAAAGAGAGAAGGCGAGCAACTCCTTGGCCGATCAGGATTCAAGTACGCCGGGCGCATCCCTGCCGTCCGACATTCGCCCCGTCTCCATCACGGATGAGATGAAGCGCAGCTATCTCGATTACGCCATGAGCGTGATTGTCAGCCGCGCGCTTCCCGACGTGAGGGACGGGCTCAAGCCTGTTCACCGGCGCATCCTCTATTCGATGCACGAGAACGGCTACGACTGGAACAAGCCCTACCGCAAGTCGGCCCGCGTGGTCGGTGACGTGATGGGTAAATATCACCCGCATGGTGACAGCGCGATCTATGACGCCCTCGTGCGCATGGCGCAGAACTTCTCGCTGCGTCTGCCGCTCATCGACGGGCAGGGCAATTTCGGTTCGGTGGACGGTGACCCGGCTGCGGCCATGCGCTACACCGAGTGCCGTCTGCAGAAGGTTGCCCACACGCTTCTGGATGACATCGACAAGGATACTGTCAATTTCCAGGAGAACTACGACAGCTCCGAGACCGAGCCTGTCGTCCTCCCGGCGAAGTTCCCGAACCTGCTCGTCAATGGCGCAGGCGGCATCGCCGTCGGCATGGCCACCAACATTCCCCCGCACAATCTGGGCGAAGTGATCGACGGCGCCATTGCCGTGATGGAAAATCCGGCGATCAGCCTCGGCGAGCTGATGGAGATCATCCCTGGTCCGGACTTCCCGACCGGCGGCACGATCCTGGGCCGCTCCGGCATCCGTTCGGCCTTTGAAACCGGGCGCGGCTCGCTGGTCATGCGCGGCAAGGTCGAGGTAGAGCAGATCCGCGCCGGGCGCGAGGCGCTGATCGTCACCGAGATCCCCTATCAGGTCAACAAGTCCACGATGATCGAGAAGATCGCCGAACTGGTGCGTGAAAAGCGCATCGAGGGCATCTCCGACATCCGCGACGAAAGCGACCGCCTCGGCATGCGCGTGGTGATCGAGCTGAAGAAGGATGCCGTCGCCGACGTGATCCTGAACCAGCTCTACCGCTTCTCCTCGCTGCAGCAGAGCTTCGGCTGCAACATGGTGGCGCTGAACGGCGGCCGCCCCGAGCTGATGACGCTGATGGACATGCTGAAGGCCTTCGTCGTCTTCCGCGAGGAAGTCATCGGCCGGCGCACCCGCTTCCTGCTGGCCAAGGCGCGCGACCGCGCCCATGTGCTGGTGGGCCTTGCCATCGCCGTTGCCAACATCGACGAGGTGATCCACCTCATCCGCACCGCGCCGGACCCGGCCACCGCCCGCGCCCTGCTGATGGGCCGCGACTGGCCGGCCAAGGATATGGAGCCGCTGGTCCGCCTCATCGACGACCCGCGCCACACCGTCAACGCCGATGGCAGCTACCGGCTTTCCGAGGAACAGGCCCGCGCCATCCTCGACCTGCGCCTGCAGCGCCTGACCGCCCTTGGCCGCGATGAAATCGGCGATGAGCTAAACAAGCTCGGCGACGAGATTTCCGACTATCTGGAAATCCTGCGTTCCCGCGCCCGGGTGCAGCAGATCATCCGCGAGGAACTTCTGTCCATCCGCAACGACTTCGCCACGCCCCGCAAGACGGAGCTGGTGGAAGGCGGCGCGGATCTGGAGGACGAAGACCTCATCCAGCGCGAGGACATGGTGGTCACCGTCAGCCATGGCGGCTACATCAAGCGTGTGCCGCTGGCGACTTACCGCGCCCAGCGCCGGGGCGGCAAGGGCCGCTCGGGCATGGCGACGAAGGACGAGGATTTCGTCACCCGCCTGTTCGTGGCCAACACCCACACGCCGGTGCTGTTCTTCTCCTCGCGCGGCATCGTCTACAAGATGAAGGTCTGGCGCCTGCCGCTGGGCGGCCCCACGTCGCGTGGCAAGGCGCTGATCAACATGCTGCCGCTGGAGCCCGGCGAGCAGATCTCCTCGATCATGCCGCTGCCGGAGAACGAGGACACCTGGGGCGATCTGGACGTGATGTTCGCCACGACGCGCGGCACCGTGCGCCGGAACAAGCTGTCCGACTTCACCCAGATCAACCGCTCCGGCAAGATCGCCATGAAGCTGGAAGAGGGCGACGGCATTGTCGGCGTCTTCACCTGCACCGAGCATGACGATGTGATGCTGACGACGGCGGCCGGCCAGTGCATCCGCTTCCCCGTCTCCGATGTGCGCGTCTTTGCGGGCCGCAACTCGGTCGGTGTGCGCGGCATCAATCTGGCCGACGATGACCGCCTGATCTCCATGACGATCCTGCGCCACTTCAACGCCACCTCGGAAGAGCGTGCCGCCTATCTGAAGCTCCGCCGCCTGATGCGCGGGGAGGCCGATGACGCGGGCAGCGAAGCCGTGGCCGAGGACGGCGAGGAAGCCGCAGCAGGCGAACTGCCGCAGGAGCGTTACGCAGAAATGAGCGCGGCGGAACAGGTGATCCTCACCGTCTCCGAAAACGGCTACGGCAAGCGCACCTCGTCCTTCGAGTACCGGGTGACCGGACGCGGCGGCAAGGGCATCACGGCCATGGCGGTGAACAAGCGCAACGGCCCGCTGATTGCCTCCTTCCCCGTGGAAGACCGCGACCAGATCATGCTGGTGACCGACGGCGGCCAGCTGATCCGCTGCCCGGTTGACGGCATCCGCGTCGCCGGCCGCGCCACCCAGGGCGTCATCGTCTTCAACACCGCCGATGACGAAAAGGTCGTCGCCGTGGAACGCGTCAGCGAGGAAGACGACAGCGAAGACGCCGTGGACGGCATCGCCGTTGAGGGTGCTGCCGGTGAGGGCGCTGCCCCGGAAGCTGGTGGTGGTGACGCTGGCGGTGAGGACGCTGCCCCGGAGGCTGGCGGCGAAGACTAAGCCGCACGGTGTTCTCGCTGAAACGAACAAGGGCCGTCCCGTGTGGGCGGCCCTTTTGCCTTGCATGGCCACCTCTCCATCGTCATCCTCGGCCTTGTGCCGGGGATCTATACAAATCAATAGTTGCAGATGGCCGGGAGAAGCCCGGCCATGACGGAGGAGCCGATCTCCTGCTTTGTTATCGCGCTCCGGGCTGTCCCATGCGGGCGGTCTTTCGCTTTCTTGCGCCTCTTCTCTCTCCCACCTCCATCGTCATCCCGATGCGCCCCGCGCGATCCGGGACCGGTGAGTCGGGGTATAAGTTGGTTGTCCCAAGAGCCAGAGCCGCAAGACCGTGGCTCACCGGTCCCGGATCTCCGCTCCGCTGCGTCCGGGATGACGATGGAGAGGTAGGGTGGGGAAAAAAAACGCATGGCCTCACGTGTGAGCCAGCAAAACCCCAAGCCTGGGTACGCCTTCAGGGCCATCCAATATGTGCGGCCCCGAGGATGATGGCAAAGCAGGCCTTCTTCTCTTTCGTCATGGCCGGGCTTGTCCCGGCCATCTGCAAGCCATTGACTTTTGCAGATCCTCGGCACAAGGCCGAGGATGACGATGGAGAGGCCGAAGGTGTGTCAACAATCTGAGGGCCGTTCTGTGTGGGCAGCTCTAACTCCTTCGCGCCGCTCATCTCCCACCCCTCCATCGTCTTCCCGGACGCGCCCTGCGCGATCCGGGACCGGTGAGCCGGGGTGTTGATTGGTTTTGTCTGATGGTCAAGCAGATAGCCCGTGGCTCACCGGTCCCGGATCTCCGCTCCGCTGCCGCTGTTAATCGTTTTCTCTCGACGTCTCGGACATAATTAGAATAGCTTTTGGCTATGAAGCCTGTTCTCTACCACTACGAAGAAATTGTCCGCGAACTTAAGCGACTTGAAGACAAAGAGCCTCCCTTCGATGACGAGGACGGCGACCTATCGTTCCCTAGCATCATCGGTTTGTCGGACGGTCGCCAAGTTTTTGTAAGCGCCAAAATCGATAAAGCGATCGCTGCGATAGCGCGCAAGGCGCGTTCCAACGCGCCGGGAATAAAGTTTGCTTATTCACAAGCCGACTGGACGGCCACCGTTCGCAAAATATTTGGCGACCCATTATCAGCTCTCGAGCTTTCCGATACCAATGAAATAGCAGGGGAATGGCTGAAACGTCAGATCAATGCCTCGATTGCGCAGCTGAAACTGATAAAGCCACCGTCCGTTGAACTTGCTTTCGGGACGACGTGGATCAATGTTGAGCACTCGTCCTTTGAAGTCGGTCCTGCAAGAGTCGAATCCCGCGACATGTGGGCGATGCGTCTTCAGGAGAAGGGGCAGATCTCCAAAAAGACACTGAAACGTCTCCAGGAAGTTTGGGCTGGTAAGAAAATAAAGGCTCGCAAACCCAGCTGGGAACAGCATGCGGAACGTTCCATCATTGATGCGGTGGGAGGCGCTCCTTTTGTTATTAGCGTTGTACTACAAGGTTTCTCTTCGAGTTTTGCCGAAGACCGGGGCGCTCGTATAGCCCGTTTGCTCCAGACAGCCGTGTCGCTCATGTGGAACAAGCCATCCAATGTGTTGCGTGGCTTGCATCTGAGTTACGACGATCTGCCTTCACGGCGTGTCTTGCTGTGGCTATCTGACAACGGCCCGGTTTCAGCAAGCTACAAACGGCAAAGCATGCCCTCCGGGCCACGAATGGACCTCAAGGACTTCCAGCTTCAACTTGAAAGCAACCGCCCGATGTTGCGCCAGATCGGCGCTATAGCAACATACATCGCGACGGGGATATCCGATCAAAAGCAAATCGATGTAATCCAGAAGCTGGAGATCGCGTTGCGCTGGTTTTACGAAGGTTGTCGAGCCGATGAGAGTCTCCTAGCGGTCACACATTTTGCGTCTACTTTGGATACATTGGCGGGTGCTGGTGGCGATAAAGGCATACTGTCGCTGCTGTGTGTACGTACAGGGCTGAGGGATGATGCGCTAATACACGCGGATGGATTGACTACAGCACAGATCGTCCGGGACATTTATGGTACGGCGAGAAGTCAGTTTTTGCACGGTAGCACCAAGGCGCATCTAGAAGACTGGACATGGTTGCGTCCATTCGCAGAGCAACTCGCCCGTCGAGCACTTGTTGCCTGCCTTTTCGACCTCGACAAAAAACCATCTCTTGTCGACTTTACAAAATGAAATGAGCTTAGAATTTCGCTGGAGAGCTGCGGGTGAGGCTCAAGTCAAAGGGCAGGAATGCCCCATCCCCAAACAAAAAGGCGGATGAGGCTGCTGCTCTCATCCGCCTTCAGTCGCGGGGGGAAGTTTGGGGGAGGGAGGAGGTCTGGGGTGGGGATCAGCCTTCGATCGGGGTCCGCACGAGGACTGAAACCGGGCCGCCGGGGCGCTGTTCCACTGTGGTGGTGGAGATGGAGCGCACCGTGCGTTCGCCGTTGAGGGTGGCGAGGCAGGCGGCGGACCAGTTGCCCCAGCTCTGGCCATCACAGGCGGCTGGAAGGCTGGCTTCGACCCGGTTGCCCTTGGTGGCCTGAGCGGTCTGGGTGGTTTCGAACTGGGCGAAGGCCAGCGCCACGGAGGCAAAGACGCCGAGGATGGCCAGCGCAAAAAGTCCGGCAACTCCTGCGAAGCTCAACTTGGCAATGTTGAAGCTGGCGGTAACGGAAACATGCGGTGTAAAGCTGTGCTGCGTCGTCATCTGGCTCTCTCCTGCCATCTGGTCAGGTTGTGAGAGCATAACACCTCAGAAACGGCTTTGGTTCCGTGACCGGCATCACAAGTTGTCACGAAAAAGCTGCAGGCCGCCACGATCCTGCCGGAGCTTACCTTGGGTCAGATCCGGATCGGGCGGCCTGCTGCCATGATGAGAGCGCCAGAATTCAGAGAGCCAGAATTCAGAGCGCCGGAATTCAGAGAGCCGGGCCGCCGTTGCGCGGCCGGTCGTCGCGGGCGCGGTAGGAGCAGGCCGGCTCTTCCTTCAGGAACTTCAGTTCGGCGCAACCGTAAGGGTCCTTCACCAGCGCCTTGCCGGGCGTGACGGGCAGAGGCGCTGCAGGAGCGGCAATCGTTTCGAGGCGGGCAATGCCCGCGCCCATGAGGAGGACAAGTCCGGCCAGCGCCGCCAGCCAGAAAGCAACAGGAGTTGAGACGCGCGAAAAGAGCCCGTCTCTCAGGGAGGAGAGGAATGTCGTGTTCATGATGGGTGGGATATGGGCCTGTTCGGGCCCCGTGTCCAGCCAAGCTGGCTAAACAAATTGTCAACGTTATGTGAACACGTTGAAACTGCGTTCAGTGAACGGCAGGCGGGTTTCAGGTGCCGGAAACGCAGCGTCATGCCAAGTCTTCCGGAGCTGATGCATCACGCCTCGAAATGTCTCATGCGCCGCACCGGCGCGAGGCCGCTGGCAAAGCAAGTGCTCTCTGACGCCGCACCGGCTTGCCCGCCAATGCCAAGGGCGCTATCACTTTGCCATGACACGTACCGCCCTTTACGCCGGATCCTTTGATCCCATCACCAACGGCCATCTCGATGTGCTTGTGCAGGCGCTCAGCCTTGCGGACAAGGTCATCGTTGCCATTGGTGTCCACCCCGGCAAGACGCCGATGTTCTCCTTCGAGGAACGGGCGGATCTGATCCGCGCCTGTGTGGCGGACCGGCTCGGGGCAGGGGCGGGGGAGCGGGTGTCCGTTCTGTCCTTCAGCGGGCTTGTGGTGGAAACGGCGAAGGCCGAGGGCGCCGGCATGCTCATCCGCGGCCTGCGCGACGGCACGGATTTCGACTACGAGATGCAGATGGCGGGCATGAACGGCACCATGGTGCCCGAAGTTCATACCGTTTTTCTTCCTGCTTCACCGGGTGTGCGTCACATCACTGCCACGCTTGTGCGTCAGATCGCGCGCATGGGCGGTGATATCACCCCCTTTGTCCCGGCACCGGTTGCAGGCCCGCTTGCGGCCCGGGCTGCGGCCCGGGCTGCGGAAAAGGGCTGAGCGTTCAGCCGTTCCAGTTTTTTGTTGCATCAGGAGCATCGCGTGAAACGCATTATTGCTTGCCTTGCGGTCATCATGTCGCTCGTCCTCGCCCCCGCGATGCCGCAGGCGCAGACCCTCGACCCTCAGAACACCCTTTATCTGGATCTGAAGGATGGCCGCGTCGTCATCCGCCTGCGTCCGGACATTGCGCCCAATCATGTGGAGCGAATCAAGAAGCTGACCCGCGCAGGCTTCTATGACGGTCAGATCTTCCACCGCGTCATCGACGGCTTCATGGCCCAGACGGGTGACCCCACCGGCACCGGCATGGGCGGATCGGACGAGCCGGATCTCGCCGGCGAGTTTACCGCCACGCCCTTCAAGCGCGGCACGCTCGGCATGGCCCGCGCCGCATCGCCCAACAGCGCCAATTCGCAGTTCTTCATCATGTTTGCCGATGGCGACTGGCTGAACCGCCAGTACACGGTCTGGGGCGAAGTGGTCGAAGGCATGGAATTCGTCGACAAGATTGCCAAGGGCGAGCCGCCCGCCAACCCGGACAAGATCATCAAGATGACGGTTGCTGCCGACGCGGGTTGACCGCGGCGCTGTGCAGGCTAAAACCCGTTCATACACAAGCATCCGAACTGGAGATCCAAGTGGCAGACTACAAGGACAGCGAAAACACGCTCCTGATGGAAACGACCAAGGGAGCCGTGGTCATTGAAATGCGTCCGGACCTTGCGCCGGCCCACGTGGCCCGCATCAAGGAACTGGTCCGCGAGGGCTTTTACAACGGCATCGTCTTCCACCGCGTGATCGAGGGCTTCATGGCCCAGACCGGCTGCCCGCATGGCACCGGCACCGGCGGTTCGGGCAAGAAGCTGAAGGCCGAATTCTCCAAGGAGAAGCACAAGCGCGGCACCTGCTCCATGGCCCGCGCCATGGACCCGAACTCCGGCGACAGCCAGTTCTTCATCTGCTTCACCGACGCGCCCTGGCTCGATGGCCAGTATACCGTCTGGGGTGAGGTGATCTCCGGCATGGAAAACATCGACCAGATCAAGCGCGGCGAGCCGGTCCGTGACCCGGACAGCATCGTGTCGCTGAAGGTTGCGGCGGACGCCTGATTTTCGTATGAGCCGGGAAACCGGCATCATGTTGCGCGGGCGTGGCGGATCGGATCTGCCGCGCCCGATTGCTTGTGCCCTTGCTCCGACACCGTTGCTGAAGAACCGCCCCATGCGCGTTGACGATTTCGACTTCGACCTGCCGCCCGAGCGTATCGCCCTGAGGCCCGCCCGGCCGCGTGATGCGGCGCGCATGCTGCTGGTGCGCCCGCAGGGCGGGCCTGTGCTGGAGGACCGGGGCGTGCTCGATCTGCCTGCGCTGCTGCAGCCCGGTGACGCGCTTGTCTTCAACAACACCAAGGTGATCCCGGCGCAGCTGGAAGGCACGCGCCAGCGCGGTGAGGCCATCGCCACCATTGGCGCCACGCTGCATCTGCGTGCCGGTGCCGGCCGCTGGTGGGCCTTCGTCCGCCCGGCCAAAAAGCTGGTGCCCGGTGACCGGGTGCGCTTTGGTGCGGCCAGTGAGGGCGTGGCCTGCATGGCCAGTGTGCTGGATGCGACAGTGGCGGAGAAAAAGGACACGGGCGAAGTGCTCTTCGTCTTTGATCTTTCGGGGCCGGATCTCGACGCCGCCATCCACGCCACCGGCCACATTCCGCTGCCGCCCTATATCGCAGCCAAGCGCGGCGAAGATGCGCAGGACCGGGAAGACTACCAGACCATCTATGCGGAAAAGGAAGGCGCCGTGGCGGCACCGACTGCGGGCCTCCATTTCACCCCGCGCCTGTTCGAGATGCTGGATGCACGCGGCATCGAGCGCCACACGGTGACGCTGCATGTGGGGGCCGGCACCTTTCTGCCGGTGAAGGCCGATGACACGGACGAGCACGAGATGCACGCCGAATGGGGCGAGATTTCCGGCGAAACCGCTGCGGCGCTGAAGGCGGTGCGGGCGCGGGGCAACAAGGTGGTTGCCGTGGGCACCACTTCGCTGCGCATTCTGGAGAGCGCCGCGCAAGGGCCCGGCGGGCTTGCCGCCTTCCGGGGCGAGACCCGCATCTTCATCACGCCGGGCTACCGCTTCCGCGCCATTGATGCGCTGATGACCAATTTCCACCTGCCGCGCTCGACGCTGTTCATGCTGGTGTCCGCCCTCAGCGGCCTCGAGACCATGCGCGCGGCCTATGCCCATGCGATTGCCGATGGCTACCGGTTTTACAGCTATGGCGACAGCTCGCTGCTGTTTCCTGCCGCCGGAAGCATCGCCGCCCACGACGAGACCGACCGATGACCGGTGACACCCAGCGCTTTTCCTTCCGCCTGCTTGCGAACGATGGCATGGCCCGGCGCGGGGAGATCACCACGCCGCACGGCCTTGTGCGCACGCCTGCCTTCATGCCCGTGGGCACGCAGGCAACCGTCAAGGCCATGTACACCGATCAGGTGCGGGAGCTTGGCGCCGATGTGGTGCTGGGCAACACCTATCACCTGATGCTGCGCCCCGGTGCCGAGCGCGTGGCGCGCCTCGGCGGCCTGCATCACTTCATGAAGTGGCCGCACACGATCCTGACCGATTCAGGCGGCTTTCAGGTCATGTCGCTGGCGCAGTTGCGCAAGCTGGACGAGACGGGCGTGAAGTTCCAGAGCCATATCGATGGCCAGCGCTATCACCTGACGCCGGAACGCTCCGTCGAAATTCAGGGGCTGCTGGGCTCGGACATCCAGATGCAGCTGGACGAATGCATCGGCCTGCCGGCCCCTGAAAAGGAAGTGCAGCGGGCGATGGAACTGTCGCTCCGCTGGGCCGAGCGCTCGCGCGCCAAGTTCGAGGCCATGGGCGGCGTTGAAAAGGGGCAAGGGCTCTATGGCATCGTGCAGGGCGGCGACGTGCCGCATCTGCGCATCCGCTCCGCCGAAAGTCTCGCGGCCATGCCTTTCGAGGGCTATTCGGTCGGCGGCCTTGCCGTGGGCGAGCCGCAGGAGGTGATGCTGCGCATGCTGGAAGTCACCACACCGGTGATGCCGGTGGACAAGCCGCGCTATCTGATGGGCGTCGGCACGCCGGACGACATTCTGGAGAGCGTCGCCCGCGGCATCGACCAGTTCGACTGCGTGATGCCGACCCGCGCCGGCCGCCATGGCCTTGCCTTCACCCGCCGCGGCAAGATCAACCTGAAGAATGCCCGCCATGCGGATGATCCGCGCCCGCTGGACGAGGAAAGCGACTGCCCGGCCGCGCGTGAGTATTCGCGCGCCTATCTGCATCATCTGGTGAAGGCAGGCGAGGGGCTGGCGGCCATGCTGCTGACCTGGAACAACCTTGCCTATTACCAGCAGCTCATGCAGGGCATGCGCGATGCCATCGAGGCCGGCCGCTTCGAGGACCACCGCCTCAGCGTCAAGGAAGGCTGGGCCAGGGGCGACCTGCCGCCGCTGTGAGGGGATGGCGTGGCTCGCTGCCTGCTTCGCCATTTTGCAGCCCACCTCACACTTTCCGCGCCGCCCCGGCCTTGTGCCGGGGCCTGTGATGTGCGTACCGCGTTCGCCCCCCTTCGGACGTTAGGTCTGGTACCCGCAGGCTAGGCATGCAATCTTACGCGACTGCGTCCCTCACAGGTCCCGGCACAAGGCCGGGACGGCGCGTGAGGTGGGGATGGGGCCCTAGTGTTTGCCCGATGCGTCGCAGGCCGGCTCACGTCCAAAGAAAACCTCAGGCCTGAAAGCCCTTGTCCTTGCGCAGGATGCAGCCGGAGATGCCCCAGGTGCCGTCTTCCCGCTGTGCGAAGGAATAGAGCGCCAGCCAGTCATCCCCATCGGGACCGGTGACGAAGACCTCCTGAACGGGGCCGTTCTTGGTCTGGCGCAGCTTGCCGAAGCTGACGCTCTTCGGCCGGTAGACCGGCATATAGACCTCCTTCACCATGTTGATGAAGATGTCCGGCGTCATGAACTGCTGCTGCAATCCGGGCGTCGCAAAAGAAAAGGCCCCCGCAGCGTCATTGCGCCGGAAGGCCTGCATCTGCTGCTGGATGAGCTGGCGGAACTCCTGGCCCGAGGCGTCTTCGGCCTGAACCGCCTGAGGCCCGAGCCTCAGCGCTGCCGGGTCCGGGGACAGCAAAAGGCCCAGACTGCCGCATAAAACCCACATCACCCTTCTGGCCACCTTGTTCATGGCGCGTCTCCTCGCGTGTGGAACATGATGAGACTACGCCAGAAAACGGAAATGGGATCTGCCTGTTTCGTCACGTTTTCGGGAGGAGAGTGGGTGTGTGCAGAGAAAAGGGGCGGATTGCTCCGCCCCTTGAAATGCTCTGCTGCCGGAGTGCCGTTTATTCGGCGGCCTTGGCGCGGGTCAGGTCGGACATGATCGTCATCAGCTCGCCGGAAATGTCGGACTGTTCCAGGCCGAAGGCGATGTTGGCGGCGATGAAGCCGATCTTGGAGCCGCAGTCATAGGAGCGGCCCTCGAACTGCAGCGAGGTGAAGGTCTGGTTCTCCATCAGCCTGATCATGCTGTCGGTCAGCTGGATTTCACCGCCTGCGCCCTTCTCCTGTTCGGAGAGCAGCTTGAAGATTTCCGGCTGCAGGATGTAGCGGCCGGTGATCATCAGGTTGGACGGGGAGGTGCCCGGAGCCGGTTTTTCCACCATGCCTTCGATCGGCATGGCGCGGTTGCGCGGGCCATTGGCCAGCTTGACGATGCCGTACTGGTGGGTCTGGTCTTCCGGCACTTCTTCAACGGCGATGACGTTGCCGCCGCGCTCGTTGTAGACGTCCACCATCTGGGCAAGGCAGCTCTTCTGCGACTTGACGATCACGTCCGGCAGCAGGATGGCGAAGGGCTCGTCGCCGATGATGTCACGGGCGCACCAGATGGCGTGGCCAAGGCCCAGCGGCTCCTGCTGGCGGGTGAAACTGGTGGAGCCCGCATCCGGGCGGATCTTGTCGAGAAGCTCCAGCGCGGCGGCCTTGTTGCGGCGGCGCAGGGTGTCTTCCAGCTCGTAATTGATGTCGAAATGATCCTCGATGACGTGCTTGTTGCGGCCTGTCACGAAAACAATGTGCTCGATACCGGCAGCGCGGGCTTCGTCCACCACATGCTGGATGATCGGGCGGTCAACAATTGTGAGCATCTCCTTCGGAACGGCCTTGGTCGCGGGGAGAAAACGCGTACCGAGACCTGCCACCGGCAATACGGCCTTGCGGATCGGTCTGCTCATGAAATACTCCTGAAACACGTGGACTGTTTGTCCGGTCAATATGCTACCGGTTGCTCACGCTGGCGCCGAAACATGGCAAGATTGCAAGCAACACCTTCTGAATATCAAATTTTTCGCAAATGCGAAACGGGGTTGCTTGTGGCGCTGTGCTGTTGCGGCTGGGGCAAAAGGCCTGTATGCAGACCCCCGTTGGCCCCTACGCCCAAAGGATGATCTGCACATGGTGACTCCGAACAAGGAAGTCGTTGTTGGCAACGTCACATTCTCCAATGACGCGCCTTTCTCCCTCATTGCCGGTCCCTGCCAGATGGAAAGCCGCGCCCACGCGCTGGAGATGGCAGCGGCGGTAAAGGAAATCGCCGGAAATCTCGGCATTCCCGTTGTTTTCAAGAGCTCTTTCGACAAGGCAAACCGCACCTCTCTGACGGGCAGGCGCGGCATTGGCCTCAAGGAAGCCCTGCCGGTTTTCGCCGAAGTGCGCGAGACATTCGGCATGCCGGTGATCACCGACATCCACAACGAGGCCCAGTGTGCGCCGGTTGCGGAAGTTGTTGATATCCTTCAGATCCCCGCCTTCCTCTGCCGCCAGACGGACCTTCTCGTCGCCGCTGCCCTGACGGGGCGGACTGTGAATGTGAAGAAGGGCCAGTTCCTGGCGCCTTGGGACATGGCCAATGTGCTGGCCAAGATCGTCGAGAGCGGCAATCCGAATGTGCTGCTCACCGAGCGCGGCGCCTCCTTCGGCTATAATACGCTTGTCACGGACATGCGCTCTCTTCCCATCATGGCGCGCACCGGTGCGCCGGTGGTGTTTGATGCCACCCACTCGGTTCAGCAGCCGGGCGGGCAGGGGGCTTCCACAGGCGGTGACCGCACCATGGTGCCGGTTCTCGCCCGTGCAGCCGCCGCTGCAGGTATTGCAGGGCTCTTCCTCGAAACCCATGACGACCCGGACAATGCTCCGTCCGATGGTCCGAACATGGTGCCGCTGAAGGATCTGGGCGCACTGCTGAAGACGGTGCGCGACATTGACCGCGTGGTGAAGGCCGCCGCGCAGTCCTGAGTTTGCTCCTGCGGCTGACTGCCGCTTGCAGCGTTGAAATGGCCGGGCGAATGTCCGGAACCTACCTTGCCCGTGCCGGAAGGCCGGCCGGGCTGATCTCGAGGAGATACGAATGACCGCCATTGTCGATATCACGGCGCGCGAAATTCTGGACAGCCGCGGCAATCCGACCGTTGAAGTGGACGTGCTGCTGGAAGACGGCGCCTTTGGCCGCGCCGGCGTGCCTTCCGGTGCTTCGACCGGTGCGCATGAGGCTGTCGAGCTGCGCGACGGCGGCTCCCGTTACCTGGGCAAGGGCGTGCTGAAGGCCGTCGATGCCGTCAACGGCGAGATCTTCGACACCATCGGTGGCCTTGATGCGGAAGACCAGATCCACATCGACCAGACCATGATCGAGCTGGACGGCACCCCGAACAAGGCCCGTCTCGGCGCCAACGCCATCCTCGGCGTGTCGCTCGCCGTTGCCAAGGCTGCTGCCCAGTCCTCCGGCCTGCCGCTCTACCGCTATGTCGGCGGCGCGTCTTCCCGCCTGCTGCCGGTGCCGATGATGAACATCATCAACGGCGGCGCCCATGCGGACAACCCGATCGACTTCCAGGAATTCATGATCATGCCGGTGGGCGCGGAGAACTTTTCCGAGGCGCTGCGCATGGGTGCGGAAGTGTTCCACACGCTGAAGAAGGCCCTGAAGGACGCCGGTCACAACACCAACGTGGGTGACGAAGGCGGCTTTGCGCCGAACCTCGAATCGACCGACGCTGCCATCGGCTTCGTCATGAAGGCCATCGAGAAGGCCGGTTACAAGCCGGGTGAGGACATCTACCTCGCGCTCGACGCCGCTTCCACCGAGTTCTACAAGGACGGCAAGTACGTTCTGGCCGGTGAAGGCAAGACGCTCGACTCGGACCAGATGGCCGCTTACCTCGCCGACCTCTCCGCCCGTTACCCGATCATCTCCATCGAAGACGGCATGGCCGAAGACGACTGGGCCGGCTGGAAGGCCGTGACCGAGCTGTGCGGCAACCGCGTGCAGCTGGTGGGCGACGACCTGTTCGTGACCAACACCAGCCGTCTGCGCCAGGGCATTGCCAGCGCCACCGCAAACTCGATCCTCGTGAAGGTGAACCAGATCGGCTCCCTGACCGAGACGCTGGACGCCGTGGAAACCGCCCACAAGGCCGGTTACACCGCCGTCATGTCGCACCGTTCGGGCGAAACCGAGGACGCAACCATTGCCGACCTCGCGGTTGCCACCAACTGCGGGCAGATCAAGACCGGCTCGCTGGCCCGTTCCGACCGGCTTGCCAAGTACAACCAGCTGCTGCGCATCGAGCAGGAACTGGGCTCCCAGGCCCGTTTCGCCGGCCGCTCCATCCTGAAGGCCTGATTGGCCTGACGGCTTGATCAGTCTAAAGGACTGCTGAGTTTCAGGCCCCCGGGACCGGAAGGTTCCGGGGGTTTTTGTCTCTCTTTTCTCGAGTTTTCTGCACAAGCAACCATTCCGGGTGGGTGGGGCCTCTATAGGCCGCAAACACCTGACAGGTCCCGGCACAAGGCCCATACGCGCTAACTTATGAATTTCATTGATTGGTATTTTCGCTTTTTTCTTGTCGGCTCTCGCAGGTGCCGGTCGATCTTTTGGATGTTTGCACGGATCTGAGCGATGGTTGGCTGCACGATGATTGTGTTTCGCAGCCACGCGGTCAGTTTCTTGAGGCGCCGCCACACAGTGGGGCTTGTCAGGCGCCCTTGGCTGAGTGTGGAGAGACCTCGAACTCGCTGGTGAGCGGTTCGAGCAGCAAAGCCATGATCAGGTGGGCCAGAACCCAGGGTCTGGCGGACGTTTCACTTGTTCCGGGCGGGGTTTTGAGGCCGATCAGGCTTTTCAGGCGCTTGAAGGCCAGTTCGA
>NZ_KB908226.1 GCF_000382365.1 Pannonibacter phragmitetus DSM 14782 | reverse complement strand
TGGCCTCCATTCGCGGCTGCTCGATCTGGCAAAGCTCCTTGCGCCAACGGAAGAGCTGGCTGACATGGATACCGGCCCCACGGGCAATCTCCGAAAGAACCGCTTCCGGCTCGAGGCAGGCTGCAACGAGCCGCTCCTTATCCTCCCGAGACCAGCGCCTGCGGCGCTCGACAGATGTGATCACTGCAATCGGCTGCTTCGTCATACGACTACTCCTAGTGTTGCACTAGGACTTCCGATGTTCGCCATCACCGAACAAGGCGGCACTCACCGTGGGGTTACGAGACAATGAAACAAGCGGCGTTCTCAGAGGGGCCGTGATTTTATGTTTGGTCATAGAGTACGCCCAGAACCCGGCGTGCGGAAATCATCGTTGGCACGCCGGCGGCACCGTCCAGCATCTCCGTGGCGACCACCATCGACGACCCAAGGCCGCCGATCGTCTCGAACTGGCGGAGGTGAGCGAGGTTGCCAGAAAGGCTCGCGCCGACGCGCTTAAAGATGCTTGTCCCGTCGTCGAGCGTAACGGCGACGAGCTTCCCTTCCCATGCGTCGAGTTCGCTTGGAGTCAGTTCCGCACCGCCCAGAATGATCTGGCCGGGTAACGCAAGGGGCACGGCGCTGTCTTCGCGGACCCGGTAAGCGATCTCGATCCGACCGAGTTCCTGCACCATGTCGATTGCCGTCGCTTCGCCACCACCGGATGGCGGAGCCATATCGGTGAAAATCGCGCCAACGATGCGAAACAGTCGAACCTTACTCTCGTCATAGGTCATCGTCGGGCGTGGGATTCGGGGATCAGGCGTTTGCGCCGCGAGTGAAATACCAAGTGAGCCGGGCGCCTTGAGCAGCCGCCGCGCCAGCACGTTACCCTGATTCCGAGCAATCACGAGGTTTCGGTCGCGGCCGGGATAGGCTTCCGCCTCCACGATTGCGACCGCGCCGGATGGAACTGCGAAGCCCAGTGTCTCGCCTCGCACGTAGAACAAAGCCTTTCCGTCGAACCATTCGCCGTTGAGTTGTTCGGTGGCCATGTCCTGGGAGCCGCCGGCCGGTACCGAGCGGGAGAAGGCTGCAATGTCGGGGCAGATCGGCACCGAAAATGTAGGTCGCGCCATCGTTGGCAGAGACACGACGTTGGTCTCCGAGGCATCGGTCGGCGCCAGAGGTTCACGCCAACGATGCAATCGGAACTGCTCGTGCACCTTCTCGATCCCTGTCCGCAGGCGAACGAATGCGGGTTCGACGTCTTTCACATCGACATACGTGATGGATGCCCGTTCGCTGTGATGGGCCTTGTTGAGGACGCGTCGCGGATCCGCCCCATCGACCAGCCCAGGGTCACCGACGAAACGCCGCAGTACCGGATTGGAGAACAACTCGCCGCCGCCATTGGTTATCAGCGCGCGCAGTCGATCAAGCAGAGGGAAGAGGGTGAGCGCCTGCGTCGATGTCGCGTGGGCCGGCTCCGCCAAATCATCGAACAGATCGCCTAGACGTGCTTCGATAAAGACGCGCAGGTTAGATGCATAATCCTGTGCCGCGACCGCTGAATCGGGATTGTTGATAAATGCCTGCCGGAGCCGGTCGACCTCCTCGATGGTCGGCGACAAGCTCAGGGTCGGATGGACGCTGTTGATCGCGTGAACAGAGAGATGCTGGACACGATCGGCCATACGATTCTCCGCAACGACTGAACGGGCGAAACGGCGATCGTGGGTGGTGATGAGCAGTTGGGCGCCTGCCTCGGCAACTGCGGCAAGCCCATGCGCCAGTCTCTGACGGTTATCGTGATCGAGCAATTCCTGCGGATCGTCGAGAATGAGCAGCGAAAGCCCGCCACGCGTTGCTAGCACATGCTCCCGGAAAGCGAGAAAGAAGCCGAACAGTGCACCGCGCAGAGCGGAGGCGTTGGAAATGTGCTGCGCTGGCGCGGTGACACCCTCGCAGCCGACCTTGAGGTCCAGCACACCTCGGGCGTTCATGTCCGTACCGATGAGGTCGGGCGCAAAGGTCGTGGCATTGCGATAGATCGCGCGGCGCCAGTGTTCAGACCGATTGTGGAGTTTGCGGCGCAGCGTGTCGACCTGCGTCTGCGCCAAACCGCCGAGCGGGACGAGAAGGTTGAGCGCCGTGACCGCCCGCGCGCAAGCCGCGATACGGTCTTTTTTGGCGTCATAGTCTTTGCGCGCGGCTTCCATTCGGCGCACCTGTTCGCTCGCTGAATTGAGCGGGGCGACGCCTTCCACGATCCGAAGAAGCGAGGTCAAGCGCCTGCCGATCGCCCGATCTGCGTCTGCATCCCCATCGTCGCCGCGTCCCACCGTGTGCACAAGAGCTGTCAGCGCCATCCCGTTCTGCTCCCGCCATTCAGCGAAAGCCAATGCACGCACGATGCGATCGATCATCTGTTGCAGCCGGGCAGAGCCTGCCCGCAAAGCGGCGGGCAGCGATCGACCAGCCGGTTCCTGAAATTCTGGAAGTGCGGCAAGCCGTGCGTCGATCAACGCAACGGCATCAGTGCGTAACGTCGCCAAGGTACCGAGGAACGGTTCCGTTGCAAAAAGATCGTCAGCCAGACCAGCCCGAAGCAGCGCGGCAGGAGATGTGGGCAGGTCATGGCGCACTTCACCACTTATCGCCGGCGGCAGTTCCTGAAGGAGGCGCCCGCACCAATGCGCCGACCATTCGGCGATCGTCCGCGCAATCACCTCCCGGTCGCGTGCCGCCTCGACGAGATGATCGGTTACGGGCACCCCTGTCACCGGATCGCACGCGCCGTGAAGTTGACCGACGCAAACGGGGCAAGTGCCGTCGTCGACATGGGCATGATCGTGCATCCACGCCGATACCTTGGCATAGAGTTGGGCACGACGCGCCCGATCGGGATCGGCAGCCAACGTCGATAGCGTCGCGGCTTCAGCCTCCACCTGCGCCATCAATTCAACGACTTTGGCGGTCTCGGCAGCGTCCACCGTCAGCGCGGAAAGGCGGGTAATCGACGGCAATTCGCCGATGACCTTCAGCCCTTCGATTGCCGGGCGAATGCTGGCTTCAAGATCGTCGCGGGCCTGCTTGTTCTCCGCGTCGAACCCTGTACCGAGCACCTCTTTCGCTTCGCTCAATGCCTTGGCTTTGAGTTCGACGAAATGCTTCTCGATTTCAGCGATTCGTTCTTGTGCGCCTTCGGCATCTACCGTCGGCCGGTCTCCTTCAAATGCGATACTCGATGTTTCGGTGAGGATCGCGGCGAGGTCGTCGGCCGCTTGCTGATAGCGGCCCGCGATCTCCACTCTCTGCTTTTCAAGCTCGGGCGTCGCGGTCTTGGCAACACGGCCGGCCATCTTTTCGGCGTGCCGCGCGAGGTCCACGAGGTCAGCCAGACCAGTCAGTCGTGCCACCGCTTCGCCCAGCTGCGAAGTCGAACCGACCGAAAGGAACGGCAGCAATGCGGGCATGATCGTGGCGATCCGCCATGCGATAGGATCGATGCCTGTAGCGCCCAGATCAGGAGGCGTTTCGTTGATCTTGCCGCGAGTCGTGCGGATTTGTGAACGACGTAGCGGTGGCAATGGGGTGCCAGTCGAATCCAAAAATGTCAGTTCGACCCAGCTATCTGCGGGGATCGGCTGGCCATCCGCGGGAAGCTCGGCCGATTTGTGCGGCAACGGGGTGATCGCCGACATAGGGTGCGTCGTGGTCGCGCCATCGTCACGCAAAATCTCACATGCAAAATCCAGCGGCCCCTCTTCTGGCGGCCGCTGCGACCGGATCAGGTGGCCGGTTAGGCACCAGACAATCGCATTGGCGATCGAGGTCTTGCCCGAACCGTTCACGCCTTCCAGCAGCGTTACGGGCTTTCCCGGTTCAAACACGAAAGATGCCGGCGGGGCGCTTGGTCGGCCATAGGCGTGTAACCCCGCGAAGCGGTGCGCCTCGACCTTCACCAGACGCAAAGTCTTGATGGCGCGGTTACCACCGTCCTCGGCCGATGCTTCGATCGTCGGCGGAGGCGTGCCGATCATGTCTATGATCGCCTCGGTATCTCCGGCCGACAGATTTGCCTGCCATCTGCCACGATTTTGCCGATACCAGTCGAGGACCGCCCGCGCGTCGTCCGAAGCCATCGCGAGTTCATCGTCACCGCCGAGAGCCACGGCACGCCCACCGACCAGATCGGCGAGCAAGGCGTCGATTGTCAGCAG
Source organism: Pannonibacter phragmitetus DSM 14782 (assembly GCF_000382365.1). Classification (GTDB taxonomy): domain Bacteria; phylum Pseudomonadota; class Alphaproteobacteria; order Rhizobiales; family Stappiaceae; genus Pannonibacter; species Pannonibacter phragmitetus. The sequence goes on along the minus strand of NZ_KB908226.1, from coordinate 131,024 downwards.
ATGAATGTCACGCGGTGCTGGCGCGTCGTCGGCCATAATTCCCCCTTGGTCAGCTATACTGCTGGTTGATTCTTTTTATCGCATCACGATCTGAATTTCTTCAATAGATATTAGAAGAATCGCGAATCTCTGAGCTCCCCCCGAAAATCGGACAGTGACGGAAGCTGCGATCTGACGTCTGCTGGCCTCCCGGAATGAGGAGATCAGGACATGAGGAAACGCAGGAACCATGACGCGGGCTTCAAGGCTCGTGTGGCGCTGGAAGCCGTGAAGGGCGAGCGCACGGTGTCGGAGCTGGCTGCCGAATACGGGGTGCATCCGACGATGATCCATCAGTGGAAGAAGGCGCTGCTTGAGGGGGCGTCTGACATCTTCGAGCGCGGAGGCAGAACGCAGGCTGCCGAGGTCGATGAGGAGACGGTCCGGTCCTTGCACGCGAAGATCGGGGAACTGGCCGCCGCCAACGATTTTTTGTCGCGAAAGCTCAAGCCCTGGACCGGGAAGTGAGGCGCAAGATGATCGAACGCGACCATCCTGTGCTGCCGGTGGGTGCGCAGTGCCGCCTGCTGTCGATCTCGCGATCTTCGTTCTATTACATGGCGAAGGGCGAGACCGGGATGAATCTTGACCTCATGCTGCTGATCGACAAGCAGTTTCTGGAGACGCCCTTTTTCGGCGTGCAGCAGATGACGTGGCACCTGCAGAACGAAGGCCATGCCGTGAACGTCAAGCGCATCCGGCGGCTGATGCGGCTCATGCGCTTGATGCCGATCTACCAGAAGCCCGATACGAGCAGGTCCGCCAAGGGGCACAAGACCTATCCCTACCTGCCCATGCGCCGCGGCTTTCTCTATCTGGCCGCCGTCATGGATTGGTCCACCCGCAAGGTTCTGGCGTGGCGGATATCGAACACGCTGGAGGCCGACTTTTGCGTCGAGGCGCTGAACGAGGCCGTCCACCGCTTCGGCCCGCCCGAGATCATGAACACGGATCAGGGTAGCCAGTTCACGTCCTTCGCCTGGACTGACCGGCTGGAACGGCTCGGCACCCGGATCTCAATGGACGGCAAGGGGCGCTGCCTCGACAACATCTTCATCGAGCGGCTCTGGCGATCCCTGAAATATGAATGCGTCTACCTGCACGCCTGGGAAACCGGATCGCAGGCCAAAGCCGGAACCGGGTGCTGGATCACCTTCTACAACCACCATCGCCCACACACTGCCCATGGCGGACAGCCGCCCGCCGTGGTTTACTTCAACCACATTGAAACCGATCAGCAGGTGCAGGCAGTAGCTTAAATCAGCCGGAAATCTGTCCACGGATCGGGGAGTAGCTCAGGCATCGATCACGAACGCGACGTAAACGAAGCCCTGCCAGGTCGCCACATAGGTGAAATCTGAAAGCCACAGCATGTTCGGTGCGGGCGCGAAGAAGTGCCGGTTCACCCGGTCGAGCGGGCACGGCGCGGTCTTGTCGCTGATCGTCGTGCGGATTGGTTTGCCGCGAATGACGCCTTGAAGCCCCATCATTCTCATAAGCCGAGCGACGGTGCAGCGGGCGATGTCGTAACCTTCTCGCTGCAACTGCCGCCAGACTTTCCGCACGCCATAGACCTGGAAGGTCTCGTTGAACACCCGGCGTACCTCAACCTTCATAGCGATATCGCGCCGGGCGCGGGCCGGCAGGCGGTCCACGTCCGTGCGCTTGGCAATAACTTCATAATAGGTGGACGGGGCAATCGGCAGCAGTCTGCAGATCGGCTCGACCCCGAGCACCAAACGGTGTTCGCCGATGAAGGAAATCATCGCTTCAGTGGGCGGTCGAGCTCCGCCATCGCAAAATATGCAGAAGCCTTCCGCAAAATCTCATTGGCCTGACGAAGCTCGCGGTTCTCCCGCTCCAGAGCCTTCATCTGCTCCGCCACGTCACTCGGCAAACCTGCACGCTTGCCGCTGCCGACTTCGGCCTTCTTCACCCATTCATGGAGCGTATGCGCCGAGCAGCCGATCTTGGCGGCTATGGAAGATACTGCAGCCCAACGGGAAGGATGTTCGGCTTCATGCTCCGTCACCATTCGAACCGCGCGGGCACGGACTTCAGGAGAGAATTTGTTCGTAGTTTTGCTTGTCATAGACCCTACTTCTCACGAGTTGGGGTCTCCGGCAAACCCGGTACGGTTCAGTTGAGCATCTTCAAGGCGTGATGCGTCAGCATCGAAAGCCTTGGTATTATTTTGGCATCCGCGCCAGTGCATCGGCGAAATAGGGCCGGAAGGCCTCCGGATGCTCGGACATCGGGAAATGCCCCAGTTCCGGCATGATGGTCAGCGTCGCGCCGGGAATGGCATCGGCGGTGCGCTTGGCATCTTCCGGTGTGCAGGTCATGTCATAGGCACCGGCCATCACATGCACGGGCGCCCTGGCCGTGTCGATCCTGCCCAGAAGCGGGATCAGGCTGTCATCGCGGGTGTAGAAGGACAGATCCCCCCGGAACACGCCCGGCCCCGACTGGCGGAACATCCAGAGCGTCCAATTGCGCTCCTTTGCAGGCGCGTAAGGGGAAATGTTGGTGGAGACGAGCGCCGCCCCCATCTCGCCGCCATGGGCGTCGGGCCGGTCGAACCAGTCGATGTCATACCACGCGGGCTGGAAGTCCGAGGCCTCGATGGCGATGAAGCCTGCAAAAACACCCGGATGCCTCGCCGCGATCTGCAAGGCGATGCGCCCGCCCATGGAGCATCCGGCGAGAATGGGCCGCTCCAGCTTCAGTGCGGCACAGACAGCCAGAACCGTCTCGATATAGGCTTCCGTCGTCAGCAGGTATTCTTCCCGCTCGAAGCCTTCCGGCGGCAGGGACTTGCCGTGCCAGGGCATGTCGAAGGCGTGGAAGCAGTTGCCGGCCGTCAGTCCGGCGTCATTCAGCACATGGCGCCACTGGCGGGTGTCGGCGCCGGCCGTGTGCAGGCACAGGACCGGGCGGCCTTCGCCGGCCGTTTCCACATAGATGCGCTGCGCCCGGCCTTCGATGGTGAGGTTGAGATAGCGGCCCGTGATGGGTTCAAAGCTCATGCTGCAATCCCCTTGCGCGGCAGGGCGAGGACTTCCTTGATGAAGCGGAGGTTCTTGACGAGGCTCAGCATGTCGCCGTCGATGCGGCCGCGGCCTGTCTTCACCAGCGCGAAAATGTCGTGAAAGCCGGGTTTGGGATGCGCCTGCCAGAACTCGTTGAGCGCCTCCCGGTCCGTGCGGAAGGCAAAGCGCCAGGGCGTCTTGCGGCTGGGGCCGGGCTCCACCTTCACCAGCTGCCCGTCGCGGAAGGTGAGGTAGATCTCCTCGCCGTCAATCCCGATGAGAACCGTTTCGCAGAACAGCCGTCCCAGCCGCAACAGATCCGGCCTTGCGGCGATCGTCTGCGCCAGTCCTTCAAATACCGTGATCATACTCATGTCCGCGTTCCGCCCTCCTGCGCTGCTGGAGGCAGAGGCTCGCCGCTGCCGGGCTGTGCGGCAATGATCCTGCCGGTATGTGCTGATACCGGGCAGCAGCTGCCCAAGCTTAAGGCTTGCCGGGCGGCGTCTCAGTCCTGAGTATCGGCCCATACCCGCGCCGTCATTGGCGCAGCCCGGACCGGGGCGGATAGTTCTGCCACGGGAGGCGCGGCGCAACACCTTCTGCACCCGCCGCCGCGAGGGAGGTTCGCATGAGCAGTGTCACGATTGAGAATGTCACCGGTGTGGTGATCGAGTCCCTGGGCAAGCATGGCCCGATTACAGACCGCAACAGGGAGATCATGACCTCCCTCGTCCGTCACCTGCATGACTTTTGCCGGGACGTGAAGTTGCAGCATCACGAATTCATCGCCGCCTGCCAGTATCTGGCCCGCGCCGGTCAGGTCTGCGACGACAAGCGCCAGGAGTTCATCCTGCTGGGCGATATTCTCGGTGTCGAGGTGCTGTGCGACATGCTGACCAATTCGGTCGAGGGCACGGAGAGCGAGTCCACCGTGCTCGGGCCCTTCTACCGTGAGCATCCGCCGGTCCTGCCCAAGGGCGCAACCACCGCACAGACCCACTTCGACGGTGAGGAGACCGTCTATGTGGAAGGTTACGTGCGCGATGCGGAAGGCAAGCCGGTGGCCGGTGTCACCATCGACATCTGGGAAGACGCGCCCAACGGCCTTTATGAAAACCATGACCCGGCCCAGCCGGACTTCAACCTGCGCGGCCGCTTCGAGACCGACGAGAACGGCCACTACGCCATGCGCGCGCTGCGCCCGGTGCCCTATCCGATCCCGGACAACGAGACGGCCGGCGAACTGCTGCGCATGATGGGGCACCACCCCAACCGCCCGGGCCACCTGCACATGCTGCTGGCCAAGGACGGCTACCGCACGCTTGTTACGCAGATCTACGATTCCGAGTCCCGCTGGCTGGACGAGGACTCCGTCTTCGCCGTCAAGGACAGCCTGATCGGCACCTTCGAGCCGGGCCGCGCCGAACACGGCACCGACCTCTACCTGCGCTTCGACTTCGTACTGAAGGACGCCGCCGCCGAACAGCAGATCGCTGCCGAATAACCGGCAGGAACTGAGCGAAAACAAGGGCCGCCCCGTTATTTGCGGGGCGGCCATTGGCGTGGTTCCGGACGTGGCGTCAGATATCTCTCTCCGCGCCGCCCCGGCCTCGTGCCGGGGCCTGTAAGGGATGCAAGGCCTGTCGATACTCAGGCTGAATTTGCCTTCCTTGCCGGATGCTGGAAGTTGCAGCCCTGCGCCCCTGACGGGTCCCGGCACGGAGGCCGGGACGGCGCGGGTTGAGGGGCTGGTGTGGCACCCAACAGGAAATGCCAATTGGCAAACCGCTTCCTCAAGGGCGCATTGGAGTTGAGGCACGCGGTTGGGGAGCGTTCCGCCTGCGGCTGTTTGTGCGCCGCAGCATATGAATTACTTCACAATTCACGTTTTCTGCATCATGCTCCCTCAGGAGCAGAGGGGAGGCTGCCGGACATGAACATCAAGCAGCTGGAGTATTTCATCGCGCTGGCAGAGGAGCTGCATTTCGGCCGGGCGGCGGAGCGGCTCGGCATGGCGCAGCCGCCGCTGTCCCGCCAGATCAAGCAGATCGAGGAAGACCTTGGCGCGCTGCTGTTCAACCGCGGGCGCAACGCCATCACGCTGACGCAGGCCGGCGAGCGGCTTTATGCGCGCGGCACGGCGCTCCTGTCCGAGTTTGCCGACATCAAGCTGGAGATCCGCCGCATTGGCCAGGGGGCGGAAGGGCGGCTGCGCATCGGCTTTGTCGGCTCAGCCACTTACGGCCTGTTGCCTGCGGTTCTCAAGAGCTTCCGTGTAGCCTGCCCGCAGGTCAGCCTCAGCCTCTACCCGATGAACAACGGCGACCTGCACCGCGCTCTCGTGCGCCGGGAGATCGACATTGCCATCGCCCGCCCGGCCATCGAGGATGCGGAGGTCATCAGCCGCAAGCTGGTGGATGAGGAACTGGTGGCGGCCGTGCCCGAAGCGCTGGATCTTGCCCCCCGGCCCATCCGCCTGCCGCAATTGCAGGAGGAGACCTTCATCCTCTATCCGGAAACCCCGCGCCCTTCCTTTGCTGACTTTGTTTTGAAAGCCTGCCGCGATGCGGGAACGGAGGTGACGCGCCGCGTCTTCACCATGGATCTGCAGACCGCGCTGGCGCTTGTCTCCGTGGGGGAGGGGGTGACCATCGTGCCGAAATCCGTCGGCGCGGTGCAGCGCAACGGCATCCGCTTTCACGCGCTTGAAGGCTTTGCGGCCCGCACGCCCATCTCCGTCAATCACCGGCTGGATGAACAGGGCATCCACGTGCACAATTTCGTCGTCACCGCCCAGAAGGTGGCGCGCAAGCTGATCTGATATCAATGCTCGATGAGCCTGACTTGACAAGCGTTGGTTAAGCCCGGGCGGCGCCTGAGCAATTTCAAGGCGTGATGCGTCAGTATCGAGAGCCTTGGTATGAGTGTCACTGGCCCGCGATGGCTGTCTGATGCCGTGTGCGGTCACGGCGGTAGAAGGCCACCTTGTCCGCGTCCAGCGCAACGCCGATGCCGGGACCTTGCGGAATGGCAACGGTGAAATCCTGATAGTGCAGCGGCTCGGCCAGAATATCTTCGGTCAGCAGCAGCGGCCCGAAGAACTCGGTGCCCCACTGCAGCACGGGAACGGTGGCGAAAAGCTGCAGGGCTGCAGCCGTGCCGAGCCCGCTTTCCAGCATGGTGCCGCCGTAGAGTTCGATCCCGGCAGCATTGGCAATGGAAATGACATCCCGTGCCGGGGCCAGCCCGCCGGACTGGCACACCTTCACCGCATAAACATCCGCCGCCGGACCGGCCATGGCGACCCGCATGGCATCGCCAGGGCCTTGCAGCGCCTCATCGGCCATGACGGCGATCTCATAGCCATCCGTCAGCTTGCGCAGGGCGGAAAGCTCATCCCGGCCCACCGGCTGTTCCACCAGAATGCAGCCGGCGTCCTGCAGCCCCTTCAGGCCCCAGCGGGCATCCTGCAGGCTCCAGGCCTGATTGACATCGACCCGCACCGTGCCGCGTCCGCCGATTGCCTTGGCAATCGCTGCCACATGAGCAATGTCATCGCGCACCGCGCGCTTGCCGATCTTCAGCTTGAAATCCCGGTGCCGCCGCTCGTCCAGCATCCGCTCCGCCTCGGCAATGTCCGTGGCGCTGTTGCCGGAGGCGAGCGTCCAGGCGACGGGCAAGCGCTCATGAATGGCACCGCCAAACAGGGCAGAGACCGGCACGCCCAGCCGCCGGGCAAGGCCATCCCAGAGCGCAGTCTCGACGCCAGCCCGGGCAATCGGATTGCCGCGCACGGTCTTGTCCATCAGCGCCCGCAGCGCCGTGATGCGGTTGCCATCTTCGCCGGTGAGGGCAGGGGTGATGTAGCTGTCGATGGCCAGCTTGATGCTTTCCACACTCTCCGGCCCGTAGGACAGCCCGCCGATTGAGGCACCTTCGCCAAGGCCTTCCGAGCCATCGGAAAAGCGGATGCGCACCAGTACCACGGACTGCGACTGCATGGTCGTCATGGACAGCACATGCCCCCGGATTGTCGGCACGTCGATGATGATGGTCTCGATCATCTCGATCCGGGCGGGATGGGAAAGGGCTGCTGCGGTCATGATGGGCCTGTGGTCGTTGTGCATGGGCCAGAGCATCAATCCCCGGTGGGGCGCTGTCCAATACCTCACGGGTTTGACGCGATACCGGCCTTGCTGCCGGGGCTGTCTCCTCCGTTCCCGTGACCACACCACCGCACTGCGGAAGAAATCCGGCATACTAGCATATGAGATTCGGGCATCCGGCGGCCTGATGGCGCCCCGCAGCCGTACTGTCCGGGCCTATTGTTGAGTTTCCTGCAATTTAATTTAGCTTCCAAAGTAATTTCGTTGCCGGAGTGCCACCCGTTTGCGTTTCCTGATGCCCTGCATTGCCGCGAAAATCGCCAAGCTTTCCAGCCTTCCCGGGCTGTCTGGAGAAGGTTGCGCAAGATTGTTGCGCAGAGTTCATTGTTGAGAAAAAATCTTGATAAACAGGGCGCGTATTTTCTTGCGCAGTGCGCTAGTGTGTTTCATCAAGCTCCCTGTGGTTCATGGAATCCGTCCTCGGCGGAAGGGTGACGAAGCCTCGGGGCTGGGGGACGGAAAAGCCATTTTCTATATCGAGGTACGGGATGAAGATTGGATCACCGCGCGAGATCATTGACGGGGAAGCGCGCGTCGCGATGACCCCGGACAGTGCCGCGCAACTGCAGAAGCTCGGCTACAGCTGTGTCATCGAAAGCGGGGCGGGCAAAGCCGCCGGTTTTTCTGACGAGGCCTACCGCAAGGCCGGTGTGGAAGTTGCAGCTTCGGCTGCAGACCTTTTCGCCGCTGCGGACATCATCGCCAAGGTGCGCCCGCCGCTGGACAGCGAAGTGGCGCTGCTCGGCGAAGGCAAAACGCTGATTTCCTTCTTCTATCCGGCGCAGAACAAGGAGCTGCTGGAAAAGGCGAAGGCCACCGGCGCGAATGTAATCGCCATGGACATGGTGCCGCGCATCTCGCGTGCCCAGAAGATGGACGCCCTGTCCTCCATGGCCAACATCGCCGGCTACCGTGCCGTGATCGAGGCCGGCAACAACTTCGGCCGCTTCTTCACCGGCCAGGTGACGGCTGCAGGCAAGATCCCGCCCGCCAAGGTTCTGATCATCGGTGCCGGCGTTGCCGGTCTTGCCGCCATCGGTACCGCCACCTCGCTGGGTGCGGTCACCTACGCCTTCGACGTTCGCCCTGAAGTGGCCGAGCAGATCGAATCCATGGGCGCCGAGTTCGTCTATCTCGACTTTGCCGATCAGGTGCAGGACGGCGCGGCCACCGGTGGCTATGCAGCTCCCTCTTCGCCGGAATTCCGCGAGAAGCAGCTGGAGAAGTTCCGCGAGCTGGCGCCGGACATGGACATCGTCATCACGACGGCGCTCATCCCGGGCCGCGATGCGCCCAAGCTGTGGCTTGCCGACATGGTTGCGGCCATGAAGCCGGGCTCGGTCATCATCGACCTTGCGGCCGAGCGCGGCGGCAACTGCGACCTGACCGTCGCCGACCAGCGCGTCGTCTCCGACAATGGCGTCATCGTCATCGGCTACACGGACTTCCCGAGCCGCATGGCCGCCCAGTCCTCGACGCTTTATGCCACCAATATCCGTCACATGATGACCGACCTGACCCCCGCCAAGGACGGGCTGGTCGTGCACAACATGGAAGATGACGTGATCCGCGGTGCGACCGTCACCTTCAAGGGCGACATCACCTTCCCGCCTCCGCCGCCGAAAGTGCAGGCCATCGCCGCACAGAAGCCGAAGGAAAAGGCCAAGGAACTGACGCCGGAAGAAAAGCGGGCGCAGGAAGTGGCTGCCTTCAAGGCGCAGACGCGCAACCAGGTGGCGCTGCTGGCTGGCAGCGGTGCGCTCATCCTGCTGGCCGGTCTTTTCGCTCCGGCAAGCTTCATGAGCCACTTCATCGTCTTCGTGCTGTCCTGCTTCGTCGGCTTCCAGGTCATCTGGAATGTCTCGCACTCGCTGCACACGCCGCTGATGGCCATCACCAACGCCATCTCCTCGATCATCATTCTGGGCGCCCTGATGCAGGTCGGCTCCGGCAGCTTCCTCGTGATCCTGCTGGGTGCGTTGTCGGTGTTCATGGCCGGTATCAACATCTTCGGCGGGTTCATGGTGACCCGGCGCATGCTTGCCATGTTCCAGAAGTCGTAAGAGGGCGGGAGAGACACGATGGAATATGGTTTCACCACAGCCGCTTACGTTGTTGCGGCAGTACTTTTCATTCTCTCGCTGGGCGGCCTCTCGGGGCAGGAAAGCGCCAAGCGCGCCGTCTGGTACGGCATTGCCGGCATGGGTCTTGCGGTTGCCGCAACGCTCATCGGTCCGGGCTCGGGCCTGTGGCTCCTGTCCGTGCTGCTGATCGCGGCAGGCGGTGCCATCGGCTGGGTGGTCGCACAGCGCGTCCAGATGACCGAGATGCCGCAGCTCGTGGCCGCCATGCACTCGCTGGTCGGCCTTGCTGCGGTCTTCATCGGCTACAACGCCCACATCGAGCTGGTGCGCGTGCTGGCCATGGACGAGGCCGCCCGTGCCTCGCTTGAAGGCTTTGCCGCCGTGCTGGCCCACAAGGACGGTGTCGAGCAGGTCATCCTGCGGGTCGAGGTCTTCCTCGGCGTCTTCATCGGCGCGGTCACCTTCACCGGTTCTGTCATTGCCTTCGGCAAGCTGGCAGGCAAGGTGGACAGCAAGGCAACGAAGCTGCCGGGCGGCCATGCGCTGAACGCCAGTGCTGCGGCCCTCTCGCTGATCCTGCTGTTCATGTATGTGAACGGCGCGGGCATCTGGACGCTGATCCTGATGACGCTGCTGGCCTTCTTCATCGGCTACCACCTGATCATGGGCATCGGCGGCGCCGACATGCCGGTGGTCGTGTCGATGCTGAACAGCTACTCGGGCTGGGCGGCGGCTGCCATCGGCTTCTCGCTGTCGAACGATCTGCTGATCGTCGTCGGAGCGCTGGTGGGCTCTTCGGGCGCCATCCTGTCCTACATCATGTGCAAGGCCATGAACCGCTCCTTCGTGTCGGTCATCCTGGGCGGCTTCGGCGGCACCACGGGCCCGGCCATGGAAATCGCGGGCGAGCAGATCGCCATCGATGCGGAAGGCGTTGCCTCGGCCCTCAACGATGCGGACAGCGTCATCATCGTTCCGGGCTACGGCATGGCCGTGGCGCAGGCGCAGCAGGCCGTGTCGGAACTGACCCGCAAGCTGCGGGCCGCAGGCAAGGAAGTGCGCTTCGCCATCCACCCGGTGGCAGGCCGTCTGCCGGGCCACATGAACGTGCTCCTCGCCGAAGCCAAGGTGCCCTACGACATCGTGCTGGAAATGGACGAGATCAACGATGACTTCCCGAACACCGACGTGGTGATCGTCATTGGCTCCAATGACATCGTCAACCCGGCTGCCCAGGAAGACCCGAACTCGCCCATCGCCGGCATGCCCGTTCTGGAAGTATGGAAGGCCAAGCAGGTCTTCGTCTCCAAGCGCGGCCAGGGCACGGGCTACTCCGGCATCGAGAACCCGCTGTTCTACAAGGAGAACACGCGCATGTTCTACGGCGACGCCAAGAAGTCCGTCAGCGAACTGCTGCCGATGATCAAGTAAGATCCCTCAACCGGATCACCCAGGGCGGAGCGGGCAACCTCTCCGCCCTTTGTTTTTGTTGGGGGAGAGTGGGTGCGATCTGACCAGCCTGCGTCTTACCGCCGCTCCAGTTCAAGGCACCGCGCCGATTGCTGAGGGAGAAGTTTTTAAGATCAAAAAAACGGTGTCATTGATCGGAGGTGAGCTCAGAAGGTAAGTCTTTCGCGAACGCTCCCAAACTGTCGAGCATTTTTTCAACCCAGATTGGCATCTCTTCTATGGTTTCAGTCTTCAAGTAGTAAATCCACGGTTCGTCATCTGATGTCGCGCATGTGAAAAAGCTCTGCCAGCCTTTCTCTTTGATCTCGCGTGTGAATTTTCTCCGGTTACCAATAGACCACTCGAAGCCGCCGTGGAACATGAAATTTCGATAAGTGAACATTGCTCGGAACCAGACCATGAAATCGGCTGGTAGATATTTTTCTAAGCCACAGGCATCTGCTAGCTGAGGAAATCCGTCTATGAAATTTGACACTATCTCATTTTCGCGATTAAAATACTTCTGGCAGTTCCATAGATCTTCCCATTTGCATTCGATTTTGTTGGCTCGCATCCAACGCTTTTGTGCTGGTAGTTCTTTATTTTTTTCTCGATGCATACGGCCGAGTGCGGCTAGGCTTTGGCAGAGGATACTTTCCACCATTGGCGCAATCATTCCTATTGCAGCCATACTCTCCGCTGCGTCTTGATAGACCGTCTCATGGAGTAGAAAGACGTGCTGATCAACGTAATGATCGTGATGAGGGCCGTTGTAGGATCTCAACTCCGACTCATTTTGCTTAATTTCTTCAGAGGCTTCTTTCCGCGCGGCCCGGTTACGCTGTAAAAGAAGGCTGATTGCTCGAAGTTGGGACTCCCATTCGACGTTGTCGATAAGCGAGTAGATGTAATCGCGGTCGCAGAGGTGCTCGTCCCAATCAACTTCAAAGCCTTCAAAGTCGCTGTCGCTGAGTTTGCCCATTGCAGGCTCCATTCGACGTAGATGTTCCTATGCTAATGTAGCTCTGCAAATTCAGAAGGCGCAACAACATGTCTTTTCGTTCATAGGATAGAATTTTAGTCAGTATCAAACTGATGCACTGTTGTTTATGGACGCGAGGAAATATAGTGCCTCTCTCTGCAAGCGAGTCGTCCCCGGGTCTGCGCTTCGCTTCGCCCGGGGCGACCGCTTGAGCGGGTTGGCAGACGGTGCGTCACAGCAAACCCATCCCCCTCACGCCGAAGCCCCCCGCAATAACCGGAAGCCTGTGTCGAGGCGGGTGGGGGTGGGGGTGCCGTGGAAGCGGGAGAGGATCATGGCGGCGGCGTGTTCGCCGATGCCGGTGCGGCCGGATTCGATGGTGGTGAGCGGGCAGGGCAGCTGCTGGCCGATGTCGAGGCCGTTGAAGCCGCAGATGGCAAGGTCTCCCGGCACATCGAGCCCTGCCGCCATGCAGTGGAAGATGCCGCCGACGGCCATGTCGTCGTTGGAATAGCTTATGGCCTGCGGCCGTTCCGGGGCCTCTGCCAGCAGCCGGGCGGTGAGTTCCCGGCCAAGAGCCACGGAGGAGGGGGCGGGGGCGGTGAGTTCCGCGGTGATGGTGGCGCCCGTCTCTCTTGCGGCGGCGAGAAAGCCCTCGCGCCGCTTTCCGGCGCGCCGGTCGGCCTCAAGGTCGTGGCCGATATAGGCGAGGCGTTCATAGCCCCGGCCTGTCAGATAGTAGCCGAGCGCCTTGCCTGCCTGCACCTGCGAGATTCCGGCGGCCATGTCGATGGGCTCGATGTCGCAATCCATGATCTCGACAATGGGCACATCCGCCTGCTCCAGCATCTTGCGGCTGGTGTCCGTCAGGCCCGCCGTGCCGATGACGAGCGCAGCCGGGCGCCAGGCGAGGATAGTGCGGATCATCACCTCCTCGCGCTCCGGCAGATAGTCGGAGACGCCGAGAATCGTATGGTATCCGGCAGCGGTCAGGCGGCTTTCGAGGCCCTGCAGAACCTGCGGAAACACGTTGTTGGTGAGGGAGGGGACGATGACGCCGATCTGGTTGGAGGCAGCTCCCGCCAGCGATCCGGCGATCCTGTTGGGCAGATAGCCGAGCTGCTGGGCCGCTTCCGCCACCTTCTTCTGCGTCTGCGGGGCGACATTGGCGCCATTGCGCAGCGCCCGCGAGGCGGTGATCTCGCTGACACCGGCCAGTTCGGCCACCTGACTGAGCTTCACACGCTTCATGCTGCATCATCCGCGCTGGATTGGCTGATGGGCGGAGAGTGGCAGAAATGATCAGCGCTGTCATTTGCAGAATTTGCGGAAACTGGCGGTTATCCGCTGAAAGCATGGTGTGCATTTGATCGGATTTGATGGATTGACAGCGCTGTCATTCCTGAACTACCGTTTTACCCATGCCGGTCTGGGAGGTCCGGCGCGCAGGCCCGTGATGTCATCCGGGCTTGCCAGATCAGGTCTGCCCGGCCGGAAAGGCGGGGCGCGCCTGTCCGGTGGTCCGGGCAGGCAATCAGGGAGGAAAACCGCCGTGTTTCATTTCAGAAATCTGATGATCGCTGCCAGCGCGCTGGCGCTCACCGCAGGTGCTGCCCAGGCTCAGGAAGTCATCACCGTCGCCCATGCCATTTCCGCCCAGTCGCATTACGGCGCTGGCGCGCGTGCCTTCATCGCCAAGCTGGAAGAACTGTCCGGCGGCAAATACACCGGCAAGGAAGCGCCGGCCGGCACGCTCGGCGGCGAGCGTGACATGATCGAGGGCCTGCAGATCGGCTCCATCGACGTGGTGATCACCTCCAGCGGCCCGCTCGGCAACTTCGTGCCGCAGGTCTATGCCCTCGACCTGCCGTTCCTCTTCCGCGACTACGAGCATGCCCGCAAGACGCTGGACGGCGAAGTCGGGCAGGAGCTGCTGGCCAAGATCGGCGAGAACAATCTCGTTGGCCTCGCCTGGTCGGAAAACGGCTTCCGCCACATCACCAATTCCAAGAATGCCATCGCCGGTCCCGATGACCTGAAGGGCCTGAAGGTGCGCACCATGGAAAACAAGGTGCACATGAAGGCCTTCACCGACATGGGTGCCGCGCCGACGCCGATGGCCTTCCCGGAAGTCTTCGCCGCCCTGCAGCAGGGTGTGGTGGACGGGCAGGAAAACCCGATCCCGGTGATCACCGCCTCCAAGTTCTGGGAGGTGCAGAAGCACATCTCGCTCACCGGCCACGTCTATTCCCCGGCCATCGTGCTGGCCTCGCCCATCCGCATGGATGCCCTGAGCGAGGAAGAGCGCGGCTGGTTCATGGAAGCTGCCAAGGCCTCTGTCGCGGCCACCCGTGCCGAAGTGGACAAGCAGGAGCGGGAGGGCGTGCAACTGATGAAGGACAACGGCATGGAAGTGACCATGACCGTCGACAAGGAAGCCTTCGCCAAGATCGCCGAACCCTCCTACGAGATCTACACCAGCCAATATGGCCCGGAGATGATCGAGCGTATCCGCGCCGTGCAGTAAGGTTTTCCCAGCGGTCCGGGTGTGCCCGGGCCGCTCTCAAGACACCCCGGCGGGCTGCCGGCCGTTATGCGCCGGCAGCCCGTTCCCTTCCGTTCGGGTGAGGCGTCATCATGTCCTTCCTTCTCAAAATCGATGAAATCCTGTCGGAAACGGCCTTGCGGCTGGCGATGGCGTTTCTGGTCATCGCCACGGTCATGGCGCTGTATCAGGTGACGACCCGCTTCGTCTTCGGCACGCCCTCCACCTGGTCGGAAGTTGCCGCCCGTTCCGCGATCATCTGGTGCGTCTTCCTGGGTGCGGCCGGGGCCATCCGCAGCGGCTCGATGATTTCGATGGAGATTGTCCAGCGGTCGCTGCCGCGCCGCCTTGGCCTTGCGCTCTATCAACTGGCGATGCTGCTCTCCTTCGTCTTCTTCGTCATCCTGTTCTGGCAGGGCTGGAACATGACCGGGCGCGTGATGCGCCAGACGCTCGCGGCCCTCGAGATTTCCATCGCCTGGGTCTATGCGGCCCTGCCGGTCGGGGCCGTGTTTGCGTGCATTGCCATCCTCGGCGCCATGCTGCGCGCCGCACGCGATGGCCTGCCAGGTGAAGCGCCTGTGGAAGGAGCGCAGGGATGAACGCCGTCATTGCCGTCTCGCTGCTGATCTTCTTTTTCATGGGCGTGCCGATTGCCATTGCCATCGGCCTTGCCTCCATCGCCGGCATTCAGTTCGGCAGCAATCTGCCGCTGCTGCTGGTGGCGCAGCGCATGTTCGTCGGGCTGGACAGCTTCCCGCTGATGGCCATCCCGCTCTTCATCCTCGCGGGCAATCTCATGTCCGCAGGCGGCATTTCGCGGCGGCTGGTGGAATTGGCCAAGGCGCTGGTCGGCGGCATTCAGGGTGGCCTCGCCTGCTCCTGCGTGCTCACCTGCATGATGTTCGCCTCCGTCTCCGGCTCTTCCGTTGCCACCACCTTTGCCATCGGGTCGATCCTCATCCCGGCGATGGTGAAGCATGGCTATGGCAAGCCGCTGGCCGCCTCCATTCAGGCCAGCTCTGCCGAACTCGGCGTTCTGATCCCGCCGTCGATCCCGCTCATCCTCTATGGCGTGTCCACGGAAACCTCGGTGGGTCAGCTCTTCATCGCCGGTTTCGGCCCCGGCCTGCTGGTGGCTGCCGCGCTGATGGTGACGGTGCTGGTCATCTGCCGCCTGCGCGGCATCGGCACCCATGATGGTGACGACCGGCAGGAGCTGTGGCCCGCCTTTGTCAATGCGGTGCCGGCGCTGCTGGTGCCCTTCGTCATCATCGGCGGCATCTATGCGGGCGTGTTCACGCCGACGGAAGCCTCCGTTGCCGCCGTGGCCTGTGCACTTGTCGTCGGCATGATCTTTTACCGGGAACTGCCGCTGAAGGTGCTGCCGGGCATTCTGCGCCAGACGGTGATCTCCACCACCACCATCATGCTGATCATCTCGGCAGCGGCGCTATTCTCCTTCCTCATCGCCCGCTCGGGTCTGCCGGGCGAAGTGGCGGACTGGATCAAGACCGTGTTCTCCGAGCCCTGGTCCTTCCTGCTGGCGGTCAACGTGCTGCTGCTGATTGTCGGCATGTTCATCGAGACGTCCGCCGCCATTCTGGTGCTGGCGCCGATCCTGACGCCGGTGGCGGTCAGCTTCGGCATCAATCCGGTGCATTTCGGCCTGGTGGTCGTCGTCAATCTGGCGCTCGGCATGATCACGCCGCCGCTCGGGGTCAATCTTTTTGCGGCCTGCGCTGTGGCGAAGATCCCGCTGGAAAAGATCATTCCGCAGCTCATCTGGTTCGTGCTGGTGGTGTTCTGCTGCCTGATGCTGATCACCTACATTCCGGCGATCACGCTGTGGCCGGTCGAAATCTTCATGGGGTCCTGATCATGGTTCTGAATGTTGCGGTCGTGGGGCTTGGCTCGATGGGCTACGGCATGGCGCAGTCGCTGCTGCGGGCCGGTCACAAGGTACATGGTGCGGATGTAAATGCCGCTGCCGTCTCCCGTTTGATGGCGGAAGGCGGGCAGGCGGCGAGCGCCGCTGACACGGCTCCGCTGGCCGATGTGCTGGTCGTCGTGGTGCTGAATGCGGCGCAGACGGAAACGGTGCTCTTTGGTGCCGATGGCTGGGCGGCCCGCATGCGCAAGGGCGCCAGCATCATCTCCTGCGCCACCGTGGCCCCGTCCTTTGCCAAGGATATGGCAGCGCGCTGTGCGGGCCTCGGGCTGCATTATCTCGATGCGCCGATTTCGGGCGGTGCGGCCAAGGCGGCGGCGGGCAAGCTGTCGATCATGGCCTCGGGCTCGCAGGAAGCTTTCGCGGGCGCAAGGCCTGCGCTTGATGCCATGGCCGAAACCGTCTTCGAGCTCGGCAGCGAGCCGGGGGCAGGCTCGGCCATGAAGGCGGTGAACCAGCTTCTTGCCGGGGTGCATATTGCTGCCATGGGCGAGGCGCTCACCTTTGGCATGACGCAGGGGCTGGAGCCCGGCCGGATCGTCGAGGTCATCTCCAAATGCGCCGGCACCTCCTGGATGTTCGAAAACCGTGCCCCGCATGTGGTCGATGGCGATTATACGCCCCGCTCGGCCATCAACATCTGGCCGAAGGATCTGGGCATCGTGCTGGGCATTGCCGCAGAAGCGCGTTTCGGCGCGCCGTTGACGGCAGCAGCCCTGCAACAGTTCATGGCCGCTGCTGGCTCCGGCCTTGGCGGTGAGGATGATGCAGCGGTGGCAAAGGTCTATGCCCGCAATGCTGGGCTCACCCTGCCGGGAGGTGCATGATGCTGCTGGGCTGTATTGGCGACGATTTCACCGGCTCCAGCGATCTGGCCAACACGCTGGCCAAGCAAGGCATGCGCACGGTGCAATATACCGGCGTGCCGGATGCGCCCGCCGCGCCGGATGTGGAAGCCGGTGTTGTGGCGCTCAAGTCCCGCTCCATCCCTGCCGCCGAGGCCGTGGCTCTGTCGCTGAAGGCGCTGGACTGGCTGAAGGCGCAGGGCTGCCGCCAGTTCCTGTTCAAATATTGCTCCACCTTCGACAGCACGGATGAGGGCAACATCGGCCCGGTGGCCGAGGCGCTGGCAGCGGCGCTGGGGGAGGATGCAGTGATCTTCTGCCCGGTGTTCCCGGCCACGGGCCGCACGCTGGTGCATGGGCATCTCTTCGTTGGTGACCGCCTGCTCAGCGAAAGCGGCATGCAGCACCATCCGCTCACCCCCATGACCGATCCGGACATCCGCCGCGTGCTCGCCCGTCAGGTGAAGGGCTGCGTTGGTCACGTGTCCTACGCAGAGGTGGCCAAAGGTGCGGCTGCTGTCGAGGCTGCGCTTCAGCGCGAGAGCGGGGCAGGGCGCGGGCTGATCGTGGCCGATGCGCTGTCTGATGCGGATCTGATGACCATCGGCGAGGCCGCAGCCAGCCGCAAGCTGGTCACCGGCGGCTCCGGCATTGCCATGGGGCTCCCGGCCAACTTCCGCAAGGCGGGCCTTATCAGCGGGGCTTCTTCCGGCTGGCAGGGGCAGGGCGAAGGCAGGGCGGCAGCCGTCTGCGGTTCCTGCTCTGTGATGACGCAGAAGCAGGTTGCTGCCCACAGGCAGACGAGCCCGGCCTTCGAGATTGATGCAGACAAGGTGATCGCCGGGGAACTGACCGCGCAGGCGGTGGCGGACTGGTGCCTTGCGCAGGAGGGGCTGCCGCTTGCCTATTCCTCTGCTGATCCTGCCCGTGTGCGCGCCGTGCAGGAGCGGCACGGCAAGGAAAAGGCAGCCGCCGCGCTCGAAGGCTTCTTCGCAGAACTGGCGCGCTGCCTCGTGGCGGGGGGTGTTACCCGGCTGATCAGCGCAGGCGGGGAAACCTCCGGCGCCGTGGTGGAGGGGCTGAAGCTCGGCACGCTGGAGATCGGGCCGGAAATTGATCCGGGTGTTCCTGCCATGCGGGCGGGCCCTGGGCTTGTCATTGCGCTTAAATCCGGCAACTTCGGTGCGGAAGACTTTTTCGCCAAGGCCGCAAGGCGGCTGGAGGGGCAGGCATGAGCAGCGAGGCGCGCCTGAGGGAACAGATCTGCGCGATGGCCCGCTCCATTTTCGAGCGCGGCCTCACCGGCGGTTCTTCGGGCAACATATCGGTGCGCACGGAAGATGGCGGCCTGCTGGTGACACCCACCGGCAGCTCCATGGGCAGTCTTGATCCCGCCCGCCTCAGCCGGTTTGACGCCAGCGGGCGCCTCATCGGCGGGGATGAGCCCACCAAGGAAATGCCGCTGCATGCCGCCTTTTACGAAACCCGCAGCACGGCGGGGGCGGTGGTGCATCTCCATTCCTGCCATTCGGTGGCCCTGTCGCTGCTGCCGGACACGGACCCGGACAACATGCTGCCGCCGCTGACGGCCTATGGCGTGATGAAGCTGGGCAAGGTGGTGATGCTGCCGTATTTCATGCCCGGTGACCCGGCCATGGGCGATGCCATCCGTGGCCTTGCAGGCAAGCGCTCCGCCGTGATGCTGGCCCATCATGGCCCCGTTGTGGCGGGCAAGGATCTGGAATCCGCCGTCTATGCCATCGAGGAGCTGGAAGAGACGGCAAAGCTTGCGCTGCTGACGCGCGGGCTCAATCCGAAGCTGCTCACGGACGCGCAGATCCGCGGTCTGGTGACGAAATTCAATGTGGAGTGGGACTGATGCCGCGTTATTCCGCCAATCTCGGCTTCCTGTGGTCCGCCCTGCCGCTGCCGCAGGCGATCCGCGCCGCAAAGGCCGCCGGTTTTGATGCGGTGGAGTGCCACTGGCCCTATGATACGCCCGCTGACGAGGTGAAGGCCGCGCTTCACGAGACCGGCCTGACGATGCTGGGCCTCAACACCCGCCGGGGCGATGTGGCCGCCGGTGACAGCGGCCTTGCCGCCATCCCGGGCCGTGAGGCAGAGGCCCGTGCTGTCATCAGCGAGGCCATCACCTATGCTGCCGCCATCGGCTGCGGCGCCGTGCATGTGATGGCGGGCAAGGCCCCGGTGACGGATGCCTCCGAAGCCACCTTCCGCGCCAACCTCGCCTATGCCGCAGAACTCGCCGCACCGCACGGGCTCACCATCCTTATCGAGCCGCTGAACCGCCACGATGCGCCCGGCTACTTCCTCAGCAGTGCCGATCAGGCATTGGCCATCATCTCTTCCGTGGGCGCGCCGAACCTCAAGCTGATGTTCGACTGCTATCACATCCAGATCCAGCAGGGCGATGTGCTGCGCCGGCTTGAAGCAGCGCTCCCCCATGTGGGTCACATCCAGATTGCCGCCGTGCCCGACCGGGGCGAGCCTGACCGGGGCGAACTCGACTACCGCTGGCTCCTCCCCCGCATCGATGCCCTCGGCTGGTCCACCCCCATCGGCGCCGAATACCGCCCGCGCGGCGGTTCCGTGGAAGAGGGGCTTGGCTGGCGGGAGGGGTGAACCCTCCCTCACCGCCTGCTGTAGGCGTCGAAGGTGAAGGGGCCGGACTGGGTGTTGTCGATCATCTCCAGCACGTGGCGGGGAATCTGCGGGTCCTCGGGAAGAAACAGGCCGCAGGTGCGCAGGGCGCCGGTGATGTTCAGGCGGGCCGGGGTGCGCTCCAGATAGACCCGCACGCAGCACGGCATGTGGATCTGGTCGGCGGAGACGCCGAGCTTCACCCCGTGCAGGCGCGTCCAGCGCAGGGAGTAATCCGGGTAGAGGATGGTCTGGGTCAGCTCGATGCCGGCGCTGTATTCATAGTCGGACATGAACACCCGGTCGCCGGTCAGAAGTGCAGCGCCCTGATAGCGGTAATGCCGCAGGCACGGCCGGTCATGCTGGCCCATGCGCTCCAGCCGCCGGTAGAACATGTGCCCGTCTTCCATCGTGAAAACGATGAGGCCGCGGATGATCTTGCCCTTCTGCGACATTGAGTAGTAATACTCGTAGAACATGCCGGTGAGGTTCTGCACACGGGCGTCGCTCAGCGTCATCACCTGGTCGAAATGCTGGCGCAGGCGCCGCGTCACCGTGTCATTGCCAAGGCCGCGAATGCGGACGATCTCCGCAAATTCCTTGTGCGGCAGCATCATCTCGTAGGGTTCGACGCCGAAGTAATCGCAGATCTTGCGCATGAGCGCCGTGCGCGGCGTCGAGGTGCCTGCCAGATAGCGGTTCAGCTGGCTGCGGTTGATGCCGAGATCCCGCCCCACATGGGAAATCGAGGGGCGGTAGGAGCAAAGCAGGCGAAGATTCCCGGCGATTTCGTCCATTTTGCGCTCTTTGATGCTAAAAATGCACAAGAGTGCATCATTTAGTGGATGAATGCCGAATTGTCAAGGAAACTGCGGGGTTGCACCATCTGGGAAAAGGGGGAACACCATGAACCAGAGATCTTACACCCTTGGCATCATCACCGGATCAGGCCCCGAAGCGGGTCTGGACATGTGGGCCAAGATCCTGCGCCACACCCAGGACATGATGGGCTGCAGTTTCCGCGGCGATCTTGATGCGCCGCGTCTTGTGGCGGTATCCGAGCCGGAACTCGGCCTGTCGATGGACCTGCGTGAAAACGAGGATGCCGTCTGGGCCGCGATGGAGCGTGCCGTGCGGCAGATCGCGCCGCAGGTGGATGCCTTCGCCATTGCCTGCAACACGCTGAACTGGTTTGCGCCGAAGATCGAGGTGCTGCTGGCCAAGATGGGCGTCAGTGCGCGGCTGGTGTCGTTCCAGTCCGTGGTGGCTTCCGAAATCCGCCGTTCCGGCTCCGGCCGCGTCGGCCTTCTGGGTGCAGCGCCTGTTGTCGCACTGGACGAATATTCCGCCTATGCGACGCTGACGCCGGTTTTCGATCTGGAGACTCCGGTCGAGCCGCAGGCATTGCAAGGCCTCATTCACGACGTGAAGCGCCTTGGCAGCATGGATGCCTCGCTTGCGCCCCGGCTGGAAGAGATCATCCTGTCCATGGAGGCGCAGACGGTGCTGCTCGCCTGCACCGAGCTGCCGCTGATCGCCCGTCCCGTTCAGGGCAAGACGCTGATTGACGTGACGGATGCCGTGGCCGCCGCTCTGGCCGGCCTTGCGCTTGAGCACCACCGGGCAGCAGCGTGATGGAACTTCTGCTGATACATACGGGTGGCACCATCGGCATGGGTGACACGGAGCACGGTCTTGCACCCATGGCTGGGATCGTGGAAGAGGCGCTGGAAGCCCGGCTGCCGGAAGGCGCGGTGCTGCTTGCCCATGTCTTCAATCCGCTGCTGGACAGTTCCAACGTCGGGCCGTCTCACTGGAACGGGATGCTGGATGCCATCGAGGCCCATCCCGGCGCGCGGGTGATCATCACCCATGGCACCGATACGATGGCCTTCACGGGTGCGGCCCTTTCGCAGGCGCTGGCGGGGCTTGGCCGGCATGTGGTGCTGTGCGGCTCCATGGTGCCGCTGCACCATCACGGCGATGCGGAGGGCAATCTCGATCTTGCCATCCGCGCTGCCTTCCAGCCGGGCGAAGGCGTGTGGCTGGCCTTTGACGGCAAGCTGATGCCTGCCGAAGGGCTGGTGAAGCACGAGAGCCAGGATGCCGATGCCTTCCGCGCCACGCCGCAGCTGAAGCCGGGCTTGCCTGCCCGCCGCCGCTTTGATGACCGGCGTATCGCTGTCCTTTCCCTGTCTCCGGGCATGCCTGCGGCCATGCTGCGGGCTGCGCTTGCCGAGCTTGATGGCGCGGTGCTGCGCGTCTTCGGCTCCGGCACGGCCATGTCCTGCGAGGACGTGCTTGGCGCCCTGCGTGACGCAGTGGCTGCGGGCAAGCGTATCCGCGCCGTCAGCCAGTGCGAGCAGGGCGGCCTTATCCCCGGCAGCTATGCCGCGGGAGCCGGACTGTGGTCCTGCGGCGTCGAAAACGGCGGCCTCGAAACGCCGGAAGCCGCGCTGGTGCGGCTGTGGTTGAATTGAGTGGAAATATACCCCGCAGCCCCTGAAGCCGGAGGCGGAATGCAGATCTGGCAGGATTATCGCTTGATTTAGGCTCCGTCACATACAATCCTGAACTGGAGATATTGTGCGGGGGAGATATGAAGTTGCGTTCTGTTTCTGGTCTGGGTGTTCTTGTATTGGCTCTTTTCATCAGCGGTCAGGCTGGGGCTCAATCGCTCAAGCCCTCGGATATCAAGAGTAAGATCGACGCCAAGGTAGCAACGGTGTCTGAATATCAGGCGCTGTTGAACGATTCAGATCCAAACCGCTCCATGGCCGCGATGGAGGTCATGCTTGAATCCGGGGATCCGAAGCTAGTCCGTATGGCGCTGGACTATGGGATCTACAGCCCCAATCCCGTGGTGCAGCGGCTGGCACTGGAGGGCTTTCTGAGCAGTGCGCCCAACATGAGCATCTATACAAATGTCGAGGGCGGGGCGAAGGATGCTCGCTATAAAAGATCAATTCACGACTATCTGTATGGATCTGTTGATGCAGCTGGTCAAGGTTACTTTGTGGCGCCAATCGGCGCATTCAATCCGGAAACAAGATGCTACCCGAGTAAACTTCGCAATACGGCCTGTTTTTTAACTATATCAGATCTTGGAGTTTCAATCGAGGTTCTTGACCGCAAGGCCGCGCTGAGAATGAACGACAAGGGGGAGTTGGTCGGAGAAGTCAAACTTCCCGATGTTGAGAAACCTGTGACGCTCCGTGTCCCCATCAGCAACTGAGGTAAGCCATGCGTCTTCTCATCGCCGTTGCAGCTTGCCTTTGGCCGGCGCTTTGCCCGGCACAATCACTGTCCGTCGAGGATCTGCAGAAGCAGATTGACCAGGAAATGGCGAAAGGCAGCGAGTATATCGCGCTGCTCGATCATTCTGATCCAAAACGGGCGCTGACTGCGCTGAAGGTCATGCTGGCTTCCGGAGATCCGGAACTGATCAAGCTTGCTGCTGACCATGGCCTGTATAGCTCAAATCCGGCTGTGCGGGCTGAGGCGCTCAAGGGCTTTCTGGCGACCAATCCCCGTATCGACATGTTCTTTTCCGAAAAGGGTTCGAAAGGGGACTTCAGCGAGGCGATGGAGCAAAGGTTCAAGGTCCAGCCCAATGGGTCCGGCGTTGCCGCCGTCAGCGTGACTGTTGGTGAGTACGATCCGTCCGGGGACTGCTACATCGATAAGGGCAATGGCGGCAGATGCTGGCTTATGGTTCGTCCTGAAGTCATTCAGGTCAAGTTTAACAACAACTGGAACCAGGTCACATTCAACGACGATGCGGCTCTGGTTGGAAATGTCGATCTGGGGTGGGCTGAGCAGGTTCCTGTTCGTATCCAGCTGAGATAGCTTTGCTATTCGAACCGTATGGTGTCGAGGCCCACTGTCGTGCTGTCCCATGCGGACCTGATGGTGATGAAGACCCAGCGCGTCTTCTGATTAAGCGTGATGTCGAGAACACCGTCGGGGCCCATTTCCGCTGCTGCGCCGACGCGGGTCCTCATTCCATCTTCGGTGTTGGAGAGTTCGATCACGACATTGCGGGGAACGCTCACCTCTGGTTCTGGTGTTGCGCGCATTTCAATCTTTGACAAGGTAACTGCCGCGTTCCCTTTCGCCTTGAAGGCGATGCGGTTCGGAGCGGAAAGCTCAAACACATAATTTCCGGATCCGCTCAGGTTGTATTCCGAATATTTGGGGTCGATGGGAGGCAGAGACGCGCTTGCAAGCTCAAATGGGCTCTCCTTGCCTGGCTGAGAGCTTTGATTTGCCGGGCGTGTTTCAGTTGCCGCAAATCCGGAGCGGCGCTTCACCCACCGGTTGACGTTCAGAAAAATCTCTTCGATCCGGATAAAGCGTCCTGACGTAGGCGAGAGAGCTTCAATAATCATGCCGGCTGGCGTCTCTCCGGAGAACAGGAAGGCGCCACTGGTGCCTTTGAAGACCTCACTGGTGCCATTGACGATCCCGGCGTCGAACTCACGGTATCGGCTATTCGTTATGACCATGCCGATGCGCTCCAGTTCTCCCGACTGGCGCAGGCGCTGCAATTGAAGTTGGCTGCCTTTTTCCGGCTGTGCGGATGCATCGAGATCAGTCAGCCGCAGGCTGCAGCGTTTCTCGAGGTCTCCCCGGACAATGCCAATGGCGAGATCCATATCCTCCCAGAAAGGCGTTTCGATCAGAGCGCTTGCGTGTACAGCCGGAACTGCAGAGAACAGCGTCACATTCCGCCTTCCCGCTGAGACATGCCGGGGCAGAATGACGTAGCAGGTCGCTCCTTCCCGGAATATGAGGCCGTGACCTTGATTCTCGCCGCTATGTACTGCCACCGTCTGTGCAAATGCAGAGGTGCAGCTCAGACTAAGACAGGCTAATATAAACGCGATAGCAGCGGGGAGATGCATCAAATGATCCGTACTTTTGCGATTGCGCTGGCGCTGATTCCGAACTTTGCGTTTGCAGGAGAGGGAAGTAAAGTTTTTTTGACCTCGGATCCTTTTAACGAAGTTATGCGCGAGGCTGCAAAGATATCGGGAGCCCGGCTTGTCGGGTTGATTTCAGCCGGTCCCAAAAGTGACAAGTTGAGTGTTGCGGCAAACATTCCTGCTGACTGGAAGAATGAGGAGGTTTGCCTCAAGGTTGTTTCCGCTGACGGACTGTATGAATCCTACAATTCTTACACCGTTGCGCCAGATTGGGAGGGGGGCGAGGTGGTCCTTCCCTACCCAAGTAAAGTTCCAGGTGACGTGCTCAGTATCCCAGCTAACCTCATCTCGGGCGTTCTGCTGAAGGGCAGTTGTGACGCCGATGCGGCTGAGGTGGCTCCGGTCTTCTGGGGCGAGGGGCCTCATGGCGGACTGAAGATCTTGCTGAATACATCGCGGGCCGATGAGACCTATTTGACATTCTCTGACTATCCGGATCAGCAAGAGGTTGTCTGTGAGCCCGTGGATACTGCCTCAAGAACAGCGTTTGATGTGATGTGCAGCCTGCCTGAGGCCCTGGCCAGCAAAGACAGTTTGAAGGCTGTGTTTCTCTCATTCAGAAATGGAGAAATGGGGCGCGAAGAGCACATCATTCTCCGGCCGGGGCGTAAACTTTGAGCAAGGCCGTACCCTCATTGGTGAGGCGGCCCGCAGTTCTGCTGCTTATCTCTTCATCGGCTGGATTGCTCGGCTTCTCTGCCCTCCTGTTGCTATTGGCCATTTCCTCCGGCGTCGGATCTGTCCGGTCAATCGTGCTGGAAGCGCAGGCCACCGGTATGGTGGTCAGGTTTTCCGGACAGTCAAATGACTGGGCATTCAGTGATGTGGTGGTCTGCGTACCGCGTGCGAAGATTGAGCGCACTGCGGAGCGGGGCAGCGGCCAATGTGATGCCCGGCGTTACATAGAAAGCAATGAGGACGACTTCCGTATCAACTGGAGTGCGGGGTCATCTGCACAAGTTACATCACCCTCACCAGGTGTGCTTGTGCTGGATATAACCGGGCAGGCCCGCATGCTTGACCGCACGCGTGTGATCGTGAACCGCGAAAGCTGGCTGGCCGCCGGTGCCCTGACATTTAGCGGCATAGTTCAAATCGGCGATCAGCTTGCCTCGGGCGAGACCAAGATGATCCTGAACGGCAGTTTTGATATCCGGGAGCAACCATTCTGGTCACAGAACACGGAAGTCCTCAAGCGCGGTTCGATCTGGCGTGGAGAAAGCGTTTCCATTGTCTCTTTGGCAGACGGTGCCGCCGAGAGTGTGGAAGTTTTCGGTCACATAACCCCGCTCGACACGGGTAAACCCGGCTTTGCTGTCGGGGTTGTGTCCTCGCCGGGTGATGTTCTGCTGCAACTCGGATTTTTCGGGGCTCAGGAGCCGGTTCAGGTGGCGCCAACGTGGATGGACAGGGCGTTGACGAGCCCGCTCATTCTCGCTCTGGCTGTCATTCTGTCTGTTGTCTTGAGTGTTGGGCAGCTTTCGGGGACTGCTGCTTCGTCCCTGTTGTCGCTGCGTGGCCTGGAGGAAGGTGCTGAAGCTGACGCTCCGGCTTCGTCTCAGCCTCAAGACACCGCCGCAACTGAGAGTGACGCCGTTGTGGCAGAAGGGCGATCCGTCACCATGGCGAATGCCGCGACTTCATCTGCTTTGCAAGATGAGACGCCCGGATCTCAGAGCCTCGTTCGCTGATTAAAAAAACACCCGCCGCTCCAGATCGGGCGGCGGGTTTTGTATGTCTCCCGAAGGTGGCAAGGGGCGGCGCTGGGTGGGCTTGGACCGCCCCTTGCCGTATCACTGCAGCATGGCAGTGATTTCCTCCGCCGTGCCAAAGCCAAGCTTGACGGCGGTTTCGGTGACGCTGGCGTTTTCGGAGAGTGCGGTCTTGGCCACCTTGGCGGCCTTGGCGTAGCCGATATGCGGCACCAGCATGGTGGCCAGCACCAGCGAGTTTTCCAGCATGCCTTCGCACTGGGCCACGTTGGCCTCGATGCCGCTGACGCAGCGCTCGTTCAGCGTGTCCATGGCCTGCATGAGGATGCGCATGGACTGGAGCACGTTGAGAATGATCACCGGCTCGAAGGCGTTGAGCTGCAGCTGCCCGGCCTCGGCGGCCATGGTGACGGTCAGGTCGTTGCCGATCACCTGGAAGGCCACCTGGTTGACCACTTCCGGGATCACCGGATTGATCTTGCCCGGCATGATCGAACTGCCGGCCTGCATCGGCGGCAGGCGGATCTCGTTGAAGCCGGAGCGCGGACCGGAGGACAGAAGCCGCAGGTCGTTGCAGATCTTGGACAGCTTCACCGCAATGCGCTTCAGCACGCCGGAGAAGGTGACATAGGCACCGGCGTCGGAGGAAGCTTCCACGAGGTCGGTCGCGAGCTTCACCTTCATGCCGCAGACGGCTGACAGTTCCTCCACCGCCCGTTCGGCATAGCCGTCCGGCGTGTTGACGCGGGTGCCGATGGCGGTGCCGCCAAGGTTCACCTCCAGCAGCAGCTCCGACAGGCGGCCGATGATGTCGATGTCCTCGCGGATGGTCGCGGCAAAGCCGGCGAACTCCATGCCGAGTGTCATCGGCACCGCATCCTGAAGCTGGGTGCGTCCGATCTTGCGCACATTGGCGAAGGCTCCGGCGCGCTCTGCAAAGGCGCCTGCAAGCCGGGTCTGCGCCTCGCGGAACGCGTCGCACTGGCTGACGATGGCAAGGCGCAGGGCGGTCGGGTAGACATCGTTGGTGGACTGAGACCTGTTTACGTCGTCATTGGGGTGCAGCTGGGCATAGTCGCCCGGCCGGTAACCCATACGGATGAGGCCAAGATTGGCGATCACCTCGTTGGTGTTCATGTTGGTCGAGGTGCCGGCCCCGCCCTGGATCATGTCCACCCGGAAATGCTCGTGATGGTGGCCTGCGATGATCTCGTCGCAGACGGAGGCGATCACGTCATGCTTTGCCTGTGGCAGCACGCCGAGGGCAAGGTTGGCGGCAGCGGCGGCCTTCTTCACCCAGGCCAGCGCCCGGACAAACTCCGGGAAGGCACTGAGCGGAATGCCGGAAATCGGGAAGTTCTCGATGGCGCGGGCGGTATGAATGCCCCACACACAGTCTGCCGGCAGGGACATGCGGCCAAGACTGTCTTCTTCGATGCGCATCTGCTGTTGCATCGCTCTCTCTCACAACAATGTCAGGGATGTGAAATGGGCCGCCAGTTGGCGGCCCATGAGGCTTCTGTCCGGATTACTTCCAGATGCCCGGGTCCCAGGCCTTGCGGTCAAGGTCGAGGTCGTTGAACTTGGCCGGATCGAGGATCGGGCGGGCAACGCCTGCCTTCAGCTGTGTCCGGTAGTCATCGACAACCCGCATGGCGATCGGGAACAGCATGATGATGGCGATCAGGTTGACCAGCGCCAGCAGGCCCATCATCGGATCGGAGAAGAAGAACACCGAGGTTGCCTGCGGAGCGACGGCGCCGAGGAACACCACACCGAGGATCAGCAGGCGCAGCACGAAGACGGCCGGCTTGGAGCGGGTGACGACGGCCAATGCGTTCTCGCCGAGGTAGTAGTTGTAGATGATCGACGAGAAGGCAAAGAGCAGGATGGCTGCAGTGAGGGCATACTTGGACCATTCACCCACATGGCTGACCAGCGACTGCTGCGTCAGAACCACACCGTCGATGCCCTGTGCGCCCGGCACGTAGACATCGCCCAGCAGGATGATCAGCGCCGTGCAGGTGCAGATCAGGATGGTGTCGATGAACACCGACAGCGACTGGGTGATGCCCTGGCTGACCGGGTGGCGGACAAGCGCGGTGGCTGCAACGTTGGGCGCCGAGCCGAGACCGGCTTCGTTGGAGAACAGGCCGCGGCGCAGGCCCTGTGCGATCGCCGCACCCATGCCGCCGGCAACCACTTCCTCAAAGCCAAAGGCCGAGCGGATGATGCGCATCAGCATGTCCGGCACTTCGGTGATGTTGAGGGCGATGACGATCAGCGCCAAGGCGATGTAGCCAAGCGCCATGACCGGAACCACAACATCAGCCGCCTTGGCAATGCGCTTGATGCCGCCAAAGATCACCAAAGCGGTGACAGCCACGATGGCAATGGCCGAATACATGCGGTCGATGCCGAGGGAGTCCTGCACGGCACCGGCCATGGTGTTGCCCTGGAAGGCGTTGAAGCCGAAACCGAAGGAGGCCAGCAGGCAGATGCCATAAACGATGGCAAGCCAGTTGTAGCGCTGGCCAAGGCCGCGGCGGATGTAGTCGGCCGGGCCGCCCCGGAAGCTGCCGTCGCTCTCCTTGCTCTTGTAGAGCTGGGCAAGGGTGCACTCGATCAGGCTGGTCGCCATACCGCAGAGCGCAATGGCCCACATCCAGAACACGGCGCCCGGCCCGCCAAGGGTGATGGCCACGGCCACACCGGCAATGTTGCCGCCGCCGACGCGCCCGCCGACGGAGACAAGCAGCGCCTCACGGGCGGAGATGGTGTTGGGATCGGAGTTGTTGGCATTGGAACCGAGCACGCGGAACATGCGCCCGAAAAACTCGAACTGCACGAAGCCCGACATGATGGTGATGAAAACACCGAACACGACGAGGATCGGGATAAGCGCCCATCCCCAGGTCAAACTGTCAACCAAGCCGAAGAACGACTGAATGTACTCCATGGTTTCCTCCTAACCACCGGCCTTGAATTGGCCGCTATTCATCCCCACTATTTTAGAGAGAGTGTTGCTGCTTAAGGATTCCGCACTTCGCTGCGGAGTGGCGCTGTTTTGCGCTATTTGCGCGCAAAGCGGAGCAAACAATGCTTTCTTACGCATTTTTGACAGTAAAAAAGGGACGCCCGGATGAGCGTCCCTCTCGTTTTTTGTCTGGGTTTTCTTTCACTCTGCGGCGGACAGCTGCACCGTTCTGTCCGCGATGGCCTTCACCAGATTCTCGTCATGGCTGACCAGGATCAGCGCCAGGCCCTGTTTGGCGACGATGTCCGTCAGCAGGGTGATGGTATCCTTCTGGGTGATGGGGTCGAGGCGGGAGGTGGGCTCGTCGGCAAAGAGCAGGACAGGGTCCAGCAGCAGCGCCCGCAGCATGGAAAAGCGCTGCAACTCGCCGCCGGAAATCTCGTCAGCACGCCGGGTCAGCAGGCGGTCTGCGAGGCCCAGCTGCTTCATGAGGGGGGCAACGCGGCTGCGGTCGAGCTTGTGCAGGCGGGTCAGGTCCTCCACCAGCTGCTGCATTGTGGAATGGCGCGGGAAGCTGGCGGGCGGGTCCTGGTAGAGCTTCTGGTAGAGCGGGCGTCCTGATGCTGTCTTGCGCTCTATCCTGCCTTCATCCGGCCTCATCAGGCCGATGAGAATATCCCCCAGCGTGGACTTGCCGCAGCCGGAGGGGCCGGTGATGCCGGTGATTTCGCCGGGGTGAACCGTCAGGCTGACACCCGAGAACAGCCGCCGCCCGCCGCGCGAGGCGGCTACGCCTTCGGCGGTCAGGACAGCCGTTGCGTCCTTGCGGGTGGAGGCGCGTTTGGGCCAGTGCAGCGGGTCGCTCTGGGCCAGTGTCCGCGTATAGGCCGGTCTTTCGGGAGACAGCAGGTCTTTCGTCTTGCCCTGATCGGTGATCTGGCCTTCCTTCATGATCATGAAGTCGCCGCCCAGCTGGCGGGCCAGTTCCAGATCATGGGTGATGGTCAGCAGCGCGCCATCTGTGCCAAGGCCTTCCAGCAGCATGCGGGCCACGTCATCGCGGCGTGCGGCGTCCAGCCCCTTGGTCGGCTCATCGGCAAAGATCAGCCGTCCGCCGCCTGCACGGGCGACCGCAAAGGCCAGCCGCTGTGCCATGCCGCCTGATAATTCATAGGGACGTTTTGCGCCGGACCCGGCTAGACCGAGGCTGGTGAGATCCTTGTCTGTCAGCGCAGAGGCATCGGCAGCGCCGCCCACCAGCGCATGGGTCTCGCGGATCTGCTCAGCCCCGCGCATCAGCGGGTCGAGTGCAAGCCACGGCTCCTGCGGCAGGATGGCGAGAAGCCGGCCCCACAGGGGGCGGATGGCATCGGCATCGCCTGCGGCAAAGCGCTGGCCCTCGAACACGACTTCGCCCGTGGCGGTGAGGCCCTCCGGCAGGGTGCCGAGCACGGCCTGCAGCAGCAGGCTCTTGCCCGAGCCGGTTTCGCCAAGGATCGTCAGCGGCCGTCCGGGTTGCAGCTCCAGCGACACGGGCTGCACGAGCACGTCCTTGCCCGCCAGGACACTCATATTTCGGATGGAAACGGAATGTGTCATGCGCGCGAGCCTGCGATCAGGTTGAGGCCAAGGATGAGGCTGAAGATGGCGGCGACCGGCTGCAGCAGCGCCCAGGGCGCTTCGCGCCAATAGGGCATCAGCTCCACCATCATTTGGCCGAGTTCCGGGGTAGGCGGGCGCACGCCGGCGCTGACGAAGCCGAGAGCGGCAATGGTCATGATGCAGGTGGCCATGCCGAAGGCGGTGGAGGTCAGCATCACCGGAGCGAGTTCCGGCCAGACATGACGGCGGAAGACATAGGCCTTGCCGAAGCCGAGAAGGCCAGACGCCTGAACCGCCGGAGAAGCGAAGATGGGCCTTGAGGCCGCGCGGGCGAGGCGGAAGAACTCGATCCACAGCACCAGCGTCAGGCCGAGCCAGAAGGCCAGCGGCTTCCACGGCACGATCACGCCGATCATCAGCACGATCAGCAGGCCGGGAATGGCCATGAGGGAGTCTGCCAGCAGGGTCAGGATGCGGTCGGTCATGCCGCCCATGCGGCTGGCGGTGACGCCGAGCCCAAGTCCGATTGCCGCTGCGCTCAGGGCGCTTGCAGCCGAAACCGTCAGCGACAGGCGCAGGGCTTCGCCAAGGCGGGCCATCAGCGAGCGGCCCAGATGATCATAGCCGAAGGGGGCAGCAAGGTCGGGGGCAGCAAGCGCCAGCCTCAGGCTCTGGCGCACCGGGCTCATCGGCGAGATCATCGGCGCGATGATGGCCAGAAGCACGGGCAGGCCCACAAGCACGATCCCGGCCCAGAAGGGCAGGGGGCGGAAGCCGCGCCCCTGCTGCGGCATTGCGGAGATATCCATCAGGCGGCCCTCCGGGGATCGATGCGCTGGATGACGAGGTCCAGCAGCGTGTTGAGCAGCACGAAGCCGAGGCCCAGCACCAGCGCGGTGCCCTGCACCATCGGGATGTCGCGGCCGAAGATGGCATGGACCAGCGCATGGCCGATGCCGGGCCAGCCGAAGATGCTTTCCACGATGACGACGCCTTCCACCAGCGTGACGAACTGCATGCCGAGGAAGGCAAGCACCGGCGCGCCGATGTTGCGCAGGCCGTGGCGCAGCAGAATCTGGCCATCGCTGAGGCCCTTGGTTCTGGAGAACTGGTAGAAGGGGGCTTTGGCAACGCCTGCCATCACGTCCCGCGTCACACGGGCGGAAAAGGCGGCAAGGCCGAGGGCGAGAGTGACCGCAGGCAGGATGAAATGCACCGGCTTGCCATGCCCTGCGGCGGGCAGCCAGCCGAGCTGCACGGCAAAGAGCAGGATCAGCACCAGCGCCAGCAGGAACTGCGGCAGGGCGCGGATGCCGGCCGAAACCGTCAGCAGCACCCGGTCCAGCATCCCGCCCGGCTTCAGCCCGGCGAGAATGCCAAGCGGCGGGCCCATGAACAGGGACAGCACGATGGCTGCGCCAGCCAGCTGCACGCTGGCGCCCAGCTGGTGGCGGATTTCGTGCCACACCGGCTCGCCGGAGATCAGCGACTTGCCGAGATCGAAGGTTGCCAGATCCCGCATCCAGATGAGGAAGGCGGTGACGGGGCCACGATCCAGCCCCAGCTCCTGCCTCACGGCCTCGGCGGCGGCGGCGCTCACCATGTCATAGCCATAGCGTCCGGCAGCGATCCGGTAAGCCATGTCGCCAGGAAGGCTCTGCATCATCAGGAAGGTGAGAATGCCGACAAGCAGTGCGACCAGCACCGCCTGTGCAGCCCGCATGGCAAGGCCGCCGGAGAGGCGGCCTGCACGCGTTGCAAGGGAAGGAGAAGACATCAGTTCTTCCAGCTCGCATCCTTCAGGCCGAGCTTGCGCTCGTAAGGATCAAGGATTGCGCCCTGCAGCTTGCCGGAGATGGCGGCGTTCTGCTGATACCAGGCGATGGGCAGCACCGGCAGCTCTTCCTGCAGGATGGCGGTTGCGGTGGCGAACTGCTCTGCGCTGCCGCCGTTGCGGCCGATGGACTTCAGCAGATCCGCGATCTCGGTGTTCTGCCAGTTCATCGCGCCCCAGTCGCCATTGGGGGCATAATCCTGCAGCAGGGTGCCGATCGGGTTTGGCACGAGCGCGAAGTTACGGGCCAGCAGCGCCAGTTCCAGCGAGCCGTCATTGTGACGGGCGGGAATTTCGGAGGAGTTGGTGGAGTTGATCGTCAGCTCGATGCCCACTTCCTGCAGCTGCTGCTGCAGCACGGCAGCCACCAGCGGCAGCTCCGGCCGGTCCGGATAGGTCAGCAGTTCCAGCGTGAAGCGCTCACCGTCCTTTTCGAGAATGCCATCGGAACCGGCCTTCCAGCCCAGCTCTGCCAGCAGTGCGGCAGCGGCCTCCGGGTCATAGGAGAGCGGGGCAAGGGCCGCATTGTGCCAGTCGCCAACGGACGGCGGGAACAGCTGGGTGGCGCCGGCCTGATAGCGCAGCACAGCGATGGCGAGGCCTTCCCGGTCGATGGCAAGGCTCAGCGCCTTGCGGGCTTCCACGGTGTTGAGCTTCGGGTTGGCCGAGTTGACCTTGACCAGCAGCGAGCGTGGGATCGGCACGGAGCGCACGTCCAGCCCCTCCTTGTCCTTCAGCCGGGCGACGGAGGCCGGATCAAGGTTCAGCACATAGTCGGCATCACCGCTTTCGGCCATCAGTGCGCGGGTCTCGGCGCGGCTGACGGAGTTATAGGTGGCCTTGCCGATCTTGGCCGGGCCGCCCCAATACTGGTCGAAGCGGTCTGCTTCCATCTTGCCCGGCGCCTGCAGCAGGGTGATCTTGTAGGCGCCCGAGCCAATGACGGAGGTTGCCATGCCATCGGCGCCATAGGAGGCCGGGGCAAGGATCTGCGAACGGTATTCGGCCAGAAATGCGGGAAGGGCGGCGAAGGGCTCCTTCAGCTTCACCACAAGGTCCGCGCCATCCGCCTCGATGGCTTCGATGGGCGCGCGCTGCAAGAGGCCCGGCTTGCCGCGGGCGATGTTGAGCGCATTGGCCGCCGCTGCCGCATCCGCCGGGGTGCCGTCATGGAACTGGGCGCCGTCCTGCATCTTGAAACGCCAGACGAGGCCATCGCTTTCCACGGCCCAGCTGGCCGCAAGGCCCGGCGTCAGGCGCCCGTCCTGATCCGTGTTCACCAGCGTCTCGGCCACATCCATGGCCAGGAAGATGTTCCCGGAAAGTGAGGGGTCTGCGCCCTTGATCTCGAAGGGGCCAGCCACGTCGATGCTGTCATCGGCAGCAAAGGCGGAGCTTGAAAGCAGCGTGCTGGAAAGGGCTATCGCCAGCGCGAAGGCCTTCAGGTTGGAACGGTAACGCATCGCAGACCTCACTTGGGTTCGAATTGCGTTACGACATAACATAACGGTTTTGGAGCGCAAGGCGTCAGCCATGAAAATTTGTGCGCAGCAAAAACAACGGCGCCGGTGGAGCAAACCCCACCGGCGCCAATCATGTCAGAAGCGGCTTGGCTTCAGAGGCTTACTTCTTGCCCCAGATCTTGCCGTACTGCTCGCGGTAGCCGTTGCCCGGATCGAAGATGTTCTTGTCACCGCCATCGAAGGAGATGTTGTCCTTCGTCACCACATGCAGCGGCGAGGTGTAGCCGGACCATTCGGTGCCGTTCATGGCGCGGTTCAGTTCGTCCACCAGCTGCCAGCCCTGCAGGTTCAGGGGCTCGGCCACAGTCACGGCCTGATACTGGCTGGAGCGGATGCGCTGGTAGGCGCTTTCCGATCCGTCACCGGCCGCAACAGACTTCGGGGCGCCATCGCCGGGGATGCCGGCTGCGGCAAGGCTCGGGCCCATGAAGTCGAAGTAGATGTCGTTGATTGCCAGCGCATGGGTCCAGCTTGCGCCGTACTTCTGCAGAAGCGCGGTGGTCAGCGTCGGCATGCGGGTGGATGTGTCGGCAATCGGGGTGTCGACATATTCGAGCACGGTGCCGCCGAGGCCTTCGATCGTTTCCTTGATCTTGTCGGCCTTGGCGATGGCGATGGCATAGGTGGAATCGGTGAAGATCACCACGCCCGGCTTGCCGCCAGCATCGGCAAAGGCCCACTTGGCCGCAGCCGCCGACACTTCCATGGCATCGGTGGAGACATTGGCGAAGATGCCGTTCTCCGGATCCGGGCCAATGACCGGGCTGGCGTGCCAGCTGACCATGGGGATGCCCGCAGCCTTGGCCTGATCAAGGGCAGCCTTCTGCTCCACCGCGTCAAAGCCGTTGATGATGATGCCGTCCGGCTTGAGGGCAAGGGCCTGGCCGAAGGCGGCGGCACGGCTCTGGATGGAACCCGCACCGTCCAGGACGTTGACGTTCCAGCCGATCATGAAGGCCGCTTCCTGGATGCCGTTGGTGACGCCGAGGACGCCGCCGTTCTTCATGTCGGCGGCCAGAACCACGATGTTCTTGCCTTCCACGGCCGTGGGACCGGAAGTGGGGCCGTCCCAGGTGGTCTTCTGGCCGGCGTATTTCTGCACGTCCGCCATGGCGTCGGAGACGGCATCTGCATGGGCTGCCAGCGTGGTGCCGGCCAGCAGGATGGTTACAGTCAAGAGACGTTTCAGCATGTTGTTTTCCTCCCGGTTGCTGAGTGTCATCAAGGGTCAGCGGGACTTTGCGCCTTTCTTGCGCTGGGCATAGCCCGCGATGCCGATGGCGATGAGCAGGGTGGTGCCGTTGAACAGCGGCTCGACCCAGAAGCTTCCGCCAAACTGCTGGATGCCGGAGATGCCTGCGGCGAGGATCATCACGCCGACAATGGTGCCCCAGACATTGACGCGGCCCGGCTTGATCGTTGTGGAGCCGAGGAAGGCGCCGACAAGGGCGGGCAGCAGGAACTCAAGACCCACCGAGGCCTGGCCGATGCGCAGCTTGGAGGCGAGCAGGATGCCCGCCAGCGCCGTCAACAGGCCGGAGGTGAGGAAGGCGCCGATCACGAACTTGCGCGTCGGAATGCCGTTCAGCTCTGCCGAGCGCTGGTTGGCACCGATGGCATAGAGGTAACGGCCGACAGGCGTGTATTCGAGCACCACCCACATCACCAGCGTGATCGCCAGCACATAGAAGGCCGTGATGGGCAAGCCGAAGATGAAGGTGCCGTTGATGGCATAGAAGGCATCCGGCAGCTGGCCCACCATCTGCCGCCCGCCGGTGTGCCACAGGGCAAGCGCATAAAGGATGGTGCCGGTGCCGAGAGTGGCGATGAAGCTGTCGATGCGGGCGACCTCGACGAGGATGCCGTTGAGAATACCTGTGGCAATGCCGAGCACCAGCACGATGCCGATGGCCACCGGCCAGGGCAGGCCGTAGACCGTCTGCAGCGAGATGGCGAGGATATGCCACAGCACGATGCCGTAGCCGACCGTCAGGTCGATGCGTCCCGCCACCATGGGGATCATGGCCGCAAGCGATAGCAGCGCGATGATCGCCTTGTCCGACAGGATCGACCTGAGGTTCAGCATGGTCGGGAAGGTGTTCGGCAACAGGATCGAGAACAGGATGATGAGGCCGAACATGAGGATGACGAGGCCATAAGTGGGCGCAAGGCGCAGGGCCCGGCCCATCAGGGACAGGCCCTGCAGTTCATCCTTGGTCGGTTCGATGGCGTTGGATTCGATGGAGGGCATGAGGGGCCTCAGGCAGCTTCACCGGCCGATGCGGCCTGGATGAGGGATTCAGTGGACAGTTCGACGCCGCTCAGCTCCGCGACCGCCTGGCCG
This sequence comes from Pannonibacter phragmitetus DSM 14782, assembly GCF_000382365.1. GTDB lineage: Bacteria > Pseudomonadota > Alphaproteobacteria > Rhizobiales > Stappiaceae > Pannonibacter > Pannonibacter phragmitetus. Next base: position 94,290 of record NZ_KB908226.1, on the reverse strand, counting down.
CGGGAGAAGACGATGGCGCGGTGGCAGATGTTGGCGATTTCCTCGAAGTCGGTGGAGACCACGAGCACGCCCATGCCGCTGGCGAGAGCTTCGTAAAGCAGGTGATAGATCTCCGCCTTGGCGCCGACATCGACACCGGCAGTCGGATCTTCGGTGATCAGCAGCCGCCGGCCGCTGTCCAGCCACCGGCCGACGATGACCTTCTGCTGGTTGCCGCCCGACAGCGCCTCGATCGGCAAGGTGGGGTCGTTGGGCGAAAGACCGACCCGGCGGCCGATTTCCGCCGCCATGTCCTCTTCCTTGCGCGGGCTCATCAGCGACAGCATGCCCCGTCCGGTCGCCGCCGGATTGACATAGGCGTTCTCGCGGATGGTCAGGCCTGTGGCGACGCTTTCCGCCACCCTGTCGCGGGCGACAAGGCCGATGCCCGAAGCCATGGCGGTGATCGGCGACGTCAGATCCGGCGTGCGCCCGTCCAGCACCACAGTGCCGGAATGCGGCATGACGCCGAAGAGCGCGCGGCCAATGTCCTCATGACCCGCACCGCGCAGGCCCGCAAGGCCCAGCAGTTCGCCGCGCCTGAGCTCGAAATCGACAGGCCCCACCTGCCGGGTGAGCAGGGAGCGGACGGAGAGTATGGCCGTGCCTTCCTGCACCTCGGGGCGGCTGATCTCACGGGTCTTGCGGCCAACGATCAGGCTCACCAGTTCTTCCGGCGTCGTGTGGCCGATGGCGCGCAGGCCTGCCATCTGTCCGTCGCGCAGCACAGCCACCCGGTCGGCAATGCGGAAGATCTCGTCCAGCCGGTGGCTGACATAGATCATGCCGACGCCACGGGATTTCAGCGGGCGCAGCGCGTTGAACAGGCGCTCCACCTCGTCGGCGGGAAGGCTGGCGGTGGGCTCGTCCAGAACCAGAAAGTCGCAATCGGCAGCCAGCGCGCGGGCGATGGCGACGAGGGACTTCTGCGTGCGCGTCAGATTGGCAACGCGGGCGGTGGCGGGGAAATCCGCATCCACCAGCTTCAGCGCTTCGGTGGCCATGGCCTCCGTGGCGCTCCAGTCGATCCGGCCGCGCTTGCGCACATAGCCGAGCGCCAGGGCGATGTTCTCGGCAACGCTCATCCATTCGATGAGGCCGAGGTCCTGGTGGATGAAGGCGACTTTCTGATGGCCGCCCTTGCCCGCTTCGTGATGATAGGGCACGCCATCGATCGACACCGTTCCGGTGTCGGCCTTGTGGGTGCCGGACAGAACCTTGATAAGGGTTGACTTGCCCGCGCCGTTTTCGCCCAGAAGTGCGAGGATTTCTCCCCGCTCAACCTTCAGTGAAACCCCGCGCAGGGCCTGCGTGCCGCCAAATGACTTGACGATACGGTCAAAAAACAGACCATCATTAGCCGGTTGCATACCGGTATCTCCTCCCATGTCTCCGTCTCTGCTCTTGCGGCTGAGTTACCGGTAACGTTATGTAGCCTGTATCGCCTCTGATGGGTTGTCAAGGGCAAAGTTATCGATAACATGTTCTGCGTATGCGGTAGGCTGAAAGCGTGATGGACCGGCGGAACAAGGCCAATATGGATGACATCGCCCGCGTGGCGGGGGTGTCGAAGATGACGGTGAGCCGCGTTCTGCGCGGCGGCAGCGGATTCTCCGAGGAAACGCGCGGGAAGGTTCTCGCCGCGGCGGAGACGCTTGGCTATGTGCCCAACCGTCTGGCCGCTGCTTTCGGTTCGGATCAGGCCTCGACGCTGGTGGGCATGTGCGTGCCGCGCCTGAGTTCAAGCCTCTTCGGCCAGGTGCTGGACGGCGTGGACCGCGCCCTGTCCCGGCTCGGCTATCAGCTGATGATCGGGGCCAGCAATCATGCGGTGGAGCAGGAAGAGGATTGGGTGCGGCAGGTGGTGAGCTGGCGGCCGGCCGGCGTCATCCTCTCCGGGCGTCTCCACACGCCGGCCACAGTCGAGCTGCTGCGCCAGTCCGCCATGCCGGTGGTGGAAGTGTGGGAGCTGACGACAAGCCCCGTCGACATGGCGGTCGGCTTTTCCCATTTCGATTGCGGCATGGAAATGGGCCAGTTCCTGCTGCGGCGCGGGCGGCGCAAGGTTGGTTATGTCGGGGCGCTGGGCCTGTCGGATGTGATCAGCTCGGCCAGGCTGGACGGCTTCGAGGCGGCGCTCTCGGCGGGCGGTCATCCGCTGGCGGCGAAGGAAATCCTCATCGACAACCCCGGCTTCTACCGGGGCTTCTACGGGCTGGAGACCCTGCTCGCGCGCGAGCCGGATCTTGATGCGGTCTATTTCCACAACGACGAAATGGCCATCGGCGGCCTTGCCTATTGCGAGGCGCGAGGCATCCGCGTGCCGGAGGATCTGGGCATCGCCGGCTGGGGCGGCATGGAAGCGGCTTCCGTCCTGCCGCGCCGCCTGACGACCACGGTTGTTCCCGCCACCGCCATCGGCAAATCCGCCGCCGAAGCCCTCGTCGCCCGCCTGCGCGGCGAACCGGGGCAGGATATCACGGTTGTCCCGACGCGGCTGGTCCCGGGGGAGACGGCGTAGGAGGGAGTGTCGGCTTCAGCCTTGTGAAGGCTACAGCCGCTGGGCTCCGATCCCTCTCCCCCCTTGAGGGGGAGATGCCCCCGGCAGGGGGCAGAGGGGGGTAAGGGGCTGTCTGCTTGCGAGAGAGATTCTGCCGTACTGAGGCGCTGCTACCCCCCTCTGTCAGCTTGCGCTGACATCTCCCCCTCAAGGGGGGAGAGGGGCTCTGCGGTCTGCTCCGCCCGCAGTCCGCTTCAAACACTGCCCCATCCCTTAGAGGAGGGGCAGTGTTCAGTTTTGTTGTCAGGACGCCGACAGGCCCCAGGGGCCGTGGTGGGCGTCCTTGCCGTCGAGGCGGTCGAAGCCGTGGGCGCCGAAGAAGTCGCGCTGGGCCTGGATCATGTTGGCGGTGCCGCGTGCCGTGCGCATCAGGTCGAACCAGGCAAGGCCCGAGGCCAGAGCCGGAACCGGCAGGCCGTTGAGCGCGCCGAGGGCGACGATCTTGCGCAGGGCCGGAAGCGCTGCCTCGATGCGGCGGGCAAAGTCCGGCGCCATGATCAGGTTGCGCGTGGCATCTTCCGTCAGGGCGCTGGCCATGTCGTTCAGCATGTCCGAGCGGATGATGCAGCCAGCACGCCACACGCGGGCGATGTCCGGCAGCGGCAGATTCCAGCCGAAGGTGGCCGAGGCTGCGGTCATCATGGTGAAGCCCTGCGCATAGCACAGGATCTTGCCCGCGATGAGGGCCTGCTCCAGCTCGTCAGCAGAAGGCGCATCGGCGAGCTTCTGCGGGGCTGCGCCATAGAGCGCTTCACCGGCCTTGCGCTCGTCCACGCGGGACGAAACGTTGCGCGCCATCACGGCAGCCTCGATCACCGGCACCGGAGCGCCGAGATGCTGGGCTTCGATGACGGTCCAGCGGCCCGTGCCCTTTTGCCCGGCAGCATCCAGAATCACGTCCAGCATCGGCTGGCCGGTCAGCGGATCGGTGGCGGCGGCGACGGCGCCGGAGATTTCCACCAGATAGGAGCGCAGGGTGCCTTCGTTCCACTTCTGGAAGATGGCGGCTGCATCGGCTGCACCAAGACCCATGCCGTCGCGCATGATGCCGTAGACTTCGGCGATCATCTGCATGTCGGCATATTCGATGCCGTTGTGCACGGCCTTGACGAAGTGGCCGGCGCCAGCTTCGCCCATCCAGGTGGCGCAAGGCGTGTCACCGTGGCGGGCGGCAATGGCGGTGAGAACCGGCTTCACCCGCTCGAAATCGGCCGGGTTGCCGCCAGCCATGATCGAGGGGCCGTGACGGGCCCCTTCCTCGCCGCCGGACACGCCGATGCCCATGAAGCGGACGCCAAGGTCTGCGGCGGCGCGGCGGTTGGTGTCGTGGAAGTTGGCGTTGCCCGCGTCGATGATCAGGTCGTCCTTGCCGAGCAGCGGAGCCAAGGCCTCGATCTGGTCATCCACGGCCTTGCCGGCCGGGACCATGAGGATGATGGCACGCGGCGGCTTGATGGCCGCCACCAGCTCCTTCAGGCTCTCGGTGGGAACCACGTTCGCGGCCAGACCGCCGGCTTCTGCATGGAAGCGGCGGGTCACGTCCGTGGTGCGGTTCCACACTGCAATGCGAAAGCCTTTTTCGGCGATGTTCAGCGCCAGTGCGGCACCCATCGTGCCAAGTCCGATGAGCCCGATCTCTGCCGAAGTCATGGCCATTGTAGTCCTTTCCGGTTCAGGATCACGGAGTAGACGCTGGTCGTCGCCGTGATGAAGAGCTGATGTTTCGCCCTGCCGCCGAAACAGAGGTTGGACACCAGTTCCGGCACAAGGATCTTGCCCATGAGGTGGCCCTCCGGGGCGATGCAGTGGACGCCATCGGCAGCCGAGGACCACAGATTGCCGTCCTCGTCTACCCGGAATCCATCGGCACAGCCTGGCTGGATCGTGTGGAACACACGCCCCTCGCTGGGTCTGCCGTTCTTCATGGCATAAACCCGGATGTGCTGGGGATCGCTGCCGAACATGCGGCCGGTATCGGCAACATAGAGCAGGCTCTCATCCGGGCTTAATGCCAGTCCGTTGGGACAGGCCATATCATCGATCACTTTGTCAATGGTGCCGTCGGGGTCAACCCGGTAGACCGCGCAGGGCAGTTCCTGTTCGGACTTGAAGCCCTCGTAATCGGTCATGATCCCGTAGTGGGGATCGGAGAACCAGATGGCGCCATCGCGCGAGACGATGACATCATTGGGGGAATTCAGCCGCTTGCCCTCGAACTGGCCGGCGATCACGGTGATCGAGCCGTCCCATTCTGTGCGGGTGACGCGGCGCGTGCCATGCTCGCAGGAGATCAGCCGCCCCTGCCGGTCACGGGTGTGGCCGTTGGCATAGTTGGAGGGCGCGCGGTAGGTGGTCACCCCGTCCGGCGTCCAGCGCATGATGCGGTTGTTGGGGATGTCGGAGAAAAGCAGGTGCCCGGCATCGCCGAACCAGACCGGGCCTTCCACCCAGTCAAAGCCGGCGGCGATCCGTTTCACCGGCGCATTGCCGAGGACGTAGGTCTGGAAAACCGGGTCAATGACCTCGAAGAACGACATGAAACCTCCCTGTCCCTGCGGGCCGCTGGTCCGGCCTGATTGCAGGTAGCGTTACCACCTGAGGCGTGGGCAAGAAAGGCGTTTACGCGACGAGGCGGTCTGAGTTTGAGAAAGGCCGCGCCCGGCGGCCCTCGCGGGCCAGTGGGGTGCCGGGCGCGGCAGCTGGGTGAGGACCCCGTCAGGAGAAGGCGATCTGTGCCTTCATGGCCTGGCTGCGGTCTGAGGCCAGCAGGAAGGCTTCCTCTGCCTTGTCGAGGCCAACCGTGTGGGTGATCAGCGGCTTCACGTCGATGAGGCCCTTCTGCATCAGGCTGACGCCCACGGCGAATTCCGGATGGAAGCGGAACGAGCCGCGCAGATCCAGTTCCTTGGCCGTGATGGCCATCATCGGCACGCTCATGTCGCCGCCAAGGCCAAGCTGCAGGATGATGCCGCGCGGGCGCAGGGCCGCGATGCCGCCAGCCAGCGCCGGGGCCGCACCCGAGCACTCGTAGAGCACGTCGAAATAGCCCTTGTCAGCGTTGTAGGCAGCCAGCGCGTCCGGTTCGCTCGCCATGTTGATGGTGCGGTCTGCGCCTACCTTGCGTGCCAGCGCCAGCGTGAAGTCCGACAGGTCGGTCGCCACGATTTCCTGCGCGCCGGCGCGGCGGGCGGCGAGGATCGACAGGATGCCGATGGGGCCGCAGCCGGTCACCAGCACGCGCTTGCCCAGCATGTCGCCCGCGCGGCGGGTGGCGTGCAGGGTCACGGCCAGCGGCTCAGCCATGGCAGCTTCGCCCGGCGTCAGGCCGGTTGCGTCGACGCACTGGAACTGGTCAGCCACCAGCACTTCGCGGAAGGCGCCCTGAATGTGCGGGAAGGGCATGGCCGAGCCGTAGAAGCGCATGTTGAGGCACTGGTTCGGCAGGCCCTCAAGGCAGTACTTGCAAGCGCGGCAGGGGCGGGACGGGGACACGGCCACAAGCTGGCCTTCGGTGTAACCGGTGACGCCGGGACCGACGCTCTCCACATAGGCGGAGACTTCGTGACCGAGAATCATCGGCTCGCGCAGGCGCACGGTGCCGAAGCCGCCGTGGTTGTAGTAATGCAGGTCCGAGCCGCAGACGCCGCCGGTGGCAAGGCGCAGGCGCAGCTGGCCTTCGCCCGGGGTTTCCTCCGGGCGCTCTTCGACGCGAAGATCCTTGGCGGCGTGAATGACGATGGCACGCATGGGTGTGATCCTTACAGAACCGGCGCCGGCAGGGGCTTGCCGGCGAAATGGGCGGTCAGGTTGTCGCGCAGCAGCTGGCCCATGGCCTTGCGGGTCTCGATAGTGCCCGAGGCATGGTGCGGCTGCAGCAGCACGTTGTCGAGCTTGAGGAAGCGCGGGTTGAGCTTCGGCTCGCCTTCGAACACGTCAAGCGCGGCCGAACCGAGCTTGCCACTCTCCAGTGCATCCAGAAGCGCCTCTTCGTCAATGTTGGAAGCGCGGCTGATGTTGATCAGCATGCCTTCCGGCCCCAGAGCCTCGATCACCTTCGGGCCAACGATGTGCCGTGTGGCAGCCGATGCGGCGAGGGTGACGAACAGGAAATCGGAACGGGCAGCCAGTGCAACCGGGTCCTGAATGAACTCCCACTGCGAGGCGTAATCCTTGGCGGACACGTCCGAGTAAGCAATCTCCATGTCAAAACCAGCGAGGCGCTTGGCCACTTCATAGCCGATGCGGCCAAGGCCCAGCACGCCAGCCTTGCGGCCCCAGACGCGGCGCTTCAGCGGATAAAGCCCCTTGGCAGCCCACGAGCCGTCCTTCACCCAGGTTTCCGCGCCGATCATGCCGCGCGACTGCACCAGCATCATGGCAACGCCAAGGTCGGCAACGTCATTGGTCAGCACGTCCGGCGTGTTGGTCACGCGGATGCCGCGGGCCTTGGCCGCGTTCAGATCCACCGCATCATAGCCGACGCCATAGACGCTGATGACTTCGAGATTCGGGCAGGCTGCGATCATGTCAGCATTGGCGCCCAGCTCGCCGCGTGTGGCGATGCCGCGGATTTGCGGGCCTACTTCAGCAAGGAAAGCCGCCTTGTCCGCCGCCTCGAAATAGCGGTGCACGGTGAAGGCTTCATCAAGGGGAATCTGGTCCCACTCCGGGTACGGTCCAACCTGGAGGAGGTGGGGCTTGCTCATTCTTGTCTCCGTAAGCTTCGTGCTTGACATCAAATGTTATCGATAACATAAACAGGGTCACACGAACTTGTCGAGTGGTTTTCTGACAAAGGGGAAGAGAGTGAGCCTTCAGCTATTTGACCTGACCGGACGCCGTGCACTGGTAACCGGTTCCTCGCAGGGTATCGGTCTTGCGCTTGCCAAGGGGCTTGCTGCGGCCGGTGCGCAGGTGGTCCTGAATGGCCGGGATGCGGCGCGTCTGGCCGAAGCTGCGGCCCAGATTCCGGGTGCGGAAACCCTCGCATTTGACGTGACGGATCACGAAGGTGTCCGCGCTGCCGTCGATGCCTTCGAGGCGAAGAATGGCGCCATCGACATTCTTGTGAACAACGCCGGCATGCAGCACCGCGCCCCGCTGGAAGACTTCCCGGCGGATGCCTTCGAGCGCCTGCTGCAGACCAACATTGCCAGCATCTTCCATGTGGGTCAGGCCGTTGCCCGCCACATGATCAAGCGCGGCAAGGGCAAGATCATCAACATCGCCAGCGTGCAGACCGCGCTCGCCCGCCCGTCCATCGCCCCCTACACCGCCACCAAGGGCGCTGTCGGCAACCTGACCAAGGGCATGGCCACCGACTGGGCCAAGTATGGCATCAACTGCAACGCCATCGCGCCGGGCTATTTCGACACGCCGCTCAACGCCGCGCTCGTGGCCGATCCAGCCTTCTCCGCATGGCTGGAAAAGCGCACGCCTGCGGGCCGCTGGGGCAAGGTCGAGGAACTGGTTGGCGCCTGCGTGTTCCTGTCCTCGGAAGCAGCCTCCTTCGTCAACGGCCACGTGCTGTTCGTTGACGGCGGCATCACGGCCTCGCTGTGATGAGCACCCGCATCATTCTCATGGGCGTTGCCGGTTGCGGGAAGTCGAGCGTGGGCGAGGCCATCAGCGCCCGCACTGGCATTGCCTACCGGGACGGTGACGACCTGCATCCGGCTGCCAATGTCGAGAAGATGCGCGCAGGCATTCCCCTGACCGACGAGGACCGCTGGCCCTGGCTCGATCAGGTGGGCCGGGAACTTGCGGACAAGGCACCGCTCATCATCGGCTGCTCGGCGCTGAAGCGGGTCTACCGCGACCGCATCCGGGCGCTGGCCGGCGGGCCGGTGACCTTCGTGCATCTGGCCGGCTCGCGCGATCTCATCGCCGGGCGCATGGCGCAGCGCACGGGGCATTACATGCCCCTGTCGCTGCTCGACAGCCAGTTCGCGGCGCTGGAAGTGCCGCAGCCGGATGAAGGCGCGCTGACCGCCGACATCAGCCAGCCGCTCGATGTGCTGGTGGATGGCATCGTCAAGGGGCTGAATCTGGAGGAGATCAAGGCATGACTGGACATGTTGCGCTGATTGGCGCAGGCGCCATGGGCGGTGCAATTGGCGCCCGTATCGTTGAAACCGGCACGCCGCTGAAGGTGTTCGATCTGGACACCGCCAAGGTGGATGTGCTCGTGGCCAAGGGCGCTGTGGCTGCGGCCAGTGCTGCGGAAGCTGCATCTGGCGCCAAGGCCGTGATCCTCAGCCTCAATGCTCCTCGCATCGTCCGTGCCGCCGTTTTCGGCGCTGGCGGCGTTGCAGAAGGGGCGGCATCGGGCACGCTGATCATCGACATGTCGTCGATCGATCCGGAAGCCACGCGCCAGCTTGCTGCGGATGCGGCTGAAAAGGGCCTGCGCTGGGTGGACAGCCCGCTGTCCGGCGGCATTCCGAAGGCGGCCATCGGCCAGCTTACCCTGATGCAGGGCGGGGCAGAGGCAGACGTGAAGGAAGCGCAGCAGGTGCTTTCCGGCGTTGCCAGCAACCAGACCCACATGGGCCCGGCGGGCGCAGGCCAGACCACCAAGCTGATCAACCAGGTGCTCTGCGGCCTTGGCTTCCTGGCCGTCGCCGAAGCCACCGCGCTGGCGGAAGCCGCCGGTGTGGAAGTGACCCGCATTCCGCAGGCGCTCAAGGGCGGGCGCGCCGATAGCGCCATCCTGCAGGAATACATGCCCCGCTTTGCCGCGCGCGACTACCGCCGCACGGGGCGCATCGACAACATGGTGAAGGACCTCAACGGCGCGCAGGATCTTGCCCGCCTGACCCACACCGCCATGCCGCTGACCGCCATTTGCGCCGAGGTGCACCGCATGCTGACCGCAGCGGGCCTTGGCGGAGAAGATCAGGCCGCCTTGATGGAGTTCTTCAAGGGGCCCAACCAGGAGAACTTCGAATGATCACCCGCTACGCCCTGTTCGAGGGCAAGGTTCATGAAGGCCAGGACGCAGCTTTCCGTGAGGCCGTTCTGTCTGAAATCCTGCCGAAGTGGAAGGGTTTCCCCGGTGCGCTGGCCGTGCGTGTCACCTTCGCGGAAAGCCGCGACGAGGGCGCTCCGGAATATCCGATGATCCTCGCCATCAGCTATCCGGACCTCGCCACGGTTGAAGCTGCTCTTGCCAGCCCGATCCGGGCCGAGGCGCGTGCTGCGACCGAGTCCGTGCTGGAGCGCTTCTTCACGGGCCGGATCCATCACCACATCACCACGGCACACGACCACGTTCTGGCTGGCTGAGTTTCCAGCCGGAGAGCCTTGCGGTAATACCGGAAGGTCACATTAACTCCAGCTCCACGGCCCCCGATGCGCCAGACCCGCAAACCGCCCACCATGGCTGATGTCGCCCGCGTCGCGGGCGTCTCACCCATGACCGTCAGCCGGGCCTTCAAGGACGGCAGTTCGGTCTCCGAGGCAACGCGCACGGCGATCCATCAGGCGGCCGAGGAGCTGGGGTATGTTTTCGACAGCACGGCCTCCAACCTGCGCTCGCAGCGCACGGGCTTCGTCGCCGTCAGCATTCCCTCGCTGAACAACGCCAACTTTGCCGAGACGGTCGGCGGCCTGTCCGACACGCTGAAGAAACATGGCCTCCAGATCCTTTTGGGCTACACCAATTACGATATTCACGCCGAAGAGCAGCTGATCGAGCAGCTGCTGCAGCGCAGGCCCGAGGCAATTGTCGTCACCGGCGGCAGGCATACGCCGCGTGCCCGCAAGCTGCTGGAAAACGCTGCGATTCCCGTCATCGAGACTTGGGATCTGCCCCGCGCGCCCATCGGCCATGTGGTCGGCTTTTCCAACGAGGCTGCCGTGCGCGCGATGGTGGAGCATTTCGTGGCGCGGGGCCTGCGCAAGATCGCCTTCATCGGCGGGGATGCGGACCGCGACACACGCGGCACCGACCGCCGCAACGGGTTCATCTTGGCCATGAAGGCTTACGGACTGGACACAGGCCGGCTGATTGCGGCCGGTGTGCCGCCTATTTCCATGCGGGAAGGGGCCAATGCCATGGGCCGCCTTCTGGAAGAAATGCCGGACACGGAAGCCGTCATCTGCGTGTCCGATCTTTCGGCCTTCGGCGCTCTCACCGAATGCCAGCGCCGGGGCGTGCCGGTGCCGGAGCGCATTTCCATCGCTGGCTTCGGTGACTATGAAATTGCCGGCATTTCCGTGCCCTCGCTGACCACGATCAACCCGCATCCGCGCCAGATCGGCGAGCGGGCCGCCGGGATCATCATCGAGGCCCTTGGTGGCAAGACCATCTCCCGCCAGACCATCGCCATCGCCCCCGTCCTGCAGATCCGCGGCAGCAGCGTTTAAGGCATTCGGTTGCCCCCATCCTCCGTCATGGGGTGATGATGGTATAGTGATGTTTCTGATTTTAATGGGTTTTCTGATTTTTCCTGTTGCGCCCGCTCCATCCTCCGTCCTGCCATGACTTGATCATGGCGTCCATCCCCTGTCGCCTCAGCGGTGTAGGCGTGTGATTGGGGGTGCGTGACGGTGCGGGGGGGCGAGGCTGTGCCGTGCGGGTGGGGAACGGCGTGGATGCCATGGTCGAGCCATGGCATGACGAAAGTTATTGATTTTAATGGGTTTTCTGTTCTCTCGTGTTGCGCCCGCTCCATCCTCCGTCCTGCCATGACTTGATCATGGCATCCATTCCCTGCCGCCTCAGCGGTGTAGGCGTGTGATTGGGGGTGCGTGACGGGGGGGGGGCGAGGCTGTGCCGTGCGGGTGGGGAACGGCGTGGATGCCATGGTCGAGCCATGGCATGACGAAAGCTATTGATTTTTCCCGCCTCTCCCCTCACCAAATACAAAAGGGCGGCCCGTTGCCGGACCGCCCTTCTGAACACTCATGCGCTGCAGATTACTTCTGCAGGGCGACGATGGCGTTGACGAGGGTGTCGCCGTTCTCGGCAATGAAGTTGTCCCACACCGGGCGGACGACTTCCTGGAAGGCGGCGGCGTCGACGTCGCTGTTGACGGTCATGCCGGCAGAGGTCAGTTCGGCGATCATGGTCGCTTCCTTTTCCTGGGCCAGCTTGCGCTGCATGGCGACGGCTTCGGCAGCCACTTCGGTGATGACCTTCTGCTCGTCAGCGGTGAGGCCCTTGAACTTGTCATTGTTCATGACGAGAGCAAGGTTGGAGTAGGCGTGCTGGGTGAGCGACAGGTACTTCTGCACTTCGTAGAACTTGAAGGACAGAACGATGCCGATCGGATGGTCCTGCGCGTCCACAACGCCGGTTTCCAGCGCGGTGTAGAGCTCGGCCACCGGCAGCTGCTGCGGGTTTGCGCTCAGCAGGGTGAACATGTCGTTCAGGGCCTTGGAGTTGTTGACGCGCATGCGCAGGCCCGCAAGGTCAGCCGGCGTCTTGATCGGGCCGCGGCTGTTGGTCATGTTGCGGTAGCCGTTTTCCGGGAAACCCAGAACCTTCATGCCCAGCGGCTCGAACTTGGCGGCAATGCCCTGGCCGATTTCACCATCCAGAACCTTGTAGGCGATTTCGCGGTTCGGGAACATGAAGGGCAGCTCGACCACGCCGGCGTCCTTGACGAGGCCGGTGAAGTTGTTGAGGCCCGACATGGCGATGTCGATGATGCCCGAACGGGTGCCGTCGATCATGGCCGCATCATTGCCCAGCTGGCCCTGAGGGAAGATGTTGACCGTTACCGAACCATTGGTGCGGGCCTCGACCTGCTCCTTGAAGAAAACGGCAAGGTTCTGCTGCAGATCCGTTTCCGGTGCGGCATGTGCGAACTTCAGCGTGGTCTGCGCCTGTGCGCTGACAGCGGCAAGGGTCAGGGCAGTGGCGAGGCCAAGGGCTTTCAGGACTTTCTTCATGCTGTACTCCTCCCAGAATGATGGCGTTGAGCCAGGGTACGGTTATCCGCCCATGAAACGGGCTGGAACGGTGATCAGCTCGGGCACCAGGATGAACAGGCCGAGCAGAAGGGCGTAGGCGATCACGAAAGGCCAGACGCCCTGAACGGCGCGGCTCATCGGAACACGGCCTACGCCGCAGATGACGTTGAGAACTGTTCCGACCGGCGGGGTGATGAGGCCGATGGAGCAGTTCATGATGAACATGAGCCCGAAATAGACAGGGTCGATCCCTGCCATTTTGATAACGGGCATGAACAACGGCACAAGGATCAGCACTGTTGGTGAAAGATCCATGACCATACCCACAGCCAGCACGATCAGCATGATGACCAGCATCAGCAGGCGCGGGCTGTCGATCAGCGGCTGGAGCAGGGCTGCAAGCTGCTGCGGCAGCTGGGCAACCGTGATGAGCCAGGCGGCGACCATGGCTGCACCGACGAGGAACATCACCATGGCGGTAGAGCGGCCAGCGCTGATCAGCACCTGCAGGAAGTCACGGAATGTCAGCTCGCGGTAGACAAGCGTGGAAACAAGGATCGCATAGACTGCCGCGACCACAGCCGCTTCCGTGGCCGTGAAGGCGCCGGTGCGGATGCCGCCGATGATGATCACGGGCAGCAGCAGTGCCCAGACGCCATCCTTCAGGGCCTTCCAGCGTTCCGCGCCAGAGGCTTTGGGCAGGACTTCCAGGTTTTCCTTGCGGATCATGAAGCTCCACACCAGCACCAGCGTCAGGCCCATCATCAGGCCCGGGGCGATGCCGGCCAGGAACAGCTTGGCGATGGAGATGTTGCCCGAGACGCCGATGAGGATCAGCGGCAGCGACGGGGGGATGATCGGCGCAATGATGCCGCCTGCAGCCAGAAGGCCAAGGCTGCGGCCTTCCGGATAGTTGCCGTCGCGCATCATCGGATAAAGGATCGAGACGAGTGCGGCAGCATCGGCCACGGCCGAACCGGACAGGCCGGCCAGCACGATGGAAGTCATGATCGCCACATAGCCGAGCCCGCCCTTGCGGTGGCCGACGAGCGAGGAGGCGAGGCGCACGATGCGCGTGGACAACCCGCCGCGCGACATGACTTCGCCGGCAACCAGGAAGAAGGGAATGGCCAGCAGCGGGAAGTTGTCGACGCCGTTGATGAGGTTCTGCGCCAGAATGTCGGTGCTGAGCAGATCCATCTGCAGCATCAGCGCCATGGAGGCGAGCAGCAGTGCGAATGCGACCGGCAGGCCAAGCAGGATCGAGCCAATCAGGACGGCCAGAAAGAGAACGAGGGTCATTCCGCGCCATCCTCCGCAAGGACTTGCTTCACACTGTCAGGATTGATGATGCGGACCACTGCGATGGCGGCCATGAGCACCGAGGAAACAACACCGGACAGATAGAACAGCCCGGAGGGCAGGCCCGTGAGCGGCGAGATGTTGGCCATGTTCATCATGGTCTGCTTCATGCAGCCCCAGAACAGAAGCAGCACGGTGCCGAGGATGACGAGCCAGCAGGCGCGGCGCAGGATGCCGATGTACTTCGGGAAGACACCTTCGGCGAATTCGGCCAGCGCCAGATGCTCGCCCCGGCGCAGGGTGACGGCAGCACCGAGCATGACCACCCAGACGAACCAGAGGCGCGACAATTCCACCGAGACGCGGATGCCGGATGAGAAACCGTAGCGCAGGACGACATTGGCAAAGACGATGGCGATCATCGCGGTCAGAAGCGCCGCCATGATGAGATCGATCGAGCGCCAGATGAGGCGGATTATGCTGTGCATCCGTCCTCCTCCCAGAAGTTGGAATGCTTCAAATTGCACGGGCTGTGCGTTTGGGTTATCGTTAACCCACCATGGATGATATCGATAACAAATTTGAGCGTCAAGCTCTTCCCGAAGAGCGTCCCGTGACCATTGCCGATCTGGCGGCGCGGGCTGGCGTCAGTCCCATGACCGTATCGAAAGCGCTCCGGGATACCGGGCGCCTGAGTGCGGAGACGCGGGCACGGATCAAGCAGCTGGCCGATGAACTGGGCTATGTGCCCAACTCGCTTGCGGGCGCGCTCAGTTCGCGCACCAGCAAGCTTGTGGCCGTTCTCATTCCCTCCATCAGTGACCACGTCTATGCGGAGGTTCTGGGCGGTATCCATGGCGTGCTGCGGCCGGAGGGGATGCAGACCTTCATTGGCGAAACCTTCTTCGATCCCGGGCTGGAAGAGAGCCTGCTGCGGACCATGCTGTCGCTGAAGCCTGCGGGTTTGCTGGTGTCCGGCGGGATCCTGCGCACGGAAAAGGCGCGGGTGCTGCTGGAGCGGCGGCAGGTGCCGGCGGTGCAGATGTGGGATCAGCGCAATGCCGGTCTCGATGCGGCGGTGGGGGTTGATCACGCCGGGGCCGGACGCATGGCGGCACGCCGTCTTCTGGATGCAGGCCTCCGGCGCCTGGCCTATGTCGGCTCGCAGCTGGAGGCCGATCTGTGCGCCCGTGAGCGCTTCAAGGGATTTGCTGCAGAGGTCTCGGCTGCCGGTGCGCGCCTGACCGTTCTGGATGGCGGCACTTTGCCGCGGCAGGTGGAAAGCGGCAATCAGCTGGTCCGTCAGCTGCTGGGAAGCGTGCCGGATGTGGAAGGGATCCACTTCCTCAATGATGCGATGGCGGCAGGCGGCTTGCGTTATCTTTTCGAGGCGGGGATCGATGTGCCGGGGCAGGTGTCTGTCATCGGCTTCAACGGCACGTCAGATGCCTTCTCCATCCGCACGCGGCTGACCACGCTGGACCTGCCGCGTCTGCAGCTTGGGCGCGATGCGGCCTGCTGCCTGCTCCAGCTTTGCCGCAAGAATTCTGCCGTGCCCGGACAGGAGATCGGATTGCGCATTGTTGAGGGTAACACGGCGCGCCCCTTGCTGCCGGAATGGGGCAAACAGCGGGCTGTGGCAGATTCTGCTTCGTAACACCCGGAAATGGCACGAAATTCCGCCGTCAGCTGTTAGACTCGTCCTGACCGCAACTTGAGGGAGCAAGCGCGTGGAGGCCGGTCTGACCAAGACGCTCGACACCTACGAGGTGACCCGCACGGACATGCTGCCGGATGACATTCCCCGGTTGCATGAGCTGTCGATTGGCGTCAACTGGCCGCACCGTCCCAAGGACTGGGAACTCGCCATCGGCCTCGGCCATGGCTACGTTGCCCGCGACGAAATCGGCCGTGTGCTGGGCTCTGCCATGTGGTTTCCCATGGGACCGAAGCTGGCAACAGTGGGCATGGTCATCACCTCACCCCGGATGCAGGAGCACGGGGCAGGGGCCTGGCTGATGCAGCACGTGCTGGCTGATACGGCAGACCGGGGCAAGGTGCTCAATGCCACCAAGGCCGCCTACCGGCTCTATCTGTCGCTCGGCTTTATTCCCCGGGCGACCGTCTATCAGCATCAGGGCATGGCGGTAAAACTGCCTGATGGGCCTGAAACCGCGGTGCCGATGCTCCCCGAGCATGCTTCGGAGATCGTGGCTCTTGATGCCAGTGCCTATGGCGCAGACCGCAGTCAGGTGTTCGAGCGGCTCTTCGAGCTTTCCGAAGGCACAATCATCCTGCGCGATGGTAAGGTGGCCGGCTTTGCCCTCTGCCGCGAATTCGGGCGCGGGCGTGTGATCGGTCCGGTGGTGGCGGATACGGAAGAGGACGCCATTGCCCTCATCCGCCCGCATGTTGCCGCCCATCAAGGCGTGTTCCTGCGCATGGATACGTGGGCCGAAGATGGCCCGCTGCGCCGTTTCCTGCAGGACGCCGGTCTTGGCGTCTTCGATACGGTGACGACCATGACCCTTGGCAGCGTGCCTGAATGCGGCCCCGCCATCACCTTCGGCCTCGTCAATCACGCCCTGGGGTGAGCCGGGTGGCTGATGGGGGCGGCAGCACGGGTGTGACCGCCCCTTCCATCTCAGAAATCGGCGACCTTGCCCCAGGAACTCTCGCTGAAGCGGGAAGGATGGTAGGGTTTTGCATCCAGCACGGGCTCCTGGCCCATGACGATATCGGCAATCATTTCGCCCGCACCCGTGCCAATGCCGAAGCCATGGCCGCTGAAGCCGGCGGCAAGCACGAAGCCGGGGATCTGGGTTTCGCCAACGGCTGGCACGCCGTCCGGCGTGCTGTCGATATAGCCGGCCCAGGCGGCGGTGACCTGGCTTTCCTTGAGAGCCGGAATCAGTTCGCGGGCACGGGCAAGGGTTTCACGGATCTGGGACGGATCAGGCGTCGGATCGAGGATGCGCATGCGTTCCATCGGCGTTTCCCGGTCCAGCCGCCAGCGTGAGAGGCTCTCGTGGCCGCTGCGCAGGCCTTCAAGTCCGCCTACGGCGAGCGACTTGTGCCGCTTTAGAAACATTGGAATGAAGGTGGTGCCGAAGCGCAGCATCTGCGCGGTCGGGTCCACGCGGGCGCGGCCGGAAATGGCCAGCGTGTGCCCGCCCTTGCGTGCGGTCAGCGACACGCGTGCCGTGTGCAGTGCATCCGGAATGCCTGCTGCCTCGCTGACGGCAAGGATCGAGGCGCGGACGGAGGCCTGCGGAAAGCGGATGCCGAGCTGGCGGCAGAAGCTGGAGGCCCAGGCGCCGCCCGCCATGACGGCGATTTTCGTGGCGATGGTGCCCCGTTCCGTGACAACGCCACTGACCCGTCCGCCGGAGAGCTCCAGCCCGCGCACGGCGCAGTTCTGCAGCACGCGGCCGCCGTGGGTTTCAACGGCCCTGGCAATCAGCGGCACGGCGCTGGCCGGATCGGCGATGCCATCGGTGGGGGAGAAGACGCCGCCCTTCCAGCTCTTGCCTGTGGCCCGCCCGCGTTCGGCGGCCTCTTCGGCGGTGAGCATGTGGGTGATGACATTCTGCTTACGGGCAAAATCACGCCAGCGCGCCCATCCCTCGATCTCGGCCTCATTGTTGGACAAATACAAAAGGCCAGAGCGGCGGAAACCGAGGCTGGGGCCAATTTCTGCGGCAAGCTCATCCCAGAGCGCAAGGCTGCGTGTTGCCATCGGAAGCTCGCGCGCGTCGCGGTTCTGCTGGCGGCACCAGCCCCAGTTGCGGCTGGACTGCTCGGCGCCGGGGCGGCCTTTTTCCACCAGTACCACCTTCACGCCGCGTCTTGCGAGGTAATAGGCCGCACAAGTGCCCACAATGCCGGCGCCGATGATTACAACATCGGCCTCGGCTGGCAGGTCACCGGCAGTCTCGATCGTCAGCAGGGGTGCGCGCATGGAAAACTCCTTTGCCTTGCACCCTAGCGGCAGCCTGTCAGGCGTGGCTACTGCACAGGTGCGGTGATGCGGCATTTTATGCTGAAGTTGGGGGTGACGCTGGCTCAGGGAATTCTCCCTTTCAGGAAATCTTTTTGTATTCAGTGGAATTTGGCTGATTGCCTATCCGGCATTTTCTGCTTACTCTCATCTTGTCATAAGAGGGCATCATGAAGCTGGACCGGATCGATATCCGTATTCTGCACGAGCTGCAGAAAAATGGCCGCATCACCAATGTGGAGCTGGCTGAACTGGTTCACCTGTCGCCCAGCCCTTGCCTGATGCGGGTGAAGAAGCTGCAGCAGGCGGGTTACATCACCGGTTATGCGGCCCAGATCGACCTTGCCAGGCTAGGCCCGACGCTGACCGTCTTCACCGAGATCACCTTGAAGAACCACCGCAAGATGGACTTCGACCGCTTCCAGCAGGCGGCGGAAAAGGTGGAGGAGATCATCGAGTGCCACCTGATCTCGGGTGGCTATGACTACCTGCTGAAATTCGTCACCGGCAGCATCGGCGATTATCAGGCGATCATGGAACGCATGATCGACATGGACATCGGCATCGACAAATACTTCAGCTTCGTGGTGATGAAGTCCCCTTTCGTGAAATCCCACCTGCCGCTGAAGACGATTTTTCCGATGTGAGGGGGCGCTCAGATCGCTGGTTGTGCTCCTCCGCCGTGATCCCGGAGGCGCCTCGCGGGTCCGGGGCCGGTGAGCCGTGCGGTATGTTCATTCAATAAGTTAAAGCCGGGACGCTTCGACCCACCGGCCTCGGATCTCCGCCTCGCTGCGTCCGGGGTGACGATGGGAATCAGCCTGCGAAGGTCCCCGCCGGATCTGTTCCGGCGAGAACTTGTGCTCCCAAAGCCCAGCCTCTCAGGCTGCCGTGCTGGCGAAGTTCTCTGGCAGGCTGTCGAGCCAGCCGGTGTCGAGTTTCGGCACGGAGGAGAAGAGCAGTTTGGAATAGGGGTGCGTGGCGCCGGCCGGGAGCTGATCGTTTGCCAGGAGCTCCACCATTTCGCCATGCTGCATCACCATCACCTGGTCGCAGATCGACTGGACGGTGGAGAGGTCGTGGCTGATGAAGACGTAGGAGAGGCCCAGCTCCCGCTGCAGCTCCTTCAACAGTTCGATCACTGCTGCCGCCACCACCGTGTCGAGGGCGGAGGTGATTTCGTCGCACAGGATGATATCCGGTTTGGCGGCAAGGGCTCTGGCGAAGTTGACGCGCTGCTTCTGGCCGCCGGAAAGTTCGCCCGGCATACGATGGCGCAGGGCACGCGGCAGCCGCACCATGTCCAGCAACTCGTTGACGCGGGCCTCCTGCGCAGCGCCTTTCTGGCCATGGTAGAAGGCAAGCGGGCGGCCAAGAATATCGGCGACGGAGCGGGAGGGGTTCAGCGCCGTATCGGCGAGCTGGAAAACGATCTGCATCCGCCGCAGCTCTTCCTTGCTGCGCGATCTGGCTTTCGGGTCCAGCTCCCGGCCATCCAGCTGCACATGGCCGCGCACCGGCGGCAGCAGACCGGCGATGACGCGGGCGAGGGTGGATTTGCCCGAGCCGCTTTCGCCGATGACGCCGAGATTATGCCCGCGCTCCAGCCTGCAGCTGACGTTCTTCAGCACGGTCTTGAAGGGCAGGCCGGTGGGTTCGAGCGGGCCATAGCCTGCGTAAACGCCGCTGACCTCGAGGATGGGCCGCTTGACGGGCATGTCCACCTCGGCGTCAGCAGGAGCTGCGAAGGGTACCGGCTGGAACGCGGCCAGAAGCTCTTTCGTATAAGGGTGAGTGGCCGCGTGCAGGATCTGCTCCGTCGAGCCTTCTTCCTGGATCTCGCCGCCCTTGAGCACGATGATCCGGTCCGCGATCTGGGCGACGACGGCAAGGTCATGGGAGACATAGACACCGGCCATGCCGCCCTTGCGCATGACGGACTTGAAGGCGCGCAGAACCTCGATCTGGGTGGTCACGTCCAGCGCGGTGGTGGGCTCATCGAAGATGACGAGCTGCGGACCGCCGATGAGAGCCATGGCAGCGGCAAGGCGTTGCAGCTGGCCGCCGGAAACCTGATGCGGATAGCGCTCGCCGATGGTTTCCGGCTCCGGCAGAGCGAGCGCACGGAACAGTTCCACGGCCTTGGCGCGGGCTTCCGTCCGGCTCATCAGCTTGTGGATGCTGGCTACCTCGACGACCTGATCGATCAGCCGGTGCGAGGGGTTGAAGGCAGCGGCTGCACTTTGCGGCACATAGGCGACATCCGTGCCGCGCAGTTTCTGGCGCGAGGATTCGCTCATCGTCACCAGATCCTGCCCGCCGAGCAGGACCTTGCCACCGCTGATCTTGCAGCCGGTGCGGGTGTAGCCCATCAGGGTGAGGGCAATGGTGGTCTTGCCTGATCCGCTTTCGCCGATCAGCGCAACGATCTCGCCCGGGTTGATGGTCAGGCTGACGCCTCTGATGATCTCCACCCGGCGGCCCGAGTCGGTGCGGGCTTCGACATGCAGATCCTGGATTTCGGCAAGAGGTTTGGTCATCAGGCGCGGTCCCGGATCTTGACTGGCAGGTTGTCGATCAGAAGGTTGACGCTGATCGTCAGGCTGGCGATGGCGAGGCATGGTGCAATTACAGCCGGGGCGCCAAAGGGCAGGCCGCCGATATTCTCTTTCACCAGAGAGCCCCAGTCCGCATTGGGCGGTTGCACGCCAAGGCCAAGGAACGAGAGGCCCGACAGCAGCAGCACGATGAAGACGAAGCGCAGGCCAAGGTCAGCCAGCACCGGGCCGGTGATGTTGGGCAGGATCTCCTGGAAGATGAGATACAGCGTCCGCTCGCCGCGCGCCCGCGCCACGGTGACGTAATCCATCGTGTTGCAATTGACCGCCAGCGCCCGGGCAAAGCGGTAGGAGCCGGGGGTATAGATGACGGCCAGCAGGATGATCAGCACCGGAATGGACGAGCCGATGGCCGCGACCATGACGAGGCCGAAGAGCTTCGACGGGATCGAGTTCAGGGCATCCAGCAGGCGGCTCAGCACAGTGTCGAACCAGCCGCCGGTGACGGCCGCCGTCATGCCCAGCACTACGCCGGAGAAGCAGGCGATGCAGACGGCGGCAAACGACATTCCGACGGTGTAGCGCGTGCCCAGCAGGATGCGGGAGAAGATATCCCGTCCCAGATAGTCCGAACCCAGCCACAGCCTTTCCGAGATGGGGCCGTAGAAATCGAAATCGACGATATCGCCGGGAGCGTAAGGGGCAACCGAGGGGCCGGCGATGGCCACGAGCGCCCAGAACAGGACGATCAGCCCGGCGATGATGCCGGTCGCGTTGATCCGGAATCCGAAGCGGGGCGAAGAGACGGGTGTCTGGCTCATTTGCGCAGCCTCGGGTTGGAGAGAATGGCGACGATGTCGGCGATTGTGATCAGCAGCAGGAAGCCGAAGCAGAAGATCATGGCGCAGCTCTGGATGAGCGGCAGGTCGCGGGTGGCAACCGCATCCACCATCAGCTTGGCGATGCCGGGATAGTTGAAGATCGTCTCGACGATGATGACGCCGCCCAGCAGATAGGACAGGGACAGGGCGACCGCATTGGCGATCGGGCCGATGGCATTGGGAAGGGCGTGGCGCATCACCATGCGGCTGCGCGAGGCTCCCTTGAGAAGCGCCATCTCCACATAGGGCATTTTCAGCGATTCGATCACGGCGGCGCGGGTCATACGGATCATCTGGGCCGAGATGACGCAGGTCAGCGTGATCACCGGCATGGCGAAGACCTTCAGAAGCTGTCCAAAGCTGCTGACATCATTGGCCAGCGACAGGGCAGGCAGCCAGCGCAGCCAGACGGCAAAGACCAGCACCGCAAAGGTGGCGATCATGAATTCGGGAACGGAGATGACCGAAACCACGGTGGTGGTGACGGCCCGGTCATAGATGGACCCCTTGTAGACGGCCATGGTGATGCCGAGAAACAGGGCCAGAGGAACTGCGATGGCGGTTGTTACCGCCGCAAGGCGCAGCGTGTTGGCAAGGCGGCCGCCGATCATGTCCGCAATCGGCATGTTGTTGGCATAGGAGATGCCAAAATCGCCCTGGACCATGCCAAGAAGCCATTGGCCGTAGCGGACGATTGCGGGGGAATCGAGATGCATGGCTTCGCGCAGGCCTGCGACGGCTTCGGGCGTGGCAGCCTGACCCAGCAGGATCTCCGCCACATCGCCCGGCAGCAGGAGGGTTGCGCCGAAGACGACGAAGGACACGATCAGCAGCGTGAGCAATGTCACGCCGAGCCGTCCAAGAACCAGGAAAGCGATTTGCCCCGACATTCAGGCAGCCTCTGCAGATGGGAGGAAGGAGACCGGAGGCGGCAAGCGCCTCCGGTTCGATGCTGGCAATATGTCAGGCTTCGAGCCAGATGTACTCTGCCATGGCATAGCCCATCTGGCCGCCCAGCGGATTCGGCTCCAGGCCCTTCAGCTTGGTCTGCTTGGCGTCCACGTTGGAGAGGTATGCTGGGATGACGGTGCCTGCTTCGTTGGCCACCATCACCTGCATTTCGCCGTAGATCGTCTTGCGCTTTTCGTTGTCCAGTTCGCCGCGGGCCTCGGCCAGCATGCTGTCGAACTTCTCGGACTTGTACTGGCTCTCGTTCCACGGTGCGTTAGAGGCATAGAGCAGCGAGAACAGGATGTCCGGCGTCGGGCGCGGGTTGATGTTGCCGAAGTGGACCGGGGCCTTGAGCCAGTAGTTGGACCAGTAGCCATCGGACGGCACGCGCTGGATGTCGAAGTTCATGCCGATCTTGCTGCCGGCCTGCTGCAGCACGGTGGCCATTTCGACGGAGGCGGTGGCGGCATCGGAGGCGACGACCGGGATCGTCTGGCCCAGAACGCCAGCCTTCTCGAAGTGGTGCTTGGCCTTCTCCGGGTCAAAGGCACGCGGCTTCAGGTCCGCGTTGTGATAGGCATTCATCGGCGAAATCGGCTGGTCGTTGGCGACTTCGGCGAGGCCGCGCATCACTGCCATCTGGATCAGTTCGCGGTCGAACAGGTACTTCACACCTTCGATGAGGTCGAACTTGCTGCCCGGCTCCATGTCCATGCGGAAGTTCAGGTTGGTGTAGTTGCCCGCGGTGGACTTCACCAGATCAACACCGCTTGCGGTTTCCAGCAGGCGCATGGACTGTGGTTTGATTGAGGCGCCGACGTGGATGTCGCCTGAGATGACAGCGCTGACGCGGGCCATTTCATCGGGGATGGCGAAATACTCGAAGCTGTCGACATGGGCGCCGCCCGGCTTGAAGTAGTTCTCGTTGCGGCTCATCAGCGAGCGCACGCCCGGCTCGAAGCTTTCCAGCTTGAAGGCGCCGGTGCCGATGCCCTTGGAGAAGTCGGTGGTGCCGTCCTGCACGATCATGAAGTGGTGCATGGCCAGGATAGTCGGAAGGTCGGCGTTGGGGGCTTCCAGCGTGATTTCCACGGTCAGCGGATCAACGGCCTTGATCTCCTGCATCTGCTTGGCGATGGCGTTGACCTTTGAGCCGGTTTCCTTGTCGAGGTGGCGCTTCAGCGAGAACACCACATCGGCAGAGGTGAGGGACTTGCCGTCATGGAAGGTGACGCCGGACTTCAGCTTCACGGTCCAGACCTTGGCGTCCGAGCTTTCGATGCTGTCGGCCAGTTCCATGTTCAGAACGCCGCCGTCCGACAGGAACGTCAGGCGGTTGTAGAGTGAGCAGCAGCGCACATAATCAGTCGAGAGCGAGGCCTTGGCCGGGTCCAGCGTGTCCGAGGTGGACGAAGACCAGCCTGCTGCCTTGAAGTGGCCGCCCTTGACCGGAGTGGCAGCGAGTGCCGATGTGGCACGGGCAAAGATGGAGCCACCGGCCGCAAGGCCGATACCGCCAGCAAGGAACATGCGCATGATGTCGCGGCGGCTGGCGCCGCGGCGGATTGCATCCTCGACCATCGCATCATCGTTGCGGGTCCAGTTGTTGATTTCGAATTTGCTCATCAGTGTTCCCCTTGTCGTAGATATGCCCGGCTTGTTGTTTTTATTGCCGCGAACCTGCCTGCCGGCTGTCAGGAGGGTCCGGCCTCCGCAGCCGCAGCGAGCCCGGCCATGGAGGTGAAGTGGTAATCCGGCTTCGTGAACTGCGCGGGCTCGATGGTGCCACCGTAGCCCGGCTGGGCGTGCCTGCGCTCGATCCAGCAGTTGGTCATGCCAAGGCTGCGGGAGATGCCGATGTCGTGATACTGGCTCTGTGCCACATGCAGGATCGCGTTCTTGTCCGCGCCTTCCTGTTCCACAAAGCGGAAGACCTGCTCGAAGAAGGCCGGGTCCGGCTTTTCCGTGCCTGTGTCATCGGTGGTGAAGGCCGCGTGGAAGGGATGGCCGAGCTTTTCGTTGAAATGCTCGAAAGCCCAACGCTGCGCATTGGTCATGGCGATCAGGCGGTAGGTCTTCTTCAGTTCCGTCAGCGCCTCGACGCTGTCTGCAAAGGGCTGCCAGTCCGCCACTGCATCCCGCAGCCTTTCCCCATGCGCCGGATCCGGATCAAGGCCAAGCTTCGGAGCGATGACCGTGTAAACGCGGGCGAGGTCATCGGGAAAGCGCAGCGCCTCCGGCATGTAGCGGGCAGCGCGGTAATGGCTGAGGGCTTCCTCTCCGTCGAGGCTGACGCCCTGATCTGCCGCGATCTGAGACAGGGCGGATATTAACCCGCCTTCAAAGTCGATGAGCGTTCCGACGACATCAAATGTCATATACCGGAACGAAGCGAGAGGCTGTGCCGTCATACTGAGCCCCGTATCTGCCGCATTAGCCGCGGCGTTCTCTGGTTGGTTTCCGGCATTTTCTGCCAGTTTTGTTGGCCCAGCCTGATTTCCGGGCTTGGCTTGCATTTTGTATGCATTGCCTTGATTTCTGCAGGTCAGTTTGCGGGTCTTTTGCGCGGCATATGCTCCGAATCCAACCCCGCTTCGGCACAATCTGCTGTTTTGGGTGCACCTATGAGTTCGCTGCCTCAGTAACCTCTGGCGCGGTCGATCAGCCCCGGCACCGGCAATCCCGCCTGATGCGCGCGGATTCCGGCGATCACATGTCTTGCCCCGTCATCTGCCCGCGTCTGGCAGGCCACATGCGGTGTCAGCACAATCTGCTGATGCTGCCAGAAGGGATTATCCGGTGGCAGCGGCTCCGGGTCCGTCACGTCCAGCCAGGCGCTGGAGAGCTGGCCATTTTCCAGCGCCTGCAGCAGGGCATCGTGATCCAGCTGGCGCCCGCGCCCGGCATGAACCAGCGCGGCGCCGCGCGGCAATTGCGCGAAAAGCTCTGCATTCAGAAGGCCGGTGGTTTCAGCCGTCAGCGGCAGCAGGCAAATGAGAATGTCCGTTCGGGCGAGGAAGGCGGGAAGATCCGTAAAGGTCCCGGTGCCCGGAATGTCCTGCGGACTGCGGCTCCAGCCGGCCAGCGGAAAGCCGAAGGGGGCAAGGGCTTCCAGCACCGCCTTGCCGAGCTGTCCAAGGCCCATGACGCCCACGCGCCGTTCCCGCGCCGGAACATTGCGTCCCGATTGCCAGAGGCTGGCGGATTTCTGGCTGATGTAGCGCGGCAGGTCCCGGTGCAGGCCAAGGACGGCGAGCGTCACATATTCCTTCATCTGCTCGGCAAGGCCGGGCTCCAGCATGCGCACCACGCGCACCTGCGGCGGCAGGGCGGCAAGGTTCAGCTGATCGACGCCTGCGCCCACCGAGAACAGCAGCTTGAGATTGGGGTAACGGGTGCCAACATCCTGCGGCGCCGTCCAGGCGACGAGATATTCCACCGCTGCCGGGTCGGGCGCTTCGTTGCGGTGGAAAGGCAGGGCGGGCAGTTCGGCGGCAAAATGCGCGGCGAACACTTCGCCGCGCTTTGCCTCTGAGGTGTAGAGGACTGCCACCGGGTCAGGCCATTGCCGCGCGGACGTCCGGGTCCGCCAGTGTCTGGTCCAGCGTCAGCTTCGTGCGCTCGACGATCTGGGCGATCTCGTCTTCCGTGCAGCACAGCGGCGGGGCATAGCCCAGCACACCCTGTGCGAAGGCGCGAATGACGAGGCCGTTCTCCCAGGCCCGGTCAAAGATGCGGGTGGCAGGTTTGGCGGCTGCGGGGAAGGGCGTCTTCTTCGCCTTGTCGGTGACAAGCTCCACCGCCGCCAGCATGCCGCGCCCGCGCACCTCACCCACCAGCGGGTGGTCTGCGAGAGAGGCAAGGCCCTGTTGCAGCAGGTTGCCCATCTTCACGCCGTTGTCGAACAGGCCGTTTTCGTAAAGATCCAGCACCGCAAGGCCGACAGCCGCGCTGACCGGATGGGCGGAATAGGTGAAGCCGTGGCCGATGGCGGCAGCGCCCGCCGCATCTGCCATCACCTGATACATGTGGTCCGACAGGAACACCGCACCCATCGGTACATAGCCGGAGGTGAGGCCCTTGGCGGTGGTCATCATGTCCGGCACGATGCCTTCCTCAAGGCAGGCGAAGATCGGGCCGGTGCGGCCGAAACCGGTGATCACCTCGTCGGCGATGAACAGGATGCCCATATCCTTGCAGGCGTCGCGCATGGCCTTGACCCAGCCCTTCGGCGGCACGATGACGCCGCCCGAGCCCTGAATCGGCTCCAGATAGAAGGCCGCGACCTTCTCTGCGCCGCCCAGTTCCGCGACCTTGGCCTTCAGGGCCGCCAGCGAGGCGGCAATGATTGCCTCCGGGCTATCCCCGGCCGGATTGCGGTAGCTGTAGTGCGAGGGAATCTTGTGCTGCCAGGTGTAGGGAACGCCGAAACCGGCATGGAAGGCGGGCAGGGCGGTGAGGCCGGAGCCCACGGTGGTGGAGCCGTGGTAGCCCTGCTCGACGGAGATGAAGTGTTCCTTCTCCGGCTGGCCCTTGGCCTGCCAGTAGTAGCGTACGAAGCGGACCGTGGTGTCCACCGCATCCGAGCCGCCAAGCGTGAAATAGACATGGCTGAGATCGCCTGGTGCATGTTCGGCAAGACGCGAAGCCAGGCGGATCGCCGGTTCCGAGCCGAGGCCGAAATAGCCGGTGGCATAGGGCAGCTCGCGCAGCTGCTTGGTGGCGGCCTCGATGATGCTTTCATGCCCGTAGCCGGCATTGACGCACCACAGGCCGGCAAAGCCATCCAGCAGGGTGCGGCCGCTGGCGTCCGTTACCGTGGCGCCCTTGGCGGATTTCAGCACGCGGACACCGGCGGCCTCATGGCCGCGCCAGCTGGCAACCGGATGGATGAGATGGGCACGGTCGAGTTCGACCAGTGAGTTGGCAAGCATGGGACGTCCTTTCTCTCCGGCCGGCTCTGCGGCCGCCGGATCATTCGTTCAGCCGAGCGCCTGTGCGGCGAGGGCAAAAGTGTGAACCGGGCCAGACGCATCGCTGGCGGCTCCAAGGCGCATGGGGATGCCGCCGCCCGCATGGCCAAGGCCATGTTCTGCCAGCCAGGGGGCAAGGCCGGTCTCCGCACCCGTATCCACCCGCAGGAAGCGGCCTTCGCATTCCTTGAGGCACCAGGACAGCAGCTGCCGGGCCTGATCAGCATCGTGGGCGATGACGGGACCAGCCACTTCGCCGCGTCCGAAGGGGCGCAGGGCAGCAAAGGCCGTTATCCGGCCGTTTTCGCGGATCGTGAGGAACTTGCCGGTCCGGAACAGCGCGCTGATCAGCGAGGTCCGGTCCATGCCGGTGGCTGCCTTGTCAAGCTGCGCCAGAACGGGTGCATCCTCAGGACCGGCCAGATGCAGCCCGTCAGCACCTTCTCCGGCAAGAGCTGGTACCTGTTCCGGTGCTCGGGCGATGCCCTGATGCTGGAAGATTCCGCCCACCGCACGGAAGCCCAGCTTTTCATAAAGCGGCAAGCCGTCCTTCGTTGCCACCAGCCGCCACTGCTGCGGCTGGATCAGGCTCATGACGCTGGTCATCATCTTGCGGCCAAGTCCGCGCCCGCGCATGCGCCCGTCAACGATGATCATGTTGATGGTCGCCACGTCACCGAAGGGGGTCGTCAGCGCGGTGGCGACGGCCTCGCCATTCTCGATGGCGACGGCACCTTTCGACAGGCTGTGAAGGAGGCTCCAGTCCTCAGCCCTGTGGGGCCACTTTTCAGCTTGCGACAGGCGCAGCGCCCCGGCGAGGTGTTCCGGTTCCATCGGCTGGATGGTCAGTGTTTCATCTGTCAGCATGTGAACCTGCGCTGGAAAACGTGTGATGATGAGAGCCTATGCCTCGCGCAGGCAAACTTACCGCCCTTGGCCTCTGTGCTGGCGGTATCTTCCGCTGTTCGCCGGGGCTTTCTAAGCATGATCTGCCACAGGCGTGTGGCGATGGCCGGAGCGGACCTGGGGCGGGAGCGGACGCCAGACGGCGCTTGCGCAATAAGGTGCCGTGGAGCCCTTGTGATACGGCGGAATGTGCTTTGGGACGGCGCGAAAGCGGCGGGGGCTTTTTTGCCGGCTGTCTAGGATAGATCAGCAGGCAAGCGATGACCTGCCTCAGCCTTCTTCCTTCCGGCACTTTCAGCACGGGGACCCAAATGACCTTCCGCCCGAAATTCGTGACCTTCGACTGCTACGGCACATTGATCAACTTCGACATGGCAGGCGCTGCGCGCCGCATCTATGGCGAAATGCTCGACGAAGCGAAGATGAACGTCTTCATCCGTGATTTCTCGGCCTACCGGCTGGACGAGGTGCTGGGCGCCTGGAAGCCCTATGCGGATGTGGTGCACAACTCCCTCAAGCGCACCTGCAAGCGCAATGGCGTTACCTTCCGCGAGGAAGACGCAGTGCGCATCTATAATGAAGTGCCGACCTGGGGGCCGCATCCGGATGTGCCGGAAGGCCTTGCCAAACTGGCGAAGGAAATCCCGCTCGTCATCCTCTCCAACGCCATGAACAGCCAGATCATGTCCAACGTGGAGAAGCTCGGCGCGCCCTTCCACAAGGTGATCACGGCAGAACAGGCCGGCAGCTACAAGCCGCAGATGAACGGCTTTGAGTACATGTTCGACGTGCTCGGCTGTGGCCCGGAGGACATCACCCATGTGTCGTCCTCCTTCCGCTATGACCTGATGACCGCCTATGATCTCGGCATCAAGTCCAAGGTCTGGGTCAACCGCAAGCACGAGCCGGCCAACCCCTTCTACGAATACACCGAAATCAAGGACATTTCCGGCCTGCCCGGCGTGTTCGGTCTCTGAAATCCGGCTGTGATCCGCGCAAGCTCCGGGAGCTGACCCATGAAATTTGCATCCTACTGGCAGGATACGGCGCCCGCCTTCACCGGCGGCGCCACGGCAGCCCCCTCCGGGCTTTATGATGTTGCGGTGATCGGGGCCGGGTTCACCGGCCTTGGCGCGGCGCGGCGTCTGGCCATGGAAGGCCGCCGGGTCATCGTGCTGGAGGCGGCAACGGTCGGCTTCGGAGCTTCGGGCCGCAATGGCGGCCACCTCAACAACGGGGTGGCCCACAGCTTCACCGGCGCCATTGCCACCTATGGGGTCGAAACCGCCAAGGCCATGTACAAGGCCTTTGACGATGGCATCGAAACCATCGAGCGCATCGTTGGGGAAGAAGGCATCGACTGCAATTTCCGCCGCGCCGGCAAGCTGAAGCTTGCTTCCAAACCGCAGCATTATGAGGTGCTTGCCCGTAATTTTGAAGCGATCAACCGCACGGTTGATCCCGAAACGGCGATGCTGAGCAAAGCCGGGCTCGCGGGGGAAATAGGCTCGGACATCTTCCACGGTGGCATGCTGCAGAAGAAGAGTGCCATGATGCACATGGGCCGATTTGTCGTTGGCCTTGCGCATGCTGCCGCCCGGCATGGAGCGGAGATCCACGAGAACACGCCCGTCACCGGCCGCCGCCAGACGGCTGCCGGCCACGAGCTGGAAACGCCGAAGGGCACTGTGCGGGCGGCCAAGGTGGTGCTGGCGACCGGTGCCTATACGCCCAAGACCTTCAGCTTCTTCCGCCGCCGCATCGTGCCCGTCGGCAGTTTCCTGCTGGCCACCCGCCCGCTGACGGACGCGGAAGTGCAATCGGTGATGCCGGGCAACCGCACCTGTGTCACGTCGCTGAATGTGGGCAACTACTTCCGCCTGGCGCCGGACAACCGCCTGATCTTCGGCGGCCGCGCCCGCTTTTCCGCCACCTCCAACCAGACCTCGGACGAAAAGAGCGGCCGCATCCTCAAGGACGCGCTCAAAGGCATCTTCCCGCAACTCGGCGATATCGAGGTGGATTACTGCTGGGGTGGCCTCGTCGACATGACCAAGGACCGCTTCCCCCGTGCAGGCGAAGCTGATGGCGTGCACTTCGCCATGGGCTACTCCGGCCACGGCGCGCAGATCGCCACCCACATGGGCGAAATCGTCGCCGACCAGATCCTTGGCCGCACCCGCGCCAACCCCTGGGCCAGCCTCCCCTGGCCCGCCATCCCCGGCCACCTCGGCCAGCCCTGGTTCCTGCCGCTCGTCGGGGCTTACTACAAGTTCAAGGACATGATCGGGTGAGGGGCAGGCGGGTAGCATGGCAGTGAAAAAGGCGGGAATGGGCCTGCCTTTTTTGTTGTGAGCGGCGTTCACGCTCGCGGCTCTCCATCTCTCTCCGTCATGCCATGGCTTGACCATGGCATCCACGCCGTTGCCTTTCATTGCGGCGGACAGGCCCGTAATATCTGTATTTCTTCCGTTTACCCCGGACTGAAAAGTCAGGGAATGGATGCCATGGTCGAGCCATGGCAAGACGAATGCGGCGGAGGGCGGTGGAGGAAGTGCTGACTGCGTCAGAAACGTCTTTGGGCAGCCGCCGACTCAGACGATCATCGGCAGGCAGATTTGATCACTCAATGACGGGCTGTCTTCATGCCAAGACGTATTGCGCTCTTCTCCCTGCTCGTTCCAGATTATGACGAAGCCCTGAATTTCTTTCTCCGGATAGGCTTCGAATGCCGCGAAGATACCGATCTGGGTAATGGAAAACGCTGGGTCCGGATTGCTCCTTCCGGCGGCGAGACGGAAATCCTGCTCGCCCGCGCCGTGGGTGACAGGCAGTCGGCTGCCATAGGAGAACAAGGGGGCGGGCGTGTGTGGCTGTTCCTTGAAACAGAGAACTTTGAAGCCGACTACACCCGTATGCTGGCCGAAGGGGTGCAGTTTGAAGCCGGGCCGCGCGATGAACCCTATGGCAGGGTTGCCGTCTGGAACGATCCTTGGGGTAACCGGTGGGATCTGATCGAATTCGCCAGGCCGGATCGCAGCGGAACGGTCAGCTAATACCAACTCCGGTGCTGCTCAGGCGCCCTCCCATCCCTCTCCGTCATGCCATGGCTTGACCATGGCATCCACGCCGTTGCCTTTCATGACGGCGTGGTTGGCCCGTAACCCTCTGTATTTTCTTTGGTTTGTCCCTGTCTGAGAGGTCAGGGAATGGATGCCATGATCAAGTCATGGCATGACGAAGGAGGAGGGGGATCTTGGGGATGCTGAACGAGGAGAGGGGGGCTGCTTTCCACCCCTGAAACCCAAGGAGCGGGCCGTTTGGCCCGCTCCGGTCTCGTCAAAGCCCGCACATGTGGAAGGATTTGGTTTCGAGGTATTCCTCAATGCCGGCGCGGGCGCCTTCGCGGCCGAGGCCGGATTGCTTGACGCCGCCGAAGGGCGAGACGGCCATGGAAATGGCGCCGGTGTTGAGACCGACCATGCCCGATTCCAGTGCTTCGCCTACCCGCCAGGCGCGGGCCATGTCGCGGGTGTAGAAATAGGCAGCAAGGCCGAAGGGCGTGTCGTTGGCGATCCGCACCGCCTCTTCTTCCGTCTCGAAGCGGAAGAGCGGGGCGACGGGGCCGAAGGTTTCCTCGCTCGCCAGCTGCATGTCCGTGGTGCAGCCAGTCAGCACCACCGGGGCGGCGAACTGGCTGCCTTCCGGCGTTGCGGCCTTCGCGGCGATGTTTGCACCCTTGGCGACAGCGTCGGCCACGTGCCGATCGATCTTCTCCACTGCAGCGCGGTTGATCATCGGGCCGATGGCGACGCCCGCCTCAAGGCCTGCACCCACCTTCATCGCAGCCACCCTCTCGGCGAGCTTTGATGCAAAGGCATCGTAGATGCCGGACTGGACGAGGATGCGGTTGGAGCAGACGCAGGTCTGGCCGCCGTTGCGGAACTTGGAGGCGATGGCGCCTTCCACGGCTGCATCGAGATCTGCGTCGTCAAAGACGAGGAAGGGTGCATTGCCGCCCAGCTCGAGGCTGAGCCGCTTCACCGTCGGGGCGCACTGTGCCATCAGCAGGGAGCCGACGCGGGTGGAGCCGGTGAAGGAGAGCTTGCGCACCACCGGGTTCGAGGTCAGTTCCGCGCCGATTTCTGTTGGCAGGCCGGTGATGATGTTGATGACACCCGCCGGAATGCCGGCCCTCTCGGCCAGAACGGCCAGCGCCAGCGCGGAATAGGGGGTGAAGTCGGAGGGCTTGATCACCACGGTGCAGCCGGCGGCGAGCGCCGGGCCGACCTTGCGGGTGATCATGGCGTTGGGGAAGTTCCACGGCGTGATGATGGCCGAAACGCCCACCGGCTCCTTCAGCGCCAGGATCTTCCGGTCATTCGTGGGGGCGGGGATGATGCCGCCCTCGATGCGCCGGGCTTCCTCGGCAAACCACTTCACGAAGGAGGCGCCATAGGTGATTTCGCCCCTGGCCTCGCTGAGCGGCTTGCCCTGTTCCAGTGTCAGGATGAGCGCGAGGTCATCCGCATGCTCTTCCATCAGGGTGAACCAGCGCTCCAGCTTGGCGGCGCGCTCGCCATTGGGAACCTTGCGCCAGGCGCGGAAGGCGGAGTCTGCGGCCTCGATGGCGCGGCGGGTGTCTTCGGCGGACATGTCCGGCACGGTGCCAATGGCCTTGCCGGTGGCCGGGTTGGTGACCTCAATGGTCTTGCCCGTCGAGGCGTCACACCAGACGCCGCCGATCACGCTCTGCTGGCGGAACAGGTCTGCATCCTTGAGGCCGGGCAGAAGGTCAGAAATTGCAATCGTCATAGCTTTATCCTCAATCCAGCGCCGCAATGACGGCCTGGGTGATTTCATCCGTCTTGTTCTGCCCCGGCACTGTGCCGATGCCTTGCGCGGTGGCTTGTTCCATGGCGGTCATGATG
Source organism: Pannonibacter phragmitetus DSM 14782 (assembly GCF_000382365.1). Classification (GTDB taxonomy): domain Bacteria; phylum Pseudomonadota; class Alphaproteobacteria; order Rhizobiales; family Stappiaceae; genus Pannonibacter; species Pannonibacter phragmitetus. Next base: position 61,268 of record NZ_KB908226.1, on the reverse strand, counting down.
CGGCTGGCGGCTTCTGCCTCGCCCAGATTCTCCAGCATCATGGCGGCGGACCAGATGGCGGCCAGCGGGTTGGCGATGCCCAGATGCGCGATATCGGGCGCAGAGCCATGCACCGGCTCGAACATGGACGGGGCGGAACGGTCCGGGTTGATGTTGGCCGAAGCGGCAAAGCCGAGGCCGCCCTGAATGGCTGCGCCCAGATCGGTGAGAATGTCGCCGAAGAGGTTGGAGGCGACCACCACGTCGAGGCTTTCCGGTGCCATCACCATGCGGGCGGCGATGGCATCGATATGGTAGTGGCTGACGGCAACGTCCGGATATTCGGCGGCCAGTTCCTTCGTCACTTCATCCCAGAACACCATGGAGTATTTCTGCGCGTTGGACTTGGTGACCGAGGCAAGGCGCTTGCTGCGCTTGCGGGCCTGCTCGAAGCCGAAGCGCAGGATGCGCTCGACGCCCGCACGGGTGAAGACGGCGGTTTCAACGGCCACTTCATTGGCCGTGCCCTGATGCACGCGCCCGCCGGCGCCGGAATATTCGCCCTCGGTGTTCTCGCGGATGCACAGGATGTCGAACCCGCCCTTGCGCAGCGGGCCTTCGACGCCTGTCAGCAGGCGGTGCGGGCGGATGTTGGCATATTGCACGAAGGCCTTGCGGATCGGCAGCAGCAGGCCGTGGAGCGACACCGAATCCGGCACCTTCTGCGGCCAGCCGACGGCTCCGAGGTAGATGGCGTCAAAGCCGCGCAGGGTCTCGATGCCGTCTTCCGGCATCATCCGGCCCGTTTGCAGATAATAGTCGCAGGACCAGGGGAAGGTGACGGTTTCCAGCTTGCCGGGCAGGGCCTTGGCCGCAACGGCGAGTGCGGCTTCCGTGACCGGAATGCCGATGCCGTCGCCGGGGATGACTGCAATACGATAGGGTGCCATGTTCTCTCACAGGTCGATGAGCACGCTCTTGGAGCGGCGGTTGGCGTTGCAGGCGTCGCGGCCCGGATCCTTGCGGGTGCCGGAGGACTTGGAGCCTCCCGCCGGCAGGATGGAAACGCGCGACCGGCCGTTGCGGTTGATACGGGTGGTGCCTGCCTCAATAAGCTTGAGGCTTTTCAGCGCCCGCGAAACATCGCGGGTATCGACCCCGGCTGCAAGGCCATAGGTGGGGTGAAAGGACAGGGACACTGCAAGGCTCCGGTAAATCTGGAGCGATCCTAGGCTTCAGGCGGCACAACCATGCGCCATATGTTTGCAGCGCGCGGCGGATTGCGCTGTTCGGGAGCCCTTCGGCGCAATTCTGTGCGGCGGGGCCGAGGGGCTGGTAAAGTCCATCCGCAAGCAGGAGGCCAGCCTGCCGCAGGATATCCTGCGGGGCGGCGTGTCTTCGGCAGGAACTGCGCGGCAAAGCGCGGATGATGGCAGGCAGAGACTTTGTGGACTGACTGGAGAAATGGGAATGGCGCATTCGGCTGAGGCACTGCTGGCGGATCTGGTTGGCTTCAACGTGCTGCCCGGGGCGGCCAATGGCACGATTGCGGATTATGTGCGCAACTATCTGGCGGGCCATGGCCTGGACTGTGCCGTGCTGCCGGGGCCGGAAGGCGACCGGGTGAACCTCTTTGCCACCATCGGGCCGAAGGACGTGCCGGGCTATGTACTGTCCGGCCATATGGATGTGGTGCCGGTGGAGGGGCAGGTGTGGACGGCTGATCCCTTCCGCCTGACGGACCTTGGCGGGCGCCTGACGGGGCGCGGCTCCACGGACATGAAAGGCTTTCTCGCCTGCGTGCTGGCGGCGGTGCCTCTGTTCAAGGCCGCAAACCTGAAGCGGCCGGTGCATATCGCCTTTTCCTATGATGAGGAAATCGGCTGCCGGGGCGTGCCGCACATGATTGCGAGGCTGCCGGAGCTGTGCGCCCTGCCAGTGGGGTGCATCGTCGGCGAGCCCTCGGACATGCGGCCCGTCCTCTCCCACAAGGGCAAGCAGGCGGTGGAAATTACCTTCACCGGCAAGGCGGCGCATAGTTCCCAGCCGGCGCTGGGGGAGAATGCGCTTTATCCGGCGGCGGAACTGCTGCTGTTCATCCGCGATCTCTCGGCGAAGATGGAAGTGGAAGGCCCGTTTGATGCGCGTTTCTCGCCGCCCTCCTCAACGGTAGTGGCGGGGATTGTGTCCGGCGGCAGCGCCGTCAACATCATTCCCGATCTCTGCCGTTTGGCTTTCGAGGTGCGTTCCGTGCCCGGTGCCGCGCCGCAGGATGTGAGTGCAAAGGTGCTGGCAAAGCTCGATGCGCTGCTGGCGCAGGCACAGGCGGAAGGGCGGGCGCTGTCGGCAAGCTGGCAGGAACTGGCGAGCTATCCCGCGCTGGCCCCCACGCCGGATGCAGGCTTCATCACGCTGATGGAGCGGCTGTCGGGCGGCGCAGCGATCCAGTCGGTCAGCTATGGCACGGAGGCGGGGCTGTTTCAGGCCGCAGGCGTGCCCTCGATCATCTGCGGCCCCGGTTCCATCACCCGCGCCCACCGGCCCGATGAATTTATCCTGCGCGAGGAACTCGCCGCCTGCATGGCCATGCTGGAACGGCTAGCGGGGGAACTGGCGGGGTAGGGGGCATTGGAAGCTCACCGTCTGGACGCAAATTTGAAGGCGCAGCACCCCCACTCGCGCCGTCCCGGCCTTGTGCCGGGACCTGTGATATGGGCACGGCGGCTTTTGTGCTGGGTTGGTTAAGACGTTGATTTCAAAAGAAAGAGTGTAGAGAAGCGTTGCTCGCCTGACAGGTCCCGGCACAAGGCCGGGACTGCGTGGTGGCTGGTGTTTGCGTGTATAGAACGGCTCAGTAACAAACCACGTAGATCTTGCGGACGGTTTCGATGGTGCGCCAGGTGCCGACGAAGCCGGGCTTCATGACGAAGCTGTCACCGGCGCGGTAGGTGATGGGCTCCTTGCCGTTTTCGGTGATTTCGACGACGCCTTCAAGGATGTGGCAGAATTCGAAGGTTTCGCCCTTGATCGAATGGGTGAGGCCGGGAGTGGCCTGCCAGATGCCGGACTTGATCTTGCCGTCGCGCGATTCGTCCATGGCCCAGGTGGAGAATTCCGGATTGCCGGAAATCAGCCGTTCGGGAGCGGGCAGGGCGTGGGTGGGCTCGAAGGTGGGGTTGTGGTCGATGGTCTTGATGAGGCTCATGACAGGCTCCTGAGCTTAGGGGGATGATCACTGCCATTAGACCCGTCCGCCGCACGCGGGTGCTGCCGTCCGCTGCCGCACGGCAGGAAATTCTGCCGTATTACCCACTCTGTGCCCAAGATCCTGCGGCTAGCTCTTCGCCCGGCTGCCTTCGAGGATGAGACCGGCGATCTTGCTGGCGGCTGGCGTCAGTTCGCTGCCGCTGCGGCGGATGAGGCCATAGGGTTCCACCTCTATGCCCAGTTCCACAGGCAGCACGCCGTAGACGGTGCCCTCGTCCTGGGCAAAGGCGTCGGCGACGGCCTTGGCGACGGGCGCGATGGAGTCACTCTCCCGGATGATGGCGAGCGTCAGCAGGAAGGAGGCGGTGGAGAGCTGCTGGCGCGGCGGGGGAAGCCCAAGGCTGCTCAAGCGGCGGATGACGGCGCGGCCCAGCACGCTGTCGGGGCTCGGCATCACCCAGTCGTGCCGGATGATGTCTTCTAGGGCCGCATTGCCTGGCTGCAGAAGCGGATGGTCATGCCGGACCATCAGGCTGACAGGCTCTGGCTCCATCACCTCCATCTCCACCAGCGACGGATCGCTGATGCCGACGAGGCGGCCGACAGCAAAGTCGATCCGCCCGGCCAGCAGCGCCTTGCACAGATTGTCGGACGTATCGACGATGACCTCGATCAGCAGGCCGGGATTGAGCTCCCGCGCTCTCTGGACGGCCGGCAGCACGTGCTCGATGGACGGAGCCGTCACCGATCCGATGCGGACCTCGCCCTTGCTGCCTTCCGCCAGTTCCTCGATCTCCCGGCCTGCGTCATCCAGTTCCTGCAGGATGCGGGCGGCGCGGCGGGCAAGCGCCTGGCCGCTGCCGGTCAGCGAGAGGCCGCGCCCTTCGCGCTGATGCACCGGCTGGCCGATGATACGCTCGACTTCGGCCAGCAAACGCGAGGCCGCAGGCTGGGTCATCCCCAGAAGTGTTGCGGCCAGGCCGATCTGCGGACGCTCGCCGAGGGCCGCCATGAGCCGCAGATGCGAGAGTTTCAGGCCGCGCTTGTGCAGGCTGCTGGTATGGTATGGATCATTCATATCTGATTTGCTATGTTTGATGGATATAATCGAATTTGACAGTTATGTTTGGCCGGTGCAAGCCTTCCCACGGTGAATGGACTCCGGACCGGGAGAAGCGGTGGAGCCAAGGACCATTTGACGCCCTATGCGCTTAGGGCGGGGGAGGAAAAAGAGATGAAACTGACGAAACGCGCCTTCATGGCGCTGACCCTTGCTGGCACCCTGCTGGCTGCTCCTGCCTTGATGACGTCCAGCGTCTTTGCACAGGACAAGGGGTCGATTGGTATTTCCATGCCGACCAAGTCGTCCGCCCGCTGGATTTCCGACGGCAACTCGATGGTCGAGCAGTTCCAGAAGGCCGGTTTCCGCACCGATCTTCAGTATGCCGAGGATGATATCCCGAACCAGCTGGCGCAGATCGAGAACATGATCACCAAGGGTGTGAATGTGCTCGTGATTGCTGCCATCGACGGCACCACCCTGTCGAATGCGCTGGAAAACGCCAATGCAGCCGGCATCAAGGTGATCGCCTATGACCGCCTGATCCGTGACAGCGGCAACGTCGACTATTACGCCACCTTTGACAACTTCAAGGTTGGTGTGCAGCAGGCCGAAAGCCTGGTGAAGGGCCTGAAGGAGCGCTTCCCGGATGCAAAGCCGTGGAACGTGGAGCTGTTCGGTGGTTCGCCCGACGATAACAACGCCTATTTCTTCTACAACGGTGCCATGTCCGTCCTGCAGCCGCTGATCGATTCCGGCGAAGTTGCCGTTCCGTCCGGCCAGATGGGCATGGATGTTGTCGGCACCCTGCGCTGGGATGGTGCTGTGGCTCAGGCCCGCATGGACAACCTGCTCTCGGCCAACTACGGCGGCAAGCAGGTCAACGGCGTGCTGTCGCCCTATGACGGCCTGTCCATCGGCATCCTGTCCTCGCTCAAGGGCGTGGGCTACGGCTCCGGCGACATGAAGATGCCGGTCGTCACCGGTCAGGACGCCGAAGTGCCGTCCGTCAAGTCGATGATCGCCGGTGAGCAGTACTCGACGGTGTTCAAGGACACCCGTGAGCTGGCCCGCGTCACCGTCGGCATGGCCGAAGCCCTGCTGGGCGGCAAGGAGCCGGAAATCAACGACACCACGACCTATGACAATGGCGTCAAGGTGGTGCCGTCCTACCTGCTCGAGCCGGTGTCGGTCGATGCGACCAACTATGAAGAGATCCTCGTGGGCTCCGGCTACTACACCGCCGATCAGCTGAAGTGATCTGACATCTGCATGCAAGGCCCGCTCCGCTGAGACCGGGGCGGGCCTCCTGCATCCTGCAAGGCTGCTCTGAGAGGTTCGATGGCAACCCTTCTGGAAATGCGCGGCATCTCCAAGGTCTTCCCCGGCGTCAAGGCGCTTGACCGGGTGAATCTGACCGTGGAAGAGGGCGAAATTCACGCCATATGCGGCGAAAACGGCGCGGGCAAGAGCACCTTGATGAAGGTGCTGTCCGGGGTCTATGGCTACGGCTCCTACGAGGGCGACATCATCTATGCCGGCGAAACGCTGCAGATGCGCTCCATCAAGGACAGCGAAGCCAAGGGCATCATCATCATCCACCAGGAGCTGGCGCTGGTGCCGCTCCTGTCCATCGCGGAGAACCTGTTTCTCGGCAATGAGGTTGCCACCAACGGCGTGATCAACTGGCCGCAAACCTTTGCGCGCACGGCCGAATATCTGAAGAAGGTCGGTCTCAACGAAGCTCCGGCCACCAAGGTGGAGAAGCTGGGCGTCGGCAAGCAGCAGCTTGTCGAAATCGCCAAGGCACTGGCCAAGGATGTGCGGCTGCTCATTCTGGATGAGCCGACGGCAGCATTGCAGGAAAACGACAGCCAGAAGCTGCTCGACCTGATGCTGGAGCTGAAGGCGCAAGGGGTGACCTCCATCCTCATTTCGCACAAGCTCAACGAGATTTCCCGCGTTGCCGACCGGATTACCATCCTGCGCGACGGAACGACGGTATCCACGATCGACCGGGCGGATATCACGGAAGAGCGGATCATCCGCGACATGGTGGGCCGCGACATGGCGCACCGCTATCCGGACCGGGAGCACAAGCCCGGCGAAATGCTGATGGAAGTGTCGGGCTGGAACGTCTGGCACCCGGAAGTGCGCGAGCGGCAGGTGATTTCGGATGCGGCCTTCACCGTCCGTCAGGGCGAGATCGTCGGCATTGCCGGTCTGATGGGCTCCGGCCGCACCGAACTGGCGATGAGCATCTTCGGCAAGGCCTATGGCCGCAACATTTCCGGCTCCGTCCGCATGGGCGGCAAAGAGGTGGATACGTCCACCGTGTCCAAGGCCGTCGATGCCGGGCTTGCCTATGTCACGGAAGACCGCAAGGCGCTGGGCTTGATCCTGGACGAGCCGATCGTGCGCAACATCAGCCTTGCCAATCTGGCCGGGGTCGCCACCAAGGGCGTTCTCGACAAGCACCGCGAGAAGAAGATCGCGGAAGACTACCGCCGCGCCATGTCCATCCGCACGCCGGGTGTGCATCAGAAGGCAGTGAACCTTTCGGGCGGAAATCAGCAGAAGGTGGTGCTGTCCAAGTGGCTCTTCACCGATCCGCAGGTGCTCATTCTGGATGAGCCGACACGCGGTATCGACGTGGGGGCGAAGTTTGAAATCTACACGATCATGAACGAGCTGGTCGCGCAAGGACGTGGCGTCGTCATGATCTCGTCGGAGATGCCGGAACTTCTGGGCATGTGCGACCGCATTTATGTGATGAACGAGGGACGGATCGTCGGCGAGCTCGGCAAGGCGGAAGCCAGCCAGGAGCGGATCATGGCCATGATCCTCAAGACAGTGAACAAGGAAAAGGTGGCGTGATGGCGGGGCAAACGGCATCTGAACGCAAGGACCTGAGCACGCTCCTGGGCGGGCATCTCAGGGAAAACGGCATGCTGATGGCGCTGGTTGCCATCGTTGCCTTCTTCACGATCGTGCTGCAGCTCCGGGATCAGCCGGTCAACTTCCTGCAGCCGCAGATCATCACCAACGTGTTCCTGCAGAACGGGCATATCATCGTTCTGGCGCTGGGCATGCTGCTGGTCATCGTCGCCGGACACATCGACCTGTCGGTCGGTTCGGTCGCAGCCTTCACCGGTGCCATTGCGGCCTGGCTGACGGTGCAGCAGGGATTGCCCTATTACGTGGTCATTCCGCTGACGCTGATCGTCGGCGGCATCATCGGTGCCATGCAGGGCTACTGGATCGCCTTCTGGCGCATTCCCTCCTTCATCGTGACGCTGGCCGGCATGATGGTGTTCCGCGGCGCCACCATGTGGATGCTCGGCGGGCAGAACATCGGCCCCTTCCCGCGGGAATTCCAGGCCATGTCCAATGGCTTCATACCGGATCTGCTGGGGATCGGCCGCCCGCACGGGCTGACTCTTCTGGTCATTGCCGTTGCCATTCTGGCTGTGTTCCTCTTCGGTCTGCGGGGCCGGGCGCGCGAGAAGCAGTTCAGCGTGGTGCAGGAGCCGATGGCTTTCTTTGTGGGCCGCAATGTGCTGATCGCTCTGGCGCTGGCTTTCGTCGGCTATCAGCTCTCCTCGTTCCGGGGGCTGCCGAATGTGCTGGTGGTGGTGACGCTGCTGACGGTGCTCTACGCCTTCCTGACGGAAAACACATCCCTCGGCCGGCGCATCTATGCGGTGGGCGGCAACGAAAAGGCCGCCAAGCTCTCCGGCATCAAGACCGAGCGGCTGGTGTTCTTCTGCTTCGTCAACATGGGCGTCCTGGCGGCTCTCGCCGGTATGATGGTGACGGCCCGCCTCAACTCGGCAACGCCCAAGGCAGGCACGGGCTTCGAGCTGGTGGCCATCGCCTCGGTGTTCATTGGCGGGGCGTCCATGACGGGCGGTTCCGGCAAGATCATGGGCGTCGTCATTGGCGCGCTCTTCATGGGCGTGATGAACATGGGCATGTCGATCATGAGCATCGGCATCGACTATCAGCAGATGATCATCGGCCTCGTCCTCCTCGCCGCCGTCATCTTCGACGTCTACAGCAAGAACAAGTGAGGCTTTCATGCTGATTTCCCAGCTCCGCAATCCGGATGGCTCCATCTCCGTCGTGGTTCGTTATGGAGACAAGGCCGCAATCCTGCGTGGCACGGCCAGCACCTATGAACTGGCCATGGCAGCCGCTTCCAGCGGGCGCAGCCTCAAGGCCGTGATCGAAGAGCGCTGCCTTGGTGAGGCCGTAGATCTGGCACAGGCCGCCGTTGAAGGCCGTCTGCTGCTGCCGATCACCCATCCGGACCCGGCGCATCTGCACTTGACCGGCACGGGCCTCACTCATCTGGGTTCGGCTTCGGCCCGCGATGCGATGCATGCCAAGCTCGAAGGCGCCGAGACGCTGACCGATTCCATGAAGATGTTCCGCATGGGCCTTGAAGGCGGCCGCCCGGAAAGCGGCAGCGTGGGAGCCCAGCCGGAGTGGTTCTACAAGGGCAACGGCTTTGTTGCGGTTGCCAGCGGCGAGCCGCTGGAAGCCCCCGGCTTTGCCGAGGATGGCGGCGAGGAGCCGGAACTTGCCGGCATCTATGTGATCGCCCCCGACGGCACGCCCTGCCGCGTGGGCTGGGCGGTGGCCAATGAGTTCTCCGACCATGTGACCGAGCGGGTGAACTATCTGTGGCTTGCCCATTCCAAGCTGCGCCATGCCTCCTTCGGCCCGGAAATTCTGGTGGGTGACATGCCCGCCGATGTGCGCGGCACGTCCCGCATCCGCCGCGATGGCAAGGTGCTGTGGGAAAAGCCGTTCCTGTCGGGCGAAGCCAACATGTCGCATACGCTCGCCAATCTGGAGCACCACCACTTCAAATATGGCCTGTTCCGTCAGCCGGGCGATGTGCATGTGCACATGTTCGGCACGGCTACCCTGTCCTTCGCCGATGGTGTGCGCACGCAGGCAGGTGATGTTTTCGAGATCGAGGCAGAAGGCTTCGGTCTGCCGCTCGTCAATCCCCTGGTCTTCGCGCCCAAAGAAACCGGCGCCCTGACTGTCAAAGCACTGTGAGACCGAGATGACCTTCAAACCCGCTCCCTGGCCCCGCAAGCTCCGTTCGCAGGAATGGTTCGGCGGCACGTCGCGCGATGCCATCTATCATCGCGGCTGGATGAAGAACCAGGGCTTCCCGCATGATCTGTTCGATGGCCGCCCGGTCATCGGCATCCTCAACACCTGGTCCGAACTGACCCCCTGCAACGCCCATCTCAATGATCTGGCGCAGCGGGTGAAGAATGGCATCTACGAGGCAGGCGGCTTCCCGGTGGAAGTGCCGGTGTTTTCCGCCAGTGAAAGCGCCTTCCGCCCGACCGCGATGATGTTCCGCAATCTTGCGGCCATGGCGGTGGAAGAGGCAATGCGCGGCCAGCCGATGGATGGCTGCGTGCTGATGGTGGGCTGTGACAAGACCACGCCGAGCCTGCTGATGGCCGCCGCCTCCACCAACCTGCCGTCGATCGTCGTCACCGGCGGGCCGATGCTCAACGGCTATTACCGCAATGAGCGCGTCGGCTCCGGCACGCATCTGTGGAAGTTCTCCGAAGCGGTGAAGGCGGGCGAGATGACCGCTGCCGAATTCGCCGAGGCCGAAGCTTCCATGTCGCGCAGCCCCGGCTCGTGCAACACCATGGGCACGGCCTCCACCATGGCCAGCATGGCCGAAGCCCTCGGCATGGCCCTGTCCGGCAATGCTGCCATTCCGGCAGTGGACAGCCGCCGCCGCGTGATGGCGCAGATGACCGGCCGCCGCATCGTGCAGATGGTGAAGGACGACCTGAAGCCTTCCGACGTGATGACCAAGCAGGCCTTCGAGAACGCCATCCGTACCAATGCGGCCATCGGCGGTTCGACCAATGCGGTGATCCATCTGCTGGCGATTGCCGGCCGAGTTGGCATCGATCTGTCACTGGACGACTGGGACCGCTGCGGCCGCGACATTCCGACGATCGTCAACCTGATGCCCTCCGGCAAGTATCTGATGGAAGAGTTCTTCTATGCAGGCGGCCTGCCGGTGGTGATCAAGCGCCTTGGCGAAGCGGGCCTGCTGCACAAGGATGCGCTGACCGTTTCGGGCGAAAGCATGTGGGATCAGGTCAAGGACGTTGTGAACCACAACGAGGACGTGATCCTGCCCGCAGACAAGGCGCTGACCCAGTCTGGCGGCATCGTCGTCCTGCGCGGCAATCTGGCGCCGAACGGGGCGGTGCTGAAGCCGTCCGCCGCCACGCCGTCGCTGATGAAGCACCGCGGCCGGGCCGTGGTCTTCGAGGACATCGACGACTACAAGGCCAAGATCAACGACGAGGCGCTCGACATTGACGAGACCTGCGTGATGGTGCTGAAGAACTGCGGCCCGCGCGGCTATCCCGGCATGGCCGAGGTGGGCAACATGGGCCTGCCGCCGAAGGTGCTGCGCAAGGGCATCACCGACATGGTGCGCATTTCCGACGCCCGCATGTCCGGCACCGCCTTCGGCACCGTGCTGCTGCATACCTCGCCCGAAGCCGCCGTTGGCGGCCCTCTGGCCGTGGTGCAGGATGGCGACTACATCGAGCTGGACGTGGAAGCCCGCCGCATTCATCTCGACATTCCGCAGGAGGAGCTTGACCGCCGCCTCGCCGCCTGGTCGCCGCGCATCACCCCGCCGGACAGCGGCTATGCCATGCTGCACCACAAGCATGTCACGGGCGCCGACACCGGGGCTGATCTTGACTTCCTCAAGGGCTGCCGTGGCGCCCCGGTGGGCAGGGACTCGCACTGATGTCCGCAAGCCTTCCCGTTGCGCTGGTGGGCATCGGCAAGATCGCCGTTGACCAGCATGTGCCCGCTCTGGCCGCCAGTTCCGACTGGCGGCTTGAGGCAACCGTTTCCCGTCAGGGGCAGGTGGACGGCGTGCCGTCCTACCGCGATTTCGCGCAGATGCTGGCGGAGCGGCCGGACATTTCCGTGATTTCCCTGTGCCTGCCGCCGGTGCCGCGTTTCACCTATGCGGAAGCGGCGCTGAAGGCCGGCCGTCACGTGATGCTGGAAAAGCCGCCGGGAGCAACGCTTGCCGAGGTGCATGCGCTGGAAGCGCTGGCCGCTGAACGGGGGCTGACGCTGTTCGCCACCTGGCACAGCCGCATGGCCAATGCGGTGGAGCCGGCGCGCCAGTGGCTCTCCACCCGCAAGGTCACCCGCGCCCACATCACCTGGCGGGAGGATGTGCGCAAGTGGCATCCCGGTCAGGACTGGGTGTTCGAGCCGGGCGGCATGGGTGTGTTCGATCCGGGCATCAATGCCCTGTCGATCCTGACCGCCATCCTGCCTATGCCTGTGCATCTTGTCAGTGCCGAACTGACCTTCCCGGAAAACCGCCAGACGCCGATTGCCGCGGATCTGACGTTCTCCGGCAATGTCTCGGCAGACTTTGACTGGCGTCAGGAAGGCCCGCAGACCTGGGACATCGAGGTCGAGACGGACGCCGGATCGCTGGTGCTGCGCAAGGGCGGGGCGGAGATGGAAACCTCGGATGGTGAACGGATTGAAGGTCCGGACCGTGAATATCCGCGCCTCTATGCCCATATGGCAGACTTGGTGCGTGGCGGAAGACGGGATGTGGACTTGACGCCGATGGTGCATGTGTCCGATGCCATGACCCTTGGACGGCGGCTTGTGACCGAGCCGTTCCACTTCTAATCAAAGAGAGAGATCATGCTGACCGGAAAGCACCTGATCGCCGGAGCCTGGGTTGCAGGTTCTGAAGTCTTTTCCTCTTCGCCCGTCACGGGCGAGCCCCGCCAGTTCGCCGCTGGCGGCCCGGCGGAGGTGGATGCGGTGGTGAAGGCCGCCGAAGCAGCTTTTGCCGCCTATGCCGCAACCTCGCGTGAGGAGCGGGCTGTCTTCCTGGAGCGCATCGCCACGGAAATCGAGGCACGCGGTGCGGAGATCACCGAAGTGGCCGCTGCCGAAACCGCGCTGCCCACCGCCCGCCTTGAAGGCGAGCGCGGCCGCACCACCGGCCAGCTTCGCCTGTTTGCCGCCGAGATCCGCAAGGGCGCTTATCTGGATGTGCGCAAGGACGCGGCCCTGCCGGACCGCGCTCCGCTGCCGCGCCCGGAAATCCGCCTGATCCAGCGCCCCATTGGACCGGTGGCCGTGTTCGGCGCGTCCAATTTCCCGCTAGCCTTCTCCACGGCCGGTGGCGACACCGCCAGCGCGCTGGCCGCCGGTTGCCCGGTGGTGGTCAAGGGCCATCCGGCCCATCCCGGCACGGGCGAGCTGGTGGCGCAGGCGATTGATGCGGCCATCAAGGCTTGCGGCATGCCGGCAGGCGTGTTCTCGCTGATCCAGGGCCCCTCGCGGGAGCTGGGCGAGGCGCTGGTGCGCCATCCGCTGATCAAGGCTGTTGGCTTCACCGGTTCGCTGGGTGGCGGGCGTGCGCTGTTTGACCTGTGTGCCTCGCGGCCCGAGCCGATTCCCTTCTTCGGCGAGCTGGGCAGCGTCAACCCGCTCTTTGTTCTGCCCGCGGCCCATGCTGCACGCGGCGAAGCGATTGCCAAGGGCTGGGCCGCAAGCCTGACCATGGGCGTTGGCCAGTTTTGCACCAACCCCGGCCTCGTGCTGGTCATGGACGGGGCAGGGGCAGATGCCTTCATCGCCACGGCGGAAGCAGCCCTGAAGGATGTCGCGCCGCAGACCATGCTGACGGACGGCATCGCGTCGGCCTTTGCCGCTGGTGCTGAAAAGATCGCCGCCACGGGCGCTGCCAAGGCGCGCCTCACCGGTTCCTGTCCGGCCCGTCAGGCAACTCCCCATCTGTTCGAGACGAGCGGTGCGCAGCTTCTCGCCAATCCGGCGCTGACGCATGAAGTCTTCGGCCCGCTCGGCATCGTCGTGCGCGTCAAGGACAAGGCTGAGCTTGCCCGCATCGCCGAAAGCTTCGAGGGCCAGCTGACCGTGACCCTGCAGATGGATGATGGCGACGTTGAACTCGCCGCCAGCCTGATGCCGGTGCTGGAGCGCAAGGCAGGCCGCATTCTGGCCAACGGCTTCCCGACCGGCGTGGAAGTGTGCGACGCCATGGTTCACGGCGGCCCCTATCCGGCCTCGACCAACTTCGGCGCCACCTCGGTCGGCACCATGGCCATCCGCCGCTGGGTCCGCCCCGTCAGCTACCAGAACCTCCCCGAAGCCCTGCTGCCCGCAGACCTGCGCTGATCCGGCAAGAGGTTCCCTGAAACACCAAGCCCCCGGCGAGCGATTGCCGGGGGCTTCTGTTTGTGCGGCTTCTTGCTGCAGCCTTTCGATTTCCGTCATGCCAGGGCTTGACCGTGGCATCCATCCCCTGACTTGCCGGTTCTGAGGAAGTGCATCTGAATACAATGAGTTAAGGCTACGCCATGCCGTTTGGAGAGGCTGCGGCATGGATGCCATGATCAAGTCATGGCATGACGAAGGAGGAGGGGGAGGGCTTAGGCGCAAGTCTCTTGATCGCTGTTCTCCTATCCAGTATCTTTGTTACATGTAACGAATGGGAGCATAGGCCATGGGAGCATCCGTCAAGGCGCGTGTTGCCAAGCACCGGGAAGCGTTGCGCGCTGCCGGGTTGCGGCCAGTGCAGGTCTGGGTGCCGGACACCAGCAGGCCCGGTTTTGCCGTGGAGATTCGGCGGCAGTGCCTGTCGTTGCGCGATGATCCGGCTGAAGCGGAAATCCTCGACTGGATCGAAGAGGCCGCAGAGACGCAGGGCTGGGAATGAAGCGCGGGGATATCGTCCTCGTCGCGCTGCAGGGCGATTATGGCAAGCCGCGCCCCGCTGTTGTCGTTCAGTCTGATTTCTTTGAGGCGCTGCCATCTGTCACCGTGCTGCCGGTGACGAGCGATCTGCGCGATCTGCCGATCTTCCGCCTCTCTGTCGAGCCATCAGAAACAAACGGTCTGCGCAAACGCTCAGAGATCATGGTGGACAAAATCCACACTGTGCGCAGCGACCGGATAGGTCAGGTCATCGGAAGGCTGGATGAGGCTTCCATGATTGCAGTGACCCGCTCGCTGGCACTGTTTCTGGGCATCGCCTGAGGTTACGGATCGGGGCTGACGTTGAGGGGAGCGGAGCGCGCGCTGGTCCCTTAGCCCCTCATTTTCCGTCATGCCACGGCTTGACCGTGGCATCCATTCCCTGATCTTTCGAGTCGAGGAAAGTCTAATTTAATTCAGTGAGTTAGATTGGTGTTGTGCCGCCGGGATAGGTCACGGCATGGATGCCATGGTCAAGCCATGGCATGACGAAGGAGGAGGGGGAGCGCTTTTCTCGGGCCTGGTTCTCATCATTCATGCCGGGGGGGGCTTGGGGCCTTTTAGCAGCGAGTGATGTCGGGAAAGATCGCATTTTTGTCCCGCAGCCTTTCGATTTCCGTCATGCCATGGCTTGACCATGGCATCCATTTCCTGACCTGCCGGATCGGGGAAAGTGCAAATGAATTTAGTTATTTAGAGTAATGCTGTACCGCCCGGATAGGGCTCGGCGTGGATGCCATGGTCGAGCCATGGCATGACGAAGGAGGGGGCAGCTCACGGCTCTCCCCTTACGCTTCCCCTTCACTCCTCATGCCGGCGGCGGATGGTGGCCGGGCGGCCGGGGAGGGTGAGGCGGGCGTTGTTGCGGGGGCGCTCGGCCACGACCTTGCCTTTGGAGACAACCGCCAGCCGGTCAGGCCGCAGGCGCAGGGCTTCCACCGGGTTGCCTGCATCCAGCACCACCAGCGAGGCCTTGCAGCCAGGCGCAAGGCCATAGCCTTCCAGATTGAGGATCTTCGCGTTGTCTTCCGTCACCATGCGGAAGCAGCGGGCCATCTCTGCCGGATGGGTCATTTGCGCCACGTGCAGGCCCATGAAGGCCACGTCCAGCATGTCGGCGGTGCCAAGCGAGTACCACGGATCAAGCACGCAATCCTGGCCCCAGCCTACGGTGATGCCGTGCGCCTGCATCTCCTTCACCCGCGTCAGGCCGCGCCGCTTGGGGTAGGTGTCGTGGCGGCCCTGCAGGGTGATGTTGATCAGCGGATTGGGAATGGCCGCCATGCCGCTTTCCGCGATCAGCGGCAGCAGTTTGGAAACGTAGTAATTGTCCATGGAATGCATGGAGGTGAGGTGGCTTCCAGCCGCCCGCCCGCCAAGGCCGTGGCGTGTCACTTCGGCGGCCAGCGTTTCCACGTGGCGGCTCATCGGATCGTCGGTTTCGTCGCAGTGCAGGTCCAGCATCAGCCCGCGTTCGGCGGCGATGCGGGCGAGATCCTTCACGGATGCCATCCCGTCTTCCATGGTGCGCTCGAAATGCGGGATGCCGCCAACCACATCGACGCCCATGTCCAGCGCCCGCAGTACATTCTCGCGGCCCGTCTTCGTGCGGTAGAGCCCGTCCTGCGGGAAGGCAACGAGTTGCAGGTCGAGATAAGGCGCGACCTTGCGCTTCACTTCCAGCATGGCTTCCACGCCGCGCAGGTGGTCCGGCGTCGTGTCCACATGGGTGCGGATGGCGAGAAGGCCCATGGATACGGCCCAGTCGCAATAGGTGAGGGCGCGGGAGACCATGTCCTCGACGCTGGCGATCTCACGCAGTTCGCCCCACAGCGAGATGCCTTCCAGCAGCGTGCCGGAGGCATTCACCCGGGGCAGGCCGTAGGACAGCGTTGCATCCATGTGGAAATGCGGATCGACGAAGGGCGGGGAGACGAGATCGCCCGTGGCGTCGATCACCCGTCCGGCATTGGCAAAGGCTGCGTCGTCGAGATGGCCTACTTCGGCGATGCGCTCGCCCGTGATGGCGATGTCGGCGGTGGTGCCATCGGGCAGGGTGCCGCCCTTGATGATGAGGTCGAACATCAGCGTTCCCCCTTGTTGAAGGGCTGCATCAGCGCTGCAGGCACTTCGGCCCGCCGGGACATGAGGATGAGCGCCAGAATGGACAGGATGAAGGGCAGCATCAGGAACACCTGATAGGGCACGATGGCGCCAAAGCCCGTTTGCTGCAGGCGCACCTGCAGCGCATCGAAGGCGGCAAAGAGGATGGCGCCCAGCACCGCCTTGCCCGGCTTCCAGGCGCCGAAGACGACGAGGGCGATGCAGATCCAGCCGCGCCCGTTGATCATCTCGAAGAAGAAGGACGAAAAGGCCGAGAGCGTCAGGAACGAGCCGCCGACTGCCATCAGGCCAGAGCCGAAGACGACCGCGCCCATGCGCAGGGCCGTGACCGAAAGTCCCTGTGCCTCCACCGCTGCCGGGTTTTCGCCCGCAGCGCGCACCGCAAGGCCGAGCGGCGTGCGGTAGAGCACCAGCGCGACGATCAGTGCCGTCAGGAAGGCGGCATAGGTGAGGGCGGTCTGGCTGAACAGCGCCTCGCCCACCAGCGGCAGGCTGGAAAGGCCGGGGATTGGCTGTGGCTGGAAGGGGTCAATCTTTGGCGGGCTTGTGACTTCCGGCAGCAGCAGGCGGTAGGCGAAATAGCTGGAGGACGTGGCCAGCATGGTCACGCCGAGGCCCACCACATGCTGGGACAGGCCGAAGGGCACGGTCAGCACCGCATGGATGAGGCCGAAGGCCATGCCGGCCATCATGGCCGCCGCAACGCCCCACCACAGCGGCGCGCCCATATAGACGGCCACCCAGCCGGTGAAAGCGCCGATGACCATGATGCCCTCGATGCCGAGGTTGAGGACGCCCGCGCGCTCGCAGATGAGTTCGCCCATGGTGGCAAAGATCAGCGGCGAGGCGATGCGGATGGCCGCAGCCCAGAGGCTGGCGGAGAGCAGGATGTCCAGAAGCTCGTTCATCCGCGCCTCACCCGGTAGCGTGTCAGAAGGATGGCCAGCACCATGAAGAGCAGCGCGATGGCCAGCAGCATGTCGGCGATGTAGGACGGCACGCTGGCGGCACGGCTCATGCTGTTGGCGCCGACGAAGATGCCGGCCACGAAGATCGCGGAAGGCACGACGGCGAGCGGGTGCAGCAGGGCCAGCATGGCAACGACGATGCCCGTGTAGCCAAAGTTGGCCGACAGATCGAGGCTGAGGTGGCCCTTGAGACCGGAGACCTCGCTGAAACCGGCCATGGCGGCAAGCCCGCCGGAGAGCAGGGCCGTCTTCACCAGCACCATATTGACCGGAATGCCGGCAAAGCGTGCGGCCTTCTGGTTGAGGCCGGTGGCGCGGATCTCGTAGCCAAGTGTGGTGCGGGTCTGGATGACCCAGACGGCAACGGCTGAAATCAGCGCCAGCGCAAAGCCCCAGTGCAGGCGCAGGCCCTCCATGATGCGCGGCAGGCGGGCATCCTTGGCCAGGGCGGCAGACTTCGGCCAGCCCATGCCCGCCGGATCCTTCATCGGGCCTTCCAGCAGATAGGAGACGAAAAGCAGCATGATGAAGTTGACGAGCAGGGTCGTGACCACTTCATCCACGCCAAAGCGGGTTTTCAGCAGCACCGGCGGCAGCAGCATGGCAGCGCCCGCCAGCATGGCGGCAACGGCCATGAGCGCCAGCAGGGGCAGTTGCGGCAGGCCGGTGACATGAGCGCCAATCAGCGCCGCAACAATGGCACCTGCATAAAGCTGGGCTTCCGCGCCGATGTTCCACAGCCGCGCCCGGAAGGCGACAGCAACGGCAAGGCCGGTGAAGATGAGCGGGGTTGCCCGGTTGAGGGTCTCCAGCAGGGCAAACTTGCTGCCCGCCGCGCCCTTGACGATGAGGCCCAGCGTCTGGAACGGATCAGCCCCGGCAATCAGCGCCAGCAGCGATCCGGCCACGACGGTGAGCACCAGCGCAAGGGCCGGAAGCCCCGCTCGGCGCAGCAGGCTGGGGTTGGCGACCGGCTCAAGCCGCATGGTCAAATCCTTGTCCGGTCATCCAGAGTCCAAGCTGTTCCGTGGTGAGGCTGCCGCGTGCAAAGCCAGGTGAAAGGAGGCCTTCATAGACCACGTGAATCACGTCCGACAGCCGCTGCACCTCGTCCAGATCCTCCGAGATCAGCAGCACGGCTGCCCCTGCATCGCGCGCGGCGATCAGGCGGGAATGCACGAAGGTGATGGCTCCGATATCGAGCCCGCGCACCGGCTGGTTGGCGAGGATCACATGCGGCCCCGGCTCCAGCACACGGCCCAGTATCAGCTTTTGCATGTTGCCGCCGGACAGCAGGCGGATGCGGGTGTCTGGCCCCGGGCAGCGCACATCGTAGGTGTCGATGATGTGCTGTGTGAAATATTCCGCCGCCGCCCGGTTCATCCATCCGGCGCGTGAGAAGGGGCGCTGGTGGTAGGTTTCCAGAATGGCGTTCTCGGTCAGGCTGAAGTCGGCAATGGTGCCGGTCTTGTGCCGGTCTTCGGGAATGCGGGCGATACCGGCGCTGACGGCAGCTTCCGGCGTCCAGCGCAGCGGTACGGTGCCTTCCACGTGAAGGCTGCCCTGATCCGGGCTGGCAAGCCCTGCCACCAGATCGGATATGTCCGTCTGGCCGTTTCCGGAAACTCCGGCAAGTCCGGTGATCTGGCCTGCCTTCAGCTCCAGCGTCACACGCTTGAGGCCCGGAGCGCCTTCCCGGTCCGGCGTTGACACATTGCGCAGGGCAAAGATGGTCCGGCCCGGCTTTGCGTTGGAGGGGGCAAGCTCGGGTACATCTCCGCCAACCATCAGCGCGGCAAGCTCGCGGGCGGAGGTTGCGGAGGTCTGGCGTTCGGCCACCACCTTGCCGTGGCGCAGCACGACGCAGCGGTCTGCCACGGCCATCACCTCATGCAGCTTGTGGCTGATGAAGACGATGGAAAGGCCGATCGCCACGGCGCGTTTCAGCGTCGCAAAGAGGGCATCGGTTTCCTGCGGCGTCAGGACGGCCGTGGGCTCATCGAGAATGAGAATGCGGGCATTGCGGTAGAGCGCCTTCAGGATCTCCACCCGCTGCTTTTCACCCACTGACAGGCTTGAGACGCGGGCATCCGGATCGACCTTGAGGCCGAAATCCTCGGAAAGGGCGCGGATGCGCTGGCGGGCGGCGCCAAGGCCGAGCGACAGGCGGAACAGCGGCGCCGTGCCCAGCACGATGTTTTCCGCCACGCTCAGGTGCTCGGCCAGCGTGAAATGCTGATGCACCATGCCAACGCCTGCCGCAAGCGCAGCACGCGGGCGGCCCGGCGGCAGCTCCTTGCCGAAGACCTCGACGGTGCCCTCATCGGCGGTGTAATGGCCAAAGAGGATGTTCATCAAGGTCGTCTTGCCAGCACCATTTTCCCCGAGCAGGGCGACGATCTCGCCCCGGTTCAGGGTCAGGCTGATGCTGTCATTGGCGGTGAGGGCACCAAAGCGCTTGGTGATGCCGTCGAGGCGCAGAACGGTCTCCTGCGCCTCCTTGTCAGATGTGCTCACGAGGATTTGGGCTCGTCATCATTGATGGTGACGGTGAAGCTGCCATCCTTGATCGCGGCTTCCCGGACCTTGACCAGATCCATGGCGGCGGCGGGAACCTTGCCCTCGAAGGTGCCGAGCGGGGCGAGCGAGCAGCCGCCTTCCTTCATGAAGGAATAGACGCCATAGTCCTCCGCCTTGAAGCTGCCTGCGGCAACGGCCTCGATGGCCTTGTTCAGCGTCGGCTCGAAGTGCCACAGGGCCGAGGCCACCACGGTTTCCGGATAATCGGACTGGGTGTCGATCACGTTGCCGATGGCCAGCACGCCGCGCTCCTTTGCCGCATCCGATACGCCGAAACGCTCCGCATAGAGCAGGTCGGCGCCGCCGTCGATCATGGCGAAGGCGGTTTCCTTGGCCTTTGGCGGATCAAACCAGGAGCCGATGAAGCTGACCTGGAAGGTGGCATCCGGGCGGGTTTCCTTGACGCCGGCCATGAAGGCATTCATCAGCCGGTTCACTTCCGGAATGGGGAAACCGCCGACCATGCCGATCTTGCCGGACTTGGTCATGGCACCGGCGATGATGCCGGAGAGGTAGGATGCGTCCTGGATGTAGTTGTCGAAGACGGACAGGTTGGCGAGGCTCTCTTCCGGCTTGAAGGACGAGCCCATCAGGAAGGCGGTTTCCGGATAGTCGGCGGCCACTTCACGGGCTTCCTGCTCCACGCCGAAGATCTCGCCGGCGATCAGCTGTGCGCCGCCCTCGGCATATTCGCGCATCACGCGCGGATAGTCGGTGTTGCTGGTGTTCTCCGAGAATGTGTACTCGATGAGACCAGCCTTCTTCGCGGCTTCCGCAGCGATATGAATGCGGCTCACCCACTGCTGCTCGACGGGAACCGTGTAGATCCCGGCAACCTTGAGCGGTGTCTGCGCAAATGCAATCCGGGGCAGCAATGCGCTGCCTGCAAAAGCTGCGCCTGCGCCAAGAAGAAGGCCGCGGCGGCTGACGTCAAAACTGGATCTGCTCTTCATCTGGAGTTCCTTCTGTCGCTGTCCCTGCTTTTTGACCGGATGGTAAGGCGTTCAAAACTGTGCCTGCAAGATGAATATCGAGGCATGCCGTTTTGAACGTCACTTTCGTGTCTCAACCCTGTCATGTTTCACGAGTCGGCTTTCGAGTCCATCACCGGCAGGGCCTTTTCCGCCTCGAAAAACAGGCTTTGCTCCGCGTCAAAAAAACCTCTTGAACCTCTAGCCGCTAGAGGTGCTAGCCCTTGATCATGACCTGAAATGCCCGTTCGTTGGGCAAGGAGATAACCATGAGCAAGCATGAGGCGGTTTCTACCCTTGAGTGGACCGTGACGGGCATGGACTGCGGGTCCTGCGCGGGCAAGATCAAGGGCGCGGTGGAGCGCCTGCCGGGGGTAAGCGCCGTCGAGGTGGCTCTGATGAGCGAGCGGTTGCGCCTGCAACTGGATGAAAGCCAGACCGGGCGGCAGACCGTGGAGAAGGCCGTCAGTGCCCTTGGCTTCGGCATCAGCATGAAAGTTCCGGGCGCCGAAGGGGATGCGGACAGGGGTGCTGCCTGCTGCGGGCATGAGCATCACGATCACAGCCCTGCTCATGACCATGATGATGAGCATGAGCAGCACCACGATCATGCCCATGGGGGCGTGCACGGCCACAGTCATGAGGATGAAAAGCCGTTGGCTGATGGCGGCCGCCGGGCGTGGCATCAGACGGGCAAGGGGCGGCTGGTCATTCTGACCGGCGGGCTGCTGGCTCTGGCCTGGGCCGCGCATTTCGTGTTGCCGCCGCAGGTTGGGGCCTGGGTCTTCACCGTGGCCTGCGTCATCGGGGTTGCGCCTGTTGCCCGGCGCGCCTTTGCCGCCCTGGCGGCCGGAATGCCCTTCACCATCGAGATGCTGATGACCATTGCCGCCGCCGGTGCGCTGGCGATCGGGGCGGCGGAAGAGGCGGCGCTGGTGGTGTTCCTCTTCGCCGTGGGCGAAGTGCTGGAGGGCGTTGCCGCCAACCGGGCGCGCGATGGCATCCGGGCTCTGGCAGGCCTGGTGCCGAAAACCGCGCTTCTGGAAACGGACAGTGGAACGCGGCAGGTGGCGGCGGAAAGCCTTGTTCCGGGGCAGTTGGTGCTGGTGCGGCCTGGAGATCGCATTCCCGCTGATGGCGTCATCCGCTCCGGCATCTCCGGCATTGATGAAAGCCCGGTGACGGGTGAGAGCGTGCCGGTGACCAAGGGCGAGGGGGCGGATGTCTTTGCCGGTTCCATCAACACCGAAGCCGCCCTCAGCGTTGAAGTGACGCGTGCGGCGGCGGACAACACCATTGCCCGCATCATCAAGCTGGTGGAGGAGGCGGAAAGCGCCCGTGCCCCGACCGAGCGCTTCATTGACCGGTTCAGCCGCTACTACATGCCTTTCATCGTGCTGCTGGCCGCCACGGTCGCCGTTGTGCCGCCGCTCGGGTTTGGCGGGGAGTGGAACACCTGGATCTACCGGGCCCTGTCGCTGCTCCTGATCGGCTGCCCCTGTGCGCTGGTCATTTCGGTGCCGGCCTCCATTGCCTCGTCCCTGTCTGCGGGCGCACGCCGTGGCCTCCTGATGAAGGGCGGTGCGGTGATCGAAGCCATCGCGCAGGTGAAGACGGTCACCTTCGACAAGACCGGCACGCTGACGGCTGGCCGCCCGCAGGTGGTGGATGTGGTTCCCTTTGGCAGCGTCGATGTGCTGGACGTGATCTCTGCTGCAGCCTCCGTCGAGGCCGGGTCGTCGCATCCGCTGGCGAAAGCGATCCTCACCCGTGCGCAGGAGACCGGCGCGAGCGTTCTCCCCTCATCCGGGGCGCGGGCCATGGCTGGGCGCGGTGTCGAGGCACTGGTCGCAGGAGAGTTGCTGCAGGTGATCTCCCCGCGCCATGCCAGCGAAACCGGCCTGCTGCCGCAAGAGGCGGCGGCGCAGGCGGAACGTCTGGAAGGCGAAGGCAAGACGGTGGTCTGCGTCATCCGGGCCGGAAACCTTGCCGGACTTGTGGCCCTGCGCGATGAACCGCGGGAGGACGCCCGCGAGGCGATCGGCCAGCTGGAACGGCTGGGGGTTGGTGCCGTCATGCTGACGGGGGACAATGCCCGCACGGCGGCTGCGATTGCCTCCGGTCTTGGCCTCACGCAGCGCGCGGAGCTGATGCCGGAAGACAAGGTGCGTGAAGTGCGTGCGCTGGCTGCCTCCGGCGGGGTGATGATGGTGGGCGACGGCATCAATGATGCGCCGGCGCTCGCTCAGGCTTCGGTGGGTGTAGCCATGGGCTCGGGCACGGATGTGGCGCTGGAGACGGCCCATGCGGCTGTGCTGCGCGACAGGGTGACGGATGTGCCCGCCCTCATCCGCCTTGCCCGCAAGGCGATGGGCAACATTCACCAGAACATCACCCTCGCGCTGGGCCTGAAGGCGGT
Source organism: Pannonibacter phragmitetus DSM 14782 (assembly GCF_000382365.1). Classification (GTDB taxonomy): domain Bacteria; phylum Pseudomonadota; class Alphaproteobacteria; order Rhizobiales; family Stappiaceae; genus Pannonibacter; species Pannonibacter phragmitetus. Next base: position 38,120 of record NZ_KB908226.1, on the reverse strand, counting down.
GTTCCTCGTCACCAGCATTCTCGGCATCACCGGCCTGTGGCTGGCGATTCTGGCAGATACGGGCGCAACGGTGCTGGTGACGCTCAATGCGCTCCGGCTTCTGGCCTACGATCCGGCGAAGGAGGGCTGAGCGCGGACTTGCCTGCTTCATCAACCGGAAAGCCAACCTCCGGTGATGAAGCAGGCGGCTGTCTGTTTCAAAAAATGCAGGCGTAGCTTGCATGTGTGGGCAAAGGCCGGTTAGTTAGGCCCATTCAAGTTGAGGGCAGCGGCTGTGCTGCTTTCCGGTCATCGGGATAAGACGAATGAACTTCAAGCTGGCTTCCACTCTTGCGGGTGCGGCACTGTTGGTTTCTGCAGGCCTGGCAATGGCTCAGACGGCAGGCAGTCTGCCTTCCGGCGCTTCCTCCATCAAGGAAACCTTCGACGACTGGACTGTGACCTGCCTGTCGGGTGAGGGCGGCAAGCGCTGCGCTGTTTCGCAGCAGCAGCAGGATCAGCAGACCCGCCAGATGGTGCTTCTGGCCGAGTTCGCTCCGGCAGCCGACGGTGCCGTCAACGGCACTCTGGTTCTGCCTTTTGGCCTCAACCTGGATGGTGGCGTCAAGCTCACCGTCGATGATCAGGAAAAGGGCACGGACGCCCGTTTCCAGACCTGCATGCCCGTTGGCTGCGTGGTGCCGCTGACCCTCAGCAAGGATACGGTTGCCGCGATCCGCAAGGGCAACGTGCTGAAGCTTGGCGTTCAGGCCGTTGCAGGCAATCCGCTGAACCTGCAGGTCTCGCTGAAGGGCTTCTCCGCCGCGCTCGACCGTTCGGCCGCGCTGCTGAAGTAAGATCCCGTCTCAATGAAAAGCCGGGCTGCGGCGTTCCGCAGCCCGGCTTTTTTGTGTCTGGTGGCAGGCCTCATACCAAGGCTTTCGATGCTGACGCATCACGCCTTGAAAATGCTCAAGCGCCGCACGGGCTTGACCAGTTTTCGATGAGTCGAACTCATCGAGAGCCCGTATCAGGCTGCGGCCAGTTTCTGCCTTGCCTTGATCTGCAGGAACACCACCGGCAGCAGCAGGATGATGCCTGCTGCCATGGTCTCAAGGCCCGGCGAGATGAACAGCAGCGAGACGATGCCCGTCCACCAGCGCTCCTGCTTGCGCATCGGCGCGATGAAATAGCCGGAGAAGGCCACGCCAAGGCAGGCAATGCCGAGGGCCGCGCCCGTGAGCGTGATGGCAAAGGCGGACCAGGTGAAGTCTGCATTCACCAGCAGCAGCGACGGCGAATAGACGAAGACAAACGGCACCAGCGCCTTGGCGATGCCGAGGCGGAAGGCGGTGTTGCCCGTCTGGAACGGGTTGGACCCGGCTATGCCCGCCGCCGCATAGGCCGCAAGCGCCACCGGTGGCGTGATGTCGGCCAGAACCCCGTAGTAGAACACGAAGAAATGGGCGACCAGCGGCTCCACCTGCTGCACGGCAAGGGCCGGGGCGGCCACAGCGACCAGAATGATGTAGGTTGCGGTGGTCGGGATGCCGGCGCCCATGATGATGCAGGCGACGGCGATCAGGATCAGCGAGACAAACAGGGTCCACTGGCCTGCGGTGAACAGCGACAGCGGCCACAGGGAGCCCAGGGTTGCCCCGATGTCGCCAGCGGTCTGGACGATGACATAGCCGATGCGGAAGCCGACGCCCGTCAGCGTCACCACACCCACGACGATGCCGACAGTGGCTGCCGCAGCGCCCACCGCGAGCGTGTTGCGGGCACCGGCGGCCAGCGCATTGTAGAGATCCTTCAGGTTGAGCCGGTCAACCGGGTTCAAGACGCCGACGACGACACAGGCGATGATGCCATAGACGGCGGCATAATCGGGCGTGCGGCCGGAGAGGATCAGATAGACCAGAATGATCAGCGGGATGACCGACAGCCAGTGCTGCTTCAGCACGATGCCGAGCTTCGGCAGTTCATCTTTCGTGAGGCCGCGCAGGCCGAGGCGCTTGGCTTCCAGATGCACCATGACGAGAATGCCGAAGTAATGCAGCAGCGCCGGGAACAGGGCTGCGGCCAGTACGTCGCGCAGCGGGATCTGCAGATATTCCACCATGATGAAGGCGGCTGCACCCAGAATGGGCGGGGTTATCTGCCCGCCGGTGGAGGCGGTGGCTTCCACGGCGGCGGCAAAACGGGCCGGATAGCCGACGCGCTTCATGGCCGGGATCGTCAGGGCACCGGTCGTCACCGTGTTGGCGATGGAGGAGCCGGAGATGGTGCCCATGAAGGCGGAGGAGAAGATGGCGACCTTTGCCGGGCCGCCGGAATAACGCCCGGCCAGCACCATGGCCACGTCGATGAACAGCTGGCCGAGGCCGATGCGGGTGGCCAGCACGCCGAAGACGATGAACAGGAACACGTATTTCGCCATCACGCCGATGGCGATGCCGTAAATGCCCTGATTGGTCATGTAGAGGTGGTTGATGAGGCCCAGCCAGGAGGTGCCGCCATGTTTCAGCGCGCCGGGCATCCAGGGGCCGAACAGGGCAAAGCCCATGAACAGCAGCGCGATGATCGGCAGCGTCGGGCCGACAGAGCGGCGTGTCGCTTCCAGCGTCAGCAGCACCAGTGCCGAGCCGAAGAAGATGTCCTGCGTGGACGGATTGCCGACGCGCATGGCCAGCGTCTGCGCTGATTGCAGTGGCAGGTACATGGCGGCGGCCACGCCCAGGAGCGCCAGAACGATATCAAGGACTGCGACGCCCTCGATCCGGTACCTGTTTCCTGGCTGCTCATGTCAGCGTTCCATGGGAAAGAAGCAGGGCGTGATAGGGGGCTGACGCGGGAGAGCCGGGCGGCTGCCCGGAATCGCATCATGAGGAAAACTCTATCAGGTTTGAACAGAACTGCACCGGCAAATCTGCCGGTGCTCCGTTATCCTGGACGGCGATGCTTGCCCGCCTCAGGCCGCATTTCCCTTCAGGCGGGCGGCAAGGCTGTGGATGTGGCTGGCGCCGATGCCGCAGCAGCCGCCGACGAGGGTGGCGCCGGCGTCGACCCAGTCGCAGGCAAAGCCGGTGTAGCGGTCGCCGGTCAGGTCAGCGCGGGTGCCGTGCAGGGCCTCGTTGGCCGCGCCGTCATCGGTGTTGCTTTCAAAGGCATTGGCATAGACGCCGAGATCCAGCTTCACGCCCTTGGCGGCGAAGACGGCTGAGGCGGCCTTGATGGCGCTGGCCATGATCTCCGGCTTGGCACAGTTGAACAGAAGCGCTGCCGCGCCCGAGCCTGCGGCCCATTCGGCAGCTTCCGTCACAGTTTCCCCGCCGCGCAGCTTCGGGTTGGCGATGGCCGCTTCCGTGTCTGCATCTTCCAGCGTGAAGGACACCCAGAAGGGGCGGTTGGTGCCCTCGGTGGCAATGCGCACGGCTTCGCCCTCGGCAATGAGGCTCAGGGTCTCGCCCAGCCACACATCTGCATAGGGACTGAGTTCCTCGACTAGGACGGAGAGATAGTCCTGCACGCGGGCGGGATCGAAATTCTGCGGCTCGTAGGAGCCGAAGATGGGCGGCAGGCCGCCGGCGACCAGCACGCTGCGCGCGGTTTCGGCGTCTGCCGCTTCACGGGCAAGGCGGCCGGAAAGGGCGATCAGGGCACGGCCTTCCTTCGCAAAACGCTCTTCGCCGATGTGGTAGGGCACCAGCGCGTAGCTGTTGGTGGTGATGACATCGGCGCCGGCGGCGATGAACTCCTCATGCACCTGCCGCACGATGCTGGGTGTGTCGATGAGGGCAAGGGCCGACCATTCCGGCTGCTTCAGCTCGGCGCCGAGCCGCACCAGTTCGCGGCTCATGCCGCCGTCGAGGATACGGATGTTGCTGGCCATGGGATGCTCCTTTGCGGGTTCGGGGGCTGCAGGGCTGCGCCGTCAGCGGCGCACGGGCACCTGTGCCTCCACATGCTTGAAAATGCGGGTGAGGATGATGGTCAGGCCCACATAGAAGAGCGTGACCACGATCAGCGGTTCATAGACGAGCAGCGTATCCTGCCGCACCTTGTAGGCAACCGCGTAGAGATCCATCACCGTGACGGTGAAGGCGAGCGGTGTTGCCTTGAGCTGCAGCACGATTTCGCCGGTGATGCTGGGCAGGGCAGTGCGTATGGCACGCGGCAGCCAGATGCGCCGCAGCAGCAGGAAGGGCGTCATGCCGAAGGCGCGCCCGGCTTCCAGCTCGCCCTTGGGCACGCTCAGCAGCGCGCCGCGCAGGATCTCGGCCTGATAGGCGGCGTGGTTGAGCGTGAAGCTGACGGCGGCGAAGAAGAATCCCTCGCGCAGGATAGGCCACAGGAAACTGCCGCGCAGGCCCGGCACCATCGGCAGCAGCGAGCCAACGCCATAATAAAGCAGCCAGAGCTGGATCAGCAGAGGTGTACCACGGAAGAAGCCGCAATAACCGCGCGCCAGCAGCCGCAGCCACAAGGGGCCGGACACCTGCGCGAGCGCCAGGCCAATGGCGAGGACGAAGCCGATGCTGACGGAAATGCCGAGAAGGGCAACCGTCTGCCAGGCGCCGGACAGAAGCAGCGGGGTGTATTTGGCCAGCCAGGAGAAATCCATCCGCTCCTCCTATGCCCGGCCGTGGGCCGGCTGGCCCCGGCGCGCGCGCCGCTCCAGCAGGTTGAACACACGGGTGGAGACAAGGCTGATGATCAGATAGAGCACCGCCGCCGCCGCGAAGAACAGGAAATACTGCTTGGTGTTGCCCGCCGCGATGCGCGTGGCCAGCGCCAGCTCCTGATAGCCGACAACGGCAATGAGGGCGCTGTCCTTGGTGACGGACATCCACAGATTGGCAAGGCCCGGCATGGCGTTGGGGATCATCGCCGGCAGGATGATGCGGCGGAAGCGCAGGGAAGGGCGCATGCCGAAGGCCGCAGCCGCCTCGATCTGGCCAATGGGTACCGCCTGAATGGCGCCGCGGAACACCTCTGTCATATAGGCGCCCTGGACGATGCCGAGCACGGCAACGGCAGCGACGAAGCCGTTCACCTCGATGGTGGGCAGTCCGATGGCGGTGAGCAGCCGGTTCAGGCCGTCGGTGCCGGCATAATAAAGGCCGATGATCAGGATGAGTTCGGGAATGGCGCGGATGGCGGTGGTGTAGCCATCGAGCAGGGCAGAGGTCACGCGCCCGCCCTTGAGCTTGCCCCAGGCCCCCAGCAGCCCCAGCACCATGCCGGTGAGGTAAGCGCCGAGCGAAATGGCGATTGTCGACGCAGCCCCGGCCAGCAGCACACCGCCCCAGCCGGGAGGCGAGGGTGCCAGAAGCTCAAGATAGGTCAGGTTCGCCATGCTGCCTCTGGGACAATCCAATAAAGTCTTTGGCCTGCGGCCTTTGCCCCAATGGGGGATGTTCATTTCGGACCGTCAGCCAGGCACCAACTCCTCTCCCCCCTTGAGGGGGAGATGCCCCCGAAGGGGGCAGAGGGGGGTAACGGACTGCCCGTCTATTCAAGAGTGGCCGTGCCGTGCTGAGGCGCTGGCCCCCCCCTCTGTCTGCTGTCGCAGACATCTCCCCCTCAAGTGGGGAGAGGGGTGCTGCGGCCTGTTTGCACATACCCAGCTACTCAGAAAAGGCCGGAAGAGGCGCTGACGCCAATCCCGGCAACTTCATTTCCTGCAGATCACTCGCCGTAAGGATCGAACGAGAAGTACTTGTCCGAGATTTCCTTGTACTTGCCGCTGGCGCGTACGGCGGCGATGGCGGCGTTCAGCTTGGCCTGAAGTTCCGTGTCGTCCTGACGCAGGCCGCCGCCGATGCCGGAGCCCAGCACGGCCGGATCATCGGCCACGTTGCCCTTGTCCTCGCAGCAGCTTTCGCCGTAGCTGGATTTCAGGAACTCTTCCAGCGGCATGGCATCGCCGAACACATAGTCAATGCGCCCGGCGGCGAGGTCCTGGAAGGCCTCATCGAGGGTGGCATAGGTTTTTTCTTCTGCCTTGTCCTTGAAGTACTTGGCATAATAGTCGGACTGGATGGTCGAGACCTGAATGCCGATGATCTTGCCCGCGACGTCATCCGGGCCTGCACCCATGATGCCGTCCTTGGCGCCGATCAGCTTGCTGGGCGTGTTGTAGTACTTGTCCGTGAAGGCAATGGTCTTCTTGCGCTCTTCGGTGATGGACATGGAGGACCAGATCACGTCGATCTTCTTGGCCTGCAGGCCGGGGATCAGCCCGTCCCAGGCGATGTCGACGATGGAGCACTGCTCCTTCATTTCCTCGCAGACGGCATCCATCAGGTCGATTTCCCAGCCCACCCACTTGCCGGAGGCATCCTTGGTGAAGAAGGGCGGATAGGGCTCGTTCATCACGCCGAAGCGCAGCTCGGCGGAGGCGGAGACGGAGCTTGCCGCAAGCGCGGCGCCGGTGAGGAGAATGGACAGAAGCTTCTTCATGGTGTTTCCCCGTTTATGCTGTGATTGGTTTTCAGTGTCTCAATGAGGCGGTGAATTCGCGGCAGCGGACGCTTTCCGGCGCGCCGAACACCTTCTCCGGCGTGCCTTCCTCTTCCACGCGGCCCTGATGCAGGAACATGACGTGGCTGGAGACATCCCGGGCGAAACTCATCTCGTGGGTGACGAGCACCATGGTGCGCCCTTCGGCGGCCAGATCGCGGATGACCTTCAGCACCTCGCCGACAAGCTCCGGGTCCAGCGCGGAGGTGGGCTCGTCGAAGAGCATCACCGAAGGTTCCATGCACAGGGCGCGGGCAATGGCGGCGCGCTGCTGCTGGCCGCCCGAAAGAAACGCCGGATAGGCATCGCGCTTGTCATGAAGGCCGACCTTGGCCAGCAGCGCTTCGGCCCGCTCCACGGCCTCGCGCCGGTTCTGGCCCAGCACATGCACCGGCGCTTCGATGACATTTTCCAGCACCGTCATGTGCGCCCAGAGATTGAAGTTCTGGAACACCATGGAAAGCCCGGTGCGCAGGCGCTCGATCTGGCGCCAGTTGGCCGGATGCAGGCGGCCATGCCGGTCCGGCTTCAGGGCGACTGCCTCGCCATTGACGACGAAGCGGCCCCGGTCAGGTTGTTCCAGAAAGTTGAGGCAGCGCAGGAAGGTGCTCTTGCCCGCTCCCGATGAGCCGATGAGGGAGATCACGTCGCCCTTGCGGGCGGTCATCGAAATGCCTTTCAGCACTTCGTTGGGGCCGTAGCTCTTGTGGACATCCTCCACCTCAAGGGCAAAGGCGGGCTCATGCGTCATGGGCAGCCGTTCCGCGTTGTTTCAACCGCCTGTTAGCCCGGTTTTGCCAGCTTGCCAATTGGCATGCGAATGTTTGGGAAAGATATTTCCTTTGGAAGGCGGGAGGCAGAGCTGCTGTTTTGCTGAGGCTTGACGGAGACGGAGAGACACCCAGCGTCAAGAACGGTTCACCCCGGATCATGCACGCATGTCCGGGGTGAGGGAGAGGCATCAGGTCAATCCGTGGCCCGCTCTCACACAATCCCCCCGCCAGCGCCGGAAACTGCTGGCCGGACCTCTGCGGCGCGGGCGCGGTAGCCGGAGGCGCGGTAGGTGGAGACGGGGTCGATGGCGCCGCCCGATTCCAGACGGGCCATGGCGAGGATTGGTTCCACATCGGTGCGGAAGGCGGTCTTCAGCGTGGTGGTGGCCATCAGCGCGTCGTTGCTGTCCTGGAAGCCGTCGAGGGCCTTGCGGTCCACCAGCAGGGCCTGCGCATAGGCGCGCTGCACCTCCATGGCGCTGACCATCAGGCTTTCGATCGGGTCGGTGACATTGTGCGACTGGTCCAGCATGTGCGAGGGGGCAAAGCCCGGCGCCTTGCGGGTTTCCGCGTCCACCAGCTCGTTGAAGACGAGGAATAGCCGGTAGGGATCGACCGAGCCGGTGTCGAGATCGTCATCGCCATATTTGCTGTCGTTGAAATGGAAGCCGCCCAGCTTGCCGAACTGGATGAGGCGGGCGACGATCATTTCGATGTTCACGTTGGGCGCATGGTGGCCGAGATCAACGAGGCAGAAGGCCTTGGGGCCCAGCTCCTGCGCGATGAGATAGTTCGTGCCCCAGTCCTGCACCACGGTGGAATAGAAGGCGGGCTCGTACATCTTGTGTTCGGTGAAGAGCCGCCAGTCCTCCGGCAGGGCGGCGTAGATCTGCCGGGCTGCTTCCAGATAGCGCTCGAACTGGCGGGTGAAATGCGACTGCCCGGGGAAGTTGGAGCCGTCGCCGATCCACACGGTCAGCGCCTTCGAGCCAATGGCGCGGCCAAGCTCGATACATTCGATGTTGTGCTCCACCGCCTGCGCACGGGTGGCAGCATCCGTGTGGGAGAGGGAGCCGAACTTGTAGGAATGGGCCTGTCCGGCCTGATCCTGGAAGGTGTTGGAGTTCATGGCGTCAAAGCCGAGGCCGAGGCTGTCCGCCTTGGCCTTCAGGTCTGCCGGATCGGCCTTGTCCCAGGGAATATGCAGGGAGACGGAGGGCGTTGCCCGGGTCAGCTGCTGGATGACGCCGCAGTCTTCCAGCTTGTCGAAGATGTGGCGCGGCTCGCCTGCGCCGGGGAAACGGGCAAAGCGGGTGCCGCCAGTGCCGACACCCCAGGACGGCACGGCAACGCCATAGGCGGCAACCTTCGCCTTCACCGCGTTGATGTCGATGCCCCGGCGGGCGAGCCGCTCGCCAAGGCTGTCATAGTCGCGCGCGAGGTCCGCTTTGCGGGCGGCATTGTCCTTCTCAAGGACATCAGAACCGATCATCTGGGTCATGAATGGCCTCCGTCAGCGGGTGAAGGACTGGACGTTGCCTGCGTCCACGTTGATGATGTTGCCGGTGGACTTGGCGGAGGCTTCGCTTGCGAAGAAATAGGTGGCCTCTGCAATATCCTCGGGCAGCACGGAGCGCTTCAGCAGCGAGCGCTGGCGGTAATGCTCTTCCAGATCCGCCGTGTCCTTGCCATAGGCCTGTGCCCGTTCCTTCAGCCAGTCGCCCGACCAGATCTTGGAGCCGCGCAGCACTGCATCCGGGTTGACCACGTTGACGCGGATGCCATCCGGCGCCCCTTCCAGCGCAAGGCAGCGCGCGAGGTGGATTTCCGAGGCCTTGGCCGTGCAATAGGCGCTGGCGCCGGGAGAGGCGGCAAGGCCGTTCTTGGAGGCGATAAAGACGATCGAGCCGCCAATCCCTTGCGTCTTCATCACCTTGAAAGCGCTGCGGGAAACAAGGAAATAGCCGGTCGAAAGGATCGACATGTTCCTGTTCCACAGCTCGAGGCTGGTTTCCTCGATGGGCGCCGAGGAGGCGATGCCCGCGTTCGACACCAGAATGTCGATGCCGCCGAATTCGGTGCAGGCTTCCGCATAGGCCCGCTCCACGGCGTCCTCGCTGGTCACATCCATGACAACCGTGCGCACCACGTCGCGGGAATGGCGGGCAGCCAGGCGCTCTGCGGTCTGGGCGAGGGAATTGGCGTCGATATCGGCCAGCACCACGCAGGCGCCTTCGCTCATCAGCCGCTCCGCCGTTGCCGAGCCGATGCCGCCAGCTCCGCCGGTGACGAAGGCGACACGGCCGGCAAGGCTCTTCGGCCTGGGCATGCGCTGGAGCTTGGCTTCCTCAAGCAGCCAGTATTCGATGTCGAAGGCTTCCTGCTCCGGCAGGCCGCAATAGGTGGAAACGCCGGAAGCACCGCGCATCACGTTGATGGCGTTGACGTAGAACTCGCCCGAGATGCGGGCCGTGGCCTTGTCCTTGGCGAAGGTGATCATGCCGGCGCCCGGCACCAGATAGACAACGGCGTTGGGGTCGCGCAGGGCGGGGCTGTCCGCATGCTTGCAGCGCTCGTAATAGGCCGTGTAGTCCTGCCGGTAGGCAGCAACCGCATCCGGCAGGCCCTTGAGCACTGCGTCCACATCCGGGTTTGCCGGATCAAGCTTCACCACCAGCGGGCGGATCTTGGTGCGCAGGAAGTGATCCGGGCAGCTCGTGCCCAGCGCCGCGAGGGCTTCCATGTCTTTCGCGCAGACGAATTCCAGCACCGCATCGCTGTCGTCAAAGTGGCCGGCCATGTGCTGCTGGCCGCTGACCATGCCGCGGATGGCGGGCATCAGGCGGGCGGCAATGGCGCGGCGCTGATCACGCGGCAGGATGGCGTGTTTCTGCCCGCCGAAAGCGGCCTTGCCGGACAGCTTGCCCTCGAACCACGCCATCGCCTTGTTGATGATTTCGATCGTCGTCTCGTAGCAGGTGCGCGCATCATCGGCCCAGGTGAAGAGGCCATGGCTTTCCAGCACGACGCCGCGTGCTTCCGGATTTTCGAGGCAGAACTTTTCCAGCCACAGGCCCAGTTCATAGCCGGGGCGCTTCCACGGCAGCCAGCCTATGTCCTTGCCGAAGATCTCTTCCGTCAGCGCCTTGCTGTCCTTCGAGGCGGCAATCGCGATGATGGCATCCGGGTGCATGTGGTCCACGTGCTTCTTCGGCACATAGGCATGCAGCGGCGTATCGATGGAGGCGGCACGCGGATTGAGGTTGAAGGTGCAGTGGGGCAGCAGGCCCACCATCTCGTCCTCGAAGGCGACGCCCCGGTAAATGCCCTTCAAAGCCCGCAGCTTGTCCATGTAGAGCGTGGCGAAACCGTCGAGCTTGATTGTGCCCACATCGCCGCCGGAGCCCTTGACCCACAGCACTTCCGCCATTTCGCCGGTCAGTGGATCCTTTTCCATGACCTTGGCGGATGTGTTGCCGCCACCGTAGTTGGTGATGCGCTTGTCGGACCCGAGCAGGTTCGAGCGGTAGAGCAGGCGGCCGGATTCGGTCATGGCCGAAGCCTTTGCCTCATCCCACAGGTTTGCGAGCCGGGAACCGGCGGCGGAATCAGTCATGTAGTCCTCCCGAGAGTGAGCCGGAGCCAGGCCAGCTTTTGACCGGAGACTTGCCGTGATATGTCTTGTTGTCAATCAGTTTCAATCATGATCGATCAAAATTGACGCTGCATTGCAGCAATATGACGAATCGTGATTGACACTGCTCGAATTTGATGGAAGCCTGAGCGGGACATCGGGAGGAATGCATGCACGAGAAAGAGCGCCACAGGATCATCTTGTCCGCCGTTCAGGACCGTCCGGTCGTGACTGTTGCGGAACTGGTGGCGCTGACCGATTCCTCGGAAGCGACCATCCGCCGGGACATCGCGGCGCTGCATGTGCAGAAGAAGCTGCGCCGGGTGCGCGGCGGGGCGGAATCGATCACGCCGCCGCAGTTCGTCGGGCTGGCGGGCCGTCCCTTCAGCGTCAACGAGGCGATCAACGCGCAGCAGAAGCGGGCGATTGCCCGTGCGGCGGTGGAGCTTTGCACGGATGGTGACGCGATCATCATCAACGGCGGCACGACCACTTTCCAGATGGTGCATCCGCTGGCGAGCAAGCGCATGCAGATCTTCACCAATTCGTTCCCGATTGCCGAGCACCTGCTTAAGCATTCGAAGAACACGATCATCCTGTCCGGCGGGGTGATCTACCGGGAGCAGAACATCATCCTGAGCCCCTTCGACAATGACGTGACGCGCAATTTCTATGCGCGGCGCATGTTTATGGGGGCGCAAGGGCTGGGGCCGCTTGGGCTGATGGAGGCGGATCCGCTTCTCATCCAGGCGGAGCAGAAGCTGATCGGGCAGGCGGATGAACTGGTGGTGCTGGCGGACTCGTCCAAATTCCGCAGCCGCTCCAGCCTCATCCTGTGCCCGCTGGACCGCATCACCACGGTGATCACCGACGAGGGCATTCCAGACAGCGCCGCCCAGATGCTGGAGCAGGCAGGGGTGCAGGTGATTGCAGCGCCCGTCGAGGCAGCGCAGGCAAGCGCCGCCGGCGGGGGCTGACGAAACAAAGATTTCTGACCGGCGGGAGGAACAGCCGGTGGAATGACTGGGAGGAAGACAATGACATTCATGAAGACGCTTCTGGCGGCGACTGCTGTTGCCGCGCTCGCATTCTCCGCTCCGGCCCATGCCGAAACCAAGCGCATTGCGCTGGTGGTGAAGGCGCTGGGCATCGGCTTCTTCGAGGCGGCCAACAAGGGCGCGCAGGAAGCTGCCAAGGAACTGGGCGATGTGGAGATCATCTACACTGGCCCGACCGGCACCACGGCTGAAGGCCAGATCGAGGTGATCAATGCACTGATCGCCCAGAAGGTGGATGCGATTGCCATCTCGGCCAATGATCAGGACGCGCTGGTTCCGGCCCTGAAGAAGGCGATGGACCGCGGCATCACCGTGATTTCGTGGGACTCGGGCGTGGCGCCGGAAGGCCGCCAGCTGCATCTCAACCCCTCGTCCAATCCGCTGATCGGCAACATGATCATCAAGCTGGCGGCAGATCACCTGCCGGAGGGTGGTGATGTGGCCGTTCTGTCGGCCTCTGCCACGGCGACGAACCAGAACATCTGGATCGAGGAGATGAACAAGGTCAAGGACAAATACAAGGGCATCAATGTGGTGGCCACCGTCTATGGCGATGACCTTGCCGACAAGTCCTACCGTGAGGCCCAGGGCCTGATGCAGACCTATCCGAACCTGAAGGCGATCATTGCCCCGACCTCCGTCGGCATCGTTGCGGCGGCGCAGGCTGTCACCGATGCGGGCAAGGCTGGTCAGGTCAATGTGACGGGTCTCGGCCTGCCGTCCGAAATGGCCGGTCACATCAAGTCGGGTGCCTCCAAGTCCTTCGCCATCTGGAACCCGATCGACCTCGGCTATGCCGCCACGGTGCTGTCCTACAACCTTGCCACCGGCAAGGCCGAAGCCAAGCCCGGCGCGCAAATTCCGATGGGCCGCATGGGCACGCTGAAGCTGGATGACAGCAACACGGGCGCGATGGCAGATCCGTTTGTCTATGACAGCTCCAACATCGATGCCTTCAAGGACATTTTCTGAGACCTCCCAGGCCTCAACATGTGCCCGGCCCGTGACACGCTGTGTGATTGGCCGGGCACCGTCCGCGACCCTGATGAAACATCACACATGACGCCGGGATTGCACGTCCCGGCATAACCGGGGCATTGCCATGCTTGCCAACTTCCCGGATCAGCCGGGTGCCGCCTTGCACCCGGCCAGCGTAAAGGACCATCCGGTTCTTTCGCTGACCGGCATTTCCAAGTCCTTTCCGGGCGTCAAGGCGCTGTCGGGCGTGTCGCTGGATCTCTATCCGGGGCAGGTGACGGCGCTGATCGGGGAAAATGGTGCGGGCAAGTCCACCATCGTCAAGGTTCTGACCGGCATCTACCAGCCGGATGCGGGCGAGATCCGCGTGGACGGCCAGCCGGTGGCCTTTCCCGCAGCTGAGGCGGCCGCAAAGGCCGGAGTGACGGCGATCCATCAGGAAACCGTGCTCTTTGACGAGCTGACTGTGGCAGAGAACATCTTCATCGGCCATGCCCCGCGCAGCCGCTTCGGCCTCATCGACTGGCGCAAGATGCGCCAGGAGGCGCGGCGCCTGCTGGAGCGGATCGGCGCACAGATTGAACCGGACGTGCAGCTGAAGGACCTCGGCATCGCCAGCCGCCATCTGGTGGCCATTGCCCGGGCGCTGTCAATTGACGCCCGCGTCGTCATCATGGACGAGCCGACGGCGGCACTGTCGCACAAGGAAATCGAGGAAACCTACGAGCTGGTGGACCGGCTGAAGGCGGAAGGAAAGGCCATCCTCTTCATCAGCCACAAGTTCGATGAAATCTTCCGCGTGGCTGACCGTTACACCGTATTCCGTGACGGGGAATTGGTGGGCGCAGGGCATATCCGCGATGTGCGCGAGGGCGATCTTGTGCGCATGATGGTGGGCCGCCCGGTGGATCAGGTGTTCCCCAAGCGCACCCCGAAGCTGGGCGATGAACTGCTGAAGGTGGTGGGCTATGCTCATCCGACCGAGTTCGAGGACATCAACTTCACCCTGCGTGCCGGTGAAATCCTAGGCTTCTACGGCCTTGTCGGGGCCGGGCGCAGCGAGTTCATGCAGGCGTTGTTCGGCATCACGAAACCGTCCAAGGGCGCGATCCGCATTGATGGCGAGGTGGCGGTGATCCGCTCCCCCAATGCGGCCATCCGGCAGGGCATCGTCTATGTGCCGGAGGACCGGGGCAAGCAGGGGGCGGTGAAGGGCCTGCCGATCTATCAGAACGTGACCTTGCCGTCTTTGCAGGCCGTTTCCCGCAAGGGTTTTCTGAAGATGGCGGAAGAGTTTGCGCTGGCGCGGGACTACACCCGCCGGCTGGACCTGAGGGCTGCTGCGCTCGATCAGGATATCGGCCTCCTCTCGGGCGGCAACCAGCAGAAGGTGATCATCGCCAAATGGCTGGCGACCCGGCCCCGCGTCATCATTCTGGACGAGCCGACCAAGGGCATCGACATTGGCTCAAAGGCGGCGGTGCATGAGTTCATGGCGGAACTGGCGGCCGAAGGGCTCGCGGTCATTCTCGTCTCGTCCGAGATTCCGGAGGTGCTGGGCATGTCCGACCGGGTGATCGTGATGCGCGAAGGGCGGATTGCCGCCGAATTCGAGGGAGAGGCGATGACGCCGGAAAATCTGGTCCGGGCCGCTGCCGGGATCGAGGAGGGCCACGCATGAGCATCCGTCTTTCCCATGGCCGCGAGCTGGTGCTGGCAGGCGCAATGGTGGCGCTGACCGGGCTGATCGCCTCGCGCTTTCCAGGCTTTGTCGCGCCCGGCAATCTTGCCAGCGTGTTCAATGACACCGCACCGCTGATCATTCTGGCGCTGGGGCAGATGGCGGTGATCCTGACCCGTTGCATCGACCTGTCGGTGGCGGCCAACCTGGCGCTCACGGGCATGGTGGCGGCGCTGGTCAACACCATGATGCCGGATCTGCCGGTGCCTCTGATCATCCTCCTGTCCATCACGCTGGGAGGCGGGCTCGGGCTGATCAACGGGCTGCTGGTCTGGCGCCTGTCAATCCCGCCAATCGTGGTGACGCTGGGCACGATGACCATCTTCCGGGGCATCATCTTCCTCATTTCCGAAGGGCGCTGGATCAACGCGCATCAGATGAGCGATGCCTTCAAGGCCTTTCCGCGCACGGTGGTTCTGGGCCTGCCGGTACTGTCCTGGATAGCGATTGCGGTTGTCACCGGCTTTGCCGTTCTGGTCACCCGCACGGCGCTGGGCCGGGCCTTCCATGCGGTGGGCGGCAATCCGCATGCGGCGCAATATGCGGGCATCGATACGGGCCGCACCCAATGCGCTGCCTTCGTGCTCTCCGGCGCGCTGGCGGGGCTCACCGGCTATCTTTGGGTTGCGCGCTATGCGGTCGCTTATGTGGATATTGCCGCAGGCTTTGAATTGGATGTGGTGGCGGCCTGCGTCATCGGCGGCATTTCCATCGCCGGCGGCGCGGGCAGCGTGGCAGGCGCGGTGCTGGGGGCGCTGTTCCTCGGCATCATCAAGAACGCACTGCCGGTGGTCAATGTCTCGCCCTTCTGGCAGCTCGCCATCTCCGGCTCGGCCATCCTGATTGCAGTGGCGGTCAATGTTACCCAGAACCGGCCGAAGGGCCGGGTCATCCTGAAAGCGGCGGAGCATACGGCATGACATCCGTTTCCCTTCAAACGCCCGGCTCTGGTTCCGGGGCGCCCGGCGGCGGGCGGCAGATTCCCGACCGGCTGCGCAGCCCGTTGCAGCGGATTGCGACAAGCTGGGAGCTGATGCTCTTCGGTGTGGCGGTGGCCATCTTCATTCTGAATGCGCTGGCCTCTCCCTATTTCCTTGATCCGTGGAACCTGTCGGATGCCACGTTCAACTTCACCGAAAAGGCGATGATCGCCTTTGCCATGGCGCTGCTGATCATCTCCGGCGAGATTGACCTGTCGGTCGCCGCCATCATCGCGCTGTCTTCCACCGCCATGGGCTATGCGGTGCAGATGGGGGCCGACACGCCCACGCTGGTGGCCATCGGCCTCGGTGTCGGGCTGCTGTGCGGGGTGGTGAACGGCGCACTTGTCACGGGTCTGGGCCTGCCGTCGATTGTCGTCACCATCGGCACCATGAGCCTCTTCCGCGGCATCTCCTATATCGTGCTGGGCGACAAGGCCTTTACCGGCTATCCGGTGTCCTTCGCCTGGTTCGGGCAGGGCTATGTCTGGTGGGTGATCTCCTTCGAGCTGGTGCTCTTTGCCATTCTGGCTGTTCTCTTCGGCCTGCTGCTGCATGCCACCACCTTCGGCCGGGCGGTCTATGCCATCGGCAACAATCCGGTGGCGGCGCTCTTTTCCGGCATCCGGGTGGCGCGGGTGAAGTTTGCCCTGTTCCTGCTCACCGGCCTCATGTCCGGCGTTGCCGCCGTGTGCCTCACCTCGCGGCTCGGCGCGACGCGCCCGTCCATTGCCTCGGGCATGGAACTGGAGGTGGTGACCATGGTGGTGCTGGGCGGGGTCAGCATTCTGGGCGGAGCAGGCAGCATCGCCGGGGTCGTCATCGCGGCGCTGGTGATGGGGCTCGTCACCTTCGGTCTCGGTCTTCTCAACGTGCCGGGCATCGTCATGTCGATCTTCACCGGCCTGCTGCTGATCGGCGTCATCGCCCTGCCGCGCCTTGCCCGCCAGATCCTGCAGCGCCGCAAGGGAGCGTGAGATGGAGAAATATGCCTTCAAGATGAAGCTCAATCCCGGCATGGAGGCCGAATACCGCCGCCGGCATGACGAGATCTGGCCGGAGCTGTCCGCCCTGCTGAAGGAAGCCGGCATCCGCGACTACTCCATCCATCTCGACCGGGAGACGAATATCCTCTTCGCCGTGATGTGGCGCGAGAGCGCCGAGAAGGTGGCAAGCCTTCCGGCGTCGCCGGTGATGCAGCGCTGGTGGGCGCATATGGCCGATATCATGGAAACGAAGCCGGACAACGAGCCGGTGGCGATTGCGCTCGAAACCGTCTTCCACATGGACTGACCCGGCATGACCAGCTTGCGCAACATCGCGGTGATCGACATCGGCAAGACCAACGCCAAGGTGGCGGTGGTGGACATCGTGTGCCGGCAGGAGCTGGGCGTGCGGCGGCGGCCGAACCTTGTGCTGACGGACGGGCCCTATCCGCATTTCGATGTGGAAGGGCTCTGGAGCTTCTTTCTGGAAAGCCTGAAGGAACTGGCGGCGGAGCACCGGATCGACGGCATCAGCGTCACCACCCATGGCGCCTCAGCCGTGCTTCTGGATGCCTCCGGCAAGCTGGCCACACCTGTGCTCGACTATGAATTTACCGGCCCGGATGATCTCGCCAGCCAGTACGATGCCCTGCGGCCCGGCTTTGCACAGACCGGCTCGCCGCGCCTGTCCATGGGGCTCAATCTGGGGGCGCAGCTTCACTGGCTGCTGGAAACGCAAGAGGGCCTGCGGGAGCGCACCGCGCAGGTTCTCACCTACCCGCAATACTGGACCTATCGCCTGACGGGCTTTGCCGCCTGTGAGGTCACGTCACTGGGTTGCCATACGGATCTGTGGAACCCGTTCGAGGGTGTGTTTTCGCCGCTGGTGTCACGGCTTGGCCTTGAGGGCCGCATGGCGCCGGTGCGCAAGGCTGGGGACGTGCTGGGCCCGCTGCTGCCGGATGTGGCGGAACGGGCAGGGCTGCCGGAGGGCATTCCGGTTGCCTGCGGCATCCATGACAGCAACGCCTCGCTCTATCCGCATCTTCTGGCCCGGCAGGGAGCTTTTTCTGTTGTTTCGACCGGCACCTGGGTGATTTCGCTGAGTGTTGGCGCGGCTGCGAAAATGCTCGATCCGGCCCGCGACACGCTGGTCAATGTCAACGCGCTTGGCGGGGCCGTGCCTTCGGCCCGCTTCATGGGCGGGCGCGAGTTTGATCTGATGATGGAGGGGCATGACAGAGCCAGCACGGATGCTGATGTGCAGCAGGTTCTGGACCGTTCCATCCTTCTGTTGCCCGCTGTCGAACCGCGCTCCGGCCCGTTTCAGGGCCGGACGCACAGCTGGAGCGTGGACGAGGCCGGTCTGTCTGATGGCCAGCGCTACGCGGCGGTGTCTTTCTATCTGGCGCTCGTGACGGCGGAATGCCTTGCCATGACCGGTGGGCAGGGGCCGGTGATTGTGGAAGGGCCGTTTGCCGCCAACCGGCTTTACCTCGCCATGCTGCAAGCGGCCACCGCCCGCAAGGTGCAGGTGGGCGATGGCTCCGTCACCGGCACCAGCATCGGCGCAGCGCTGCTGCTGGCGGGTGATGAAGGACGGGACGGGGAAGGCACGGTGCAGGATGAGGCGGCGGCTGTCATACCGGAAGACGGTCTTGCCGCCTACGCCGCTGCGTGGCGGCGGGCTGTGGCTGAGGGGTGAACTGAGGGCGTGGGACAAGCGTCTTCTTCTCAGCCCTCCTCCTGGCGGAGTGATGTCTTTCCGGACTGCCAGTCAGGCTCCAGTTCTTCTCCCCCCTTGAGGGGGAGATGCCCCCGGCAGGGGGCAGAGGGGGGTAACGGACTGTCCGTTTGAATGAAAGTTAAGGCCATGGTGAAGCGCTGCTACCCCCCTCTGTCTGCTATCGCAGACATCTCCCCCTCAAGGGGGGAGAGGGGCGCCGAGGCTATAGGACGGCCTTCCTTCTCCTTGCCGTTCGATGCAAACACGGCCACGCTCCGGACGGTATCACACCAGCTTGTCCGGCGGGCAGCCCAGTGCGGTGGAGGCCTCGCGGGAGGCGGATTTGAGGAGGCCTGCGTATTCGGCCTTGCGGGTTTCATCGAAGCGGAACAGCGGGAAGGAAATGCTGATGGCGGCGATGGAGCGGCCCAGATGGTCCAGAACCGGAATGGCCATGCAGCGCACGCCGGCCTCGCTTTCCTCGATTTCTTCGGCAAAACCCTGCGCCCGGACCTGAAGAATGGCGGCAAACAGGCTTTCCGCATCCGTGATGGTGCGCGGGGCAAGCTTGGGCATGTCCAGTCCGTTGAGCCGTTCGCGGATTTCCTCGTCGCTGCGCCAGGCCAGCAGGGCCTTGCCCAGAGAGGTGCTGTGCAGCGGATTGCGGCGGCCGAGGGTGGACTGGGTGGAGAGGTTGTAGAAGGAATCGTACTTGTGGATGTAGGCGACACGCTGCTCCCGGTCGTCCAAGACGCCGAGATTGATGCATTCGCCTGTCGCCCGGGACAGCCGGCCCATCACCTTGTCGGCGATGCGGATCAGATCCGATTCCTCGTTCAGGGACCGGGCGCCGAGGCTGAAGAGCTTGAGGGTGAGGCGGTATTTCTCCGTGTCGCCGTCCTGCTCGGCGTAACCAAGGTCAACCATGGTCTGCAAAAGCCGGTGCGCCGTGGTCTTGGAGGTCATGGCCCGCTGGGCGATGACGGCAAGGCTGGCCTGCCGCTCGTCAACCAATGCCTCCAGCACGGCGAAAACCTTGAGGACCGCAGCGGCATTTTCGGTTTTGGGCTCGGCTCTGGAAGAAGCCTTGGACTTGCTGTCGGGCATTTTTCTCGTTCAGTATTTTTTGAAACGTCATTCTGAAATTTGAATTCCTGTCTGTCAAGCTGCCGTGTGCAGGGCATGAATAAAGATTATGCAGGCGTGTAAAAATGACGATTAAATCGGTTTAAGTGATTGCCAAGGTTGCGGGATTGTGATTGCCTGACAATTACGGAACTGCGTTCCGAAAAAATTTCAAGCGGTATCTGGGAGGAGATCGCGCATGCATCCGCTGTTGCGGCAGAAGGAGAGGTTTGTCACCCGGGACGAGGTCTGCGGCCTCATCGACCGGCTGACCGGGAACCTTATCAACATCGAGGACAAGACGGGTGAATTCCTGCTCCGCCTCGAAGATGGCCGCGTCATTGATACCAAGGGTTGGGCCGGTTGGGAATGGACTCACGGCATCGGGCTTTACGGCCTGTTCCGCTATTGGCAGCTGACCGGCAATGCCGGTGCGATGCGCATCATCCGGGACTGGTTCTCGGCGCGGCTGGCGGAAGGCACGCCGACCAAGAACATCAACACGGTTGCCCCTTTCCTCACTCTTGCCTGGCTGCATGAGCTGGAGCCCAACCCGCAGTGGGTGCCCTATCTGGAAACCTGGGCCGAATGGGTGATGCACGAGATGCCGCGCACCCGCGAGGGCGGGTTGCAGCACATTGTCTACAACAGCGTCAACGACCAGCAGATGTGGGATGACACGCTGATGATGAGCGTGCTGCCGCTGGCCAAGACCGGGCTTGTGCTGGGCCGTCCGGAGTATGTGGAGGAGGCGAAGTACCAGTTCCTTCTGCATATCCAGTATCTGATGGACACGCAAAGCGGGCTCTGGTTCCACGGCTGGAGCTTTGATGGCAATCACAACTTTGCCCGTGCCCTCTGGGCGCGTGGCAACAGCTGGATCACCATTGCTATCCCTGAGTTCATCGAGATGCTGGACCTGAAGGAAGGCGATGCGCTGCGCCGCCATCTCCTGTCGGTGCTGGGCCGTCAGGCGGCGGCGCTGAAACAGTACCAGCATGAAAGCGGCCTGTGGCACACGCTGCTGGACGACCCGTCAAGCTATGTGGAAGCCTCAGCCACGGCGGGCTTTGCCTATGGCCTGATGAAGGGCGTGCGCAAGCGTTACCTGCCGGGCGAATACCTTGAGGTGGCCGAGCGTGCCATGCGCGGTGTTGTTGCAAACATCAGCGAAGATGGTGAGCTTCAGCAGGTGTCCTTTGGCACCGCCATGGGCCACGACCTCGATTTCTATCGTGAGATCAAGCTGACCTCGATGCCTTACGGGCAGGCGATGGCCATGCTGTGCCTGACGGAGCTTTTGCGCAGCTACATCTGACAGGGCTGCGGGGGAATGCGGCAGGGAGAGGAGCCCTGCCGGAGCACAAAGGCCGCGGAATGGAGGTTCCGGGCCGAACAGGGAGGAGACCAGAATGACTGTCACACGCAGAACCGTCCTTGGGGGAATGGGTCTTGCCGCGCTTGCCGCCGCCATGCCGGGCGGTGCAGCCCTCGCCCAGAGCCGTACGATCCGCCATTACTGGTGGGGCAATCCGGAGCGCGACAAGCGCACCTTCGCCGTGATCGAGGCCTTCCAGAAGAAGCATCCGGGCATCACCGTTTCGGGCGAAACCATCGGCTGGGGCGACTACTGGACCAAGATGGCCACCCAGACCGCCGGCCGCAACATGGCCGATCTGGTGCAGATGGATCACCGCTTCCTGTTTGAATATGTCGGCCGCGGTGCGCTGCAGCCGCTGGATGACCACATCGGCAAGACGCTGATGCTCGATGGTTTCGATCAGGGTCCGCTGGAAGGCGGCAAGGTGGACGGCAAGCTCTATGCGCTGAACATCGGCTCGAACTCGCAGATGGTTGTCTACAACGCGCAGGTCTTCAAGGATGCGCGCATCGAGTTTGATCCTCTGAGCTGGACGCACGAGGACTTTGCCAAGATTGCGGCTGCCATCACCAAGGCGTCCGGGGGCAGGGTCAAGGGCACGGATGATTTCTCGACCTACATCGAATATCTGGAAGCCTGGGTGCGCCAGCGCGGCCGCGAGTTCTATGACAACGAGGGCAACGTGGCGGCGACGGCCGAAGATGCCGCTTCCTTCTTCCAGTTCTGGGATGACCTGCGCAAGGCCGATGCCGTTGCCCCGAAGGACCGGGCGCTGATGCTCGATCCGGCGCTGGCTGAGCGCGGTGTCGTCAAGGGCGATACGGCCATGTCGCTGATCTGGTCGAACCAGATCGTCGGTGTGCAGGATCTGATGCAGGACGAGGCAGGCCCTGCCATGCTGCCGCACCTGCCGGGCGGCAAGCCGGGGCAGTTCATCAAGCCGTCCATGTTCCTGTCCCTGTCGCGCGATGCCAAGGATGTGGATGCAGCCATGGCATACATGAACGACTGGGTGAATGATCCGGAGATCACCGGCATTCTCGGCCTCGAGCGTGGCATTCCGTGCTCGCCGAAGGTGCGCGAGGCGCTGGCCCCGTCCTTCAGCTCCATCGAGAAGCGCACGGTCGATTACTTCACGGCGATTCAGGACAAGGTCGGCCCGCTGCCGATGCCGCAGCCCAAGGGCGCAGGCGAGGTGCGGGATGCTTTCATGCGTACGGCTTCGAATGTGATCCTCGGCACCCAGACGCCTGCCGATGCCGGTGCGGAGTTCATCGACGACGCCCAGTCGATCATCGAACGCGCACGCTGATACGCGCATTGCCTGGATTCATCCGCCCTGCCAGCCGGCGGGGCGGATGCCTGCAAACAAGGCCTGCCTTTCATGAAACGGTTCCTCGCCCGCAATGCGCCCGGATATCTGTTCCTGTCTCCGTGGCTGCTTGGCTTCTTCCTTCTGGCCCTCGGGCCGATCCTTGTGTCGCTCTACCTGTCCTTCACCAAATACGACATGGTGAGTGAT
This sequence comes from Pannonibacter phragmitetus DSM 14782, assembly GCF_000382365.1. Lineage (GTDB taxonomy): Bacteria > Pseudomonadota > Alphaproteobacteria > Rhizobiales > Stappiaceae > Pannonibacter > Pannonibacter phragmitetus. The sequence continues at coordinate 15,712 of NZ_KB908226.1, read as the reverse complement.
CCGCGCTGGGTCGGCCTTGCCAACTATGATTACATGTTCAGCCGCGACCGCCGGTTCTGGAAGGCACTGGAGGTGACGTTCACCTACGTTGTTCTGGCCGTTCCGGCCCGTCTGGCCTTTGCGCTGGCGGTGGCGATGCTGCTGGACAAGGGGCTGCGGACCATCGGGCTCTACCGTGCGATTTTCTATCTGCCTTCTCTGCTCGGGGCCTCCGTTGCCATCGCCATTCTCTGGCGCGAGCTGTTTGCGGCCTCTGGCGTCGTCAACGAGGTGCTGGGCTTCTTCGGCATTTCCGGGACGGACTGGATCACCAATCCGAAGACCTCGCTCTACACGCTGGTGGCGCTGGCCGTCTGGCAGTTCGGGTCGCCGATGCTGATCTTCCTGGCTGGCTTGCGCGGCATTCCAAGGGATCTCTATGAGGCGGCGGAAATTGACGGCACGCCGAAATGGCGCCAGTTCACCCGCATCACGCTGCCGCTGCTGGCACCGGTCATCTTCTTCAATCTGGTCCTCCAGACGATTGATGCCTTCAAGACCTTCTCCAGCGCCTTCATCATTTCGAACGGTGTCGGGGCGCCGGCGGACAGCCTGCTGTTCTTCACGGTCTATCTGTTCAACGAAGCCTTCAAATTCTTCCGCATGGGCTATGCCTCGGCTCTGGCCTGGGTGCTGCTGCTGATCATTGCGGCCTTCACGGCGCTTGCCTTCTTCACCTCGAAATACTGGGTGCACTATGACAACGACCGCGACTGACCTGGACAAGGCCATCGAGGCCGATGAAGCCGCACGCATCGCCCATGAGCTGCGTCTCAAGCGCGACCGGCGCGAGCGCAACGGCCGTTACCTGAAGCATCTGTTCCTGATGCTGTTTTCGGTGGTGATGCTCTATCCGTTGTTCTGGCTGACGGCCTCCTCGCTGAAGCCGGAAAACGAGATTTTCGGCAATCTCTCGCTATGGCCGTCGAACTTCCAGTTCGACAATTACACCAAGGGCTGGTTTGCCCTGCCGCTGTCCTTCACCACCTTCTACATCAACTCCACCATCGTCACGGTGCTGTCGGTCATCGGCAACCTGATCTCCTGCTCCTTTGCTGCCTATGCCTTTGCGCGGCTGCAGTTCACGGGGCGCAGCTTCTTCTTCGCGCTGATGATGATGACGCTGATGATCCCCTATCACGTGGTGCTGATCCCGCAGTATGTGCTGTTCCTCAATCTCGGCTGGGTGGACACCTACCTGCCGCTGGTGGTGCCGCGCTTCCTGGCGGCAGATGGCTTCTTCATCTTCCTGATGGTGCAGTTCTTCCGCCAGTTGCCGCGGGAACTGGACGAGGCGGCGATGATCGACGGCTGTTCGCCTTTCAAGATCTACTGGGCCATCATCCTGCCCCTGTCGCTGCCGGCCATGGCAACGGCAGCGATCTTCTCGCTGATCTGGGTGTGGGAGGATTTCCTCGCCCCGCTCATCTACCTCAATGACATCAAGAGCTACACCGTGCCGCTGGCGCTTCGCCTGTTCCTCGATCAGGAGGGCCAGTCCCTCTACGGACAGATGTTTGCCATGTCGGTGCTCTCGCTCGTGCCGGTGCTGATCTTCTTCGTGGCCTTCCAGAAGCTGATCGTGCGCGGCATCGCGACCTCCGGAATGAAGTGAGAGCAGTGCTCCAAAGGAACATAACTATGGCTGGATTGACACTTCGCAACGTCGGCAAGAGCTACGGCAAGCTCAGCATCATCAAGGGGCTTGATCTCGACGTGGTGGACGGGGAATTTCTGGTGCTCGTCGGCCCATCGGGCTGCGGCAAGTCCACCCTGCTGCGCATGATTGCCGGGCTTGAGGATATCTCAGAGGGCACGATTTCCATCGGCAGCACCATCGTCAATGATCTGCCCGCCTCTAAGCGCGAGCTGTCGATGGTGTTCCAGAGCTACGCGCTCTACCCGCACATGACAGTCGCCAAGAACCTCGCTTTCGGCCTGCAGAATTTCAATGTGCCGAAAGCGGAAGTGGCCCGGCGCGTGGCGGAGGCGGCGCGTATCCTGCAGATCGAGGCGCTGATGGAGCGAAAGCCGCGCCAGCTGTCCGGCGGGCAGAAGCAGCGTGTGGCCATCGGCCGTGCCATTGTGCGTGAGCCGAAACTCTTCCTCTTCGACGAACCGCTGTCGAACCTCGACGCTGAGCTTCGCGTGCAGATGCGCGCGGAGCTTGCCGCGCTCTACAACCGGCTGGGTACCACGATGATCTACGTGACCCACGACCAGGTGGAAGCCATGACCATGGCCAGCCGCATCGTCGTGCTGCGCGGCGGCAAGATCGAGCAGGTTGGCACGCCGCAGGAGCTTTACACAAAGCCCCGCAATCTCTTTGTCGCCGGTTTCATCGGCTCGCCCAAGATCAACCTGATGTCGGCCAGCCATTCTGCCGTTGATGGTGCGTCTGCGGCGGATGTGGAGGGCTTTGGCCGCTTTACCATTCCGCAGCTGGCCACCAGCGACACAAAGCTGACGCTCGGCATCCGTCCGGAAGCCATGCGCATCGGTGAAGGCGAAGTTCAGGGGCAGGGTAGCCTTCGCCTTGTCGAGTATCTTGGCAGCGAGACGCTGCTGCATGTGGCGCTGGCGAATGGCCAGATGCTGCTGGTCAGCGATTCCAGCCGCCGCGCCTTCCGCGCCGGAGATATGGTGCCGGTCGGCTTCGATCCGTCAGACCTTCATTACTTCGATGCCTCGGGCCAGCGCACCGGGGCTGCCAATGCCAACACTCAATGAGCTTGTCTCATTGAGTGCCGGTCAAGCCCTTGCGGCGCATGAGCAATTTCAAGGTGCGATGCGTCAGCATCTCCGAGCCTTGGCATAACGAGAGCCAGAACCAGTGAAGATAGCCATCGTAGGATGCGGGTCGCGGCACAAGATGTTCCGCGATTCCGTTGTCGAGGATTACTCGGACAAGCATGAGATCGTCGCCCTGTGCGACAGCAACGGCCACCGGCTGCGGCTTGCGGCGGAAGCCGCCTCGCAGCCCGGCACCAACGGGGTTGCGACCTATCTGGCGGGGGATTTCGACCGGCTGATCACCGAGCAGAAGCCGGACACTGTGGTGGTGGCAACGCCGGATTTCCTGCACAGCGACTACATCGTCCGCGCCTTCGAGGCGGGGTGCGATGTGATCTGCGAGAAGCCGCTTACCATTGATCTGACGCGGCTGAAGATGATCCTCGACGCGCAGGCCCGCACGGGCCGCAAGGTAATGGTCACCTTCAACTACCGCTATTCGCCGGCCCGCACGCAGATCAAGGAGCTGATCATGTCGGGCGCCATCGGCACGGTGACGGCGGTCGATTTCCGCTGGCATCTCGACCGGGTGCACGGGGCTGACTATTTCCGCCGCTGGCATCGGCAGAAGGAAAATTCCGGCGGGCTGCTGGTGCACAAGTCCACTCATCATTTCGATCTGCTGAACTGGTGGCTGGCTTCCGTGCCGGTGGATGTGTTTGCCTCGGGACGGCGCGCCTTCTACCGGCCGGAAATGGCGCAGGAACTGGGGCTTGGCGGGCGCGGTGCCCGCTGCGCGGACTGTGCCGTCGCCTCGTCCTGCGATTTCGAGCTGGATATGGACGGGGACGAAAACCTGCGCAGCCTCTACCGCGAGGCGGAGGATGAGGATGGCTATTACCGTGACCGCTGCGTCTTTGATGCGGATATCGGCATCGAGGACACGATGCAGGCCCACATCCGCTATGCTTCCGGCGTGACGGCCAATTACACCCTGACCGCCTATTCCCCATGGGAGGGGCTGGAGATCAAGTTCCAGGGCACGAAGGGCGACATCACCCACCGGCATGTGGAAGTGCATGGCGTCTTCGGCGGCGAGCGCGCCCATGCGGGCGGGGATGCAGTGACGACCGAGCTGCATCTGGCCGGAGAGCATCCGCGCCTGCTGGAGGTGCCGCACGGCGAAGGCCACCACGGCGGCGCTGATCCCGTGATGCTGGGCTATATCTTCGATCCCGAAGGCATGGAGCCCGACCGCTTTGGCCGTGCATCCGACCATGTGGCGGGCGGCTGGTCGATCCTGACCGGCATTGCCGCAAACATGTCCATCGAGACCGGCTCCGCCGTGAACATTCCCACCATGCTGCGGGCCCGCGGCATCAAGCTTTAATACCAAGGCTTTCGATGCTGACGCATCACGCCTTGAAATTGCTCAAGCGCCGCACAGGCTTAACCAACTCTCGATGAGGCGAGCTCATCGAGAGTTGGTATCAGACCGCAAGACAGATAGGGAGGCCGTCATGGAACGGGCGATCCGGGTTGGCGTCATCGGCGTTGACCATGGCCATATTCTCGGCATGGCCGCATGCATGCGGGCGGCGGGTGCACAGATCGTTGCCTGGAGCACCGGAGTGGAAACAGGCGACGCAGAGCGCGCCGCCTTCCGCAGCCTGTTTCCTGACGTGCCGCAGTGCGAGGAGGCTGCCGTTCTGGAGGATGGCAGCCTTGATATCATTCTGAGCGCGGCGGTGAATGCGGACCGGGCGCGGATCGCCATTGCGGCCATGCGCCACTGCAAGGACGTGATGGTAGACAAGCCGGGCTGCACCTCGCTGGAGCAATTGGCGCAGATCCGGCAGGTGCAGGCGGAGACGGGGCGGATCTGGTCCGTCTGCTTTTCCGAGCGCCTGCAGGTAGAGAGCGCCACGCTGGCCGGGCAATTGATCGCCGAAGGGCGGATCGGCAAGGTGGTGCAGACCGTTGGCCTTGGCCCCCACCGGCTGAATGGGCCAACGCGCCCGGACTGGTTCTGGGCCCGTGAGCGCTCCGGCGGCATCCTTACGGATATCTGCGCGCATCAGTTCGACCAGTTCCTGTTCTTCACCGGCTCCACCACTGCAAGGGTGGTCAGTGCCCATGCGGGCAATGTGGCCAATGCCGAGCGGCCCGGCTTTCAGGACTTCGGCGAAGTGCTGCTGGAAGGGAACGGCGGGCGCGGCTATGCGCGTGTGGACTGGCTGACGCCGGATGGCCTGCCGGTCTGGGGTGATGGACGCATCACCATTCTGGGCACCGAAGGCTTCATCGAGCTGCGCAAATACATCGATATCGCGGGCCGTCCGGGCAAGGATCACGTGTTCCTGTCGGACCGCAGCGGCACGCACTATCTCAATGCCGAAGGCGCCGGAAAGCCCTATTTCGCGGCGCTCTGCGCGGACATCCTGACGCGGGGCGAAAGTGCGATGCCGCAGGCGCACGCCTTTCTGGCAACGGAACTGGCCCTGACAGCACAGCAGATGGCGGAAGCGGCAGGGCAGGGGGAGACAGCAGAATGAGCCGTCCCATCGGTATTGCCGTTCTGGGGGCAGGCATCGGCAAGGCGCATGCGCTGGCCATCGCCGCTCTGCCGGATCACTACCGCCTGCTCTATGTCTGCGATCTGGACAGGGCGCGGGCGGAAGAGGCAGCCAGCGCCGTGCCGGGTTGCAAGGCGGTGACGGACATAGCCGAAGTGCTGGCGGATCCGGAGGTGGAGATTGCCGCTATCTGCCTGCCGCCGCGCCTGCATCATGCGGTGACGCTGGCAGTGCTTGAAGCTGGCAAGCATGCCATCTGCGAAAAGCCGCTGACCGGTTCCCTGCGTGAGGCGGACGAGATCATCGCAGCGGCGGAGCGTTCTGGCCGTCATGTGTTCCCGGTGTTCCAGTACCGCTATGGCGCTGGCTACAGGGCTGTGCATGCGCTGAAGCAGGCGGGGCTGCTGGGCAAGGCCTATACGCTGTCCATCGAGACCCACTGGCAGCGCGGGGCGGACTATTATGCCCCGGTATGGCGCGGCACCTGGGCGGGCGAGATGGGCGGCGTCATCGTCAGCCATGCCTGCCATGCCCACAACCTTGCCACTTTCCTCATGGGTGACGTGCAGGAGGTGGCGGCCTTCCTCGAGACGCGGGTGAACCCGATTGAAACGGAAGACTGCGCCGCCATCATCCTGCGGCTTGAAAGTGGGGCACTGGTGACCTCGTCGGTTACGCTTGGCGCTTCTGGAAACACCTCCCGCTTCCGCGCCTGTTTCGAGCATGTGACCGCGACATCCGGCACGCATCCCTATCAGATCGGCGCCGGTCCCTGGACGTTCGAGGCCACGGATCCGGCCCGTCAGGCGGAAATCGATGCCGTAGTGGCCGCCGCCGCCGAACCGCCGCTGCGCTATGCCGGGCAGCTTGCCGACATTCACGCAAGGCTCAGCGGCCAGCCGGACCTTTATCTGCCCAGTCTTGCCGAAGCGCGCCATTCGGTGGAGCTGATGACGGCGCTCTATGCTTCGGCGCGGGGGGAAGGACTGGTCAGGCTGCCGCTGTCCTCAGATCATCCGCTCTATGGCGGCTGGCAGCCCTGAACGGGCTGTTCAGTAAGTGATGCCAAGGCTTTCGATGCTGACGCATCACGTCTTGAAGTTGCTCAGGCGCCGCACACGCTTAACCAATTTCCGACGAGCCAAGCTCATCGGGAATCGGGATGAGTTGTGGCGCTTCTGCGCCGGCAAGGCAGGCTGCGGACGCGCTTCGGCCTGCCGTTTTGCCTCATTGTTGCCTTGGTTCAGGCTCTCCGAAAATTGCACAGCGTCAGGCGGACGGCTCCCTGATTGCATATGTTTCTGAAGTTTAAGCATTTTTGCCAATGTCATCTGAAGCGAAAAGAATGTGATCAAGGTCACATTTAGGTCCAGGTTTGCTACGTATAAAACCTGATATGGCAGGTTGTATGGAGCATTGATTTGGCGGGTGCTATCTATACCTTTAATGGAAATGAGGTTGTGAATTCCGGTGCCTGTATTTCGCGGGTCTTCAAATCCGGATATGCGCTGTTTTCTCGCGGTTTTTCTTTTTCAAGATTTCTGAAATACGCTCAGTTTGTTCTTTTTGCAGTCTTAATTCTTAATGTTTCTGGAGGGTATTTTGCGTCCCGCGCTCAGGACAGTGCGGCTCCAGGCCAGCCCGTGTCCGGGCAATTCGGGGATTGGCTGCTGAAATGCGTTGGGGCGGAGAGCGGCAACCCTTGCGAACTGGTGCAGCCGCTGATGGTGGAGCATGAGGGCCAGCCTGTTGAGCTGCTGACGCTCGCTGTTTCCAAGGCTGCCGACAGGTCCGGCAAGGCGGACTGGGTGCTGGTGGTGCTGACCCCGCTGGACGTGGACCTGCCGTCTGATTTCGGCCTGCAGGCCGGGCAGGGCAAGCCGGCACTGTTCCGTTACCGCAACTGCAATCATCTGGGCTGCTTTGCCGTTGTGCCGCTGGACAAGGGCATGATCGGCCAGATGCAGAAGGCGTCCGATGGCACGGCCTATTTCCGCCTGCTGAATGGCCGGGCGGTGAAGGTGTCTTTCTCCCTCGCCGGCTTCACCAAGGGCTTTGAGGCGCTGGCCTCGGGCAAGGTGCCGGACGGTGCGGCAGGAGAGGGCGGATGAGGGGTCTTTCCCGCTTGCCTCTGCGCCCGCTGCTGCTGGCCTCCGTCACCGGCCTTGGCTTCGCCGGGCCTGCCCTTGCGCAGAGCGCTGCCGATCAGGCCGCACGTCAGGCCGAGGAAATCCAGCGCCGTTTCTCCGAGCAGCAACGGCTTTTCGAGGCTGAAAGCCTGGAGACCCAGCGCCGCGCGCCGTCGGGCGCAGTTCTCGATACTCCGCGTGACGCCGGGCCGCCGCCGGGCGGCACCTGCGTGGATGTTCAGACCATCAGCGTGACCGGCGCCACTCTGGTGCCGCAGACCCGCATCAATGCCGTGACTGCCAAGTGGCAGGGCCGCTGTCTGGGCCTTGCCGAACTGAATGGCGTTCTGGAAGACCTGACGCAGCTTTATCTCACGCGCGGCTACATCGCCTCGCGCGCCTATCTGCCGGAACAGGATCTTTCGACCGGAGCCCTCCGGGTCGAGATCGTGGAAGGCCAGCTTGAGGACGTGGTGCTCAAGGGCGAGCAGATTGGCACCGGCCGTCTCGTCACCGCCTTTCCCGGCATGAAGGGCAAGCCGCTGAACCTGCGCGATGTGGAGCAGGGGCTGGACCAGATCAACCGGGTGAATTCCAGCACGGCCACGATCACGCTGGAGCCGGGCGCAGAGCTGGGCGACAGCGTGCTGGCGGTCGCCATCGAGCGCGGGCAGTTCTGGGCGCTGAGCTATGGTGCGGACAATCTGGGCTCCGAGGCAACCGGCATCTATCAGAGCCGCGTGGACCTTGGCCTCGACAATGTGTTCGGCATCAATGACCAGTGGAGCTTCGGCTTCCAGCGCTCCATGGACCGGCACCCGCTGTTCATTTCGCCCAAGCGCCCGGACAGCAACACGCTGAACGGCGCCGTCTCCGTGCCCTTCGGCTATTGGACGGCTGGCCTCAATGGCAGCTGGAGTAATTACCGCTCCAACATCGAGGGGCAGTTCTCCCAGATCGACACCTCGGGCGGCTCGCGCTCCCTCTCGCCTTATGTGTCGCGGGTGCTGCACCGGGATCAGACCTCCAAGACCTGGGCCACAAGCCGCCTGACCTGGAAGGAAACCGAGAACTTCATCCTCGGCAACCGCATCGACGTGTCCAGCCGCGTGCTGGCCATCGGCACCTTCGAGCTGGGCCATTCGCGCCAGTTTCTCGGCGGACAGGCCAGTGCGTCCGTTGCCTATAACCGTGGCCTTGATGCGCTGGGGGCCGTCCGCGACAAATGGGCAGCGCCCGGCACGCCGCGCGCCCAGTTTAACAAGGTTACTGCTTCGCTTGGTTATTTCCGCGCCTTTCCGGTGGGTGAGGCGAACCTGCTGTTCAATTCCAACGCGACCGGACAGTGGTCCAGCGAGCGGCTGTTCGGCTCCGAGCAGATTGCCACCGGCGGTTACTACACCGTGCGCGGTGTGCGCGACAGCGTGCTTTATGGCGACCGGGGCTACGTCTGGCGCAATGAAGTGTCGCTGCTTCTGCCGGCTCCCGAACATGCGCAGCTGGCCCGGTTTCTGGGGCGGGTTGAACCCTATGTGGCGGTCGATTTTGGCCGCACCCTGGCTGCCGGGAAGGGCAATGGCGTGTCCGGCAGCATGCTGGGCGCTGCCGTTGGCCTGCGCAACCGCAGCGGCCGCGTGAGTTTCGATATTTCCTACAGTGATTTGCTGATCGAGCCGGATTTGCCGGCCGCCCAGAAACCCTCCTCAGGCCTTTTCCTGGGGCGGGTGGCGATTTCCTTCTGACGACTGGATCTCCCATGACCCCTTGAGGGGCCATGGCTGAACATTTGAACGGATGACCAAGATGGCCCAACGCGCAAGCCGTTTCCGCCGGACCGTTACAGGTCTGGGTACGAAGACCGTTTCAGTCCTGCAGGGTTTCGGCCGCAGGCTGCTGGCCAGCACGCTGAGTGCGCTGATCGTCATCCAGCCCATCGCTTTGCGCGCGCAGGAGGCTGGCGTTGCGCCTAATGGCGTGCCGATGGTCAACATCGTCACCCCCAATGATGCCGGCCTGTCGCATAACAAATACGACAGCTTCAACGTCGGCACGCCGGGCCTGATCCTCAACAACAACAATCAGGATGTGGGCCTGTCGCAGCTGGGCGGCGTTGTGCCTGGCAACCCGAACCTTGCCACCTCCGGCCCTGCCAGCGTCATCCTCAACGAGGTCACCGGCACCAGCCGCTCCCTGCTGGAAGGCATGGTGGAGGTTCATGGCGCGCAGGCCGATGTGATCATCGCCAACCCCAATGGCGTTACCTGCAACGGCTGCGGCTTCCTCAACACGCCCCGCACCACGCTGACAACAGGCCTGCCGGAAATCGGCGCCGATGGCCGGCTGACGGGCTTCCGCGTCGAGCGCGGCGATGTGCTGATCGGCGAAAAGGGCGCCAATCTTGGCGGCGTTTCGGTGTTCGACATCGTATCGCGCCGCATCTCCGTCAACGGGCCCGTGCTGTCGGGCGGCGAGCTGAACCTCATCGCAGGCCGCAACGCCTATGACTACGCCTCCGGCCTCGTGACGCCGCTGGGCAGCGATGGCGAGGAGCCGGGCATTGCCATCGACTCCTCCCTGCTGGGCGGCATGTATGCGGGCAAGATCAAGGTCATCTCCACCGATCAGGGCGCGGGCGTGCGCATGTCGGGCCAGATGGCGGCCAATGCCGGGGCCATGTCGCTTTCCGCCGATGGCAAGCTGACACTCGGCAAGGCACGGGCCACGCAGACGATTTCCGCCCGCTCCACCCGCGATGTGGTGGAGGTGACGAGCACGCTCTTCTCCGATGAAGCCATTGTCCTTGAGGGGCTGAAGGGCGTTGCGCTGCGCGATGGCGCGCTGGTGGCAGCCACGGGCGATGTGGCGCTGAAGGGCGGCGCAGTCACGCTGGGCGAAGGCGCGCTTGCCGCCTCCGGGACCGCAGCCGATGGCACGCAGGGCACCAGCGGCACGCTCAGTGTCGAGGCGGACACCGTGGATGCCCGTGCCGGTCAGCTCGCCGGGGCAGGGCGTCTGTCTGTCACAGCCAACGAGCTTCTAATCAACCGCGCCTCGGCTGATGGGGTGACGGCCCTGCGCTCTCGCGGGGACATGATCCTGTCGGCAGAGCGGATCGCTGCGCTCAACGCCAATGTGACCGCCGCCGGGGATATCGCCCTGCGCTCCGATGCGGCGCTGGCGCTGGAAAATGGCCGCTATGCCTCTGGCGGCAATCTGCTGGCGCAGGCCGCAAGCCTCACGTCCACGGCCAGCCTTGCCGCCCTTGGCAGCGCCACGCTGGCGAGCACCGAGGGTGCGCTGAGCCAGGACGGCGAAGTTTCGGCCAACGGCGGCGTCAGCCTGACATCGGCAGGCAACATGGCCGTCAACGGCCGCACGGTTTCCGCCTCCACCCTGAGCCTCGTCTCCACCGGGGCACTGACCACCGGCAGCGGCGCTGTCGTCGCGGCGGATGGCAAGGTGACCGTTTCTGCTGCCAGCATCCGCAATGACGGCATCATCGGCGGACAGTCCACGGCGGCTGGAAATGGCCTTGAGGTGACGAGCCTTGGCGCGCTGGAAAATGCCGGCACCCTTTCCAGCACCTCCGGCGCCCTGATCAAGGCAGGCGGTACGCTGTCAAGCAGCGGCATCATGGCTGCGGGCGGCGCGCTGACGCTGGACGCTTCCGGCACCACGCTCACCTCCTCCGGCACCATCAACGGCGGCACGGTGACGGTGGACGCAGGCAGCTTCCTCAGCCGGGGCAGCCTTGTGGCCTATGCCGGTGCGCTCAACGTCACAAGCGCTGGAGCTCTGGAGCTTGGCACCGAAACCCTGGTGCAAGGGCCGGTGACGCTTGCCACCGATGGCGCAACGCTCTTCGGCGGGCGTCTGGTCTCTGCCGGACTTCTCACGCTTGAGGGCATCAGCGGCGAACTGGCAGGCGCGGTAACAGTTGCCTCCGGCGCTTCGGTGAATGGCGGCGCGGGCGTCAGCCTCAAGGCGGCATCGCTTGTCAACGTAGGGGCTCTCGGCTCTTCAGGCGGGGCGCTGGACCTCGCGCTTTCGGGCAATCTCGACAACACCGGCCTCCTCTATGGCGGCACGGATCTGGCCATCCTGCTCGACGGCACGCTGACGAATGTCATTGCCGATATTCTGGCCGAACGCAATCTGACCATCGCTGGCCGCAGCAGCACGCGTGCGGCTGCCATCGATAACCGCTCCGGCACCATCGAGGCCGTCTCCGGCAACATGGCGCTGGCGGCCGGCACCATCACGAACAGCCGCGACGGGCTGGTGGTGACCACGGAGACGACGAGCACCTCCAGCACTTCCGGCAACACCACCACAACGGTGGAGACGACCCGCGAGAAGGCAACGGCCAATGGCCCGGCAGGCCAGATCCTTGCGGGTGGCACGCTGACCGTCAGCACGGATACGCTGACCAACAGCTACAGCCAGATTGCCTCTGGCGGTGACATGACGCTGGCGGCCACAACCGTGGTCAACGAGGGGCGTGATCTGATCGAGACCGTGGTGACAAGAGCCGTCACCCAGCATTCCGAGCGTTACTGCGCCCGGCGCGTCCTGGGTATCTGCCTCAGCCGCAAGACGCGCTACTGGACGACGACGGACACGGATACCGAGTCCTCCACCTATGATCAGGTCTTCGGTACCATCGTGGCGGGCGGGGATCTGGACGCGGATGTCACCGGTTTCCTGACCAACAACGCGGTGCGGGAGGCCGCAGGCCAGATCGGCCTTGCCTCGGGCGAGCGGGCGCTGGATCCGGCGCTGGTGGATGCCAGCACGGCAGCGCGGGATTTTGCCGGAACCGGATCCCTCGACATCAGCATCGACGGCCTCATCGGCCGCGAGGCAACCTTCGAGCAGGCCCAGAGCCCGGATGCGCCGTTCCTCATCGAAACACGCTCCGAGTTTGTCGACCTCAGCAAATATCTGAGTTCCGACTATTTCCTCTCCCGCGTGGGCAACTACGATCCTGCGGCCATCGAGCGGCGCTTTGGCGATGCCTATGCCGAGTTCCGCCTGATCCGCGAGCAGATCTTCAACCAGACCGGCACGCTGGATCTGGGCACGGGCCTCGACCCGATCGAGTTGATGCGCCAGCTCTATGACAATGCCCTTGCCGTGCAGGGGGACCTGCAGTTGACGCCGGGCCTTGCCCTGACGAAGGAGCAGGCCGCCGCGCTGACGCGCGATATCGTCTGGCTGGAGAAGCGGAACGTCAACGGGCAGGACGTGCTCGTGCCCCGGCTGTATCTGGCCGCCTTGCGCAACAGCACGCAGGTGGCCTCGGCCCAGATCCGCGCCGGCGGGGACACCACGCTGGTTGCGGGCGGGGTGGCCAACTCGGGCCTCATCGCCACGGCGGGTGACCTGCGCATCGACACCGATTTCAGCACCGTCAACGAAGGCGGCAGCCTCTTTGCCGGGGCGGACATCATCATCGATGCCGGCAGCCTCTTCGCCAACCGCTCGGGCACCGTTTCTGGCGGCACCGTGGTCATCAACGCGGATATGGTGGCCAATGACACGCTGAAGCAGCGCGACAGCTATTTCAACGGCTATGCCGACCGCATCCAGCAGGTGGGCCGCATCGAGGCGCGCAACGATCTGCTGATCAACGCCTCGGGCTCCATCCTGTCCGAAGGCGGGCGCTTTGCCGCCGGGGAGGATCTCGTCCTCACCGCCGGTGATGCAGTGGAAATCTCCGCCCTGCAGCTGGAGCGCAACCGCGACGACACCATCAAGGGCGGCTATGACCGGGCCAGCAGCCTGACCCACACGCTGGCGGAACTGAGCGCTGGCGGCGCCATGCTGGTGGATGCCGGCGGCAACCTGACCCTTGCCGGCGCAGAGCTGGAAGCCCGCCGCACGGTGACGCTGGATGCGGGCGGCAACCTTGCCATCATCTCCGTGCAGGACCAGTTCTCCCGCGACCTGAAGCTGGATATCAAGACCAGCGGCCTTCTGGGGACGGAAACCAACATCCGCCGCCAGGCCGCAGGCACCGAAACCCGGCGCACCACCATCACGGCCGGCGAGGACATCGCCATCATCAGCCGCGAGGGCAACATCGCGCTGGGGGCGGCCCGCCTGCAGAGCGGCGGGGAAACCCGCATCGAGGCCAAAAACGGCCAGGTGGCGCTGCTCACCACGACGGACCAGAGCTACCGCCACGACAGCAAGCGTGAAGAAGACCTGCTGTGGTGGAACTCGCGCGATCAGGGCCAGCTGAGTGAAACAATTGCGCACGTGGAGATCGAGGCGGGTGGCGGCCTGAAGATCGACGCGGGCAACGGCATCATCGTCGAGTACCACAAGACCGGCAGCTTCGAAGCCTCCATCGAACAGCTCGCCGCGCAGCCCGGGCTTTCCTGGGTGGGGGAGCTTCGCGACGATCCGGCGCTGGCCGGCAAGGTGGACTGGCAGGCGGTTGAGACCCGCTTCGAACAGTGGGACTACAAGGAACAGGGGCTGACGGAGGCAGGCGCAGCGCTGGTGACGCTGGTCGCCACCGCACTCACCGCAGGCAGCGGCGGCCTCACCGCCTCGCTCTCCTCCTCGCTGGCCACCAGCCTCGGCGTTGCGGGCAACGTGGCGCTGGAAGCCGCGCTTCAGGCGGGTGTTCAGGCCCTCATCAACAAAACCGCCGTCGCCCTCGTCAACAACCGCGGCAACCTCGGCGGCGCGCTCGAAGAACTCGGCTCCTCCGCCACCCTGCGCAGCCTCGTCACCTCCATGGTCACCGCAGGCCTCACCGCGCATCTGATGGATGTGTCGGGGATTGGGCAGTCTCTGCCCAGAACGGCCCCGGTAGCGGACCGGATACTGAGGGAGGCACAGCGCAATCTCATCAAGGCAACGGTCAACGCCAGCGTTGAGACTGTTATTCAGGGCGGCGGCTTTGGTGACAACCTCATGCCGGCCCTGCGCCTTGCTGCGGCGGACATGGTCGGCAAGGTCGCAGCCGAAGAGATTGGCCAGGCGAAGTTCAACGGTGACATCGGCACTTCGGCCCAGCTCATCGCCCATGCCGCGCTTGGCTGTGCGACGGGCGCGATCCAGTCAGGTGACTGCGCTGGAGGTGCCGCAGGCGGCGTGGCAGGGGAACTCGTTGCGCAGATTCAGCTTCAGGATTGGGTTCGGGACAAGCTGGAGCAGGCCGAGAGCCTTCGCGGCCAGACGCTGACAGCCCAGGAAGCTATGGCGATCAGGGCGCTTCTGGAAAGCGACTTCGAGCGTTTCCGGGCCAAGGGTGTTGATGTTGCCCGGCTGGCTGGCGGCCTTGCTGCAGCCCTTGCGGGCGGCGATGTGGATACGGGCGCCAACACAGGCGGCAACGCTGCTGAAAACAACGCAATTCCCCTCATTGTCTGGGGAATGATTGCTGCCGGAGCTTATGTCGCCGGCGCCGGAGAAGGGGACCCGCTGGAAGGGCTTGCCCGGATCGGTGCCGGTGATGACCCGCTCAGCCAGGCGATGGCATACGGAGTGGAGCAGGGCGTCAGCCTTGCGATGGAGAACTATCCGGATCAGACGGTGGCTGTGCTGGGGGTTCTGGAAGTCGTTGGCGGGGCGGTTGATGCCACCGTCGTCTATATCGACGAAGCCACCGGCCAGCGGATTTCAAAGCGCTGGAACGAGCTTGACCCGCGCCTTCAGAACCAGCTGAAGGGCGGCACGGCCGTCGTCTCCGTCTTCCTTCCCTCCAGCTCCATCAACATGCTCAAGCGCTTCAAGCTGGCAAAGGAAACCGGCCGGGTTGAGGAGGTGTTGAGTGGGGCGGGACCAGCTCAGAATGTTGCGCAGTTTGAACGCTTGCGTGCACAGTACGCCGCCCAAGAAATAAGCGGTGCACAGCCTGTTGGCAGCGCTCTTAAAGATGATCCGTATCACCGTGCTCCAAGTTATGTAATCGACATGATACCGGAACGAGGGCGAGTATTTACGATAAAGGGCAATGATGGAAAGTGAACCGTCCTGGCTTTCCAGGAGGCTCCTATTTGTGAGAAGGAGCTGAGATGAGCGCTACAAGGAACAAGTTTTCGGGTGAGTTTCGCGACCGTGCCGTGCGGATGGTGGCGGAGCATCGTGGGGATTACCCGTCGGAGTGGGCGGCGCTGACCTCGATTGCTGGCAAGATCGGCTGCACGAGCGAGACGCTGCGCCGCTGGTGCCGGGAGGAGGCTGGCCGACGAGCGGGGCCAGAGGCGCAGGCCGTCA
>NZ_KB908225.1:13573-142960 GCF_000382365.1 Pannonibacter phragmitetus DSM 14782 | reverse complement strand
TGCCTTGGGGGCCAAAGTGCTGCCCCTCTTCCGGACGCCAGGTTTGCCACCAACTCCTCTCCCCCCTTGAGGGGGAGATGCCCCCGGCAGGGGGCAGAGGGGGGGATGCAGCGTCTCGAAAGAACCGGAAGCCTGTACCGTGCCGGGGCGCTGGCACCCCCCTCTGTCAGCTTGCGCTGACATCTCCCCCTCAAGGGGGGAGAGGGGCGCTGCGGCCATTGGAGACTCTCTTCCCTCATCTTCAGTGCACGGCCTCTCGTTTCCCCTCCCCCTTGAGGGGAGGGGTAAGGGGTGGGGGTTTTCACGCCGAAGCGTTGGATGACTTGCACTCTGGTCTGCATAGCGAACCTGCAACAAAAATACCCCGTGTTTTCAGCCCGTTACCCCCACCCCCTGCCCCTCCCCTCAAGGGGGAGGGGGGCGGAAAGTCCAGTGGAATCCGTCCCCTCTCACCATGGCGGCAGGTCCGGGGCGAAGCGGTGGCGGAGGTAGGTGGCGAGGGCCTCGCGGTTGCTGGCGGTCAGCTCTCCGTGGAAGGAGGGCATGTCGCGCAAGGCGAGGCCCTCGGGGGCGCGCACGCCCTCGTCCAGAACCGAGTACAGCGCGTCCGGCTTTGGGGCGCGCAGGGCGGCGGAGCGGCTGAGCGGCGAGAGCGCCGCCGTGACTGTGCCGGAAATGGCGGGCTCGTGGCAGACGGCGCAGGCGCTGTCATAGATGCGGCTGCCCGGTCCGGGTGCAGGGCTGGCTTCCGCAACAGGGGGCCGCGAAACAGGGGCCAGCGCTGCCTTCGGATCACCTTCCCCGAGCGAGGCGAGATAGGTGGCCATGGCGCGGATGTCGCTGTCCGGCAGGGCGGTGAGGCTGGCGGTCACTTCGGCCATGGGGCCGGAGGCGGTGGCTGCTTCCGAATGGCCGGTCCGCAGATAGGCAAACAGCGTGTCCTCGTCCCAGCCCCTTGCGGTGGCCTGCGCCCCGGCGAGGGCGGGCGCGTACCAGCCCTTGATCATGGCCCCCGTCAGCTCCGGCATTTCGGCCCCGGCGGCATTGCGCGGGGCGTGGCAGGCGGAGCAATGGCCGGCGGCTTCCACCAGATACTTGCCCCGGTTCCACACCTCGCCCTTGGCTGGCTCGGGCATGAAGGGCTTCGTGTCTTGATAGAGCAGGTTCCACACGGACAGCGCCGGGCGCAGGTTGGCCGGTGCGATCATCTGTGCCTGCGGCGCCATCTGACTGACGGGCGCAAGCGTCTGCAGGAAGGCGTAGAGCGCCAGCATGTCCTCGCCCGACATCTTGGCAAAGGATGTATAGGGGAAGGCCGGATAGAGATTGTGCCCCTCGCGGCTGATGCCCTGGCGCATGGCCCGGTCGAAGGCCTCGAAGCTCCAGCGGCCAAGACCGGTCTCCGGGTCGGGCGTCAGGTTGGTGGTGTAGATGGTGCCGAAGGGCGTGACCACGGGCCGCCCGCCTGCATTGGCGATGCCGCCTTCTGCCGTGTGACAACTGGCGCAGTTGCCAAGGGCAAAGACCTGCCGTCCGCGCTCCAGCGTTTCCGCCGAGAAGGAAGCGGGAGCAGAAGGGGCCACCGGCGCAATGGGCCGGTGGAGCGGCAGGGCCACCGCGCCGAAGGTGAGCGCGCCGCCCAGCACCGTGCCCAGCCCCAGCAGCTTGCGGCGCAGGCTGTTGCGCTTCTTGCCCGGTGCAGGGGCGGGCAGGGCGGCAGCACCGTCAAACCCATGGGCGGCAAGGGCGCTGCGCATCTTTTCCGGCGTGAAGGGCACCTCGCGCAGGCGCACGCCCGTGGCATCGAAAATGGCATTGGCGATGGCCGCAGCGCTTGGCACGGCGGCGCTTTCGCCCACACCCAGCGGCGGGTCTTCCGGGCGGGCGATCAGCATGGTGCTGATGTCCGGCACGGCGGGGAAGGTCTGGATCGGATAGGCCGCCCAGCTCTGCGGCGTGGGGGAAATCTCGTCGAAGGTGACTTCTTCCAGCATCACGCGGCTGGCGGTCTGCACCGCGTTGCCGTGGATCTGCTGGCGCACTCCGTCCGGGTTGATGACAAGGCCCTGATCCTGCCCGATGAAGATGCGCGTCAGGGTGACTTCGCCCGTCTGCGTGTCCACCGCCACATCCACCACCCAGGCGGCGGAGGCGGCGGCAACGCCGGGGAAGGTGCCATGCACATAGGTGGCAAAGGCAAAGCCCTGCCCATAGGCCATGCGCCCCTCGCGGCGCAGGCGCGGGCCGCTGCGGGCGGACCAGCCGGCCTCTGCCGCCGTGCGCCGCACCAGCTCGGCCTGCCGGGGATCATCGAGATGGCGCAGGCGGAACTCCACCGGATCTTCCCCCGCCTCGAAAGCCATTTCGTCGATGAAGCTTTCGTGGGCAAAGGTGTTCGGCAGGGCCGAGACGCCGCGCATCCAGGCAGCGCGCACCATGGGTGCCATGTCATGCACGGTGATGCGCTTGTTCGGCACCCTGTAGGGCGGAATGATGGTGCGGTCGCCCATGTCCGAGGGGCGCGGCTCCGGGCTGATGCGCCCGGTCAGCAGCAGCGCCAGATTGGGGCCGCGGTTGGAGGGGTACCAGGTGTCGATGGCATAGGCATGCAGGCTGCCCGCCTTCATCCCGCCGTGGACTTCCATCAGCTGCGCTGCGCCCTTGGGCTCCCACAGGTGCTCCTGTGCCCGGGTCAGCTGCACGCGCACCGGCTGGCCAATGGCGCGGGACAGCAGCAGCGCATCGCCGCACACATCATCGGCGCAGTTGCGGCCATAGCAGCCGGCCGCCTGATAGCGGCGGATCTCGATGGCTTCCGGCGGCAGATCCACCAGCACGGCCAGATCACCGCGCAGCATGTGCGGGTTCTGCGTGCCGGACCAGACCACCGGCTGCCCCTCCGCCCAGTTGGCAATGGCGCAGGACGGGCCGATGGAGCCGTGCTCGTGATAGGGCCAGATATAGGTGCGCTCACGCGCCACATCGCATTCGCCAATGCCACGGGCGAAGTTGCCGGTCTGGTCCAGCGGGCGGGGCGTTGAGGGATGGTCCTTCAGCGTCTGGCGCAGGCTGGCCATGTCCGGCAGCTCCGGCGGCATGCGCCAGTGCACCGGCAGAGCCTCTGCAATGGTCTCCGCCTGATCGGCGCGCTGCGCCACCATGGCCAGAAAATCCGCCTGCCGCACGATGGCGATGAAGCCCGGCATGCCCTGCACGGCGGCCTCATCATAGCCAATGAGGCTGTGGCCGATGAATTCGCCGCTGTCGCGCCCGGCATAGGGCGGGCGGATGACATGGCCATGCACCATGCCGGGCACGTCCACATCGTGGATATAGGGGTGCTGGCCGCGCAGCTTCTCCGGCAGGTCGCGCCGCCCGGTCTTCTGGCCGACGATGCGGTACTCCGCCGGGGCCTTGACCGGGACGCTGCGATCCAGCGGCAGATCGAGGCTCAGGCCCTCCAGAAGCTGGGCATAGGTGAGGCTCTTGCCCTGCCAATGCGCGTGGCCGGCCTCAAGCCGCAGTTCCTCCGCCGGAGCGTTGAAGCGGCGGGCGGCCTCGGCAGCCAGAACCGCACGGGCCTGCGCGGCGGCAAGGCGCAGCGGGATGGCGGCCACCTGAATGGTTTCGGAGGCAATCGTCGGCCCCTGATCCGGCGTCAGCGCCGTGTCGCCCAGCACCATGCGCACGGCGCCGAGCGGCAGATCCAGCTCTTCGGCAACGATTTGCGCCAGCGCCGTCTCGATGCCGGTGCCAAGATCCACATGGCCGTTGAAGCCGGTGGCGCTGCCGTCTGCCGCAAGATGCAGATAGACGGCGCGGCCATTGGGCCGGTCCTCGTGGATGATGAGGGCAGGGGCGGCGGGGCTCATGAGGCGCCTCCGCGCATGAGCTCGGCGGCGCGCTCGACGGAGGCGATGATTTCCAGATGGGTGCCGCAGCGGCACAGGTTATGCCGCAGGGCGGCGCGGATTTCCTCGCGTGAGGGGCAAGGATTGTCTGCCAGAAGGGCGGTCGCGGTCATCACCATGCCATTGAGGCAATAGCCGCATTGCGCGCCCTCACACTCCAGAAAGCCCTGCTGCACGGGGGAAAGGGCGCCGGTATCCGCATCGGCGAGGCCTTCCAGCGTGGTGATTTCGCAATCTGCGGCGCGGGAGGCGCGCATCACGCAGGCGCGGGCTGGCCTGCCGTCCACCAGCACGGTACAAGCCCCGCACTGGGCCATGCCGCAGCCATATTTCGCCCCCGTCAGCTTCAGCTCGCTGCGCAGGATGTCGAGAAGCGTGCGGTCTTCCGGATGCGGCAGCACATGGCGTGCCCCGTTCACGGTCAGGCAGAACGTGTCGGTCATGGTACCCTCTGGATCGCTCTCTCGGGGGAGCGTTAAAGAGAGTTGAGCAAAAAATTTGTATGTGTGCAAACGAATTTTTACGGGATGATACTTATTTCTGCGCAAATGCTGTGCAGGCGGAAATTTTGCCCACGCCGCGCCCTTGGGCGGAGCGGCATCCGGGCTGATGCTCATGCGAAACTGCAACCTTTGCTGCGGAACTCGTGATAAGGCAGATTCAAACAAAAAGGACCGGCGGGGGAGACATCGGGCCGATGACAGCATCCGGACATGACAGGGCCAGCGAGAAGGCCTATGTGCTGGACGAGCAGGCGGGATTCCTGCTGCGCCTTGCCTATCAGCGGCATATTTCGATTTTCACGGAGCGGATGACCGGCGGGCTGACGCCGACGCAGTTTTCCACCCTGTTCCGCCTGCGCGAGGTGCGCGGGCCGGTGTCGCAGAACGCGCTGGGGCGGCTGGCGGGAATGGATGCTGCGACGACAAAGGGGGTTGTCACGCGGCTGATCGCACGCGGGCTGATCCGGCTGGAAAAGGACGGCGAGGACAAGCGCCGCCATCTGCTCTCCACCACGCAGGCCGGCCGCGATCTGCTGGACGAACTCGTGCCGCAGATGCGCGCCATCACCGAGGCAACGCTGGCGCCGCTTTCGCCCGCAGAGCAGGCAACCTTCCTTGCCTTGCTGAAACGGCTGATTTAATTATTCATGCGAATAATATGAGTGTATGAGTCAGCAATCTTTTACCCTCCGATTGGGGTGGTCTTTACACGGGGTGGCCAGTCGGGCAGCAGTTTGACTCTCTCCTTGAGGAGGCAATGGTGGCTTTGGGTGTGCGGAGGGGGAATGGGCCATCGTTTCTCCGCAGCGCCCCTCTCCCCCCTTGAGGGGGAGATGTCTGCGCCAGCAAACAGAGGGGGGTAGCTGCGCCTCAACACGGCATCACCTTTCGTTTGAAAGGATAGCCCGCTACCCCCCCTCTGCCCCCTGCCGGGGGCATCTCCCCCTCAAGGGGGGAGAGGAGTTGGAGCCTGACTGGAAGACCGTTGTAAACATTGCCCGCCAGTGGGCCAGACACGAGACATGAGGAAATCCGCGTGGCGGAAACCAGCAAGACACCTGCGGCAGACGCGAAGGCGAAATCAGGCGCCACTTCGGGTTCTGGCAAGCGGTCCAAGCCGCGCGGGCCGGGGCGTCCGGCGCGGGGTGAGCAGGCGGGTGCGGCACCGGATCTGAAGGACCAGATCCTCGACCATGCGGAGCTGGCCTTTGCCGAGGCGGGCTTTGAGGGCGCGAACCTGCGCGATATCGCGGCCCGCGCCGGGGTCAATCAGGGGCTGATCCGCTATTACTTCGGCTCCAAGGTGGATCTGTTCGACGAATGCTTCCGCCGCCGGGGCGGGGTGCTGGCCGGGCACCGGCATGTCAATCTGGACCGGCTGCTGGAATTCACCGAAACGCCCACGGTGGAGGATGTGGTCTTTGCCTATCTGAAGCCCCAGTGGGACATGAAATATTCCGGGCCGAACGGTGCCGCTTTTGTCGCCATGCAGGCGCGGCTCCATGCCGAACCGGAAGAGCACGCGCTGCGCCTGCGCCGCGAGGTCTATGACGCCTCGGTCAAGCGCTACATCGCGGTTCTTTCCCGCATCCTGCCGCATGTGCCGAAGGATATCATCAGCGTGCGCATGGCCTTCCTCGTCGGTGCCTATCTCTTCATGCTCAACGACTTGGGCCGCATTGGCGACCTTACGGAAGGCCACCTCACGGCCTTCGGCAAGGACGAAATGCTCGACCATCTTGTCCGCTTCCTCTCCGCCGGGCTGCGCGCACCGCTGTGATTGGGCGGGGTTTCTGTCCCTCCCTTTCTTGAGCGGCAGGGTCTGCAACGGACTGTCAGTCAGGCTCCAGTTCCTCTCCCCCCTTGAGGGCAGGGCTATCGCATATGGCGGAAATCCCATCCGCCTACGCAAGGATCGAACATTCAGTCCTTGCGAAAGGTAATTTTGGAATCCAGAGGCGCCTTGCGGCGAAAGATCGGAATCCAAAAATTTCATATGCGATTCCCCTGCCCTTGAGGGGGAGATGCCCCCGGCAGGGGGCAGTGGGGGGTGTGCAGCCTGTCCATTTATGCGAGAGTTCCTGCTGTGCTGCGCCGCCGCCACCCCCCTCTGTCAGCTTGCGCTGACATCTCCCCCTCAAGGGGGGAGAGGGGCGCTGCGGTAAAACGAAGGCACGATCCTCCTCACTGCCTCCAATCTAAACACTGCCCCTGGTGGGGGTAAGGGATTGAAGAAACCTGATATTTTCATTGAAGGTGCCCCGGGTAGAGACGAGTGCCAGTCAAGCAGCGCTCCTGCGTGAAGACCCCCACCCCTACCCCCTCCCCTCAAGGGGGAGGGGAAATGAGAGGCCCCGCCGCTGTGACCAGATTACGTGTGCACCTCTGACTTTTTCACCTCTGCTGAATGATGGTGCAGCGCGATATGGCGGCACGGTGAAAAAATGGGCTTGTTATTATTCAAATGAATAATTAACGTGGCTTCCAACGAATGGAGGGAGCCACAGGCATGAAGACCTACCGTATCGGGCAGATCGTCCCGAGCTCGAATGTGACGATGGAAACGGAGATCCCGGCGCTGCTGCGCATGCGTGAGCAGATTGCGCCGGAGCGGTTCACCTTTCACTCCTCCCGCATGCGCATGAAGCATGTGACCAAGGAAGAGCTGGCGGCGATGGATGCGGACAGCGACCGGTGCGCGCTGGAGCTTTCCGATGCCCGCGTTGACGTGATGGGTTATGCCTGCCTCGTGGCGATCATGGCCATGGGGCTAGGCTATCACTGCCAGAGCCAGACCCGCCTGCATGGGGTGACGGTCGAAAACGGCAATGCCGCGCCGGTTGTCACCTCTGCCGGGGCGCTGGTTGAGGGCCTGCGGGCCATCGGCGCGAAGAAAATCGCGCTGGTTGCGCCCTACATGAAGCCGCTGACGGAACTGGTCGTTGCCTATATCCGCAATGAAGGCATCGAGGTGAGCGACTGGCGGGCGCTGGAAATCCCGGACAATCTGGCCGTTGCCGCCCATGACCCGATGAACCTGCCGGGCATCGTCAAAGGCATGAAGACCGATGACGTGGACGCGGTGGTTCTGTCCGCCTGCGTGCAGATGCCCTCGCTGCCGGCCGTGCCGATGGCGGAAGCCATCACCGGCAAGCCGGTGCTGACGGCGGCCATCGCCACCACATGGCAGATGCTGAAAGCGCTGGATCTCGACACCCGCGTTCCCGGCGGCGGCACGCTGCTGTCCGGCGCATATTGAGGGGGCGGGTGATGGCACGCGGCTACAACGTTCACGCCAATGGCATCCGCCAGCATCTGGTGCATCACGCAGGCAGCGGGCCTTCGCTGCTGCTCATTCCGGGCATCACCTCGCCGGCGGTGACCTGGGGCTTCGTCGCCGAGCGACTGACCGGGGCCTTCGATGTGCATGTGCTGGACGTGCGCGGCCGTGGCCTGAGTGAAGCAGGCGCGCTCGACTATTCGCTCGATGCCATGGCGGAAGATGCGATTGCGGTGGCGGAAGCTGCCGGTCTCGGCAAGCCGGTGGTGCTGGGCCATTCCATGGGCGCCCGCACGGCCATCCGCGCCGCCCGCAAGGCGCCGGAGGCCTTCTCCGGCCTGGTGCTGGTGGACCCGCCGGTCTCCGGCCCCGGACGGCGGGCTTATCCCTCGGCCTGGAACTGGTATGAGGATTCCATCCTCATGGCGCAGAAGGGCTGTTCGGGCGAGGACATGCGCCGCTTCTGCCCCACCTGGACGGACGAGCAGAATGCGATCCGGGCCGAGTGGCTTCACACCTGCCAGCTCGACGCCATCCGCACCGCCTATGACGGCTTCCACACGGACGACATCCACGCCGACCTGCCGCATCTGCGCCTTCCCATGCGCCTCGTGGTGGCGGGCGGAGCTGCGGTGATCGGCAAGGAGGATATCGCGGAGATCTGCCAGCTTTCGCCGGGCATCGAGGTGATGATCGTCGAAAAGGCCGGGCACATGATCCCCTGGGACGATCTGGAGGGCTTCCTCTCCGCCGTTATGGATTTCCGTATCTGACTTTCTGGCCCTGAGCCCCAAAAGAACAAGAGGACACAGCACATGGACCACGCCAGCTTTACCGAGATCTGCCTGCATCAGCTGAAGATGTCGGGCGTGCATGAGGGCGAGAAGCTCATCGTCCTGACGCAGGGCAGCGACCGGCTTGATTATGCCGATGCCTTCATGGCCGCAGGCCAGCGTCTTGGCGCGCTGATGTATCACATGCGCCTGCCCGCACCGCTGCCGATGAGCGGCTGGAACGTCGGCGTCACCGGCCTTGCCGCCATGCCCGATGCGGTGGAGGCGCTGAAGGCCTGCGACATGCTGATCGACTGCGTGTTCCTGCTGTTTTCGCCCGAGCAGATGGCCATTCAGGCCGCCGGCACGCGCATTCTCACCGCCGTGGAGCCGCCGGAGCTGCTGGCGCGCATGCTGCCGACCAAGGAAATCCGCGAGAAGGTGGAAATCGCCGGGGAAATGCTGGCCAAGGCGAAAGTCATGCGCATCACCTCGCCCCATGGCACGGATGTGACCTACAAGCTCAACACCTATCCCACGGTGACGGAATATGCCTGCACCGACGAGCCGGGCCGCTGGGACCACTGGCCCTCGGGCTTCGTCTTCACGGGCGGGGATGATGACGGTGTGGACGGGCAGATCGTGGTGGCGCCGGGCGATATCCTGCTGCCGCAGAACATCTATGTGCGCGAGCCCATCATCTACACCATCGAAAAGGGCTTCGTGCGCGACATTCGCGGCGGCCTCGATGCGGAGCTGGTGAAGTCCTACATGGACGCCTTCAACGATCCGCGCGGCATGGGCATGAGCCATGTGGGCTGGGGCATGAACCCCCATGCCAAGTGGCACAACATGGTGCCGGGCGCCTTCCCCGGCGGCATGGGCATGGAGCCGCGCAGCTTCTACGGCAACGTCATGTTCTCCACCGGCCCGAACAACGAGCTGGGCGGACCAAACGACACCGCCTGCCACCTCGACATCCCGATGCGCGGCTGCTCGCTGTTCCTCGACGATGAACCGGTGGTGATCGATGGCGACATCGTTGTGAAGGACATCCAGATGGCACGGGGCTGAGATGGGCTCCAACTCCTCTCCCCCCTTGAGGGGGAGATGCCCCCGGCAGGGGGCAGAGGGGGGTAACGGACTGTCCGCTTGTGAGAGAGGTCCTGCTTTTTTGAAATGCTGCATACCCCCCTCTGTCTGCTGACGCAGACATCTCCCCCTCAAGGGGGGAGAGGGGGCTGCGGCGAGAGGTGAGGCCGCAGTTTTTGAGCTGCGGGAACGTCCAGCCGAAGGGGGGCAAGGACATGACACAGCAGGAAGAAACATACCAGGCGGCCGGGTTTGGCCAGCCGGTGCCGCGCGGCACGAGGCCTGCCGTTCTGGTGGTCGATTTCACCTATGGCTTCACCGACACCGCCTATCCGACGGCGGCGGACATGAGCGCGCAGATGGCCGCCACACGGCGGCTGACGGATCTGGCCCGTGCCAAGGGTTTTCCGGTCATCTACACGACGATTGCCTATCACCCCGGCGAGATTGCCCTGCTGCCATGGCTGCGCAAGGCGGCCGGCATGGCTGCGCTTCTGGAAGGCAGCCGGCTGGTGGAGATTGACGCGGCAACGGGCATTCAGCCGCAGGACCCGGTGATCACCAAGAAGGGCGCTTCCGCCTTTCATGGCACGGCACTTGCTGGCCTGCTGACCGGGGCAGGCGTGGACACGCTGGTCGTCACCGGTGCCACCACATCGGGCTGCGTGCGCGCTTCCGTGGTGGATGCGGTCCAGAGCGGCTTCAACGTGCTGGTTCCGGCCGATTGCTGCGCTGACCGCGCGGCGGCCCCGCATGACGCCAACCTTTATGACATGGGCCAGAAATATGCCGATGTGACCGATGCGGCGGACATTGAAAGCTGGCTCGCCGGCCTTGCGCCTTCCGGGCGCTGAGCCTGTCACCTGATGTGCTCCGGCGGACGGCCGGGGAACTTGCGGGCGCCGGAAAACGCCCGTTCAAACCGCCGGAAACAAGGCGGATGAAAACAACCCACCAATCTCTAGAGGGAAGTCACCACATGTCGAAAGCTGCACTATACTTGATAGGCGTGGTCGTCCTCGCCTGCTACGTCATACCCTATACGCTGCTCACCAATGTGGCGGAGTGGTATGGCTCCTTCCTGTTCTGGTGCGCCGCAGGCGTTGCCGTCATCGTTCTCAACATTCTGGCAACCGCCAGCTTCGAGGAGGACGAGGCATGAGCGTTACCCTTGTCGTCTGGGGACTGGTGATCTACGTCCTCGCCTCCTTCGTGGTGGCCTATATCTCGCGCTCGGGCGAGTCTGCCAGCATGTCCGAGTATTTCATCGGCGGGCGCTCCATGGGCGGCGTGCTGTCGGCGCTGAGCTACTCGGCCACCACCTATTCGGCCTTCATGATGATCGGCCTTGCCGGTCTCACCTTCAAGGGCGGCGTCGGCGCCCTCGGTTTCGAGATCATCTATTTCGCGGGCGTGTCGCTCGTCGCCATCTTCGGCCCGCGCTTCTGGGCGGTGGGCAAGAAATACGGCTTCGTCACGCCCTATGAAATGCTGGGCACGCGTTACGGCAGCCGCTGGGTGGCCGTGGCCGCCGGTCTCGTCAGCCTCGTGTTCCTCATCCCCTATTCGGCGGTGCAGCTGTCGGGCGTGGGTTACCTCCTGTCCGGCATGACCGGCGGCGGCATTCCCTTCCTGTGGGGCGTGGTCATTTCCACGGTGCTGGCCATCATCTTCTCCTATGTGGCCGGTATCCGCTCGGTGATGTGGACGGACAGCCTGCAGGCGCTGATGATGATCGTCGCCTCGGTGCTGGTCTGCGGTCTGGTGCTGATCGAACTGGGCGGTTTCTCCGGCCTCTTCGGTGCCATCCAGGCCACCAAGCCGGAGCTGCTGCAGGTGCCCGGACCCGGCCTCTTCAGCTTCACCACCTTCCTGGGGCTGACCATTCCGTGGTTCTTCTTCGCCATCTCCAACCCGCAGGTGAGCCAGCGCCTCTATATGCCGGCCTCCCTCAAGGCGCTGCGCCGCATGCTGGTGATCTTCCTGTGCTTCGGCTTCGTCTATACGGTCGTGTCGGTGCTCTGGGGCTTCTCCGCCTTCGTCGCCTTCCCGGAGCTGGAAAAGGGTGACCTTGCCACCTCCACCCTGCTGGCTTCGGACTTCGTGCCGCCGGTTCTGGGCGTCATGGTCATGGTCGGCATTCTGGCCGCTGCCGTTTCCACCATCGACTCGATCCTGCTCACCCTGTCGTCGGTCTTTGCCCGCGATGTGTGGAGCAACGTGACGGGCGGGGCGAGCGACGCACGCCAGCTCTTCATCGGCAAGCTGATCATCCCGTTCATCTCCATCGTCTCGCTGGTCTTTGCCGCGATGGAATTCTCGATGATCGCCATCCTGTCGGTAGCAGCCTCCGTCGGCCTGCTGGTCACGGTTCCGGCCATCATCGGCGCCTTCTTCTGGCGGCGCGGCACGGCGGCCGGTGCGCTGGTCTCCATTCTCGGCGGCGTTGCCTTCGTGGTGTGGATGTACCTGACGGGCAACAAGCTCTTCGGCCTCAACGCCGGTGTGCTGGCCCTGCCGGTCTCGACGCTCCTGTTCGTCGCCGTCAGCCTCGTCACTAAGCCCAACATGAAGGCTGCGAACGAGTTCGTGGAAGCCTCCGTCTCCTACAAGAAGGGCAAGCTGCCGCAGGGCATGCCCGCCCCGGCGGAGTAAGCACGCAAGACCCGCGCTAAAAGACAGGCGGCCCCGGCATCCGGGGCCGCCTTTGTCTTTGTGCAAGCGGCAACGGCGCGGCGGAATTGGGCTTAAGCTTCCGTTAACCTAATATTTCTTGCAGAATCGGCGGGGCTGGGGCATTTCTGACGGTATTGAGGTCGCGCTCGAATGCGGAACCGTCAGGAGATCGAGATGCTCGCAGGCGAGATGGATAGCGCCAAGGACACAACCGCCAAGATCGGGGACTTCACCCAGCGCCTGTCGGACAAGCTTCAGTCCATGCGCGAGATGACCTATCCCCCCGAGGCGCGCAAGTCCTATGGCCGCACGTTTTCGACGCTGGATCTGGTGCGCCTGCTCGGCATTCCGGAAAGCACCTTGCGCGCCCTGACGCTGGACGGCAAGGGGCCGCAGCCGCTGCGCGCCGACAACAACCGCCGCATCTACACCATCGAGCAGGTGTGGGAGCTGCGCAAGTATCTGGCCGAACAGCGGCCGGATGATGCCTTGCGCCTGTTGCCGCACCGGCGGACCGGCGAGCATCTGCAGGTCATCGCCTGCGCCAATTTCAAGGGCGGCTCGTCCAAAACCACAACCTCCGTGCATCTGGCCCACTTCCTTGCGCTGCAGGGCTACCGGGTGCTGTGCATCGACCTGGACCCGCAGGCCTCGCTGACCACCACCTTCGGCATCCAGCCGGACCGGGATCTTCGCTCCGGTGAGGACGAGGACGAGCGCACCGACACGGCCTATGACGCGCTGCGCTATGACAACAACCGGGTGCCGCTGAAGGATGTCATCCGCAAGACCTATTTCCCCGGCATCAATCTGGTGCCGGGCAATCTGCGTCTGATGGACTTCGAATATGACACGCCGACCGCGCTGGTGAACCGCACCACGGATGAGCTCGGCCTGTTCTTCCAGCGCCTCGATGCGGCCATCCGCACGGTGGAGGACGACTACGATCTGGTCATCCTCGATACGCCGCCCTCGCTCGGCTACACCACGCTTGCCTCGCTCTATGCGGCAACGGGCCTGATCATCACCGTGCATCCGGCCATGCTGGATATCTCCTCCTGCGCCCAGTTTCTGAAGATGATTGCCGATGTGACGGCGACCCTCTCGGAAGGCGGGGCGCGGTTCGAGCATGATTTCGTCAAGTTCCTGATGACGCGGGTGAACCCCAACGACGCCCCGCAGAAGATCATGGCCGGCACCATGCGCAGCCTGTTCGGCAAGGATGTGCTGGTGGCCGAAGCCGTGGAATCCACCGCCGTGGCCTCGGCCGGCGTTGCCAAGAAGTCGCTCTATGAGGTCGAGCCCGGCGAAGTCGGGCGCGAGCCGCTGAAGCGCGCTCTGGAGAGCGCCGATCAGGTGAACGGCGAAATTCTGGACCTGGTCAAGTCCGTATGGAGGCGGCAGGGATGAAGAAATCCATCGTCAAGATGATGGCGGAAGCGGCCAAGGCGGCTGAAGCCCAGAAAACGGCGGAGGCGTCCGCGCCTGCCGCCCAGCCTGCATCTGCACCTCAATCTGCGCCCCAATCCACGCCCCAGTCTTCTCCCCCGGCCGCGCCCGCAGCGGAGGGCGCGCGGATGGTGGCGCCTGTCGTCAGCTCCATGGGCCGCGCCCTGTCGCAGCTGAAGGAAGACAGCATCGTTGCGCTGGACCCGGGCAAGATCGACCCTTCCCCCTTCCGCGACCGCTTTGCCGCCGATGAGGAGGCCGCCGAGGCGCTGGAGGAGCTGAAGCTCTCGATCTCTTCCGAAGGGCAGAAGATCCCGGTGCTGGTGCGCCCGCATCCGACGCTCGAGGGCCGCTATCAGCTTGCCTATGGCCACCGCCGCCTTGCCGCTGTTCTGGCGCTGATGCAGGAGAGCGGCCGTCCGGAGACGGTGAAGATCCGCGCCTATGTGCGCCCGCTCTCTGACATGGATCTGATCCGCGAGCAGTCGCTGGAAAACGGCGTCCGCGAGAACCTAACCTGGATCGAGCAGGCGCTGTGGGCGCAGCAGTTGAAGGAGGCTGGCTTCAAGCAGCGCGACATGCAGCCGGTGCTGGGCGTGACGGAATCGACCGTTTCCACCCTGCTGAAGGTGGCAGCCAGCGTGCCGGAGGACATTGTTCTGGCGATCGGCCGGGCGCGCAATGTCGGCCGGCCGGCCTGGACCGCCTTTGCGAAGCTGTTCGACGATGCCAAAGCTGCCCCGCGCATCCGCGCCGTTCTGGACAGCAAGGCCTTTCTTGCAGGCGACGCGCCTGCGCGCATGGCCCTTGCGGCAAAGGCCGCGCGCGGCAAGGGCGCTGAAAAGGCTGCGGGCAAATCCGGCGAAGAGGAAATCCGCTCCGGCAAGCGCCTTCTGGGCAAGCTGAAGACGGGCCCCTCCGGCGTGACGCTGACCATCCCGAAGCAGGAGGCCGCCTTTGGCGCCTGGCTGGGCGGGCAGCTGGAGCAGCTTTACGCGGAGTTTGAAAAGGACGCCGGCGGCAGCAGCGAAAAAAGCTGATGGCAACTTATCCCCCACCCGGCAAGGTGGGGGTAAGATCACGCCAGCAGGCCCGCAGCACCGGACTATGACAGCGACCCGAAACACCGAAAGGAGCAGGAATGACGCAACAGGCCAAATGAAAAGGGACCATCTGGCGGCAACCAGATGATCCCCGATTTCACGGTCGAATGGGACTTCGCCCACACGAAACCTTGCACCCTTTTCTTGTAGGCGAAAAGCGAATCACGTTCAAGACCCGGTCTTGAGCGCACAAGCACTTTTGTGCCCGTTTCCCCCGTTCTGACCTCCATCTTGTTCACCGTCCGGGCGTGACGCTCGCGGCGGATGGAGGATTTCATGTCCACCACTTCGATCGCCACCTTCCGCAAGGTGACGCCAGGCATTCTTGCGTCCGCCGTTCTGTCGCAGCAGGAAGAGCGTCCGGTTGTCACGAAGCAGGATCTATCCCTCGTTCTCAAGCGAGTCGCTCCCGCTCTGGGCATTGATGGCACGTCCTATCACGTGCTCGACATTCTGCTGGGCCTTGTGCAGGCGGAGGATTTCAAGGCCGGCCGGCGGCCCGTGGTTGCCATCTCCAACCAGCGCCTGTCCGAATACACGAGCCGCCATCCGCGCACGGTGATCCGCTGCCTGAAGCGGCTGGTGGAAGCCGGGATCCTTGCCTACCGCGACAGCCCCACGGGCCGGCGCTATGTGCAGAAGGACAATGCTTCCGGCCACATCGAGGCCTATGGACTGGATTTCAGCCCGGCCTGCGTCAATCTGGAGCGCTTCCGCGCGGCAGCCGATGCGTTTCAGGCGCAGATCAAGGCCGATCAGGCCGCCCGCCGGGAACTGACCCGTCTTGCCCGCGCCATTGCCGATCTGGATGAGGCCTGCGAGGGCCTGGAAGGCTTCAGGGCCTGTGCCCAGACCATCCTTGAGGAACGGCACACGCTGGTGGGCTTCAGGTTGGAGCGGATGCGCGCCCTTTATCAGGACGCTCTCGACTCAGCTGCTTCGGATCATGCAGCTTTTTCTGAAAATATGTCATCCACGGGTGACATTCCCGTCACTTCATTATCTATTACAAACCGTCCCGACTCTTCAGAAAGTAACATCAAACGGACTCGCCCTGACGGGCGTGAGATAAATACGAAGACTGACAACGGCTGCGCCGTTGAAATGGCTCTTGAGAAAGAGCCTTGCGGCGATCCTGCCCGTGAGCAACAGAAACTGCGGCAAGCGGCAAGGCCTCAGGGGGCGGGGCGGGATATTCATCAGGCCACTCATCAGGATGCTCATCGGGCCACGCAAAGAGACAGGCAGCAGGGCAGGGCGCAAGGGGCCTCGCAGCATGGGCTGCTCGACGATGTGTCGGCGGGTCTCGTTGAAAGCGCCTGCTCCGAGCTTCAGGCCGTGATCCGTCACAGGCTCACCTCCTGGCCTGCGATCTGCGAGGCGGCAGAGGAGATCCGGGTGCTGATCGGCGTCAGCCCCTCTGCCTATGCGCAAGCGGTGGAGCAGCAGGGCCGCTATGTCGCTGCGGCCTGCCTTGCGGTGGTGGCGGAAAAGGCGCTGCGCGATCCGGAACAGATTTCCCGCCCCGGCGGCTATTTCCGTGCCATGATCGAGCGCGCCGGCGAAGGCCGCCTGCATCTCGCCCGCTCGCTGTTCGGACTTGCGGCGGACAGGCGGTCGTGATGCGCGTTCGTCAGGTGCCGAAGGGGCAATGTCTGAGAAATTGGAGAACGGTATGTTCGCTCGTACACAAGCCGATACAGATGCCGTCTCTGCTGAGCGCGAGATTAAGATCATCGATGGCATCAAGCAGAGTATCGGCGATGCAGCCGCTGGCCGCGTCGTCCCGCATGAGCAGGCCATGGCTGAGCTCTATGCGGTGATCGGCGAAGCAGAAGAAAAGTGAAGCGGCCCCGCATGTGTGCGTATGCAGCGCTGAACTGAAACCTTCCGGACTTGCCAGCCTCGGGCGGGAATTGATCTGTGAAGGCACGACGATGCAAAAACGGCAGGCCCGTGCTCAGGCTGCCTTGCAGTCGTTGCAGACAGGCGGTCGTGATGCGGAGAAGGGGTTTGCTCGGGGCACTGCCCTTCCCACCGCACCGTCCCGGCCCCCGAGCCGGGACCTGTAAGGATGGCACCGCCTTTCCAACCGTAAGGATGCCTGCACGGTCTTTGCCCTGGAGGCAAAGCTGCACTGCGTCCCTAACAGGCCCCGGCCCGGAGGCCGGGGCGGCGCGGTGTGTGGCGGACGGCAGGAATCCGGACTGAACAGGGTGTGGCCCTTGCATCGCAAGACCCCGTGGACTGCGAGGCATATGCAAAAACGGCAGGCCCGTGGTGAGGCCTGCCGTCTGATCGTGCCGGTTGTTTGCGCTCAGCCTCAGAATGTGGCGGAGAGCGACAGGTAGAAGGTGCGGCCGGGCTCGTTGTAGGTGTTGGCACCGGCACTGTTGCTGTTGCCTTCGCGGAACTGGCGCTTGTCGAAGATGTTGTTCACGCCGGCGTTCATGCGGAAGTGGTCGTTGAGATCATATTTCATGCCGGCGTTGACCAGCGTGTAGGCGCCGCGCGCTTCCGGGTTGGTCACCGCGCCGCCGGTGGTGGCGGTCAGCGTCGGGGACTCCGTCTTGCCATAGTGGGTGGCGGAGAGGATCAGCGTCAGCTTTTCCGTCGCGGCCCAGTCCAGCGAGGTGTTGATCGTGTATTCCGGGATGAGCGACAGGGGCTGGTTGTTCCGCTTGTCCTTGGACTCGATCATGTAGGTGGCGTTGGTGCTCCAGGTCAGGCCCTCCATCACCGGCACGGCGAGGTTGCCTTCAAGCCCCTGCACCACGGCTTCGGGCACATTGTACCAGCGGAAATACTGTGCCGTGCCCGAGCGGCCTTCCGGCACGATGCCGGAGGCGATGCGGTCCTTGTAGTCATTGTGGAAATAGGTGATGCCGGCATTCCAGCCGTTGTCATCATTGTAGTTGATGCCGATTTCCTTGTTGATGGCGATTTCCGGGTTCAGGTCCGGATTGCCGGCCACAAAGCAGCCGTTGCCAAGGTTGGGGAAGTCGATGGGGCAGCCGTTGCCACGGGTGAAATACACGTAGTTCGGGTTCAGCTGATAGAGGTTCGGCGCCTTGAAGGCGCGGGCGATACCGGCCTTCAGGGAGATGTTCTGCGTCAGCATGTAGGTGGTGTTGAGGCTGGGGCTCCAGTTGCCGCCGAAGGAGCTGTGATGATCGAAGCGGATGCCGGGCGTCAGGGTCCAGTCTTCCGTGATTTCGATGTTGTCTTCCAGCATCAGGCCGAACATCTGCGCGCTGACATTCGGGTCACGCAGCGCCGGATCGGACACCGTGCCGGGAACTCTTGCGCCGTTCAGCCCCTGCAGGATCGAAACCGGATCGTCCATCCACTCGCCGCGGAATTCGGCACCGGCCGTCAGCATCTGCTCGAAGCCAAGGTTCAGCGGAATGTTCCACTCGCTTTTGGCGGTGACATTGTCGAGGGTGATCGTGCCCCAGGTGGAATTGGCCTGGATCGAGCCTTCCGGCCCGCCTGCCAGCCCCTCCGACAGGCGCCGGTTGAGCGTGCGCTCCCACTGGACATAGCTGCTGGACTTGCCGAAGTCATAATCGCCGAAATGGGTCAGCGACAGGCTGCGGCGGGTCATCGAATTGGTCTCGGTGCCGAACAGGCTGTCGCGGACCGCAGGCGTGATGGTGCCAAGCTGGCTGTCTCCGGCAAAGAGATTGCCCTGCCGGCTGTAGGAGCCTTCCAGATCGAAGCGGTGATCGTCACGCGGGGTGAAGGACAAAAGGCCCCGCACGTCCTTGTTGATCACCCCTTCACGCCCTGCGGCCACGCTGCCGCCGGGGATCGTGGCGTTCGCATTGATGTTCGCATCATCCGGCTCGGTGCGGGCATAGCCGGCATTGAGGCGGAAGGAGAGCCAGTCGAGGATCGGGCCGCCCACGGTCACATTGGTGCGTGCCGTGCTGCCCTCTTCGGAATGCTGCGGCAGGGCGAAATAGGTGGTGACGGAGCCGCTCATCTCTTCCGGCCGCTTGGTGATGATGTTCACCACGCCGCCTGCCGCGCCCGAGCCATAGCGCGCAGCTGCGGGCCCGCGGATCACCTCGATGCGTTCGATCATCTCGGCCGGCACCCAGTTGGTGTCGCCGCGCGTGTCGCGCTCGCCCGCACGGCCCATGCGCACGGAATTGCGCGACAGAACCGGCTTGCCATCGATCAGGATCAGCGTGTTTTCCGGGCCCATGCCGCGCAGCTCGATCTGGCGCTGGTTGCCGCGCTGGCCGGAGGAGGTGGTGCCGGTCAGGTTTGCGCCCGGCATCTTGCGCAGGATTTCCGAGACGTCATTGGCAACCGGCGTGCGCTGCAGATCGCTGGCGCTGATCACGGAAACGCCCGGCGCCTGCTTCAGCTGCTCTTCGGCCGAGAGGACGATCTTGTCGAGAGAGGTGGTGTCTGCGGCTTCCTGCGCCAGCGCGGAAGGTGCCTGCATCAGCACCAGACCCAGCGCACTTGCCCGCAGCAGCTGGAACTTCAGCCCTTCTGCCCCGGCTGCCGGTGCCGTCCGCCCGAAGGCGCCCTTTTTGATCATACGCATGCTTCACCCCAATATATGAACTTTGACGTCATATTTTCGATGGGGCGGTCCGGGTCAATCCCGCAGAATTAGAAGCCTTCCAATTTGCTCTGATGGCAAATCAGCACGGGATGCAACGTCACAAGCCTGCCGGGGCTCGCGGGCGGCAGAAAGGCGCAAAAGCTTGCGGCGCACCGGAGGTGTTTTTCCGGTACGCCGCTGTCATGGCTCAGGCCATCATGGATGGCCGGATGGGGCTTTTTCTTCAGGCTTTGTTCAGGCGGCCTTCAGCAGGTCGCCATGCGGGTCCAGCACGAACTTGGTTGCCGCACCCTGATCGAAGGTCTCATAGCCCTGTACGGCCTCATCCAGCGGAATGATCTTGGCATTCACGATATCGGCAATCGGCAGCCGGTCATGGAGAATGGCCTGCATCAGCTGGCGGTTATACTTCAGCACCGGCGTCTGGCCCGTGTGGAAGGACTGCGCCTTTGCCCAGCCGAGCCCGAAGCGCAGGGAAAGGCTGCCCTGCTTTGCCGCTTCATCCACCGCGCCCGGATCTTCCGTCACATAAAGCCCCGGAATGCCGATGGAACCGGCCGCCCGGGTGATCTCCATCATCTGGTTGAGCACGATGGCGGGCTGCTCGCCGCCTGCGTGGCCTCTGGCCTCGAAGCCGACGGCATCAATGGCGCTGTCCACCTCGTTGGTGCCGATCACCTGGGCGATCATGTCGCCCAGCCGGTCGCTGGCGGACAGGTCGATGGGTTCAAAGCCCATCCTGGCCGCATGGGCCAGACGGTCCTTGTTGAAGTCACCGATCATCACCACGGCTGCGCCGAGAATGCGGGCGGAGGCGGCTGCAGCAAGGCCGACCGGACCGGCACCGGCCACGTAGACCGTCGAGCCCACACCGGCGCCTGCGCGCACCGCGCCATGGAAGCCGGTCGGCAGAATGTCGGACAGCATGGTCAGATCGCGGATCTTCGCCATGGCCTGGTCGCGGTCCGGGAACTTCAGCAGGTTGAAATCGGCATAAGGCACAGTGACATAGCGCGCCTGTCCGCCGATCCAGCCGCCCATGTCGACATAGCCATAGGCACCGCCTGCGCGCGAGGGGTTGACGGTCAGGCAGACGCCGGTGTCCTGCGACTTGCAGCAGCGGCAGCGCCCGCAGGCGACATTGAACGGCACGGACACGATGTCACCAATGTCGAGCATCTCCACGTCGATGCCCTTTTCGATGACCTGACCGGTGATTTCGTGGCCCAGCACCAGCCCCGGCATGGCGGTTGTCCGGCCGCGGACCATGTGCTGGTCGGAGCCGCAGATGTTGGTGGAAATGACCTTGAGGATGACACCGTGCTCGATCCGGCGCCCATCCGGGGCTTCCAGCTTCGGATCGTCGATGTCACGAACCTCCACCTTGCCCGGCCGCATGTAGACCACACCTCTGTTCTTGCTCATAGTCTCTCCTCCTCCTTGTGATGCGGGGCCGCCCGCTCCTCTGCCTGCTGTCAGGCATTTGCGCCCTGTGTGACAGTCCAGCGGCCATTCCCTGCCTGCCGGCACAGCCGGAAGGTCATGAACGGGCTCTGGACGGCATTGCAGCTGAAGGCCTCCTCCCGGGATGTCCGCAACTGACGGCTTTCATGCACACCGCTTGCCGGGCGGCGCTGAGCTCGTGACATGCGGGATCTCCAGTCCGCATGAGAGACGCAGACCTGAAGCAGATCACCCGCACGGAGAGACTGATATCCAAAACGCGACATCAAGATGGCGTACAGCGACGGGTTGTGGAATGGCCGCCCTAAAAGCGGGCGAAAGAGGGCGAAGAAGTTCTCTTGCTGGCGTGCAACCGGTGAGCACGTTATCCGGCTCTGTCCGTCAGGCACGGCGGCTGCCGAAGCTGCGCCACTCCATGTGCCGTTCAATCTGAACCATGATCCGTGCGGCAAAGCCCCACGGCATCAGCGAACAGCTCATTGACTTTATCATTAGGGTTTCATATTTCTATTCTGTGAAACCGATCTGGAACATGGCCTTGACCGGAGACAACGTCACCGCCTTCTGCGGTGCCGCAAGTCCGGTCCACAATTTTCAGGTTATTCCGGTAAAATTCAGCAGATGCGATAATGATCATGCAGGGAGCAGTACCAAGATTTCTGAATGAAATTGGCGAAGCCGGTGGCCTGAAGGGGACCGACATTGCCAATATCATGGACGTGTCGAAAGCCACCGTCTCACGCTGGCGCGCCGGTGATATCAAGCCGCAGCCGCGCAACGAGCTGATACTCTCCGATCTGCACTATATCGTGACCCGTCTGACGGACTATTACTCGGCTGATGAAATCCGGACCTGGCTCTATGCCCGCCATGCCCAGTTGAATGGCGAGCGGGCGATTGACCTTATCCATCAGGACCGTGCCATCGAAGTGCTGAAGGTCATCGACCGGCTGGATAACGAGGTGTTCCTGTAATACCAGCTCCCGATGAGCTTGCTTCGTCGGGAGCTGGTCAAGCCCATGCGGCGCGTGAGCCTTTTCAAGGCGTGATGCGTCAACATCGAAAGCCTTGGTATAAAGCATGGCTCACACGCGCAGAAGCAGGGACAGTGCACTCATCGATGCGATCGAAGCGCTTCCGCCTGTGCAGTTCGAAGGCACGGTATGGCGGGTGGTCCGCAAGGGACGGTCACCGGTTGACTGTGCACGCTCCGGCGGCCGGTGGGACGACGGAACCTTCGACGTGCTCTACACGTCGCAGCAGCGCGATGGGGCGATCGCGGAAATGTATTTCCATCTCGGGCGCGGGCAGCCTGTCTTTCCGTCGAAGGTGGAATACGGGGTGCACGAGCTGGATGTGAAGCTCGATAACGCACTGCAACTGGTGGACCTCGGCGCATTGCAGCGTCTTGGCCTTGATACGTCCCGTTACGGGCAGTTGTCCTATGACCGGGCCTGTGACGAATACCCGCGCTCGCAGGATATTGCCGAAGCTGCGCATTTTCTGGAATTCGATGGCCTCATCGTTCCAAGCGCAAGGTGGGACTGCATGAATGTCATTCTGTTTTGCGATCGTGTACCCCCCGGCGCGATGGAAATCGCCGCTGATCACGGTCTTGTAAACTGGCCGGGCTGGATCAAGGCCAACATACGGTAGCCCTTCCT
The DNA here is from genome assembly GCF_000382365.1 of Pannonibacter phragmitetus DSM 14782. Lineage (GTDB taxonomy): Bacteria > Pseudomonadota > Alphaproteobacteria > Rhizobiales > Stappiaceae > Pannonibacter > Pannonibacter phragmitetus. The sequence continues at coordinate 120,460 of NZ_KB908225.1, read as the reverse complement.
CACGCCTTGACGATCCTGTCCCGGTGCTCCGTCACGGCCTTGGTGGTGTTGCGGGTGCTGGGCAGGGCTGGGACGTAAGGGGCGTGATAGTCGACGGAGGCCTTGCGCAGCTTCAGCCGCGCTCACAGTTTTGCGAGATAGTCCTTGAACCGCCGTCCGTTCTGCAGGCGGAAGCTGTTGCCCGTCTCCCTGATCCCGCTGATCCGGTCCAGCCGGAAATTCCGGAAGTCTTGCCGCATCTCGCACCACGCGGTCAGGAGCCACACGTCATCGAAGAGCGTCAGGCCAAGAGGATGAACCTGCCGCTGGCTGCTGCGCCCCTCAAGGCCGCGATAGGCAAGCTCCAGGATCCGCCGCTCACGAATGGTCCTCCGCAGAATGCTGCTCCACTTCGCTACACCACTGTCCCCGGGCCGCTCGCGGGTTACGGCCAGAAGCGGCAGGGTCTGGAATCTTTCTCCACCTTCGTCTCCCATGGCATTTGCGACCTTGCCCGAGACCCGCTTGGCAGCATCGCGCAGGTCTCCGGAGTCCCGCGTCATCACGAGACGCAGGCCGAGCATGATTGCTTCCATCTCGTCGGGGTCAAATTGCAGCGGCGGCAGGAAATAGCCCCTCTCCAGCTGGTAGCCGAGACCGGACTCGCCCCTGACTGGTGCCCCCATCGCCTGAAGACTGGCCATGTCGCGATAGATCGTGCGCAGTGAAACGCCGAGTTTCTGTGCCAGCGTCTCTGCCGGAACAGGATGGCGTGCGCTGCGCAGCTGATCGAGGAGAGCGAAAAGCCGGAGAGTTTTCATGCTGCACCTTGTACCATACCCCTGACAGAAAGTGTCAGGGGGGTGCCGTTAGACAGAGGCTTCTTCAACCCGCACGGCGCAAGGAGCCAAAGCCCATGACCAGACAATGCATCGAAGTCGTCACTTACAAGACCGGGGATCCGGCCGAGGCCGGCCGGCAGCGTGAGGCCGCACGCCAGCGCGTTGCACAGTTCTCCGGCTTTGGCGGATGGCTGCCGCTCACCGGTGGCAAGGATCAGACCGATCGGGTGGATGTTGTTCTCTGGACCAGTCCCGAGGCTGCGGAGGCCGCAGCTGAGGCCGTGGGCACATCGGAGGACTTTGCCGGCTTCAGGGCGACGATTACGGAGCTTGGCGCCATGGGTCACTATGTGGCGCCTGCCAATGGGCTTGTCTTGATGCAACCGGGGTCCGGCGTCGAGATCGGGCGGTTCCGGTTGCGTCAGGGCGTTGCGGAAGAGGCCATGCGCGCGGCTTATGACAAGATGATCGCAGACCATTTGTCCCGTCAGTCTGGCTGGCTCGGACAAAGGCTGATCCGCCTGCAGGATGGCAGCTTCATCGATGCCGCTTTCGCCACCACGCAGGCCAGGGCGCAAGACATCTGCAACGCCTGGGCCGGGAACGCCCATTGTGACGCCTTCCTGAGCATGGTTGAGCCGGTCAGCATGGAGTTCGGGGCGATTGTCTAACCCTTGATCGCGGCGCCATTGCGCGAGCCATGCCTTGCAGAGCGCAAGGTGTGGCTCGCCGGACCGGTGACCGGCGGCCGCGAAATCTGTCTGCCGCCGGCAGTGTCACTTCCTAGAAGCCGATCACAACCGAAGGGGCGCTGCGTTTTGCTTCGCCGTGATAGACGGCTTCAATATTGTTGCCGTCGGGATCGAGCACAAAGGCGGCATAATAGCCAGGGTGGTAGGCTCTTTCTCCCGGAGCGCCGTTGTCGCGCCCGCCATTGGCCAGGGCAGCCTTGTAAAATGCGTCCACCATCATGCGGTCTCTCGCCTGAAACGCAAGATGATGCCGCCCTGTCAGGACCCCAAGGGCGGCCGGGCTGTCTGCGGCGCTGACGACCAGCTCATCAGCCCAGAAATATCCCTCGTCCGTGGTGACAATCGGGATCTCCAGAACGGCAAGCACGGCTTCGTAGAAGCTCTGGCTGGCTTTCAAGTCACGCACGACGAGCTGAATGTGGTCAATCAGCCGGCCGCGGTGCAGTTGATTTGCTTCCATGGTCTTTCTCCCAACTCAATGCAGTCCGCGTCAGCACCGGAAAAAGGACCTCCGGTGCCTCACGCCTTGACGATCCTGTCCCGGTGCTCCGTCACGGCTTTCGTGGCGTTGCGGGTGTCGATGACAAGCTTGCTGGCGCTGACGAGGGCCTGATAGTCGATGCAGTCGTGGTCGGTGGCAATGATCACCGCGTCGAACTGCCCAAGGGTTTTCGCGCTCAGCTCCACCGATTTCATGCCCATCAGCGGCTTGTGCTTGCGGGTGCTGGGCAGGGCAGGGACGTAAGGGTCGTGATAGTCGACGGTTGCCTTGCGCAGCTTCAGCCGCTCGATCAGCACCAGCGCCGGGCTCTCGCGCATGTCATCGACGTTCTTCTTGTAGGCCGCGCCGATGATCAGCACGCGCGAGCCGTTCAGCCCCTTGGCAAAGCGTTCATCAAGCGCTTCGGCCGTGCGGGTGATGACGTAATCGGGCATGGCGGTGTTGATCTCGCCCGCCAGCTCCACGAACTTGGTGGTGATGGCAAATTCCCGCGCCTTCCAGGTGAGGTAGAACGGGTCGATCGGGATGCAGTGGCCGCCAAGGCCGGGGCCGGGATAGAAGGGCATGTAGCCGAAGGGCTTGGTCTTGGCCGCCTCGATCACCTCCCAGATGTCGATGCCCATCCGGTCGTAGATGACCTTAAGCTCGTTGACGAGGGCGATGTTGACCGAGCGGAAAATGTTCTCGCTCAGCTTCACCGCCTCGGCGGTTGCGGCTGAACTGACCGGCACGACGGACTGGACGATGGCAGCGTAAAGGGCAATGGCAATCGCCCGGCTGTCCGGATCATCGGCGCCGACAACTTTCGGGATGGTCGAGGTCTCATAGTTCGGATTGCCGGGGTCCTCGCGCTCCGGCGAGAAGGCGAGGAAGAAATCGCGGCCAGCCTTGAGCCCCGAGCGCTCCAGAATGGGCTTCAGCACCTCCTGCGTGGTGCCGGGATAGGTGGTGGATTCCAGGATCACCGTCTGCCCGGCCTTGAGATGCGGCAGCAGATGCTCCGCCGTGCTGACGATATAGGACATGTCCGGCTCCCGGTGCCGGGTCAGCGGCGTCGGCACGCAGATCAGGATGGCGTCTGCGCGGGCCAGATTCGCAATGTCCGAGGTGGCATGAAAGCGCCCGCTCTGCGCAATCGCCGCCACGTCCGCATCGGAAAAATGCCGGATATAGGACTTTCCCGCCATCAGCGAGGTGATCTTGGGCGGATCGATGTCAAAGCCGGTGACCTCGAACCCCGCTCGCCAGAAAGCCCGCACCAGCGGCAGGCCGACATAGCCAAGCCCGATGATGGCCACGTTGAACCGCCGCTCCCCCAGGGCTGCGAGCTTTTCCCGGGCGAGCGGGCTCACGGAAGGCGTCGTGTCATGCTGCGGCTGGACGGGCGTGGTCATCGGTCTGTCTTTTCCTGCAAGCGCCGGGGCACAGGCCTGCCGTCCGCACGGGAACCGGAGGCCGGATCTGATGACACCCTGATCCACCGCCCCGCCTGTCTTGTCAATGAACTGCGTCATCACGCCTGTGCAGGGGGGCGGTGTTGGCTGCTGGAGCGAGGAGGAGGTTTAGGCCCTCGTTTCGCCGAAGCGCCCCTCTCCCCCCTTGAGGGGGAGATGTCTGCGTGAGCAGACAGAGGGGGGTAGCAGCGCTTCAGCACAGCACCACCTCTCTCACAAGCGGATAGTCCGTTACCCCCCTCTGCCCCCTCCGGGGGCATCTCCCCCTCAAGGGGGGAGAGGAGTTGGAGCCTGACTGGAAGTCCGTTGTAAACACTGCCCTCAAGGGAGGGGGCTGAAACGCCGTGCCGGGGAGGCCAGGCATCGCGCTCTGCTGCTGCCCGGATCAGGCGGCGTCCAGTTCGGCGAGGAAGGATGCGACGCCGTTGCGCAGGTCTTCGGTGTTGCCGTTGAGCTGATGCGTCAGTTTCAGCACCCTGTGGGCCGCTTCATCCGTGCGGGCGATGCTGACCTGAACGCTGCCGACGCTTTCGCCTGCGGACATGGTCCCCTGTGCGGTGGACTGGGCCGAGCGGGAGATTTCGCTGGTGGCTGCGCTCTGCTCTTCCACGGCACCGGCGACGGAGGTCACCGCCTGGCGGATGTCGCCCACCACCTGGCGGATCGAGCTGATGGCCTCCACGGCATTGCCGGTGGCAAGGCGCATGGCCTCGATCTGGCCGCCGATCTCGTCGGTCGCCTGCGATGTCTGGTTGGCAAGGGCCTTCACCTCGCTGGCCACCACGGCAAAGCCCTTTCCGGCCTCTCCGGCACGGGCGGCCTCGATGGTGGCGTTGAGGGCCAGAAGGTTGGTCTGGTTGGCAATGTCGCGGATGATGTCGATGATCGACCCGATCCGGCCCGCCGTTTCGGACAGGGAGGTGACGATGCCATGGGTGGACCCGGCATGGCGGTCTGCCTCGCTCACCACATCGCCGGAGCGCTGGATGAGGCTGCCGATTTCGCGGATCGAGGTGAACAGCTCTTCGGCGGCGGCGGCCACCACCTGCACGCTTTCGTTGGACGAGTTCGTGGCTGCCATGGCGCTGTCGGCCTGCTGTGCGGATTGCTTGGCCTGGTCGGCCATGCCGCTGGCGGAAGAGGCGAGTTCTCCGGCCGCCGTGCCGACCTGCTTGACGAGGCCGCCCATCTTCTCCTCGAAATCGCGGGCCAGCCGCTGCATCATCTGGCGCCGGGCCGCCTGCCGCGTTTCGCGCTCGGCCTCTTCCTCCCGCATCTTCTGATCGGCGGCAATGGCCGCCTGCTCGCGGATTTCATCAACGGCGCGGGCGATATCGCCGATTTCGTCGCGGCGGGTTGCGCCCTCGATCTCGGCCAGAACCGTGCCGCGTGCCATGCTCTGCAAGGCGCCGGTCAGTTTCTGGATGGGATTGGAAATGCTGCGGGCAACGAGCCACATGGCGGCAATGCCGGTGAAGGCGACGGCCAGGCCCACGAGGATGCCTGTCCATGTGTCGGAGGCAATGCGGGCGGCCATGGACTGGCTGAGCGCCGCCGCCTCGGCCATCACCACCGCCTGCGGCAGCGACAGGACGATGGCCCAGTTGGAGCCGGTGCGGCCAAGGGCGATGGGCGCATAGACCTTCATCTGGTCTGTCCCGGCATCATAACCGACCATTGCCTTGCCGCTTGTCATCTCCTTCAGGTTTTCCGTCCAGACGGGACCGAGGGTGCTGACGGAAGCGCCGATGGCATCCGGCCTCTCGCTTGAGGCCACGATCAGGCCGGCTTCCGTCACGATGGTGACGCTGCCCTTGCCGTCATAGGTGGCCTGATTGACCGTTTCGGCCAGTTTCTGCACGAAGGCGAGATCAAAGTCGGCACCGGCGACGCCGATGAACTTGCCGCCCACGGTGATGGGCACCGACATGGTGGCGAGGAAGACGGACTTGCCCTGCACGATATAGGGGAGCGGGGCGAGGACGCTTTCCTGCCCGGTCCTCTGCGGGCCGAGATACCAGCCGCCCTTCACCAGGCCGTTGGCGTGCTTGTCGGCGCTGTCATATTCGACCAGCGGCTGAACATCGATCTTGCCCGCCGCATCGCGCGTCCAGTAGGGCAAGGCGCGGCCAGTCTTGTCGGAGCCCACGGCAGCATTGCCGGCATATTGTGCATCGGCACCATCCAGCGCATTGGGCTCGATCGCCGAATAGGTGCCGTTGAAGAGTTCATTGTCTTTCAGAACGGACAGGAGGATGCCGTTGAGCTGGGCCCGGCGCTTCTCCGGAGCAGTCGAATCCGGTCCGGTGGCCGCAATCACCTCGATGGATTTTGCCATGCCGCGGGCAGCCATGAAGGCGGATGTGACTTCGCTGCGGATGACTTCCGCCTTGGAGCCGGCCAGCTGCAGCAGGCCCTGCCGGGCGCTTTCGTTGAGGAGGCTGTCGATCCGCGTGGCGACTTCGGCATTGCTCATCTTGCTGGAATATAAATTTGCCCCGACCAGCACCCCTGTCGCAGCCAGAAGGCAAGCTGTCGACAGAACCACAATCCGTGTCTTCAAGGAATGAATCTTCATAATCGCTCCGATCAGCCAGCTCTTGTTTCAGCTGACGTAGGAGAAACTTATGGAAATGTGAAATTAATGGGGTCTTAAGTCCCCAAACCAAACAGGGGTATGGCGTATTTATACGGTATATACATAATGATAATAGTGTAATTGCTTAGGTAATTTCCGGGTTGATACGCTGTTTTGCTGAAGTTTTGACGCGAATATTTCACGTCAAGGAAGACGTCTTGAAGGCTCGGCAACCATCAAGGGTGCGGGGCCTGAGAGGCTGAAACCGGGACCCGCCGCTATCGGAACCGGCTTCTTCGGCCTGACCGCTGCCGTTCAGGTTCAGGTCCACCCGTGCGCCGCCCGGCAGCCTTTGCCACGGCACACACAGCGCCCCTGAAGCCGGAGGAGGATTTGGCCTTCGTTTCGCCGCAGCGCCCCTCTCCCCCCTTGAGGGGGAGATGTCAGCGCGAGCTGACAGAGGGGGGTGGCAGCGCCTCAACACGGCAGGATCTCTCGTGATAAACGGACAGGCTGCATACCCCCCTCTGCCCCCTGCCGGGGGCATCTCCCCCTCAAGGGGGGAGAGGAGCTGGAGCCTGACTGGCAGTCCGTTGTACACACTGCCCCACGAGGGGGAGGAGGGCTGAAACGCCGTGCCGGATGAGGCGGCGTCCGGTTCGGCGAGGGAGGCTGCGGCGCCGTTGCGCAGGTCTTCGGTGTTGCCGTTGAGCGGATGCGTCAGTTTCAGCACCCTGTGGGCCTCCCCCGGAAGACCGGGCGCCGGTCAGTCCGTGTCGAAATCAAGCAGGCTGCCGTCCTGGCTGAACTTGGCCTCGAACCGGCGCCCGTCGGCCGTGCGGCCTTCCAGCTCGATCTTGCCATCGAATTCCAGCTTGCGCAGCGTTGCGCCATGGGGAAAGGACGGGTTCGCCTTCACCGCGTCCGGCAGCAGCGGGCCGATCAGGGAAATGGGGAAACTGCCGTCCTTGCTCTCGATCTCTTCCAGCTCGCCGTTGGACCGGAACTCGGCCTCGATCCGCGTGCCATCGGCAAGGCGGCCCTGGAGTTGGCGGCCATGCTGCATCTGCTTGTCTTTGGCCGAGACATCCGTCAGGCCCATCATGCCGATGAGCTGGCTGTCGCTCACCTGTGCAGTGGCCGGGGTCCAAAGCAGGGGCAGGGCGGCGGCGGCGGACAGGATGGCGGCACGAAACGGCATGGCAAATGGCTCCTTTGAAGGGCTGCAGCCTGGGGTGGCTGCAGCCGGGGTCTTTGTCAGATGGTCTGCCAGATAAGATCGTTTTGTGGCTCGCGGAAGGCGAAGCGGATGAAGTGGCTGCCGACCACGTCCTGCAGCCGGTCAAGGGCGGCGCTGTCTGCGGCTGTCACGTCCATTGTCAGGCGCGTGCCCTCGGCCTTCAGCGTGCACACGCCCATCGGAAAGGTGATCGTGCCCTGTCCGGCGTCGAATTCGGCCGGGATCTTGTGCTGGAAGTGCTTGCACAGCTGCTGCAGGTAGCGGCTGGCCTTATCGGTTTCCACCACGCAGCGGCGGGTGGAGAGGGTGGTGGTTTCAGTCGTCATCAGCTTTGCTCCACGGCAAGGGCGGCTGCATCGATGGCAGCGGCGATCTTCTGGGCGGTTTCCGCGTCAATTTCGCTGTCCCGCAGGCGCAGGCGCAGGGCGGTCTTGAGGTTTTCCATGGCCCGCACCACGGGCGCGGGGGCAAAGCCCCGCGTCATGCCGCTGCGGGCACGGGTCATGAGTTCGCTGGCCAGCGCCTTGTTGGCGGTGAGGAAGGCTTCGCCTTCGGGGGTGATGCTGTGGCGCTTGCGCCCGCCTGCTTCCACCGTGATGGCGCTGTAGCCCATGTCCTCCAGCCAGCTCAGCGTCGGGTAGATGACGCCGGGGCTGGGGCTGTAGCTGCCGGCGAACCGGTCCTCGATGGCCTTGATCAGCTCATAGCCGTGCCTCGGCTCCTCGGCGATCAGCGCCAGAACCAGCAGCCGCAGCTCGCCATAGTCGAACAGCCGCCGGTGTCCGCCGCCCCGGCGGTGCCCGCCGGGATGGCCTTCGTGCAGGGTGCCGTGCGTGCCGTCATGCGGGCCGCTGTGGGGGGCATGGCCGCGATGACGGTAGGGGTGTCTGTGTCTCATGGCTCTAGATATATTTCCGATATATCGGAAATCAAGATATATCGGGATTTATTCCGGAAGCAGGCATTCCTCTCTTTCGTCATGGCCGGGCTTGTCCCGGCCATCTGCAAGCCATTGATCTGGTTAGATCCCCGGCACAAGGCCGAGGATGACGATGGAGAGGCTGCAGGTCTGTCAGCGCCCCCGCTCTATGGCTTTCGCACGCTGGCGGCATCGGCACTGGCGGGGCGGAGCTGGCGCGGGCGGTTGCGCCAGAGGGTGGCGGCGTCCTCAAGGCAGGCGGAAAATTCCGCTTCCGGTGCCCGGCGCAGCGTCATCAGGGCGAGTGCTGCGGTCTTCACGATGGCCGCTTCCGCCAGCTCGTCGCGCGCTGCGCCCGTCCACACGGCCAGCCAGTATTCCTGCTGGGTGAGGGCGGCGGGGATCGGCATCCGGCTCGCGGGCGTCGAAGGCAGGGTGAAGCGGGCTTCCTCGCCGCCGGTCAGGCGGAACACCGGCGTTGGCCGGTCTGGTGTGACCTGCGCAAAGTCGCGGTTGGCGCCGGTGACGGCTGCGTCCAGACAGCCGGTGAGGGCAGCTGCGGTGCGGAACAGCTCCCGGTCGGAGGTTTGTGCGGCGCCCAGCATTGCGGCGGGGGCGCCGCCCGGATTGAGCACATGCACGGCGGTGTTGACCGGGGTGCGCATTTCAAAGGCCGGATAAAGGGCAAGCAGGCCCGCCAGCTGCGGGCAATAGGCGGTAACGGGCAGATAGGCGATGCCCTCCCGCGCCAGCGCCTGCCTTGCGTCCTCCAGATTGTCCGCCACGGGAATGGCAGCGGCCTCTGCCGCCTGTTGCAGCAGGATGCCCGAGGCGATGTTGCTGCCGAAGCCATGCACCAGCACCCTGTGCCCGGCCATGGCCACCAGACGGGCGGCATGGAGGAACCACGGCACGGTGCGCAGCCGGGGCGAGAGATAGGCCGGCCAGTTGAGATCGGCCATCGCCGTCTCTGCTGCTTCCGCCGTCTCTCCCGTGCCGGGGCCTGCCGCATGCAGCTGGACCGCCTGCGCAAAGCCGGCCAGCTCCACCGCCGTCATGCCGCGGAACTGCATGGTGGCCAGCAGCGCGCCGGTCTGGAACGGGTCCGCCTCGGCCCGCAGCACGATGCCGAGGGCATCGCGGGCTTCTTCCTGCGTCAGCGGCCGGGTGCGGCCCGGCCCGGCGGCAATGCTGGCGATGTATTTCGCCAGCCGCTGGCTGGGGGCCGAGGCATGGCCGATCAGCGCCATCCGCTCGGCAATCATCTGCGGCGAGGGCTCGCCTGCCAGCCGGTCTGCCGCGCTGGAGCCCGGCGCCAGCGGGGTTGCCTGATGCTGGGTCAGATGCTGGGTCTGGGGCTGGGCCTGATGCGGGGAGAACGCCCGGGCGGAGTTCGAGCCCGGCCCATGGTGGCTGCCCCAGGGCAGGGCGGATGCACTGTCCGGCGTGCGGGCCAGCAGCAGTTCGGCATCATTGGCCAGCCCGCGCACCTCCAGCCGCAGGGCTTCGGCAAAGGGCGTCGGGCGCATGCCTTGCCCTGTGCGCTCCAGCAGCGGATCGCCGTAGAACTCGCGCAGCTGTGCCAGCATCCGGCTCATGGCCGAGACCTGCATCCCCATGCTGGCCGCCGCTGCCGACACGCTGCCCTCCCGCAGCAGCGCATCCAGCGCGATCAGCAATTTTATCCGGCCAATGTCCACCTGTGTGCTGCCTTCTGCCCGAGCGCCTGATTGAGGAGGGGGATTTGCGTTTTTCGCAAATTGGAATTGCTCAAAATGATGCGCGTTGACCCTTGGCAGCAGTGTCTACATAAGTGGATTTAGAAACTCAACTTATGTTGTTCAGGCAAGGCGCTGCCGCCGTCACACTGGCGTGAGCGCCGCTGCTGCGAGGTTCAGGAAATGACGCATATGTTCTCCATGAAGCGGCTGGCTGCGGGCTTTGCAAGTGCTCTGGTGCTCTCCGCCGTGCTGACGGGCTCCGCTGTTGCCGAGGTCAAGGTGACCCACGCCAAGGGCGAGCTGACGCTGCCTGCGGTCCCGGCCAAGGTGTTCGTCTATGACATGGCCGCGCTGGACACGCTGACCGCGCTTGGCGTCGAGGTGGCCGGGGTGCCGGGCGGCAACAAGCCGGGCCATCTGGCGCAATATGCCGATGACAAGTACCAGAAGATCGGCTCCCTGTTCGAGCCGGACTTTGAAGCCGTTGCCGCTGCACAGCCGGATCTGATCATCGTTGGCGGGCGCTCTGCCGCCAAATACGAGGATCTGGCGAAGATCGCGCCCACCATCGATCTGTCGGTGGACTTCGAAGATTTCACCGGCTCGGCTCTGAAGAACCTCCAGACGCTGGCCGTCCTCTTCGGCAAGACGGACAAGGCGGACGAGCTGACCGCGAAATACAAGGCCTCCGTCGAGGAGCTGAAGGGCAAGACGGCAGGCGCTGGCAAGGGCCTGTTCATCCTCACCACCGGCGGCAAGATGGCCACCTATGGCAAGGGTTCCCGCTTCGGCCAGATCTTCGGCGAATTCGGGCTGGAGCAGGCCGATGACAGCATCAAGATCGGCATCCACGGCCAGCCGGCGTCCTTTGAATATATCCTCGAGCGCAATCCGGACTGGCTGTTCGTGCTGGACCGGGATGCGGCCATCGGCCGGGAAGGCGATGCCGCCCGCCAGCTTCTCGACAACGAAATCGTCCGCCAGACCACGGCCTGGCAGAAGGAACAGGTGGTCTACCTCAATGCGGCCAACTGGTATCTGATTGGTGGTGGCATCACCGCCATGCAGGATACGGTAGACCAGCTGAACGCTGCCTTCAGCGGCAAGTGAGGTTCGCTGTCAAGTAGCGTGTCAGGCGGCTGCGTCTCCTCCGGGGCGCAGCCGCCGCAATCCTTTCAGGACCCTGCCTTGAAATTCCTGCTGCCAGCCTCTCTTCTGACCCTCGGTCTTGCGATAGCCAGCCTGTTCACCGGTGCCAGCCCCGTCTCCTTCTGGAGCGTGGTCAGCGGTGCGGCGGATGAGCGGGCCCTGATGCTGCTGGCCGAAAGCCGCATTCCGCGCACCATCGCCCTCATTCTGGCGGGCGCAGGCATGGCCGTGGCCGGAACCCTGATGCAGATGCTGGCGCGCAACCGCTTTGTCGAGCCTTCCACCGCAGGCACGGTGGAATCGGCCTCGCTGGGCATGCTGCTCGTGCTGTTCTTCGCGCCGGACCTGCCGGTCATGGCCAAGATGCTCGTCTCTGGTGCCTTCGCGCTGGCGGGCACCTTCCTCTTCATCGCCATTCTGGAGCGCATCCCCCTGCGCTCAGCCCTGATGGTGCCGCTAGTGGGGCTGATGCTGGGCGGGGTGATCAGCGCCGTCACCGCCTTCCTTGCCTACCGGTTCGACCTGCTGCAAACCCTCGGCGCCTGGACCAGCGGTGATTTTTCCGCCGTGCTGCGCGGGCGCTACGAGGTGCTGTGGCTCAGCCTTGCGCTCACCATCGCCGCCTATGTGGCCGCCGACCGCTTCACCCTCGCCGGAATGGGCGAGGATTTCGCTGTCAGCCTTGGCCTCAAGTACCGGCAGGTGCTGCTGCTCGGCCTCTTCATCGTTGCCATGGTCACCGCTGCGGTGGTGGTGACGGCGGGCGTGGTGCCCTTCGTCGGGCTGATCGTGCCTAATCTTGTCGCCATGGCCCTGGGCGACCGGCTGCGCCGCACCCTGCCGCTGATCGCCGTCACCGGTGCGCTGCTGGTGCTCCTGTGCGATCTGATCGGCCGCACGGTGAATGCGCCCTTCGAGATCCCGGCAGGCTCGGTTCTGGGCGTGGTGGGCAGCGTGTTCTTCCTGTTCCTGCTGCTGCGGAGGCGCTCCCATGCGGCTTGAGCGCCTGTATCAGACCGGCGCAAGGCGGCTGACGCCTGCCGGTGTGCTGCTGCTGCTGGGCCTCCTGACGCTCGCCGCCGCCACCGCCTTCATGACGCTTGGCGTCAAGGCCGGCTGGTCCTTCATCCTGCCCTTCCGGGGGCAGAAGCTCGCCGCGCTGGTGCTGGTGGCCTATGCGGTGTCCGTGTCCACGGTGCTGTTCCAGACGCTGACCAACAACCGCATCCTGACGCCCTCGATCATGGGCTTCGATGCGCTTTATGTTCTGCTGCAGACGGTGCTGGTCTTCGCCCTTGGCTCGGCCTTCGTGACGGCCATGGACCCGCGCCTGCTGTTCGTGGGGGAAGTCGCCATCATGGCGGGCTTCTCGCTGATCCTGTTCCAGCTGCTGTTCTCCGGGGCGATCAAGGGCCTGCATCTGATGATGCTGGTCGGCATCCTGCTCGGCGCCCTGTTCCGCAGCCTTGCCGGCTTCCTGCAGCGGGTGATTGACCCGAACGAGTTTGTCGTGCTGCAGGACCGGTTCTTTGCCAGCTTCAATTCGGTGGATGGCACGCTTCTGGGTGTCTCGGCGCTGATGATTGCCGGGGCCAGCCTTGCCGCCTGGCGGCTGGGGCATACCTTCGACGTGATGGCGCTGGGGCGGGACAGTGCCATCATGCTGGGGGTGGACCACAGGCGGGTGACGCGGCAGGTGCTGATGATCATCACCGTGCTTGTCTCGGTCTCCACGGCGCTGGTGGGGCCGGTCACCTTCTTCGGCCTGCTGACGGCGAACCTTGCCTATCTGCTGATGCCCTCGGGCCGCCACCGGCATGTGCTGCCTGCGGCGGTGCTGATTGCCGTCATCTGCCTTGTGGCGGGCCAGACGGTGCTGGAGCGGCTGCTCGATTTCAGTACCGCACTCGCCATCGTCATCGAATTTGCCGGCGGGCTGTTCTTCATCTTCTTTCTGCTCAAGGGAGCGCGGCGGTGATCCGGATCGATCAGGTCAGCAAGAGCTATGGCAACACGCTGGTGGTGGACGGGGTCACCCTCGACCTGCCGAAGGGCGGGCTCACCTCCATCATCGGCCCCAATGGCGCGGGCAAATCGACGCTTCTGTCCATGATCGCGCGGCTCACCACGATGGATCAGGGCAGCGTGCTGGTCGATGGGCTGGATGTGGCCAACACCTCCGGCGAGGTGCTGGCCCGGCGCCTGTCGATGCTGCGGCAGGACAACCAGATGACGGCGCGGCTGACGGTCACCGATCTCGTCTCCTTCGGGCGTTACCCCTATTCCAGGGGGCGGCTGACGGCGCAAGACCGGGCCGAGGTGGACAAGGCGCTCGCCTATCTCGGCCTTGCGGACCTCAGCCACCGCTTTCTGGATGAACTCTCCGGCGGCCAGCGCCAGCGGGCTTTTGTCGCCATGGTGCTGGCGCAGGACACCGGCTACATGCTGTTCGACGAGCCGCTGAACAACCTCGACATCAGCCATTCCGTCGCCATGATGAAGCTCTTGCGCCAGGCGGCAGACGACTTCGGCAAGACGGCGGTGGTGGTGCTGCACGACATCAACTTCGCCTCTTGCTACTCCGACCATATCGTCGTCATGCAGAACGGCCGCGCCGCGCTTCAGGGCCCCCCATCCGGCATCATCCGCCCCGAAGTCCTCACCGCCATCTTCGGCTGCCCCTTCACCGTCCAGGAAATCAACGGCAACCGGATCGCCGTCTATTTTCGGTGAGAGTGGGGATCACTCGCCCCTTTCATCCTCGAACAGCTCCGGGCCGGTCATGTCCTGCTGGGTGCTGCCGAGGAGGGCGAGGCTGAGGAAGCCGGTCTGATCAACCGGGGAGAAGAGCCCGCCGAAGAGGGACCAGCTGCTGACGACGCGCGAGACGGTGCCCGGCTGGCCCGCGACCGGCAGCGTTATGTCTGCCAGCGCCATGGCCGTGCTGTTGGCGAGGGTGTAGTTCATGGCATCCGCGCCGCCGAGGCTGAGGCCGCTGATCAGCACCGTCTTGCCCGTGCCCGGCTCTGCATCGGCGAAGACGCCGTTTTCCGTTGCCACGTTCAGAATGTCGCCGGTGATCATGCCGTTGAACAGCGCGCCGGAGGTGTCGAGCGTGACCGCCACCGTGCCATCGGCCGTCTTGTTGAGGGCGATGATGCCGCCGATGCTGGAGATGACGGCCCTTTCCACGGTGCCGGTCACCGTGCCGGGCGTGATGGTCAGGGTGTAGTTTCCAGCCGCCAGACCCGACAGCAGATAGCCGGAGAGGCTGATTTCCTTGCCGGTGCCCGCGGTCTTGTCCGCATAGATGCCAAGGGCGCTGGCAAGGTTCACGTCATCGCCAAGGATGGTGCCGCTCAGCTGCGCGCCGGTCAGATCCAGCGTCACCGCCGTGGTGCCGTCATAGATGCGCGTGAGACCGGAGACGCCGGTGAGGGTGAGCGTCTTCGGCGTGATGGCGGCACTCGTGGAGACGTTGAAGCTGTTCCCCAGCGCATTGGCCAGCTCGTAATTGCCAGCGTCTGCACCGGCCAGAGCCAGGCCAAAGACGGAGATATCCTTGTTCGTTCCCGCCGACGGGTCGAGGAAGGCGGCAGAGCCCGTGAGGGTGAGCGCGTCCCCGCTGACGAAGCCCGTCAGCACTGCCCCGCTCGCATCCAGCGTGGCAGCGTCGCCCCCGTCATAGACCTTGCTCTGCGCGGAAAGCCCGCTGACGGCGGTAATGACCGCCTTTTCCACATCGCCCGTGACGGTGCCGGGGGTGACGCTGACGGTGTAATTGCCCGCTTCCGCGCCGCCAAGCGTCAGGCCCGTGATGGTGATGACCTTGCCATTGCCCGCGTTCTTGTCTGCATAGGCGCCAAGGGCGGTGGCAAGGCTCACGTCATCGCCCATGATCACGCCGTTCAGCCCGGCAAAGCTCTGGTCGATCGTCACCGCCGTGGTGCCGTCATAGGTGCGGGTGAGGCCGGTGAGGCCCGTCACCGTGAGGGCTTTCTGCGAGATATCTGCGGCGGCCGTGAGCTGGAGCGTGTTGCCGATGCTGGCGTGATACTCGTAGTTGGCAGCATCGGCACCGGTGAGGGTCGAGAGCGTGACTTCGACCGTCTTGCCCGTTCCGGCAGAGGCGTCGAGGAAGGCGGCGGTGCCGTTGAACGTGAGGTCATCCCCGCTGACCATGCCGGTGAGGATCACGCCGGAGGTGTCCAGCGTTGCCGTGGTGGTTGCGTCATAGACCTTGCTGTCCACGGCAAGACCACTGACGGCCGTGATCACTGCGCGGGTGACCTCAAGATCCACCACGCCGTCCGTGAAGGTGTAATTGGAGGCAAGGCCAGTGCCATTGCCGAGGGTCAGCCCGCTGGTGCCGGCGGTGAAATACTGGTCCGCATTCCTGCTGGCGAGGGTGGCCGTGCCGCTGAGGGTTAGTGTCTCGCCATTGGCAAGGTTGCCCAGAACGATATCCGAGGCGGCGAAGCTGGTGCTGCCGTTGTAGCTGCGCGAGCCCGTCAGGCTGATGGCCCGTGGCGTCACCGTGACACCGCCCGTGCCGAAGGCGAGGTAGAAGTCGGCCATCGTCAGGCCGCCGGTCAGGCCGAGCGAAACCATGTCCGGCTCTGTCCAGGCATAGGTGCCCGCATTCGTTGTGCCGCTGATGGCGCTGCCCACATCAACGGAAACGGACGCGCCGGAGGTTACGGTGCTCAGGCTGCCCTGAAAAATGCCCGTGTCGCCATAGGCGCGGGAGAGGGTGCCGGACACCTTGAGGTAATTGTCGTAGAGCGCCTGAGTGGACAGCGCCCGCAGCTCCGGCACACCGCCTGCCTTGGGCGAGCCCCAGACGCCGGCAAAGTCCCAGCCATCCTCGATGTAGAGGAAGGGATCGAGAAGCTCGGCCGCCGTCTTGCCCCAGCTGGCGGGCATGGAGCCTGCGCCCGCCGTGTCCACGTTGTAAAAGACGTTGGACACATTGGCGATTGAGCCGGTGCCGATCAGGCCCTGATTTCCCGAAACGCTGCCTGTGGCATAGCTGTAGCTGATCGTGCCGCCGTTGCTGCCAACGAGCGCGCCGCCATCTGTTCCCGAGACGTTGCCGGAGGCATAGGAATTGATGATCACGCCATTGCTGCTGACCGACCCCACCAGCCCGCCCACCTGGAACCTGACGGTGGAGGCATTGCCGGTTGCATAGGACTGGCTGATGGTGCCGCTGTTGAGAAAGCCCACCAGCCCGCCGAAGGCCCCCAGCACTCCCCCGCCGAGAACGGCGCCGCCGCTGACGTCTCCGCTGGCGAAGGAGCGGGTGAGGGTGGTCTGGAACATGGTGCCCACCAGTCCGCCCGTCGCGCCCGTGCTGCCGGCCACCGTCGCGGAAGACCAGAGGCCGGAGAGCGTGGAATTTGCCGCCGAGCCCACGGCACTGCCAACCCCGGAACCGCCGGTGACAGAACCCGTCACGCCGAAATTGCTCAGGCTGGCGCCCGATGTCAGCCCGAACAGGCCGATGGTCTGTGTCGAGGGCCGGTTGATATAAAGGCCGGAAACCGTATGTCCCAGCCCTTCGAGAGTGCCGGAAAAAGAGCTGCCGGACGTGCCGATGGGATCAAACCCCGCGCCGCTGTTCCAGCCGGAGGTGGCTGAGGCGTCAATATCGCTGCCGAGCACATAGAGCCCGGCAAGGTTGCCGTTGATGCCCTGCAGGTCCGTGCCCGTCGTGCTGCCCTCTGCGCCGAGGCTGGTGAGGATCGTGTAGCTGTTGACCGTGCCGTCGCTGCCCAGCTTCGTTGCAAAGCTGCCGGTGGAAGCAAGGTTGACGGGGGCGCTGACGGTGTAGGCGGCCGTGTTGCCCGCCGCCACTGCGCCCTGACCATAATGCAGCGCCAGCCCCGCCGTGGACGTGCCGTTGAGCGCGGCGTTGATGGCAATGTTCCGGTCGGCCCTGAGGGTGAGGATATTGGCGGCCCAGTTGATGCCCGAGGACACGGTGATATCGCCCGCATCCGCTCCCGCAGCGGCGGTCGAGATTTCCACATTGCCGCTGGCAAGCCCTGTCTCGATGGCGGCGGCCATGCTCACGTCGATGTTGATGTCCGTGGGGTCGATCAGCCAGTCGCCGCCGTCCGTCTCGACCTTCAGCGTCTTGTCGAGCTTCACCTTCTTGGCTGATGTCTCGACGAATTTGGCCTTCAGCGCGCCGCTGGCGTTCGTCTCATCGCTGCCCAGCAGCAGGATGCGGCCATTGCGTGCGCCGATGGCCTTGGCCTCCACCGTGCCGGTGTTGTTGACGATGCCCTTTTTCGCCTCCGAGGCGCCCTTGGCGGTGAGAATGGCGCTGCCGCCATCCGCCTGGATCAGGCCGCTGTTTTCCGCCAGCGCCTCCATGGTGGAGGCTTTCACCTCCACCGAGATCAGGCCGTCGCCGTCAAAATCCAGCAGCACATCCGTTCCGGCGGCAAGGGCGGTGTCGCCGGTGATGGTGCCGCTGTTGCGCACGGTGGGGGCGATGAGGGCCACAACCGCGCCGGAAATTTCGCCTGCATTGGTGATGGAACCGCCGCTGCCGGTGAACGTGAAGTCATGGGCCAGAAATTTGCTGTCGGTTATGCCGAGCGTGGAGGCGGCGAAGGCCCCCGTCTGCACCCGCCCGCTGGTGCCGATGGCGATGCCGTTGGGGTTGATCAGGAACACCTGGCCATTGGCATTGAGATTGCCGAGGATCTGCGACGGGTCCTGCCCCGTGACGCGGTTGAGCGCCATGGACGCGGCACCCGGCTGCACGAAATTGACCGTGGCGCCGCTGCCGATGGAGAAGCTGTTCCAGTTGGTGATGAGCTGGCTGCTGGTCTGCGTCACCGTCATGGTGCTGCCCGAGGTGCCGATGCTGCCCGTGCCCGCCGCGATGGTGCCGCCGGTGGGCAGCTCCTGCGCCTGCAGCAGGGAGGGGGGCAGGATCAGCCCGGCGCCAAGCGCGCAGGTGGACAGCAGCAGGATCAGATGACGCCGGCGCGTGGAACGGGAGCCAGCCGGAGAGACGCTGTTACGGGAAAGCTGCATGGCACCAGTCCTCATGCCGGGGCTTCGGGAGGATCATGCCTCCCGCCCAGAAACTTCTTTTGCCGCACTGGCGTGCGAAGGGTTCAACCGCCTCAGAAGCGGATGGCCCCCGTCAGCCAGAACTGATTGTTCAGGGACTTTCCGTCCGTATTGCTGCCGTCCGCCGGGCTGCGGCCGGGGTTGTCCCCGATGGCATGGGCCCAGGTGGCCGAGATATTCAGGTTCTGGCGCGTCCAGCGGGCGTAAAGCCCGGCACCGCCAAGGCCGTAGCTGTTGCAGGCACAGGCATTGGCGAGCGGAATGCCGCGCTTGAAGCGGTTCACCACAACCTGTCCGGCATCGGCAAAGGCGGCCAGTTGCACGTTGCCATATCTGGTGTTCACCGGCAGGTCGTAGCGCAGTTCCACGCTGCCCAGCACGCCCATGTCGCCGCGCCCTTCACCCACCGGATAGGCGCGGATGGCATAGGGCCCGCCGAGCGCAAATTCCTCGGACGAGTCCAGATTGCCATCGGCCAGCTGGCCATAGCCGCGGGCAAAGAACGAGAAGGCCCCTTGCAGCTTCTGCACCCGCGCCGCACTGGCATTGATCTTGTTGAAGGCCCCGGCGGTGCGCAGGCCCGCCCGGTCGGCCGCCTCCGCCGAAGGCTCACCGGAAAGATCCACCGTGCCGGTGGTCCAGCTCAGGGACAGGGCCGTCAGGCCGCCGCCCAGAAATGCATCGCGCGCTTCGCCCGAGACACCAAAGGTGCCCGAGACAGACTGCTTGTCCGAAAGCCGCCCGGCGCGGCTGTCATCCACCAGCGACTTCCAGTTCACCCCGGCCGAGGTGGAGACGGAAAGCCTGCGGGTGTTGACGAGCGCATAATCCAGCGTTGCCCCGGCAAAATCCGCCTTGCCCTTCAGTCCCAGCAGGCGGCCCGTGTCATCCACGTTGCGATAGGTCAGGTGGCCATAGCTGGCGCTGAGCGTGAAGGGGGACGCCCAGAGCGGCACACTGGCCGACAGCGATCCGAAGCGCTGGCCTTCCGAGCCCGACAGCGTGACGCGGCTGAGGTCGCCGTAGCCGGTCGCATCCGTGAGCAGCGCCGTGCCGGTGCCCTGTATCCGCCCCGTGGACCAGGAGCCGAAATTGTCGGCGGACAGGCTGCCGGAGAGCAGCGGGTCCTGCGTGGTATCGATCACAAGCTGCGTGGTGCCGGGGGCCGCGCCGGGCATCAGCCGCGCCCTTGCGGTGACGCCGGGATGCGCATTCATCCGCAGCAGGGCGCTTTCCAGCTGGGCCTGCGTCAGATCATCCCCCGCCGTTTCCTGCTCCAGAATGGCGCGCAACCGCGCTTCTGACGCGCGCATGCCCTCTGCCCGTTCAAAGCTTGCCTCTTCCAGCCGGCCTTGCAGGATCTCGATGGTGATCACCCCTTCGGTGATGTCCTGCGGCGGCAGGATGGCGCGGGCGAGAAGATGTCCGCCTGCCTGCAATGCCGCCGTCGTCTGGCTGGCCAGCGCCTGAATGCCGCCGATGCCAAGCCGCTTGCCCTTGCCGGCCGCAATGATGGAAGCCTGCGATGATGCAGGCAGCAGATCCGCCCGGCCCGTAAAGCGCAGGCCGGTGACGGTGATGGTCTGGCCTTCGTCTGAAGCGGTGACCGGCCGCCCTTGCGGGCTCTGCGCCGCTTCGCCTGCATCCATGCCCGGCAGGGTCCGCTGCATGTCCAGCCGCCTCTGCTGCTCCCGCAACAGGCTGCCCGCATCCTGCGCGGCCGCAGGCATGCCCGCGCCGCCCATTGCAGCCACCAGCGCGACTGCCGCCGCCGCCGCCGCCAGAGGCCGCGCCACACCCCGCCGCCCGGCGCACCGTTCCGTCAGTGTTCCCCAATTCGTCACAAGCAGATGATCCCCGTCCCGGACCGGCCAGCCAGACTATGTCTGACGCCTGTTCACCAAACTTGCCGGAAACATCCCAGACTTGCACGTCCAAATTTTGCATGTATCGGCAAAACTGCGGTGGTTGGAGGGCTGGAGGATGGGGAATAGCGGCACTGTGCACGGCGGGCGGGCCCGTGGCACGGCCTGGAGGCGGAAATGCCTGTTGCCTGCTGCAATCCAGAGACTATCATGGGCGCGGCTGCCGCGCGGGCGCCGGTCATGAAGAGTGGCTCCAGACGTCTGGAGGAGCTTGCGGTCAAAGGTCTGGGAATGCGGCTTGCCATCGATGCCAGAAATCTGGTCCATTCCCGCTCTGGTATCTCCCGTTCAATTGAAGCCGCAGTTTGCGCCTTGTCCGGAATGGTGAGGGAGATCCATCTCTGCCTGCCGGATGTGCCTCATTCTGATTTCGAGTATCTCTCCTCACTGCCGAATGTGCAAAGCCATGTGGTCCACCGGCCCTCTGCCCTTGGCCGGATGTGGTGGGGGACGGCGGATCTGCCGGCCATGTTGCGCAGGATCCGGCCAAGTGTCTTCTGGGGGCCTGCGCACAAGCTGTCCGGCGCAGCTGCCGGCATCGCGCCGAGCGTCCTGACCGTTCACGATCTCGTCTGGAAATTTGCCCCCGCGACAATGCGCTTTCACCGCAGGACCGGCGATCAGTTCCTGACGGCACGGGCACTTCGCCATGCGGATCAGGTCATCGCCGTTTCGGACCGGACGGCGGCGGATCTGAAGGCCGTGTTTCCCGGGTTGCGCTCGAACATTACCGTCATTCCAAACATTGTCCGCCCCTTGCCTGAACCCGAGGATGTCTCGGTCTTGCGGTCTGCGGGGATCGGCGATGCCTATTGTCTTTTTGTTGGAACCATCGAGCCGCGCAAGAACCTTGCGCGCACCATCCGCGCCTATCTTGCCTTGCGTCAGGAGATCCGGCAGCAGCTGCAGTTTGTCATTGCCGGTGGTCTTGGCTGGAAGAACAGTGAGGTCCAGGAGCTGTTGAGAAACCGCGAGAGCGGCGTGGTCTTTCTTGGCGGCGTCAGCGAGCAGCGCCTTGCAACGCTCTACACGCACACGTGTCTTGCCGTCATGCCCTCTCTCTACGAGGGTTTTGGCTATCCCGCCATCGAGGCAAAACAGTTTGGCAAACTGCTGCTCACATCCCGGAACTCCCCGATGGCAGACATCGCCGGGCCCGGCACCGTGCTTGCGGACCCGCTGGACGAAGCCTCTATTACGGCCGCTTTCGAGCAGTGCCTGCAAGACAGCGGTCAGACCTGCCCGCAGCCTCTGCGCACCCACGCTGCGCAATTTCAGGCGGACGTGGTTGCGCCTGCGCTGTTGCAGGCTTTCGAAGCGGCCATTGTGACCAGACAGCATGCATGATCAGCGGGTTGACTGGAACCGGCCTGCTCTGGAGAATTGTCAAATATACCTATTTAGTTTCTGCAAGAATTTTTGAAAAATACACGTTTAAAGCGTTCTTTTCTTGGTGTTATAGATTTGATGTATAAAGTTTAATTTTGATCCCGCTTTCTGTTGTTATTCGCGCGTGCCGCAGCGATAAGTGCACGCGATCTAGGGAAATTTCCGGAATTAGAACTCTGCATGCGGGTGCTTCATTTTTTTAAGACGGCCTTTCCGGACACGATGGGAGGCATTGAGCAGGCGATCCATCACCTTGCAGCAGGCACTGTGGGGCAGGGGTGGGATGTGGATGTTCTGTCTCTGGCCTCCGGCGATGTGCCCGCCAGCATTGAACCTGCAGGTTATACCCTGCACCGGGCGCGCAGAAATCTCGAAATCGCGTCGACGGGACTGTCCTTGTCAGCCTTGGCCAGGTTTGCCGAGCTTTCCAGAAAAGCCGATGTGGTTCACTACCACTTCCCATGGCCCTTCATGGATCTGGCGCATTTTCTGGTCCGCATGCGCAAGCCCTGTGTTGTGACCTATCATTCCGACATCATAAGACAGAAGCTGCTTTTGCCGCTCTATCAGCCTCTGCAGACTGCCTTTCTTGCCTCTGTAGACAGGATTGTCGCGACGTCGCCAAACTATCTTCAGACAAGCACTGTTTTGCCCCGCTTTGCCGGAAAATGCGAGCTGGTGCCAATTGGTGTTGACCGGGAGCTGTATCCGGAGCCGGAGGCGGACAGGCTGGCCTACTGGCAGGACCGTCTGGAACCCCGGTTTTTCTTCTTTGTCGGGGTTCTGAGGTATTACAAGGGGCTGCACATCCTGGTGGAGGCCGCCCGGCGTGTGAGCTATCCAATCGTCATTGCCGGTGCCGGGCCGATCGAGGCGGAGCTGAAGCAGCAGGTGCAGCAACTCGGGCTGACCAATGTGCACTTTCTCGGGCACATCAGCGATGCCGACAAGCCGTGTCTTCTGTCGCTCGCTTATGGCGTTGTGTTTCCCTCTCATTTGCGGTCCGAGGCTTTCGGGATTTCGTTGCTGGAGGGGGCAATGTTCGGCAAGCCGATGATCTCCAGCGAGATCGGCACGGGCACGAGCTACGTGAATGCGGCTGATGAAACCGGACTGGTGGTGCCGCCCAGTGATCCGGAGGCACTGGCTGCCGCCATGGCCCGGCTGTGGGAAGATCCTTTGCTTGCCCGGCAAATGGGGGAGGCCGCGCAGAGGCGGTATGAGATGCATTTCAAATGTGAGCAGATGGTTGGATCTTACCTGAAGATCTACAACGAAATTCTGAACAGATAGACCGGGACCAAGGGGAGCGTCCGCTTTGAAGAAGCTTGCAATCGTATCAACCTACGACGATCTTTGCGGTATCGCGGGCTACACCAAGACACTTGTCCGGCAGCTTGAGCAGGATTACGAGGTCACGGTCTTCGATCTGGACCAATACTTGCTTCGTTCGACGATGCGGCCGCTCCGCAAGCTCGGTGACCAGTTGATCGCCGAGATCGTCACCAAGCTGACTGATTTCGATGCTGTGAACATTCAGCTGGAGCACGGAACGCTGGGCGCTACCCATGCGGATATCGTCCGCCGGTTTGAGATGCTGGCCTACCACAACAAGCCGTTGACCGTGACCTTCCACACTGTGCTGCCAATCGGCGGCCGTGGACTGCGCGACCTGTTGCGCGCCATGCGGCATCTGGATCGCCGCGGCTTCTTCGAGATCCTCAACGAGATGCGCGTTGGCCGTGAGCTGGGCCATCCGATCCTCAAGAGCATTGCTGCAAGACAGGAGCGGGCCAGGACATCTGCCATCTTCCACACCCGCAGAGATGCCCGCAGTCACAAGCTGGTCTACAGGCTCCGGCGCGTTCTTGATCATCCGCTGGTCTTCTATGGTGACGGCGGAAGCGCGGCCGCGCCGCAACTTGGCATGCCCTTGCCGGCAGCCGTCAGGAAGACCGCGAATCCTGTGGTTCTGGGCGTCTTTGGCTTCATCAGCCCCTATAAAGGTCTGTTGACTGCCATTCACGCTTTGCGCCGTCTGCCCGGGAACTTCCATCTGATGATCTTTGGGGGCGTGCACCCCAATGACATCCGCAAGGGCGAGGCCGTTCAGCCCTACCTCGAGCGGATGCTTGGCCTGATTACCGAAGGGGTTGACCCGAAGACCGCGGGCGAAAAGGCACCGGCGCGCGAGGACAGGGTGAACATGCATCTGGATGACCCTGATCTGCTGCGCCAGATCATGACCGGCATGCAGGATATCTCTGGCCGGGTGCATTTCATGGGCGCGGTTAAGGATGACGAGTTCGCCTCTGCCATTCAGGCCTGTGACGTCGTGGTTCTGCCCTATGAAGAGGTTGGCCAGAGCTCGTCCGGTCCCCTGGCCATCGCAAATGATGTGGGGGCCCGGATTGTCTGTGCCCGCAACAAGGCGTTCCTGCAGTATGACCGTTACAACCCCGGCCGGCTGAACTTCTTCGACATCGGCAACTACATCGAGCTTGCACAGCGGATTGTCAGCGTCGTGGAGAACCCGCCGCCACTGATGCCGCAACGCTATGCCGCAGATACCAACCGCGCAGTCTACAAGGCGAGCTTTGAGATGCCGGATGAGGAGATCGAGCTCCTTCTGCGCAACCAGGCTGGAAAACATGACTGATCACGCTGCCGTCCAGTCCCTGTCCGCTGACGCTGCGGGCCCCGATGCGGCAACTCTTCCGCAGCGGCGGTACTCCCTCTGGATCGAGCGCGGCTTGAAGGACGACATCTGGCTTGCCATCCGGCAACGCCGGATCGCCTGGATGCTTTATCTGGCGGAAATGGCCGAGTCGCGGCGGAGCACAGGGATGGGCATGCTGGGTCCGTTCATCTCGACCGCACTTCACATGGCCATTCTCGGCACGGTCATGTCGATCGTCTTTGCAGAGCCGGTACAGGATTTTATCCCGTATTTCGGCTTGTCCTTTGCCATCTGGCAAACGCTTTCCGCTGCGATTGCGCGCATGGCCAATGCCAGTGAAAGGGCCGTGCGCTACCTTGCCTTTCCCCGGTTGTCGAGCCTTATCGTCTACATGGTCGATGCCCATGACTATCTGCTGGGCCTGGGCGCGCGCGTGCTGTCGTCGGTGCTGATCATTGCCCTGATCAATCCTGCGATTCTTCTCTCGGCCAATGTGCCGGCTCTGCTGGCTGGTGTCGTGCTGGCGTCGCTCGCCGTCATCATCTGGTCGCCCATTCTGACGGTGATCTTCAACACTTTCCGCATCCTGCGCGGCTTTCTGGCCCAGATCCTGCTGCTGATCTTTCTGGTGACGCCGGTGTTCTATTCCGTGGAGCGGTTTTCGGAGCATCGCTGGGTGGCGGACATCAATCCGGTCTTTCACGTGATCGAAGCCATCCGGGCGCCGGTTCTCTATGGAACTTGGCCGCTCATGTCCCTGGCTGTCTGCGGCGGCCTTGCCGTGACCGGCCTCTTTCTGCTGCGCCTCGTGCACCGGCGTCAGCGCCTTGCCATGGTCTATGGGTGGGTGGCATGAGCCTGGAGCCTGAGAACACCCGCCCTCTGGTCGCGCGCCTCATCGAGGCAACGGTCGAGATTCCGTTGCGGGGCTTCCGCTATTCCGGGCAAACCTCGCAGGACCCCCGCATTTTCTGCGGCAGGGATGGCGGCTGGAAGCTGCGCGCCCTCGACAAGGTTTCCCTTGAGGTGCGCAGGGGCGACAGGATCGGCATATCCGGCTCGAACGGAAGCGGCAAGACAACGCTGCTGCGGGTTCTGGGCGGGCTGCTTCCCCTCGCGTCCGGCACGATCGAGCACTACGGCACGGTGCGTCCGCTGATCAGCATCGGTGCCGGGCTGGTGCCCGCATTGACTGGCCGTCAGAATGCAGAGCTGCAGTATGGCCTGCTCGGCATCGGCTCCATGCCGCTTGGAGCGTTCATGGAGAATGTGATTGAGTTCGCCGAAATCGGCAATTTCTTCGATATGCCCGTGTCGACCTATTCTCCCGGCATGACCACACGGCTCCAGTTTGCCGTGAATACCGTTGAGCCATCAGACCTGCTTTTGCTTGATGAATGGATCGGTGTGGCGGACGAGGCCTTTCATGAAAAGGCGCACGATAGACTGCAGAATTTTGTTGCTCGAAATGAAGCATTTATTTGTGCGTCTCACAATAGGGCGCTTCTTGATCAATTGACTACCCGTAGAGTGAAGATATCTCATGGTAGTCTGGAGATTTGATTTCAGGAATTACTGAATTAAGTATGTCTTCTTGGGTACGCAAAAAGAGGGGTTAATTGATGCAAGGCGCCACCTATCTGGGTAATGGCCTCATCCTCGCCCGGACCAATTGGGACGGGCATGTTGTTGTGCCGGGGTACAACGTGGATGTTGCAGTCGGCATCGTCCGCGATGGCATCCATGAGCCCTGGACGACGCGGCTGGTGCAGGAGCTGCTGCGGCCCGGCGAGACCTATGTGAATGTCGGGGCGAACTTCGGCTATTTCACCTGTCTCGGTGCCCGGATTGTGGGATCGGGCGGCAAGGTTGTGTCTGTTGAGGCCAATCCGCATGTCTTCAGCATTCTGATGAAGACCATTCTGTGGGCCGGTATCGTCGACCGTGTGACGGCCTACAACCGTGCCGCCTATCTGCATTCGGGGGCTGAGTTCGATTTCACCTTCGACTATCAGTACATTGGCGGTGGCCATATCCGGCATGATGTGGAAGCCTCTGCCGTCCAGACCGGCACGCCCTTCTGGTCCCCGGAAGCCCTGCCGCATCTGCTTGAGGCGGATGGGCGGTGGAACCCGGCACGCGGGCTGCTGAATTTCTTCAAGGTGCAGTCACTGGCGCTGGATGACATCACCGCCGGCATGACGGCTGACCTCATCCACTGCGATGTGGAACAGGCCGAGCCCTTTGTCCTCGTGGGTGCCAGAAACCTGATCAGCCGTTCGCCGCGATGCAAGATCATCTTCGAGTGGTCCGGCTATGCCTATGACCATGGCAACGAGGACTACAAGGCCGCCGTCCGGGACATGTGGGACTTGCTGGTCAAAGAGAATTTCGTGGTGCGTTATCTGAAGCCCATGTTGCATGACAACGGCGCCATCGAGGTGTCTGCGCCGCTGACCTTTGAAGAACTGCTCACATCGCCGCACGGCGACTATGTTGCGGTGCGCAAGGGGCAGGACCCCTGGGGATGAAGACCATGCAGGATGATCATCTTATATTTTTTCATATCATGAAGACAGGTGGAACGTCTTTCTACCGTTTTCTTGAGAATGGCTATGCTGAAAGCGATCAGATCCCTGTGGAGATGGTGGAAATCTACAGGGGCATCGACGATTTCTCGGCGCAATCTCCTCGAAGGACAAGGCGTCTTGAAAACGAATATTTGAAATTGCTGGCGGAGGTTGGAAAGCACCGGCTCATCTCGAAGCTGCATGCCTCGTTCAATTTCGTTGATGATTTTCTGTACTTTTACCCAGATACGAAGATCATAACAATTCTGCGCGATCCTGTGGACAGAGCGCTGTCGCATATCGAGAATTTGCGCCGCACACCTGAGGTGAATTTCAACAAGCTGGATTCGGACATGCGCTCTTTGATCGAAGAGCTCAGAACTGCTCCTCTGAAAAGGGTGCAAAATCTTGGCGCTGACCGTTTCTGCAGGAAGATCATGTCAAATTATCAGGCCCGGACTCTCGCAGGACATGTCTTTCATGACCTGGAAGATGAGGTTCTGCTCGAACTGGCTCTGAAAAGTCTGGAAAGGATCAACTTCGTTGGTCTGACGGACAGGCTGGAAAAATTTGCCGGGATCGTCTCCTTCAATCTTGGTTTTTACAACAGTTACTCCCAAGAACGTCTGAACGTGATGCCGAAAGAGAGCAAGATTGATCCAGAGGAGCGTGCACGGATCAGGGAAATCCTGACTGAAAAGAACAAGGTCGATGCAATCGTCTTCGAGGAGGCGAAGAAGCGTTTTGACCGGCATGTGCAGGATTATCACGATGCGCTGTTCCAGCTTCGCGGCGGCCAGAAGCTGCGGGTGCTGGCGCCAGGGGAAGAGGCCGCATTCGGCATGGAAAGCGCACTGGTGGGCGAGGGCTGGCTTGAGCGTGAGACCGGGCTTGGCGGCGGCTGCGCCAGATGGGGCGGGCCGGGGCCATCCTCGGTGCTTTATCCCGCCATTGCGCTTCAGGGCGAGACCTCGATTGATTTCAACATCGTGTCGGTGATCAATGATGAAATCTATGCGTCGATGCAGATCTTCATCAATGATTCCTATGTGCCGCACGAAACCTCGATCCGCGACGGTTTTCTCGTGGCCTCGGTGAAGACGCGCAGCCGGCAGGAGAACACATCCGGCACGCGCATCGAATTCCGCTTCTCCGGCGTGAAGTCGGCTTTCGAGGCGCATGGCGTGCCGGACCACCGGCGCAAGACCATTGCCCTGCAAAGCGTTCAGATGCGGCGGATATCCTGATGCGTGACCATTATCTTTTTTTCCTGCATTTGATGAAGACGGGCGGGACGTCGTTCTTTCGATTTCTTGAGAATAATTACGCCGCTGGCGAGTATATCGCGGATGACAAGATTGTCGCTGTCCGCTCGGCAGAAACTTATTTTGCAGACTTCTCTTGTGATGCCCGGCGCAGGCATGCTGAGCGGATCCAGATGTGTGCGGAACTTGCGCAGTACAAACTGATAGCAAAGTTCCATTTTTCGCATCTGGTGATCGATGATTTCCGCCAGCTCTATCCGTTTCTCAAGGTCATTTCAGTGTTCAGGGACCCGGTTGGGCGCGTTTTCTCGCAGATCGAACACTGGCGCCGCATCCCGGATGTTCACATGAAAACTGTCACGCCCGAATTGGTCAGCGTGATCAATGATGTGAAACGGGGTGACCTCGACGCGGTGCTTCACGGCGAACGTGACAGCCAGCATGCCTATTTTATGGAAAATTATCAGGCAAAGCGGCTTGCAGGCTATGTGGGCAGTGTTCCTGCTGATGACATCCTGCTGGAGACGGCACTGAAGAATCTGGAAAACATCGATCTTGTGGGCGTGACGGACCGGCTGGACATGTTTGCCGAGATCGTCTCCTTCAATCTGGGTTTCTACAACACTTACTCCGATGAAAAACTGAATGTTACACCGCAGAGCGCAAGGCTGGATCCGGCTGAGCGCGAAAGACTCAAGGATATTCTGAGCGAGAAGAACAAGGTCGATGCGATCGTCTTCGATGAAGCGAAGAAGCGTTTTGACCGGCACGTGCAGGATTATCACGATGCGCTGTTCCAGCTGCGCGGCGGGCAGAAGCTGCGGGTGCTGGCGCCAGGGGAAGAGGCCGCATTCGGCATGGAAAGCGCACTGGTGGGCGAGGGCTGGCTTGAGCGTGAGACCGGGCTTGGCGGCGGCTGCGCCAGATGGGGCGGGCCGGGGCCATCCTCGGTGCTTTATCCCGCCATTGCGCTTCAGGGCGAGACCTCGATTGATTTCAACATCGTGTCGGTGATCAATGATGAAATCTATGCGTCGATGCAGATCTTCATCAATGATTCCTATGTGCCGCACGAAACCTCGATCCGCGACGGTTTCCTCGTGGCCTCGGTGAAGACGCGCAGCCGGCAGGAGAACACATCCGGCACGCGGATCGAGTTCCGCTTCTCCGGCGTGAAGTCGGCTTTCGAGGCGCATGGCGTGCCGGACCACCGGCGCAAGACCATTGCCCTGCAAAGCCTTCAGATGCGGCGCATCGGCTGAGACCAGCACTCATAGAGATTGACCGGTTGAATACCGGTCAAGCCCATGCGGCCCCCGGTCATCCCCCCGGCGTCTGCATTGCGGATCTCAAATCTGATTATGTTCCATAAGATAGATTACGCGATAAATTGCAGTGGAGATGTTGGGCCTTCCGGTTGTGTGCCGGGAGCGCTTGCTGCCGGGACCACCGCGTCACTGTGAAACGGACGGAACGCCGTGAAACCGTCAGGCGGCTGTGGTAGAGGACCGGAGCTGGGACTCTTGCCGGAGTGCGATTGATGGGACGTCTGCCTGATCCGATCGAAACCTATATTGATGCCTATAACCGCAAGGACGTCGAGGGCATGCTGATGTGCCTCGCCGGGAACGTGGTCTTTCAGAACATCTCCGGCGGTGAAGTGACGGCGGAGGCGCTGGACAAGCAGAGCTTTGCGCAGATGGCGAGGTTCGGCGCATCCGCATTCGAGACCCGGCACCAGAAGGTCGTGAACGCGATCACCGTGGCGGGCACCACACTGGCCGAGATCGACTATACGGCGGTTGTGGCAACCGGCCTGCCGAACGGATGGAAGGCTGGCCAGAAGCTCTCATTCTCAGGCGCATCCGCCTTCCGCGTCGTAGACGGAAAGATCATCAGCATCGTCGATGAAAGCTGAGGTCTGACGCCTCTCTCGAGACCTCTGCCGGGTCTATTACCCCGCAGCCCGGTCGAGCACTTCTTCGGCCCACTGGTTCAGGCTCTTGCCGGACAGTTCGGCGGCCTGTGCGGCCTTGCGGTGAACCTCGGGGCTGATGCGGAACATGACCTGCCCCGAATAGGATTTCTGCGGCTCCTTGCCGATCCTGGCGCAGGTTTCGATGTAGTCCTCGACTGCCTCATGGAAGGCTTCGCGCAGGCCTTCCACCGTGTCAGCATGAAAACCCACCGTATCGCGGATGCCGGCAATGCGGCCCGTCAGGATGCCGTCTTCGTCGTCATACTCGATCCGGGCAGCATAGCCCTTGTAAGTCATGGTGTTGCTCATGGCCTGACCCCGATCCGGTCCAGAAAATCGCGTGCATCGCGCACCTGGTACCGCTTTGCTTCCTTCGCGGGATGCGGGCGGTAAGCATGCTTGCTGTTCGGCGAAAAAGGCTAGGAAATGCCATCAAAAATTGCAAGGGTGCTCGTGTCTGTGCCGTCAAGATCATCCGGCCATCTGCAAGCCATTGACTTGTGCAGATCCTCGGCACAAGGCCGAGGATGACGGATGCAGAGGTTGCAGGGCAGTGAACATTCTTCGGGTTTTTTGATAATTGCTTTCAATGAGCTTCACTCGCCGGGAGCGGTTTCAAGCTGGTTCACACCCGTCTCCGCAAGCCCGGCGGCGAGAGCCCCCTCGTCACGCAGCCGTCACACGGCTACGGTTACTGGGCACCTGACACTCTTGAGGAGAGACCGGCGGGCGATGAGCAGCGGAGAGGGAACGCAAGCGGCCGCAGGGCCGAAAGGGACGGCTGGAGAGGTGTTCGGGGCCTTTCTGAAGCTGGGGCTTACGTCCTTTGGCGGGCCCATTGCCCATCTTGGCTATTTCCGCGATGAGCTGGTGACGCGGCGCGGCTGGCTGACGGACCGGGCCTATGCAGACCTTGTGGCGCTGTGCCAGTTTCTGCCGGGGCCTGCCTCCAGTCAGGTGGGCTTTGCGCTGGGGATGATGCGGGCCGGCTGGCTGGGGGCGCTCGCCGCCTTCACCGCCTTCACTTTGCCCTCGGCGCTGGTGCTCTTCCTCTTTGCCATGACGGCGGCGCGCATGTCCGGCCCCTTGGGCACCGGCGCGCTGCATGGGCTGAAGATCGTTGCCGTTGCCATTGTGGCGCAGGCGGTCTGGGGCATGGCAAAAAACCTCTGCCCAGACAAGGAGCGCGCGGCTATTGCCGTTGGCGCTGTCGCCCTGCTCGCCCTTTTGCCCGGCGCTTTTGGCATGGTGGCGGCGATCCTGCTGGGCGCCAGCGCCGGTCTGGTGCTGGGCCGGGGGCAAGGAGCAGTTGCCGCCCCGCCTGCCCCCCTGCCCGTCACACGGGGCGTGGCCCTTGCCGCGCTGGCTGGCTTTGCCGCGCTGCTGGTGCTGCTGCCGCTTCTGGCGGGGCAAAGCCAGAGCCTTGCGGTGATGGACAGTTTCTACCGCGCCGGGGCGCTGGTCTTCGGCGGCGGCCATGTGGTGCTGCCGCTGCTGGAGGCGGAAGTGGTGCAGCCCGGCTGGGTGACGCCGGATGCCTTCCTCGCCGGTTATGGCGCGGTGCAGGCGATGCCGGGGCCGCTTTTCACTTTTGCCGCCTATCTTGGCGCGGTGCTGGGGCCTGCGCCCAATGGCCTTGCGGGGGCGGCGCTGGCGCTTGTCTTCGTGTTTCTGCCCGGCTTCCTGCTGCTGGTGGGCGCCCTGCCCTTCTGGGACCGGTTCCGCACCCTCGCCCCGGCGCAATCGCTGATGCAGGGGGCCAATGCCGCCGTGGTGGGCATTCTGGGCGCCGCGCTCTATACGCCCGTCTTCACCAGCGCCATCGGCGGCCTGCCGGATTTCACCCTGGCGCTGGCCTGCTTCGTGCTGCTCGTGGCCTTCAGGGCCCCGCCCTTCGCCGCCGTTGTACTGGCCGCCGCAGGCGGAGCGGTGCTGGCGGTTGTGGCGGGGTGATCTTGATCCGGGTTACACCCAGCCCAGCAGCCGCCACCACAGGTAATCGAGCGGCAGAATGAGCAGGATGGTCAGGGCGGTCAGCGGCAGGAGCAGGCGGGTGAGATGGGTCAGCCGCTCGCCCGACATCTGCATGGCGATGATCAGCGGCGCCACCTGATAGGGCATCAGCACGGTGGAAAAGCCGGGCACCTGCGTCATCAGCACCGCATCGAGGCTGAAGCCGCTGGCCGTTGCAAGGTCCTGCGCCATGGGCGTCAGCACCGCCGGCGCGCTGGGAACCGTGGCCACGAGACTGGTGCCGAAACTCATCAGCGTCAGCGACAGGAAGTTGACGAGGCCCTGTGCGCCCGTCTGTGTCCCTGTTTCCGCCGGGGCCAGAGGCAGCACCGCCTGCAGCCCCTGCCCGATGAGGGTGCCGAGGCCCGACTGGTTGACCAGCGTGCCCACGGCCAGCGCGCCCGCCACAAACAGCAGCGTGCCGAAATCGGCGGAGGTCTTGAAGGACTGCGGCGGCACGATGCCGATGCCCGGCAGCATCAGGAGGATGGCTGCCGCCAGACCGATCCAGGCTGGATTGATGCCATGCAGGCTGTCCGTCGCCCAGAAGCCAAGAGTGACCATCAGGATGATCGAGGTTTTCAGCCGCGCGGTGGCGGCATTTTCGGCCTCAGGCTTCTGCGGGGCGGCATCGGGCATCTGGCCGCGGGTACGGCTGATCCTTGCGGGGAAGAACCGCAGCACCAGAAACACGATCAGCGCCGACTTGACGATGCCCAGCACCGGATAATGCAGCAGCAGATAATCGACATAGCTGAAATGCGTGCCGTAGATGGTTTCGGCCGCGCCGGACAGCACCATGTTGGGAATGTTGGACGGCAGGATGGCAAAGCTCGGCATGTTGCAGCCGATGGTCAGCACCACGGCAATGCCGGTGCGGCCATTGGAGCCCGGTTCAAAGCCGCAGCGGGTGGCCAGCGCCATCCCCGCCGGAATGAGCGCGACGGCGCGGCCGACGGAGGACGGCATCAGGAAACCGAGGAACATGGCGATCAGCATCAACCCGCCGATGAGGCGCAGATAGCTGCCGGTCAGCATCGGCGCGAGGGCAGCGGCCAGCTTGTCGCCCAGCCCCGACAGGCTGATGGCACTGCCGATGACGAAGCCGGAAACGATCAGCCAGATGGCCGCCGAGGAAAAGCCGGAAAACACCAGCGGCGCGGGGGCAAGCTTCAGGATCAGCGCCGCAGCGAAAAAGATCAGCGCCGCCAGATAGTTGGGCACGAGGCTCGTCGCCCAGAGCCCGAGCGTGAGGACAATGATGGCCAGCGTCTGCCCCTGAACCGGGCTCAAGGGCGCGGGCGGAAACAGGGCAATCAGCAGCGAAACGGCGATGAGGCCAAAGGCGAGCGCCTTGGGCAGGGGAATGGGGCTGGTCACGGCGGAACATCCTGGTCTGGTGCGGGGAGGCCAAACTAGCTTCTGCGGCCGCAATGCGTTAGACCATCATCATGCCAATTGATGTCGCTGACACGCCAAATGCCGCCCCCTCCCCCACGGCCTTCGTGATCGACCCGGAGCGGCCGGTGCTGGCCCGCAGCGAAAGGCTGGCGCCCGGCTGGGCCGTTGCCCCGCACAGCCACCCCCGCAGCCAGCTTCTGTGGGCAGTGCGCGGCGTGCTGCGCGTGTTCAGCGCGGACGGGGTGTGGATCGTGCCGCCGTCGCACACGGTCTGGATCCCCGGCGGCGTGCCGCATCACACCGTTTCGGAAACGGAAGTGGAGATCCGCAATCTCTATGTGGACCCCAGCGCGCTTGAGGGCCGCCCTGCCCTCTCGGGCAGCGCCTGCAGCGTGCGGCTGATGACGGGGCTGATGCGCGAGATCATCCTGCGGCTGTGCAGCATGGCGGGTAACGAGGCGGGCAACGAGGCAGGTGGCCGCTCCAGTCATCACCGGTATCTTTGCGCCCTTGCGCTGGATGAGATCACGGTGCTGGCCGAAGCCCCCTTGCATCTGCCCGGCGGGCACGATCCGCGCCTGCTGCGGGTGACGCGGCATCTGGTGGCCAATCCGGGGGATGGCCGGTCCCTTGCGGAACTCGGCACCATGGCGGGGGCCAGCATCCGCACGCTGGAGCGCCTGTTCCATGGGGAGACCGGGCTCACCTTCCGGCAATGGCGCAGCCGGTTACGGCTTCTTTCGGCGCTGGAACTGCTCAACCATGGCCACAGCAGCACGGAAATCGCCCACCGGCTGGGCTATGGCAGCGCCAGCGCCTTCTCCGCCGCCTTCCGCAGCTACTTCGGCACCCCGCCCCAGAGCTTTCTGGCAAGGGGCGGGTTGCTGGTGGAGGGGGCGTAAGGGGCCGGGAAAGGTGAGAGCCGGCTCGCCTGCCCTTGCGTATGGGGGCAGGCAAGCCGGTTGTTTTCAGAAAATTCCGGCGGCAGAACCGGTTCCCATTCTTGCAGGAATGGTTCTAGCGGCAGACGAAGTTCGCTCCGTCCTCGATATCGCCCTCCCCCTTGTAGAAGGCCTGCCTGGGATAGGCGCAGATGGGGCGGGTCCGGCCAGGCCATGAAACCTTTGCCTCGGCGCGGGCTTCGGACATGACCTCAGTTGTCTCGCGCCCCTTCTCGACCCATTCCACCAGCGGGGTCATGAAGTCCATGCGGTCCGTTCCGTAGGCTCCGCCACGGCAATGACCCATGCCCGGAACGGCGAAGATTTTCATGAAGGCGTCTGTTTCCGCCTCGCCGTAACGCTCTGCCACAGCCTCGCGGTAGGCCACAACATCATGGAAGGAGAAGGCCCAGTCGGCTGTTCCGTTCATGATGAAAAGTTTGGATCCGGCTGCCTTGAATGCATCGAGATCCGGGCTTTCTGCGTTGGTGAATTCCGCACCGCTGACGGGAAAGTCGGCCGTCGTTGCGAAAAGCTTGGCGAACTCCTCATCGAGACTGGCATGAAGCGCATAGCCTGCGATGTCGGATGTGATGGTCGGTGGCGTGGTGTAGACATGCGAGGACTCGCCGGCAAAGATCCAGCGGGCAAATGGCGAAGGGGAGCCCATCTCGCCCACCATTCCCGGGTCATAGTGCCACCGCGAATAGACCTGCTTGCCGCCGGCTGTCTTTGCCCCTTCCGTGAACGTCTTGACGTAGGTGGCCTTTTCGGGGCTGAGACAGTCCGTGGAACTGCCGCTGCAGACCCAGTCCATCGGATCGGGAGTGCATTGCTGCCAGTTGCTCACCATTCCGTCTTCGGCACCGTCCAGGGCGTCACAGGCGGCCAGGATGCGGGACTTGACGATGCCTTCTTCTTCGGGGGTCAGCGTGTTTTTCCAGTCCGGGCTGCCATCTTCCAGCCGGGGGGCAACCGATGCGGCGAGCTGGGTTCGAAAGATGCCGCCGTCAATCGAGGCTTGTGCAAGCCGGAAGCCCGGTGCGTTGGCAATGATCCCGTCGAACAGGTCAGGATAACGCTGGGCCGCCATCAGAGCCTGGCGGCCGCCGTTCGAGCAGCCAACGAAGTAGGAAAATTTGGGCTCTTCGCTGTAGACGGCGGAGATGAGCTGCCGTGCTGCGGCTGCGACGAGCGGAATGTGCTCGTGGCCGTACATCAGCCGGGCCTGATGCTCGCCGCCAAACAGGAAGGTCGTGTTGCTCTGCAGATTGGTGTAGTCCGCGACATGGCCGCCATCATGGGTCACGACGGCATAGCCGTCCTGCAGGGGCGTGGTGGCATGGCCGCCAAAGCTGTAGGTGCCTGTTGCAGACGGGAGGCGCCCGTCAACCCCGCCGCCACCGTTGAAAAAGAACCGCTGGTTCCAGTTGACCGGGAGTCTCAGCTCAAAATTGAGTGCATAGGACCGTCCGTCTGTGCCCTTTCTTTCACGCATGACGCCCCGGATCAGGCAATGGGCCGGGACCGTGCTGCCGGCCACAACCTCTTCGCGGTTGAACTGGGCTTGGGTGACCTGTCCTTCCGGCACGCCTGTCTGGTTGACCGAGCGGCAGGCTTCGATGAAGGCGGGCGAAGCATCCTCTGCCCGGCTTATGCCTGTTGATAGTAGAAGCGCGGCAAGAACCGTCAGGGAGCCGGAATATCCCCAAGTCGCAATGGCTTTCGGCATTGTGTAATCTTTCTGCTGGCTGGTGAAACTTCATTGCTGTTCGCCTCTGGCGGCGGTTGTTCAGGCCGGCCGGTTGTGGGCCTTGTACCTGCTGGAACGGCAAAGATCATTTGTGTACAAGCAATATTGAGGGCGTGAACCCACCAACCGTCAAGGCGCAATAAGTGGCTGAAAGCCCAAATGTTTCGCAGGCTTCAGGGGCGGTTTTGCTGAAAAATCTATCGTCCCGCGAATTGCAGTTGCATTCCGGGCGGGGCCTTCTGGTCAAGGCTTCACGTCACGGCGGGTATCCCGCCCCGGTGACTTGGAAGTGTTTACATCAGACGCAAGGAGGAGAAACGCAGTCTCCTTTTGCCGCAGCGCTTCTTTCCCCCTTGAGGGGGAGAGGAGCTGGAGCCTGACTGGCAGTCCGGTGTGAACATGGCCCGCCTGTGGCGAGGAGGGCTGAAAGGCAGTGCGGCGTCTGACGATTTCAGCAAGGATGCTGTGCCATCGAAAGATCTTGTCTCACCTCATGCGCCCGGTCAGGGTGGCTGTTGCGGTGGCCTCACGGCCTGCCTGCTTTGCCTGGTCTGCGGCGGCGGCAAAGTCGTAAGGGATGGCGTTGAAGGTGGCTGCCCAGCCGTGTGCCGTGCGCTCCACCATGGCGTAGCGGGCATGCGGCGTGCCGGCTTCCATGACATGCGGCACGGGGGCGTCATCCGCATAGGCGGGCATGCCCACACTGCCGGGATTGACGATCAGCACCCCGTCCACCCAGGCAAGGCGCGGAATGTGGGTGTGGCCGCAGAGCACAACACGGGCGCGGCCGATGCCTGCAATGCGGCTGGCGATGGCTGCTTGCGTGTCCAGCACCGGAAAGCCCCGGCTGACATCTTCCAGCAGATAGTCAAGGTCACCGCCCGCCGGGCTGCCATGGCAGGCGAAGACTTCGCCATCCGCCAGCGTCAGCGTCTGCGGCAGGCTGGCGATCCAGTCCATGTGCGCCTGCGTGATCCGGGCTCTGGCGAAACTGTCAGAGGCCCCGGTTCCGCCCTCCAGCAGCTGGCGCTCGTGGTTGCCCGCAAGGGTCATGGCCGCAAGGCGCATCTGGCGCTCGGCGCTGCCTTGGGGATCATAAGGGCCGGAGACAAGGTCGCCGAGATTGACGATCGCGTCCGGCTGCTGCCGGGCGATGTGGTCCAGCACTGCATCGAGGGCAATCAGGTTGCCATGAACATCGGAAATGACGGCAATGCGCATGCGACCCTCCCCTCCCCTCAGAACACCCGGATCTCGTCGTCCGTGCTGCTGGCATAGGTGGCGGCGGAAACGGCTTTCTTGCGGGGAACGAGCGTGACCTTCAGGTCATCCGGCAGAGAGGCGGTGATGATGCCGCCCACCCGGCCGATGCTGAGCAGGGACAGGCCCGCCTGCGGGTCCAGCTCATAGGACAGGTTCACCTCCTGCCCGGTGGAAGGCTCGCCCCGGGCGAGCGGGCCGGTGAGATAAAGATGCAGGAGGCCGAGGCGCATCAGCCGCTCCTTCTGGGCGCGCAGGAGGTGGATGACCTCCGTCGCCGAAGGCTCGCGCCGGTTCAGCCCCTCCGTGTAGTTGGTAAGCAGCTCGTTCAGAAGCTCCTGCACCTTCAGCCCCCGCTGCGCGGCGGCGGCCTTGAACCTGTTCCTCAGGCTCACCGGCACGCGGGCGGAGAGAAAGGCGGTCTTTTCAGGTCCGTCGGTCATGCGGGGCAACCCATGAGCTCAGGGCGCGGCTGCACCCCGTCTTGAGATGGCTTGTGCACTGAAGACACTGAAGAAAATCAGCTTGTGCACAAACGCACAGTAGGCCCCTCCCCTGCCCGCTGTCCAGAGGAGAGACGGCGCGCGGCGCTGGATTTGCGCAAGCGCTTGAGCCGCGCGCGAGGGGGAAGGCTCTTCCAGAACTGGCACGAGGTGCTTCTAACAAGAACTGTTGGATCTTGTTATGCGTGGTAAAATGGCCGCAAAGGAAGGCTACACCCATGCGCACCCTGACCGTATCCCTCACCCCGCACCAGGCTGCGATGATGCAGGCTGCCGTTGACAGCGGCGGCTATGCTTCAAACAGCGAAATCGTCCGCGAAGCCCTGCGGTTGTGGGAGCAGCGGGAAGAGGTTCGCCAGCTGGAGCTGGCCCGCCTGAAACAGGCCTATGATGAAGGCATGGCGAGCGGTGAAGGCCGCCAGCTGGATGCCGGCGGGCTTCTGAACGAACTGAGAGCGGAAGCGCGCAAGCGTGGCTAGGGCGGTTTTCAGTCCCCCTTCCCCTTGAGGGGCAGTGTTTGTAACGGACGCATGGAGGAGGAGCGCACCCTCCTTTTGCCGCAGCGCCCCTCTCCCCCCTTGAGGGGGAGATGTCTGCGTCAGCAGACAGAGGGGGGTAGCAGCGCCTCAATACGGCAATCTCTCTCATAAACGGACAGTCCGTTACCCCCCTCTGCCCCCTGCCGGGGGCATCTCCCCCTCAAGGGGGGAGAGGAGTTGGAGCCTGACGGGCAATCCGGTGTAAATACTGCTCCTCAAGGGGAAAGGGGGAGATAGGCCGGGCATTGAAACTCCGGCTGCCAACTTGTGCCAAAACTCTGAAACGGCTTGCCTTTCCGGCATCAAAGCAAAACCTGCGTGCCCGCCCGCTGGCTCAGCGGACCAGTGCCACCGGATGGCCGGAGGAAGCGGCGGGCAGGACGTCCATGTCGACGTTGTAGATGCGCCGCAGCGCCTCGCTGGTCATGATGTCCGCCGGGCTGCCCTCAAGGATCTTCTGCCCGGAGTGCAGCGCCACGATGTGATCACAGAAGCGGGCGGCCATGTTGATATCATGCAGCACGGTGATGGCCGTCAGCCCTTTGTCACGCACCAGATCGCGGATCAGGCCCAGCACTTCCAGCTGGTGGCCGATGTCGAGCGCGGAAATCGGCTCGTCCAGCAGCAGGCAGTCCGCATCCTGCGCCACCATCATGGCGAGCCAGGCGCGCTGGCGCTCGCCGCCGGACAGCGTGTCCACCAGCCGGTCGGCGAAAGGCTCCATGCCGGTACGGGCCAGCGCCTCCTCCACCTTGGCCTTGTCGGCGGCGCCAAAGCGGCCCAGGGCGCCATGCCAGGGATAGCGGCCCAGGGCCACAAGCTCGCGCACCAGCATGCCGGGGGCCACGGGCGTGTGCTGCGGCAGATAGGCGAGTTTGCGGGCAAAGGCGCGGGCGTTCCAGCGCCTCAAGGCCTCGCCCTGAAAGCGGATGGTGCCGCCGGCCGCCTCCTGCTGGCGGCCGAGCAGCTTCAGCAGCGTGGATTTGCCCGAGCCGTTATGCCCGATGAGCGCGATGGACTTGCCCGCCGGCAGGTCCAGATCCAGCTGCTGCAGCAGCACCTTGTCCCCAAGGCGGAAGCTGACATTTTCCAGAGAAAAGGCGAGGGCCAGCGGAAGGTCGAGGGACAGCGCGGCGTCAGCCCGGAGGGCGCTGGCGGACATGGACATGAAACCCGGATTCCGTTACTGGTCAAACTGGAGTTATGTTTTCATGTTTCGCGGATCGGGGCCGAAAGGTCAAGCGCCCTGCCCGCCGTTGCTGTCCCCCCTCCCCTGCCCTTTGCCGGGGCGGTGTTTACCACGGACGGCCAGCCAGGCCCCAACTTCTCTCCCCCCTTGAGGGGGAGATGCCCCCGGCAGGGGGCAGAGGGGGGTATCTGGCTGTCCGTCATCAAGAGAGTTCCCGCCGTGCTGAAGCGCTTCCACCCCCCTCTGTCAGCTTGCGCTGACATCTCCCCCTCAAGGGGGGAGAGGAGCGCTGCGGCAAAAGGAGAAGACTTTTCTCCTCCAGCCTCCCCTGCCCTGCACGTAAAGCCCTGAAGTTCCATGACAAAATCCGATCTGATCCGGCGCTTTGCCGCCTATTACAAGCCGCACAAGGGCCTTTTCGCGCTGGATTTCGGCAGCGCCGTTGCGTCCGGCATGCTGGAGCTGGCGTTTCCGCTGGCCGTGACGCTGTTCATTGACCGGCTGTTGCCGACAGGCCAGCTCGGCCTCATCGCGCTGGCGGTTCTGGGACTGATGGCGATCTATTTCTGCAATGCGGGGCTTCAGATCATCGTCACCTATTGGGGCCACATGCTGGGCATCGCCATCGAGACGGAGATGCGGCGCAAGGCCTTTGATCACCTGCAGAAACTCTCCTTCGGCTATTTCGACAATCAGAAGACCGGCCATCTCGTCGCCCGGCTGACCAAGGATCTGGAGGAAATCGGTGAGGTGGCGCACCATGGCCCGGAAGATCTGTTCATCGCGCTGATGACGCTGATCGGCGCCTTCTTCCTGATGCTGCATGTGCACACCGAACTGGCGCTGATCACCGGTGTCGTCGTGCCGGTCACCGCCTGGGTGACGACGCATTTCGGCGGCCGGATGACGGCAACCTGGCACGCGCTCTATGGCCGGGTGGCGGATTTCAACGCCCGGATCGAGGAGAATGTCGGCGGCATCCGCGTGGTGCAGGCCTTTGCCAACGAGGACCACGAGCGCGCCCTCTTTGCCGACAGCAACACCCGCTACCGCGACACGAAGCTTGCCGCCTACAAGGTGATGGCCGCCTCCATGTCGCTGTCCTACCTGTCCATGCGCTTCGTGCAGGTGGTGGTGATGCTGGCGGGCTCCTGGTTCGTGGTGCGCGGCGAGCTGAGCGCGGGCGGCTTTGTCGGTTTCCTGCTGCTGGTCAACGTGTTCTTCCGCCCGGTGGAGAAGATCAACTCCGTCATCGAGACCTATCCGAAGGGCATCGCCGGCTTTCAGCGCTATCTCTCCTTCCTGGCCGTCAAGCCGGATATTGCCGACCGTCCGGCCGCCCGCGCCGTGGGCCGCCTCAATGGCGATATTGCTTACAGGGATGTGCAGTTCGGCTACAACGCCGCTGCGCCGCTGCTCAACGGGGTCTCTTTCTCCATCAGGGCGGGTGAAACGGTGGCTTTTGTCGGCTCGTCCGGCGCGGGCAAAACGACCATCTGCTCCCTGCTGCCGCGCTTTTATGACGTGACCGGCGGTGCCATTTCCATCGACGGCACCGGTATCCGCGATCTGACGCTGAAGTCGCTGCGGTCCAACATCGGCATCGTGCAGCAGGACGTGTTCCTTTTTGCCGGAACCATCCGCGAGAACATCGCCTATGGCCGCCTTGGCGCCAGCGAAGCCGATATCCGTGAGGCCGTGCGCCGGGCAAGGCTGGACGAGCTGGTGGAAAGCCTGCCCGATGGCCTTGATACGGTGATCGGCGAGCGCGGGGTGAAACTCTCCGGCGGGCAGAAGCAGCGGCTTGCCATCGCCCGGATCTTCCTCAAGAACCCGCCCATCCTCATCCTCGACGAGGCGACCTCCGCCCTCGACACGGAGACGGAAAAGGCGATCCAGCAGTCGCTGGCCGAGCTGTCCACCGGCCGCACCACACTGATCATCGCCCACCGGCTGGCCACCATCGCAGGCGCTGACCGGGTTTTCGTGGTGGAACAGGGCCGCATTGTCGAGGAAGGCAGCGAAGCCGAGCTGCTGGCCCGCGAAGGCAGCCGCTACGCCCAGCTGCGTCTGGCGCAATAGGGGGGGACGGCAGAACTGTCCCGGAAGCCAGCGGTTCATATGGCATCCGCCGCCGCCTGGGACCAGCTTCGCAATTGCGAAGTTTTGGGGGAGAGGATGCCCCTCCCCCTGCCCTTGCCGCTCAGGCGCTAACCTGAAACTCCGTCATCATGCCGGTCACCAGATGCGGCATGTGGTGGCAGTGGAGCATCCAGCGCGCCGCCTCGCCTGCATCCAGTGCCACCGTCACCATCGCCATGGGCGGCACGTAGACGGTGTCGCGCAGTGCGCCGGAGAGCCGCTGGCCGTTGACCGCCACCACCTGGAACACGTGCCCGTGCAGATGCATCGGGTGGCCCATCATCGACATGTTGTGGAAGGTGATTTCCACCCTCTCCCCGCTGACGGCTTCCAGTGGCTGATGCTCACCCCAGACGGCGCCGTTGATGGTCCAGAGATAGGGCTGCATGGTGCCGCCCAGCATCACCATCATCTGCCGGTCCGCCGGGCGCTGCGGCAAGGGGTGGGCCGCGCGCAGACGGCTCTCCTGTGAAAGATCCGTATCAAAGGCGGGTGCTGGTGCCTCCGTCATATCTGGCAGCTTGCTGATGCTGGCGCCTGCCGTGGCAAGGATCAGCCCCGTCTGCTCCCGTGCGCCTTCCCGCCGGGCGAGGATGGGCCAGTTTCCTGATGTGGCGGGCAGGTCCAGCTCGATGTCGAGGCGCTGGCCCATGGCAATGCCGAAGCGGCTGCCCGCAAGCGGCTGCACCGGATCGCCGTCCACGGCGGTGAGCCGTCCGGCCAGTGCGCCGGGTTCGATCCAGAACACGGTTGCGGCAGAGGCGTTGATGATGCGCAGCCGCACCCGTCCGCCCTTCTCCACCTGCACCACCTGCGGGTCGTCCAGCGTCCGGTCATTGGCGAGATAGGCGTCCCAGTCATGATCGTTGAGGTCCATGCCCGCCATCTGCGCGCCGGACATGTCCATCCCGGCCGGCCCGTTCGCGGGAGAGTGTCCGGCGTGCGCGCCGTGGCCCGCCGCAGCCGCGCCATGGCTGCCATGCCCGTGCCCATGCGCATCACCATGTCCGCCGCCATGTCCCGCACCGATGGCGGCCATCACTTCTTCCGGGCTCTGGAAGGAAAAGTCATGCAGCAGCATGACCACGTCCTGCCGGTCCTCCTGCATTTCTGCCGCGCTGCGCACGATCAGCGGCGCGGCCA
The DNA here is from genome assembly GCF_000382365.1 of Pannonibacter phragmitetus DSM 14782. Lineage (GTDB taxonomy): Bacteria > Pseudomonadota > Alphaproteobacteria > Rhizobiales > Stappiaceae > Pannonibacter > Pannonibacter phragmitetus. The sequence continues at coordinate 77,538 of NZ_KB908225.1, read as the reverse complement.
GAAGCTGCATCTCCTGAAAGGGGATGTGGCTGTGCATCCAGAAAGTGCCCGTGCGCGGGGCAAAGTCATAGGCGCGGCTTTCGCTTGGGCGGAGCGCGGGCAGCGGCATGTCCGGCACGCCGTCCTGTTCGTTGGGCGGGATCTGGCCGTGCCAGTGGATCAGGGTTGGCTCGTCCAGCCCGTTGGTCAGGCTGACCTGAAACCGCTGGCCGGCGTCCAGCGTCAGGCCGGGGCCGGACGGCCCCTCCAGCCCGAGCACCGTGGTGGCACGGCCCTTCACCTCCAGCGTGCGTTTGACCGCGCGCAAGGGCAGGGGGCTTGTGCCGGTCTGTGTGGCCGCAAGGATCGGGCTGGCAGGCAGCATTGCACAGGCCGCAAGGGCGGCGCCGCCCTGCAGCAGGGCGCGTCTTGTCGTGATCATGAACATCTCTCCACGGGATGAGGCATCATCCCGGTCCGTTGAAAAAATCAGGCGGTGAGCCAGTGCGGCGCGGCGCCTTTTAAGGCTTGCGCATCCGCATCAGGGCTCAGGTTTCAGGCGGAGAGAGCGCGGGGCGGCTGCAGCGGCGGCGCGGCGCCGGTGGGGGAGGGGAGGTGCACGGAGGCGCCCTCATGCGTCTGCACGGGCGCAGAGGGCAGGGACGCAGGCTGCGCCGGAAGGGCAAAGGAGGCGAGCAGAAGGCAAATGCTGGCGCAGGCGGCAAGGCTGGCCGGATCATCAACGGCGGCTGCGTCTTCATGGCCACCCGCGTGCCCCGCCTGCACATGGTCCATGGCCGCCATGGCCATCCGGTGATGCTGTCCGGAGGGTTTCCCATCCTGCGCCATGCCATGGGCCAGCGCCACCAGCGGCGACAGCACCAGTGCGGCAGCAAGAAGCAGGTTCATCAGCAAGCGGGACATGGCAGTACGATAGGGCAGGGGCAGGGGCAAAGTCCAGCACGCAGGCCTTCACGATGCCGTGGACTGTGCCGTGCCATCCGGAGCCCTGCAGGGAAAAAACTCAAGGCGCCCGGCGGGCCGGACGCCCCAGACTTCTGACAAACCTTCGGCCTCTCCATCGTCATCCTCGGCCTTGTGCCGAGGATCTATATAAATCAAAGGCTTGCAGATGGCCGGGACAAGCCCGACCATGACGAAAGAGGAAAACTCTTGCTTTGTCATCGGACTCAAGGCGCCCGGCGGGCCGGGCGCCTTCTGGCGCAGAAGATGATGGTTAATCAGCCGTTAATCAGCGGATCTCGGTCACCGGGCGCGGCGTTGCCGCCGTTTCGGCCGGAAGGACCGGCACTGTCACCGCCGGCTGCTTGCCGGTGAGGCTGCCGAGGAAGGCGACGAGCTGCGCCGTTTCTTCCGGCTTCAGCGCTTCGCCGAGCTGGCTTTCAGCCATGATCTCGACGGCCACCGAAAGATCCCAGACCTTGCCCGAATGGAAGTAGGGCGCGGTCAGGGCAATGTTGCGCAGCGGCGAGGCGCGGAAGACATATTCATCGCCCGCCGTTTCGGTCACGGCAAAGCGGCCCTTGTCACCGGCGGGCAGGATTTCCGACCCCGGCTTCTCGATCAGGCCGAAGGGGTAGTAGCCGTGTCCGCCCACATTGACGCCCGAATGGCAGGCCGAGCAGCCCTTGTCGATGAAGAGCTGCAGCCCGGCTTTGGCTTCCTGCGTCAGGGCGTTGTCATCGCCGTTCAGCCAGGCATCAAAGGGGGCAGGGGTGATCAGCGTCGCTTCAAAGGCCTCGATGGCCTTGGCCATATTGTCGAAGCTGACAGCATCGCCATCGCCGGGGAAGGCGGCCTTGAACTGGCTGACATAGGCGGGCATGGAGTTCAGCGTCGCCACCACCTGATCGGGGGTGTTGGCCATTTCGACACCGGCCTGGATCGGCCCCTTGGCCTGTGCGGCCAGATCTTCGGCGCGGCCATCCCAGAACTGGGCCTCGTTGAGCACCGCATTCAGCACGGTGGGGGAGTTGCGCGGGCCCTTCTGCCAGCCGTGGCCGACCGAGGTTTCCATGTTGTCATCGCCGCCCGTTGCCAGATTGTGGCAGGAGTAGCAGGAGAAGACCCCCGAGGCCGACAGGCGCGGATCAAAGAACAGCGCCTTGCCGAGTTCGATCTTCTCCGGCGTCACCGCATTGTCTGTCAGCGCCGGAATGGTGGAGGGCAGGGGCTTGAAGATTTCCAGTGCCGTCTGCCGCAAGTCATCGGCATGGGCAGCACCGGACAGCAGCGCCATGGCGAGCATGGCGGCGGGTAAACTACGCGTCATCTTTATTCTCCGCAGTTTGGAACCCCTCCAGAAACAGGCTACGGTGACGCCCCGCAGTCCTGTTTGACCTCAGTCAATTCTGGAGCGATTCCAGACTGGTTTTCCTCACCGCGCGCCTTCGCCCCGGATCAGCGACTGGGCGGTGTAGACGAGAATGGCCGCACCGATGGCGCCGAGCACGGCAACGCCGAGCAGGACGATGAGATCCACCGGCCCGCCCATGTCGCGCAGGTGCGAATGGGTGACCCCCAGCACGAACCAGACCGCCGCCACCGCACCAAAGGGCATGGAGAGCTGCGCCCAGAGGAACTTGCGCATGGAAAGCGCCCGGTCGCGGATCAGCACATAGAGATAGGCAGCGGTGACAAGACCGGCCACGATGACCATCGCCCAGAACAGGCCGCCCCCGAAGATTTCCTCAAAGACGGCGATGAGGGTTTCAAACGTCAGGTCCTTCATGATGTCTCCTCCCTCAGGCCTTGCCGCGCAGCATGGCGTTGTAGGTTGCCTTCAGCGCCAATTCCTTCATCAGCCAGCTGATCCACAGTTCCTCCAGCGGCGCGATGATGCCGGGGAAGGAGGGGACGAGGTTGTTCTGATAGTCGAACTCCACCAGCATGGCCCGGCCAACGCGGGTGATCAGCGGGCAGGAGGTGTAGCCTTCATAGATGGCGGTGCCTTCCTTACCGGCAATGGCGGCGACCAGATGGTCCTCCACCACGGGCGTCTGCCACTTCACGGAAGCCGCCGTCTTGCCCTTCGGCACACCGGCCACGTCGCCAAGGGCGAAGATCTCCGGAAAACGCAGGTGGCGCAGGGTTTTCTGGTCGCACTCGACCCAGCCCTGATCCGTCCACTTGTCCGCCCAGGACAGGCCGGAAGAGCGGATGAACTGCGGCGCCCGCTGCGGCGGGATCACATGCAGGTAGTCATAGGGCAGTTCCTGCTGCGAGGTCACGTCCGTGCCCGTCGCCGGGTCTTTCGAGGTGACGTTGAAGGTGGCCAGCTTGCGGGCAGGGTCCACCGCCTTCAGCACATGGCTGTAATGGGTTTTGAAGCCACGCTCGCCGAAGAGCATGCGCACCTTTTCCGAGACGATGGGCACGGAGAAGAGGGCGTTGTTCTGGGCCGCATAGTGGATTTCATACTTGGCGCGGCCCGCACCCCGGCTGGCGATGTCATCGATCAGGAACGTGTGCTTCAGCGGTGCGCCTGCGCATTTCATTTCCGTCGCCGGGCGGGTGAAGAGGCCGATGCCGCCCTTTTCGGTGAAGGCGGAGGCGGCTGCCCAGGTGCGCGCCGCATAGTCCGGCCCTGCATAAAGGGCGCCGATGCCGTCCTTGCCGACCAGATCCAGCGAAAAGCCTTCGATGGCATCGTGATCCAGCGTCAGGCCGGGGGCGAGCACGAGGAAGTCATAGGCAACCGTCTGCCCGCCGGTGGTGGAGACCACCTTCGACAGCGGATCAACGGCAGCGGCCGTGTCCGTGATCAGGGTGATGCCCTTCGGCAGCCAGTCGCTGGTGCGCGAAACCGTGTAGGAGGCGGGCTTCAGCCCGGCGGCGACGAGCGACAGGCCCGGCTGGTAGATGTGCTGGGCGCTGGCGTCGATGAGGGTGATGCTGGCGCCGTTCAGCCGCTCCACCAGCCGGTTGGCCAGCGCTGTGCCCGCAGCCCCCGCACCGATGATGACGATGCGGGCCTTGGTGCTGACCGGCTGTGCCTTGCCGGGCGCGGCCAGAACAGCCGTGGCCCCGGCGGCGCCCGCCAGCCCCATGAAGCTGCGGCGGCTCAGTGTGAAATGCTTGTTTTCTTTCATGTTCCCCCCTTTACCAAGGCGTCCGGGATGCTGACGCATCACGCCTTGAAACTGCTCATGCGCCGCACGGGCTTGTTCAGTCCGGGCCAGTGCCCGGCCTGAACCTCACTCAGGCACGCAGATGGTGCCGCTTCTGATTGCCCCTGCCGTCCTCCAGACAAGGCCAATGACAACGATGGTGAGAAGGGCCAGAAGCCCGGCACCGATGACCTTGTGAGCCAGCGAAGCGGCTGCGCCCGCATAGCCGAAGCTGGCAATGGCAAGGGCCGCCAGCGGAAAGGACAGCGCCCACCAGGACAGCGCAAAGGGCAGGTTGCGCAGCTTGCCGGCCTGTGTGGCGACAACGAGTGCGAAGACATAGGCGGCGCTCAGCAGGAAGTGGCCGAAATGGCCCGGCTCACCTGTCAGCCGCAGCCAGGCGGTGAAGGCAACGGCGGGCGGCGCGACGAGGATCATCAGCGCCGGAACCATCTTGCCGGGCAGGGGATCGTGAAACATCAGCCGGTTCATCACCAGCGTCAGCAGCACGATCCAGAATATCAGCCCGCCGGAAAAGAACAGCCAGGACAGTTCCATGTAGCCGAGCCGGGCTCCGGCCAGCGGCACCACCACATTGCCCACTGCAGGAATGAACCATGCGGGCGTCAGCGCCTGATGCTGGAAGGGGCGGTGGCCGATCCACGCCGAGACGACCGACAGCGCCAGCACGCCCTGCAGGGCCATGGCGGGCAGCCAGATGGCCGTGGCGATGGCCGGGGCCGGTTCAGCCAGGGCGGCAGCCAGCAGCAGCAGCGAGATGGAAATGGCCGGAAAGAAGGCGATGCGCACCGGGTGGCGCCATTCGGCGGCAACTTCGCCGCCATGGCGCAGCAGCTTTGCCCCATAGAACAGGCTGACAACCGCAAGCCCGGCGACGGACAGCGCCAGCAGCACGCCGGAGACTTGATGCGGCCAGCCAAAGGCAGCCTCTGCGGCGCGCCAGGCCAGCGTCAGGCCCATCATGCCCATGCCGGTGGCGAAAAAGGTGATTGGAAAATGCTCCAGCCGTGAATGCGTCACGCTGGCTGCGGCAGTCTCGTCCATATCCGGCCCCTCTCAGCACCGGGCCACCCCCTCCGGATGCCCTGATGCAAGGGGCGATAGTTTCAATAAATCGAAACTTTAGCAAGTCCGTCAAAATGCGAAGCTTTGCCGCAGGGGCATCACGCCTTGAAAAGGCTCAAGCGCCGCATAGGCTAAAATTGTTGTTTGGCGCATGTTGGCGTGACGGTTTGAGGTGACGTTAAGGCAGATCTGAAGCCGCGCGCAGGCTGCAGTCTTCGCCCCGGCAAGGCAGGGTCTTCCCAAAGGGCCGAGCATTTTCCGCCGCGCTTTTTTCCTGAATGCGGTTTTTCCCTGGGATTTTTCAACCTCGGTTGAAATATTTCAATTTTTTGCCACGGGAAACATGGAGAAATTTGGAGGCCTCTCAATCAATAACGTAATTATCCATGGTGTTTCTCAATTTTAAAAATGAAATACATATATTATATTATAATATACTTCTTCATATGTATTTTGTCCATTTCCGGATATATTGACACCCAAATTGCCTTTCTTTATTCAAATGCGCAGTGGTTGTATTTTTTCAGGCTGGCACTCCGAATTCTTATCTTGAGGGGTGTGGCCTGCTGATTGATTTTATCCGGGGGCATGATGCGCGAATTCGGCAAGGCAAATGGGCGTGGTCTGGCGAGTGGGCCGCGCAGGATGAATGCGGCCTTGCGGGGCGGGCTCCTCCTCTCGACGGCGCTGGTGCTTGCCTCGGCATATGCAACGGTCCCTGCTTTCGCTGATGGTGGCACCGGCGGAAAAGGTGGGTTCATCAGCGCCAGGCCCACAAGTCCTGGCGGTGCCGGCGGAACTGTTTCCACCCCCGCCGGCAATGGCGGCCCTGCCATTGGTAACAGTTTCTCCGGCGGCAGTGGCGGCGGTGGCGGTGGTGCCGGTGGCGGCGCTGGCGGTGCAGGCGGCGCCGCTGTGCAATTTGGTGGTTCTGGTGGTGCCGGTGGCACTGGCGGCCTTCACGGGAGCACGGTCAACGGGGGAGATACGGTCGCAGCCCCGGTAACCGGTGGGACAGGCGGAAACGGAGCCAATGGCAACAATGATGGCGCTGATGGAACGGTCCGCGGCGGCGGCGGCGGCGGTGGCGGTGAGGGCGGCTATGGCGTTGTCGTGTCGGGCGCCGGTACGGTGACGGTCACTTCCGGTGTCACCGGTGGTACAGGCGGCAATGGCGGCAATGGCGCCAGCGGTGAAGGGACGGTGTCTACAGACCAAGGCTATGGCGGCGGTGGCGGTGATGGCGGCGTTGGCTTCTTTGCCAGTGTTGACGCGGTGACCGTTCAGGTCGATGCGGCGGGCCGGATTGTGGGCGGCGATGGCGGCTTGGGTGGCTCCGGTTTTGAAGGCGGCAGTGCAGGGAAGGGCGGCACCGGCATCAAGGGCGCCAACATGCTTGTCGTCAACGCAGGCACCATCTCGGGTGGCCTTTCGGGCGATGGCGTTACAAGGGCGCTGGCCCTTGAATTCACCGGCGGCAGCAATACGCTCACCCTTGTCTCGGGCGCGGTGCTTGAGGGCGGTGTTTCCGTAACGGGTGACCTGACCATCGATCAGACGGACGATTTTGTTCTGAGCAACAGGATCTCCGGCACCGGCAATGTGGTGAAGGCCGGAACTGGCACGCTGACGTTCAGCGGCGAGAACTTTTATACGGGCACCACGACCGTCAGCGCCGGAACCCTGGTGATCTCCGGCGGCGTTGCTCTTTGGGATAATGGCCAAGTCATCATCGATGGCGGGGCAACGTTTCAGGTCAACAGTGCCGAGAGGGTGGGGGCGCTTTCGGGAAGCGGCAGTGTTGTCCTCAACGGCGCTTCCCTGGCCATTGGCCACGGCGGCGGTTCCTCGTCCTTTTCCGGCACCCTGTCCGGATCCGGGACGCTGGTCAAGTTTGAATCTGGAACGTTCACGTTCTCCGGCACAGGCACCAACAGCTTTTTTTTTTTCGGCGATGGCGGCACCAGCGGTGAAGTCACAGGACCCATCGTCAACAATGGCACGCTGATCTTCAACCGGTCCGACAATTACACGGTGCCGGGCACCGTCTCCGGTACGGGCCGCATCGACTTCACGGGCAGCGGCCGGGTGCAGTTTGCGGGCGCCTATTCCGGGTCCACGGCTGTTCTGGATGCAAGGCTGGTGCTGGACGGCAGCGGACTGGCGGGATCTCCTGTTACCCTCGGCGGCCTGGCCGGAGAGACGGGCACCCTCGCGGGCAATGGCACCGTCGCCAGCCTGACGGTTCTGTCGGGCGGCATCGTGGCACCGGGCAATTCCATCGGCACCATCAACGTGGCCGGGCCGGTGTCCTTCGGGGCAGGGTCCGTCTATGAGGTGGAAGTCAATGCCAATGGCACGTCCGACCGGGTGATCGCCACCGGCGCAGTGACCATCGACAGCGGCGCATCCGTGCGTGTGCTGGCCGAAAGCGGCACCTATTCCCCCTCCACCACCTACAGCATCGTGAGCGGCGCCAGCGTGTCGGGCCAGTTCAATCCGGTGGTCACGACCAACTTCGCCTTCCTGACTGCGGAGCTCGGCTACTCGGCCACCGATGTGCTGCTGACGCTGACGCGCAACAGCACCGACCTTCCCGATGTTACGGACACGCCGAATGGCGGCTCAACGGCTTCCGGCCTTGAGAGCCTTGTGGGCTCGTCCGATCTGAAGACTGCAGTGACCGGCCTGTCTGCCGAAGGGGCCCGCAATGCCTTCAACCAGCTCTCGGGCGAACTGCATGCCTCTGCGGCCGGGCAGATGCTGGAAGACAGCGCCATTGTGCGCGGCGCGGCCCTCAAGCGCCTGTCGCAGGAAGCGTTTGACCGCCGGTTCGAGGGGGGCGACCTCAGCTTTGAAGGCACGCGGGTGTGGGGTGAGGCGCTTGGCAGCTTCGGCCGGACACGGGCGGCGGATACGGCCTTCGGCTTCAGCCGCAACATGGGCGGCCTGATGGCAGGCATCGAGGCGCGGCCCACGGATCAGGCGCTGGCGGGCGTCATGGCCGGTTACACGGGCAGCTATCTGGACAGCAAGCCGCTTGGCTCCACCGCAACCGTGACGGCCTATCACGCCGGCATCTACGGCAGCTATGACTTTGCGGCCACGGACATGGGCGCCCTGTCGCTGCGCGGCGGTGCTGCCTACAGCTGGCAGGACTTCTCGACCCGGCGCAATGTCAATTTCGCCAGCATCTCCCAGCGGCTGGAGGCGGATTATGACACCGGCCAGGTGCAGGGCTTCGGCGAACTGGCCTATGGCCACATGTTCAGCGGCGTGATGCAGGGGGCCTTCGTGGAAGGTTTCACCGGGCTTGCGCTGGTGCATCAGGATGGGGCGAAGTTCACCGAAACCGGCGGCACCGCCGCCTTGACCGGCCGTGGCAAGTCTCTGGAGACTGCCTTCTCCACGGTGGGTGTGCGCGGTGCGGTGCAGACCGGGGTTCAGGGCATTCCCGTCCGGCTGACGGGCGAGTTCGCCTGGCGCCATGCCTTCGGCGATGTTGCCGCAACCCAGACCATGGTTCTGGCCGGTGGCAACCCCTTCGCCATCCGCGGGCGGGCGCTGGACCGTGATGCGTTCCTGATCGGCACCGGCGTTTCGATGACGATGACGGAAAAGCTGGACCTCACGCTCGCCTATCAGGGCGAGCTGGCGGCAAAGGCCACGGACCACAGCGTCAAGGGCAGCTTCCGCCTGAGGTTCTGAGCCTTCCGCAAAGCCAATCTCCAGAACCGCCCGGATGCCAGCCATCCGGGCGTTTTTTCATGCCTGGGCGGGGAGGCCCTGCCATCATGCCGGTGCATTCTTCCTCCGTGCGTCCAAAGCAAACACTGCCCCCTGGTGGAGAGCTACCGGATTCACACATCAGGTTCGGAAACTGCCCGCAATGAGGCGTTTGCTTTTCGGGAGGACGCCTGCCGCCCCCCTCCCCACGAGGGGGAGGGGGGCTGAAACGCCGCGCTGAGTGACCAGATTGCAGCCTTTCCCCAAACCGTCTCCGGCTTCAAGCACGATGCGCATACAGTAGCCAGAGGAGGAGGAGAGGGGCACTGCACGGATTTGCCCTCATGCCCCTGAACTTGCGCAGAGGGCAGGGCCGCAGGCTGCGCCAGGTCATCCGGCGGCTGCCAATGAACTGGCGCGGCCAGTCACGGCAGATCCGGCGCAATAGCGGGAAACACATGAATGACGCAGCGGAATATGATGAAAAGACAGGGAGGACAGGGGGGAATTGTCTACGGCCATATACATTTCCGGAGTTACCAGCTTTTTTGCGTGGAGACTTCAATCCAGCCGCCATAGGCGATTGGTTTTTCCGCTGTAACTGTCCTGAGAAAGTACTGGCTGGATGCAAAGGAAGTTCAAGTAATTATCAATTAATGCAAAAATATACATATGAAATGCAAGTACAAGATATGTGATTTAATGAAAAATCTGCAACTTTTGAGTTTTGTTGGCATATTGACAGTGCTTCCATTTGCCTTTATTCCAATTTGATATTGTTTGGAAGTCTGTCTGTCCGGCTGATGCTGTAGCTCTCGTGGGGAGAGGCTGCCAGCTCCGCTGAATTGTATCCCCGGGGGAATAAATGCGCGAACGCCGCCATGTGAACGAAACTGTGCGTGCTCTTTCAGGTGCGGCGCGCCCGCGCCAAGCGGCCTTCCGGAGCGGTCTGCTGCTCACCACGGCGGTGGTGCTGGCCATGGCTGCCCAGGCCCCGGCCTTTGCCGGCGGTGGAGCCGGTGGTGCTGGCGGGAGCTCCCAGTTTAATCCTGGAGGACAGGGCGGCGCGGGCGGCGCGGCGGGAGCTGCCGGTCAGGCGGGAACTACGGGTAATGCAGACGCTGGTAATGGTGGAGCCGGCGGCGATGGCGGCGCGACAGGCAGCTCCGTGTCTGATACAGGCGTTGGTCTTAACGTAACCACCGGTACCACCGGTCAAGCTGGTGCTGCTGGTGGTGCAGGTGCACCTGCGGGGTTTACGAACGGCGCCGGCGGCGGTGGCGGCGGTGGTGGCGAGGGCGGCACGGGGCTGGTACTCGGCGCTCCAGGTTCCTACACCATTGGGAATGAGAGCGTCATTACAGCTGGTGCGGGTGGTGCGGGCGGTGCCGGTGGCAATACTTCCGGCTCCGGCTTCGCTGGCAGCGGCGGCGGTGGCGGCGATGGCGGCACGGGTGTCTTTATCAGCCAGACCGGGACGTTGCTGACCGTCGACAACGAATCGAGAGTTCTGGGCGGCAACGGCGGTGCAGGCGGCGCGGGCGGCACGTCTGCCTCTAGCGGTGCTGCTGGTGCCGCTGGCGCCGGCGGCTCCGGCATCGTGGCCTCGATGGCGACGATCAACAATTCCGGCGAAATCGTTGGCGGCAACGGCTTGACCGGTGGTTCCGGCGTCAAGGGCTCCAACCTCACCGTCACCAACGACGGGATCATCCGTGGGGGTTTGGCCGCCGATAACGTGACGAGGGGGCTGGCCCTTGAATTCACCGGCGGCAGCAATACGCTCACCCTTGTCTCGGGCGCGGTGCTTGAGGGCGGTGTTTCCGTAACGGGTGACCTGACCATCGATCAGACGGACGATTTTGTTCTGAGCAACAGGATCTCCGGCACCGGCAATGCGGTGAAGGCCGGAACTGGCACGCTGACGTTCAGCGGCGAGAACTTTTATACGGGCACCACGACCGTCAGTGCCGGAACGCTGGTGATTTCCGGCGGCATTGCCCTTTATGACAATGGTCAGGTGATCGTGAATGGCGGGGCGACACTTCAGGTCAACAGCGCCGAGAATATCGGGTCGCTCGCGGGAAGCGGCAGCGTTGTCCTCAATGGCTCCCTGGCGGCTAACAACGACGATTCCACGACATTCTCCGGCAACCTGTCCGGAGCCGGGACGCTGCTCAAGCGTGGTACTGGTACGCTTACATTATCCGGTACCAACACCAACAATGGCGGCATCGCGGTCGAAGCCGGCCATGTCATCCTCTCCGGTGGCAATACGGTGGCCGACACTGCTGGGCTGACGCTGAACGGCGGCACGGTTGAATTGCAGAGCAGCGAAACGGTTGGCTCCCTGTCGGGGTCGAGCAACCTCAGCCTCAATGCCAACACCCTGACGGTCGCTGGCGCTGACACTACGTCTTATTCCGGCGTCATTTCGGGCAGCGGCGCGCTGGTCAAGAGCGGCACGGGCACTCTGACCCTGTCCGGCAGCAATGCCTACACCGGCACGACGACTATCTCCGGCGGCACCCTGTCCATCGCCTCGGACAGCAACCTTGGCGGCGGCGCGCTGACGCTGAACGGCGGCACACTGGCGGTGACCGGCACGACGACGATTGACAATGCCGTAACCCTCGGGGCCAGCTCCGGCACCATCAACATCGCCACCGGCAATGCGGTAACACTGAGCGGCGTGATCTCCGGCAGCGGTAATCTGACCAAGACCGGCGCTGGCACGCTTGTCCTGTCCGGCACGAACAGCTACTCCGGATTCACAACGCTCACCGCAGGCACCTTGTCCATTGGGTCGGGCAGCAACCTTGGCAGCTCAGAGCTGAGGCTTGAGGGCGGCATGCTGGCTGTGACCGCCGGTATGTCCCAAACGCTTGGCAACAATATTGTCCTTACAGGCGCAAGCAGCGCCATTGATACCGGCAGCAGCAATGTCACCCTGAGCGGCGTCATTTCCGGCAGCGGTGATTTGACGAAGACCGGTACGGGCTACCTTAGACTGATTGGCAGCAATACCTTTACAGGAACCCTGTCCATTGCGAATGGAGCGGTGTTCGTTTCTTCCGGTGACCAGCTGGGAAATGGCACGCTGGCGCTCTCCGGTGGAAGTCTGACTCTTCTCGGCGATGTGACAAGCAGCGGCGATCTCGTGGTTTCTGCCGACGGCAGCACAATTGACACTGGCTTCAGCACGGCGGTGTTCAGTGGCGGCATCTTCGGTTCTGGCAGCTGGACCAAGGCAGGTATCGGCACGCTGAGGCTGACGGGGACCAACAATTCCAGCGGGACTGTCGCTATCAGCAACGGCACCCTGTCCATCGCCTCGGGTGACAACCTTGGCACCGGCGCGCTGGTGCTGAATGGCGGCGCGCTGGCGGTGACCGGGAGCACGACGATTGACAATGCCGTCACCCTTGGGGCCAGCTCCGGCATCGTCGATGCCGGTAGCGGCAATGCCGTGACGTTGAGCGGCATCATTTCCGGCACCGGCAATCTGTCCAAGACCGGCAGCGGCACGCTTCTTCTCTCGGGCACCAGCACCTACACCGGCACGACGACCGTTTCGGCCGGCACGCTGCAGGTTGAGGGCTCGCTCGGCAACACGGCCGTCAGCGTCGAATCCGGCGCCACGCTTGGCGGCAGCGGCACCCTTGGCGGTACGGTGACAGTGCTTGATGGCGGCAGCCTCAACCCCGGCAGCAGCCCCGGCACGCTGACGGTTTCCAGCCTTGTGCTTCAGAATTCCAGCCTGCTGACCTATGAGCTGGACACGCCGGGCGTCGTGGGAAGCGGCGTCAACGATCTGGTGTCCGTCACCCATGGCCTGACGCTCGACGGCATTCTCAACATCATCAGGGGCAGCAACTTCGGCACCGGCACCTACCGGCTGTTCGACTACGGCACGCTGACGGCGGACAACGGGCTGGTGTTCGGCGATGTGCCGGCCGGCTACGAGCTTTCCGTTTCCACCGGCACGGCGGGGCAGGTGAACCTTGTTGTCGATTACACCGGCCTGCAGTTCTGGAACGGCAGCCAGACCACGGCCAATGGCAGCGTCAATGGCGGCGGCGGCTTCTGGGACAGCAGCTCCACCAACTGGACCAGCCAGGCGGGCAATGTCGCCACGAGCTGGGCCGGCCTGACGGCGGTCTTCGCCGGACCTTCCGGCGGCCTTGTTGCGGTGACCGGTGACCAGACCGTGGCTGGCCTGCAGTTCGCCACGGGTGGCTACACGCTGAGCGGCACGGACAAACTTGTGACCGGCTCCGGCGGCATGGAGCTGCGCATCGACACGGGCTTGACGGCCACCATTGCAACCAGCGTCACCGGTTCCGGCGCTGTCAGCAAGACGGGCGCGGGCACCATCGTCCTGTCCGGCAGCAACAGCTACACCGGCGGCACGCTCCTGAATGCAGGCACATTATCTGTCACTGGCGATCACAATCTTGGCGATACGAGCGGCAGCATCACCTTCAATGGCGGCACGCTGGCGGCGGCGGCGGGTTTCTCTTCTGCCCGCAACATGGTCTTCAACAGCGCGGGCCGGTTTGATGTGGCAGGCGGGGCCAATCTGCTCCTGGACGGCACGCTCTCGGGCACCGGCGGCTTTGTGTGTTCTGAGCCTTCCGCAAAGCCAATCTCCAGAACCGCCCGGATGCCAGCCATCCGGGCGTTTTTTCATGCCTGCCGTTTGGGCCGCTGCCGCATATTTTCCAGCCGGGACGTACCGTCAGGGCTTCTGTTCAGGAAAAATCCGGGACCTCAATTTGCTATGATGAACATGGCGAGCAGAGTGTTATTTCAATCAATTAATAAAATATTAAATCATTGAACATGAGTAAACATTCAAAATACATGATGACTTAACACCTTATTAAGGTTGTTTATCTTGCGTTAATTTTCGTAAGTATTGACAAGTTTCCAGTATATATTTATCAAGGCAAGAAGTGAGTTGTGTCCTTTTTAAGCTTGCCGTCCGGGTTCGGCCAGAAGCCGTGGCTGGCCTGATGATTGATCCTGCTGGAGGCATGAATGCGCGAAATCCGCAAAGCGACCGAACGTGGGCCGGCTCTGTCAGGTGCGGCGCGCCCGCGCCATGCGGCCTTGCGCAACGGCCTCCTTCTGACGAGCGCGCTGGCTCTCAGCCTTGCCTCGAACGCAGCGCTGGCCGGTGGTGGCGCGGGTGGTGTGGGCCAGCAAATCAATCAGCTTACCTTTGGCGGACAGGGCGGCACGGGCGGCGCCTCTGGGGGCAATGCCGGTCAGCCGGGAGCTGAGGGGCGAGCCATTGTCATGGAATTCTTTCCGGGCCGTGGCGGGCACGGCGGTACCGGTGGCACACATGGCTTCACGGCCAACGCGTCTGGTGGCAGTGCCGATGTGCACAGCAGCACCGGTGGCGCGGGTGGCCAGGGACAGGCAGGCGAGAGTCTGCCGTTCACGCCGGACTTCGGGCCGATGATTGCCGGCGGCGGCGGCGGTGGCGGCGAGGGTGGCGCTGGTGTCGCCACTGGCTCCCCGGGCACCTACACAATAGTGAGCGGGGCAACCATTGTGGGCGGCACAGGCGGCCCCGGCGGGGCCGGAGGTGCTATCGTGTTCCCTCAGGGCACTGCCCCCGCCAGCGGCAACGGCGGCGATGGCGGCGCCGGTATTCTTGCTGGCCAGAACCTCACTGTGCTGACGGTCAGCTCCGGCGCGCAGGTTCAGGGCGGTGCCGGTGGAACTGGTGCTGCTCAAGGGTCGGGCGGTGCCGGCATTCAGGCCACCATGTCCACGGTCAACAACTCAGGCACGATCACTGGCGGCAACGGGCTGACCGGCGGGTCCGGCATCAAGGGATCGGGCCTCACCGTCGTCAACACCAATGTCATCCGGGGCGGTCTGGCGGCCGACAATGTGACGAGAGCACTGGCCCTCGAATTCACCGGCGGCAGCAACACCCTCACCCTTGGTTCAGGCGCTGTGCTGGACGGCGGCATTTCCGTCACCGGCACGCTGACCATGGAACAGACGGCCAGTTACACCCTCGGCAATGTGATTTCCGGCAGCGGCAGCCTCATCAAGTCCGGCGGCGGCACGCTGACCCTGACAGGTGCCAACACCTACAGCGGCGGCACGCAGATGAACGCGGGCACGCTCGCGGTCTCCTCTGACGGCAACCTGGGCGCCGCAAGCGGGAGCCTGACCTTCGGCGGCGGCACGCTGTCCACAACCGCCAGCTTCTCGACTGCCCGCGCCATGGTCTTCACCGGCGCTGGCCAGTTTGATGTCGCGGCCTCTTCTGGCCTGACATTGACCGGCGCGATGAGCGGCTCCGGCGGGCTGGTGAAGTCGGGCGGCGGCGCGCTGGTTCTCACCGGCACCGGCAGCTATTCCGGCGGCACCACCATTTCCGCAGGCACGCTGCAGGTGGGCAATGGCGGCACCTCCGGTTCGCTTGGCACGGGAAATGTCATCAACAACGCCGCGCTTGTGTTCAACCGCTCCGATGCAATGGTCTTCGCCGGTAACATCAGCGGCACGGGCACGGTGCAGCAGACCGGCGGCGGCACGCTGTTCCTGACCGGGGATATCTCGCATTCCGGCGGGACGGAGATTGCCTCTGGCCGCAGCCTGAGCATTGGCAATGGCGGCAAGTCGGGCAGCATCTCAGGTAGCATCAGCAACAAGGGAACGCTGCTCTTCAACCGCTCGGATGCCTATACGGTGGGCGCGAACATCATGGGCCCCGGCACGGTGGGCGTGACCGGCGGCGGCACGGCGTCCTTTGCCAGCTCATACGGCGGCCAGATCGGGGTCTTTGATGCAACGGTGCGGCTGAATGGCGCGAGCCTCAGCAACGCGTCGGTGTCGCTCTACGCCCTGGGCACCCTTGCCGGCAATGGTTCGGTAGGCTCGGTCAATGCCGGGTATGGCAGCACCGTCTCGCCCGGCAATTCCCTCGGCACGATCACGGTGAACGGCAATGTGACGTTTGAAACGGGCTCGGTCTTTGCGGTGGAGACGGCGGCCGCCGGGGGCTCGGACCTTCTGACCGCGACGGGGCAGGTGACCATTGCCAGCGGCACGCAGCTGCAGGTGAATGCCGAACAGGGCAGCTATGCCCCCTCGACCATCTACACCGTCCTGAGCGCGCAGAACATTTCCGGCCGGTTCGACCACGTTCTCTTGACCAACTTCGCCTTCCTCGACGCAGCCTTCAGCTATTCGGCAACGGATCTGAAGCTGATGCTGCTGCGCAACAACGTCAGCTTTGCCGATCTGGCAGCCACCGTCAACCACAAGGCGGCGGCGCACAGCACCTCAAACCTGCCGGACTCCTCGGATGTGAAGAAGGCCGTGACCGGCCTGACACCCCAGGGTGCGCGCAATGCCTTCGCCCAGCTTTCCGGCGAAGCACAGGGCGCCGTTCTGAGCCAGATCATGTCTGGCAGCACGCAGGTGGGGCAGACGGCGGTCAAGCGCCTGACGAACGAGTCCTTCAATCAGCGCTTCCAGGGCGGCGACTTCAGCTTCACCGGCGCCCGTGTCTGGGGTGAGGCGCTCGGCAGCTTCGGCAAGGAGCGCTCCTCCGGTTCTGTACCCGGCTTCAGCCGCAACACCGGCGGGCTGATGGCGGGCATCGAGGCAAAGCCCACGGACAACGCCATGGCGGGTGTGTTTGCCGGCTATACCGGCAGCCATCTGGATGGCAAGGAGCTCGCCTCCACGGCCACTGTCTCGGGCTATCATGCGGGCGTTTACGGCAGCTATGATTTCGACGCCACGGACTGGGGCGCTGTGTCTCTGCGCGGCGGTGCAAGCTACAGCTGGCAGGATATCTCGACCCGGCGTAACGTCAGCTTCGGCAGCATTTCCCAGCGGCTGGAGGCCGATTATGACACCGGCCAGGTGCAGGGCTTCGGCGAGCTGGCCTATGGCCAGATGTTCAGCGGCGTGATGCAGGGGGCTTTCGTGGAAGGCTTCACCGGTCTTGCGCTGGTGCATCAGGACGGGGCGAGCTTTACGGAAACCGGCGGCAGCGCGGCGCTGTCCGGGCGGAGCAAGGCGATGGACACCGCCTTCTCCACCGTGGGCGTGCGCGGCGCGGTGCAGACCGGGCTGCAGGGCATTCCCGTCCGGCTGACGGGTGAACTCGCCTGGCGCCATGCCTTCGGGGATATCACGCCCCTCATGAGCATGGCCTTCGCCGGTGGCAGCCCCTTTGCCATTCAGGGCCGGGCGCTGGACCGCGATGTGTTCCTGATCGGCACCGGCGTTTCGATGACGATGACGGAGAAGGTGGACGTCACGCTCGCCTATCAGGGCGAGCTGGCTGCCAAGGCCAGCGACCACAGCGTCAAGGGCAACCTGCGCATGAAGTTCTGATCTTCAGAAAACCCGATATCCCGAGCCGCCCGGATGCCAGCCATCCGGGCGGTTTTTCCTTGCGCAGGTGGAAAGCCCCCTCGGCGGGTGTCATCATCGCGCCATAATTAATACTTGACTCTTAATATCAGGTTTTATATCCCGGCATGTACATGACCGGCTGAACCTGTGCCGGTCATCCCAGCCAGCCCAAAGCAAGCAGTCAAACTGTAGACCGGCTCCATCCGCACAGCGGGGAGCTGCCGGGGAGCTATTTTCATGTCGAGATACGAAGGGCGCAAAGCCCTCTGGCTGGCGGGCTGCGCCGGCCTCGCCCTCCTGTGCGCGCAGCAAGGCCAGGCCCTTGCGCAAACTGCCGCCCAAACCGCCGCCCAACCGGACGCTGCGGCCACTGATGTGCAGGCAAAGGCTGATGCGCAGGGGCTGATCACCCAGCTCAGCCGCGTCACCCTTTTCGCAGACCGGCAGGAAACGGCGGTTCTGGATGTTCCCGCGCATGTGTCCGTCGTCACGGGCGCGGATATCGAGCGGCTGGGCATTTCCGACATGCAGCAGCTGACGCGCTATCTGCCCGGCGTCACCGTGGCCCGGCAGACCAGCGCCACCGATCCGTTCAACACCTTCAGCGGCTTCACCGTGCGCGGCGTTGGCGGCAACCGGGTGCAGATGCTGGTGGATGGCTCACGCGTCGCCGAGCGCATCACCGATGGCACCCGCGACTATCTGGACCTCAACTTCGTGCGGCAGGTCGAGGTGGTGCGCGGCCCGGCCTCCGTGCTGTGGGGCGCGGATGCCCTTGGCGGCATCGTCGCGGTGGAAACACTGGACCCGGAAGACGTGCTCAAGGGCCGCAAGATGGGCGGGCAGGGCAGGCTTGCCTATGACAGCCTCAACGGCTCGGGCACCGCATCAGGCGTGTTTGCGCAGCGCTGGTCGGACACATTTGCCGTTCTGGCGGCGGTGTCCCGCCAGTCGGCGCATGAGGCGCGGCTCTCCAACGCCCGCGCCGATGGCGGCCTCTATGGCTGCCCGCGCAATCTGGCTGCCGGACAGCTGCCCTGCAACAAGCTCGACAGGATGGGTACGGACAGCTACCGGGGCCTGCTGAAGTTCGTCTGGACGCCCACTACCGAGCACCGGCTGGAGCTTTCCGCCGACATGATGCGCCGGGACACGGATGTGGACTACACCCGCACCCTCGGCCGCCAGACCAATGGCAGCACGCTCACCTCCTATGACCGCAAGCTGGAGCTGACGCGCCACCGCTTCGGCGCCGAGCATCAGTGGACGCCGGAAAACGGCCTGCTGGACTCGCTGAAGACCTCCTTCGCCTATGCCCCGCACAAATATGACCGCAGCGGCCTTCAGCGCGGCGTGACATCTGCCCGGCAGGCCTACACGACCGAGGACCTGCTTGGCTATTCGGAAGACTTTTACGAACTCGACCTGCAGGCCACCAAGGGCTTTGCCACCGGCGCGCTGTCGCATGAGCTGACCTTCGGCTTCGACGGAGATTATTCCACGCAGGACTATGTCCGCCGCGACCGCACCACCAACCTCGCCACCGGCGCGGTGACCGAGGCGCGGGCCGGGGGCTTCAACTTCGCCAATGCGCAGACGCGCCGGGCGGATGTGTATGCGCAGGACAAGATCGGCCTGTTCGACGGCAAACTGGAGCTGACGCCCGGCCTGCGCTTTGCCACCTACCGCATCGAGCCCAAGCCCGATGCCGACTACAAGCTGGTGGCCGGCTCCCCGCCGTTCGTGCGCCAGGACAACGAGCTGCTGAAAAGCCTCGGTGCACTCTACCGGGTCGATCAGACCTGGTCCGTCTGGGGCAAATATGGCGAGGGCTTCAAGATGCCGACCGCCCAGCAGCTTTACACCTCCGTGCCCGGAACGGCCTTCGATCTCATCCCCGCGATGGATCTGAAGCCCGAACATGTGCGCTCGCTGGAGGCCGGTGCAAGGGCCGAGATCGACAACGGCTATGTCGCCGTCACCGCGTTCCATGCCCGCTACACCGACTTCATCCAGAGCTTCTACAACCCGCCGGGCACCAACAGCTACACCTACCGCAACCTCTCCAAGGTGCAGGTCTGGGGCATCGAGGTGGAAGGCGCCTACAGCCTGACGCGGGATCTGACGGCCACCGCCAGCCTGTCCTGGCAGAAGGGCGTCCAGAATGTCTCGGCGGATGCGGACACCACGGCGCACACGCTGCCGCCGCTGACGGCGGTGCTGGGCCTCAGCTACGCCATCCCCGACTACAACCTGACGCTGGATGCGGTGACGACCCTGGCAAGCCCCGTCTACAAGGTGGGCGAGGTCAACGGCTTCAAGCCGGATGGCTATGCGCTGCTGGATCTCTTCGCCAGCTGGAAGGTCAGCGGGATGGCCTCCTTCGATGTGGGGGTGAAGAACGTCTTCGACACCCGCTATTTCGAGGCCTCCGCTGCGGGCATGACCCTGCGCCCCTCCACCTCCGTTGCCAGCCAGAACCCGCTGGAACTGCAGACCGGCGCCGGGCGCACCTTCTCCGCCGCCTTCAACGTGAAGTTCTGAGCCCATGCGCACAGTTCTTGCCCGTATCTTCCGCCTGACGCGGCTTGCCGCGTCGGGCCCCGGCGCGCCGGTGGCGCTTGTCCTTTATGCTGTGGTTCTCGGCCTGCAATTTGCCGCCGTCTGGGTGTCGGTGCAGCTGATCAACTGGTTCAAGGTCTTCTATGACGCGCTGGAACAGCGGGATGCAGCGGAGGCGCTGCTTCAGGTCGGCCATTTTGCCCTGCTGACAGCCGCCTCCGCCGCCTGCTTCATCACCGGCGACTGGCTGCGCAAGCGGCTGCAGATGCGCCTGCGCGAGCGGCTGACGGCTTGCGTGCTGGAGGCCTGGCTCGCCAACAAGGCCTACTGGCATCTGCGCCCCGGTTTTTCGGCGCAGCCGGTGGACAATCCGGATCAGCGCATTGCCGAAGACTGCCGCAAGTTCATCGAGCGGCTGCTCATCGAAACGCTGGACGTGATCTCCAATGTGGTGGCGCTCGTCTCCTATGTGGCGGTGCTCTGGTCGCTCTCGGCTGTTCCGCTCAGCTTCACCCTCTTCGGTGTTGATGTGGAGATCGCGCGTTACATGGTCTGGGCCGCCTTCCTCTATGTGGCGGTGTCGAGCCTGATGACCCACCTGCTGGGCCGTCCGGTGAAGGGGCTGGTGTTCCAGCAGGAGCGGCGCGAGGCGGATTTCCGCCATGCGCTGGTGCAGCTGCGCGAAGGCACCGATGAAATCGCCCAGTCCTCCGGCGAAGAAGCCGAACGCCGCCGCCTTGAGCGCAGGTTCGGTGAAATCCGCCGCAACTGGCACCGGCTCATCCGCGCCGAAGTCATCCTCGGCCTGTTCGTTCAGCCCTACAGGCAGACCGTCTTCCGTATTCCTACCTTTCTGGCTCTTCCAGCCTATTTTGCAGGAAACCTGACCCTCGGCGGGCTGATGCAGCTGGCGCAGAGCTTCGTCAACACCTCGACTTCCCTCAGCTGGTTCATCTTTTCCTACCGGGATCTGGCGGAATTCGTCGCCGTGTCGGAGCGTCTGGATGGCCTGCTGGCGCTGGCGCGCCATCCGCAGACGCCGGAGGGCGTGCCGCAGGCGGTCACACGCGGGCCTGCCCCCGGCGGCGGCCTGGCGCTGCGCGGTGTGGCGCTCTCCACCCCGCAGGGCATGCGGCTGGCGCCGGTTCCCGATGTGGCGCTGCGCCCCGGCCAGTGCCTCTGGGTGGCCGGGCCATCGGGGGTGGGCAAAAGCACGCTGCTGGCGGCGCTTTCCGGCCTCTGGCCCTTTGGCGAGGGCCGCATTTCCATGCCCGATGGGCCGCGCCTTGTGCTGCCGCAGGCCCCGCGCGTCTTCCCCGAGGGCCTTGCCCATGCCGCCAGCTATCCGCTGGAGCCGGAGGAGGTGGGCCGCGAGGCCATCGAGGCGGCACTGAGAGAGGTGGGTCTCGGCCACAAGCTTGCCGCGCTGGATCTGCCGGGGGCGGAAGGCTTTGCGGGCCTGTCCATGGGCGAGCGCCAGCGCCTTGCCCTGGCGCGGGTCTTCATCCACCGGCCTGCCGTGCTCATTCTGGATGAGGCGACCAGCGCGCTCGACGCGCGCAGCGAGGTGGATCTGCTGGCCCGGCTGCGGGCGGCGCTGCCCGGTGCCACGATCATCTGTGCTGCCCACCGTCCGCCCGAAGCGCTGGGGGATTACGTGACCCTGCATCTGACTGCCCCGGACGCTGATACCCGCCCGGAGCCTGAACTATCCGCCACAGGAGCCCTTGCATGAGTGAAGAGATCAAACGCCACCGCCTTGATGCGGCACCCGCCGCCGTTCTGGCACTGCTGCCGGAGATGGACCGGCTGATGGTGATCGTGCGGTCTGGCGGCAGCCTGCACGAGCGGATCGGGCCGGTGGAGCGGGTGGTGCGCGAAAGGGATCTGCTGCGCATCGAAGGCGCCTGCCATGACAGCGAGATCCGCCTTCCGCTGGTCAAGGCGGTGGATTTCGACACGTCTTCCGTGATGAAGGACAAGGTCTATCCGCGCCTTGATTTTCTGGGCTCTGACGGCGATGTGCTGTTCTCGGTGACCGGCATGGAAGGCGAAGCGCCCTTTGCCGCCGCGCTTGCCGCCTTCCCGCGCCTGCCGTCCTTGCGCCCGGAACATCCCGGCACACCGGCGGGGCCGGAAGCGGCAGAAGAAGGCGATGCAGGCGGTGTCTTTCTGGAGGGGCTGACGGGCAAGGGTGAGGCGGCGATCCGCTTCGAGACCCCGGCCATCAGCCAGAAATGGACCGGCCCGGTGGAGACCATCCGCCCGATGAGCGGCTATTTCAACATCATCACCAGCCACTTCCACCTGCATCTGCAGGCTGGCAGCGTCAGCGGCTGGAGAGAGGCGGACGGCTGGCAGCATGCGCTTGGCGCAGGCGGCGAAGCAGGTGCGCTCGCCATCCGCCACCCGGCAGCCGCCGCATGAGCGGGCACTCCTCCCCCGTCCGTCCCGGCATCTGGCTGGCGCCAGCGGATGGGCCAGAAGGCGGGCCTGAGGGCGCGGTGCACGTCAGCCATCAGGAGGTGCTGCGCCGTGCGGCCTCAGCGCCCGCCGTCCTTCTGGGCGAGCAGCACGACAAGGCCGCCCAGCACCGCTGGCAATTGCATGTGGCCGCCGGGCTTCTGGCGCTGCGGCCTG
This sequence comes from Pannonibacter phragmitetus DSM 14782, assembly GCF_000382365.1. Taxonomy (GTDB): domain Bacteria; phylum Pseudomonadota; class Alphaproteobacteria; order Rhizobiales; family Stappiaceae; genus Pannonibacter; species Pannonibacter phragmitetus. Next base: position 55,012 of record NZ_KB908225.1, on the reverse strand, counting down.
ATATTGTGATGGGCTTCGAGATGTTTCCCGCAAGGCTCGATCCGGTTCTGGCCCGCTGGGTGGCCGGGGAGCTGAGCGAGGCGGAGTTTCTGGAAAAGGCGGAATGGGGCACAGTCTGGGGCTTTCCGGCTGAGCTGTACCTGCCGCTGTTCCGCTTCTGCCGCCAGTTCGCCATTCCCATGCACGGGCTCAACTGCCGCCGCGCGCTGGTCAGCGAGGTGGGCAAGGAGGGCTGGGAGGCCATCGCGGAAGAGAACCGCGACGGGCTCACCCCCGCCGTGCCCGCCACCCCGGCCTACCGGCAGTATCTGTTTTCGATCACCGGCGGCGGCGCGCCCAACCGCAAGGCGGCGGGCCCCGATGATCCGGCCTTCGACCGCTTCGTCCGCGCCCAGCAGGTGTGGGACAGATCCTTCGCCTGCCGCATCGCCGCCCTCCGCAACCAGCCGGAACCGCCGCTGGTGATCGGCATCATCGGGCGCGGCCATCTGGAGTTCGGCCACGGCACCCCCGCCCAGCTGGCGGACCTTGGCATCACCGGCACGCAAGTCCTGCTGCCCCATCTTGATGCCGCCCCGCCCGCTGCGGGCATCGCGGATGCGCTCTTCTGCCTTGATCCGAAGGAGATGTGAGGCTCACCGCCCCGTATAGCGGCTGGGCAGGACGCCCTTTTCCTCGCGGAACACCTTGCTGAAATGGCTGAGGCTTTCAAAGCCGGTGGCAAAGGCGGCGTCGGTGACGCTGGCCCCCGAGGCCAGCAGTGCCGCTGCTGCGTCCAGCCGGATGCGGCGCAGGAACGCATGCACAGATGTGCCGATGGCAATGCGGAAGGCTTCCTTCAGCCGGCGTTCGTTGAGCCCGGCCTCGCGCGCCAGCCGGGGGATGGTCCAGTCTTCGCTGTACTGTGTTTCAATCAGCGAGATGGCCCTCTCCAGCCGCCGCTTTTCGTCAGTGTTCAGGGGCCTGACGGGCCGGTCTCCGGCCTGCTGCCGGGCCAGTGCGCCCAGGCCGATGCTCAGCGCCTCGATGGCCTTGCTGTAGAGATGCACCTGCCGGAGCTGTCCTTCCGGGTAGCGGCAGTTGATCAGGGCGGCGGCGGCCGCCTGAAGCTCCGGCGGGGCCTTGAAACCGATCAGGAAGACGTCTTCATCCGGCAGGCTGTGATCGGTGATGACCGCGCCGCCCAGACGGGCAAGGGAAATGCCGCCCAGCTTTTCCAGCAAGGGTTTTTCCACGCGGATGTCGGCGATCTGCAGCCGCCGTCCGCCCAGCACATGGTTCTCGCCGCGCGTGACCCGGTCGCAGGCAAAGAAGACGGCCGTCCCCGGCTCGATGGCAAGCGGCCTTGCCCCGTCCACGGACAGGGTGCCTGCGCCATCCAGAAATACCGAGAGGGAAAAGGTGGCAGGCCCTTCAGGGTGGAAGACGAGATCCCGCGGCGGCACCACGTCGATCATGTAGACCGTCACGTCATCTCCGGCCTGTTCCACCCGCGTGGCTTCCCGCCAGCCGAGAAGGTCAATCTCGGTATCTACAGTCTTCCTCCAGTCTCCTGCGTCCGTTGCCGGGGCGCTGCCGTCCTGTCGCGTCATGGCTGCTGTGCCGTCCATCCTGCCCCTGAGCAGTTTCAAGGCGCGATGCGTCTGCATCCCGCCGCCTTGGCAAAAGTCCCGATTCCGTCAAAGCCGGTCCGGAAAACGTTAGCCCGGCGCCTTAAAAGTGGAATAGGTAGCTCATGTTTTAGTTGGACGGGTCGAGGGGATCAAGATGCCGCGTTGCCAAAAATTGGCTCTCATGGGGACTGTGTGTTTGCAGGCACTGGCGCTTTCGCTGGATGGAAGTCTGGCACAGGAGGCTGCAACAGCCACTGAGCTGGCCACTGAGCTGGAACGGATCACGATTACCGCATCAAAGCGGGAGCAGGAACTCGGCAAGGCCGACATGTCCGTCACGGCGGTCAGCGGTGAAGAGCTTGCGGCCCAAGGCATTGCCACGGTTGAAGACCTGCAAAAGGTGTTCCCGGGCGTTTCCACCGGCATGCGCGGCAACCGGGTCTATTCCAACGTCACCGTGCGCGGCATGTCCTCGCCGGATTACTTCAACCCGACTGTTCAGGTCTATATCGACGGCGTGCCGCAGCTGCCGTCGGTCTTCGCCCAGCCTTTGGGGGATGTGGAGCGGGTGGAGCTTCTGCGCGGCCCGCAGGGCACGCTCTATGGCGCCAATGCCTATGGCGGCGTCATCAACATCATCACCCGCAGGCCGGACAAGAACCGCTACTACATTCAGGGCAACATTTCCCCCAACGAGCCCGGCACGCAGGCCGGCGGCACGATTGCGGTCATCCCCGGTTCGCTGTTCCTCGATTTCGCGGCCAATTACAGCTACTTTTCCGGTGACATCGATAACGCCACCACCGGCAAGGACAATGTGAACATTGCCGGTGAAGGCGGTGGCAGCGCCACCTTGCGCTATGCGCCCGAAGGCGGCGATTTCGACGGGCTGATTTCCTTTGCCAAGCAGAAGCTGCGCTCCCATGAGGAACTGTATGCCTTCCCCGGCGGCGTCAATTCCCGTACCTATGAAAGTGCGCTGTACGGACCGGTGCCGCTGCTGACCCGGGATGTCACCACCCTGTCGGCGCAGGGCAACTACCGTCTGGGGGACGTCACCCTCAGCAGCGTCTCCAGCTATCAGAAGAGCGATGTGGCCCGGGCCTTCAGCGCAGGCCCCGGCACGCGCTACTCCTGGCCGCAGGAGGAGGAAATGTTCTCGCAGGAACTCCGGCTGGCTTACGAAGGCGAGCGGTTCAGCGGCGTTGGCGGGCTCTGGTACAGCCACAATGATTTCATGGGCTGGAAGGATGCGATTTCACCCTGGTACGGCGCTTCCACGAACAACGTGGTCAGCGACAGCTTTGCGGCCTTCGGTGAGCTGACCTGGCATGCCACAAGCCGCCTCGACATCACCGGCGGCCTGCGCGCCACCCATGACCGCTCCGAAATCGACGCCTTCCGCGCCGACAGCTACAGCACCGGCATGGGCTTTGATTTCACCCGCAAGGCCAGTTTCTCCAGTGTGCAGCCGAAGCTGGCGCTTGGCTACCAGTTCACCCCCGATATTCGCGGCTTTGCCGTTGTCTCGCGCGGCTACAAGCCGGGCGGCTTCAACCACAGCATTTCCTCCACCATCGATGCGGCATCCTACAATCCGGAATCGGCCTGGAACTTTGAAGCCGGCGTCCGCTCCGAACTGCTGGATGGCCGGGCCAGCCTGGCCGCGTCCGTCTATCATATCCGCTCGTCCGACAAGCAGATCTATGTCGGGCAGATCGGCCAGCAGTTTATCCGCAACGTGGGCGAGGCGGAAAGCACCGGCATTGAACTGGAAGGCACATGGCGCGCCACAAACCGCCTGACGCTGACCGGCAATGCGGCTTTCGGAAAGTCCCAGTTCACAGACTTCACCGACCCCTACACCGGCACATCCTACGACGGCAACCGCATTCCCTATGCGCCCGATTTCTCCGGTCATCTCAACGTGGCCTTCCTGTTGAGCGGCAGCATCTTCGGTGGTGCGCTGACGGCAAACGGGGCCGTACATGGTTTCTCGCAGAGCTATTTCGACGAGGCCAATGTTGCGGGGCAGGGGGCTTTTGCCACGTTTGATGCCAGCCTTGCCCTTGCCCGGGAGGACGGGTTCAGCGGCAGGCTCTATGTGCAGAACATTGCCGACACCAGCTTCAGAACCTCCGGCTACATCGGCTCCGGCGGCACCGAACTGGCGACGCTCGGCAAGGGCAGAACCTTCGGCCTGACCTTCCGCAAGGAATTCTGATCCCATGCAGGCCGCATCCTCTCTCTCCCTGCCGCGCGTGCTCGTGGCGGCAGGGGGCATCTATACGGCCCAGAGCACGATTGGCGGCCTGACCTTTCTGGGTCTTCCGGCAGCCCTCAGGGCTTCCGGCATGGCGATGGAGCACATCGGCCTCCTGTCGCTGATCATGCTCATCTGGGCCTTCAAGTTCCTCTGGGCCGTGCCGGTCGAACGCTGGCGCATCCGCGCCGACGGGGGCCGCAGGACTGGCGTTACGGTGCTGGCCGGTCAGCTGGTTGCGGCAGCGGCGGTGGCCGGGCTTGGCCTGTTCGCAGGCTATGGCTTGCCGGTGATGCTGGTGCTGCTGGCCATCATGGCCTTTGCCTCTGCCACCATCGACACCGCCTGCGACGGCTTTCTCATCGAACGGGTGCCCGAAGGCCGGAGGGGGCTGGGCAACATGGTGCAGGTGGGCGGGGGCTATTTCGGCATGGTGCTGGGCGGCAGCCTCTTCGTCTGGATCTACGCCAGATATGGCTGGACCGCTGCCGCAGGCGTGATGGCGGGGCTGGTGCTGCTCATGTCGGTGCCGCTGGTGCTGCTGCGCGAGCCGTTCATTCCTGCAAGGCAGCGGGTGAAGGGCGGCCTGCTGGCTGCCCTGCGGCGGCGGGACATGCAGGCGGGCCTTGCCATGATCGTGGCTTTCGAGGCAGGCGGCCGCTTCGTGCAGGTGCTGGCCGGGCCGTATCTGGTGGATGCGGGACTGCCGCTTGAGCTTGTGGGCACCCTGACCGGCGCCGGCAGCGTTGCCGCCGGGCTGGCCGGCACCACGGGCGGCGGGCTTGCGGTGCAGATGCTTGGCGCGCCCCGTGCGATGCAGCTTGTGGCGCTGGGGCAGATCCTTGTCATCGGGCTTCTGGCCTTCGCTGCGGCCATGAGCCCGGTCAGCCTCACGCTGCTCTCCGCTCTTTTCGTCCTGCAGATGGCGGTGATGGCGGCAGGCTTTGTGGTCAGTTACTCGCGTCTTATGGCCCTAGCCTCGCCGGATCAGCCGGGGGCGGATTTCTCGCTCGTCCAGTCGGCCAGTGCGCTCACCGGTGCCGTAGCCGGTTTTTCCGGAGGCATGCTTGCCGGGCAATTCGGTTTTCCGGTGGTTTTCGCCCTGGCTGCGGCCCTGGCGCTGCCGGTTCCTTTCATTCTCGCCCGTCTTGAAGGGGTAATCAGCGGAAAGTCCTCCTCATGACCAGACCCTTGGCGATCATTTCCGGGGCCGGTGTGGCCGGTCTTGCGGCGGCCTGGTGGCTGGACCGGGCGGGCTGGCGCACGCTGATCATCGAGCGGGCGGAGCACCTGCGCGGCAATGGCTATATGCTCGGCCTGTCCGGGCTGGGCTATGAAACCGCCTGCCGGATGGGCATCCATGATGCCCTTGCGGCAGAAGCCTACGAGATCAACGAGAATGTCTATCTCGACAGCCGCGGCCGCGAGATCCTGCGCCTGCGCTACCGGGATTTCCTCAAGGACCTGTCTTATCTGGCAGTGCGCCGCACCACCCTCGTCAAGGCGCTTCAGGATGTGCTGCCGGCCAGCGCCACCTTGCGCTTCTCGCGGCAGATTGCGGGCTTTGCCGATCACGGGGCCTCGGTCACGGTGACGCTGGATACTGGTGAGGAGCTGGCCTGCGACCTGCTGATCGGTGCGGATGGTGCCCGCTCCGCCCTGCGCCGCCAGCTTTTCGGTCCCGATGGGATATGTTTGCAGCCGCTCGGCTATTACTTCGCCGTCTATGATCTTGAGGCGCCGAAGGAGTTCGACACCGATTTCGTCTCCTATGCCGAGCCGGGCCATCTGGCGGAATACTATTCCCTCAACGATGGGCGCCTTGCGGCCATGCATGTCTGGCGCGATGCGGCACCGGGGCTGGAGCAGCAGACGGACAAGGCTGGCCTGCTTGCCACAGTCTGCGCGCAAAGCCATCCGAAGGTCCGTCATCTGACGGATCAGCTGCGCGTCTCCGGCGCGCGCCCGGTCATCGACAGCCTGACCATGATCGATCTGCCGCGCTGGTCCAACGGGCGCGTGCTGCTGCTGGGCGATGCAGCCCATTGCCTCACGCTTGTCTCGGGGCAGGGGGCCGGCATGGCGCTGGCTTCGGCGGAGATGCTGGCGGAAGCGCTGATGGGCTCAGCTTCGGTGGAGGCGGCGCTGGCCCGCCACGAGGCCCGCCTGCGGCCCGTGATCACCCGCCTGCAGGCCCGCAGCCGCAAGATGGCGGCGGTCTTCATTCCGCAGAGCCGGTTTGCTTTCCACCTGCGCAACGTCATCATGCGCAACATGCCCAGATCCTGGCTCGGGCGTTACTTCACCAGCGCGCTGCGCAGCGAAATCGAGCTGGCAAGGGTGAGCGGCTGAGGCCCCGGCAGCCCTCACAGCCCGCGACCGGCCAGAACATGCAGGGCGAGGAGGAGGCAGAGGAGGAGGGCGAAGCCGCCGCCCAGCCCCACCTGCCAGCCGCGCCCGGCGTGGCGCAGCTCGGCGAAGACCAGCAGCACGGTCATGACCTTGACGAAGGTGAGCGCGAAGAGCAGCGGTGCGAGGCTGGCGGGCAGGGCGCTTGCGGGGAGTGACAGGGCGGTCAGCACCAGAAGTGCGGCCGCGCTGATATGCAGGGCTTTCATCGCATCACCTCAGGATATAGACCGTGGGGAAGATCAGCAGCCACACGATGTCGGTGAAATGCCAGTAGCGGACAAAATCCGGCAGGTTCTGAGCCTGTGAGCGTGCGAAGGACACCAGCAGCAGCACCAGCCCGAGGATGACATGCAGGGCGTGGAAGCCGGTCAGCAGGTAATAGATCTGCGCGAAACTCTCCTCATAGCTGAAGGCTTCAAGGCTCTGCGCATATTCGCCCGCCTTGAACACCAGAAACAGGCTGCCGAACCCTATTGCCCCTGCGAGAGCAGGCCGGATGCTGCGGCCAAGGCGCTGGCGCTCCACCGCAATGGCCGCCAGCCAGCCGCTGAGGATGAGCGCAAAGGTCTCCATCAGCGCCGCAGTGCCCGAAAGCTGCGCCTGCCCGGCGAGAAAGGCCTCCCGGTTCAGCAGCTTGGCCACACCAAAGCCGCCCAGCAGCAGGGCAAACACCGCAACATCGCCGAGGATGAAGATCCACATCAGCACATTGCCGGGCAGGCCTTCGAGATCTTCCTGCTCCGGCTGGGCTGTTGTTGACGGGTGGGGCATCGGATGGGCTTTCATGTTCCCGCTCACGGCGGCAGTTGGTGTTTACCCGGCACGGCGTTTCAGCTCCTCTCCCCCTTGAGGGGCAGTGTTTACATTGGACGCACGGAGGAAGAATGAACCTTCGTTTTGCCGCAGCGCCCCTCTCCCCCCTTGAGGGGGAGATGTCTGCGTTAGCAGACAGAGGGGGGTGGCAGCGCTTCAACACGGCCGAAACTCTCTTACAAGCGGACAGGCAATTACCCCCCTCTGCCCCCTGCCGGGGGCATCTCCCCCTCAAGGGGGAGAGGAACTGGTGCCTGACTGGAAGTCCGTTGTGAACAATGCCCCACTAGGGAGAGGGGGGCGGAGAGGCCATGCCACAGTCCGAATGCCTCACTGCCTCCAATGCAAACCCAGCTCATGGCAGGAAGAACCGGCTCTGGGTTGCGGCTTCCCCGCCGTTGGCCGGGTTTTGCAGGGTGAAGCGGATGTCTCCGGCGAGTTTACGGCTGCCTGTCAGCGTCACCCGCAGCTTGCGGCTGCCATCGGCGGCAAGATCCACCGCAAGGCTGCCGTCCTCATCCGGCTCAAGTCCGGGGGAGGCGAGGGTGAGCGGGGCGGCGCCCGTGGCCGACAGGCGGATCAGCGACGCCTCGCCCGCGGTGTTGGTGATCCGCACCTCATAGGCATTGCGGATCTGGCCATCGCCGAGCTGCACGGCGGCGGGGGTGCGCTCGTGGATGACGGCAAGGGCCAGCGTCGCACGGCCCGACAGGTGGATGGCCATACCGGCGGCCAGTGCCAGCGCGGCCAGCGCAATGGCCAGCACCTTGGGCCGCAGCAGGCGCACGGGCTGGCGTGGCTTGCCCTGCATCTCCCGCTCGATATTGGTCCAGCTCTCGTAGTCGATCAGCCCGCGCAGCCGGTCGAGCCGGAACATGGTGCTGTCGCAGGCATCCACGCACAGGCCGCAATTGATGCAGGCAATGCTCGGCCCCTGGCGGATGTCGATGCCCATGGGGCAGACGGCAACGCAGGCATTGCAGTCAACGCAATCGCCCGCCGGAAGGCCCATCTCCCGTGCGATCACGGCCTTCTTGGCCGACATGCGCGGTTCGCCCCGCTGCGGGCGGTAGTTCACGGTCAGCGCCTGCGCATCCCAGATCGCCCCTTGCAGGCGCGGCCAGGGGCACATGAAGGTGCAGACCTTTTCCCGCGCAAGGCCCGCCAGCGCATAGGTGGTGAAGGTGAGCGTCAGCACCATGCTGTAGGCCAGCAGCGGTGCTTCGCCCGAAGCAAGACTGCGCAGCAGGGTCGGGGCATCGGCGAAATAGAGCACGAAGGCGCCGCCCGTGGCCGCCGCAATGCCCAGCCAGACCACATGCTTGGCCGTCTTGCGCCAAAGCTTCGAAAGGGTGAGCGGCTGCTTCAGCGCCTGCATCTGCTGGCGGCGGTCACCCTCGAACCTGCGCTCCACCAGCAGGAAGAGATCCGTCCAGATGGTCTGCGGGCAGAAGAAACCGCACCAGACGCGCCCGGCCAGCGCATTCATCAGCACCAGAACGAGAGTTGCCAGCACCAGAAGGCCGGTGAGGTAATAAAGCTCCTGCGCCCGGATCTCGATGAAGAAGACGTAGAAGCGCACATTGGCGAGATCAAACAGAACCGCCTGATCCGGCTGGCCGGCCCCGCGGCCCCAGCGCAGGAAGGGCAGCACGTAATAGACCGCAAGGCACAAGACCAGCAGCCGCCATTTCAGCGTGCGGAACTTGCCCTTCACCGCCTGCGGAATGACGCGGTCGCCGTTTGCGGCGGGCAGGCCCAGCGGCCGGGATGGCCTTGCAGCTATTGGTTTTCCCGTTATGGGGGGAATGATCTGATAGGTCATGGCCTGCCGATCCGCACCCGCCAGATCTGCGGGCCGCTTTCCAGAGTGTCCCAGGTGAAGCCCGCAACGGACCGCTGGGCGAATTGCGCCTTGAGGGGCGAGGGGTCGCGGTCGTTGACAAGCTCGAAAGAGCTTCCGGGCAAGAGGGCATCAAACGTCTCGCACACAAGCGCACGGCGGATGACGCAGGGCAGGCCGCAGACATCGATGGCGGGGATGGTCTCGAACTGCGGAACGGTCATGCGGGCCTCCGGGCATTGTCTTGCAGGATCAGCCGGATCCTGACAGGGCGGGGGCGCTGCTTCTTTGTGCGGGCACAAACTCGGCAGGCGCAGGCGCCGCTAATGTCCGGCGCATGTCCCGTGACGTTGCGCCGCCTTCTCCCGAACTCACGCCCGCAACTGGCCGCCTGTTGCCGTGCCAGCCGCTGTTTCTGCTGGCGGGTCTCTGGGCGGCGCTCGTGCCGCTGGTCTGGCTGCTTCCGGCCGGATGGGTGCCGGAGCGCGGGATCTGGCATGCGCGAGAGCTTCTTCTGGGCATGGCAGGGGCAGCGGCGGGCGGCTATCTGCTGACGTCCCTGCCCGCCTGGACACAGGGGCAGCTTGCCCCGTCCCGCGTGACAGCGGGGGCCGTGGTCCTGTGGTGTCTGGCGCGGGGGGCGGCGGGCCTGGAGCTGATGGCCGTGCTGCCCGCAGGCGGCAGCATCACGGGCCTTGCCAATGCGCTTTACTTTCTGTTCGTGGCCATGGCTCTGGCGGTGCCGCTGGCCCGTGCCGGAACGCTGGCCCGTGCCGGAGTGGCGGGCCGGGGCTGGATTGCGGCGGGGCTGATGCTGGCGGCTGCGGCAGGTGCAGGCCTGTCCGGCTTCGGCCATGTGCCTGCCGCCGCCCTGCTGCTGCCCTTCACCCTGCTGCTCGCCCATGTGGGCGGCAGAGCGGTGCCTGCCTTCACGGGCGTCTGGCTGGCGCGGATATCCGCCGCTGCCCCGCCTCAGCTCCTCGCCCCGGTTCCCCTGCTTCCCGTCATCGCCGCTGCAAGCCTGCTCGAATGGTCCGGCTGGCTGGCGGCGTCTGGCTGCCTGTGGCTCGCCGCTGCGGGGCTCGTTCTTGTGCGCCTGCCGTCCTGGAAGACCTTCAGAACTCTCGGCTATCCGGCGCTCTTGTGGCTGCACATTGCCTATGGCTGGCTCCCGGCCGCCTTCCTGCTTCAGGCTCTGGCCATCTGGCGGCCGGAGCTGATTGATCCGGTCTCCGCCCGCCATGCCCTGACGATGGGCGCCATGGGCGGCATGATGATGGCGGTGATGCTGCGCCCGGCGATGCGGCGGCATGACCGGCAGTTGATCATGACACCGCTGATGACCGCCGCCCTGATGCTGGTCCAGATCTCGGCGCTGCTGCGGGTTCTGGCTGCGGGCATCGCGTTGGACGGGGCGGTGAAGGCGGCCGCGCTCGCCTGGGTCCTCGGCTGGGCCTGTTTCACCTGCGCCTTCTGGCCCGCCGTCACCGGCCCCGTCCCCCGCCCGGCCTTCAGCGCGCGGCTGGAGTGAAGCGGGGCGACAGGCGGAAACGGTCGGGGCGGGAAAGGGTTTCGGTCATCGGCTGGCTCTCGGGTTTGGCGGCTGCTGGGTGCACTGATCGTGCTGGACGAGGTTCAGGGTTTTGGGACGGCTGTAATCTGGGTGACTGGGCAGGGCCTCTAAGCTCCCCTGCCCTCAAGGGGGAGGGGAACAGATAGGCCGTGCCATTGAAACAACGGCTGCCATCACCTCCCCATCCACCCTGAAGTCTATCCCCACCCCTCACATGTCCTTCACCAGCCGCAGCGCATCATAGATCGCGGCGTGGGTGTTGCGGGAGGCGACGGCGTCGCCGATGCGGAAGAGCTGGAAGGTGCCGCCGGGGTTGCGGCAGATCTCCTGCGGCTGGCCCCCGATCAGCGCCTCGTGCGACACTTCTCCGAGGTTCGACGACAGCGGCTTCAGCTCGAAATAGAGATCGGCCAGCGGCAGGGTGCCGTGGTTGATGACCACCTGATCCACCGACCGCGTCTCACTGGCTCCGCCGTAATCGCTGCCCAGATGGGCGGTGAGCAGGTTGCCCTGCCGTTCCACCGCCTGCAGCCGCCATGTCACGGTGAAGCGCGTGTCCAGCGTCTGCAGGCTGCGCATGTAGGGCACCAGGTTCATGGCCATCACCTCCGGCGCAAAGCTGCGGTCGGGGGTCATGATCTCGACGCTGGAGCCGCTCTTTGCGATCAGTTCCGCGGCCTGCAGGCCGGTGTGGTCGCCTGCATCGTCATAGACCAGCACCTGCCGTCCGGGCTTCACATCGCCGGAGAGAATGTCCCAGGCGGAAACCACCAGATCGTTGCCCGCACTCAGAACCTCCGTATCCGGCAGGCCGCCGGTGGCGATGATCACCACATCGGGCTTGTCCGCCAGAACATCGGCGCTTTCCGCCCAGGTGTTGAAGCGGAAGGAGACGCCGAGCCGCTCGCATTCGGCCATGCGCCAATCGATGACCGGCAGCATCTCCCGCCGCCGTTCGCTCTGGGCGGTCAGGCGGATCTGGCCGCCGGGCCGGGCGGCGGCCTCGAACACGGTCACCTCATGCCCGCGCTCACCGGCCACCCGTGCGGCTTCCAGCCCGGCGGGGCCTGCGCCCACGATCACCACCTTGCGGCGGCGCGCGGCAGGGGCGATGTCATGCGGCATCGTCTCCTCGCGCCCGGTGGCGGCGTTGTGGATGCAGAAGGCAAGGCCGCCCTGATAGATCCGGTCGAGGCAATAATTGGCGCCGGTGCAGGGGCGGATGCGCTCTTCCTGCCCGGCGATGATCTTGCGCACCAGATGCGGATCGGCCATGTGGGCGCGGGTCATGCCGACGAGGTCCACCTTGCCGCTGGCCACCGCATGGCGGGCGGTGGCCACATCGGGAATGCGCGCCGCATGGAAGGTCGGCAGCTTCGTCTCCGCCCGGATGCTGCCGGCAAAATCCAGATGCGGCGCGCTGGCCATGCCCTGAATGGGGATTACGTCCGTCAGGCCCGCATCCGTATCGATATGGCCGCGCACCACGTTGAGGAAGTCCACAAGGCCGCTGTCCTTCAGGCGGCGGGAGATTTCCAGCCCGTCCTCCGGCGTCAGCCCGCCGTCGAGCCGTTCATCGGCCGTGTAGCGGATGCCGACGATGAAATCCGGCCCGGTGCGCTTGCGGATCTCGCGCAGCACGTCGAAGGCAAAGCGCAGCCGGTTGTCGAGCGGGCCGCCATAAGGGCCGTCCAGCGTGTTGGTCAGCGGCGACCAGAACTGATCCATCAGATGGCCATAGGCTTCCAGCTCGATGCCATCCATGCCGCCGGCCTGCATGCGCTCGGCCGCATCGCCATAGTCCTTGATGATCCGCTCGATATCCCAGTCTTCCAGCTGCTTCGGGAAGGCCCGGTGCGCGGCTTCGCGTGCGTGAGAGGGAGAGACGACGGGCAGCCAGTCGCCCTTGTCCCAGCGGGTGCGGCGGCCAAGGTGGGTGAGCTGGATCATGATGGCCGCGCCCTGCTCATGCACCGCGTCCGTCAGCTCCCTTGTCCATTTCACCACCTCGTCCTTCCAGGCGAGGATGTTGTTGAACACGGGCGGGCTGTCGCGCGACACGGCGGCGGAGCCTGCGGTCATCGTCATGGCCACCCCGGCCTTCGCCCGCTCCACGTGATAGGCCCGGTAACGGCCCTTGGGCATGCCGTCTTCCGGATAGGCCGGCTCATGCGAGGTGATGATGATCCGGTTGCGCAAGGTGAGATGCTTGAGCTGGAACGGCTGAAGAAGCGGGTCGCTGGACATGGGTCTTTTGCCTCTCTGGAAGGGCGGTTTTCTTCAGCAAAGTGGAAATGTGCACTGGTGTCAAGTTTCAGTGCATGAGTGTCGTTTTCTTTGACGGGCCTGCGCCATCTGCTAGATTTGCGGGATGAAACAGGACACTGACATCACGGCGGAAACCGGCATCACGGGCGAAACCGGCTGGCGCGGCTCTGCGGACCTGTGGCTGGATGCGGCCCTTGAGGCGCTGCTGGAGGCGGGCGTGGAGGCGGTGAAGATCCAGCCTCTGGCAAAGAAGCTCAATCTGTCGCGCACCAGCTTCTACTGGTTCTTCAAGGACCGGGAGGCGCTTCTGGCTGCGCTGGTGGCGCGCTGGCGGGAGAAGAACACCGGCGCCATCCTCCGCCAGACGGGCGCCTATGCAGAGACGCTGGCCGAGGCGATGCTGAATGTGATCGACTGCTGGCTCGACCCGGCGCTGTTCGATTCACGGCTGGAATTTGCGCTGCGCAGCTGGGCGCTGCAATCGCCGGACATTCTGCGGGAGGTGCAGGAGGCCGACCGCCTGCGGCTGGAAGCGCTGACGGGCCTCTTCACCCGCTTCGGCATCAGCGGCACAGAAGCGGACGTGCGCGCCCGCACGGTCTATCTCACCCAGACCGGCTACATCTCCATGCAGACCCGCGAAGACCTCCCCACCCGCATGCACCGCATCCCCGCCTATGTCACCATCTTCACCGGCCAGCCCCCGAACCAGCGCGAACTGGCAAGGTTTCACGCAAGGCACGGGTTTGCAGGGGAGGGAGGGGTGGACTGAAGGAAGGGCCTGTTCCGGATTGTCCGGCCATCTGCAAGCCATTGATTTGTATAGATCCTCGACACAAGGCCGAGGATGGCGATGGAGGGCTACAGGTTTGTCAGCAGTTTGGAGCCGTTCACCCGCCCGCCTTCTCCCTGATCCTCTCCAGCAGCGCGTCCACGTCTGCCATCAGGTCACGCGGGTCTTCGAGGCCGGTGCTGATGCGCAGGGCGGAGCGGGTGTGCTGCCAGCGGGGGCTGGTCCGGTCCTCGCGGATGGGCTGCGGCGCCATCAGGCTGCGGCTGCCGCCCCAGGAGGCGCCGATGGCGAAGGTGGTGAGCCCGTTGAGGGCAGGGGCCACATGCGGCAGCGCCTCAGGGCGGAACAGCACGGAAAACAGGCCGCTGACCCCGGCAAAGTCCCGCTTCCAGATCTCGTGACCGGGGCATTCCGGCCGTGAGGGCAGCAGCACGGCTTCCACCAGATCATCTGCGGCAAAGCGGGCGGCCAGTTCCTGCGCCACCCGTCCGGCATGGGCAAGGCGCAGGGGCATGGATTCCATGCTGCGCAGGATGTGGCTGGCATCATCGGGCGAGACGCCGATGCCATAGCGGCCGAACTGGTTGCGCAGGGCATGGGCCAGCGCCGGTTCGCGCAAGCTGATGGAGCCCATGAGAATGTCCGACGTGCCGGAGAAATATTTGGTCAGCGCCTCGGTGACGATATCGGCGCCATGCGCCAGCGGCTTGAACAGCAGCGGCGTTGCCCAGGTGTTGTCACACCCCACCAGCGCGCCGGACCGGTGAGCAAGCGCGGCGATGGCGGGAATGTCCTGCACCTCCATGGTGGTGGAGCCGGGAGATTCGCACCAGACGAGGCCGGTTTCCGGTGTCAGCCGGGCTTCCAGATCGGGCACGGACAGCGGATCGAAAAATTGCACGGTGATGGACTGGCGGGCAAGGTCCTGCAGCGCGAAGTCCCGCACCGGCGGGTAGCAGGATTCGGTGATGAGCACCTTTTGCCCCGGCTTCAGCACCGCCAGCATGGCAAAGGCATTGGCGGCCTGACCGGAGGGGGCGAGGAAGGTGTGGAAGCCGCCCTCCAGCGCGTTGATCCGCGCCTCCAGCGCCCGCGTTGTCGGTGTGCCATGGAGCCCGTAGCTGTAGCCATCCAGCCCCCGCTCGCCGCGGCTTGCAAAGGCCTCCGCGGTGTCAAAGACGATGGTGGAAGCCCGGTGCACCGGCGTGGTGAGGCTTGCAAAGCCTTCCTCGCGCACATCCGGCTTCACCACGCAGCGGGTCATGTCATGCATTGCCAGGTCTCCTGTTCCGGCGGGCAGGAAACCACGGCGCGGTGGCGGCCGTCCAGCGTCAGGTCATGCGCTGCTTCAAACCGTCCGGCTGCGTGAGAGCAGCCAGAGCAGATAGAAGCCGCCGAGAAGGCCCGCCGTCAGGCCGATGGGCATGTTGATCTGGAAGGGCAGGCGCTGGCTCAGCAGGTCGGCGGCCATCAGCAGAACCATCCCCATGAGTGCGGCAGAGAATACCGGCACCTCCGGAGCGCGGGTCAGCCGGCGCACCAGTTGCGGGGCGGCGAGGGCGATGAAGGCGATGGGGCCCGCCGCTGCCGTTGCAATGGCGGTCAGCGCCACGGCGGCCAGAACCATGGTGAGGCGCAGCCGTTCCGTGGAAAGGCCAAGCTGGCTGGCGGTGTCATCGCCCATTTCAAGCAGGGAGAGCCTGCGGGCATGGAACAGCGCCACGGGGGCGGCAAGGGCAAGCCCGGCAGCCGCCGGCAGGACATGCGCCCAGGTGCGGGCGCTGAGGGAGCCGGCGAGCCAGAGCTGGGCGGAGGCCGCCTGATCCAGATCCCCCATGACCAGAAGCACGGTGTTGACGCCGGAGAGCATGGCGCCGCAGCCGATGCCGGTGAGCACAAGGCGGTAGCTGCCGGTGCTGCGCCCGCGCATCGACAGCACGAAGACCAGCGCCGCCGTTGCCATGCCCGACAGCACGGCGGCAAGGGCGGTCTCCACCGGTCCGGCGTTGAACAGGATGATCTGGACGATGGCTCCGGTGGCAGCCCCCGTGGTGAAGCCGATGACATCCGGCGAGCCAAGCGCATTGCGCGAGACGGATTGGAAGATGGCGCCCGCCATGCCGAGCGCGGCACCCACAAGCATGGCGGTGAGCACGCGCGGCAGGCGCAGGCGCAGGATGATCCTGTCCACCGCAGGGTCCGTGCCCGGTGACAGCAGGCTGGCGGCGATGTCTGCGGTGCTGATCTTCAACGAGCCGGTGGCCAGCAGCGCCAGCATCAGGACGAGGACGGCGGCTGCCAGCAGGGCGCAGATGGCGGCGGTGCGGGGCCGCAGGCGCAGCGAAAGCGGGCCGGTGCGGAATGTGATCTGCGTGGATGGTTTCATCAGCGCCTCACATCTGCCGCAGCCGCAGGCGCCGCACGATGGCAACGAAGAATGGCCCGCCGGCCAGCGAGGCGATGATGCCGGCGGCGACTTCGGCAGGCATGGCAATCAGGCGGCCTGCCACATCGGCAGCGAGGAGAAGGATGGCCGCAATCAGCCCCGAGAACGGCAGGATCCAGCGGTAATCCGGCCCGGTGATGCTGCGGGCAATGTGCGGGGCGACGAGCCCGATGAAGCCGATGGGCCCGGCAGCGGCGGTGGCCGCGCCTGTCAGCAGCATGATGGCAAGGCAGGAGGCGGTGAACAGCGCCCTTGTGTTGACCCCGAGCGCCTCGCCCGTGTCGCGGCCAAGCGCCAGCGCATTGAGGCCGGGTGCCAGAACCTGCGCGATCAGCAATCCGCAAAGCGTGGCCAGTGCCAGCACGGTGGCGACGGAGAGGCTGCGGCCTTCAAAGGAGCCTGCGGCCCAGTTGCGGAAGCCGTCCAGCACTTCGGGCGGCGAATTGATGATGATGAGGGAAGAGGCAGAGCCGAGCATCACCGACAGGCCCGCACCGGCCAGAACCAGCCGCACGGGATTGGTGCCTGTTTCATGGGCCTGCCCCAGCGCGAATACGGCCAGGCCCGCGAGCCCCGCACCGGCAAAGCCGAACCAGACGTATTCCCAGATGCTGACAAATCCGAAGAGGGAGATGCCGGTCATGACGGCAAGGGCGGCACCCGCATTGATACCCAGCAGCCCCGGTTCGGCGAGAGGATTGCGGGTCAGCGCCTGCATCAGCGCGCCTGCGGTGCCAAGGGCAAGGCCGGTGAGGAGCGCAACGCACATGCGCGGCAGGCGCAGGGACCAGATGATCAGATGCAGGTCATTCTGCGCATCATAGCTCAGCAGAGCCTCCAGAACGGCAGCGGGCGGCATGGGGCGTGAACCGGCAAACAGGCTCACCACAGCCCCCAGCAGCAGGATGGCCAGCGCAGCGGTCAGCCAGATCATCCGCCTTCGCCTGCGGACACCCGGCCTTGGCACGGCCGGCGCGGCACATCCTGCGGCGAGGCTCATGGCCGGGCGAATCTGGCCGCAATCAGGCTCATGATCTCCTGACCCGAATAGTAGTCGATGCGGTGCGAGGAGGGGCCAAGGGGATAGACCTGGCGGTTGCGCACCGCCGGCAGGTTGGCCAGCACCGGATCGGCGAGGAAAGCCTCAACGTCCTTGTCCGTTGCGCGCAGCAGGAAGACCGTTTCGCCCTGAATGGCGGCGGGCAGGTTTTCCCGCGAGATCAGGTCGAAGTCCGAGGAGCGCGTCACCTGTCCGCGCATGTTGTCCGGCAGGCCTGCCACGGTCATGCCAAGGGAGGAAAGCAGCCGTGCATGGGGACTGTCCGGCTTGCCGATGGAGTAGCTGCCGCCGATGTTGTAGCCAACGATGCTGACGCTGCCTTTGGGCGGCACGATGGCCTTTGCCGTGCTGGCGGCCATGGCGTCAAAGCGCTGGATGGCCGCTTCCGCTTCCCCCTCCAGTCCGGTTGCTTCACCCAGCTGGCGGGCAATCGCCTGCCAGCTCTGGTTGGAATAGTTGAGGACGATGACAGGCAGGTCCTGCGCCTGCAACTCGGCCAGATGGGCCTTCACGCTGTCGGCACCCGTTGCCGAAACCACGGCCAGATCTGGCGCACTGCCAATCACGGCTTCCAGATCGAAGGCCAGATTGCTGTAAAGCACCTCCACCCCGCGCGCATCGGCCTCTGCCGCCCATTGCGAGAAGAAGCCCTTGCTGTCCGTGAGCGGGCCGGGCGTGGTGGCGGCACTGGCGGCAACCGGGGCATTCATCGCCAGCAGGATGCCTGTCAGGCTGGGCGTGGTGGACACGATCCGCTGCGGGGCGGAATCCAGCACCAGCTCCCCGCCCTCATGGGTGATGGTGCGCGGCCAGTCACCGGCACTGCGGGCGGGTTGCAGCGGCGCGGCAAGAAAGAGGGCCAGAGCCGTGAGAGTGGCAAACCGGGTGGTAAGACTGGTCATGGGATGTCCGGTGCTTGCTGGGTCATACAGCCCCCTGACAGCCTGCATGTGCAGGTGGCTGCAATAAAATATGAGGCATATACTCCATATTTGTATTTGTCCATATTGAAGAACGCATTCCACAATGCAATACGTTTGGCGCCCGCCAGCGGGGCCGCCAGAAAGGAAAGCCATGACGTCCCGGCTGCATGCCAACTCTCTCACCCTTGCCTATGAAGAGCGCTCCGTGTCGAAGGATCTGACGGTTTCGGTGCCGGACGGGTCCTTCACCGTCATTGCCGGCCCGAATGCCTGCGGCAAGTCCACGCTTCTGCGGGCTCTGGCACGGCTGATGAAGCCGCTGGCCGGGGATGTCGTGCTGGACGGGCGCAGCATTGCCTCGCTGCCGGCGAAGGAAGTGGCCCGCCGCCTTGGCCTGCTGCCGCAGAGCCCGGTGGCTCCGGCGGGGATTACGGTTGCCGATCTTGTGGCGCGCGGCCGCTATCCGCATCAGAGCTTCCTGCGGCAATGGTCGCGGGAGGACGAGGCAGCCGTTGGCGCGGCCATGGAGGCGACACGGGTTTCACCGCTTGCGGACACGCTCGTCGATGAACTGTCCGGCGGCCAGCGCCAGCGCGTCTGGATTGCCATGGTGCTGGCGCAGGAGACGCCCATTCTCCTGCTTGATGAGCCGACAACCTTCCTCGACATCGCCCACCAGATCGAACTCATGGATCTGCTGGCCGATCTCAATCACAAGGGCCGGACGGTTCTGGCGGTGCTGCATGACCTCAACCATGCCTGCCGCTATGCGACCCATCTGATTGCCATGCGCGCTGGCCGAATCCGCGCCGAAGGCCGGCCTGCCGATATCATGACGCCCGAACTGGTCGAGGATGTCTTCGGCCTGCCCTGCGTCATCATTCCCGACCCCGTATCAGCCACGCCGCTGATCGTGCCGAAGGGCCGCCACCACGGCGCCTGGAAGCCCTGAATTTCCAAGGAACCTCCATGACCCGGACACAGATGCACATCGGACTTTGCCTCACCGGCACCTGGATGAACGGGCAGGAGCCGGAACCTGATGCCCTTGAACGCCATGTGGCCGATCCGCTGGCGCAGCATATCAGGCTCGCGCAGGCGGCCGAGCGGGCAAAGCTGGACTTCATCTTCCTGCCGGACACGCTCGGGGTGATGCCGCGCAAGGGGCGCAGCCGTCCGATGCCGGGTCTTGATGTGACGCTGGTGATGGCGGCGCTGGCGCGGGAGACGAGCCATGTCGGCCTTGTCACCACCGCGTCCACCACCTTCAACCCGCCCTATGTGATCGCCCGCCAGATGCAGACGCTGAACTGGCTGAGCAATGGCCGGGCGGGGTGGAACATCGTCACCTCCATCGAGGGGGCGGAAAACTTCGGCTCGCAGCCGATGCCCGCGCCGGAAGAGCGCTACCGCAAGGCCGCCGAATTCACGCAGGCCGTGCGGGCGCTGTGGGACAGTTTCCCCTATGAGGCGCTGACCGGGGAAAAGTCCATGGCACCGGCAGCGCATGAGGGGGAGTTCTTCTCTGTCGCCGGGCCGCTCAACGTGCCGGGCCATCCCGCCGGAAGCCCGCCGCTGTTTCAGGCCGGCGCGTCGGACGCAGGACGGGCCTTCTCCGCCTCGGTCGCCGATGCCACCTTTGCCGCAGCCCCCGACATGGCCGCCGCGCTGGATCTGCGGGCTGATCTGAGGGCCCGGGCCGAGGCCTGCGGGCGCAATCCCGATGCCATCAAGGTGCTGCCGGGGCTTTATTTCTTCCTTGCTCAAACGCGGGAGGAGGCCTGGGCCATGCACCGGCGCGCCCATGCGCATCTGACGCATGAGCACAGGATCGAGTCGGTGCGGATGATCCTTGGCGCTGATCTCTCCGGCCATCATCTGCAGACCGTGATCACGCCGGATCTGCTGCCCGAGCCCGATCAGCCCGTGCGCAGCCGCACCCATGCGGATCTGCTGCGCCGTTACATCGAGCGCGAGCGCCCCACGCTGGGCCAGCTGCTGGACCGGCCCGAAGTGGTGGGCTCGGCCCACTGGGTTTCCGTTGGCACGGTGGAGGATGTGATGGCCGATATCATCAGCTGGCACGAGGCCGGGGCAATCGACGGCGTCATCGCACTTCCCGGCGGCTCACTGGACTCCTGCCGCCTGTTCCTTGAGGAGCTGGTCCCGGCCCTTGCGGCAAAGGGCCTGTTCCGTACGGATTATGCGGGCAAGACCCTGCGGGAGCATCTGGCTGCCTGATTGGTACGGGGCCGCACTCTCTTTTTGCCGCAGTGCCCCTCTCCCCCCTTGAGGGGGAGATGTCGGCGCAAGCTGACAGAGGGGGGTAGCAGCGCCTCAATACGGCAGGATCTCTCTCATAAACGGACAGTCCGTTACCCCCCTCTGCCCCCTGCCGGGGCATCTCCCCCTCAAGGGGGGAGAGGAGTTGGTGCCTGACTGGCAGTCCGTTGTAAACACTGCCGCTCAAGGGGGAGGGGGGCTGAAACGCCGTGCCGTGTAAACACTGCCCACCGATTGCCGGACCCGGCCCGTAAATCACATCCGGCCCGAGTCCCGCGTGGCTTCCTGCGCCGCAGCGAACAGGGCATCGCGGTGGTGTTCGGCTTCTGCCCGCTCGACGAAGGAAACGGTGGTGGCGACGCAGGCGATTTCGCCATGCACGTTGAACACGGGCGCGGCCTTGCCGGTGAGGGCGGAGAACAGATGCTCGTCCAGATCGGCGCCGCCTTCCCGGCGGATCTGCTCCAGAATGCCGGCGCGGGGCGGCTTGCCGCGGAAGGCGGCGGGCTGAATCTTGCGCACGGCTTCAATCCGCTCCGCGTCCATATAGGCCTGAAACACCAGCCCGCAGGCCGAATTGTCCAGCGGCAGAACATCGCCCAGCGAGACGGTGCTGATGGAAAAGGCGGCGCTGCGGTACCACTGCACGATGGTGGGGCCCCTGTCCGTCCAGATGGCGACGCCGCAGCTGGCGGCAATGCGCGATGACAGGCCCCGCATGTGGCGGGCCGTGACATCCACCGGGCTGATCCGCCGCAGGGCGCTGACGCCGATATTCAGTGCGGCAGGTCCGAGATCATAGCAGCCGGTTTCCGCATCCTGCGACACCAGTCCTTCCAGCACGAGGCTCTGCATGTAGCGGTGAGCCGTCGAGCGGCCCGTGTTGGCGCGGCGGGCCAGCTCGCCAAGGGGCAGGGCGCCATCGGACTGCGCAAGGATCTGCAGGAAACGGGCGGCGATGGACACCGACTGGATCGTGCCCGAACGCTTTGCACCTGCGCTGCCGCCATCCTCCTCCAGCAGTTCCGTCTCGTCTGTCATGCGGCTGGCCTCCCTCGTCAGTCCCTGACGGCTGCGTCTGCAATGCGCTGCAACCTAGAGCATTTTCCGCCAGGGGCGGAGTCCCCGATTGCGTCCTCCCAAGGCTGTTGCAGAAGTGTGACTCTGTTTCAAGAGACTTCAATATGCCGAATTGTGGAACATATTCCCTATTGCGGAACAGTTGCCGCCTGCGCTAATTCAACATGAATGTGAAACTCATAAATTGGGCGGGGCCATCTGATGTCTGGAAGCCGTGTTTATCTCAATGGCGTGAGCCTGCTTGCGCTGTCTCTTTTAGTGGCCGCACCGGCAGCCGCGCAGGATGCTGCGCAAGCTGCGGGGGCCGTGACGGAGCTGAAGAAGATCGTCATCACCGGTGAAAAGGTCGAGCGCGACCTGAAGAACACCGCAAGCTCCGTTTCGGTTGAGGACAGTGAGGAAATCACCAAGGAGAAGGCGGGCGATGCCACCGTGCCTGAGGTGATTGCCGATGTGCCGAACGTCGTCTTCCCGGACAGCGTCAGTGCGCCGGTGATTCGCGGCCAGGACACGCAGGGGCCGAACACGGGTGCCACGGCCTTCTTCGCCGGCACGGTGCCCCGGGCGACGATCAATGTGGATGGCCATTATCTGACCTACAATGAATTCTATTTCGGCAGCTCTTCGGTCTGGGATGTGAACACGATCGAGGTGTTCCGCGGGCCTCAGACCACCTCGCAAGGCGCCAATGCCATTGCCGGTGCCATTGTCGTCAACACCAAGGACCCGACCTTTACGCCGGAGGCCGCCTATCTGGCCGAAGTCGGCAGCTACAACACCCGCCGTGCTGCGGCGGTCCTGTCCGGGCCGCTGATCGCCAATCAGCTCGCCGCACGCCTTTCGGCGGATTATTCGGGGCGCGACACCTTCATCGACTATGTGAATTCGCGCTTTCAGGGCAACGGCACCAACCAGAATTTCGAAGCCTTCAACACGCGCTTCAAGCTGCTCTGGGAGCCGGAGGAACTGCCGGGGCTGACGGCCAAGTTCACCTATGCCTATACCTTCAGCAACCGGCCGAGCCAGGAAGCGGCATCAGCGCCTTACGAGGACCTGAACCACATCACCACGACGATGCCGACCTGGGACCAGTACACCCACTATGGCGTGCTCGATCTTGGCTACGACTTCGGCAACGGCTGGAAGCTCTTCAACAAGTCCCATGTCTCGGACACCTACGCCAACCGCACGACGGGCGTGGTGAACAACGGTGATGCGGGCATCTGGCAGACCAACGTGTCCGACGAGATGCGCGTCACATACGGTGATCAGGAAGACGTGATCAGCGGCATGGCCGGGGTCTATTATTCCCACAGCGATCAGGACGAGATCCTCTATCTGAGCGGCATTTCGACCTTCGATGACACCAAGCAGAACCTCGGCGTCTTCGGCGAGACCAGCTACCGCATGACGGACCGGCTGACGCTGACGGGCGGCCTGCGCTTCCAGAGCGACCAGATCCAGCGTGAGGGGCTTTCCGTCTATGCCCCCACCCGTGTCGATTTCGACAAGACCTTCAACGCCGTCCTGCCCAAGGCCAGCCTCGCCTATGCGCTGACGCCGGACTGGACCGCCGGCGGCATGGTCAGCCGCGGCTACAATCCGGGCGGTGTCTCGCTCAACATCAGCGCCCGCAAGTGGATGACCTTCGAGGAGGAAACCTCCTGGA
This sequence comes from Pannonibacter phragmitetus DSM 14782, assembly GCF_000382365.1. GTDB lineage: Bacteria > Pseudomonadota > Alphaproteobacteria > Rhizobiales > Stappiaceae > Pannonibacter > Pannonibacter phragmitetus. The sequence continues at coordinate 31,973 of NZ_KB908225.1, read as the reverse complement.
ACTACGAGGTGTTCACCCGCATGAGCCTGCTGGATGACCGGCTGATGCTGAACGGCAACGTCTTCTACACGGATCTCAAGAACGCCCAGTACAACATCCCGGTGGTGATTTCGTCCGGCGTTGCCCAGTCCTACACGATCAACGCCGAGAAGGCCCATTCCTACGGCCTTGAAATCGGTGGTGACTACAAGCTGCTCGACAACCTGATGCTGCGGGCAAGTGCGGGCCTGCTGAAGACGCAGATCGACGAGATTTCCAGCAACGTTGCCTATGAGGGCAACGAGTTTGCCAAGTCGCCCGGCTACATGCTGACCCTCGGCCTGAGCTGGGACGTGACGGACAAGCTGAACCTCTCCGGTCAGGTCCGCCATCTCGATGGCTATTTCTCCGACACGGCCAACACGGCCGCCTATGCCATCGATCCCTATACGGTGGCTGATGTGCGGGCGACCTATCAGCTGCGTGAGGCCTTCCAGCTCTATGGCTACGTCAAGAACGTCTTCGACGAGCGCGCACCCACCTACAAGCAGCAGAACCGCGGCATCGGCGGCACGGAAGCCAGCATGACCGAGCCGCGCATGTTCGGCATCGGCATCAAGGGAACCTTCTGACGGCAAGTTGCGGTGCGCTTGATTGAACTCCCGGCTGGTGAGGCCTGCCGGGAGTTTGCGTGAGAGGCAACGGAAAATCCCTTCACAATGTCCGGGGCTCAGGCAGTTCAGCGGCAGTCCCGGGCGATCAGGCCGAGGCGGACCCCGTCCAGATTGACCGGCTGCATGTGATAGGTGGTGCCATTGAACGCGATGGCCTTCGCATCCGGCGCCGTGGGGGAGCCTGTGTCCACGCTGTAATAGACTTCCGGGCCCAGGTTCAGCGGCGACAGGGACAGATTTTCCCAAGCATCTACATCAATGTAGTTTATTTTGTCCTTTGCCATATTGATGAAGTTGAAAGTGACAGGATGCGGGCATGTGTTGGTGAGCGTGATGGGGGCCCCCACTGCCTGTCTGTCGCTGTCCAGACGAAAGCGGGTTGCGCCCGGTGCCAATGAACCCTTCCGGACGGCGTCCATGCGGGCATAATCGGCATCACTGAAAAAGCGCCCCGAAACCGTGAAGATGTGCTGGTTTTCTTCCTCCGCATTCTTCGGCGGGCGCACTTCCCTGCGGTATCGTGCAAATCCGGCAAACCGCATCTTCCCGTCCTTGCCGTGCACCCGCAGAAGGCCGGTCTGCCCGGCCTGTGCGCCGGCCGTCATTGGGGAAATGCCTGCAAAAATCAGTGGCACCGCGAGAAGCTTGTCCTTCTCGAAGCTGGGGCCTTCACTGCTCCAGTAGCGCAGGCCTTTCACCTCCTGAGGATAGGCGAGATCCTGAAGCGGCATCGTCTGCTCGACAAAGGCGGGGGGCTCACTGGTGCTGATGGTGAGATAGCCGGACAGGCCGGTCCGGGCGCTGGCATCTCCACCTGGCGGGGGCTCAAGTTCCGCCAAGGCCACGGTGTTGGCCTCAGAACCGAAGCCCCAGTAGTGGAAGGCCCTGACGGCGAAACGGCGCTCGATGATCTGGCCATCCCGGGCCGTACGGAACAGGAAGTCTGCCACCGCCCTGCCGCCGCTGCCGGTCTCTTCAATCGTGGCCTTGCTGAAACAGCTGGCGTCGAAGGCGGCAAAATTGTCCGCGATCATGGCTGCCCCGCAGCTGTAATCCCGCTCTTCGGCACCAAAGATGGCCGCTATCCTGTCCTGCAGCACGATCATGCCCTGTCCCGGAAACGCGGCTCCCCATTCCTCGCGGGGGGCAAGGTCTTGCGGATTGAGGTCAACGGCGGCCATCGCCTCCTCGCTGAGCGGGCCGGAATAGGGGCTGTTCACATGATCATAGACGACCCAGCCAACAAGGGCGAATGAGCCGAGCAGTGCCAGATCGCCAAACCCGAGGCGCCGCTTCTGTGACACTTTGGCGGCTTTGGCGGCCGGGTCCGGCGCGGCCTTTTTCTTTTCGGGTTCGGGCTTTTGGGGCGCTGCGGCGGGGGGCTGGTCAGCCTCCTGTTCTTCCCTTAAGGGCGCCGCTTCGCCCGGCGTGTGCACGGTCGTGACCGCTTCCTGGCGCAGCACCAGCAGGGCCTTGCGCTCCTTCAGCCGGTCTCCCCGTGCCACTTCCGCAGCGTCGATGATGCCGGGAAAGGGTGCCGAAATATTGATCCAGCCTGATGCTGAATTCAGAACCGCGATGACCTCCTCTTTCCTGACGTAGTGGTCCTTGCGATCCTCCACCCAGATGACCGTGAGCGGATAGTCTGCGTCAGTTGGCGGAAAGATCTGAAACTTTGCCACGCATGCCCTCACGCATGATTCACTGTGGCAGCAGTATTGCCTTTGAATACAGGCCTGACAACGCCGGAACGGTTGCCGCCCGGTCAAGCCGGGGAGGTTACAGAGACTTGCGGTAAGACTGCTCAGCCGTGGCCAGATCCCACGAACAGACAACGCAGTTGCGCCCGCGTTCCTTGGCCGCATAGAGGGCGGCATCGGCGCGCCTGAGGGCATGCTTGATGCTGAACTCGCCGTCCGTCACCATCGTCACGCCAAAGCTGGCGGTGATGCTGGTGGTGTCCGGCAGGTATTTCGACAGCCGGTCGCGGGGCATGGCGGCAATGCACTGCTGCAGGCGCCGCGCCACCTTGCCGGCCACATCCGGCGCGGTGGCGGGCAGCAGAACGGAAAACTCCTCGCCGCCGATCCGCGAGAAGGCATCATTTTCGCGCAGGGCCGCCTGACAGGTGCGGCTGACTTCTTTCAGCACTTCGTCGCCGGCCGCATGGCCGTAGGTGTCGTTCAGCTGTTTGAAGAAATCGAGATCGAAAACGATCAGCGCATTCCTGTGCCCGTCTGCGCTTCCGTCTCCGCTTCCACTTCCGCTTCCGGCGGACAGGAGGGCACGGCTGCGCCGCTCGAAGGCGCCGCGCCCGGGAACGCCGGTCAGCCAGTCATTGTCGGCCACGCGGCGCAGTTCCAGATTGTGCATGACGATGGCAGCCAGCTGCTGCAGGATGTCCTCGTCGCGGGGCGTAAAGTCACGGGGCTTGCGGTCGAAGATGCTGACCGTGCCGATCCGCACACCGCCGGGGGCAATCAGCGGCGCCCCGGCATAGGCGCGCCACTGATCCGGGCCGGTGACATAGGGGTTGTCCCGCGTCCGCTCGTCGGCCAGGGCGTCAGGGATCAGCAGCGCCTTGTCCGAAAGCACCGTGAAGCGGCAGATCGCATGTTCCAGCTGGGTTTCCCGCTTGTCAAAACCGGGGTGGGACTTGAACCACTGCCGGTCCTTGTCGATGAAGCAGATGACGGCAACCGGCGCCTCGAAAACCGTGCGCGCCAGCTCCGTGATCCTGTCGAACCCGGCCTCATAACCGCTGTCGAGGATCTGATAGCCATCCAGCACCTTCTGCCTGTCCGCGTCCTGCATCGTCATCTGCCCCTCCAGGCTGTCCGGATCAGCATAAGTGGGACTGCTTAAAAACTGTTCCATCACGGGCATGGAAACTTTCCGGATCTGCTGCCGGTTCTTCCGCCGGGTTTAGCCGGTTTGACGACGCTGCGTCAGCTGCGCCGGACCTTGCGCGAAGCTTGCCGCGCCTTTGGATGCAACCGCAAAACAATCGCAGGGTTGCTTTACAGGGTGGCTTGGCAAAAGTACGAGGGCGCCTGAGCTCCGGTTGCGGGAAACTGGCACCCGGACACTCATGACGTGCAGCGGAAGCCTGGGCAGGTGTCTTCCGCTGAGTGGAAATCACAGGGAAGAGACGCCTTGTTTCAGACGTACCTGTCCGCAGTGCGCGTGATCACACGTGCGCAGCGAATGGCTCCTTTTTGCTCTGTGAGTGCCCCTCGTGGCCTCTCCCGCCTGCTGGTGTGCGCGGGTCTTGCCCTGATGCTGGCTGCGGCTGCGGGTGGCAGCGAGGTGTCTGCGCAGGGCGTGCCCGCCGAGGCCTTGCGGCAGAGCGAGGATCTGCAGCGGCGGCAGCAGGATTTTCTCGATCAGCAGGAGCGGCTGTTCCGGCAGGTGGCCCCGCCGCAGGGTGGGCCGGTGGCGCCGCGCGAGGAGGGCGGCATAGCGCCCGAAGGCGGCACCTGCATTCCGGTGAAGCGGGTCATCTTCAGCAAGGCCAGCGTCTTTGAGCCTGGGCGGCTGCAAAAGCTCGTGCCGGACCGTGATTGTCTCGGCATCGCGCAGATTTCCGCCATCGTCCGCGACGCGACCAATCTTTATGTCGACGCCGGTTTTGTCACCTCGCGCGCGTATCTGCCGGAGCAGGATCTTTCCACCGGCGAGCTGCGCATCGAGGTGCTGGAAGGGCGGGTCGAGACGGTGGAGATCCACCAGAACGGCGAATTGCGCCAGCGCGGCCATGGCGCTCTGCCCGGCGTCACCGGCCAGATCCTCAACATCCGCACCATCGAGCAGGGGCTCGACCAGATCAACGGCCTGTCCTCGAAAGACGCCAAGATCAGCCTCAAGCCCGGCGCGGAGGCAGGTTTCAGCATCGTCGTGGTGGAGATCACCGCCAAGCGGCCCTGGCGGGCGAGCGTTGCCGTGGACAATTCCGGTTCGGAAAGCACGGGCGACGTGCAGTTTGAAGGCTCCTTCACCGTCGAGGACCTGTTCGGCCAGTTCGAAACCCTGTCGCTGGTGCACAAGCGCAGTGATCCGTCCCTCGGCGAGCCGAAGGCCAGCGAAAGCACCTCGCTGCAGCTTGCCGTGCCGCGCGGCTTCTGGACCTGGCGCTGGTCGTCCTCCTTCTTTCAGTATTCCTCGGAAGTTGAGGGCCAGCTGCAGAGCTTCCGCACCTCCGGCACCAACTGGACGCACAAGGGCGAGATCGAGCGGCTGCTGTGGCGCGATCAGGTGAGCAAGACCCATGCCCGTGTCAGCGTCTCGGTGAAGGATGCAAGGAACTATCTGGAAGACACGAAGCTCGGCACCTCCAGCCGCATTCTCAGCGTGCTGCGCGGCGAGGTCTCGCACACCCGCCAGATGCTGGGCGGCAGCCTGACACTGCAGGCCGGGCTTGATCAGGGCACGACCTGGTTCGGCGCGGCGAAGGACAGGCTGGCAGAGACGGGCGCGCCAAGGGCGCAGTTCCTCAAGAGCGACGGCGAAATCAGCTTCCTGCGCGGCTGGCAGATCGGCGGTGTGCAGGTGGTGGCCAGCACCCGCCTTGCCGCGCAGCACAGCCCGGATCTGCTGTGGAGTTCCGAACAGCTGAGCCTTGGCGGCAGCTCCACCGTGCGCGGCTTTGACGGGCAATCCCTGTCGGCGGTCAACGGGCTTTACAGCCGCAACGAACTGTCGGTGACGCCGCCGCTGATCCCCGCAGACCTGGCGAAATACGCCGGTCAGCTCAGCCTCTTTGCCGGGCTCGACAGCGGCTGGCAACTGCCGGGGCCGGGCGCCGTCGAGGGGCAGGAGCATGTGCTGGGCGCTGCCGTTGGCGCGCGTCTGCAGGGCGGCATCGTCTTCGGCGAAATCTCCTACGAGCGGGCGCTTCAGGCCCCGCGTTCCTTCACCAGAGAGCCCGTGCTGCGCCTGCGCGCCGGGCTGACACTCAGCAATTTCTAAGAGGGGCCCAGAGCATGTCTTCTTCCCTGAACAGCCTTTTGAGCCGCCGCCTGCGCAAGGCCGCTTCCGCCTCTGTCTCCCTGCTGACAGCCACCAGCCTGCTGCTGCAGACGTCCTATGCGGTCTATGCCCAGACAGTCGTGGCCGATCCTTCTGCACCGGCGGCCAACCTGCCGCAGGTGACCACGGCGGGCAATGGCGTGCCGCTGGTGAACATCGCCGCGCCGAACGGCTCCGGCCTGTCGCACAACAAGTTCAGCGACTTCAATGTCGGCACACAGGGCCTGATCCTGAACAACGCGCGCACCATCGGCCAGTCGCAGCTCGGCGGCATGGTGGTGGCAAACCCCAATCTGGCCGCCAGCCCCGAAGCACGGCTGATCCTCAACGAGGTGACCAGCACCAATCCGTCCCTGCTGCAGGGGGCGACGGAAGTGCATGGCGCGCGCGCGGACTACATCCTCGCCAATCCCAACGGCATCACCTGCAACGGCTGCGGCTTCATCGGCACGCCGCGGGCAACGCTGACCACGGGTACGCCCGTGCTTGATCCGGCCACCGGCGCCCTGACGGGCCTTTCCGTTGACCGGGGCATGGTGACCATCGGCGCGATGGGGCTGGATGCGCGGCAGGCGGATTACTTCGACATCATCAGCCGGGGCCTTGCCATCAACGGCGTGCTGCACGGGCAGGATGTCAGCGTCATCACCGGCCGCAACGATGTGGACTACGCCACCCGCACGGTGAAGGCCGTGAAGGCGGATGACGGCAGCGAAAAGCCGGAGTTCAGCATCGATTCCTCGGCGCTTGGCGGCATGTATGCCGGTCGCATTGCGCTGGAGGGCACGGAGGCGGGCGTCGGCGTGCGCACGCCGCAGAACATGTCGGCCGGTGGCGGCGGCATGGTGCTGACCGCCGATGGCAAGCTGGTGATGCAGAAGACCGTCTCCCAGGGCGCCATCAAGGCCCGCTCCCGCTCGGCAGATGTGACCGTGAAGGGCAATCTCCACGCGGGCACCTCGCTGGACCTGCAGGGCGCAACCGCGATCCGCGTGCTGGAGCATGTGGTGGCAGGCGCGCAGCGCGACGTGACGCTGAAATCCGGCGGCGATGTCAGCCTGAAGGGCGATGTCCTCGCCGCCGGGCTGGCGGGTGATGGCAGCGCCAGCCAGAGCACGGGCAATCTCGGCATCGAGGCGGGCGGCAATGTGGATGTGGCGGCCTCGCAGACCCTGTCGGCAGGCGAAGCCCTCACGCTCACCGGCGGCGGCAGCCTTGCCTCAGGCGGCAAGATCACCGGCGGCAGCCTCTCGATCGCCCTTGGCGGCGGCCAGCCCGGCGCGGGCCGCAATGCTCTCACGACCAGCACGGACAGCCTGCTTCTGGCGCGCAGTGGCCCGTTGATCCTCTCGGCCGGAAACTGGACCCATGCAGGCACGGCAGGCGCGGTTGGCAATGCCTCCATCGCCCTGTCCGGCGCGCTCGCTTCCTCGGGCGGAAGCCTGATCCTTGCGCAGGGCGGGGCACTCGGCCTCAGCGCCGCTGCCCTGGACCATGCGGGCAAGCTGGAGGCGGGCAGCAGCCTGACGCTGACCCTTGCCGGAGACCTTGCCGCCCGCAGCGGCAGCCTGATGGCCGCCCATTCCGGCAGCATGGTGGTCAACGCCGCAAACTGGACCCATGGCGGCGAAGCCACGGCCAGCGGTGCTCTCACGGCGGGCCTGTCCGGCGCGCTCAACACGCAGGCAGACAGTCTCATCCTCGCACAAGGGGGCAACCTGACGCTGAACGCCGCCAGCTGGTCTCACGCGGGACAGGCAGCGGCCTCCGGCACCATCCGCGCCGTGCTTTCGGGTGGTCTTGAGACCCATGCCGCCAGCCTTGTACAGGCGCAGACCGGCGCACTCGATCTGCGGGCGGCGAGCTGGCAGCACGCGGGCGAGGCAAGCGCCCATACCGCGCTGACAGCCGCCATCGGCGGTGCGGTTCTGACCAATGCGGGAAGTCTCATCCTCGCCGGTCCGGGCGGCCTGATGCTGAATGCAGGCAATCTTGCCCATGCCGGAAAGGCCGGTGCGGCAGGCACTGTGGCCGTGACCCTGGCCGGGGACGCAAGCCTTGCTTCCGGCGGCCGCCTGATCGCAAATTCCGGATCTCTGACGCTTGATGCAGCCAATCTCGCCCATGCGGGTGAACTGGCCGCAGGGTCTGCGCTGGCCTTGCGGCTGCGCGGCGCGCTGGACAGTGCTGCAGGCAGCGTCATTCTGGCGGACGGCGGCAGCCTTCAGCTTGAGGCAACGCGCTGGACCCATGCGGGAGAGGCGAGTGCAGGTGGCCGTGTCACCGCCGTCATCGGCGGTGCGGTTGAGACGCTGGCGGCCAGCCTGATCCTGGCCGAAGGCGGTGATCTGGATCTGACCGCAGGTACGCTGACCCACGGCGGGCAGGCGGGAGCGGCAGGGTCCATCGCCGTAGCGCTCGCCGGGGACGGAGCCGTGCTCTCCGGCGCCCGGCTGATCGCAAGCGGAGGCTCCCTGAGGGTCGACGCTGCCGGTCTCGCTCATGCCGGTGAACTGGTTGGGCAGAAAGACCTGAGCCTGCGCCTGAGCGGTGCGCTATCCAGCTCCGCCGGAAGCGTGCTTCTTGCAAGACAGGGCGCCTTGAGGCTTGAAGCAACGCGCTGGACCCATGCCGGGCAGGCGGGCGCCGGTGGCCGTGTCACCGCCGTCATCGGCGGTGCGGTTGAGACCGCAGAAGCCAGCCTGATCCTGGCCGAGGGCGGTGATCTGGATCTGACGGCTGGCAGTCTGATCCATGGCGGAGAGGCGGGAGCGGCAGGCGATGTGGCCGTGACGCTGTCCGGCGATGGCACCGTGCTGTCCAGCGGACGGCTGATCGCAAGCGGAGGCTCCCTGACGGTTGACGCCGCTCATCTTGGCAATGCGGGTGAACTGGTTGGGCAGAAAGACCTGAGGCTTCGTCTGCGCGGGGCGCTGAACAGTTCCGCCGGGAGCGTACTTCTTGCAAGACAGGGCGGCTTGACGCTTGAGGCAACCCGCTGGACCCATGCCGGGCAGGCAGGTGCCGGTGGCCGTGTCACCGCCGTCATCGGCGGTGCGGTTGAGACCACTGGGGCAAGCCTGATCCTGGCCGAGGGGGGCGATCTGGACCTGACGGCTGGCAGCCTGACCCATGGCGGACAGGCGGGTGCTGCAAGCGATGTCGCGGTGACGCTGTCCGGGGACGGAACCGTGCTGTCCGGTGCGCGCCTGATCGCCAGCTCGGACTCGCTGACATTTGAGGCCGCCAATCTTGTTCATGCAGGGGAACTGGCCGGGCCGGAGGGCGTGAGCCTGCGGCTGCGCGGGGCGCTGGACAGCGCTGCGGGCAGCATCATTCTGGCGAAGCGCGGCAACCTGCTGCTTGAAGCGGCGCGATGGAGCCATGCCGGTCAGGCCGGTGCCGGTGGCCGCGTGAGCGCGGATGTTGGCGGCGCCATCGAGACCACAACGGGCAGCCTGATCCTCGCCGAAGGGGGCGACCTGACCTTGCAGGGCTCCGGCCTGACCCACGGCGGGCAGGCGGGAGCGGCAGGCCATGTGGCCGTGACGCTGTCCGGGGCGATGCGGACGCTGACCGGCAGCCTGCTGGCCGCAGAAGCGGGAGACCTGGATCTGGCGGCAGGCGCCTGGACCCACAATGGGCAGGCCACGGCCAGCGGATCGCTGACCGCCCGTCTGTCCGGTGCCCTTGCCACGCAGCAGGGCAGCGTGATCCTTGCCTCCGGCGGGCGGCTTGATCTGGCTGCGGAAAGCTGGGGCCATGCCGGGCAGGCCGGCGCTGCGTCCGGGCTGAAAGCCGTTTTCTCCGCTGATGTGGACACGGGCGCAGGCAGCCTGATTCACACCGGCAGCGGCAGCTTCGATCTTTCCGCCGCAAACTGGCGCCATGCCGCCGAGGTGAACGCAAGCGGGGGCATTTCAGCGGATCTGTCTGGAAGCCTCACCACAGCCTCCGGCAGCGTGCTGTCGGCCGCCTCCGGCAATATTGATCTGAACGCTGTGGGCTGGACCCATCGCGGGGCGGCCGGTGCTGGCGGAAACATTGTTGCGGTTCTGACCGCAGGCCTTGTCACGCTGGCCGGAAGCCTTGTCTCGGCACAGGCGGGCGATCTGTCCGTGACGGCCGCCAGCTGGAGCCATGCCGCTGAAGCCGGTGCTACCGGCAGCATCACCGCCAGCCTGACCGGCACGATGGATACGTCCGCGGCCAGCCTGATTTCGGCCCAGTCCGGTGCGCTGAACCTCTCCGCAAGCAGCCTGACCCACTTCGGCCGGGCGGCGGGCGGCACGGATCTGCGGCTTGTGCTGGCCGGTGGCCTGACGGCGGCGGGCGGCAGCCTGCTGCTGGCCCGGAACGGCACGCTGGATGTTTCGGCCGGCAGCTGGGTGAATTACGGCCAGGCCGGAGCAGGCGGCAGCCTTGCCATCCGGCTGACGGAGGATCTCTACACGGACACAGCCAGCCTGCTGGTGGCGCAGGGCGGCGGGCTGACGCTGACAGCCCGCAACTGGACCCACGCAGGCGAGGCAGCGGCCTTTGGCAGCTTCAGTGCGAACCTCTCCGGCACGCTCTCCACCCTTTCGGGCGGCACCGTGACGGCCCATGCCGGGGATCTGCTGCTGTCCGCAGACGTGTGGTCCCATGCAGGGGCTGTCAGCGCCGGGCGCAACGCCACCCTGTCGGCCGGCGGGCAGCTGGTGACGCAGGCGGGCAGCTCTGTCGCCGTCCGCTCCGGCCTCCTGACGCTGAATGCCGGCACGTGGTTCCATACGGGCGAGCTGAAGCTGGCGGCGGGCCTTGATGCCACGGTTGCCGGTGCCTTCACCACCACAGCCGGAAGCCTGATGGCCTCCCAGGATGGCACCCTCGGGGTGAAGGCGGCCGTCATCCACCATGACGGGCGCATCAGCTCGGGCGGCAACATCAGCCTTGAGGCCCTGTGGGAGCTGCGCAACACCCAGACCAGCATGCTGACCACCAGCGGCGGCGATATCCGGCTTGCCGGGGGCTCCCTTGTGCATCTGGGCGGACTGGGCGCCGTGCGCAATGCGCTGCTGCGCGTCACGGGAGACACCTACAACGAAGGCATTCTGGCCGCGCAGGGCGACCTCGACCTCTCGCTGGGCGGCAACTTCCTCAACACCGGCACGATGCTGGCCGCAGAAAACCTGACCATCGGCGGCCTTGCCGCAGGTCAGGCGGCGGGTTCCGTCGTCAACGAGCTTGGCCATATCGAGGCGATTTCCGGCGGGATGTCGATCCGGGCAGGCTCCGTCATCAACCGCGGCACGGCCCCCAGCGTCACCACAACGGAAACAGTCAGCACCGAATCGATCGACAAGGGACGGTACAACAGCTTCTATTTCATTGAAGTCGTCACGACTAAGCGGATCACCGAAGTCTTTGCCAGCGCCGGGGCACCCGCACAGATGCTTGCCGGTGGCAACCTCTTCATCAGTGCCGGAAGCATCCTCAACGAATATTCCACGATCTCTGCCAGCGGCAACATCCGCATGGAGGGCGGCTCCCTGATCAACAAGGGGCGGGAGCTTGTCGAGCAGTTAATCGTTACGACGATCCGGGATGTCTACAAGCGGAAGCCCTGGAAGTACCGGTATTCGGATGACCTCGGCACCACCGCCTCCTCAGCCACGATAGGCTCCGTCCCGGCCATCATCGCCGCAGGGGGAAGCTTCAGCGGCAGCTTCACCGGGCAGGTGGACAATGTCTCCATCCGCCAGAATGCCGGGCAGGTGGGCCAGTCTTCCGGCGCAGGGGTGCCCTCGGGCTCTTCCACCGACTTCCTGATGCCGGGCCAGCTGCCGGGCTCCAGCCTTGGCAGTGCGGGCACGGTTTCCGGCGTGGCGGGCTCTGGCGGCGGGGTGAATGCCTCCGGCACGCTGGCGGGCTCGCTGGCAGGCAGTGGCGGCGTTTCCGGTTCCGTCTCCGCCGGCGGCATTGCCGGTTCCGTCTCCGCCTCCGGCCAGTTGCCGGCGGGCGCGTCCGGCTCTGCCTCTGCCCCTGTCTCTGGCCCTGTCTCTGGCCCTGTCTCTGGCCCTGTCTCCGGTTCCAGCGTCCGTCCCGCAACCTCCGCCACCACCGGCCTGCCGCTGCCGGTACTGGTTCTGCCGGTGTCGGCGCTGACGATCGTCAGCGAGAACCCGCAGGCGAAGTTCCTCTTTGAGACGCGGCCGGAATTCGTCGATCTCAGCCGCTTCTACGCCTCGGACCGCTTCCTCAACAGCCTTCCGGCCTTCAACCCGGACATCACCCAGAAGCGCCTGGGCGATGCCTATGTGGAAACCAACTTCATCCGCGAGCAGCTGCTGCGCCAGACCGGCAAGCGCGCGCTGGCAGGCACCTACACCGACTATGACACGGTGAAGCTGCTCTACGACAACGCGCTGACCATGCAGGGCGCGCTGCAGCTGACGCCGGGCGTGGCCCTGACGCCGGAGCAGATCGCGGCCCTGACCGTGGATGTGGTGTGGCTGGAGGAAGCCGTCGTCAACGGCCAGAAGGTGCTTGTGCCCCGGCTTTATCTTGCCCCCGGCAACCGGCCGGATGTGCAGCTGGCCGGGGCGCGCATCACCGGCAGCGGCGTGTCGCTGGAGGCGGGATCTCTGACCAACAGCGGCAGCATGATTGCCTCCAATGGCATGACCCTGCGCACGGGCGGCGACCTCGTCAACTTCGGCGGCACCCTGTCCGCCGCCACCATGGACCTCACCGCAGGCGGCACGCTGGCCAATCTCTCCGGCCAGATCACCGGCGGCAGCATCCGCCTGACGGGGCAGGACATCCGCAACGAAACGCTGGCGCGCACCGTGGACGTGTTCAGCGGCACCATGCAGACCAACCAGCAGCGCGCCACCATCACCGCCTCCGGTCCGCTGAGCCTCAACGCCGTGCGGGACCTGACCAGCATGGGCGGCACCCTGTCTTCCGGCGGTGACATGCGCCTGTCCGCCGGGCGCGATGTGAAGCTGGAGACGCTGAAGACCGAAACCAGCTTCCGGATCGGCGGGGGCCGCAGCAGCACCCTCGTGGACATCACCAGCCATCAGGGCTCGTTGCTGGATGCCGGCGGCAATCTGACCGTGACGGCAGGCCGCGATCTCTCGGTCCTTGGCTCCACCCTGGCCGCGACAGGGGACACGCGCCTTGCCGCAGGCGGGGACGTGACCATCGCCTCCGCCGAAAACCGTCACCGCACGGAGCAGACGGCCAAACGCCACCACTCCGTGAAGGACCACGGCCAGACCGTTGGTTCCCTGGTGGATACGGGCGGCAGCCTGAAGATCACCTCCGGCGGGGACACCGCCATCACCGCCAGCAGCCTGCTGGCCGGGGAGGATCTTGCCGTTGCCGCCGCCGGAAACCTCTCCATCGAAGGGGCAAACTCCATCCAGCGCGAGTCCTATGCCTCGAAGTCCAGCGGCTTCCTGCGCAAGAAGGAAAGCCGGGGCAATTCCAGCGAGGATGTCTACACCGGCTCCATGCTGCTTGCGGGCGGGGATGTCAGCCTCAGGTCCGGGCAGGACCTGACCGTCACCGGCTCCACCATCATCGGCGCGGGCGATGTGGCGCTCTCCGGGGACAGCGTCACGCTCACCACCGGTCAGGCCGCCTTCGACAGCTACACCTTCGAGAAGAAGTCCGGCCTCTTTGCCGGGCGCAGCCCGGGCGGCTCCGGCTTCTCCGCCGGCTACCGCCGCACGAAGGAGGAAAGCTCCACCTCCGGCGTCACCAATATCATGTCCGCCATCAGCGCCGGTCAGAACCTGACGGTCACCGCCGCGAAGGACATCAACGCCACGGGCACGGCCCTGATGGCGGGCGAGGATCTGACACTGGCCGCAGGCGGTGACGTCAACCTCCTGGCCGCCACCGACAGCTTCGCCGCCAGCCACCACAGAAGCGACCTCTTCATCGGCGCCACCGTCTCCGCCGCCTCCCCCCTCATCGACGCAGGCAACAAGATTGTCTCGGGGGTGCAGACCGTTGGCAGCGGCAAAGGCAATCTTGGCTACAAGGCCCTCTCCGCCGCTTCCGGTGGCCTGAAAATCCTGGATGCGGTCAACGCCCTTGACGGGATGTTCGGCAAGGAAACCGTCTCCGGCCAAGATGAAAAGCAATGGAAGGGTGGCACCATCGCCAGCCTGACGCTTGGCGTCGGTGCTTCCAGCTCGAAGAGCAGCAGCAGCCAGTCGGGAGAGGCAGCCCGTGTCACGACCCTTTCGGCGGGGAATGATCTGATCATCAGCGCCGGGCGGGACATCGTCTCGCAAGGCGCGCAGATTGATGCTGGCAATGATGCGCTGATCGCCGCCGGGCGGGACATCGAGCTGAAGTCCGCGGTCAATACCACCAGCATGGATACGTCCAGTTCGTCGCGCTCGGCCGGTGTCAGCGTGACGGTGGGCGTTGGCATGAAGGGGGAAAGCGTCAGTGTCGGCGCCAGCGTTTCGGCGCAGAACGGCACCTCCTCCAGCGCGCAGACGGCCCACACCAACACCAACATCACGGTTAGCGGCCATGCGGATATTTCAGCCGGACGCGACATTGCGCTGAAGGGCGCGCTTGTTGACGCCCGGTCAGCAGAAGTTGAGGCGGGCCGCGACCTGACGGTGGAAAGCCAGCTGGACGCAGGGACTGGCTCCAGCGCGTCAAAGGGCATGAACGCCGGTGTCAGCTACAACTTCACCACCGGCCAGTTTGGCGCCAATGCAGGGGTCAACGCTGCGCAAGGCTCGCAAAGCCGGGCCTGGGTGGAAACGCCGTCCGGCATTGTCACCGACAGGGATCTGACGGTCACGGTTGGCGGCCACACGCAGGTTACGGGCGGTGTCATCGGCTCGCGTTCGGGCGAACTGGCGCTGGAGACGGAGACGCTCGGGACGCAGGATCTCATCCTGCATGAGACGAACCGGCATGTCTCCGGCGGGGTGAATGTCTCTGTGGGCGTCTCGGAAAAGGGTGACGTCTCGCCCGGCGGCTCGCTCGAAGGGGCCTATGCCAACGCAGAGAGGGAAGGCATCGCCAAGGCCACGATCGGCCATGGCACCATCGTGGTGCGGGACGGGGATGGCAACGGCGTGACGGCCGCAAAGCTGCGGGCTGAGGCCGACGCAGCAGAAGCCTCCGGCGACCCCGCCACCGCCGCCGCCCTGCGCAAGCAGGCGGATGCGGAAGAAGCCTCCGACAAGGCGGCCACGGACACCCAGCTCGCCAGCCTCAACCGCGACCTTGACACGGTCATCGAAGTCACCCGCGAGACCGAAGAGGGCTTTGACCTCTATGTTTCGGACACGAGTGTGAGGGCGGCTGTTGACGCCATCGAAGTCGTTGGAAATGCGCTTGGCGAGGCATTTGCCCAGGTTGGAGAGGCTCTGAGCCGCTCTGGAGAACTGACGCCGGAGGAACTGGAGACGGCGAAAAAAGTCGCCGCTGCGATAAAGGAGGGACGCTTCGATCTTCAGGCGCTTGTGAATTGTTCCGGCAAACAAGGGTTCAACTTCTGGGACCTGATTGTTTCGCCTGCACATGCTTCATCCGGTTGCGCTCTGGTGGACAAGGATGGCGTCAAGATTGCCGACCTTACTGCAAGGGAAAGGGAAGCCTGCGTCCAGATACTTGCGGCTATTATCGAGAAATATGCTGACAAACATCTGGGCGAATCTGACGGGACAGCTGAACTTCCCGCGTCCATCAGGACGATTGCAGCCTCCCTGCGGGCCCTTCTGCCTGATGAGGACGCCATTCAGTTCCTGAACGCAATGGGTATGGCTTCGGGGTACATGCGGGACCTAGCGTTGCGCCACATAGTGGAGAGCTACGACCCGCAGGCCTACAAGGATATTCAGCAGGCTTTCCAGGAACTTGGCCAACTGGGCGAGTTGAGCGACGAGGCCGTCGCCTTGGCGATCGATGCGATTGCCAGCAAGCACGGTTTTAACGAAGCCGACCGGAAGGATCTCAAGCTCGTGGCAGGCTCAGCCGCCGCTGTCCTGATCGGTCTCGGTGGCCGACGGTATACGGGGAAGGCTGTCCATAACAAGGCGCCAGATGTAACGAATACGGGATCGGGAAGATTTTCCTCGATTCAGCCAAGGAATGCAAACGAGGCTCAGTTCCTTGCGAACGCAGAAGCGACATTTGGTAACAGCACCACTTGGGGAGGAGTGACACGGCACCGCAATGAACTGATCATTCAGCGTTCAGATATTGAACTGAGCCCGCAAAACATCAACCTTATGAAAAATGGTCAAGCGCCATTTGTTCGTGGTGCCGATGGTCAGTGGGAGCGAATCCAGTTGCACCATGTTGGGCGAGAGACAGGAAAGCTGATTGAAGTGACGCGGTCGCAGAATCGCTATGACTCTGCGACTGGCGGGCCGTTGCACATCCCGGGACCGGGAGGGCCTGTGCGTCAATCTGGCTATTCAGAAACATATTGGAAGCAACGGTATCAAGACTTCGTGAACTCGGGGCTGGGCACTCCTTAGGAGAGTATTCATGGGAATGGAGCGTGAGAATTTCGAACAGTTGTGCCGGGCCGGGATTATCTCTGGTCCTGTCGATGACTTGGTAATTGAACAGGCTGAATCTGAACTAGGCGTTCAATTTCCAAGCGAATATCGTGAATTATTGCGGGAGTATGGCGCTGTGCTGGCGGATGGTATTCATGTCTATGGGCTTCCGAAGGCAGAGGAAAACGATCCACCACAATGGGAGGACGTTGTTGTCGTGACCAAGCAGCTGCGGGAGTGGGGCCAGGTTGGTACTGATCGACAAAGCTTTATCCCTATTTGTGACGACGGTTCTGGGGTTTACTTCTATCTCGATACGTCTGCTTCTCCTGCGACCAAGATTCACGCAATTGGCCCGGGGGTCGAGCAGGCTTACGGCGCTGGTTTGTTCAGGTTTTTGCTTGATCTTTCGGCGGGAAAGATAGTTATCTAAATCTTCGCGTTCTTCTTCAATCCAATACCTTGGCATCCGACCGGCAGAAGGGCCGCCTGCCGGCATTCTGGCGCAAGCTGGTGCGTGCGTGGTTGCACTATAGCGGGTGGTCATCGTTGCGGATGAGCGGCGAAGCTGATTACCGCCCATGCCGATGATCCTGAAGTTCTGGCCCAGCTTGCCGCTTGCGGCCAGCGGCGGAGCGATGCCCGGCCCAGCCTGTTCGACTGGCTGATCCCGCCTGCCTACGCGGCGATAAGCTGCGAGATCTCCATCGGCGGGGAAATGGTTATCATCCCGCCGGATGTGGCGATGAACTGTCTTCAGATCGTGCAGCAAGTCAGGGGTGCGGCCACAGTTGCTGTTGCCGCAACGGCGCTGCTTGCCGGTGGCTTCTGGCTTGCATCGACGAGGGAAACCGGCGGTGCGATTGATGAAACGCAGACGCTGGATGACGGCACGGTGGTCCGGCTGACGGGCTATGGCTCGGACCGGATCCGCACGATTACGGCGACCTCCCCGGATGGTGTGGTATCCGTGCTTGAGGTTGAAGCCACGGGCTACGGCTATACGTTGATCGGCGGCGCGGTTGATGGCAAGCCAATGACGCCGGACCAGCTGCGCTCCGCCGCCCGGCAGGCGAGCGGCGGTCAGGTGCAGGTTGTCTACAACAGTACGCCGGGCAAGGGGCAGGGGTCACAGACCGGCGCCGCAGGAAACAGTTCCGCTGGCGCTGCCGCTGGCGGCGCGCCGGGTGGGCCGGAGGATGATGAGAAGCCAAGGCGCATATCGAATCCTAAACATCACAGAAACTCAAATAGCCCGGAGCCGCAGAATGTCGATGAGTTATATGAAAAGTCTATAGTTGATAAGAATGGTGTAAGGTGGTCGAAGGATTCGAACGGTATAATACATAGGTTCTCAAAGCCAAGTAATGGCGAGACGCATTGGAACGGATCGACAGGAGGTGTCGATCCAATCAGGGCGCAAAATATTCCAATAGAGATCCGAAGAATTCTTGGAGTTAAATAATGTATATTATAGTTTCAGGAAATCAAAAAAAATTTGCTATTGAATCTGGTGTAGAAAATTTCCTATCGCGCCCAAGTCAGCGAGCGCTGGGATATTTCATTATATATGTTAAAGATAAAATCTATGGCGTTCGCAAGAGTGATGCAACATTACTTGCTTGCTCTTTCGATGCTATACAGCGTCGGCTTGAACGCCGCGGAACTCACGTCAGTTCATTCGGGTTTGATTTGTCGGCAGGCGAACTTGTCCATCATGTGTATTCTTCTATTTATGAGGATCCGCAGAACTTCGAGAGTGTTAAAAGATTCACTTTGGATCAGATCCGTGATGATTTGATTAGGCGTGAACTAATAATGGCTCCCGACGGAGACGCGGCATTTGATGATGGAAGTCATATCGTTCAATTTGACTGCGATAACCAAGTGCGTTTGGTCGCTTTCAGGAATCCTAGTTTAGATTCTAGTGAGGTTCATTCGATTGATGAGTTGTATATAGATTCAGACGAATTTTATAAAATATTAGAGAATTGGAGAGATAGTTTTATTTATTTCTGGGAAAAAGAATTCAAATAATACGCTGGTTCTCGGAATATTTTATCACAAATTTTACAGAGTGTACAGAGACGGTATTCGCCTGACACCCTGCCACTCTGAACCCCGGCGCCATTGGCGGCGTCATCGAGGAGTCCGGGTCTGCGAGCCAGAGCCGCGTTACCGGTG
>NZ_KB908225.1:11235-13263 GCF_000382365.1 Pannonibacter phragmitetus DSM 14782 | reverse complement strand
CCAGCTCCACATGGCGGAGGCTGACCTGATCCGGGCCAACGCGGCCCGCTATGCGGTGGAGCAGGGCTATTGCGAGAGCATTGCGGCCTGTGATGAGGGAACGGTTGGCCGTGCGGCTGGCGAGCTGACACTTCAGGCTCTGCGCCAGACTGATCTGACGGGAGAGAATCTCCCCCACAATCAGGCAGCGGCAGCTTTTCTGGCAGGTATTGCCCCGCGTGGCTTGATCCCGGGCCTTTGTGCGCCCGGCTCGGCCCTTTGCCAGCAGCGCTGGTTTGAAGCGGTCCTCTACGATGAATACAAGGACTCGACGATCAACCGGCAGTTCTTTGCCTACGCATCAGATCTCTACCGGCTGGCGTCGAACTTCTACAATCAACATCATCTGACGCCCGATGATCTCGGCTACCGTCTGGGTCAAACCGTTCAGGGGATTGACTCGATTCGCCAGGTTATGGCGAATGGCGACAGGACAATGCTGCCCTGGGAGCTGTTCACAGCCCTTGCCGGTGGCTTTGGTGGCCCCTTCGCAGCCCGCCTCAAAGCCCCGAAGCCTCAGTCTCCGGGCACAGTGGCAACAGGCGGGCAGGGTGACAAGTCAGGCGGCGGAGGTACCGGCCGTTCACCATGGACACAGGTATCATCTGATGCGCGTGCCGTTGTTCGGGATATTGAGGCTCATTCTGGTGTGCAAATGCCTTCTAGTCAGCGAGAGCATCTTGCTGGAGAACTGCGTCAGTTTGATCATACGTATGTCGCTACGAGAGATACCTATCAAGCTCTACAGCGTGAATACAATAGGCAGCGCAATAATCTCAAGCGAGATTGGGAGTTAAATACTGGTCAGAAATGGCCAAAAACAGAGAACGGCGTCGATTTTCAAGCGCACCATGTTATACCGCAGCAATATGGTGGACCCAATCAGTGGTGGAATCTCCATCCGGTGCCGGGTGGAAGTGCACACCAAGGGGGAGTTCATGGTGTAGGTAGCCCCACTTCAACAGCATTTCCACAGCACCCTCCAAGGAGCCGATGAACATGTATGAGAATCTAGAGGACCTTAATACTTTGGGTGGAGCTTTGTTCGAGCGGTTGGCCCCTGTTGCGCCTGATCAAATTCTAGAGTTGCGGCGGAGGTGGTCCGATGCGCCAAGTGATTATTTTGAATTTCTTCAGGAGCGCGGCTGCGGAGATATAAAAGAGAATGAATTCTCATTTCCCCTCTTGACAGTTTGGCCATATTTGATCTCCGCTGCGAAGGATTACTTTGGAGATGACAGTATTTATAAAGATGGTCCATATGAGCCTGGGGCCAAAGGGGAAATTTGGTTGTTCGGCTCTGATAGCACAGGAGCTGCTATAGGTTTTGACAGCGGAGACAACTGGCGCTTATTGGAGGTTGACAATATGCGTTGGATAACGAGGCTCGACCTTTCTTTTCGTCAATTCATCGAGGGGCTTTTAGTTTGTTATCCTCAACGTCCGGTAAGATTTTCGGATGGCGTTTGGTATGATTCGGGTGAAGTTGCATACAAAAGATGACTGTTTCTGATTTATATATTCAATAATGGAGTGGACCTGACCAGCGGGGTAGTTTCTTCTGCCAAGGCTTTCGATGCTGACGCATCACGGCTTGCCATTGCTCAGGCGCCGCACGGGCTTGATCCGCTCCCGATGAGCCGGGCTCATCATGCGCGGGTATTCCACGGCAGAGGCTGAGGACAATTACCTTTCTGCCCGTGAACTGGCGTGGCGCGACGTTCAGAACAGCTCCGCCACCTCCAACTCCGGCTTTGGCGTGGGCTTCGGCGTTCATCTCGGCAGCGCAGAGACAGAGGCCGGGAAGGACGTTGCTGCCCGCTATCCCGGCACGCTGACGCCCATCGTCAACATGCCTGCGCGGGAAGGCGGAAGCGGGACCACACGGGCGACCGTGACGCCGGGCACGCTGGAGCTTTCGGACCAGAGGCAGGACCTTGCCAGCCTGAACCGGGATGCCGGGGCGGCGCATGTTTCGGTGGAAGCCTA
>NZ_KB908225.1:4001-11135 GCF_000382365.1 Pannonibacter phragmitetus DSM 14782 | reverse complement strand
GAGGCTGACCTGATCCGGGCCAACGCGGCCCGCTATGCGGTGGAGCAGGGCTATTGCGAGAGCATTGCGGCCTGTGATGCGGAGGCTGTCAGCCGTGCCACGCTGGAACTGACCTCAGAGACCCTGCGGGGCGTTTCGGATGACTTTGATTATCTGGAGGTCAACAGCAATGCCCGTGCCTTCCTCAACGGTCTCGCGCAAGCTGGTCAGCAGGTGGATGGCCAGACACTGTTCGGCGAACTGGACCGCAAAGGTTCGGAATACCGCAACTCGCTGATCAACATCAGCACTGTGCTGCAAACGGCAGATACGCTTGGCCTGCTGGATACACGGGAAGGCAGAACCATGCTGTCGAGGGCCTATGCCCTCGCCGCTGATGAAATAGGACCGCATTTCAACGAGGTTGGCCGCAGCGACGTCCTGAGCCTTCTGTCAGGAATGGACACGCTGGCCAGCATATATGAGGCAATCGCGGCAGATATTCTGACCAACCCTGAAGATCCGGCATATGCGGATGTTGATCCCATGATGCTTCGGGGCGAGTTGTCTGCCTCCGCCTCGCGCCTGCGCAATATGATCAAGATTGCCGTTGTGCGTGGTTCTGGCCACTTCACCTTTACCGAGAAGCTTGGTGGGGGCGGTCCGGAAACAAGGATCATGGCGCAGGCCTATGCCGAGAACCTCGCCAGCTTTGCAGGCGGCTTGGACGGCGCGATGGGAATAGCGCTCCGCAGGATAATCAAGAATGGTGCCATTGGAGCGGGGAAAGGGGTAGGTGAAGCCGTCGATCGCAGCACAACAGGAATTGTGTGGGGCAAGGGCATTCAGGATCAGGGTATGCCTTGGGAGAACTACTTGGCTACCAAGCTGCCAGCTGACTCGCGGCTCCCTCCCAACTTCAAGACATTTGACTTCTTTGATCCAGGCACCCAGACAGCGATCAGTGCAAAAACGCTCGATACAACGACTGCGGCAAGGACAATCAGACCTCAGCAAGTCTACTCTACACTCAAACGTAACATTGATGCGGTCGCTAGATTCGAAAAGTATGAACTTGGAGAAAGAACCCTCAACTCAAGTCAGATCAAAGCCAAGGAACTGCATGTTGCTGTCCCAAGTGCAACCAACAACGCGCAATGGGAGCAAATCAAAAAGGCGGTCCAGTATGGTCAGAGCAACGGTGTAACCGTCAAGGTCACGAGGATTCAATAATATGAATGAAGTTGTAAGAAGCCGGTGGGCTTCGGCGAAATTCAACAATGATTTTTTCCGCATAGAAACTTATTCGGGATACAGTAGTCCCATTCGTGATCCTTTGGGCGTGCAGCATTTGCTGCAACCCGATGCCAGCGATCAGGAACTGGGTTCGGCATTGCTGGATGCTCTTGCGCACAGCCGGTTTGTGCTGGGCGTGCCACGCAATGATGTCCGGGTTCATCCCGAAGTTACCTATGATATGAGCCTCTATGATTATGAACTGAGCAGGCAGCGCTATGCGGAGTGGATCCGCAAGCTGATGGAGCGGTTTGGCTACAAGACCAAACGTGCCTTGTTCAAGAACATGAAGAGCTGCAATATTGAGAGCAAGCTCGGAACAATATCCATCAGTCCCAGTCACCACGAAAAACTGGAGGCTTGGAGTGGCAAGGGGTTGACCGAGAGCGATGATGTTCATCTTCCGGACACCAGCCCGGCTGAGGAAGTGGGCGCTGCGCTCCGTCTGGCCTTCAGCCGCTGCACGTGACTGCTGGAAAGCCAGACTGTCCTCTTCCGACTCTCCCTGAGTTTGCCTCATCGGGAATTAGTCAAGCCCGTGCCGCGCCCGAGCATCCCAAAGCGTGATGTGGCAATGCCTCCGTTTTAACGGGGCCCTGCAATAGAATTCAGTTAGCCTTGCTGTACGGGCTTGCAGCGCGGCGCGGGCTTTTTCCGGTGTAAGGACGGCGACCCCGCCAAGGCCGCCCTGCACGCCGCCGTCGGCGCGGCCGTCGCCGCCATTGCAGGCACGGACATAGGCGCGGGCGCTGCGGCGGGGCTGGTGAGCGAGCTTGCCAACGGCGTCGTCTCGCAGATGCTGAAGGACCATCCGGATCTCACCACGGCGCAGCAGGACGCCATCCGCCAATGGACCGCCACCGCCCTCGGCGCCGCCATCGGCGGCCAGGCCGGCGCCGCCGCTGCGCTGGATAATATCAAGCATAATTATCTCTCTCATGTGCAACTGGAAGAATTCAAAGAGAAGTTGCTTGCCTGCGGCGGTGATCCCGCTTGTGAGCAGGAAGTGGGTGCCGAATACCGGGACTTGAGCCGGTCGCAGAACGAAGAGCTTCTTGAGGCCATATCTGCCAGCGATCTCGATGTTCTATGGAAGGCATACAAGTCCGGAAACTCTGCTGAACTATATGAAAGCATCCTGAAGTCACTCGGGCCGGATTCTGAAGCGGCAGCCATATTCTATGATGTCTTCTGGAAAGGGGCAGTTGTACAGACCGGCAGCGGAACCCAGGGCTACTTCACCGAGATCGCCTTCTTTACCATCCGAGATATTCTGGCGGAGCGACTTCTGGCTGGAAACACTGACGTTTCCCTTTCTGATCTGACCAGGCTCGCACAGTTGGAACTGGGAGAAGGTGCCTTCTCGCCGCAACTTGGTCAGATCATCGGAGCAGCGGCAGCGGTCCGCTACAGCAAGGCAAAGCAGCCAAATGCAGGTCAGAGTTCGAACGGTATTGACTCTGCGGAAAACTTGGGTGGAAAAGGAGCGCCAAGTACGGAACTCGACGTGCCGGGACGGGTTCAGTCGAGAGTTAATCTGGCGAGTGGCTCGACCCGCTTTACACCACTGAATGATGCAGGGAACCCTGTTGCATCAGGCTGGAATCATGTGGTCTCCCGTCACTTTGGGGGAACTAACACCCAAAGTCAGTTCACGCTTTCCCAATCTGAGGTGCGAGGTATTTTGCAATCTGATCGGGTTGTGTCTGCGCCTATAACGGAAGTCAAAATGATAAATGGCACGCCGACCTATGTACGGACAGTAGATGTTGGTCAGCCAGTTGGAACAGTCCGTCAATCACATGGAGGCGGTACGACCTCGCGGATCACGGTTCAGACCGACGGTGCCGGGAACCTGATTACTGCCTATCCCGTGCCGTAGGTGTAAATATGGATTTAAATTGCCGTCGAGATCAGTTTTCATATTTTCTGGGATATGCTTCGAAAGGCAGCGAACGCTTCCTAAATGAAGCAATTCGAATGCATGTTGATGAGGGCTATGAAGCTCCTTCACCAGGCGACGTTTTCCAGCATTGCCCATTTAATGACACCTTGGTTCAGATAATCCGAGGATTTGATGTTTTTGAGAGTAGCAAAAAAATAAATATGGCCAATAATTTGAAAAATATACTGGCTGAGTTTATGTTTTTGGTGGCGGACTTTGAGCCGCCATGTTGCGGAGATGGTCGTACTTTTTATGAGAAAACGACGAGCGGAGATATTGTTTTAGGCTGTGACCGATGTGGCGCTGCTTACTCTCTTGATGCGCGGCCAGTTCAGTCAGGTAGGCGTATGAGGATGACCAAACCTCAGTTTGAGAAAATTTTCGACAAAGGTACAGCCAAAGACTGGCCGTACCATAGGAAATTGAAAATGCTGCTCGCGGGATCGGCGTTTTAAATTTAGCCGTCTCCGGCATCCTCTGGCGCCTGTTACCGTGGCATTCTGATTGGGCAGACGTAGTCGCCTGTTGTCTTCTAGAAGTTGTTGTTATTCAGGTTACGTTATTTTAAGTGGAGAGACCCGAACCTGCGAGCAGGGTGGCGACGGTGGCGAAATCCCATTTGCTTGTCTGGCACAGGCTTCGATGCGGACGCGATCTGCCACAGCTCCCGGTTTGTGGCCTCGGAATCTACCAGCATGGATACGTCCAGTTCGTCGCGCTCGGCCGGTGTCAGCGTGACGGTGGGGGTTGGCATGAAGGGGGCAAATGTTGGCGTTGGCGCCAGCGTTTCGGCGCAGAACGGCACCTCCTCCAGCGCGCAGACGGCCCACACCAATACGAACATCACGGTTGGCGGCCATGCGGATGTTTCGGCGGGGCGGGACATTGCGCTGAAGGGCGCGCTTGTTGATGCCTGGTCGGCGGAAGTTGAGGCGGGCCGCAACCTGACGGTGGAAAGCCAGCTGGACACGGGAGCAGGCTCCAGCGCGGATTGTACCAAGGCTTTTGATGCTGACGCATCACGCCTTGAAGATGCTCAGGCGCCGCACGGGCTTGACCAGCTCCCGATGAGCCGGGCTCATCGGGAGCTGGTATAGGGGCATGAACGCCGGTGTCAGCTACAACTTCACCAGCGGCCAGTTTGGCGCCAATGCGGGTGTCAACGCCGCGCAAGGCTCGCAGAGCCGTGCCTGGGTGGAGACGCCGTCCGGCATTGTCACCGACAGGGACCTGACGGTCACGGTTGGCGGCCACACGCAGGTTACGGGCGGTGTCATCGGCTCGCGTTCGGGCGAACTGGCGCTGGAGACGGAGACGCTCGGGACGCAGGATCTCGCGCTGCATGAGACGAACCGGCATGTCTCCGGCGGGGTGAATGTCTCTGTGGGCGTCTCGAAAGAGGGTGACGTCACGCCCGGCGGCTCGCTCGAAGGGGCCTATGCCAACGCGGAGAGGGAAGGCATCGCCAAGGCCACGATCGGCCAGGGCACCATCGTGGTGCGGGACGGGGATGGCAATGGCGTGACAGCCGCAAAGCTGCGTGCCGAGGCCGACGCAGCAGAAGCCTCCGGCGGCTCCGCCACCGCCGCCGCCCTGCGCGAGCAGGCGGATGCGGAAGAAGCCAGCGACAAATCCGCCACGGATACCCAGCTCGCCAGCCTCAACCGCGACCTCGACACGGTCATCGAAGTCACCCGCGAGACCGAAGAGGGCTTTGACCTCTATGTTTCGGACACGAGCGTGAAGGCGGTCAAGGAGACCGTGGAGAAGGCTCTTGAGCCGGGTGGCTTCGTCGACAAATACCTTCTTGGCAAAGATCTGACGGATGAGGAGAAGGAAAACATCCGCACTGGGCTTGCTGCCCTTGGTGCGGGCGGCAGGCTTGGAGGCTGTTCCACCCGCGAGGGGCGCAGCGGCTTCAACCCGTTCGACTGGCTGATTACGCCAGCTTATGCCTTCCCAATCCATTGCGCGATCTACCTTGCAGACGGGTCACGTCTGGAGCTTGGCACTAAGGCTTATGAGGAATGCAAAGACGCCATTTATGCCTACCTGAACGGTCTTTCCGGTGAAGAGCGTGCCGCAATTGTTGCGAGCGCGGGTTTCGGTATGGGGTCAGGTTCGGTGGGACCGACCGCGGATAGCATCCTTCAATATGGTTGGCTGCTTACGGCGATCGAACAGCTTGATGGGCAGGCAAGAGGCGAGCTGTTTGATGCCTACATGAACGGCCGCGCCGATGGGACAAATTTCAGTGAGCAGATGATCGCGGAACGTTGGGCTGTGTGGCACAACTCGGATCTGACGCTTGCCGAAAAATGGGCCGGGATCGAAGCAACTGGACTTGATCTGAATACCGTGGTTGCCATGGCAATGCTCGGGGGTGTGGTCGGTCGAGTTGGGGGGAAGGGTGCTGCAAATAGTCCAATCGTACCTGGCGGGGGTCTTCAAGCACACGAAGCAGCAGGTGGCCACCTTATTAGCAGGCATGTGGGGAAATCGGATGCCGACCTTGGAGCACGCCTTAGTTCTCAGCCTAATATCACTGCTGCATCCTCTTTTCCTGATCGTGTAACAGCCGAACGTGCTGTTTCATCTGCTCTCGATGCCAATGCTGCGAATATTTCACAGTTTCTGAATGGGTCGAGTGGTAGGCTTGTCATCAATCATAACGTAGGTAGTTCGGTTGGAAATGTCATGTCGCGGGGATCAACGACATCGGCGCAATCGTCTAACGTCCGCGTTGTTCTTCAACGCGATCCAACAATGCCGACCGGCTATCGAATCATCACAGGGTTTCCAGTTCCATGACAGAGAGGTTCGCTACATTAGAGCAATTACTTGGTGGATATTTTCATCAAGATTGGGATATTGCGGGAGAGACCGATATTGATGTCATTTTAGCTTTTCGCCAGGAGGAGTCTGCTGGTTTAGTGAATGATTTGATGTCCGAAATTGATCTTCTATTGCAGTTAAATGCTTCTGATCCATCAAAAATCGATGATATTTTGGCGAGTCTTGGTTGTGAATATTATTATCAATCTGCTGGTTTGACCGGATTTTCATGGTTGGAACGAGTTCGATCTTTGCTCGCGTCCCCCGAACCTCAGCCTCCTTCCAGCTGATATTATTCCATTCCGACAGGGCAGAAGTGTCTGCCTGTCGCATCCTGGATTGGTATGACTTCCCCTGCGCACTGAACCTTGATCGGATTCCGCTCTAAGCCCAGGGGGTGCTTTCATGCCATTGGCGGCGCCGGTATCGGGGCGTCCGGGTCTGCGAATCAGGGCCGTGTCATCGGTGATTTTGCCAGTGTGGGCGAGCAGAGCGGCATTGTCGCCGGGCGGGGCGGCTATGATGTCACCGCCGGCGGCAAGGTGGACCTGACCGGCGGGGTGAATTTTTCTGCCAAGGCTTTTGATGCTGACGCATCACGCCTTGCCATTGCTCAGGCGCCGCACGGGCTTGACCCGCTCCCGATGAGCCGGGCTCATCAAGAGCGGTTCTTCCACGGCAGAGGCTGAGGACAACTACCTCTCTGCCCGTGAACTGGTGTGGCGCGACGTTCAGAACAGCTCCGCCTCCTCCAGCTCCGGCTTTGGCGTGGGCTTTGGTGTCAACTTTGACAAGGGCAAGGTGGCGTCCGGTGATCCCCTGTCCGGCACGCTGACGCTTATCGTCAACATGCCCGCGCGGGAAGGTGAAAGCGGCGCGCCGGAGCAATTCCAGCAAAAGTGGGAACCGGTTTTGCGCCCGGAATTGCGCAAGGAAAGAGACGGGGCGCTTTGGGCGGCCGGGCTTTCAGCGAAAGCGCCCTGTGGCCACCGTGACGCCGGGCACGCTGGAGCTTTCGGACCAGAGGCAGGACCTTGCCAGCCTGAACCGGGATGCCGGGGCGGCGCATGTTTCGGTGG
>NZ_KB908225.1:0-3901 GCF_000382365.1 Pannonibacter phragmitetus DSM 14782 | reverse complement strand
GTGATCTCTTCCACGGCAGAGGCTGAGGACAATTACCTCTCCGCGCGCGAACTGGTGTGGCGCGACGTTCAGAACAGCTCCGCCTCCTCCAGCTCCGGCTTTGGCGTGGGCTTTGGTGTCAGCTTTGACAAGGGCAAGGTGGCGTCCGGTGATCCCCTGTCCGGCACGCTGACGCCCATCGTCAACATGCCCGCGCGGGAAGGCGATGAGGGCACCACACGGGCCACCGTGACGCCGGGCACGCTGGAGCTTTCGGACCAGAGGCAGGATCTTGCCAGCCTGAACCGGGATGCCGGGGCGGCGCATGTTTCGGTGGAAGCCTATGACATCGCCCGGCTGAAGGCCCGTCAGGAGGGGGCTGCGGCCCTGTCCGAGCTGCTGAACGGGCTGACGGGTGATCTTTCAGCGGAAATCGGCCTGAAGGACGGCGACCCCGCCAAGGCCGCCCTGCACGCCGCCGCCGGCGCCGCCGTTGCCGCCGTTGCAGGCACGGACATAGGCAGCGGAGCTGCGGCGGGGCTGGTGAGCGAGCTTGCCAACGGCGTCGTGTCGCAGATGCTGAAGGACCATCCGGATCTCACCACGGCCCAGACCGACGCCATCCGCCAATGGACCGCCACCGCCCTCGGCGCCGCCATCGGCGGCCAGGCCGGAGCCGCCGCTGCACTGGATAATATCAAGCATAACTTCCTCAATCATCAGCAGATTGACGATCTGATTGCCGAGCTGATCAGCTGCAATGGCTCTGCCAATGTTGAGGATTGTAAGCGTGAGGTTTCAGAGAAATACACCAAGCTTGATTTTGAACAAGAAAAGGCACTCGATAATTGCCGAAGCATACAGTGCATAGCAGATGTTCTTGGAGATATCAGTGACGCCAAAGATTTTGATTACCTGAAGCTCCTTTCCGTACAGACGGCTGGTGCGGATGAGAATCTGGTCCAGCGGCTCCTCGGATATCAAGGGACTGACGTATTCGGGCTGCGTCTTCTGACTGTGATTTCTGGTGCCGCCTACTGTGACCAGACAGGTGGCGCAGAGGGGTGCTTTGGCACGGGAATTCGAAATCAATTCATAAAGGAAGCCGCAGTTGATCTTCTGGTGGAACTGGGATCTTCCGCATCATTTGGCGCTGTATCCAGAATAATCCGCTTTCTGAAGGAGTCAAAAAAGGGCGGAAATATTGTCTCTCCGGGGAGTTCTGTTGGAGAAGTTGGTACTAAAACAAGTCCATTGGCGTTGCCTTCGCCCGATTATAAGGTGCCAAATGGATATAGCCTCGTTCGAAATGTAGATGGTTCGGCCACTGTTACCGGACCAAGAGGTGGGGTGTATGACTCAACAGGACGATACACTGCTGAAGGAAAACCGATCTATCGAGATAATAGTGGAGGGTACGTTACTTTGGATGGCGGTAGAAACCCCGTAAGTGCTCCGCCGAATTATGAGTCCATACCGCTACATCACATTTGTACTAATAAATGTACTGTGGGTGCCAATGGGCAAGTGGCTTGGACAAAGGAGTATCAGCGTTTCTTTGATGGGGCTGGTCTTGACATCAACCGCGCAGTTGAGAACTTGGTGGCGGTGCCGGGGCACAGAGGACCGCATCCCGAGTCCTATCACCAATATGTCTATGGCAGTTTGGATCAAGCTACGCGTGGTTTAACGCCTAACACATCGTCCTATAATTTGGCCGTGACGAAAACCTTGGAAAGGATTAAGGCGGAATCCGTGATTGTGGGAAGTCAGGTTAATAAATGGCTCACGAGGCAATGAAATGAAATATTACATACTTAGACAAGATGTTTCTATTTCTGATAAGTGGGTTCTCGGTGATGTTCGGCATGTTGATAATTGGAATTTTAGTAATCCTCCCGTAAATTTTATGGAGCCTGGAAGATATACGATCGATGTTCGTTTTGACGGCAATGAGGTCGATTATTCTCTTGCTGGTTACGCGAGTGCTCCAGTGTTGAGCGCAAAAGCTTGCGATGCCTTGGCGGGGTTGTCAGAGATTGATGAGCCCTACCGAAATGTCGTTTTTGCGC
This sequence comes from Pannonibacter phragmitetus DSM 14782, assembly GCF_000382365.1. Classification (GTDB taxonomy): domain Bacteria; phylum Pseudomonadota; class Alphaproteobacteria; order Rhizobiales; family Stappiaceae; genus Pannonibacter; species Pannonibacter phragmitetus. The sequence goes on along the minus strand of NZ_KB908225.1, from coordinate 1,850 downwards.
CTGTTCAAATAGAGGGAAAGCAGACGTCTCAAGACTATTTTCTGATGATTATTGAGACGCAGATTGACTGTGTTGACGAAGATAGATCTAATTTTAGTAAGTATGATTGTTTCGACCCGATAAGGCCAGATTTGGCAGGTAGTTATCGTTCGTTCTTTAATTTGGTTGTAGATCCTGAAAAAATTAACTCAAGTAATATTTTCAGGATAAAAAAATACTTAGGGGTAATAATAGTTAGTGAGGAGATAAAGGAACGTTTTGAGAAGGCTGGTGTAGTTGGGGTTATTTTTGAATCTGTAAATGGTGATCGTGTAACTGTTGCTTAGTTTTTTAAAGAAACGTGTGTACAGAGATGGTATTCACCTGACAGTCCGGCGCCGCAGCCCGCGTCACGACCCTCTCGGCGGGGAATGATCTGGTCATCAGCGCCGGGCGGGACGTTGGTTCGCAAGGGGCGCAGATCGAGGCCGGGAATGATGCGCTGATCGCCGCCAGCGGGCTACACGCGCAATGCAGACGGCACGGTAACGCACAACGGCAGCGGTCAGCTCTACACGCCTGTGCGCGATGCTTCGGGCAATGTGCGCTTTGACAGCCGCGGCAACCCGGTCTTCAACACCCAGAGTGCAGGTTCCACCGCCCAGACAACCCTCACCCAGCCGTCCACCTCCGGGCCGGTGATCAATCTGCCTGGGCCGCCTAAGGTAGCTAATGGGCTGCCGGACAACCCATCTCAGCTCCGACATATTTTCGGGAGTCGTCAGGGGCATCTGCCCGATACCCCCCCAAATAGGCAATTGTTAGTTGATACAAGTAACAATCCAGCCAATAGCCTTGGCACCAATAGATTCGGAAATGAGGTGCATGTTTCTACGCGACTAGACGGTTCGCAAGTTTGGGTGGAAACAAGGAATGGGGTTATCCAGAACGGCGGCGTAAATATTCCACCGCGAGTATGGGTTGATGGAGAAGGACTTCGTTGATGCAAGACAAATCGCTAACATTGCAAGAGGCCTATTTGGCGATGTTCTCATTCCTGGAGGACTATTACTCTAGAACAAAGTCGGATGAGATTGGTTCTATGCTCAGTGGATTATGTCTTATGAGCGACGGTAAGCCGATGGACCCTGCCTATTGGAGCGAATGGGAACAGGCGGTAGAAAAAGCCGTAAGTGGTGAGGTTGATGCGGAGATGCATCTAACCAAAAAGTCGGATCAAGAATCTAGGTAGCTTGCCGGAATGCTCTTGCTTCGCTGTCTGATGCGAGCTGTACAGAGACGGTATTCGACTGCCACGACCGCGCTTTAAGTTGGGTTCAGGCGGCGCAGGGATTTTGCTCAACCGCCGGTGAAGGCCTGAAGCGGCGCCCTGCGGCCCATGTTGCTGCACTGATGGGTGCCCATGAGTGCCTCCGGCCCTGCGAGCCCAATGCGCACCCCGTTGATCCTACCAGCCTGACGCTTGGCGTTGGCATGTCCAGCTCGAAGTGCGGCAGCAGCCAGTCCGGCGCCGCAGCCCGCGTCACGACCCTCTCGGCGGGGAATGATCTGGTCATCAGCGTCGGGCGGGACGTTGGTTCGCAAGGGGCGCAGATCGAGGCCGGGAATGATGGGGACTGTCAGGAATTTCGTGTACGGGCGTGCATAATGGGTATGAAGGAGAGCACCCATGGCACGACGGAAAGAGCCGGTTATCCCGGACGCGATATTGGACCAACTGCTTGGCGGGGCTGATGCCAAGACGGCCTTTGACGGGGGCGGCCTGATCGACCAGTTGAAGAAGGCGCTGGCGGAACGGGCGCTGAACGCGGAGATGGATCATCATCTTTCAAGCGAAAGGTCCAGTGGCA
>NZ_KB908224.1 GCF_000382365.1 Pannonibacter phragmitetus DSM 14782 | reverse complement strand
CCAGCGTGCGGCTGTAATGGCCCGAGCGATAGCCCAGACGCTCCGGCGTCCGCTCGCTCTTCGCCGCTCCCAGCGCCTCGTCCATCTCTGCTTCCAGAACCTCCTGCATGACGGCGCGGATCACATCGCGCAGGCCGTCTGGGTGCGAAAGCAGAATCTCTTTGACGCTGGCGCTGGCGGTCTTAACTTCGGTCTTGGTCATGGCGGCGTTCCTTCCACGGGAAACGGTGAACTTGAACAACACCAGTCTGCCATGACCGCCATCTCTCAGCGAATTTGCAGAACTCTCAGCACACTACCTGATAACGGCGGGTCCCGTGACAACGGAGGGTCCAGTGATAACGGCGCCTGCTGGTGCTGGCTGCAGGGGCCCTTCCCCGCCTGTCTGCACAAAAACATTCGGGGCGCCGATTGCGCGGCGCCCCGGTCTGAACTTATCGCCCTGAGAAATGCTCAGCGGCTCTGGTTGCGCTTGGCGAGGGTGCGCAGGCGCAGGGCGTTGAGCTTGATGAAGCCGGCAGCGTCCTTCTGGTCGTAGGCGCCCTGGTCGTCCTCGAAGGTAACCAGCTTGTCGGAATAGAGCGACTTCGGGCTTTCACGGCCGGTTACCATGACGTTGCCCTTGTAGAGTTTCAGCGTCACTTCGCCTTCCACATGCTCCTGGCTCTTGTCGATCAGGGCCTGCAGCATTTCGCGCTCGGGCGAGAACCAGAAGCCGTAATAGATCAGCTCGGCATAGCGCGGCATGATCTCGTCCTTCAGGTGCGCCGCGCCGCGGTCCAGCGTGATGGATTCCATCGCGCGGTGTGCGGTGAGCAGGATGGTGCCGCCCGGCGTTTCGTAGACGCCGCGGCTCTTCATGCCGACGAAGCGGTTCTCGACGAGGTCCAGACGGCCGATGCCGTTGTCGCGGCCATAGTCGTTGAGCTTGGCCAGCAGGGTTGCCGGGGAAAGGCGCTCGCCGTTGATGGAGACCGCGTCACCACGCTCGAAGCCGATCTTGATGACGGTCGGGGTGTCGGGCGCCGATTCCGGGGAAATGGTGCGCATATGCACATATTCGGGAGCCTCGACCGCCGGGTCTTCCAGCACCTTGCCCTCGGAGGAAGAGTGCAGCAGGTTGGCATCCACGGAGAACGGAGCCTCGCCCTTCTTGTCCTTGGCAACCGGGATCTGGTGCTTCTCGGCGAACTCCAAGAGGTCGGTGCGGCTCTTGAAGGTCCAGTCACGCCAGGGGGCGATGATCTTGATGTCCGGGTTCAGCGCATAGGCGGACAGCTCGAAGCGGACCTGGTCGTTGCCCTTGCCGGTGGCGCCATGGGCAATGGCGTCAGCGCCGGTCTTCTTCGCAATCTCGATGAGGTGCTTGGAGATCAGCGGACGGGCGATGGAGGTGCCCAGCAGATAGACGCCTTCGTAGACGGCATTGGCGCGGAACATCGGGAAGACGAAATCGCGGACGAATTCCTCGCGCACGTCTTCGATGAAGATTTCCTTGATGCCCAGCATCTCGGCCTTCTTGCGGGCCGGCTCCAGCTCCTCGCCCTGGCCGAGGTCAGCGGTGAAGGTCACCACTTCGGCGCCCAGTTCGGTCTGGAGCCACTTCAGGATGATGGAGGTGTCGAGGCCGCCGGAATAGGCAAGCACGACCTTCTTGATGTCGCCATGGGCCATGGAGATATGTCCGTTCGCTGTTCTTTTTTGACGTCACGTTTGGCGTGTAAGGCACCCCGGCTGCGCCGCCGGAGGCCTTGGAAAACCGCGCGCACTCTAGTTGCGGCAAAGCTGACTGCAAAGCCTTTTTCTGCGCCATGCGCCTGCAGGCCCAAAAGGCCGCAAGCCAAGCAAATACGCCGCTTGCAGGTATTACGCTGCAGATGTATTTTCCGCCGCCGCCCTGAAATGGGCAGAATTGCCGGGCCTGTTCCCAGCTGGCGGTTTTTGATCAGGGATGACTCATGCGTTTCTTCGCTTCCTGTCTGCTTCTTCTCGGACTGATTTCGGCATCTGCCGGTTCAGCGCTCGCCGGCGACCTGTCGGCCCGGCGCGGCCCGGCGGCCCCCTTCAGCTTCGACACAGTGATTGGCCAGGCCAAGGCTCTTGCGGCCAAACCCTATGCAGAGCCCAAGACCCGCTCTGCCGACACGCTCGAAAAGATTGATTTCGACGCTCACTGGAAGATCCGGTTCGACCCGAAGGAAACGGTGTCTATCAGCCCGGATGCACCGGTCCAGTTTTTCCATCTCGGCCGCTATTTCAAGAACCCGGTTAAGATCTATCAGGTCGAAAGCGGCATCAGCCGGGAAATCCTCTACGATCCGGCCTATTTCGACAGCCCGGATGACAGCCCGGCACGCAAGCTGCCCGCAGACATCGGCTTCGCCGGTTTCCGCATCATGCGCCCGGACCTGAAGACCGACTGGATCTCCTTCCTCGGCGCGTCCTATTTCCGCACCGATGGCCAGTCGCATCAGTATGGCCAGTCGGCCCGCGGTCTTGCGATCAATTCGGGCATGTCCGAACCGGAAGAGTTCCCGCGCTTCACGTCCTTCTGGCTGGCAAAGGGTGAGGCCGAGGGCGAGACGATGGTGCTCTATGCGCTGATGGACAGCCCCAGCGTTGCCGGCGCCTACAAGATGACCATGCGCAACAAGGATGGCGCGGGCCAGACCATCGACGTGGAAAGCCGCCTGTTCTTCCGCAAGCCGGTGGAGCGCCTCGGCATCGCGCCGCTGACCAGCATGTACTGGTATTCGGAGACGAACCGCTCCACGGGCCTCGACTGGCGCCCGGAAGTGCATGACACGGACGGCCTCGCCATCGTCATGGAAAACGGCGAGCAGATCTGGCGTCCGCTGAACAACCCGAAGAGCGTGCGCACCTCCACCTTCCAGACCGCCAACCTGAAGGGCTTCGGCCTTGCCCAGCGTGACCGCGCCTACACCAACTATGAAGATGACGGCGTGTTCTATGAAAAACGCCCGTCCGTCTGGCTGGAGCCGCTGGCGCCCTTCGGTGAAGGCGCGGTGCAGCTGATCGAAATCCCGACCGATGACGAGATCTACGACAACATCGTCGCCTATTTCATCCCCAGCAATCTGCCGGCCGCCGGCGAGGAGCGCAGCTTCTCTTACCGGATGCACTGGAAGGACGCCCATCCGCTGCCCGGCGTTGGCGCCCGCACCGTGGCAACCCGCGCCGGTCAGGGCGGCGTCCCCGGCCAGCCCCGCCCGGCTGACCAGATCAAGCTGTCCATCGACTTCGAAGGCCCGGCCCTCAAGGGTCTCGGCCAGCAGGATGGTGTGACGGCCGTGGTGGAACTGTCGCGCGGCGAGCCGATCAACCCTTACATCCTGCCGGTCGTCGGCACGGACCGCTGGCGCCTGATCTTCGACGCCAAGGTGGAGGATCACGACCCGATCGAGGCTCGCGCCTTCCTCAAGCACGGCGATGACGTGGTGACCGAAACCTGGCTCGGCCAGATCAGCCACGAACTGGTCGCCCGCCCGCAGTAATACCAATGCTCGATGAGCTTGACTCATCGAGCATTGGTTAAGCCCGTGCGGCGTTTGAGCATTTTCAAGGCGTGATGCGTCAGCATCGAAAGCCTTGGTATAAGGCACGGTGATTCCAACAGAAAAGGCCCGGACGGCATCCCCGTCCGGGCCTTTTTTCGCTCTTGCATGGCCAGCCGTGTATCAGGCAGCCTTTCAGGCACCGGGAACCGGGCCATAGGCCCGCAATATCAAGTCCACGGTCTCGGAGATGATCGCGCCCATTGCCTCGCGGCCGACCGCGCTGCCCGAGAAGAAATAGGGATAGAAACCGCGCGACTTCAGCAGCCCGAGGAACTGGGCGGCAGCCACCTCCGGCGCTCCCCTTTGCAGGGCACCTGCTGCGAAAGCATCCTGCATGAAGCTTTCAAAAACACGGAACTTGTCCATGCGCGCGGCAACTTCGGCAGACAGGGCCGGATCACGGAACGCCTCACCGAAGATCATGCGTGCCATCCTCAGGAAGCAGGGATTGACCAGAAGCTCGCCCTCGGCCCAGCCAAGGGCTTCAAGCTGCGCGGCAACCGGCAGCTCCGGACGGAAGGTCACATTGAGAGCGGCGGTCATCCAGGAAACGAGGCAATCCGTGATGGCACGGAACAGCGCTTCCTTGCTGTCGAAGTGGTTATAGACCGTACGTTTGGAAACACCTGCGCGGCCGGAGATGCGGTCCATGCTGGCACCGGCAAATCCGCGCTCCTGAAACTCGGCCACGGCGGCTTCGATGATCTGTTTGCGCTTCTGCTCGCTGAGCGAAAGCTCTCTGTCGTCGGTCATGGCCCTTTCTTTCCAGAAACCGGCTCCCATGTAAACTCGGGAGTTTACATAACGCCGCTCCTGAATGTAAACTGCACCGTGTAGTTTACCCCTAGCCAACACAAGCTAGCCACGGGAGCCCTTCATGCCAGTTACCCTGATACTCAACGGCAAGGAACAGGTGATCGACGCCGACCCGGACACGCCGCTGCTCTGGGTCCTTCGCGACACGCTCGGCCTCACGGGCACCAAGTTCGGTTGCGGCGTTGCCCAGTGCGGCGCCTGCACGGTGCATCTGGACGGCACCCCGGTCCGCTCCTGCCAGACCTATCTGAGTGATGTGGAAGGAACCAGCATCACCACGATCGAAGGGCTTGAAAGCCCGGCCGCCAAGGCCATTCAGGCGGCCTGGACGGAACTTGACGTGCCGCAGTGCGGCTATTGCCAGTCCGGGCAGATCATGGCCGCAACGGCCCTGCTGATGGAAACACCGAAACCCACCGGCGCCGATATCGAGGCGGCCATGGATGGCAACGTCTGCCGCTGTGCCACCTATGCCCGCATCAAGACAGCCATTCATGCGGCTGCAGACAAGCTGGAGGGCTGACAGAATGCTGCACAGGATCGTCTCTCCCCTCACCGCTGCAGCGCCCAGCAGGCGCGGCTTCCTCAAGCTTTCCGCAGGCGCTGCCGGCGGGCTGCTGATCGGCCTCACCCTGCCGGGCAGCACAAGAACTGCGGCTGCCACGGCGTCTGAAGGCATGTTCCAGCCCTTCGTGCATGTGCTGCCGGACAACACCATCGTTGTCCTGTCCAAGCATCTCGACAAGGGACAGGGCGTTGCCACGGGTCTTGCGACACTGGTTGCAGACGAAATGGACGCAGACTGGGCTCAGGTCCGCGCCGATTTCGCTCCGGCCGATGCCGCGCTCTACAAGAACCTGTTCTTCGGCGCACAGGGCACGGGCGGTTCCACAGCCATTGCCAATTCCTTCATGCAATACCGCACGGCCGGTGCTGCCGCGCGCAGCATGCTGGTTCAGGCGGCCGCAAAGGCCTGGTCGGTTCCCGCAGCTGAGGTCACGGTCAGCGCCGGCCGGATTTCTCATCCTTCCGGCAAATCAGCGAGCTTCGGCGAGATGGCAGGGCTTGCGGCGGCAGAGGCTGTTCCGGCCGAGCCACGGCTGAAAACTCCGCAGGAATGGGTCTATATCGGCAAGTCGTTCAAGCGGGTCGACACGGCGCGCAAATCCGCCGGGGCTGCCGGCGTCTATGGCATGGACCAGCGGTTCGACAACATGCTGACCGCCGTTCTCGCCCGCCCTCCGCGCTTCGGCAGCACGGTTGCCAGCGTCGATGACAGCGCCGCCCGGGCCATTGCGGGCGTGGTGGATGTGATCACCGTGCCCAGTGGTGTTGCGGTTCTGGCAAGCGGCACCTGGCAGGCCATGCAGGGGCGCGATGCCCTCTCCGTCACCTGGGACGACAGCGCCGCCGAAATGCGCTCGACTGCGGAGATGGAAGCCGAGCTGAGAGACCTCACCGGCACACCGGGCGCAGCGGCGGAAGGCAATGCCGATGCAGAGCCGCTGCTGGCCGGGGCGTCGCGGGTCATCGAAGCGGATTACATGTTCCCCTTCCTCGCGCATGCACCGATGGAGCCGCTGGACATCACCGTGCTTTACGACGGCAGCAGCGCCACCTTCTGGACCGGCTCGCAATTCCAGACGACGGATCAGGCCGTCAGCGCCGCCATCCTTGGGCTGACGCCGGACAAGGTGGCAATCAACACGCTCTGGGCCGGCGGCTCCTTCGGCCGGCGCGCCCAGCCCGACAGCCACTATTTCGCCGAAGCGGCACTGATCGCCAAGGCACGGCATGAGGCAGGCCATGCCCCCCAGCCGCTGAAGATTGTCTGGACCCGTGAGGACGACATTCGCGGCGGCTATTACCGCCCCATGACAGCCCACAAGGTGAAGGTGGGACTGGACGAGGCAGGCCGGATCACCGGCTGGCTGCATCGCATCGCGGGCAAGTCCATCATGAAGGGCACGGGGTTCGAAGCCTTCATGATCAAGAACGGCATCGATGACACCATGGTGGAAGGCGTGCATGGCACGACCTACGGCATCCCCGGTTTCCAGCTGGAAGCGCACATGACCGAGACGCCAGTGCCGGTGCTGTGGTGGCGGTCGGTCGGGCACACCCACACGGCCTATGTGATGGAGACCATGATCGACCGCATCGCCCGGGAGACCGGCGCCGATCCGGTGGCCTTCCGTGAAAGCCTGATCAAGGAAGATCCGCGCAAGCTGGGCGTTCTGCGGCTGGCCGCTGAAAAGGCAGGCTGGGATACCCCGCTTCCCGAGGGCCGTTACCGCGGCGTTGCGGTTCACACCTCCTTCAGCAGTTATGTGGCCGAAGTTGCGGAAATCTCCTTCCGCGAAGACGGCACGGTGAAGGTGGAAAAGGTCGTCTGCGCCGTGGACTGCGGCATCCCGGTCAATCCGGACAATATCCGGGCTCAGGTCGAAGGTGCCATTGGCTATGGGCTCGGCGCCGTGCTGCGCAACGAAATCACGTTCACGGACGGCGAGGTGGACCAGTCGAACTTCGACACCTACCTGCCCCTGCGCATGTCCGACATGCCGGTCATCGAGGTGCATATCGTCCCATCGGAAGAAGCACCGACCGGCATCGGCGAGCCCGGTACGCCGCCGATCGGACCGGCAGTGGCCAATGCGATTGCTGCGGCACGGGGCGACTATGTGACGGTGCTGCCCTTCAGCAAGCACGGACTGGCCTGATTCCAAAGGCCGGCGCAGCGGCCAGTCACAGGCTCGCCTGACAGACATATGACTGTATCAGGGGCCCGGATGGACAACCCGTTCGGGCCCTTTTTCCTTGACTGAACGGAGCTGGCACCGGCCCTCAAGCTCCGCGCAGGCAACACGCCTGTGCGGACCATTCTAAGGTGTCAGGCTGCGCCTTCCAGCGCGTCCCGGTCCTTCTTGCGCATGCGCTCGGAGGCGGACTTGAGCTGGCCGCAGGCGGCGAAGATGTCGCGGCCGCGCGGGGTGCGGATCGGCGAGGCATAGCCGGCGCGGTTGACGATATCGGCGAATTCCTCGATCCGCTCCCAGTCGGAGCACTCGTACTCCGAGCCCGGCCAGGGATTGAACGGGATGAGATTGATCTTCGCCGGGATGCCCGCGAGCAGGCGCACCAGCTCGCGCGCATCCGCATCGCTGTCGTTCACGCCCTTCAGCATCACATATTCAAAGGTGATGCGCTTGGCATTGGACAGGCCCGGATAGCGGCGGCAGGCCTCCAGAAGCTCCTCGATCGGCCACTTCTTGTTGATCGGCACCAGCACGTCGCGCAGATCATCGCGCACCGCATGCAGCGAAATCGCCAGCATGCAGCCGATCTCGTCGCCCGTGCGGGCGATTTCCGGTACCACGCCGGAGGTGGACAGGGTGATGCGGCGCTTGGACAGCGACAGGCCGTCGCCATCGGAGGCAATCAGCAGCGCCTGCTTCACATTGTCGAAATTGTAGAGCGGCTCGCCCATGCCCATCATCACCACATTGGTGACGAGGCGGCCTTCGGACGGCACGATGGCACCCTGCGGGGTAGCGGCGTCAGGAAAATCGCCCAGCCGGTCGCGCGCGATCAGGATCTGGGAGAGAATTTCCTCCGAGGTGAGGTTGCGCACCATCTTCTGAGTGCCGGTGTGGCAGAAGGTGCAGGTCAGCGTGCAGCCCACCTGCGAGGAAACGCAAAGCGTGCCGCGCCCTTCTTCCGGGATATAAACGGTCTCGATTTCCACCGGACGCCCTGCCCCGCGCGGCGGGAAGCGGAACAGCCACTTGCGCGTGCCGTCGACGGAGATCTGCTCCGAGACGATTTCAGGCCGGGCAATGGAGAAATGATCCTGCAGGGTGTAGCGCAAATCCTTGGCGATGTTGCTCATCTGGCCAAAGTCAGACACGCCGCGCACATAGAGCCAGTGCCACAGCTGCTGGGCGCGCATCTTGCGCTGGCGCTCGGGGATATCGATAGAGGCCATGGCTTCGGCGAGCCCGGCCCTGTCGAGGCCGATCAGCGTGGGCTTTTCCGCCGCAGCAACAAGCGCCGGGGCCGGAGCGGCCGGCTGTGCAGCTGCAGGTGTCTGCGCGGCGGAACGATGCGCAAGGTCAAGCGAGATCGCCATGGCGTCCAGTATCCAGATCCGAGGGTCAAAACCCGAAGGTTGAGAGGCCGCAAAGGCCATGCGCCGGAACGGACCAGTCCGCTGCTTCAGCGCCTTGAAAACAGAAAAGGCGCAGTCTCCCTCAGGAGCCGCGTCCATTGGCGCCAGAAAAACCACAGGAGCGCCGGAAAATCAACTGCCGATGCATGAAAGCGCCGCAGAGAGAGGCGCGGCCTGACGGCCGCACCCTCCCGGATTGCGTATCCCGCAGGCTCCCCAGGGGCACCTGCGCAGCCGGCCCGCCTTACTTGCAGGCCTGATTGGCCGTATCTATGGCCGCTGTCACGCCAGCAAGCGAAAAGCTGTAGGACGTTTCAGTGCCGCGGCCGGAAACAGCTTTCACATTCATCTTGCTGCCGCCCTTCATGGCTGCAACGAGCTGCTGTTCAGCGGCTGCGTTTTCCACCCATGCACCATCGTTCTTGGTGAACATGGTGAAGGGCTTGCCATCGATATCGACCGTGACCTGCGACCCTTCCCGCATCGGATACCCGACCTGGAAGCTTGGCTCGCTGTTCACGCCTTCCGACGGACGGGTCGACACGAAGAAGAACACATCTCCGTGATTACGGTCCGTCGGCAGCATCTGCGTGGGCTTGGTCAGGGCAAAGCAGACCTTGCCGCCACCGCTCGCGTGGGTATAGGCCGCCCAATCCCTCTGCTGCTTCAGCAGCGTCGGAGCCTGGGCGACGGCGGCAGCTCCGGACAGAGCGAGGAACAGACCGGCGGTTACCAGGGTTCGTGCTTGCATCATCTCCACACCGTTTTGCTTGCGCGTCAAACGCTTCAGATTTTACTCAAGTGTCGTCCGGCATATAAACCTTGGATTAAGGCTACCTTAAAGCCGGTTACGAAAGGGTTGAAAGCCAATCAATCGCGTGGCGCTTGCCACCAATCCCGCTATTATCGGCTCGCGTCATGCGCACGCTGGCTGGATAAATCGGGCGAGAGTGTGACATACGTTCCGGGATTACCGGATTATGACCGGGTTAAAACCCGGCGCATTGGGAGTGAAGTCTGCGGTGAGTCAGGCGCAGTATTTTTCAGAACTGATCGAGAAGGTCGCCGCAACGCAGGATAAAGCTGCGTTCATCGAATTATTCGATCACTTCGCGCCGCGCATCAAAGGCTACCTGATGCAGCAGGGCACCGACAGCGCCAGCGCCGAGGAACTGGCGCAGGAGGTGATGGTCATCCTGTGGCGCAAGGCCGGCCTCTTCGACAAGAGCAAGGCCTCTGCCAGCACCTGGCTTTTCCGCATCGCCCGCAACCGGCGCATCGACTCTCTGCGCCGCCTGAAGAACGGCGATCTGGATGCGGAAGATCCCGCCCTGCAACCGTCCGCGCCGGAGGATCCCGGCACGCTCCTCGACACAGGCCTCAGGGAAGAGCGCATCCGCGCCGCTCTCGAGGAGCTTCCCGAAGCCCAGCGCGAGGTGGTGCGCCAGGCCTTTTTCCTCGGGCTGTCACATAACGAGATTGCCGAGAGCACCGGCCTGCCGCTCGGAACCGTCAAATCCCGCATCCGCCTTGCCTTTGCCCGTCTGCGGCAGGTGCTGGAGGCAGATGCCGCGGTCGACATCGACTGAAACTCAGTCTTCCCAGCCCGGAATCTGCCGCCCCTGCCGCATGATGGGCCCGCCATGGCGGTGCGGGGTCTTGTCCTGCTTCGGCCCGCCCGCTGTGACCGGACGATCAGCATAGCGGCCCAGCGCCCGGTGCCGGTCATAGAGCACGATGGCCCCGGCGGTGGCGACGTTGATGCAGAACTTGGCCGGGATCTTCACCACATGGTCGCAGCGCGCCAGCATGGCGGAGGACAGGGAGCCGCGCTCCGGCCCCAGCACATAGGCAGCGCGCAGCGGGTGCATGAAGCTGGGCAGGTCAATGGCCTCGTCCGTCAGCTCGATGCCGACAAGCTGGCAGCCGGCAGGCAGATCCATCGTGTCCACCGTGTCCCATTCGAACAGCGGCAGATGATCCGGGCTCTTGGAAGTGTCGGAGCGCGGCGCCCGGCGGATGGCAGGCCCGGCATCCACGGTGAAGAAGAAGCTCGCCCCGAAGGCATGCGCCGAGCGCATCAGGTTGCCAAGGTTCATCCGCTTGGACAGGCCCTCCGCCCCGACCCCGAAATAGCCGCGCATCTTCCACTTCCTTCTTCCGTCATTCCTGCAGAGGCTCATAGACGCTGGGGCTGCACGCCTCAACCCGCCAACGCCTTCTGATGTCTGGCGCGCCAGCCGCACGGCACTTTCCGTAACGAGATTTTCCTTGCAGTGCAGCAGCGCCGGCCACAGATTAACCATGGTTCACAACATGTGTGGAGCGGGGGCCCTGCGTGAAAGCCATCCTTTGTCATACCTACGGTCCAGCTTCATCGCTGACCGTTGAAAATCTGCCTGTGCCGCCGGTTGGGCCGGGTGAAGTGCTGGTCCGCGTCAAAGCCTGCGCGCTGAACTTCTTCGACACGCTGATCATTCAGGGCAAATACCAGCTGCGGCCGGAGATGCCCTTCTCCCCCAGCGCCGAATTTGCAGGCATCGTGGAGCGCACCGGTGAGGGTGTGGAACGCCTGCGGCCCGGCGACAAGGTCATCGGCTACATCCGCTTCGGCGCGGCGCGGGAATTGGTGGTGGCCAGCGAGGATGACCTCATCCCCATGCCCGAAGGGATTTCCTTCGAGGAAGCTGCCGGAGTGTCCGTCACCTATGGCACCACGCTGCACGCCTTCCGCGACAGGGCAAGGCTCCAGGAAGGCGAAACCGTGGTGGTGCTGGGCGCTTCCGGCGGCGTTGGGCAGGCAGCGGTGGAGATCGCCTCCCTGATGGGTGCGCGCGTCATCGCCTGCGCTTCCTCGGAAGAAAAGCTCAGCCGCGCCCGCAAGCTCGGCGCAGTGCTGACCATCAATTACGAGAAAGAGAACCTGAAGGCGCGGATCAAGGAGCTGACGGACGGCGCCGGGGCCGATGTGGTCTATGATCCTGTGGGCGGAGACCTTGCCGAACAGGCGCTGCGGGCCACCGGCTGGGAAGGCCGTTATCTGGTCATCGGCTTTGCGGCCGGCGAAATACCGAAGATCCCGCTCAATCTGGTGATGCTGAAGGGCTGTGATGTCCTCGGCGTCTTCTGGGGCGAATCGATCATCCGCGACCCTGAAGGCCACTGGGCCAACATGAGCCAGATTCTCGACTGGGTGCGCCAGGGCCGGCTGAAGCCGCAGATCCACGCAGTCTACCCATTGGAAGAGGCTGCAAAGGCCATTCAGGAGATCGCAGACCGCAAGGTCATGGGCAAGGTGATCCTGACGCCCTGACCGGGCTGCCAAGGCTCTTCGCCCGCCTGCCGTTTGAAACGAAAAGAGCCCGGGCGTGAGGCCCGGGCTCCGGTGATGGCATCTGCGGAAGAGATCAGTTCAGCTTGTCCACCGAACCAAGGGTGAAGATCTGGGTTTCACCCGGCGCATCGTCGACGCCGTCGTTGTCGGTGACGAGGATCATCCGGCCATCGGCGGTGACGGCGAAACCTTCCGGCTTGTCGAGCAGCCAGCCCTTGGTCGAGGCCAGCGCCGGGATCAGATCCAGCTTCACGGTCTTCTCCACCACCGGCAGGGTGCCGCCGAGGGCAACCGGCTCGATGCCGGCAAGATCGATCACGGTGACCTGCTTGATGGCAGCAAATTCGCCGCCCTGATTGTCACGCTCCAGCACGGCAAAACGCTCGCCGCCCAGATGGGTGATTTCGGAAAGGCCCATCCAGCCGCCGGCAGAGCTCTTCGGCTTGTCGAGCGGATAGTGGACGAAGCCCCAGGACTTGTCCGCAGGGTTGTAGATGCCAAGCTTGACGAGGCCCTTGGCATCATCGCCCCACTCGCGCTGGATCGCCGTCACGACCAGCGTCTTGCCGCCACGCTCGAACTCGGCAACGCCTTCGAAGCTGAAACGCTTGGACTGGGCAACGAGAGCTTCAGGCAGGCTGATTTCTTCCGTCACCTTGCCATCGGCGTCAGCCTTGACCAGGAGATGCGGCACGCCTTCCTTCTCCGGATTGCCTTCGCTGACGAGCCAGAAACCGCCATCCTTAGCCAGCGAAATACCTTCCATGTCAAACTTCTTCGGCGAGCCGCCGGTGATGTTCACGTAGGAAGCGATCTCCACCGGGCTCTTCGACAGGTTCAGCGTGTAGATGCGGGCCTTGTCATAGAAGCTGTCCGAAACCGCATAGAGCTTGTTCGGGTCGGTCTTGTCAGCCGCAAGACCCGAGAGCGCACCCCAGCCGATCGGAGCACGGGTCTCCGGATCGATGGCGGAGGTCAGCACCGGATAGGCCGGCTTGTCCGCGCCGAATTCATAGATGCCGACCTGCGAGCGCAGGCCATCTTCGGCGCTGTCCGCTTCGTTGGCGACAACGAACAGATTGCGGGACGGGATCGCCAGCACGCCTTCCGGAGCCACGTGGGTGGGCAGCATCTGCAGGAACTGCGGCTCGCCGCCCGTGTCCTTGAACACCGACACCATATTGGCGCGCTCGGAGTTCACGAAGATCAGCGACTGGCCGCCGAACTCGCCGATGGCGACGCCCTCCGGCTCGTTGCCCTTCTTGGACGCGCGCTTGGCCGGATAGTGGCCGGTCATCATGGCGATGTGCTCAAGCTTGTTGCCGCTGTCGTAGAGCACTTCACCCTTGGTGTTCCAGATGGTGAAGCCGCGCGAGCCGCCTTCATAGTCGCCTTCGTTGGCGGTGATGAAGCGGTCATTGCCGAGCCAGGCCACGGCATCGGGCTCACGCTTGACGTTCTCGGTGTTGCCCGAGGCGTCGGAGCTGGCACCCTTGGCGACCGGAACAGCTTCCGCACTGGCGGTGCCGGCTGAGAAATGTGCCGTCACCTTGCCGGAAGCAAGGTCGATGAGGGCCAGATGGTTGTTTTCCTGCAGCGTCAGGACCGCGACGTTGTCTTCGTTGATCGAGACAAATTCCGGCTCCGGATCTTCCGGTGCGATTTCGGCAAGGCCGGTGACATCGACGATGCGGGCTGCATCGCAGTTGACGGGCATGCCATCGGCATCCAGATCGAAGATGGCGACATGGCCAGCCGGCATCTGCGGCAGCTTGCCTTCGTTCAGCTCTTCATCGCGCTCGTTCTCGATGGCGACCGCCAGGAACTTGCCGTCCGGCGAAATACCAACCGAATCCGGCTGGCCCTTCACGTCGCAGGTCGCAGCGATGGACTTGTCCGCAAGGCTGATGACAGCCAGATGGCCCGACGGCTCGGTGTAGTTCGGGCTGGTGTTGACACCGGCGAGGATGAACTTCTGCGCCGCCGTTACCGAAGTGGGCTCACCGCCCATGGCGATGCGGCCGGCCGGCTTCGGCTCAGCCGGATTGGCGATGTCAACGAACACCACGGCTTCACCGGGGCTGTCGGAAAAGACCAGCGTCTGGCCATCCTTCGTCGCGGTGATGATCTCGGCAGAAGTCTGCGTCGCAGGATCAACGCCTTCGGCCAGCGTCTTGTAGACCGGCATGGTGGCGATGCGGGTGAAATAGGTGTCGGCGGCAGATGCGTGTGAAACCGCAGCCAAAACGGAAAAACCAGCCAGAAGCTGGCTGCGCAGAGAAATCATGATGCTCCCCCGAAGCGAGATGTTTGGTTGAAAGACGGGGCACGCTAGGCAGCGCAGACGAAGCTGTGGTGACAGAGCCATGAAGCTTTTGTGACGCAGAGCCCGGAACTGCGGCAGTTGCGCAACAGCCCGCAAGGCTCGGGGTGTCAGACTGCAGATAAATTCTGGACAGAAGCCCCCGCCGGGTTTTTACTCAGGCATCTAGTGCGGATGGCCCAACATCCGCCGGCTGGCCACTTGAGTGCCGCCGGCCATTCCCACGCTCTCCTTCTGCGGACACCCAGCATGACACGCGGCTTCTCGCGCCTTGCCCTTGTGCTTGGCCTGCTTTCCTGCATTGGCCCCTTTGCGGTCGATCTTTATCTGCCGGCCCTGCCGCAGATCACGGCTGGCCTTGGCACGACCGCCAGCGCTGCTCAGATGACGTTTACCGCCTATTTCCTTGCCTTTGGCCTTGCCCAGCTGATCTATGGGCCGATGGCCGACTGGCTGGGCCGCAAGCGTCCTGTTTACGCAGGGCTTGCCGTGTTCATTGCCGGATCGGCCATCTGTGCGCTGGCCCCGGATATCAACTGGCTGGTCTTCGGCCGTTTCGTACAGGCCCTGGGCGCCGCGGCTGCCATGGTCATCCCGCGCGCCATCGTGCGCGACATGCACACCGGCACGGAAGCCACCCAGCTGATGGCGCTCGTGATGCTGGTGATCAGCATCTCGCCGATGCTGGCACCGCTCACCGGCTCGGCCATCATTGCGGTGGGAAGCTGGCGGTTCCTGTTCGTGGCCCTTGGCCTCGCCGCAGCACTGGCCATGGCCCTCACTGCCTGGCAGCTGCCCGAAACCCTGCCGCAGGAGCGGCGCATGCCGCTGCGGCCGAAAGCCATTTTCGGAGGCTGCCTTGACCTGATGCGCGATGCCCGCTTCCTCGGGCTGACGATGACGGGCGGCTTCGGCATGGCGAGCTTCTTCGTCTTCATCGGCGCGGCCTCGTTTGTCTATACCGGCCACTACGGCATGAGCCCGGTGGGCTTCAGCCTTGCCTTCGCGCTGAATGCCATCGGCTTTTTCGGCACGTCGCAGCTCGCGGCCGGGCTCGGGCGCAAGCATGGCATGGCGCGCGTCGCCTTTCTGGCCGTCGCCGGCTTTGCCCTGTGCAACGGGGTGCTGGTGACGCTGGTGGCCTTCGGCTTCGATGCTCTGGCCCTGGTGATGGTGCTGCTCTTCCTCGGCAATGCCTGCCTTGGTCTCGTCATTGCGCCCACCATGGTGATGGCGCTGGACGATCACGGCGAGAACGCAGGCCTTGCCTCGTCTCTCGGCGGCACGCTGCAGATGCTGGCTGGCGCCCTGATGCTGGTGCTGGCCAGCCCGTTCTTCGACGGAAGTGTGCTGCCCATGGTGGGCGCCATCGCCGCCTGTGCGGCCTGCGCCTTCATCGTCGCCGTCCCCACGCTGGGGCGGAACCGGACCGCACCGCTCAACCCCTGAGGTGGAGCGGCCTCCAGCCAATCAAACATTGACAACAGCCGCAATTCCCGCCAAAAGCGTGGCCGGTCCTGCCGTTAGAGAGTGTGGATTGAGACGATGATGTTCCGGCTTGCTGCCGCAGACATGGGCATTGAGGCGATGGCTCCGGCCAGCGCTGCTGCCGCTCGTCTTATGACCACCGCGACCAAACTCACTAAAACCACCGCTAAAACCACCGTTTGACGGTGCCTCTCGTCCCGCGCTCCCCCGGGATGGGCGGGCGCCGGAGAGCCGGGCAGGTGCCGCGTGTGCGGGCCCGCCGGGCAAGCGGGGAGACGGATGAGAGAGGAATTCATGGGCTACAAGATCGCCATTGTTGGTGCCACGGGCAATGTGGGCCGCGAAATGCTGGACATTCTGGCCGAGCGCGGCTTCCCGGCAGCTGAAGTCGTGCCGCTGGCCTCGCGCCGGTCGCAGGGCACCGAAGTCTCCTTCGGCGACAAGACGCTGAAGGTGCAGGCGCTGGAAAACTATGATTTCTCCGACACCGATATCTGCCTGATGTCCGCCGGCGGCAGCGTTGCCAAGGAATGGGCACCGAAGATCGGCGCACAGGGCTGCGTCGTCATCGATAACTCTTCCGCCTGGCGCTACGACGCGGAAGTGCCGCTGATCGTGCCGGAAGTGAATGCGGACGCAGTTGCCGGCTTCACCAAGAAGAACATCATCGCCAACCCGAACTGCTCCACCGCGCAGCTCGTCGTGGCGCTGAAGCCGCTGCATGACGCGGCCACCATCAAGCGCGTCGTCATCTCCACCTACCAGTCCGTTTCGGGCGCCGGCAAGGAGGCGATGGAAGAGCTGTTCAACCAGACCCGCGCCATCTTCGTGAATGATCCGGTCGAGAACCAGAAGTTCACCAAGCGCATCGCCTTCAACGTCATCCCGCACATCGACGTGTTCATGGAAGACGGCTACACGAAGGAAGAGTGGAAGGTTCTGGCCGAGACCAAGAAGATCCTCGATCCGAAGATCAAGGTCACCTGCACCGCCGTGCGCGTTCCGGTGTTCATCAGCCACTCGGAAAGCGTCAACATCGAGTTCGAGAAGCCGATCTCGGCCGATGAAGCGCGCGACATCCTGCGCGAGGCGCCGGGCTGCCTCGTCATCGACAAGCGCGAGGACGGCGGCTACATCACGCCTTACGAGACCGCCGGTGAAGACGCCACCTACATCTCGCGCATCCGCGAGGATGCCACGGTGGAGAACGGCCTCAACATCTGGGTCGTAGCCGACAACCTGCGCAAGGGTGCTGCCCTCAACGCCGTGCAGATCGCCGAGGTTCTGGTGAACCGCGGCCTGATCAAGCCGAAGAAGCAGGCCGCCTGATCCCGCAGCACTGAACAGATCCTGTCAGGAAAAGCCCCGGATTGAACATCCGGGGCTTTTCAGCTTTATGTTGCCGCCAAAGACAAACGCCGCACTCACCCCGCAGGGGCACACTGACGGCAAATGGAGGAAACGGATGACAGGCACTGAAGACGCCCGAGCCGCCGGGCAGGCCGGCACACGCTTTTCGGACCAGCTGGTGCAGGCAGCGGGGCAGAACTGGATTGCCGCCACGGAGCATCACTTCACTCATGCCATCGGCAGCGGCACCATGCCGCGCGAGGCCTATGTGCGCTATCTCATCGAGGACTACACCTTCATCACGGATCTGGCCTCCGTCATCGGCTATCTGGTGGCCAAGGCGCCGGACATGGAGGCCAAGCGGCCGTTTGCGGCGTTCCTGGCGCTGCTGACTTCAAATGAAAACGACTATTTCATCCGCTCCTTCGCCGCACTCGATGTGGCGCCGGAGGTCTATCTTGAGGCCGCACAGGGGCCTGTCACCCGCGCCTTCGCCAGCCTGCTGCTGGAGGCCGCCGAGGCGAGCTACGAGGAAGGGCTTGCCTGCCTGCTCTGCGCCGAATGGGTCTATCTGACCTGGGGCGAGCGTGAGGCCAGAAAGCCGCGCCCGGCCGAATTCTGGCTGGCCGAGTGGATCGATCTGCACGCCGGCCCCGGCTTCGAAGGCTTCGTCACCTTCCTGCGGGACGAGATGAACCGGACCGCCGCCCGCCTCACGGAAACTGAGAGAAACCGGGCCATGGAGCGATTTGTGCACATGTGCGCACTAGAGAAGTCCTTCTTCGACGCGGCCTGGAACGGCCCAGCAGGAGCGGCCCAACCGGCCTGACCCCCATCATCATGCCCATCTATGAAATCGCCGCGCTCGCGGCGGCGGCCCTCTGGGCTTACGGCGGCATCATCTCCGCCACACCGTCCTCCCATCTGGGTGCAATTGCCTTCAACCGGCTGCGCATGCTGATGGTCTTTGCCATGCTGGCCGCTGCGGTGACCGTTGGGCCCGGCTGGGGCTCGCTCGGCTATGAGCACATGGGCGCGCTGGTGCTCTCCGGCCTCATCGGCATCTTCATCGGCGATACGGCCCTGTTCCTGACGCTGAACCGCATGGGCCCGCGCCGCACCGCCATGCTGTTCTCGCTGAACGCACCCATGTCTGCCGTTCTGGGGTGGCTGGTGCTGGGCGAGGCGCTGAGCGGGCAGGTGCTGGCCGGTGTCATCATCTGCTTTGCCGGGGTGATGCTGTCCATCGCCTTCGGCAAGCGCCGGTCGCAGTTGCACACATGGGAAAGCATCAAGGGGCCTTTGTGGATCGGCCTTCTGCTCGGGCTGGCGGCCGCACTCTCCCAGTCCATCGGCTCGCTCATTGCCCGTCCGGTGATGGAAACGGGCGTAGATCCGGTTGTGGCCTCGGCCGTGCGCATCGGCATCGCCGCGCTTGGCCTTGTCTGCCTCGGCGCCCTGCCCTTTGCCTATCTTAAACCGGCGAACCCGCTCACGCTCAGGATTGCCGGCTGGACGGCCCTGTCCGGCTTCATCGGCATGGGCGTGGGCATGACGCTGGTGCTGTTTGCGCTGTCCGGCGGCAAGGTGGGCATCATTTCCACCCTGTCGGCCACGACGCCTGCGCTTCAGCTGCCGCTCCTGTGGTGGCGCACCGGCGAAATGCCCGCCCCCGGCGCCTGGATCGGCGCCGGGCTGGTCGTGTTCGGCTGCGGGCTGATGTTCGGGGTGTAGCCGCTTCAGGCCGCCCGCTCTCCCTGCTCGCCGGCAATGCGCACCACATCGGCCATGATGCCGGTGAGCTGGAAGTCCTTCGGCGTATAGACGGCAGCAACGCCCATGGCCTTCAGCGTCCGGGCATCCTCGTCCGGAATGATGCCGCCAACGACGACGGGAACGTCAGCAATGCCTGCCGCCCGGAGCCGCTCCAGCACATCGCGCACCAGCGCCAGATGGGAGCCGGAGAGGATCGACAGGCCAATGACATGCACGCTCTCCTCCAGCGCCGCATTGACGATCTGCGCCGGAGTAAGGCGGATGCCCTCGTAAACCACTTCCATGCCGCAGTCGCGGGCGCGCACGGCAATCTGCTCCGCGCCATTGGAATGGCCATCAAGGCCCGGCTTGCCGACAAGGAACTTCAACCTGCGGCCCAGCTTGCGCGAGACGGCTTCCACGCTTTCGCGCACCGCCGCCACATCGCCTGCATCATCCCGTGCGGCACGGCCAACGCCGGTGGGGGCGCGGTACTCGCCGAAGACCTCGCGCAGCGCTGCGCCCCACTCACCGGTGGTGACACCCGCCTTTGCCGCAGCAATCGAAGGCTCCATGATGTTGCGCCCTTCGCGCGCCGCCGCCTTCAGCTCCGCAATCGCGGCCTCCGCAGCGGCCCCGTCACGGGCGGAACGCCAGGCCTTGATGCGCTCGATGGCTTCATCTTCCACATGCGCCGAAACGGTCAGGATACCGCCATCTTCCCCGGCCGCCAGCGGCGAAGGCTCGCTTTCGGTCCACCGGTTGACGCCGACGACGATCTGCTCGCCGCTCTCGATGCCTGCAAGGCGGCGGCTGTTCGCCTCCACCAGTTGCTGCTTCATGTAGCTGGTTTCGACGGCAGCGACTGCCCCGCCCATGGCATCGATCCGCGCAAGCTCCGCCCGCGCTTCGGCCTTCAGCTCTTCCACCCTGGCGGTGATGACGGAGGAGCCATCAAAAATATCGTCATAATCGAGCAGGTCCGTCTCATAGGCGAGGATCTGCTGCATGCGCAGCGACCATTGCTGATCGAAAGGCCGGGGCAGGCCCAGCGCCTCGTTCCAGGCAGGAAGCTGCACGGCGCGGGCACGGGCGTCCTTCGACAGCACCACCGCCAGCATCTCGATCAGAATGCGGTAGACATTATTCTCCGGCTGCGGCTCGGTCAGCCCCAGCGAGTTGACCTGCACCCCATAGCGGAAGCGGCGGTAGCGCGGATCGGCGATGCCGTAGCGGTCGCGGCAGATCTCGTCCCAGAGTTCGGTGAAGGCGCGCATCTTGCACATCTCGGTGATGAAGCGCATGCCTGCATTGACGAAAAAGGAAATGCGGCCCACCGCCTGCGGAAACTCCGCCTCCGGAATGGCCCCGCTCGCCTTCATGCCATCCAGAATGGCGATGGCCGTCGCCAGCGCGAAGGACAACTCCTGCACCGGCGTCGCCCCCGCTTCCTGCAGATGGTAGGAGCAGACATTCATCGGATTCCACTTCGGCATCTCGCTGTAGGTCCAGGCGATCACATCCGTGGTCAGCCGCAGCGAGGGCGCGGGCGGGAAGACATAGGTGCCGCGCGAGAGATATTCCTTGATGATGTCGTTCTGGGTGGTGCCGGCCAGCCGCTTGCGGTCCGCCCCCTGCTCATCGGCTGCAGCCACGTAAAGCGCCAGCAGCCAGGGGGCGGTGGCGTTGATCGTCATGGACGTATTCATCCGCTCCAGCGGAATGTCCTGAAACAGGGTGCGCATGTCGCCCAGATGCGCCACCGGCACGCCCACCTTGCCAACCTCGCCGCGCGACAGCAGGTCATCCGGATCATAGCCGGTCTGCGTCGGCAGATCGAATGCGATGGAAAGACCCGTCTGACCCTTGGCCAGATTGGCGCGGTAGAGCCTGTTGGAATCGGCCGCCGTGGAATGGCCCGCATAGGTGCGGAAGATCCAGGGCTCATCCCGCCTCCGGCCACCCTCGCCCATCATCCTGTCATCACTCATGCGGACACCCTCCACCCGGCTCTGCAAGCCGTCATCCATCCCGGCACGATAAGGCCTGAACGGCAGCGGATAAATTCGCCAAAAGTCGCCCTGTTGCGGCGCAATATAATTTCACCAAATGAAATAATTTTCATAAGAAAAATACCGTACCCATCAAATTTGCCGTTACGTCAAATAATAGAAAATTAACACGCAATTACCTCTAGTATATTCAGGTTGAAATCAGGAAGTCAGTCACATGAGATTGTCATTAATCCTTAGGGCCGTTGTCGGAACACTTGCTGCGACGGCATGTCTGATCACAGGATGGATAAGTATTGAATCGAACTCGAGGCTTCAGAAATATAGCCTTGCCAACGCCCGCGTTAAGACGATGCAGGCCCTGTCTGACATCCCCGCGAATGCGAACGCGGAGCGGGGCCTGATCACTCTTCTTCTGGATTCCGAAACTGCGGCCGAACGCTCGCGCGAGGCCGACATCACCAAGAGCCGCCAGCCGACGGACGCAGCCTTTACGAAGGCACTGGACGCAGCAGCAGAGCTTGCCGCGCTCGAGCCGGCAAGTGCCGCCGCCGCAGACATCGTGAAGAAGAGCCAGGCTGACTGGCTTCAGATGCGGGCCGCGAACGACCGTCTGGTCTATTCCTCCCCGCTGGAGCAGCGCCGCAAAGCCTCGCAGGAGACCTTCTCGGCCTCTGCGAACATGAACAGGACGATCCTCGACACCATTGACCGCGAGATGGAAATTCTCGCCGAAGTCGATGGCGTTGCACTCGATTACAGCAAGCTGGCCCGCACCGTCTGGCAGCTGCGTGATACGGGCGGCCGTCAGGCCGGCATGATGCAGGGCTTCGTCGTGGGCGGAAAGGCGCTCACCCCGGAACAGCTTGAGACCTTCACCCGCCTCGATGGCGAAGTCCGGCAGATCTGGAGCGAGATCATCAAGGAGGCAGACAAGCCCGGCGCAAATCCGGCCGTGAAGGCTGCGATTGCGGGGGCCAAGGCCAACTATGTGGATGCCTTCGCTTCCCTGAAGGCGGATGTGCAGCCAGGCTTTGCCACGGGCCAGTTCAGCATCGACGGCAACGCCTACCGCCAGCGCGGTGTCGCGCTGTGGCCCGCCGTTCTGGCTGTCCGCGACGCTGCCTTCGAAGCAGCCCTGCAACGCATCGAAACCCTGCGGGCGGAGGCTGCCAGCAGCCTTTATTCAACGCTGGCCCTGATGGCCTTCGTGCTGCTGACCGCAGCTGCTGCCTTCTGGATCATTGCGGCCAAGGTCATCCGCCCGATGAATGCCATGACCGGCGCCATGAGCCAGATTGCCCATGGCAACCTCGACATTCCGATCCCCAGCTCCGGGCGTGACGACGAGATCGGCGAAATGGCCAAGGCCGTGACCGTCTTCCGCGACAATGCCATCCAGATCCGCAGCGCGGAGCAGGAAAAGGAAGAGATGAAAGCCCGGGCCGAAGCCATGCGGCGCCAGGAGCTCGACGCACTGGCCTCCGGCTTTGAAGCCGATGTCATGGGCGTGGCTCAGGCGCTGGCAGAGGCCGCCCTCAATCTGGAGCGCAATGCCGGGCAGATGGGCACTCAGGCCGAGCGCACCTCCAGCCGCGCCGGAGCCGTGGCCGCTGCGTCCGAACAGGCTTCAGCCAACGTGCGCACCGTAGCCGCCGCGACTGAGGAAATGTCGAACTCGACCCGCGAGATCAGCCGTCAGGTGCAGGTATCTGCCGAGATCACCGTCAAGGCCAACACCGAGGCAGCACGCGCCGGAAACATGGCCGAGGGTCTGGCTCAGGCGGCCCAGAAGATTGGCGAGATCGTGAACCTCATCAACCAGATCGCCTCCCAGACCAACCTTCTCGCCCTCAACGCCACCATCGAGGCAGCCCGTGCAGGAGAAGCCGGGCGTGGCTTCGCCGTTGTGGCGACGGAAGTGAAGGACCTTGCAGCCCAGACGGCCAAGGCCACGGAAGAAATCGCCTCGCTGGTTTCCGACGTGCAGTCGGGCACCTCGAATGTGGTGGGCGCCATTCAGGGCATACGCTCGGTCGTGGGCGAAATTTCCGACATTGCCGGCATGATCTCCGGCTCCATCGACGAGCAGTACAAGGCCACCACCGAAATCCTGCACAATGTCGAGGAAGCGGCGACCGGCACCGTGGAAGTCTCCCGCAACATCACCGACGTGAACGAGGCCGCAGAACTGACCGGCCACATCGCCCGCGACGTGGTGAGTGCGTCCAACGGCATCTCCGGCCAGGCCGAAGAGCTGAAGGGCAAGGTGGAGGGCTTCGTCCGCCGCGTCCGCGCCGGCTGAAACCCGCTGCCACCGCCGCAAGACAAGGACAGCCCCCGCGCGGGGCTGTCTTCATGTGAGGGCACCGGCAAAATACCGGTTTTCCGGCCGCAATGGCTGGCAAAGGGCAGCACGAGCCCCTATGTTGGGCCCATCGGCCGGGTGAATGTCCCGGAATGGCGGCCCGCTCCGGACATGGCATGACACCGGCACACAGCAGACAGGATGTAAAAGACAGGACCGCAGGCGCATCCCGCCTCGCGCCGGTTCTGTTCAAATTCCTGCTGCTGACTTTTCTGGCCGCCCTGCAATGGACGGCCCTGCCGGAGCAAATCTCCCGGCCGGATCTGCAAAGGGCCGAGGCCGGGCTTGCCAGCGCCGGACAGGCCGCGCAAGCGGCCCAGCGCGCCAGAGACGCCTGGCGCAATGCCACGGCAGAATGGCGCAAGTCCGGGCCGGACCGTCACCTCTCCCCGCCTCCGCAAGGGTCTGATCCGGCTGGCCTAGCCCCCTCAGGCACAGAGAACCTTCCGCAGGCCGGACGGCTGGCACAGGCAGCGGTTTCCCCTGCCCTGCCCGCACTGGCACTGCCGCGCGATTTTGATGCCCGCGCACCTCCGGCTGCGGCCTGACGGACTTGAGCATCTTCAAGGCGTGATGCGTCAGCATCTCAGCGCCTTGGCACGATGCCCATTTTGACCTGAGTTCCCCTGTTTTCCTCCACGGCTGACGCTTGCGCAGGACTGGTTCCGCGCGGGCGTGCCGTTCCATGGATCATCACACCATGCGCAAATCACGCTGGGTGCTTGCAGCCTATCTGGCTGTCATCATCTTCGGGCTGCTGGCGGCATTGCCCAATTTCCTGTCCCCCTCACAACTGGCCAGCCTGCCCGGCTGGCTGCCGAAACAGCCCGTCACCCTGGGCCTCGATCTTCGCGGCGGATCGCATCTCGTTCTGGAAACGGACACGAAGGCCCTGCTGAAGGACCGGATCGACGATCTGCAGCGGCAGGCCCGTCAGAGCCTGACCAGCGCCGGCATTGCCACAACGTCCCTGCGCGCCGGGGACGGCACCGTCACCATCGCCCTCAAGGATGATGGGCAGACGGACGCCGCCGTGGAAGCGCTGCGCCCGCTGATCAACGCCGCTGGCGGACTGATGCCCGGCATGGCCGGAGCGCCGGACATGACCATCACCCGCACCAGCCCCGGCACGCTGGAGATGAAGCTGACGGAAGAAGGCATCCGCGACCGCATCAGTGCGGCCGTGGCCCAGAGCCTCGAGATCATCCGCATGCGCATCGATCAGGCCGGTGTCGCCGAGCCCGTGATCCAGCGGGCGGGCGGGGACCGCATCATGGTGCAATTGCCCGGCGTGCAGGACCCGGCCCGCATCCGCGAGCTTCTCGGCAGCACCGCCAAGCTCTCCTTCCACATGCTGGCCGATGCCGCACCGGGCGCACGCCTGCCAGCCGGCGTCAGCCTGCTCCCCGCCGTCAAAGGCGGCACGCAATATCCGGTCGAAAACCGTGCCGCCCTGTCCGGCGAGCGGCTGGCCGATGCAAGGGCAGGCTTTGATCCGCAGACCCGCGCCCCGCTGGTGCTGTTCCGCTTTGACAGCAGCGGCGCACGGCAGTTTGCCGAAATCACGAAGACCAACACCGGCAAGCCCTTCGCCATCGTGCTGGATGGCAAGGTCTTGAGCGCACCGGTCATCCAGCAGCCGATCACCGGCGGCTCGGGCCAGATCAGCGGCAACTTCACCATTGCGGAAGCTGCTGACCTTGCCGCCCTGCTGCGTGCAGGCGCCCTGCCTGCCCCGCTCACCGTCATCGAGGAGCGGACCGTCGGTGCGGATCTGGGGGCCGATGCCATTGCAAGGGGCGTTGAAACCGGCATCGCCGGCTTCGGCCTGGTGTTTGCCTTCATGATGGTGCTCTACGGCCGCTGGGGCCTTGTCGCCAATTTCGCACTGGCGCTGAACGTGCTGCTGACGCTGGGCGCCCTCAGCCTGATGGGCGCGACGCTGACGCTGCCCGGCATAGCGGGCATCGTGCTCGGCATCGGCCTTGCAGTGGATGCCAACGTGCTGATCAACGAGCGCATCCGCGAGGAAACACGCAAGGGGCTCAGTGCCCATGCGGCGCTCGATGCCGGCTTCAGGCGCGCCTATGCGACGATTGTGGATTCCAACGTCACGGCACTGATTGCCACGGTCCTGCTGTTCTGGTTCGGCACCGGCCCGGTGCGCGGCTTTGCCGTCACCATGGGCCTCGGCATTGCGATTTCCATGTTCACCGCCGTGTCGATCGTCCGGGTCATCATGACGGCCAGCGTGCGCAGGTGGCGGTTGAAGAAGCTGGTCATCGAACCGCCCTTCGGCTTCCGCCTGATCCCCGACGGCACCAGCATTCGCTTCATGCGCGGGCGCTTCATCGGCATCGGCATGTCCATCTTCCTGTCGCTTGCCTCGGTGGCCCTGCTGATCAAGCCGGGCCTCAACCTCGGCGTGGACTTCCGGGGTGGCATCCAGATGGAGGTGACAACGCAAGGGCCCGCCGATCTTGCCAGCCTGCGCAGCGGACTGGGCGGGCTGGGCCTTGGCGAAATCGCCCTGCAGCAATTCGGCGATCCCACCCACGTTCTGCTGCGGGCCGAGCGTCAGCCGGGCAGCGAGGAAGCGCAGACGGCAGCCGTCAACACCATCCGCAGCAGCCTTGGGCAGATCGCCCCCGGTTCTCAGATCGAGCGTACGGAAGTGGTGGGGCCGAAGGTGAGTGGCGAACTGGCGGCAGCCGGCATCCTTGCCGTCATTCTGGCAAGCCTTGCCATGCTGCTCTACATCTGGGCCCGTTTCGAATGGCCATTTGCGGTCGGCGCCATCGCCACACTGGTGCTGGACGTGACCAAGACGGCGGGCTTCTTCGCGCTCACCGGCATCGACTTCAACCTCACGGCCATTGCCGCGCTGCTGACGCTCGTCGGCTACTCGGTCAATGACAAGGTGGTGGTCTATGACCGGATGCGCGAGAACATGCGCCTCTACAAGCAGATGCCGCTGCGGGAGATGATCGACAAATCGATCAACGAAACCCTCGGCCGCAGCCTCTACACCTCGATCACCGCCTTCCTGGCCATGCTGCCCATGGCCATCTGGGGCGGCAGCGCGGTGGAGAGCTTCGCCGTGCCGATGGTGTTCGGCATCGTGGTGGCAGCCAGTTCATCGGTGTTCATCGCCGCACCGATCCTGCTGTTCCTCGGTGACTGGCGCAAACGCCGCCAGAAAAAGGCGGAAACACCGGCTGCCGAACCGGCGGCGCAAGCCTGAGCCTATAAAAACAACCTGCCCCGCCGCTTTTTGCCGGCGGGGCACTTGCACCGCACGGACGAACTCAATCAAAAAGAAAGTTCCAGAAGGATAACAGCCATATGCCCCATGACACGCCGCTGATTGCCACCATCGTTGCCGGACTTGGCATCGCATTCATTCTGGGGGCAATTGCGAACCGGCTGAAGCTGCCGCCTCTGGCGGGCTACCTGATCGCGGGCGTGCTGGTGGGTCCGCACACCCCGGGGTTCGTGGCCGACCAGAATCTCGCGCCCGAACTTGCAGAGATCGGCGTCATCCTGCTGATGTTCGGCGTCGGGCTGCATTTCTCGCTGAAGGACCTTTTGTCGGTGCGGGCGATTGCCGTGCCGGGCGCATTGGTGCAGATCCTCGCCGCGACGCTGATGGGGGCAGGCCTTGCCTGGATGATGGACTGGCCGCTGCGCTCCGGGCTCGTCTTCGGCCTTGCCCTGTCTGTCGCCAGCACCGTGGTGCTGCTGCGCGCCCTGCAGGAGCGCCGCCTCGTTGCGACGGAACAAGGGCGCATCGCGGTCGGCTGGCTGATCGTCGAAGATCTGGCCATGGTGCTGGCGCTTGTCATCCTGCCCGCGATTGCCAGCGTCATCGGCGGGGAAAGTACCATCGCGCCCGATCCGCTGGCCGCCCGTTTTGGCCTTGGCATCTGGGGCGTCCTGGGTCTGACGCTGGTCAAGGTTGCGGCCTTTGTGGCGCTGATGCTGATCATCGGGCGGCGGGTGATCCCCTGGATCCTGCATTACATTGCCCACACCGGCTCGCGCGAACTGTTCCGCCTTGCGGTGCTGTCCATCGCCCTGGGCGTCGCCTTTGGCGCGGCCAAGCTTTTCGGCGTGTCGCTGGCCCTGGGGGCCTTCTTCGCCGGCATGATCCTGAGCGAATCCCAGCTCAGCCACCGGGCCGCCGAGGAATCCCTGCCCCTGCGCGATGCCTTCGCCGTGCTGTTCTTCGTCTCGGTCGGCATGCTGTTCGACCCGGCCAGCATCATCGAGGAGCCGCTGCCCGTCATGGCAACGGTCTTCATCATCGTCGCCGGCAAGTCCGTTGCGGCCTTTGTCATTGTCCGGCTCTTCGGGCATTCGCGGGAGACCGCGCTGACCATTGCCGCGAGTCTTGCCCAGATCGGCGAGTTCTCCTTCATTCTCGCCGAGCTTGGAGGCAAGCTGAACCTGTTGCCGGATCAGGGGCGAGATCTCATTCTTGCCGGTGCCATCCTGTCCATCCTGCTCAACCCGCTGTTCTTCGCCGCAATCGACTGGCTGAAGCCCAGGACGGAAGCACAGGAGGAAGGTGCTGCCGCTGCACCGGCGGCCCAACCTGCGGAAAAGCAGGCGAAGACGCCGGTCGTGCAGGCCACCAGCCAGACCGGGCATACCATTCTCGTCGGCTTCGGCCGGGTCGGCAGCCTCACCGGGCGGGAGCTGCAGGCTGCAGGCGAACCACTGCTGGTGATCGAGGATGCGGACAAGTCCCTGACCGCGCTGAAGGAAGCCGGCATCGAGGTGATCGTTGGCAATGGCGCGCGTCAGGACGTGCTGCAGGCGGCCAACATCGCAGAAGCCCGGCGGCTGATCATTGCCATTCCCAACGCTTTCGAGGCCGGGCAGATCGTCCTTCAGGCCAAGGCCGCCAATCCGGAGATCGAGATCATCGCCCGCGCGCATTTCGATGCGGAGGTGGACCATCTCGCAGGCCTTGGTGTGGGCACCATCATCATGGGCGAGCATGAGATTGCCCGTGCCATCGTGGAGAAGGTGACCGGAACGCGTCCGCTTACCTGATCCCGCCCTGCGCACCCGGCGCCCTGACCTTCTGTGCACCGCAAAACGGGGCAAGCTGACGCAACGCAAGTTAAGCAATAGTCGTATAGATCAAACGCCATTTTAGACGGATAGTTGCGCGATAGCGGGTCTTTCGCACCCAACCGCTGCTGCGCTGCAATAGTCCTGCGCCGCAGGGAGGCGTGCAAGAGCCGGGGCTGGCAGTTTCATGCCGGAGTGGAGGAGGACACCCATGGCGACCGTGGCACAGGCAGCATCGCAGGCCGCATCCGAGGCAAATGACAATCTGACGAAGGGGGACACACCCTTGAAGGATCTTTACGAAATCGGCGAAATCCCGCCCCTCGGCCATGTGCCGGAGAAGATGTATGCCTGGGCAATCCGGCAGGACCGGCACGGCCCGCCGGAAGAGGCCATGAAGCTGGAAGTGGTGCCGACCTGGACGCTCGACAGCCACGAGGTTCTGGTTCTCGTGATGGCGGCGGGCGTCAATTACAACGGCATCTGGGCCGCGCTTGGCGAGCCCATCTCCGTTTTCGGCAGCCACAAGAGCGCCTATCATATCGCCGGCTCCGATGCCTCGGGCATTGTCTGGGCCGTCGGCTCCAAGGTGAAGCGCTGGAAGGTGGGCGACGAAGTCGTCATCCATTGCAATCAGGATGACGGCGACGACGAGGAGTGCAATGGCGGCGACCCGATGTTCTCGCCCACCCAGCGGATCTGGGGTTACGAGACGCCGGATGGCTCCTTCGCCCAGTTCGCCCGCGTCCAGTCGCAGCAGCTGATGCCGCGCCCCAGGCACCTGACCTGGGAAGAGGCGGCCTGCTACACGCTGACGCTGGCGACTGCCTACCGCATGCTGTTCGGCCATGCACCGCACCAGCTGCGGCCGGGCCAGAATGTGCTGGTCTGGGGCGCCTCGGGCGGCCTGGGCGTCTTCGGCGTGCAGCTGGCTGCCGCTGCCGGGGCCAATGCCATCGGCGTCATCTCGGACGAGGACAAGCGCGACTATGTCATGTCGCTGGGTGCCAAGGGCGTGATCAACCGCAAGGATTTCAACTGCTGGGGCCAGCTGCCCAAGGTCAATTCGCCCGAGTTCAACACCTGGACGCAGGAAGCGCGCAAGTTCGGCAAGGCCATCTGGGACATCACCGGCAAGGGCAATGACGTGGACATGGTGTTCGAGCATCCGGGCGAGCAGACCTTCCCGGTCTCGGCTCTGGTGGTCAAGCGCGGCGGCATGGTGGTTTTCTGCGCGGGCACGACAGGCTTCAACATCACTTTCGATGCCCGTTACGTCTGGATGCGGCAGAAGCGCATTCAGGGCTCGCATTTCGCCCACCTGAAGCAGGCGTCCGAAGCGAACAAGTTCGTCATCGACCGGCGTATTGATCCCTGCATGTCGGAAGTCTTCGGCTGGGACCAGATCCCGAAGGCCCACACCAAGATGTGGAAGAACCAGCATGCGCCGGGCAACATGGCCGTTCTGGTCAATTCGCCAGTGCCGGGTCTGCGGACCTTTGAAGATGTGCTGGAGGCGGGCAAGCGCTGAAGGGGCTTGTCAGTGAGCGGGCGGCCCTCAGGCGGCCCGCATCACGTCATGGCGAACATGCGTACCTGTTTGGAGAAGCGCGAATGGCGCAGGCCGAAGAGGTGGTGCAGGATGCTGTCCACGTCCGCCGGATAGAAGGGCTTGCGCAGGAAAGCACGGGCCCGCACCTTCTCGGCGGCTGAATCCAGCGTGTCGTTGTATTCGGTCGACATCAGGATCACATCCGAGCCGCGCGCCACGCTCGACAACCGCTCGGCCAGTTCCAGACCCGTCATGTTCGGCATGTTGAAATCGGTGAAGATCACCCGGTAGGGCTTTTCGCTGACCAGCTTGATGGCAGCCGCACCGTCCCCGGCTTCGACGATGTTCAGCTTGAAGATCGACCGCTCCAGCACCTTGCGCACGATCTTGCGTACCGTGGTCGAGTCGTCGACGATCAGAACGTCAAAGGGCGTGCTGATGGCCTGAAAGACATCGAGGATATGCTTGACCTGAGCAGCGGTAAAAGGCTTGGCCAGAAAGTCGTAGGCACCGAAGTTCTTGAGCTTGGACTCTGCCGCCTCATCCAGACCGTCGGACATTGAAACGGCGAAAGTCTTGGAGCCCATCACCTGAATGGCCGCCATGACTTCAACGCCGTTGAGCTGCGGCATGTTGATGTCAAGGAAGGCAATCTGGAATGCGTTCTTGCTCAGAAGGTCAACGGCTTCCTTTCCGTCTGCCGCTGCAGTGATCGAAACGTCATACCCCGAATACTGCAGCGCACGCTCGATGAATTTGCGCACCGTTGCGCTGTCATCGGCAACAAGTACCTTGATTGGTTCTTCAGCTGGCGATCCCAAGTAGCTGCCCCGCAATTGCCTTGAGTTGTCTTTTTCCGGCCGCTCATTCCGGGTGGCGGTCTTGGCGGCAATATGAAACATGATTTGCTTAATTTTCCAGAAGCATCCAGCGGAAAACCCGTTCTTTGGCGAGGCTGATTGGAAAAAATTACAGGTATGCAACCAGAAATATATTAAGTGTTGAGCATTCCACGCGCCGTCTATCGCCCGGCGCCGGAATTCCGGCCTAATGTGCGCATACGATTCGGCGGGTTGCGGGGCGACCGGACAAGAGGCGGCGAAGACATGCATTTTGATGAGGAAGCCATTGCTTCCAGGCGCGAGATCCTGACAGGTTCCATGATGCTGGGCGGCGCGCTGCTGCTGGCTGGCTGCCAGAGCAAGACACCGGCTGACGTCCCGCCCTATTACCGGGATCTGGCACGTGTGAACGCCGTTATCGATCAGGCGACGGCCCAGCAGATGATTTCCCAGTACCGGGAAAACAACGGACGCGGCCGCGTTGTCGCGGACCCGGTCCTGATTTCCCTTGCCCAGCAGCAGGCAAGGGTCATCGCGGCAGCGGATGATATCCGCGCCTCGCTCTACCCGCAGAACCAGCTGAAGAACCGGCTGGATGCCATCGGCGAGAGCAAGTCCTATGGCGTCGAGAACGTCAGCGCCGGTTACCGCACGCTGGCTGAGGCCTTCTCCGGCTGGCGCGAATCGCCCACCCATAACAAGGTGATGCTGGATGAGCGCGTGACCCGCATGGGCATTGCCACCGCATACAGCCCCTCCTCCAAGTACAAGGTATTCTGGAGCCTCGTACTGGTTTCGCCCAGGGGCTGACCTCAGGACGGTGCAAAGACAGAAGGGCAGGCGGCGGCTTCTCCACCCCTGCCCCTTCCCGTTCTTTTTCCAGCCGCCTCAGCCTTGTGCGGCTTCAATTATCTCGTAGCCGGCGCATGTCTCGAACCGCTCGGTTTCCGGGTCCATCACCCGCAACTCTCCGCTGCCGATATCGAACCAGGCGCCGTGAACCTTGAGAGAACCGCTGGTGCAGGCCTGATCGATGAAAGGGAAGGTGCGCAGGTTCTTCAACGACTGGCGCACACCGGCATATTCCATCGCCAGCTGCGGATCATCCAGCCGGTCCACCGGCATGCAGGCCATGGCGATAGCAGCAGGCTCCAGCAGCTTGATCCAGCGGCCGATGAATTCGCCCGTCGCCAGCGGCGCATTGGCGTTCTGACGGAAGGCCTGCACACCGCCGCACTTGGCATGGCCCATGATGACGATATGCTTCACCTTGAGAACGCGCACGGCATATTCCAGCGCGGCACTGGTGCCGTGCTGGCCTTCGGTCTGCTCAAATGGCGGCACCAGATTGGCAACGTTGCGCACCACGAAAAGCTCACCGGGACCTGCATGGAACACACCTTCCGGCGCGACGCGGCTGTCGCAGCAGGAAATGACCAGCACCTCGGGCTTCTGGCCATAAATCGCCAGCTTTTCCTGCTGCTCGCGGAAGCGGACATAGCCCTTCTGGAGATAGCGGCCATAACCGTCGATCAGGTCCTGCGGAAACTCGTTTGCCATGTCAGTCATGCTCCTTGCCATCCGGCAGGCCCCAGTATGCGGCGCGGAAGGCGGTTATAAAGGCAGGGGACGCTGCCGCCAACCCCGCGCCTGCCCTCCCCCGCGCCTGTCCTGCCCTGCGCCAGCTTGTCCCAAAGCCTTCAACCAAGGTTCCCCTTGCCCCGGAGCCGGGCAGCGGTCTTAATCATCTGCAGATGCAACGATTTGGGAGGCGGGACGTGAGCAAGACCAGCGCGGGCAATTTCTTCGAGGACTTCCGGATCGGCCAGGTGATCCGGCATGCAACCCCGCGCACGGTGACCGCCGGTGACGTGGCGCTCTACACCGCCATCTACGGCCCGCGTTTTGCGGTGCAAAGTTCGAATGCCTTTGCGCAGGAACTGGGCTATCCGGCCGCGCCCATCGACGACCTGCTGACATTCCACATTGTCTTCGGCAAGACGGTGCCGGACATTTCCCTCAATGCCGTGGCCAACCTCGGCTATGCGGGCGGGCGCTTCCTTGCCCCCGTCTATCCCGGCGACACCCTGTCTGCCGTGTCGGAAGTGATCGGCCTCAAGGAAAACTCCAACGGCAAGACCGGCGTCGTCTATGTCCGCTCCACCGGCTACAAATCCGATGGCACCGAGGTTCTGGATTACGTGCGCTGGGTCATGGTCAACAAGCGGGACCCCGGCAATCCGGCGCCTGCGCCCGTTGTCCCGACCCTGCCCGAGAGCATTGCGCCGGATGCTCTTGGCGATGCAGTGCCGCTGCTCGACACGGCCAATTGGGACAGTGATCTGGCCGGCAGCCGCTTCCGCTTTGGGGACTATGTGCCCGGCGAACGCATCGACCACGTGGACGGCATGACGGTGGAAGAGGCCGAGCACCAGCTCGCCACCCGGCTTTACCAGAACACGGCCAAGGTGCATTTCAACCAGCACACCGAAGGCAAGGGCCGGTTCGGCAAGCGGCTGATCTATGGCGGCCACGTGATTTCACTGGCCCGCGCCCTTTCCTTCAACGGACTGGGCGCCGCCTTCCACATCGCCGCCATCAATGCCGGGCGCCACGTAGCTCCGCTGTT
The DNA here is from genome assembly GCF_000382365.1 of Pannonibacter phragmitetus DSM 14782. GTDB lineage: Bacteria > Pseudomonadota > Alphaproteobacteria > Rhizobiales > Stappiaceae > Pannonibacter > Pannonibacter phragmitetus. The sequence continues at coordinate 112,646 of NZ_KB908224.1, read as the reverse complement.
TGCAGGCGATACGGTCTATGCCTGGTCGGAAGTCATCGATGCGGCAGCGATCGACGGCCGCGAGGATGTGGGCGCGCTGCGCCTGCGGCTCGTCGCCACCAGAAACACCCCTTGCGCGGACTTCCCCTATGCCACGGCAGATGGCGTCTATGCGGACAATGTGGTGCTGGACTTCGACTATTGGGCCTTGATGCCGAAGTGACTCGAAACCCTACCGCTTCGCCAGCGGATGATGGGCTTCGACGAGGGCCTGCAGGCGCTCGTCGAGGACGTGGGTGTAGATCTGCGTTGTGGAAATATCCGCATGGCCCAGCAGCTGCTGCACCACGCGCAGGTCCGCACCGTTCTGCAGGAGATGCGAAGCGAAGGCATGGCGCAGCACGTGGGGCGAGACCTTCTGCACATCAAGACCGATAGAGGCGGCCAGCGCCTTCAGGTCGCGGGCAAAAGCCTGCCGGGTGAAATGGCCGCTTTCACCATAGGAGGGAAACAGCCAGGGGCTGGCAATGAAGGCGCCTGCCCCTGTGCGCAGGGCCACATAATCCTTCATCGCCGTCTGCGCCCTTGAGCTCAGCGGCACGAGCCGTTCCTTGCCGCCCTTGCCCTTGATTTCGATGAGCCGCGCATCGCGCAGCGCCGCCTTCACCGGCAGGGCCACCAGTTCGGACACACGCAGGCCCGTGGCATAAAGCACTTCGAGCAGCGTGTAGAGCCGGGCTGCCCTGAGGCGGCGGCTGGCGGCAGTCTGCGCATCCTCATCGTCCCCTGCCTGTACCGTATCTGCAGAGCTGCGCGCGGCCTCGATCAGCCGGTCCACCTCGTCTTCGGAGAGAACCTTGGGCAGGGACTGGCGGCGCTTCGGCGCCCCTTGCGTGCGGGTCGGATCGTCCGTGCGCATGCCTTCGGCATACAGAAACTTGAAATACTGGCGCAGGGCAGAAAGCCGCCGCGCCTGCGAGGACGGCGCAAAGCCGCGCCCTGCCAGATCGCCGAGATAGGCGGAGATATCGTCCTGGCCCGCCGACTGCGGCGCGGTGGAGCCCAGAAAGTCTGAAAAATCCTCCAGATCGCGCCGGTAGCTTTCCAGCGTGTTGAGCGCCGCACCCCGCTCGGCTGCGATCATTTCCAGAAAGGCTTCGATGCTGCTGTTCATGCTGGCTGCACCCTTGTGGCCGCCCGTCAGCGGGCAAAGCCATCCTTCTGCACCCGCACGGTGATCTCCCGCTCGCTCGGATGGACAAAATTCGCCAGTGAAAAGACGATGCCATAGCCCGTTGCCCCCAGAAGGGCCAGAACCAGGATCAGGCGGGTCAAGGTCGGCACGGCAAAATTCCCGGAGAAACAGCAAGGAGAATCGGCAGTCTGCGCAGCTTTCTTTGTGCGGCAGACACGAGCCCCGAGCAAGCCGCTTGTTTTTTGCCGGAATATGTTAAAAGGCGCTTCATGAACCGTTCAGGGAGGGCCAAGGTGAACGCAGCCGCATCGGGCACACAGGTGAAGGACGCACGTGCGGCCCGGATCGTCACCGCCCTTGGAAACCGCTCAATCGTGCTTGTCGGCATCATGGGCTGCGGCAAATCCAGCGTCGGGCGCCGCCTTGCCCAACGCCTGGGCCTTGATTTCGTTGATGCCGATACCGAGATCGAAACGGCAGCCAACATGACGATCTCCGAAATTTTCGCCCTGCACGGCGAGCCGGAATTCCGCCGCGGCGAGGAAAAGGTGATCGCCCGCCTGCTGCAGCAGGGTCCGCAGGTGCTTGCCACCGGTGGCGGCGCCTTCATGAGCGAGGCGACCCGCAACGCGATCAAGGCCCATGGCCTGTCCGTGTGGCTGCGCGCCGACCTTGCCACCGTGATGGTGAGGGTCCGCAAGCGCCCGACGCGGCCGCTGCTGCAAAATGCCGATCCGGAAGGCACCATGCGCCAGCTTCTGGAAAAGCGCGAGCCCGTCTATGCCCTCGCCGACAGCACCGTCTGGTCCCGGGAAGTGCCGCATGAAGTGGTGATGGAAGACGTGATTTCGGCTGTCGAAAGCCATCTGAACCTGCGCACAGGCGGGACGAACAGCGAAGAGGGCCAAAATGGCTGACAGACTTGAGACTGCGGCAGAGCCGGTAACCGTGCCGGTGAACCTGGGCGAGCGCTCCTACGGCATCGTCATCGGCCGCGATGTGCTGACGAGCGCCGGTGCGCGCATTGCAGCCCTCATGCCAGGCGCAAGGCTCGCCGTCATCACCGACGAAACCGTCGCCCGCACCCATCTGCCTGCCCTGTCGGCCAGCCTGAAGACTGCCGGGCTGAAGCACACGGTCATCACCGTGCCGCCGGGCGAGCAGACCAAATGCTATGCCCAGTTCGAGCGCCTGTGCGACGAGGTTCTGGCCGCGCGGCTGGAGCGCGGCGACGCGGTTCTCGCCTTTGGCGGCGGCGTCGTGGGGGATCTGGCAGGTTTCGTTTCGGCTTCCGTGCGCCGGGGCATGACCTTCATCCAGATGCCGACCACTCTGCTGTCCCAGGTGGATTCCTCCGTCGGCGGCAAGACGGGCATCAACTCCCGCCATGGCAAGAACCTGATCGGCGCCTTCCACCAGCCGGCCCTTGTGCTGGCGGATACGGCCATTCTCGACACGCTTTCGGACCGCGAATTCCGTGCCGGCTATGCCGAAGTGGTGAAATACGGCCTTCTGGGCGACGCGGACTTCTTCGAATGGCTCGACCTCAACTGGAAAGGCATCTTCGACGGCACCTCCGCCCGTGAGGAAGCGGTGGCGCGCTCCTGCGCAGCCAAGGCAGCCGTTGTCGGCGCCGACGAGCGGGAAAGCGGCCAGCGGGCGCTGCTGAACCTTGGCCATACCTTCGGCCATGCGCTGGAATCAGCGGTCGAATATGACGGCACCCGGCTCGTCCACGGCGAAGGCGTGTCCATCGGCATGATGCTGGCACATGAATTCTCCGCCCGCCTCGGCCTGCTGCCGCAAGCGGATGTGGAGCGGGTCGAAGCCCACCTGGTCAAGGTGGGCCTGCCCGTCCGCATGCATCAGATCCCCGGCCAGCTGCCACCGGCCGAAACCCTCCTTGACAGCATCGCTCAGGACAAGAAGGTCAGCCGCGGCGCGCTCACCTTCATCCTGACCCGGGGCATCGGACAGGCCTTCGTGGAAAAGGGCGTAGACACGGCCGCCGTGCTTGAATTCCTGAAGGAGAAACTAACCCGATGAACGACACCACCCTCTGGTTCACCGGCGGCGCGATCCTGTGCCTGCTCGTTCTGTCCGGCTTTTTCTCCGGCTCCGAAACGGCTCTGACGGCTGCCTCCCGCGCCCGCATTCACCAGATGGAAAAGGCGGGCGACAGCCGCGCTGGCATCGTTGGCAAGCTGATCGCCGCACGGGAACGCCTCATCGGCGCCCTGCTGCTGGGCAACAACATCGTCAACATTCTGGCGTCGTCGCTCGCCACAAGCCTGTTCCTCAGCCTTTTCGGCGAGGCGGGTGTGGCGCTGGCGACACTGGTGATGACCGTGCTCGTGGTCGTGCTGTCCGAGGTGATGCCCAAGACCTGGGCCATCTCCAACCCGGACCGTTTCGCTCTGGCCGTAGCCCGGCCGGTGCGGATCATCGTTGCCATCTTCGGCCCGGTCGTCATGGGCATCGAAGTCATCGTCCGGCTGCTGATGCGGGCCATCGGCATCCGGGTGGATGACAATGCCTCGATCCTCTCCGCTCATGAGGAACTGCGTGGTGCCGTGGACCTGCAGCACCTGGAGGGCGGGCTGGTGAAGGCCGACCGCGACCGGCTGGGCGGCCTTCTCGACCTTGCCGAGCTGGAAGTCTCCGACGTCATGGTCCACCGCACGAGCATGATGGCCCTGAATGTCGACGAGGATGTATCCAAGATCGTCGATGCGGCACTGGCCGCGCCCTACACCCGCATGCCGCTGTGGCGCGGAGAGAGCGACAACTTCGTCGGCGTGCTGCATGCCAAGGATCTGCTGCGCGCCCTGAAAGCTGCCGACGGCGATTTCTCCAAAATGGACGTGATGAAAATCGCCACGCCGCCCTGGTTCGTGCCGGACACAACAAGCCTGCAGGACCAGCTCAACGCCTTCCTGAAGCGGAAATCCCACTTCGCCTTCGTTATCGACGAGTATGGCGAGGTGATGGGTATCGTCACGCTGGAAGACATCATCGAGGAAATCGTCGGAGAAATTGCCGATGAGCACGATGTCGAGCTGAGCGGCGTGCGCCCGCAGGCGGACGGTTCTGTCATCGTCGACGGCTCGGTGCCGATCCGCGACCTCAACCGCGCCAACGACTGGGCCCTGCCCGATGACGAGGCGACAACCATCGCCGGGCTTGTCATCCATGAAGCGCGGATGATCCCGGAAGAGCGCCAGATCTTCACCTTCCACGGCTTCCGCTTCACGGTGCTGCGGCGGGAAAAGAACCGCATCACCCGTCTGCGCGTCATGCCGCTGTCAGCCAAGGACCAGCGCCCCGCGCCGCAGAAGCGGGAAGCGCAGCCCTCCTCCGACAGCGGAACACGCTAGACGTCAGCCGGCCGGCTGGCTGACCTGACGGGCGCGCGGGTCCGGTTCATCCGGCGTGCGCGCCTCGATGGCGAGCGCATGCAGCCCTTCGGCGAAGAACTCCGCAGCCGCATCGTTTATGGCGCGGTGACGGGCCACGCGGCTCATCCCGAAGAAAGCCTCGGCCACGATACGGATGCGGAAATGGGTCTCTCCGCCCTCCCGCCATCCGCCGTGCCCCTTGTGCCGGTCCGATTCGTCCAGAACCTCCAGCGCAGCGGGGGAAAAGATCGAAGTCAGCCTTTCGGCCATGCGGGTCTTGATACTCATGGCATCCCGTGTGAGTTATGGGCTTCATGCCCTGTGGCACCGGCACCACGTGCCGGACCGCAAGGCCTGTCCCGATACTCATTCCTCCCCTTTATTGTCCGGGTCAACCTTGTTCCGGGCACAAGCCCTGTCCATAATCGCCGCATGAAACTGGATTCCAAAATCTTCGACCGCATACGCGTGAAGCCGGACAGGGACCGGCTCGAAGAGGACACCTATCCCACTTGCCAGTTCCCGGGGTGCAACCGCCCCGGAACCCACCGCGCGCCGCAAGGCCGCGACAGGGAAGGCATGTTCTTCAATTTCTGCGTCGACCATGTGCGCGAGTACAACAAGTCCTACAATTATTTCTCCGGCATGAGCGACGATGCGGTGCGCGCCTATCAGAAGGATTCGCTCACCGGCCACCGTCCCACGTGGAAAATGGGCGTCAACCGGCAGGCGGCGGACGGACCGGACGGGTTCGATCCGAGGGCCACGGGCCGCCAGCGCGCCCATGCGCGGCAAAATGCCGAACATGTGTCGCGCGCAAGAAAGCTACTGGCCCTTGAAAAGCGGTCCTTTGATGTGCTCAATCTTCCCGGAGAGGCACGCGGAGACGAAATCAAGGCGCGCTACAAGGAATTGGTGAAGTTGCATCATCCGGATGCCAATGGCGGGGATCGTTCTTCCGAGGACCGCCTGCGGGAAATCATTCAGGCCTACAACGTCCTGAAGAAAGCCGGTTTCTGTTAGCCCGCCATTCCGCGGGCATCCCCCCAACGACCCTGACCCCGGCCCGGCCGTGGCAGCGGAGGACCGATGACTGATACGAAGACTGTGGCTGACAACAAGCCTGACACCGAAATCTCCGTCGAGGAAGTCTTCGGCTTCCAGAGCAGCCTGCGCGTGCCGGCCTACAAGACGGCCAACGAATATGTGCCGGAAGCTGATCCGGACTACCTGTTCGACCGCGTGACAACCCTTGCGATCCTCGCCGGCTTTGCCCGCAACCGCCGCGTGATGGTGACCGGCTACCACGGCACCGGCAAGTCGACCCACATCGAGCAGGTCGCTGCCCGCCTCAACTGGCCTTGCGTGCGCGTCAACCTCGACAGCCACATCAGCCGTATCGACCTCATCGGCAAGGACGCCATCGTGCTGCGTGACGGCAAGCAGGTGACCGAATTCCGCGATGGCATCCTGCCCTGGGCCTACCAGAACAACGTCGCCCTCGTGTTCGACGAATATGACGCCGGCCGCCCGGACGTGATGTTCGTGATCCAGCGCGTGCTGGAATCCTCCGGCCGCCTGACGCTGCTCGACCAGAACCGCGTCCTGCGCCCGCACCCCTATTTCCGCCTCTTCGCCACTGCCAACACCATCGGCCTTGGCGATACCTCCGGCCTCTACCACGGCACGCAGCAGCTCAATCAGGCACAGATGGACCGCTGGTCCATCGTGACGACCCTGAACTATCTGCCGCATGACAACGAGGTGGAGATCGTTCTGGCCAAGGCCAAGCACTTCCAGGGCGCGGAAGGCCGCAACACCGTGTCGCGCATGGTCCGCCTTGCCGACATGACCCGCAGCGCCTTCGTCAACGGCGACCTGTCCACCGTGATGAGCCCGCGTACGGTCATCACCTGGGCCGAGAACTGCGAGATCTTCGGCGACGTCGGCTTCTCCTTCCGCCTGACCTTCCTCAACAAGTGCGACGAGACCGAGCGCACGCTGGTGAGCGAGTTCTATCAGCGCTGCTTCGGCGAAGAGCTGCCGGAATCCTCCATCAACATGGTCATGAGCTGAGGCAATGGCAGGTCCGGGCAGCAACAGCGGAGCCGGGGGCAAGGGGCAGTCGCCCACCGAGCCCTTCAAGCAGGCCCTCACCGGCACCATGCGTGCCATTGCGGGCAATCCGGAACTGGAGGTCATCTTCTCCGGTGACCGCCCGGGCCTTGCCCCCAATGCGGCGCGCCTGCCCGAACCGGCCCGCAAGCCGGGCTTGCGGGAGCTGACGATCACCCGCGGACTGGGTGATTCCATGGCCCTGCGCATGGCCTGCCACGACGTGAAGGTGCATCAGCGCCACGCGCCGAAGGCCCCCGATGCGCGGCAGATCTATGATGCGGTCGAGCAGGCCCGCTGCGAGGCGGTGGGCGCGGCCCGCATGCCCGGCGTTGCCAGCAACCTCGCTGCCATGCTGGACGACAAATACGTCCGCCTTGGCTCTGCCGATGTCACCAGCCGTGAGGAAGCGCCGCTGGTCGATGCCCTTTCGCTGATGATCCGAGAGCGCCTGACCGGCGCCCCGCCGCCGCCAAGCGCCGGCAAGCTTGTCGACATGTGGCGCAGCTGGATCGAGCAAAAGGCCGGAAACGATCTCGACCGGCTCGTCACCCGGCTTGAGGATCAGGCTGCCTTTGCAGGCCAGATGCGCAACGTGCTGAAGGCGCTCGACATGGCCGATGAGGCCGGAAACGAGAACGACGATCACGACGACCCCGAAGAAAGCGACGATCAGGGCAACAGTGACAACGCGGAAACCGGCGGCGAGGCGGAAGAAGACACCGGCGGCGACGAAAGCATGCCGCAGGAAACGGAGATGACCGGCGAGGAAATGGAGGCTGGCGACACCGAAGCCTCCGAATCCGATTCCATGGAAATGGATCAGGAAGACCTCGATGCGGATGCGGAGGAGCCGGGCGAGAACCAGCGCCGCGAAGCCCCGCTGAGCAACCGCCCGGTCTCCGATTACCGGGTCTATACGCCCCGCTTCGACGAGGTGGTGACGGCGGAAGATCTTTGCGATGCGGCCGAGCTCGACCGCCTGCGCGCCTTCCTCGACAAGCAGCTCGTCAACCTGCAGAGCGCCGTGGCCCGGCTTGCCAACCGCCTGCAGCGCAAGCTGATGGCCCAGCAGAACCGCTCCTGGGATTTCGATCTTGAGGAAGGCATCCTCGACACCGCCCGCCTGACACGCGCGGTGACGGATCCGATGCAGCCGCTCGCCTTCAAGCAGGAGCGCGACACCAATTTCCGCGACACGGTGGTGACGCTGCTTCTCGACAATTCCGGCTCCATGCGCGGCCGCCCGATCACCGTGGCTGCCGCCTGTGCCGATATTCTCGCCCGCACGCTGGAGCGCTGCGGCGTGAAGGTGGAAATCCTTGGCTTCACCACCAAGGCCTGGAAGGGCGGCCAGTCCCGCGAGGCCTGGCTTGCCGCCGGAAAGCCCGCCCAGCCCGGCCGCCTCAACGATCTGCGCCACATCATCTACAAGTCGGCTGACGCGCCCTGGCGGCGTGCACGGCGCAATCTCGGCCTGATGATGCGCGAGGGCCTGCTCAAGGAAAACATCGACGGCGAGGCTCTGGACTGGGCGCACCGCCGCCTGCTGGCGCGGACCGAAAACCGCCGCATCCTGATGATGATTTCCGATGGCGCGCCCGTGGACGACTGCACCCTGTCGGTCAATCCGGGCAACTATCTGGAGCGGCACCTGCGGTTTGTCATTGATGAAATCGAGAACCGGTCGCCCGTGGAACTGATCGCCATCGGCATCGGCCATGACGTGACCCGCTATTATTCGCGCGCGGTGACCATCATCGATGCGGAGGAACTGGCCGGCGCCATGACCGATCAACTCGCCGACCTGTTCCAGGACACCAATGTGGGCGCAGTGCCCCAGCGCGGGCGGCGCAAGCGCGCATGAAGAAGACCTGGCTGGCGGCAGCAGCCGCCATCCTGCTGGCCTTCACGGGTGCGGCAGGCCTTCCGGAGGCCCATGCCGCACCACTGCTGCAGGACGGGGAAAGCCTCTCCATCCGCACGCGGCCAATCACCCAGTTTCAGCGCGGCAGCGATGCAACGCGCTTTGGCAAGCTTACCTTTCTGGGCGGGCTGGATCTCTCCTTGCCTGCCAAGAAATATGGCGGCATCTCTGCCCTGATCACGCTGGAGGGTGGCGCGTCCCATCTGGCGGTGACCGACGACGCCCGCTGGATCGCCTTCGAACTGCAGCAGGACGCCAACGGGCGCCCGCTGGGCATCACATCTGCCCGCACTGCCCTTGCGCACGACCCGAAGGGCGCCGTCCTGCAAAACAGCAAGGCCTGGGACACGGAAGGCATGACGCTTGGCATCAACGGCAAGCGGACGGAGCTCTTCGTCAGCGTGGAGCGGGTCAACCGCATCTACCGTTTTGCCTGGCCGCTGACGTCAGGCAAGGCCAAGGCCCTGTCGCAGGTGGAAACGCCGGAAGGCTTCCGCAAGCTGCGCGGCAACAAGGGGCCGGAGGCGCTGGCAGGCTCGGCCCTGTCCAGCCCGCTGAAGGGCGGTCTCGTTGCCATCGGTGAACGCCACCCGGATGCGGCGAAGAACGCCCTGCCCGGCTTCATCATCGGCGGGCCATTGGCGGGCAGTTTCGAGATAGAGCGTTCCGGCGAGTTCGACGCCACGGAGGCTGAGTTCCTGCCAAATGGCGATCTGCTGCTGCTGGAGCGGCGCTTCAACATGCAGGACTGGATCGGCATGCGCCTGCGCCGCTTCAAGGGCAGCGAGATCCGCCCCGGCGCAAAACTGAAGGGCGAAATCCTGCTGGAGGCAGGCCCGTCGCACGAAATCGACAATATGGAAGCGCTGGCCGTCCACAAGGACGCGGGCGGGCGCGTGATCCTGACACTGATGTCGGACAACAACCGCTCGCTGCTGCAGCGCACGCTGCTGCTGCGGTTCAGGCTTGATGATTGAAACAGAAGATCAGCGGGAGAGCGGCGCGGAACCTGCGTCCTGCATCGGCCGGATGAACGCAAAGAGAATGCGGTAGGGCGCCAGCAGGAACAGCGCCACCGCCAGCTTCACCGTCAGATCACCCAGCGCCCAGGAAATCCAGCGCGGCAGTTCCGCGGCGAAGATGCCGAAAAGCGGCGCGTTTTCGACGGCGAAGTCATCATGATAGCCGAGCAGGCCGGTGAAGAGCGGCGAAAAGGCAATCGAGAAGAAGATCAGCGTATCGACCACCGAGCCGATAACCGAAGAGACGAGCGGCGCTTTCCACCAAGCGGCGCGGCGCAGCCGGTTGAACAGCGTCACATCAAGAAGCTGGGCAATCAGGAAAGCCGAGCCGGAAGCCACCGCAAGGCGCGGCGTTGCCAGAACCACCGAAAGGGCAACTGCCAGCACAAAACCGGCATAGACCACCCGGCGCGCAGCGGCAGGGCCGAAGCGCCGGTTGGTGAGATCGGTGACAAGGAAGGCAGCCGGATAGGTGAAGGCACCCCAGGTCAGCAGGTCGGCCAGCACAAGGCCGCTCACCGTTCCCTCAACCGGGAACTGGACCAGAAAATTGGAGGCCACAACGACAATCGCCATCGCAAGGACTGCGATGGCGATATCACCATTGGAAATGGCGTTTGCCTTGCTCATCCGGCAGCGGGCCGTATCAGGCCGCAGCAGCAGCGGTCTGACGGCGCTTGACTTCTGCCTTGATCAGCCGTGCCTTGGTGGACAGCTCGCAGTCAGCCGCCTTCAGGAGGAAGGCATCCAGGCCGCCGCGGTGCTCGACCGAGCGCAGGGCATGGGCGCTGATGCGCAGCTTGAAAGTCTCACCCAGCGTGTCGCTGATCAGCGAAACGTTGCACAGGTTCGGCAGGAACCGGCGACGGGTCCTGTTGTTGGCGTGGGAAACATTGTTCCCGGACATGACGTCCTTGCCGGAAAGCTCGCAACGGCGTGCCATTGGATCACCCTTTTTCTACTGGCCGGGGCCGCTGGGACCCGGTACGGTTACAGCCGGTATGGAGCGGACCGCGAGGTCCGGCAACATCAAAACCGGCTCATTTCGGAAAAATCTGGCTCCCTATACTGGCCTTGGCGGCCAGCGTCAAGGCTTCACCGCCTCAGGAAAGCGAAAGCTGCAAAATCCGATGCAGGATGCCGGAAATTAACCAAGCGGTTACCATACCACCGAACAATTGGCATGATGATGCCATCCGCTGCGCGCCAGCCGCGCCGGAAGCACCGATAGAATTCGCCAGGCAGGCAGCAACGGGGCGGCGGCTCCTGCCGGGAAAGGTTGTCACCGGGCACCGGACGAGGTGCCGAGGAGGTTCGACGTGTCGAGATATGTACTGAGCAGAAAGGCCGGAACCTTGCCCGCCACCCTTCGTGCGCTCGCCCTCACCTGCGCCGCCGCCCTGCCCGTTTCGATGGCTTCCGCAGACGCTGACGCCAAAACCGCCCGCATCGGCGGGCTCTACGACATCACGGTCGCCGGCCTTGTCATCGGCAAGGGCAGCATGTCCATCGTGCTGCAGGGCAATGCCTATTCCGCCAAGGTCGGACTTGAGCCTGCCGGCATCGGCAGCCTGTTCTCCACCGGACGCGGCGGGGCGGAAGCCACCGGCTGGCTGGTGGGGGGCAAGGTGGTGCCATCCAAATATTCCATGGCCTCGCAGGCAGCCAACCGCGATTTCTACGTGCTGATGACGCAAGGCTCCGGCAACATCCGCGAGGCAGAGGCCGCGCCCCCCTTCAAGCCGGTGCCGGACCGCATCGAGATCACCAGGAAGCACCAGCAAAACGCCATGGACCCGCTGAGCGCCGCCGTAATGCCGGTTGCCACGGGCAAGGACGCACTGGGGCCTGCCGCCTGCAAGCGCAAGCTCCCCGTGTTCGATGGCTGGACCCGCTTCGACATCCAGATGGAATACAAGGAAATCAAGGAAGTCTCCGGCCGTGGCTATGACGGTCCTGTCGTCGTCTGCGGCGCGCGCTGGAAGGCGATTGCAGGCCACCGCCCGGGCAAGGAATCCGTCAAGCAGATGGAAGAGGCCCAGATGGAAGCCTGGCTGGCGCCAATGGGCCGCAATGACGTGCTCATTCCCTACCGGATCGTCATGCCCACGGCGAGCGGCCAGATGATCGTGGAAGCCACGAAGCTGAACATCGACGGCCCAGGACAGGATCAGGCCGCCCGTTGAAAGCCCGGACTTCCGGTCTTTTCAGGACAGACCCCGGCGGTTTTGCCGGGGATCGCTTGCACCATCCTTAACCTCCTGATACAGCCGCGCTTGACTCATGGGATCTTGCTCTCCAGTGTCGCGCCACAACATTAGACCCGGGACACACGGCACGCGAAGGGTCCAGCCTCCTCCGGGCAGGACTGCAGCGGCCATCAGGTAAACGGTTCATGCACAGCTATCTGGAATTTGAAAAACCCGTCGCCGACATCATCGGCAAGGCCCAGGAACTGCGTGCGCTGGCAGCGACCGGCGAAGCGGTGAACGTGGACGAGGAAGTCGGCCGCCTTGAGGCCAAGGCCAGCCAGACCCTCAATGACCTCTATTCCAAGCTGACCCCCTGGCAGAAGACGCTGGTGGCCCGCCATCCGGACCGCCCGCATGCGGCCCATTACATCCAGGGCCTCATCGAGGACTTCACGCCGCTGGCCGGTGACCGCAAGTTCTCCGACGATCAGGCGATCATTGCCGGCTTCGGCCGCTTCCGGGGCCAGTCCGTCGCCATTCTGGCGCAGGAAAAGGGCTCGGACACGGAAACCCGCCTCAAGCACAATTTCGGCATGGCCCGCCCCGAAGGCTACCGCAAGTCGGTGCGCATCATGGATCTCGCCGACCAGTTCGGCATTCCGGTGCTGTCTTTCGTCGATACGGCCGGCGCCTATCCGGGCCTTGGCGCGGAAGAGCGCGGCCAGGCGGAAGCCATCGCCCGCTCCACCGACCGCTGCCTCAGCCTTGGTGTGCCGAACATCGCCACCGTCATCGGTGAAGGCGGTTCGGGCGGCGCCATCGCCATTGCCGCCACCAGCAAGGTGCTGATGCTGGAACACGCGATCTACAGCGTGATTTCGCCGGAAGGCGCAGCCTCGATCCTGTGGCGCGACAGCGCAAGGGCGCAGGAAGCAGCGACCAACATGAAGATCACTGCGCAGGATCTTCTGAAACTCGGCATCATCGACGGCATCATCGAGGAACCGGCGGGCGGCGCCCACCGTGCCCGCGAGACGGCCATCGACCGCGCCGGCAAGGCGATTGACGAGGCGCTTAAGTCTTTCGAGGGCCTGTCTGCTGATCAGGTGCGCAAGCTGCGCCGCGACAAGTTCCTCGCCATCGGCCGCAGCCTCTGAAAGCTGCGCGGATGTGACCTTCAAAAACCGGCGCAGGACAACCTGTGCCGGTTTTTTTGCATGAGAAGGCCTCATCCGCTGCATCCCCCTGTTTTCTCTACGCTGATTTATGATCCCGCATGGTCCTGCCATCTTGCGGAAGACAAGGCGGCACCTTACCCTTGTGCGAATGATGGCTTTGTCCGCTCCTGACGGCGGCAAGGCAGCTTTTCTTTCAGGTGTGACTGCAGATGGGCATGATTGCCTTTCCGAAACCTACAGCCCGCAAGGTCATCCGCCTGGCTGGCGCTCTGGCTTTGGCCGCGCTTCTTGCAGGCTGCCAGTCGGGGGATGAATACGTTGCCTTCGGCCCCAAGCATCTGCGCGAGGTGCGCCCAGCCATCAAGGCGAAGTTCACCGAACTGAAGATGGATGCGCGCTCGCCCATTCTGATCCGCATCTTCAAGGAAGAAAGCACGCTTGAAGTCTGGAAGCAGAACCGGGAGGGCCGCTTTGCCCTGCTCGAAACTTTCGAGATCTGCAAGTGGTCCGGTGAGCTCGGTCCCAAGGTCAAGGAAGGCGACCGGCAGGCACCGGAGGGGTTCTACGAGATCACACCGGGACTGATGAACCCCAACTCCAGCTACCACCTTGCCTTCAACATGGGCTTTCCAAATGCCTATGACCGGTCGCACAACCGCACCGGCACGCATCTGATGGTGCATGGCGCCTGCTCGTCGCGCGGCTGCTATGCCATGACCGATCCGCAGATCGAGGACATCTATGCGCTGGCCCGGGACAGCTTCAAGGGCGGGCAGCGGTCGTTCCAGGTGCAGGCGTTCCCCTTCCGCATGACGGCGGAGAACATGGCGCGGCACAATGACAGCCCGCACATGGACTTCTGGCGCATGCTGAAGGTGGGCTATGACCACTTCGAAGTGACGAAACAGACACCGAAGATCGATGTCTGCGAAAAGCAGTATGTGTTCAACGCCACGCCGCTGATGGCCAATGTGCCCTTCCGCGCAACGGCCCAATGCCCGGCCTATGAAGTACCGCAGGCCATCCGTGTTGCCGTGGAAGCCAAGCAGAAGAAGGACGCCGAGGCCTTCCAAGTGGCGATGGCCAATATCCGGGAAGAGGCGGAACGCGAACAGCGGGCCAAGGAACGGGCGGCCATGATCGCCGCCATCGTCAATCCGAAGTTCGGCAGCGACGACAAGCCGGAAGAGGCGGCGCAAGACGCACCGGCAGAGCCCGCAACGGCAGAAGCTCCCGCCGGTGCACCTGCGGCCCCGGGCTCCACCGGTGGCGTCTTTGCCAGCCTGTTTGCTTCAAAGCCTGCCCAGACGCCGGTTGCGGCAGAGCAGGCGCCCGGCCAGCCCGCAGAGACGGTTGCCAGCACGGCAGCAGCCACTCCTCCGGCATCACCAGCGGCAGCAGACGTGACCGCAACGGCCTTTGCCCCGGAGGCTCAGGCTGCCGAGCAGAAGCCAGGCTTCTTCAAGCGCTGGCTCAGCTTCGGCAGCTCCGAAGAAGAAGATGCCACCCCGCCTCAGGTGGACCTGACCACCGTCGCCACGGCGCCGAAGGTGAAGCCTTAGGCCCGCAGCATCTCACGCCCAGATGGCAATGCGGTGGCCGCAGCTGTCGCGGGAGAAATCCTTCGGGAATGGCTCTGCATGACCTGCCAGAATGCGCAGGGCCATGACGGCATTGACGCTGGCATCGAGAAAATCATCCGCCCCTGCCCCGCACGGCGGCTTCTGTGACAGGAACGCAGGCTCAAGCCCGTGAGCGGCCAGACAGGCGCGGCGCTCGTCCATGCCGTCCGGATTGATGCGGCTCTTGATCTTTTTCGGCAGGCTCATGGGCGCGCCGCCATTGAGCCGCCAGAAGGCCACTTCCGGGTGCACCTCGAACACGCGCTCTTGCCGCTCACCGGCCAGAGCCTTGTCCAGTTCCCGGATTTTCGGGAAGAGATGGAAGGCCTGTTTTGACACCTTGCGCGGCGGCTCGGAGGTTTCCTGCGCGATCCGGCAGGCTTCCCGGTAGTCTTCGCAATAGACCGCGGCACGGGAAGGCACGGAAAACACCGAGGACTGGCGCATGCCCAGAAGCGGGCGCACATGCCGTTCCGGCCCCCGCCCCTCGGGGCCGATCCGGTCCGGCAGGCCGATGGGCATGTCCACCGCCACAACCTCAAGCCGGGGCTGAAGCGCCAGAAGATCCGCAAAGCGGGGCGTCACCAGCACCTGCGGCTGCGCTGTCAGGCTTTCGTCAAGAATCACCGCGATCCAGCCTGCCGGACAGCCATCAACCCCGGCTACCCGTCTGGCCTGAGACATGGAGCCCGGCCCGGTCATCGCGCGCCGGCGCTCTCCATCACCCGGCGGGTGCTGACGAGTGCCATGGGGCGGCAGAGTGTCTGCTGTTCGGCGGCGTAAAGCAGCTCGTTGGCACCCTGCTTCACCGTGCGGGCAACCAGCTCGAACACGGAAGCGGCAGCGCGCACCAGCGCCTCGTCCTCATCCATGCCTTCCAGCAGACGGGCCATGAACAGGGCGGAGAAGAAGTCCCCCGTGCCATGGGGCGGATTGTCGATGGCCGCGTGTTCGGCCGCAACGGCGCCGCGCTTGCCCACCAGCAGGTTGGAGATGGAATTGCGCCGCATCGCCGGGGCCGAGGTGACAACCACCCGTTCCGGACCCAGATGCCGCGCGGCGGACAGGGCCTGCAGCTCCGAATCGGTTGGCCGCCCGGTCAGCCAGGCCAGCTCGTAACGGTTGGGCGTCGAGATATCGGCCAGCGGCACCAGCTCGTCGCGGATGGCGGCAGCAGTTGCCTCCGGCACATAGAGGCCTTCCAGATCACCGATCACCGGATCACACAGATAGGTCACTTCGGGGCGCACCTTCCGCAGCGCCTTGATGAGGCGGGCGACGGCAGAGGCCTGTTCGGGCGAGCCTAGATAGCCGGTGATGACCGCGCCGATCTCCGGCAGGAAGGGGGACGCGGCCAGATCCGCCGTGATGGCATCGAAATCCGTCATCGGCGCAACGATGCGCTGACCACGCCCAACCAGCGGCTGCCAGGGCAGCAGGATGGTCGGCAGATACCACACCGGGAAGCCCAGACGCTCCAGTGCAAAGACCGCACCGCGACCGCCGACACTGCCGCGCACCACCTGTGACGTGATCACCAGAATGGCCGGCTTTGTGCCGCCGTCCTTCACCGCATTCAGCATTCCGGCAACTCCTGTTTCAGCACTGCAGCCGGGAGGGCGAACTCACTCCTGCACAGCGGAGGGCAATTCCAGCGGCTTGCCCGAGCCGTATTTCTGCTCGATATAGCCCAGCACCATGGCCTTGAAGTCGTCCGCGATTGAGGGGCCGCGCAGGGTCATGACCTTCTCGCCGTCGATGAACACAGGCGCAGAAGGCGATTCGCCCGTGCCCGGCAGCGAGATGCCGATGTCGGCGAACTTCGATTCACCCGGCCCGTTGACGATGCAGCCCATCACCGCGACGTTGAGGTTCTCCACCCCAGGATACTGCTCGCGCCACACAGGCATCGACACGCGGATATGCTCCTGAATGTCGCTGGCCAGCTCCTGGAAGACGGTGGACGTTGTCCGCCCGCAGCCGGGGCAAGCCGCCACCACCGGCACGAAGGCGCGGAAGCCCATCACCTGCAGCAGTTCCTGCGCCACCTGCACTTCGCGCGAGCGGTCACCGCCCGGCTCCGGCGTCAGCGACACGCGGATGGTATCGCCAATGCCCTGCTGCAGCAGAATGCCCATGGACGCCGCCGAGGCGACGATGCCCTTGGTGCCCATGCCCGCTTCGGTGAGGCCCAGATGCAGCGCATAGTCGCAGCGCGCCGCCAGATCCGCATAGACGGCGATCAGGTCCTGCACATTGCTGACCTTGGCCGACAGGATGATCTTGTTGCGTGCCATGCCGAGGCCTTCGGCGCGCTCGGCCGAAAGAAGCCCGGACTGGATGATCGCCTCGCGCATGACGGCGGAAGCGGCAATCGGATTGGCGCTGGCGGCATTCTCGTCCATCAGCTTCGTCAGAAGCTCCTGATCGAGCGAGCCCCAGTTGACGCCGATGCGTACCGGCTTGTCATATTTCTGGGCGATATCGATGATCTGCGAGAACTGGGTATCGCGCTTGGCCTTGAAACCCACGTTGCCCGGATTGATGCGGTACTTGGCCAAAGCCTCGGCACAAGCCGGATGGTCCGCCAGCAGCTTGTGGCCGATATAATGGAAGTCGCCGATCAGCGGCACATTGATGCCGATGCGCTCCAGCCGCTCGCGGATGCGCGGAACGGCCGCAGCAGACTCGTCCCTGTCCACCGTGATGCGCACCAGCTCGGACCCGGCCCGCGCCAGTGCGGCGACCTGCGCCACGGTGGCATCGGCATCTGCCGTGTCCGTATTGGTCATGGATTGCACGACGACGGGCGCATCGCCGCCCACCATCACGGAACCCACCTGCACGGCAACCGACCGGCGCCTGGGCAGGCGCATCGGGACATACTCGCTCATCGGATCAGCCAACCTCGTATTCACCCTCCGCCCGCACCGGGGACGGGCGCTGTTCATGGCCTGATTAAATTGGCTCTCACATAAGGGCAATCAAGAACCGCACGCAAGGCGCGATGCAGCGCATCAGCGCCGCAAACTGTGATGCGCAGCACTTGCGCCGCCCCGCCGGACCGGCCTATAGACCTGATGATTGCACTTGGCATTTCCTGCAAGTGACAAGACCAGCCTGGAGCCCCCATGTATTCGGATATCCTGCATCAGTCAGCGACCCTGATCCGCCAGAACATCAACATCGCCTTCCGCATTGCCGGCGCGTGGATGGTGATCATGCTTGTGGCCGGTGCTCTGGAAGGTGCAAGCGAAGACGTCCCCGGCCTGAATATCATTCTTGCCCTGGCCAGTTTAGTGCTGACGCTGGTCAGCGGCGCCTCCATCGCCAGCGGCTGGCACCGGTTTGGCCTGCTGCGGGAACAGCCCGATCTCATCTACTTACGCTTCGGCATCTATGAGCTAAGGGTGCTGGGCCGCATGCTACAGACCTTTTTGATCGTGCTGACGCCAATCCTGGGCTTCATTCTGGTGTCGATGCAGCTTGGTGAAGTCTTCCAGGACCAAACCATGATGGTCATAACTGTAGTATTTTTCTTTCTGATTGCTGTTCTGATGTACCGCATCAGCTTCATTGTGCCGGCCTCGGCCGTTGGTCACCGCCTGCCGGTGATGGAAGCCTTCCGCATCAGCAGAGGGTATGCGGGACCGATGCTCGTGGCATCGTTTCTGCTGAGCATCCCTGTATTCCTGCTGCTAGGCCTTGCCTTGGCTGGCGGATATCAGATCCTTGCTGGAGGCTCGGTCATTCTCGGGACTGTCATACTGTCTGTCTTCGGTGCACTGCTGCAGATCACCACCACCACCATCGGTCTTGCCGTGGTCACTGTCGCCTACAAGGATGTGGCCGAGCGGCTGTGGGCCGAAAACCCCGGCAATCCGATGTTCGCCCAGCACTGACGGACAGCTGCAAGCAGGCAGGGCAGCGCCCTGCAAAAGCTCAGGCTTTCATTACCGATTTGTCACGCAACCCCATCAGCGCAACTGCGTTGTTGCAGTGCAAGGCAGCTTCATGTGAAGCTGCCGCCGGAATGAGGTCAGGGAGCCTGAAAGACATGCTGAAGAACAGAAACGCCGTCATCACCGGATCCACCTCCGGCATCGGCCTTGCCTATGCGCGGGCGCTGGCAGCCGAAGGCGCCAATGTGATGATCAACGGCTTTGGCGACAAGGACAAGATCGAGGCCGAGCGCTCCGGCATCGAAAAGGACTTCGGCGTCCGCTGCATCTATTCGCCCGCCGACATGACCAAGGGCGACGAAATCGCCGCCATGATCGCAACGGCAGAGAAGGAATTCGGCAGCGTCGACATCCTGATCAACAACGCCGGTATCCAGCACGTGTCGCCGATCGAAGAGTTCCCGGTCGACAAGTGGAACGCGATCATCGCCATCAATCTGTCGTCCGCCTTCCACACCATCCGCGCCGCCCTGCCGGGCATGAAGGCGCGTGGCTGGGGCCGTATCATCAACACCGCCTCCGCCCATGCGCTAGTCGCCTCGCCCTTCAAGTCCGCCTATGTGGCCGCCAAGCACGGCATTGCCGGGCTGACCAAGACGGTTGCGCTGGAAGCTGCCGAAAAGGGCGTCACCGTCAACGCCATCTGCCCGGGCTATGTCTGGACGCCCCTCGTCGAGGCCCAGATTCCCGACACGATGAAGGCGCGCAACATGACCGAGGACGAGGTCAAGCGCGAGGTGCTGCTGAAGGCCCAGCCGACCAAGGAATTCGTCACCGTGGAAGAGGTCGCGGCAGTTGCCGTCTTCCTGTGTTCGGATGCAGCAAAGTCCATCACGGGCACGCTGCTGCCCGTCGATGGCGGCTGGACGGCCCAGTAATGACAGAGGCCAGAAAGCGGAAAGTCCCGCCGCGCAAATCCGCGCCGGGGCGCAAGGTCATCAATCTGGCCCTTCAGGGGGGCGGCGCCCATGGCGCCTTCACCTGGGGGGTGCTGGATTATCTTCTGGAAGATGACCGCTTCGAGATTGACGGTATCAGCGGCACTTCAGCAGGCGCCATGAATGCGGTGGCCCTGGCTTGCGGCCTGCACGAGGGGGGCGTGGAGGGTGCCCGGGAGCGCCTGCGGACCTTCTGGAAGAAGGTGAGCCAGCACGCCTATCTCAGCCCGATCCGCCGCTCGCCGCTGGACATGGCCCTTGGCCAGTGGAGCCTCGACTTCTCGCCGAGCTACATTGCCATGGATCTCATCTCCCGCTTTGCCTCGCCCTACGAGTTCAATCCGCTCAACATCAATCCGCTGCATGAGGTGCTGAAGGAGATCATCGACTTTGACTCCGTCCGCGCCTGCGGGCGTGTGCGGGTGTTTGTGTCGGCCACCAATGTGCACACCGGCAAGATCAAGGTCTTCAGCGGAGACGAGCTGACAGCCGATGCCGTGATGGCCTCGGCCTGCCTGCCGCAGGTGTTCCAGGCGGTGGAGATCGACGGCGTGCCCTACTGGGACGGCGGCTACATGGGCAACCCGCCGCTCTATCCGCTGTTCTACGAGACCGGCACGCAGGACCTGCTGCTGGTGCAGATCAACCCGATCGAGCGCAAGGAAACCCCGAAGACGGCCCGCGAAATCCAGAACCGGATGAACGAGATCACCTTCAATTCCACGCTGTTGCGCGAAATGCGGTCCATCGAATTCGTGCTGCGCCTTCTGAACGAAGGCAAGCTGAATGAAGAGGACTACAAGAAGGTCAATTTCCACCGCATCGACGGAGAAGCCCTGAAGCCGCTGCAGGCCTCCTCCAAGTCCAATGCGGAATGGGCGTTTATCGAGGAGCT
The DNA here is from genome assembly GCF_000382365.1 of Pannonibacter phragmitetus DSM 14782. Lineage (GTDB taxonomy): Bacteria > Pseudomonadota > Alphaproteobacteria > Rhizobiales > Stappiaceae > Pannonibacter > Pannonibacter phragmitetus. The sequence continues at coordinate 92,223 of NZ_KB908224.1, read as the reverse complement.
GTTCTCCATCGGCCGCAAGACCGCAGCAGACTGGGTGGAGCGCAATTACGATGCCGTAGGCGAACGCTCGACTGTCGATCTGCGCTCGGAGTTCCAGTGATTAATAGAAATTAACTGGAATTCGCATTTTGCCATGCATAATAAAATCAATAACAAAGATAAACATCATTAAACCAAATAAAACGCACGAAGATCAGTTTTATCGACAAAGAAAACCTTTTGGAAACCACTCCAATCCTAATGTCGGGAAGCTGATTGTCAGGTTGTGCGTCGTCAGCGATTGCGGACGGAAGGAAGTGGCACTGCGACCCGCTACTTCCTTCCGGCCCGCAGCACTCTCCCCCTCCATCCTTGAAATGCAGACCGGGACAAGATGTCTTGGTGTGCAACTCTGTGCTTTGCGCCCGGCCCGGTGAGGGCTAAAAGAGGCCCGGGGGCGCAGGAGGTTGGACATGGCACTGCGATTGACATCGAAACTTGCAGGAGCGCTCATCCTGCCGGCCCTCGCCTTGCTGCCTCAGGGCTCTGACAGCGCCTTTGCACAGGCTGCAGCCCCGCAGTTCGATCAGATTACCGCACAAAATGGCTGCCCCGGCTGCGACCTCAAGCTTGAAAGCCTGCGCGCATTGAAGCTGGACATGCCGGATTTCACCGGCGTCAACCTGCGCGAGGCCGATCTGAAGGAGGCCATTCTCACCGGTGCAAGGCTTGCCGGTGCTGACCTGCGCCGGGCGGAGCTGGAGCGCGCCAACCTCGATGGGGCCGACATGACCCGCAGTTCCATGCGCGGCGTGGATCTGGAGAAAGCATCCCTGATCAAGGCAAGGCTGTCCGGCTCAGACATGCGGGACGCGGATCTGAATGATGCGGTGCTGACCAGCGCCAAGCTGGACAACACGGATCTGCGCAGCGCCACACTGACCCGCAGCATAGCCATCGGCGCCAATTTCACCGGCAGCAAGATGGATGGCGCGGATCTGGAGCGCGCCGACCTCAGCAGCGCCATGCTGGACAATGCCCGCCTGCCCTATGCCGATCTTGACCGGATCATCGCGGTGGATGCCAGTTTCCGCAATGCGGATCTGAGCGGCACGCGCATCACCAGTGGCGATCTGACCGGTGCAGATCTCTCGAACGCCAATCTGACGGGCGCCCTGCTGCGCAACACGAGGCTTCCGGGTGCAAAGCTGCAGAATGTGCGCGGGCTTGACCCCAAGCGCATGATCAACCTGTGCGGTGACGCACGCACTGAACTGCCTGACGGAATGCCCCCGCTCAAACCCTGTTCGTGAGCCGCCGGAAAACAAACAAAAGGGCCGCCACCGGACGGCCCTTTTTCATTTCTGCCGGCACATGAGCCAGCTCAGAATGCGTCGAACGAGAACCGGTAGGTGACGCCGGTGCCGATGGTGTACTGGTTGCGGCTGCCGCGGTTGCGGACAATCGGGCTGCGGGCCGCATCACCGATCAGCCGGTCATAACCGCCTTCCACATGCAGCTTCACCTGATCCGTCAGATCATAGCTGGCGCGGGAGGCAACGCCGATGCTCTTGAAGCCGCCGCTGGCGCGGAACTCGTTCAGGCCGCTGGCGCGGGCCTCTGACTGCGAAACGCTGAAGTAGGTGTCCATGTAGCGGCTGGAGGCAAAGCCAAGGCGGGGGCCGGCGCTGAGCTCCAGCTTCGGCATCGGCTTCATGATCAGGTCAGCGCCGATCTGACCGGCCTGCCCCTTGTGACCGTTGAATCCCTGGCGCAGCTCGCCGAACACCCGGAACCCTTCGCCCTGGAAACCGGCACCCAGGCCTGCTTCCAGTGCCCAGTCCACCTTGCGGGTGCCGCTGAGCTTGGATGTATCGGTCGGACGGCGCTGTCCGATGAAGTTGAAGGATGGATAGAAATAGATGCCCGTGCGCGCCTGCCCGTCTGCCACCTGCCCCAAAATCGGCAGATAGAAGCGGCTGACATAAATCAGCGGCACCGGCGAAACGAGATAGGTGTCTGCGCCATCATAACGCGGCTTGACCAGGGCGCCGACGCCAAGGTCGAGGACATACTGATGACCGGAACCACCGCCGGACGAGCCGTAGGAATAATCCTGGGCAACAGCCGGAAGAGCGCTGCCGGCAAGGGCGGAAGTCAGGGCGAGAAGAGCGAACTTGCGCATCATGGGCGGGGTCTGTCCTGAACGAACTACTGATTGGGACCGATTATAGGGCAAATTGCGATAAAGAGATTACCAAAAAGGTAATTTTAACGAGCTGTTGCCAATGCGCACCGCACGGACTTGCGGACGCCTGTGCGGACAATAAAAAAGGCCGCCTTGCGGCAGCCCTTTTCGAAACTGGAGCGGGCGATGGGATTCGAACCCACGACCCCAACCTTGGCAAGGTTGTGCTCTACCCCTGAGCTACGCCCGCACAAATCCGGCAAGCCGGATGGGTATCCTCAATGACGCTGGACCAGATTACCGATTGACCGGAAACTGGAGCGGGCGATGGGATTCGAACCCACGACCCCAACCTTGGCAAGGTTGTGCTCTACCCCTGAGCTACGCCCGCTTAAGCGCCGCAGAAAGCCGCCTTGCGAAGGCCCGCCGCTGAGGTGGGCTGTATATGAACCAAGCCGCCTGCGAATGCAACAGGCTTTTTTGACCCGGCTACGGCTTTTTCCGCCGTGTGGACGAGCTGTGGACAGAAGGCCGCGGCGCGCCATTTGCCTGCTCCCCGGAAGCCTTGCCGCGCAAGACCCTGATCAGCTAGAAGCATGGAAAGAGAGCGATTTTGCGGCCCCAGCGGCGGCCGGAGAGCGGGAGACGGCATGATGGCAACACGCAGCGAGCTGCTGGCATTTCTGGATGATCTTGGGCTTGAAACCAGCACCACGGATCACCGGCCGGTGTTCACGGTGGCGGAATCCGAAGACGTGCATGCCATGATCCCCGGCGCCCACACGCGCAACCTCTTCCTGAAGGACAAGAAGGGCCGCATCTTTCTGGTGGTGGTGCTGCATGATGCCACGGTGGATCTGAAGCAGATCCACACGCTGATCGGCGGACAGGGCCGCGTCTCCTTCGGCAATGCTGACCAGCTGATGGAATGCCTTGGTGTGGTGCCGGGCTCCGTCACGCCCTTTGGCCTCTACAACGACCGGGAAGCGCAGCGCGTGACGCCCATTTTTGACGCGGCGATGATGCAGCACGAGGTGCTGAACTTCCACCCGCTGTCGAACGACGCCACCACCACCATTTCCCGCGACGGCCTGCTGGCCTTTGCCCGCGCCTGCGGGCATGAGCCGCAGGTGCTGGCGGTCACGGAAGAGGCGAAGGCGCAGGGTTTGTAATTCCCCCGCCGCCGCGCCATGTTAAAGACAAAGCGAACTCCTGACGGCTCACGCGCCATGCTGTTGAGCCGTCCTTGTGACGACAAGGGAAAACGACGATGAGCGGTGGAAACTTCAGCATGGGCGGTCAGGCCGGCGGCTCCTTTGGCGGCAGCTACGGCGGCTCCGGCTATGGCAGCCAGCAGGGCCAGTCTCAGGCGCCAGCTCAGGCGGCAGGCGCAGACAATCTGATCTTCGACGTCACCACCCCCACCTTTGCAAAGGCTGTTCTGGAAGCCTCGCGCAGCCAGACAGTGCTGGTGGATTTCTGGGCCCCCTGGTGCGGCCCCTGCCGCCAGCTGACCCCTGCACTGGAAACCGCCGTCAAGGCCGCCAAGGGCGCCGTGCTGCTGGCCAAGATGAACATTGACGATCATCCGGAAGTGGCGGGGCAGCTCGGCATCCAGTCGATCCCGGCCGTCATTGCCTTCAAGAACGGCCAGCCGGTTGATGGCTTCATGGGCGCCCAGCCGGAAGGCCAGATCAAGGCCTTCATCGAGCGTGTGGCGGGCCCTGCCCCTGCCTCGCCGGTGGACACCTATCTGGCCGAGGGCGAGGCCCTGCTGGAGGCCAAGGATTACGGTCAGGCCGCCCAGATGTTCGGCGGCGTGCTGCAGATGGACGGCGCCAACACCCGCGCCCTTGCCGGTCTTGCCCGCTGCTATCTGGGCGCCGGGGATCTGGCCCGCGCCCGGCAGGCGCTGGAGATGATCCCGGAAGAGGCCCGCAAGGACGCCGCTGTCATCGCCGCCTTTGCCGCACTGGATCTGGCCGAACAGGCCGAACAGCTGGGCGACCTTGCCGGACTGCAGGCAAAGGTGGAAGCCAATCCGGATGACCATCAGGCCCGATTCGATCTGGCGCTGGCGCTGAACGGGCGCGGCGACCATCAGGGTGCCGTCGATCAGCTGATTGGCATCATCCGCCGCGACCGCAGCTGGAACGAGGATGGCGCACGCAAGCAGCTGCTGCAGTTCTTCGAGGCCTGGGGCCCGAAGGAGCCGGCCACCAATTATGGCCGCCGCAAGCTGTCGTCAGTGCTGTTCTCCTGACCTATATGTCCCTTGGCGGGCGTTTGTCCGCCAAGGGACAATCCATGCGAGGTGACACGATGAAGGCGGGAAACGCGAGCTACACGAGTATCAAGGACCTGCCCGCGACGCTGCCCGTCTTTCCGCTGCCCGGCGCCTTGCTGCTGCCGCGCACCCAGCTGCCGCTGAACATCTTCGAGCCGCGCTATCTGGCCATGGTGGATGCGGCGCTCGCCGGCCAGCGGCTCATCGGCATGGTGCAGCCATCTATCACTGACGTGCAGGACGGATCAAAGCCTGCGCTGTCCCGCGTCGGCTGCGCCGGGCGGATCACCTCGTTTCAGGAAAGCGGCGACGGCCGCTATCTGATCTCGCTTCAGGGGATCGCCCGCTTCCGCATCGCCGAAGAGCTTCCGGCCATGACGCCCTTCCGGCAGGTGGCCTGTGACTTCCTGCCCTATCTGCCCGATCTGGAGACCGGCCGCGGCGAAGGCGAGGTGGACCGGGAAGGCCTCCTGCGCGCCTTCCGCGCCTATCTCGACGCCCATGACATGGAAGCGGACTGGGACAGTGTGGAGCGGGCCGAGACGGAAGTGCTCGTCAATGCCCTGTGCATGATGAGTCCCTACGGCCCGGCGGAAAAGCAGGCCATGCTGGAAGCCGCCGACCTCAAGACCCGCGCCGAAACACTTGTCGCCATCACCGAGATTGACCTGGCGCGCAGCGCAGGCCATGAGGGTGGCCCGACCCTTCAATAAGCCTCGAAAGACTGGAACGCCCAGATGACGGAAACCGCCGCTTCACACAGTGCCAGACAGATCGACCGCAAGATGCTGGAGCTTCTCGTCTGCCCGCTGACCAAGACCACGCTGGAATATGATGCCAATGCACAGGAACTAATCTCCCGCGCCGCCAAGCTGGCCTATCCGATCAAGGACGGCATCCCGATCATGCTGCCGGACGAAGCGCGCAAGATCGAAGACTGATCGCCGCTCTGCGCGAACGCCTCACCCGCCGCACACCGCCTCAAGCGCTGCCATCAGCGCTTCGGGCTCGCCGGAGACGTGCAGCGTCTTGATGCGGGCGGTGGAGCCCGCCTGCAGCGCCACGGCGGACTTCGGCAAGCCGAGGGTCTTGGCCATCAGCACTTCAAGCGCGGCATTGGCCGCGCCCTTTTCCGGCACGGCCCGCACCCGCGCCGCCAGCACCTGGCGGCCATCTGAGAGCGCCGACAGGCCATCGACCCGGTCGTGACCGGAGCGCGGCGTCAGGCGCACATCGACGCTGACCCCGCCCTTGACCGGACGCCAGGGCCGTTCCGGCCCCGCCATCACGAAAAAAGACGATAGAGATAAATTGAAATCACGTTCTGAAGCAGGAAGATCAGCAGCAGCAGCACGATGGCCGAAAGATCCAGCCCGCCGACGGAAGGCACCACACGGCGGATCGGGCGCAGCAGCGGCTCGGTGAGAGCATAGAGCGTCTGTCCAATCGTAGCCACGAACTGATTGTTCGTGTTCACCACATTGAAGGCATAGAGCCACGAGAAGATCGCGCTGGCGATGATCACGTAGGTATAAAGCTGCAAGACCAGCATGACCACATTCAGAATGGCGAGCATGATTAAGTTCCGCTTTGCAATGACGTTCCGTTCTGCATGATGTAGCGGCGCACAGGTGCCGCCGCAAGGCATCATCTTGAACAGGATTAAGTGACGGGCCTTTGCAGTCCCCCTGACCTGCACGCAGCGTCTCCGGGACGGGCCTGAACACGCGCCCGAACCGCACCAGCAGGAAACGGCAGGGCGTAGAACCACGTGCTTGACAGATCTTCGGAGCCCCTCCTAAATTCCGCCACCTGCTCAGGGGCCGTAGCTCAGATGGGAGAGCGCTGCAATCGCACTGCAGAGGTCAGGGGTTCGATTCCCCTCGGCTCCACCAGCAGGTTCTTTATTTTGATTTTCCATTCAGTTTCAAATCTGTGACGCGGCAGGTCCAGCCACCTGCGCGCCCATTCTGCGCGGCCTGCCATAAGCACGCATGGGCAAATCTGATTGCCTTCTGACGCCCAAGCACGGCGCCATCACCGTTCATATATCGATGCATATCCCTTTTGACACATAATGGATATCAATCCATACTCTTTCACTATCAGAAAGAATATGGATGAATATACCATGCCAAGCGTCAAAGACACCGCAATGCGCCAGTATGCAAGGCTTCTGGACCGGGCCGGAGAGCAACTCGGGCAGGTGCCCCCTCCTGCCGGAGGCTGGATTGCGGCCATGCGCAAGGCTCTCGGCATGTCCGCTCCAGCGCTGGCGCGGCGGCTGGGCGTGACAAAGGCGGCGGTCTATCAGGCAGAACGCAAGGAACTGGAGGGCGGCGTAACCCTGCAGCACATGGAGAAACTGGCCAGGGCTCTGGGCGGGCGCTTCGTCTACGCCATCGTGCCGGAGGGCAGCGTGGAAGAGATGCTCGAAGCCCAGGCCCGCAGCAAGGCAGAAAGCATCATCCGCCGCGCCAGTGCACATATGGCACTGGAACAGCAATCCCTCACCCAAGACCAGATTCAGGCCGAGATCGGCCGGCTGAGCAGCGAGATATTGCGTGAGAGGCCTTCGGACTTCTGGGAGAAACCCTGATGTTTACGGAGCCTGAAGGCGCAACACCTCTCGACCCGGACGAAATGGAAGGGTTCCTGTTCAGGCAAAACAAAATATATCACGTAGACACAAATCAAGGTTGAGTTTCATCAAGAAAAATCACAAAATAGCACAAAAAATAGCAGGCCACCAAATATGAACAAATACATCCTATCTGATGCCATAAAATACATTGAGATTTATTACGACAAAGCAGAAAGAGTGTTGGCAAGAATTATTTTTTCAATTTTACTATCTCGAATTACGGAAAATCGACTCGAATTGATCAAAAAAGCAAGAGCATCAATTAAAATTTCCATACTAGTATCTATAGTAATGATTATTTACTCTATAATATACCTAAATGCAAAGACTCTAATCATAAGCGGAATGCTAATTGATGTGGCTGGATTAGCCCGAATATTCATTGATGACGAGTGGTCAGATATACTTACGCTTTACACAGACGAAGAAAAATATCCCTACGGGCCACCCTCCCACATAATGAGAGAACTAACCGAAGACAACGATATAGATTTATTCGATGAAAACGAAAAAGAAACAGAAACAATGGCAAGATTTATGTATTGGAAGAGGGGACTGGTTATGATCTTTATCGGATTTCTCATTCAGATGACCGGAACAATTCTTCAATAAAAATATCGATTTTAAAATACTCGCTTTTACAAAAGATCGTCAGCTTTGCCCACCTCGACGCCCCCTCCCATCCGCGCTAGATATCAGCCCCTGATCCTTTCCATTGCGGGCCTCCCCTCATGACTGATGCATCCCCCTGCCCCTGCGGTTCCGGCCAGGCCCTTGCGCTGTGCTGCGGGCCGGTGCTGGCGCGCAAGGCTGTGGCGGGGACGGCGGAGGCACTGATGCGCTCGCGCTATAGCGCCTATGTGATGCAGGACATCGCCTATCTGAAGGACACGCTCTGGCCGAAATATCAGCCGGGCTTTGACGAGGCGGCCACCGCCCGCTGGGCATCGGAGAGCCGGTGGACGGGGCTCAAGGTGCTGCAGACCACCGGCGGCGGAGCGGATGACCGGGATGGAACGGTGCTGTTCGAGGCGCGTTATCTGTCTTGTGCACAATTGCACATACACCGGGAACTCAGCCGTTTCCGCAAGAAATCCGGCCGCTGGTACTATGTCGAGGCCATGGAGGAGACATGAGCGCGGCAGCCCGCCACGCCGGTGCTGACTGATCTGAGGGAACAGACGGAACGGGACGCGAACCCCATTTCCAAACCTCTGGAGACACGTAATGACACGCAAGCCACCGCTCCCCCTTCTCGCCGTCTTCCTTCTCATCAGCGTCGGCGGCGGGCTGCTGATCGGCGCCACGAACCTGCCCGGCGACTGGTATGCCAGTCTCGCCAAACCCTCCTTCACCCCGCCCAACTGGCTCTTCGGCCCAGCCTGGACCGTGCTCTACATCCTCATCGGCATTGCCGGCTGGCGCAGCTTTGGGGGCGGCGCAGGCTCCACCCTGTTCCGGCTGTGGGTGCTGCAGATGGTGCTCAACTTCGCCTGGAGCCCCACCGTCTTCACCCTGCACCGGCTGGATGCGGGGCTCGGCATCATTCTGGCGCTATTGGCCGCGATCCTCGCCTTCATCGGGGTGGGCTTGGGTCGTGACAGGCTGGCCGCCCTGCTCTTCGTGCCCTATGCCGCATGGGTCAGCTTTGCCACGGCGCTCAACCTTGCACTGGTGCAGCTGAACTGACCCAACCTTTGGCCCGGTGGGCTGTCAGCTTTACCAAGGTTATTGCACCGCAGCACGGAGGGGGATAGGCTCCGCCTCCGGTTTGTGACGGGACAAGGCCATGCTTCAGCGGGCAGAAGATTTCGGCAGCTTGCGGCGCCAGTTCACCTGGCAGCTGCCCGAGCGCTACAACATTGCATCTTCCACCTGCGAGGCATGGGCCGCCGCCGAAGCAGACCGGCTGGCCATCCGCGAGATCGGCGAGGACGGCAAGGCCACGGACTGGAGCTACTCGGCGCTTGAGCGCGCCTCTGCACAGCTTGCCAACGCTCTGTCTGCAAAAGGCATATCGCAAGGCGACCGGGTGGCGCTGCTGCTGCCGCAATGCGCCTGGACGGCGATTGCCCATCTCGCCATCTACCGCATGGGCGCCATTGCCGTGCCGCTGGCGGCCCTGTTCGGCCCCGAGGCCCTGCGCTACCGGCTGGGCGATTCCGGTGCGCGGGCGCTGATCACCAATGATCAGGGCCTTGCCAAGGTGCTGCCGCTCAAGGCGGATCTGCCGGGGCTGGAGCTGCTGATCACCACCGGTGCGCCGGAAAGCGGCAGCGAGAGCCTTTCTGCCTTGTGTGCAAAGGCGCGGGACAGCTTCACCACCGTAGCATCAAGCCTCCATGATCCGGCACTGATGATCTACACCTCCGGCACCACCGGCCAGCCCAAGGGCGTGCTGCATGGCCACCGGGTGCTCTTGGGCCATCTGCCGGGCATCGAGCTGTCGCAGGAATTTCTCGGCCAGCCGGGCGACCTGCTGTGGACGCCGGCCGACTGGGCCTGGGCGGGCGGGCTGCTGAATGCGCTGTTCCCGGCCCTGCATCTGGGCGTGCCGGTGATTGCCAATGCGGCCCGCAAGTTTGACCCGGAGGCCGCCTTTGCGCTGATGCAGCGGGAAGGCGTGCGCAATGCCTTCATCCCGCCCACGGCGCTGAAGATGCTGCGGGCGGTGGACAGCCCCGGCAGGCGCTTCCGCCTTGCCCTGCGCAGCATCGGGTCTGCGGGCGAGTCGCTGGGCCGTGAGGCCTATGACTGGGCGAAGGCTGAGCTGGGCCTGCCCGTGAATGAGTTCTACGGCCAGACCGAATGCAACGCGGTGCTCGGCTCCTGCGCGGGGCTCGGCATCAGCCGGGCGGGCGCCATCGGCGTTGCCATTCCCGGCCATGAGGTGGCGGTGATCGATGAGGGGGGCAATCCCCTGCCGCCCGGCACGCTGGGACAGATCGCCATCCGCCGCCCCGATCCGGTGATGTTCCTCAGCTACTGGAACAAGCCGGAGGCCACGGCGGAAAAATTCATCGGTGACTGGATGACGACCGGCGATCAGGGCGAGATGGACGCCGATGGCTATGTCTATTTCACCGGGCGCGATGACGACCTCATCACCTCTGCCAGCTACCGCATTGGCCCCGGCGAGATCGAGGATTGCCTGTTGACCCATCCGGCGGTGGCGCTGGCCGCCGTCATCGGCAAGCCGGACCCGCTGCGCACGGAAATCGTCAAGGCCTATGTGGTGCTGGCCGAGGGGCACAAGCCCTCTCCGGAGCTGGAAGAGGCGATCCGCGACCATGTGCGCCAGCGCCTGTCGGCGCATGAATATCCGCGCGAGATCGCCTTCATCAAGGAACTGCCGATGACCACCACCGGCAAGATCATCCGCCGCACCCTGCGGGATCTGGCGCGGGAAGAGGGCTGAAGATCACCTTCGCCGCAAGATCCGCCGCGCCAGCGCCTTGGCGGCGCGGAAGGCGAAGGCATCCAGCCTGTGCAGCCGGTGCAGCAGAGCGCCCGCCGCACCGCGCAGCAGCACGGGATGGGCATAGGCCATGCGCCCGCGCCACAGGGGCTCGATCATCGGGTGGCCGGGCACCGCAAGGGAATCGCCGCCGAGCGGCAGCAATGGGTCGGCGAGCGTCTGCCGCATGGCATGCAGGGCCAAATGCTGGCCGGGCGAAAAGCGGGCGAAGCCCTCGTCAAAGGCAATCTTCCAGGCAAAGGCACGGCCGCCTGACTTGATAACCGCGAGCAGGGCCAGCGGCCTGCCATCAAGCCGCATCCGGTCCAGCCGCAATCCATCCTGCCCTGCAAGCCGGGCAGCGAATCCTTCCGCAAAGCGATGCGTTGCCTCGCGGCTAGCGAGCGCCGTTGCGCCCCTGCCCTTCCAGCCGGAACGCTCCAGCGCCAGAAACTCTGCCATGGCGGCCAAGGCTTCGGCACCTCGCAGGCTGTCGAAGACCAGTTCACCGTCTTCCGAGAGACGGCGCTTCAGTCGCTCCATCTCCTTGCGGCGTTTGGTGGTCAGGGCAGCGGCAAACTGTGCCTCGCCGTCTGCCCCGCCATCATGAGACGCGCGCTCTTCCACCTGCCCTTCCAGCCAGTGCCAGTTCCTTGCAGCCGCCTTCAGCCGCTCCGTCACGGCACCGGCCACGGGCAGGAACGGCAGGCGCAGAAGGAGCGAGCTATTAGCAGCTGTCTCCAGCAGCAAGGCCAGCGCTTCATCCGGCGCCTGCGGATGCACCAGAAGAACACCAAGCGGGCCATATTCTGCCGCCCAGAACGTCCGCTCCCGGAAGAGGAAACCGCAGCGCCGTAGCGCAACGGGAGCCGCTGCCAGCCAGCGCCCGCCACCCCTTTCGCGCACCACGGCAAGCCTCAGGTCAGACGGCCCGAGATGGGCGGCATAAGGCACAAGAAAGGCCGGAGAGAAGAAGGGGTTGGGGCTCAACGCCTCCCCCACGAGCACATCCCACTCCGGTGCATCGGCCACCGGCAGCAGCAGGCCTTCCAGTGATGCCTTTGTCTCAGCCATGCCGCCCCTCCCGGCTCAGAGCGAGGGAGAAGGCGAAAGGGGCAAAGGGCAGCACGCCCAAACGGCGGCGGGCGACGAAGATGAGCGCCAGCGCCTCCCCGGTGATGGCAAGGGATGTCGCAACAGCCGCGCCCATCAGCCCGAAAGGCGGGATCAGCAGCAGGTTCAGCCCTACATTGAGCACGAAGACGCCGGAATAGATCGCCGCACAGGCCTTCTGCAGGCCGCACATGGTGAGAAGCGCATCGGCAGGCCCGGCGCTGGCCCGCGCCAGTACGCCGATGAGCAGCACGGCAATCAGCGCTGTGCCCGCCTCGAACCCCGGCCCGAACAGCGCCAGCAGAAAGGGCGCAGCGGCGATGAGCACGGCAGCGGCCGCCACCGAGGGCCAGAAGGTCCAGAACCCGGCCCGGCGCACATAGGCCTCGAAGGCTGCGCGTCCGGCAGCATCATGGGAAGCCACGTGCAGGGCAGCAAAGCGGTGGGCGGAGGCGGCGCGCACGGCGAAATAGATGAAATGCACCAGCGCCAGTGTTTTTGAGGCGGCAAAATAAACCGCCACCTCGTCCGGGCTCTGCCAGAAGCTGACCATGATCACATCGGCGCTGGTGACGAGTTGCAGAAAGCCCTCCACCAGCAGCATCGGGAGGGAAACCGCCAGCCACAGGCGCGGCGCATGGGCACCCGGGCCGCGCGGCAGCTGCAAGCCGGTCACCCGGTTCAGCCGCCACAGCTGATCCAGTGCCACAAGCGCACTGGCAATGGCCCCGGCAAGCACGGCGGTGGCTGCATCCGGGACAACACCGGCCTGCATGGCCAGAAACAGCAGCAGCAGGATCAGCAGAGGCCGCCAGATAAAGCTTGGCATCAGGCCGAGATCCGGCCGGTCATGCGCTCTGGCAATGCCATCTTGCACGCCCGCGAGCGCAAAGAACGGCAGGGCCAGCATCGCCAGCATGAGGGGCTGCACATAGGCCGGATCAAGAAGGGGACGCAGCACCAGCACCAGCAGCGCCACACCGGCGCCAATGACACAGGCCGTTCCAAAAACAAGGATCCGGCTGGTGAAGAGATAGCCGCGCAGCAGCGCGAGCGCCCCTTCGCTGCTGTAAAGCGGGATGAAGCGGCCCGCCGAAGAGGAAAAGCCGAGGCAGGCGAAGACCGACAGGATCATCACCATGGTCCAGACGACCGAGTAGATGCCGTAGTCAAATGCGCCCATCCAGCGGGCCATCAGCACCTGCGCCACATAGGCGAGCGCAGCACCGGCAACGCGGATGGCCAGCGTCACCAGTGCAGCCTTGCGGGCACCTGCGCCCGCAAGCCGCAGCCAGAGCCGCCGAAGACCCGTCGCCTGTTGCCCGGCCTTTCCGCCGCCGTCTTGCGCCTGCACCAGCTCCAGCCCCACTGCACATCCATCCACCGCGCGATCCTGCCACGGCGGACTTAAGATTATGCCAAGGCCGGATCTTCTATTCGGGCTCAGACCTCCAGCCGCGCAATCACCGGAACGTGGTCGGAGGGCTTTTCCCAGCCTCTCGCCGCCCGCAGCACTTCGATGCCGCGGGCGTGCGGGGCAAGGCTCTGGGTCATCCAGATGTGATCGAGACGGCGGCCCTTGTCGGCAGCATCCCAGTCCTTCGCCCGGTAGCTCCACCAGGTGTAGAGCTTTTCGGACATGGGCACGTGCTGGCGCATCACATCCACCCAGTTGCCGCCGGTGCGGATGGCTTCCAGAAGCTCCGTTTCGACCGGCGTATGGCTGACGATCTTCAGCAATGCCTTGTGCGACCACACGTCATGCTCATAGGGCGCGACGTTGAGATCACCCACGACAACGCCCGGGCGCGACGCCTCGTCCCCGCCCAGCATCGCCTTCATCTCGGCCATGAAATCCAGCTTGTGGCCGAATTTCTCATTGATCGTCCGGTCCGGCTCGTCGCCGCCCGCCGGCACATAAAAGTTATGCAGGCGGAACGAGCCGCCATTGAACTGCACGCTGACGGCAATGTGCCGGGCATCGCCCTTGCCGCAGAAATCCCGCCGCTCGACAGCCTCCAGGGGGCGGCGCGAGACGATGGCGACGCCGTGGTAGCCCTTCTGGCCACTGATCTCCACATGCTCATAGCCCAGCTTGCGGAAGGCACCGAACGGAAAGTTGGCATCCGGGCACTTGGTTTCCTGCAGGCACAGCACATCCGGCGCATGGGTGATGAGGAAGGTCTCGACAATCGGCATGCGCAGCCGGACGGAATTGATGTTCCAGGTGGCAAGGGTCAGGCGGTCAGTCATGAAGAGGTCCGTAGCTATGAGCCGGATAGGCGATGCGGCGGGCGTGACAAGTCAGGACAAGCACGTGACCCGGTGTTGCCCCGCCCGTCAAGCCGGTTTCAGACCGCAAAGACGGTGCACCACAGGCGGGGTAACCGCAAATGCCCCATTCCCGCCACGATTTTTCTACGATCCGTTAGGACTTTTCGCGCAATTTGACGCTAGGTGTTTGTAATTCGTTAACCCGGAGGAACACGTGTTCCGGCGCCCGCGCTTCCTTGCCATGCTTGCCCTTACCGCGCTTCTGTCCTCCTGTTCGGGGGTGGAGTACCGCGATCCCATGCCGCAGGACTTCCCCGTCCACGGCATCGACGTGTCCCGCTGGCAGGCGGATATCAACTGGCACGAGGTCAAGCGCGCCGGCGTCGAGTTTGCCTTCATCAAGGCAACCGAGGGCGGCGATTTTCTCGATCCGATGTTCGTGACCAACTGGCAAGCGGCCAAGGAGGCCGGCGTGCCGCGCGGTGCCTATCACTTCTATTATTTCTGCCGCCCTGTTGAGGAACAGATTGCCTGGTTCATCCAGAATGTTCCGCGCGATCCGCAGGCCCTGCCGCCAGTTCTCGACATGGAATGGAACCATATCTCGAAGAACTGCCCCAAGCCGCCTCCGGCAGACAAGATCGTCGCGGATGTAGGCGTGTTCCTCAATGCCGTTGAGGCCTATTACGGCAAACGCCCGATCGTCTACACCACCATCGACTTCCACCGGGACATTCTGGTCGGAAAATACACAGCCCATGACTTCTGGCTGCGGTCGGTCGCCAGCCATCCGAGCTACAAATACGACAAGCGCGACGATTGGGTCTTCTGGCAGTACACCGCGCAAGGCACCATCAGGGGCATCAAGGGGCCCGTCGACCGGAACGCCTTCTTCGGCACCAGGGCCCAATGGCAGCAGTGGCTGCGGGGCGAGCTCCCGAACCGGTGAACGCAGCATGATGTAACGCATGGCACTACATAACGCCATGCGTTATAGTTGCTCATGATCCAGAGCTTTGCCGATCCTGAAACGGAACTCATCTGGTCGGGCCGCGTGAGTCGGCGCCTGCCGCCAGCCATACAGTCCGTGGCATTGCGCAAGCTCCGCATGCTGAATCAGGCAAGGGTCATCAATGACCTGCGCGTGCCACCGGGCAATCGTCTGGAGGCCCTGAAGGGCGATAGAACCGGCCAGTTCAGCATCCGCGTCAATGATCAGTGGCGCATCTGTTTTGTCTGGCAGGAAGGAGGTCCGGCACATGTCACCATCACCGACTACCACAGCTGATCTTTTGCCGAACCCGCATCCGGGCGAAG
This sequence comes from Pannonibacter phragmitetus DSM 14782, assembly GCF_000382365.1. Classification (GTDB taxonomy): domain Bacteria; phylum Pseudomonadota; class Alphaproteobacteria; order Rhizobiales; family Stappiaceae; genus Pannonibacter; species Pannonibacter phragmitetus. The sequence goes on along the minus strand of NZ_KB908224.1, from coordinate 76,964 downwards.
TCCTGCTGGAAGAGTTTCTCAAGCCGATGCACCTCAGCCAGAATGCGCTTGCGCGCGCGCTGGATGTGCCGCCGCGGCGCATCAATGAAATCGTGCTCGGCAAACGGTCCATCAGCGCTGACACGGATCTGCGGCTTGCGCGCTATTTCGGCGTCTCGGAAGGCTTTTTCCTTGGCCTTCAGGCAGATTATGACCTGATGCAGCGGCGCCGTGAAATCGCAGACGATCTGGCTCAGATCAGTCCCCGCGCCGCATAGGCTCACTCTGGCAGCAGGACGATTTCCTCGCGGCCTTCGCAGGTTGCGAGGGCTTCAGCCGCCGTGCGGCCGCCGCCGATGGGGGCATCGGGCCAGATTTCGGCCAGAGGCACCAGCACGAATGCCCTTTCGCCCATGCGCGGATGGGGGATGGAGAGATGCTCCTCCTCCACCTGTTCACCGCCATAGATCAGCACGTCGATGTCGATGATGCGCGGGCCCCAGCGCACATCCCGCACCCGGCCCAGTTCCCGTTCGATCTCAAGGCACCGGCCCAGCAGGTCACGCGGGCTCAGCACCGTTTCGATGACGAGGCAGATGTTGCGGTAGTCATCCTGCGGGATCGGCCCCCAGGGTGGTGTGCGGTAGGCAGAAGAAACGGCGCGGACGGAGATGCCCTCGCTCGCATCAAGCCGGGCGATGGCTGCGGCCAGATTGGCCTTCGGGTCGCCCATGTTGGAGCCGAGGCCCAGCGCCGCGCGCACCGCGTTGTCAGCAAGGCTCATTCAGACGGCTTCCCTTTTCATGGCAGCAAAGATCTTCGCCGCCTCCACATGCGGGCGGACATCGTGGGCGCGCAGGATTGCCGCGCCCCGTTCCAGCGACAGAAGATGCACCGCCAGCGAGCCGCAAAGCCGCTCCTGCGGCTCCACATCCAGCACCGCGCCGATCATGCGCTTGCGCGAGGCGCCGCTCAGCAGCGGCAGGCCATGCTTGCGCAGGCTTGCGAAGCGGTTGAGGACGAGGAAATTCTGGTCCACCGTCTTGCCGAAGCCGAAGCCCGGATCGAGGATCATCTTTTCCCTCGCAATGCCGGCGCGCTCTGCCAGTTCCATCGAGCGTTCGAAGAACCGGTCGATGTCGGCGAGAATGTCGATGGCCGGATCTGCGGCTTCGCGGTTGTGCATCATCACCACATGAACGCCCGCTTCAGCCACGGCATCTGCCATGGCCGGATCTTTCTGCAGGCCCCAGACGTCATTGACGATCGCCACTCCGGCGCGGCAGGCCCGGCGGGCGGTTTCCGCCTTGTAGGTGTCGATGGAGACCGGGCAGCCCAGCGCCACGACCGGCTCCAGCACCGGGGCAAGGCGGGCCCACTCGTCGTCCAGAGATACAGGCGCAGCGCCGGGCCGCGTGCTTTCACCGCCGATGTCAATGATATCCGCACCTTCAGCAATCATCTGCCGGGCATGGGCGATGGCAGCTTCCGTGGCAGCATGACGGCCGCCGTCTGAAAAGCTGTCCGGCGTGACATTGAGGATGCCCATCACATGCGGGCGGGCAGGACCGGCAAGGTCCGGCAGCTGATAGGCAGCCTGTGTCATTGAGGAAGCTCCCGCGAGATCGAAGCGCTATGTCGCGCTTTGACGGGGAGAGGTCAAGCCGAAGGACGGTTGCGGCACAGAAAACGCCGCAAGGACGCCGGTCAACTGCCGCCGCCTCCCTCCTTCGCCCTCGCAAGCGGCGTCAGAGCCAGGTAGAGCCCCGCCCCCAGCAGCATCATGCCCGGCGCAACGATGATCAGCGCCAGCACCGGATCGCCGAGCCACGCCGCCACCAAACTGCCGAGAATGCCGGTGCCGAATTGCAGAAACCCGGTCAGCGAGGAGGCAGAGCCTGCAAGCTGCGGAAAGCCCTGCAGCGCCGCCGTGGTGGCAGCGGGCAAAAGACAGGCCAGCGAGAAAGAGAACAGCCCCACCGGCAGCATCACGCTGAGGAAACCGGGTTCGAACAACGCATGCGAGACGATGATCGCCGCTGCCGCCAGCGCCATGCCACACAGCGCGGGCGGCACCAGCTTGCCCGCATCATGCCGCCGCAGCACCCGCGAGGCGACGATGGTAGCTGCCATGAAGGAGCCGGACTGCACGATCATGCCGAGGCCGAACTGGCTGGGCGTCAGACCCACGTGATCGATCAGCACGAAGGGCAGGATGGTCGCCAGAGTGTAGATGGTGCCGATGCCAAAGCCCACCAGCAGACTGGGCTGCAGGAAGGAGGGCGTTTTCAGCAGCGTCAGATAGTTGATGACAAGCCGCGCGGGCTGAAGATTGGCCCGGTCGATGTAGCGGTTGGTCTCCACCATGAAGATCCACACCGCCGCCAGCAGGACCGCGCCATAAACGATCATGAAATAGAAGATCTCGCGCCAGCCGAAGAACTCCAGCGTCAACCCGCCGATGGTGGGCGAGATCGCCGGGCCAATAGCCAGCATCATCGCCACCGTATTCATGATCCGCGCCGAGGTCTGCCCGGTGAACTGGTCGCGCACGATGGCGCGGGACACGGACACGCCGATGGCAGCGCCAATCCCTTGCAGCGCGCGGGCGGCAATCATGCCCTCGACACTTGGCGCAAAGGCCGCCAGCAGAGTGGAGGCGAGATACAGCAGCAGGAAGGCAATCGTCACCGGACGGCGGCCGAAAGCATCGGTCAGCGGTCCGCAGATCAGCTGCGTCAGGGCAAAGCCGGTGAAATAGGCCGTCAGCGTCAGCTTGATCATCGAACGCGTCGTCTCGAAAGCATCCGCCAGCACCGGCATGGCCGGCGTATAAAGCGCCATGGAAATCGGCCCGATCGCCACCAGCGCCGCGCCGATCAGGGCGGTGCGCCTTTCGCTCATGGGAGGTGTCACACTGTCCCGCATCTGATCCATCCGTTGTGCGGGCTCCTCCCTGCCCGGGAAATCCGAATTCCATCTTTCTGGCTTCTGGCAGCATGCCTCTGGCCTCAGGCCCGGTCTGCGGCCTCCGCCAGATTGCTGCGCACCTGAAGCAGGACCCGCACCGCGGCTGCGGTTTCCTCCGGGGTCATGCCGTGGCTGATTTCCGCGCGCACCTGCAAAAGCGCCTCGTCAATCTTGGCCAGCACACTCTGCGCCGCTTCGCCCAAAACGACGATCTTGGCGCGCCTGTCCTGCGGGTCGGCCTCACGGCAGATCAGGCCCGCCTGTTCCAGCCGGTCGAGGTGCCCCACCAGCGTCATCGGCTCGATGCCGAGGATCGCCGCCAGCACGCTCTGGCGCTGATCCGGCAATTGCCGCACCATGTTAAGCGTCCTCGCCTCCGCCGCCGTCAGACCGCAGTCCACGCCGCTCAGCGCCGCCTCGAAGCGCTGGCGGATCAGCCGGCCGACATCGGCGACAAGAAAACCAAGGGTCGGATCAGCCACGCAAGGCACCACGCAGATTTCATAAGAAAGACATATAGTAAGGCTACCTTACAATTAGAGCGGCAGCTGATTTGCGTCAAGATGCGCTGCCGCGTTGCACAAATGGCCGCCGCAGACTATACAGGGCGCGAATTTCCGCCCGTGAGCACCAGCGGGCGTCAGCCACAATTTGAAGACAAGCACTGCGGGCACCCTGCCCGCAGTGTCTTTTGGAGCCCTTAATGAAGCTGCGCAATATCGCCATCATCGCCCACGTCGACCATGGCAAGACAACCCTAATCGACGTCCTTCTGAAGAAGTCGGGCTCCTTCCGCGAGAACCAGCGCACGGAAGAGCGCATGATGGACTCCAACGACCTGGAGCGTGAGCGTGGCATCACCATTCTGGCGAAGGTGACTTCGCTGGTATGGGGCGACACCCGCATCAACATCGTGGATACCCCGGGCCACGCCGACTTCGGCGGTGAAGTCGAGCGCATCCTGCACATGGTGGACGGTGTGGTTCTGCTGGTGGACGCCGCCGAAGGCCCGATGCCGCAGACCAAGTTCGTGCTCGGCAAGGCCCTGAAGCTCGGCCTCAAGCCGATCGTTGCCATCAACAAGATCGACAAGCCCGAGCAGCGCGCCGAGGAAGTGCTGGACGAAGTGTTCGACCTCTTCGCCGCCCTCGACGCCAACGAAGAGCAGCTCGACTTCCCGGTCGTCTATGGCTCTGCCAAGCAGGAATGGATGGCCAACGACCCGACCGGTCCGGCTGAATCCATGGGCCCGCTGTTCGACCTGATCATCAGCCACGTTCCGGCACCAACGGCAGAGGAAGGCTCCTTCCGCATGCTGGCGACCACCATCGAGAGCAACCCGTTCCTGGGCCGCATCCTGACGGGCCGCATCGTCGCCGGTGAAGCCATTCCGAACATGCCCATCAAGGCCCTGTCGCGTGAAGGCAAGGTTGTTGAAAGCGGCCGCATCTCCAAGGTACTCGCCTTCCGTGGCCTCGAGCGTCAGCCCATCGAGAAGGGCGAGGCCGGTGACATCGTCTCCATCGCAGGCCTGCAGGAAGCAACCGTCGCCGACACGCTCTGCTCCATGGACGTGAACGCCCCGATCATGGCCCAGCCGATTGATCCGCCAACCCTGTCCATGACCTTCTTCGTCAACGACAGCCCGCTGGCCGGCACCGAAGGCGACAAGGTGCAGTCGCGCGTCATCCGCAAGCGTCTGATGGACGAGGCGGAAGGCAACGTTGCGCTGAAGATCGAGGACACCCCGGAAGGCGACGCCTTCATCGTGTCCGGCCGTGGTGAACTTCAGCTCGCCATCCTGATCGAAAACATGCGCCGCGAAGGCTTCGAGATCTGCGTCGGCCGTCCGCGCGTGGTCTTCCAGTTCGACGAGAAGGGCAACCGCCTGGAGCCGATCGAGGAAGTCACCATCGACGTGGATGAAGAGCATTCCGGCGTCGTGGTGCAGAAGCTGTCCGAGCGCAAGGCCGAGCTGCGCGAAATGCGCCCCTCCGGCGGCGGCCGCACCCGTCTGCAGTTCCTCGCCCCCACCCGTGGCCTCATCGGCTATCAGGGCGAGCTGCTGTCCGACACCCGCGGCACGGCGATCTTCAACCGCGTGTTCCACGAATACGCCCCCTACAAGGGCGACATTCCGACCCGTCACACCGGCGTGCTGATCTCCAACGGCGACGGTGAGGCCGTGGCTTATGCCATGTTCAACCTGGAAGACCGTGGCCCGATGATGATCGACCCGGGCGTCAAGGTGTATCAGGGCATGATCATCGGCGAGCACACCCGTGGCAACGACCTGGAAGTGAACGTGCTGAAGGGCAAGCAGCTGACCAACATCCGCGCCGCCGGCAAGGATGAAGCCGTCAAGCTGACCACCCCGATCCGCCTGTCCCTCGAAGCGGCGCTGTCCTACATCGCTGACGACGAGTTGGTGGAAGTGACGCCGAAGAACATCCGCCTGCGCAAGGCCCTGCTGGACCCGAACGACCGCAAGCGCGCCGAGCGCGCTGCATCCAAGGGCAGCTGAGCCTTTCGGCCGTTAAAATAGCAAAGGGCAGCCTTCACCGGCTGCCCTTTTCGTTTTCATCACCGGGCAGATGCTCTTCGCATCAACGGTTATAAACCGCCGTGATCTTTGCCGAGGCAATCGCGTTGGCGTGGATCATGAAGCCGGCCAGTGCGTTGCTGGCGTTTTCCGGCAGATCAAGCCGGTCCACCGGGAGCGCATGAACGGTGAAGATATAGCGGTGCACTTCGCCGGGAGGCGGGCAGGCTCCGCCAAATCCCGCCGCGCCGTAGTCATTGGCAAGCTCGGAGACTTCCGCAGGCATCTTGCCGGCGCCACTTGCCCCAGCCTCAAGCGAGGTGACGGAGGCGGGAATGTTCACCGCAGTCCAGTGCCACCAGCCCGATCCGGTCGGTGCGTCCGGATCATAGGCGGTGATGGCAAAGCTCTTCGTGCCGGCCGGCGCACCGGTCCAGGACAGTTGCGGGGAGGTGTTGCCGCCTTCGCAGCCGAAACCGGCAAAGACATGTGCGGACGCCAGTTGCGCGCCTTCGGCAATCGACGTGCTCGTGAGCCTGAAATCCTGCGCGCTGGCGGGAGTCACCATGGCGGCGGCCAGCATCAGGCCGGAAAGAGAAAGCTTGGCAAACATGATCCGGTGTCCTTTCTTGACGGTTGATCATGTGCACAGGAGTAGCCCTGCAAAGCCCTGCCAGCTTCCGGCTCACGCTCAAAAACTATCGAAAAACGATCAATCCTCGCGCTGACGGATCTGTCTAGGCTTGATTGCGAATCTTTTCCGAAAGGCATCGGAAAAATGCGAGGGCGTCTGGAAGCCGCAGTCGAGCGCGATGCGCGATACCGGAAGATCCGTTCCCTGCAACAGGGAGAGACCTCTCTCCAGCCGCGTGTGCAGAAGCAGCTGCGCGAAGCCGGGACCGGACCTTGCCAGCCAGCGCCGGAACGTTGCCTCGCTCATGGCGAAATGCCGGGCCACCTCGGGCAGGCGCCAAGGGTAACTGATATCGCTCTCGATCAGGCGGCGCACCTTACTCCAAGGCAGCTCCTCATCCCTTGCCGGAAGCTCCACGCCACTGTGGCGCAGCCAGAGCAGCGGTTCGAGAAGCCTGTGCGCACGCAGCGGCTCCGGCAGGTCATCGCGGGAGAGCGTATCCTTGATCAGAGCAAGCATGTCCGAGGGATGGTGAGGAACCGCCCGCAGCACCTGAATGCCGGGCGCAGCACTGCGCGCAGGATGCTCCCCGAAAACCGTGTCCACCAGATCGCGGGCGATGCTGACGCCCTCGGCCCGGTAGTCTGCATCCGGAACCGGCCGGTTTTCCATGTTGACCACGGAACCTGCCGGAAAGATCATCACGTCTCCCGCCTCGCCGGTCAGCTCGCCGTTCCGGGGACAGATGACCCGTTTCGAGCCGGCCTGAATGAAGAAGAGAAATGTCAGCCTGAAATACAGGCCGGTGAAGGTCGCCCGTGTCGCCTGTGTAACGGGGAAGACCGACAGCCCGGCTTCGTCAATACCCGGCAGAGCTTGGGTCTGCTGCGGCACCGGCGTGATGTCCTCTATCACAGATCGTCGTCATCCGTGCCGAGGGCTTCGGCGAGAAGCGGATCGTCGATGCTTTCCTCTTCCTCGTTGACACGCACGTCCACGACGCGGGCGCCGGGGAATTCGGCCAGAAGCGCGGCGACGGTCGGATGCGAGCGGGCATCGGAGAGAAGCTGGGCCTGCGTTGCCTCGCGCTCCTCGTGGATCGTCGGGCGCCCCTGCTCGCGGCTGACAGACACGATCCAGCGCATGCCGGTCCATTCGGTCAGCTTGCGGCCAAATTCACCGGCCAGATCCGCGCCAGCGTCTTTCGTCGGCTGGATTTCGATCCGCCCCGGCTCGAACTTCACCAGCCGCATCTGCCGCTCGATGGAGACCTTCAGCGGAATGTCACGCCGCTCGGAGGCAAGTGCCGCACAGTCGGCCAGCGAGCGCAACTGGACGGCCGGCGCCTGCTGCACGGCTGGCTGGGGGGCAGCTTGAGCGGCAGACTGGGCAGCGCCGCCAGCAATCGCTGCAAGGCGCGGACCGCCGCCGCTCATCGTGGGGCCGGAATAGCCACCCTGACCATTCTGGCCACCCTGCCCCATCGGGGAACCTGCGGCCTGCGGCTGCATGCCGCCGCCTTGCATTCCCCCGCCCTGGCCAGAGCCCTGCTGGCCGGAACCTTGCGGCGCGCCGCCTGCAGGCAGAGACGGAAAGCCGCCGCTCTTCAGCAGCTTCAGTGCCTCTTCCGGGTCCGGCAGGTCCGCCGCATAGGCAAGGCGCACCAGAACCATGTCGGCAGCCGCCAGCGGCTTGGGCGCGGCCTGGACCTCGGAAATGCCCTTCAGCAGGATCTGCCAAGCCCGCGAGAGGGCGCGCATCGACAGCTTTTCGGCAAACTCCCGGCCGCGCAGACGCTCGGTCTCGGTGACGGAGACTTCCTCACCCGCCTTGGGCACGATCTTGAGCCGGGTCACCAGATGGGTGAAATCGGCCAGATCTGTCAGCACGACGGCGGGGTCTGCGCCAATCGCATATTGCCCGGCCAGTTCTTCCATCGCCTCGGCAATGCGGCCAGACATGAGATGGCCGAAAAGGTCGATCACCCGCGCCCGGTCAGCAAGGCCCAGCATCTGCCGCACCTGCCCTGCATCAATGTGACCGCCGCCATGGGCAATCGCCTGATCCAGCAAGGACAGGCTGTCACGCGCCGAGCCCTCGCCCGCGCGGGCGATCAACGTCAGAGCCTCGTCGGAAATGTCGATGGATTCGGCGTTGGAAATGCGCCGCAGCAGGCCAACGAGCTTGGGCTGCTCGATGCGGCGCAGGTCAAAGCGCTGGCAGCGGGAGAGCACCGTCACCGGAACCTTGCGGATTTCCGTGGTGGCGAAAATGAACTTCACATGCTCCGGCGGCTCTTCCAGCGTCTTCAGCAGCCCGTTGAAGGCCGCGTTGGAGAGCATGTGCACTTCGTCGATGATGTAGACCTTGTAGCGCGCCGAAGCGGGGCGGTAACGCGCTGCGTCCGTGATCTCGCGGATATCGTTGATGCCGGTGTGCGAGGCGGCGTCCATCTCGATCACATCGACATGGCGGCCTTCCATGATGGCGCGGCAATGGGTGCCCTCGCGGGTGAGCTGCACCGTCGGGCGCTCCACCTCGCCGGGGATTTCATAATTGAGGCCGCGTGCCAGAATGCGGGCTGTCGTCGTCTTGCCGACACCGCGCACGCCGGTCAGCATCCAGGCCTGCGCAATGCGCCCCGTTGCAAAGGCGTTTTCCAGCGTCTGGACCATCGGCTCCTGGCCGACGAGATCGTCAAAGGTCTGGGGGCGGTACTTGCGGGCCAGCACCCGGTAGGCGCCGGACTGCTTCCCTTCGCCGGCAGGCGCAGGTGCGGGAGCAGAAGGGGCAGGCTCAGCCGGAGCATCCCCGAACATGGAGATCGTCAGGTCGTCCCGCTCATGCTCAGCGGTCTGATCAAGGCCGTTGCCTCCGGGGCTGTCACCGTCCATGCCGCTCATCCAGCCCGCCTGTCCCCGTCTTGAATTCATGGAACCGGAGCCTTCGAAAAGACAGCCGGAAGCCCCGCCGCGCCTGAGGCACGCGACGCGACGCCGTGGTGCATCTGCGCGGGGGAAAAGGGTGGGAGGCTGGCACGGCGACCCGTGCCGGAACTCGTTGGGGCTGCTTCCTTCCGGACCTGACCCGGTTGGCGAGTGGCTCGTCCACCACCAACCTCCCGAGCCCCTTATATCAGAAGCACACGCCCCTTTGGCAAGGCCTCATATGCCAAAGGGGCAAACTTCGTGACTGGAAAGAAATATATCCTTTCCAGACAATGACATAGCTTCTTGAAACAGGTCAGTTTCCGCCCAGTGCCCTGTCCATCACGGCAATGGCCGCCTCCACACCGCCGCTTTCATGCGGGATGCCGAGGCGCCGCAGCCCCAGTTCCATGGCGGAAAGCGTGCCCAGAACCATCGCCGCATTCACATGACCCATGTGGCCGATGCGAATGCCCTTGCCGGCGAGATCGCCGATGGCGATGCCGATGGTGATGCCGCACACGTCCTTGACGAAGCTGCGCAGCGGCGCCGGATCAACGCCGTTGAAGCAGATCACCGACACGCTGTCCGAGCGGTCTTCAGGCTTGAGAATATTCATCTCGAGCACGCCCTTGCGGCCCCAGACTTCGACAGCGGCGCGCACTGCTTCGGCGAGGATCGCATGGCGGCGCCAGACGCCTTCCAGCGTTTCTTCCTCGATCAGCTCCAGCGACTTCTGGAAGGCGAAGAGCAGATGCTCCGGCGGCGTGCCGCAGTATTTCATGTAATGTTCCGGACCGTCCCGGAAGGTCCAGTCCATGTAGGCATTGCGCAGCCCTGCCGTCTTGTGGGCGGCCAGCGCCTTCTGTCCAGCCACCACGAAGGCAAGGCCCGGAGGCGACATCAGGCCCTTCTGCGAACCGGCCATGGCGACATCCACGCCCCAAGCCTCCATTTCGAACGGCACGCAGCCGAGCGAAGCCATGCAGTCCACCATCAGCAGAGCGCCGTGGCCGCTGGCGTCCATGGCACGGCGCAGAGCCGGAATGTCGTTGAGCACTCCGGAGGCCGTGTCCACCTGCACCACCAGAACGGCCTTGATCGCGCCTTCCGTATCAGCCCGCAGCCGCGCTTCCAGCGCCGCCGGATCAACCGCCTTGCGCCAATGGCCGGGCAGGATTTCCACGTCGATGCCGATCAGCTCTGCCGCCTCACCCCAGCCGATGGCAAAGCGGCCCGATTCGAGCACCAGCACCTTGTCACCCCGAGACAGGGTGTTGGACAGCGCTGCATCCCAGGTGCCGTGGCCATTGGCGATGTAGATATAGGGTTTGCCCGTGGCGCTCCGGAACACGCGGGAGATGCCCTTCAGGCAGTCATCCGTCGTCTGCAACAGCGGGCCTTCATAGATATCGACAGCCGGGCGGTGCATGGCCCTCAGAACTTCGTCCGGCACGTTTGTCGGACCCGGGATCATGAGGAATTCCTTGCCATACCGCAGCGTCATTTTTCTTTGCCCTGGAATTGTTGTCCGGAAGGTGGGAAAGCCAGCATAGCTGCCCGCAGAACGAACTCAAGCAGCAACTCTGCCGCAGATTTAGGCGGGCAAACATTCTTATCAGGCCGGAAAAATTGAAGTTTCTGGGGATTACCCTGCGCAGCGAGAAGCTCCTCTGCGACGGGTCGCGGCAGACGTGGCAAAAGTTTAGGAAAGATTAAAATAAACGCCCCCGACCGTGATGTGCCTCGCATCACGCCGCTGAGGCGTACCCATCCCGGCAGGCCCATCATCCATGATTGCCGTTAAGGAACGTTCCGCACCGCTGATCCTCTGCATCGGCCATTCCGGCCTGCGGATTCCGCCGGCTATCGACAAGCGCCTTTCGGCAACGGGACGGCTGCAGGCCGATGCCTCCTGGCACATGGACCAGTTGGTGGATTTTGCCGAAGACATTCAGGCAACGGTGATCTCGACCCCCATTTCCCGGCTTGTTGCGGACGTGGACGGTGACCCGGCGAGCTTCGGCCGCCCGTTCGAGGATGGCGCACTGTCCATCTGCCCGGTGCTGACACTGGACGGCAAGCGCGTCTATCTGCCTGACGAAGATCCGGGCCGGTTCGAGATGGACGAGCGGCGGCGGCTCTATCATGCGCCGTTCCACGATGCGCTGAGTGCCCAGATCCGGCGGTTGCGCGCCATCCATGGCCGCATCACGGTGATCAGCCTGCAATCCATGCGCAGCCGCATCAAGGGGCGTTATCCGGGCGATCTGCCCCTGGTCAACATCGGCACGCTACATGGCCGCAGCTGCCACGAGGATGTAGCCAGCCTCAGCATGACCATGCTGCATGACTTCACCGACAAGACATTCTCGGAAAACGACGCCGTGGGCGGCGGCTATATTGCCCAGACCTATGGCAACCCCTCAGGCGGCGTGCATGTGCTGACGCTGGCGCTGGCGCTCAGGTCCTATATCCGCCACGAAAACCCGCCCTTCGAGATGGACAGGGAACGGGTGCGCCAGAGCCGCCTTGCCCTGCGCAATTTCTGCCAAAAGCTGATCGAATGGGCCAATGGCAAGCGCAAGGCTCCGGCCCGCGTGCTGCTGGACCATCTGCCGGACCTGCTCGAAGACTGAAAGCCTGCCACGGCGCACTGCGGCGGCGAAACGGCTTCCGGCCGGAGCAGCCGGGTCTCAGGTGGTGGGGACCTGAACACCGGGCCGTCCGGCCGGAAAGTGGAACGCGGCGGGGGCCTTGCCGCAATCCTTGTCTGAAACTGAGCTGACAGGTCTCAGAAGAATGCCTGAAGACCGGTCTGGGCGCGGCCCAGGATGAGGGCATGCACATCATGCGTGCCTTCATAGGTATTGACGGTTTCAAGGTTCTGCGCGTGACGCATCACGTGGTATTCTTCCTGAATGCCGTTGCCGCCGTGCATGTCGCGGGCCTGACGGGCGATATCCAGCGCCTTGCCGCAGTTGTTGCGCTTGACGATGGAGATCATCTCCGGCGCCACCTTGCCCTCGTCGAACAGGCGGCCGACGCGCAGCGAACCCTGCAGGCCAAGCGCGATTTCCGTCTGCATGTCGGCCAGCTTCTTCTGGAACAGCTGCGTCTGGGCCAGCGGGCGGCCGAACTGCTTGCGGTCGAGACCATACTGGCGGGCACGGTGCCAGCAATCTTCGGCGGCACCCATGGCACCCCAGGAAATGCCGTAGCGGGCGCGGTTGAGGCAACCGAACGGCCCCTTGAGGCCGGAAACATTCGGCAGCAGCGCGTCTTCCGAGACTTCCACGCCGTCCATGACGATTTCGCCAGTGATCGAGGCGCGCAGGGACAGCTTGCCGCCGATCTTCGGCGCAGACAGCCCCTTCATGCCCTTCTCCAGCACGAAGCCGCGAATGGCCCCGTCATGGGCTTCGGACTTGGCCCAGACCACGAAGACATCGGCGATCGGCGAATTGGAGATCCACATCTTGGATCCCTTGAGCCGGTAGCCGCCGTCGATCTTTTCGGCGCGGGTGCGCATGCCGGCCGGATCGGAGCCTGCATCCGGCTCGGTCAGGCCGAAGCAGCCGACGAACTCGCCCGACGCGAGCTTGGGCAGGTATTTCTTGCGCTGCTCCTCGGAGCCATAGGCATAGATCGGATACATCACCAGCGAGGACTGCACCGAGTTCATCGAGCGGTAGCCGCTGTCGACGCGCTCGATCTCGCGGGCAACGAGACCGTAGGAAACGTAGGATGCACCGGCGCAGCCGTATTCTTCCGGAAGGGTGACACCGAGCAGGCCAAGCTCACCCATCTCGTTGAAGATCTCGCGGTCCGTCTTCTCGTGGGCATAGGCTTCCAGCACGCGCGGCTGCAGCTTGTCCTGCGCATAGGCGCGGGCGGTTTCCATGATGAGGATTTCGTCCTCGCTCAGCTGCTCGCGCAGCAGGAAGGGATCTTCCCAGGCAAATGTGCCACCACCGGTGGGATCAGACTTGAGAGTCACCATCACATTCCTCCGTCTCATGTATCAGCCATCAGCGCCGCACCTCCATGTGAGGCAAACGCCGGAATTGCGCGGACTATGCCTGCTGACAGGAGACACGGGAAGAGATAAGTTCTCCGCAAGTCATGAGCCAGTGGAATGAACCTGATGGTCAAACGCGCCTTTCTGCCGCCCGCCGATGCCCTCATCGCCTTCGAATGCGCCGCCCGGCATGAAAGCTTCACCCGCGCGGCGGAGGAGCTGCACCTGACGCAGGGCGCGATTTCCAAGCAGATCCGCCATCTGGAACAGCGGCTGGGCGTGCCGCTGTTTGCCCGTGTTCGCCAGCGCGTGGTGCTGACCGATGCAGGGCGGCTCTATCTTCATGAAGTCCGGGGCGCACTGGACCAGCTGGGGGATGCCACACGGCAGGTGATGTCCTTTGCCGGGAGTGCCGATGTGCTCAATCTGGCGGTTCTGCCCACCTTCGGCACCCGCTGGCTGGCGCCGCGCCTGGCCGAATTCCTGCGCCGGACGCCGAAAGCTGCCCTCAACATCTCCATCCGCCTGCGGCCCTTCGACTTTGCCGAAGAGCCCTTTGACGGCGCGATCCACCACGGCGATCCGATCTGGGCAGGGGCCATTGTCGAGCCGCTGTTCCCGGAGGAATCTGTGGTCGTGGCCTCGCGCACGTTCCGCGACCGCCACATGATCAGCGAGCCGCGTGACCTGCTGAAGGTGCCGCGCCTGCAGCTCTCCACGCGCCCGATGGCCTGGCGCGACTGGTTCGCAGCCATGGGGGTGGAGACGGACAGCGCCTATCAGGGGCCCCGCTTCGAGCAATTCGGCATGATCGCGGAGGCCGCAGCCCATCATCTGGGCGTGGCGCTGATGCCCCGGCTTTTCATCGACGAGGAACTGGCAAGCGGCCGTCTGGTGCGCCTGTTCGGCCAGCCGCTGGACCAGAAGACCGCCTATCACTTCGTCTATCCGCAGGACCGGACCCTGCGCCCGGTCGTCGCCGCCTTCCGCGCCTGGCTGCATGAGGAAGCCCGAACCTCCCGCACCAGCCGCGAGAGCCAGCTTCCGGGTTGACCCTCAGCCTGGCTTGCCTGCAGGCGTACCCTCAGGACGGGAAACCGGACGCCGCTGGGCAAGCTGCCCGGCGTGCTGGCCAACGAGAACGCTGCCCAGCACCAGCACCATGCCGGCGATCTGCACCGCACTCAGCGTCTGGTCCAGAATGGCCCAGCCGAGGATCACCGCCATCAGCGGGCTGAGCAGGCCCAGCGGCGCGATTGCCGAAGGGCCAAGGAGGCCGATACCCCGAAACCACAGAAGATAGGTCAGGCCTGCGCCAATGAAGGTCATGTAGGCAAAGCCCGCAATGTTCCAGCCCGTCAGCGGCGGCAGGGCCGGTTCCGTCAGGAGTGCCGCAGGGGCAAGCAGGAGGGCACCGGCAGCCAGCTGCCAGGCAGTCAGGGTGAGCGGGCTCACTTCCGGCTTCCAGTAGCGGGTCATCACCGTGCCCAGCGCCATGGAGACAGCGCCCGCCCCTGCCGCCAGAAGGCCGATGGGATCAAGCGCCGCCGCAGGCTTCAGCATTAGCATGCCGACGCCGATAACCCCGGCCACTCCTGCCAGTACGGCCAGCCAGGTCAGCCGCCCGTTGAGCAGGAAGCGCGCCAGAACCAGCACGATGAGCGGCTGCATCGCCCCAAGCGTTGCCGCCACACCGCCCGGCAAGCGGTAGGCCCCCACATTCATCAGCGCCCAGAAGATGGAGAAGTTGAGCGCCCCCAGCACCAGCACCCGGAAGATCCAGCGCCCGCGCGGCAGCTGCCGCACGATCAGCAGCAGAAGAAGAGCCGCGGGCAGCGCCCTGAGCAGCGCCAGCATCAGGGGCCGGTCCGGCGGCAGCATCTCGGTAATGACGATATAGCTGCTGCCCCAGATGGCCGGGGCAAGCGCGGTGAGGAGCAGAGTAAGCCTCGGCATGAGCATTTCCGGTTCCCGGCGATCAAAAGAGCACTGTGATGGCGTCAGGTGAAAGACGCGGCTTCTGCGGCCAGTTTCCGTCAACGGGAAGACCAACCGTCACGAGCATGACTGGAACTTCGTCCGGAGCCAGCCCGAAAGCTTCCGCCACCCCGGCTGCATCAAAGCCGATCATCGGGCAGGATGCCAGCCCATGCGCCTGCGCCGCCATCATCAGGAAAGCTGCGGCAAGGCTTCCCGAGCGGACAGCCTCATCGCGCGCAAGCTGGGTGCTGTCTGCGTAGAAGGCCGATGCAGCACCGGCAAGACTTGCAGCCAGCGCCGCCGGCATGTAACCGGCCTCGACGCTGGGCTCAAGCAGTTGCGGCAGGGTATCCAGCCGCGGATGCTGGCCACAGAGAATGAAAGTCACTGCAGCCTCGTCAACCTTTGCCTGGCCCGAGGCGAGTGCCCTCAGGCGTGCCTTGGCCTCAGGCGAGCGAACGGCAATGAAACGCCAGTTCTGGAGATTGAAAGCCGTAGGCGCCCGTGACGCCAGATCAACCAGACGCAGGATCGCCTCATCCTCAAGGGCCGTACCAGCCTGGAAGAAATTGACGGACGAACGGATTTCCATGGCCTCGACAATGGCCGGAATATGGAGCTGCATGATGCGTTCCTTGTGCCTGCACCGGAAGGGTGCCCTGTGAGAGGCATCTATAAAGCCCGTACCCGTGAGAGATAATTCCTGCAAAATTCGCTTCACTCATTACCAAAAGTGCATAATAATAGGTGCATGGAAAGCCTGCCTGCACTCCGCCTGTTCCGGGCCATAGCCGATCTTGGCAGCTTTGCTGCGGCAGCGCGTAGCGTCGGCCTGTCTCCCGCTGGCGCAAGCAAGGCGATTGCCGAACTTGAAGCGGATCTCGGCACGCGCCTTTTCAACCGGACAACCCGGCGCCTCAATCTGACGGAGGCTGGCAGTCTTTATCTTGAACAGGTCCGGCGCGCGCTTGGCGAACTCGAGGAAGCCCGGGATCAACTGGCCAATCTCAATGCTGAGCCCACCGGTCTTCTCCGGGTCAGTGCGCCCATGACATCCAGTCTCGTGCTGCTGACCGAGCGCATTCCGGAGTTTCTGTGCCAGTATCCGAAGGTCAGCCTTGATCTTGACCTCAACGACCGGCGGGTGGATCTGGTTCGTGACGGTTTTGATCTGGCTCTGCGCGGCGGGCTCAGGCTGGAGGATGGCAATCTGATGAGCAGGAAGATCGGGGCGCTTTGTCATGTGCTCTGCGCAGCCCCTGCCTATCTTGAGCGTTGCGGCGTGCCGCAGGCACCGGAAGACCTGACGCGGCATGAGTGCATCCGTTTCTCCCTCTCCGGACATGCCCATGAATGGACGTTTCTGCGCAACGGCCAGACGGTCCGCCAGCGAATCACCGGCCGTTATCAGGTGGCCTCAAGCCTCGCCGTGCGTGATGCGCTGCGCGCCGGTTTCGGCCTCAGCCTCATTCCGCGCGCCTATGTGGCTCAGGATCTTGCAAGCGGCCGTCTCGTGAGGCTGCTTGATGGCTGGACCACGCCGGATGTCACTGTCTATGCCCTTTATCCATCCCGCAGGCATCTTCCGCCCAAGGTGCGCGCCTTCATCGAGTTTGCAACAGGCGTGCTGCGAGGCCATACGGGAACAGCGGTTCCGCAAGGCCCAGCGCCTGATCACCAATTGCAATCCCTTCAATTGACGTATCAGCAAGACTGAACAACATGCCCGCAGGATGCAGGCCGCCAGGGCGCATCCGGTAAGCCAAACAAAGGATCATCCCCATGCCCGTCGCAATCTGGTGCGTGCTCGTTGCCGCATTCCTGCCCATCCTGTCGGTGGTCCCCGCCAAACTCACCCGGGACTTCAGCAACGCCCGCCCGCGCGATCCGGCCTTCTGGGCCGAAGGCTTCAGGGCACGGGCGCAAGGGGCACAAGCCAATGGCTTCGAGGCCTTTCCGCTGTTTGCCGTGGCCGTGCTCGTGGCCTATCAGCAGGGCGGCGACCCATTCTGGATCGATGTTCTGGCGGCGGCCTTCATCGGGCTGCGCGTCCTTTATGTGCTTTGCTACTGGATGGACAAGGCCACCCTGCGCTCGTTCGTCTGGCTGGCTGCAACGGCCTGCTCAGCCGCCATCTTCACCTGCCCGCTCTGGAGCTGATCGCAGGACATACGCAGACCCAGGCGGAAAATTGCCTGCCTTGTGACAGAATGCTGTCACAAGGCTCTGCAAGGCTGAAGGTTCATGGCCATTGCAGGTTGCCGTCTGGAGCTGTAACCATCAGGCCTTCAAAGGGCATATTTCGCCCGCCTTGAGGATTGTCCCCGTGCCGCGTTTCCAGCACCCTGATTCGGCCCTCCTGACACAGAGCCACACAGATGAGACCAGCGGCTCCGCCCGCCATATCGTCGATGTGCTGATTGCCGAACGGGGCAAGCACGTGATGGCCGCCCCCTGGTGGCCGCTGTTCCGGCCCCTCGCCTACCGCATGCTGCGCTATTTCGATGCTCTGGAAATGGCAAACGCCATCTCCAACCTGCCGGCGGAAGAGGTCTTCGTTTATCTGTCCAATCTGCTGCAGCTGAAGCTGACCGTGGAAGGACTGGAGCGCATTCCGGCTGACGGGCCCTGCATCCTCGTCTCCAACCACCCGACAGGCATCGCCGATGGTGTGGCGCTCTATGACGCAGTGAAAAGCCGCCGCCGGGACATTTCCATTTTCGCCAACCGGGATGCGGTACGCATCAACCCGCGCCTTGCCGGCATGATCGTGCCGGTGGAATGGCGGGCCGATTTCAAGACCCGCGAAAAGACCCGCGAGACCCTCAGAAACGCGGCTTCAGCCTTTGAACGCAACCGGGCCGTGGTGCTGTTTCCCTCCGGCAGGCTTGCCTACATGAACGAGGGCAAGCTTACAGAACGGCCATGGATGACCTCGGCACTGGCGCTAGCCCGCCGCCATCAAGTGCCGGTCATCCCCATTCACATGGGCGCGCGCAATTCGCGCCTGTTCTATTTCCTCGCGAAGGTCTCGATCGAACTGCGCGACATGACCGTCTTCAACGAACTCCTGAACAAGAAGCACGCCCACTTCCGCTTCCACGTGGGCGAACCACTGGCACCCGGCCAGCTGGACGGCGACCTTGCCGAAGTCACCAACAAACTCCGCACCCACTGCGCCGAGACGCTCGCGCAGGACCCGGATGCGCGGTTTGGTGATTGAAGCCCCTCCGGCGGCAAAAAACCTCGCGGTCTTGCACAGGTCATCCACAGGCTGTCATTGCCCGGGGCGGGCGAATAGGGGATGGTGCGGCGACGAAGGAATCACCTGTTCATGCCGCAAGCACAGCCTCGTCTCGCCGGGACAGAGTACACAGCACCGCCTGAGGGCACTGCCACGCCCGCAGCGAAGGATCCTGCGCAGGTTCTGGCGGATGTGTTCGGCTATCCGAGCTTCCGCGGCCGCCAGCGCGAGGTGGTGGACACGCTGATCGCCGGGGACGATGCAGTGGTCCTGTTCCCCACAGGCGCGGGCAAATCCATGTGCTTCCAGATCCCCGCGCTCTGCCGTCCCGGAACGGGCGTGGTGATCTCGCCGCTGATTGCGCTGATGAAGGATCAGGTGGGTGCGCTGACGGGTGCGGGCGTGCGCGCTGCCGCGCTCAATTCCTCCGTTCCTGCGGAAGAGCAGGCGCGCATTGCCGCAGAGCTGCGCAACGGCACGCTGGATTTTCTCTATGTGACGCCTGAACGGGTGGCGACGGCCGGATTCTCCCGCCTGCTGGATGGAGCGGCCATCTCGCTCTTTGCCATCGACGAGGCCCATTGCGTCAGCCAGTGGGGACATGATTTCCGGCCAGAGTATCTGCAACTGGCGAGCCTTGCGGACCGCTATCCCGGTGTGCCGCGTGTGGCGCTGACCGCCACCGCCGATCCGCATACGCAGGAGGACATCCGCGTCCGGCTGAAGCTGGAGACGGCGCAGGTCTTCACCACCTCCTTCGACCGGCCCAACATCCGCTACGAGATTGTCGAGCGGGTGAACCAGCGCCAGCAGCTTCTGGATTTCCTCAAGCGCCACAAGGGCGAGAGCGGCATCGTCTATTGCCTGTCCCGCGCCAAGGTGGAAGATATCGCAGGCTGGCTGAACGAAAAGGGCATCCGCGCCCTGCCCTATCACGCGGGGCTCGACAGGGAGATCCGCGAGGCCAATCAGGATGCTTTCCTGCTGGAGGAAAACCTCGTTCTGGTGGCGACCGTCGCTTTCGGCATGGGCATCGACAAGCCGGACGTGCGTTTCGTCGCCCACCTCGACCTGCCGTCTTCCGTCGAGGCCTATTATCAGGAAACCGGCCGTGCGGGCCGCGATGGCGCACCGGCCGAGGCGTGGATGGCCTATGGCATGGCCGACATGGTGCAGCGCCGCCGTATGATTGCCGAAGGCGAAGCGCCGGAAGAGGTGAAGCGGGCGGAAACCGCCAAGCTCAACGCCCTTGTCGGCATTTGCGAAACCGCCGGATGCCGCCGTCAGGCGCTGCTCGCCCATTTCGGCGAGACCTATCCCAAGCCTTGCGGCAACTGCGACACCTGCCTGTCTCCGGTGGAAACCTGGGATGGAACGGAAGCTGCCGCCAAGTTCCTGTCCGCCATCTACCGCACCGGTCAGCGCTTTGGCGCGGGCCATGTGATCGACGTGCTGCTGGGCAAGGAAAACGACAAAATCGCCCGTTTCGGCCACGACAAGCTGTCGGTTTATGGCATCGGCAAGGAGCTTTCGCCCAAAACCTGGCAGTCGGTGGCGCGCCAGCTTGTTGCCATGGGCCTTGTTGGTGTCGATCATGCCAACTACGGCGCGCTGGTACTGACGGACGAATGCCGCGCCGTGTTCCGCAACGAGCGCAAGGTGCTGCTGCGCCGTGACCGCGCCGCCGCCAGCCTCAAGGCCTCGCGCGGGGAACGGTCAGCGAGCCTTGCCGACGATCTTGACCCGGAAGACCGGCTGCTGTTCGAGCGCCTCCGCCGCCTGCGCACCCAGATCGCCCGGGAAAACGAAGTGCCGCCCTATGTGGTGTTCCCGGACGCGACCCTTGCCGGCATTGCCATCGCACGGCCCGTGACCTCCCACGCCCTGCTCGCCGTCTCCGGCGTCGGCCAGTCGAAACTCGACCGCTACGGATCGCAGATCATCGATCTGGTCGAGGCCTTCGAAGCGGGCGTGTGAGCCGGGCAACACCTGATTTTCCACCCCTCACGGCTGCCAGCCTTCCGGCGCCATTTCAAAGCCGTCGAAGGTGAAACCGGGGGCGACCGTGCAGCCCACAAGCGTGAAATCGCCGAGGCTTTGAGCCTGCTGCCAGGCATGACGCGGCACCACCGCCTGCGGGCGCTGACCGGCAGCCAGATCGGACCCGAGGGTCACAAGCTCAACCGGCCCTTCTCCGTCGCTGATCAAAAGTTCCAGCGGTGCGCCACCGTACCAGTGCCACACCTCCACCGCATCCACCTTGTGCCAGCGCGACAGCACGCCCTCCGGCAGCAGGAAATAGATCGCCGTCGAAGCCGGGCGGCCTGTTGCATCGCAGGCCGGATCGCGGAAGGTCTCGGCATAGTAGCCGCCTTCGGGATGCGGCTGCATGTCCAGCGTTTCGATGATTTCGGCGGCGGTGAATCCGGTCAGAGGTCTCATGGCTCAGAACCTGTCCTTGCGTCCCCGCAGTTCCGCGAAGACTTCGGCAGGGCTGGCCCCTGCCATGCCGAGGGCTGCGGCAAGCGCCGGATCACCCGCCCGCAGGAACGGATTGGTTGCCCGCTCCCGTTCCATGGTGGTTGGCAGGGTGGCCATATGTTCCGCCCGCAACCGCTCCACCTCTGCTACCCTTTCCTTGAGCGCAGCGTTATCCGGATCAACACTCAGGGCAAAGCGGCCATTGGAGAGGGTGTATTCGTGGCCGCAGTAGATGACAGTATCATCCGGCAGGCGGCGGTTCAGCTTGTCGAGCGAGGCCCACATCATTTCCATGTCGCCTTCGAAGACGCGCCCGCAGCCCAGCGAGAACAGGGTGTCGCCCGTATGGATGACGCCCGCCTGCTCGAACCACCAGGAAATCTGGTCGAGCGTATGACCCGGCGTCGAGATGGCCTCCACCTTCAGCTCGGCTATGTGGAAAATGTCGCCATCTTCCACCACTTCATCGAGGCCTGAAATCTTGTCCCGCGACAGGCCGGGGCCGATCACCCGCGCACCCGTTGCTTCCTTCAGCGGCACCAGCCCCTGCACATGATCCCAGTGATGGTGGGTGATCAGAATATGCGTCAGGCGCCAGCCGGTCTCGGCCAATTCAGCCAGATAAGGCGCGGCGTCCGGCACGTCGATGGCAATCACCGATCCGCTCTCCGGATCGCGTGCCAGCACACCGTAATTGTCGGACAGGCAGGGAAACTGCCTGATCTGAAGCCGCGCCATCTTGTCTCTCCCGTTGATGAATCCGGCCTGCAGAGTGGCAAATGCCGCAGGCAGGGGCAAGGGCGATCGGGTCATCAGCCCTTGCGTCTTGGGTCAAGGCAAGGTTCAATCGCGCCGAATTGAACCGGGCAGGCCATGTATCTCGACGTCGGCGATCTCAGAACCTTTTACGACCTGCCGCTTGGCCGCCTGCTGCGCAGCCTCATCGGCGCGCGCGTGCGCTCCCTCTGGCCCAGCGCGAAAGGCGAAAGCCTGCTCGGCATCGGCTATGCGGGACCATTCCTGCGCCCCTACATGGATGAGGCGGAGCGCTGCGTTGCGGCCATGCCGGCGGCGCAGGGTGTTGTTCACTGGCCGCGCGAGCGGGCCAATGCCTCGGTGCTGGTGGAAGCGGACCAGCTGCCCTTTTCCGACAGTTTCTTCCAGCGCGCCATCATGGTGCATGCGCTGGACATGGCCGGCGATCCTGCCGCCCTGCTGCGCGAGGCCTGGCGCGTGCTGGTGCCGGGCGGCAAGCTGATCGTCATCGTGCCGAACCGGCGCGGTGTCTGGGCACGGGCGGAAACCTCGCCATTCGGCTATGGCCGCCCGTTCTCCAAAAGCCAGATCCAGGCGCTGCTGCAGAGCTGCCAGTTCGACGTGATCTCGAAGGAGGAAACGCTCTATATCCCGCCGGTTAAGTCGAAAGTCATCCTGCGTTCGGCGCGCACCTGGGAAACCGTTGGCCGCGCGCTCTGGCCGGCCTTTGCCGGACTGCTGGTGATCGAGGCGCAGAAGCGGCTCTACAAGCCCGCTCAGGCCGATGGCGGCAAGCGCAGCGTGCTGAGGGTTCTCAGGCCCGTCTTCGTGCCGGAGGCCGGCGTTACCCCCGGCCTCAACCCGCACCGGCGGGACAAACCAGGCCCGCGCCGCCGGTGAAGTTTAGCGGCGCAGCAGGAACACCGCCTGCTCGCCGGCCAGATTCCAAAGCCACCAGGGCGCATTGAAGCTGATGCGCGACCCCTGCCCGTTGAGCGCCACGGCCTTGACCACCGTTGCATCCATCTCGTCCACCAGCGCGACAAAATCGCGGATGGAACAGAAATGGATGTTGGGCGTGTCATACCACTGGTAGGACAGATACTTGGTCACCGGCATCCGTCCGCGCAGCAGAAGCTGCATGCGGTTGCGCCAGTAGGCGAAATTCGGGATCGAGACGATCACCTGCCCGCCGATGCGCAGCAGCTGCTCCATCACGCCCTTCGGATCGCGGGTGGCCTGCAGCGTCTGGCTCAGGATCACCACATCAAAGGCATTGTCCGGATAGTCGGCAAGGTCCGTGTCGGCATCGCCCTGCACCACGGAAAGCCCGCGTGCCACGGCCTTGTTCACCCCGCCCTGCGACAGCTCCATGCCGCGCCCGTCAACGCGCCGCCGCTCGGCCAGAAGCTGCAGCAGCGCCCCGTCTTCACAGCCCACGTCCAGCACCCGTGCCCCCTCGGGCACAAGGTCGCACATGACGAGATGATCGCCGCGCGGCTGGTTCAGTGTTCCGCCTGTGTTGCCGTTTGCCATCTTACGCTCCTCCCGGTCCGGCGATGCCGCGTGCAGCTGCTGCTCCCGTCAGGAAGCCGCGCACGGTGCGGAACATTTCCGGCTCATCCAGCAGGAAGGCATCATGGCCGCGGACACAGCTGATCTCCACGAACGAGACGTTGGCCGCAGCCGCATTCAGCGCCCGCACCACCGCCTTGCTCTCCGATGTCGGGAACAGCCAGTCCGAAGTGAAGGACATGACACAGAAGCGCGTCGGCGTGTGCAGGAAGGCCTTGCTCAGAATGCCGCCGTGCTCCGCAGCAAGGTCGAAATAGTCCATCGCCCTTGTCACATAGAGATAGGAATTGGCATCGAACCGGTCGACAAAGGTCATGCCCTGATGGCGCAGATAGCTTTCGATCTGGAAATCCGCGTCAAAACCAAAGGTCAGCGCCTCGCGGTCCTGAAGATTACGGCCGAATTTCTGATGCAGCGACATGTCGGACATGTAGGTGATATGCGCAGCCATGCGCGCCACGGCGAGCCCTTTGCTCGGGCGGGTGCCATCTGCAAGGTAGCTGCCGCCGCGCCAATCCGGGTCCGCCATCACAGCCTGCCGGCCCACCTCGTGGAAGGCAATGTTCTGCGAGGAATGGCGGGCGCCGGTGGCAATGGGCACGGCCGAAAACACCCGCTCAGGGAACAGCGCCGCCCATTGCAGCACCTGCATGCCGCCCATGGAGCCGCCCACCACGGCAAACAGGGTTTCGATGCCCAGATGATCCACCAGCCGGGCTTGCGCGCGCACCATGTCGCGGATGGTCACAACCGGCATGGTCAGCGCATAGGGCTGGCCGGTTTCCGGATTGGTGGAGGCCGGGCCCGTGGTGCCCATGCAGCCGCCCAGCACATTGGCGCAGATGACGAAGAAGCGGTCCGTGTCCACCGGCTTGCCGGGGCCCACCAGCATCGTCCACCAGCCGGGCTTGCCGGTCACCGGATTGCGCGAGGCAACATACTGGTCGCCGGTCAGCGCGTGGCAGATGAGAATGGCGTTGCTGCGGTCCGCATTGAGCGTGCCGTAAGTCTCATAGGCAATCTGCCAGTTGGCCAGCGTGCCGCCGGCATCCAGCGGCAGTGCCTGATCCGGCCCGAAGCGCAGGCACTGGCTGCTGGGCGTGTCGATTTCCCGGCGCTGTGCCTTTTCCAGATCGGCAAGGCTCGCGGCCACGGCAGCTGCACCGTCCTGCGGGATCGAAGTCTGAGGTGTATCGGTCATGCCGGACGCATCATCCCGTTTTCACTGGCCGCTTCAAGGGCCGTTCTCACGCGCCATTTTCCCGAGAGAGGCCTGCCCTGCCGGGCGGCGGAAGCCTCGCTGCGGCAACAGCGCGCCACCATCTTCAAGGGGTTGTTAGCTAGGGTTCGCGAGGCCATGGTGTCAACGTTTTCTTTTGCTTTCCGCCCGCTTGCTGCCTATGACTATCGCCGAATGCATCGCATGTTTCAGGAAGGCATTTCCCGCCCATGGCCAGTGACCACACCCAAGGCACCGCTCTCGACAGCCTGCGCCAGCGCATCGACGTGCTCGACGCCGAGCTGCACCGTCTGCTGATGGAGCGGGTGCGCGTCATCGACGGCATCGTTGCGGCAAAGCGCGCCAGCGGCGCAGACGGCGTGATGTTCCGCCCGGACCGGGAAGCCGACATGATGCGCCGCATGGTCGAGCGCCACGAAGGCAGCCTGCCGCTGACCAGCGCCGAGCATCTTTGGCGTGAGATCATCACGGCCTGCACCCGCCTCCAGGGCGAGTTTCAGGTGCATCTGGACGGGTCTGCCGACATTGCCGCCATGCGCGATGCCGCGCGCTTCTACTTCGGCTTTGCCGTGGAGATGGAAACGGCCGGCGATCCGGCCGATGTGGTCGGCACGGTTGCCGCCTCCCATTCCGACCTTGGCGTCATCGCCCTGACCGAGCGGGCCGAACTGCCCTGGTGGCGCGGGCTTGGACAGGACGGGGCGCAGATCATCGCCCGCCTGCCCTTCTTCGTCGCCGAGGAGCGCCCGGCGGATCTGGCCTCCATGGTCATTAGCCGCCCCATTCCGGGCTCCGGCACGCCGGACACGGCGGTCTATGATGCCCGCTGGCGCGGCGTTCTGCCCGGCAGCCTGATGGATTCCGGCCTCGAAATCCTGAGTTTCTTCCGCCATGCTGACGGCGTTGACGCCCTGCTGGCCGCCTCCGGCGACATCAGCGAAGACGAGGTTCTGACGCTCTGCCGCGAGGCCGGGGCCGAGCCGGACGTGCTGCGCTTTGTCGGCGGCTATGCCGCTCCCATCGACATCGATGAGGGCGAGGCGGACGAGCTTGACGATTTCAGCGAAGACGCAGACTGATATCCTGCCCTGCAGGCCTTTCATAGACAGCGGCCAAACACACGAGAGACAGAGACACTTCCATGGACAGCGCCACGAAATCCCGCCCCCAACCGCGCGCAGGCATTCTCGACATCGCCCCTTACGTTCCCGGCAAGTCCAAGGCCTCGGGCACCGGCAAGGTGCACAAGCTGTCCTCGAACGAATCCCCGCTGGGTGCCAGCGAAGCCGCAAAGAAGGCCTATGCCGAAGTGGCCGCCAAGCTGGAGCTTTATCCGGACGGCGCATCCACGGCCCTGCGTGACGCCATCGGCGAGGTGGTGGGCATCAACCCGGAGCGCATCATCTGCGGCGCCGGGTCGGACGAGATCCTGACGCTCATCGCCAACACCTATCTGGCACCGGGCGATGAGGCGATCTATTCGGAGTTCGGCTTCCTCGTCTATCCGATTGCCATCCGCGCTGCCGGTGCAACGCCCGTTGTCGCCCCGGAAAAGAACCTGACGACGGATGTGGACGCGATCCTTGCCCGTGTGACGGAGAAGACCAAGATGGTCTTCCTCGCCAACCCGAACAATCCGACCGGCACCTACATTCCCTTTGACGAGGTGCGCCGCCTGCATGCGGGCCTGCCCTCCCATGTGGTGCTGGTGCTGGACGCGGCCTATGCGGAATATGTGCGGCGCAATGACTACGAGAGCGGCATCGAGCTGGTGGCGACCTCGAACAATGTCATCATGACGCGCACCTTCTCCAAGATCTATGGCCTCGCCAACCTGCGCCTCGGCTGGTGCTTTGGCCCGGCGGAGATGATCGACGCCATGAACCGCATCCGCGGGCCGTTCAACGTCTCGGGACCGGCCATGGCCGCCGGCATTGCCGCGATCCGCGACCGTGCCTTTGTCGAAGCAGCCATTGCCCACAACGAGACCTGGATGGCATGGACGGCGGCAGAGATCGAAAAGCTCGGCCTCAAGACCACGCCCAGCGTCGGCAACTTCCTCCTCATCCACTTCCCGGATGAGGACGGCAAGCGCGCCGCCGATGCCGATGCCTATCTGTCGGAGCATGGCCTGATCCTGCGGATGGTCGCCAATTACGGCCTGCCGGGCGCGCTGCGCCTGTCCATCGGCACCGAGGAAGCCAACAAGGCGGTGGTTGCCGCTCTTGCCGGTTTCATGGCGCGCTGAAAGCGCCAAGCCCCTGATGGCCCGGCCCAGCCCCAGCGGCAGCCGGGCCAAACCCATTTGAAGACACCAGACGAGACATGTCAGATCCCCATTTTCAGCGCGTTGCCCTGATCGGCATCGGCCTCATCGGCTCCTCCCTCGCCCGCGTCATCCGCGAAAAGGGCCTGGCGGAGACCATCACCATCTCGACCCGCTCGGCGCCGACGCTGGCCCGTGCGGAAGAGCTGGGGCTTGGGGACCGATACTGCCTCTCGGCAGCGGATGCGGTGAAGGATGCGGATCTGGTGGTGGTCAGCGTGCCGGTCGGCGCTTCGGAAGAGGTGGCGAAAACCATCGCGCCGCATCTGAAGCCGGGCGCGATCCTGACGGACGTGGGCTCCACCAAGGGCTCGGTCGTCTCGCAGATGGCCCCGCATGTGCCGGAAGGGGTGCATTTCATCCCCGGCCACCCGATTGCAGGTACGGAACATTCCGGCCCGGATGCAGGCTTTGCGGCACTGTTCCAGAACCGCTGGTGCATTCTGACGCCGATGCCGGACACGGATGCCGGGGCGATTGAGAAGCTTGCAGCCTTCTGGACCGCCTGCGGCTCCAATGTGGACACCATGGACCCGCAGCACCATGACCTGGTGCTCGCCATCGTGTCGCACCTGCCGCATATCATCGCCTACAACATCGTCGGCACGGCCGATGATCTCCAGACGGTCACCAAGTCGGAAGTGATCAAATATTCCGCTTCCGGCTTCCGCGACTTCACCCGTCTGGCAGCATCTGACCCCACCATGTGGCGCGACGTGTGCCTGCACAACAAGGATGCGATCCTTGAAATGCTGGCGCGGTTCTCGGAGGATCTGTCCGCCCTGCAGCGGGCGATCCGCTGGGGCGACGGACAGGCTCTGTTCGACCTGTTCACCCGCACGCGCGGCATCCGCCGCTCGATCATCGAGGCCGGACAGGAAACCCCGGCGCCGGACTTCGGCCGTCAGGCCGCAGCCCCCGGTGCAGGCGAATAAGACCAAGCCTTGATGAGATGTCTCATCCAGGTTTGGTCAAGCCCGTGCGGCCTGTGAGCATGTTCCAGGCGTGATGCGCCGGCATCGTCAGACTTGGTCCAAGGCTATGTCCTCAGACAGTCACATCCGTCTGCAGCACAAGGCTGACGGATGTGGATGACAGACTGACAGCCGTCTTGTTGATGGACACCGAAACGCCCACCGTCCCGGCCGGCATCGCACTGTCCGCAGGTTTGCCCATTCCGGGGAAGAGATTGGCAATGCCGCCGGCGCTTCCCTCAACGCCCGGCATGCCCTGCTCCTGCAACTGCTCCGTGCGGAAATCGTTGAGCGCGTCGCGGCCTTCCTCGATCTCGCGCTTGGCCTTGGCCAGTTCCTTGCGCTCTTCCCTGTCGTTCTTGTTGGCAAGGCCTTCAATCTGCTTGGACAGAAGATCGATCTGTTTTTCCATATCGCGCAGCTTGTCATAGTCGGCTTGCTTGCGGGCGCTGCCGTCATAGGCGCTGCCATAAGCCTTCACCGTCACGTGCGTGCTGTTGTAAGTGGCGATGGCTTCGCGCACCTCCAGGAGCAAGCGGGCCGAGGGTTCCTGTTCTGCGCCAGCAGCTTCTCCCGCTTCTTCTCCCGCAGCTTGCGCACCGGCCGCAGCAGGAGCGGTGGTCTTGTCCGCCGCCGGAGCGTCCTGTCCGGGAGCAGCCTCAGCCTGCTTCACCGGCTTTGCGGCAGCAGCACTCGCTCCAGATTGAGCCTTTGCTGAAGCACTCTGTTCTATGGGCTTTCCCGTCAGAACGGACGCCACTTCCAATGCGGCAGCGCCCTCCAGCAGAACGGCTGAAGCCGACGCTTCGGAGTAGGAGGCTTCGGAAGAGGAGGCAGACAGGGTGATGGAAGAACCGGCTGCGGCCTGTCCGGCAGCTGCCTTGCTGCTGCCTTCCGACAGCGACTGGGCCGCCAGCTTGAAATCCTGACCCAGTTTCTTCAACTCGCGGATCAGGGCCTTGGCCTGCGCGGGGCTGGCAAACTTCAGCCGCTCCTTGAGGGCGTCGATGCGCTGCTGCAGCCGGGCGATCTTCTCCGCACGCTGGTCGTCCTTGGCCTTGGCCATGGCGTCTTGCAGCGAGTTGCCGAGCTGCAGGGACTCCTCAACCTCCTTGAGAAAGTCCTCGGAGAACTCACCCAGCACCCCGTTCTTGGCGATGGACAGAAGCTTTGCATCCTGCTTGTCGAGGCGGCCTTGCGCCACGTTGCTGGATGTCGCGCCTTTCTGCTCCATGATCGTCGTCGACTGGGGCCGGGTTTGCGGCTTGTTTTGTGTCTGTGCACGCTGGGACTGGGTGGCCAAAGGGCTGGGAGAGGCGGCAAGCGTTGACAGCATGGCATTCTCTCCTTTCCGAACCGGCGCTCATCTCCTGGCAAAACCGGCACCTGGCCGCAGGTGCAGCTTTAGCGCCCCCACCCCGGCAGTACACTCGCTCACACGGTCACATCCGCACGCAGATTAAGTGTAAGCGGCACCGATAGTGCCATGAGCGGCATGTCAGCGCCACCCGGAACTGAAGATGCCGGAGACACAATCGCAGGACTTGCCGGTCCCGACGCTACCTGAGCACCGGAGACAGCCACGTCTGCGGCCCCATCTTCGGGCACAATTTCGCCTGCGCCGGTTTCCGCATCAGCATCAGCTTCGCCGTCACCGCCGGCAGCAATCTCCGAATTGCGCAGCCGCTCGAGCGCATATCCATCCAGCGCCTTTTGTCCTTCTGCAAGCTCACGCTTGGCTTTTTCCAGCTCGCGGCGCTGCTCAGGGTCATCCTTGTCCGCCAGCGCCTCGATCTGCTTGGCGATGACGTCGATTTCCTTCTTCAGCTTGCTCAGCTTGTCATGATGGCCAGCCTTGATGGCAGCGTTGGCTGCGGCCTGTTCAGCCGCCTGCTTGCGCTCTGCCTTTTCCTGCGCAGCCGGCTTTGCTGCCGTGTAACCGGCAATTGCCTCGCGCATGCTGGTCTGGAGGGCGAGCGCCTTGCCCTCATCTTCATCGCCGCCAGCCGTTCCGGCTCCCGCAGTTCCATCCGCATCATCGGCTTCAGAGGTGCCCTGCTGCGTTCCGCCTGCGGTGGAAGCCGCCGCCTCATCTTCGCCGCCAGCATCCGTGTCAGCATCCGGCTGAGCCTGCGTAGTCTGGGCGGTTTGGGTCTGAGCAGCACCTGCGTCTGCAGCCTGAGCCGGAGACGGGGCCTGAGACACGGCAGCACCAGCCGCGCCTTCCGTGCCCTGCGCCGCAAGGGTGGCAGCCGGTCCAGCCGCCTGCGCACCAGTGGCGGCAGAGCCAGCGGCACCAGCCGTGCCTGCCGCTGCCGTTACCGGGATCGCGGTGGCACCGGCCATGGCGGCGGATACGCCGCCGCCGGAAAGCGACTGAGCCGCTTCCTTGAATTCCTTGCCAAGTTCCTTCAGCTCGCGGATCAGCGCGCGCGCCTGGGCAGGCGTTGCGAACTTGAGCCGCTGCTTGAGCGATTCTATCTTCTGCTCGATCTGGGCAATCTTGTCGGCGCGCTTGTTGTTGTCAGACTGGGAGGCCGAGTTCTTGAGGGTGTCACCCACCTGCTTTGCTTCGCTGAGCTGCTTGACGACAGCGTCTTGCGCCTCGTCCTGGCTACCCGAAGACGTCTGAGCGGCAGCTGCCGCAAATGCTTCTGCCTGTCTGGCTTTGGTCACTTCAAGAGGATTGACAGCAACAGAAGATCCCTCAGCCCCTTGCTGACGGTTGAGAAGACCTGCGCTACCGGAAAAAGATCTTTGAGCGGGTGAAAATGAGACCGACATGACGTCCTCCGGCCATACTGTGGCGACCTGCGGTCGCCCCCTACTCAGCAACCAGTCAGAATTGTACCGCCACGAAGGTTAATGGTGCGTTAATATTTTGTGCAATTCCAGATACGAACATGCGCTGCCTGCAACTTTTGCCCGTTCCGGGATAGAGAAAATTAGGGAGTCCGCTTTTAACGTCACCCTTGGGTTAATCGGGGGCAGGGATGAAAGAGCTGAAGCGGACAGCGGATCTTCGTCTGATTGGCGGTTCCATTCTTGTTGCGATTGTTTTCGTGACACTGACCACGTCCATCCTGAGCACGGCCGTGGACCACTGGATCAGGCATGATGCACGGATTGAGACAACCGTGCTGGCGCAGACCCTGCAGGAACGGCTGCCCCAGCTGGAAGCCCTGATTGGGGGCTCATTCCCCTCAGGCCCTGACGCCGCGGCTCTGCAGCTCATTCAATCTCTTGGCCGCGCCAGCCATGCCACGCTCGCAACACCGGAGGGAGAGCCGGTGCTGATCCTGACAGATGGGCAGGTGCTGGCAGCTTCGGGTCAGGAAGGGCGCATCCAGGCCGGTGCTGCCGGCGCACCCTATACGCGGGTCGAGACAGTCAAGGAAAATGGCGCGGCGTCCGTTGTCGCCGTTACGGCCATGATCCTGCAGGACCATGGCCGGCCGGTGGGCATGCTGGAGACACGGATCGACGAAACGGCTCTCGCAGACAGTTTCCATCAGGATCTTCTGATTGCCAGTATCATTCTTGCCAGCGTGCTGGGCCTCGCCTTTGCCATCGGGTACTCTTGGCTGACCGCAGCCGTCCGCTCGCGCAATGCTTCGGAGGAGCGGGCGGAGTTTCTGGCCAGCCACGACGGCCTGACAGGACTGTTGAACCGGGGAGCCTTTCAGGTGAAACTGGATGCGGCACTGGCCAGGATGAGCCCAAACGAAGCCATTGCCCTGCATCATCTGGACATAGACCGCTTCAAGCGCATCAATGACGATCTGGGCGAAGAGGGGGCCGACAAGCTGATCCGTCTCGCCGCCCTGCGCCTGCGTGATCAGGTCAGGCCTTGCGATATCCTGGCCCGGCTCGGCGGTGACGAGCTTGTCATCGCACAATGCGGCATCGCCCATCCCGCACAGGCCAAAGCCTTTGCCCACCGGCTGGCAGAGCGGCTGTCCGAACCCTATGCGCTGGAAGGGCGTGAGATACGCATCTCGGTCAGCATCGGCTGCAGCCTCGCCCCGCACCATGCCCGGCAAGCCCAGGACCTGGTGGTCAAGGCAGGCATGGCCCTGCAATTCATAAAGGCCACGGGCCAGCGGGGCTTCGGCATATTCCGCGAGACAATGCAAGAAGAGCTGCTTGGCCGCAGGGATCTGGAGGGGCTTGTGCGCAGTGCCCTGCGCAAGGGCTTGTTCAGCCTGCAGTTCCAGCCCATCATGAGCCTGCCTCACGGCCGCATCTGCGGATTTGAAGCGCTGCTGCGGCTGACCAGTGAGGCTGGCACCCCGGTTTCACCAGAGCTTTTCATTCCCGTGGCCGAAGAGCTTGGCCTCCTGCCGGAGACGGGAGAATGGGTGCTGAACAAGGCCTGTGAAACAGCCGCAGGCTGGCCGGACGGGATTTCGGTTGCAGTGAACCTGTCCCCCTCCCAGTTTGCCGCCGGTGGCCTGCCCCGTCAGGTTCAGGCTGCCCTGACAGCAAGCGGACTTGCCCCGGAGCGGCTGGAGCTGGAGATCACCGAGGGCATCCTTCTGAAGGATACGGACGCAATCCTGCAGCAGCTGACCGAACTGAAGGCACTTGGCGTCACCATCGTCATGGATGATTTCGGCACCGGCTACTCCAGCCTCAGCTATCTGTGGCGCTTCCCCTTCGACAAGCTCAAGATCGACCGCAGCTTCATGGAGGCCTATTCCCATTCGGGCGAGACCATCCAGCAGATCCTCAAGGCCATTGTCGCGCTTGGCCGCGCCCTGAAAATGCAGGTGACGATCGAGGGCATCGAAACCGTGTTCCATGCCCGAGCCGTCAAGGATCTGGCCATCGACAATCTGCAGGGCTACCTGTTCGGCAAGCCAATGGCAGACGTGGAAATCCCCAATGCGATGCTGAAGGATTTCATGAAGACGATGAATGCCCCTGCCGATGCCGCGCCCGCCGCCCGCATGCAGACCCCGGCAGGGCAGAAGACCGGCGCAGGCTAGAGCCGGAGGGCCTAGCGGTCGCGGAAGGCAACGAAGGCGGCAATCTCTGCCAGCCTCTGACCGCCCTCACTGGCGCCCGCCACCAGCTGCTCCGCCTCAGCCACAAGGCCTTTGAGAATGGCACGGGTGCGCTCCGGCCCATAGAGGCTGACCAAGGTGGCCTTGCCCGCCTCGGCGTCCTTGCCTGTCGCCTTGCCCATCACCTCCGGCGAGGCCTCCAGGTCCAGCAGATCATCCGCGAGCTGGAAGGCAAGGCCGATGATCTCGCCAAAACGGGTCATGCGCGCCACATCGTCCGGGGCAGCCCCGGCCAGAATGGCCCCGGCCCGGCAGGCATAGCGCAGCAGCGCGCCGGTCTTCATCGCCTGCAGGGTGCGGATCTCGTCCTCGGAAAGCTGACGGTGCTCTGCCGCCAGATCCAGCATCTGCCCGCCGGCCATGCCGCCAACACCTGACGCGCGCGCCAGTTCCTGCGACAGCTGCAGCCGCACCGAAGGATCGGCATGGACCTCAGGAGCCGCGATCAGATCAAAAGCCAGGGTCAGCAGCGCATCGCCCGCCAGAATGGCGGCTGCCTCGTCAAAGGCCTTGTGAACGGTCGGCTGGCCCCGGCGCAGATCGTCATCATCCATCGCCGGAAGATCGTCATGGACCAGTGAATAGCAATGAACGCACTCCAGCGCCGCCGCAGCGAGCAGCACGCCCTCGTCCCTGCGCCCGAAGGCCGCCGCCGTTTCGGCAACCAGCAGCGGGCGCAAACGCTTGCCGCCGTTGAGCGAGCCATGGCGCATGGCCGCAAGCAGACGCTCCGGCCGCAGAACTTCGCCCGGCCGCGGCTCGTCCGACAGCACCTTGCCCAGAACCGCATCCATCTGCTGCGCCATCTGGCGCAGGCTGTCCTCAAGCCACGTCATTGCATCTGCCCTTCACGCAAGGCTCCAACCGGATGCCCTCGTCACCCGAAACCGGTCCGCCGTCAAGACGGCTTGCACATCTTCCGCCCGGCTTTGACGCAGGACCCAACCACATGTAGAAACGGCAGGAAGGCACGAGGCGGCATGCACCCGCCGCAATGGTGAGGAGCAGCGTTCCTTTGGCCCAGGAAGATGGCTTGCCAGGCAGCACGACCAGCCCGCCGGAATTGCGGCATCCAGGCATGCCGGACACGGGCGCGCCGGACATGGATGTCCGGGAAGCGGACGCGCGCGGAGCTGGCGATCGGGACAAGGCCGCAAGAATGCCGCGCAACCGGACGAGACGCAGCCTGAGGATCACCCGGATCATCGTCTGGACACTGCTGCTGCTTGTTCTGGCGCCGCCGCTGCTGACAGTCATTTATTCTGTTGTGCCGCCCATCAGCACGCTCATGATCAGCCGCTATGCGCAGGGCCTCTGGGTGGACCGGCAATGGCGTTCGCTCGACCAGATTTCCCCCCATCTCGTGCGGGCCGTGATCACGTCCGAGGATGCGCGCTTCTGTGACCACAGAGGCGTTGACTGGGACGCGCTTCATGGCCAGATCCAGAAGCTGAATGCAGGTGAGGACGCGCGCGGCGCCTCCACCATCACCATGCAGCTGGCCAAGAACCTGTTTCTCTGGGGCGACCGCAGCTTCATCCGCAAGGGGCTGGAACTGCCCACCGCGCTGATGATCGACCAGATCCTGACCAAGCGCCGGATCATGGAAGTCTATCTCAACGTCGCTGAATGGGGCGAAGGCATCTTCGGGGCGGAAGCGGCGGCTCAGGCCTGGTTCGGCAAGTCAGCCGCAGACCTGACGCAGGCCGAGGCGTCACGCCTGGCCACAGCCCTGCCCAACCCGATCCTGCGCAACCCCGCCAGACCCGGCCGCGGACACGCCCGTCTGGCCAGCACGAATCAGCGCCGGATTGCGAATGCGGGCAACATTTTCGGCTGCGTTCTGGCCAGCCGCTGAGGCGGTGAAGAAAAATTCTGTTATGGACTGGCAAAAGCGTTCGGTTGCCTGTATAACCCCGCCCATTCTTACACGCTGCGTGATGCCACGCCCCGGGCAATCCCGGTCCGGGCCGCGCTGACTATGGACCACGGAGAACAAAAAAATGGCCGTTCCGAAGAGAAAAACTTCGCGCATGAAGCGCGGTTTTCGCCGTTCCGCGGACGCCCTGAAGCAGCCGACCTACGTCGAGGACAAGGATTCGGGCGAACTGCGCCGCCCGCATCACGTTGACCTGAAGACCGGCATGTACCGGGGCCGTCAGATCCTGCAGCCGAAGGCCGACGTCTGAGGCAAGGGTCGCGACCGCGATCTCAAGATAAAGGCTGGTGGCAACACCGGCCTTTTTCGTGTGCACAGGACAGCCGTCCAGGATGGCGGGGGCCTGCAGCTGCAAGCCATGATGCGCCGGCATCGAAAGACTTGATATAAGACAGGCAGCATCACCGCAGAATCGAGTCTCCAAGGAGAGGCGCATGTCCAGGTTTCTGTCCCTTCCGCTGACGCTCATCCCCCTCGCGCTCTACAATCTGACCGCCTTCGGCTTTTTCGGAAGCCCCGCAGGGGACCCGTGGTTCCAGCCGATGCTGACGCTGGAACTGGTTTCAGGCGCAAGGTTCTCGCTGGTCTCGGGCGACCTGATGATCCTCTGCGGGCTGGTGGTGCTGTTTGCCGAAATCCTCAAGGCCACCCGCACCGGCACGGCAGCCCTGTCCGACCACATCCTGTCGATGATGGTCTTTGCCGTCTATCTGGTGGAGTTCCTGACCGTGCCGCAGGCCGCCAGCTCGGTATTCTTCATCCTCACAGTGATCTCGATGATCGACGTGATTGCAGGCTTTACCGTTAGCCTTGCCGGCGCCCGCCGGGACATCAGCCTCGACCGGCGGGACTGAAGCGCCAGAACGCCCCCCCCCCCCCGCGCCGGCTGTCAGGCGCCCGTCTTGCCGCTGCCCTCTTCGGGCAAGGCATGGCGCTGGATCAGCGGCAGCTGGGTCATGGTGAAGATCAGCGTGATCGGCATCATGCCGAACACCTTGAAGCTGACCCAGAAATCCGTCGAGAAATTGCGCCAGATCACTTCATTCAGCACCGCCAGCGCCAGAAAGAAGATGCCCCAGCGCAGGGTGAGAATGCGCCAGCCCTCGTCCGTCAGGCGGAAGGCGCTGTCGAAGACATAACCCAGCAGCGATTTGCCGAAGAAAAGCCCACCCAGCAGGATGGCGCCGAACATCGTGTTGATGATCGTTGGCTTCAGCTTGATGAAGAGATCATCATGCAGCCACAGGGTCAGCGCACCAAAGACGAAAACGATGATGCCGGAGACGAGCGGCATGATGGGCAGGCGGCGCGTCAGATAGAGCGACACGGCCAGCGAAATGGCAATGGCCACCATGAAGGCGGCGGTCGCCAGAAAGATCGGCGCGCCAAAGACGCTGAGCGCCGGAAAAGCCGCTGCGATCTGCTCGCCGCGCGTGTTGAACAGAAAGAAGACCGCCAGCGGCCCCAGTTCCAGCGCCAGCTTCAAGAGCGGCGCCATGTCCTTGTGTGCAGGGTCGTTCGGGGCCCGTTCAAATTCCATGCTCACTCCACCAGCCACCGGCTGTAATTATGCCTGCCTGCAGATAGGAACAGCAGGGTCACGAGGTCAAGGGCGAAGAGACATACTTACGAAGTCCGTGCAACAGGACAGATAGAAAAAACACTTTGAATTCAGTGCATTCAGAACGTAACGGCATCACACGATACGTACCGAGAATCACCCAAGAAACGAAAAATAAAACATTTTCAACTGGCACAGGACATTTACGCTTGCAGTTTAAGAAAAAGTTGACATTGTGGACGATAGTATGTATGCGCCACGCACAAAGTGGCTACTCATACGTCATAAAAAGCGTAGACAGTGATTTGGGAGATGCAAGATGCCGCATCAATGCATCGAGATGGAACGACGCGAGGAAGAAGCTCTCCCTCGCGATGTAGCACGTTTCAAGAGACTTTACGCCAATGGAAGGGCTGTGATTTCCAAAGATGCTCCGGGGACTATTGGCTTCGTATCGACCATCGAGCTGATCGCCTCAACTGATCGGCACGCATAAATCCCCAAAAAATTAATATTTCAAAAGGGCGAAGGATTGCAATCCTTCGCCCTTTTGTTGCAATTGGCCTTGTGAGGCAAAAATGATTCAGATTTCCGATAAAACGCTCGACATTTGGATGGCAGATTTCGATTCATTTAATTATGAATTCCGAAGATTTTGCCTTACCCAGTTTCGCATACACGGCATAGAAGTCAATTTTGTCCCCAATGTTCTCAAGCAAATTCACGACCAATGGATCGCAGACCATCAGTCTTGGCTTGAGAACGAAACAGACGACCAAACGAAACAGCTATCCCACGTCAAGATATGCGCATTGCTACTTGCAAACCTGGTTTCAGAGCCTTTTTTGGGCAATTTTTACCCACATACGTATACTGACGCCCCCGACCATAGATTCAACGGGAATGCGAAACAAAAAGAAAAAGCAAAACGTGATCTTATAGATGGTCGCGAAATTAGCCTATCTCTAGATTTCGTAATACTCGTCATCGATTGGCACGAGCGCTACAGAACCGACAGGGAACAAGAGTACAAGCAACCTCTGACAGAGGACATGCGACACGATCTTATTAATTATTTAATCGGCAACAGCTCCGAGAAAAAGGCAATCTACCTAATACTAAAAGCTCTATACCTGAGACCAAACGGCAACGGAAAATCAAACTAACCCCGCCGCAGCCTCAAGGGCCACGGCGGGGCTGGGTCAAAACATCACGTTCTATCAGCCGTTGGCGATGTACTGGCCGCCGTTGATGGTCATCACGGCACCGGTCATGAAGGCGGCTGCGTCAGAGGCGAGATAGACCACCGTCTGGGCAATTTCCTCCGGGTGGCCAAGGCGGCCGACCGGGATGCCGGCAACGATCTGCTGCAGCACCTTTTCCGGCATGGCGGCGACCATGTCCGTGTTGATATAGCCTGGGCAGACCGTGTTGACGGTGATGCCCTTGAAGGCATTTTCCTGCGCCAGCGCCTTGCTGAAGCCGATCACACCGGCCTTGGCGGCGGAGTAGTTGGCCTGGCCCATCTGGCCCTTCTGACCGTTGATCGAGGAAATGTTGATGATGCGGCCCCAGCCCCGGTTGCGCATGCCCTCGATGACCGGGCGGGTCATGGTGAACATGCTGTCGAGGTTGGTGGACATCACCGCGCGCCACTGCTCGAAGGTCATCTTGTGGAACATGCCGTCACGGGTGATGCCGGCGTTGTTCACCAGAATCTCGACCGGGCCGAGTTCTGCTTCCACCTTGGCAATGCCTTCGGCGCATTCCTGCTCATTGGCCACGTCCCACTTGTAGACGTGAATGCCCGTGGCCGCCTTGAAGGCCTCCGCCTTTTCCGTGTTGCCGGCATAGGTGGCAGCCACCGTGTAGCCTGCCGCCTTCAAACCCAGAGAAATTGCCTCACCGATACCGCGGGTGCCACCGGTGACCAACGCAACCTTGCTCATTCATCTCTCCCCAGACTACGGGCCTGTTTCTTCAGCCCTGTTCCCGATTGAACTTCCCGGCAGGCATCCCGCCGGGAAGAAACTGGACATGCAGGCTCTTGCGGCCCGCTTCACAGCAAAGGCTTGGGCTTAGCGCTCGACGCAGAGCGCCACGCCCATGCCGCCGCCGATGCAGAGCGTCGCAAGACCCTTCTTGGCGTCACGGCGGCCCATTTCGTGCAGCAGCGTGACGAGAACGCGCGCGCCCGATGCACCAATCGGGTGACCGATGGCGATGGCGCCGCCGTTGACGTTGACGATGTCCGGGTTCCAGCCCATGTCCTTGTTGACGGCACAGGCCTGCGCCGCGAAGGCTTCGTTGGCTTCCACCAGATCGAGGTCGGCAACGCTCCAGCCGGCCTTTTCCAGCGCCTTGCGCGAGGCCGGGATCGGGCCGGAGCCCATGACGGCCGGATCGACACCAGCCGTCGCCCAGGAGGCAATGCGGGCGAGCGGGGTGAGGCCGCGGCGGGCAGCTTCAGCCGCGCTCATCACCACCAGCGCCGCAGCGCCGTCATTGATGCCCGAGGCATTGCCGGCGGTGACGGAGCCTTCCTTGTTGAAGGCCGGGCGCAGCTTGGACATGCTCTCCAGCGTTGCACCATGGCGGATGTATTCGTCATCCTCGATCACCTTGTCGCCCTTGCGGTCGGCGATGGTGACGGGCGTGATCTCGTCCTTGAAACGGCCGGCCTTCTGGGCAGCTTCCGCCTTGTTCTGCGAGGCAAGGGCGAAGGCGTCCTGCTCGTCACGGCTGATCTGCCACTTCTGGGCAACGTTCTCCGCCGTCTGGCCCATGTGGTAGCCGTTAAAGGCATCCCACAGGCCGTCCTTGATCATGGTGTCGATCATCTTGTAGTCGCCCATCTTGTAGCCGGCGCGCATCGGAGCGCAGTGCGGCGAGAGCGACATGTTTTCCTGACCGCCTGCAATCACGATGCTGGCGTCGCCGCACATGATCTGCTGGGCAGCAATGGCAACGGTGCGCAGGCCGGAGCCGCAGACCTGGTTGAGCAGCCAGGCGGTGGAATCCTGGGAGAGGCCGGCGGCAATGGCGGCCTGACGGGCCGGATTCTGGCCCTGACCGGCGGTGAGCACCTGGCCGAAGATCAGTTCGTTGACGTCGGCGGCATCCACGCCAGCCTTTGCCAGCGCAGCCTTGATGACGGTGGCACCCAGCTCATGGGCTGGTGTATTGGCGAAAGACCCGTTGAATGAACCCACGGCCGTGCGCGTGGCACTGACAATAACGACGTCGGTAGAAGCGCTCATGAAGACCTCCTGAAACTGATTCCTCCCGGGATTTTGCGGGTCCGCCGCTTGTTTTTTCTGACAGGACCACACTCCCCGCTCCGTCAGACTAGAGACTGTGAAACGCGACAAGTCAACCGCCCTTCGCGCCCGCAACAACCCGTATAGCGTGCAACGCACACAAGCTTTCGCCCCGCAGCAGGAAAAGGCTGGCATGGGTGCCCGGCTTTGGCATAGTCTTGTGGCGGAGGACGCTGCAACACGGGGAAGATGTTGCAGCAAAAGAGGAACTTGCCGCCACCGGCCCCGCAAATCCGGGCAGGCAGGAAAGGCAACCGGGAGCGACAGACGAGATGGCCAAGACGACCGAGCCCACGATCATCAAGAAATACGCCAACCGCCGCCTCTACAACACAGGCACCAGCACCTATGTGACCCTTGAGGATCTGGCCGTGATGGTGAAGGGCGAAGAGGATTTTGTGGTTTTTGACGCCAAGACCGGCGAAGACATCACCCGCTCCGTCCTCACCCAGATCATTTTCGAGCAGGAAGGCAAGGGCGGGCAGAATCTGCTGCCGATCACCTTCCTGCGCCAGCTGATCCGCTTCTACGGCGACAGCATGCAGGGCCTGGTGCCGAGCTATCTCGAGTTCTCGATCTCCTCCCTGACCAAGGAGCAGGACAAGCTGCGCGCCCAGATGAGCGAAGCCTTCGGCGCCAGCGCCTTCGAGATGATGGAAGAGCAGGTGAAGCGGAACACCGAAATGTTCGAGCGGGCGATGAAGATGTTTATGCCCTTCTCGCTGCCCGGCGCCGCCGCCCCCGGCACGGCCGCAGCGCCCGCCGCCGCACCGGAAAAGCCGGCCGCCTCCTCCGGATCGGATCTGGACGACATGAAGAAGCAGCTGGCCGCCATGCAGAAAAAGCTCGACGCCATCAGCAGCAGCAAGGACTGAGGCGGCACGGGAGACATGCGGGCCAGTCACCCTGGCACCATCTCTCCGCCACTCTCTCCTTTGCTAACGGGTTCACACATCAGGTCCGGACGTCTCCCTCAGTTCTGGTTCTAATCTGTGGCAGGGCCTATCCGGCCCCCTCCCCCTTGTGGGGAGGGGGCCGGATAGGCCCTGCCTGAGTGACCAGACTGCTGGCTTTCCCCAAGCCGTAACCGGCTTCAAGCACGATGTGTGCATGCAGTAGCTCAAGGGGGAGAGGGGTTGGAGCCTGACTGGCAGTCCGTTGCAGGCAATGCCCCCTCAGCCGCAGTCCGGCTTGAAACCGGCGGCTTCGATGCCTGCAACGGCGCAGTCTTCGTCATTGTCCGAGGTATCGCCGGAAATGCCCACGGCGCCGAGGATCTCCCCTGCCCCATCGCGGATCAGCACGCCGCCGGGCACCGGCACGATGGCACCGCCCGAGATTCCGTTGAGCGCCTGGACGAAATGCGGCCGCTCGGCAGCTGCCGTGTTGAGCCAGCGCGAGCCCGCCCCGACACCGACAGCACCATAAGCCTTGCCGAAGGCAATCTGCGGCCGAAGGATCGAGGAGTTGTCCTGCCGGACCATGGCAACCAGATGCCCGCCGGCATCGATCACCGCCACGGTCAGCGGCTTCAGCTTCAGGCTCTCCGCTTTTGCCAGAGCGGCAGAGATGATTGTCTGTGCGGACGAAAGTGTCAGTTTGCTCATGGCCCGGCTTCTCCTCTAGACTTGGTCAATGCAGGGCATCATCGCCCTGCCCTTCCATCTGGCTACCAGATCTTACGGACGGGACACAGCGGCAGCAGCGGGTAAAGATCTGCGCCGGGAGGGAAACAATGGGCGAGGGAGAACATGATCTTGGCGCGAAACTTTGAAATGCCCGGCCGCTCGCCGGTCTATGCCACCAACGGCCTTGCCGCCACATCCCACCCGCTGGCGACGGCCGCCGCCCTGGAGGTGCTGCAGGATGGCGGCAATGCGGTGGACGCGGCCAT
The DNA here is from genome assembly GCF_000382365.1 of Pannonibacter phragmitetus DSM 14782. Lineage (GTDB taxonomy): Bacteria > Pseudomonadota > Alphaproteobacteria > Rhizobiales > Stappiaceae > Pannonibacter > Pannonibacter phragmitetus. The sequence continues at coordinate 35,532 of NZ_KB908224.1, read as the reverse complement.
TGCAGCGGTCGCCGTGCAATGCGTGGTCGAGCCGCACATGACCGGGATTGGCGGCGATTGCTTTGCCATCGTCACGGAAGCCGATGGCCGCATGGCAGGCTTCAACGGCTCGGGCGCAGCACCAAGAGGCGTTTCCTCCGCAGCCTTGCGCGATGCGGGACTGACCAGCATCAACCCGGAGAGCGCCCACGCGGTGACGGTGCCCGGCGCGGTGCGCGCCTGGGAGACCCTGCTGAAGGCCCACGGCACCCGCTCCTTCGCCACCCTGTTCAAGCGCGCCATTGCCTACGCCCGCGACGGCTTTGCCGTTGCGCCGCGCGTCGCGCTCGACTGGCCGGCCTCCATTGCCAAGCTTTCGGCCGATGAAGCGGCCGCCAAGACCTATCTGCCCGGCGGCAAGGCACCACAGGCCGGTGACATCATGCGGTTCCCGGCGCTGGCCGATACGCTGGCCGCCATCGCCAGCGGGGGCGCGGATGCCTTCTACACCGGCGCAGTGGCCGAGGATATCGTTGCCACACTGAAGGCACGCGGAAGCTACATGACGCTGGAGGATCTGGCCGCCTGCCACACCACCGCCGTTGCCCCCGTCACCCGCGACTACCGCGGCTATACCGTGGCCGAGCTGCCGCCCAACGGGCAGGGCATTGTTGCGCTGATCATGCTGGGCCTGCTGGAACGCCACGACCTTTCCAGCCTCGATCCGCTGGGCGGCGAACGGCTGCATCTGGAAATGGAGGCCGCGCGAATCGCTTATGCCATGCGCGACAGGTTCGTCACCGATCCGGGACATATGGATGCCTGCCACATGTCCCTCTTCGCCGATGACATGATTGAAAGACTTGCCCCGCTTCTCAACCCTGCCGCACGCACGCAGGACCTGCCCCTGCCCAGCGCCCCGCCGCAGACGGATACCGTCTATCTGACCGTCGCCGACAGCAGCGGGCTGACGGTTTCCTTCATCAATTCCATCTTCCACAGCTTCGGATCGGGCATTCTGGCGCCCAACTCCGGCGTGCTGCTGCACAACCGGGGCGCCAGCTTCAAGGTGGCGCCGGGCCATCCCAACACCATCGAGGGCGGCAAGCGCCCGATGCACACGATCATTCCCGCCTTCGTGCTGAAGGATGGCGCGCCGTGGATGTCCTTCGGTGTCATGGGCGGCCAGTATCAGGCCTGCGGCCACACCCATCTTCTGACCAACATGATCGACTATGGCATGGACGTGCAGCAGGCGATCGATTGCCCGCGCATCTTCATGGATGACGGTTTCAGCTTCCTGCAGGCCGAGAGCGGTATTCCGGCAGCAAGCCTCGACGTGCTGCGCGCCAAGGGCCACATCGTGAAGCAGGCACCGGCACCGATTGGCGGCTCACAGGCCATCCGCATCGACCGCAAGCGCGGCCTGTTCATCGGCGGCTCCGACCCGCGCAAGGATGGTCACGCGGCGGGATACTGACCCCGAAAAGGCGAGAGGGCAGCTCCTCCCCCGAGCCGCCCTCTCCTGAAGTCCCCACCCAGGGACTTCGAAACAGCACTGATGCCTGTCTTCAGAAACTGGCTGACACCACGAAACCGGCCGGCCGGCGGCGCGGGCTGGCCGCCGTGCGCCGGTAGCTCACCGCCGCATCGCTCCCCGCGTCATCATTCAGCGTACCGGCATCGCGCATGGCGATGAGCTGGGCCAGAAACGCCGCATCGGGCCGGTACATGGTGAAGCTGGCGGTGCGCTCCTCGGTACGCAGCACCATGGGCACGGGAACGGAGGGCGGCGTGCGGCGCAGCTCTTCGGCCTGCGCGGCGGTGGCAGCTTCGGCCTTGGCTCTCGCTCTGGCACTGCGGCGGGCGGCGGCACGCTCTTGGGCTCGGATAGGATCGATACGCAACGGATCTGCCTCTGCCTGTTTCACTTCGGGACGCCCTCACGGGGCTTGTCCTGAAAGTCGCAAGGCATGTGCCAGCAGGCCGGATCGCGTTAACTTTTTGACATTGAATTTATTGAGAAATTTCATTTAATGGTTAACGCCGCAGGCCGCAGGAAGGCCTGAAACGGTCAAGGCACTGAGATTCCGTCTGAATCTCCCCGCCCCCGCCAGCCCCATCCGGCGGCCCTTTGCGCCGCCCAGGCGCCCCGGGGCGGGCATACTGCGCCGGTCCGGCCCATGCCTCCGGTCCGCCAGCCTGTCCCGTCCCGGCACCCGGCCCCGCTTTGGCACAGAATGCGGACGTGAAATGGGACGGGATGGCTGCAATACCTCCGTCCCCTACAGTCTCTCGAATGTCATCCTGGTTTGCCGCGCAGCGGCAAGACCGGGATCCAGTGCGCACGGAGATCAAGATAAACAGAAGCACTCATTCTTTGAAACCAGTGGCATCGAAGATGCTCTATTCTCCTGCTTTCACGCCGAACAATCCCCCACTCTTGCTGGAATAGCTTGAATCCGGGGATACTGGATCCTCGCCTTCGCGAGGATGACAGCGAGAATGAGCCGGCGCCCCCTCCACCCCCAAAGAAAGAAGGCGCCCCCGTTTCCGGGAGCGCCTTGCGATCATGAGATCACGCCGCGAGGACCTTGCTGCTTAGGCAGCCAGAGCGCCCTGAGCCTTCTCGACCAGAGCCTTGAAGGCTTCCGGCTGATGGATGGCGAGATCGGACAGAACCTTGCGGTCGACTTCGATGCCAGCCTTGTTGAGGCCGTCGATGAAGCGGCCGTAGGTCAGGCCCAGCTCACGGGTGGCAGCGTTGATGCGCTGGATCCAGAGCGAGCGGAAGTTCCTCTTCCTGACCTTGCGGTCGCGATAGGCATATTGTGCTGCCTTCTCGACGGCCTGCTTGGCCACGCGGATGGTGTTCTTGCGGCGGCCATAGTAACCCTTGGCTGCCTTGATAACCTTCTTATGACGGGCATGGGCCGTTACGCCCCGCTTGACACGCGCCATTGGTAGTCTCCTTGATTGTCAGGTGGCGTTAGGCGTTCGGCATGTACTGCTTCACGATCCGGGCGTCCTGCGGCGACAGCGTGGTGGTGCCACGTGCGTTGCGGACGAACTTGGCCGTGCGCTTGATCATACCATGACGCTTGCCAGCCTGACCGGTCTTGACCTTACCGGTCGCGGTCAGCTTGAAGCGCTTCTTGGCTCCAGACTTGGTCTTCAGCTTGGGCATTTTGCATCCTTTCATTGGCGCGGGCCAAAGCCCGCTCGTTTGTTGGTGCATCGAGAAGCCGCCACGGCATGCCCTGGTTCTCTTGGGACCCGCCTGCGCAGTCTGACTTGTTTCAGGAAAACAGGTCAGAAAACGGCAACAGACGATTGGTCCACGGAGAGCCGGACGACTCTGGACCGGAGGCTTATAGGGACAGCCTGCCGCCTTTGCAACCGGATTCATGCGGGCACTGGATCACCCGCCTCAAAAAAGCAAGGCGGCCACGGATTGCTCCGCAGCCGCCGCACGAATCTTTTGCCGGAGAAAGGCTCAGCGCTGGATCGGCGAGAGAACCATCACCATCTGGCGGCCTTCGAGGCGGGGCGAGGACTCGACCTTGGCGATTTCCGCCGTCTCGTCGCGCACCTGCATCAGCAGCTTCATGCCCAGATCCTGGTGAGCCATTTCACGGCCGCGGAACCGGAGCGTGACCTTCACCTTGTCGCCTTCAGAGAAGAAACGCATCATCGCCTTCATCTTCACTTCATAGTCATGAGTGTCGATGTTCGGACGCATCTTGATCTCCTTGATCTCGACGGTCTTCTGCTTCTTGCGCGTTTCAGCTGCCTTCTTCTGCGACTGATACTTGAACCGGCCGTAGTCAAGGATCTTGCATACGGGCGGCTGCGCATTCGGCTGAATCTCGACCAGGTCGAGACCGGCCTCCATCGCGATTTCGAGGGCTTCACCGGTCGGGACAATGCCGCGGTTCTGGCCTTCGTGATCAATCAGCTGGACTTCGCGAACGCGAATTTCGTCATTGGTGCGCGGGCCATCCTTCGTGGGAGGCGGGGCGCGGAACGGACGGCGAATGGTCGCTATCTCCTCTATCGTTGCAGCACGGTCATTTGGCTGTTCCCGCAAGGGCACAGAGCACCATTCCAGAACAGGAACAGAGCACCACTCCAATGCGCTTCAGCCCCGCGCGCTTGCGCCGGGGCCGCGGCCACATCCAGTGTGGCAGGAACAGACAAAGCATTGGCCGAAGCGCAGAGAAAGTCAACCTTTCTTGCAAGCCGGCGATCATTCTGCCCTGCGGCCAAGCAGCCCGGCATAAGCTTCGAGCGTGGAAGCGCACATGGCTTCCACCGTGAAATGCCGCGCCACATGCCCCTGCGCCCGCTCCACCAGCGCCGCCCTTGCATCAGGGGCAAGCGCCAGAACGCCGGCAATGGCACCGGCCAGCGCGGCGGCATCCCCCGGCGGCACGCGCCAGCCGGTGCGCGCGTCTTCCGGCACTTCCGGCGGCGCCAGCACCGTTTCCGGCACGGCGCCCAGATCCGACACGATCACCGGCACACGGGCCGCCTGCGCCTCCACCGCCGCCCGGCCGAAGGCTTCAGGCTCAATCGAAGCCACCACGGAGAGGGACGAGAGCGACAGTGCCGCCGGCACATCGGCACAGTGCCCCACCAGCCGCACGCCGCCTTCCAGCCCGGCAGCGGCAATCTGCGCCTTCAGTTCGGCCAGATAGCCGCTGCGGCCCTGATCATCCCCGGCAATGATGGCGAGCGGCAGGGCCGCGCCCCGCGCCTTCAGCTCCGCCATGGCGGCAATCAGCACCTTTTGCCCCTTCCAGCCGGTCAGCCGGGCCAGCTGCAAAAGAATAGGCCGGACCCCGTCCACGCCCCAGGCCCCGGCCAGAGCCGCGCGCCGCTCCGCCGTCACGGCCTCGGGCGCCAGCGCAGCGATGTCCGAGCCCCGGTAGATGACAGTGATCTTGCCGCGCGCAAATTCATGGCGGGCGGCAATGAGGTCTGCCGTGTAGCGGGAGTTGGCGATGACACAGTCGCCCCGCGCCATCACGGAATTATACCAGGACTTGAGCGCGCCCTTCTGCTTGTAGATACCGTGATAGGTGGTGACGAAAGGAAGCTTGAGGCTCCGCGCCGCCATCAGCGCCGACCAGGCCGGCGCGCGGCTGCGGGCGTGGATGAGCGAGATGTTCTCCGCCAGCGCCACCCGCTTCAGCCGCCGTGCATTGGCCAGAATGGTCAGCGGGTTCTTGGATTTCACCGGCAGAATGATGTGCTTTGCCCCCAGAGCTTCCAGCTCCGGCACCAGCCGCCCGCCTTCGCTGACGACAACCGCCCGCCAGCCCCTTGCGACCAGCGCCGCCGCCACATCCACCGTGGTGCGCTCGGCCCCGCCGGTGTTGAGATCCGGGATGACCTGCAGCACGGCCGGGCGGGTGGTAGTGTCGCTCTTCACAGGCAGGGCCCTTCAATTTGCCGCCCGCCTGTGCCACACCGGCCCGCAGCAGGACTGTTACAACGGAGCCTTACATTGGATCAGGACGGCCTTCAATTCCTCACCCTCGGCCATGGCGCGGATGAACGGCAGATCGCGGTGAAGTCGGAAGCGGGCAGGCAGCCCGGCCTGTTCTGGCTCTCCGGCTTCAAGTCCCACATGAACGGCTCCAAGGCCGAGGCGCTGGCGGCCCATGCGAAGGCGCGCGGGCAGGCGGTGACGCGCATGGATTACTCCGGCCACGGCCTGTCAGGCGGCGCTTTCGAAGACGGCACCATCTCGCGCTGGCTGGAAGAAGCACTCGCCGTGTTTGACCGCTGCACCAGCGGCCCGCAGGTTCTCATCGGCTCGTCCATGGGCGGCTGGCTGGCGCTGCGGCTGACACAGGAGCACCGCAAGGCCGCACTGGCCGCCGGGCAGCCGAGCCGCATTCGCGGCCTCGTGCTCATCGCCCCGGCCACGGACTTCACCGGAGAGCTGATCTGGAAGATGCGGCTGGATGAGGAGGGCCGGGAGCGGCTGATGCGCGAGGGCCGGATCGAGCGCCCCTCCGCCTATGGAGACGGGCCTTACGCCATCACCCGCCAGCTGATCGAGGATGGCCGCAACCACCTGCTTCTGGACGAGCGCCTCGCCACGGGCTGCCCGGTCACCATCCTGCAGGGACGCGAGGATCCGGATGTGCCCTGGCAGCATGCAAGCCGGCTGGTGGAGGCTCTGGCGGAAGATGATGTCACCTTCACGCAGATCCCCGATGGCGACCACCGCCTGTCCCGCCCGCAGGATGTGAACTTGCTCCTGCAGGCGGTGGACCGGCTTTCGGGCCTGAAGGCCTGAGCCTCAGCGGTTGAAGACGATGGTCTTGTTGCCGACGATGATCACCCGGTTTTCCAGGTGGAACTTCACGGCACGGGCCAGCACCCGCGCTTCGATATCACGGCCGCGGGCAGCGAAATCATTGGCCGAAAGCGAGTGGTTCACCCGCTCCGCATCCTGCTCGATGATCGGGCCTTCGTCGAGATCCGCCGTTACGTAGTGAGCCGTCGCACCGATCATCTTCACACCGCGCTCATGTGCCTGATGATAAGGCCGCGCGCCCTTGAAGCTCGGCAGGAACGAGTGGTGGATGTTGATCACCTTGCCGAACAGCCGCTTGGACAGGGTGTCGGACAGGATCTGCATGTAGCGGGCCAGCACCACCAGATCGGCACCCGTTTCCTTCACCAGCGCCAGCAGCTTGTCTTCCTGCTCCGCCTTGTTGGCCTTGGTCACCGGCCAGTAGTGGAAGGGGATGCCCTCGTGGGTGGCGGTGCGGGCGCTGTCCTCGTGGTTGGAAACGATGGCGACAACCTCCGCATCCATCCAGCCGACGCGGATCTGATAGAGAAGATGCAGCAGCGCATGGTCGAATTTCGACACCATGATGATCATCTTCTTGCGGCGCGACATGTCGGTAAGTTCGGTCTTCAGGTCGAAGCGGTTCACCACCGGTGAGATGGCGTTTGCAATCGCGTCACGGGTTGTCTCCACCGGGACAATGAACTCGATCCGCATGAAGAAGCGGTTGGTCACCCGGTCCCAGAACTGATCGCTCTCGGCGATATTGGCGCCCAGATCGGCCAGCTCGGTGGTGATGGCGGCCACGATTCCCGGACGGTCTTCGCAGGACAAGGTCAGGACAAAAGACTTCATTTTGAGGACCAATCTTGTTTTCCAGTCAGTGGGCGAGCGTTGTAGATCAATTCGGCAGAAAGTGCAGCGCGCTTTTCGAACCGCCGTCCGAAATCAATGCAGCTTCCGGAGGCAGGCGTCATGGCGTGCGGCTGATGCCGGACTTGACGCGGCGCAGGGGGATGGAGCTTTCGATGCTGGAAACGCAGGCAAGCTTCGTCAGCCGCCCGGTGAGAAACGCCTCGAATCCGGCCAGCCCATCCGTCACCACCCGCAGCAGATAGTCCCGGTTGCCCGTCATCAGCCAGCAATCCACCACTTCGGGGAAGGCGCGCACCGCCTCCTCGAACTGGGCCAGCGCCTGATCTACCTGCCGGTCGAGCTTCACCGACACGAAAACGGAAACGGAAAAGCCCAGCGCCGCCTCGTCGATGAGGGCGGCATAGCCGGTGATGATGCCCGCCGCCTCCAGTTGGCGCACGCGCCTTGCCACCGGCGTGGGGCTCAGCCCCACCCGCTCGCTCAGCTCCTGCACGCTCAGGCGGCCATTGGCGCCCAGCTCCCGCAGGATACGGACATCAAATTCATCAATCCTGGCTGTTTCCACCACTCAAACTCCAAAATTGGAGAAAACCGGCAAAACACTGCGCCCGAAAGGCGGAAATAGCAAGGACACACTCCCCCGCTTCATCCCATGATGGGATGCCGGAAGGAGAGAACAACCATGTCCCATCAGCATCTCAAGACCATCGAGCAGCGCCTGCTCTGGCTGTCGCACTGGATGATCCACAACGCCAACCATCTGCGGCCCAAGGCGGATGGCATCAAGATTGGCGGCCATCAGGCTTCCTCCGCCTCGATGGTGTCGATCATGACGGCGCTCTATTTCTCGGCGCTGCGGCCGGAGGACAGAGTGGCGGTGAAGCCCCATGCCGGGCCGGTGTTCCATGCGATGCACTACCTGATGGGCAACATCGCCCGCGAGAAGCTGGAGAATTTTCGCGGTTATGGCGGGGTGCAGAGCTATCCGAGCCGCACCAAGGACGTGGATGACGTGGATTTCTCCACCGGCTCCGTCGGCCTCGGCGTTGCCATCACCTCCTTCGCCTCCATCGTGCAGGACTATATTTCCGGCAAGCCCTGGGGCAAGGATCTGCGCCAGGGCCGCATGATCGCGCTGATGGGCGATGCGGAGGTGGACGAAGGCAATGTGCATGAGTGCCTGCAGGAAGGCTGGAAGCACGACCTTCGCAATGTCTGGTGGATCATCGACTATAACCGCCAGTCCCTCGACGGTGTTGTGCACGAGGGCCTTTGGGCCCGCATCGAAAAGATCTTCGAGGCCTTCGGCTGGGATGTGGTGAAGGTGAAATATGGCGTGTTGCAGCGCGCCGCCTTTGCCGAGCCGGGCGGCGAACGCCTGCGCGCCTGGATCGATGCCTGCCCGAACCAGCTCTACTCCGCCCTCACCTTCAGCGGCGGTGCCGTCTGGCGCCAGCGGCTGATGGATGATCTGGGCGATCAGGGCGATGTTTCCGCCCTCATCGCCCGGCGCAGTGATGCAGAGCTGGCAGCATTGATGGAAAACCTCGGCGGCAACTGCGTCGAGACCATGGCACAGACCTTTGACAGCATTACGCATGACCGGCCGGTCTGTTTCCTTGCCTATACGGTGAAGGGCTGGGGCACGCCGATTGCCGGGCACAAGGACAACCACGGCGGCCTGATGACCAAGGCGCAGATGCAGGACTGGCAGGCCCACATGGGTGTGCCGGAAGGGCAGGAGTGGGAGCCTTTCGCAGGCGTGAAGGACCAGGCCGGACTGCAGGCTTTCCTGAAATCCGCGCCCTTCTTCGCGGCAGGCCGCCGCCGCCACAGCAGTGACAGGGTGAGCGTCCCTGCCCTGCCCGCCCCGTCCGGCGAACGCGAAACCTCCACCCAGATGGCCTTCAGCCGCATTCTGGATGACATCGGCCGCCAGAAGAGCGAACTGGCCCAGCGCATCGTCACCCTGTCGCCGGATGTGACCGGCACCACCGGCCTCGGCCCCTGGGTCAACCGGCGCAAGCTCTGGGCCCGGAACGCCAGAGCCGATCTCTTCCGAGCCCAGAACATTCCTTCCACCGCCAAATGGGACTTCGCCCCGGAAGGCCAGCACATCGAGCTGGGCATCGCAGAGATGAACCTCTTCCTGCAGCTTGCTGCAGCAGGGCTTGCCTCTCCCCTCTTCGGCAAGCGGCTGCTGCCGGTCGGCACGGTCTATGATCCCTTCGTCTGCCGTGGCCTCGATGCCCTCAACTACGCCTGCTATCAGGACGCCCGCTTCCTCATAGCAGGAACGCCCTCGGGCGTGACACTCGCTCCCGAAGGCGGCGCGCACCAGTCGATCAACACCCCGCTGATCGGCATGTCGCAGGACGGGCTGGCCGCCTTCGAGCCTGCCTTTGCCGCCGAGCTGGCGCTGATCATGGGCTGGGCCTTCGACTACATGCAGCGCGAGGGTGATGCCACGCCCGACCCGGTGAGCCTGCTGCCGGATGCCAAGGGCGGCGCAGTCTATCTGCGCCTAACCACCCGGCCCATCGAGCAGGCCGCGCTTCCGTCGGGTGAAGATTTCGCCAGCGATGTCATCAATGGCGCCTACTGGCTGCGTCCGCCGGGACCGAACTGCGAGGTGGTGATTGCCTATCAGGGCGCCGTGGCGCCGGAAGCCATTGCTGCTGCCGGCTATATCGGCGAAGGCCGCCGCGATGTGGCGGTTCTTGCCGTCACCTCGGCCGGGCGCCTGCATTCCGGCTGGACGGCGGCGCAGCGCATGCGCCGCAAGGGCGAGCTGCCGCCCTTCGGCCCGGCGAGCCATGCAGAACGCCTGCTGTGGAACCTGCCGCGCCATTGCAAGCTGGTGACCGTTATCGACGGCCACCCGGCCACGCTCTCCTGGCTCGGCAGTGTCTGTGGTCATCAGTCGCTGGCACTCGGGGTGGAGCATTTCGGCCAGACCGGCACCATCGGCGATCTCTACCGCCACTTCGGCATCGACACGGCCTCGATCGTCGCCGCCGTCTCCAGCCTCACCGCCGGCCGCCAGCTGCGGCAGGTGCCCGCATAAAACAGCAACGGGGAGCCAGGGCTCCCCGGCTGCCTTTTTGAGGAGCGCTCACCCCTCCATCGTCATACCGGACGCAGCGAAGCGGAGATCCGGTACCGGTGAACCCCGGACCATCAACTACGTTCCTTGAGGACAAACATCTCGCACCCCGGCTCACCGGTCCCGGCTCGCGCTCCGCTTGGCCGGGAAGACGATGGAGGGGTGTGCGGCAGATTGACGGGGATCCAGGGCTCCCCGTTCGTACATTCGGATTGCGCTCAGTCCTTGCCCACGTGCCGGTCTTCCGGCTCCACCAGCTCCTTGAAGGGGTCGGCCAGCGCGGCTTCCGGGCGGCTGACCGGATAGGCGCGGTTCGAGGTGCGGGCGGCCAGCTGCTCCGGCCCGTCACGGCGCAGCAGCGCGCGGAAGCTCGGGTGCATGCCGCCGTCCACATAGGACACCACATGGTTTCTGCGGCTTGAGGCAATCGCCTCATCCACCTTGAGCTTTTCCGCATCCAGCTGAGCCACCAGTTCCGGCTCCGGCGGAACGGCCACCTCCGGGCACGGCGCCAGCGGATTGCGCGGCGTGCCATCCTTGAACCCGGTGTTGAAGACATAGCGCCTGCCGCAGGCGGCCACCTTCGGCTGCTGCTTCGTCAGTTCGAAACTATCGTAGCCTTCCTTGAGTGTCCGCCAGAACGGCATTTCCGGATCGGACCGGTGCAGCGCCATGTTCTCTGCCGTCATGCGGAAAGGAAAGGCCTGCACCTGGAACGCGGCCTGACCGGAGGCCAGCGCCTTGGCGGCAATGGCGTAAATTTCGCCCGCCGCCTGATCGGTCATCGCATAGCAGCCCGACGAGGAACAGGCGCCATGCACCATGAGCGCATCACCCGTGTAGCCCAGCGCCGATTCCAGCCGGTTCGGATAACCCAGATTGAAGGAGACGTAATACTGCGACTGCGGGTTCAGCATCCCCGCCGACACATGATAGAAGCCCTCGGGCGCCTGACGGTCGCCCTGCTTGCGTTTCGGCCCCAGCTTCCCGGACCAGCGGCACATGGGATAGGTCTTGAACAGGGCATAACGCCCGGTCTTGTCCACCTTCCACACCTCCAGCTCGCTCTCCTGCTTGAAGATGCGGACCAGCACCGGGCTTTCCGGCTTCATGTCCTTCTTCGCCATTTCGGAGATCGTGGCACTGGAGAGGCGCGGCGCATTGCGCGACAGGTTTTCGTAGTCCGACCCCGCACAGCCGGCGAGGGCAAGCGCCATGACGCCCGCAAGGACAAGCCTGCGCAAGGACCGCAGACCCTGTCTCGAACGGCCTTGGGGTTGGATGGATGTGCCGGGCAGATGGAACAGCGAACTCATTCTGGCAGTATCTTCAGCTTCCGGTCCTGAGCCCCCCGAAGCGGGTGGTTACATGGATATGCGTCAAGATCAACCGAAGTTATTACCGGCGCGTTAAGGATGTGAACACGTTCAGGTGAGCGTCGGGCTGGCGCAGCAAACCCGACGCTGCACGGGCCGGTCAAGCCTTGCCGGGCCTGACCCTCAAGCCCAGCCGGATCTGTTTTTCGATCTCCGTCAGGGCGAAGAAGACCACCCCGGCTCCAACGATCAGCAGCCCATCAAGGAAGGGCACGGCCTCCGTCCCCAGCACCATCTGCAGGGGCGGCAGATAGGTGACGGCGAATTGTGCCGCAGTGACCGCCAGAACCACCGTCCAGACCACCTTAGTGCCCTTCACCGCCGCCCATGTGAGGGAGGTGCCATAGATGTTGCGGATGAAGAAGAGGTGGAAAATCTCGAGCACGACAACGGTGTTGACCGAGATGGTCTGCGCCAGTTCAAGCGAATGGCCACGCGCCAGCGCATAGTTGAACATGCCGAAAACGGTTGCGACGAAAAGGCTGCCGACCAGCACGATGTGCCAGACCAGATCCCCCGTCAGCAGCGGCGCATCACGGCGGCGCGGCGGCCGGGCCATGGTGCCGGGCTCCGAGGGTTCAAAGGCCAGCGCCAGCCCCAGCGTCACGCTGCTGACCAGATTGATCCACAGCACCTGCACGGCCGTGATGGGTAGGGCAAGGCCGAGAAACAGCGCCAGAATGATCGGCAGAGCCTGACCGGCACTGGTCGGCAGCGTCCAGCTGATGACTTTCTTCAGATTGTCCCACACCGTGCGCCCTTCGCGCACGGCGGCGGCGATGGAGGCGAAATTGTCGTCGGCAAGCACGAGATCGGCGGCTTCCTTGGCCGCTTCCGAGCCCTTCAGCCCCATGGCAATGCCCGCATCGGCACGCTTCAACGCCGGGGCATCATTCACCCCGTCTCCCGTCATGGCCACGGACAGGCCCCGCGCCTGCAGGGCCGCAACCAGCCGCAGCTTGTGCTCGGGGCTGGTGCGGGCGAAGACATCGCAATCCATCACTTCCATGGCAAGCTGCGGGTCATCCAGCCTGTCGAGATCCGAGCCGGTGAGCACCCGGTGCGGATTTTCAAGACCGATCTGCCCGGCGATGGCCGCCGCTGTTCCGGCGTGGTCGCCGGTGATCATCTTCACCCGGATTCCGGCCGTCCGGCATTCGGCAACAGCCGCGATCGCCTCCGGGCGCGGCGGATCAATCAGCCCGGCCAGGCCCAGGAACGTCAGGCTTCCGTCGAGGCTGTCCCGGCCGATTTCCGGACCCGTCTCGTGCCGCATGGCAAGGGCCAGAACACGCAAGCCCCGTTTTGCCATGACTTCGGCCCGGTCATGCCAGTGCGGCAGGTCAATCCCGTGGCACATGCGCAGCACCCGCTCCGGCGCCCCCTTCACATGGGTGATGCGCTCGCCGCCGGCCTCCGCCAGGACCGCCATATAGCGATGGCGGCTGTCGAAAGGAATGACATCCAGCCGCACGGCATTGATCGCGCCCGCAGCCTTGCCCGCAAAAGCCAGCAGAGCTCCTTCCATCGGATCGCCTTCGACGATCCAGTGCCCGGCCTTGCAGGCAAGGGCTGCATCGTTGCAAAGCGCGGCCGTCCGGGCGAGATGCGAGAGATCTCCGTGCGGCTGGATCGCCCCGGAGGGGGCATAGCCGTCACCCTCCACCTCGAACACGCCCTCCGGTGTCTCGACGCAGACAACGGCCATCTCATTGCGGGTCAGGGTTCCGGTCTTGTCGGTGCAGATCACCGAGACAGAGCCGATGGCCTCGATGGCCGGAAGGCGGCGGATGATGGCATGGCGCTGCGCCATGGCCCTGACACCGATGGCCAGCGTGATGGTGGTGACGGCTGGCAGGCCTTCCGGAATGGCGGCAACAGCAACGCCGACAACCGCCATGAACAGGGATGCAAAAGGATGGCCGCCGAGGAAATACCCCCAGGCCAGCAGGATCGCGGCCGCCAGAACGATCAGCAGCGAGAGCCAGCGGGCAAAGTGATCCATCTGCTCCACGAGCGGCGTCTTCAGTGTCTCCACGCCGGACAGAAGCCCGCCGATGCGGCCGATTTCCGTATGCGCACCCGTTGCCACCACAAGGCCGCGCCCGGAACCTTGCGTCACCAGCGTGCCGGACCAGAGCATGGACCGCCGGTCCCCCAGCGGCGCATCCTCCGCCACCGGGGCGGCGGTCTTGTCCGCGGGAACCGATTCGCCGGTCAGGATGGCTTCCTGCGCGCTCAGCCCATGGGCCTGCAGCAGCCGCAGATCCGCAGGCACCTTGTCCCCGGCCTCCAGCAGCACGACATCGCCCGGCACCAGCGCCGTGCCATCCACCGAAACGCGCTGCCCGCCGCGCAGGACAGCCGCGCGCGGCGCCAGCATGCTGTGGATGGCGGCCATCGCCGCCTCCGCCTTGCCTTCCTGCAGGAAGCCGATCATGGCATTGCCTGCCACCACCGCCAGAATGACGGCGGTGTCGACCCAGTGCTGCAGCAGGGCCGTCACCACAGCCGCCCCCAGCAGCACATAGATCAGCACATTGCGGAACTGGGAGAGGAAACGGACAAGCGCGCTGCGCCCGGCAGCTTCCGGCAGGCGGTTGGGGCCATAGGTTTTCAGGCGGCTGGCCGCCTCTTCCGGGGACAGCCCCCCGGGGCCTGCGGACCATTGATCAAGGCAAGCCTGTGCGGTCTGGCTGTGCGGAGAGGTCTGGGTCATGCAGTCTCTGGCTCCTTTTTCAATCAGATCGTGCGGGCTTGACCAGTTCACGATGAGAAAGGCTCATCGCGAGATGGCCTCAGACTGCCGTCCTGCCTTCCGAGGCGATCTCGGGAAACTCGGTCCGCTCTTCCTCCCCGGCGCCGCACAGAAGCTCGGCAGCCCGCTCGGCGGCATCCTGGAACGGCTCCAGCACCAGATCCGCACCGGAGCCGGACAGCACACCCGTGTCATGAGCAGTGTGGGAAGCAGCGGCGATGCGCCCGGTAAAGCCAGCCGCCCGCGTCAGCTGAATCAATGTCCGGCGGGCATCCTCGTGACTGAGGCCTGCCGGGTGGATCGGCACGGTCGAGACGATCCAGACCGCCTCACGCAATGGCAGTTCGGCGACGAATTCCGGATCGGTCGCATCCCCGAATTCGGCGGCAAGGCCCAGTTCCTTCCAGCGCTGCACGGCCTGCGGATTGAAATCGATGCCCAGCACCCGGATGCCGCGCCGCTGCAGCCGCATGCCGATGGCCGTGCCGAAACGCCCGAGGCCGAAGAGAATGATCTGGAACCGCCCCTTGGGCAGAGCTGCCGTCTCCCCTGCCTCCCGGTGGGCATTGCGCCGCTCAAACAGGCCGAGCCAGGATTCGCACAGGGCATAGAGCTGATGGGAGTAGGTGATCATGTAGGTCGAGGCGGCGATGGTGACAAGGCCAACCATGGTCACCAGTCCCAGCGCCTCGTCCGGCACATGGCCCAGCGTGACGCCCATGGCGATGAAGATCAGCGAGAATTCGCTGATCTGCGCCACCGTCAGGCCGGCCAGAAAGCCGGTACGCTTGCGGTAGCCGAGTGCCCCCATGATCGCCAGAACGATCAGCGGATTGCCGATGAGCACGAACAGGGAGAACACCACGGCCCCGGTCACATGGCTGCCGAGCTGCGAAAGGTCCAGCGTGGCACCGAGCGCAATGAAGAAGAAGAGCAGCAGGAAATCGCGCAGCGGCCCGAGCCGGGCTGCAATGGTTTCCCGGTAGGCGGTGGAGGCCAGCGCCACACCGGCCAGCAGGCCGCCCACTTCCTTGCCAAGGCCGATCTGGTCGCCGATGGCTGCAAACATGGCCGCCAGCGCAAGCGCGAAGATCACCAGCAGCTCCGGCACCCGGGCCAGCCATTCGGTGAGCGGATTGGCAAGATACCGCACGAACAATGCCACCGCTGCGACCATGGCAAGCCCCGCGCCCATGATGGTGACGATGGAGCCATCCCCATGCCCGCCCTCTCCGGCAGCACCGATGCCGATGGCCGACAGCACGATCATGGCAAAGACCACGAACAGGTCCTGCACGATGAGGAAGCCAAGCGCGATCTGGCCGTGCAGCGCATCGATCTCGCGCTTGTCCGACAGCAGCTTGACGATGATGATGGTGGAAGAAAACGTCAGGGCCACCGCCACATAGAGGCTGGTGACATGGCCAAGGCCCAGCGCAAGGCCGATCAGATAGCCGAAGAAGGCGGTGAAGAGCACCTGCCCCAGGCCGGTCATGACCGAGACGAGGCCGAGCGAGCGGACCAGCTTCACATCCAGCTTGATGCCGACGAGAAACAGCAGCACCGCAATGCCGAGTTCGGACAACAGCCTGATCTGCTCCCCGGAATGGACAATGTCCAGCGCTGACGGCCCGGCCAGCAGGCCGACCGCAATGAAGCTGACGATGAGCGGCTGGCGCAGCAGCGTTCCAGCCAGGCCGACAACGGCGGCAAGAGCCAGAAGCAGCGAGACCTCGGTGAAGACGCTCATGGGGTCCGCTCCTCTTCATGCGGCTCCGCAAGCTGTCCGGGCGCACGGGGCACGGTTTCATGCCGGCGCAGGAATTCGGCCAGATCCGCATCCGCGATCCGCCAACCCTTGCCGATATCGATGGCCCTGAGTTCTCCGGCCTTGATCCAGTGCCGAACCGTGGCCTCGGCAATCTTCAGGCGGTCAGCGACCTCCCGGACGGTCTGATAGGTTTCGCAAGGCATCCTGGCTGTCCCTGACTTCAGTTCGGTGAAGCATAGCGGCGTTTGACATCGTTTGATTGAGATGGATCAATTCAGCAGCTGCCGATGCGTGTTCGTATGATGGAAAGACGACCTGAACAGCCAAGGGAGACAGCCCGTGCTTCAGCGGATCATGCTGGCGACAGATTTTTCCGAACGGTCCGACCGGGCGCTGCGCCGCGCCGTGCTGCTAGCGCACGCCCACGGCGCCGCCCTTGAACTTGTTCACGTGGTTGATGATGACCGCCCCCGGCGGATCGTTGACCACGAGCTTTCCGACACACGCAATCTGCTGATGGATCTCGCCCAGTCGCTCCGGGCGGCCGATGGCATCACCTGCACGGTCGATGCGCGTCTGGCAGATCCGTTCTCCGGCATTGTCCAGGCAGCAGAAGACCGCAAGCCGGACCTGCTGGTGCTGGGCCCCCACCGGCGGCAGATCCTGCGTGATGCCTTCGCCGGCACCACGGCCGAACGCACGATCCGCACCACAAATTGCCCGGTTCTGATGGTCAATGGCCCTCCGGCCGGCCCCTGGCGCCATGCTCTGCTGACCACCGACCTCTCCGATCAGTCGCATGCCGCGCTCTGCCGCTTTGTCTCATTGGGCCTCACCGCAACGCCGGCCAGCGTGCTGCATGTGTTTGATGTGCCGGCCCTCCGGCTGACCATGTCCGGCACGCTGCACAAGGAGGACCGGGATCTCTACCTGTCGGATCAGGCGAGCGCGGCCCGCGGCCGCCTTGCCGCCTTCGTACAGGGGGTCAGCGGCCTGCAGGCAGGCATTCTGGTCCGGCATGACGAGACCACACATGCCCATGAGATCCTGCAGGCGGCAGATGAAGCGGGGGCTGATCTCATTGTCATGGCCAATCACGGCAAGGGCATGCTGACACGGATGATCCTTGGCAGCGTCACGGCCAAGGTGCTGCAATCCGCCCCGGTGGACGTCCTCGTCTTCCCCGCCAGCCCGGGCTGACACCGCTCCCGATGGGCCTGTCTCATCGGGAAACGGCCTTGCCCGTCAGGTAATACCAACTCTCGGTGAGCTTGGCTCATCGAGAGTTGGTCAAGCCCGTGCGGCGTCTGAGCAATTTCAAGGCGTGATGCGTCAGCATCTAAAGCCTTGGTATAAGGCCGCGCTCTTCAAACTCCTGATAGGTCTGCGGGCTGGTGAGGACGGCCCAGACATAGGGCACGATCTGGTCCCGCACGGCCTGAAGGTCAAACATGCCGATTTCGGAAATCTTGTCAGGCTCGCAGATCTGCAAGGCATCGGGCATGTGCTCCGCCTTGAAGAAATAATCGATATAAATCTGGTCCGGCAGGCGGCGGTGCAGCACCTTGGCAAAGGAAACATCTCCGGGCGCAAGCCTGACGCCGATTTCTTCCTCCACCTCACGCAGCAGGGCTTCCAGCGGGGTCTCGGGCGGCTCTACGTGACCCGCCACAAGGCTCAGGAAGCCGGGATAATAAGCACTGCCCGCACGCCGGATCATCAGGTGCCTGCCGTCTTTCTCATGGATGAGATGGGTGGAAACCTGTGTCTTCATCGAGCCTGCCTTCCCTGTCCGCAGAGGCCTGCTTGTAGCGCAGCATCAGCCAGGCGGCGAGCCTTTCCGGGCAAATTCAGAGAGTGTGAAGCGCCACCGTGAAACGTCAGGGTTTCAACCAAGGTGATCGGGAAGCCGCCAGACGGCAGGATGGCTTGCCGGACGTCCGGGACCTGCCCGGCAGGGCTGTTCCGGCATCCTGTATGGGGGCAGAAGGAGGACACCATGGTACAGATGATGAAGGCAGCGATCTTCGCCGGACCCAACCGCATCGTTCTTGATGAAAAGCCGGTGCCGGATGTGGGGCCGCTGGACGCGCTGATCCGCATCACCACCACGACAATCTGCGGCACGGATGTGCATATTCTCAAGGGTGAATACCCGGTGGAACGGGGGCTGACCATAGGGCATGAGCCGGTCGGCATCATCGAGAAGCTGGGCTCCGCCGTGAAGGGGTACCAGGAGGGGCAGCGGGTGATTGCCGGCGCGATCACCCCCAGCGGCCACAGCGCCGCCTGCCTGTGCGGCTGCATGTCCCAGGATGGCGCCGGCACGAAACATGGCTTCAAGGCCATGGGCGGCTGGCGCTTCGGCAACACGATTGATGGCGCTCAGGCCGAATATCTGCTGGTGCCGGACGCGATGGTCAATCTGGCGCCCATCCCCGACGGACTGACGGACGAGCAGGTTCTGATGTGCCCGGACATCATGTCCACCGGCTTTTCCGGCGCAGAAAACGGCGCCATCAGGATCGGCGACACAGTAGCGGTGTTTGCACAAGGGCCCATCGGGCTTTGCGCCACGGCCGGTGCGCGGCTGATGGGCGCGACGACCATCATCGGGGTGGAATCCGTGCCTGCCCGCATGGAAATCTCCCGCCGCATGGGCGCGGACCACATCGTCGACTTCAGCAAGGGCGACCCGGTGGACGAAATCATGCGGCTGACGGATGGGCGCGGCGTGGATGTTGCCATCGAGGCCCTCGGCCGGCAGGAGACCTTTGAAGCCGCGCTGCGGGTGCTGCGCCCCGGCGGGACCCTCTCCTCGCTCGGCGTCTATTCCAGCGATCTCACCATCCCGCTCGGACCCTTCCTCGCCGGACTTGGAGATCACAAGCTGGTCACCTCCCTGTGCCCCGGCGGCAAGGAGCGCATGCGCCGGCTGATGGATGTCATTGCCTCCGGCCGCCTCGACACCAGCTCGCTGGTGACGCACCGGTTCAAGCTGGATGACATTGAAGCGGCCTATGACCTCTTCGCCAATCAGCGCGACGGCGTTCTGAAAATCGCCATCACGCCCTGAAAATCGTCATTCCGGCGCTGTGGCGCACAAAGAAGAAGCGGCGCCATCGGGTGGATGGCGCCGCTTGCATTTGGCCAGGTCTCCATGAGCCAGGCTCATGGAGAGTCCGGATCAGTCCGAGCCGCGGGCGAGCATGCCCGGCGTGACGAAGCGCTTCTGATAGGCAAGCAGCGCCACGCCGATGGCAAGACCGGCGAGATCGGAAATCAGGCCGCCCTGGATCATGCACAGGGCGCCGATCAGCAGCACCACGCGCAGGACGGCCGCAAGCTTGCCGAAGTACCAGCCCTGCACGGCCGCCGCGAGCATGTAGATGCCGATGCTGGCCGTGACGAAGACATGCAGGACTTCCATCCAGGTGCCCTGCATCAGCATGGCCTGCGAATAGAAGAACATGAAGGGCACGACGAAAGCGGCAAGACCGATCTTGAAGCTTTCGACCGACGTCTTCATCGGATCCGACCCCGACAAGGCCGCCCCGCATAGGCGGCGAGCGCCACCGGCGGTGTGATGGCGGACATGACCGCGAAGTAGAACACGAAGAAATGCGCTGTCAGCACCGGGATGCCGAGGTTGACGAGGCCAGGAGCCACGACAGCGGCGGCGACCGCATAGGCAGCCGTCGTCGGCATGCCCATGCCCAGCACGATGGAAATGCACATGGCAAAGAACAGCGCCAGAAGCTGGTTCTGTTCGGCAATGCCAAGCAGCAGGCTGGAGAAGCGGGCGCCGACACCGGTAAGCGCGATCACGCCGACGATGATGCCCGCGCAGGCACACACGGCCACCAGCTGGATCGACATGCGCGCCGCCATATCAAAGGCCTTGGCGAAAAGCCTGGGCCCCATGCGGTGCGGCGTCAGCCAGCTGACAACGGCTGCGGCCATCATCGACACCGTACCGGCACGGATCACCGAATAGCCGGCAAACAGCGTGTAGATCAGCATGATGATCGGGATGAAGAGATAGACCTGCTTCAGCAGCTCCTTGAAGACCGGCAGCTCTTCCTTGGGAAGGCCCTTCATGCCCATCTTCGTCGCCTGAAGATCGACCATGAAGTAAACCGAGGCGAAATAGAGCACCGAGGGGATGATCGCCGCAATGACGATGTCCGTGTAGGGGATGCCCGTCACTTCGGCCATGATGAAGGCGCCGGCGCCCATGATCGGCGGCATGATCTGTCCGCCGGAAGAGGCAGCCGCTTCAACGGCAGCCGAGGTCTTGGCCGGATAGCCGACCTTCTTCATCAGCGGAATGGTGAGCGAGCCGGTCGACACCACGTTGCCGGCCGATGTGCCGTTGATCATGCCCATCAGGCCCGAGGCCAGAACCGCCACCTTGGCCGGTCCGCCGCGGGCGCGGCCTGCCGCCGCAAAGGCGAAGTTGACGAAATAGTCGCCCACTTTGGAGGCCTGCAGGAAGGCGGCGAAGGTGATGAACAGGATGATGTAGGTGGAGGACACCGCCACCGGATCACTCAGGATGCCCTGATCGGTGAAGATGTAGGTGAAGAAACGGCTTGGCTCATAGCCACGATGGTTGAGGAAGCCGGGCAGGTAGGGGCCTGCAAAGGAATAGAGAATGAAGATCGAGGCGATTACCACCAGCGCAAGGCCGGCCACGCGCCGCGTCACCTCGAGAATGAGGATCACACCGACGAGTGCTGCATAATAGTCCGCCGGCTGAGCCATGGCGGTACCAGCGCGCAGACGCAGAGGCCCGACGTTGAAGAGGATGTAGCCCAGAACCGCGATGGACGCGATGCCGAGGGCATAATCCGCCCAGCCGATACGCGCACGGTCCCGGTTCGGCAGGAACCAGGCTCCGGCCAGAGCGGCAAGCGTGCCCACCAGCAGCGGCAGACCGAAATTGGCGAAAACGAACACCGGCGGGCGCGGAATGCCGGCCAGCCAGTAGCCGCCCCAGGCATAGGCCACCATGGCAAAGCCATAACCGATGCCGCCGATACCCACGGCCATGAACAGCCAGTCGAGCGGGTTGCGCCGCGCACCGGCGGGCGCCGTATTCGGCAGCTGCACGGCGGAATAGATCAGGAACCCGAGCAGAAGACCGCCGCAGACGTGGATCAGACGGTAGGTCCAGGTCTCCAGCGGATAGAGGTTCATGACCCCGATGTGGAAAGCGGTATAGGCAATGCAGAGAACCGTGATTGTCAGGTTGATCCAGCTGCCATGCAGGCGCTGGTTGCTGGCAACCGGTTCTTCATCGACATTCTGGGCCAGAATCGGCCCGCTGCCCTTGGGCGCTGAGGCATTGTCAGCTTGTGTCATGGTGTTCGTCCCGAATGGATACCGGATCATTCACGAAGAATGGCGGCAGCCGGCAGCTGCCGCCCTCCGGAGTTTGGCCGCCCGGCACAAGGGCAGGGGGCTCATCTCAGGGCCTGATGCATCAGCATCTATAGCCTTGGTCTTACTGACCCTTCAGGGCATCCGGAATGGTGATGCCCTTTTCTTCATAGTAGCGCACGGCGCCCGGGTGGAACGGCAGGAACGAGTTCTTGTCGATGTTCTCTGCGATCGTCTCGGCAGCGGTCGCGTGGATCTGCACCATGCGGTCGTTGTTTTCCATCACCAGCTTGGTGATTTCATAGGCCAGCGTTTCCGGCATTTCGGTATTGGCAACGGCGAAGTTCCACAGGCTGACGGTGCCCTGCGGGTCCGGGAAGCCCTGATACAGGCCGCCGGGGACTTCGAAGGCAGCCAGTTCCGGCATGGCTTCGAGGATCTTCTTCTGCTGGTCTTCACTGAAGCCGAAGATGTTCACCGGGTTTTCGGCTGCAATCTGGGCGAAGGCGGAGATCGGAACGCCGGCTGCGAAAGCAAAGGCGTCGATCAGGCCGTCCTTGACCTGGCTGGTCGCGTCATTGGCGCCGGAATAGGAAATCACCGGCTTCACGCCGACGGCTTCAAAGTAGCGGGGCCAGTAGGTTGCGGCCGTACCGCCAGCCGGGCCAACCGACACGCGCTTGCCGTCAAGATCGGCCACCGACGTGATGCCCGACGACTTCAGCGCGACGACCTGGAACGGCGTCTGGTACATGGGGAACAGGGCGCGAAGCTTCTTGTGCTCAACACCCGGTGCCAGTTCGCTTTCACCCATCCAGGCCTGATAGGCCGGGCCCATGGTGACGAGGCCCATCAGATGGTCGCCGGTTTCCACCAGCGTGGCGTTCTGCACCGGCCCGCCGGTCACTTCAGCCGAAGAATTGACGCCGAGCTTCTCGGTGATCAAGCCGGCAAGGCCCGTGCCGTAGATGAAATAAGTGCCACCCTGGCTTGCCGTTCCCACGGTCATGCTGCCGGGCCAGCCGGTCTTGTCCTGAGCAACGGCCGGGGCAGCAACGCAAAGCGCCATGGCACCAGCCATGGCAATCATCAGCTTCTTCATGGAATCCTCCCAACGGTCTTCCGATGTGGTCCGCCCGGCGCCTCCTCTGGGCCGGACTTGACCGGACCTAAGCGCCTGCCGGGACGCATGGCAACGCCGGGAGGTCCTCCAGACGGCTGGATTCTTTCATTTTCCGTTAAGGGATGGGAGGAATCCGTAACATTGCCCAGTTGGCATGTGTGGAATTCCACACATGCGCAGGTCATCCGGCCCATCTGAACAGAACTGAAGCCTTACCCTACTCGCGGGCATCCAGAGCAAGACTCTTGTCGAGCCCGTATTTCTGCATCTTTTCGTAAAGCGTCTTGCGCGAGATGCCGAGCTGTTCGTAGACCGGCTTCAAAGCCCCGCCATGAGCCGTGATGGCATTGGCAATGAGCTGCCGCTCATAGGCGGCCACCTTGTCGGCCAGCCGGGTCGAGGGCGCATCCTGAGCCCCGGCGCTGTCCAGTCCGGTCTCCAGCCCCAGTACCAGCCGGTCCGCCGCATTGCGCAGCTCGCGCACATTGCCCGGCCAGTCACGTTCGGCGATTTCCGACAGGACCTCCGGCGCCACTTCCAGATCCTCGCGGCCATAGCGGGCACAGGCTTCCCGCACCAGATGCAGGAACAGGAGCGGAATATCCGCCCGCCGCTGCGCTAGGGACGGAACGCGGATGGTCGCCACATTCAGCCGGTAGAACAGGTCGGCGCGGAACCGCCCCGCCGCCACTTCCGCCGCCAGATCCACCTTGCTGGTCGCCAGAAACCGCAGGTCCAGCGGTACGGCCTCATTGGAGCCGAGCCGGGTGATCGTGCGCTCCTGCAGCACCCTGAGAAACTTGGCCTGCAGGTCCACCGGCATGGAGCCGATTTCATCCAGTAGGATTGTGCCGCCCCGCGCATGCTCGAACTTGCCGTAACGCGCGCGCAGCGCCCCGGGAAAGGCTCCCGCCTCATGGCCGAACAGCTCGCTCTCGATCAGCGTTTCCGGCAGCGCCGCGCAATTGATGGCGATGAACGGCCCCTTGGCGCGGGCGCTGATGTCATGCAGGCTGCGGGCGACGACTTCCTTGCCCGCCCCCGTCTCGCCAATGATCAGCGCATCCGCATCGCTGGCACCGATGGCCCGCAACCGGTAGCGCAGATCGACCATCACCGGGGTGCGGCCCGGCAGGCGCGTTTCGATATCATCACGCTTGCCTGCAACAGCCCTGAGGCGGCGGTTCTCCAGCACCAGTGCCCGCCGGTCCAGCGCATGGCGCGCCACGCCCGCAAGCGCCTGGGTGGTGAAAGGCTTCTCGATGAAGTCATAAGCCCCTTCGCGCATGGCCTTCACGGCCAGCTGCACATCCCCGTGGCCGGTCACCAGGATCACCGGGATCTCATGATCCAGCTCCCGGATCCGTTGCAGCAGCGTCATGCCGTCCATGCCCGGCATGCGTATGTCGCTGACCACGATCCCGTCGAAGCCGAATCCGGTACGTGCGAGCACTTCTTCTGCGGAGGAGAACGTCTTGACCTGCAGCCCATAGAGCTCCAGCGCCTGACTGGTGGAGAGGCGCAGGTCCTCCTCATCATCAACAAGCAGCACCACGCCGGAGTTCATACGGCCACCTCTTGCAAAGTCCCGGCGCCCGCTTCCGTCTGCGCCTGTATGAGCCCGATGCGGAACAGCGCTCCGCCCCCCGGCCTTGGCAGAACTGCGAGACTGCCGCCGAAGTCCTTGATGATGTTATAGGAAATCGAAAGGCCCAGACCAAGCCCCTTGCCGACACCCTTGGTGGTGAAAAAGGGATCGAAAATCCGCTCGATGATTGCCGGCGGCACACCGGGCCCCCGGTCGCCGATTTCTATGATGATATGCCCGCCGTCCTCGCGGGCGCTGAGCATGATCTCCCGGTCCTCCAGCTCCTCGACCGCATCACAGGCGTTGGTCAGGATGTTGACGAGCACCTGCTGCAGGCGCACCGGACCGCCGCGCACGGGCGGAAGGCCCGCAGGAATGCTGCTGGTCACGGTTGCATCGGCCGAAGCCAGCCGGGCCGAGACAATTTCCAGAGTATCGCGGACAGCATCCTCGATCCGCACCGCCCCAAGCCGCTCGTTCGGCTTGCGGGCGAAATTGCGCAGATGCCGTGAAATCGACGCCATCCGGTCGATGAGCTTGGAAATGCGGCCGAGATTGTCCTGCGCCTCCGCGATGCGGTTCCGCTCGATCAGCAGGGCGGCACTGTCCGCATAGGTCTTGGCAGCAGCCAGCGGCTGGTTGAACTCATGCGAGAGGGCCGCCGACATCTGGCCGAGCCCGGCAAGCTTGCCGGCCTGGATCAGATCGGCCTGGGTCTGGCGCAGCTGCAGGTTCACCCTTGCAAGATCGGCCGTGCGCTCCTCCACCCGCCGCTCCAGTTCCGCCTGCGCCTCGATCTGCATGAACATACGCTCCTGCAGCCGGGCGCGGCGCTGGATGACGGCGGAAGCCCCGAGCACGGACAGGCAGAGGAACAGGAGGATGGCAACAAGGCTGGTGCGCGCCTGGGTGTGGATCGAAGCGGTATCAAGCAGCACCTTCACCGTCCAGTCGGCTCCGGGCATGTAATGCTCGAGCATCAGGTATTCACGGCTGCCGCCGGACTGGCTGCCGCTTTGGCCGCCAGACTGGCTGATGGTCATCAGATCATGTCCGGCAAAACTGCTGCGTGCCACCGGCAGCTCCCGCAGGACGGCGTCGGAATAGCGGCGGGATTCTTCTGTCCGGCTCAGCCGCTCCTGGGTCAGCGGCAGCACCGAGGCATAGAGCCATTCGGGATTGCCGGTCATGAAGATGATGCCTTCCGGATCCGAAACGAGGATCTTGTATTCACCGCCCTGCCAGGAGCTTTCGATGCCTTCGATATCGACCTTGAAGACGATCACCCCGCGGATTTCACCGGCGGCCCGGACCGGTGCAGAAAAATAATAGCCGCGTTTGGCCGAAGTGGTGCCAAGAGCGTAGAAGCGCGCCGGCCGCCCGGCTGCAGCTTCCTGGAAGTAAGGGCGGTAGCTGAAATTCTCGCCGACGAAACTCGCCGGCCCGTCAAAATTGCTGGCGGCGATGGTCGTTCCGTCCGTTGTCATGACATAGATGTCGGAGGATTCCAGCAGCGCGTTGATGTCCTTGAGATACTGGTTTGCCAGCTGGCGCAGGCCGGCATTGTCCGGATCCATCAGCAGATCCTTCATGTCCTGATGATCGGCGATCAGGGTTGGCAGCGGCTCATAGCGGCTGAGATGGCCGCTGAGCGCTGCGACCGCCAGCCGCAAGGCACTGACGGCCTGCAGCGAGGCTTCCTGCATGAAATGCCGTGTCAGGGTCCTGTCGCCGATCGTCACAAGCGCCAGGGCCGAAAGCCCCAGCAGCACGATCAGCGCCGCAATCATCCGCCGCGCTGCAATGATGCGTCTTTCAGGAGATATTGCATCGGCCATCAGGTCAGGTCCTCTTCGGGCAGAAGATACCGTGGCAGGCGGAGGTTTCCAATGGCAAGCCAAAGCCAGGGCCGCAGCTGCCGCCCGTCAGAAACCGGCACCCTTGCGGAACCGCGCGGGCGGAAGTCCGGTGAGGCGGCGGAAGTCGCGGGAGAAGTGATAGGGATCGGCATAGCCGCAGGCGGCGGCAACCTCTGCCACGTTTTCGGAGCTTTCCGTCAGTGCCCGCTTGGCGGCGGTGATGCGCTCATGGCGCAGGAAATCCATCGGTGTCGTGCCCGTGGCCGCCCGGAAGGCCCGGAAAAGCTGGGAGGGACTGAGCCCTGTCAGCCCCGCCAGATCCCCGATCCGCCAGGGATGGGAAAGACTGGCGCGCAGGCGCTCCATCAGCGCAGCGATACGGGGATCCTGCGTGCGTCCTTCATCCGCCGGGCGCCCGGCCGCCAGCTGCGAGACGATGAGCGCCACTTGCGCATTCACCAGGGCATCCACCGCAGGCCCGCCCTGCTGTGCCAGCCGCAGCACAGCCGCAAAGGCAGCTTCCATCTCCCTGCAGGCCCCGGGCAGAAACAGCGGCTGGCGCGGCACATCCAGCACCCGGTGCAGCGCATCAAGCCCGGCGCCGCGCAGGCCCATCCAGTAATAGCGCCAGTGGCCCTCCCCCGCCGCGCCATGGGCATAAGGCCTTGATGTGTCGAGCCAGGCCACCATGCCCGGCAGGACCGCATGTGTGGCACCGCCCGTCTCGATCCAGCCCTGCCCTTGCGTGGCGATGAGCAGCACGTGATCACGGTAGCGCTTGCGCGTCGGCTCGGCGCCGGGCAGCGCCAGCCCGTAACCGGCCGCCTGCAGCGCATAGGGCAGCACCGCCGCCAGCGCACCGGGGGTGTGAAAGGCAATCTCTTCACGCTCGTCCATCATGCCCCGACGATGCGGGGCCTTGCGAGTTTTGTCCAGCTTTTGCGTTGATCCTGCATTTCCGCCCGGATTTTATGAAGCTATCTTCCGCCTCTTGAGGGAGATTTTGTCATGTCAGGTTCCGCAGCCGGCGCAGCGCCGTCACAGGGTGAGTTTGTCTTTGCGCCGCTGGAGCCTGCCTTTGCGGCGGATCCCTATGCCGCCTATGCGCAGCTGCGGGCGCGAGAAGGGCTGACATGGTTCCCCGATTTCAAGATCCATCTCGCCTCCCGCTTCGAGGATGTGTCGGCCATCGTCATGGACAAGCGCATGGTGCGCTCGCTGGACGGGCTGGCAAGCCCCGAGGAGATCGCCGCTGAAAAACGCGCCGGAAACTGGCACGACATGCCCCACCATTCCCGCTTCGTGCAGTTCAGCCTGCTGGACAGCGACGGCGAGGTGCATGACCGGCTGCGCAAGGCCGTGTTCCGCCTGTTCACCCCGGCGATGATCGCCAAGTTGCGCGACAGCATTCAGGCCTATGTGGACGGGCTGGTGGACCGCCTGCTGGACCAGCGGGACATCGACTTCGTGGAAGATCTGGCGGCGCAGGTGCCCGGCCACATCATCGGGCGGCTGCTCGGCGTGCCGGATGAGGATTGTCCGCAGCTGCGCATCTGGTCCGAGAATATCGTCCAGTTCTTCGATATCGACCGGTCGGACGCCCGCAAACAGCTGGCCGAAACCGCGACCACCGAATTCTACACCTATCTCACCGCGCTGAAGGCAGAGCGGCAGAAGGCCCCGCGCGAGGATCTCATTTCCGAACTGATCCGCGCCGAGGCCTCGGGACAGTTCACCGAGGACGAGTTCATCTCCACCTGCATGCTGATCCTCATGGCCGGGCACGGCTCCACCATCGACGTGCTGGGCTCAGGCATGCACTGCCTGTTCCGCTTTCCGGACGAGCGGGAGAAGCTGAAGGCCGGTCCCGGCCTGCTGCCCACCGCCGTGCAGGAGATGTTCCGCTTCGAATCGCCCCTGCCCTTCTTCCACCGCTACGCGAGCGAAGACGTGACCATCGCCGGCACCGCCTATCCGCGCGGGACGAAATTCGGCCTGCTCTATGGCGCGGCCAACCGCGACCCGGCGGCCTTTGCCGATGCGGACCGGTTTGACGCGGGCCGCAAGCCCAACCGGCATCTGGCCTTTGGCGGCGGCGCGCATTTCTGCCTGGGCAACCATCTGGCGCGGCTGGACATGGAAATCATCTTCGCCACCCTGCTGCGCCGCTGCGCAAGGCTGGAGCTGGCGGAAGACCAGGTGGACTACAAGCGCGGCCTTTCCGTGCGCGGGCCCAAGCGCCTCAACCTGCATCTGGCTCCTGCCTGAGCCTTCAGCTTCCAATTGGACACGCCCCCATGCCCCGTATCATCTTCCAGTCCGCCGATGGCACCCGCACCGAAGTGGAGGCCGCAAGCGGCCAGAGCCTGATGAGTGCCGCCGTTGCCCATGGCATCGAGGAAATCGCCGCCGAATGCGGCGGTGCCTGCGCCTGCGGCACCTGCCATTGCTACATCCCCGAGGGACAGGGCATCGCCCTGCCGGAGGCGGAAGAGATGGAACTGGCGATGATCGAATGCGTCATTGATCCCCGCCCGCACAGCCGCCTCACCTGTCAGGTCACCGTCAGCGAGGCCATGGACGGCCTGGTGGTGGAGCTTCCAGCAAGCCAGCACTGAAGCTGGCTCTCAATACGCTTGCCCCATCAGGCACCGGTCGAGCCCGTGCGGCGCCTGAGCAATTTCAGGGCCTGATGCGTCAGCATCAAAAGCCTTAGTGCGAGGCGGGAAACGGCATCTGGCAAGGATATGAAATTCAGAATATGATAATATCCTTGAAAGGATATGCTGCCATGCCGCTCTATATTAAAGACCCAGAGGTCGACAGGCTCACCAATGAGCTGATCGGCCTGACCAAGTCAAGCAAGGTCGATGCGGTCAAGGATGCCCTCAAGAGCGCCATCGCCAATAAACGGGCCAATCTCCCGATCCGCGAAAAGCTGGCAAAGACCTTTGCCATGATGCATGCGCTTGGACCACTGGCACCGGGAGACCACAAGCAGGAAACCGATGACATGTGGGGTGAGGACGGCTGATGCTGTTTATTGATGCCTCTGTCATCGTCGCAATTCTTGCCCAGGAGGAAGATGCAGGCGCGCTTCTGGACCGCCTCGAGGCAGATGGTGGACCTTACTACATCTCCTCCATCGTCCGCATGGAGGCGGCACTGGCCTTGACCCGCCGAATGGCAGAGGCCACCGGCAGGGATATGCCCGCGACCACCCAGATGATGCTGAAGGCGCGGAGTTTGGTCGAACAGTTCGCCGTAGACCTCGATTGCAAGGAGGCCATGATTTCCGGCGATGTTGGATCCAAGGCCCTCGATGCTGCCATGCAGTTCGGCAAGATCATGAACCACCCGGCGCGTCTGAACATGGGTGACTGCTACAGCTACGCTTGCGCGAAGGCCTACCGCACAAAGATCGCCTACAAGGGCGATGACTTCACCCATACTGATCTGGGCTGGCCGGTCTAGGTTGGCCTATCTGGACCGCCCCATCCGCTGACGCGGAAACCAATGGCACAAGCCCACGCATGCGGGCTTCTCTCCTCTTGCGGGTGAAACATTTCCGGGCATCAGGCATTCCGCATGGCTTGCCAGATTCAACAGGGAGACTCGCTGCCGCTTTCAGGCTATAGGTGGATACGTTCACGTTTTACCCCAACCCTGCCAAGTGATGAGCAACAGTCCGTCAGTCTCCCTTCCCGTTCTGGCCCCGGACCGGGTGCATGAAGCCTCCGGCCCGGCAGCGCTGGCCTTTGCGCTGCTGCAGGCGGCGCAACTGCGGGAAGGCAAGGGAACGGACAAGGCGGTGCTGCTGATCGCGCCCACCCATCTGCGCGGCGGACTGCTGCCTTCAGGCGTTGCGCCGCTGATCGACCCGAGCCGCCTCATCACCGTGCTGGCCCCCACGCAGACGGATCAGCTGTGGAGCATGGAGGAGGCGCTGCGCTCCGGCGCGGTGCATGCGGTGATCACTCTGACGGAAAAGCCCCTGACCCTGACGCAGGGCCGCCGCCTGCAGCTAGCCGCAGAAAGCGGGCGCACACTGGGCCTGCTCGTCACCGGACAGGAGGGCGGCAGCAACGCCTGTGAAACCCGCTGGCACTGCGCGCCCCTGTGGGACGAGACGGACTCGACTCTGCAAGTCTGGTCGCTTATAAAGAACAAAAAAGGAACGAGCGGCAACTGGATGGTACGCCTCAATGACAAGAGCTCAGGCCCGGCGGGTGTTGTGCATCTGGTTTCCCAGACTGGCGAGCGACCGCATCCTGCGGCTGCGGCCTCATGAGGGGCCGTTTGCCATCAGCCTCAACCGCAGCAACAGCGAGCATATCCACTGCCTGAATACGGCGGCAGAAACACGCGGCCTGCGCCGGGGCATGAGCCTTGCCGACGCAAGAGCCCTGTGCCCGCAGCTTGTCAGCGAACCGGCAGACCTGCCCGGCGAACGGCAGTTTCTGGCCGCCCTTGGCCGCTGGGCCGGGCGCTATGGCCCCATGGTGGGGCGCGATGGCGCCGATGGGCTGGTGGCCGACATCACCGGCGTGCCGCATCTTTTCGGCGGCGAGGAAGGCCTTCTCGCCGATCTCCATGGCCGCATCAGCCATGCCGGACTGACAGCCGCCGCCGCCATTGCCGGTACGCGCGGGGCGGCCTATGCGCTCTCACGCCATGGCGGCGGCATTGCTCCGCCGGGTGAGGCGCTCGCCGCCATCGGCGCGCTGCCGCCCTCGGCCCTGCGGATCGATGGGGAGACGGCCAGCGGCCTGCAGCAAATGGGCCTGCGCAGTATCCGTGACCTCACGCAGGTGCCCCGTGCGCCGCTGGCGCGCCGCTTCGGCGCCTCGCTGATGCTGCGGCTCGATCAGGCGCTTGGCCTTGCCGGAGAGCCCGTTTCTCCCGATGGCCCGCCGCCGCATTTCGGCGCCCGCATCACGCTGCCGGAGCCGGTGGGCCTCGTCGATGACGTCATGGCCGGCCTGACCCGCCTGCTGGAGCGGCTGTGCGAAAAGCTGGCGGCCGTCAATCTCGGCGCCCGGCGGCTGCATGTGGAGCTGCGGCGGGTGGATGGCGATCTGGCGCAGCTGGACGTGGGCCTTGCCCGGCCCATGCGCGACCCCGCCGCCATCGCCCGCCTGTTTGCCCGCTCGATCGAGAAGGTGGATGCCGGTTTCGGCTTCGACCAGCTGCGCATGACCGTCAGCATCGTGGAGGAGATGCAGCCGCAGCAGCTGACGAGCGCCGGCGAGGGCGAAGTGGAGGGCAAGCTCGCCGATCTCATCACCCGCATCGGCAACCGGCTGGGCTTTGACGCCGTGCGCCGCCATTTGCCTGCGGACAGCCACATTCCGGAGCGCAGCTATCTGACCGCCCCAGCCGCCTTCAGCCGCCCGGAGCCTTTTCCCCGAAGTGGCCCGCGCCGCCCGCTCCTCTTGTTTCCACCCGAGCCGCTGACGGCGCAAGGGACAAGCCCGCCCGCCCGTTTCTTCTGGCGGCGCATGCGCTTCACCCTTGGCCGTGCCTCGGGGCCGGAGCGCCTGTCACCGGAATGGTGGCTGGATGATCCCGCCTGGCGCCGGGGCCTGCGCGATTACTGGTTGATCGAAACCCGCGAGGGCCGCCGCCTCTGGCTGTTTCATACACCGCAGAACCCGGGATGGTACGTCCATGGCGAATTTGCCTGAAATGATCGCGGGCGGCTATGCCGAGCTTTGCGTCACCAGTAACTTCACCTTCCTGACCGGCGCCTCGCATCCGGAGGAGCTGGTGTTGCGGGCAGCCGAACTGGGCCTGCGGGCCATCGCCATCACCGACCGCAACAGCCTTGCGGGCGTGGTGCGCGCCCATGTGGCCCTGCGCGAGCTTCGGCGGCAACTTGCGGAACAGGCAGACACGCCAGAGACAGCCCCCGCTGCTGAACCCGCCCCGGAAAAGCCCGGAGAGACACCGCTGCACCCGATGACGGGCCGCCCGCATCCCCCCGTCCGCTCCCACCGGCGCATTGATCCGTCCAGCCGCCAGGACATGGGAAAGCAGGACATGCTGGCGCCCGAATCCGGCGAGCCACGGAAGCCCGCAGTCCCCACCCTGCCGAAGCTGATCATCGGATCGCGGCTGGTGCTGGAGGAGTGCCCGCTGGAGTTTGCCGCCCTGCCGGTGGACAAGGCCGCCTATGCAAGGCTGTCGCGCCTGCTGACCCTCGGCAAACGCCGTGCCGTCAAAGGCGCCTGCACGCTCTATCTCGCCGACCTGATGGAGTGGGGCCACGGCCTCATCCTCATCGCCCTGCCACCGGATCTTCTGGCGGTGGCGCCGGAAACGGCGCTGGAGGTGAAAAGCGTGCTGAACCGGCTCGTCCAGCATTTCCCCGGTCATGTCTACACCGGCGCGGCGCCTGGCTATGACGGTCAGGATCAGGCCCGCTTCGATGCGCTGTACCGCCTGTCGCTGGCAACGGCCGCGCCCCTTGTGGCCGCTGGCGATGTGCTGATGCACAGAGCCAGCCGCCGGGCGCTCGCCGATGTGCTGACCTGCCTGCGCGAGGGCTGCACCATCGCCACCCTCGGCCGCCGCGCCCTGCCCAATGGGGAGCGGCGGCTGAAGGACGGAGCCGGCATGGCCCGTCTTTTTGCCCGTTATCCGGCAGCGCTCCGCCGCACGCTGGACATTGCCGCCCGCTGCGCCTTTTCGCTGGATGACCTCAGCTACCAGTATCCCGAAGAGGTCAGCAGCGGCGAAGATGCGCAAGCCCGGCTGGAGCAACTGGTGCGGGCGGGCCTCGAAAGCCGCGAGCGTTTTCCCGATGGTGCGGATGCGGACACGCTGGCCAAGGTGGAAAAGGAACTGGCGCTGATCCGCCTCAAGGCCTATGCGCCCTATTTCCTCACCGTGCATGACATCGTGCAGTTCGCCCGCAGCCGGAACATCCTGTGCCAGGGGCGCGGCTCGGCGGCCAATTCCATCGTCTGCTATGCACTTGGCATCACCGAGGTGAAGCCCGGCACCACGCTGATGGTGTTCGAACGCTTCATCTCCGCCGAGCGCGGCGAGCCGCCGGATATCGACGTCGATTTCGAGCATGAGCGCCGCGAGGAGGTGATCCAGCACATCTACGAGCGCTATGGCCGCCACCGCACCGGGTTGACTGCCACCGTCATCCATTTCCGCTCCCGCGCCGCCATACGCGAGGTAGGCAAGGTCATGGGCCTGTCGAAGGATGTGCTTGCCGCCATTGCCGGGCAGAGCTGGGGCTGGTCCAGCGGCCCGCCGGATCCGGCCCGGCTGCGCGAGATCGGACTGGACCCGTCGGAGCGGCACCTTGCCATGACGCTGGAGCTGATTGCGGAAATCATCGGCTTTCCCCGCCATCTGTCGCAGCATGTGGGCGGCTTCGTCATCACCCGTGACCGGCTGGACGAGCTGTGCCCCATCGAAAATGCCGCGATGGAGGGGCGCACCGTCATCGAGTGGGACAAGGACGACATCGACGCCCTGGGCATCCTCAAGGTGGATGTGCTGGCCCTCGGCATGCTCACCTGCCTGCGCAAGGGCTTTGAGCTTCTGGTCCAGCACGAGCGGCAGGCGCTGACGCTGGCCAGCGTGCCGGAGGAGGATCCGGCCATCTATGACATGCTGTGCCGGGCCGATGCCATCGGCGTCTTCCAGGTAGAAAGCCGGGCGCAAATGAACTTCCTGCCGCGCATGCGCCCGCGCGTCTTCTACGATCTGGTGATCGAGGTCGCCATCGTCCGTCCCGGCCCCATTCAGGGCGGCATGGTGCATCCTTATATCAACCGCCGCCGGGGCAAGGAGAAGGTGGATTATCCTTCTGACGCGCTCAGGGAAGTGCTGGGCAAGACGCTGGGCGTGCCGCTGTTCCAGGAGCAGGCGCTGCAGATTGCCGTGGTAGCAGCGGGTTTCACGCCCGGCGAGGCCGACCGCCTGCGCCGCAGCCTTGCCACCTTCAAGCGCATGGGCACGATCCATACGTTCCGGGGCAAGTTCATCTCCGGCATGCTGGGCAATGGCTACAGCCCGGAGTTCGCCGAGCGCTGTTTCAGCCAGATCGAGGGCTTCGGCGAATATGGTTTTCCCGAAAGCCACGCGGCGAGCTTTGCCCGGCTGGTCTATGCGTCCGCCTGGATGAAATGCCACCACCCGGCCATCTTCGCCTGCGCCCTGCTTAATGCCCAGCCGATGGGCTTCTATGCCCCGGCGCAGATCGTGCGCGATGCGCGCGAGCATGGGGTGGAGGTGCGGCCCGTCTCGGTCAATCACTCCGCTTGGGACAACACGCTGGAGCGGCGCAGCGACGGCGCGCTGGCCCTGCGGCTTGGCTTCCGCCAGATCAAAGGCCTGTGCGAAGCGGATTGCCAGGCCATCGCCGCCAGCCGGGGCAACGGCTATCCGGATGTGGAGACCATCTGGCAGCGCACCGGCCTCAGAGGTGATGTGCTGCAGCGGCTGGCGGAAGGCGATGCCCTTGCCTGCCTTGGCCTCACCCGCCGGGCCGCCCTGTGGCAGGCGAAGGCGCTGGGTCAGGCCCGCACCCTGCCGCTGTTCTCCGGCATGGATGGGGAAGCGATTGACGAGCCTGAGGTTACCCTGCCCTCCATGTCGCTGGGAGAGGAAGTGGTGGAGGATTACGCCGCCCTGCGCCTGTCCTTGCGCGCCCACCCGATGGAGCTGCTGCGCCCCGCACTTCCGGGCCTGACCACCCATGACCAGCTGACCCGGCCGGATCTGCGGCAGGTGAGTGTGGCCGGTCTCGTCATCACCCGCCAGCGCCCCGGCACCGCCTCGGGCGTCATCTTCCTGACGCTGGAGGACGAAACCGGCGTCAGCAATGTTGTGGTCTGGCCCTCTGTTTATACAGTTTTCCGCCGCGCCGTCATTAGCGGTCGTCTTTTGCGCGTGACGGGGCGTTTGGAGCGCGAGGGGTGTGTTGTGCATTTGATTGCGGGTCAGATCGAGGATCTGTCCCACATCGTCCCTGGTCTCGTCCGGTTTGGCGGAGAGATTTCTGCTAGCGTGGGGACGGCTTCTGCGGCTGTTTGTTCTGATTTGGGGGGTGGAGGATCCGGTGTCCGCCATGCGCGAGAACAGGCCAAGCTTTTATTTTTGAGCCGTGATTTTCATTGATTTTCTGATTTGAGAGGGGCTGTTTCGCGCGTTTTCTGTTTTCTTTGTTTCTGTTTTGTTCTTTTTTGAGATGTGTTTATGGAGTAACGATTTTTGCCCCGCTTTTGGCGAGGTTTTGTGTGTTTTTTTTGATTTGGTTGCGGGGGCAGGATTTGAACCTGCGGCCTTCAGGTTATGAGCCTGACGAGCTACCGGGCTGCTCCACCCCGCGTTAGTTGGGTGGTTGTTGAAGAGTTTTGATTTGTTATCTGCGT
>NZ_KB908223.1 GCF_000382365.1 Pannonibacter phragmitetus DSM 14782 | reverse complement strand
CGGCTGCCGCGCCAGCACCACAAGCATCTGAAGTCGACCAACATGCTCGAGCGCCTCAACGAGGAGATAAGACGCCGAACCTATGTCGTGCGCATCTTCCCCAACACCGAAAGCTGCCTGCGCCTCGTCAGGGCCCTAGCTGTCGAAACCAACGAAAACTGGATGGAGGCCAACCGCTACATCAACATGGACGATCTCAAGGAGCACAAAAAGCTCCAACTCCGAAAAGCAGCATGACCAGATTCATGGCCGCCCAAATTGCAGAACTTGACGCACACGACCTGAAATTCAGGTGCAGACGTGATGTCGCTTCCGGCACAGGAACGGTCGCTGCCGTGACGAAGCGGCAAGCATTTAGCTGGGTTAATCCCGCCTGAGAACTTCCTCTCTTGTCAGGAAACGGCCAGACCGGCTTCGTTGCAAGAAGATCAACCCCCGGCTTTTCAGGAGCCCACCATGCCAGGACATTATTCCCAGCCCATCTCCGATCTGATCGCGCAGCACAAGCCCGGCCATGGCCTGCCGCAGGCCTTCTACACTTCGGCCGAAGTGTTTGCCGAGGATATGGAAACGATCTTCTTCCGCGACTGGCTCTATGCAATCCCGGCCTGCGCGCTGGAAAAGGCGGGCAGCTACCAGCGTCTTCGTATCGGCGCCTATGATGTCGTGGTGGTGCGCGACAATCAGGGGAACATCCGGGCATTTCACAATTCCTGCCGGCACCGCGGCTCGGTCATCTGCACCTCGTCGCAGGGACGTCTGGCCAAGCTCACCTGCCCCTACCATCAGTGGACCTATGGCCTCGATGGCAAACTGGTCTGGGCGCGCGACATGGGCGCGGACTTCGACCCGTCGCAGCACAGCCTGAAGCCCGTCCACTGCCGCGTCGTTTCAGGGCTGGTCTATATCTGCCTTGCGGCGGAGGCGCCTGATTTCGAGGCATTTGGAAGCACCGTGACGCCTTATCTTGGCGTTCACGATCTGAGCGATGCCAAGGTCGCCTTCCAGTCCACGATCATCGAGAACGGCAACTGGAAACTGGTCTGGGAAAACAACCGCGAGTGCTATCACTGCGCGGGCAACCATCCCGATCTGTGCCGCACCTACCCGGAAGACCCTTCGATCACCGGCGTGAGCCCAGACGGAACCTTCCCCGAAAAGGTTGAGAACCACTTCAACCGCCTGGAAGGCGCCGGTGCCCCTTCGCGCTTCCAGATTGCGCCGGACGGCCAGTTCCGCATCGCCCGGATGCCGCTGCTGGACGGGGCGGAAAGCTACACGCTCGATGGCAAGATCGCGGTCCAGAAGCGGCTTGGCCGCGTGCCGTTCCTGGATGCAGGCACGCTGCTGCTGTTCCACTATCCGACGACGTGGAATCACTTCCTGACCGATCACTCGATCACCTTCCGCGTGACCCCGATCAGCCCGATGGAAACCGAGGTCCAGACGACCTGGCTCGTCCACAAGGATGCCGTGGAAGGCGTTGATTACGACCTGAAGAACCTGACCACGGTCTGGGAGCATACGAACGACGAGGACCGCCGCGTCGTCGAGCATAATCAGCAGGGCATTTGCTCGCCCGCCTACGAACCGGGTCCCTATTCGACCCTGCACGAGGATGGTGTCATCCAGTTCGTGAACTGGTATCTGGACCGCCTCAAGGCCCGTCAGCCGGGCCTTGCAGTCGCGGCGGAGTGAGATTGATATGATTGATGCCCAGCAGAGCGTGACGGCAAAATGGACCGATGACGAACTCTTGGAATGCGTCTCGATCCTGCCGGAAGCCCCTGATGTCGTGACGGTCTGCTTTCAGGCACCGTCGGGCCGTCCCTTCGTGTTTCTGGCCGGTCAGTTCCTCACGCTGGAACTGCCGGTGCCGGGCGGCCCGATCTACCGGACATATACGATCTCTTCCTCGCCGACGCGGCCGAAGTCGCTGACGATCACGATCAAGGCGCAGCCGGACAGTATCGGAACGCGCTGGATCATGAACAATGTGCGGCCCGGAACAAGGCTGAAGGTCAAGGGGCCGGGCGGGCGTTTCACGTCCACCCATTTCCCCGCGAAAAAGTACCTCTTCATCTCGGCCGGGTCGGGCATCACGCCGATGATGTCGATGACCACCGAGATCTACGATCTCGGCCGGAGCTGTGACATCGTCTTCGTCAACTGCGCAAAGCGCCCGTCCGAGATCATTTTCAAGCGCAGGCTTGAGCATATGGCCTCCCGGATTGAAGGTCTTGACCTCAAATGGGTGGTGCAGGAAAGCGACATCTATCAGCCATGGACTGGGTACATGGGGCGCTTCAACCAGCTGATGCTGGGTCTGATGGCCCCGGACTATCTTGAACGTGAGGTGTTCTGCTGCGGGCCGGAAGGCTTCATGCAGTCGGTCAGCGAAGCGCTGGCCGGTCTCGGCTTCGACATGGCCCACTATCACCAGGAGAGCTTCGGCACGCCTGAAGCTGGTGAGGTGCCTGTGGTCGAGACGGGCACGAGCTCCGATGCAGTGGAAGACACGGCGAAGCTGGTCTTCGAGGAGTCTGGTGTCACCCACGACTGCAGCACCATGGATACGGTCCTGCTTGCGGCCCGCGCGGCCGGTGTGGCCATTCCCTTTGGCTGCAGCATGGGCGTGTGCGGCAGTTGCCGCATCCGCAAGCTGTCGGGCGAGGTGCACATGGTCCACAATGGCGGGATCAGCGACGACGAGATCGAGGAAGGCTACATCCTTGCCTGCTGCTCGAACCCGCGCGGCACCGTCACTCTTGAGGCGTAGCGCCGGCGCCTGCCAGTCTGCCGCTGCGGATCTCGCCGGGTGTGAGCCCGCGCTCAGTCTTCAGCGCGCGCGCCAGATGCGGCGCGTCGCAGAAGCCGCAGGCGAGTGCAATGTCGGTCACTGACTGCTCGGTCCGGCGCAGCCGGGCCGAGGCGCGGTCCAGCCGGATTTCCAGATAGATGCGCCGGGGCGACTGGCCCAGATCCGCCTGAAACCGGCGCTCCAGCGTGCGCCGGGCGGTCCCGAGGGCAGATGCGATCTGGTCGATGCTCAGCGTCTGCTCGATATTCTGCTGCATCTTCAAAACGGCACGCTTGACCAGCTCGTCCCTTGCCTGCCTTGCCAGCATCTGGCCGGGCTGGGCGCGCTGGCCGCTGAGCGCATCCTCGATCATCATGATGTTGAGGCTTTTCGTGGCGGCAGACTGCCCGACATGGCGCTGGACCAGAAACGCCGCCAGATGCGCCGCGCCGTGCCCGCCCGAGCAGGTCAGCCGGTCCCGGTCCACCACGAAGATCTGATCCGAAATCGGTGTTTCATTGTCGAAACGGTCGATGAAGTCCTGATGGTGGAACCAGCTGACGCAGCACCGGTAGCCCTGCAGCAGGCCCGCTGCCTGCAGCGTGAACACGCCGGTGCAAAGCCCGACCAGCGGCACACCCTGCGCCGCCGTTTCCGCGATGAAGGCGAGCGCCTGCGGGCCAAAGGCTGCCCGGTCGCTGATCAGCCCTCCGACCACCACCAGGTAATCGAAGGCCGCTGCCCGGCGCAGCGGCATGTCCGGCTGCACCCGGACACCGCAGCTGGAGCGGATCGGATCCATCTGCTCTGCCAGTACGGTCCAGTCGCACAGAATCCGCCGTGACTTGTCCGCATCATCCGCCGCCAGCCGCAGGACATCCACGAAATTGGCAAAAGCCGACAGGGTGAACTGGTCGGCCAGCAGGAAGGCAACACGCAGGCGGGCAGGGGGGATGGTACGGGCAGCTGTCATGACGCGATCCTACATGACACCTGGCGCAAATCTACATTCAAGGTGCGATCCAAGACCATAATGTGACACTCAGCTGCGATTGAGAGGATCCCGCCATGCAACGTTTCTCTGCCTTGTCCCTGCTCAAGAACGCTTTGACAGGCCACAAGAGCTGGCGCGAACAATGGCCGGACAGCCAGCCCAAGGCCGAGTATGACGTCATCATCGTCGGGGCAGGCGGGCATGGTCTGGGCGCGGCCTATTACCTTGCCAAGGAACATGGCATCACCAATGTCGCGGTGATCGACAAGGGCTGGCTGGGCGGCGGCAACACCGGGCGCAACACGACCATCATCCGTTCCAACTATCTCTATGACGAAAGCGCCCGGCTTTACGATCATGCCCTGGACTTGTGGGAGAACCTCAGCCAGGAACTCAATTACAACGTCATGTATTCCAAGCGCGGCGTGATGATGCTGGCGCATAACGTTCATGACGTGCAGTCTTTCCAGCGCCACATTCACGCCAACCGGCTCAACGGGGTGGACAACCGCTGGCTGACGCCGGCCGAAGCCAAGGCCTTCTGTCCGCCGCTGAACATCAGCCCGGACGCACGCTATCCGGTCATGGGTGCGGCGCTGCAGATGCGGGCGGGCACGGCGCGGCACGATGCGGTGGCATGGGGCTATGCGCGGGCGGCGGCAGCGCGCGGCGTTGACATCATCCAGAACTGCCCGGTGACCGCGATCCGACGCGGGCCGGATGGCAGCGTCATCGGGGTTGAAACCGCCAAGGGTTTCATCAAGGCGAAAAAGGTTGCCGTTTCGGCCGCCGGTCACACCAGTGTCGTCATGGACAGCGCCGGTGTGCGGATGCCGCTGGAAAGCTACCCGCTGCAGGCTCTGGTCAGCGAACCGGTCAAGCCCATTTTCCCGTGCGTCGTCATGTCGAACACGGTCCACGCCTATATCAGCCAGTCCGACAAGGGCGAGTTGGTGATCGGTTCGGGCACCGACCAGTACACCAGCTACAGCCAGCGCGGCGGCCTGCCGCTGATCGAGCACACCGTGGCGGCGATCTGCGAGGTCTTCCCGATCTTCAACCGGATGCGGATGCTGCGCAAGTGGGGTGGCATCGTGGACGTCACGCCTGACCGCAGCGCCATCCTCGGCAAGACGCCGGTCAAGGGGCTCTATGTGAACTGCGGATGGGGAACCGGTGGCTTCAAGGCGACGCCGGGCGCTGCCCACACGCTGGCCTGGACAGTCGCCAAGGATGAGCCGCATCCGGTCAATGCACCCTTCACCCTGGAACGCTTCACCACCGGCCGTCTGATCGACGAGGCCGCCGCTGCCGCTGTCGCGCACTGATGAGCCCGTGCGGCGCATGAGCAATTTCAAGGCGGGATGCGGCAGCATCCCAGAGCCTGGCTATGAGAGGTTTCCGATGCTCCTGATCCATTGTCCCTACTGCGACGAAACCCTGCCCGAGCTCGAGTTTGCCTATGCGGGCGAGGCCCATATCGCGCGCCCGGCAGACCCCTCGGCCCTCACGGACGAGGAATGGCGTGATTTCCTCTTCATCCGCACGAATGCGCGCGGCAAGCACTTTGAACGCTGGCGCCATGTCCATGGCTGCGGCCGCTTTTTCAACGCCTGCCGCGACACGGTCAGCGACAGGTTCCTGAAGACCTACAAGGCCGGCGAAGAGCGTCCGGCAGAGACTGAACTGGAGGGCGTGGAATGAGCCGCTATCGCGTCCCCGGCCTGGGCCGGACAGATCCTGCCGAGCCTGTCAGCTTCACGTTTGACGGCCGCCGTTATGAAGGTCTGCGCGGCGACACGGTTGCGTCGGCGCTGCTTGCCAATGGCGTGCATCTGATGGGCCGTTCCTTCAAGTATCACCGGCCTCGCGGACCGGTGAGTGCCGGTTCCGAAGAGCCGAACGCGCTGATCGGCACATCGCGTGGACCGGGCCGGTTCGAGCCGAACACCCGCGCCACCGTGCAGGAACTGCGCGAAGGGCTGGTGGCGGAAAGCCAGAACAAGTGGCCGTCGCTGAAGTTCGACATCGGGGCGGTGAACGACCGCGCCTACATGCTCTTTTCCGCGGGTTTCTACTACAAGACCTTCATGTGGCCGCGCAGCTTCTGGGACAAGGTCTACGAGCCCTTCATCCGCGCGGCCGCCGGCCTCGGCAAGTCGCCGTCCGAACCAGATCCCGACAATTATGCCTCGCGCTATCTGCATACGGATGTGCTTGTCGTCGGCGGCGGTGCAGCTGGCATCGCGGCAGCACTGACCGCCGCGAAGTCCGGCGCCAAGGTCGTGCTGGTGGACGAGAACCCCGAAATGGGCGGCTCTCTGCTCTTCGATCCTGCCGTGCAGATCGAGGGGCTGAACGCCTGGTCCTGGCTCTCCGAGCAGCTTTCGCAGCTGCGTGCGGCGGGTGTCGCGCTGATGACGCGGACAACGGCCATCGGCTACTATCATCAGAACATGGTTGGTCTGGCCGAGCGGCTGACCGACCATCTGGACCAGCCCCCCAAGGATGCCCCGCGCGAGCGGATGTGGCGGGTTCGCGCCCGTCAGGTCGTGCTGGCGCAGGGTGCGCTGGAAAAGCCGCTGGTCTTTGACGGAAACGACCGCCCCGGCGTCATGCTGGCAGGCGCGGCACAGACCTACCTGAACCGTTATGGCGTCAAGGTCGGCGATTGCGCCGCAGTGGTGACCAGCCACGACAGTGCCTGGTATGCAGCCTTCGATCTGGCGGACGCTGGCTGCCGCATTGCCGCCATTGCCGACACGCGTGGTCAGGTTCGTCCTGATCTTGTCGAGGCTGCACGCCGCCGTGGAATTGAAGTGCTGACCAGCCACACCGCGACTGCCACCTATGGCCGTCTGCGCGTCAACGGCGTGCGCGTAAATCCCGTCCACAACGGCAAGGCCGGTGCGGGCCGCAAGATTGCCTGTGACGCCCTGTTGATATCAGGCGGCTGGACACCCTCGCTGCATCTCTTCTCCCACACCAAGGGCTCGCTGAGCTGGGACAAGGAGAGCCGCACCTTCCTGCCGGGCCACAAGACTGAGGCCTGCCAGATTGCGGGTGCAGGACGCGGGCTCTGGGGCTATGGCCCGGTGCTGGAAGACGGCGTGCGCGCCGGGCTTGCCGTGGCAGAGGCGCTGGGCCGGACCGGCCAGCCGCTGGCGGCAAGGGTCGAGGGCGACCGCCTTGGAACAGGCTCCAGCCAGACCGAGCTTCCGACCGACCGCAGTGCGGGCAAGGCCAAGGCTTTCGTTGACTACCAGAACGACGTGACGGCCAAGGACATCCGTCTGGCCGTCCGGGAGGGCATGCGCTCGATCGAGCATGTGAAGCGTTATACCACGAACGGCATGGCGACCGATCAGGGCAAGATGTCGAACATCAACGGCCTCATGATCGCCGCCGACGCACTGGGCAAGGCGCCGCCCGAGGTGGGTCTGACCACCTTCCGTCCGCCCTATACGCCGACGAGCTTCGGCGCCTTTGCGGGCTATCACAAGGGCGACACCTTCGAGCTGACCCGCAAGACGCTCATCGATCCCTGGGCCGAGGCGAAAGGCGCGGTGTTCGAACCGGTCTCGCTGTGGCGCAGGGCCTGGTACTTCCCGAAAGCGGGCGAAGATATGCACGCCGCCGTCGCACGTGAGTGCCGGGAGACACGCGCCTCCGCCGGAATGTTCGATGCCTCCACCCTCGGCAAGATCGAGGTCGCAGGCCCCGATGCGGTGGAGTTCATGAACCGCATGTACACCAACCCCTGGACCAAGCTGCAGCCGGGCCGCTGCCGCTATGGCCTGCTGCTGGGCGAGGATGGCTTCATCCGGGACGATGGCGTGATCGGGCGGCTTTCGAACGATCTGTTCCATGTCACCACCACCACGGGCGGTGCTGCCCGTGTGCTGAACATGATGGAGGACTACCTTCAGACCGAGTGGCCGGACCTGAACGTCTGGCTGACCTCCACGACCGAGCAATGGGCAACCGTTGCGGTCAACGGCCCGAATGCCCGCAAGCTGCTCGAGCCGCTGGTCAATGGACTGGACATGTCCGATGCGGCTTTCCCGCATATGTCGGTGGCCGAATGTACCGTCGCAGGCTTCCCGGCGCGTCTTTTCCGCGTCAGCTTCACCGGCGAACTGGGGTTTGAAGTCAACGTTCCCGCCCGCCACGGGCTGGCGCTCTGGAAGGCGATTTTCGAGGCCGGGCAGCCTTACGGCATTTGCCCCTACGGCACGGAGACGATGCACGTCCTGCGCGCCGAGAAGGGCTACATCATTGTGGGGCAGGACACGGATGGAACGGTGACGCCGCAGGATGCGGGCCTCGACTGGGCCGTTGGCAAGGCCAAGAAGGACTTTGTCGGCAAGCGCTCGCTCGCCCGTCCCGACATCGTCGCGCCGAACCGCAAGCAGCTGGTCGGTCTTCTGACCGAGGACCGCTCCAGACTGGAAGAGGGCGCGCAGATCGTGCTGGATCCGAACCAGAAGCTGCCGATGACGATGGTGGGGCACGTCACCTCATCCTACGACTCGGTTGCGCTCGGGCGGCCCATTGCAATGGCACTGATTGCGGGCGGGCATGGCCGTATGGGTGAGACGGTGCATATTCCGATGCCGCATGGCACGGTGCGCGCTACGATCACTTCGACGGACTTCTACGACCCTGAAGGCGAACGGCTGAAGGCCTGAGGAGCGCGACATGACCATACAACGCCATGACTTCACCAACGGGCCTTTCCTGCTGGAAGAGCTGGGCTCGTCTCCCCGGTTCTCCCTGCGGGTCAAGCAGGAGAACCGCGCCGCGCTGGCTGAGGCCCTCGGGCTGGAGCTGCCGGACCATATCAGCCACAAGTCCGGTGCAGGGGGAACCGAGGTTCTGTGCACCGGCCCTGACGAGTGGGTGATCCTTGTGCCCGAAGCCGGGCGTCAGGCCCTGATTGCTGCAGGAGCTGAGGCCTATGCCCGGATCCCGCACAGCCTCGTCGAGATCAGCGACCGCGAGATCACGCTGCGCCTGTCCGGGCCGCAGGCGCTGACCGCGCTGACGGCGGCCTGTCCGCGTGACGTGGATGCGCTGCCGGCCGGCCGCGCTGTACGGACGCTGTTTGACAGCGCGACCGTGATCCTGTGGCGCGACGGGCCGGACAGTTTCCGCATGGATGTGTGGCGCAGTTTCCTGCCCCATGTCCGGGCGATCCT
The DNA here is from genome assembly GCF_000382365.1 of Pannonibacter phragmitetus DSM 14782. GTDB lineage: Bacteria > Pseudomonadota > Alphaproteobacteria > Rhizobiales > Stappiaceae > Pannonibacter > Pannonibacter phragmitetus. The sequence continues at coordinate 149,842 of NZ_KB908223.1, read as the reverse complement.
GGCGAAGGTCTCGGCCGAGCTCAAGGCCGGCCTCTGAGCCGTACCACATTGACATGTGCTTCTGCGGCCTGCCGGCCGCGGGCCATCACGCTCTCTAGAAAGGATTTCGCATGTTCGACACCAATATCCAGGCGATTTCGGACAAGGCCATCGCCGGTGCCATTTCCCGCGAGCTGGTGCGCCAGCAGGATCAGATCGAGCTGATCGCCTCGGAGAACATTGTTTCGCCTGACGTTCTGGTGGCTCAGGGATCTGTTCTGACGAACAAATACGCCGAAGGGTATCCCGGCAAGCGCTACTACGGCGGCTGCGAATTCGTGGACGAGGTCGAGGATATTGCCCGCGACCGCCTGAAGCAGCTGTTCGGGGCCGCACATGTCAACGTGCAGCCGCATTCCGGCGCTCAGGCCAACCAGGCCGTCTTCCTTGCGCTGCTGCAGCCAGGGGACAAGATCATGGGCCTGTCGCTGGCCCATGGCGGGCATCTGACCCACGGTTCACCCGTCACCATGTCGGGCAAGTGGTTCAACGTCGTGTCCTACGAGGTTGAAGAAGACACGCATCTCATCGACATGGCCAAGGTTCGCGGGAAGGCGCTGGCCGAGCGGCCGAAGCTGATCGTGGCAGGCGCCTCCGCCTATCCGCGCCACATGGATTTCGCCGCCTTCCGCGCCATTGCAGATGAGATTGGCGCCTATCTGATGGTGGACATGGCCCATTACGCAGGTCTGATTGCTGCGGGCGAATACCCGAACCCGGTGCCGCATGCGCATGTGACCACCTCGACCACACACAAGACCCTGCGCGGCCCGCGCGGCGGCGTCATTCTGACCAATGACGACGATCTGGCGAAGAAGTTCAACTCCGCCGTATTCCCCGGCAATCAGGGCGGCCCGCTGATGCATGTGATCGCGGCGAAGGCCGTTGCCTTCGGCGAGGCGCTGCAGCCCTCGTTCAAGGACTATGCGAAAGCGGTCATCGCCAACGCCCGTGCGCTTTCAGATACGCTGATTGAGGGTGGCGTCGGCATCGTTTCGGGCGGAACGGACTGCCACATGGTCCTGTGCGATCTGCGCCCGCTTGGCGTCACCGGCAAGGCGGCGGAAATCGCTCTGGAACGGGCGGGCCTGACCTGCAACAAGAACGCCATTCCGTTTGATCCGGAAAAGCCTTTCGTGACGTCGGGCATCCGTCTCGGCAGCTCGGCCGGCACCACCCGCGGCTTTGGCGAGGCCGAGTTCCGGCAGATCGGGCAGATGATCCTGCGTGTCCTGCGTGCTCTGGGGGCAAACCCGGAGGGGGACGCGGCTCTCGAAGCTTCCATCCGCGCCGAAGTCAAGGCAATGTGCGATCGCTTTCCAATCTACGGGGCATGAATGTTCCTCTCGGTCTTTGACATCTTCAAGATCGGCATCGGCCCGTCGTCCTCGCATACGATGGGCCCGATGGCTGCCGCTGCGCGTTTCCTTGACGACCTGCGTGGCGGGAGCGGCCAGGTCACTGGCATGCCCCGGCCGCACCGGCTTTATGCGAGCCTGCATGGCAGCCTGGCCTTCACCGGCAAGGGGCATGCGACGGACCGTGCGGTGATCCTGGGCCTGTGCGGACTGCGTCCGGACACGATGGAACCCAACCGCGCCGAGGAGATTGAGGCCGAGGTGCGCAGCACCGGCCGCGTGAACCCGGACGGGCTGGGCGGTTTGATCTTCGAGCCGGACCGCGATCTCATCTTTGACTACGGCCCGGCGCTACCGGGCCATCCGAACGGCATGATCCTGAAGGCCTTTGATGTTGAGGGGCAGGTTTGCCACGAGCAGACCTATTACTCTGTTGGCGGCGGCTTTGTCGTGACCAGTGCGGAGCTGGAAGGGCTTCAGGCGGGGGAGGCCCCCGTTCAGGACGTTGCCATCGTGCCATATCCGTTTGAAACGGCGGCACAGATGCTTGAGATGGGTGCAGCTTCCGGCAGGACGATTGCCCAGATGAAGCGCGCCAACGAGGAGGCGCGGCTGGGCGAGCGGCTGGACGAGAGGCTCGACGCCATCTGGGCCGCCATGAATGGCTGCATCACACGCGGGCTGACGCAGGAAGGCATCCTGCCGGGCGGCCTCAAGGTGCGCCGCCGGGCCCGTTCGATTCACCGGCAGCTGGAAGGGGAGCGCGGGCAGAACCTCAGCCAGCCGCATCAGGCAAATGACTGGCTCAGCGTCTATGCCATGGCCGTGAATGAGGAGAATGCGGCCGGTGGCCGGGTTGTGACCTCGCCAACCAATGGCGCTGCTGGTGTCGTGCCGGCCGTGGGGCGCTACTATCTCGATCACTGCGTCGGGGCGGACCAGGAGAAGATCCGCGACTATTTGCTGGTGGCAGCCGCCATCGGCGGCCTGATCAAGCACAATGCCTCGATCTCGGGGGCGGAGGTTGGCTGTCAGGGTGAAGTCGGGTCGGCTTCGGCCATGGCGGCGGCGGGGCTCTGCGCGGTGCTGGGCGGCACCAATGAACAGGTCGAGAATGCGGCGGAGATCGCGCTGGAGCATCACCTTGGCATGACCTGCGATCCGGCTGCGGGTCTCGTGCAGGTTCCCTGCATCGAGCGCAATGCCCTCGGCGCGATCAAGGCCGTCTCAGCCGCAAGCCTTGCCTTGCGCGGCGACGGCACGCATTTCCTGCCGCTGGACAATTGCATCCGGGTGATGCGTGACACCGGCAGGGACATGAACGACAGGTACAAGGAAACGTCGCAGGGCGGCATCGCCGTCAACTTGCCGGAATGCTGACCGGCTGATGGCTTGCAGTCTTCCGGTTCCCGGACGGGCCAGCTCCCCGGGAACCGGCATCTTCTTGCGGCTGTGAGCCTTTGCGAGGCGCTATCCTTCAAGGCCGGGAGTCTTGCCATCCCTCATGTGTGGAAACTTGAAGCCTGCCATATGCGGTGGTAATCTTTACCACCAATCCAACGGCGAGATGCTTCATGGCCAATGTCGAAAAGATCAGCGTTTCCATGACGCCGCAGCAGGCCGACCTGCTGCGCGAGGCCGTTGCCAGCGGCGCCTATGCCAGCGGCAGTGAGGTCATCCGCGAGGCCCTGCGCGACTGGTCCGCCAAATGGGCACAGCGGCGCGGGGATATCAAGCACCTGAAAAGCCTTTGGCAGGAGGGCAAGGCCAGCGGCAGTGCCTCTGACATGGACTTTGACGGCATGCTTGCCGAGGCCCGCGAGGAAATATTTTGATTAAAATCGCGTCGGGAGAGTGAAGATGAAATATTTTGACAGTAGTATTGAAGAAGATATTGGGTTTTATGTTTATGCGCTGATTGATCCGATGACCGGAAAACCATTCTATATAGGAAAGGGAAAAGGAAATCGGGTATTCTCACACGCTGCAGGTGCTGTTTTATCAGATGCCGTAACTGAAAAAATTGAACGAATAAAGTCAATCATGCGTCGAGGGTCTAATGTTGAGCATATTATAATTAGGCACGGAATGAGCGATTCACAAAGTCTTTTGGTTGAGTCTGTCTTAATTGATTTTTTGAATTTTAATGATTATCAGTTGACGAACGTTGCATCTGGGTGGAATTCTTCGAATTTTGGAATTATGACAGTCGAAGAGCTTCAAAGAAGGTATATGGCGCCGACGCTTGAATATATTGATCACGATATTGTTATTATAAACATAAATAAGAGTTACAGAGAGGCGAAATTTTCGAAATCATTCTATGATGTAACTCGCGGAAATTGGAAAATTGCCGATCGGAGAACAAAGAAAATTAAGTTTGCTTTGTCTGAATATCGCGGGTTCATTGTTGAGGTTTTTAAAGTCAATTCTTGGGAAAAGGTAGGGGATCGTTGGCGGTTTTCCGGTGTCGTCGCTGATGATGCAGTTCGCTCACGTTTTCTTAATAAACGATTGCAAAAGAAAAAAGGTTTAGCAAACCCGATCCGCTTTTCCTTATGAAAAGCTCGCTGATCAGTTGACGCTTATGCATTCCGTCTCTCGTCTTGGTGACGTTGAGTGTGTGCAAAGAAGTTATTCTCCACACCGAACCCTTTTTCGCCCTCCCGGCCTTGGCTCATGCAGCTTGGCGGTGTTACCAATAGGCCTCCTGCCGCACACTGCTTCCGTGTGTGCCAATGTTCTGCAAGCGGGTGGGCTGCCGTGGTCTGGGGTGCTTGGCTCCGGCCGTGGTCCATCCGGACGGATCACGGATCATGACGCAATCAGACATGCCGCCTCCCGGAACGGGAACAGGGGCAGCCCCTGCACCGGAGACTGAGACGGTTCTTCCGGCGCGGGTCTGGGCTTTCAGGGGCGTCCGGGCCGCCATTTCCATTCCGGGCTTCATTCTCGCTGCGGCCTTCGTCGGCTATGCGGGGCTGGCGCGGGAAAGCGGGCTGACGCTGCCGCAGACGCTGATGATGGCCGGCCTCGTCTGGGCGCTGCCCAGCATCGTGGTGCTGACCGGGGCGATTGCCTCCGGTATGGGGCTCATCCCGGCGGCCATTGCCGTAGCTCTGGCCTCCGTGCGCCTGATGCCGATGACGGTGGCGCTGATGCCGGTGTTGCGGGCGGAGAAGAAAGCGCCAACCTGGCTGCTGCTCTTTGCCTCGCATTTCGTCGCCATCACCGCCTGGGTCTTTGCCATGCGAAACCTGCCGGATCTGCCAAGGTCCGGGCGGCTGCCGTTCTTCCTCGGCTTTGCCTGTTTCCTCACCGGCACGGTGACGGTGGTGACCGGTGTTTCCTATGTTCTGGTCGACAACATGCCGCCGATGGTGGCCGGAGCGCTGTTCCTGCTGACACCGGTCTATTTCCTCTGCTCGCTGTGGACGGCGGGGCGCCTGCCCACCGACAAGCTGGCGATGGTCCTCGGCCTCGTGCTGGGGCCGCTGTTCTACTGGCTCATGCCGGGGCCGGACCTGCTGATCACCGGCGCGGTGGGCGGCACAGCGGCCTATCTGGCGGTCCGGATTGCCCGCCGGGCAGGATGGGGGGCCGAATGATGGCGGCAGATACAGCCTTCATGCAGGGCGTGACAGCGTGGTGGCCCTATGTGATGATCATCTTCGCCGGATGGCTGGCGACGGATATCTGGCGCTGGCTGGGGGTGCTGGCGGCAGGAAACCTGCGCGAGGACAGCGAGATCCTGATCTTCGTGCGCTCCATCGCTACGGCTCTGGTGGCAGGAGTGATCTCGAAGCTGATCCTTTTCCCGAGCGGAGCGCTGGCCGAGACCTCCGCCTGGCTGCGTGTGGCCGCCGCAGTTAGCGGCTTTGCCGCCTTCCATGCCGCCCGGCAGACCGTGTTCGCCGGTGTTCTTGCCGCCGAAGCTGTTCTCATCGGCGGCTGGCTGCTGCTGGGGTGAAGGGAGCAACCCAGCAGCTTCTTGTCTTTACGCCAGTGCGGCGCGGATCTTGTCTGCCTGTTCGGCCAGCACGGCCTGATCGGCCATGGCGCTGGTGTGGGGGCGAAGGGCTATGCCTTCAAAGCGCGGGATCACGTGGAAATGGGTGTGGAACACCACCTGGCCGCCGGCGCTTTCCGAAAACTGCTGGATTGTCGTGCCATCGGCGCTGAAGGCCTTCATCACGGCCTGTGCCATCTTCTTCACGGTGGCCATGACGGCGAAGAGGTCTTCCTCTGCGATATCCAGAATGTTGCGCGACGGCGCCTTGGGGATCACCAGCACATGGCCGTCGCCACGGGGCATGATGTCCATGATCACCAGCGTCTTGCCGTCTTCATAGAGCTTGTGGCTGGGCAGTTCGCCGCGCAGGATCTTGGCAAAGACGTTGCTGTCGTCATAGGCAGGGCTGGTCATCAGTCTCTCCGTTCAAGGGTGTTTGCGGGCACCCTAGCTGCCCCCTTGCAGCCGGGCAACGGGCATTTGCGGGGCATTGATTCTGTTTGTGAAGCCGCTGACTCAGTGTGTGAAACGCGGTTCTCAACTCTCTGAGGACTCTGCGTCACATGCGGCCTCCGGCGCCTGATCTTGGCCGCCCTTCCGGAAGGGGGCGTGTTCGCTGAGGATGGCGGCATCCATCTCCACCGCCCGCCGCTCCCGCTCCAGATAATCGGCGACGGCGGCCCGAAGGCCCGGATGGGCGATCCAGTGGGCGGAGCGGGTGAGCCGGGGCAGGTAGCCGCGCGCCAGCTTGTGTTCGCCCTGCGCTCCCGCCTCCACCACCTTCAGCCCATGGGCGATGGCAAAGTCGATGGCCTGATAGTAGCAAAGCTCGAAATGCAGGAAGGGGTGATGCTCCGTGCAGCCCCAGTTGCGGCCAAACAGCGTGTCCGAGCCGATGAAATTCAGCGCCCCGGCGATGTAGCGCCCCTCGCGTTTGGCCATGACCAGCAGGATGCGCTCCGCCATGCGCTCGCTCACCAGCGAGAAGAAGCGCCGGTTGAGATAGGGACGGCCCCATTTGCGTGCGCCCGTGTCCATGTAGAAGGCGAAGAAGGCATCCCAATGGGCCTCGGTCAGGTCGCGGCCCGTCACCCATTCCACCTCGATGCCGGCCGACAGGGCCTCCTTGCGCTCCTTGCGGATGGCCTTGCGCTTGCGCGAGGCCAGATCCTCCAGGAAGCCGTCAAAGCTTGCGTAGCCCCGGTTCTCCCAGTGGAACTGCTGGTCGGTGCGCAGCAGATAGCCGGCATCGCCCATCTGGTTCCATTCCGGTTCGGTCAGGAACGTGGCGTGGACGGAGGACGCGCCCGACTGGCGGCAGACCTCCACCAGCCCCTGCGACAGGGCGGCGATGCCGGTTTCCCGGTCGAGATCGGGATGAGTAAGAAAACGGCGCCCCGTCGCGGGCGTGAAGGGCACGCTCACCTGAAGCTTGGGATAATACTCGCCGCCGGCACGGTGAAACGCTTCCGCCCAGCCGTGGTCGAACACATATTCGCCCTGCGAATGGCTTTTCAGCCAGGCCGGAACTGCGCCCAGCAGCTTTCCGTCTTCGGCTTCCAGCAGCAGATGATGTGGCGCCCAGCCGGTACGGGCCGTGGCACAGCCCGCTTCTTCGAGCGCCTGCAGAAAAGCGTGGCATATGAATGGGTTGAAGTCCGCACCGGATTCTGTTTCTGAAGGCTTGAGGTGGCCGCCTGGACCCAGGCTCCAGCCGGGATTGGCGAGCCTGTCCCAGTCCTCTGCCGCTACGCCGCCAAGGCCATTGGCAATGCGCAGCGTCACCGCAAGGCCGCCGTCCTGATCTGCCGGTGTGTTGCCGCTCATGCGACCGCTATCCTCAAGGCTGACTGGCGCAGGAGGTTTGCGCCTCGCTCAAAGGGTAGAGCCTGTAGAGCGCAGTGCAAGGGGGCTTGGGCAGATTTTGCAGGTATGTGCCCTGACTGCGGCTGCCCTCACACCTTGTCGGTGTCAAAGCCCTCAAAAATGATCTGGTCTGCGAAGGCAAGCGCGCGCTGGCGGTCGGCTGGGTCACGCACGGTCCAGGCCATGATCGGCAGGTTGAAGAACTTGCGCAGGACGCTCGGCCCCATCATCGGCAAGTCCTTGTAGTGATAGGAGATGAAATGCGGCTTCGTGCGCGGGGCGTGCAGCAGGTGGCGGTGGATGAAGCGCTGCATGCGCGTCAGCTGGCGGTACTCGCCCTTGTTGGGCGTGCTGTCGGCAACGATGCCGCGCGGAATTTCCGGCGCATGCTCGCGCAGCACGGACAGCATGTCCGGATCAAAGGACTTCAGCACCAGCGGGCCCTTGTAGCCGCGCACCGTATCGGCAACATGGCGCACGAAATCTGCCTGGGCATCCGGTTTCATCAGCGACTTGATCTCGACGACCAGAGTCACCTTGCCGTTCACCTGTTCCAGAAGCTCTTCCAGCAGCCACAGACGGTCCGTGCCCTTCTGCATGCGGATGGCGGTCAGTTCGCCAGCCGTGCGGGCCAGAACGGGACCAGTGCCTTCTGCCAGCCTGTCCAGGTCATCATCATGGAACACGAGCGCCCTGCCATCGGCGGTTTCCTGCACGTCCACCTCAATGGCGTAATTGCGCGTCATCGCCTCGGCAATGGCGGTGGGGCTGTTTTCCATGATGCCGGCGGAAGCCGTGTGGAAGCCGCGGTGGGCAATCGGGCGGGAAACGATCCAGGAATGGTCGGTCATGGGAAATGATCCGGAATGGCGGCAATCGCCGCAGCAAGGGAAAACAAGCTCCGGGCAGGCAGCCCGCCCGGAGCTTTAGCCGAAGATTATTCGACTTCGATGACAGCCTCGACCTCGACGGCAACGCCGAAGGGCAGGGAGGCGACGGAGACGGAGGTGCGGGCATGGCGGCCCTTGTCACCGAACACCTCGACGATGAAGTCGGAGCAGCCGTTGACGACCTGCGACTGCTGGATGAAGTCCGGCGTGGAGTTGATCATGCCGGTCAGCTTGACGACGCGCACCACCTTGTCGAGGTCACCGATGGCAGCCTTGGTCTGGGCGAGGATGTTGATGGCGCACAGGCGGGCGCAGGCGGCACCTTCCTCAACGCTGAATTCCGCGCCGACCTTGCCGACATATTCGATGCCGTTCGGGCCGATCGGAATCTGGCCGGCAATGAACAGCAGGTTGCCGGTGCGCACCACCGGAACATAATTGGCCTGCGGAGCAACGGGAACCGGCAGGGTGACGCCGAGTTCGGCGAGGCGGGCTTCGATGGTACCAGACATGGAATCTTCCTCTGAAAAGGGGCGGGAACCGGCGCCAGTGATTGCGCAAATTTGCACGCCCGGCAAGGGCTTCCGGGCCTTCGGCCGTCCGAAACTGAGGGCAGGAAGCTGACTTGCAGCATCTTTGGGGGCAAACTTGTCCCGCGCTGCTTCAAACTTGCCCGAATTGCCAGCGAGTGTGCTAGGGAAAGGGCTGCTGGCTGACAGTTCATGGGTTCGATGAGGAGTGATTGATGTCGGGAAAAAGAGCTGCCGTTCCTATCTTCAAGGGATCCTGGCGCGCCTGGCCAATCTTTCTGTCCGGCATGATCGGCCTTGCCGGGGCGGGCAGCGCCGCCGCTTCCGCCCAGTCCGGCCCGCTGCCGCTGATGCCGCACCGTGCCGTCTATGACATGAAGCTCTCGGATGCGGGCGATGGCGTCAGCATTTCCGATATCACCGGGCGCATGGTCTATGAAATGACTGGTTCGGCCTGCGAGGGGTACGCGGTCAATCTGCGCATCGTCACCCGTTTTGTCGATGACAGCGGCACCTCCAGCATCACCGATCTGCGCAACTCCACCTTCGAGGAGCCGGAAGCCAACACGCTGGAGTTCCTCAGCCAGACCTATTCCGGCCAGACGCTGACCGTCGAAACCCGGGGCACGGCCGAGGAAAAGGACAACCGTCTGACCATCAGCCTCACCGAGCCCGAGGAAAAGAAGGTCGAGACGGGCAAGGATGTCTATTACCCGATCTCTCACATTCAGGCGCTGATCAACGCGGCCCGAGAGGGCGGCTCCTTCTTCGAGGCGGATGTGTTCGACGGGGCGGAGACGGGCGAGAAGGTCTATGGCACCGCAGCCGTCATCGGTGCGCCGCAATCGGGTGAGGATGCGCCGGGCGAGGAAGAAGCCAAGGCCGTGACCGGCATCGGCGCGGGGCAGCGCTGGCCGGTGACCATTGCCTATTTCGATCCGGATCTGGATCACGGCGGCGAGGCAACGCCCGTCTACCAGATCAGCTTCCTGCTTTATGAAAACGGCGTCAGCCGCAAGCTGAAGCTCGACTACGGCGACTTCAAGCTGGAAGGCAAGCTGACCAACTTCGAGGCCCTCCCGGCAGCTGCTCCCTGCAAGAAGTGAGCGCGGAGGAGAGTCGCCTGCGAGGCAGCTACAACCTCTCCTTCGTCATACCGGACGAAAGCGAAGCGAAGATCCGGTACCGGTGAGCCAAGGCCTTTCGGTTCTGGTTCCGCCAAAATCCAACCAACACCCCGGCTCACCGGTCCCGGATCGCGCAAGCGCGTCCGGGAAGACGATCGAGAGGGGTTGGGTGCTTTACTCAGGCTGCAGGAAGGGGCTGGTTTACTCCACCTCCGGCCGCCGTTTCAGCTTGGCTGCATGGGTGAGGCCCGTTTCGACGGCAGTCAGGCCGAATTTCTCGCGCAAGGCGTCGATGGCCCGCTCGGCCTTTGCCTGACGGCCGGCGTCCTGATCAACGAGATCAGCCGGATCTGCAAGCTCTGCATCGCACAGGTCCGACAGGCCGATGCCGATGAGGCGGAAATGCTGGCCTTTGGCTGCCTCTGCCAGAAGCTCGTCCCCAAGCGCAAAGATGCGTCCGGCAAGCTGCGTCGGGCTGGACAGCTGGCGTGAGCGGGTGATGGAGCGAAAGTCTGCGGTCTTCAGTTTCAGCGTCACGGTGCGCCCGGCAAAGCCCGCCTTCTTCATGCGCCGCGACACTTTTTCCGAAAGATCCCGCAGGATGGGCCGCAGCACCGGCACCTGGGCGATATCCTTGTCGAATGTGGTTTCGGCACTGATGCTCTTCGTCTCCCGTTCCGGCGAGACGGTGCGGTCATCCACGCCCTGGCAGAGTTTTGCCAGCCTCAGGCCCATGGTGCCATAGCGGCGGATGAGATCGGACGGGTCCATGGCCTGAAGCTGGCCGATGGTGGTGATGCCGTCGCTGGCAAGCTTGCCCTGAAACACCTTGCCGACGCCCCAGATGAGACCCACGTGCCGTTCCGCCAGAAAGCTCTTGGCCTCCGCCGCGCCGATCACCGAAAACCCGCGCGGCTTGTCGAGGTCGGAAGCGATCTTGGCGAGGAACTTGTTTGGGGCAAGGCCAACGGAGGCGGTGATGCCCACCTCGCTTTCCAGATCGCGGATGAAGCGGGCCAGCACTTCGGCAGGTGTGGCGTGGTGCAGCCGCTCGGTGCCGGTGAGATCAAGAAACGCTTCGTCGATGGAAATCGGCTCCACCAGCGGCGTCAGCGCCAGCATCCGCTCGCGCACCAGCCGTCCTGTTTCGGCGTATTTGGCCATGTTGGGCTTGATCACGACAGCGTCCGGGCAGGCTTCCAGCGCCTTGTACATGGGCATGGCCGAGCGCACCCCATGGATGCGGGCGATGTAGCAGCAGGTGGAGACCACGCCGCGCTGGCCTCCGCCGACGATGACTGGAAGATCACGCAGCTCCGGATTGTCGCGCTTTTCGATGGACGCATAGAAGGCGTCGCAGTCGATATGGGCGATTGCGAGCTGGTCCAGCTCCGGATGGCTGACAAGGCGCGGGCTGCCGCAGGCCTTGCAGCGCTGGCGGCCGGGCTCCGGCCTTGCGCCGCAGTCACGGCAAAGCGGCCGGGGGCGCTGCCCCGCCGCTGTTGCGTCTGTGCTGCCCGCTTCACCCATGCCTTTGGCCCTGATCCTACCGGGAGGCGATCATAGTCCTGATATGGGCTTCTGTCTCAAGCCAGTCACCGGAGACAAGATCAAGGCCGGGCAGGGGATCGAGCGCTTGACGGAAGCGCGCATCGGCCACGAACTGGATCAGCCGCGCCGAAGGCAGCGCCTGCGCCACCGACTGAAGATTCTGCGGGCTGTCATCGATGAAGACGACCGGCTGGCCGCGCCCGGCAGAGAGCGCGGCAACAGCTCCGCCCTTGGGGCCGGAATTGGTGACGACCGGAAAGCTCAGCCCATGGGCAGCCAGCAGCTTCTCGCGCAAGGGCTTGTTGGCAACGCCCGGCAGATTGGTCAGAAAGACGATCTCGAAGGCTTCCGACAGGCGGGTCAGGGCCGCGGCCGCCCCATCGACGATGGTCTGCCGGTCCGAGATATCCTCGAAGAAGCCTTGTACCAGACGGTGGACTTCCTCTGCCCCAAGCACCCGGCCGGACGCCTCTTCGGCAATGTTGCCGGTCAGCCTGTAGCTATAGGCGATGAAGGCAAGGCCGCGCGCGGCAAGGAATTCCTCCAGATGCAGGATCATATGCAGCACCACCTCGTCCACGTCGCAGATGATCAGCGGGCGGGTGGAGCGGGGCAGCAGGGCAATCTGGTCGAGGACACCCCGGCCGGGGGCGGCTAGTGTGGACATGGTGCGCTCAGGCGTCCGGATCACCGGCCAGCACATAGCGGGCGGCGGCGATCATGGTGGGGCGGACGCCGGAATTCTCGCAATAGGCCAGAAGCAGCGGCTCATCGGTCATGAAAAACTCAAGAACACCTGCCAGAAATCCGGGCTCCGCAGCCGCAGAGCGAATCGATTCCGGCCCGATACCGGAGAGCGCAAGGAACCGGCCCGTCAATTCCGGGTCGCGCGTCAGGTGCAAAAGCGCGTCCAGGGCCATTTCTTCTGCTTTTTCAAAGCTCATGCTCCGAGACTCAGGAATTGCCATTGCATTTTTGCCTTTCCGAAACGAATCCGCGCTACCATTTGTTCTTAAGTAATGCGGGCAGGGGAGAGACGCCAGCCAATCGGTGCTGCGCCGTCATCTCTCCTGTTGCCGTTTCCCTCCGTGCCGTGACCGGCGAAGGCTGTTTTGCATGTCCAAGACCGTGCTGATCGTTGAAGACAACGAACTCAACATGAAGCTGTTTCACGACCTTCTGGAAGCACATGGCTATGGCACGCTGCAGACCCGCACCGGCATTGAAGCGCTGGAGCTGGCCCGCAAGTACCGGCCGGACCTGATCCTCATGGATATCCAGCTGCCCGAAGTGTCGGGGCTGGAAGTGACCAAATGGATCAAGGAAGACGACGACCTGTGCACCATCCCGGTCATCGCCGTCACCGCCTTCGCCATGAAGGGCGATGAAGAGCGTATCCGGCAGGGGGGCTGCGAGGCCTACATCTCCAAGCCGATCTCCGTGTCCAAGTTCCTGGAGACGGTGCGCTCCTATCTCGGAGAGGCGTGATCCTCACGCCTTTCTGCGGCTGCTGCGGAGGCTCAAGGGCTTCCGCAAGGGCTGGCGCGTGAATTAAGGTTACAAGTTTACTAACTTTTTACGATTTCATTGGTGCGGCAGCTGCGCTGATTGATTTCCCATGCCGATTCGCTACTGTAATTCCTGTATTTAAAGGGCACCTGCGGAAAGCAGGGCACATGTTTCAAGTCATTGATCTGAATACCCTACGGGACGCCTGGGTCCGCCGCATCTCCTGGGTCCGTGGGGCATGGCCGGCGCGGTGTCTGCCCGATGAGTGGCCTCCTCGGATTGGCAGCCCCGCGCCGGCCGCCACACAACCAGAAGACAGATTTTCAAACAGAATGATCGCCCCGCCGAAGGTTCTCGGCAGGGTCTTTGTCTTACCCAAGCGGCATCCAGACCGCACCGGCTGCCGGAATGTGGTGGCCGGCGAAGTGGACCGGTTCAGGGCCGTAGTTGAAGAGGAAGCGGTGCGTGGCCGTGTCGCGCTGGCGGATGCCTTCCGGCATGTCCGTGACCTTCAGCCCGGCATCAATGACGGCGCTGCGCAGGATGCGGTCGAGGGCTTCCTCGTCCGGCCAGCCGCCGAGATAGGTGAAATTGCCCGCGCGCATCGCGGCAGGCGTGCCGTCCACGGCTTCTTCCACCACCTCGGCAGTGCCTTCCAGCACCTCGCGCCAGCCGGTGAAGGCACCGCCCGCGACAAGCGGCACGGGTGCCGTGGGCGGCAGGCTTTCGACGCGTGCCACGAGGCAGTCCAGCCCCGGCAGGGCGGGCGGAAGCGGCACGGGAATGGTGAAGTCGGGCGTCTTGGAATTGAGGCGCGGCCCGGCGATCACGGCGGCACCTGAAGCGGTGAGCGCGGTCTTCAGCGCTTCCGTTAGAGTGAAAAGCCCAGGCACCAGCACAAGACTGTAGCCGCTGAAATCCTGCGCCGTGGGCGGCAGGATATCGACGGAAAGGCCGAGACGGCGCAGGCCCTTGTAGACATGGAACAGCAGGGCGAAGTAATCGAAATCCTTGCCCTGCGGCTGGATGGTCCAGGCCCAGGCGCTTTCGTAGTCGAAGACGAGCGCAACTTTCGCTTTCGCCACGGCAGTGACGGGCAGGGCCTTCAGTTCCTCTGCGACCTGCGCTGCCTCATGATAGGCGGGGGCGGCGGCACTGTCGGGGCGCAGCAGGCCGGCGTGCATCTGCTCCTGTGCGAAAGGGGCCTGCCGCCAGCGGAAATAGCACACCGCTTCCGCCCCATGGGCGAAGGCCTCCCAGGCCCAGAGCCGTGCCATGCCCGGCAGCGGGTCGGGGTTATAGGGCGCCCAGTTCACCGGGCCGGGCTGCTGCTCCATGATCCACCAGCGGCCCTTGCCGACGGCGCGGTAGAGATCGTGATGGAAGGCCTGAAAGTCCGGGTCACCCTGACGGAGATAGCGGCGCTTGTGCTCGGGGCTTGCTTCCAGCCGGTCGGACAGGAAGCCGATCGGATAGGCATCCCAGCTGGCGATATCGAGATCTGCGCCCACGGCGAAATGATCGAATTCGACGATGCGGCCCATGTAGTTATGGGCGATGGGGGCATCGGAGTGGCGGCGGATGATGTCCGTCTGCAGCCGGTTGAAGCTGACAACCTGATCGGAAGAGAAACGGCGGAAGTCCATGACATGGGCCGGGTTCGGCTCGGTCACGGTCAGGTTCGGCAGCTCGATTTCCTCAAAGCCCGCATAGTCCATCGACCAGAACACGTTGCCCCAGGCCCGGTTCAGCGCCTGCGGCGACTGATATTTGCGCGCCAGCCAATTGCGGAAGGCATCACGGGCAGCGGTGGAATAGCTGAGGATCGTGTCGTGGCAGCCGTATTCGTTGTCGGTCTGCCAGGCGGCCACATGTTCGTTGCGGCCATAGCGTTCGGCCATCAGCGTGACGATGCGGGCGCATTCCTGCCGGTAGCCCTCATGGGAGAAGCAGTAATGGCGGCGCGAGCCGAAGCCGCGCGGACGGCCTTGCGCATCCAGCGCGATCATGTCCGGATGGCGGTTCAGCACCCAGCGCGGCGGCGTTGCGGTCGGCGTACCCAGCACCACCTTGAGGCCTGCCTTGCCCAGAACTTCAATGGCCTCGTCCAGCCAGGCCCAGTCCAGCGCGCCGGGCTCGGCCTCGATGCGCGCCCAGGCGAATTCGCCGATGCGCACATAGGTGAGGCCGATTTCCTTCATGCGGGCCGCATCTTCGGCCCACTGGGCAGCGGGCCAGTGTTCCGGATAGTAGCAGACGCCAAGGGCGCGGGTACGGTCGGTCACAGGTTCACTCGATGCTCTTTCTGGCCGCGCGCCCCGCTGGCGGCGGCAAAGGTCATGCCGGAAAGCGGCTTTGCAGCCCTTGCACTGGCGCCGAGGCCCTGACGGGCGCTGGTGCAGAACAAGGTGCCAAGGTCATCCCCGCCAAAGGCCGGGCAGCTGGTATGGGGCGCATCAAACGTGATGGCCCGTACGAAACTGCCGTCCGGCGCATAGGCGGCAACGCGGGACGAGCCCCATTCCGCCAGCCACAGAAGACCGCTTTCGTCCACCACGGCCCCGTCCGGATTGCGGCCTTCGGAGGTCCGGTCGAGGAAGACCTCCGGCTCGCCCTTCGGCCAGCCGGCTTCATCCAGCGCCACGCGCATGACACGGCCGGTGACCGTGTCGGAGAAGAAGGCCGTCTCGCCATCCGGGGCAAAAGCGATGGAATTGGAAATGGTGATGGGCGCAAACAGCTTGCGCATTGCACCCCGGTACCAGCGGTAGATCGCGCCGGCATCCTTTTCGGCGTTCTTGCCCATGGTGCCGATCCAGAAGCCGCCATAGGGGTCGGCGCGGCCATCGTTGGAGCGGGTGGCCGGATTGTCCGCTTCCAGCGCGCAGACCGTGCGGGCTGCACCCGTTTCCACGTCGAAGGAGAACAGCTCCCGGTCGCTGGCGATCAGCAGCTTGCGCTCATCCACCCATGCAGCCGCCGACACCAGCGTCTCGAAACGGTAGATGCGGGTGTGATCGTTTTCCTGGGTCAGAAGGCTCTTGTTGACGATGTCAAACCAGAACAGCTGGCGGCGCAGCGGGTGCCACAGCGGGCCTTCGCCCAGTTCGCAGACAGTGGCATCAAAGACGGTGGCATCAAAGACGGAGGAAGCAGCAGCGCTCATCTTGCGCCTCCCTTGGCAATGTCGAAGGCCTGCACCATGGCGCGGGCGCGAGTTTCAACGTCTCCGACCGTCAGCCCCGGCACGTAGAGTGCAGTGCCGATGCCGAAGCCATCAACGCCCACCTTCAGCCAATCGGCAAAATTGTCCGGCCCGGCGCCGCCCACCGCATAAAGCCGGGTTTCCTTGGGCAGCACGGCGCGGATGGCCTTGACGCCTTCAGAGCCCAGAAGACCGGCCGGGAAGAGCTTCAACCCGTCGGCGCCCGCCTGCAGGGCGGCGAAACACTCGGTCGGGGTCATCACGCCGGGGAAGGACTGCATGCGGGCAATCTTGGTGGCGCGGATGACGGACGGATCGCAGTTCGGCGACACGGCCATGCGGGCGCCGGTGTCGGAAAGCTTCATCACGTCCTCCACCGTCAGCACGGTGCCTGCGCCGATGATGGCGCTGTCGCCGAACTCGCGCACCATGGCGGCGATGCTGGTGAAGGGATCGGGCGAGTTGAGCGGCACCTCGATGCGGGTGAAACCGGCGGCGATCAGGCGCTCGCACACCGGCAGGGCTTCGGCGGGAGTGATACCGCGCAGAATGGCAATCAAAGGACGCATCAGTCAGCCTTTCTGGTTTTCTGTGAGGACCCGGCGCGCAAGCCCAAGTCCAGCCAGTGTCAGGCTTTCGCCCGCCGTTGTGCGTCCGTCAAGGCCCGCCAGTTTCAGCGCCGCCAGATAGTGCGCCGAAAGCGCCGGGGCGCCGATCAGCGTGACGTCTCCTGAGACGTCCTGCCGCACCGCTGCGATCTCCGCGCCGATGATGAGGCCGGACAAGCGCGCACGGGCGGAGGCTGCCACAAGCCCATGCAGCAGTCCCTCTGCCCGCAGGGAAAAGAAGGCAGCAGCCAGCATGTCCGGCCGGGCAAGGCTGGCCGTCACGCCGCCTGAAAAGGCCGCCGCATCCCAGCCGTCATCGGCCATGCCATGGCGCAGTACGGAGGATTTGGACAGAAGCGCGAAGAGTTCGCCCGTCATGAAAGTGCTGAAGGACGTGACCGTGCCGCGCTCGATCTGCACCCATTTGCTGTGGGTGCCGGGCAGGCAGAGCGTGCCGGAAAAGCCGGGATTGCCGGCGAGGAAACCGGCGATCTGGGTTTCCTCGCCGCGCATCACGTCGGCAGGCATGGTCTGGCTGAGGCCCGGAATGATCCAGACCGACAGGCGTGGATCAGAAACGGGGGCTTCAACCATGGCGCTGGCCTGCAGCGGCGGGCAGGGCACTGCGGCATAGGGCGCTTCCACCCAGCCCTGACGGCTGCCCACCATGCCGCAGGCAATCACCAGCGTCTTGCGCCCCACTGGCAGCCAATCGGCGATCAGTTCCAGCAGCGCGCCCTCGAATTCGTCTCTTGCAAGACTTGCCATGCCCTTGGGCGAGGAGGCCTGCGCCAGAACGCGGCTCCCCTCCATCGCAAAGACGCGCAGATGCGTGGTGCCCCAGTCGGCGGCAATCCATTCGGGAGAGAGCGGCGCGCTCATCCCGTCACCACCACGCCGCCGTCGATGACCAGCGCCTGCCCGGTCATCATCTTCGAGGCGGAAGAGGCCAGGAACAGGCAGCCGCCGGTGATGTCTTCCGGCTCCAGCGTGTCCTTCAGGCACTGGCGCTCCACGTGGCCTGCAAGGGCTTCGGGCGTTACCCAGAGGTCCTTCTGCTTCTGCGTCAGCACCCAGCCGGGAGCAAGCGCGTTGACGCGGATGCGGTCGGGGCCGAAATCGCGGGCAAGGCTGCGGGTCAGGCCGTTGATGGCGGAGTTTGCGGAGGTGTAGGCCGGGAAACCACCGTTGCCCATCATGTAGCTGATGGAGCTGAAGTTGATGATCGAACCGCCGCCAGCCTTCTGCATGCCGGGGATGACGGCCTGTGCTGCGAAGAAATAGGCCTTCAGGTTGATGGCCATGGCCCAGTCCCAGTACTCCGGCGTCACGTCCAGCGTGTTGTGGCGCTGGTCGTTGGCGGCGTTGTTGACGAGAACCGTGATCGTGCCATGGGCTTCCGCTGCCTTGGCAATCGCGCCCTTCAGGGCGCCGATGTCGGTGATGTCGCAGGGCAGGAACAGCGGGCGGCTGCCGGTCTTTGCTTCCATCTCGTCACAGAAGCCGGAGGCATCGGAGCGCTGCACGAAGGCCACCTTGCAGCCCTGCCGCAGGAAGGCTTCCGTCAGGCTGGCGCCAATGCCGGAGCCGCCACCGGTGATGAAGACGGATGCGCCCTTGAGATCGGGAAAGACCGGCTGTGCGTTCATGATGTAGCCCCTTCAGGTTCCTGCGGGCGGACTTCGCTGCTGCGCTTACCGCCTCTGATATTTCAGTCCATGCCTTTATGCGAAAGGAAAGACCGGCCGGACAAGCCGTCCAGCCTCACAGACGGGTTCCTTCCACCGTGAAAAGTGTGCCCGGCCATGCCACGGGCAGCATGATGCCCTGCTGCATCAGCGCGGCCCCGGAGAGCGTCACCGGCCCGTGCTTCAGGGCGCAGGCCCCGCGCGACTGGGGCGGCACATCTTCCGGGTTGAGCAGCGTCAGCCGGTAGCGCGCCGCCGGATCCAGCCCGGACAGCTTCAGCGGGCGGGGCAGGGCCTGTGCAGGCGCTGCCGCCTGACCGGAGGACAGCACGAAGCGGCTGCCGTCCCGCGCCAGCTGCAGTTCGGCGGTGACGGACGGGTCCGCCGCATCAAGGCGCAGGATGTCTGCGTGCATCAGCCAGTCCCGGTTGGCCTTCCACCAGCCGGTGACGGCGGTCAGAACGGCTGTTTCTTGTGCATCAAGCTCGCGCAGGTCCATCTCGAAACCCATATGGCGCTGGGCGGCCACGCGGGCGCGCAGGCTCATGGACAGAACCCGGCCAGAGGTGTGGCAGTGGCGCGGGCCCACATGGCTGCCGGTGACGGAGGCGGGCAGGAACAGCGCTGCATCATGCTGGATGCGCAGCCGCTCCAGCGCGTCGTTGCTGTCCGACAGCCAGACCCGCTGGGTGTGGGTGAGGATGCCGGCATCAATCCGCCCGCCGCCGGAGGCGCAGCTTTCGACCTCGACCGCCGGATGAGCGGCACGCAGCCGTGCCAGAAGAGCCAGTGTGCCGCGTGCCTGCGCTGCGTCCACCACGGGAAGCAGGCGGTTGTGATCCCACTTGATGTAGTCGATGGCGTAAGTGGAGAGCAGGGCAGAGATCGCACCGAACAGGTGATCGCGCACCGGCTCCAGCGCCATGTTCAGCACCAGTTGATTGCGCCCGCGAGTCTGGTCCGCCGGGCCGAGAATCCAGTCCGGATGGGCGCGGTAAAGGTCGCTGTCCTCACTCACCATCTCCGGCTCGAACCACAGGCCGAAACTCATTCCCAGTCTGTGAACGGCCTCGATCAGCGGCGTCAGGCCCTCCGGCCACTTGCGCAGGTCCACGGTCCAGTCGCCAAGGCTCGTGGTGTCATCGTCGCGCCGGCCGAACCAGCCGTCATCCAGCACGAACCGCTCTGCCCCGATGGCGGCCGCCTTGGCGGCGATTTCGGTCAGGGCGCCCAGCTCGTGACGGAAGTAGATGGCTTCCCAGCAATTGTAATGCACGGGCCGGGGGCGGGCCGGATCGGGCCATGTCACCACCCGGTCGTGGATGTCGCGCTGGAAGAGAGTGGCTATGCCGTTGAGGCCGGAGGTGGAGACGGCGGCGATGAGGTCCGCCGTTTCAAAGCAGGTTCCGGCCTCGCGCTCGCTCCCGCTGGCATGGCCGAACTGCACCTGCCTGCGCCCGTCGTAAAGCTCTTCGGCCACAAAGCGGTGCCCGCCGGGCCAGGCGTAATGCAGGGCGCGGACTTCGCCTGAGGTGTTGCGGCAGCCCGGTTCCGTGAACAGCGCATAGGGCGGGTGTTCCTGCCCCGAACGGCCGGTGCGGGCTTCGCGCTGGCGGATGCCTGTGGTCCAGGGGGTGGACTGCATGCGGAATTCGCCGATCCATTTGCCGGCCGGATCAAGGATCCGCTCTGCGCTTTGCGGCACTGGCAGCACGGGCGCGGCGAGCCAGCCGACGCGGACGGGCGCAAGGGACTCCAGCCGGGTGCGCAGCACGAAAACGCCGGTCTCTTTCGCTTCGATCTCATGGGTAACTGTGAGGCCTGCTGCGGTGGAGATCAGTTCAAGCCGTCCGGCGCTCTGTCGGGCCTCATGGAAGGCAAAGCGGGGCTGCAGCAGCTCACCCTCAGCAGAGCGCAGCACGAGGCCCGGCTGGCCCTGCCAATCATTGCCCTGCACCGGACAGAGGCTGAGCGGGGGCAGGGCATCCAGCATGCCGCCGGTGAGGTCTGAGCGGCTTGCAGCCACGAGAGCGGCAAGATCCTCCTCCTGCGGCAGGGCCGGGCCCCAGTAGATGGCCTCCGGCACGCCGCCGGAGGAGGTGAGGACAAGGCTCTGGTTGGCGCAGTCCAGGCGCCAGTGCTGTGCGGTGTTCCCGGTCATTTCACGGCTCCCAGCGTCAGGCCGGCGATGAAGTGCTTCTGCATCAGGAAGAACATCAGAACGGGCGGCAGGGCGGCGACGATCGACCCGGCGGAAACGAGATGCCAGGCGGCAATCCACTGGCCGTTGAGCGAGTTGAGTCCGGCGGTGACCGGCTGGGTGTCGGCGCCGGTGGTCAGCACCATGGCCCAGAAATAGTCGTTCCAGATGAAGGTGAAGATCAGCACCGACAGGGCGGCAATGGCCGGGCGCATCAGGGGCATGACCACGTACCAGAAGATTTTCACTTCGCTCACGCCCTCCACCCGCGCCGCCTCGATCAGCTCATAGGGCAGGGCCTTGATGAAGTTGCGCATGAACAAGGTGCAGAAGCCGGTCTGGAAGGCGATGTGGAACAGGGCAAGGCCGGTGATCGTGTCGTAAAGCCCCATCTGCAGCGTCAGGTCGCGCACCGGCACCATGAGGATCTGGAAGGGCACGAAGTTGCCCGCCACGAACAGGAAGAAGACCAGCAGGTTGGAGCGGAAATTGTAGATGGCGAGCGCAAAGCCCGTCATGCAGGACAGCGCCACAGCGCCGATGACAGTGGGGATCGTCACCTTGAAGCTGTTGAGGATGTAGGCGGCGATGGGCGAGTTCTGGAAGATGGTGACATAGTTGTCGAAGGCGATGGACGAGGGCATGCCGAAATAGTTGCCGGACGCCAGATCGGAGGAGGGGCGCAGCGAGGTGAGAGCTACGCCCAGAAGCGGGAGCAGCCACAGAACGAGCGCAACCGGCAGGGCCGCCTTGTAAAGCGCCCGGGCCGGGGCCGGGAGTTGCTGGATGGGACGGGGAAACATGCTCAGTGTTCCTTCTCGTCGCGCCACATCTTCCAGATGAAGCCGGAAATGAAGATCATCATGATGGCGAAGAGGACAACGGCAATGGCCGCGCCATAGCCCATGCGGAAGCCGTATTCGGACAGGGCCTGCTCGTACATGTAGAAGGAGAGCACCCGGGAGGAGCCGAAGGGGCCGCCGGATGTCATGATCGACACAAGGTCGAAGGAGCGCAGCGCGCCGATGACGGTGACGATGACGGCAATGAAGGTGGCCGGGCGCAGCTGCGGCAGGATGACGTACCACAGCATCTTCCAGCCCTTGGCCCCGTCCAGCCGCGCTGCCTCGATCTGGTCGGGCGCCACGTTGTTGAGGCCGGTGAGATAAAGGATCATCACATAGGCGATCTGCGGCCACAGGCCCGCAGCGATGATGCCATAGGTGACGAGGTTCTCTTCCGCCAGAATGGCAACGCCCTGACCGGTCACCGCCTCGATCAGCTTGTAGAACAGGCCGAAATTGGGGGCATAGAACCAGGAGAACATCAGGCCGACAACGACCTGGCTGATGACGAAGGGAAAGAAGAACAGGGACTTGTAGACCCGGATGCCCCAGACCGTCTGGTTCAGGAAAATCGCGATCATCAGGCCTGCCGGAATGGCCAGCATGTAGAGCGCAAGCCAGATGACGTTGTTCTTCAGCGAGACATAGAAGGCCTCGTCATCCAGCAGCTCGGTGTAATTGTCAGCGCCAATCCACCGGGCCGTGCCGATGCCGTCCCAGTCATAGAAGGAGATGCTGACCGACTGGAAGACCGGCGCAATCACGTAGAAAACGAACATCAGGGCGCCGGGCGCAAGGAAAAGCCACGGGGCAAGCATGCGCTGGCGCGCTTTCCAGAAGGCGGTCATCTCGGCCTCGGATCTTTCGGGTACATGTCCCCCGGATCAGCTCCGGAGGACGTTTCTGGGAGTGCCGCCTGCAATTGGCGGCGGTGCGGGGCTCAGTAAACGCGCTGACGCACCTTCTCGAGACGGTCGAGGATCCGCTCCAGCCGGTCGGGCTTGACCATGTATTCCTGGAAGCCTTCCATGGCAGCCTTGGCCATCTCGGCCGGGGCGTCACGGTCGAAGAACTGGGCAACGGCCGAAGCAGTCGACACCGTTTCAAAGCCCTGGCTCAGGAACGGATCTGCCGCATCCACCGTGGCCTCGTTGTTGACCGGCAGCTGGCCGAGGCGCTTGTTGAGGGCGGTCTGCACATCGGCACGGGTGACGAAGGCGAGGAACGTCTTGGCGTCCTCCGCATTCTTGGCGCCTGCCGGAATGTGGATCGTGTCCGTCGGGGCCTCTTCAGCACGCGGCAGGCCAGCGGTGATCTCGGGGAAGACCATGAAGCCGAGGTTGTCATTGGTCATCCCGCCGTCCTTGAAGGCGGCGACGGCAAAGTTGCCCATGACATAGTTGGCGGCCTTGCCCTGAACCAGAAGGGAAACGGCATCCTGCCAGTCAATCGCCGTGTGATTGGCGGTGACATAGCCCGGCTCCACCAGCTTCGCCCATTCGGCAAAGACGGCTTTCACCCGGTCATCCGTCCAGGCAATCTTGCCGGAGGTCAGGTCCATGTGGAATTCATAGCCGTTGGTGCGCAGGCTCAGATAGTCGAAGATGCCTGCAACCGGCCACAGGGCCTTGGAACCGGTGGTGACGCAATCGATGCCTGCCGCCTTGAACTTGGCGCAATTGGCGATGAACTCGTCCCAGGTCTTCGGCTCGGAAACGCCCGCCTGCTTGTAGACGTCCTTGTTGTAGTAGATGCCCCACTGGTAATAGGTATAGGGCACGCCCCACTGCTTTCCGTCGATGGTCATAGAAGCCTTGGAGGCCGAGAGCTTCTGGCCGAGGCCGTTCTTCTCCCAGACATCGCTGACATCCATGAACTGCCCGGCCTTGACGAAGGGCGCCATACGGTTGCCCGCATACCAGCTGGCCAGATCCGGCGCATCTGCAGTCATGAAATTGCGGATGGCGGTCTTGTAGCCCTCATGGTCGAAGATGTTGACCTTCACCTTCACGTCCGGGTTTTCCGCCTCGAACATGGTGATCAGCTCTTCCAGCGCCGCCTTGGGCGCCGGGTCCGACATGTCGGTGTTGAAAACGAGGGTCCGCTGTGCGGCCAGCGCCGAACCGGACATCATCAGCGCAGCGGCAAAGGCCGCCAGCTTGAGCGGTGTAACAGTCATCTTGTCTCCTCCCGGACTGCGTTCTTTGGCAAGTTTGTTCCAAATAATGGAACACTGTCTTGCATATTGAAAACTATGATGCGAAGCTTTAGGACTGTCAAGCAGCAGGCGCACACTGGTGGGCCGGGCGAAGGGTCGCAAGACGATGAGCACGAAACAGGCAAAGGCGGATGGGCCCGGCATCAGCGGGGCGGATGCGGAGCAGGGCGGTGATGGCACCGTCGGCAAGGCGCTGGCCGTGCTGGATCTTGTGGCGCAGGCGGGCCGGCCGGTGCGCTTCACGGATATTCTGGCGATCAGCCCCTATCCGAAGGCCACGCTTTACCGCCTGCTGCAGACCCTGACCCATCAGGGCATGCTCGCCTATGACGCGGACAGCCAGAATTATGCGCTGGGCGTGCGGCTGGTGCGGCTGGCCCATGCAGCCTGGTCGCAGAGTTCTCTTGCACCTCTGGCACGCCCCTGGCTCGACAGACTGTCGGCAGAGCTGGGCGAAACCCTGCATCTGGCGCAGCTGGATCAGGGGCAGGTGCTTTATGTGGACAAGCGCAACGCCGCCCGGCCCGTGGAAATGTTCAGCCAGGCCGGCAAGGTCGGGCCTGCCTATTGCACCGGTGTCGGCAAGGCCATGCTCGCCTTCCTGCCGGAGGCGGCAAAGCAGCAGGCCGTTGCGCGCCAGTCCTTCTATCGTTTCACGCCGAAGACCCTCGGCTCGCGCGAGGAGCTTCTCGCCGAGCTTGGGGAAATCCGCAAGAGCGGCCACGCCTTCGACCGGGAGGAGCACGAGCCGGGCATCATCTGCCTCGCCGTGCCGGTTCTGTCGTCGGGTGGCAGCGTGCTGGGTGCGCTTTCGGTCACATCCACAACAACCCGGAACAGCCTCGACGGGCTGGAGCAACTGGCCCCGCAGCTCAAGGCCTGCGCCAGCGCCATTGCTGCAGACGTGGAGGCCTGGCGGTTTCCGGAACGCAAGCAGATCTGAGGGAGGAAATCCATGTCCGGCGTCTCGTTCGAGCATGTGGTCAAGAAGTTTGGCGAAGTCGGGGTCATCCATGGGGTGGACCTGACCATCGAGCATGGCGAATTCTGTGTTTTCGTCGGCCCCTCGGGCTGCGGCAAGTCCACGCTGCTGCGCATGGTGGCGGGGCTGGAAAGCACCAGTTCCGGTGCAATCCGGATCGGTGCGCGTGATGTGACCGCCCTTGATCCGGCCGAACGCGGCGTGGCGATGGTGTTCCAGACCTATGCGCTCTATCCGCACATGACGGTGGCGGAGAACATGGGTTTCGGCCTCAAGATGACCGGCCATCCCAAGGCGGAAATCGAGGCGAAGGTGGCGGCGGCCGCGAAAATCCTGAAGCTGGAGCCGCTGCTGGCTCGCAAGCCCAAGGCGCTCTCCGGCGGTCAGCGTCAGCGCGTTGCCATCGGCCGTGCCATCGTGCGCGGGCCGGAAGTCTTCCTCTTCGATGAGCCGCTGTCGAACCTTGATGCCGAACTGCGCGTCGAGATGCGTGTCGAGATTGCCCGTCTCCACCGGGAAATCGGCGCAACCATGATCTACGTCACCCATGACCAGGTCGAGGCAATGACGCTGGCCGACAAGATCGTGGTTCTGCGCGCCGGGCGTATCGAACAAGCCGGCAAGCCGCTGGATCTCTACAACGACCCGGACAACCGCTTCGTCGCAGGCTTCATCGGCTCACCGGCCATGAATTTCCTTGAGGCGAGCGTCAGCGGCGAGGGGCTCAAGGTTCCGGGGCTTGGTGACGCCATCTTTGCCCGTCCGGCGGCGTCTGTTGCCGATGGCCCGGTCACCTTCGGCCTGCGCCCGCAGCATCTGCGCATCGAGCGCTCCGGCACCACGCACAAGGTGGACATGGTGGAGGCGCTGGGCGGCGTTTCCTACGTGCATCTGATGGCCGCCAACGGCAGCAAGCTGATTGTCGAGCAGCGCGAGGACATGGGCCTTCGTGCAGGCGATCAGGCCGGTATCAGCTTCGATCCGGCGCAGGCGATGTATTTCACGGCAGATGAGTCGGGCAGACGGATCAGGTGAGGGGAGGTAAGTCCTCTTCTCTACAGTATTTCGTTCCCCATAACTCCGTCATGCCATGACTTGATCATGGCATCCATGCCATTACCTCTCGCTTTTCACATGCTGGAGATTGAGGCCAGGTCCTGGAAATGCATATTCAGAGGCTGTCTTTATGGATAGGTCAGGGAATGGATGCCATGATCAAGTCATGGCATGACGAAGAATTATAGGCTTGTGAGTGGATATTCTTCTGAGGAGGCGGCAAGACCAATGCCACCTCTCCCAAAACCTCAAGGGCCGCAATCGCTTGCGGCCCTTTTGTGATTCTGCCTGTCAGCTCGCGGCCCGCCGCGCTTCGGCGCTGGCTGAGGCCAGCCGTTCGGCATAGGCCATCATCAGCGCACCGGTGCCCTTGTGGTCGTCGGGGCGCAGGGGCTCGCTGAGGTAATAGGCGGGGGAGCCGTCGCGCACGCGGCCGCCGAAGCCGCCGAGACCGGCCATCTCGCAGACATTCTGCAGGCGGACGATGCCGTCATCTCCGGCGTAAAGCTGGGTGGTTTCGAGGCTTGCAAGCGCCTTCAGGCCGGGCGCTGCAAATTGGCCTCCCAGGCCTAGTCTGGCGCCCTTCATCAGGGCATAGGCAAACATGGCGCTGGCGGAGGATTCTTCATAGTTGCCGGGAAGCTCCGGCTGGTCGATCACCTGCAGCCACAGCCCGCTTTGCGGCCGGGCAAGGGCGGTGATGCGGGTGAGCAGGGCGGACGCCCGCTCTGCAAGACCGGATGAGGCGGCTTTTTCCGGCCCGATGAGGCCGGTCACATCCACCAGGGCCATCGCCAGCCAGCCAAGGGCGCGGGCCCAGTGGGCGCGGGAGAGGCCGGTTTGCGGATCGGCCCAGTCCTGCGCCCGGGCCTCATCGATCGCATGGGCGTAGAGGCCGGTTGCCGCCACATGGGTCAGGTCCAGCGCCCGGTTCAGCTGGGCAAGGGCATCCTCCACCATCTCGGGCTTGTTGCGGGAGAGGCCGTATTCGATCTGGAACGGCAGACCCATGTAGAGGCCGTCGAGCCAGACCTGCTGCGGATAGCGCTTCTTGTGCCAGTAGTTGCCGCCGGCCGTGCGCGGGTGGCGGGTCAACTGCCCGGCGAGATGCTCGATGGCAAGGCTCCAGTGGGCGCCGGGGGCTGCCTTTTCGAGGAAGAACAGCACGCGCCCGGCCAGAATGTGGTCGATGTTGAACTCATCCTGCGTGTAGCCTGCCAGTGCGCCATCCTCGCCGACCTGCGGTCCGATCAGCCGCAGCAGCTCATCCCGCCAGATCTCCTGCGGCTGCTGGTCATGCAGCAGCGCCAGCCCGCGGTAGACACAGCCGTCCTCGTAGCACCAGCTGCCGTCCTTGGCGTAGGTGTAGCGGGCGAGATATTCCTTGAAATAGCGCGGGGTCATCGGGCCGTCCTGACTGCGAGGGAAAGCATCCGGGCACAGAAGCCGTGTCCGTCTTTCCGGTTGGAAGTGTGATGCAGGCCATCCGGCGCTGCGAAATCTGTGGCCAGCCTTCGCGGGGCTGGCGGGAAGGGGCAGCTAGGCCGCCGGGCTGGCGCGGGCAGGGCGCAGGTCCTCCACATGCGCGCCTTCGAACACCAGATCCTCATGGCGCATGGCGGGCACGTGATCGGCCATCACCGGCACGTCCGCTTTCGCCGAAGGATCATAGGAGGTTTCGACGCCGGAGATCCGGACTGGCCCCATCGGCGCTTCGGGCAGGCCGAGGAAGACGCCAAGCGCCAGACGCAGGTTGGTGACCTTGATGTTCTCGATGGTGATTGCGCCAATGGAAGGCGTTTCGCCGGTGACGGGGTAAGGCTTGCGGGACTGCACAAGGTCCGAGTGCCCGTCCGCATCGCAGAAGTAGAAGGCATTGGCGGCGAAAGCTGTGTCCACGCCGTCCATGTCGCAATCGGAGAAGCGCACATTGCCGACCGCCCCGCCGCGACCGCGCCGGGTCTTGATCCTGAGGCCCCGGTCCGTCTGGCGGAAGCTGCAATGCTCCACGGTCACATCATGCACGCCGCCGCCCATTTCAGAGCCAATGACAAGACCGCCGTGGCCGCGTTCCATCAGGCAATTGCGGACGGAAACATTACGGGTGGGGGCAAGGTGATCGCGCGCGCCGCTTTCCGGCTCCGGCTTGCCGGCCTTGATGGCGATGCAGTCGTCGCCGACCGAGAAATGCACACCCTCGATCCAGACATCCTCACAGCTTTCCGGGTTGAGGCCGTCTGTGTTGGGGGAGTCGGACGGGTTCCAGATCCTGAGGTCAGACGCGGTCACGCCATTGCAGAACAGCGGGTGCACGGTCCAGGAGGGGGAGTTGCGCACCGTTATTCCTGCCAGCGTCACATGGGTGCAGCGGCTGAGGAAAAGCGTGCGCGGGCGCCGGGCGCCGTTGCGGGTTTCCTTCGGCCAGCTCCACCAGTCGCCTTCCGCCCCGCCGCCATCAAGAAAGCCTTCGCCGCAGATGGTCAGCCATGTGCAGGAGGTTGCGGTAATGAGGCTGGCATAGGCCGCTTCCGGCACACCCTCCCAGCTGGACAGGGGCATGCCATCCTCGTCCCGGGCAGGCAGAATGGGCCAGTGGCTGCGGTCGTGGATTGCGGCAAGGCCTGAATCTGCATCGATCTGCAGGGTCATGCCGGACTTCAGCATGAGCGGCGAGGTGCGGTAGGTGCCGCCGGAAATGCGCAGCGTGCCGCCGGAGGGCGTTGCTGCAATCGCCCGGGCAAGGGCTGTGCCGTTATCCTCAAGCGCCGGATCGGCGCCATGGTCGCGGGCGTCGACCAGACCGAAGCACTTCGGCATGGGGATGGCCAGAGGCTCTACGCCTTCAATGGCAAGAACATAGTCTGCGCCGGGTGTAAGGCCGAAGATCGAAAACACCGCCCTGCCGGTAATCCCTTGCCGTGTTTCGCCGCTGCCCTGGTCCGTCAGAACCCAGGCAGCAGGCTCCGGCAGGTGATAGCGCGCACCCGGCACGTGATAGCGCAGCGTGATGTGCCGCGGGGAAATCGCGCTGAGGCAGAGGGAGCCGGTTGCGGGTTCGGTAGACATGGCGGGCGTATTCCTGCGTTGTGGCGGCCGGGAGACCTGATGCCTCCCGGCAGTTTTTGTGATGGAGCGCGGCTTTACCGGCGGCCGGAGCTTTTCCCGAAGCGCCTGCCGTCTCGCCGCAGCCCCCTCTCCCCCCTTGAGGGGGAGATGTCTGCGTCAGCAGACAGAGAGGGGTATCAGCGCTTCAACAAGGCTCTGCCTCGCGTATGAATGGACAGTCCGCTACCCCCCTCTGCCCCCTGCCGGGGGCATCTCCCCCTCAGGGGGGGGAGAGGAGTTGGAGCCTGACTGGCAGTCCAGGGAAGCTAACTCCCGGCGGCATTCCCTCTCAGGACCGGAACTTCTTCAGCACGTCATTGACGCCTTCGATGATCTGTTCAGCGGCACCTTCCGCATCGATCTGGCCGTAGGCGAATTCCTCCAGCGTATCGATGAAGATGCTGCGGACTTCCGGGTGCTCGTTGAAGGGCGATACGGTCGGACCGGCGCCTGCGGTGACGATCGCGTTGGCGACGATCAGTTCCATCTCGGTCGAACCGGCATCAGCCAGAGCCTTGGCCGCCGTCTTGCTGGCGGGCAGGCCGCGCGAGCTGCCGAGGGCCTTGATGCCTTCCGGCTCGTTCAGCAGGCAGTTGACGATCTGGGCGGCCGCCTGCGGGTTCTTCGAGTTCTTGGAGATCGCAAACACCATGGAGGGTTTGCGGTAGACGCCTTCGGTCCTGGCATCCGGGCTGGCCAGCAGCTTGACGGCCTCCAGCTTCTGGCCCTCCTGCAGCGGATCGGCAAATTTGGAATAGGTGGAATCCCATTCATAGGAGCCTGCGATCCGGCCGTCGGCCCACTTCGGGCTTTCAAACAGGTTGATGTTGCCTTCTGCCGCCGCATCCTTCTGCGACATCACCACGCCGCCTTCGACCATCTTGCCGTAGAAATCGATGGCCGCGGCCAGCTCTTCCGGCGTCCAGGCCACGGTCGTGGTTTCCGGGTCGATCAGGTCCTTGCCGGTCGCCTGAGTGGCGCGCAGCGAGACGAGCAGAACGGCGGTCTCCTTGATGGCGTTCATCGGATAGGCGTCCGGGCCGGTTTTCTCCTTCAGCACCTTGGCGGCGGCGAAGAGATCATCCCAGGTGGCGGGCAGGGGCAGCCCGGCCTTCTGGAACGAGGTGGTGTTGAAGAAGAACACGCGGCCCGTGGTGGAAACGGGCAGACCGTTCAGCTTGCCGTTCATGCTGCCCGACGCCAACTGGTCCTCCGTCCAGTTGCTGAGGTCGATGTATTCGCTGAAATCGTTCAGGTCAGCAAAACCGTCGCCCTTGATCGAGAACAGCGGCAGCCAGGGCCAGTTCACCTGCATGATGTCGGCTTCCGTGCGGCCGGCGATCTGCGTCATCAGCTTCTCGAGGTGCCCGTCAAAGCCGGTGAACTCCGGCGCAATGGTGTGGCCGTGCTTTTCGCCGCAGACTTTCAGCGCTTCCTGCGTCGCCTTGTGGCGGCTGTCGCCACCCCACCAGGACATGCGCAGGTCCGCCGCCAGCAGGGGCGTTGCAAAGGTCGAGGCGAGCGCAAGGCTCACAAGGGCAGTTGCTGTCTTTCTCATGGTTTTCTCCTCCCGTTTTCCGCCGGAGCAGGGCGTCTGAACCCCGCTCCAGAAAGGCTTGATCACTTGCTGCGGCCTCAGCCGAGCGGGGCCAGCGAGATGTTCTCGCCGCTTTGCGCATCGAAAATATGCAGGTTGCTCTCGATGGGCCGCACCGCCACCGCATCGCCGCGCTTCAGGCCCTGCGGTACCTCCGCCGCAGGAAGCACGGCCACGAGCGTGGTGCCGCCAAGATCCACATGCAGGTTCATTTCGTGGCCAAGGAACTCGATGGTCTGCACTGTGCCCGTTACGGCATTCTCCGTGCCGGCGGGCAGCAGGCCGAGATGCTGCGGGCGCATGCCGAGGGTGACGGGACCGGCCTTGGCCGTCAGACGGCGGGCAAGCTCCGGCCCGAAGCCGAGCGTCTGGCCTGCCAGCGTCAGCGTCACCCCATCACCGCTGCCGCTGAGCGTGGCGGGCAAGAGGTTCATTTCCGGCATGCCGATGAAGCCGGCGACGAAGGCATTGGCGGGCCGGTTGTAGAGCGTGTGCGGATCGGCCACCTGCATGATGTGGCCGTCCTTCATCACGCAGATCCGGTCGCCCATGGTCATGGCTTCAGTCTGGTCGTGGGTGACGTAGACCACCGTCGAGGACAGGCCGTTTGCCTTCAGCTGCTTGTGCAGGTCGGTGATGCGCACCCGCATGGAAGCGCGCAGCTTGGCGTCGAGATTGGACAGCGGCTCGTCGAACAGGAAGACTTCTGGCTTCTTGATCAGCGCCCGGCCCACGGCCACACGCTGGGCCTGACCGCCGGACAGTTGCTTCGGCAGCCGGTCGAGCAACTGACCGATTTCCAGAATGCCGGACACCTCGTCCGTGGCGGCATCGATTTCCGCCGTCTTCTTCTTCTGCAGGCGCAGGCCGAAGGAGAGGTTCTTCTTCACCTTCATATGCGGATAGAGCGCATAGTTCTGGAACACCATGGCGATGCCGCGCTTGCCCGGGGGCAGGTCGTTGACGGTCTGATCGCCGATGCGGATGGCGCCGCCCGTCACCGTCTCAAGGCCCGCAATCATGCGCAGGGTGGTGGACTTGGCACAGCCCGACGGGCCGACCAGCACCATGAACTCGCCGTCCTCCACGTCCAGGTTGATGCCATGGACCGCCTTGAAGCCGCTGCCGTAGACCTTTTCCAGGTTCTGGATCTGCAAACGTGCCATTAGCCTTTCACCCCACCGCTGGAGATGCCTTCAATGAAATGTTTCTGTGCGAGGAAGAACACGACGAGCGCGGGCGTGATCGCCAGGACCGACATGGCCAGAATGCGGTTCCAGTCGAATGCTTCCGAGGTGTCGATGGACAGCTTCAGCGCCAGGCTGATCGGGTACTTGTCGATGGAGGACAGGTAGATCAGCGGTCCGAGGAAGTCGTTCATCGTCCACATGAACTGGAACAGGCACACCGAGATGAGGGCCGGGGCCAGCATGGGCACGACGATATAGACGAGCACCTGCAGGGAGTTGGCGCCATCGACGCGGGCCGCCTCTTCCATGTCGCGCGGGATGGCCCGCAGGAACTGGATCAGCATGAAGACGAAGAAGGCGTCTCCTGCAAAGGCCGAGGGCACCCACAGCGGCAGGTAGCTGTCGAGCCAGCCGAAATCGCGGAACAGCAGGTACTGCGGGATGCGGGTCACCACATTCGGCAGCAGCAGCGTGGCGATCAGCGTGACGAACAGGATCTTCTTGCCCGGAAAGTCGAAACGGGCAAAGCCGTAGGCCACTGCCGTGCAGGACACCGCCGTGGCGATGACTTTCGGGATGATGATCCAGGCCGTGTTCAGGAAGAAATGGCCGAAGGTGTAGGGCGTCGAGGTCTGCCAGCCCTTGATGTAGCCATCAAGGGTCGGGTTCTGCGGCCAGAATCCGGCGCTGGAAAAGATCTCGGAATTCGGCTTGAACGAGGCCCCGATGAGCCAGACCAGCGGATAGAGCATCAGCACGCCGACCAGCGTCAGCAGGGTGTAGCGGATGATGGCCGAGATCCGCTGGCTGCGGCGCTGGCGGGCGGCAAAGGCGGCCGCGCCTGCATCGGGGGCGACGAAGGACGGGGACATCTCAGCTCCTCTTGTCGCCGGCGTAATAGACCCACTTTTTCGAGGACCAGAAGGCCACGAGGGTCAGCGCCATGATGATGATAAACAGGACCCAGGCGACAGCGGAGGCATAGCCCATGTCGAACTTCTTGAACGCCAGCTCGTAGATGTAGAGCGGCAGGAAGTAGGTGGCCTTGAGGGGGCCGCCCTGGGTGATGATGTAGGGGCCGTTGAACTCCTGGAAGGCCTGGACCATCTGCATGACCAGATTGAAGAAGATCACCGGCGTGATGAGCGGCAGGGTGATGTGCCGGAAGGTGGACCAGGGGCCCGAGCCGTCGATGGCCGCCGCTTCATAGAGCGACTTGTCGATGGACTGGAGCGCTGCGAGGAAGATCACCATGGCCGAACCGAACTGCCACATGCGCAGCAGCGTGATGGTGAAGAGCGCATTGGTGGGGTCGCCGAACCAGTTGACCGGGCCGAGCCCCACCACCGCCAGCGCCATGTTGACGAGGCCTTCGGTGGAAAAGAGATAGCGCCACAGCACCGCGATGGCGATGGAACCTCCCAGGATCGACGGCACATAGTAAGCCGTGCGGAACAGGTTGATCGCCTTGAGCTTGTAATTGAGGATGACCGCGATGAAGAGTGCAAAGGCCAGCTTCAGCGGCACCGTCAGGCCCACATAGAGCAGGGTGACATTCAGCGAGCGCGTGAAGGTGCGGTCCCGGGTGAGCAGCTTTTCGAAATTGTCCATCCCGATCCAGCTGGGACTGCTGACCAGATTGTAATCCGTGAAAGCGAGATAGAGCGACGCGCCAAAGGGCACTGCCGTGAACAGCAGCAGGCCGAAGACATAGGGCGTGACATAGGCCAGGCCGAGGAAGCGGTTTTCTCCACCCATGTCAGATGGCCTCCGCTCTGGTTGTGCCCCGGATTGCAAGACCTGACGCTGCATCTGCTGCCGCAAGAGCGGTCAGATTCGCGCCGGAACAGGCCGTTTTGATAGGGTTTTCTGATGTTTTCAAATGCCGATCCGGCGAAGGGGCAAGGCTGCGCAAGGGCGCAGGGCTCCCGCCCGCAAAGCCGCCTCCTCCCATGGTGCGTCTCGCAAGGGTTGCGATAGTCATTTTGTGACAGAGACGATATTCTAACCGGCAAGCTGGCCGAAATTGACGGACTGAAATAAAAAGATGGACAAAAACGTAGGTGATGTACTCGCCGGTCTGTCGCCCGCCGCGCTGACGCTGGCTCTGGCCCGTTCGGCCATCAAGATGCAGCATTCGCGTGCTTGGCGCGTCGACAAGTCCAACGCGGTGCATGATCTGGTGATTTGCCTGACCGGGTCTGCGCGCTACGAGCTCGACGGGGTGGAACAGTCTCTGGCTCCGGGCATGGGCATGCTGATCCCGGCGGGCAGCCGCTTTGTAGGTGAATCCCTTTCGGACGAGCTTTACACTGGCGTTGCCCAGCATTTCACGCTGACGCTGTTCGGCTCGGTGGATCTCATTGGCCAGATGAACCTTCAGCCTGTCGCAGCCTTCCGGGAATGGCACGCCATCAGCGCCATGGTGGCGCATTACCGCGAGATGGCGCCGCTTTCCATGACGACGCTGGCGCAGCATCATCTCTTCATGGTGATCCTGCTTGCCTATATCGAGAGCGCGTTCCTTGGCTGGAAGGAAGGGGCGGGCGGGGCGCTGGACAGTCCCGATCAACTGTCGGTGCAGATCATGCTGGTTGCGGCCCGCATTGCCGCTGATCCCTTGAGCGAGGCGGCGCTGGAAAAGGCTCTCGGCTCCGTACCCTTCAACAGCGATTATTTCCGCCGTGCCTTCCGCGCCCGCATCGGCCAGACGCCTCAGAAGTTCCAGGAGCGCAAACGCATGGAAATGGCCATGAACCTCTTGTCCTCGGGCCGCAAGGTGAAGGAAGTGGCCGCCATGGTCGGTATTTCCGATCCCTATTACTTCTCCCGCCTCTTCAAGAAGCACCTCGGCGCCAGCCCCTCCTGTTACCGTCTCGACAACCGCGACGGCCCGGATGAGGTCTATGTGGATGATCCGGAGATTCTGGTGATCGACTGAATTGGTAGGGACCAGGTTGAAATAGGGCTTTCCACTGAGGTGCTGCGGGCATTCCCTCAGCCGCGTCTGGCGCAAGCCTCTCCACAGCGCCGTCCCGGCCTTGTGCCGGGACCTGTAAGGGGCGCAAGGGAGTGATGGATTCCTGAAAAGCTTTGAAAAAATCAGGATCTCTATCAGCGCTCGGATAGGCCGTGCTTCTCCTGACAGGCCCCGGCACAAGGCCGGGGCGGCGCGGAGTGTGAGGTCTGTCCGGTGAGATACACGCCATGGCCGGGCGTTGATTTATCTCCTCACCTTGCCTTTGGTCTTATTTTGGTATTATCTCCAGTTCATCAAATCTGGAGACGGCAGCATGTATCTTCTGGGCGTGGATGGGGGCGGAACCGGGTGCCGGGTGCGGCTGGCGGCGGCAGATGGCACGGTGCTGGGGGAAGTCTCCGGCGGGCCTGCCAATATCGTTAGCAATCCGGAACAGGCCCGCGCCAACATTCTGGCGGCTGCTGACACGTTGTTGGCACCTGTGCTTGGCCAGAGTGTGATGGATGCAGAGGCGCCGCTGCCGGTCTGTGCCGTGCTTGGCGTTGCCGGGGGCGGTGTGCCTGCGGCAGCGGATGCCCTGCGCGAGCGGCTGCCCTTCACGACCGTCCGCGTCGTCAATGACGGCATTGCCGCGATAAGGGGCGCTCTCAGGGGCGGCGACGGCATTCTGGCGGCCATCGGCACCGGCTCCATCTTCGCCGTACAGCGGCAGGGCGTCATCCGGCAGGTGGGCGGCTGGGGCTTTTACGTGATGGGCGACGAGGGCGGCGGCTCCTGGCTCGGCCGCCATGCGGTGCTGCGGGCGCTGAAGGCCATCGACGGCTTCCACCTCATCACGCCCTTCCTGCGGGACATTCTGGAACATGGCGGCGGGGCGCAGGCGATTGTCCGCAACGCGCCCTCAACGCGCCCGGACGAATTTGCGGCGCTGGTGCCTCTCATCCTCACCGCAGCACGGGCGGGGGACCCGGCGGCTGAGGCTGTGCTGGCGGCCGGTGTGGCGGAGGTCCGCGCCGCGATTGCCCTGTTGCAGCGGGGCGGCGAGGTGCCTGTGGTGTTCCTTGGCGGACTTGGGTCCACCTATGCAGCGGCGCTGGCGAGTGAATGGCCGCAGGCCGAACCTTTGGGCTCGGCGCTGGATGGGGCCATGTGGATGGCGTCAGAGGATCTGGCGGCACATGGATGACGTCTTCTCACCCGTTGCCGGAGCGGGGCCGCTCTACGCGGTGTTGCAGGGGCGGATTGAGGCGGCAATCCGGGAGGGCAGGCTGAAGCCCGGTGACAGCTTGCCGGCAGAGCGGGAAATTGCGGTGCGCACCGGCCTTAGCCGCGTCACCGTGCGCCGTGCCATTGCTGATCTGGTGCGTCAGGGGCTCCTGGTGCAGCGGCGCGGCTCGGGCACCTATGTCGCCCGTCCGGTGGAGCGGTTCGAGCTGGGCCTGTCGCAGCTCACATCCTTTTCCGCCGACATGGCCCGGCGCGGGCGCGATTCCAGCTCGCAGATCCTCTCCGCCGCAACCGGCCCGGCAGCGCCCGAAGAGATGATGGCGCTGGGGCTGGGCGCGGCGGAGCAGGTGGCGCGGATCGAGCGCGTGCGCTGGTCCGGCGGCATGCCGATGGCGCTGGAGCGATCGGTTCTCTCCGCCGAAGTCCTGCCGGACCCGTCAGCCATGGGCGGTTCGCTCTATGCTTACTTGCGCGCCCGCGATCTTCTGCCCGTCCGTGCCGTGCAGCGCATGTCGGCGGTGAACCTGACGGCGGCCGAGGCTGACCTGTTGCAGATGGCGCCTGGCGCTGCAGGACTGAAGATCGAGCGCGTGGCCTATTTGCCCGGCGGCAAGGCGGTGGAATTCACCCGCTCCCTGTTCCGGGGCGATTCCTATGATTTTGCCGTTGAACTGAAGGCGGGAGACGCATGATGACCAGCACGACCCACATGGCCCGCGAGGTCGCCGAAATTCCCGTAGCCGCCGAGCGTTTCCTGCGTGAAGCCCGTGACAGCATTGCAGCGGCTGCGGCGGCGCTGCTCGGGCGCGATCCGGCTTTTCTCGTCACCGTGGCGCGCGGCTCATCCGATCACGCCGCTTCCTACCTCAAATATGCGGTGGAACTGCAGGCTGGGCTGGCGGTGGCCTCGGTCGGGCCATCCATCGCGTCCATCTATGGCCGCACCTTGCGTCTGAAGGGCGCGGCTGCCATCGGCATTTCCCAGTCTGGCCGCAGCCCGGATATCGTCGAGATGCTGCGTCGGGCGGGCGAGGGCGGGGCGCTGACCATCGCCATCACCAACAATGCTGCCTCGCCCATGGCGGAGACGGCGGATCATTCCCTTGCGATCTGCGCCGGGCCGGAGAAGAGCGTGGCCGCCACCAAGACCTATGTCACTTCCGTTCTGGCCGGTCTCGCGCTTCTGGCCGAATGGCAGAGAGATACCGCGCTGCGCGAGGCAGTCGCTCGCCTGCCGGAGCAATTAGCCGCCGCGCTGCATCTGGACTGGACGCCCCTGTCCGACCGTCTGGTGCGGGCGCAATCGCTTTATGTTCTGGGGCGCGGGCCTCTCCTTGCCATTGCCAATGAAATGGCGCTCAAGTTCAAGGAAACCTCCGGCCTTCACGCCGAAGCCTACAGCTCTGCCGAGGTTTTGCATGGCCCGGCGGCGATTGCCAGCGGCCGCTTCCCGGTGCTGGCGCTTGGTGTGGATGATGCCGCGCTTCCCCACGCGCGGGCGACGGCGGAGCGGCTGGCGGGGCAGGGGGCGGATGTGTTCGCAACCGGCTTTGATGCGCCTGGCTGCAACCGCCTGCCGGTTCTGGACGGCGTGCATCCGCTGACAGCGCCGCTGCTGCAGATCGCTGCCTTCTACCGGTTTGTGGAAGGCTTTGCCCTCCGGCGCGGCTTCAATCCGGATGTGCCGCCCCATCTCAACAAGGTCACGGAAACGCACTGATGCGGACAGTTCTTCACGGCGCCCGGATTTTTGACGGCACCCGCCTGCGGGAGGGGATGAGCCTTGTCCTTTCCGGTGAAACAATCGAGGCGCTGGCGCCGGAGGCGGAAGCGCGGGCGCTGGATGGCTCCCATGTGGAAATGCCCGGCGGTATCCTGTCCCCCGGCTTCCTCGATCTGCAGGTCAATGGCGGCGGCGGGTTGATGCTGAATGGCTCTGTGGACGAGGGCAAGCTTACCCGCATTCTCGATGCCCACCGCCATCTGGGCACTGCGGGCCTGCTGCCGACGCTGATCACGGACACGCGGGAAGCCACACGGGCGGTGATCGAAACCGGCATCCGGGCGGCGCGCAAGCAACTGCCGGGGTTTCTCGGCCTGCATCTGGAAGGCCCGCATCTCGATGTGCGGCGCAAGGGCGCTCATGACGCTGCGCTGATCCGCCCCATGGATGACGCCGACCTTGAGTTTCTGTGCGATGCCGCCCGCCATCTGCCGGTGCTGATGATCACGGTTGCACCGGAAGCGGTGCGCATGGACCAGATCGCGCGGCTGAAGGAAGCGGGCGCCATCCTCAGCATAGGCCACAGCGATTGTGCCTATGAGACGGCGCTGGCGGCTTTTGACCACGGCGTCACCTGCGCCACGCACCTGTTCAATGCCATGAGCCAGCTCGGCAACCGGGCGCCGGGGCTGGTGGGGGCCGTGCTGGACCGGCCAGTGGCGGCGGGGATCATCGCCGATGGCATTCACGTCAGCGCGCCAGCCCTGCGCATTGCCTTTGCGGCAAAGCGCGATGAGGGGCTGTTTCTGGTGACCGACGCCATGGCCGTGGCGGGAACGGATCTTGATGGATTCACCCTTGGCGGGCGGAAGATCCTGCGCCGCGAAGGCCGGCTGACGCTGGAAGACGGCACGCTGGCTGGCGCCGATGTCAGCCTGCCGCAGGCGCTGCGATATCTCAAGGGGCACACAGACTTGCCGCTTGAGACGCTGCTTGCCATGGTCACGAGCCGTCCGGCAAAAGTGGCTGGGCTCGGCAACAGCCATGGCGCGCTTGCGGCAGGCCGCCGGGCTGATGTCTTGCATCTGACGGATAGCCTCACTCTCGCGGCGGTCTGGCATGGCGGTGAACTCCTCCAAAAGGAGTATGGAGAGGTCTAGTCATTCCCTTGACGTAAACGGAAATCCGCAGCACTCTCGCTCTCCCATCCGATGCGAAAGGTGCTGCCATGCCGTTGCCCGCAAGTCTCCAGGGCCGTCTCAAGATCCCGGCGATTGCCTCGCCCATGTTCCTGGCGTCCGGCCCCGATCTGGTGGTGGAAACCTGCAAGGGCGGCATGATCGGCACGTTTCCGGCGCTGAACCAGCGCACGACGGAAGGCTATGCCGCCTGGCTCGATGAGATTGCCTCACGGCTCGACGGCGTCGAAGGCGCTGCGCCCTTCGGCATCAACCTCATCGTCCACCGCTCCAATTCCCGCGTCGAAGCGGATCTGGCGAAGACGGTGGAGCACAAGGTGCCGCTGGTCATTACCTCGCTGGGGGCGGTGAAGGACGTGGTGGATGCGGTGCATTCCTATGGCGGGCTCGTCTTCCATGACGTGATCAACGCCAGCCACGCGGAAAAGGCGGCGGCGGCCGGGGTGGATGGCATCATCGCGGTCGCCTGCGGTGCGGGCGGCCATGCAGGCACGCTCAACCCCTTCGCGCTGATTTCCGAAATCCGCTCGGTCTGGTCCGGCACGCTGGTGCTGGCGGGTGCCATAAACACCGGCGCGCAGGTGCTGGCGGCCCGTGCCATGGGCGCCGACATGGCCTATCTCGGCACCCGCTTTCTGGCGACGCAGGAGGCGACGATCGAGCCTGATTTCAAGAACATGGTCGTGGAAAGCGATGCCAGCGACATTCTCTACACCCCCGCCATTAGTGGCGTGAATGCCAACTTCCTCAAGCCCAGCATCATCCGCGCCGGGCTCGATCCCGACAACCTGCCGCAGGCAGGCAAGATGAACCTCGACCATGAAGCCAAGGCCTGGAAGACCGTCTGGTCCGCCGGGCAGGGCGCTGGCGGCATCCACGACATTTTGCCTGCCGGGGACCTCGTGGCCCGGCTGATTCGCGAATATGACGAAGCGAGGCGGATGATTTGCCTGTGAGTTTCAGATCGAGTTCCGTATACAGATCTTTAATCATTTGTTAGCTTGAATTCTGGACTATAAGCCCATATGTGTTGGGCACGTAGAAGCATGCCTTGAGGCTTGTGTGCACGGTTGACGATCGTGCCAATGAGCGGGCTTCGGGGATATGGAGGTAAAATGAGCATTCGTGAAGGTTGGGGTGGTCTTGGCTGAAATCTGCAGATCATCCATGTTGCAACTTGCGATATAAAAAGCCATCCTTACGGATGGCTTTTTTGTGTCGAGGTGCTGATGGACTGGCTACTTGGCCTTGTTGGAGAGAATGAACTTCGTCTTCTACTTCTCAGTGTCGTTGTCGTTTTCCTGGTGGGGGCCATTACGATACTGACTTCCTTGATCAGCATATGGGTCAACAGGAACGTCCTGATCAAACAGGCGACCATGAGCTTCATTCTTCAAGCCGAAAGTGACAAGGAACTGCTTGAAGCTCAGAAGAAGTTCAACGAGCTTGCTAAAGCTGGACATATTGAACGCTATGCTGCGAAGGACAAACAGGCAGAGGATGAGGCAGAGCAGATCCGTCGTTGCTTGAATCACTATGAACTTTTGGCAGTTGGCATCAATTCTGGTGTCATTCACGAGGGGCTTTACCGTGCTTGGTTCGAGAAGGGGACCATCCATTACTGGACACTGGCGTGGCCTTTTATTGATTCTCTTCGTCAAAGCACAGGAAAGGATGAACTTTATCATGAGTTCGAGTTGCTCAAGAACAAGTTCAGTCCGCCGCCAAAGCCCAAAGTGGAGGTCTGGCACAAGAGACTCCTGCGCCGTTGGTGAGCCAAAGTGCGCTGAATGCGCCCGGCTTGGAGCTCCTGCAGCACATTCTGCAGCGTATGACTGATCAACCTCACACCGGTCCAGCGATTCTGCCTCAGATTGGTTCGGCTTTCGCCATGAGGCGGACCAGCGCCAGCACCGACACTGTGGAGATGAGCGCTGCCAGAACGAGGGCGGCAAGGGCCGCGGACGTGCCAAGCTGTTCCTTCAGAACGATCACTGTGAAGGGTGCTGCTGCGGACAGAACCATGCGGATGCCCGAGAGCGTGCCGGTGCGCCGGCCATAGCCTTCCGGCCCGAAATAATGCAGTGGCAGCATGCCCCGGACGATGGATGTGAGGCCCTGACCGGCACCATAGGTGATGGCAAAGGCGAAGAGCAGGATTGGCGCCGGCGCGAACACGGTTCCGGCCAGAAGCACAAGCCCCAGCGTCAGGGCGAAGGCGGCGATGATGGCGGTCGCTGGCGGTGAAAACAGGTTGCGCCGGAGATATTCAATCAAACGGGCGGCCACCTGCGAAGGGCCGATGCAACTGGCCGCCGCGATGGCCGTCGCCGTTGCAAAGCCGAGGTCCCCCAGCAGCACCAGCAGGGCAGCTCCGACGGCGGACATGACGAAGCCGCCGCTGGCAAAGCTGATGGCCAGAAGCACCATCGGGCGGGCGCCCGGCCGTGGAGGTGCCGCCTGCAAGACCTGCGGAGCCTGGGGAGAGGCAGATGAGGCCGGCGGCACCGGCCTGTCCGGCAGGCCCTGCCTTCCTTTCGGCCCCTGTCTTCCCTTCGGCATGGTCAGGTGAATGGGCAGTGCGATGACGAGGTTCATCGCGGCCAGCACCAGATAGACCTCCCGCCAACTCATCAGCGTCAGCAGCCACTGCAGCAGCGGCCAGAACAGGGTGGAGGCAAAGCCCGCGATCAGGGTGACAAGAGTGATTTCGGCCCGGGCATTGCGGCCATAACGCTGTGCAAGAGCGGCAAAGCCTGCATCATATTGCACGGCAATGGCCACGAATTCGGCGAGCAGTGCGATGACGATGAATTGCCAGGCGTTTTCCATCACGGAAATCAGGGCGAGAGTCAGTGCCGCAAAGACAGACCCGAGGCTCATCACCGGGCGGGCACCATATCGGTCGATCATCCGGCCGATGACGGGGGCGGACACGGCCCCGGCCAGCAGCCCGGCCGAGAAGATGGCAAAGACGAAACTTTCCGTCCAGCGGAACGAGCGGGCTATCTCGGGCGCCAGAACGGAGAAGGAGTAATAGAGCGTTCCGTAACCGATGGTCATGGAAACACCCAGACCAAGGGTCGAGGGAGAGATTTTCATGAGAGCCGCGAATAGCCGAGTCCTGTTTCGCCAGCATGACAGCGGTCCATGCCGGCGTCACCTCTCTTCAGAGCCCTGAGCGGCTGTCAAACTCAGATCCCCTGCAGCAGGTCGCGCAGCATGTGGGTGATGAGGTCGATGCGTCCGAGGGCTTCGCGCAACTCGTCCTGATCCCGGTGGTTCAGGCGCGCAACTTCCACCCGGTTGCCCGGCGCGATGCCCGCTTCCAGATCGTTGATCTGCTGGGTGATGATCAGGCGGATGAGGAAGCCGTGGATGTTGGCGAGGATTTCGGCGTCCGCCTGCGAGCGTCCGGCGTGCTGTGCAGCCTGCAGGATGCGTTCGGGCGTTGAAAGGGCCGTCACGCCGTGACGCAGCGCAATCGCGCGGGCTCCGGCAACGATGGGCAGAAGCCCGCCAGACTTGAGGTCAACCCGGCCCTGATCGTCCTTGCGGATGCGCCCGAAGAGGCCCAGCGGCGGGGCATGCGAGGCGGCGGTTTCGCCCAGCGCCCGCACCAGTGCAAGCGAGCCGCGCGCGGTATCCGCCGCAAAGTGGCGCAGGGTCTCCGCCAGCCGCGCCCCGGAGCTGCCGGACACATGGGCTGGCGTGAAGTCGTAGAAAATATCCACATTGAGCAGCGCCTGCGGGGAAGGGCTGCGGGCCCATTCCTCCACCTGGTGCTGCCATTCGCCGAGGCGGCGGCGCCACTGGATGTTGCGCGCCATCACGCCGCCCTTGCAATAAGGAATGCCCGCCCGGTCGAGGATCTCGTTCAGCCGCGTGGCGAAGCGGCTGAACCAGTCATCGGGCGAGGTCAGATCTCCGGCGTAATCATCGGCAATCAGCAGCGCGTTGTCCTGATCGGGCGCCAGCATGCTTTCCCCGCGCCCGCCGGAGCCCAGCATCAGCACGGCATAGGCTGCCGGGGCAGGGCCTGCCCCGGCAGCCTCCAGCTCGGCTTCGGCGATTTCGGCAGCACGGGCGGTCATGGCCTTGTTTTCGGCCGAGATGATGGCGCAGACCTGCCGTGCATCCTGCCCGTCGGCGAGAAGCCCGGTCGCCAGTGTGGGCAGGGCGGATTGCACCTTCGCAAGATCGCGCGGGCGCCCGGCCATGGCGATTTCGTCGCCCACGGTAAGCGTTGCCAGTGCCCGCTCGCGCAGAAGCGTGCGCAGCGTGAAAATGCCGGCGAGACGGCCGCCGTCATCGGTCACCCCGAGATAGCGCAGGTTCTTGCGCGCCATCAGCCCGAGGGCGCGGTAAAGGAAGGTGTCGGCCGTGGCGCTGATCACCGGAAAGCTCATCAGGGAGCCAACCTTCAGCTTGCCCGCCTCCGAACCGCGCGCCGCCAGCGCATGCAACACATCCCGCTCGCTCAGGATTCCCGGCTCTCCGCTTTCGCGCGTCACGATCAGGCAGCCGATGTGGCAGGCCGCCATCAGCTGGGCGGCGCTGTGAAGATCCGCAGTCTCGCTGATCGAGATCGGCGGGCTGCTCATCACGTCCCCCAGCCGGTTGCGGTAGAGATAGCTGTCGATGGCCCGCTGGGTGCCCTGCTTCAGGGCGAGGCGGGAGAAGTCATGCTGCTCGCGCGGCCGGTCGAACCAGCCTGCTTCTTCCTGGCGGGCAATCAGGCTTTGCGGCTTGCGGCAGAGGTTTTCCGCCTCCGCCAGCGTGCGGATGCCGCTGGCCAGCAAGCGGTTCTGCAGGCCCACATAGACACGGGCTGTCGCCATAGCATCGCCCAACGCCGTGTGGCGGCCCTCGACGGCAATGCCGAGACTGAGGGCAAGGCTGTCCAGCGAGGTGTCAATGAGGGCGCGGTCGAGGCCTGCCACCATCAGCGCCACATCCAGCGCCTTGGGCTCGGTCCATTTTATCCCGTGCCGTTCCGCCTCGTGGCGCAGGATGGCAAGGTCGAAATGGATGGAATGACCCACCACCACGGCATCGCCGATGAAGGCCGCCAGCTGCGGCAGAACCTCCGCAATGCCCGGCTTTCCGGACACATCCGCATCGGAAAGGCCATGAATGCGCCGGGCCACAT
Organism: Pannonibacter phragmitetus DSM 14782; assembly: GCF_000382365.1. Classification (GTDB taxonomy): domain Bacteria; phylum Pseudomonadota; class Alphaproteobacteria; order Rhizobiales; family Stappiaceae; genus Pannonibacter; species Pannonibacter phragmitetus. The sequence continues at coordinate 105,985 of NZ_KB908223.1, read as the reverse complement.
CGGGGATCGGCATTTGCGGGTCAATGATGACGTTGAAGACCGCCTCGTCCTGGATCTCCCGGCCATAGAGCCGGACGGCCCCGATCTGCACCACCCGGTCTGAGCGCACGTCCAGCCCCGTGGTCTCGGTGTCGAGGACCACGGTGTTGAGGGCGATGAGCGGCGTGAGCGGGCTGACGGGCTGCTTCAAGCGGCCTTCTCCCCGCTGAGGGCGCAGAGCTGGCGGGCAAAGGCTGCAAGGTCGATCCGCTTGCGCAAGGTGGCCTGATAATCGATGAAGCGGAAGGCCACGTTGTTGACCACCATCATCTTGTCGGCAGCGCGCACGTCATCGGTGATGGGGGCATGCTGCAGCAGCCGCAGCGCCGTCGCCGTGGTGATGGCGTCGGGCGAAAGCGGCGTCTTGTCCATCAGGTGGGCAAGGCGGGTGTCAAACTCTGCTTCCACATCGCCCCAGCCCCGGTCCTTGCGATGCTCCGGCAGGCTTTCGCTGGCCAGCACCTCGCGGTAGAGGCGGGACAGGATGGCTGCCCGCTCCTGCGGTGATTCCGGCAGCAGGGGGCGCACCTCCGCCTCGATGATCAGGATGATATCCTGCGCTGCAACGGCAAAGCCTTCCCATTTGCAGATCTGCAGCGCGAATCCGAAATCCGCATCCTGGAAAAGTTTCGGCCCGGCCAGCAGCGAACGGGCCCGCAAGTAGGAGTAGCTGGCACCTTGCGCCAGGAAGGCGGCACCGGCCCGGATGGCTTCCACTGCGGAAGCCCAGTCTGAACGCTGCCGCTTGGGCAGGATGGATCCAATGAAATCAAGCACTTGAATGCAATTCTCCCGTGTTTCAGCTATTGTTTTCTTGCTGAATTAGTCTTTAGGATAACTTCACATGATGAGTGTGAAGGGAATAGTCTCAAGGTGCAAGTATCTCCGCACCGCAATATAGAAAAATGCTGCTCTTGCGAAAAGATAGAAGCATTAGACTTTCGTCTAGGGGAATATTGCGAGGGGGTACAGGCCGTTCCGGCATGCTGGCTGTAGCGGCCCCTGATGCGTTTACGGGAGGAATGACCTTGACCGACAAGCTGCCGCCGGAAGTTGCAGCAGCCCACTGGAGCAAGACACGCGGTCTCATGTGGACCACGCTTGCGATCTGGGCTGTCTTCAGCTTCCTGATCCATATCTTCGTAACGTCGCTGAACAGCGTCGTGATCCTTGGGTTCCCGCTCGGCTTCTACATGGCTGCGCAGGGCTCGCTCATTGTCTTCGTCGTGCTGATTTTCTGGTTCTCAAGCCGCCAGAACGCCATCGACGAGGAATTCGGCGTCGCCGAAGACTGAGGGGGGGCTGCACCATGGCATTGAGCATGAAAGGTGACTTCACCGACAACCTCGGCAAGATCTATTCGGTCTATGTCGGCGGCTTCGCGTTCTTCGTCGTCCTGATGGCCATTTTCGAAGCGCTCGGCGTTCCCGACCGCTTCATCATGTGGAGCTACATGGCGGCGACCATCGGCATCTATGCCTTCATCGGCATCATGTCGCGAACGGCGCAGGTGTCGGAATATTACGTTGCCGGGCGCTCCGTTCCGGCCATCTACAACGGCATGGCAACCGGCGCCGACTGGATGTCCGGCGCAAGCTTCGTCGGCATGGCCGGCACGCTCTTCGTGCTGGGTTATGACGGTCTTGCCTATGTTCTGGGCTGGACCGGCGGCTATGTGCTGGTGGCCGTGCTTCTGGCACCCTACCTGCGCAAGTTCGGCGCCTACACGGTTCCGGACTTCCTCGGCACCCGCTACGGCGGCAACGCGGCACGCCTCGTAGGTATCGTGGTGCTGTTCGCCTGCTCCTTCACCTACATTACGGCGCAGGTTTACGCCTCCGGCATCATTGCTTCGCAGTTCCTGGGCATCGACTTCCAGTACGCGGTGTTTGCAGGCCTTGCCGGCATTCTCGTCTGCTCCATGCTGGGCGGGATGAAGGCCGTGACCTGGACGCAGGTGGCCCAGTACATCGTGCTGATCGTGGCCTATCTGCTTCCGGCCGTATGGATGTCGACGGTGCAGTTCGGCATTCCGCTGCCGCAGCTCACCTATGGCGGTGCCCTGACCCAGATTGCCGAATACGAGGCGATCCTTGGCGTTGCCAAGGCGCACGTGGCACCCTTCGTCAACCTTACGCCGCTCGACTACTTCAGCCTGATCTTCTGTCTGATGGTCGGCACGGCCTCTCTGCCGCATATTCTCATGCGCTTCTTCACGACGCCGACGGTGCGTGAAGCGCGCAAGTCGGTGGGCTGGTCGCTGTTCTTCATCTTCCTGCTGTACTTCACGGCACCGGCCTACGCTGCCTTCTCGAAGTTCAACCTGATGGGCCTCTTCGTCGGGGCAGGGGCGGAAGCACAGTACCAGCTGGCCTATACCGCCATCCCCGCGTGGATGCTGGAATGGGGTTCGATCGCCGGCCACCAGCTGGTGACGATCTGCGGCGTGAAGGCGGAAACACTCGCGGCCATTCAGGCGGCCTGTGAGGCCAAGGGCTTTGCCAGCGGCTTCCCCTATGCCGAACTGCGGCTCAACAACGACATGATCGTACTCTCGACCCCGTCGATTGCCGGCATGCCGGTGTGGGTTGTCGGCCTCGTCGGTGCTGGCGGTTTCGCTGCGGCTCTGTCGACCGCCGATGGCCTGCTTCTCGCCATCGCCAACGCCCTGTCCCACGACGTCTACTACAAGATGATCGATCCGAAGGCCGACGCCAAGCGCCGCCTGATGATCTCCAAGATCCTTCTTGTCGTCGTCGCTCTGGCAGCGGCATTCCTGGCACGCACCAAGCCGTCGGACATTCTGTCCATGGTGGCCTGGGCCTTCTCCATCGCCGCAGCGGGGCTGTTTGCGCCTCTGGTGCTCGGCGTATGGTGGAAGCGCGCGACCAATCTGGGTGGTATTCTGGGCATGATCGCCGGCTTCGGCATCACCATGTACTACCTGATCGGCAACGTGTACGGCTTTGACTTCGTCAAGGGCACGGGCGATGAGATCAGCTGGTTTGGCGTCAAGGCCATCTCGGCGGGTATCTTCGGTGTGCCGGTCGGCTTCCTCGTCACCTATGTGGTGTCGCTGGTTACCCCGGCGCCAAGTCAGGAGATGCAGGACTTCGTAGACCGCTTGCGTCTGCCGAAAGGCGGTACCATGATGGTCGCAGGGCACTGATCTGCCAAAAGAGAAAATGGCGCAGGGTCTTTGGACCCTGCGCTTTTTTTGTCTCTGCCGCTCATCTCTGCGGCGGGACGCAAGGAGAATCAGGAAGTACTCATGCAGCAGCAGGCAACCGCCCTTAACGGCGTTCTCTATCTGACCGGCACCTATCTTCTGGCGGTCGTCACCTTTCTGGCCGGCGGGGCGCCCGGCATCGTCGCCGTCTATCTCGGGGGCACCTACGCCCTGTCCGCTATTGCCGCATTCCTGTTTGCCAGGGGGCTTCTGGAGTTTGTGTTCGGCGAGCGCGAGATCACCTTTTTCGTGGTGCTGCGAAAGGTCACCAATCCGTTTCTGGCTCTGGTGGCACCGATCACGCCGGGCTTTCTGATGCCCTTTGCCGCCGCGCTCTATGGGGCGTTTCTGTTCTTCTTCCTGAAGATCGTGCTGTTCGGTGATGCCTTCTTCGGCCTGCCGCCGCTCTTCATTCCGGCCTATCTGACGATTGCCTCGCTTTTCGGCGGGTGAGTGACCCTCAAGGCTGCTCCATTGCCGCGCGCCACTCTTCAAGGAAGCGGGCGCGCGTCAGCTTGTCGAGCTGTGCCAGCAAGCCGGGATCAAGGCGGATAGGCCGCAGATGCGGGCGCTCGGCATAGACGCCCGGATCAATCGGCGGAAGTCCGGTCCGCTCGGTCAGCAGGCTCTGGCCTTCGGGCGAGACAAGAAAGGCGAGGAAGTCCTGCGCAAGGCCCGGCTGGCGCGCGTTGGCCGGCACCAGCGCCGTGCGCAGCAGCGTGATGGTGAAGTCTTCCAGCTCGATCACCTCAAAGCCCTCATGCGCAGCCTTGCCGCGCGGCAGGTAGCTGCCCAGAACATTGTAGGCCATGAGAAGTTCCTTTGCCTGAATATCGGCGATCATTCCCCCGGAGCAGCAGTACAGGTTTGCATCAAGCCGCCCCATGACCTCTGCGAGGCGCCAGAACGTGTCGCTCATGCGGGCATCCTGCGCCGCAAACAGGTAACCGGCTCCTGCCACGGCCGGGTCATAGGTGCCGATACGCCCGCGAAACCGCTCGGGATAATCGCGCATCAGATTGATCAGGTCGCGGCGTGTGCGTGGGACCGGCAGACCGCCTGCCAGCGCCTCATCGGCCAGGAGCACGACGGCGGGTTCCTGCGCCACCCCGACCAATCTATCCCGCCAGCGTGCCCAGGAGGGACGCGCGGCTATGATCTCCTCGTGCAGCGGCTGCGCGAGGCCGTCATTGGCCAGCTTCATCTGCAGATCCATCGCAGAAGAAATGACCAGATCAATCTCTTCCCGTCCCGAGGCAACCGCGTCGTAAAGGCCCTGGCTGGGTGAAACGATGTAGTGGATCGCCACTTCGGGATGCGCGCGGATGTAGCCTTCGATGACGGGCTGGAACACTTCGATATCGGTACTCGACACGATGCGGATCTCACCGGGTGCCGATGCGGGGCCGAAGCGCTTTTCCTCCTCAATGGTGAGGGCCTGCGCCGGCAGGTTGGGCGCGAGAGAAAATATTGACACTACAAGGAGTTGAACAAGTCCGTTCGCAATGCATCTCAGGGCTTGACGCGCGCCCGGCATGGCTGTTGCAGGCTTCATGTTCTTTCCTCCTGCAAGCCGGTCAGGGGCAGCACCAGTGTTGCGAGGGCGCCGCCGTCCGGTGCCGGAACAAGACTGAATTGCCCGTCCATCACGGCTGCTGCCTCGGTCACGATGGTCAGGCCGAGGCCCGAGCCGATCACGTCGTCCACATTCGTTCCCCGCTGGAAACGGCCCGAGAGCATGCCGCCGCTCTGGCCGCCCAGCCCGCGGCCATGATCGCGGCAGGTCAGCTCTGCCAACTGGCCCCTGCGCTGCAGCGCCAGGTGGATGTCCGTGTCCGGCGGCGAATACTTGATGGCATTGTCGATGAGATTTCGGATGGCGGCCTCCAGCAGCACGGCATCGCCAAAGGTGATCAGCGGCTCCCCGGGGCAGGACAGCTGGATGTGAATGTCCTTCAGATCCGCAGGGGCCCTGTAGCGTTCCGCCAGAACTGCGGTCACCCGGCCAAGATCGATCTCGCTGAAGCTCTGGTGACCGGCACGGTAGGCCACTGTGGCATGGTCCAGAAGCTGGCTGGTGGAGCGCGAGCCTTCGTCAACGGCACGGATCAGGCTGCGCATGCGCTGGCGCATGGCTTCATCGGAAGCAAGACGCAGCGCCAGTTCCGCTTCGCTGCGGATGGTTGCCAGTGGCGTGCGGATGTGATGGGCAGCCTCGGCGATGAAGGTTTCCGTCTGCGCCAGCGTCCCGCGCAGGCGCGTAATGAAGCTGTTGAGTGCGGACATCAGCGGCACAAGCTCAGCCGGGGCAGGGTGGCGCACCGGACGCAGATCGCGCGGGCCGCGCCGCTCCATTGCGACGGCCAGCTTGTCGATGGGCCGCAGCAGGCGTGAAGCCGCCAGCAGCGACAGGGGAATGGCGGCGAGGAACACTGCAAGGCCAAGTGCGGCTGCCCTGTTGGCAAGCCGTGCGGCAATGGCATTCTGCGCTTCCCGCGTCTGACCGACCATGACCAGCAGCCGCACTGGCCCCTCATCGATCACCAGATTGCGGGCGACAGCCGCGATGCGCAGATTGGCATCGCGGTAGAGTGCTGTGTAAAAAACCGGCTCGAGCGAAGAGGGCGCCTTTGCTGGTTCCGGCAGATCCTCGTAGCCGGTCAGGTCACGTCCGCCGATCATGATGCGGTAGAAGATCCGCTCCTCGCCCATGGCGGACAAGATGGAGAAGGTGCCGGAGGGCAGTTCCACCAGCGGGCCGCCATCGACGCTCCGCAGTTCCTCGGCAATCGCTGTTGTCGCCGCACCCAGAATGCCGTCAAGTGTCGCTTCCGAGGCCTGTTCGGAACTGATGCGAACGGCGAAGAAGAGAGCAATGGCAAGAATGGCCGAAAGACCCAGAAGCTGGGTGATCAACCGGCGCCGGAGGGACGGGGAATAGGGCGGGGCGCTGCCTTCGCCAGCCTTCTGTCCGTTCGCGCGCGCCCTCATGCGCCCGTCAGCCTGTAGCCCAGGCCGCGCAGGGTTTCGATGCGCACCGTGCTGCCCTGAAGTTTCTTGCGCAGCCGGCCTACGTATACCTCGATGGCATTGTCCGTGACTGGTTCGGAGTAGGAGAACAGCCGGTCGCACAGATGGTCTTTTGACAGGATGCGCCCGGGGGCAGCCAGAAAGACTTCGAAAAGCCGCAGTTCGCGGCTGCGCAGCTCCCGGCTCTCGCCTGCGACGATCACCTGGCCGGCGAGCGGATCGAACACCACATCTGCGAAGCGCTGCTGTGAGTTGGGTGTGCCGCCGCGCCGGCGCAGAACTGCCCGGCAGCGGGCTTCCAGTTCAGCGAAGTCGAAGGGCTTGGTGATATAGTCATCCGCGCCCATGTCGAGCGTGCCCACCCGGTCGGAGACTGAGGAGCGCGCCGTCATGACGATGACGGGCGTTGCATCACCCTTCTGCCGCTGGGCTGACAGAAATGCGCGCCCGTCTCCATCAGGCAGCATGATGTCGAGAAGGATCAGATCATAGGCCGCAGACGCAAGGCATGAGCGTGCGGTCTCAAGGTCCGGGGCGTGATCGACGGCATGGCCCTCCAGCGTCAGCCGTTCCTGCACGGAGCGCGCAAGGTCCCCATTGTCCTCGATGAGCAGGAACCGCAAGATCATCCCCCCTGAAATTTACACCTGTGACAGGTTTGTGTCAGGTTTGGACGAAACTATGGCGGGACGCAAGAGGTCCGGACAGGCCTTGCGGACTGATACCAATGCCCCAGGGAGGAGAACCAGGGATGAAAACTACGCTTAAGGCGCTTGCGCTTGGCGCCATGATCGGTGCTGGCATGACCACCGTTGCTGCGGCCACGGAGTGCATTGCACCGGCAAACCCCGGCGGCGGCTGGGATTTTACCTGCCGTCAGGTCTCCCAGATCATGTATGAAATCGGCGTTGTGCCGAACCCGGTGCAGGTCACCAACATGGCCGGTGCGGGCGGCGGTGTCGCTTACACTCACGTGGTGGGCCAGCGCAACACCGATGCAGACGTCTTCGTGGCAGCCTCCTCGGCAACCACCACCCGTCTTGCCCAGAACGCCTTTGCCGGCATGACGGCCGAGCAGGTCCGCTGGCTCGGCACCATCGGCGGTGATCCCGGCGTCATCGTTGTGGCCAAGGACAGCCCTTACAAGACCATCAATGATCTGATCGAGGCCGTGAAGGCCGACCCGTCCAAGAACGCCTTCGCCGGTGGTTCCGCCGTGGGCGGCTTTGACCATCTCAAGGTTCTCATGATGATGGACCGCGCCGGCTTCACCGACGCCCGCGCCATCAAGTACATCGGCGTCGACGGTGGTGCCGATGCCATCACCCAGACCGTTGGCGGCTTTACCGCAGCCATGACCGGCGACATTTCCGAGATCTCCGGCTTCATCAAGTCTGGCGACGTGCGTGCTCTGGCCGTGTTTGCCGAAGAGCGTGTCGATGCCTTCCCGGATGTCCCGACTGCAAAGGAACAGGGCCTGGATCTCGTCGCCATGAACTGGCGCGGTGTCTATGTCCCGAAGGGCATCTCCGACGAAGAGTTCAAGGTCTGGTCTGACCGCCTGCAGCAGGTTGCCGAGTCCGAGCAGTGGAAGAAGGTCATGGCTGACAACGGCCTTGCCCCCTACACGCTCATCGGTGACGAATTCGAGGGCTGGGTCACCAACAACATCGCGGAAATCCAGGAGATTTCGCGTGAGATCGGGATCATCAAATAATGAAGGGTGACCGGATTTTTGGTCTGGTCATGATCCTCGTGGCGCTGGGGTATCTCTCCAGCGCCACACAGATTGAGACCAGCTTCATCTCGGACCCGATCGGTCCGCGGGTATTTCCCTACATGATCGGCGGCGTGACCATTCTCGCCTCCCTTACAATGATGCTGCGCCCGGACCCGGACGTCGAGTGGCCCTACGGCCTGATGCTCGCCAAGCTTGGGTTCACGCTGCTTCTGCTGATTGCCTACGCAATGATGATCCGCCCGCTCGGCTTCATCATTCCGACCTTCATCGTTGCTGGCATCATCAGCTACCAGATCGAGCCCCGGCCTGTTCCGGCATTCCTGACAGGTGCAGGGCTTTCCATCGGCCTCTTTACACTCTTCAAATTCGTGCTCGGTCTCGGCCTCGTGGCGTTTCCGCGCGGATTGCTCGGGTGAGGGGACATCATCATGGATATCCTGTCTAATCTGGCGCTCGGGTTTTCCGTGGCGCTGACGCCGACCACGCTGTTTCTGGCGATCGCCGGCTGCTTCCTCGGAACCATCATTGGTGCGCTGCCGGGCCTTGGCCCCTCAAACGGCGTGGCGCTGCTGATCCCGATTTCCTTCACGCTCGGCCTTGACGCCATGTCGGCGCTGGTTCTGCTCACATCGGTCTACTACGGCTGCATGTATGGCGGGCGCATTTCGTCGATCCTGCTCAACATCCCCGGTGACGAACCGGCGATGATGACGACGCTGGACGGTTACCCCATGGCCCGCAAGGGCCGGGCAGGTGATGCGCTGGTGATTTCGGCCGTGGCCTCCTTCGTGGGCGCTTTCCTCGCCACCGTTGGCCTGATGGTCATGTCGCCGCTTCTGGCTCGCGTTGCCTTCCAGTTTGGTCCGGCGGAATATTTCGCCCTTTATCTGCTGGCGTTCTGCACGCTCGGCGGTCTGGGGTCGAACAACCAGGCCAAGGCGGCCCTTGCCGCTGCCATCGGGCTGGGTATCGCCATGATCGGCCTCGACAAGACCACGGGCATGCCGCGCTTCACCTTTGGTGAGCTGCACCTGATGGATGGCATCGATTTCCTCGTCGCCATTGTCGGTCTCTTTGCCGTCTCGGAAATCTTCTTCTTTATCGAGAGCCACGGCAAGAACAGCGCCATCGGCGTGAAGATCGAGTCCAACCGCATTCCATGGAAGGATATCTGGCTGACCCGCTGGACCATGCTGCGGGCGACGGTCATCGGCTTTGTCGCCGGTGTTCTGCCGGGCGCGGGTGCCTCCCTCGGCTCCTTCCTGGCCTATGCGGGCGAGAAGGCCATTGCCAAGGACAAGCACACGTTTGGCACCGGTAATCCGAAGGGCATCGCCGCACCTGAAGCGGGCAACAATGCGGCCGCCGGTGGCGCGCTGATCCCGATGCTGACCCTCGGCGTTCCGGGCTCGGGCACCACGGCCGTTCTGCTGGCCCTGCTGCTGACGCTCAACATCACCCCCGGTCCGCTGCTCTTCACCGAGCGGCCCGAAATCGTCTGGGGGCTCATCGCCTCGCTCTTCATCGGCAACTTCGTGCTCCTGGTCCTCAACATTCCGATGGTGAAGATCTTCGTGCACATCCTGTCGGTGCCGAGCTACATCCTGCTGCCCGGCGTGACGATGATTGCCTTCGTCGGCATCTTTTCGCTGACGGGCTCGTCCTTCGACATGCTGATGATGGTTGCCTTCGGTGCTCTGGGCTACATCCTGCGCAAGCTGGACATTCCGACCGTGCCGGTGATCCTGGGCATTCTTCTGGGCAACCAGATGGAAGACAACCTGCGCCGCGCCATGGTGCTGTCGGATGGGGACTGGACTTACCTGTTCTCTTCGGGCATTGCCATTGGTCTCTGGACTGCGGCCGTGCTGGGCTTCGTTGCTCCCATCTTCCTGCGCCGCTTCCTCAAGAAGCCGTTGCCGGACAGTGAAACGGCTGCTGCCGATGTGGCGGCTGCAGACAAGGACTGAGACATGACAACCCGCGTGCTGGTGCCTTCAGGCGTCCTCGGACTGGGGTTTGACCGGGAGGCGCTGGCCCGCGGTGTCAACCTTCGCCCCGGCATTATCTGTATTGATGGCGGGTCCACCGACAGTGGCCCCTTCTCGCTCGGGGCGGGGGTCTCCAAGTACTCCCGCGCCGCCACCAAGGCCGAATGGCGCGACCTGATGAAGGCCCGCGCCGGGGCCGGTGTTCCTCTCGTCATCGGCACGGCCGGCACTTGCGGTGCCGATACAACCGTTGACTGGATGTATGAGATCACCTGCGAACTGGCGGCCGAACTTGGCCAGAGCCTCAAGATCGCACGGGTCTATTCCTCCCAGCCGAAAGAGCGCATCCTCAAGGCGCTGGCGGAGGGCCGCATCCGCCCGCTCACACCGGCGCCGGAGATTTCTCCAGAACTGATCGGCTCGCTCTCCAACATCGTGGCGCTGGCCGGTGCGGAGCAGATTCAGGCGGCGCTTGAGACCGGCGCCGATATCGTCATCGCAGGACGTACCACCGATACGGCGACCATCTGCGCCTTGCCGCTTGCCCGCGGTGAGCATCCGGGCGGAGCCTGGCATGGGGCAAAGATCGCCGAATGTGGTGCGCTCTGCTCCACCAATCCCACCTCCGGCGTGATCATGGTGGACTTCGACAAGGAAGGTTTCACGGTCGAGCCGCTGGCAGACAATGCCGCATGCACGCCCCATTCCGTTTCCGCCCATATGCTCTACGAGAATTCGGACCCCTATCAGCTCTATGAGCCGGGCGGCTATCTCGATGTGCGTGGCTCGCGCTACACGGCGCTGGATGAGCGAAGGGTGCGGGTCGAGGGCTCGCGCTGGGTCGAGGGGCAGTACACGGTGAAGCTGGAGGGCGCCCGTGTTGCCGGCTACCAGACCACCATCATGGCGATCCTGCGCAATGAGCGCTATGTGCGTGAGGCCCGCGCCTGGGTGGACCGTCTCACCGGTTTTCTGACCGGCGAAATCCGCTCCCGCATGGGGCTGGAGCCGGGCGCCTATGACCTGCAGTTCCGCCTCATCGGCGTGGACGGCGCGCTGGGGGCCATGGAAAACCGCAAGGGCGATCCGGTCGAGATCGGCGTTCTGGGCATCGTGACCGCTGAAACGCAGGCGATTGCCTCCGAAATCGGCAAGCTCATCAATCCTTTCGTGCTGCATTATCCGCTGACGGACAACGAGGAACTGCCGACTTTCGCATTTCCCTACTCTCCGGCCCAGTCGGACCGTGGCGCGCTCTACGAGTTTGCCCTCAACCACGTGCTGGAACTGGACGATCCCATGTCCGCCTTCCGCATTGACGTGACGGAGATCTGAGATGGCGCGTCTGGGTGATACTGTCCTGAAGGTCCGTTCCAAGAATGCCGGTCCCTTCTGGGTGACAGTCGACGTGTTCTGCGGATCTGACGAGGTGTTCAAGCGGGTTGTGCCGTCGCTGAAGACGGCAGACGTGGCGGCGCTGTTCCACACCGAACCGCAGCTGCTGAAGCGCTTCGATATCGAGGATCTCTCGGTCATCAAGTTCAGCTTCCCCCGCCCGGTGGTGCAGGGCAGCGCGAATGACCGCGACATGCACGGCGCGCAGTGGGCCGTGCTGCTGGAAGAAGCGGATGTGAAGATCGCCTGAGCGGGGCTTCCTGCCAGCTGGTCCACCTCCATTTGCTGCAAGAATGACCGGCAGCCGCCAGATCGCGGCAGCCGGTCATTTTTATGTCAGGCCTTCATCGCCGCCATGGCCTGCGTCAGGTCTGCAATCAGGTCACGCGTGTCTTCAAGCCCGATGTGCAGGCGCACGCTCTGGTTGAGCGGCACCGGCGTGCCTGCCGTGCGCAGACCCTTCAGCTGCACCGGAATGGCCAGGCTTTCAAAGCCGCCCCAGGAATAGCCAAGGCCGAACAGCTTCAGCGCGTTGAGGAAGGTAATGGCCTGCTGCTCCGTGACGTCCGGCGTGAAATCAAAGGCAAAGAGCCCGCAGGCGCCTTTGAAATCCCGCTTCCAAAGGGCATGCCCGGGGTCCTGCGGCAGGGCAGGATAGCGAATCGCCGCCACGCAGGTCTGCTCTGCCAGCCAGTTTGCCACTTCCAGCGCATTGCGCATGTGCCGCTCAAGACGAACCGACATGGTCCTGAGGCCGCGCAGGGCAAGATAGACATCATCCGGCCCCACATGCAGGCCAAGGTTGCCGTGCATGTCCAGCAGGCCCGGCCAGGCCCTTGCGCTTGCAGCCACCGTGCCGATCATCACGTCCGAGTGGCCGACGATATATTTGGTTCCGGCCTGGATCGACAGGTCAACCCCGTGGGCCAGCGGCTGGAAGAACACCGGGGTGGCCCAGGTGTTGTCCATCAGCACGAAAGCATCGATTTCGCGCGCTGCAGCGGCAGTGGCCGGCACGTCCTGCATCTCGAAGGTGAGCGAGCCGGGCGCTTCCAGGAAAACCGCCTTCGTATTGGCCTTGAACCGCTTCCTGATCCCCTCGCCAGCCCAGGGCTCGAAATACTCCACCTCGATGCCGTAGCGCGGCAGAATTGTGTCGCAGAAATGCCGCGTGGGGCCATAGACAGTGTCTGCCACCAGGAAGTGGTCGCCGGCCTTCAGGCAGGAGAGGCAGGCGAGAGAAATTGCATTGAGGCCGGAGGTGGCCAGTTTGGCACCCGCTGCCCCCTCGATGGCGGCAATAGCCTCTTCCAGTGCCCCGGTCGTGGGCGTTCCACGGCGGCCATAGGAGTATTTCTGCGCACCCGGTGCCATCGCCTCGACGCTGGGGAAAAGGACGGTCGAGGCATGGACCACCGGAGGGTTCACAAATCCGTGAAATTCACCCGGATGCCGGCCTGCGTGAACAAGCACAGTGTCCAGTTTCTGATCAATCTCTGCCATTTTGTTACTCGTGTTGACTTTCTGTGCAGCGGGAGGTGGAAGGAGGGGAGGACCTCACGAGGAAATAATCGTTTTACCACTCTGCGGCCTCTTGACCCGTCGCGTCAAATGCCATCGAATGGCCACATTGGGGCTCGGGTAGCGGCGCTATTCCGACTTCGCGTTTTGCGCGAGGGAGGACTGGAGCCCGGCACGGCCGGGCAGGGGGTCCAGCAGCTGGAACAAGCGCATGCGGAACATCCGGGTCCTGATACAAAACACAGATGGGTAACAAAAAAAGGCTGCAAGTCCATGAAAGCGAAATTCATTCCCATGATGCTCGGCGCCACCGTCGTTGCGGCAGCTGCGACCTCTGCGTCTGCAGCAACGCTTGATGACGTCAAGGCCAAGGGCTTCGTCCAGTGCGGTGTGAGCCAGGGTCTGCCGGGCTTCTCCAATCCGGATGCACAGGGCAACTGGAGCGGCCTCGACGTCGACATCTGCCGCGCCGTTGCAGCCGCCATTTTCGGCGACGCTGAGAAGGTCAAGTATTCCCCGCTGAGCGCCAAGGAGCGTTTCACCGCCCTGCAGTCCGGCGAAATCGACGTCCTGTCGCGCAACACGACCTGGACCTCTTCGCGCGACACCTCGCTCGGCCTGAACTTCACCGGCGTGACCTATTATGACGGTCAGGGGTTCCTGGTGCGCAAGTCGCTGGGCGTGACGTCCGCTCTTGAACTGTCCGGCGCGTCCGTCTGCACCCAGACCGGCACCACGACCGAGCTGAATATCGCCGACTACTTCCGCTCCAACAACATGCCGTATGAAGTCGTCGCGTTCGAAAAGGCCGACGAAGTGATCATGGCCTATGACGCCGGCCGATGCGACGTGTTCAGCACCGACGCTTCCGGCCTCTACGCCGAGCGCCTGAAGCTCGCCAACCCGGCTGATCACGTTGTTCTGCCGGAAATCATCTCCAAGGAGCCGCTCGGCCCGGTGGTCCGTCATGGCGATGACCAGTGGTTCGATCTGGTGAAGTGGAGCCTCTACGCCATGATCAACGCGGAAGAGCTCGGCATCACCTCGGCCAACGTCGAAGAGATGAAGTCTTCCGACAATCCGGAAATCAAGCGCCTGCTCGGCGTTGAAGGTGACTACGGCCAGCAGCTCGGCGTCGGCAACGACTGGGTTGTCAGCATCGTCAAGGGCGTGGGCAACTACGGCGAAGCCTTCGACCGCAATGTCGGTCCGGACACTCCGCTGGGCATCGCCCGCGGCCTGAACGCCCTGTGGACGAAGGGCGGCCTGCAGTACGCTCCGCCGGTCCGCTAAGCGCCAGACTTTACGGGGTCCTTCGGGACTTCCGGAACTGCGTCCCGGCCGGTGCAAGCTGGCCGGGATTTGCGTAATGACGGTGCTGGTAAAGACTGCGAAATGCAGCAACCGGCACCAGGGGACAAACTGCCGTTTCTCTGTCGACGGGGTCTGGAGAACGGCAACGCATGACAGGTGCCGCAAGAAGAGCACCGGTGCGTTTCAGGTTGGCGAGGGAATATGACAACACGGGAAAACGGCGCAGCATCCTCCCGGAGGGGATCGCTGGTCAACGACCCGCATGTTCGAGGCATCTTCTTTCAGTTGCTGCTGGTTTCGGTCATTGTGACCGTGGGCTATGTGATCGTGACCAACACGATTGCAAACCTGCAGCGTCAGAAAATTGCATCGGGTTTCGGGTTTCTTGACCGGATCGCAGGTTTTGGCACATCCCAGAGCCTGATCAACTATACGGAAGCCTCCACCTTCGGGGATGCCCTGCTGGTGGGCTTCCTGAACACGCTGCTCGTTGCCGTCATCGGCATTCTCTGCGCGACAATTCTGGGCTTCCTGATTGGTGTTGCCCGGTTGTCCAAGAACTGGGTGATCTCGAAGCTCGCCTACTGGTATGTCGAGGTTCTGCGCAACATTCCGCTGCTGCTGCAGATCTTCTTCTGGTATTTTGCCGTTCTGCGCTCGGTGCCCGACAAGCGGGACAGGTGGTCGCTGTTTGACACGATCCATCTGAATATCGCCGGGCTGTGGATGCCCAGGCCGGTGTTCGAGCCGGGCTCTTCGGCAATCGGCATCGCGCTTCTGATCGCCATCGTGCTGACCATTGGGATCAGGACCTGGTCACGCAAGCGTCAGGAGGCAACAGGGCAGCAGTTTCCGATGTTCCTGACGGCGCTGGGGCTGATCATTGGCCTGCCGCTCATTGCCTATCTGGCATCGGGCATGCCGGTGTCCTTCAGCCAGCCGGTCTTCAACGACACCGGGCCGCTGCTGCAGCGGGGCTTCACGCTCGGCACGGGCATGACGCTGATTCCGGAGTTCCTGGCCCTCACGCTGGCTCTGGCCATATACACCTCTGCCTTTATCGCGGAAATCGTGCGTGCAGGCATTCAGGCGGTCAGCCACGGCCAGACCGAGGCTGCCAATGCCCTGGGTCTGCGCAATGCGCCGACCCTCCGGCTGGTGATCATTCCGCAGGCCATGCGCGTGATCATTCCGCCGCTCACCAGCCAGTATCTCAACCTGACGAAGAACTCTTCGCTCGCAGTTGCGATCGGCTTCCCCGACCTTGTGTCCCTTGGCGGTACGGTGCTGAACCAGACCGGCCAGGCGATCGAGGTTATTGCGATCTGGATGGCGATCTACCTGTCGCTCAGCCTGATCACATCGGCCTTCATGAACTGGTATAACCAGAAGATGGCTTTGGTGGAGCGGTAAGGATGAACACCATGGCTGAAACCAAATCTGCATTCCACATCCGGACGGAGGAGGCTCCGCTCCTTCCTGCGCCGGTGTCGACCTCCGGTGCCCTGGGTTGGATGAGAGCGAACCTGTTCTCTTCCATAGGCAACACCATCCTGACGCTCCTCGGCATCCTGATCGCCTATTCCCTGATCAAGCCGCTGATCGAGTTCGCCTTCCTCACTGCAGTCTGGACCGGTGAAAACCGCAATGCCTGTCTGGTGCCGGAAGGTTCAGGCGAGGTTGTCGGGGCCTGCTGGGCCTATGTGAAGGCGTATTTCCCGCAGTTCATTTATGGCCGTTATCCGGCGGACCAGACCTGGCGGGTGGATATTGTCTTTGCGCTCTTTGCAGCTCTGCTCATTCCGCTGGCGGTCCCGTCGGTGCCGTACAAGCGGATCAACGCGGTGCTCTTCATCGTCGGGCTTCCCATCGCAGCCTATTATCTGCTGACGGGGCTCTCCATCGGCGGCAACGTGATCCTGCCGGTGGTCTCGACCTCCCTGTGGGGAGGGCTGCTGGTGACGCTGGTGATTGCGGTGACCGGTATTGCCGCATCGCTTCCGATCGGCATTCTGCTGGCTCTGGGGCGGCGCTCGAACATGCCAGTCGTCAAGCTGTTCTCGGTGATGTTCATCGAGTTCTGGCGCGGCGTGCCGCTGATCACGGTGCTGTTCATGTCCTCCGTGATGCTGCCGCTGTTCCTGCCTGAAGGCATCACCTTCGACCGGCTTCTGCGCGTCTTGATCGGTGTGACGCTGTTCTCCGCCGCCTATATGGCAGAGGTGGTGCGTGGCGGCCTGCAGGCGATCCCGAAAGGGCAGTATGAGGGGGCGATGGCACTCGGCCTGGGCTACTGGCAGATGATGCGTCTCATCATCCTGCCGCAGGCGCTCAAGCTTGTCATTCCGGGCATCGTGAACACGTTCATCGGCCTGTTCAAGGACACGACCCTGGTGCTGATCGTCGGCATGTTCGACCTGCTGGGTCAGATCCAGTCCTCGTTCACAGATCCGACCTGGGCAACGCCGGTCACCAGCCGCACAGGCTATCTGTTTGCTGCCGTGATCTTCTTTGCCTTCTGTTTCGGCATGTCGCGCTACTCCATCTACATGGAGCGGCGGCTGAACACGGGCCACAAACGCTAGAGCGACCGTTGACAGGCTGGCGCGGATCTCCGCGCCGCCTCCGATCCCTGGATATTCTGGAGTAAACCCATGAGTGAGAACGCAGTCTCCGAAGTCGAAATCGCCGTTGACCGCAGCAAGATGACCGTGTCTGACACGGAAGTGGCGGTCGAAATCGCCGGTATGAACAAGTGGTACGGGGATTTCCACGTGCTGCGCGACATCAACCTGAAGGTCATGCGCGGCGAGCGCATCGTCATCTGCGGGCCTTCAGGGTCCGGCAAGTCGACGATGATCCGCTGCATCAACCGTCTGGAAGAGCATCAGAAAGGCCAGATCATCGTCGATGGCATCGAACTGACCGATGACCTGAAGAAGATCGACGAGATCCGCCGTGAGGTTGGCATGTGCTTCCAGCACTTCAACCTGTTCCCGCACCTGACGATCCTTGAGAACTGCACGCTGGCGCCGATCTGGGTGCGCAAGATGCCGAAGAAGCAAGCCGAGGAAATCGCCATGCACTACCTGACCCGGGTGAAGATCCCCGAGCAGGCGCACAAGTACCCGGGCCAGCTCTCCGGCGGACAGCAGCAGCGCGTGGCCATTGCCCGCTCGCTCTGCATGAACCCCAAGATCATGCTGTTCGATGAGCCGACCTCGGCGCTTGATCCGGAAATGATCAAGGAAGTGCTGGATGTGATGGTCAGCCTTGCCGAAGAAGGCATGACCATGCTTTGCGTCACCCACGAAATGGGCTTCGCCCGCAAGGTCGCCAACCGGGTCATCTTCATGGATGCCGGCCAGATCGTGGAACAGAACGAGCCGGAGCAGTTCTTCCTCAATCCGCAGCACGAGCGCACCAAGCTGTTCCTGAGCCAGATCCTGCATCACTGATCCGGAACAGCGCGGACCTGCTTTCCGGCCGCAGCTCACAGGTTAAAATCAGACCCCGGACCACCAGGTCCGGGGTCTTGTTTTTTACATGGCGGTGCGAGTTTTCTTGAAGAAAAGACGATTGTATATTTTGACAATAAATGGCGCGGCGAAAGCGCTATGCCTTTCTCAGTCTTGCGAAATCCGTCTTCAAGAATCTGCCGTAAACAGCCTGTAAGTCATGTCTTGCGGAAATGCCTGCCGGTTTACTTCGCATTATCGGGCTTGAGGCATTCTGGGGGGCAGAAATCACCGGCCGCTCGGTATTGCATGTCTTGCACGAAACTCCGGTGAGCTCGCCTCATCGGGATTTGATCAAGCCCCTGCGGCGTTTGAGCATTTTCAAGGCGCGATGCGTCAGCATCCCGGAGCCTTGGTATGAGAGGGTTGTTCGACGCATGACTGTTCTGGGAAATTTTCGCCATTTTGCTGTCAGGGGCATCGCCTGTTCTGCCGCAGTAGCGGCGCTTGCGGCTTTTCTGCCTGCTGCCGCTCAGGATCGCGGGCTGCCCTTCGATCTGGTGGGCAAGTGGAAGGTGGAGGAAATTCAGGGTGAGGCGCCGCAGGGAGGTGCGGACAGTATCCTGCAGATCGAGGAAGCTGGAACCGTTGCGGGCTCTGGCGGCTGCAACACCATTTTCGGGCAGGTCCGCCAGAGTGGCGGCGTGCTGAAAATCGGCCCGCTGGCGGTCACCCGCAAGGCCTGTGCCCCTGCCATCATGAACCAGGAGCGCAAATTCGTCGAAGCAGTCCATGCGGCTGTCGACTACCGGGGGGAGCGAGGTTCCCTGACACTGCTCAACGCCAAGTCCGAACCGGTGCTGCGCCTGTCGCTGATGTGACGCCGGCCGCCCGTCCTGAAAACAAAGGCTCGCGCCAGTCCATGACGCGAGCCTTTTGTCTTTTGCAGCCCAGTCCTGGGGATCAGCCGGTGACGACCGGCGTGTCCGGCAGGCTGCCCCATTCGCTCCAGGAGCCGTCATAGAGGCTCAGATCCTTGTGGCCGAGCAGGGTGAGGGCGAGAGTGATGACGGCTGCAGTCACGCCGGAGCCGCAGGACGTGGTCACCGGGCGCGACAGATCAACGCCAGCGTCCAGGAACACCTGGCTGAGGTCCCCATTGGACTTCATCGTGCCATCTGCATTCAGAAGCTCGGTGAAGGGCGTGCTGAAGGCGCCGGGCATATGGCCGGAGCGCAGGCCCTCGCGCGGCTCCTTCACTTCGGCCCGGAAACGGGCGCCGGCGCGGGCGTCCAGCACCTGGCGGCTGCCGCTGTCCACGATCGCCCGCATGGCATCGATGCCGGTCACGGCGCCATTGTGCAGGCGGGCGGTGAAGTGGCGCTCCGGCCGTGTCACCTTGCCATCCTCCACCGGGCGTCCCTCGGCCTTCCACTTCGGCAGGCCGCCGTCGAGGATGAAGACACGTTCTGCACCCATGGTCTTCAGCATCCACCAGCCGCGCGGGGCTGAGTAAAGACCGACCGTGTCGTAGAACACCAGCGTCATGCCATCACCCACGCCCAGCTTGCGCATCATGGATGAGAAAGCCGTTGGCTGCGGCAGCATGTGGGGCAGGGGGCTTGCCTTGTCGGCAATGGCGTCGATGTCAAAGCGGATGGCGCCGGGAATATGCTCCGCCAGATATTCCGCGTTGGCATCGCGGCCCGTATTGGGCAGATGCATGGAGGCATCGAGCACCAGCACATCGGGCGCGGTGAGGCGGCTGGCGAGCCATTCGGTGCTGACGAGGGGCGGGCGGTTCATGCAGGTCTCCGGTGCTGCAGTGGCAGGTCTGGTTCTGGGAGGGAGGTCAATCTGCCAGGCGGATGCGGATCCGCCGGTTCAGCTTGCCCTTCTTGTCGAGTTTGGTGACCTCGACGAGGCCGATTTCCGAGGTGCGCGACACATGGGTGCCGCCGCAGGGCTGCAGGTCGAAATCCCCGCCGATGCGCACGAGGCGCACCTTGCCGTTACCGCGCGGCGGGCTGACGCTCATGGATTTGATCAGGCCGGGGTTGGCATCCAGTTCCTCGTCCGTGATCCACTCCATGCTGACTGCCATGTCGCGGTCAATTGCTTCGCGGATCGCAACCTCGATGGCGCCGCGCTCCGGCGGCTCGGGAATATCAAGGTCGATGCGGCTTTCTTCCGCGCCGATCTGGCAGCCGGTGATTTTGGTCCGCAGCACGGCACAGATGATGTGCAGGGCGGTGTGCATGCGCATGAAACGGTAGCGCTGCGTCCAGTCCAAATGCAAGGTCACGGCTTCACCTGCTTCCGGCAGGGTCTCTCCGGCGGCGGGAATGTGCCGGTGACCGGTCTTTCCGTCTGCATAAAGGGCGGTGGTGATGGCAATGCGGCTGCCATCGGCACGTTCCAGATAGCCGCTGTCGCCGGGCTGGCCGCCGCTGGTGGCGTAGAACACCGTCCGGTCCAGCACGATGGCGCCATCCCCGGTAATCTCTACCACCTGCGCCTCGCAGCTGCGCAGGTAGGAATCATCGCGGAAAAGGGGCTCTGTCATCTGAAAGGCTCCGGTATCGGATCAGGCGGGGCCGCAAGGTAGCATGCTGTGCTGCAGCTGCAAGCCTTGGTGTGCTCAGGCCGGTACGGTTGCTCTAGAGGATTGGTGAAAAAAGCCGGGCACTCTGGGCAAGCACGCGGAAGGCATAGGAGCGCTTGTCCAGGTCATCGGGACCAGTCTCGCGCGCGCCGGCGAAGTCACGCTCCAGCATGGCGGCGATCTGGGCAATGAAGCCGGGGCTGGTGAACCAGAGCGTGATCTCGAAATTGATCCGGAAGGAGCGGTTGTCGAAATTCACCGTGCCGACAGAGGCCAGTTCATCATCGACCAGCACCACCTTCTGATGCAGGAAGCCGTCGAGATAGCGGTAGACCTTGATGCCGTGGTTGACCATGTCATCGGCATAGGCGTGGCTGGCCAGCCAGACCAGCCGGTGATCTGCCTTCTGCGGCAGCAGCACGCGCACATCGACGCCCCGCAACGCTGCGGCATAGAGCGCCATCTGGATTTCCGGTCCCGGCACGAAATAGGGGCTGACGATCCACAGCCGGCGGCGGGCGCGGGACAGAGCCTCGGTGAAGGCGATGGAACAGTCTTCCAGTGGATCGGCCGGGCCCGTCGGCATCACCAGGACGGCTTCGCCGCCGGGGGATTCGTAGGGGCCGGGGGAGAAGAAATCCAGCGGCTGGCCGCAGGCCCAGTGCCAGTCCTCGGCAAAGGAGAGGGTGCAGCCGAGTGCCGCCGGGCCGCTGATCTTTACATGGGTGTCGCGCCAGTGGCCGAAATCCGGGTCCTTGCCCAGATATTCATCGCCCACATTGTGCCCGCCGACCCAGGCATGCCGGTTGTCCACGACGACGACCTTGCGGTGATTGCGGTAGTTGATCCGCATCGGCCCCAGGATCCGCAGATAGTGGTGCGTTTCATTGAAGCCCGAGACATGGATGCCGTGCCGGCGCAACCGCCGGATATAGGCCTTGGGCAGGCCCTTGGAACCAATCTCGTCATAAAGGAAGTAGACCCGGACGCCTTGCCGGGCCTTCTCAATCAGCAGGTCGGCCAGCGTGCGGCCCAGCACATCGCTGCGCACGATGAAGAACTGCACCAGAACCACGGTTCTGGCCTCGGAAATCCCCTGCAGGATCGAGGAAAACGTGGCATCGCCATCGATCAGCAATTCGCAGCGGTTGCCGGAAATGAAGGGCAGGTTGGCGACGCTTGACAGCACCTGCCAGTCCGTGGTCGCGGCCTTGTCGGCGATGCCGATCTGCCGGGCGCGGCGGCTGCGCTCGTCCCGGCCCATCTTGCGCTGCACGTCTGCATAGTCGTCGAACTGTTTCCAGCCGAAGACGAGATAGAGAAAGATGGTGGGGAAGGGCAGGAAGAACAGCGACAGCAGCCAGGCGATGGTGCCTTGCGCGGTGCGGCTGTTCATCACTTCCCGCACGGCGCAGATGGCTGCAAGGGTGTAAAGCGCTGCCGTAACCGCGGCGATGATGCCGAGATTGTTCAGGATCGTATCGGCGAGACTGACATCCGTGAGGACATCCCTGCCGATGGACGTGGCAGCGCCCCCCATGGGCGTGGTCCTTATCTCACAGGAAAGGCGCCTTCAGCCCGGACCGGCTCTCCAGCCACGCCGGAACCGGCAGGGACTTGGAGCGCAGGAAGTCCGGATTGTAGAGCTTGGACTGATAGCGCGAGCCGTGGTCGCACAGGATGGTCACGACCGTATGGCCGCGTCCCAGATCCCGCGCAAGACGGGCCGCACCGGCGATGTTGATGGCACTGGAGCCGCCGAGCAGGAGACCTTCATTCTCCGCCAGATCAAACAGCAGCGGCATGGCTTCCTCATCGGTCACCAGATAGGCCTTGTCCACCTTGATGTCCTCGATGATCGGCGTGACGCGGCCAAGGCCGATACCCTCCGACACGGAGCCGCCGGGGGAGGATTCTGCCTTGCCGGTGGTGAAGAGCGAGTACATCGCCGCCCCGCGCGGGTCCGCGCAGCCGATGACGATGTCCTGCTTCTGCTGGCGCAGATAGGTGGAGGTGCCCGCCAGCGTACCGCCGGTACCGACCGCGCAGATGAAACCGTCCACCTTGCCGTCCGTGTCGCGCCAGATTTCCGGACCGGTGCTGACGAAATGGGCCTTGCGGTTGTCGAGGTTGTTCCACTGGTCGGCAAAGAGCACGCCGTTAGGCTCGCTTTTCGCCAGGTCTTCGGCAAGGCGGCGGGCGACATGCTGGTAATTGTTCGGGTCGGAGAAGGGCTTCACCGGCACTTCGACAAGCTCTGCCCCGGCAAGGCGCAGCATGTCCTTCTTTTCCTGGCTCTGGCTGTCCGGCATGACAATGACGGTTCTGTAGCCGCGGGCGCGGGCTACGAGCGCAAGGCCGATGCCTGTGTTTCCAGCGGTGCCCTCGACGATCAGGCCGCCGGGCTTCAGGTCGCCGCGCGCTTCGGCCTCCAGGATCATCTGCTTGCCGGCGCGGTCCTTGACCGACTGGCCGGGATTCATGAACTCCGCCTTGCCCAGGATCTCGCAGCCCGTCTCGTCAGAAAGCCGGTTGAGGCGGATGAGCGGGGTGTTGCCGATGGCTTCGACGGCGGAGGCATAAAGGGTCATGGTGATCCGGTGTTACTGTTTTCTGGTTGAAACGTCTTGTGCGCAAGCTAATGGTCCAAAGGCGCCGGATCAAGTGACGCGGCTGCAATCTGGCGTGTCATGCGTGAAAGGTTTTTCTGCATCTTCGCTTAAATGGAAACGGAAAACCCCCGTCTTGGCCCCGGCGGCATCTTGCCGGAAAGGGGCAGTTTATCTAGTTTTCCTTACCAACACGCAGAAAGACGTGATCCGGGCACCAAAGACCGCCGTAGAGCAGGAAAAGCTGCTCACTCAAAAGATGGCACCAGGCACCTCAATGGAAACTACCACTGGACTGGACGAATTGCTGGCAGGATATGTCGCCGGAAGGCTGGCAGAACCCGCGCGCGTCCTCGTATCGTCTCATCTGGAATTGTCGCCCCGCCATCGCGGCTATGTCCGCTCGCTGGAGGCCTTGGCCGGGGCAGAGCTGGACACCACCGCACCGGTGGAGCTGACCAGCCGCGATGCCCGCCTTGAGGCCATTCTCGGCCTTCCAGCCATGCCGGAACGGCGCATTCAGCCGTGCGAGTCCTTCGATCCGCGTCTTCCGTCCAGCCTGCGCGGCCTGCTGGGCCGCAACACGCTGGACGGCCTGAAGTGGCGCAGCCTGATGCCGGGCGTGAAGGAATTCAAATTCGGCGAAATGGATGGCTGCACCGCCAGCCTCCTTTGGATCAAGGCCGGCCGCGCCGTTCCGTCTCACACTCATGATGGCCAGGAACTGACGCTGGTGCTGCAGGGCGGCTTCTCGGATGTGGATGGGCACTATGTGCGCGGCGATCTCGCCTTTGCCGATGATCACGTCGATCACAAGCCCATCGCCGATGACGATGAAGACTGCATCTGCTTTGCTGTCACAGAAGGCCACTTGCGGCTGACTGGCCCGCTGGGCCGCCTTATCGCTCCGTTCATGCGGATGTGAGGGCGGGGCAGGGTAAGTGTGCCTGTTTCACTGCGGTGCTGCTGAAAGCCAGAGCCTCATAGCCCTACTGCGCTGTCCCCGCCTTGAGCGGGGACATATGAGCTTGGCAGGGTTTGATGCTCGCTCAGGCCGTCACCCCGGCCAAGCGCAGCGCGAGCCGGGGCCTGCCCGCTTCCAGAGAGCTGAGATTCTCTCAAGCGCTGCTTCAGGTTCCTGTCCGAAGCCAGATGCACCATCCCACCAGATCCACAGCCCGCCCTTGTCCGTAGAAACTCCAGACACAGGAGTTTCAGGTGACAGATTATACGGCAACCCCTTCGGACGGTTCGGCATGGATCACGGGCGCCAGTTCCGGCATCGGGCGGGCGGTGGCGCTGGAGCTGGCGCGGGCGGGCTTCAAGGTTGCGGTGACGGCCCGTTCGGCTGAAGCGCTCGAGAGCCTTGCCGGAGAGGGCGCAGGCCTTGCCGGATCGATCCACGCCTATCCGGGCGACGTCACGGATGCGGCCGCCATGGCCGCTATTGCCGCCAGCATCGAGGCGGAGCTTGCGCCGCTTGCCCTCGTCATCGCCAATGCGGGGGTCTATATCCCGGTGGATGGTCTCGATGGTTCTGCAGAGGCTTACGCGCAGACCTTCGATGTCAATCTGAAGGGCACCGTGCATGTGGTGCTGCCCGCGATTGCCGCCATGAAGGGGCGGGGGCGCGGTCAGATCGCGATTGTCGCCTCTGTCGCGGGCTACAGCGGCCTGCCCACCTCGGCCGCCTATGGGGCGACCAAGGCCGGGCTGATCAATCTGGCCGAGAGCCTGAAGTTTGATCTCGACCGGGTGGGGATCCGCATTCAGGTGGTTTCGCCCGGCTTTGTCGATACGCCTGCGACCAAGGAAAACCCTTTCCCCATGCCGCATCTGATGCCGGTGGAAGAGGCGGCCAAGGCTTTTGTGGCGGGGCTGCGGGCGCGCAAGGGCTTCGAGATTTCCTTCCCCAAGGCCTTCGTGCGGCAGCTCAAGTTTTTGCGGATTCTGCCCTACAGCCTCTATTTCCCGCTTGTCGCCAGAGCCACCGGCTGGAGCCGCAAGGGGCGGTGAGGGCACTTCGCGTCAAGCGCCCCACCGCGCCGCCCCGGCCTTGAGCCGGGGCCTGTGAGGAGGCCTCAGGGGCGATAGCTGTTGACATGCTGATGCGCCGAGCCTTGAGAAGGACCCTGTGCTGCACGGCTCAACCAAACCCGGATCAGCCGGTTCCATTGCGGTTGGCATCAAGCCCTGCTGCGTCAATGACAGGTCCCAGCACGGAGGCCGGGACGGCGCGGGATTTGAGTCTGAGCGCCGCTGCGGACCAGGAACTCTGGCTAAATCTGCCCGCCCTGCGCTTCGCCGCTGCCCGGCTTGTCCCGCCAGCGCAGGCGGTGTTCCAGCTGGCGCAGGGCGACGGAGAGGGTGACTGTCATCGACAGATAGATCAGCGCGACGAGATTGTAGGTCTCGAAATAGCGGAAGTTGCCTGCGGCTGCGACCTTGCCGAGCTGGGTGATGTCGGTGACGCCCAGAACCGAGACGAGGGAACTGTCCTTCAGCATGGCGATGAAATCATTGCCAAAAGGCGGCAGCACCACGCGCAGGGCCTGCGGCGCGATGACCAGACGGAAGCGTTGCCAGCCGGTAAGGCCAAGCGCCTTGGCCGCTTCCACCTGACCGGGGGCTATCGAGACGATACCGGCCCGGAACACCTCCGCCAGAAAGGCGGAATAGGCAAGGATCAGCGCGGCAACGGCACGCCAGAGCAGGGAGACATCACGCGTCCTGACTTCGCCAAGGCCGAGGTACCCGGCGAGCCAGTTCCAGCCTTCCACCAGCAGCGGCACACCGGCAAAGGCGATGTAGAGCAGCAGCACGATAATCGGGATGCCGCGGATCAGTTCCACATAGAAGCGGACGAACTGGCGGATGACGGTGAACCGCGACAGGGTGCCGAGCGCCAGCAGCAGCCCCAGCAGCGAGGCGCCGGTGAAGGCCGTGGCCGTGACCATCAGCGTGATGCCGATGCCCCGCGACAGGGTGGACAGCACCTGCGCCTGCTCGGCATCTCCCAGAGCCTGCGCAAAGGCATAGGCGACCAGAAGCCCCATGGCGGCGAGCCACCAGGGAAACTCAGGCGAAGAGGGCGAACGGCCGCCGGGAACATGTCTGGCGCGCGGCTTCGGGCGGGCGGGTCCCATTCTTCACGGCTCTCCAGCTTGCATCAGGCTCACTGGCCCATCTTGTAGTCAAGCAGCCACTTCTTATCGAGCGCGGCCATGGTGCCGTCTGCCTTCATCGATGCAATCGCGGCATTGACCGGGGCAGCGAGATCCGAGCCCTTGGGGAAGATGAAGCCGAAGTCTTCCGTGCCCAGTTTCTCACCCACGATCTTCAGCGTGCCATTGGAGGTGGAGACATAGCCCTCCGCCGCCGTGCTGTCGGTCAGAACCAGATCCACGTCACCGGCCCGGAGTGCGGCAACGCCTGCACCAAAGGTCTCGAACTTCTTGATGCGCGGGTTGGCCTCGTCGCCGTCGAGCACTTCGTAGACACCGACATAGAAGGGCGTGGTGCCCGGCTGGGCGGCCATCAGCAGCCCGGCATCGGCTGCAAAGCCCTTGGCATCGGAAAACCGGGCTTCATCGGCACGCACCAGCATCACCATTTCCGAGCGCATGTAGGGATCGGAGAAATCCACCTTGTCCTTGCGGTCGTCGCGGATGGTGATGCCGTTCATGGCAAAATCATATTCCCCGGCGGCGATGGCAGGGATCATCGCGTCCCAGCTGGAGTTCTGATAGGTGACCCTGGCGTTGAGCCGCTTGGCGATCTCCGCAACCGCGTCATATTCCCAGCCCACGGCCTTGCCGCTGCTGTCCATGAATTGCAGTGGCGGATAGGCATTTTCCGTCAGCACCGCGATTTCCCGGCCCCCAAGATCCGGCAGGTCAGCTGCCGGAGCATGACTTGTTGTGAAAGGCAGCACCGAAAGGGCAAGGACGGCAAGGCGGGCGAAACGCGGCAGAGTGGTTGTCATGGGTCAGGCTCCCGTTGACGTGAAACGTGTTCCCGACTGTTAGCCATCAACCTGTTCGGGAGCAAGCGGCATGCTTGACGTGATTCTTTCAGGATGTGATTTCTTGAAAACACCTGAAAAGTTTCCGCTGTTCCTTTTGTCTTGCTGCTGGAAAGAGAATGCATGCAGTTGCGGGGCTTCGGGGGCTTTGGTTGCGGAAAATGCTTGGCAGATCAAGCCTGTAGCGTGTCTTTTGGGCCACAGAAGGCCTTTTTTTCTCCGGCTTTCAAGATAACGCCAGAAACTGCCTTAGCGCTCTCATTTCGCCCGTGTTAGCTACTCGGTTGACTACGGTATTTGGGGGAATGCGGGAACATGCAGGGGCCTTTCAGCAATAGCCATTGCTCGGAAAATTCACGGACTGCTAGCCTTGTTCGGGTCTCGCTGAGATCAGCTTTCCTCTGCTCCGTGGCAGCGGCCCTCATCGTTGCCTCGGCTGGCCTCGCTGCTCGGGCGGCGGACGGCGATGGGGGCGCGGGCGGAGATAGCACCGGTACAAGCGCCGGGGGCACCGCAAGTGCCACATCGCCGGGTAGTGACGGCACGGACGGGGTCAGCGGCGGCATTGGCTATCTCTCTGGTGGTGCTGGCGGTGGCAGCGGTTTAACAGGCGGCAGCGGTGGCGCAGGCGCCGGCAGCAGCCCCGGCTCTGGTGGTGCAGGCGCGTCTGTCACGGGCGCTGCCGGGTCTGATGGTACCAGCGGCGGGAATGACAGTTCGGGCGGCGGTGGCGGCGGCGGCGCGCATGCTTATGTCGGGACCATAGACAGTTTGCCCACGTCGGGAACTTTTACCGGTGGTGCTGGCGGCAATGGCGGCGCCGCTGGGTTTGCGGGCTACGGCGGCGGCGGCGGCGGCGGCGGCTTCGGTGCCGTCATCACCGGTCTTACGGGCTCCGGCGGCACCATCATCGTCAGCGCCACTGGTGGCGCAGGTGGGTCTCATGGCTGGGCCGCCAGCGGAGGAAATGGGGGCAGCGGCCTCGTCATCGATCAATCCACCGGCAACAATACGATAGCCATCACCGGCAGCGTGCTCACCGGCGGCGCGGGCGGCGGGGCAGCCCCCGGCGTCAGTGTGTCTGGTGGTGATGGTGGTTCGGGTCTTGTGCTTAATGGGGGCACAGGTGCAAACACGCTTGTGATCTCAGGCGGGAGTATCAGTGGCGGTGATGCCGCAACTGGCACTCCAGTTGGCAGTCTCGGCGGTGATGGCGGCAATGGCATACTCATCCAGAGTGTGACCGGCCTTACTACTCTGAATATTGAGACGTCGGTAACGGGCGGCGCAGGCCGTAACGGGCTTTTCAGCAGTGGCGAGGGTGGCTCCGGCATCGTGGGCGAGAACCTTGCTGTCTCCATTGCGGCAGCAGGCTCCGTAACCGGCGGCCTCTCCGGCGATGGCACGCGTTCGGCCGCGCTGAATTTCCTGGGGGGCTCCAATACCCTCACCCTGGAAAGCGGTGCCACGGTGACCGGCGGCATCGTGCTTGCGACCAATACGACGTCGCTCGAACTCGCGCAGACCACCGATTACACCTTGTCCAATGTGATCTCCGGCAATGGCGCCATCTCCAAGACAGGCGCCGGGACACTCACACTCAGCGGCAACTCGTCAGGCTTTAGCGGAAGCTCAAGTGTCACCGGCGGTGAGCTTGCCGTCAACGGCACGCTCGGCGGCGATGTGACGGTTGGCAGCGGCGGTACGCTCGGCGGAACGGGCAGCATCAGTGGCACAGTCACAGTGTCGGGTACCCTTGCAGCGGGCCAGAGTCCCGGCACGCTGACTGTTGGCACTCTCGTGCTGAACTCCGGTTCCGTTTCGGAGTTCGAGCTTGGCCAGCCGGGCGTCGTGGGCGGCACGGATAATGATCTGGTGATCGTGACCGGTGACCTGACGCTGGCGGGGACACTGGACCTCAACAGCCCGGCATCAGCCGGTTATTACCGCCTTTTCAATTACGGCGGCACGCTGTCCGGTGCCTTTGATTCGGTTACCGGGACAGGGTCCTATACGGCTACGGTTTATGACACGGTTCCCGGTCAGGTGAATGTGGCGGTGCTTGCTTCCAGCCAGCAGATGCAGTTCTGGGATGGAGCAGACACAACGGGCGATGGCACCGTGGATGGCGGCTCAGGCGCATGGTCTGACGCGGCCACCAACTGGACCGGTGCACCAGGCGAGGCGGGGGTGAACGCAGGATGGGTGTCCTCCGTAGCTGTCTTTGCCGGAGCCTCGGGCGGTACAGTGACAGTCGATGGTGCGAAGTCCTTCGACACGCTGCAGTTCTCCACCAATGGCTATGTTCTGACCGGTGATGACCTGCAGATCGGCGTAACCACCGGCACGCTGACCGTGGACAGCGGTATCAGCACCACGATTTCATCGGTCATAACGGATGGCTCCGGCTCTGCCCTGCAAAAGGCTGGGGCGGGCACGCTGGTTCTGACCGCAGCCAATACCCACACGGGTGGAACGGTCATCACCGCAGGCACGCTGCAACTCGGCGATGGCGGCACAACGGGCTGGATCGACGGCGGCGTCACCAACAGTGGTGCCCTTGCGTTCAACCGCTCGGATGACGTCATCTTCGCCGGAGACATTTCCGGTTCCGGTTCCGTGCAGCAGTCGGGCTCCGGCACTTTGGTGCTGTCAGGCACCAATACCTATTCCGGCGGCACCATCATCAGTGCCGGCGGAATTAAGGCAACCCTCGCCAGCATCGGCTCGGGTGCCATCACCAACAACGCCTCGCTCATTCTTGATGCAGCCACGGACGGTGTCTTTGCCAATGTCTTGTCAGGAACGGGCGTCTTCACAAAGACCGGTGCCGGCAGCCTCAGCCTGACAGGTACGCTGACTTACACAGGCTCCACATTTGTCCAGGCGGGCACCTTGCGCGTCAACACGGATCTGTCCAGCTCCTCAGTTTTCGTGCAGACCGGCGCCGTGCTCGGCGGCACGGGCACCATCGGCGGCTTCAACGCTACCTCTGGGGCGACTGTTGCGCCGGGCAACTCCATCGGCACGCTGACGGTGGCCGGGAATGGTGTCTTTGTGTCCGGCTCCATCTATCAGGTCGAAGTCAACGCGGCCGGGCAATCGGATCTTCTGACGGCCACAGGTGAAATCGCCATCCAGTCTGGCGTTACCCTCTCGATCCTGGCCGAGCCGGGCAGCTATGCGGCGTCCACCACCTATACCATCCTGTCAGCCGCGGGCGGGATTGTGGGTTATCCCTTTGCAACGGTCACGTCCAGTCTGGCCTTCCTTGATGCTTCGCTCATCTACAATTCCAATTCGGTTGATCTGACATTGACCCGAAATCAGACGGGGCTGGTGGATGTGGCGGAGACGCCGGGACAGAAGGCCTTGGTTCCGGCGATTGATGGTCTCGGTGCCGGTAACGAAATCTACGACAGCATCACTCCGCTGACTGTATCCGAGGCTCGCAATGCCTTCTCTCAGCTCTCCGGCGAGCTTTATCCCACAGTGGCCTCCCGTCTTGTGCAGGACAGCGGTCTTGTCCGCGATGCGGCCATGAAGCGCCTGCGCGGCACCTTTGCCGCTCTCGATGCTCCGCGTGGCGGCGGGGTTGAGGTCTGGGGCCAGGCCTATGGCGGCTGGGGCTGGCAGGACAATGGCAGTGACTATGCCGTGGCGCGCCGTTCGGCTGGCGGGGTTCTTGCCGGTGCCGACATGCCTTTCGGCAGCAGCGGCGTTGCCGGTGTCTTCGCCGGTTACGGCTCGAGCTATATCGATGTCGCCTCGCAGAATGCGCATGCATCGGCGAACAGCTATCATGCAGGTGCCTATGGCGGCTATGGCTTCGGCAATGTCAGCCTGCGCAGCGGCACGGCCATCAGCTGGCATGACCTGTCTACCCGCCGGTCCATCGCCTACCGGGGCTTCAGCGATCAGCTGACGGCTTCGCCCGATGCGCTGACGGCGCAGGTCTTCGGTGAGCTTGCCTATGGCGCAAAGGTTCAAGACGTGACGGTTGAGGCTTACTCCGGTCTTGCCTATGTGCACCAGAACAACAGCAGATTCCGCGAAAGAGGCGGTGCTGCTGCTCTTTCCGCAACTTCGGACAGCACCGGCACCGGTTTCCTGAACCTTGGCCTCAGGGCACGCCACCAGTTCGATCTGGCTGGAATGGCAGTCACCGCACATGGTGCGGCTGGCTGGACTTACGCCTTCAGCGATGTCTCAAGCAACCGTTCGCTGGCCTTTGCCAGCGGCGGGGAGAGTTTCTCCATGCCGGGCCTTGCGGTGCTGCGCAATGCGGGCGTCGCCGAAACCGGGCTGGAGATGGCGATAGCCCCTTCAGCCTCTCTCGGCGTTGCCTACCGGATTCAGGCAGCGGAAGAGGCTCTTGACCAGAGCTTCAAGGGTAACCTTCGCATCCGGTTCTGATCCGCATCGGCTTTCCAAAAACAAGAGGCCGCGCCAGTGATGGCGCGGCCTCAGACTGCTGACAAACCTTCGGCCTCTCCATCGTCATCCTCGGCCTTGTGCCGAGGATCTAACCAAATCAATGGCTTGCAGATGGTCGGGACAAGCCCGACCATGACGAAAGAGGAGAGTTCTTGCTTTGTCAACGACCTCGAGGCCGCGCCAGTGATGGCGCGGCCTCTTGTTTTCCGGTGTTCTGCCTGCCTTAAGGCGCGGCTTTTCTTCACCCTGCCTTGGCGTAAACGATCTGGCGCACGTCGATATTGCCGGAGCGGAAGCCTGCCTCGCAGTAATGCAGGTAGAACTCCCAGAGCCGCTTGAAGCGCTCATCGAAACCAAGCGGGGAAATGCGCGGCCATGCCTCGCGGAAGCGCTCGCGCCACTCTGCGAGGGTGCGGGCATAGTCCTGACCGAAGATGCGCTCCGCCGACAGTTTCAGGCCCTGCCGTCCACCGATTTCCTGCAGCTTGCCGGGAGGCGGCAGCATGCCGCCGGGGAAGATGTAGCGCTGGATGAAATCCGGGCGGCGGGCATAGTCCTTGAACATGGTGTCCTGGATCGTGATGATCTGCAGGCCCGCAAGCCCGCCGGGCTTCAGGCAGGACGACACCTTGTTGAAATAGACCGGCCAGTATTCCTTGCCGACCGCCTCGAACATTTCGATGGAGGCGATCCGGTCGTAGACGCCGGTTTCATCGCGGTAATCCTGAAAGACGACCTCGACCTTGTCATTGAGGCCGGCCTTGAAGATGCGCTCGCGGGCATAGTCGTACTGCTCGCGGGAAATGGTCAGGGCGCGTACATTGGCGCCGATCTCGCCGGCGGCAAATTCGGCAAAGCCGCCCCAGCCACAGCCGATTTCCAGCACCTTGTGGCCCGGCTGGATGCCGGTTGCTTCCGCCAGCGCCAGATATTTCTTGCGCTGCGCCTCTTCCAGCGAAGCGGTGCTCTCGTCAAAGAGGGCCGAGGAATAGGTCATCGAGGGGTCGAGCCATTCCCGGTAGAAGGCATTGCCAAGGTCATAATGCGCAGAGATGTTCCGCTGCGAGCCCTTGCGGGTGTTGCGGTTGAACCAGTGCCGCAGTGTGACGGCCAGGCGGAACAGCGGGCTGCCCTGCAGCTTCTCCACCGTTGCGTCGCGGTTGACGCAGAAGAGCTCAAGAAAGGTGGTGACGTCCGAGCTGGACCAGTATCCGGCCATGAAGGCTTCGCCCACGCCCACATCACCGCCTTCTGCGGCCATGCGCACGAAGCGCCAGTCATGGACGGTGAGGTCGGCAACGGGACCGGCCTCCTTGCCTTCGATGCGGAAGGCCTGACCATCCGGCGTCGTGATTGTCAGCACGCCATAGCGCAGGGCAAGCACGATGCGCATGCCCATGCGGACGAAGCGGGGCAGGCCCGAGAGCACCTCGCGGGCATTGGCCTGGGTCAGATGAATGACCCGCTGCGATCCGGCATTGGCCGGGGAGGGCAGGGAGGAGGCAAAAGACATGTCGGTCTCCATCAGGCTTTCCCGTAAAACTGTTCATGTGCGGACGCGTTTGCCTCTTTGGCCTTTTGCGCGCCGCTGCCTGCCGCAGGTGCGGTGGCAGATGTCTTTGAATGAAAACGTATACCCTTAAGCCAGAGCTTCAAGGCCTCCCAGTGAATACCCGCCATGACCTTGAGCGTCATGAACGGCATCCTCAGGCATTCGCGCAGGATGACGTGGCCGGTCAGAGGGCTGTGATTGCCGTGGAAGGTCGCGGCCAGAGAGGGGCCGTCCGGGTCCGTCTCCAGAATCCGTACACGCACGCTTTCACCCGGCGGCATCATGCGGAAGTGATAGGTCTGCACCATGTCCAGGAAGGGCGAGACGTAGAACTGCTTGTCCTGCGTCTGCCGGATCCCCGCCTCGCTCACCTGGTCCGCTGTCACGGGCGCCACATAGGTGTGCAGGTCGCCGAAGGTGTTGCGCACCTCATAGACGATGCCTGTCAGCGTGCCTTCGCCGTCATAGGCGTAATAGACGCTGAGCGGATTGAACACATAGCCCAGCATGCGCGGATAGCACAGCAGCAGGACACGTGCGGGGCGGGCCACGCCTTTCTCCGCCAGCAGCCGGTCCACATGCGACCTGAGATCCGATCCGTCCCGGGGGCCGTGGTCCTTTTCGTGGAAGGACAGAAGATTGAAGCGGCGGTGCGAGAAGAACCAGCTCTGCAGGCCAGCGACTTCCAGCCGGTCCAGATCGATCAGCAGGCAGAAGACGGAATAGCTGAAGCGGTGCGGCACAGGCTTCATGCGCGCATGCATGACCTGCCCGGCATAGAGGCTTGCCGCCTCTGCCGGAGCCGGGCCGTTGCCGCTCATGCGGGTCTGGCCGTGCTGGTCTGTATTGCTGCGCATAGCCATGCTGCGTCCTGCCTTATTCGGCAGCTTCCGCGAGACCGGAGGAGCCGGTGACCGCAGAGCGCCAGGGAAGTTCCGCGCCAAGGGCAGTGGCAACCTTGAGGCCGGAAACAAGACCGTCCTCATGGAAGCCGTGCCCTTGCCATGCCCCACAATACCACGTGTTGGAAACGCCCTGTATCCGTGAGAGTTCCTGCTGCGCTGCAAGAGCGCCCGCATCAAACTGCGGATGGTCATAGGTGAAGCGGGCGAAAGTCAGATCCTCACGCGGCTCATGCGGAGGATTGAGGGTGACGAACAGCGGGCGGCTGGTGTCAATGTTCTGCAGCCGGTTCATCCAGTAGGACACGGCCACATCCGTTCCTTCCGCCGAGCCGGTGCGGGCAAGATAGTTCCAGGAAGCCCAGACGCTCTTGCGCTTGGGCATCAGGCTTTCGTCCCGGTGCAGATAGACCGCATTGGGCCGGTAGCGGATGGCCGAGAGAATGCGGCGCTCGTCCTCGCTCGCATCATCCAGCATGGCCAGCGTCTGGTCCGTATGGCTTGCGAGGATGACGTGATCGAAAATGTCTTCGTGGCCCGAGGCATCGCGCACATGCACCTTGCCATCCGCACGGCGCACATTGGTGACGGGTGAGCCAAGGCGCACATGGCCGCGCAGCGGCTCCAGCAGGCGCTGCACATAGTTGCGGCTGCCGCCGGACACCGTGCGCCACTGCGGCCGGTCGAAGTTGATCAGCCGGTGATTTTCGAAGAAGGAAACGAAGGAGGCGGCCGGGAAGGCCAGCATTTCTGAGGCCGGGGTGGACCAGATCGCCGCGCCCATCGGCACCAGGTAGTCTTCAATGAAGGCGGCGGAGAACTTGCGGGCGCGCATGTAATCGCCAAGGCTCATGCCCGTCAGATAGCCCGAGGCGAGATCTGCGGCGCACTGGCGGTTGAAGCGCAGGATCTCGCGCAGCATCCACAGGAAGCGCGGCGAGACCATGTTGCGCCGCTGGGCGAAGATGGTGCGCAGGTTGGTGCCGGCCCATTCACGCCGTCCTTCATCCACCGACAGGGCAAAGCTCATGTCGCTGGCTTCGGTTTCAACCCCCAGATGGGCAAAGAGTGCGGTCAGGTTCGGGTAGTTCAGCTCGTTGTAGACGATGAAGCCCGTGTCCACCGAAATGGCGGCGCCGTCATAATCGATATCGACCGTGGCACTGTGCCCGCCGGGGCGCAGGCGCTTTTCGTAAACGGTGATTTCGTGATGGCCACTGAGGGCCCAGGCTGCGCTGTTGCCCGAGATACCGGAACCGATGACTGCAATCCGCATTCTGTATCCTTGTCATGCGGGACGGGACGTCCCAAAGGTGGGGCAGCGGGGAAATGCCTTGTATTGCGAGATCTTACGCTGCGCCCGCACGTGCGGATCACGGACAGGAATTTTTGTTGTGAGTGGAGGGGAGAAAACAGGCCGTGCCAGAGGGGCGAAGCAGCCCGTTCCGCCTCAGGCGCTCTGGCGGATGACCAGTTCCGGGGCGAGGCGGACGATTTCGGCGGCAGGGTCTGACCCTTGCGTTCCGCCGTGGCCATCAATGCGCTGGCGCAGGAGGCGGAGCGCCTCGCGGGTGGTTTCCAAAACCGGATTGCGCACGGTGGTCAGCTGATAGGGCTCCCACGCGGCGGCGGGGATGTCATCAAAGCCGGCAATGGCCACATCACCGGGCACGCTGAGGCCAAGGCGGCGGGCGGCGGCGATGGCGCCAAGGGCCATGGCATCATTGCCGCAAAGAATGGCGTCGGGCTTTTCCGGCGCCGTCAGCAGGGTGAGGGCCTGCGCAAGGCCACTGTCGACGGAATAGTCGCCCTGGCGTGCTGCGAGCAGCTTCATGCCGCGCCGGGCCAGTGCCTGCATCAACCCGTCATGCCGCTCGATGTTGGAGAAGGTTTCCGGTGTGCCGCCGATCCAGGCGAGCTTGTTGCGGCCACTTGATGCCAGATGATCCACCAGCAGTTCCAGCCCCAGCCGGTTGTCGCAGCACACGGCATCCGTATCGCCGCCCGGCATGATGCGCCCGACCATGACAATCGGCGCGCCGGAGTTGCGGCAGCGTTCGGCCAGTGCCGGGCTGACCGATCCGGCGGCGACGATGGCGCCATCCACCTGATAGGCGAGGGCGTCTTCCAGCGCATTGTCCAGTTCATCGCCCGGCTGCACCTGCAGCAGCAGCGGCCAGTTGCGGGCCGCGCGGATTTCCCGGCTCATTGTTTCCAGGAGCCAGGCTTCATAGGGGCGGGAGACGGCGCCGACCACAAGGGCAATGAGGCCGGTCTGGCTGCCGGTGAGGCCACGGGCGATGCGGTTGGGGCGGTAACCGAGGGATTCTGCCACGGCGAGCACGTGGGCACGTTTGCGGGCAGCAATGGGCGCTCCTTCCGTGAAGGCGCGGGAAACCATGGCGCGGGAAACGCCTGCGGCTTCGGCAACATCATCGGCGGTGACGCGCATTCCTTCTCCGGCTCATTTTGCAAACGCGTGCATATCCTGCATCGCACAAAAAATGGCTCTTTGCAAATCGAGTTGACATAAAACCGTCATGCGCTGAACATAGATTGAACGCGCTTTCAATCGGAGGAGGTCCCCATGGGAACTGAAGCGCTGTCACTGGAGGAGGTGTCCATTCGCCTTGGGCAGTCTCTCATTCTCGACGGCATCTCGCTGGAGGTGCCAGCGGGCACCTTCACCTGCCTGCTTGGCCCTTCAGGCTGCGGCAAGACAACATTGCTGCGCTCCATTGCAGGGTTCGCCCCGCTGAGCGCAGGGGATATCACCGTGGGCGGACGCTCCATCGCCGGTCTTGCGCCCGAGGCGCGCCAGACGGCCATGGTATTCCAGTCCTACGCCCTGTGGCCGCATATGTCGGTCGCCGGAAACCTGACCTATCCGCTGAAGCTGCGCGGCCTTGGCAAGGCCGAACGGGAGCGGCGGGCAGAGGAGGTTCTGGCGCTGCTGGGCCTTGAGGGCTATGGCGGCCGCGCCGTCACCAGCCTGTCCGGCGGCCAGCGCCAGCGCGTGGCTCTGGGCCGGGCGCTGATCATTGATCCGCCGCTGCTGCTGCTGGACGAGCCGCTGTCGAACCTCGACGCCTCCATCCGCCGCAGCCTGCGCGGCGAGCTGCGCCGCCTGCAGCAGAAGGTCGGCATCACCACCATCATGGTCACCCACGACCAGGACGAGGCGCTGGCCATGGCCGACCGTATCGTCCTGATGCGCAAGGGGCAGATCGTGCAGGTGGCGAGCCCGGAGGAGCTGTACGGCGCCCCGGCGGATCTTGAGGCGGCTGAGTTTCTCGGTGTCAGCAATGTCACGGCCTTCCGCCATGGCGATCCGGTTGCGGCCTTCACCAGGCTGGCCGGGTTCCGCACCGACGTTGCACGCGCGTTCACTTCGGCGGAGGTTCTGCCCGAAGGTCCGGCGCTGCTGCGAAAGGGGCATGTCAGCGCTTGCGCCTATGCGGGCGGCACCTACCAGATCACCATCGATTCTGCCGGGGAGAGCCTGTCGGGCTGCTCGCCCGTGCCCATCGCTGCGGGCGCTGATGCGTCCCTCACCGTTCCGGCATCCATGCTGATGAGCTTCGATGCCGAAAACCGCCTGCTTCAGGGCACGCTCCACGGGGCTGTGCTGGAGACACGGCACTAATTTTCCCACTCACGAACCTCAGGGAAGACAGTCATGAAACTCAGGATTGCCCTTGCCAGCATGCTGGCAGCCACGACCCTTACGACGGCTCTGGCGACCAGCGTGTCGGCCCAGACCCTGACGGTGATCACCGCCGGTGACACCAACATGGTGGACTATATCAATGACTACCTCGGACCGAAGTTCGAGGAGACCCATCCGGGCGTGACCGTGCGCGCGGTCGGCACCGGCCCGGGCGATGGCGGCAGCCAGGCGATCTATGAAAAGATCGACGCCCAGAAGGGCAAGGACGTGTGGGATGTGGACGTCGCCGTCGTGCATCAGCGCATGGCCGGCAAGATGGTCGAGGAAAAGCTGCTGTCGAGCTACCGCGACGGCCTTGCCACCGCCAAGCTCGTCACCCGCGAAACGGCTGAAAACTCCCTCGGCGTGAATGTCTCCGGCTATGTCATGCCGATGTTCCACAGCCAGATCGCCATCGCCTACAATCCGGACGTGATCGCCAACCCGCCGCAGTCCTATGAGGAACTGGCCAAGTGGGTGAAGGAGAATCCGGGCAAGTTCGGCTACAACGGCATCACCGGCGGCATGGCCGGCGTCGGCTTCGTCTTCGGCTGGATGTATGCCTTCTCCGGCACGGCTGACGAAATCCGCAACGGGCCGTGGGCTGACGATGCCGCTGCCAAGTGGGAGCCTGCACTCACCTCGCTGCGCGACTTCAACCAGAGCGTTGTCATGACCCCCGGCAACGCCGGCACGCTGGATGCCATGAACCGCGGCGAAATCGCCATGGGCCCGGTGTGGATGGACATGTTCTACACCTGGGTTGCCGATGGCCGCCTGAACCCGAACCTGAAGCTGATGATCCTGTCGCCGGGCATGCCGGGCCAGCCGATGTACTACACGGTGCCGGCCAAGGCTGCGCAGCCGGAACTCGCCAAGGAATTCATCGCCTTCGCCACCAGCCCGGCTGTGCAGGCTGACGGCATCGTGCGCCGCTTCAACTGGTTCCCCGGCATCGATCCGCAGAACGTCAAGAGCGAGCTGACGGACGCCGAATGGAACCGCCTGTTTGCCGACGTGACCCCGGAAACGCTGGCCGAGCGCGGCTGGTCCATGCCGCAGGCCAAGTACTTCGCGGCCATTCTGGAAGCCTACGAGAAGAACGTCGCCAAGTAAGGGATGACTTGCGGGGGAGGGCCTGCTGGCACTCTGATCCGCGCGTCTCCAGCAGCCACTCTTCTAATCCCGTCTGGCCCGGCTCCCCGCCGGGCCGGGCATCTGCCTTTCAGGGAACAGGCCGGGGCCGCAGTGCGGACAAACCGGCTCAGAGGAAATGCCTCATGACTGCACATTCTGCCGCTGACACGCTGCGGACCGGACAGACCGCCGCGAGCGGGCTGTTCAGCCGCTGGGCTGGCATGGGCGCCGGGCTGCTGCTCGTTGCCCCCGCGCTCACGGCCATCGGCCTGCTCTATGCCGCGCCGCTGCTGCGCTCGCTCGTCACCGCCTTTCAGGATGGCGATGGCAGCTTTTCGACGGTCAATATCGCCAAGGCGCTGGAGTTCTACAGCGGCGATATCATCTTCTCCATTCTCGTTGCGCTTGGCTCGCTGGCGCTGATTGCAGCCGCCTCCATCGCCATTGCCGGCTATCTGACGCTGGGCGAAAGCCGCTGGGCCGTGCCGCTGCTGCGCTGGCTCTACCGCTGGCCGCTGTTCATTCCTTTCATCGTCGCCGGGCAGACGGCGCGCTCGTTCCTGGCCCGCAACGGCATGCTGAACACGCTGCTGGTGGACACGGGGCTGATGGATGCGGCGACGGCGCAGAGCCTGCTCGACTGGCGTGGCCTGGTGCTGACCTTTGCCTGGAAGCAGGTGCCTTTCGTCACGCTGCTGCTGGCCGGGGCCATGGCTTCGCTTGACCGCTCCACCATCGAGGCGGCGCGCAATCTTGGGGCAGGGCGGCTGCGCTGCCTGTTTGAAATCGTGCTGCCTCAGGTGCGCCCGCAGCTGCTGGTGGCGCTGGTGCTGTCGCTCGTCACCATCATGTCGGTGCTGTCCGTGCCCGCCATGTTGATCTCCGGCAATCCCACCATGATGACCGCGATGATGGCCCACCGGGTCACCTATTACGGCGACTATGCCGTCGCCAATGCGCTCGGCCTCTTCTCCTATCTGCTGACGGCAGTGGCGGCCTGGGCTTACCTGCGCATGACGCTCAAGGCAAAGGCAGGCCAATGACCGCTCTCTCAAGCTTTGCCCGCAAGGCGGGCGCCACCCTCGGCCTTGCCCTTGCCATGGGGCTGGTGGCCTTCATTGTCTTCGGCCCACTGACCAACCTCGCCATCTGGGCCTTTGCCGAACAGTGGTTCTATCCCAACCAGTGGCCGACCCGCTGGGGCTTCGAGTTCTGGAGCCGGGTGTTCCGTCCACGTGCGGGGGCGTGGGAGTCGCTGTGGAACTCTGTCTCCATCGCGGCGGCGACCGTCGGCCTCTCGATGGCCCTGTCCATTCCGGCCGGTTA
The DNA here is from genome assembly GCF_000382365.1 of Pannonibacter phragmitetus DSM 14782. Lineage (GTDB taxonomy): Bacteria > Pseudomonadota > Alphaproteobacteria > Rhizobiales > Stappiaceae > Pannonibacter > Pannonibacter phragmitetus. The sequence goes on along the minus strand of NZ_KB908223.1, from coordinate 65,966 downwards.
TGCGCTGGCGCGGCTGGCGCTGCCCGCCCGCAGCTTCATCATGCTGATCTTCCTGCTGCCGCAGGCTTTCCCGTCGCTGCCGATCTTCGTCAACATCGCCGCGATCTTCTACGGCCTCGGGCTCAACGGCACGCTTTTCGGCGTGGTGCTGGTGCATTCGCTGCCCGGTCTTGTCTATGCGGTGTGGATCGCCACGGCTTCCTTCAGCGCGGTGGACCGCAGCATGGAGGAAGCCGCGCGCAACCTCGGGGCCGGGCCCTTGCGCACCTTCCGGGACATTACCCTGCCGCAGGCCTTTCCGGGGCTGATGGCCGCGTCGATCTTCGTCTTCCTCGACAGCATCGACGAGTTCACCGGCACCTATTTCGTCGGTGCGCCGGATATCTCGACCCTGCCGATCCTGATGTTCAACGCCAGCATGGGCGGCAATTACCAGATCGCCGCCATCACCGCCTTGATCCTCCTGATCCCCTCCGTCGGCTTCATGCTGGTCATCGAACGCTTCCTGAAGGCGGATGTGCTCTCGCGCATCGGCCGCTGACTGAAAGACCTTTCAGGGCATGTACATCCTTCATTTCTCCGACTTTCATCTCTTCGCCGCAGACAAGGAAAGCGCCCATCCGCGCCCCGATACGGTGGCGGCGGTGGAGAGGGTTCTGGCGGATGCCGCCAGCCTGACGCCGCAGCCGGATCTGGTGCTGATCTCCGGCGATCTGGCTGACTGTGGCAGCGCGGAAGACTATGCGCTGGCCCGGCAGATGCTGGCCCGGTTTGACGCTCCCGTGCTTGTGGTGCCGGGCAATCACGACCGGCGCGAGGCCATGCGCGCAGCTTTCGCGGGCACCATTCCCTTCACGCCGGAGCCGTTCCTCAATTTCGACATGGTGCACAAGGGCATTCGTGTCATTGGCCTTGATACGATCATTCCGGGCAAGGTCGAGGGGGAGCTTTGCGCCGGGCGTCTTGGCTGGCTGGCCGAGCGTCTCGCCGACGAAAAGGCGCGGGAAGAGACCACCTCCGGCGTCACCTTCTTCATGCTGCATCACCCGCCCTTCGGCCTTGCCTCACCTGCCTGGGACTGGATGACGCTTACGGCGGGAAGAGACGAGCTGCGCACGCTTCTGGCCGGTTTTCCCGGCCACCTGCGCCTGCTGACGGGCCATGTGCACCGGCCGCTGATCACCAGCTTTGCCGGGCACTTCGCCGCCATCGCCGGCAGCCCCGCCTTTCAATATGCCCCCGGCCTCGGCTGGACCAGCGAACCGCCGCTGTCCGCAGAGCCCTATGTCTACTGGCTCCACCACATCACCGGCTTCGGCGGCGTGATCACCAGTCCCCGGATGATTGATCTGGGGTGAGGAGGGGGCGCTCGTTCCCGGCTTTCTCTTTTGCCAGTGTGAGCACAGAAAGCCGATGGTCTTTGGAGGCCCTGACAGGTCCCGGCACAAGGCCGGGACGGCGCGGAGTGCTTGGTTTTGCCTGAACCCGGCGCATTAGTGCTGCGCAAGGTGCGCTCCGGGTGGACATGAAACTCCGCCTTGCCCCCCCCCACCAGGCCGCCCCGGCCTTGTGCCGGGGCCTGTGATGGACGCATGGGGTTGCGTCAGTGGTTGTGACGCGGTGGGGTGGCTGCAAGGCCGCGGAAGGTTTCGGCATCGCGGATGGTGGCGCCATCGGCGAGCTGGGTGACCGTTTCGCGGTAGATCTTCTGCCAGGGCGTGGCCGAGGGCGGCACTGGCGGAATGCCTTCGGCCTTGCGGCGTTCGATCTCCGCCTCATCCACCAGCATGTCGCAGCGGCCGGTGTTGAAGTCGATGCGGATGGTGTCGCCGCTGCGCAGGAAGGCAAGGCCGCCGCCAGCGGCGCTTTCGGGCGAAGCGTTGAGGATCGACGGGCTGTCGGCGGTGCCGGACTGGCGGCCATCGCCGATGGTCGGCAGGCTGGTGATGCCGCGCTTCAGCAGGTGATCGGGCGGCTGCATGTTGACCACTTCCGCCGAGCCCGGCCAGCCCAGCGGGCCTGCGCCCCGGATGGCCAGAATGGTGCGCTCGTCGATGCCGAGCGCGGGATCGTTGATACGGGCGTGGTAATCCTCCGAACCGTCGAAGACCACGGCCTTGCCCTCATAGATGCCTTCGCGGCCCGGTTCGCTCAGATAGCGTTTGCGGAAATCTTCCGAGACGACGCTCATCTTCATGATGGCGAAGTCGAAGAGATTGCCCTTCAGCACGAGGAACCCGGCGCGCTCCTTCATCGGGGCGGCGTAGGGGCGGATGACCTCGCGGTCGGTGGCCTCGCAGCCGTCAAGGTTTTCGCCCATGCTGCGGCCCGTGACGGTCAGGCAGCCGGTGTCGAGCTTGCCCGCCTGCATCAGCTCCCACATGATGGCCGGAACACCGCCCGCCCGGTGGAAGCGCTCGCCGAGATAGGCGCCGGCCGGCTGCACATTGGCCAGAAGCGGAATGTCATAGCCGTGCAGCTGCCAGTCCTCGGGCCTGAGGTCAACGCCCGCATGCTTGGCCATGGCCATCAGATGCGGCTGGGCATTGGTGGAGCCGCCAAGGGCGGAGTTCACCCGCACAGCGTTTAGGAAGGCCTCCCGCGTCAGGATCTTCGAGGGGCGCATGTCCTCCAGCACCAGTTCCACCGCCCGCCGTCCGGTGCGGTAAGCCATCTGGCCGCGCTCCCGGTAGGCGGCGGGAATGGCGGCGCAGCCGGTCAGCGACATGCCGAGCGCTTCGGCCATGGAATTCATGGTCAGCGCCGTGCCCATGGTGTTGCAATGGCCGATGGAAGGCGCGCTGCTCAGAGCCGCTTCCAGGAACTGCTCGCGGGTGATTTCGCCCGCGCCATATTTGCGGCGCGAGCGCCAGATGACGGTGCCCGAGCCCGCCAGCTCCCCGTCATGCCAGCCATCCAGCATCGGCCCGCCGGACAGGACAATCGCGGGAATATCCACGGTGGACGCGGCCATCAGGGCCGAGGGTGTGGTCTTGTCGCAGCCGGTGGTCAGCACCACCCCATCCAGCGGATAGCCATAGAGGATTTCCACCAGACCGAGATAGGCGAGGTTCCGGTCCAGCGCCGCCGTCGGGCGCTTGCAGTTCTCGAACAGCGGATGGGTCGGAAACTCGATGGGAATGCCGCCAGCATCCCGGATGCCGTCGCGCACGCGCTTGGCCAGATCCATGTGATGCCGGTTGCAGGGGTTGAGATCGCTGCCGGACTGGGCAATGCCGATGATGGGCTTGCCCGAGCGCAGTTCTTCCGGCGTCGTTCCATAATTCATGAAACGTTCCAGATAGAGCGCCGTCAGGTCCAGATGGTCCGGATTGTCGAACCAGTCCTGCGAGCGCAGGCGGCGGGCGGGTTTGCTGTCACCGCTCATGCGATGCGGCCTCCCAGCTCGTCCTCAATGTGGACGCGGATGATTTCATCAAAGGAGGTTTCGGCGGTGAAGCCAAGCGCCGTGGCGCGGGTGGCCTCGAAGCCGGGGGCCCAGCCGGAGACCATGCGGATGATCATCTCGTCCGGCTCGCGGCGGATCAGCTTCACGGCCTTTTCGCCGGCAATGCGGTGCAGGGCCTCGATCTGCTCGCCCACCGTGGCGCTGACGCCGGGCATGGAGAGATTGCGGCGCGGGCCGACGAGGCCGGTGTCAATGGTGGCGCCATGCAGCAGGAAGCCAACGGCCGAGCGCGGCGATGCGTGCCAGTGGCGGATGTCCTCCGGCACCGGCAGCACGGCTTCTTCGCCGATGAGCGGCTCGCGCAGGATGTTGGAGAAGAAGCCGGAGGCGGCCTTGTTCGGCTTGCCGGGGCGGATGCAGATCGTCGGCAGGCGGATGCCGACGCCATCGAAGAAGCCGCGGCGGGAATAGTCGGACAGCAGCAGCTCGCAGATCGCCTTCTGCGTGCCATAGCTTGTCAGCGGCGTGGTGTGGAAGTCGTCGGAGATGGGATAGGGCAGGGGCGCACCGAAGACGGCGACCGACGAGGTGAAGACCATGCGCGGGTAATATCCGTCTGCCCCGTGGGCGAGGCGGATGGCGTCGAAGAGATAGCGCGTGCCGTCAAGGTTGATGCGGTAGCCCTTGTCGAAATCAAGTTCGGCTTCGCCCGACACGATGGCGGCAAGATGGAAGATCACGTCCGGGCGGTCTGCAATCAGCCGCTCCGAGGTGCCGGGAACGGAGAGGTCTGCCGTCTCCAGCGTTGCCTGGCCGGAAAAGCCTGCGGGCGCGGAAGGCTCGATCACATCGGCCAGTGTCATCCGGTCCACGGACTTGCCGCCCAGCTGGCCATCCCTTGCCAGACGCTCAGCCAGCTTGCGGCCCACCATTCCAGCTGCACCAATGATCAGAACATGCATGCGCTCTCTCCTCCGCATCCTCAATTGCAGCCGCTTGGGAGGCTGCCTTTCCTCCATCCGCAGCGCTGCCGGACCGGTGTGCGGCAGCGTGTGGAAACCATTTGTAAGGTTGTCTGATAACCTTATATGATGGATTTGAAAACAGCCAGAGTGATTGTCTGCACAGGCGCCCGGTGGAGAAGACCGGCATCGCGCCGTGGCGGCATACGGGACCGGAACAATGACGGATGTGATGGAACACCCGCAGGGAACAGGCCAGCCTGAAGCCGCATGCGCAGCCGTGGCGGCAAGGCTGGAGGATGCGCTTGGCGCGGATATGGTGCTGACGGGCGCTGATGTGGCCCGCTATTGCCGCGACTGGCATGGGGATGTGGAAACCGGCGCCGTTGCCGTGCTGCGGCCACGCTCCACGCAAGATGTGGCGCGGGCGGTGAAGGCCGTGGCCGCGCTGGGGCTTTCCCTCGTGCCGCAGGGTGGCAACACCGGGCTGGTGCTTGGCGCAACGCCGGATGATCCGGCAGGGCAGGTGGTGCTGAGCCTTGAGCGGATGACCGCCATCCGCCGTCTGGATGCCGATGATTTTTCCGCCGTGGTCGAGGCCGGGGCGGTGCTGTCGGAGTTCAAGGACAAGGTGGCGGAGGCAGGGCTGTTCTTCCCGCTGTCGCTGGGGGCTCAGGGCTCCTGCCGCATCGGCGGCAATGTCTCCACCAATGCCGGCGGCATTAACGTGCTGCGCTATGGCATGACGCGGGAGCTGGTGCTGGGGCTGGAGGTGGTGCTGCCGGACGGCAGCATTTTCGATGGCCTCTCTGCCCTTCGCAAGGACAACCGGGGCATCGACCTGAAGCAGCTTTTCATCGGGGCAGAAGGCACGCTCGGCATCGTCACAGCCGTGGCCGTCAAGCTCTTGCCGCAGCCGGATCAGGTGGCCACCGCCTTGCTGGGGCTCAATGCGCTGGAGGATGCCATCCGGCTTTACCGGCGGGCGCGGCGCGACTGCTGCGACCTGATGTCGGCCTTCGAATTCATGCCGCCGCTGGCTTTCACCCTGGCGCAGGAGGCCATTGCGGACCTGCCCATGCCGATGGCGGCTGACTATCCGGCCTATGTGCTGATGGAGATTTCCGGCTCCGGGCTCGTCGATGTGGACGATCTGATGAGCCGATTCCTCGAGGGCGTCATGGCCGACGGGCTGGTGGTGGACGGGGTGGTTGCGGCCTCGCAGGCGCAGGCGCGCACTCTCTGGCTTTTCCGCGAGGGAATGAACGAGGGGCAGGCAAAGCGCGGGCGGCACCTGCGCACGGATGTCTCCGTGCCCCTGTCGCGCGTGCCGGATTTCGTGCGCGAGGCGGAGGCCGCCATCCATGCGGCGCTGCCCGACTGCACCTGCGTCTCCTATGGCCACGTGGGCGATGGCAACGTGCATCTCAATGTGCTGCCGCCAGCGGGCCTCACAAGGCAAGAGGCGGATGCGCGGATCTATCAGGCCAAGACCGTGCTCAACGCCGTGCTGGACGGATTCGGCGGCTCGATCAGCGCCGAACATGGCATCGGCCGGCTGAAGAAGCCTGATTTCGAGGCGCTGCTGCAGCCAGTGCAACGTCAGCTTCTGACCTCTCTCAAGGCGGCAATCGATCCGCAAGGCATCATGAATCCCGGCTGCCAATTGAATTTGGGCGGGGTTTCGGGGTAAAGGCGCTGATCGCCCAGAAGACAGGACAGGGAATGGCCATCGGCATGGAACAGATCCGGCGCAGTGAACATCTGCCTGCACGCATTGCGGCGCAGATCGCCCGCGACATCAGCGAGGGCCGGATCAAGCCCGGTGACCGGTTGCCGACGGAACATGCTTTGGCCAAGACCCTTGGCGTCAGCCGCACGGTGGTGCGTGAGGCCATTGCCCAGCTGCGCAACGAGGGGCTGGTGGAAACCCGGCAGGGCGTCGGCGCCTTCGTGACGGAGCCGCAGGCGCGGCCGATCCGCATTGCCCAGGACGATCTGGACGACCGGGAGAGCTTCCGTGACCTGTTCCAGCTGCGCCTGCCGCTGGAGATCGAGGCGGCCGGACTTGCTGCCCTGCATCATACGGCCGAAGACCTCGCCCGGCTGGACGAGGCGCTGGCGCAGATGACCGGGGCGGAGAAGTGGACGGAGCAGGGCATCATTGCCGATCTTGCCTTCCACCGGGCCGTCGCCGATGCCACCGGCAATGCCTATTTCGGCATGTTCATCGGCTTCATCGCCGAGCGCATCAGCCTCGCCATCAATGCGGCGCGGGCCAGCGCCGTGCTGGAAGAGATTGTCGAAATCACCATCGCCGAACATGTGGCCGTGCGTGACGCCATCGCCAGCCGGGATGCAATGGCCGCCCGCGCCGCCATGCGCAAGCATCTGACAGGCGCTGCAAGCCGTATCGCGCTCAATCTCGAGATCTATTGACGTATCTCTCTCTGTCTGCAGCTCAGATATTAGATTTCGCGTTCGAAACTTTCATATTTCGTCATGCCATGGCCCCGGCCATGGCATCCATGCCCTTGCGATCCGAAAGTCATTTGCTTTTAGATATGGGGAATATTTGCTGCCTCTCGGGTGCGGCAAGGTCATGGAATGGATGCCATGGTCGGGGCCATGGCATGACGAAATGGTTGGGTCTTGCGAAACCGACGGTTGCTGTGATGCAGGGCAATGGCTGCGGGCTGCCGTTGAAGGCGTGGCAAAGAGGCCGGGGCAGTCTTTCGCCTGAATAAGCCCCTCAATTTTCAGACTGCGGTTCGGCAAGCTCTTGATGTCCTGGGGCGGGGCCTTAGCTGCGCAATCCCGCAGGGCGTTCGCACATCTTCGCTGAAGTTGCACACAGGCGGTGCCACGGGCTGGACAAGCCCGGCGCCATATTGCTAAGAAACATAAATCTGATTGTATGACATCCAGACAATCCGGCAAGAGGCCGCGAGGCTCTGACGCGTGGAGGCGCTGCCTTGCCGGGCGGGGATTTGGGGAGGAGGGCTCTGGTGGCCGGTCAAGCTGTTACTGCATCTGGAATTCTGCCTGCCGATGCGCAGGACGCCGTGCTCGTTGGCCGCGTCTGGTCGAAGGCGGAAGACGGGCCTTGCCCGGTGCTGATCCGCGATGGGCAGGTGCTCAACCTGACCGGCATTGCCGCCACCGTTTCCTCCCTTTTTGAAATGCCGGAGATCGCCGCACGGCTGAAGCAGGCGTCAGGCCTGCCGGATCTGGGGCCGCTGGACGCGTTCCTTGATGGCAGCGCCGGACAGTTGCTGGCGCCCATCGATCTGCAATCCGTCAAGGCCGCAGGCGTCACCTTTGCCGACAGCATGCTGGAGCGGGTGATCGAGGAGCAGGCCAAGGGTGACAGTTCCCGTGCGCTGGAAATCCGCGAGCGGCTGGCCCCGGTGCTGGGCGGCAGTCTGCGCGGCGTCAAGGCGGGGTCCGAAGAGGCCCGCAAGGTCAAGGCGCTGCTGCAGGACATGGGTCTGTGGTCGCAATATCTGGAAGTGGGCATTGGCCCCGATGCGGAGATCTTCACCAAGGCCCAGCCCATGTCATCTGTTGGCTGCGGTGCCAAGGCTGGCATCCATCCCATTTCCGAGTGGAACAATCCGGAGCCGGAGGTGGTTCTGGCGGTTCGCTCGGACGGTGCCATTCTCGGCGCTACCCTCGGCAATGACGTGAACCTGCGCGATGTGGAGGGCCGCTCCGCGCTGCTGCTCGGCAAGGCGAAGGACAACAACGCCTCCTGCGCCATCGGCCCCTTCATCCGCCTGTTCGATGAGGGCTTCACCATCGATGACCTGCGCAAGGTGCGGGTGTCGCTGCTGGTGGAGGGCGAGGACGGGTTCGTGATGACGGGAGAAAGCCCGATGGAAGCCATCAGCCGCTCGCCGGAGGAACTGGCCGGTCAGCTGCGCAACCGCAATCACCAGTATCCGGACGGGGCAGTGCTGTTCCTCGGCACCATGTTTGCGCCCGTCAAGGACCGGCGCGGGGTGGGGCAGGGCTTCACCCACGAGATTGGCGACCGGGTGGAGATCCACACGCCGAAGCTGGGACGTCTGGTCAACTGGATCGACCGCACGGATGCCTGCCCGGAATGGACTTTCGGCCTGCGTGAGCTGTTCCGCAACCTTGCCCGCCGCGGGCTGGCGGACAAGGTGTGAGGGAGCCATGATCGCGACCCTCACCCGCCTTTTCTACCGCACGCTGGAAGCGGTCCTCGTCTTCCTGCTGGCCTCCATGGCCATCATGGTCTTCGTCAATGTGGTCCTGCGCTACGGCATGAATTCCGGCCTCGTCGTCTCGGAAGAGCTGGCGCGGTACTTCTTCGTCTGGCTCACCTTCATCGGTGCGGTCGTGACCTTCCGGGAGAACTCCCATCTCGGCATCGAGACGCTGGTGGTGCATTTCTCCCGGCGCGGGCGCCTCTTCTGCATGGCGCTGGTCAACATCATCATCATGGCCTGTTCCGCCATCTTCTTCTGGGGCACCTGGAAGCAGTTCCCCATCAATGCCTCCATGGCAGCCCCCGTCACCGGCATGCCGATGATCTGGGTCTATGGCATCGGCTTCTTCACCGGTGGCGGCATGTTCCTGATTTCGATGGAACGCTTCATCCGCATCCTGCTGGGCCGCGCCACGGACAAGGAAATCGCCATGTTCGCCGGTGAGCACGTGGACCCTGCCAAGCTGATGGAGCACTGACACATGACGCTTCTCGTCTTCATCGGCTCCCTGCTGGGTTCCATGGCCATCGGTGTGCCAGTCGCTTTCGCGCTGATGTTCTGCGGCGTCATCCTCATGTCCTACATGGGCATGTTCAACACGCAGATCGTGTCGCAGAACATGATCTCCGGCGCGGACACCTTCACGCTGCTGGCCATTCCCTTCTTCATCCTCGCCGGTGAACTGATGAACTCCGGCGGCCTGTCCCGCCGCATCATCGACTTTGCGCTGGCCTGGGCCGGGCATATCCGCGGCGGCCTCGGCTTCGTGGCCATCGTGGCGGCGATCATCATGGCCAGCCTGTCCGGTTCGGCAGCGGCCGATACGGCGGCTCTGGCCGCGATCCTGGTGCCGATGATGGCCCGCGCGGGCTATGACGTGCCGCGCTCCGCCGGCCTCATGGCGGCGGGCGGCATCATCGCCCCGGTCATTCCGCCGTCGCTCGCCTTCATCATCTTCGGCGTTGCTGCAAACGTCTCGATCACCAAGCTGTTCATGGGCGGCATCGTGCCGGGCATCATGATGGGCGTGGCTCTGGCCGTGACCTGGACCTTCCTTGTCCGCAGGTCCAAGGTGGAGACGCTTCCGCGCCAGCCCATGTCCGTCCGCCTTGCGGCAACGGGCCGCGCCGCCTGGGCGTTGGGCATGCCGGTGATCATTCTCGGCGGCATCCGCATGGGAGTGGTCACGCCGACGGAAGCGGCGGTGATTGCCGCCTTCTATGCGCTGATGGTCGGGCTTTTCGTCTACCGGGAACTGAAGGCCGCCGATCTCTACTTCGTCATCCTGCGGGCGGCGAAGACGACCTCGATCGTCATGTTCCTCGTGGCGGCGGCGCTGGTGTCGGCCTGGCTGATCACGGCGGCGAACATTCCGGCAGAGATCACCCGCCACATTGCCCCGCTGATCGAGCAGCCCAAGCTGCTGATGCTGGTGATGATGATGCTGGTGCTTGTGGTGGGAACGGCGCTGGATCTGGCGCCCACCATTTTGATCCTGTCGCCGGTGCTGATGCCCATCGTCAAGCAGGCGGGCATTGATCCGGTCTATTTCGGTGTTCTCTTCGTCATGAACACCTGCATCGGCCTCATCACGCCGCCAGTTGGCGTGGTGCTCAACGTGGTCAGCGGCGTGTCCAGGGTGCCGCTCGGCAAGGTGGTGACAGGCGTCATGCCTTTCCTGCTGTCACAGATCGCAGTGCTGCTGCTGCTGATCCTGTTCCCGGAACTGGTGCTGGTGCCGCTGTCCTGGCTGCATTAGGCGCATGCGAAACCCCGGCAGGCGGTCAGAGGAGTGGCCATCTGCCTGGAAAACTTGATCAAAAGGGAGGAAGACACAATGAAGAAACTGCTTCTCGCCACCACGGCTGTGGTGTTTGCCGCGACCGCCGCTGTTCCGGCATCGGCGCAATTCAATGACCGCAACATGCGGGTGTCCAATGGCATCAATGCGGACCATCCGGTCGGCAACGGCATCAATGCCATGCAGGCCTGCCTTGACGAAAAGTCCGGCGGCAAGCTGAAGCTGACCGCTTTCTGGGGCGGCGCGCTCGGCGGCGACCTGCAGGCAACGCAGGCCCTGCGCGCCGGCGTTCAGGAAGCCGTCGTCACCTCGTCCTCGCCGCTGGCCGGCATCGTTACGGCGCTCGGCGTCTTCGACCTGCCGTTCCTCTTTGCCAGCAACGAGGAAGCCGATGCCGTGATGGATGGCGAGTTCGGCGAGTTCCTCAATGGCAAGCTGGCCGAGGCCGGTCTCGTCAATCTCGCCTATTGGGAAAACGGCTTCCGCAACCTGTCCAACTCCAGCCGTCCTGTCACCAAGTGGGAGGATCTGCAGGGCATGAAGGTGCGCGTGATGCAGAACAACGTGTTCCTCGACACCTTCCAGAACTTCGGCGCCAATGCCACGCCGATGGCCTTTGGCGAGGTCTTCTCCGCGCTCGAAACCAAGACCATCGATGCGCAGGAAAACCCCTATGTCACCATCGACACCTCGAAGTTCTACGAGGTGCAGGAATATGTCAGCGAGACGCGTCACGCCTACACGCCATTCCTGTTCCTGTTCTCCAAGCCGATCTTCGACAGCTACACCGCCGATGAGCAGGCTGCCTTGAGGGACTGCGCCATCGTTGGCCGCGATGAAGAGCGCAAGGTGATCCGTGAACTGAACCAGAAGTCTCTGGAGAAGATCCAGGCAGAAGGCGTCAAGTTCAACACCCTCAGCGAAGACGAGCAGAAGCGCATGCTCGAAAAGTCTCAGCTGGTCTACGAAAAGCACAAGGACACCATCGGTGCCGATGTGATCGAGCGCGTGCAGCAGGAACTGGCGAAGATCCGCGGCTGATCCTCAAGGAGGGGCCTTGCCCCTCCTGACCCATCCCCCGGACTGCGGTGCCCATCTGCAGCAGTCCAGCGCAGAGACCCGCAGCGGCAACGTTGCGGGTCTTTTCCGTTGGTCAAGCCCATGCGGCGCCTGAGCACTTTCAAGGCGTGATGCGTCAGCATCCCGCCGCCTTGAGCGTTACTCCGGAACGGCCGGAAGCACCTGATCGCGCTTCTTCAGCTGTTGCTCGCGGAAGAAGATGAACAGTCCGGCGCCGGTGATCAGCGCTGCACCAAGCATCATGCTGGGCTTGGGCAGGTCGCCGAAGAAATACCATCCGAAGACCACGGCCCACAGCAGCAGCGTATATTGCAGCGGCGCAACCGTGGCCGCATCCGAGATCTTCAGGGCGCGGTTGACCATGATATGCGCGCTCATGGCAACGATGCCGAGCAGGGAGAGCAGCAGCGCATCCTCCATCGAGGCGATGGGCCGCCAGTCGAACGGCGCCATCGCAAGCCCCGCAAGTCCTGCGCCAGCGGTCTGGAAGAAGACCAGCGTCTTGTCCGGCGTGCCGCGCAGGCTGCGGCCTGACAGCATCATGAAGGCAAAGGCCGCTGCCCCGGCGATGGAGAGGATGGCGGGCGGGGTGAACATGGCGCTCGACGGATTGAGCGCGATGATGACGCCGATGAAGCCCACCGCAATGGCGCTCCAGCGCCGCCAGCCCACCTTTTCGCCCAGAAGGAAGGGCGAGAGCGCGGCCACATAGATCGGCGCGGCCAGCCAGTAGGTCATCACATCGGCCAGCGGCAGATAGGTGACCGCATAGTAGAAGCAGAAAAGCTCGAAGGTGGAAAAGGCCACACGGGCTGCCTGCATGCCCGGGCGTTCCGGCTTGAGCAGCGGCTTGAGGCCAGACATCCAGAGAAATGGGGCGAGGATCAGCAGCGCCGCGATGCTGCGGATCAGCACCACCTGGCCGACGCTGTAGCTGGCGACTAACCATTTGCCCATGGCGTCGTTGAGCGCGAAAAGGAACATGCCGAGCAGCATGATGGCAGGTCCTGCAATACCGCCAAGGCGATGAACAGCCGTGCTCGTGGAAGTCATGTTGAGGGTCCTTGTGGCCAGGATGCTGGCTGCCTGAAGCGGCCGGTATGATGCGATGAAAAGCAGGGTCCGCGCGAGGCCGTCAGAAGTGGGACGGGCGGCTGTTGACCGGTTACGGAACCTGCCATCGAGAATGCCATCTGCCGCAAAAAAGTGCACGTAATCTCCGCCCTTGGTCCACAGCTTGCCGCCCTTTCCAGGAGGAAGCCGGCCGGTGATCCGTTCAGAGCGCTTGAAGCAGCCTTGTCGAAATATCAATGATGTCGCGCGAGACCAGCGAGGCCGGCGTGTGCTTGCGGGTCAGCACGCCGAGCTGCATCGGCGGCGGCAGATCCGGCACGCTGATTTCATGGAGGTCCTGCCCCCAGAAGGCATGATCGAGAATGCGCAAAGGGCAGAAGGCGATCAGATCCGTTGACCGGTTAAGGGCGGCGAGAAGAAAGGGAGAGCGGCACAGGGTTGGCGGATGGGCAAGGGTGATATTCTTCTCCTCCAGCCAGTCCAGCGCCGCCTGATCGGCGCTGCCGGGCGCGGGATTGAGCAGCCAGCGTTCCCTTGCCAGTTCTTCCCAGGACATCTGACGGCCGGCAAACCGGGCTGAGCCGGTGACGGGGGCAATCTGGACTTCAGCGAAAGAGAAGAAGGCGAGATCCGCCGGCAGGGCGCCCGGCACTGCAATGCCAAGCGCCAGATCCAGCTGCCCGTCCTGAAGCCGGGGCACGATGTTGCCCAGCGTGCCGGATTCCACCTCAAGCTGCCCCTCCGGATGGCGGCGCTGGAACTCGTGCAGAATGCTGCCGAGTTTTGTTGCAGCCACGACAGGTGTCACTGCAATGCGAGCGGTGGCCACCGTCTGCCCGGAGATGCGCCGCACTTCCTCTTCCGCACGGCGCATGGTCGCCACGATCAGCCTTGCATGGGTCATCAGCGCCTTGCCGGCCGGGGTGAACTGCGTGCCGTGCGAGGCGCGCAGCAGCAGCGCCGCCCCGGTCTGCGCTTCCAGCTCCCGCAGCATCTTGGTCAGCGCACTTTGGGACAGCCCCATCTCCCGCGCTGCACCGCGGATGGAGCCTTTGTCGGCAAGGGCGACAAGCGCCTTGAGCTGCTGTGTCTTCACGGGCGGGATGAACTCTCTTGGTTGTCAGGTGGCAACATTATGTGTCTGTTTTGATTTTTGCCAATATGTCTGAATGGCCAAACGAACAACCGCAGGCGCAAAGACGCGCGGGTTCGGTGCCGCTTCTGTTCCCGGAGCGGCAGACCAGGGGAGGAAGCTTGTGTCGCGAACTGAATTCAAAAAAATCCCGGCAATACTGGCCATGGCCTTGATGAGCCTTCCGGCGGCTGCATCGGCCAGTGACCAGAATGATGCGAAATGGTTGTCACCGACCATGGTGAATGCCCGCGCCAACATGCTGAACCCGGCGCTGAACTACCTGACGTTCCAGCACATGGACCAGATGTTCGCGACCCGGACCGTTGCCGCAGGGTCCGAAGTGCAGCCGCTGCCGTCAATGCCTGTTTCGCTGGAGGGCGAGTACACGATCGGCGATGCCAAGCTGGACCTGGAAGGAGCGCTTGAGGCGACCCACACCAATGCGCTGGTCGTGCTGAAGGACGGCAACCTCGTTTACGAGACCTACCGCAATGGCAGTGACGAGAACACCCGCTTTCTGACCTTCTCGGTCGCCAAGTCCTATGTCTCGACACTTATCGGCCTCGCGCTGGCCGATGGCCATATCAAGAGCCTCGACGACAAGGTGACCGACTATCTGCCCGAGATGAAGGGCAGCGGCTATGACGGGCCGACCATCCGCGATCTGCTGCAGATGCGCTCCGGCGTGGACTGGCTGGAGGTCTATGAATTCGGCAGCGATACCCAGCTGACCACCGTTCATGACAATTCCCTCGTCGGCTACAAGTACCGCTGGTGCGACTATGCCGCCAAGGAATCCAAGCCGGGCGCCAATGCGGCGGAGCGGCCCTTCAACTACGCCACGCTCGACACAAGCGTGCTTGGCTGCATCCTCGAAAAGGCTGTCGGCAAGACCGGCGCCGAATACATGTCCGAAAAGCTCTGGAAGCCGGCCGGCATGGCAAATGACGCCTACTGGATCATGGACGGGCCGCCTTCCGTTGGCCGCGAGTTCTTCGGCGCAGGCCTTGCCGCCACCGCCCGCGATCATGCCCGCTTTGGCCTGATGTTCCTCAATCAGGGCAAGTCCAGCGGCAAGCAGGTCGTCCCGGCAGACTGGGTGAAGGAAGCCACCGTGCCGTCCGAGGGCAACGAGCCTGCCGGGCCGGAAGAACAGCTGGGCTACCAGTACCAGTGGTGGACCTTCCCGGAGAGCGACGCCTATTCGGCGCTGGGCCTGTTCCACCAGTATATCTACGTCGATCCCACCAACAATCTCGTTATCATGAAGGCGACCGCTTCGCCCGATCCGGTTGGTCATGACGAGCCCAATCTGGCTCTGTTCAAGCAGATCACCGGCAAGCTGGCGAAGTAACCTGCAGCAGAAGGACACGCGGTTTCACAGCGTGTCCCCCAAACTCCAGAACCGCATCGCCTCCCGCGATGCGGTTTTTTCATGGGCTACAGACCGCAGCCTGCTGGCATCTTTCAGGGGAGGGGCAATAGGCGCATACGGTGGAATTGCCCGATCCGCAGTAGGATCGCGCGGGCGCAGGGAGTATCATGCCGTACTCCTCTCCTTTCTGGGCCATGCCGTGATTGATCTGCGCAATATCGAAACCTTTTTCTGGGCTGCGGCTCTCGGCAGTCTGCGGGCTGCGTCCGAGAAGCTGGGCACCACCCAGCCTGCCGTGTCCCAGCGCATCGCTTCGCTGGAAGGGGCGCTGGGCGTGCGGCTGTTCGAGCGCGCCGCACGCGGTGTGCGCCTCACCGCCAAGGGGCATGAGCTGCTGGCCCATGCGGAGCGGATGATGCAGGCGCGCAATGATATCATTCAGGCCGCCCGCGACCAGACCACCATGAGCGGCAGCTTCCACATCGGCGTGGCGGAAACCATCGTCCAGACCTGGCTGCCGCGCCTCATTGCCGGGGTCCACGCCGCCTATCCGGCGCTGACGCTGGAAATCGAGGTGGACAGCAGCGAGATGCTGAAGGCGCATCTGACGAGCCGGCGGCTCAATCTCGCCTTCATGATGGGGCCGGTGCTGGAAGCGCGCATGGAGAACCGGCGTCTGTGCACCTATCCCCTGTCCTGGGTGGCCAAGGCGGGGCTTGATCTCGGGCCCCGGCCCTTGACGCTGGAGCGGATCGCCGAACTGCCGGTGATCACCTATGCTTCCAACAGCGCGCCTTACAGGCAGGTGCGCGATATGCTGCGCCGTGAAGGGGTGCCGTCGCCGCGCATGTATGGTTGCGCGTCCCTGTCGATGATCGTGCGCATGGTGCAGGATGGCATCGGCACGGCGGTGATCACGCCCATCTTCCTCGGAGCGGAGCTTGAGCGGGGAGAGCTGGAAATCCTCGATGTGATCGCGGACCCGCTGCCGGACCTCAATTTTACCGCCACATGGATCGACGGGCCGGACAGCTACGCTGCCCGCGTCATTGCCCGCATGGCGCAGCTGGTGGCAGGTGGCGAGCCATGCCTGGAAACTGTGCAAATGCCTGGAATTGAAGCTGAGACATAAATAAAGTTTATATCATGCTTCCAAACATACGATTGGACAGCCGGGTTTCCGTCGTCGTTCTATAGCGGACAAGACAGCGCTATAAGCTGCATGCAAGGGAACAGATTGGGCAGATAAAACATCCGGCAGGACGGGACAGGTTTGCCCTGTGCTTATATCTCCGGCGGCCCCGTTTCCTCCCTGCGTGCAGTGCTGTACCGGCATCAGCAGCATAAGGGACCGCATCATGAGACTTCTTACCCTGACGACCGCATTCCTCGCCGCAACTACCTCGCTCTCCGCCTTCGCGCAGGATCTGCCGAAGACCGAATTGCATGTCGTTGGCGGCCTCAGCAATCTGACGGCCTATCAGCAGTTCGAGCAGCCCTTCTGGGAAAAGACGATCCCGGAAAAGTCGGGCGGCCAGGTGACGGCCACCATCAAGGGCTTCAACGAGATGGGCGTGAAGGGCCCGGAACTGATGCGCCTGATGTCTCAGGGCGCCATCGAGTTCGGCACCGCGACCCTGTCCTATTTCGCTTCGGACAATCCGATCAACGAAGCCATCGACCTTCCGGGTCTGGCTCCTGATGTGACGACAGCCCGCAAGGTGACCACGGCGTTTCAGCCGGTCTACGAAAAGTTCTACGGTGAAGGCTCGCGCGTGAAGCTGCTGGGCATCTCCACCTATCCGGCGCAGGTTCTGTTCTGCAACGCGGAGATCAACAGCCTCAAGGATCTGGCCGGCAAGAAGGTGCGCACTTCCAGCCGCACGCAGGCCGAGTTCGTGGAAGCCTTTGGCGGCGCCAGCGTGACCATGGCTTTCGGTGAAGTGGTTCCTGCCCTGCAGAACAAGGTGGTGGACTGCGCCATCACCGGCTCGCTCTCCGGCTATTCGGCCAAGTGGTATGAAGTCTCCACCCACCTTCTGGCCCTGCCGATCAACTGGAACCAGCAGATCCACGGCGTCAACCAGGGCGCCTGGGACAAGCTGGACCCGAAGGTTCAGGCCTTCCTGCAGGAAAACATCAACACCCTGATGGACGGCATCTGGACCGCTGCCGAGGCGCAGACCCAGCAGGGCTTCGACTGCAACACCGGCGCTGCCTCCTGCACCCTTGAGGTGAAGGGCAAGATGACGCTGGTGGTGCCGTCCGATGAGGACAAGGCGCTTCTGGCCGAGACGCTGAAGACCAAGATCCTGCCGCAATGGGCGGCCCGCTGCTCGGACGAGTGCGTTGCTGATTTCAATGCCACCATTGGCAAGGAAATGAACCTGACCGCCGCCAAGTAATGCCAGATTGACAGGGCGGGGCCACGCTGCAGCCGGGGTTCCGCCCTGTCCTTTTTTGATTGGAGCCGTGAGACATGGGGCTTTCCGGATCTCTACCCGTCCTTGCGGGTGCCTACCGCTTTGCCAATACCGCGGCGCGATATGCGGTTCTGGCAAGCGGCGCGCTGACCATCGCAAGCGTTCTGCTGATTTCCTACGACGTGATCGTCCGCAAGCTGTTCGGCGTCACCATCGGCGGTTCGGACGAACTGTCCAGCTATGCCTTTGCCATCAGCACCTCCTGGTCGCTCGCCTATGGCGTGCTGCAGCGGGCGAATGTGCGGGTGGACGTGCTCTACCAGTATCTGCCGGTGCGCGTTTCGGCGCTGCTCGACTGGCTGTCACTGGTCTGCATGGGCGTCTTCATCGGGTATCTCACCTTCTATGCCTATGACGTGGTGGCCCAGTCGTGGATTTACGGCTCGCGCGCCAACACGCCGCTTGGAACGCCGCTTGCCCTGCCGCAGGGCCTGTGGTTCGGCGGCCTTGTCTTCATGTGCCTCATCCTCGCGCTGATGCTGATCCGCTCCTCCGTCGCACTCGTCACCGGTGACATCGAGACGGTGAAGCTCGTGGCCGGCATGCGCTCCACCAAGGAGGAGGCCGAGGAAGAAGCAGCCCAGGGCGAACGCCTCATTCAGGGAGAGCGCAAGTGATCGCCACAACGCTCATCATTCTTCTGGTCCTCATCGGCCTGTCCGTTCCCGTCGCTGCGGCGCTGGGCGTGCTGGGTCTCATTCTGGACCCGCTCTATTCCATGCTGCCGCTGACGCGGGCCATGGGCGAAATGGCCTGGAGCACCAACAACGAGTTTCTGCTCGTCGCCATTCCGCTGTTCATCCTGCTGGGGGAAATCCTGCTGCGTGCCGGGTTTGCCGAGCGCATGTACAGCGCCATGAGCCTGTGGCTCTCCTGGCTGCCCGGCGGCCTGATGCATGCCAACATCGGCGCTTCGGCCCTGTTCGCGGCGACGTCCGGTTCCAGTGTCGCCACGGCTGCCACGGTCGGCACCGTCGCCATTCCGCAGATCCGCCGCTATGGCTACAACGAGCCGCTGTTCCTCGGCAGCATTGCGGCCGGTGGCACGCTGGGCATTCTCATTCCGCCGTCGATCAACATGGTGCTCTACGGCGTGCTGACGAATACGTCCGTGCCCAAGCTCTATCTCGCGGGCATTTTGCCCGGCCTCCTCCTCACCGGCCTGTTCATGCTGACGATCATCGCCGGCTGCCTTCTGGTCCCGCGCTGGGGCGGGGAGCGGGTGAGGGGCGCCTGGGGCGCACGCTTTGCCAGCCTCGTGCATCTTGCACCGCCCTTGGCCATCTTCGTGCTGGTTGTCGGCTCCATCTATGCCGGTATCGCCACCCCGACGGAAGCCGCCGCGCTGGGCGTGCTGGGAGCGCTGATCCTTGCCGCATGCTTCCGCCGGCTGACCCTCTCCATGCTGGCCACCGCCATCGAGGGCACGATGAAATCCTCGGCGATGATCCTCCTCATCATCATCGCCTCGGGCTTCCTCAACTTCATCATGTCGGCGGCCGGCATCACCGATGCCATCACCAACTCGATCAAGGGGCTTGGCCTGTCGCCGATGCAGATGATTGCGGTCGTCGTGATCTTCTACCTGATCCTCGGCTGCTTCATGGAATCCCTGTCGATCATGATCACCACCATTCCGATCGTGACGCCGATCCTCTTTGCCCTCGGCTTCGATCCGCTGTGGGTGGGCATCCTGATCATCGTGCTGGTGGAAGCGGCGCTGATCACGCCGCCGGTGGGGCTCAATCTCTTCGTGGTGCACAGCCTGCGCAAGAGCGGCTCCATGGGGCCGGTGATCATCGGCAGCCTGCCGTTCGTCGTCTCCATGGGCGTGCTGATCGTCCTGCTCGCCATCTTCCCGTCAATCGCCCTTTACCTGCCGGGGCTGGCCGGCTGACGGCCTCCCGGTACCACGACCATTCCATCCGGATACAAGACACATGAAACTGTCCTTCACCGTTGAAACCCTCAAGGCCCCGTCGAGCCTTGAGGTGAGCATCTCTGACCTCATCGTTGCCGGCTGGGCCGGGCGCGACATCCACGCCATCGAGCATCACATCGAGGAACTTGCCGCCATCGGCGTGCCGCGCCCCAGCACCGTGCCGCTCTATTACCGCTGCTCCGACAATTCTCTGGTGCAGGCGGACACCATCCAGGTGGTGGGCGAGGAAACCTCGGGCGAGGTCGAGACCTTCGTCTTCCGTGCAGGTGATGAGCTGTTCGTCTCCATCGCTTCCGACCACACCGACCGCAAGCTGGAATCCCACAGCGTCGCCCTGTCCAAGCAGATCTGCGCCAAGCCGGTGGCTTCCCGCGCCTGGCCTTTCGCAGAAGTTGCGCCGCATTGGGACCAGCTGATCATCCGCTCCTTCATCGAGGAGAACGGTGCGGAAGTGCTTTATCAGGAAGGCACGCTTGCTTCCTTGCGCAGCCCGCAGGACCTGATTGCCGGTTACTCCGGCGGGAATGACATGCTGGAGACAGGCACTGGCATGGTTTGCGGCACGGTTGGCGCCATCGGCGGCATCCGTCCGTCAAAAACCTTCAGAATGGAGTTGCATGATCCGGTTCTGAACCGGACCATTGCGCACAGCTATTCCATCGAAACCTTGCCGGAAATCGCCTGATGACAAACTCCGAGACCTCCCGCCTGACCCTTGCCGCCGCAGCCGATGCTCTGGCGAAAGGAACCGTGACCTCCACCAGCCTGACGGACGAGGCGCTGGCGCGCATGAATGATCCAGCAGGCGAGGGGGCGCGTGCCTTCGTGCGGCGCAATGATACCCGCGCCCGCAAGCTGGCGGAGGCCTCGGATGCCGTGCGTGCTGCCGGGCATGTGCGCTCGCCCCTCGAAGGGCTGCCCATTTCGGTGAAGGACCTCTTCGGCATCGCCGGAGAAGTGTCGCTTGCCGGCAGCATCGCCCTCAAGGATGCCGCAGCAGAGACGGCAGACTGCCCTGTGGTGGCGCGGCTGGTGGCGGCAGGTGCCGTCATCACCGGCACCACCAACATGAGCGAGTTTGCCTTCTCCGGCCTCGGCATCAACCCGCACTACGGCACACCGCGCAATGCCTATGACCGCGCCACGGGGCGCATTCCCGGTGGCTCGTCCTCCGGCGCTGCGGTTTCGGTCACCGATGGCATGGCGCTGGCTGCCATCGGTACGGACACGGGCGGATCCATCCGCATTCCGGCGGCGCTTTGCGGGCTGACCGGCTTCAAGCCGACCGCCCGCCGCGTGCCTGCCGAAGGTGTGGTGCCGCTGTCCACTTCGCTCGACTCCATCGGCCCGATTGCCCGCAGCGTTGCCTGCTGTGCCGTCATCGACGCTGTGCTCTCCGGCAGCGGCGAAGACGTGCCCGCAGCCCTGCCGCTCGCTGGACTGCGGCTCGCCATCCCCACCACGGTCGTGCTGTCGGACATGGATGAAACCGTCAGCGCCGCCTTCGCCCGCGCCCGCAAGGTGCTGGAAGCCGCTGGGGCGCTGATCACGGAAATCGAGATCCCCGAATTTGCGCAGCTTGCCACGATCAATGCCAAGGGCGGGCTTGTTGCTGCCGAAGCCTGGCACTGGCACCGGGCGCTGATCGAAAAGGCCGGTGACAGCTATGATCAGCGGGTGCGTCAGCGCATCCTGCGCGGACGGGACATTTCCTCGGCGGATTATCTTGATACGCTCGCCAGCCGCAAGGCATGGCAGGCCGCCGTTGAGGCTCGCGTCGCCCACTTTGATGCCATGATCCTGCCCAGCGTGCCGGTGATCGCCCCGGAGATTGCGCCGCTTGAGGCCGATGAGGCCGCCTTCTTTGCGGCCAACGGCCTGATCCTGCGCAACCCGACGATGATCAACTTCCTTGATGGCTGCGCCCTGTCGGTGCCGTGCCATGCCGCCGGTGAAGCCCCGGTGGGGCTGATGATTGCCGGCACGCAGATGCAGGACCGCAAGATCCTGGCCCTCGGCCTTTCCATCGAGGCGGCACTTGCCGCCATCACCGCCTAACCGATTGATACCGGCATGACCGCAACCAGCCTTCTCACCAGCCCCTTCGATGTCCGGCAGGCCGCCCGCTCTGGCGCCCTGTGCGGGCCGACTGCCAATCTGGCACCGGGGTTCATTCAGGCCAATCTCGCCATTCTGCCGCAGGATCTGGCCTATGACTTCCTCTTGTTCTGCCAGCGCAACCCCAAGCCTTGCCCGCTGGTGGGTGTGTCGGAAACCGGCGATCCGATGATCCCGGCCCTTGGCCGCAACCTCGACATCCGCACCGACCTGCCGCGCTACCGCGTGTGGCAGAAGGGGGAGCTGGTGGCCGAGCCGCAGAGCGTCGAAGACTGGTGGCGTGATGATCTGGTGTCCTTCCTGATCGGCTGCTCTTTCTCGTTCGAAGAGGCGCTGCTGGCAGCTGGGATCGGCATCCGCCATATCGAGGAAGGCTGCAACGTGCCGATGTTCCGCACCAGCATCGAGACGGTTCCCGCCGGGCGCTTCTCCGGCCCGGTGGTGGTCTCCATGCGGCCGATGAGCCCGAAGGACGCGGTGCGGGCGGTGGAAATCACCTCACGCCTGCCGGCCGCCCATGGCTCCCCGATCCATATCGGCGATCCGGCACAGATCGGCATTGCCGATCTCTCCCGTCCCGACTACGGCGATGCGGTGAGCGTGCGGGCAGGCGAGGTGCCGGTGTTCTGGGCCTGCGGGGTGACGCCGCAGGCGGCGATTGCCCGTGTGAAACCGGAGTTCTGCATCACCCATGCGCCGGGCCACATGCTGGTGACCGACATTCCCAACGCCTCGCTGATGTGAGGCTGGCCTTGGCGTCACCCGCTATGCCATTCTGAGTCATGCTTCGGCAGAGAATGAGGGGCAGGGCGCAATGCAGCTTCAGGCGATCACCTATTTCAACGAACTGGTGCGCTGCCGGTCCATCCGGCAGGCCGCCCAGAACCTTGGCGTGACGCCGACTGCGATCAGCCGCCAGCTCGACAATCTCGAATATCATTTCGGCGTGCAGTTGGTGGAGCGCGGTGCGCGCGGCATCGAGCTGACGGCGGCGGGCGAAGTGGTGGCGGCCCGGCTGAAGACGGCGATCCGTGCCTTCGATCAGGCCAATCAGGCGATTGACGATCTGCGGGGCTTGCGCCGGGGCGAGGTGAGCGTGCACGTGAATGGCGCCACCGGCGGCTCCATTCTGGCGGCAGCGCTGGCTGCCTTCTCGAAGGAATTTCCGGCGATCCGCGTCACCGTGCAGGAAACCTCGGCGCGCGAGGCCATGAGCGCCATTGTGCGCGGCGACACGGACATGGCGCTGACCCTGTTCTCGCCGGACGACCCGCGCGTGACGGCGCGTGTCCGCGTGCCGGTGCGCCATGCGGCCATTCTTGCGCCCGATCATCCGGCCGCGGCGCTGAAAAGCCTTGATCTGGATGCGCTCACCACCCACGCGCTGGCCGTGCCGGACACGTCCTACAGTCTGCGTGCGGCGCTTGAGGCGCGGCTGCGGGCTGGTGGCCATGATCCGCTTTCCGTCAGTTTCACCACGGCCTCGCTGACCGTGCAGAAGGAACTTGCCCG
Organism: Pannonibacter phragmitetus DSM 14782; assembly: GCF_000382365.1. Taxonomy (GTDB): domain Bacteria; phylum Pseudomonadota; class Alphaproteobacteria; order Rhizobiales; family Stappiaceae; genus Pannonibacter; species Pannonibacter phragmitetus. Next base: position 42,837 of record NZ_KB908223.1, on the reverse strand, counting down.
GCTGGGGGCTGCGATCCTGATTCTGCCTGAGATTGCGGTGATCCGCGATCTGGAACTCGGCAGCCTCGTTGCCCGCCCGCTGGCCGCAGATGCCGCCATCGACACGGCACTGCAGCTCAGTCTTTCGCCGGAACGCCAGCTGAGTTTCGCCGCCAGCCGCTTTGCCGCGTCGCTGGAACGGCTGCTGCGCGCAAGGTTCGGCTCTTCTTCGGCCTCCAGTGCAACGGTTTACGCAACACGGAGCACTCAAGATCTTCGTTGAGTGTGCGCTGCAAAGTCGTGCAGCCTGAGGCCATGACATGCGGATGACGGCATGTGAGCGCACAGGAGGCAGGCATGGCGATGGTGGATGCGGACGAGCGGGTGCGCCCGGAAGACGAGGTTCTGTCCCTTCCGGCCCGCAGCGTGCTCTCGGCCTTCAAGGCGGGCAGTCTCTCGCCTGCCGAGTATATGGCAGCGCTTATCGCAAGAATTGAAGGTCGTGAGCCAAGGGTTTGCGCTCTTTATGATTTCCGTCCCGATGAAGCGATGAAGGCGGCGCGGGCATCCGAAGCCCGCTGGGTCAAGGGCGCACCCATTGGCCCGCTGGATGGCATGCCCGTCAGCATCAAGGACAACCTCGCCATGAAGGGCGATCCGGTGACGACTGGCACCGCCGCTGCCGACATGACGCCCGCAGCCGAAGACGCGCCGCTGACGGCGCGCCTGCGCGAGGATGGCGCGATCTTCTATGCCAAGACCACATGCCCTGACTTCGGCATGCTGAGTTCCGGTCTCTCCAGCCTGCATCATCTGTCGCGCAACCCCTGGGACCTGACGCAGAACCCGGGCGGCTCCAGTGCGGGCGCTGCGGCGGCGGGGGCGGCAGGCTATGGCCCGCTGCATATCGGCACGGACATCGGCGGCTCCATCCGCCTGCCTGCCGGCTGGACCGGGCTCATCGGTTACAAGCCGTCTCAGGGCCGTGTGCCGGTCTATCCCTATTATCCGGGCCGCTGCGCCGGGCCGATGACGCCGGCGGTGGATGACACGCTGCTGCTGATGGCCTCGATCAGCCGCCCGGACTGGCGCGATGCCACTTCGCTGCCGCCGGAAGATCTGGACTGGAACGTGCCGCCCGCTTCCGTGCGCAGCATGAAAATCGGCCTCATGCTGGATGCGGGCTGCGGCCTGCCGGTCGACGGTGAAATTCGCACTGCGGTGCTCGCCGCTGCGCGCCGGTTTGAAGATGCAGGCGCAGAGATCATCCCGGTGGATGGCATTCTCACACGGCAGATGCTGGACGGGCTGGATGATTTCTGGCGCGCGCGCTTCTGGGCGCTGATGGAAACCTACACGCCGGAGCGGCAGGCAAAGATCCTGCCCTTCATCCTGGACTGGGCGGCAGGCGCCAAGGATCTGCCTGCCACGCGGGCAGCAATCGGCTTTGACCAGATGCTGGCGATCCGGCAAGCCACAGCGCAGGTGTTTCAGGGGCTGGATCTCATCCTCTCGCCGGTCAACCCGGTGGTCAGCTTCCCGGCGGAATGGGCGGGGCCGACCAACGATCCCTTGCTGCCTTTCGAACATATTGCCTTCACCGTGCCCTGGAACATGGGCGACAACCCGGCCTGTTCTATCAATTGCGGCTTCTCGGTTTCGGGCATGCCGATCGGCCTGCAGATCATCGGTCCGCGCTTTGCTGATCTCAGGGTCTTGTCGGTTACGAAGGCCTTTGAAAGCTGGACCGGCGGCATTTCCAACTGGCCGAAGCCTTGAGGGCCGTGATGGCGTCCTGCTCAGCCCCGGCTGATGGTTTGCGCCGCCTGGATCACCAGCGGCGCAACCTGACGGGCAAAGTCCTCCGGCTCCCATTCGGAGAGAGAGCCCGCCACGTGGATGGCGGCCACCGGACGTCCAGAAGCATCGAGAATGGCCGCGCCGATGGCGATTTCTCCGGTCAGGATCTGCTCCAGCGCCAGCGCATAGCCATTGCGCCGGGTTTCGGCCACGCGCTCCATCAGGACCGCCGGATCGGTGATGGTCTGCGGCGTCACCGGCACGCGGTTCGAGCTGGCAATCAGTTCCGCGCATTCGGCTTCGGGCAGGCGGGCGAGAATGGCCCAGCCGCCGGAGGTGCAAAAAAGCGGCACGCTGTGGCCGACCATGGTCGAGGACAGGATCTCCCGCTTGCTTTGCAGGCGGCTGGCATAGACGAGGCGCAAGCCGTCCCGCAGGCTGAGATCGACACGCTCGCGCACCTGCCGCCGCAGTTCCAGCAGCACGGGCGTTGCCTTCACCACCACCGGGTTGAGCCGCAGGAAATCGAGCGAATGGTCGAGGATGCGCAGGCCCGGAACATAGCCGGTGTCATCGGGATCGCGGGCGATATAGCCCAGATGCCTCAGCGTGAAGACCAGCCGCTGCACGGCACTGCGCGTCAGTCCGGTTTCGCTGGCAAGGTCCTGCAGCGACATCGGCCTTTCGTTCTGGTGGAAGGCGGAGAGCACCTGCATGGCACGTCCAACCGACTGAATGAACAGCGGATCTTCCCAGGTTTCGTCCTGCTGGACGGGCGCGCCAAAGATGGAACGCAAAAATTTTGGGCTCATGAGGCACCGGATTGCATGTGTTTTGACATTGACCTCGGTGGTTAACTGGGTCAGCATAATCAATACAAGTGTATTGCACAGCGATATAGCGAAGCAAGCCGTGAAATTTCCTGATTGGGTGTAAGGAGAGACGACGGATGACAAGGCGCGTGGCAGTTGCCGGTTTCCTGCACGAAACCAACACCTTCGCCCCCTCCCGTGCGACGCTGGCGCATTTCGCTGAAGGCGGCGGGCACATGCCGATTTCACGGGGGCAGGAGATCCTGGACCGCTGCCCCGGCATCAACATTGGCGTTGCCGGTGCCGTGGACTACGCCCGCGAGGCCGGGTGGGAATTGGTGCCGCTACTGTGGACCGTGGCCATTCCGTCTGCCCATGTCGAGAAAGACGCTTTCGAGGCTATCCTCGGTGAGCTGTGCGAGCGGCTGGCCGCTGCCGGGCCGCTCGACGGGCTCTATATCGATCTGCATGGGGCGATGGTTTGCGAGCATCTGGATGACGGGGAGGGGGAAATCCTCGCCCGCCTGCGCAAGGTGGCTGGCCCGGATCTGCCGATTGCTGCCAGCCTCGATCTGCACGGCAATGTCACTGCCCGCATGGTGGAGGAGAGCGATGTTCTCGCCGCCTACCGCACCTATCCGCATGTGGACATGGCTGAAACCGGCTACCGCACGGCGGTGCAGCTCGACCGGCTGATGCAATCGGGCAAGCGCTATGCCAAGGCCTTCCGCCAACTGCCCTTCCTCATTCCCATCCCCTGGCAATGCACCGGGCTGGAACCGGCCAGGAGCCTCTATGCCCGTGTTGCCGCGCTGGAAGGCGGGGCTGTTGCCAGCACCTCCTTTCTGACCGGCTTCCCGGCAGCCGACTTTGAGGATTGTGCTCCCTCCGTCATCACCTATGCGAAAGATCAGGCTGCGGCCGATGCGGCAGCCGATGCGCTGGTGGCGGATATTCTGGCGGCAGAGCCTGCGTTCCAGGGCAGGGCCTATGAGCCTGAGGAGGCTATTGCCGAAGCACTGCGGATTGCAGCTTCCGCCTCCCGGCCCGTCGTCATTGCAGATACGCAGGACAATCCCGGCGCGGGCGGGGATTCCAACACGGCCGGCATGCTGGCGGCGCTGGTGCGGGCGGGCGTTTCCCGCGCCTCGCTTGGCCTGATGGTTGACCCCGAGGCAGCCAAAGCTGCGCATGCGGCGGGTGAGGGGGCGGAGGTGACGCTCACCCTCGGCGGGCGCTCAGGCGTTGCGGGCGATGAGTCCTTTACCGGGACCTTCAAGGTGGAGCGCCTGTCGGACGGCAGTTTCATGGCCGGTGGCCCGTTCTTCGGGCACACACACATGGATCTGGGTCTGTCGGCCTGTGTCTCCATCGGCGGCGTGCGTGTGGTGCTGGCCAGCCGCAAGGTGCAGATGGCGGACCTCGCCATGTACCGTTTCGTTGGCATTGAACCGACGCAGGAAGCCATTCTCGTCAACAAGAGTTCGGTGCATTTCCGTGCCGATTTCGAGCCGGTGGCCGAGACAATTCTCGTCGCCCGCTCGCCAGGGCCGATGGCGCTTTACGCCAGCGATCTGCCCTTCCGCAACCTGAAGCCGGGCATCCGGCTGGCGCCTTGCGGACCTGCCTTCATGGCCAATGAAACAGCCATCAAGGCAACTAACATATGATATGAAATGATGTTCGCTCCACGGGCTTGCGGGAGCGGATGGGAGGAGAAGCAGAGCAGATCACAACCGGCCGGAAAACAGGCCGGGCTCCAACGAAGCATCATCACAACCAACCAGACGGGGTTCACGAACATGCTGAGTGTTGAAACTGGGGTCGTAAGCAGACTGATGGCTGAGAGCCGGCCGCGCCGCCTGAGGGGCCTAGGCCGCCTTGCCGCCGGTCTTGTTGCCGGCACGCTTCTGGCCGGCAGCGCCATGGCGCAGGAAAAGGTGATCACCGCCGTGATGCATTCCGGCCTGCGTGTCACCGATCCGGTCATCACCACCGCCCACATCGTGCGCAATCATGCCTACATGATCTACGATGTGCTCATCGCCGTGGACGAGAACTTCACGCCCAGGCCGCAGATGGCGGACTGGACCATCTCCGATGACAAGCTGACCTACACCTTCACCCTGCGCGATGGTCTGAAGTTCCATGATGGCGCGCCGGTGACGGCGGAAGATGCGGTGGCCTCGCTGAAGCGCTGGGGCCAGAAGGATTCCGGCGGCCAGCTCATCTTCGACGTGACCGACAGCCTGACGGCTGCCGATGACAAGACGCTCGTCTGGCAACTGAAGGAGCCCTATGCACCGCTGATCGAGACTCTGGCGAAGATGTCGGCACTGCCGCCCTTCATCATGCCGGCGAGCGTTGCCGCCACTCCGGCATCCGAGTCGATCAAGAGCTTCATCGGGTCCGGCCCGTTCCGCTTCGTGGAATCCGAGTTCCAGCCCGGCGTCAGCGTCACTTACGAGAAGTTCGCCGATTATGTGCCGCGTGACGAGCCGTCCAGCTGGATGGCCGGTGGCAAGACCGTTCACGTGGGTAAGGTGAAATGGATCACCATGCCCGATGCCCAGACGGCGGTGAATGCGCTGTCTTCCGGCGAAATCGACTATATGGAACAGGTGCCGGTTGATCTGCTGCCGCTGCTGGAGGGCAATGACGATGTGCTGTCGGAGCTGCGCGATCCGCTCGGCTACCAGACCATGGGCCGCATGAACTTCCTCTACCCGCCCTTTGACAATGTGAAGGTGCGCAAGGCGGCCATGATGGCGATCAGCCAGGAGCAGGTGCTGGCGACGCTGATCGGCAATCCGGATTACTACAAGATCTGCGGTGCGCTGTTCGGCTGCGGCACGCCGCTGGCCGACGAAACCGGGGCGGAAAGCCTCATCAGCGGCGGCAACATCGAAGAGGCGAAGAAGCTTCTGGCCGAGTCCGGTTATGACGGCACGCCCGTGGTGCTGATGCAGCCGACCGACGTGCCGGCCATTTCCGCCCAGCCGGTGGTGGCAGCCCAGGCGCTGCGCGATGCGGGCTTCACCGTCGATCTGCAGCCGATGGACTGGCAGACCCTGGTCACCCGCCGCGCCAGCCAGTCCAAGCCGTCCGAAGGCGGCTGGAACCTGTTCTTCACGAACTGGGCCGTGCCGGAAATCGCCTCGCCGCTGATCAGTCCGATGCTCAATGGCCGCGGCAGCGCCGCCTGGTTCGGCTGGCCGACGGACGAAAAGCTCGAAGCCTTGCGCAAGGAGTTCATCGCGGCCGGGTCCGCAGAAGAGCAGGTGGAAGTGGCCAAGAAGATCCAGGCTCATGCCATGGATGTCGTGAACTACATCCCGCTCGGCCAGTACCTCACCCCGCAGGGGCGTTCGGTCAAGCTGGTGGACATGATCCCCTCGCCGGTGCCGGTGTTCTGGAACATGAAGAAGGAAGACTGATCCTCCCGCCGTCTGAACGGCTGCCGGGACCGCCCAACGCGGCCCCGGCTCACCGGGAGCGGCGGGGCTGCCTTGCAAAGGGCAGGACCTGCGCCGCTCTCACCGCCCGAAGGGAAGGGAGCATCCGCCGATGATCGGTTACATCCTCCGGCGCATCCTGGCCGTCATTCCGGTCGTGCTGTGTGTCGCCATCTTTGTTTTTCTGCTGCTGCGCCTGACGCCGGGCGATCCGGCAGCCATCCTTGCCGGTGATGCGGCAACGCCCGAGCAGCTGGAGAAGATCCGCACCTCGCTTGGCCTCAATGAGCCGCTGCTGACTCAGTTCATCACCTGGGCCGGGCACCTTGCGGAAGGTGATCTCGGGATTTCGCTCATTTCCAATGTTCCGGTGACCGATCTCATCGGCCAGCGCATCTGGCCGACGATCAACATCGCCGTCATGACCATCATTCTGGCCGTGCTCATCGCCGTGCCCATGGGCGTGCTGGCCGCCTGGCGGCACCGCACCTGGACGGATTATGCGGTGATGGCCTTTTCGGTGCTGGGCTTCTCGATCCCGGTTTTCGTCATCGGCTACATCTTCATCCAGGTCTTTTCCCTGCAGCTGCGCTGGCTGCCGGTGCAGGGCTATACGGCGCCCTCGCAGGACTTCGGCAAGTTCCTCACCCGCGCCATTCTGCCCTGCCTGACGCTGGCGACGATCTACATCGCCCTGATTGCGCGCATGACTCGGGCCAGCATGCTGGAGGTGCTGGGCGAGGATTACATCCGCACCGCGCGGGCCAAGGGGCTGAGGGAAAAGGCGGTGCTGTTCCGCCACGCCTTGCGCAATGCCTCGGTGCCGATCCTGACCATCATCGGCACCGGCTTTGCGCTGCTCATTTCCGGCGTGGTGGTGACGGAAAGCGTCTTCAACATCCCCGGCATCGGCCGGCTCACCGTCGATGCGATCCTTGCCCGTGACTATCCGGTCATCCAGGCGATGATCCTGCTGACGAGTGCCATCTACGTCTTCATCAACCTGATGATCGACGTTGCCTACAGCCTTCTTGACCCGAGGATCCGGTATTGATGTCAGCTTCTTCCGACCCCGTATCCCGGCTGCAACCCGTCCTTCGCCTTTTGTCCCTGCCGGCGAAAGTCCGCAAGCTTGGCGGCGGGCCGATGGTGGCGGCCATCGTGCTGGCCATCATTGCCGTCGCGGTGCTGCTGGCACCGCTCTACATTCCCCATGATCCGGTGGCGCTCAATGCGCTGAACCGGCTCAAGGGCCCTTCGGAAAGCAACCTGCTGGGCACCGATGCCTTCGGCCGCGATCTCTTCTCCCGCGTCATGATGGGCGGGCGCGTGTCGCTGTTCATCGGCATTGGCGCTGCGGTGACGAGCGTGCTCATCGGCCTTGCCATTGGCCTCGTCTCCGGCTTCTTCCGGCTGGCGGATGCGATCATCATGCGGATCATGGACAGCCTGATGGCCATCCCGTCGATCCTGCTGGCGATTGCGCTCGTGGCCCTCAACGGCCCGAGCCTGTGGTCGGTGATTGCCGCCATCACCATCCCGGAAATCCCCCGCGTGGTGCGGCTGGTGCGCTCCGTCGTCCTGTCCGTGCGCGAAGAGCCCTATGTGGAGGCGGCGGTGGCGCTGGGGTCTTCCATGCCGAAGATCCTGTGGCAGCACCTGATGCCCAACACGCTGGCGCCGCTGACCGTGCAGGCCACCTACATCTGCGCCTCCGCCATCCTGACGGAAGCGATCCTCTCCTTCCTGGGCGCGGGCGTCAGCACGGAAATTCCCACCTGGGGCAACATCATGGCCGAGGGGCGGATGCACTTCCAGCTCAAGCCCTCGCTGATCTTCTGGCCGGGACTGATGCTGTCCCTGTGCATCCTGTCCATCAACCTGCTTGGCGACACGGCCCGCGATCTCCTGGATCCGCGCCTGCGCAAGAGGGAGGGCTGAGCCTGTGATCTTCAAGTCCAGATCCTTCGAGGGCGCTCCGGCTGTCCTCACCATCGACAACCTCACCGTCCGCATTCCCACCGCTGCGCCGGAGTTCCGGCCCATCCTTGACCGTGTGTCCCTGACCATCCGGGCGGGCGAAACGGTCTGCCTTGTGGGGGAAAGCGGCTCGGGCAAATCCGTCACGTCGCTTGCCACCATGGGGCTGCTGCCGAAGAACGCGCTGGAGGTGACGGGCGGGCGTATCCTGCTTGGCGAGACCGACCTTCTGAAACTCTCGCCGCAGCAGATGCGCGACATGCGCACCCGCAATCTCTCCATGGTGTTTCAGGAGCCGATGACCGCGCTCAATCCGGTGATGCGGGTGGGCCAGCAGATCGAGGAAGTGCTCGACACCCACACGAAGCTGCCGGCCGGTGAAAAGCGCAAGCGCGTGCTTGCCATCATGGAACAGGTGCATCTGCCGGATGTGGAGCGGATCTACCGGTCCTACCCGCACCAGCTCTCCGGCGGCCAGCGCCAGCGCATCATGATCGCCATGGCGCTGATCCTGGAACCGCAGCTGCTCATCGCCGACGAGCCGACCACGGCGCTGGATGTGACCACCCAGAAGCAGATCCTCTCACTGATCGCGGAACTGCAGGAAAAGCACGGCACGGCTGTTCTGTTCATTACCCATGACATGGGTGTGGTGGCCGAGATTGCCGACACGGTGCAGGTGATGAAGCATGGGGAGATGGTGGAGAATGCCCCCGTCGCGGAGCTTCTGCGCAACCCGCAGAACGACTACACCCGCCGCCTGCTGAAGGCCGTGCCCAGCCTGACGCCGCGCCCGCCGCGCGCAGCTGTGGAAGACAAGCCGCCGGTGCTGGAAGTCTCGAACCTTGCCAAGGTCTATGGCACCTCCGGCTGGCTGCTCAACCGGGAGCCGACCCGGGCGGCGCAGGATGTGGCCTTTACCATCGCGCCGGGCCGCACCCTCGGCATCGTCGGCGAAAGCGGCTCGGGCAAATCCACTGTGGCGCGCTGCGTCATGCGGCTGATTGATCCCTCCGGCGGCGGCATCAAGGTGGCCGGGCTTGAGATCGCCAGCATGCCGCGCGCAAAGCTGCGCCCGCACCGCAAGCACATCCAGATCGTGTTTCAGGACCCGTTCCGCTCGCTCAATCCGCGCTGGACGGTGGGGCGCTCGCTGATCGAGGGGCCGCTGAACCTTGGCCAGGACAAGGAGGCGGCCATGGCCCGCGCCCGCGAGTTGATGGCGCTTGTCGGCCTTCCGGCCGATGCGGTGGACCGCTATCCGCACCAGTTCTCCGGCGGCCAGCGCCAGCGCATTGCCATCGCCCGGGCCATCGCCATGGAGCCGGACGTGCTGGTGGCGGACGAGGCCGTATCGGCACTGGATGTGTCGGTGCAGGATCAGGTGCTCAAGCTTCTGGAGGATCTGCAGGCCAAGCTCGGCATCGCCATCCTGTTCATCACCCATGACCTGCGCGTCGCGGCGCAGATCTGTGACGATGTGCTGGTGATGCAAAAGGGCAGGGTGGTGGAGCACGGGCCTGCGGGCGAGGTGCTGGCCCATCCGAAACACCCCTACACCCGTGCCCTCATCGAGGCGGCACCCGGCCGCAACTGGGACTTTGCCAACTTCCGTGAGCTGACGCTGGCCTCCTGAGGCGTTCGCGTCCGCCGCAGCCGGGGCACCCGCAGCCGCCCCGGCTGCTTCTTCCCTTTCCGTTTCATTTCATCTGTCAGAGGACTGACCCATGCCCGTCATCGAGAAAATCGCCGGTTATGCCAAGGAACTGACGGCCCTGCGCCATGACTTCCACGCTCACCCGGAAATCGGCTTCGAGGAACAGCGCACGTCCGGCATTGTCGCCAGCCTTTTGGAGGAATGGGGCCTTGAGGTGCACCGGGGCATCGGCCAGACCGGCGTCGTCGGCGTGCTGAAAGGGGCGAAGGGCGAGGGCCGGACCATTGGCCTGCGCGCCGACATGGATGCGCTGCCCATGGACGAGCACACCAATCTGCCGTTCCGCTCCACCCATCCGGGCAAATTCCACGGCTGCGGTCATGACGGCCACACCACCATGCTGCTGGGGGCGGCGCGCTATCTCTCCGAGACGCGCGATTTTGCCGGAACCGTGGTCTTCATCTTCCAGCCGGCCGAAGAGGGGCTGGGAGGCGCAAGGGCCATGCTGGCGGACGGGCTGTTCGACCGGTTCCCTTGCGATGAAGTCTATGGCATGCACAACAACCCTCTGGCGCAGCCGAACCGGGTGGCGGTGCGCCCTGGTGTTGCCATGGCCGGCTCCACCTTCTTCGATATCACCATTCAGGGGCGCGGCAGCCACGGCGCGGCACCGCATCATTCGAAGGACCCTATCATCGTCGCCACCTCGCTGGTGCAGAACCTGCAAAGCATCGTCAGCCGCAATGTGGAGCCGGTGCAGCCGGCAGTTCTGTCCGTGACGCAGATCCATTCCGGCACGGCCTATAACGTCATTCCCGATCAAGCCGTCATCTCCGGCACGATCCGATATTTCGATGATGGCGTGCGCGATCTCATTCATGAGCGGATCGAGGCCTTCTGTGCCGGTTATGCCACCAGCTTCGGCGTCACCATCACGCCGGAACTGCGGCCCGTGTTCTCCGTGCTGCGCAACGACCCATCCCTGAGTGCGGCCTATCTGGAAGCGGCCGCCGAAATTGTCGGCGGCGATCTCGTTACCGATCAGGTGGATCTGGTGCCGGCCAGCGAGGACTTCGCCGACATGCTGCTGGCCGTGCCGGGGGCTTACTGCACCGTCGGCCACAGCGGCGGCGTGCCGGTGCACAATCCGGGTTTCGTGCTGGATGACGCCATCCTGCCGGTTGGGGCCAGCATCTATGCCCGCATTGCCGAACGGCGGCTTGCGGCCTGATCTGGCGGCCTGACGCTCAGCCTCAACCTCATCCCTTCACGCAGAACCGCCGGGAGCAGGCCATGCGTTTCACGGACTTACCTTTCGACAGCAATGAAATGATCAAGGGCCTGCGTCCCTGGGTGGAATGCGAAAGCCCCACCCATGACGCGGCCGCGCTCAACCGGATGATGGATCTCGCCGCCTATGAGCTGGCAGCGCTCGGCGCAGATATCGAGCGCATTCCGGGGCGGATGGGCTTTGGCGGATCGCTGCGCGCCCGCCTGCCGCATCCGGACAAGGGCAAGCCGGGCATTCTTGTCAGCGGCCACATGGATTCCGTGCATCCCATCGGCACGCTGGAGAAGCTGCCGTTCCGCATCGAGGGCAACCGGGCCTACGGGCCGGGCATTCAGGACATGAAGGGCGGCAATTACGTCGCCGTCGAGGCTCTGCGCCAGATCATCCGCGCCGGGCTCTCCACGCCGCTGCCGGTGACGGTGCTCTTTACCCCCGATGAGGAAGTGGGCACGCCTTCGACGCGCGATCTCATCGAGATGGAGGCCCTGCGCAACCGCTATGTGCTGGTGCCGGAACCGGCGCGGGAGGATGGCGGCTGCGTCACGGGCCGCTATGCGATTGCCCGTTTCAACCTGCGCACCATCGGCCGCCCCAGCCATGCGGGCTGGGCGCTGAAGGACGGGCGCTCGGCGATTGCCGCCATGGCCCGCAAGGTGCTGGAAATCGAGGCAATGACGGGCGAGGACTGCACCTTCAGCGTCGGCATCGTCCGGGGCGGGGAGTGGGTCAACTGCGTCTCGTCCCTCTGCGAGGGGCAGGTGCTGTCCATGGCCAAGCGGCAGGCGGATCTTGATGCGGGCGTGGAGCGGATGCTGGCGCTGAATGATGACAGCGGCGAGGTGATCATCGAGGTGACACGCGGCGTCACCCGTCCCGTGTGGGAGCCCGATGCAGGCACGCTGGCGCTCTACGAGATCGGAAAGGAACTGGCCGCAGAAGTGGGCTTCGAGATGAGCCACGCCAGCGCGGGCGGCGGGTCGGATGGCAACTTCACCGGCGCCCTCGGCATCCCGACGCTGGATTCCATCGGCGTGCGCGGTTCAGGTCTGCATACGCTTAACGAGCATATCCTGATCGACAGCCTCGCAGAGCGTGCCAAGCTCTGCGCCGGCCTGTTCCTGCGGCTGTCCTGAGGGCGGCAAAGGCAAGGGCGGGCAGCCCTTGCCTCATTCCAGCGGCTGTCCGCCGTGGACGCGGGAGATGAGTGCGGAGGCCTGGCGGTTGCAGCCGCTGTCGAGCAGCCAGCCGAGCACGGCACCGGGATAGGCGTCTTCCAGATCCTGCGGCAGCACCTTGAGGCCGAACTTGCGCAAGTTTGAGCCAGCCGAAAGCGCCAGCGCGCCTTCGGTCACAGGGAATGTGGCTGGGGCTGTGAATGTGTGGCTGCCCGCCGGCCAGTTGAGATCTGACGCCTTGCCTGCTTCATTGCGCAGGGTGACGGTCAGGGTCTCTGCCGCGTCCCGCCGCCAGAAGGTCAGTTCATCCTTGCGGGTGCAGCGTTCGCCGGAGCTGTCGATGCTGACGAGCCAGATGCCCGGCTGGTCCGGCAGGCTGCTGTCCGTCTTGCGCGAGGCGCCGAGCACTTCCGATGTCTGGCCGCCAGCGCCAAGGAACTTGCGCACCGCATCCCAGCCGCTGAAGGGGCGCTCCACCGGCGGGGCGGCATCCAGCTTGCCGTCGAAGGGGCCGTCGATGCGTTTCATTTCACCGGACTGGAAAAGAACGGTGACCTTTGCGCCATCAGGCAGTTTGAGGCTGGAGCCTTCGGCAATGCGGTCGCCCGGCTGCAGGCTGGCGGGGCCGCTGGCGGCAACCACAATCATGTCCGCCAGCGCTGGCGCTGCGGTTGCCCCGCTCAACAGGGCCGCGATCATCATCTGCCGGAACATGCCGAACCTCATCTTGCTCTCGATCCGTTCGGGCGCAGGTCATTTGCCGCCCAGAACGATCTGTGTACCCGTTTCACCTTGCCCGAGGCGCGCCAGATGCAGGCGCGAGGGGCCGTCATCGCCGCGCAGGCGCAGCACCGCCTCGAACCCCTGCCGCGCCGCCTCCGCATCCTCTTGCTGCAGCAAGGCGAAAGCGGCGGCATAGGCCGCCATCCACTCCGTCCCGGCCTCCGCCTCACTCAAAGGCTCGACGCAGGGCAAGGGTTCCGCGCGGCCCTTCACCACCAGATCGCCGATGGGCCGGCAGGTGAGGCCCTGAGCGTGGGCCGCAGCTGCGGCGCTGACGCAAATGCGCGTGCCCAGATACTTGTTGGCGCCTTCCAGCCGGGCGGCGGTGTTCACCGTGTCACCGATGCTTGTATAATCGAAAAACCGGCTACCGCCAAAATTACCGACCACAGCCTCGCCCCGGTGCAGGCCGATGCGGGTGACGCCGAGCGGAATGCCCTCCGCCGCCATCTCCTTGCGGAAGCCCTCGCAGAAGGCATCCACCGCCAGCGCCAGCTTCACGGCCTTGAGGCTCTGCTCCGGGTCTTCCTCCGGTGCGCCGAAGAAGCCGACCACGGCGTCCCCGATCAGCTTGTCGATGGTGGCGCCGTGGCCGACGAAAAGGTCACACATGCGGTCCAGATAGCGGTTGAGGATCGCGGCCACCTGATCCGCCGTCAGCTGCTCCGACAGGGTGGTAAAGCCTTCCAGATCCGTGAACACATAGGTGACGGTGCGCTTTTCCCCGCCAAGGGCAAGGCTGAGCCGCCCCGAGGTCAGCCGCTGCACCACTTGCGGGCTGACATAGCGGGAGAAGGCGGTGTTGAGAAACGCCCGCTCTGACCGGTCGATGCGCCAGCGGAACAGGGCGAGCAGCAGCGCGGCGGCAATCGCGGCGGCAGGCGGGGTGAGCACCGGCAGCTGCAGGATCTGCAAGCGCAGCAGCAGCGCGGACACGGCAAGACAGGCAAATGCGGCAAGGCCAAGCACGAGGAAGAAGCGGCCCGGCTTCTGCGTCAGGGTGAAGCCGGTGACGGTGGCGGCCGCCGCAAGGGCAGCCAGCATGAGGCCGAATTCCAGCGGCAGGGCAGGCAGGCTGCGGCCTTCCAGCACCTGCGCCAGAATATGCGCGTGGATGGCGATGCCCGGCACGGTGCCGCCTTCGGTGCCGGCAAGGGACACCATCGGCGCCGGATGCTGGTCGAGATGCGGCAGGTCCGTGCCGATCAGCACGTATTTCCCGGCAAGCCACTCATCCGGCAGCAGCGCCGCCGTGTGGGCCGGATATTGCGGAAAGGCGGTGAGGCCGGGGCCTTGCGGCGCCTGATAGAGAATGCGCCCGCGCGGCGGCGGCGTGCCGGCAGCTTCGGCGGCCAGCGCTGCCGTGAAGGTGGTGATCGGTGCGCCGTCCCTGTCCTGCGGGAAGGGCAGATGCCGCACGATGCCATCTGAATCATCGCGCTGCAGCACGATGGAGCCATGGCCGCGCCCGCTGACCGAGTTTCCCAGATAAATCCGCTGCTGCGGCGTCAGGTCATTGAGGTCGCTGGCAACAGCCAGGATCACCGGGCTTGAAGCGTCGTCAATCGCCCCCAGCAGATCGGCATCCTTCACCGGGTCGCTCGGGCCGTCGAACAGGATGTCGATGCCGATGGCCTTGGGGCCGGTGGCGCTGATGCGGCGGATCAGGGCCGCGAGAAAGCCCCGGTCGATGGGCGAGCGGTAGGGAAAGGCGGCGAGCGTTTCCTCGGTGATGGTGAGGATGACGATATCCTCGCGCCGTTCCGCTGCCGTGCCGCCACCGGCAAACAGGATCACATCGCCAAGGCGCGGCTCCAGCCTTGTGGCCACGGGCAGCACCAGAATAAGCGCAAGGCAGGCCGCCAGAACCGGCGCCAGCCTGCGCTGCAATGGCCCCGCAAGCGCGGGTTTGCTGGCGCGGCCCATGGTCATCTGGGGGCGTCGAAGCGGCGCACGTCCGAGCGGGTGCCGTCCCTGTAGGTCAGTTGCACGGTGATATAGGACGTGCTGCGCGGCACCTGCAGATAGACATCCGATCCCGGCCCGGAGCGGGGCACGGCATGGGGATTGTCCGGGTCACAGGGGCCGGTGTCGAAGGCTGTGTCCGGCTCATCCTTGTTGATGCCGTAGCGCACGCCGGACAATGCGCAGCGGTAGCTGAGCAGATGGGTGAAATAGGCCAGCCTGTCACCAGTGCCGCCGAAGGAGATCCAGCTGTTCCAGAAACGCTCGAGAATGTCCTTCTGCCCGGCAATCAGCGCCGTGTCCGGATCGAAATGCAGCCTGTACGGCCCCTGCGTCTCGCCGTGCAGATTGGTGTATTGCACCTCGATCTCCATGGCGGTCGCCGAGCCGGGCAGCTCGAAGCCGGGATAGGGCAGGTGCTGGCCGGTGGCCGGGTCCATCGCCCCGCTCATGACGCCGGTGGAGCGGAACTCGCCGCCCGGCAGGCGCACGAAGATCTCACGCGCCTTGTCGGCGATGGAGAGCGTCATCAGCCAGCCCTGATTGCTGCGGGTGGCGGACAGCTGCAGCGGATTGGCCATGGCCGCATCGCTCATGGCCGAAAGCGCGGCAAGGCGGCTGCGGGCATCTTCCAGCCAGCTGGCGGCCATCTGCTGGTCGATGAAATAGCGCAGCACCTTGCCTTGATCCGCCGCCTCGACGAAACGGGTCAGCAGATCCTTTTCCCTCGTCTTGTCGGCCAGCGACTGCTGGCCGAGGCGGCTCTGCGAATAATCGAGGCTGAGCTCGTAAAGCGCCGGGCCGAAATCCGGATAGGCTTCTATGAAGCTGTCCAGCCGGCGCACCCGCTCGTCCCGCTCCTCCAGCAGGATCGAGGCAAACAGCGTGGCCGGATCGCGGCGCCCGGCGGAAAGCGCACGGTAGACCTCGCGCGCTCCGGCGCGGCCCTCCTGCACCTTCAGCACCGCCTGAAACCGCAGGTGCGGATCAATCTGCGGCTCGCCGAAGGCGAAATATTTCAGATAGTCCTGCCGTGCGCCCGGATAATCGCCCTTCAGCTCGCGCAGGCGGGCGTTGGCGTAGAATTCATGCGGGCGCTGCGGATTTTCCACCAGCAGCGAGCGGCTTTGCAGGGCGGCGAAAAGCTGTTCGATCTGCCCGGTGTCCGCCGCAGGCAAGCTGGCAAGGCGCATGCGGGCCAGCTCGGCAAAGGCACCAGCGGGAAAGCGCTCCAGATAGGCCTCGTAGTCGGCGGCGGTGCGGCTGTCCTTTACCCCGTTCCAGAACACCAGTTCCTGCTGCAGCGCCTCGGCGGTGGCCGCAGGGGCAGGACCGGCGCCCGCTGCATCCGCGCTGTCTGCGGTTGGCATCAGGATGATGTCGGTGGTGAGTGAAGAATGGTCCCACGGCACCTGCGCCCCGTCCGTTGCCGTCACCACATCCTGCCGCACGCGCTTGAACACGGTTTCGATGCTGGCGCCGGGCACCAGAAGCTCCCGGGCAATGGCCGCCGAATAGGGGCTGTTGAGACCCTCACCATCCGCTGCCGTGCTGCCGGGAGCCGTTGCAAAGGAAATGAAACTGCCGCGCGGCGTGCCCGTCAGCAGCGTCAGACCGCCCGCGCTGCCGCCTGCGGAGCGGGTCAGCGCCGTGTTGCGGCAGGCATCGAGGATGATGATGTTCGGCCCGTCATGGGCCTCTTCCACCGCCGCCAGCACCCAGTCCACCGGCAGCGCCTCGAACTCCGCATCCACTTCCTCGCGCAGATCCGCGCCGAGCGGGGCCAGATAATTGCGCCCGCCGGCGGCAAAGCCGTGGCCGGAGTAATAGACCGCCGCCAGCGTGCCGGAGGGGGCGGCCTTGAGCCTGGCCGTGAAGTCGCGCACCGCCGCCTTCATGCCGCGCAGATCCGCATCCATCACCAGCGTCACCTCAAAGCCTGCCGCCTTGAGACTGCCGGAAATCAGCGCCGCATCATTGGCCGGGTTTTTCAGGGCGGGCAGGGCAGGGCTGTCATAGGCGGCATTGCCGATCACCAGCGCGAGGCGGCTGGCCGTGTCTTGCGCACGTGCCGGAGCCACCGCACCCAGCAGCATGAGGCAGAGAACCAGAACGGCCATCATCATCGCAGGCACCAGTCTGGCGGGCTCTGCCATCGTCTTCCGCGACCCGCTGTCAGCTTGTCTCATCGTCTGTCCTGCCCGGAATGATGCCCGAAATGGCGCCCGCGTTGCTGCCTACTGGATAATCCGCCGGGAGCAGCAAAGGCAACCTGCGGGCAATGATCTTACAGCAGCCTGTCTTGCAAGGTGTGCTGCGTGTCACGGACTGCCGCCCTCATGCTCCGCCTTGCACAGATTCAGCCGAGTCACGGTGGCGGGCAGATGCTATGAGGTTTTTGTGCCGTCTAAGAAAGCAATCGAAGATACGCAAAGCCATAAATCCTGCTTATCCATATGATCAATCCTGATTACACGCGGATAAAATCTCTGCTTAAATTTGCTTAATTCATCAAATGGTCAGCAAGGCTTCGTCAATCTGTCATATGGAGACTTGCATATGCGCCCCTGAACAGGGAGCGCAGGATGTCGCCGCAAGCAGTCGAACTTTCCGGAATCCGCAAGACCTTTGGCAGCGAAAGCGTGCTCAAGGGCATCGATCTGTCCATCCGTCCGGGTGAATTTCTCTCGCTGGTCGGCTCCTCCGGCTGTGGCAAGTCCACGCTGCTGCGGGTCATCGCCGGGCTGGAGACGCCGGATCAGGGAAAGGTGAACATCGGCGGCGCGGATGTGACCGGCATGGACCCGAGCGACCGGAACCTTGCCATGGTGTTCCAGTCCTACGCGCTTTACCCGCACATGAGTGTGCGCCAGAACATCGCCACCCCGTTGCGCATGCGCCGTCTGCCCGCTTCCGCCCGCCTGCCGCTGGTGGGCCGCCTGATGGCGCCGAAGGCACGGCTTGCCGAAATCTCCGCCGCTGTCGAAGACGCCGCCGAAACCTTGCAGATTGGCCATCTGCTGGACCGCAGGCCCGCCCAGCTTTCCGGCGGCCAGCGCCAGCGTGTGGCGCTTGCCCGGGCGCTGGTGCGCTCTCCTTCGGCCTTCCTGATGGATGAGCCGCTGTCGAACCTCGACGCCAAGCTGCGCGCCCACATGCGCGAGGAACTGGCGGCCCTGCACCGGCGGCTGGGCGCGACCTTCATCTATGTGACCCATGACCAGATCGAAGCCATGACCATGTCCGACCGCATCGCGCTGATGTCGGAAGGGCGGATCGAGCAGCTGGGCACGCCGGATGAGCTCTACCGCCGCCCGGCGACGCTGACCGTCGCCCGCTTCATCGGGATGCCGGCGATCAACCTGCTGCCGGCCGAAATCACGGCCGAAGGCCGCGTGCATGCGCTGGGGCAGGATCTGGGCGTGCAGGTGGCCGCACAAGGGGCGGAAACCGCCACCATCGGCCTGCGGCCGGAAGACCTGGTCCCTGCGTCCGACGGCCTGACCGTCCGCGTGCTGCGGGCCGAGATGCATGGCGCCGACCGCTATGTCAGCTGCGCGCTTGCTGGACACGATGATCTCGTCCTGACGTTCCGCCAGTCCGCGGCCGTGCCGCTGGCCGTTTCGCCGGAAGGCACGCTGAACCTGTCCTTCGCGCCGGAGCGGCTGCATGTCTTCGGTGCCGATGGCCAGCGCCGGGAAGCCGCAACGCAGGGGAGGGCGGCCGCATGAGCGTGACCAGCCTCGGCCTTGAAACCGGAGAGGCAGCGCCCGTGCCGCGCCGCCGCACCCGCCGTGAACGGCAGATGATGATGCGCGGGCTGATGTTTGCCGCCCCCGCCAGCCTGCTTCTGCTCGGCATCTACATTCTGCCCGTCATCATTCTCGCCGGGTTTTCCGTCACGGATTACCGGCTGGGCGCGCTGTCGCTTCATTTCATTGGCCTTGATAATTTCGCACAGGCCTTCTCCGATCCGGTGTTCATGCGGGCGCTGCGCAACACCGCGCTTTATGCGGCGCTGGTCATCCCCTTCGGCGTCGGCCTAGGGCTTGGCGCGGCGCTGCTGGTCAATGCCCGCAAGCGCAGCCGCAGCTTCTGGGAAGTGGCCTATTTCCTGCCGGTCACGGCAACGCTCGTCGCCATGGCCACCGTCTGGCAGTTCCTGCTGCACCCTTCCATCGGCCCGGTGAATGCGGCGATCAAGTGGCTGGGCTTCTCGCCCGTGTCCTTCCTCTCCGATCCGGTGCTGCTGATCCCGTCCATGGCGATCATCGGCATCTGGCAGGTGCTGGGCTTCAACATGGTGCTGTTTCTGGCCGGTCTCACCGCCATTCCGCAGGACCTTTACGAGGCCGCAAGGCTGGACGGCGCCCGCTCGCCGCTGGACCGGTTCCTCACCGTCACCTGGCCGATGCTGGGACCGACCACGCTTTTCGTCGTGGTCACCACCTCCATCTCCGCCTTCAAGGTGTTCGAGACGGTGGCCGTGCTGACCAAGGGGCGCTTCGGCTCCGAAACGCTGCTCTTCGCGCTCTATCTCGAAGGCTTCGAATATTCCAACACCGGCTATGCCGCCGCGCTGACGCTGATCTTCCTTGCAATCGTGCTGGTGCTGTCCATCGGGCAGACGGTGCACATGGACCGGAAGGTGCATTACTGATGGCCGCTCTCCGCCGCTTTGCCCCGCATCTGGTTCTGGCCCTCGGCGCGGCCTTCATGCTGCTGCCGTTCTACTGGATGCTGCTGACCTCCATCCGCCCGCCTGCGGAGATCTTCAACGTCTCGCTCTGGCCATTTCCGGACCAGTTCGACGGGGCGGAGAACTATTCCCGCGCCGCCAGCCAGGTGCCCATGGCGCGCTTCATGCTGAACGGCGCCATCGTCTGCGGCGGCATCCTGATCGTGCAGATCCTGACGGCGGTGCCGGCGGCCTATGCGCTGGCCAAGCTCCGCTTTCCGGGCCGCCGCCTGCTGCTCGGCCTCGTCATCGCCGCGCTCTGCGTGCCCATTCAGGCGCTGGCCCTGCCGCTCTTCGTCGGCCTCGCCTGGACGAAGATGCTCAACACCTACTTTGCGATGATGCTGCCGTTCTTCCTGTCGGTCTTCGCCATCTTCCTCTTCCACCAGTCCTTCCGCAGCTATCCGGACGAAATCATCGAGGCCGCCCGCATGGATGGCTTTTCGGAGATGGAAATCTGCTGGGGTCTGGTGCTGCGCGGCTCGCTACCTTCGCTCGCTGCCTTCTCGGTCTTCTCGGTGGTGGCCCACTGGAATGACCTCTACTGGCCGATGATCGTCGTCACCGACGTCAACCTCGCTCCGCCGCCGCTCGGCATGCTGTTCTTCGCCGATGCGGAGACGGGCGCCAACTACGGCGCGCTGATGGCCGGAGCCACCCTCATCACCGCACCCATGGTGCTGTGCTTCCTCCTTGCCCGCCGCCATTTCATCGCGGGCATCACCATGACCGGTGTCAAATGACCCGGCCTTTCTCCTCCTCCCAACCGCATCTGGAGACTGTCATGAAGATCACACGCCGCACCGCCATCGGCGGTCTTGCCCTCGGCCTCGCCATGGCCGGGCTTGGCAAGCCGGCCCTTGCCGATCAGATCACGCTCGACGTGCTCTACAACCTGCCGGGCTTCACCAAGTTCCATCAGCCGCTGGCCGATGAGTTCATGAAGAACAACCCGGACATCAAGATCAACTTCCTCGCCCCTGCCGCCGGCTACAACGAAGGCCAGCAGCAGGTGCTGCGCGCCGCCGTGACGGGCAACCTGCCGGATGTCTATTTCTCCGGCTATAACCTGACGGCGGAACTCGTCCACACGCTGGCCCCGCGCAACCAGATCACCGATCTGTCGCCCTTCATCGAAGCCGAAGGCGGCCAGGCCTTCCTCGACGCCAACTACAGCCCGAAGATGGCCGCCCTCGGCCAGATCGACGGCAAGCAGTATGGCCTGCCGGTCAATGCGTCCTCGCCGATCGTCTACATCAACGCCGATCTGGTGAAGAAGGCCGGCGGCGACCCGGACAAGATGCCCACCACCTTCGAAGGCCTCATCGAACTGGCTGCGAAGATCCACGCCCTTGATCCGAAGATCGCCGGCATGGGCTATGACATCAACGGCTGGCCGGATGACTGGCTGTGGCAGGCGCTGATCTTCCAGCAGGGCGGCCGTCTGGTCGATGCTGAGACCAAGACCGTTGCCTTCGACAACGAAATTGGCCTCAATGCCCTGAAGCTGACCCGCCGTTTCGTCACCGAGGGTGGCCAGAACCTTTTGGACTGGGACCAGTCGCGCCAGCAGTTCGGCGCAGGCCTCACCGGCTTCATCTTCTCCACGCCCGCCCACGTGCAGACCATCGAAGGCCTGGTGGGTGACCGCTTCGCGCTGAAGACCGCCACCTTCCCGCTGGACAACAAGGACACCGGCGGCGTGCCGACGGGCGGCAACTCCGCCGTGATCCTGACGCAGGACAAGGCCAAGCAGGATGCGGCCTGGAAGTACCTGAAGTGGATCACCGGCCCGCAGGCGCAGGACACCATCGTGCGCATCACCGGCTATCTGCCGACCAACAAGCTGGCCACCGGCCCGGACTATCTGGCGCCCTTCTATGCCGAGAAGCCGAACGTGAAGACCGCTTCCCTGCAGGCCGACCGCTCCATGCCCTGGGCCGGTTATCCGGGCGGCGACTCGGTCCGCATCTGGCGCACCCAGCGCGACATCATCGGCGCCGTCATGCGCGGCGAGCTGACACCGGAAGACGGCCTGAAGCAGGTGGTTGAACAGACCAACGCCCTGATGAAGTGATGCTTTCTCCCGGCTGTCTGCGTCTTGCGGCAGCCGGGCACAGCCAATTGACCGTTGAGGCTGCGGGGGCCTGTTTCCCGCAGCCTTTTCTTGCCCCTTGCATACCCTTTCAGGACAATTCCCATGAAAATCATCCAGCTCACCGACACCCACCTGATGCCCCCCGGCGCGGTGGTGAATGGCGTCGATCCGGAGCGCCAGCTGCGCCTTGCCGTCGACGACATTCTCGCCCGCCATGGCGACACGGACCTCATGGTCATCACCGGTGACCTGTGCAACCACGGCGATCCGGAAGCCTATGCGCTGCTGCGCGATATCCTTGCGCCCGTGTCCTTCGAAGTGCGCCTGCTGATCGGCAACCATGACCGCCGCCCGGAATTCCGCGACGCCTTCCCTGAGCATCCGGTGGACGGGCAGGGCTTCGTCCAGTCCTTCAAGGATACCGGCCATGGCCGCCTGCTGTTTCTGGACACCCATGAAGCGGGCATGATCGGCGGGCTCTACGGGGCAGACCGCATGGTGTTTCTCGATGAAGCGCTGGCCGGGGCAGGGGATGTGCCCGTCACCGTCTTCATCCATCACCCGCCCTTCGACTGCGGCATCGGCCATTTCGACAACATCGGCCTGCATGATGATGGCGCGCTGATGCAGCGCCTCGGCGCCCATCCGGGCGGTGTGCGCCACATCGTCTTCGGCCACATCCACATCCCCATGTCAGGCACGGCAGCCAACGGCATCGCCTACAGCTCCGGTCAGGCAACCGGTCACCGGTTCATCACCGACCTTGCCGACCCATGCCCCTGGTGGACCGGCGGCAACCCCACCTACCGCATCCTCCTCCTCGACGATCACGGCCTGCGCGCCTACACCGCCGAAACATCACAAGTGGCAACCAGCCGCGCAGCGCGGTGCGAGGGGCCGTGAGGGGGGCTATGGCAGCCGGAGGTGATTGCCCGGCTCCTCAGGAGGCAGATCAGGCTCGTCATTGGGCTTTTATCGCTCACAGCAAACTGCGTTGACGTAGGTGTTGCCCACCGTCACAAACGCATCGTTTGGTACAAGCTGTTGTGTCTTTAAATTATCTAGCAATGTCTTGGCTCTCTCTAAGGGGAAGGTTCCCGCGAGAGCTATGGCAAACCAGTTATTTGTCGCAAGATATGCAGTAAGTGGTAAATCCGAATTTATGACGAAATATTCTGCCTCTGCGAAGTTGTCAAAGCTCTTGATTTGGATGAAGCGATGGTCGAAGGGGCGTTGCACAAACTGATCGACGCGGACCCAATTGTGGTGCAGGTACCCGACTTTACCTAGTACTCGCACATGATACCAGCGCTCGCCGACCGATAGAATTTCGACGGGATCTCCATTCTTCAATTCAACAATTTTGGCGGATGACTGGTTTTCTGCAGACCGGAGATGCTCTCGCCCCTTGGGAACATACACCATGCCCGATTGTGCCAGCGGAATGCGAAAACGAGTATCATTGGGTGCAACCCTGTAATCGGGCAATGCCCTGCTCGCTGAACTGCTGGTGCTATGTGGTGGCGCTGCTTGGGGGTGCGAGGGAGTTGTATTGCGCGGTTGGGATGTGGCAGTAGTTGTTCCTATTCCTTTGCTAAGATCAAACGTTGTGACGCGGTATTCCTGCATTTCGCTCTTTGAAAGAAAGCGTATGTCGTCCTGCTCGTATCTGAGAGAAAGCTGAAGGAGACCGGGTTCTACTCCCATTTCGAGCAGATAAGAAATTGTCTCAGCCATTTGATGCTGAACGTAAGAGACGGCGCCATCAACTGTCATTCCTGATGTATCTGCAAATGAAGATTTGTGAACGCCTATTGAGCCAGCTTCGGCCCCTCGTACAATGCCTCCGATAAAGGCCAAAGCACAGGCAGAAGCGCAGATACGTGAGCGTGTCTGCAAGGTTGGAAGCTTCAGCGCCCGGATAATACGTCCAAGTTCTATTGCCTTTGATGGGTTCCCGCCCGGTGAATCGAATGTCACTATTGCTGAGCGTCGTCCAAGGCTGTCTATTACCTTGAAGAATGGTGTGAAGTCCTCGTACGCCTCGAAGGGGCCCGAGACAACGATAAGAGCTGTCTCCGAATCGATGGTGAGCGGTTCAAAAGTAAGCGACCAAGCTTGGCTTGTGGGTAGCATTACCAATGAACAAAAACAGAAAAAACTACGCCACCACACCTTGGCTCCCCCGGCTCGTTATTACCCAATCAGGTTATGCGTGCTCGAGGCATTAGGTCAATCTTAGATAGAAGTGCTTGCGATTTTGTTTTGCTTAGGCGCTAAGCCCCGATCCGCCAATAGATAGCTGCCGCGAGGCAAGATGACGTGCTGTCCGAGTTTACGCTGGCCGGTGTTGCTGCCGTAGGTGGCGGGGCACGTGTTGGCTGTGGCGTCAGCTGGGCCTTTTGAGACAGGCGATGAAGCCCGGAAACAAAAGCCCGGAAACAGCTGCCCCGCTGACAGAGAGGCTGATGCCAGGGGGCTGAGATGCTGGCGCATCACGCCTTGAACTTGCTTAGGTGCTGCGCGGGCTTGGACGGTCGCCGTGACGGCATGATCGCCCCGCGGGAGTTCCTCAATCGGTCAGTAATGGACCAAACCCTGAACAGAATTAACTTCTAAACGAGCACAAACTGGGGAGCAGGTCGAGTTCAAGCGGCTGGATGAGGATTTCTTCGGGGAGGAGTGAGACCCGCACTCGATGAGTTTGACACATCGAGAGCGGGGCAAGCCTGTGTGGTGCAGTCCGCCCCCCATTTCTCCCGCCCCTCAGAACCTGTACTGCAGGCTGAGGCGGCCTGCGTGGGTTTGGGTGGTGGTGCCCAGTTCGCCCTGGTAGGCGAGGGTGAGGCCGAGGGCTTGATCGTTCTTCAGCGACAGCCCCGCCTCGAACAGCGCCGCGTCCCGGTCCAGCGGTGTGCCGGAAACGGTGAAGGCATCCCCGCCATTGGCAAAGCGCAGGGTGGACGAGGGGGTGACGTCGCCGAAGGCGTGGCGCCAGGCAAGCGTGCCGGTGAGCGAGGCCGTGAAGCCGCTGATCCGGCCGATGGCCGCTTCACCGCGCAGGCCCAGCGTGGTCACACCCAGAACATCGTTGCTGCTGCGGCTGTTGAGCGCTGCCGGGCCGCCCGTTTCGGTGAAGCCGTCCGTGTGCTGGTTGATGACGGCAATGCCGGCAAAGGGCTCCACGGTGGCCGGGGTCAGATGCAGGGCATAGCCGATCTCGGCAAAGGCCTGCGCGGTCGAGGCGCTGTAGGCCGCCGCCAGCCGGTCAGCAAAACCGGTGAAGGCCACATTGCGGCGGGTGTCCAGAGTGTGCCAGGCATAGCTTGCCCCCAGCCGCAGGCCGATGGCATCCATCTGCGTGCCTGCATAGACACCGGCCTGATAGGTGTCCGCAGAGCCGCTGGCGCTGTTTGCCGCAGAGCTGAACTGGTTTCTGGAATAGCCGGCCATCAGGCCGGTGCGCCAGCCGGGGAGGATTTCCGCATCAAGGCCGGTGAGGAAGCCGCCGCCATAGCTTTCGGCAGCTGCGGTGCTTGCGGTGGCATCCGTCCTGCCCCAGCCGCCGGTGGCCTGGCTCCAGACCCGGGCATCGATCTGCCTTGCCAGCGGCACGCCGCCCTTGCCGTTGAAGGCCATGGAGACCTGCGTGCCCGTGGACCCGCCTACCCCTCCGGTGGCGGTGATGATCCGCTGCGTCATGCTGGTGCGGCTGGTGCTGCTGGCGGACATGACGGTGCGCTGCACCGTCGCATGGGCCTCGCCGGACAGCATCTGGAAGGCCTGCTCCGGCTCGCCCTCGCGCATCGACAGAACGGCATCATGCAGCGCCCCCGCGCCGGCGGCGTCGATCGCATCAGCGGCCGATTTGCCGTTTGGTCCCGAGGCCCTGGAGGCGAAGGACAGCAAGACCCCGTCGGGTGTGGTGGCGCGGGTGAGGGTGAGCGTCACGCCTTGAGTGGCATATTCTACCGCAGGATCCAGAAACACGAAATTGTCCGTGACGCTCTGGAATGTGCCCACCAGAAATGCCTGAGCTTCGAGGATCGAATAGCTGATCGCCGTGCTGTAGGTTGAAGCGGTGTCCGAGAGGATGGACAGTTTCGCTCCATCATCGATATTAACTATTCCTATGGACACCAGCTTGCCGGATCCCCCGGCAGCCGCCAGCTCAACCTGGAATGTCGAGCCGGTCTGGAATTCAACATTGTTGGCCGACAGCGTGCCAGTGGCATTGGCCGGGGCCATCGTGCCTCCGGAGAAGACCGTCACTCCGCCAATCGTCCCGGATCCGCCGAGCGTGCCACCGGACCGAACAAGAAAATAGTTGTCGTGAGTCCCGGTCGCCTGAAAGACGACACCCTTGTTGAGACCAACAGCTCCGCCATAGGCAGACGTAAGATTCAAGGCGCCGGTCTTGTAGATTTCGGCAATGCCGTTTCCTGCAATGTAATCGCCTTTTCCATACAAGGGCTGCGGGCCGGTGAAACCAGAGTAATCACCGGTCAATGTGGTGACACCGGAATAGAATGCCATCGTGCCGGTGCTGCCGGCATTGACATTGAACTGGTAGTTCATGTCCGTATGGTTGAAGACAAGCACGCCGTTCGCGCCATTGAAAAATATGATATCAGCCGACAGGGTTCCCGGCGCCTTTGCCGTTTCGCCGGCAG
The DNA here is from genome assembly GCF_000382365.1 of Pannonibacter phragmitetus DSM 14782. Taxonomy (GTDB): domain Bacteria; phylum Pseudomonadota; class Alphaproteobacteria; order Rhizobiales; family Stappiaceae; genus Pannonibacter; species Pannonibacter phragmitetus. The sequence continues at coordinate 16,431 of NZ_KB908223.1, read as the reverse complement.
CCGCGCCGATGTTCACCGCCCCGCTGGCGCCAATCTGGACCAATCCGCTGCCGCCACCGGCTGAGACGGTTCCGCCGTCAGAGATCGTCAGCACACCCGTGCCTTGCCCTCCGACGCTCAGGGACGAGCTGCTGCCCGATGCCACGTTCCATACCGATCCTGATCCGGCAACGATGATGGTCCCGTTCGAACCGGAGGCCTTGCCGATGACGGTACTGCCACTGGCGTTGGTCAGTGCCGCGCCATTGGAAATCCGCAGTGTCCCGCCGTCAACGCTGAGGGTTGTCACCAGGGCTGAGGTGCTGCTGCCGAAAAAGTCCAATGTGCCGCCGGAGACAGAGAGAGCCGAAAGGGGAGCGCCATTCGCTGTGGCGCCTGTCACCATCCAGTAGGACGTGCCGCTCTTGGAGTAGGCCTCGAAGCCGGTGTATTGCGTCCCGATGCTGCTGAGGTCAAAGTTGGAGCTGGAGTTGACACTGCCACTGCCGCCCAGGATCAGTGTGTCCGAGCTGCCATTGGCAACCACGTTGCCGGTAATGACCGAACCGGCCTGAAGCTCCAGAGAGTTGCTGCCGGAGGTGAATTCGATGGCGTTGGCCCTGGTCTTCCCATCTCCGGAAAGGCCCCCGGATATCGTGCCGCTGTTGACGATCGTCAGGTTGCTGCCGCTAATGCCTGCGCCGCCTGCACCGGCCGGACCTGCGACCGTCAAACTGGTTGGCGAAAAGCGCGTGCCTCCAACGCCGCCAGAAATCGTACCGCTGTTGACGATGGTGGTGCTCAAGCCGGAGATGCCTATGCCAGCCGTGCCAGCAGCACCACCGACCCCGGGGTTGATAAAGGCGGTGTTTGCATAGCCGGAAGCGCCGCCATTGCCGCCAGAAATTCTACCGGTGTTCGTGATGGTCGAGTCCACGGAAACAATTCCCGCACCAGCTGCGCCACCATTGCCGACATAGTAGGCATTCGAAACGTAGGAAGGCACAGTAACTTCGCCATCGAAACCACTCCCGCCGGTAATCGTTCCGCTGTTCATAAGGGTCATGTCTGTGCCCGAGACGCCTGTTCCTCCCATCCCGCCTGCGCCGAAACCACTCCAATTCGGTGTCTGAGTGCCGTCGTAGTGAGTGTATATTCCATTGCCGCCGATACCGGAGCGGCCACCACCGCCACCGGAAATCGTTCCAGTATTGGTCAAGGTGAAATGGCTGCCTGAGGCTCCGAGCCCGCCGGTCCCGCCTGTGCCGCCAAAGCCGCCGTCTCTGTTGTTGCTTGTATTGTCGCCACCGGGGCCGCCCAGTCCGCCGTTCCCGCCCGTGAGCGTCCCCGTGTTTGTGATCTGAGAATGGCTAACGTCCAGAGCCGTACCGCCTGTACCGCCGGTACCACCGGCAAAACTGATGTTTGCAGAACTGGAATCTGCTCCCTGTCCGCCCCGTCCGCCATCTCCGCCGGTCAACCCGGCGCTGCTGGTGACGGCAGAGCCCTGTGCAGACAGGGCTGTCGCGCCGTTTTGCCCGCTGCCGCCATCCTGACCTGTGGTTGATGATCCTGGATCACCCGGCGCCGCCAGAATGCTCCCGGACAAGCCGGTGGTGACAGCCTGCGATAAGCTTGCTCCGGACAGCTCCAGCGAGGAGGCCGTGTTGCTGGAGAGCGATGCACCCGTTATCTCGACAGCTTGCTCCGCCGCAATTGTCACGCTGGCTTGAAGACCGGGCAGTGCGCCACCTGTAACGGTGATCCTGGAGACACCTGGCGAGATGAATATGAAATCGCCATCAGACACTGCATTGAGAATTGCCCAGCTCAAGCTGCCGGGCGTGGTACCCGAGCCGTCGTCCGTGGTCTGTGTCACGGTGTAGGTTGCGGCCAAAGCCTGACCGCCGGTGAGGGAGAGGGCCGTTGCCGCACTGATTGCGGCCAGGGGCACAAAGGCCGAGTTCAGAAGGACGGCGCGCACGCCCGGTCTGATCGCAGGAAGAGCCTGAGGGAAGCCCCGCCCCTTGCGGAAATCGGTAAAACTCCAGGAATGCTGCATCGGGCCCTCCGGCATGCGGTCACGTCTCTTGCGCAGCCTGCTTGAAGGGGCCGGATGGCCGCAATCAGCCGGATGAGCGCCTGTACGCACTGGCTGCGTGGCGGCTCACCCGTGCCCACTGGCAACGAACTTTCGTACGGATTCCGGTCCGCTTCCCCGCGCCCCGGCCGGGGAGCGGAAAAGGACAGGAAAACTGCATTCACGGTACACCGGAAAGGCCCGGCAAAGGGGCACTCATGGCTGATTTGAACAAGGCAAACAGGGGTTATCCACGTGTGATGCCAGTGACGCCGGGGCCGAAGATTGCGCCCGGGAGGGGTGGGATGCAGAGCTAAGCCGGGCTTGATGTATCAAGTCCAGCAATACGCTGATAAATTCTCGCAAAAACGTGCATTTTTCGTGTGAAATAAATAGATATTGAGTATAATTGACTTTGTTTGCCTGCTAAGGAAGTAAAGATGGCTTTTTATTCCGTTGAGTGTTGGCTGATTTTTAACGGAGTAAGTCTAGCGTCCTCTTCGCAGGGCTGCTGTTGATCTGATGCGGTAGAGACAAAGAGACGGGGCGCTGCATCTGCATTTTTTCAATACGGGGAAGACAATATGCCGACCACCTTGCTGAAGACCGGAATCGCCGCCTCCCTGCTCCTTGCTGCATCGCCGGTGCTTGCCGACTCCTACAAGCTCACCACGCTGGAGTGGCCGCCCTATGTCATGGCTGACGGCTCCGGCACCAGCCCCGATGCGGTGAAGGGCACCTTCTCAAAGGCAGGTCACAGCGCGGAAGTGGCGGTCTTTCCCTGGAACCGCGCCGTGAAGATGGCTGCGGAAGATCCGGCCTGGATCGGGGTGTTCCCGGAATATTACAGCTCTGACTCCGATGCCGACAAAGGCGGCAGCCGCTGCCTGTTCTCCAAGTCCTTCGGCATCAGCCCTGTCGGGTTCATCCAGCTTGCAGACAAGCCCATCACCTGGAAATCGCTGGATGATCTGAAGGCCTACAAGATCGGCGTGGTGCGCGGCTACAACAACGAAGAACAGTTCGATGCCATGGCCGCAAAGGGCGAGATCAAGGTCGATGAGGCGGACAGCGATGTGCAGAACATCCTGAAGGCCGCTGGCGGGCGCACGGACGCTGCTGTGGTCGACAAGCTGGTCTTCGAGCATCTTGCCAAGACCGATCCGCAGGTGTCTGCCGTTGCTGCCAAGCTTTCCTTCAATGATGTTCTGCTGAAGGAGCATGGTCTGCATGTCTGCTTCAAGAACTCGGACGATGGCCGCAAGGCGCGCGACGCCTTCGACAGCGGCCTCTAAGGCGCTTTGCCCCGGCTGCGGGGTGCTGCTGCCGGGGCCTGTTGCCTTAAGATCCTGCCTGGCGTCTCCCTGAGGCCAGGTCTGCTGGTGAGAGACCTGCCGTTTGATGGTGTGACCTCCGGGCTGCGAGGCAGGGGGGCGCCGTCATGCTGCCGGGCAAAGTCATAGGCACAGGTATAGGCGCAGGCACATCCTCGCAACTGACGATGAGATCAGATGAAAGTCTGAAATTGTCAGTATATTTTCATTTGAACATTTGGGTCAGGAATATTTATCTGCAGTCATATGCGTAATTAAGACTTCGTTTGTCAGTATAAGTAACAATTCTGCAAATTCAGATGGGGATGTACCATGAAATTTTGGCAGTCCGTAAAATTTGCTACCATTGCGCCTGTCGTGGCGGTTGTCGCCGTGGCTTTTGCCGGGTTCTCCTATGTCACGGGTGCCAAGCAGATTGAGACGGTGGAGGCATCCTTCCGGTCCGAGATCCAGCTGAGCACGGAGCTCTCGAATCTCGCGCTCGGCAACGCGATCTGGGATTTCAATGCGGATCTGGCCAAGACCGTTCTGAGGCCGCTTCTGGATAACCCGCGTTTTTCCTGGGCAGTCGTGCGGGAGGAGAGCGGCTCGATCTTTGCCGTGATTGACCGGGCCGGTGCCGCCGGGCAGGATCTGCTTGCCAATGTGGCTGCCGAAGATCAGGCGCCTGCGGATGACGGGCGCACCAAGTTCATCATGACGCCGGGATATATCGTCGGCATCAAGCCGGTCATGCGTGACGGCGGTGGCAAGCAGACCCGGATCGGCAGTGCCTATGTGGCGTTTGACCGTCAGTTCGTCACCAGCGCCCGGACCGAGGCGCTGACAACCTCACTGACTTTGACTTTGGCTGCGATCGTGATCGTGTCGCTGTGCCTGTTCCTCCTGATCCGCCGGATTGCCAAGCCGATTGCGCAGCTGTCGCGCACCATGCTGACGCTGGCCGATGGTCAGCTCGACTGCGAGGTGCCTTGCCTCGACCGGGCCGACGAGCTGGGGCAGATGGCCAAGACCGTGGAAGTGTTCCGGCACAATGGCCGGCGCCAGCGCGAACTTGAAGGGGAGCAGGCCGCAGCCTACGAGAAGGAGCGTGAGCGCCAGGCTGCGCTCGAGGCGCTGATCGCCGGTTTCCGCAATGACTCGAGCCAGCTGCTCGAGCCGGTGCAGCAGTCAACCGCCGCCATGGCGCAGATTTCGGACCAGCTGCTCGGCATGTCGAGGGATACCTTCAGCCGCACCGCCTCTGTCGCTGCCGCAACCGAGCAGGCCTATGCCAGCGTGCAGACCGTTGCCTCGGCTGCGGAAGAGCTGTCGGCCTCCATCGGCGAAATCTCGCGGCAGATCGCAGACACCAGTGATGTTGTCTCCGCGGCCAACATCAAGGCAGCTTCCGCCAACCAGCAGGTCGCCGGGCTTGCCGCCTCTGCCCAGCGGATCGGCGCCGTGCTGCAGCTGATCCAGGATATCGCCGAACAGACCAATCTGCTGGCCCTCAACGCCACCATCGAGGCCGCGCGCGCTGGCGAGGCTGGCCGGGGCTTTGCGGTCGTGGCCGCCGAGGTCAAGGATCTGGCGACCCAGACGTCAAAGGCGACCGAAGAGATCGCGGCCCAGATCACGGCCATTCAGGATGCTTCCACCGGCTCCGTGGCAGCGATCGACGAAATTGCCAGAACCATGGTCCGGGTCAACGAGTACACCGATGCCATTTCCCGTTCGCTGGAGCAGCAGGGGCTGGCCACCACCGAGATCAGCAACTCTGTGCAGGAAGTGGCCTCCGGAACCCGCGAGATCACGGTCAACATGACCAGCGTCAAGCATGCGGTCGAGGAGACATCTTCCGCCGCAGCCGATGTGTCGCGCTCGTCGGGTGATGTCTCGGAGAGGACCCGCCGTCTGGCTGGCAACATCGACGATTTCCTGCGCCGCGTCAGCGCTGCATGATCTTGCGCAGCCGCGCAATGGCACAGGCTCCGGGGCCCGCTCCGGAGCCTGATTCATGTTTGAAGGCAGCCGTTGTTGCTGCGGCCCGCAGATCCGCTCTGGTTGCTCTGGCTGCTCCGGCAAGCCGTGAAGCTCCCGCGCGCAGCTTCCCATGCGTGACTTTCGTCACAGGTGGCGCGCTCCCGCATTTGCTATAGTCCTCTCAAGCAGAAGACCGGTCTGTTGGTTCTGCGGGGGAGGGTGGCGGTATGGCGGTTCTGTCGATACGGTCGAAAGACTTCAGCCACGCGCGGCGTGTGGAAGAGTTCCGCAATGTGGTTGCCACTATAACCAAGGTGGACTTCATCCCCGATGACCGGCAATTTCAAGCTCATCGGCCTCAACCAGCCGGATGGGGAGTCATGCCTTGAAGCGGAAGGGGGGCCAGATGCTCTGCGAGTTCACGCCTTAAATCTCAACGGATGAATACGGTCTCATCCGCGCATCCCTGAAAGCCGGTGCCGTTCCGGCGCCCTGAACGCTCTCGGGAAACTCCACCCGCTGCTGCCGGGCCCGCCCGCACTCTTGGCTCATCCGGGGAACTGGACCTAACTGGCTGCTGCAAGCTTGACCCTGTTTCGTCCGGTATTCTTGGCTCTGTAAAGCGCCTGGTCGGCGAGGCGGCAGGCCTCCGCAAGGCTGGTCTGGAAGGGCACCGGCGCAACGCCGAAGCTGGCAGTCACCTTGAGATCATGCGGCAGGTCCGGCAGAGACATGACCTCCAGCCGCAGGCGCTGTGCAATCTGGACGGCGGCTTCAACATCCATTCCGGGCAGGAACAGGGCAAATTCCTCCCCGCCCATGCGGCTGGCCACGGCTTTGATCCCGGCACAGGCGCGCAGCCGCTCGCCAAAACCCCTGATCACCGCATCACCTGCATGGTGGCCAAAAGTGTCGTTGATCTGTTTGAAATGATCCAGATCGCACAGGATGATGGCGTGGGGGCCATGCGGATCCTCGCGCAGCAGAACATCGGCACGCCGGTCAAATCCGCGCCGGTTGGCAAGGCCCGACAGACTGTCGAGCTCTGATTGCGTCTGCTGCAGGGCCATGATCTCGAGCACGAGCTTCGCCAGCAGAGTCAATCCAGTGGCGACCATCAGAACGGCCGTCAGACTTTGCGAGATGAGCGCATAGTTCGTGTGAACATAGTCCTTGGCAGTGCTGCCGGCTCCGAAGACGACTGCGAACCCCGCCTTGGCCAGGAAATGCAGGCCGGTGGCCAGCAGCAGGATGCCGAGAAAACGGTCAAGCCCCGTGCGGTGCGGAGCTGACAACACGACAAGGGCGCCAACAAGTACCGTGGTGGCAAAAGGTGCCTGATAGAGGAAGGCGTGAAGCGGCGTGCCCCTTGGCAGATCGTAAATGATGTAACCGAGAAACAGGCTGGCGGAGAGGAAGACGGCAATGCCCCTGACATCGATCCGGCGGCGGTACATTTCGCCGATCCCGGCGGTCATCATGGTCAGCCCGAACAGAACGGTGGCAAAGGCCCCCAGCGCCCACAGCCGGGGCGGCCCTGCATAGGCGACAAGCAGCTCGCACAGGGCAGAGAGTGAAGCCACACAAAAGCCAGCGCCAATCCATCTTGCTGCAAGAGGAAACTGGCTGCGCCGGGCGGCGACGAAAAATACGGCGCTGAAGGACAGGGCGACAGCGAAATTCACCATCAGGAAAAATGCTGCGCCGTTCATCGTGATGCTGCTCTGAAGTTATTGCCGCTTCGTGGTTTTTACCAATGCTGGATACTGTGCAAGTGTGAAGGTTTTCCTGACTTTCCGGTGTCAGCCCGCATGAAATGCCGAAGGATTGTGATTTATAGTATTTCCAGGTGGTGCGGCACTGTTTTCTCCCGGAGGCATCTGTTCCCTCCATCCTCATTTGCGTCAGGCTGAGCGGAGATATTGTAAGTTCACGCAAAAGTAGCTCTTCTGCAGTATCCGCTGGACTATGCTTGGCTGGTTCCTGGATTGAAGATGGATCTTGCGACGATTCTCCTGCTCTACAAGTCCTCGCTGATCGTTGGAGCAGTCTGTTTTGCCTATATGCGCTGCCGGTCGCAGGAGCCGGGGCTGGACTTTCTGGCTGCAGGCTTTGCAGTTCTCGCTTTTAGCTCGACACTGGCCGGGTGGGGTGAACAGGGGCTGGTGGCCTTCATCATGTGGACGATGGGCAGTTTTGCGGCCGGAGCAGGCGGATATGCGCTGATCGCTGCAGGGCTGGTGCAACTGAGCAGCCGCCGCCGGTGGGTGGGGGACTGGGCGGCAGGCGCCGCCGCGCTGGCACTCGTTCTTCTGGTCTGGCGGATGGAGTGGTACCCGGACAACACCGTGCGGGCTGTGCTGTTCAATCTGACCACTGCCATTTTTCTGGCGGCCGCTGCGCTGGTCATCTTCCGGGATTATCTGCGGGACCATCTTCCGGCCCGTTTCGGCCTGTTGGGGGCGCTGCTGACGTCCATTGTTTTCTGCGTTCTGGCAGCGCTGGCGCTGGGAGCCCCGGGCCTCGGCCTGCCCGATCCGCGCCACTTGTTCTTCATGCTGATCATCTGCAAGTTCGCCATTGCGCTCTTCGTGGTGGTACTGGTGCAGGAGCGGGCGGAGGCCAAGCTGAAGCGTCTGGCCAACACCGACGCGCTCACCGGCGTGCCGAACCGGCAGTGTTTTCTGGCGTCGCTGCCGCAGCACATGCAGCCGGGTGACGCCTTCATCATGCTGGACATCGACCATTTCAAGAGCATCAACGACCGTTTCGGCCATGAGGCCGGAGATGTTGTGCTGACCGGCGTGGCGCAGGCGATTGCAGGCGCTGCCGGTCCGCGTGCGCTTCTGGGCCGCCTTGGGGGCGAGGAGTTCTGCCTGTTCCTGCGCGGCCAGACGGAAGAAACTGCCTTTGCTGGGGCTGAACAGATCCGGCAGGCCGTGAAGTCACTCACATTCGGCCCTGACGCGGCTGCCGTCACAACCAGCGCCAGTCTCGGTGTTGCCGTCTGGAACGGGGCGGAGGATGCCCGCGCCTTGCGGCACAGGGCCGACGAAGCACTTTACCTTGCCAAGCAAAGCGGCCGCGACAAGGCGGTGCTTTATGGGGCCGCGTGATCCGGCAAACGCCTGAACAGGGAGCGGCGTGAAAGGGCTCCCTGCCAGAGAAACGCGGACCTGCCCCTGGGCCAATTCCCAGGTCTATTCTCAGGCCTGACGGGCTTTCCGGTTGGCATAGCGCCGGTCACGCTCGGCCTTGCGGGCAGCTTCATCTTCGAGGACGCGGGCAGCGCGGTTTCTGTCGGCCAGTTCGCGCGCTTCGGTTTCGGCTCTGGCTGCGGCTTCTGCTTCGGCGGCCTTGAGGGCGGCTTCGTTCGCGGCCCGGTTCTGTTCATCCAGCTTTGCCTTTGCGCGCTCTGCCCGGCGGGCATCACGGGCTTCCGCGATCCTGATCCGCTCGGCCTGTTTTGCTTCGCGCTCCGGTCCGGCTGCTTCCTTTGCGGCGCGGTAAGCCTGCACAAGAGCTGCCTTCGCGTCGGAGGCTGTGCTGCGGCGGCCGGAATGGCCGTTGTTCGTCATGTCTCTCAAGTCTTCACTCCATCAGGCGGTTCCGCCTTGGCTTTTTCATGCAAGGTCACCAGCTGCCGGTGCAACGGGCCTCGCGGTCAGGTCCGTTTGGTCCGTTTGGCGGGGGATTTGGCGGCAGCTGCGAGGCTCTCGCTCAGTTCCCTGGCAAGCCGTGCTTCCCGCAGTCTCAGGGTCTTTTCGTCACGCGCGGCCGTGATCGCGTCCAGCTCTTCAAAGGCACGGGTGCGGGCAAAGAACTGCGACTGTTCCCGGCCAAAGGCCGTTTCTGCCTGCTGGCGGGACTTGCTGTGCTTGTCGGTCATGGGGATCCTTCCGGACGTTGCCCGCAGCAGCGGGCAACAAAAAAGGCCAGGCAAACTGCCTGACCTTGTTTGGTCTCATGCTTTCGGCAATGCCAGTACATCCGTGGTCAAGGGAAAGCAGATCCCGGATCTATCAGGCGGCCTGCAGATTGCAGGCAGACATCTTGCCCGACTTGTTGTCGCGCTCCATGTCATAGGAAAGCTTCTGGCCTTCCACGATTTCGCGCATGCCGGACCGTTCGACGGCCGAGATGTGAACGAAGGCGTCCGGGCCGCCGTTGTCAGGCTCGATGAAGCCGAAACCCTTGGTGGAATTGAACCATTTTACTGTGCCAGTGGTCATGATGAACCCTTTCATAGCATAGAGAAAAGCCGCAAGCCGGAAGGCCTGCAGGCGGTGATAACGATGCTTTAGAGGGAGTGTTCGTTCTGCGCGATGTTGATCGCGTGATAACCAAAGCTCAGCAAAAAAGATATCGATGAAGAATACATAATGGAAAGCCTTCGTCTTGTCAAATTATGTTTTTGAAAAACATGATTTTCCGAAAATACGCCGGGTTTCAGCCGGAAAAACAATTCTGAATCTTCCCGTTTTCAAGCCTGATGCAAGCATTCTGCCCCTGTGCAAGACGTGGATTCGTGATCTCGGACCGCGCCGTCCTAACCGGAGAACCTGGCGATGGCTCTTCTGACGGGGCTCTTGTCCTGTTTTGATTGGGCCAAGAAGGAGGCTGCGAGGATTAGGCAGTTCAGACAATCCCGGCTATGATCGGGCCAAAGATCACGGGAGGCAGTCCGGAGGGGCTGGTGATTTGATGGGCTTTTCCGATCACATCAAGGAAATTGAGCGCGTCGGGCAGGGCAGCAACACGGGCAGGGATGCCGTGGTCGTTGCCTCCTGGCGGCGCTGCCTGGAGACCTACCAGCTTGATCCGGCCAAGGCGCGGGAGGCGGTGATCGTCTCCGAGACGCGGCTGCGCGAGCACCGGCAGCAGGCCGAGGATCTGGTGCATATCGCAAGATCCGGTCTGGAGCGGCTCTACCGGCAGGTGGCGGAGCAGAACTATGTCCTGCTGCTCTCCGACCGTCAGGGCGTCACCGTCGAGTTTCTGGGCGATCCGTCCTTCAACAACAACCTGCGCAAGGCCGGGCTTTATCTGGGCTCGGAATGGTCCGAGCCGCGCGCCGGAACCTGTGCGGTTGGGGCCTGCATCACCACCGGCGAGCCGCTGACGATCCACCAGACCGACCATTTCGACATCACCCACACGCCGCTTTCCTGCACTGCCGCGCCGATCTATGACACGCAGGGCTCACTTGCGGCCGTTCTCGACATCTCGCTGCTGAGCTCGCCGATCCTCAAGACCAGCCAGAATATGGCGCGCCATCTGGTTTCCTCCACGGTGCGGCGGATCGAGCTGGCCAATCTGATGGCCAGCAGCCGGCATGATCTGGTGCTGCGCTTTGCCGGAGCGCCGGAGTTTCTCGATGTGGACCCGGAAGCGGCGATTGCCGTTGACGGGGCAGGGCGCATCACCGGCATGACGCATGGCGGCGCAAAGCTTCTGGCTGGCTCGCGTGGTCTTGACTGGCGCAGGCCCGAGCTGCTGCTGGGGCAACTGGTCACGGATTTCTTTGAAGCGGAGTTTGGCGAACTGGCTTCGCTGACGCGGGCCAGCCTGCCGCAGGACCGCAGGATTGCCCTGCGTGGCGGCGCGTTCCTCTATGCCCATGCCATCGAGCCGCAGCAGCGCATTGCAGGCCAGCCGGCGGTCCGCCTGCCGCGTGCTTTGCCCGCGCTGAGCCGGCTGGGCGGCGCCTGTCCGCCCATGGACAGCCTGCGGCGCAAGGTCATGAAGCTGGCGCCCGCGCGCCTGCCTGTGCTGCTTCAGGGGCAGACGGGCACCGGCAAGGAGCATCTGGCGCGGATCATCCATGAAGTCAGCGGTGTTTCCGGCCGGTTCGTCGCCGTCAATTGCGCTGCCATCCCGGAACAGCTGATCGAGAGCGAGTTGTTCGGCTATGCGCCGGGCGCCTTCACCGGAGCGCTTGCCAAGGGGCGCAAGGGGCTGGTGGAAGAGGCGGGCGGCGGCACGCTGTTCCTGGATGAAATCGGTGACATGCCCTTTGCCGCGCAGAGCCGGCTGCTCCGGGTGCTGGCGGAAGGCGAGGTTCTGCCCGTGGGCGGCTCCGTGCCGCGCAAGGTGAGTTTCCGCGTCATCTCCGCCTCTCACCGGCCACTGGCAGCCCTTGTGGCGGCAGGCAGTTTCCGCGAGGATCTCTATTACCGGCTGAATGCCGCCGTTCTGCCACTGCCGCCGCTGTCCGAGCGGGAGGACTTTCCCTGGCTGCTCGCCCGGCTCCTTGAAAAGCATGCCGCCGGAGGCCGCCCCTTGCGGCTTTCGCCGGAGGCCAGAGTGCTGCTGCTCGCCCATTCCTGGCCGGGGAACATCCGCGAGCTCGACAATGCCATCGCCTTTGCCGCTGCCCTTTGCGAGGACGGCGTGATCGGGGTGGAGGACCTGCCGGAGCAGCTGACCCTTTCGCCCCATGTTATCGCAGAAGGCAATGACGGGGACGGCCTGCGCGCCATGCTCTCCGCCTGCAAGGGCAATGTCTCCGAGGCCGCACGGCGGCTCGGCATCGACCGCACCACCTTGCACCGCCGGATGAGGCGCCTGGGCATCGGCCGCCCACATTAGGACGGATCGGGGCCTGTGATGGGCGCGATTGTGGCGTAGCTTGTGCCACGCCACACTTGGGGCGTCGTCCCGGACGCAGCGGAGCGGAGATCCGGGAACAACCGGCTTCCAGAGCGGTGAGGCTGACGCGCGGCGCAAGGGCCTGCTCCGGATATCACGAATGCCGATCCGTCCGCATCTCAGCGCCTTGATATCAGCCGCCACACTGTGGCGTGTGCCACAGCTGTTGCGCCACACCTGTGGCGCTTGCCGCCGTCACAAGCCCTGAAAATCCTGTCTTTTCAATCAGCCTTCCCGCCGTCTGCGCTGGCACGGCCGTTGCAATTCCCCCTGGCATCAAGAAGCAGCCACAGGAGGAAACATGCGCGCGCTCAGATTTCATGCAGCCAAGGATTTGCGGCTTGAGGACATTCCCGAGCCGAAGAAGCCGGGGCCGGGACAGGTACTCGTCCGCAACCGGTTCGTCGGCATCTGCGGCACCGATCTGCACGAATACAGCTACGGCCCGATCTTCATTCCCACCGAGCCGCATCCTTTCACCGGCGCCCATGGCCCGCAGGTTCTCGGCCATGAATTCGGCGGCGTTGTCGAAGCCGTGGGGGATGGTGTGACTTCGGTTGCTCCCGGCGACCGGGTATCGATCCAGCCGCTCGTCATGCCGCGTTCGGGCGATTACTTCGCCGACCGCGGGCTGTTCCACCTCAGCCCGCAGCTCGCCCTTGTCGGCCTCAGCTGGGATGGCGGCGGCATGGCCGAGGCCGCTCTCGTCAACGAGTACAATGTCCAGAAAATCCCCGATGAAATGACGGATGAAGAGGCTGCGCTCGTCGAGCCCACGGCGGTTGCCGTCTATGCCTGCGACCGGGGCGGGGTGACGGCGGGCAACAGCGTGCTGGTGACGGGCGCAGGCCCCATCGGCATGCTGACGCTGCTTGCCGCCCGTGCCGCCGGTGCCACGCAGCTCTTCGTCTCCGATCTCAACGATGCAAGGCTGGAACTGGCCAAGGGTGTGCTGCCGGACGTCATCACCATCAACCCCAAGCGCGACAAGGTGGGCGATGTGGTCCGCTCGCTGACCGAAGGGCAGGTGGGCTGTGATGTGGCCATCGAATGCGTCGGCAATGAACACGCGCTGAAGGCCTGCGCCGATGCGGTGCGCAAGCAGGGCGTCGTCGTGCAGACGGGCCTGCATCCGCATGACAACCCGCTCGACTGGTTCCAGGTCACCTTCCGCGATCTGGAGATCAAGGGCTCCTGGGCCTATCCGACCCACTACTGGCAGCGCGTCATCCGGCTGATCGCCTCCGGCCTGCTGCCGGCGACGAAAGTCGTCACCAAGCGCATCACGCTCGGCACCGCCGTGAAGGAAGGCTTCGACGCCCTGCTCGACCCGGCCGGCACCCAGCTGAAGATCCTGATCGACCTGTCGAAATAAGATTGCCGGCCTGCGCCTGCCCGGGAGAGGAGCTTGGGCGGAGCGGGCCGGTTCAATCCCGGCGCGCCCCCGCAACGGGGGCATGCCACCTTGCAAACCCCAAGCACTCATGGAGGAGATGACATGCTTGATACCAGCCCCGCAACGAAGATCGACACCGTCCTTGCCAGGCTCGGCAAGGCGCTGCAAAGCGGCAATATAGAGGCCGCCGTGAACCTGTTTCAGGCCGAATGCTACTGGCGTGACCTTGTGACCTTCACCTGGAACCTGAAGACGCTGGAAGGCCACGGCGAGATCCGCAGCATGCTCACCAGCCAGCTGGCCGCCATCAAACCCGCCGGCTTCGTGCAGGACAGCAAGGAGGCCGCATCGGAGGCGGGCGGTGTTACCGAAGGCTGGTTCGAGTTCGAAACCGGCGCGGCGCGCGGCTATGGCCATATCCGCCTCAAGGACGGGCTGATCTGGACCCTGCTCACCACCATGACGGAGCTGAAGGGCCATGAGGAGCCGAAGGGCTTCCGCCGCCCCATGGGCGCCGAACACGGCCATGACCGCAACCGCAAGACCTGGAAGGAAAAGCGCGAGGCAGAGACGGCCGAACTCGGTTATTCGGTGCAGCCCTATGTGGTGATCATCGGCGGCGGGCAGGGCGGCATCGCCCTTGGCGCGCGCCTGCGCCAGCTGGGTGTGCCGGCCATCATCATCGAAAAGAACGAGCGGCCTGGCGACAGCTGGCGCAAGCGCTACAAGTCGCTCTGCCTGCATGATCCTGTCTGGTACGACCATCTGCCCTACATCCCGTTCCCGGAGAACTGGCCCGTCTTCACGCCCAAGGACAAGGTGGGCGACTGGCTGGAGATGTACACTAGGGTGATGGAGCTGAATTACTGGGGCTCCACCACGGCCAAGTCCGCGCACTATGACGAGAAGACCGGCGAGTGGACCGTCATCGTCGACCGCGCCGGAGAGGAAGTGGTGCTGCGGCCAAAGCAGCTGGTGCTGGCCACCGGCATGTCCGGCAAGCCCAATGTGCCGAAAATCCCCGGACAGGACGTGTTCAAGGGCGAGCAGCAGCATTCCTCGCAGCATCCGGGTCCGGATGCCTATGCCGGCAAGAAGGTGGTGGTCATCGGCTCCAACAATTCGGCGCATGACATCTGCGCCGCGTTGTGGGAAGCGGGCGCCGGTGTCACCATGGTGCAGCGGTCCTCCACCCACATCGTCAAGTCGGACTCGCTGATGGAAATCGGCCTCGGAGACCTTTACTCCGAGCGTGCGGTGCAGGGCGGCATGACGACCCGCAAGGCCGATCTCATCTTCGCCTCGCTGCCGTACCGCATCATGCATGAGTTCCAGATCCCGATCTATGACAAGATCCGCGAGCAGGATGCAGACTTCTACGCGGCGCTTGAAAAGGCCGGCTTCATGCTTGATTTCGGTGATGATGGCTCCGGCCTTTTCATGAAATACCTGCGCCGGGGCTCCGGCTATTACATTGATGTGGGCGCCTGCGATCTCGTCATCGACGGCTCGATCAAGCTGAAGTCCGGCGTGGACGTGTCGCATCTGAGCGAAACCGCCGTGGTGCTGAAGGATGGCACGGAGCTTCCGGCCGATCTGGTGGTCTATGCCACCGGCTACGGCTCGATGAACGGCTGGGCCGCCGATCTCATCTCGCGCGAAGTGGCGGACAAGGTCGGCAAGTGCTGGGGCCTTGGCTCCAACACCACCAAGGATCCCGGCCCCTGGGAAGGCGAGCAGCGCAACATGTGGAAGCCGGTGCAGCAGGAGGCGCTGTGGTTCCACGGCGGCAACCTGCACCAGTCCCGCCACTATTCGCAATATCTCTCGCTGCAGCTGAAAGCCCGCCACGTGGGCCTCGACACTCCGGTCTACGGCATGACCAAGCCGCACCACCTGTCCTGATCCGGACCACTCCTGATATCCAAGGCGCCCGCACTCCGGGCGCCTTCAAGCTCCCGGCAAGCCTTCGGCCTCTCCCCCGTCATCCTCGGCCTTGTGCCGAGGACCTATATAAATCAGAGGCTTGCAGGTATCCGGGACAAGCACAGCCATGACGAAAGAGTGGAAAGCCGGCTTCATTTTTGCACGCCCTTCCAGTCTGAGTGGGGGGCAGAAGTAGGAGCAAAGATTTCCGGGATTGGCCTAGATCTTGTCTGCTCCTTGAAGCTCTTTGCGCACCGATTTCTTCGCAATGTGAGCCAGATAGGGGCGATCTCTATCTGTTGCGTAGACCGCAGCCCAAAATTCCCCGGTCTGAATATCCCCAGTCACGTCAGGTCGATCGGGGACAAAGCCGGTCCAAACACGGCCTGGTTGAAGAACGTCGGGAAGGATCGGGGGTGAGCCATTGGATTGAGGATGGGGAATGACAAACGTGCGGCATGGATTCATGCGCCATCTATCCCATCGGCTCGGGAATTTAAGTACTAGAAGATTTTTGAGGGTAGTTGGGGCGTCGCCTCGGTTCACGACATCGACGGCGATCAGCCCCTCGGTCTTTCGGTCCCCATCAAGTAAAACCGTGTCTGCACGCGCTCGAACGGAAATCCGGGGGCCCGTTTCGAACCAGCGGCGTATTTCGAGTGCCAATGCACCGGTTGCGACAATTGCAGCATAGGCCGCTACCCACCCCTCTAAGTTGATCTGCATTGTGACGCGCTCCGAATCGTTGGGATCAACGAAACCACAGAGAGGAAGTGGAGAAAACTCAACTCATCCTGAAAAGAGGGAACTTGTGGGGAAGTGAACCGTCCCGGGTTTTCCGGAGGCAGTTTCATTTGAGTCATGCAACCATATCGAGGGTCTTTTGGGCTGCATGGTATTTGGCTTCGGCCTCTGCGGGCGGGATGTGCCCGATGGGGCCGAACAGGCGGTTGTTGTTGAACCAATCGACCCAGCGCAGGGTCGCCATTTCGACGGCCGACGCGCTCGGCCATGACCGCTGGCGCCAGATGACCTCGGCCTTGTAGAGGCCATTGATCGTCTCGGCCAAGGCGTTGTCGTAACTATCACCGACGCTTCCG
>NZ_KB908222.1 GCF_000382365.1 Pannonibacter phragmitetus DSM 14782 | reverse complement strand
TCGAACTGGCCTTCAAGCGCCTGAAAAGCCTGATCGGCCTCAAAACCCCGCCCGGAACAAGTGAAACGTCCGCCAGACCCTGGGTTCTGGCCCACCTGATCATGGCTTTGCTGCTCGAACCGCTCACCAGCGAGTTCGAGGTCTCTCCACACTCAGCCAAGGGCGCCTGACAAGCCCCACTGTGTGGCGGCGCCTCAAGAAACTGACCGCGTGGCTGCGAAACACAATCATCGTGCAGCCAACCCTCGCTCAGATCCGTGCAAACATCCAAAAGATCGACCGGCACCTGCGAGAGCCGACAAGAAAAAAGCCAAAATACCAATCAATGAAATTCATAAGTTAGCGCGTATGGGCACAAGGCCGGGACCTGTGAGGGACGCATAGGCTTCGTTTTCTTTCAGGCTGCCGCCCTGTGCTTGTTCTGCATTCCCATAATTTATTCTCATCAAACGGAAATGCCATTCTTGCGCAAAGCCCCGCCCCCTTCCAAACTGACATCTTTGCACCTCGGGGCTTGACTGGCGGCGCCGGTCGTGAGAGCGATGCAAACAGAAAAGGATGACCGGAACCGGGGGAATCTGATGTCCAACTCCACTTCTTCTTCTTCCATGGATTACGCCGAGCACGAGCGTACCTACGAAGGCTTCATCAACGCCTCGAAGATCGGCACGATCTCGGTGATGTCCATCGTGGTGACGCTGCTCATGTTTGCCTTTGGCGGCACGGCTGCGCTGGTTCTCGGCTGGATCATGCTGATCGCCAATCTGGTGACCGTCGGCATCGGCTTCGCCCTTGGCGACAAGGGCTGGATCCCGCCCGCCGCCGTCTTCGCCCTGACCGGCGTTCTGGCGATCCTGACCGTCTGATCCATCCCTTCGGGGATACTGCAAGGCCCGCAGCCAGTGCTGCGGGCTTTGTCATGTCCGGGTGGCGCTGTCCGCGGCTTTTTCTTGCAAATGCGCATGCGCCGCGCCATACGCTCTGGCATGGACCAGAGCCAGCCGCTTCCCTTTGATTACACGCCGCCGCAAGGCCCCCTGCAGATCCTGTTTCAGGACCGGGACGTGCTTGTCGTGGTCAAGCCGCACGGGCTTTTGAGTGTCACGGGCAAGGGTGAGGGGCGCGATGACAGCCTTGCCACCCGCGTGTCGCGGATGGTGCGCGGTGCACGTATCGTCCACCGGCTCGATCTCGATACCTCAGGCATCATGGTCATGGGCCTGAACGCGGAGGCGCACCGGCAGCTTTCGATGCAGTTCGAGAGGCGGGAGACGGACAAGGCCTATGTGGCACTGGTCTATGGCCACGTTGAAGCTGCGGCGGGGGAAGTGAACCTGCCGCTCATCGTCGACTGGCCGAACCGGCCGAAGCAGAAGATTTGTTTCGAGGAGGGCCGTCCTTCGGTGACCCAGTGGCGCAATGGGGGCATTGAGGGGGATTTTACCCGCATGCTGCTGACGCCCATCACGGGCCGGTCGCACCAGTTGCGGGTGCATATGCTCAGCCTCGGCCACCCCATCATTGGCGACAGCCTTTATGCCCATGAGGCGGCTCGCAAGGCTTCCCCGCGTCTGGCGCTGCACGCGCAGATGCTGGAGTTCACGCATCCGGTCACGGGCGAACGCCTTCGTTTCGAGGCGCCCGCGCCGTTCTGAGGGGCGGAGTTAGCGGGAGGCTGTCTGCTGGGCGCGCTGGGCGCGGCCCAGGCCTTCGCGGGCAAGATCGTTGTTGCTGTCGAGGCCGAGGGCGCGGTTGTAGCTGCGCACGGCGTCGGTGAACTTGCCCTGCATTTCCAGCGCCACTCCGCGTCCGGCCCAGGCCATGGCGGAGTTCTTGTCGAGGTTGACCGCCTCCGAAAGATCCGCAAGGGCAGCTGCCGGATCGTTGATCTTCAGATAGGAAATGCCGCGCGCGGTATAGGGTTCTTCCGCCTTGGGGTTCAGCACGATCGCGGTCGAGAAGTCCTCGATGGCGAAGGTGTGCTGGCCCTGCGCCTGATAGATCAGGCCCCGGTTGTGGAAGGCCCGGGCGTCATAGGAATTGCGGCGGATCGCCTCGTCAAAATCGCGCAGGGCCTCGTTGTAGCGGCCCATCAGACGGTAGGTGTTGCCGCGCCCGATCAGGGCGGTGTCATAGGCCGGGTTGATGCGCAATGCCCGGTCGTAATCGGCAATGGCGTTGGGCATGTTGCCCCTGCGCCGTTCCACCAGCGCCCGGTTGGCGAATGCCTGATAGGAATTGGGGTCCAGTTTCAGCGCGGCGTTGAAGTCTTCCATCGCCTTGTCGAGACGGCCGGCCTGGCCATAGGCAATGCCGCGCGTGTTGTAGGCGCTGGCGTCACGCGGGTTGGACTGGATCACCGCACTTAAGGAGTCGATGTTGGCGCTGGACCCTGCCGCCCGGTCGATCGGCACATTGGAATAGATGTCCGAGGTCTGGCACGCCGCCAGAACAAGGCAGACCGCAAGGGTGCCCGCCAGCCGCGTGCGGGGAAGAATGCCTGCAAAAACGCCCATCCGAATCATCCGTCCTGATGCAGAGGCCTCATGGAGGCTTCACCCTGCCGTCTCTCATGCGCTTTGACAATGCCAGTGTTGCGCATCTGCCGTAAGGTTCTCACGGACTTGCGCAAACACGAAAAGACCGGCCGGAGAACCAGCCGGTCTTTTCCAAAATGTTAGAGCTGTGCCCTGGAAAGGCGCAGCACGCCTGGCCGGTGTCTCACCAGCTCTCAGTGCGTGGCGCGGCCGGGCACAAGGCCCTCGCGCTGGGCACGCTTGCGCGCAAGCTTGCGGGCGCGGCGCACAGCCTCGGCCTTCTCGCGCGCCTTCTTTACGGAAGGCTTCTCGTAGTGGCCGCGAAGCTTCATTTCGCGGAATACGCCTTCACGCTGCAACTTTTTCTTCAGCGCACGAAGCGCCTGATCAACATTGTTGTCGCGAACCAGAACCTGCACGCGTCTGACCCTATCGTTCCGCATCCCGCCGGAGGCAGGGGTGCTGTAGACATGATGTTTAGAAAGCAAGGCCAGTGGCGCGCCCCGGCCTGAAAGGCCTGTTCTCGCAGCCACCACCGCTCACTGGCGCGCGTGTTATCAGAATTTGGCCGCAATGTCCACTCTGCTTGCGATCAGCACTTGCGCGGGAGCCGGACTGCTCCCCCTGCCACAGAGCTGGTTGCATTCCGGGTGTGGCTGGATTGCGGGTGGACAGGGGATGCCAAAGGGTCTACGTCTTTCTGCCCATCAAACAGGCATGCCCTCTCATGCCGGTGGGGAGTCCCTTCATCGCGCCGCCCCCGCATGCCAATGATCTGACGGGAGACGTGCCTGCCGCGCTTTCCGGAGCCTGTCATGCAGACCTCACCCCCGAACACCTCTGCCGCTCTTCCGGCGAAGAGCCTCTGGCTCAGTGATATCCGCCCGACACTCGTGCTGGGCCTGCCGCTGGCGGGTGCCCAGCTGGCACAGATGGCGATCAACACCACTGACGTGATCATGGTGGGCTGGCTGGGTGCCGTCGAGCTGGGCGCGGTGGTGCTGGCGCAGAATGTCTACATCCTGTTCTGGCTGTTCGGCATGGGCGTCTGTCAGGCCATCGTGCCGCTGGCAGCCGCCGCACGCGGGCGCAAGGATGCGCGCGCCATGCGCCGCTCCGTGCGCATGGGGCTGTGGATCGTCGCCTGCTACTGTGTGCCGGTGTGGCTGCTTCTGTGGTTCAGCGAGGATATCCTTTTGGTTCTGGGGCAGGAGCCGGAGGTGTCTGCCGCCGCCGGGGCCTATGTCCGGGTGATGCAGTGGTCGCTGTTCCCGGCGCTGGCCGTGATGGCCCTGCGCTCCTTCCTGACGGTCACCGGCCTGACGCAGATGGTGCTGTGGGTGACGGTGCTGTCCGCCTTCCTCAATGGCGGTTTCAACTATCTGCTCATTTTCGGCAATTTCGGTTTCCCGAGGCTGGAGCTTGTCGGTGCGGCCATTGCGTCGGTCCTGACGTCCAGCTTCGGCTTCCTGCTGCTGGCGGTTTATGTCACGCGGCACCGCCGCTTGCGCCGCTTTGCCATTTTCGGCCGGATCTGGCGGCCCGACTGGGCTGACTTCTTCACAATCATCAAGCTGGGAAGCCCGATTGGTGCGACCATCGTGGCCGAGGGGCTCCTGTTCTCTGGATCGACCCTGATGATGGGCTGGCTTGGCACGATCCCGCTTGCGGCGCATGGCATTGCGCTGCAACTGGCAGCCATCACCTTCATGATCCCGATGGGCATCAGCCAGGCGGGCATGAGCCGCATCGGCATCGCTGCCGGTCAGCGGGACCGGTCAGCGGTTGCCCGGGCCGGCTGGGTCACGCTCGGCCTTGCGCTCGTTTCCATGGGCTGTGCAGCCATCACCTTCTGGACCATTCCGGAGTTTCTGGTGGGCCTGTTCCTGGATGAGAACCTGCCAGATACCCCGCCGGTGCTGGAGCTGGCTGCGGTGCTTCTCGGTGTGGCGGCCATCTTCCAGCTGGCCGATGGGGCGCAGGTGGCGGCTGGCAGCATTCTGCGCGGGCTGGGGGACACGATGGTGCCCTTCTTGCTGGCGCTGGCCGGGTATATCGCCGTCGGCATGACCACCGCTTACGTGCTGGCCTTCGTCATTGGGCTGGGGGGCGTTGGCATCTGGTGGGGGTTGGCGGTTGGGCTGGCCTTCACGTCCGTCCTCGCCATCTGGCGCTTCTCCCAGCGCGAGCGGCTGGGACTGGTGCCCGGCGGCTGATCAGGCAGGTCTGAAGACACAGAAAAAGGCCCGGCGGAGCATGTCCACCGGGCCTTTTGACTTCATGACGCCACCCGGATGTCAGCCGCCTGCCTTCGGGCGGATGCGGTTGACGTGGCCCATCTTGCGCCCCTGCCGGATTTCGGCCTTGCCGTAGAGATGCAGCCTTGCGCCGGGCTCGGCAAGGACAGCGGCCCAGCCTTCGGCATCGGCGCCGATCAGGTTTTCCATCACCACATCACTGTGGCGCGCCGGATTGCCCAGCGGCCAGCCTGCAACGGCGCGCATGTGCTGCTCGAACTGGGACACGAGGCAGGCGTCCTGCGTCCAGTGGCCGGAGTTGTGCACGCGCGGGGCAATCTCATTGACCAGAAGGTCCTCGTCCGCACCGGAGCCTGTGACGAACATCTCCACACCCGTCACGCCCACATAGCCCAGACTATCGACCACGCGCCGGGCAATCTCCAAGGCCTTTGCCGCCGTGGCGGCCGTGACATTGGCCGGAACGGTGGAGGTCTTGAGGATGTGATGCTCGTGGTGGTTCTCGGTGATGTCGTAGCACGCAATATCCCCGTTGATGCCGCGTGCGGCGACGACAGAGACTTCACGTGTGAAGGGGATGAGCTGTTCCAGCACCAGATCCTTGCCGCCGAGCTTTGCCAGCGCTTCGGCCGCCGTGGCGCGGTCACGGATCATCGCCTGGCCCTTGCCGTCATAACCGAAGCGGCGGGTCTTCAGGACGCCCTGGCCGCCGAAGCGGTCAAGCGCGGCGTTCAGATCTGCAAGGCTGTCAATGGCGGCATAGCCGGCAAGGGCAATGCCTGCGCCGGAGAGAAAGTCCTTCTCGCTCAGCCGGTCCTGCGACACGGCAAGGGCGCGCGGGCCGGGGCGGACGGGCACGAAGGAGGCAAGATGCGCCGCCGTCGGGCCGGGCACATTCTCGAATTCGTAGGTCACCACATCGACGCTGCGGGCAAAGGCCTCAAGCGCGGCGGGATCCTCATAAGCGGCCTGCGTGTGCGTTGCCGCGACCTCGAAGGCGGGGCTTCCGGCTTCCGGGCAATAGATATGGCTCTTCAGGCCAAGGCTGGCACCGGCAAGGGCGAGCATGCGGCCCAGCTGGCCGCCGCCGAGAATGCCGATGGTGCTGCCGGGCTTGAGAATACGGCCGTCGTCAGGAAACTGGCTCATCCGGGATCAGGCCTCGTCGCTCGGGAAATCGGCAACGGAAGCCGTCTGCTCGGCGCGGTAGCCGTCGAGCCGGTCAGCCAGACCTTCATCGGTTAGCGCCAGAACGGAAGCGGCGAGCAGGGCGGCGTTGACGGCACCGGCGCGGCCGATGGCCAGCGTGCCGACGGGAATGCCGGCCGGCATCTGCACGATGGACAGGAGGCTGTCTTCGCCTTTCAGGGTGCGCGATTCGATCGGCACGCCGAACACCGGCAGCGGTGTGAGGGCGGCGGTCATGCCGGGCAGATGGGCGGCCCCGCCGGCACCTGCGATGATGACCTTGACCCCGTTTCCGCGTGCGGCCTTGGCGAAGTCGAACATGCGCTCGGGCGTGCGGTGGGCGGAGACGATGCGGGCCTCATAGGCGACCCCCAGACGGTCAAGCGTATCTGCGGCGTGTTTCATGGTCGGCCAGTCGGACTGGCTGCCCATGATGATTGCGACCGGTGCGGGCCCGTTTGCCATGCTGTCTCCTTATGCCAAGCCTCTGAGATGCTGGCGCATCAAGCCTTGAGAAGGCGCGGATTATAGGCACGGCAAGGCGTGGCGCAAGACCGCAAGGGCCTGCGATCCGGCATTTTTCAGCCCCTGAGGATCAGGCAATGATGTCCGGGAAAAGCTGGTCTTCCAGAATGGCGATCCGGTCGCGGATCATCAGTTTCTTCTTTTTCAGGCGCTGCAGCTGCAGGGCATCTGCGCTGCCGGTGCCGGCAAGGGCCTGAATGGCGGTATCAAGGTCACGGTGCTCCTGGCGCAGCTGCGCCAGCTCAACTCGCACGGCCTGTTCATTAGCTTCCGGCATCGCTCTCCCCAGACACAATACACGCCGGGCTCAAGTGCTCTGATCCTGGCACAAGTGCTCCCCGGCCCGTCGCGCCTTGCAACTCCAATCGCGGTGGAGAAACCGTACACCGCTGCCTGCGTTTCTGCGAGCCAAATTTGCACCGGATTGCCCCAACACATTGTGGGCGTGGATAAATTCCGGTTTCATGGTGCGGCGCGGTAGAATAGAATGGCTCTATTATTCATGCGATTTTAATTCTTACGTAAGTGTAGTTTTTATTTTGCACTGCACTATGCGCCAGATGCAGAGCGGGTCCCGCGAAATGCATTCGACAAGCCGGCAAAACATGTGGCAACATCTGTCTGTCTGAGCCAACAGGACAAGGAGCACTATCCATGTCAATGCAGTCGCATCTTGCAGAACTGGAGCGCCGCCACGCAGCCCTCGACGAAGAGATCGAAACGGCCCTGCGTCACCCGAGTGTCGATACGCTCGAACTGGCCGAGATGAAGCGCAAGAAGCTCAAGCTCAAGGAAGAGATCTTTAAAATCCAGTCGAAAGCCACGATGCACTGAGGTCTGGTCTGACCTGAAGCAACTGTGACATGACAGGAAGCATGAGCTGGCGGGGCTTCCGCCAGCTGCCAGGCGGGGCCGAAGCGCCAAACGGCTGAAGCGGAACCCGCAGAAACACAAAATCAGAAAACACGAAAAACCCCCGGCCAGTCTGGTCCGGGGGTTTTTTGATGCTTGCAAGATCTGCAGTGCTGGGGCTCAGGAGCCCAGGAAGCCTGCGAACTTGTTCTTGAAGCGCGAGACGCGGCCGCCACGGTCCATGATCTGACGGTCGCCACCGGTCCAGGCCGGGTGGGAGGTCGGATCGATGTCGAGGGTGAGCGTGTCACCTTCTTTGCCGTAGGTCGAACGGGTCATGTATTCCGTGCCATCGGTCATCACGACCTTGATGCCGTGGTAATCGGGATGGATGTTCGCTTTCATCGCCGGTCCTTTCCAGCACCTGCCCACACACCCGTGAGGGCGTTCCGGCGAGATGCAAGTCCTGAAATTTGAGCCAGCGAACGTCTTCCGCACGCGTGACCCTTGAAACATGAGGCGCTGCTATATCTCAAGACGGCAGGCAAGACAAGGGCAGGCAAACGCTTGCAGGCGCCTTTTTCCGCTTGGAATTGCCGCTGCCATGGGCCAAGTGATGGCAGGACAGGTTGACAGAGCTGACGGGCAGGCAAATGAGCGGGCAGTTTGACGGCGCAAGAGACGCAAATACGGCAATGCAGAGCGCTGAAGACGAGGCTGAAGTACGCCGCCGCTCCCTGCGGCCGCTGGCGCAGCTTCTCCCCTACGTGCTGCGTTACCGCTGGATGGTTGCCGGGGCAATGGCGGCGCTGTTTGCGGCGGCCTCCGTCACGCTGGTTCTGCCCGTGGCCGTGCGGCGGATGATCGACAATGGCTTCACTGCAGGCGATCCGGCGCTGGTCAACTCCTACTTCCTGATGCTGATCGGCGTCGCGGCTGCCCTCGCGCTTGCCAGTTCCTGCCGCTATTTCCTCGTCATGTGGATCGGCGAGCGCATTGTTGCCGATGTGCGGGCGGATGTCTTTGCCCACCTGACGGCGCTCAGCCCGGCCTTCTATGACAGCGCCCGTTCGGGGGAGATCCTGTCGCGGCTGACGGCGGACACCACCCAGATCAAGTCCGCCTTCGGTGCCAGCGCCTCCATCGCCATGCGCAATCTGGTGATGTTCATCGGCGCCGTGTCGCTGATGGTCTTCACCAGCCCGCGCCTGTCCGTCATCGTTCTGGCTGCCATTCCGGTGATCGTGCTGCCGCTGATCGGTTTCGGCCGCTCGGTGCGCAAGCGCTCGCGCCGGGCGCAGGACACGCTGGCCGGTGCTTCCGCCTTTGCCTCGGAAATGCTGGGCGCCATCCGGGCGCTGCAGGCCTTCACCAGCGAGAGCGTTGCGGCAGGCAAGTTCCGCCTTGCCGTGGAAGAGGCCTTCGGCGCGGCACGCAGCGCCATGGGCGCAAGGGCGTTCCTCACCGGCTTTGCCATCTTCATCATCGCCTCCAGCGTGGTGGCGGTCTTGTGGATTGGCGCGGGTGACGTGTTCGAGGGCCGGATGACCGGCGGAGAACTCGGCCAGTTCCTGCTCTATTCGATCCTTGCCGCCGGGGCTTTGGGCGAGCTGTCGCAGGTCTGGGGCGAGATTTCGCAGGCTGCGGGCGCTGCCGAGCGGCTGGGCGAGATCCTGCGCATCGAGCCGGTGATCAAGGCGCCCGCCCATCCCAAGCCCCTGCCGAGCCCGGCGCGCGGCGAAGTGAGCTTCGAGGGCGTCAGCTTTGCCTATGGCCACACCGGCGGCGGGCCCGTGGTGCGTGAGGTGAGCCTTGACGTGAAGGCGGGCGAAACGGTCGCCATCGTCGGGCCGTCTGGGGCAGGCAAGTCGACGCTCTTCCACCTGCTGATGCGTTTCTATGACCCGGTGGCCGGTCAGGTGCGTCTTGATGGGGTGGATCTGCGCGATGTCAGCCCGCAGGCCCTGCGCTCCCGCATCGCGCTGGTGCCGCAGGACACAGTGGTGTTTGGCACGACGGCGGCGGAAAACATCGCCTATGGCCGCCCGGGTGCCTCGCTGGAGGAAATCCATGCCGCCGCCCGCGCTGCCCGTGCCCATGACTTCATCTCCGCTATGCCGCAGGGCTATGACACGGTGATCGGCGAGCGCGGCGTGACGCTCTCCGGCGGCCAGCGCCAGCGCATTGCCATCGCCCGTGCCATCCTCAAGAATGCCCCGGTGCTGCTGCTGGACGAGGCGACAAGCGCGCTGGATGCGGAAAGCGAGGTGCAGGTGCAGAAGGCGCTGGAGCAGCTGATGCAGGGCCGCACCACGCTGGTCATCGCCCACCGCCTTGCCACCGTGCTGAAGGCGGACCGGATCATCGTCATGGAAGAGGGCCGCATCGTCGAGATGGGCCGGCATGCGGATCTCGTCGCCGAAGGCGGCCTCTATGCCCGCCTCGCCCGCCTCCAGTTCGACGCCAGCCGCGAGGATGCGCTGGCCGGGGCCTGAAAAAATCTGCGGCGGCGCGTTCAGGGAACGGCCGCCGCTTCTTTTGTTTGAATGCGGGAGCGCTCAGTCGCTGTCCGGAACGGCGACCGTGTAGTTGAGCGGCATGCGGCCGCCGTCCACGTAGAGCGTCTGGCCGGTCATGTAGGAGGCGTCGTCCGAGGCAAGGAACGCGGCGACGGAGGCAATTTCCGAAGCCTCGCCGATCCGGCCGAGCGGGGTGCGCGACAGGATGCGGTTCTTTGCGGCCTTGTCGGAATTCACCGCCGCCAGCATGTCGGTCATGATCGAGCCGGGGCCGATGGCATTGACGCGGATGCCGTAGGGCGCCAGCGAAAGCGCCGTGGCGCGGGTCAGCTGGGCAAGGCCGCCCTTCGACACGCAGTAGGGGATCTGCGAGGGGATCGCCAGAACTGCGTTGATCGAGGACATGTTGATGATGCAGCCCGGCGTGCCGCCCGCCTCGACGCGCTCCACCATGTGGCGGGCAACGGCCTGCGACACGAGGAAAGAGCCCTTGAGGTTGACCTGAATGACCCGGTCAAAATCGGCTTCCTCCAGATTGAGGAAATCGGTGCCGGCGACGATGCCCGCGTTATTGACCAGAATGTCGATGTCGCCGAAGGCGTTCAGCGTTTCGGCGACCAGATTGCGCACGTCCAGCGCTTCGGCGACGTTGCAGTTGACATAGAGCACATCGCCCAGCGGCTTCAGCTCTTCGGCTGCGGCTTCGCCGGCTTCGTCGTCGATATCCGCGATGACGACCCTGGCGCCGTCGCTCAGAAAGCGCCGTGCAATGGCAAGACCGATACCGCGCGAGGCGCCGGTGACGATGGCAACCTTGTTGGTGAGGGACAAGGGAAAATCCTCGTTGTTGTGCAAGGGGCGAACCGCCCGGGAGAGGGCCGTTCCGCGCGCAACAATAGGGCCTTGCGGCCAGCCTGTCGATGGCTGACCGCGGCCCTGTGTCTCAGGTCCTTGTCAGAACACCATATTCCCTGAGGGCCGTCTCGATCTCGTCAAGGATGGCCGGATCGTCGATCGTCGCGGGAATGCGGAACTCCTGCCCGTCAGCGATCTGCCGCATGGTGCCGCGCAGGATCTTGCCGGAGCGGGTCTTGGGCAGGCGGTCGACGGTGACGGCGATCTTGAAGGCAGCGACCGGGCCGATGACATCGCGCACGCGGCGGACAAGCTCCGTCTCCACCTCGTCATGCGGCCGGTTGACGCCAGCCTTCAGCACGACGAAGCCGCACGGCAGCTGACCCTTGAGCTGATCATTGATGCCGATGACCGCGCATTCCGCCACATCCGGGTGGCCCGCCAGAACCTCTTCCATGGCCCCGGTGGACAGGCGGTGGCCGGCGACGTTGATGATGTCGTCGGTGCGCGACATGATCGACAGATAGCCGTCCTCGTCGATGATGCCGGCGTCAGCCGTCTTGTAGTAGCCGGGGAATTCCTCGAGATAGGCGCTGCGGAAGCGGGCATCCGCGTTCCAGAGGGTCGGCAGGCAGCCGGGCGGCAGGGGCAGCTTGATGACGATGTTCCCCAGCGTGCCGTTTGGCACCGGGTGGCCTGCGTCATCCAGCACCTGCACGTCATAGCCGGGCATGGCCACCGTGGGCGAGCCGCGCTTGACGGGGAGAATGCCAAGGCCAACCGGATTGCCCGCAATGGCCCAGCCGGTCTCCGTCTGCCACCAGTGGTCGATCACCGGCACACCGAGCTTTTCCTCCGCCCATTGCACCGTGTCCGGATCGGCGCGTTCACCGGCGAGGAACAGGGTGCGGAAGCCGCTGAGGTCATAATCCTCCATCAGCTTGCCGTAGGGGTCTTCCTTCTTGATGGCGCGGAAGGCTGTCGGGGCGGTGAAGAGAGCGGCAACGGAATGATCCGAAATGACCCGCCAGAAGGCGCCCGCATCGGGCGTGCCCACCGGCTTGCCCTCATAGACCAGCGTTGTGCATCCCTGCAGCAGCGGGCCGTAGACGATGTAGGAATGGCCGACGACCCAGCCCACATCGGAGGCGGCCCAAAACACTTCGCCGGGCGCGATGCCATAGAGGTTGGACATGGACCATTTCAGCGCCACCATGTGGCCGCCGGTGTCGCGCACCACGCCCTTGGGCTGGCCGGTGGTGCCGGAGGTGTAAAGCACATAAAGCGGTTCAGTGGCCTTCACCGGCACGCAAGGCACCTGACGGGCTGCCAGAAACGCGGCTTCCGTCAGGGCGCCGAAGTCGCGGTCGCGCTCCTGCGAAATCTCTGCGGCAAGCTGCGGGCGCTGGATGACGAGGCAGAAGTCCGGTTTGTGCGCCGATTGGGCGATGGCCGCATCCACCAGCGGTTTGTAGGCAATCAAGCGGCCGGGCTCGATGCCGCAGGAGGCGCAGATGATCGCCTTGGGCGCGGCATCATCGATGCGGGTGGCCAGTTCGTGGGCGGCAAAGCCGCCGAAGACGACGGAATGGATGGCCCCGATCCGGGCGCAGGCCAGCATGGCCATAGCCGCCTGCGGGATCATCGGCATGTAAAGAATGACCCGGTCGCCCTTGCCGATCCCATGGTCCTGCAGCACCGCTGCCATGGCCTGAACCTGGTCGAGCATTTCTTGATAGGTATAGGACGCCCGGGTCTGGGTGATGGGGCTGTCATAGATCAAAGCGGCCTGAGCGGCGCGGCCGCGCGCCACGTGCCGGTCAAGGCAGTTGTAGCAGGTGTTCGTCTCGGCCCCGGTGAACCAGAGGCCATAGGCGCCTTCCTGCGCATCGAAGACCTTGTCCCAGGGATGGAACCAGTCAATCTCCGCCGCTGCCTGCGCCCAGAAGGCTTCCGGGTCGCTTTTCCAGGCATCATAGGTTTCATGATAGCGGCTGGCGGCCATGGCTTGTCCTCCCAGACAGTTCGGCGGTTCCATCCCTTGCGGCCGGGGCAGGCTTTTGCCTTGCGGGGCCGCGTGGCGGAGAATGTCGCAGCTTGCGCTGCACAAGCAAGAGGGCGGCTGCTTAGACATTCGCAGGGGCGTGGGTTTACTTAACCTCTTTGGCTATGCTTCAAAGAGACAGGTCCAGTTCAGAACGATCCCTCCCGCCGGACGCCCCATCATGTTCCTGTCCCCGATTTCCGATCCGCTGTTCTATGCCGTGGCGATTCCGGCCGTCATCCTTGCCGGGCTGGGCAAGGGCGGCTTTGGCGGTCCTATCGGCATGCTCGCCGTGCCTCTGATGGCATTGGTCATCCCGCCCATCCAGGCGGCCGGCATCATGCTGCCGGTTCTGCTGGTGATGGACGCCGTGGGGCTTGCCGCCTACCGGGGGACGTTTGACCGCAAGGCCATCGCAATCCTGCTGCCTGCGGGTATCCTGGGCGTGGGGCTGGGCTGGCTGACGGCGGCCTTCGTCGAGAACGCGCATGTGACGCTGCTGGTCGGCGTCATCTCGCTCGCCTTCGTCGCCGACAGGTTCCGTCCCGGGCGCAGGGGAGGCGGGGCACTGCCGCATAATCTGCCCTCGGGGATCTTCTGGGGCACGTTGTCCGGCTTCACCAGCTTCGTCAGCCACACTGGCGGGCCGCCCTATCAGATCTACATGGTGCCGCGCGGCCTTGCCCCGGCGCTCTTTGCGGGCACGGCGGTCATCTTCTTCACCACCGTCAACGTGGTGAAGCTTGTTCCCTATTTCCTGCTGGGCCAGTTCGACACCACCAATCTGGCGACCGCAGCGGTGCTGCTGCCGCTGGCGCCTCTGGCAACGCTGGCCGGCTGGCGGCTGACGCGGGTTGTCCGCCCGCAGCTTTTCTACGGCGTGGTCTATGCCGTGATGGCCGTTGTTGGCACCAAGCTGGTCTGGGATGGCCTGTCTGCGCTTACTGGCGCGGGCTGATCACGGCTTGATACAGCCGCTGTTCCGGAACGGCACGGTGCCTGTCCCGGAACGGGCCTGAGAAGGGGAAAGGGAAAAGCCGGCTCTCAGCCAGCCTTGCCGAAGGCCGCGAAGATGCGGTCGATCTGCTGGGCCACCGGGTTTTCGGCCGGAACCGGCTCCGCCGGCTTTTCTTCCACCGGATAGAGCATGGCATCCAGATGCTGCACCCGCTCCTGCAGGCGCACGGAGCGCAGGATCAGGTCCTGCAGGCGCAGCGGCAGGGCATCAAAGGAGTTGCCGGAATTGGCACTGCTCAGCCGGTCGAGGCGCACGCGATTCTTGTCGGTGCTGGCCTGATCGGACGACATCTCGCCTTCGTTGACCGCGCGCTGCAGCAGCAGCCAGGAGGCGAGCTGCATGAGGCGCGTCGTCAGGCGCATGGATTCGGTCGCATAGGCGAGCGAAGCGGGACGCTCCAGCCGCTTGGATTCGCTGCGGCCGTCGCCATCCAGATAGGAGGCCGTCTCTTCAACAAGGGCCATGCCCTCGTGGAACAGCGCCTGGAACTGCTGGGATGCGGCAAGGCGGTCTGCGAAGCTGACCGTTTCCGGCACGATGCTGAGCTTCCTGGTTTCGTCCGTCATGGGTTAACGCCTTCTCATTTGACCCCGGTCCTTGTCCGGACCAGCCATCCGCTTCTGTTCCGATTTGAAACGTGCGGATTTCTTGACAGGATGAAGAGCAACTGCCGTGCCAGCCGCGTTGCCCATGGCGCTGCGGTGAACCGAATCCCTGCTTACAATGTCACGATGGCGAAAAAAAGAGCCGCGCGCGCGCGGCTCGAAGTCATTAACAGGGAGGCGTCAAACAGAGTGGACAGGAGCCACTCAGGAATCCAGATAACTGGACATACACAGTTATCGTCTGGAAGGCTTAATATCGTGTAAATGAATAAAATTTTAATTATGCCGTTCCGTTAGCCACCTTTAACGGTCTGGTGATGCTGGGATTTTTTCTCACTTCATGATGATGACGGCTTGAACAGCGCATCAGCTGCTGCGCGAACACCGCTTCTGGCGTCAATTTCCCGCTGAAGACGGACGATCTCTGCTTGCAGGTTGGTGATCTCGGTCTGCAACTCGGCCACGGACAGGCGCGAGAGATCACTGCCCGGAACAAAGACCGCCGAAGCTGCCTTTGGTGCAGCCCAGATGTTGTCGTCACTCATCAGCCTTCCCCTCTTCTTTCTGCCGTGCCTTGCAGGCGCAGTGGCACAGGCTGGCACGGCTGGTGTGGCCCATTCCGGAACAGGTCCCGATCTGAAACCCTCCCGCCGCGCGGCTGCCGGCGGACAAGAATAGGACAGGGCGCAGCGTCTGTCAGTCTTTCAGGAGAGACCTTGCATGTGAGGGGAGGGCAGCCTCGCGTGCGATTTCCGGGAAAACCGGTTTCCACTTTCGCCGGACAGACTCTACAGTGCCGGGCGAGAGTGTGAACCGCTTCAGACAGATACAGGGAGATTGCCATGTCCAGCATTCCGCCAGGCCTGCCGCAGGAAATGACCGTGATGGCGATTCCGGTTCCCGGCGGGCCGGATGTGCTGGCGCCGGAGAAGCGGCATCTGCCGGTGGCCCAAAAAGGCGAAATCCTCATCAAGGTCGAGGCGGCGGGCGTCAACCGGCCGGATGTGATGCAGCGCATGGGGCTCTATCCGGCCCCCAAGGGCGCGTCCGACCTGCCGGGCCTTGAAGTGGCCGGCACGGTGGTGGACCGTGGCCCGGGCGCTGAGCGGTTCAACATCGGTGATCAGGTGACCGCGCTTGTGGCGGGCGGCGGCTATGCCGAATACTGCAAGGTGGACGAGCGCCACGCGCTGCCGGTGCCTTCCGGTCTTTCCATCGTGGAGGCAGCGGCCCTGCCGGAGACCTTCTTCACCGTCTGGAGCAATGTGTTCGACCGCGTTGGCCTGAGGGCAGGCGAGCGGTTCCTTGTCCATGGCGGCACCTCCGGCATCGGCACCACGGCAATCCAGCTGGCCAAGGCCTTTGGCGCCGAAGTCTTCACCACCGTGGGCTCGGAGGACAAGCGCCAGGCGGTGCTGAGGCTCGGCGCGGATCACGCCATCAACTACAACACCCAGGATTTCGTCGAGGAAATCGGCCGCATCACCGGTGGGGCGGGCATTCATGTCATCCTCGACATGGTGGGCGGCGATTATGTCGAGAAAAACTGGCAGGTGGCGGCCATCGAGGGGCGCATCTGCCAGATCGCCAATCTCAACGGGGTGGCCACGGAGGTGAACTTCAACCGCCTGATGATGAAGCGCCTCATTCACACCGGATCGACCCTGCGCCCGCGTGACAATGACTTCAAGGCGGCGATTGCGGCGGCGCTTGAGGCGCATGTCTGGCCGCTGATCGCAAACGGCGCCATCCGGCCGGTGATGGATTCGACTTTTCCGCTGGAGCGGGCGGCCGATGCGCACCGGCGGATGGAAAGCTCCGGCCATATCGGCAAGATTGTCCTGACGCTGTAGGCGGTGATGGTGATGCCGTCTGACGTTGCGGCAGGAAATCTCGAGATTCTTTGAGGCAGGCGCGCTTGCGCGTTTGCCTTTTAAGCCGTCTCAGCCTATATTGAGGTCAATCTCCCATTCATTCGAACATGGAATACCGCTTTTTCGCCTTGCCGGGCGAGGAAGCCGACAGGAGGATTTTGCACCGATGTCGAACACGCCTCTCATGCCGAAGGCCACTGCTGTCTGGCTGGTGGACAACACGGCGCTGAGCTTCACTCAGATCGCCGCCTTCTGCAAACTGCACCCGCTGGAAGTGAAGGCGATCGCCGACGGTGAAGCCGCGCAGGGCATCAAGGGCCTGGATCCGGTGATGACCGGTCAGCTCAGCCGCGAGGAAATCGAGCGTGCGCAGCGTGATCCGAACTATCAGCTGAAGCTGCAGGGTTCGAAGGTCGTCGTGCCGGAAAGCAAGCGCCGCGGCCCGCGTTACACTCCGGTGTCGCGCCGTCAGGACCGCCCGAATGCGATTCTCTGGCTGGTGCGCAACCATCCGGAGCTGAAGGATGCGCAGATCATGCGCCTCGTCGGCACCACCAAGCCGACCATCGCCGCCATCCGCGAGCGCACCCACTGGAACTCGTCCAACCTGACGGCATCCGACCCGGTGACGCTGGGCCTCTGCAGCCAGCTTGAGCTGGACATGGAAGTGGAAAAGGCCGCCAAGAACGCCCCGCCGCGTCCGGAGACCGATTACACCGAACTGTTGGCTCCGGTGGAAGACACCACGAGCGAGGAAGCCATCGCCGCCGCCTTCACCCGCGACCGCCCGCAGCGCGAAGTGGAAGAAGTCATCGACGCCGATGCGGTCTTTGCCAAGCTCAATGCGCTCAAGGGCTCGAAGAAGAACGGCGACGAGGAAGAAGACGACTACCGCTTCTGAGCCGTCAGCGTTTCGCGATCATGCAAGGCCGTCCCATTGGGGCGGCCTTTGTTGTTTGGGAGCGGATAAGGCCGGATCAAGTTCTGCAGTTAGGGGGCTCGGCATGTTCTTCGGCGGCTCATCCACGCTCTCCCTGTCATCCTCACGAAGGTGAGGATCCAGTATCCCCGGTGTTATACCAAGGCTCTGAGATGCTGACGCATCACGCCTTGAAAATGCTCAAGCGCCGCAAGGGTTTGAGCAACTCTCGATGAGTTAAGCTCATCTAGAGTCGGTATTACGCCTTTAACTTGGTCAAGCCATCTGCATTGCCGGGAATACTGGATCCCGGCCTTGCCGCTGTGCGGCAAACCGGGATGACACCGGAAAGGCTTCCCGGGTTGTTGCAGGCAGTTGCGTCTGGTCAATTCGGCAACAATGAGACGGGATCTTCCTCTCCGCCCCTCACCGTTCCGTCAGCTTCAGCTCGATGCGGCGGTTGCGGGCGTTAATTTCGGGGGTATTGCCCGGCTCCAGAGGCTGGAACTCGCCGAAGCCGGCGGCCACGAGGTGCTTGGGGTCGACGCCCTTGCTGATCAGGTAGCGCACCACCGAGGTGGCGCGGGAGGAGGACAGCTCCCAGTTATCGCGCAGGCGTCCCGTGCCGGACAGCGGCACCGCATCAGTGTGGCCGTCAACGCGCAGCACCCACTGGATTTCAGCCGGGATCTGCCCCTCAAGTTCCAGCAGCGCCTCAGCCAGCTTGTCCAGTTCCACCCGGCCATTGGGATTGATTTCGTCGGAGCCGGAGGGGAACAGCACTTCCGACTGGAAGACGAAGCGGTCGCCCACCACGCGGATATCGGAGCGCTGGGACAGAAGCTCGCGCAGGCGGCCAAAGAAGTCAGAGCGGTAGCGGTTCAGCTCCTGCACCCGCTGCACCAGCGCTGCATTGAGCCGCTGGCCAAGGCTGGCGATGCGGGCCTGGCTTTCGCTTTCCTTGGCCTCGGAAGCCTCCAGCGCCGCATTGGCGGCGGCCAGCTGGCGGCGCAGGGCGGCGATCTGCTGGTTCAGCAGCTCCACCTGCGCCAGCGCGCGCTGGCTGACCTGCCGCTCCTCGTTGAGGGTGCCCTCGAGGGCTGCAAGCTCGCCGCCGGCGCTGGCGGCGGCGCCCTCGCGGTCAGACAGCAGGCCGGAGAGCCTGTCGCGCTCGCTGGTGGCTTCGCCGAGGCTGGCCTGCAGCGTGGCTACGGTTGTTTCCAGATCACGCTTGGAAGCCCGTTCCAGCGACAAAAGCTCGGTCAGCTCGCTGATCTGCGCATTCAGGCGGCTCAGCACCGAATCCCGGCCGGACAGCTGCTGGCTGAGCACGAACTGGGCGATGACGAAGATCGACAGCAGGAAGATGAGCACCAGCAGCAGCGTGGTCAGCGCATCCACGAAGCTCGGCCAGTAGTCGATGTCCTGATTGCGCCTGCGGCCGCGAAAACCCGCCATGGATCACTCCTTGGCGCGGTCGAAGGCCGCTGCGATGGAGGAGAGGAGGTTCTCCACCCGCTTCTGCTGGGCGCTCTGTGTGTCGGCCCATTCGCGCATCATCTGCTGCTCGGAGCGCACGTGCTTGACGAGGCCCTGGATGCCTTCGGCAAGGTTTGCCATGGCCTGATTGGCGGCCTTGCTGCCGCCTTCCTCCACCGCGCGCTGCAGCCGCTCGATGGCCAGTTGCAGCTTGTCCGTATCAGGGGCGGCGGCAACGGGTGCGCGCGTCTCTTCCTGCTCGATTTCGGTGACGGTGGACAGCCAGTCTTCCAGCTCCGTGTAGAAGCGGTTCTGCGCCTGTCCGGCCTGAAGATCGAGGAAGCCGAGAACCAGCGAGCCGGTGAGGCCGAAGAGCGAGGACGAGAACGCCGTGCCCATGCCGGAAAGTGGCGCCTGCAGGCCTGCCTTCAGGTCCTCGAAGATAACGCCGGTGTCGCCGGACACCACATCCAGAGACTGGATGGTGGAGCCGACGGCACTTACCGTCTGCAACAGGCCCCAGAAGGTGCCGAGCAGGCCGAGGAATACGAGCAGGCCGGTCATGTAGCGGGCAATCTCGCGCGACTCATCAAGGCGCATGCCGATGGAATCGAGAATCGAGCGTGAGGTGGTCGGCGTCAGCGCCATTTCGCCCACCTTGTTGCCCAGCAGCGAGGCCATCGGCGCCAGCAGCACCGGCGGACGGCGCACTTCGATGCCCGGATCCCCGATGCGGAAGCTGTTGACCCAGGCAATCTCGGGAAACAGCCGCACGACGCGGGCAAACGTCAGCATGATGCCGAACAGGCCGGTGAGCACAATCATCCCGTTGAGGCCGGGATTGCTCATGAAGGCTGTGGCGATCTGCTGGTTCAGGATGAAGGCGACGAAGGCAACGATCACCAGGAAGATGATCATGAACGAGAGATACGCCTTGGGACTGGACAGGCTGTAGGGATCGAAATCGCGTGCCATGAACCGTCGAGCTTCCGCCTGTTGCTGTTGGCACCAGTGATAGCGCGATTTACCGTTTGTTGAAAACCGTTAATCGCGCGTTAGCAAAAGCTTAATTGAAAAGCAGAAGGCCGGAGAGCGGTTTTGCCCTCCGGCCTTCGACGGATAAATCCCGGGTTCCCGCGCGTTCCTGGGGGCAGACTCCTGCCCCACCATCTTCGTCCTGCCATGGCTTGACCATGGCATCCACCCCGTGACTTTAAGGCTTGAAAAGCCGGACATCAGGCCTGCCCATTGCCGCCGAAGTCCGGGAGAGACAAGGGCATGGATGCCATGGTCAAGCCATGGCAAGACGGAAGGGAAATATTGGAGGTGGCAGAAAAAAACAGCGCAGAAGCATAGGGCTTCTGCGCTGCGTGTTCATGCCGGGCGGGCGTGCGGGTTGCTGTAAACGCCTGCTGTGTTACTCGGCTGCGCTCTTCAGCAGCTTCTGCAGCTGGGCCTTGATGAACTCGTTGCCAGCGACCACCGAGCCGGTCTCCAGCATCGTGTCCTTGCCGTCAATGTCGCTGACATAGCCGCCGGCTTCGCGGATCATCAGGATGCCGGCTGCAATGTCCCAGGGGTTCAGGCTGTGCTCCCAGAAGCCGTCGAGGCGGCCCGAGGCGACATAGGCAAGGTCGAGCGCGGCAGCGCCGATGCGGCGGACACCGGCGACTTCCGGCATCACGTAGCGCAGTTCCTTGAGGGCACGGCCATGGTCGCCGCGGCCAAGGAACGGCAGGCCGGTGCCGATCAGGCTGTCCGGCAGGGCGGTGCGGGCGGCAACGCGCAGGCGCCGGTCATTGACGAAGGCGCCACGGCCGCGCTCGGCCGTGTAAAGCTCGTCCATCACCGGATTGAAGATGACACCGGCAACGATCTGGCCCTGGCGCTCCAGCGCGATGGAAATGGCGAAGACCGGAATGCCGTGCAGGAAATTGGTGGTGCCGTCAAGCGGATCGACGATCCAGCGGTGCTGGCCGTCTTCGCCGGGCGTCTCGCCGGATTCTTCCATCAGCAGGCCATAGGTGGGCCGTGCCTTGGTCAGTTCGGCGCGGATGATCTCTTCGGCGCGGCGGTCGGCGGCAGACACGAAGTCGCCGGGGCCCTTGCGCGAGACCTGAAGGTTTTCGACTTCGCCGAAGTCACGCACGAGCGAACGTCCGGCCTTCATTGCTGCCTGGACCATTACGTTGAGGATTGCTGTACGTGCCATGATCTGTCTTGCCGGGTCTTTGGAATGGGGAGCCCGGCACTCCACGGGGAGCGCCGGGCGTAAGGATTTTCAGAAGTAAGATCAGTCCGCGCGGCGGACGT
This sequence comes from Pannonibacter phragmitetus DSM 14782, assembly GCF_000382365.1. Classification (GTDB taxonomy): domain Bacteria; phylum Pseudomonadota; class Alphaproteobacteria; order Rhizobiales; family Stappiaceae; genus Pannonibacter; species Pannonibacter phragmitetus. The sequence continues at coordinate 165,235 of NZ_KB908222.1, read as the reverse complement.
ATTCGACCGTGCCGGTGTCGACGATGATCTTCTCGCCAGCGGTGATGAACGGGGGCACGAGCACGCGCACGCCGTTTTCCAGAATGGCCGGCTTGTAGGACGAGGACTGGGTCTGGCCCTTCACCACGGCATCGGCCTCGGTGATCTGCAGGGTGACAAACTGCGGCAGGGTGATGCCGATCGGCTTCTCTTCGTGCAGTTCCACGGTCACCATCATGCCGTCCTGCAGGAAGGCGGCGCGGTCACCGACGAAGTCCTTCTGCAGCTCAAGCTGCTCGTAGGTTTCGGTGTCCATGAAGATCAGGACGTCTTCCTGGATGTAGAGGAACTGGAAGTCCTTCTGCTCCAGACGGACGCGCTCGACCTTGTCTTCCGAACGAAAGCGCTCGTTCAGCTTGCGGCCGTCGATGAGATTCTTCATTTCCACCTGGGCGAACGCGCCACCCTTGCCGGGCTTGACGTGGTCCACCTTGACGACCGCCCAGAGCGTCTCCTGATGCTGGAGAACATTGCCGGGCTTGATCTCGTTACCGTTGATCTTCATGAAACGACCGATTGATTAGGGCGTGAAACCTGACGGTGCATCCACGCTCTGCCGGATAAGGACGGCGAGCGGGCACCAATGACGCGCCTGTCCAACACAAAACGGGCGCAAATTCAAGGAAAAACCTGCAAAGCGGTTACTTGTCAGGGGGTGGCTCTGTCCGGATCCAGCGGTTTGGGGATCAGCGTGGCGGTCAAGGCGCCTGCGCGTTCCATGGCCTTGGTCACGGTTTCCTGGTCCAGCGATCCCACGTAGCCATCCAGTTCCAGATCGGAAAGGCCAAGCGCGCGCGCCACATAGTGCCAGGCGGCGGCCTCGGTCTGATCGACGGGCCGGCCACGGCCGAAGGCATAGACGCGGGCAAGCCGGTTCATGCCCACCGGATTTCCGGCCCGCGCGGCCCGCTCGAACCAGTCTGCAGCATCCGCCTCGTCCGGTTCCACGCCGCGTCCCTGAAAGCGCAGGATGCCGTAGTAAACTTGTGCCGAGGTGTGTCCGCGCCGGGCCGCCCGGCCCAGCCAGTTGGCGCCCTTGATCGGGTCGCGAACTTTCTCGCCGCCTTCCAGGAACTGGAGGCCGAGGGCATATTGCGCTTCCACGTCATCCTTCTCAGCGGCCTGCAGCAGCAGCTGGGAGGCGCGCTCCTCGTCATAGGGGCGGCCTTCGCCTTCCTGATAGAGGATTGCCAGATTGTAGATGGCGCCCGGAATGCCCGCATCAGCGGCTTTCTGGAAGAGATCGGCCGCTCTTTTCTTGTCGGCCTCAACCCCTTCGCCCAGCAGATACATCTGCCCTAGCCGGTAGGCCGCATTGGCGTCGCCGGAATTGCTTGCGACCTGATACCAGTCCGCAGCCTTCTTCCAGTCCCGCGCCACGCCAAGGCCGGTTTCATGCATCACGCCCAGCAGGGTCTGCGCCGCCCGGTCGCCTTCCTCAGCCAGCGGGGTGGCAACGGCAAGCGCCGTCAGATACCAGCCGCGCTGGAAGACGCCATAGGCGAAATCGGCATCAATCGGCTCACCCGGTTCCATCAGCGGCGGACCCGCCTCAATCAGGCTGACAAGCGGTTCCGGCTCGTAGCGGGCAAGGGCACGTGCAGCTGCATCGGCTTCGGTGGCGGGCTCTGCGGCCGTGCCTTCAGCGCCATCCGCAGCAGCAGGAGGCTGGCCTGCTGCTGTCTCGCCTGCCGGGGCCGGGGCTGCTGGAGTTTGGGCTGCCGGAGTTTCGGCAGCTGGCGGCGCGGATTGCTCCTGTGCCGGGGCTGCAGGCGTTGCTGGAGCCGCCGTCTGGGCAAAGCTGCTGCCCGTGGCTGCGCAGAGCGCAGCCAGCGCCAGACCTGCCAAAGCCAGACCCGGTGCGCCGGGCCTCAGGCCACGGCGCAGGGGCGGGCGGGCAGATGCCTCCGCCGTTTCGGGAAACTGGCTTCCGGTCAGGGTCCGGCGCGGCAGGGTCATTCCTCGTCCTCTTCAAACGGGTGCTGATCGAGAATCGCATTGGCAAGGCGCACGGCTTGCGCCGGGCCTTCCGGATGCTGCCAGATGGCATCCTTCAGGGCAACGAAGTCGGCCTTGGTGTCCGCCGTTTCGCCGAGGGTGGCCAGATCATTGCCGCCAAGGGCAACGCAAGGCGTGGAGAACAGCTCCGCCCACCATTCGGCGCGCTCCAGCGTCTTGGCATGGGCGCCGGGCTGCTCCTCAAGGTCCAGCCGGCCGAAGAACAGATAGTCCACGCCGCTTTCGGCGATTTCCATTTCCTCGTGTTTCATCTTGGTGCCGCCCGCGCCGACAATGCGCGCCGGCTGCAGGCTTTCCATGGCCAGCTTGATGTCCTCGAAGGAGCTGTCGATATGGGCGCCGTCTGCGCCCGTGCGGCCGGTCACCTGCGTGTCGCGGTAGATCAGCGCGGCGGCTTCCGCCTTCTGGATCATGGGCACCAGCTTTGCAGCCGTGTCCTGCAGGGCCTTGGCGGTCGCCTCGGGCTGATAGATGAGCACGCAGGCCACATCCCCGCCCGACAGCGCGGCTTCAAGGCGCGGGGCAAAGGCTTCGAGATCGAAAACGGGCGGCGTAACCAGATAAAGGCGCGGGCGGTTCAAGGCGGTATCCGTCTGTTCGGCCCGGCATGCGGGCACATGGTACATACCTATGTCCCTAAAGACGGCAAAAGCACGACGCAAGCGCAGAGATGGGTTTTGTATCTATCTTGAGATTGCTAGTTTTGCCTCATCTTCGATTCCTGAGGTTGCGCATGTTTGAGCAGAAGACGGTTTTCGTTATTGGTGCCGGTGCTAGCCGTGAAGTTGGCATGCCTTTAGGAGAGGAGCTTAAAGGAAAAATATCTGAATTTCTTCGATGGGATAGATCTTATTCTGGTGGCTTTAGGGAAATGTGTGAGCGGTATGTCTCTCAACCGAACCAGTATCGTGATGCTGCTTTGTCTATTACGAGGGGGTTGCCACACGCGATATCCATAGACAATTTTCTGCACACTCATGCAGAAAATGAAGAAATAAAAACTGTCGGAAAAATGGCGATTGTCAAGTGTATTCTTGAATCGGAAAGCGTTAGTTTGCTTAGTCAATTTAAATATTCTAATACAGATACAATTAACCCACATGATTTGCCAGATTTTTCTAAATTTTGGTGTGAAGCTTTTTTTAAAATGGCGAACGAATTTGTTTCCTCAGATGATGTCGCTGACATATTTTCAAATGTAAGTATGATTGTATTCAATTATGATAGATGTATCGAGTTTTATATATGGAAGGCCTTGCAAAGGTATTTTCTTATTTCTGAAATTGATTCTTTGAATATTGTTAAATCAATGAATATTGTACATGTGTATGGATCTGTTGGGGATATTGTAGGTAACTGGGGTGGGGATACGCGATTTGGTCTAGATCTTGACTTTCATTCTTTGCAAAAAAGATCACTTGAGGTGAAGACTTTTACAGAGCAAAAAGATAGTAGAAAGTCTCAAGAGATTCAGAGTATATTGAAAAAATCTGAAGTTATTGTCTTTCTTGGTTTCTCTTTTATGGAGATAAATCTAAAAATTCTGGAAATAGACACTTCATCAAGTGCCCGTGTTTACGGAACTTCTTATGGAATTTCTGATCAAAATCAAATCTTTATAAAAAGAAAGCTGTGTGAATTATTAAAACTTTCGTCGAATCCAATTGTTAGTCTTGAAAATGAAAAATGTGGAAATTTTCTAGAGAACTATCGGAGCCCCATACTTCATGGTTGAGCGGCTTGTGTAATTTTATCGCATGTCTGGGATGCCGGACTAGATTTTTCGCCGGTGCTACGCAAAACCAAGGCCGGAGCGACGCCCCGGCCTTGGTTTGATCCTGGAGTAAGGTTCGAAAGCCTTACGAGATCTTCGGATCCAGTGCGCCGGACTTGTAGCGGGCGGCCATTTCCGTGAGGGTGAGGACGCGCTTGATCTTCGAGGCCTGACCGGCGGTGTTGAAGTCTTGCAGACGCTCTTTGCAGAGCTTGGTCATGGCATCACGGGCGGGCTTGAGATACTTGCGCGGATCGAACTCGCCCGGGTTCTCGGCAAGGATCTTGCGGATCTGGCCGGTCATCGCCATGCGGTTGTCGGTGTCGATGTTGATCTTGCGCACGCCATTCTTGATGCCGCGCTGGATTTCTTCCACCGGCACGCCCCAGGTCTGGGGCATCTTGCCGCCGTACTGGTTGATGATGTCCTGCAGGTCCTGCGGCACCGAGGAGGAGCCGTGCATCACCAGATGGGTTTCCGGCAGGCGGCGGTGGATTTCCTCGATCACGTGCATGGCCAGGATCGCGCCGTCCGGCTTGCGGGTGAACTTGTAGGCGCCGTGGCTGGTGCCCATGGCGATGGCCAGCGCGTCAACCTTGGTCTCGCGCACGAACTTCACCGCTTCTTCCGGGTCGGTCAGCAGCTGGTCGTGGCTCAGCTGGCCTTCGGCGCCATGGCCGTCTTCCGCTTCGCCCATGCCGCTCTCAAGGCTGCCGAGCACGCCCAGCTCGCCCTCGACGGAAATGCCGCCCAGATGGGACATGTCCGTCACGGCCTTGGTGACGCCGACGTTATAGGCCCAGTCAGCCGGGGTCTTGCCGTCGGCCTTCAGCGAGCCGTCCATCATCACAGAGGTGAAGCCGGCCTGGATGGCGGTCATGCAGGTGGCCGGTTCGTTGCCATGGTCGAGATGCACGCAGACCGGGATGTGCGGATAGATTTCCGTCACCGCGTCCATCATGTGCTTCAGCATGACGTCATGGGCATAGGAGCGGGCGCCGCGCGAGGCCTGGATGATGACCGGGGAATCGGTCGCATCGGCGGCTTCCATGATCGAAAGCGCCTGTTCCATATTGTTGATGTTGAAGGCCGGAACGCCATAGTCGTGTTCCGCAGCATGATCGAGCAATTGACGAAGTGTAATGCGTGCCATCGAAATCTCTCCTGTTCCAGATCCATGCGAAGCCCTGACCCGGCTCCGGACCTGCCTGCTCAAACACTGCGCGTGGTCCGCCTGTTCCATCGGTCTTGCCAATTGAACGAAGCGTTTTCCCGCGCTGGCCGTGCAACGGCGGCGTGGGCCGCAGATAAGTTTCGCACTGCGACAAAACCGTGGCCGTTCTAGCAAAATTCAGCGGTTTGGGAAGATGGGGCCGGAGCCCATAAATCAATTTAAATGCCGGTAAACGCAGGAAAATTCGAACATTTTTAATTTGATGCCCGAATTAAATAGGTGCCTTGCAGGGCTCACGGGCAAGAGGCGGCGCGCCAATACTGGACCGGCGCGCCGCAAGACTTGATGAACTGTCAGGCTCAGGCCTGCAGGGCTGTTACGCCCGGCAGATCCTTGCCTTCCAGCCACTCGAGGAACGCCCCGCCAGCGGTGGAGACATAGGAGAAGTCACCGGCTGCACCTGCGTGGTTGAGGGCAGCCACCGTGTCACCGCCGCCTGCGACGGAGAGCAGCTTGCCTTCCTTGGTGCGGCTGGCCGCATGCTGGGCAGCGGCGACGGTTGCCTTGTCGAAGGGCTCGATCTCGAAGGCGCCGAGCGGGCCGTTCCACACCAGGGTGGAAGCCCCGTCGATCTTGGCCTTCACCGTCTCGATGGAGGCTGCACCCACGTCCAGCATCATGGCATCGGCGGGGATAGCGTCGAGGCTGACGGTCTCGTTGGCAGCGCCTGCCTTGAACTCGCGTGCGACGACCGCATCCACCGGCAGCACGATCTCGCAGCCGGCCTTTTCGGCAGCAGCCAGGATCTTCAGCACGGTGGGGGCAAGGTCATGCTCGCACAGGGACTTGCCGACATTGACGCCCTTGGCGGCGAGGAAGGTGTTGGCCATGCCGCCGCCGATGACGAGCATATCGACGCGGGTGACGAGGTTTTCCAGCAGGTCGATCTTGGACGATACCTTGGCACCGCCGACAACGGCCAGAACCGGCCGCTTGGGCGAGCCAAGGGCCGCACCAAGCGCTTCCAGCTCGGCCTGCATGGAGCGGCCGGCATAGGCGGGCAGCAGCCGGGCAAGGCCCTCGGTGGAGGCATGGGCGCGGTGGGCGGCTGAGAAGGCATCGTTCACATAGAGGTCGCCATTGGCAGCCAGAGCGGCGGTGAAGTCGGCGCCGTTCTTTTCCTCGTCCTTGTGGAAACGGGTGTTCTCCAGCAGCAGCACGTCGCCGTCCTGCATGGCGGCGACGGCACCGGCCGCAGCCTCGCCAATGCAGTCGGCGCAGAAGGCGACCGGGCGGCCGATGACGGCAGCAACCGCCGGGGCCACCGGCGCAAGGCTCATCTCCGCCACCACTTCACCCTTCGGGCGGCCGAAGTGGGCCAGCAGGATGACCTTGGCACCCTTGTCCGACAGCTCGCGGATGGTGGGGGCGACGGCGCGGATGCGGGTGTCGTCGGTGATCTTGCCGTCCTTCATGGGGACGTTGAGGTCCACACGCACAAGGGCGCGCTTGCCTGCGATTTCGCCGGCATCGTCAATTGTCTTGAAGGTCATGGCTGGGCGTATCTCATCACGGTGAAAACAATGGCGCTTCCTGCTCCCCATGTGGTGAGTAGTGCAAGCGCCAGCTGAAACATTGTCGGCATTGCCGAAAGTCTGTCCGCCAGTCCGGAAAGGCGTCCCTCAATCCCTGAAAGTCTGCCATCAAGTTTGGCGGCATTAACCTCCAGGCTGGTCAGGCTTTTTCTGAAATCCTTGTTGTCCTCGGCAATCTGGCGGATTGCAGGCTCAAGTCTGGAAAGTGCCGCCTCGATACGGGAACAGGTCTCTTCGAGAGCAGCCACGCGCTGTTCCATCGTCGGTCCTCCTGATCCCCCTCCAGACTGGGGTTCCTTACCCGGTGGAAAGGGGACAATGCTTGCCATCAGGATTCACCCTTGTCCGGAAGCATGTTGATCAGAATCTTGGTCAGATGCTGCTCAATGTGCCCGCAACGCCTGCAAACAAGCGTCGTGACCGGGCGTATGCCTGCACGTTCTGAGGCCAATATTATATCCGGGACTTCACCGAAGCTGAAGCCGGGAGGCGACAGATCTTGAGACATATAAAAACCATCATGGCTGCATCGAAGACAGCGGAGATTGGGAAACCGGTCTGATATCAAATCAACCAGTTGCCTGAAGTCTTCCACCGGCTTCGATGCGTCGTCCATGACCTTACCCCTTTGGGGGAAAGTTATCAGATGTGCTTGGCGAGTGCCACAGCGGTGTCCGACATGCGGTTGGAGAAGCCCCACTCGTTGTCGTACCAGCTCATGATGCGCACCAGGGTGCCGTCCATGACCTTGGTCTGGTCCATGTGGAAGATCGAGGAGTGGCTGTCATGGTTGAAGTCCATGGACACCAGCGGCTCGTCGGTGAAGCCGAGGATGCCCTTCAGCTTGCCGTTGGCAGCGTCGCGGATGGCGCTGTTGATCTCTTCCACGGTGGTGGAACGCTTGGCGATGAACTTGAAGTCCACCACGGAGACGTTCGGGGTGGGCACGCGCACGGACACGCCGTCCAGCTTGCCGTTCAGCTCCGGCAGCACAAGGCCCACGGCCTTGGCGGCACCGGTCGAGGTCGGGATCATGGACATGGCTGCAGCGCGGGCGCGGTACAGGTCCTTGTGCATGGTGTCCAGCGTCGGCTGGTCGCCGGTGTAGGAGTGGATCGTGGTCATGAAGCCCTTCTCGATGCCGATGGCGGCATTGAGAACATAGGCAACCGGAGCCAGGCAGTTCGTGGTGCACGAGGCGTTGGAGACGACGAGGTCGGCAGCCGTCAGCGCATCGTGGTTCACGCCGTAAACGATCGTCTTGTCAGCGCCGTTGGACGGAGCGGAGACGAGAACGCGCTTGGCGCCAGCGGCGAGGTGCGCTTCAGCCTTCGGCTTGTCGGTGAAGATGCCGGTGCATTCCATGGCGACATCGACGCCCAGCTCGCCGTGCGGCAGCTCCTTCGGGTCGCGGATCGCGGTCACCTTGATCGGCTTGCCGCCGTTGATGCGGATGCTGTCGCCTTCCACGGCGACGGTCGCCGGGAACTTGCCGTGCACCGAATCATGACGCAGCAGATGCGCGTTGGTCTCCACCGGGCCGAGGTCGTTGATGGATACGACTTCGATGTCGGTGCGGCCGGACTCGACGATCGCGCGCAGCACGTTGCGGCCGATGCGGCCAAATCCATTGATCGAAACCTTGGTCACCATGTGAATAACTCCCATACATGCGTGGCGCCGTTATGGAGGACGCCTTTCGCCAGCCCAGACCGGGCCGGCCTTGCGAAAGGGCAGGAGAGGGCCTGCCCGGGCTCAGGAGCCTCCGCCGGGCGGCGGAGGCGAGAGTTCTGGTGTCTTCCGGCGGCAGCCAGGCCCCATGGCCCGCTGCACCGGGGCCGGATCAGGCGCCGAGGCGCGCCTTGGCAGCGTCCACAACCGCCGTATCGGTGATGCCGAAGTGGGCATAGAGCTCCTTGTAGGGGCCCGATGCGCCGAAGCCGTGCATGCCGACGAAGATGCCGTCGTTGCCGATGAAGCGGTCCCAGCCGAGGCGGATGCCGCTCTCGACCGCGATCTTCACCTTCGAGCTGCCGATGACGGAGGCCTTGTAGTCGTCCGACTGGGCTTCGAACAGCTCGAAGCACGGCACGGAGACGACGCGGGCGGGGATGCCGTCAGCCATCAGCTTTTCGCGGGCGTTCATGGCGATTTCGACTTCCGAGCCGGAGGCGAAGATCGTCACATCCGCAGCTTCTTCGCTGCCCGCCAGTTCATAGGCGCCGCGTGCGGAGAGGTTCTCTTCCTCGAAGGTCTTGCGCTGCGAGGGCAGGGCCTGACGGGTGAGGGCGAGCACCGACGGGGTCTTGTCGGCGGTCAGCGCAATCTGCCAGCACTCCAGCGTCTCGGTCACGTCGGCCGGGCGCAGGAAGTAGAGGTTCGGGATGGCGCGCAGGGCGGCGTAATGCTCCACCGGCTGGTGGGTCGGGCCGTCTTCGCCAAGGCCGATGGAATCGTGGGTCATCACGTGGATGACGCGCTGTTCCATCAGGGCAGCAAGGCGCAGGGCCGGGCGGCAGTAGTCCGAGAACACCAGGAAGGTGCCGGAATAGGGGATGAAACCGCCATGCAGGGCCATGCCGTTCATGGCAGCGGCCATGCCGTGCTCGCGGATGCCCCAGTGCATGTAACGGCCGGAGAAGTCATCCGGCGTCACGGCCTTGGTCTGCGGGGTCTTGGTGTTGTTGGAGCCGGTCAGGTCGGCAGAGCCGCCGATCGTCTCCGGGATCACCTCGTTGACCACGTTCAGCACATGCTCGGAGGCCTGACGGGTGGCGAGCGAGGGCTGCTCCTCGAACAGCTTGCGCTTATAGGTCAGCATCGCTTCATCGAAGCCGGCCGGCAGGTCACCGCGGTTGCGGCGCTCGAATTCGGCGCGGGTTTCCGCATCCTTGGCGGCGAAGCGCTTTTCCCAGCTCTTGTGCGCATGGGCGGAGCGCAGGCCTGCGATGCGCCAGGCGTCAAGCACGTCGCTCGGCACGACGAAGGGCTCGTGGCTCCAGTTCAGCGCCTTGCGGGTGGCGGCGATTTCGTCCGCGCCCAGCGGTGAGCCATGCACCTTGTTGGTGCCAGCCTTGGTCGGCGCACCGAAACCGATCACGGTCTTGGCGGCGATCAGCGTCGGCTTGCCGCTCTCCTGCGCCTTGCGCAGGGCATTGGCGATGGCTTCCGGATCATGGCCGTCGACGCGGCTGGTGGCCCAGCCGGAGGCTTCGAAGCGGGCGATCTGATCGGTGGAATCGGTCACATCGATCTTGCCGTCGATGGAGATGTTGTTGTCGTCCCAGATGACGATCAGCTTGTTCAGCTTCAGGTGGCCAGCGAGCGTCAGGGCTTCCTGGCTGATGCCTTCCATGAGGCAGCCGTCACCGGCCAGCACATAGGTGTAGTGATCGACGATATCCTCGCCGAAACGGGCTGCCTGCAGCTTCTCGGCAATGGCCATGCCGACAGCGTTGGCAAGACCCTGGCCCAGCGGGCCGGTGGTCGTCTCGATGCCGGCGCCATGACCGAATTCCGGATGGCCGGCCGTGCGGGCGCCGATCTGACGGAAATTCTTCAGCTGATCGAGCGGGAAATCCTCATATCCGAGCAGGTAGAGCGCGGAATAGAGCAGCATGGAGCCGTGACCGGCGGACAGCACGAAGCGGTCGCGGTCGGCCCAGTGCGGGGCGGTGGGGTTGAACTTCAGGAACTGTGTGAACAGAACCGTGGCGATGTCGGCAGTGCCCATCGGCAGGCCGGGATGGCCCGATTTGGCCTTTTCGACCGCGTCCATGGAAAGGAAGCGGATCGCATTCGCCATGCGGTGATGCTTTTCAAGATCAGTCATGTTCATCCCGTTGCTGCATGCGGCACGCCGCAGGGCTATCTGAGAATCTGTGTTTCCCCGCGCCGGAGAGGCAGGCAGCAGCCTTTGCCGTGCCTTTTGCCCCTCGCCAGCCATTCAGGGAGCCCGACAAATAACAGGAACCCTAGTGGTGTCAACAAAGGCCGCACTTGCATGAAATGACGGGATGGCGGGGGAGAAACGCCGCAGAGCCGAATGCCGCCATTGACGGCGCTTTTAACGATTGCTTAATCTTTATGCCGCGAAGGCGGTCCGGGCGAAATCCGTTAAGTGTGGTCATCCGGTTATTGCCGCCTGCTCGCAATTTGCTTTAGTTTTTGCGGCGGGCCATATGTGTCACGCCAGCGGGCGCTGGTGGTCTACGCTCAGGAAATACCCCTACGCAGGGTCCTGAAGGCGGTTTTTGAAAGTGGATGCGGTTTGATGGCAGAATTGGGCTCAGGTCATAGCCAGTCTCTGGATGCTGCCTTGACGCGCCTTGCGACTGCCATTTCCCATCTGGAAACGTCGGTTGGCCGGCGCCTGGATGGCGACCATTCCCTCAACGCCCTGCATGACGACATCCAGCGCCTTGGCGAGGACCGCTCGCAGCTGGCGATGAACCTGGACAAGGCCGAGGCCCGGGCGCAAAGCCTGGAAGAGGCCAACCGCGAAGTGTCCCGCCGACTCGTTTCCGCCATGGAGACGATCCGCTCCGTTCTCGAAGCACACGGAGGCTGAGGGCGGATGGCGCAGATTTCCGTCACCATCAACGGCAGGGCCTTCCGTATGGCCTGTGACGACGGCGAGGAGGACCGGCTGATCGGTCTTGCCGAGCGGTTTGATGGCTGCATCAACCAGTTGCGCGGCAGTTTCGGTGAGATCGGCGATCAGCGGCTCACCGTCATGGCCGGAATCATGGTGATTGACGAACTGGTCGAGCTCGAAAAGCGCGTGCAGCAGCTGGAGCAGGAGCTTTCCATGGTGCGTGATGCCCGCCAGGCGGCGCTGGAGCATATCAACCGCAATGAGGCCACCGTCGTGCTGCGCATCGACGAGGCCGCCCGCAAGATCGAAGCGCTGGCCGAAGGCCTGACCCGCAGCCTCAAGACCGATTGAGTGTAGTCCGGCGGGGGACGATGACGCCTGCGATTGCGCGAAGGGCTTTCAAATGCAGCGCTCTGGCTCTATATCTGGATCAGCAGCTGCGCTTCCCGTCAGGAAACATTATCCCCGGGGCCTTACGCATTCCCTAGGGAGCTGTCCCTGATCCGGCCCCTGGGCTGGAACAAACGGCGCCCACCTACACTGTAGGTTTCCCGGGATTGCAATTCCAACGGTCGCCGTGGCTGCACTTTACCATTCTTCTGAGGGCCGGATCTGCGGCCCGCCGCTGCCTGAAAAGGTGCGCCGGATGACAGTCCCACCGATTGCCGGACCGGTTCCCAGCGAGGTTCGATGCCCGCCACTGACACCCGCAACGCTCTCACCGGTCTTGTTCAGGCCAAACAGCAGATCCGCGCCGGGGCGCTGGCGCGCCGGGCTGCAATGGCGCCGGTGGACCGGATCGAGGGCTCCCTCGCCCTGACCGCTCACGTGGACGGGCTGAACCTGAAGCCCGGCGAAACCGTCTCCGGCTTCTGGCCGATTCGCGATGAGATCGATCCGCGTCCGCTGATGCATGAACTGGCATCCCGCGGCCATCCTCTCTGCCTGCCGGTCGTGGCAAAACCGCATCTGCTGTTCCGCAAGCTGGACCGGGAAACGAAACTGGTGCCGGCAGGTTTCGGCACGAGCGTGCCCGAGGAAACGTCTCCGCTCATGCGCCCGGACGTGATGCTGGTGCCGCTGGCAGCCTTTGATGCGCGCGGCGGGCGGCTGGGCTACGGCAAGGGGCATTACGACACGGCGATTGCGGCGCTGGAGAAAGACGGCCCGATCCTGCGCATCGGGCTTGCCTTTTCGGTCCAGGAAGTGGATCAGGTGCCCATAGAACCGCATGACCAGCTTCTCCACGGCATCCTGACTGAAACCGGGCTGCGCTGGTTTCACACACGAGAGGACCGATGAAGCTTCTGTTTCTGGGTGATCTGGTCGGCCGGGCCGGCCGCACCGCTGCCATTGAGGCTCTGCCGGGCCTGATCGAGGAAAACGGCCTCGATTTCGTCGTGGTGAATGGCGAAAACTCTGCCTCCGGCTTCGGGATCACCGAGCAGATCCTTCAGGATGTGGTGGATGCGGGCGCCGATGTGGTCACCACCGGCAACCACGTCTGGGACCAGCGCGAAACCCTCGTCTATATCGACCGGCAGCCGCGCCTGCTGCGTCCGGTCAACTTCCCGGCCGGAACGCCGGGACGCGGCGTCAACATCTATTCTGCCCGCAACGGCGCGCAGGTGGCGGTCGTCAACGTCATGGGCCGGGTCTACATGGATCCGCTGGATGATCCCTTCGCCGCCGTGGAGCGGGCCATTGCCGATTGTCCGCTCGGCCATGTGGTGGATGCCATTATCATCGACATGCATGCGGAAGCCACCAGCGAAAAGCAGGCGATGGGGCATTTCCTCGATGGCCGCGTCAGCCTTGTGGTGGGCACGCACACTCATGTGCCGACGGCCGATCACCAGATTCTGCCGGGCGGCACGGCCTATATGTCCGATGCGGGCATGTGCGGCGATTATGACAGCGTGCTGGGCATGGAAAAGGAAGAGCCGGTGCAGCGCTTCCTGCGCAAGGTGCCTTCAAACCGCTTCACCCCGGCGCTGGGCGAGGCGACCGTCTGCGGTGTTGCAGTAGAGACGGATGACCGCACGGGTCTTGCCATCGCGGTGGCTCCGTTGCGTCTGGGCGGGCGGCTGGAGCCGGTGATCCCGCACTTCTGGCGCTGACACCAACTGCCGGTGGGAATGTCTCACGGGAAGTTGGCCAAGCCCGTGCGGCGCTTGAGCTATTCCAAGGCGTGATGCGTCAGCATCTCCGCGCCTTGGCATGACAACAGTGCAGATCCGGCCCTCCGTGCGCAAGAGAAGCGGCGGGGTGTCTGGATTTTACCCGCGTCATTGCCTATAAGGCTGCCCATTCTTCATGCGCCGGAGCATTGTCTGGTCCTGACGGGCCTTGGCTCCGGCCGTCTCAACTGCCGGGAAGACCATGGCCGGACATTCACAGTTCAAGAACATCATGCATCGCAAGGGCCGCCAGGACGCTGCCCGGTCGAAGCTTTTCTCCAAATTGTCGAAGGAAATCACCGTTGCGGCCAAGCACGGCGATCCGGACCCCGCCTCCAACCCGCGCCTGCGCCTGGCCGTCCAGAACGCCAAGGCCCAGTCGATGCCCAAGGACAACATCCAGCGGGCCATCAACAAGTCGCAGAGCGGTGACGCTGAGTCCTACGACGAAATCCGCTACGAGGGCTACGGCCCCGGCGGCGTTGCCGTCATCGTCGAGGCGCTGACCGACAACCGCAACCGCACCGCCTCCAACGTGCGTTCCTATTTCACCAAGTGCGGCGGCGCCATGGGCGAAACCGGCTCGGTGTCCTTCATGTTCGACAAGGTCGGCGAGATCATCTACCCGGCCAAGGCCGGTGGTGCCGAGGCGGTTCTGGAAGCCGCCATCGAGGCGGGCGCCGAAGACGTTCAGTCAGATGAAGACAGCCACGTCATCATCTGTACCTTCGAGGATCTGGGCGAGGTGTCCAAGGCCCTGGAAGCAACGCTGGGCGAAGCGGAATCGGTGAAGATCATCTGGAAGCCGCAGAACCTGACGCCGGTGGATGCCGACAAGGCCCAGACGCTGATGAAGCTCGTCAACATGCTGGAAGATGATGATGACGTGCAGAACGTCTACGCCAACTTCGACATCGACGAGGAAACCATGGCCAGCCTTGCAGGCTGAAGGCCAGATCAAGCCCTTCATGGCGCCGGTTTGCCCGGCGCCATTTTTCTTTGGAGCCTTATCTTGCAGGAAATCTTCCGTCTCAGCCGCCTCGACCCGAAGACCCTGCAGGAGCGCACCCTGAAGCTGAGCGAGGAAGCCGGCGAGGTGGCGCAGGCGGTTCTGTCCGCCACTGGCGCGCCGGGGTCTGCCTACAAGGGGCTGACGCTGCAGGATGTGCGCGAAGAGGCCGTGGATGCAGCCATCGTCGCCCTTGCCATCCTGGCGCAGGCCTGCCCCGATGAAGAAACCTTCCACGCCGAATGGCAGCGGCTTGTGAGCGGCAAATGCGCCAAGTGGCTTGGATCGCTGCCGCAGGAGTGACCCTGCCGCTGATCAGCGCCCGAGCCAGCTGTCCAGCACAGGCAGGCTCGTGAGGGCAGCAAGGGCGATGAGGCTGTAGGCGATGCGGCGGTAGAGCTGAGGATCGGCCCGGACGAAGCCCCGGGCACCCAGATAAAGTCCGAGCCCATAGACCGCGATGCCGCCAATCGCGAGCGCCAGTACCTGGCCGTTGAACACGCCTGCAAGCAGATAGGCGAGCAGGCTTCCTGTTCCTGCCAGCGCGAAGAAGACGATGAGATTGGCGCGGATGACATGCGGAGGATGCGGGCTCGACAGCCAGAAGGCAACAACGGGCGGGCCGGAAACCTGCGAAACCCCGCCCATGATGCCGGCTGCCACGCCGACGCCTGCGGATGTGGCAGGTGAAGGTGTGCCATTGTAGCGCCAGCCCGAGATCAGCAGCCCCAGAAGAGCCAGCACCACAAGACAGATGACCCAGCGCAGGGCAAGCGGATCAGTGCTCACCAGCAGCCAGGCCCCCAGATGCACTGAGACAACTGCGGCCAGAACGGCAGGCAGCACCGTGCGCCAGTCGCACAGGCGCAAGGCGCGCGGCAACAGTGGCAGGGCAACGAAATAATCCAGCAGCAGGAAGGCCCCCGCCGCTACCGGCGGCGAGAACAGCGCAGAAGCCACCGGCATGAAGATCATGCCCGCGCCAAAACCGGCAAAGCCACGAACTACACCTCCGGTGAAAAGGACCAGAAGGCCCGTGATCAGGGTGGGCCAGCCATAGGCTGTGATCAGACTATCCATCGTCCTTCAATACCAGTTCCTGGTGAGTCTGGCACATCGGGATTGGTCAAGCCCATGCTGCAATGAAGATTTCAGGGCGCGATCTGCTGGCTTCGGGGGCTCTGTCGCCAGGGCTGTGCCTGCAGGTAATGTCTTGGCTGCCAAGTTCTTCAGGGCCGATAGATGGAGGATACCCGCCCGGCAGGCGGGAACTCCGCCGTTTCAGCTTACATATTGCTGAATCTCTCCCATTTTAAGTGTGATGTGCTTGCAAAAAATCATCGAAAATACGGCTTTCCATTTATGATTGTCTCTTTTGAACTCATTGTTCGTGTTAGTAATTTTTGTTAATATATGATTTATTCAAGTGAATATTCTTCGTTGTTCTTGGTTAAGTAAATTAATTTTGGTCAAAATAAATTATCGATATTGCTCATGCTTTTCTCCTAGTCTTTGGATGTTCTCTTTTGTTCTGGTGATGCCAAAATGCAGCAAAGTGCAGAAACCCGCTTTTCTTGCGTGTTTGATCCACGGGGAGTGATTGTGCCTCTATAGGCTTCTGTGCAAACTTCCGTTCATGTATGGGGCAAGGGGGCTGTGGGGCTCACGCCTTGATTGTATTATTTTTGATGTCTGGGGCAATGATGATGGGTAAGATAGTTGCTGTGGGTGATGTTGATTATAGTCACCTTGCCACAAAGCTGTCTGGAGGCCGCCGGTCCAGTCTGCACCAAAAGAATCTGTTACTCACATCTGCCATTGTTGCTCCACTGCGCGTGATGAGCCTGCCTGTTGCTGGCGCGATAATGGCCTTTTCGTCCGTCTACTCTCAGCCTGCAGAAGCTGCCTGCTCTGTAACTGGGACGACGGTGCTCGTATCTTGTGACGCAACCAGTGCAAGTGTGAGCATGACGGCGGGAGATGGCTCTCTGACGGTCGATAGCGAAAGTGTGGCATCTGTCATCTATGCTTCGCCGCAGACAGCCGGCACCTATAATCAGACGGTCAATCTGACCGGCACGACGTCGATCAACCGGCCGGACTACAGCGGCCTGGTCATGCAGTTCGGCACGGACAGCAGCACGCCGCCGCAGTACATTCCTGTCACTGTCAATGCGACGGTCAACATTGCTTCCGGCGTTACGGCCAGTTCGGGCGCTGCTGGCGGTTTCGGCACGATCTGGGTGAAGAACGACTTTGCCGGCAACATAGCCATCGACAACGCCGGAACGATATCGCTTCAGGCTCCGAATTCGGATGTGGCTGCCATCAGCGCCACGAGCAATCTGGGTGCCGTCACGATCACCAACAGCGGAGCCGTCACCTCCACGGGCGGGCGCGGCATCTATGCCGACGGCAACCACAACGGCACGGATCCGGCGACGATTTCGGTTACGAACACCGCAACCGGAACGGTGAATGCCACAACTGCGGCCATTCGCGTCATCGCCTATAACGGCCTTGCCAGCATCGTCAACCAAGGCGAGGTGCACTCGACCCTGTTTCAGGGTCTGATTGCCTGGTCCGCCAATGGGGACGCAACGATCACCAACACCGGCATCGTGACCAGCAACACGGACAATGCCGTCTACGCCACGACGGAGAACGGCACAGCCACCATCACCAACAGCGGCACGGTGACGGCGACTGGCGACAGTAGCCTTGATGCCGACAGAGCCGCCATCCGTGCGCCAGCCGGCTATGCAGGCCTTATCGGTTCTGCATCGACCACGGGTGATATCGTCATCACCAACGAGGCCGCTGGCGTTGTCACCGCAAACCGGGATGCGGCCATCCGTGCCGAGACGCCGCAGGGCGATATCACCATCGTCAATGCCGGCACGCTCTCCGGTCAGATGGGCATCTATGCGGACAGTGGCCAGCTCAGCGGGCACACCAATGCAACTGCCGATACGGTTGATGGCAACATCTCCGTCACGAACAGCGGCACCGTAACGGCTCAGTCGATCGGTGTTTCGCTGGACGGCACGACGAACCGGCTGGAAAACAGCGGTACCATCACGGTGACGCATCCGCACGGCACGGGAGTTGTGACCGGAAACGGCAATACCACGATCATCAACTCCGGCACGATTGCTGCCGCTTCCGCCACGGATACTGCCATCAGCATGGGCAGCGGCACGAACCGGCTTGTGCTGACGGAGACATCCTCCATCACCGGTATTGTTTCAACGTCTGGCACCAGCAGCACGCTCGAGTTGACCGGCACCGGAGCGGGAACTTTCGATGCAAGCCAGCTGTCCTCTACCGGCCAGTATCAGGGTTTCACAGATCTGGCGAAGTCGGGATCTGGAACCTGGACGCTGACCGGCTCGGGCGGCAGCGTGAGTGGTGCTCTCGCGGTAAATGATGGGACCCTTGCGCTAGGCGGTGCTTTTACGGCCGGTTCCGTGACGGTGGGCTCTTCCACCGCTGCCACGCTTTCCATCAGTGGCAATGGCGCGCTTACCAACGGCAACGGTGTCATCGGCGGGGCAGGTGGCGGCGTTGGAACCGTGCAGCTTTCCGGCGCTGCTGCAAGCTGGACCAGCACTGGTGAACTGACCGTCGGTCAGAATGGCGGGACAGGCAGCATTTCGGTTTCAGACGGCGCGAGCTTCACGTCACGCCGCTTTGCGCTCTCAACCGGCTCCTGGGAGGCAGGCTCCGGCGGCAACGGGTCCCTGACGGTCTCTGGTGCCGGGACCACCTGGACCAACACAGGCGGTGTCGATATCGCCCGGACGGCCGGTTCCTCGGGCTCCCTGACCATCTCCGGGGGTGCTTCCGCCTTTATCCGCAGCACCGGTGTCTATACCGGCGCGGGGGCTCAGATTCTGATCACGGGTCAGAACACCCGTGTGGAGATCGGCAATCCCAATGATCTGTCCCAGGCTGCCTGGCTGAGCTCGGCCGGTGGTTCGGTCACGGTGTCTGATGGTGCCTATCTTTATGCGAGCGGCATTTATGCCGGTTCGGGCGGCAGCGATCTTGTCTCCATGACAATCACTGGTGCTGGCACGGTCGTGGATGCCGCGGAACGGATCTACGTCGGCGGCCAGAACGGCAGCCGGGACGTTGATCCTGTGAATGGAAACGGCAACCTCACCATCTCCGGCGGCGCTGTGGTGACCACTTCGACGGTTGGCGTCGGCATGGACCCGAAATCGCAAGGCGTTCTGACTGTTACGGGGCAGGGCACGCAGCTCTGGGCCAAGGCGAACAACACCTACAGCGCCCTGGGCAATTTCTACGTTGGCTACAACGGCACCGCAGTCGTGACCGTTTCGGATGGAGCCGTCATCAAGGCCGACAACGAGATCCGCGTCGGATATGATTCCCAAGGTTCAGGCAAGCTGATCATCGGTGCGGATGCCGGGTCGGCTGCAGTGGCGGCTGGCAGCGTGGACACGGCACGGATCGTCTTCGGTACTGCCGGCGGGTCGCTTGTGTTCAATCACACCAGCCAGAACTACCTGATGTCTCAGGTCATCTCCGGAAATGGCTCGGTAAATGCAGCGGGTGGAACCACGTTCCTCCTTGGCAACAACACCTACACCGGTGGAACCCGCATTCAGGGCGGCACGCTCCGCTTCGTGAATGATTCAGCGCTGGGTGCGGCGTCCGGGGCGGTGACCTTCGCAGGCGGCACGCTTTCTGCAGCCGATACTGTCGCTGTCGCCCGCAATCTCGTCCTTGAAAGCGGCAGCAATACTCTCGATGTTGCCAGCGGCAAGGTGCTGACGGTGTCCGGCACGATCTCGGGCGCAGCCGGCTTCACCAAGTCGGGTACTGGCACCCTGGTTCTGACGGGCACGAACAGCTACGGCGGGGGAACGCGCATTCAGGGCGGCATGCTCAGCTTCACGAGCGACGCCGCGCTGGGCTCCGCAGCCGGTGCGATTGCTCTGGAAGGCGGCACATTGTCTGCTGGAGAGACCATCTCGACCGCGCGCGGCATTGCGCTCGAGGGCAGTCAGAATGCTCTGGACGTGACCGGCGGCAAGGTGCTGAGCCTGTCCGGCACCATTTCGGGCGCGGCAGGCTTCACCAAGTCGGGCACTGGCACGCTGGTTCTGACGGGCACGAACACTTACTCCGGTGTGACCACCATTGCTGATGGCACGCTGCAACTCGGTGACGGCGGCACCGCAGGCTCCATCGTTGGTGACGTCGTGAACAACGCAACGCTCATCTTCAACCGCTCCGACAACTACACCTTCTCGGGCTCCATCTCCGGCAATGGTGCGGTGCTGTTCCAGGGCGGCGGCAGGGTTGCCTTTGCGTCTCCCTATCAGGGAGCCGTGACGATCGATAATTCGGTTGTGACGCTGGAGCAGGGCGTACGGAGCACATCCGTCTTCACCATCGGCAATGGCGGCAAGCTGGGTGGTTCCGGCACGATTGGCGGCATTGTTGCCAATTCCGGCGCCGTCGTCGCGCCCGGCTACTCGCCCGGCACTCTGGTTGTGACTGGCGCCGTAAGCTTCCTTGGCGGCTCCGTCTATCAGGTGGATGCAACGCCTTCAGGACGGCATGACCTGATCATTGCCTCTGGCGCGGTCACGATTGAGTCCGCTGCATCCGTGCAGGTGCTCGGTGAGAACGGCTTCTACCGGCCGCAGACAACCTATGCCATCATCACCAGTGCGGATGCGGTGAACGGAACCTTCGGCAGCGTCTCGTCCAACTTTGCGCTCCTGTCGCCGGCGCTGACCTATGACGCGAAGAATGTCTATCTGACGCTGAACTACAACGGCCTCACCTTCGCTGACTTCGCCCGTACGGACAATCAGCGCAGCACTGCCCGCGCCGTGATGGGGTTGCCGGTCGGCGATACGCTTTATGATGCGCTGGCTGTTCTCTCCGGTTCGGAGATTGCTCCTGCGCTCGACCAGTTGTCCGGTGAGGCCTATGCCTCGGCAGGCACCGTCATCCAGCAGCAGTCCTCGTACCTGCGTGATGCCGTCGGCGCCCGCCTGCGTCAGGGCTTTGCAGCACATGAGGCGCTTGCATCTGCCGCAGATGCTGCCGGGCCGCGCAGGTCCAGCATGGGCGGTGAGCACGGTGTCACGATCTGGGCACAGGGCCATGGCGGCTGGGGCCGTGCGTTTGATGGCAACAATGCCGCGACCATCTCATCCAGTCTTGCTGGCTTCCTCGCTGGTGTTGATGCCGGTATCGGAGAAAACGCCCGCGCCGGTGTCGTTGCAGGCTTCAGCCAGTCCCGCTTTGATGTGACGAGCCGCAATTCCTCCGGAGACATCGACAATTACGAGGTTGGTGTCTATGGCGGGGCGCGCTTCGGCGGCGTTGCCCTGAAGGGCGGTGCGTCCTACGGCCTGCATGACGTATCGCTGGACCGCTCCATAGCCATCCGGGGCTTCTCCGCCAGCACACAGTCCGGCTACAGGCAGGAGGCTGCGCAGGTCTTCGGTGAAGCCTCCTACGGCTTCTCTGCGGGTCAGGTTGCCATCGAGCCCTTCGCAGGCCTTGCCTTCGTTCATCTGGCCGGCGCCTCGGCGCAGGAAAACGGCACTCCGGCTGCTTTGACGGTGCGCCTGGAGGATCAGAACACCTTCTACACCTCGCTGGGCATGCGGGCGGCCACCCAGGTGAACATCATGGGCCGTACCTTCACTCCGTCCGTCTCACTCGGCTGGCAGCATGCCTTCGGGGATATGGCACCGGTCGCTGCCATGCGCTTTGGCAGCAGCACGTCGCCGTTTGAAGTGAAGGGCGTTCCAGTTGCGCGCAACACGGCTCTGATTGGCCTCGGGCTGTCCCATTCCTTCACGGACCGGGCTTCGGTGCAGGTGAACTACAAGAGCCAGATTTCATCCAAGGCTGTCGAGAACGCCTTCTCGGCGCAGATGTCCCTGAAGTTCTGAGGGGGGGCGGCGGCATGAATGCCGCTTGATAAGGAAGGCTAAGATCAGTGGGGCCGGAGCGGATTTGCCGCTCCGGCCCCATGCTTTTTGAAGGTGGTTTGTCCGGAGGGCTCTGTTCAGGCGGGAAAACACAGCATCCTGACGGCACCTGAGGCCAAGCAGGCTGGCGCTGGAGCCGGAGTTTTGTTACCGGTTTGTTCTATGATGCATCCGATTCGAATCCTCGGGATTGATCCCGGCCTGCGCCGTACTGGCTGGGGTCTCATTGAGGCGCTGGGCAACCGGCTGACCTTTGTTGCCGCCGGGACCGTCACGTCGGATGACAAGCGGGAACTGGCCGCCCGGCTGGTGCAGTTGCATGACGGGCTGCAGAAGGTCATCGGCGAGAATGCGCCGCAGGAGGCCGCCGTTGAGCTGACCTTCGTCAACAAGGACGCAGGCGCGACGCTGAAGCTCGGTCAGGCGCGCGGCATTGCGCTGCTGGTGCCGTCGCTGCACGGGCTGGAAGTGGCCGAATATGCGCCCAATCTCGTGAAGAAAACCGTGGTGGGCACGGGGCATGCCGAAAAGGATCAGATCCGCCACATGGTGAAGATCCTGCTGCCCAAGGCGCAGTTTGATACGGATGATGCGGCGGATGCCCTGGCAATCGCCATCTGTCACGCGCACCATCGCAAGACCTCGGCGGTGCGGGCAAAGGCTGAGGCATTGGCACGGGGTGCAGCATGATCGGCAAGCTCAAGGGTACGGTCGACAGTTACGGTGACGACCACCTCATTCTCGATGTCCACGGCGTGGGCTATCAGGTGTTCTGCCCCTCGCGGGTGCTGCAGGGATTGCCGCGCGCCGGTGAGGCGGCGGTGCTCTTCATCGAGACCATCGTGCGTGAGGACATGATCCGGCTCTACGGTTTCTCCTCCGAGGCCGAGCGCGAGTGGTTCCGCCTGCTGATGACCGTGCAGGGCGTCGGTGCCAAGGTGGCGCTGGCCGTGCTCAGCGTGCTGAAGGCCAGCGAAGTGGCAACCGCCATTGCGCTGGGGGACAAGGCGTCGCTGGCACGTGCACCGGGCGTCGGCAAGCGGGTGGCCGAACGGCTTGTGATCGAGCTGAAGGACAAGGCGCCGGGCTATTCCAGCCTTGATGCCGACACTCTGGCGGTGGCACAGACGGTGAGCGAGAATGTCGCTGCCCGGCCAGTGGCTGAAGCGGTTTCGGCGCTCACCAATCTGGGTTATGCCCAGGCACAGGCCAGTGCGGCCGTGGCGCGCGCGGTGAAGTCTGCCGGCGAGGATGCCACGACCGAAACGCTGATCCGCCTTGGCCTGAAGGAACTGGCCCAGTAAGAAGGCGGCAAGGGAATGCCGGGACTTTGAGGCGCTGACGCATTGCGCCCCCGATCTGCTCAAGCGCCGCACGGGCTTGTGCCAATCACTCTGCCACGGGCGGGGTCTGGAGTTGAAAGCGTATGGAGAAGACCGAACGCCTCGTCACGCCGGAAATTCGCGGTGACGAAATCGACACCACCATGCGCCCGCAGGCGCTGGATGATTTCGTCGGTCAGGCGCAGGCGCGAGCCAATCTCAAGGTCTTCATCGGTGCGGCAAAAGCCCGCGGCGAAGCGCTGGATCATGTGCTGTTTGTCGGGCCTCCGGGTCTTGGCAAGACGACGCTGGCGCAGATCATGGCGCGCGAACTCGGCGTGAATTTCCGCGCTACGTCCGGCCCGGTCATCGCCAAGGCAGGCGATCTGGCGGCGCTTCTGACCAATCTGGAAGAGCGGGACGTGCTCTTCATCGACGAGATCCACCGGCTCAGCCCGGCGGTGGAGGAAGTGCTCTATCCGGCGATGGAGGATTTCCAGCTGGATCTGATCATCGGTGAGGGGCCTGCCGCCCGCTCGGTGAAGATCGATCTGGCGAAGTTCACGCTGGTGGCCGCGACCACGCGCCTCGGCCTGCTGACCACGCCGCTGCGGGACCGCTTCGGCATTCCGGTGCGGCTGGAATTCTATACGGTCGAGGAGCTGGAGCTGATCGTCAACCGGGGTGCGCGCATTCTCGGCATCGGCATGGCGCCTGATGGGGCAAGGGAAATTGCCAAGCGCGCGCGCGGCACGCCGCGTATCGCCGGGCGTCTCCTGCGCCGGGTGCGGGACTTTGCGGTCTTTGCCGGGAACGACACGGTGGACCGGGCAATGGCGGACCGGGCGCTGTCCCAGCTGGAAGTGGACGGTGCAGGGCTGGACAGTCTCGACCGGCGTTATCTCAACCAGATCGCCCTCAACTTCGGCGGCGGACCGGTAGGTATCGAGACGATTGCTGCGGCCTTGTCCGAACCGCGAGACGCCATTGAAGAAATTGTCGAGCCCTATCTCATCCAGAACGGCTTCCTGCAGCGCACGCCGCGCGGGCGTGTTCTGACGGCGCAGGCCTTCCGGCATCTCGGCCTCGCAGTGCCGCAAAGTTCTGCTGCGCCGCAACTTGGCCTGTTCGCGGATGATGCTGAAGCGTGACCTAAGGAAAAATGTCTGTCACGTTGTGTATTGTCGGGAGCTGCAATCAAAAGTGTTCATTAAGGTAGTATTTCGTCGTTGGGTATCTTATTTCCGGCGCTGATTAAGGCTTTTTTCGGGAAGTGTGCCCACGATCCTCCCAGTTCAGGGAGGAACCCCATATGATCCGTAATCGCTTGTCCAACAAGGTGGCTGCGATGTTCTTCGCAGGCGCAGCCATCATGTGCCTTGCCATTGTCATTGTCATTGCGCGGCTCGCGGGGGACGTGGCCGACAGCCAGGCGAGCAAGGCCCTTTCAAGCGCAACATTGGGCAAATACCGCACGCTGGAACTTGCCCTTGACCAGCGTGTTGATGCAGCCCGCTTTTTTGCATCTGTGTCTGATGCCAAGGATGCGGTCATGAAAATGACCGCTGGCTGGAAGGTGCTGAAGGAAAACCAGACCGCACAGCTCCGTAAGACCTTCGTCGAAGACAATCCGCATGGACCGGACGAGCGGCATCTGCTTGTGGAGTCGGGTGCGGGTAACTTCTACGCAAACAATCACAAGCCCATTCACATGGCGGTTGGCTCTTTCGTGGATCAGGGGCTGTTCAAGGACATTCAGCTCATCGATCTCGATGGCAATGTCATCTACAGCTACATGAAGGGTGAGGAATTCGCCCGCAACCTGAGTTCGCCTGAGTTGCTGGGCGGCCCGCTGACGGCTGCGGCAAAGCCAATTCTGGACACTCCAGAAAAGACGGAGACCGCGCTGCCGAAGGTCTCTTCGTCAGGGTTCCTCGTTGCGGCTGACGGCAGCGTTCTGCTGACGCTGGCAACGCCGGTCTTCTCGCATGACCGCTTTTTCGGCGTCATCGGCTACACGGTCGACATGAGCAAGCTCGCAGGCCTGATCGCGGCAAAAGGCGGCATCGGCGAAACCGAACGCGCTCTTCTGGTTGATGCAGGCGGCAATGTTGCCGTGTTCGATGGCGACAAGGCCCCGGAGGCGTTCCGCTTTGACGCGATCCGCGCCGGTGATGGCCTCGTGACGCTGGGCGGCAGCAATTTCCGTTACACCGTGACGGACGGATTGAGCGTGGACAAGCCCTTTGGTGTGGGTGCTGCGGTCGAGAGCGCCGAGCTGAATGCAGCGGCGCGCCAGATCACCTGGGGAGCGGTCATCGCGGGCATTGTCTGTCTCCTGCCGATCGTTGCCGTCATGTGGTGGCTGACCAGCCGCATGTTTGCTCCGCTGCAGTCCCTGTCCGTCACGGCCCGCCAGATTGCGGATGGCGATCTGTCGGTTGCCATCAATGCTCTGGAGCGGGGCGATGAAATCGGCCAGATGGCCCGTTGCATCGAGGTCTTCAAGGAGAACTCGCTTGAGCGCGAACGGCTCGCCGAGGAGCGCCGTGCCGGCCATGTGGCCCGTGAGCAGCGTGAGAAGCATATTGATGGCCTGATTGCCGGGTTCCGTGAGGAGGCGCAGGCCCTGCTGGCCGAGGTGGAAAGCAATCTCGCCCGTGTTGAGGAAACGTCGGCCATCCTGAGCAGCCGTTCCGACACAGCCTCTCATCGCGGGGCGCAGGCGGCCGGTGATGCGGAGAATGCCTCTTCCAACGTGCAGGCGGTTGCCAGCGCGACGGAAGAACTGAATGCCTCCATCGAGGAAATCGCACGTCAGGTGGCGACCACGGCAGATGTTGTCGGGCGCACCACGGCCAATGCGCAGTCGTCGAACCAGAAGATCGCCGGGCTTGCCAATGCTGCAAACAAGATCGGCGAAGTGGTGGACCTGATCCGTGCCATTGCCGAGCAGACGAACCTCCTCGCCCTCAACGCCACCATCGAGGCGGCACGTGCGGGCGAAGCTGGCCGGGGCTTTGCGGTCGTGGCTGCGGAAGTGAAGGAGCTGGCAACCCAGACCTCCAAGGCGACGGAAGAGATTTCCGCCCAGATTTCCGCCATCCAGAACTCCACGGCAGAAGCCGTCGAGGAGATTGCCGATGTCACCAATTCGATGGAAGAGGTGAATACCTACACGGCCTCGATTGCCGGGGCCGTGCGTGAGCAGGGTTCGGCGACGGGCGAGATTTCCCGCAATGTTGCCGAGGCAGCGCATGGCACCATGGCCGTTGCCAATGCGGTGGCTGCACTCAATGCGGATATCTCAGAGAACTCCGGCTCGGCTTCGGCCATGCAGGAAGCCACGCTCACCATGAAGCAGCAGGCCGATACGCTGCGCCGATCGGTGGAACGTTTCCTGCGCGAGGTGGCCGCCGCCTGATCTCAGAACAACGGAATACGGACCTGAAACGCCCGGTGCAGGCTGGCCCATTGCGGGCTTGCAAGCGCCGGGCGTTTCGCGCATATGCGGCCGGGCAGGGAGTTCGGAAGGCATCATGACGCAGCAAGACAGCACCACCGGTGGCCGGATCGTGGAGGGTGTGCACCTCCTTCCTGTCCGCATCTACTACGAGGACACCGATTTCAGCGGGCTTGTCTATCACGGGTCCTATGTCCGGTTCTTCGAGCGTGGCCGGACGGAACTGCTGCGGGCCTGCGGTTTGCATCATGCGGCGCTGGCAGATGGCAGCCACGGGCAGCCGATCGTCTTCGCCGTACGCGACATGACGATCCGCTTCGTGAAGCCGGCCCGTATCGACGATCTTCTTGAGGTCCGCACACGCCTCAGCGAAGCGCGCGGCGCCCGTCTGGTGCTGGAACAGGAAATCTGGTGCGGCGGTGCGCTGCTGGTTTCGGCTCAGGCCGTGGTTGCCGTGATCCTCCCTTCCGGCCGTCCTGTGCGTCTGCCGCCGGAGCTGGCAGCAAGGCTGCCGGTGCAACCGGATTAAGAAACGCCACCCGGCTTTGCGCGTCTTTTCCGGAAGCTTTTTGAGCCTTTGGCATCAAATCAATTTGTGCGACGCAACGTCATTAACACGGCAGTAACCTTAATCCTTTTGTTTAAGGGAGATTGCGTGCGTTGCGCAGTCCCAGTTTTGCCAAATTCAGCGGTCAGGAAGACCAAAAGTCCGGGAGGAAACCGAAGCCACCGGGACGCAGCAGGTTTCCTGGTGTGCTTTTAACTCACGATGACAACTCCACGGGCAAGAGGTCCCTTTTAGATGAATGAAATCGCCCAGACGACCATGGCGGCCCCGCATGGCGACATGTCGTTCATTGGCCTGTTCTGGCAGGCTCACATCATCGTCAAGCTTGTCATGTTTGGCCTGATCATTGCGTCCGTCTGGTGCTGGGCCATCATTGTCGACAAGGCGATGCTTTTCACCCGCACCAAGCGCCAGATGACGCGGTTTGAAACCGTATTCTGGTCGGGCCAGTCGCTCGAGGAACTGTACAAGACCCTGTCGAGCCGGGCCAATCACTCCATGGCCGCCCTGTTTGTGGCTGCCATGCGGGAGTGGAAACGAAGTCATGAAGGCGCCAAGCCTGCCCTGGCGAGCCTGCAGCAGCGTATCGACCGGGTGATGGACGTTACGATTGCGCGCGAGACGGAGCGCCTGGAATCCCGCCTGCTTGTTCTGGCAACGGTTGGCTCGGCGGCGCCCTTCATCGGTCTGTTCGGCACCGTCTGGGGCATTATGACGGCCTTCCAGTCCATCGCCCAGTCCGAAAACACCTCGCTGGCGGTCGTGGCTCCGGGTATCGCCGAAGCTCTGCTGGCAACCGCTCTCGGCCTGCTTGCCGCAATTCCGGCGGTTATCGCCTATAACAAGCTGCAGACCGACGTGGCCAAGCTCTCCGCCCGCATGGAAGGTTTTGCGGACGAGTTCTCGGCCATCCTGTCCCGCCAGATTGACGAACGGATCTGACCCATGGGTATGAGTGTTGGAGCGGGCGGCGGTGGCGGAGGGCGGCGCAGACGCGGCGGCCGCCGCGCAGCGCCTGTAAACGAAATCAACATCACGCCTTTCGTGGACGTGATGCTGGTGCTGCTGATCATCTTCATGGTGGCCGCACCGCTGATGACCTCCGGGGTGCCGGTGGATCTGCCGCAGACGGCCGCAAAGCCGCTGCAGGGCGACAATGAGCCGATCACGATTTCGGTCACGTCCGATGGCAAGATCTTCATCCAGAACACCGAGATCGCTCTGGACGAAGTTGTGCCGAAACTGACGGCCATTGCCGAGAACGGCTACGAGGAGCGCATTTTCGTGAAAGGTGACCAGACGGCCGCCTATGGAACGATGATGCAGATCATGGGCCGGATCAACGCTGCCGGCTTCAAGCGCCTTGGCCTTGTGACTCTTGCAGAATAGGGAACCTGACGCATCATGCGCACAGGCTTGATCGTTTCCGTCTCGGGCCATATGGCTCTTGTGCTCTGGGGGCTTGTGTCGCTTCCGGGGGCGGAACCGTTTGACACCAAGCCGATGGAGTCCCTGCCGGTTGATCTGGTGCCGATCGGTGAATTCACTCAGCTGAACAAGGGTGAAAAGACCGCAGAGCTCAAGGAGCAGCCGAACGAATCCACCGCCAAGGAAGCCAACAACAAGGCTCCCGAGCCGGACAAGACGGCAGGGGAGGCGAAGGCTGAATTGCAGACGCCGCCGACACCCCGGCCGACCAACCAGTCCGTTGCCGCGCAGGAATCATCGTCTCCGCCGCCCACGCCTGAGCCCGCTCCCGTGAAGCCCGCACCTGCCAAACCGGCTGCGGAGCCTGCGCCGAAGGCTGAGCCCGAGCCTGCGAAAGAGGCGGTGGCAGAAGCTGCGCCCGCCGAGGAGGCGCCCAAGCCGCTCATGTCCGAGCCGGTGAAGGTGACGCCACGCTCCAAGCCGACGCCGCCGAAGCCGCAGCAGCAGACGGCACAGCAGCAGCCGAAGAAGGAAGAGAAGTTCAACCCGAACGAGATCAGCGCACTGCTGAACAAGGTTGATCCCTCCGGCGGCGGCACCACCGGTGCCAAGGAAGCTGCCTCTCTCGGCAGCCGCACGGGCAACAACAACGTCAAGATGACGGTGTCGGAACTGGATGCGCTGCGTGGCCAGATCGCAAAATGCTGGAACCCGCCGGTCGGTGCTGCAGGCGCTGCAGACCTTGCCGTGCGCCTGCAATTCAACCTGAGCATGGCTGGCGAAGTGGAAGGGTCTCCCCGGGTGATCAACTCGAGCGGCAACCCCTCGTTCCGCGCAGCGTCCGACAGTGCCGTGCGCGCCGTCATGCGTTGCCAGCCCTACACGCTGCCTGCCGAGAAGTATGATTCATGGCGTGAAGTCATCATCAACTTCGACCCCAGTCAGATGCTGGGGGGGTGACGGATGAGGCGGCCAGGCGGGGTAAGGCATTCCGGGCAGGGCCTGCACCTGATGCAGATTGCATTGCTTCTCTGTGTGCTTGCCGTGCCGCAGATGGCGGAGGCGTCGGATACGCAGACGCTGACAGAACAGGAAATCTCCGGCTTGCGGGAGGTGGTCCAGCGCTGCTGGATGCCCCCTCAACTGCAAGCCGGCACCAGCGCCGAAGTGAAGGTGCGGATCAGATTAACGCCGTCCGGGGAACTGGATGGAACGCCGCAGGTTGTAGAGGCGGCAGACGGTGAGGCTGGGCAGTTGCTCGCCCAGAGCACCATCCGGGCTGTGCAGCGATGCGCGCCTTATTCGTTGCCAGAGGCCAAGTACGAGGCCTGGCGTGAGATTGTCATCAATTTTGTCCATCAATGACGGACAGATGGACCTTAGGAAAACCGGAGCCTCGATGAAGATGAGAGCCTTCCAGATTAAACGGCGCCTTGCCTCGGCCCTGCGTGCGGCCCTGGCGGTCTGCGCCATCTCGGTGTCTGGCGCGGCAATGATTGCGCCGGCCAGCGCCCTGATCGAAATCGACATCACGCAGGGCACGATCGAGCCGATGCCGATCGCCCTGCCGGATTTCTCGCCCGAAGGCGGTGATGCGCAGCTCGCGCGTCAGCTGACGGAGGTGATCTCCAACAATCTGCGCCGCTCCGGCCTGTTCCGTCCGCTCGATCCGGCAAGCTTCATCGAAAAGAACGTGAGCGCACAGACGACCCCGCGCTTCGGCGACTGGCGCACCATCGGTGCGCAGGCGCTCGTCTCCGGTTCCGTTACCCGCCAGCCGGATGGCCGCCTGCGCGCTGAGTTCCGCCTGTGGGATGTTTTCGCCGGCGAGCAGATGCTGGGCCAGCAGTTCTTCACCACGCCGGAAAACTGGCGCCGCCTCGGCCACATCATTTCCGATGCGATCTATGAGCGGCTGACCGGTGAAAAAGGCTACTTCGACACCCGCATCGTTTTCGTCGATGAAAGCGGTCCGAAGCAGAAGCGCGTCAAGCGTCTGGCCATCATGGATCAGGATGGCGCCAACCTGCGCTATCTGACCCGTGGCGATGAACTCGTGCTGACGCCGCGCTTCTCGCCGACGACGCAGGAAATCACCTACATGTCCTATACTGGGACCGATCCGAGCGTTTTCCTGCTCAACATCGAAACCGGCCAGCGCGAGATCGTCGGCAATTTCCCCGGCATGACCTTTGCGCCGCGCTTCTCGCCGGACGGACAGCGGGTGATCATGAGCCTGCAGCAGGGCGGCAACGCGAATATCTTCGTCATGGATCTGCGCTCGCGCGCCACGACCCGGCTGACCAATACGCCGGCGATTGATACGAGTCCGTCTTTCTCCCCGGATAGCCGTCAGGTGGTGTTCGAGTCCGACCGTGGCGGCACCCAGCAGCTCTACGTGATGGGTGCGGACGGCTCCAACCCGCAGCGCATCAGCTTTGGTCCGGGCCGCTACTCGACGCCGGTCTGGTCTCCGCGCGGGGATCTGATTGCCTTCACCAAGCAGAACCAGGGCCGCTTCATGATTGGCGTGATGAAGCCGGATGGCAGCGGCGAGCGTATCTTGACGGAAGGCTATCATAACGAAGGTCCGGCCTGGGCGCCAAACGGCCGGGTGCTGACGTTCTTCCGTGATACGCCGGGACCCAGTGGGGGCCCGCAGGTCTGGACCGTGGATCTGACCGGCTATAACGAGCAGCGCATCACCACGCCTGCGTTCGGGTCTGATCCGGCCTGGTCGCCCACGCTGGACTGATAAATCCGGCTGCTGCCGCCACCCGGCGGCAGCGCGCCTGTGTGCAAGAGCCGGAATTGCAGAAAAACGTGAGTGCCCGGCACTTTCTTATGTGATAGGGCTGGCCGCCAACTGGTTGTTAACCACTGTTGTAGAGAATGCGTTCACCTTGCCGGGACCGGCGGGACGAGGAGTTATCGAATGTTGAATACGGCTATGATGGCGCGCGGTGCGCGCATGGCGGCTGTCATTGGTTTTGCGCTGACCTTGGCTGCCTGCTCCAACACCAATACCGACGGGCTTGATGGCAGCGCCAACGCCACCCCGGGCTCGAGCCAGGACTTTGTTGTCAATGTCGGCGACCGCGTGTTCTTCTCGAACGACCAGTCGACCCTGAGCGGTCAGGCACAGGCGACCCTCGACAAGCAGGCACAGTGGCTGAACAACTACAGCCGCTACACCATCACGATGGAAGGCCATGCGGATGAGCGCGGCACCCGTCAGTACAACATTGCACTGGGCGCCCGCCGTGCAAATGCGGCTCGCGATTATCTGGTTTCGCGCGGCATTTCGGCAGCGCGCATCCGCACCATCTCCTATGGCAAGGAGCGTCCGGTGGCTGTGTGTGACGACGAGAGCTGCTGGTCCCAGAACCGCCGCGCTGTGACTGTTCTGAACAGCGCCGGCAGCTGATCTGACCTGCCAGTGAAGATTTTGACAGGCGCGGAGGCTCCCTCCGCGCCTGTTTTCGTATGAACTGGTGGTTGAACGGTGTTTCCGTCAAATTTTGGCCGAAGTCGGCGCGCCCTGTGCTATCCATCGGATGCCATGAAGGCAGACCGGAGGTAAAGCATGGTGAAATGGAAGACGCTTCTCGCGGCCCTGGCCGCCATTTGCATGATGGCATCAGCCGTGCCGTCCGCAAATGCGCAGCTTTTCGGCGGTGGTGGCGGTAACGATGCGCAGGTGCGCCTCAACGAAGTGGAAGACCAGATGCGCCGCCTGAACGGTCAGGTGGAGCAGCTGAGCTACCAGCTGCGTGAGTTGCAGGACCAGCTGCGCCGGATGCAGGAAGACAACGAGTACCGCTTCCAGCAGCTGGAAGGCGCGCAGAAGCAGCCGGGCAAGCGCTCTGATGCTGGCCCTGCCGCGCCTGCACAGCAGCCGCAGCACGCGAACAACAATGCAGCAACTGCGGGTGCCGGTCTGGCACCCGCAGAGGGCACTCTGGGGCAGATGCCCGCAGGCAGCAATACGGCGGGTGGCTCCGGTGATGCCGAATTCGCCGATGGCGGCGGATATCAGGACGGGGTTTACCAGGAGGGCGCGCCTTCCGGCAGCGGCCCGCTGGATCTGTCGGCGCTGGCGCGTGGCCAGTTCGGCCAGCCCCAGCAGCAGCCTGCCGCACAGGGTGGCACGCCTCCGGGTGTCAACAGCGGTGCAAACCAGCTCCCCGGGCAGCCTTCGGGCCAGATTGCCAGTCTCGGCATGACGGGCGATCCCAGAACCGACTACGACAACGCCTACAATTTCGCTCTTCAGGGTGACTATGTCTCCGCCGAACAGGGCTTCCGCTCTTTCCTTGAAGCCTATCCGCAGAGCGACCAGGTGCCCAATGCGCAGTACTGGCTTGGCGAAAGCCTGTATGGCCAAGGGGATTTCCGCGGTGCTGCCGACGCTTTCCTGAAGACCTATACCGAGCATCCGAAGAACACGAAGGCACCTGACAGCCTGCTGAAACTCGGGCTTTCCCTCAAGGGCCTCGGCGAAACGGGCGCGGCCTGCGCGACCTATGCCGAGCTTCTGACGAAATATCCCAATGCGGCGAAGGCGGTGCGTGATCAGGCCCGCGCCGAACAGCAGCGTGCCCGCTGCTCCTGATTTTTCCAGCGTATTGCCGGTCTCAGATGACGAGGCCGCACGTCTTCTGGCGCCGCTGGAGCGGTTTTCTTCGCTTGCGCTGGCCGTCTCGGGAGGCGGCGACTCGCTTGCCCTCCTGCATCTGACCGCCGGCTGGGCGCGTGCACGGCACTCTGCCGGGCTTCCGGCACCACGCCTTCTGGT
The DNA here is from genome assembly GCF_000382365.1 of Pannonibacter phragmitetus DSM 14782. Taxonomy (GTDB): domain Bacteria; phylum Pseudomonadota; class Alphaproteobacteria; order Rhizobiales; family Stappiaceae; genus Pannonibacter; species Pannonibacter phragmitetus. The sequence continues at coordinate 132,280 of NZ_KB908222.1, read as the reverse complement.
TCTGACCGTCGATCATGGGCTGCGGCCGGAGGCTGCGTCCGAGGCCCGTTTTGTCCGGCAGCAGGCGGAAGCCCTGCAACTTCCAGCGAAAATCCTCACCTGGCAGGCACCGCAGGGCCTCGCCAATCTGCAGGCCGAAGCCCGCATGGCCCGCTACAGTCTGCTGGCCGATGCCATGGATCTGTCCGGCGTCGAGGCGCTGGTGCTGGCGCATCATCTCGATGACCAGATCGAAACATTCTTCGACCGCCTGACCCGCGGCAGCGGAGTTTATGGATTGGCGGCCATGGCGGCGGATCAGTGCGGTGGCCCCTTCGGCCTGCGTCTTCTGCGGCCTTTCCTGACGGTTCCCGGCGCCCGCCTCAAGGCTTCCCTTGTTGCCCGTGGCCTCTCCTGGGTGGATGATCCTTCCAACAGCAATCCCGCCTACAAGCGTGTGCGCCTGCGCCAGCTTCAGGCAGGGCTGCTGCTTGAGGGGCTTGATCCCTCGCGGATCGGCTCGACGATCCGCCGGATGGCGCGGGCGGCGCAGGCCATAGATGCGGCTGCGGATGTTCTGCTGAAGGATGCGTGTGCCGGAGATGTGCCGGATTTTGCCCGTCTTGACCTTGCGCGCCTGACGCCGCTGCCCGAAGAGGTGCGCCTGCGGCTGCTGGCCCGGCTGGCGCAGCATGTCGGCGGCAATCTGCATCCGCCCCGTCTCGACCGCCTGGAGACGCTGGATGCCCGCCTTCTTGCCGGTGGCCCGTTGCGGGTGACGCTGGCGGGGGTGGTTTTTGATCTTTTTGCGGGCGGGCGCCTCCGGCTCTGGCCGGAACCGGGCCGGTCCTTGCCGGACACGGTGGAGCTTCTGCCGGGACAATGCGTCCACTGGGACGGGCGTTACCGCATCTGCCTCAAACCGGATGCCGGGGGGAGCCTCAGGATCGCGCCAGTGGCGCGGCTGCGGCAAGATGAAGCGCTGCGCGAAGACGTCCGCGTCCTTGCCAGTGCCAGCGGCTTTCCCGCCGCTGCCTTCGCCCGCCTTCCGGCCGTCATGCGTCTTTACGATGGCGGCAGAAGCGGCTTGGCTTGCCTTGCATGGACCTTGCCAAGGGAGCCCGGACTGGTCCTGCGGCGCACCGCAGACCAGGTGATGCCGGCGGCAATGGCGGATAATTGACGTTCTGTGCAAAGAGTGAGGGGCGGTGCGTCATTGCGCCTGCAGGCAACATGCCCTAAGGGAGGCTTATGTTGCTGAAAACCGGCGCGGGCTTAATAAAAAAGTGAGCTGATCCGCGCAACACTGCGGCTACTCCTTGGCAGGGGCACTATGCCGACCTATCTTGTGAGGCAGTAGCCGGCAACCCCTCGACGTTGATGGACGCCTGATGGCGGACAAGGGATCGAAATGAACGCAAATTTCCGCAATCTTGCCCTCTGGGTGATCATCGCGCTCCTGCTGATCGCGTTGTTCCAGCTGTTTCAGGGCTCTTCCCAGAGAACATCGACCAATGACATTCCGTTCTCGCAGTTCCTGAACCAGGCCGATCAGGGCGAGATCCGGGACGTGACGATCCAGGATCAGCTGATCACCGGCAACTTCACCAATGGCGGCCAGTTCCAGACCTATGCGCCGAACGGCACCCAGTATGTGGACGAGCTGCGCAACAAGGGCGTGCTGATCAAGGCCCGCCCGCCTTCAGAGAATTTCTCGCTCGCCGGTGCGCTGATTTCCTGGCTGCCGATGATCATCATTCTCGGCGTCTGGATCTTCCTCATGCGCCAGATGCAGGGCGGTGCCGGCGGCAAGGCGATGGGCTTTGGCAAGTCCAAGGCCAAGCTGCTGACCGAAGCCCATGGCCGCGTGACCTTTGACGACGTGGCCGGCATCGATGAAGCCAAGGAAGACCTCCAGGAAATCGTGGAATTCCTGCGTGATCCGCAGAAGTTCCAGCGCCTCGGCGGCCGCATTCCGCGCGGTGTGCTGCTCGTCGGCCCTCCGGGTACCGGCAAGACCCTGACCGCCCGTGCGGTGGCAGGCGAGGCCAATGTGCCGTTCTTCACCATCTCCGGTTCGGATTTCGTCGAAATGTTTGTCGGTGTCGGTGCATCCCGCGTGCGCGACATGTTCGAACAGGCGAAGAAAAACGCGCCCTGCATCATCTTCATCGACGAAATCGATGCGGTCGGCCGTCATCGCGGCGCCGGTCTGGGCGGTGGCAATGACGAGCGCGAGCAGACGCTGAACCAGCTCCTCGTGGAGATGGACGGTTTTGAGCCGAACGAAGGCATCATCATCATCGCCGCGACCAACCGTCCGGACGTTCTCGACCCTGCGCTGCTGCGTCCGGGCCGCTTCGACCGCCAGATCGTCGTGCCGAACCCGGATGTGACCGGCCGTGAGAAGATCCTCAAGGTGCACATGCGCAAGGTTCCGCTGGCACCGGATGTGGACGTGAAGGTTCTGGCACGCGGCACCCCCGGCTTCTCCGGTGCGGATCTGATGAACCTTGTCAACGAGGCAGCCCTTCTGGCGGCCCGCCGTTCCAAGCGCCTCGTGACCATGGCGGAGTTCGAAGACGCCAAGGACAAGGTGATGATGGGCGCCGAGCGCCGCACGCTGGTCATGACCGAAGAGGAAAAGCGCTGCACCGCCTATCATGAGGCTGGCCACGCCCTCGTTGCGCTCAGCGTGCCGAAGGCTCATCCGGTTCACAAGGCAACCATCATCCCGCGCGGCCGTGCGCTTGGCATGGTGATGCAGCTGCCCGAGCGTGACGAAATCTCCATGAGCTACACCCAGATGACCTCGCGCCTTGCGATCATCATGGGCGGGCGCGTGGCGGAAGAGTTGATCTTCGGCCTTGAGAATGTCACCTCCGGTGCGTCCTCGGACATTCAGCAGGCCACCCGTCTCGCCCGTGCCATGGTTACCCAGTGGGGTTACTCCGACAAGCTCGGCAAGGTGGCCTATGGCGACAACCAGGAAGAGGTGTTCCTCGGCCATTCCGTTGCCCGTCAGCAGAATGTCTCCGAAGAGACGGCGCGCATCATTGACGCCGAAGTGCGCCGGTTTGTGGAGGATGGCTTCAACGAAGCCCGCCGGATCCTGACCGAACGTGCCAACGATCTTGAAACGCTCGCCAAGGGCCTGATCGAGTACGAAACCCTGTCGGGCGAAGAGATCAAGAACCTGCTCGCAGGCAAGCCGCCGGTTCGCGACGAGGATGATGACCAGCCCGTGGGCCGCAGCTCCGCAGTTCCCTCCGCCGGTGCCAAGCGCGGCGGCGAGGGCGGTGCGCCCTCCGGCATGGAGCCGCAGCCACTCGCCTGAGCTGCATTTCCTTCTTGATAACCTGACGCCCGGTCTTTACAGGCCGGGCGTTTTTCATCGTAACAGTCGATCACAAATTTTGACCGGCCTTCTGCGGCGGAACGCTGTATGAGGGACGCACAAGACCAATCGCAAAGGCAGTGATTCACCCATGCGCAAGTATTTCGGAACCGACGGCATTCGCGGCAAGGCGAACACCCATCCGATGACGGCGGAAGTGGCACTCAAGGTCGCCATGGCGGCGGGCCTCATGTTCCGCAATGGCCATCACCGCAGCCGTGTCGTGATCGGCAAGGATACGCGTCTGTCCGGCTACATGCTGGAAAATGCCATGGTGGCGGGCTTCACCTCCGTGGGCCTCGAAGTGTTTCTGCTTGGACCGATGCCCACGCCGGCTGTTGCCATGCTGACGCGCTCGCTGCGCGCAGATCTCGGCGTCATGATTTCGGCGTCGCACAATCCGTTTGCCGACAATGGCATCAAGTTCTTCGGGCCGGACGGGTTCAAGCTCAGTGATGAGATCGAGCTCGAAATCGAGCGTCTCGTGGACAGCGATCTGACGCCGCGTCTTGCCAGCGCCGATCAGTTGGGCCGTGCCAAGCGCATTGACGGCGTCCACGACCGTTACATCGAATTTGCCAAGCGCACCCTGCCGCGCGACATGAGCCTGGAAGGCCTGCGCATCGTCGTCGATTGCGCCAATGGCGCAGCCTACAAGGTGGCACCGGCAGTGCTGTGGGAGCTGGGCGCGGAAGTCATTTCCATCGGCGTCAATCCGGACGGCTACAACATCAACCAGGACTGCGGCTCCACCTCCACCGATGCACTGGCGCGCAAGGTGCACGAAGTGCGGGCCGATATCGGCATTGCGCTGGATGGTGACGCGGACCGGGTGATCATCGTCGATGAGCGCGGTCAGGTGGTGGATGGCGACCAGCTGATGGCAACCGTTGCCGAGAGCTGGCATGCGGCGGGCAAGCTCTCGGGCCCCGGTATCGTGGCGACGGTCATGTCCAACCTCGGGCTGGAGCGTTTCCTGGGAGCGCGCGGGCTGGAGCTGGCCCGCACCAAGGTGGGTGACCGCTATGTGGTCGAACACATGCGCGCCCATGGCTTCAACGTGGGCGGCGAGCAGTCCGGCCATCTGGTGCTGTCCGACTTTGCCACGACAGGCGATGGTCTGATCGCCGCCCTGCAGATCCTTGCCTGTGTGCGCGAGCAGGACCGCCCGGTCTCGGAAGTCTGTTCCAAGTTCGTGCCGGTTCCGCAGGTGCTGAAGAACGTGCGCTACAAGAGCGGCAAGCCGCTGGAGAGTGACATAGTCAAATCGGCCATAGATGCCGGACGCGAGCGTCTTGGCAGCAGCGGCCGTCTGGTCATCCGCCCGTCCGGGACCGAGCCGCTGATCCGCGTCATGGCCGAAGGGGATGACGCCTCTCTCGTCAATGACGTGGTGGACGAAATCGCCGGCGTCGTCGCGCGCTCCGCAGCCTGAGTTCTGCAGCGCCGGGGGCTCTGATGCTCTCCAGCGCCCGCTGGCAGTCAAAGGCACTGCAAGTGGCTGACTGGCAGGCGGGAAGGCAAGCTCATTGCTGTAAGATAAAAGCACAAGGCATCTGCCGCCGAGGCAGATGCCTTTTTTGTTAACGAATTCCTAAAGCGGCTTCTCTTGTTTACCTTGGGTTAAGGTAAAAAATTCTGGTAAAAAATTACGGTTAAGCACCCTTTAAATCTTTTGCCCTAGATTTAAGACATGTTCCAAAGCGCGCCCCGCAGCCTGGCTGGTGCGGACGCTTGTTTCAAAGGACGAGGACATGGGCAGCGTTTTCAAGCAGTTGTCTTTGGCGAGCTGTGTGATCTTCATCTCGCAGGCAGCACTGGCTGCGGATTTGTCGATGGATCTGCCGGCTCCTGTGATCGAGCATATCCCGGAAGTCCCGGCCACGGGCGGCTGGTATCTGCGCGGCGATATCGGCTACAAGATTTATCAGGCGCCGAAGGGCAGCTTCAAGGATCCCGTCATCGGTGATCTGCGTTTTAACCGCAACAACATGAACGACACGGTCGTCGTTGGTGCCGGTGTCGGTTACAAGTTCAACGACTATCTGCGTTCCGACCTGACGGTGGATTACGAGCCGTCGGCGAAATACACCGGCTACGCTCCGTGTAACCTCTGCACCGGCCCGAATTCCTCGCGTGAGACATCCAGCATTGATGTCTGGACGCTGATGCTCAATGGCTATCTTGATGTCGGCACCTGGAATGGCTTCACGCCCTATGTGGGTGCCGGTGTCGGCGCGGCTTATGTCAATGTGCACGACACCAAGTCCTTCAACCCGAATGGCGTGAACACGTCTTACGACGGGTCGAGCGGCAAGTGGAACTTTGCCTGGGCGCTGATGGCCGGTACGTCCTATGCGGTGACGCCGAACTGGGACATCGACCTTGGCTACCGCTACAAGAACCTGGGTGATGCCCGTTCCGTTCGTCTGAACAATGTCGGCACCGGTCAGAGCCGGATCAAGTACAAGGACCTGGCGGCCCACGAAATCCGGCTTGGCGTACGCTACAACTTCAATACGGCTGGCCCGGTCAACCGTCCGATGGTCTATTCGGGCAACGCGATCTCTGCCCGCTATTGATCCTCTTCCCTGCGGCTCATGTCTGGGGCCGGTGCCGCAAGCACCGGCCTTTTGCTTTGCAGCCTTGCGGCGTCCTATCCGGCTTGACCGGCCCGCCGGAAGGGCATATCCATTTCAGCGGGACACTCCTCCCCAACGAGGAGCGCCTATCTGAGAGGATAGCATATGACAGCGACTGCAAAGCCGGCACAGCGCCCGGCCAATCCCCATTTTTCGTCTGGTCCTTGCGCCAAGCGCCCCGGCTGGTCTGCCGCCGCGCTGGACGTGAAGTCCCTTGGCCGCTCCCACCGCGCCAAGATCGGCAAGACCCGTCTTGAACTCGCCATCGACAAGACCCGTGAGATCCTTGAGGTGCCTGCGGACTACCGCATCGGTATCGTTCCGGCCTCGGACACGGGCGCGGTCGAGATGGCCCTGTGGTCGCTGCTCGGCGAGCGCGGCGTCGACATGCTCGCCTGGGAGAGCTTCGGCTCCACCTGGGTGACCGATGTGGTCAAGCAGCTGAAGCTGGATGCCCGCACCATCGAAGCGCCCTATGGCGCGCTGCCGGATCTTGGCAGCGTTGATTTCAGCCGCGACGTGGTCTTCACCTGGAACGGCACCACCTCGGGCGTGCGCGTGCCGGATGCCAACTGGATCCCGGCAGACCGGGAAGGCCTCGTCATCTGCGATGCCACCTCCGCCGCTTTCGCGCAGAACCTGGACTTCGCCAAGCTCGATGTGGTCACCTTCTCCTGGCAGAAAGCGCTCGGCGGTGAAGGTGCGCATGGCATGCTGATCCTCAGCCCGCGCGCCGTTGCCCGGCTGGAGAGCTACACCCCCGCCTGGCCGCTGCCGAAGATTTTCCGCCTGACCTCCAAGGGCAAGCTGATCGAAGGCATCTTCAAGGGTGAGACGATCAACACCCCGTCCATGCTCTGCGTCGAGGACTATATCGACGCGCTGGAATGGGCATCCTCCATCGGCGGTCTGAAGGCCCTGATCGGCCGCGCCGACACCAGCGCCGGGCATATCGCCCGCTGGGTGGAAGAGACGCCGTGGGTGGACTTCCTTGCCGTTGATCCGGCCACACGCTCCAACACCTCCGTCTGCCTGAAGATCGTTGATCCGGCGGTGACGGCGCTGGACGATGCGGGGCAGGCGGCATTCGCCAAGGCCATGGCCTCCGCACTGGAAGCCGAAGATGTTGCCTATGACATCGGCTCCTACCGCGATGCCCCGACGGGCTTCCGGATCTGGTGCGGCGCAACGGTGGACCCGGACAGCGTCGCGGCCCTGTTGCCGTGGCTCGACTGGGCCTTTGCCGCCCAGAAGGCCCGCCTGCAGGCAGCCGCCTGATGCGATGGCCCGGTGACCTGATGTCTCCGGGCCCTGCACTTCACCCGGATATTGCGCCCTCGTGAGGCGCCTGCTGCGGTTCTCCGGTTGAACCGCAGACGGTGCAGCCTTGCCTGAAGCGCGCTGAATGAAGGAGAGTTTTATGGCTCCCAGAGTGCTCATTTCGGATCAGCTGTCGGAAGCAGCCATCCAGATCTTCAAGAACCGTGGCATCGACGTGGATTTCCGCCCGGAGCTGGGCAAGGACAAGGACGCGCTGCTGGCCGTGATCGGCGAGTATGACGGCCTTGCCATCCGTTCGGCCACCAAGGTCACCGAAAAGGTGATTGCCGCCGCGACGCGCCTCAAGGTGATCGGCCGTGCGGGCATTGGCGTCGACAATGTCGATATCCCGGCCGCCACCGCCAAGGGCATCATCGTGATGAACACGCCCTTCGGCAACGCCATCACCACGGCGGAACATGCCATTGCGATGATGTTCTCGCTCGCCCGGCAGATCCCGGCAGCCGATGCCTCGACGCAGGCCGGCAAGTGGGAGAAGTCCCGCTTCATGGGTGTGGAAATCACCGGCAAGACGCTGGGTCTCATCGGCTGCGGCAACATCGGCTCGATCGTCGCCGACCGGGCCATCGGCCTGAAGATGAAGGTCCTGGCCTTCGACCCGTTCCTCTCCGCAGAGCGGGCAAGGGATCTGGGCGTTGAGAAAGTTGAGCTGGACACGCTGCTGGCGCGGGCCGATTTCATCACCCTGCACACGCCGCTGACGGACAAGACCCGCAACATCATCTCCGCCGATGCGCTGATGAAGACCAAACGTGGCGTCTACATCATCAACTGCGCCCGCGGCGGGCTGGTTGATGAGGTGGCCCTGCGGGCGGCACTTGATACGGGCCATGTGGCCGGGGCCGGGTTTGACGTGTTCGTCGAGGAGCCTGCGAAGGAAAACGTCCTCTTCGGCGCGCCGAACATGGTCTGCACCCCGCATCTGGGCGCGTCGACGGAAGAGGCGCAGGAGAACGTTGCCCTGCAGGTGGCCGAGCAGATCTCGGACTATCTGATGAGCGGTGCCGTCATCAACGCGCTTAACATGCCGTCGATCTCGGCGGAAGAAGCGCCGCGCCTGACGCCCTTCGTGCGGCTGGCCGAGCAGCTGGGTTCCTTCGCGGGCCAGCTCACGGAAACGGGCATCCGCAAGATCCGCATCGAATATGAAGGCACGATTGCCGACATGAACACCCGCGCCCTGACGGCGGCGGCGCTGACCGGCGTGCTGACGCCGGTGCTGCAGACCGTCAACATGGTGTCGGCCCCTGCCATCGCCCGCGAGCGGGATATTCAGGTGGAAGAGGTGCGGCGCGGCCAGATGGGCGCCTACGAGACCTACATGCGCCTGACCATCGTCACCGACCGGCAGGAGCGTTCCGTCGCAGGCACGGTGTTTGCCGACGGCAAGCCGCGCATCATCCAGGTGAAGGGCATCAACATGGAAGCCGGTTTCGGCCCCTACATGCTCTACATCACCAACGAGGACAAGCCGGGCTTCATCGGCAAGTTTGGCAGCCTTCTGGGTGAGGCCGGCATCAACATTGCCACCTTCAACCTCGGCCGCACGGAGCCGGGGGGCGACGCGATTGCCCTGCTGGAGGTGGATGGTGAAGTGCCTGCCGCCACGCTGACAGCCATCGAATCGCTGCCGCTGGTGAAACAGGCCAAGGCGCTGAAGTTCTAAAAAGCATGATGAGCGGCATCCGGCAGGGTGCCGCTCTTTTATTTTACCGGCGCAGCAGTTTCAGCGCCCGCCCGTCGAGCAGCACGAGGCCGCCGAGCAGAATGGCGAGCCCGGCGAATTGCACCGGGTAGAGCCTTTCGCCCAGCAGCAGATATCCGAAGCCGAGGGCGCAGACGGGGACCAGCAGGGTGACTGTCGAGGTGTTGGTTGCCCCTGCCTCGCCCAGGAGCCGGAAGAAGATCATGTAGCCAAGCGCCGTCGCGAGCACGGCAAGCGCCAGCACATTGCCCCAGACCAGCAGGCTGACATCCGCTGGCGACCAGCTTCCCACCGAAAAGAGCGCAAGCGGCAGCATCAGCAAGGTCGAGCCGGTGATCTGGCCGGTTGCGGTGACGAGCGGCGGCGTGCCCTTGAAGCGGCGGCCGAAAGCGCCGGCGCAGCCATAGGAGAGGGCGGCACCCAGGCAGGCGGCCTGCGCCCAAAGCGGATCGGAACTCAGCCCGGCAAGGCTGGAGGACAGCATCAGCACCACGCCCGATAAGCCTAGCAATACGCCAGCGATGCGGTTGGCCGTCACCGGTTCCTGGTGCAGCACCACGGCGGCGATCAGGAAGGTGAAGATTGGCGTCGTGGCATTGAGAATCGAGGCAAGGCCTGCTGCGATGCCCGTCTGGCCCCAGAAAATCAGGGAGAAGGGAATCGCATTGTTGAGCAGACCCATGACAAGGAAGCTTGCCAGCATCTTCGGATCACGCGGAAACCGGTGCGGAGTAAAGCGCAGCACCACATGCAGCACGGCGGCGGCAATCAGCACCCTGAGGAACACCAGCATCAGCGGCGGAATCTCGGCCACCGCCACCTTGGCAAAGAGGAACGAGCCGCCCCACAGGGCACTGAGGAAAAACAGCAGCAGCCAGGCGGCTAATGACATGATTGTGTCCGGATGTTTGAGGCGGGGCTTGCGCCTTCGGGGGAGTGCGAGCTGTATCACCTGACGGGATTGCTGCGCCACCCGGAATGCGAGGCTCCCTTCCGTCAATTTCTTCTGTTTCGGGCTCGCAACTCTTGGCGGAAGTGGCTATAGTCCGCGCGTTTGCCCCGGCCATGTACCGGGGTTTTGTGTGCTGGTGCCCGGAAAAGCGGCCCCGGCAGATGGTTCCTTTTGAGAAGGGTATGGCACCCATGGCCAATGTTGTTGTCGTCGGTTCGCAATGGGGCGATGAAGGCAAGGGCAAGATCGTCGACTGGCTCTCGGAGCAGGCCGATGTGATTGTCCGTTTCCAGGGCGGGCATAATGCCGGCCATACGCTCGTGATCGACGGCGTCAGCTACAAGCTGTCCCTGTTGCCCTCCGGCGTCGTGCGCCCGGGCAAGCTGTCGGTGATCGGCAACGGCGTGGTGCTGGATCCGCATGCGCTTGTGGCGGAAATCGGCCGCCTGCGCGATCAGGGCGTGACCGTCAATCCGCAAACCCTGCGTATCGCCGAAAACGTGACGCTGATCCTGTCGCTGCACCGCGAACTGGATGCCCTGCGCGAGAACTCCAGCACCGGCACGCGCATCGGCACCACGGGCCGCGGCATTGGCCCGGCCTATGAGGACAAGGTGGGCCGCCGCGCCATCCGCCTGATGGACCTTGCCAACATGGAGACGCTGCCAGCCAAGATCGACCGGCTGCTGGCCCATCACAACCCGCTGCGCCGGGGCCTCGGTCAGAGCGAAATCTCCGCAGAAGCCATCTTCCAGGAACTGTCCTCCGTGGCCGGCACCGTTCTGCCTTACATGGATTCGGTGTGGAAGCTGCTCGACGGCCAGCGCCGCGAAGGCAAGCGCCTGCTGTTTGAAGGCGCACAGGGCGCGCTGCTGGACATCGATCACGGCACCTATCCCTTCGTCACCTCGTCCAACACGGTTGCCGGTCAGGCCGCCACCGGCTCGGGCCTTGGCCCCAATGCCGTCGGCTACGTGTTGGGTATCACCAAGGCCTACACCACCCGCGTGGGCGAAGGCCCGTTCCCGACCGAGCAGCAAAACGAAGTCGGCGAATTCCTCGGCACCCGCGGCCATGAATTCGGCACCGTCACGGGCCGCAAGCGCCGCTGCGGCTGGTTCGATGCGGTTCTGGTGCGTCAGACGGTCTGCACCTCCGGCATCACCGGCATCGCGCTGACCAAGCTGGACGTGCTGGACGGCCTTGAGGAGCTGAAGATCTGCGTCGGCTATGAGCTGGACGGCAAGCGGATCGATTATCTGCCGGCATCCCAGGGTGCACAGGCCCGTGTGGTCCCGATCTATGAGACCCTGCCGGGCTGGCAGGAATCCACCAAGGGTGCCCGCAGCTGGGCTGATCTTCCGGCGCAGGCCGTGAAGTATGTCCGTCACGTTGAGGAACTGATCGGCGCACCGGTGGCGCTGCTTTCCACCAGCCCGGAGCGTGACGACACCATCCTGGTGCAGAATCCGTTCCAGGACTGACGTGAAATTTATCGGGCGGAATGCTCCCCATTCCGCCCGAAAGTCATGTAAAAACCTGATTGCACATCCTATCTTTGCCGAACACCTCTTGCGCCCGCCGGTGTTGAGCCTACAAATGGGATGGCATGAATACGGAGCTTCCGGTGCGCCGGGTTCAGGCTGGCACCCCTCACGAGCGAGCCAATGGCTGATTACTATTCGATTTTGAAGAAAACGATTGCGTCCCTGCCGGAGAACAACGGTTCTGCGCGCCGCAACGTCTACAGCCGCGCCCGAAACGCGATTGTCAGTCAGCTCAAGGCCTATGAGCCGCCGCTTTCCCCGTCCGAGATTACGGCCGAGCAGTTGCGCCTCGAGGAGGCTATCCGCAAGGTTGAGGCCGAGGCGGCGCGCGAAACGCTGATGGCGACGCGCCCGGCGCCTGCTGCGCCTGCGCCCATGGCCCCTGCTGCGGGCGCCAGCGCTCCGGCCGCTCCCCGTTCTGAGCCCTATCCGCCGTCTTCTCCCGCGCCGCGCGGGCCGCTCGGCTCTGCCGTGCAGGAAGCCGAAAGGCTGGGAGATGCGTCGTCGAGCGCGTTGCAGACCGCCCGCGATGCTTTCCGCAGCGACAGCGCTCCGGCAGAGCCGCCGGTTGAGCGCAGCCAGCCGCGCATGGAGCCCGCTTTCGGAGCGGCGCCCGCAAAGCCGTCCGTTGAACCGGCAGCCCCCGCGCCGTCGTCCTACGCCCTTCCCGCGCCGAGCCCACGGCCAGCGCCTGCGGGTGACAGTCTGCGCCCGGATCCGTCTGCACCTGCGCCCGCCGGCACAGGAGGCATGAATGCTGCAGTTGACCGGCTTGCGGCTGACGAGCCGCGCAAGGTCCGGACACGCGCCCCGCGCCGTGCTGCCAAGTCTGGCGGCAACTCGCCCCTGATGTCCTACGTGTTCCTGGGCGGATTTGTGCTGGTGCTGATCGGCATCGGCGCCTTTATCTATTCCCAGCGCTCGCTGATTGCGGGGATTTTCTCCTCCAGCGAGGAAACGGCCGCAACGGCCGCTCCGGCCCCCGAGGCAGGAGCACCGGCGGGCGAGACGGCTGCAAATGGCGAGAATGGCGGCAAGAACACCGACCGCCTGCTGACCGATACGGGTGAGCCTGCGGTTGCCCCCGATGCGCGGACCGTGACGACGACACTCATCACGCCTTCCACGCCGCCGCAGGAAGCGCCTGCTGCCGTGCCTGAGGCAGCTGCCCCGCCCGCCAGCACAGCGCCGGCCCAGACGGCCGAAACGCCCGGCGCAATCGTTGCGCAGAAGGCTTTCCTCTATGAGGAGGGCGAAGATGCCAGCGGCTCCGGCACCGCTTCTGCGGGCAACGTGGCCTGGTCGGTTTCCGAGGAGAATGGCTCCGGCGGACAGGCCGAAACGGTGCTCGTGGCGCAGGCCCAGATTCCGGACCGGAACATCAATGTGACGCTCCGAATCAAGCCGAACACCGATTCCTCTCTGCCCGCGAGCCATCTGGTCGAGATCCAGTTCCAGCTTCCGGAAGGCTTCTCCGGCGGAGACGTCTCCAATGTGCCGGGCCTCGTGATGAAGCCGACCGAGGAAGCGCGCGGAGATGCTCTCCTGGGCGCTTCGGTGAAGGTCGCTCCGGGTTACTTCTGGATTGCGCTGTCGAGCGTTGACAGCGAGCGGGACCGCAACCTTGCCCTGATGCGTGAGCGTGGCTGGATCGATATTCCAATGCTCTACGAAAACGGCAAGCGTGCCATCTTCACCATCGAGAAGGGCACCCCTGGCGCCCGCGCTCTGGAACAGGCGATTGCCGCCTGGCAGCGCGGCTGATCCCGGCGGTTCTGCCCGGTTCCGGTTAAGCTTCAATGCCCCGGCTGTCCATGGGTGACAGCCGGGGCCTTCGGCTTTTGTGACAGGGTGCCGCAAGTTTTGCTTGCCAAGACGGCATTCAGACTGCATGTTTCAGGCTGGTCCGAGGGGTGCTCCGATGTGAGCTGAGATGGCGCAAAGCTGAACCCTTAGAACCTGATCCGGGTCATGCCGGCGAAGGGACGGAAACCTTTAGCCATATCCCGGATCTCCAATGTCTTGACCGGCTTGCCGGTGACGGGAGATCCCTTTGTGTCGATAGAACTTCTTTCGGGAAGGCAACCCCTTCCATCTGCGAGCCCCGTCCGGAATGCGTTTCCGGCCCGTGCAGCCTCTGTCCTGCGCAGCATTGCGCCGGGCGTGACGGTCAGCCTGTCCCTGTTGCTGATCTGGGATCAGGCGGTGCGGCTCCTCGAAATCCCGCCCTACATGCTACCCGGTCCGCTGAAAGTGCTGGAGGCCTTCCAGCGCCAGAGTGGCTTCCTGCTTTATCACGCCAGCATCACCTTGAGCGAAACTCTGCTGGGCTTTGTTTTCGGCATTGCCGCCGGGGTCATGCTGGCCTTCGTCATGTGGCTGTCGCCGCTGGCACGGCGCGGGCTGCTGCCGGTGGTTCTGGTGACGCAGGCGCTGCCGGTCTTTGCCATTGCCCCCATTCTGGTGCTGTGGCTCGGCTTCGGCCTTGCCTCCAAGATCGTGATGGCGGTGCTGGTCATCTTCTTTGCCGTCACCTCCACCTTCTTTGACGGCCTCAGGCGGATGGACCAGGGCCTGGTCGATCTGGCGCTGCTCTACCGCGTCAACCGCTGGCAGGAACTGCGCTATTTCCGCCTGCCGTCTGCCATGCCCGCGCTTGCCTCCGGTGTCCGGATTGCAGCTGTCTTCGCCCCCATCGGTGCCATTGTGGGCGAATGGGTCGGGGCCAAGGGCGGGCTTGCCTTCATCATGCTGCAGAGCAATGCCCGGATGCAGACGGACACCATGTTTGCCGCTCTTGCCTTGCTTGCCGCCATGGTTCTGGTCCTGCGCTTCGTTGTCGAGCGCCTGACCCGCCGCATGGTGCCCTGGCAGCGCGAGGACTGAGCCCCGCGCCTGCATCTGCCGGCCGGGCTGAGGCTGGACCGGCTCAGACTTCATCCAACATCTGTCTATCGGGAGACCCGCATGAAACGCATTCTCGCGCTGTCGCTGGCCGCTGTTTTGGCCACTGCTGCCCCCGCCTCGGCGGCGGACAAGCTGACCGTTCTGCTCGACTGGTTCGTCAACCCGGACCACGCGCCTCTGGTGGTGGCCAAGCAGAAGGGCTTCTTCGAGGCCGAAGGGCTTGATGTGGAACTGATCGAGCCGGCCGATCCGGCCATGCCGCCGAAGCTGGTGGCGGCCGGGCAGGGGGATATTGCCGTGTCCTACCAGCCGACGCTCCATGCCCAGATCAGCGAAGGCATGCCGCTGAAGTGGATCGGCACGCTGGTGGAGACACCGCTTAACACGCTGATCGTGCTGGAGGATGGCCCCATCAAGACGCTGGCTGACCTCAAGGGCAAGAAGATCGGCTTCTCCGTGTCCGGCTTCGAGGATGCGATGCTCGGCCAGATGCTCCGCTCGCAGGGGCTTTCGATCGAGGATGTGGAGCTCATCAACGTCAACTTCGCCCTGTCGCCGTCCCTGATGACGGGTCAGGTGGATGCGGTGATCGGCGGCTACCGCAATTTCGAGCTCACCCAGATTGAGCTGGAGGGCAAGAAGGGCAAGGCCTTCTACCCGGAAGAAAACGGCGTGCCCATCTTCGACGAGCTGATCTACGTGGCGGCGAAGGACAAGACCGGGGACCCGCGCTATGTCCGTTTCCTCGCTGCGGTTGAGAGGGCAACAGTTTATCTGACCAACCATCCGGACGACTCGTGGGAGGCCTTCATTGCGGCCTATCCGAACCTCGATGACGAGCTGAACCGCCGCGCCTGGGGCGACACGCTGCCGCGTTTTGCCAAGCGCCCGGCAGCTCTGGATGCCGGCCGCTATCAGCGCTTTGCCGAGTTCCTGCATGAAAACAAGCTGATCACCAGCGTGCCGCCGGTGGAGGACTATACGGCCGAGCTGCGGTGATATGTGAAAGGGGGCCCTGTGCGGATATTCGCAGGGCCTTCCACCCTTGCTGGGCCGTCCCGGCCTTGTGCCGGGACCTGTAAGGAAGCTTGTGCCTTTATCAAGCCTTCCGGTGCTGACGCATCACGCCTTGAAATTGCTAAAGCGCCGTACAGGCTGACCCAACCCCCGGAGTCAATCTCATTGAGTGTTGGTTATGCCGGGGCCGCCTGACAGGCCCCGGCACATGGCCGGGGCGGCGCGGGGTGTGGATCTGGCGGCATTGACCGGTTTGTACCCGCCAAACCTTCCCGCAGTTCACGCCGCCGCTGTTTCGAGCTGTTGGGCCCGCTCCGTCAGCCGGTCGTAGAAGGCGATGAGTTCCGGGGGGGCAGTCTCGCGGCAGTCGGCAAGGGCGGCAGCGGCGGCTTCCGGTTTGCGGTTGTCGAGGGCATCCATCAGCTTCATGTGATGCAGCTCGAGTGTCCGGAAGGCCTCGCTGCGCCGCAGTTCCTGATCGCCGATCAGCGCGAAGAGCTTCACGGGCCGGGACTTGCCCTTGAGCGGGATGGCGCCAGCCTCCAGATAGGCAAGGTCAGGGGCCTGCGTGCGTGTGTCTTCCGAGACGACGAGATCGGCGCCGACGCTCTTGCAGCTAGACTCAATCCGGCTTGCCACGTTCACCGCGTCACCAATCACCGAGTAGTTGAAGCGCTGTGAGGAGCCCATGTTGCCGACGCAGGCCTCGCCCGTGTTGAGACCAATGCCGATCTGCACGGTCTGGGTCTTGAAATTGCGGGCCTTGAAGCCGAAGGCATCTTCCGCATTTAATTGGTCCACCACGTCCAGCATCTTCAGGCTGGCCGCGCAGGCCATGGCCGCATGGTTTTCCACCCGGACGGGCGCGTTCCAGAAGGCCATGATGCTGTCGCCGATATATTTGTCGATGGTGCCGCCATAGGCCTGGATGGCATCGCTGAGCGGGGACAGCAGTGTATTGAGAAAATGCACCAGCTCCGTCGGCGTCAGCTGCTCTGAAATGGGCGTAAAGCCGCGCACATCCATGAAGAGGATGGTCATCGGCCGCAGTTCCCCGCCCAGCACCAGCTGGTCCGGCTGCTGTTCCAACTGGCTGACCAGCTCCGGCGAGAGATACTGGCTGAAGGCCTGGCGCACGAAGCGTTTCTCCCGGTCCGTCATCACATAGAGCATGGAGGTGCCGATGGCGAAGACGACGAAGGCGGTGATCGAGGGATAGAGCCCGTCGATCAGAAGGCCGTTCTGGACGAAAAGCAGAAGGGAGCCGCCGAACATCAGGACGGTGAGACAAACGGCAGCAGCGCCGGTGATGAGCCCGCCGGTCAGCGGCAGAAGCGCGACAAGGACGAGGCCGGCGAGCAGAACGGCAATGATTTCCGCGCCCTCCGCCCAGTCCGGACGGGCGAGGAAGTTGCCGGAGATGATCTGCTCTGCGGCCTGCGCGTGGATCGATACGCCCGGCACCTGCTCGCCAAGGGGCGTGGAGCGGATATCGAACAGGCCGGCGGCAGAGGTGCCGATGAAGATGATCTGGCCATCGATCAGCGGCTGCACCTTGGGACGCTTCTGCGGGTCGAGCAGGTCGGCGACGGAAACATAGCGCTCCGGCCGGTTCCAGTCGTAATAAACCCAGAACTCGCCGGTTTCCGTCACTGGAACGGAGAAGCTGCCCACTCTGATCCCGTTGAGCGCCCCGCCCTTGCCGGTTTCATCCGCCCGCGTGATCAGCCCGGTTGCCCCTTGCGCCACGCGAAGGGCCTCCACCGCCAGACTGGGGAAGACTTCGGTCCCGTCAGTCACAAGCAGCGGAATGCGGCGGACGATGCCGCCTGTATCGTCGGCACTCAGCGACACGCTGCCGATGCCGCTTGCAGCCTCCTGCAGGGGCAGAATGGCGCCAAGAGCCGAGGCATAGGGCGGGAGCAGGCCGGCTGGGGAGGGGCCCACATGCGCCATGCCGGCCTTCAGTTGCGGCTGCTGCGGTGTGGCAGATGGAAGTATCGCGAAACCGAGAATGGAGGGTGCTTCTGCGAGGGCCTCCGCAAACAGCTCATCCGTATCCGGCAGCGACTTGAGTGCGGCTTTCACATCCGGCGAGGCAGCAATGGAACTTTCCGGCAGGCTGAGGGCCAGCTGCCGCGGCGAGGACCGGTCGGCTTCGGAAAAGATCACATCGAAGGCAATGGCAGCGGCGCCCATGCTATTGAGCGTGTTGACGATTTCCGCCATCCGGTCTCGTGGCCATGGCCACTGGCCGTAGAGCGCCAGAGAGGCATCGTCGATATCCACCACCCGCACCGGGCTGTCCTGATAGCCGCGGGGGGCGAGCCTCTGATAATAATCGAAGCTCAGCTCGCGCACGGCCTGCAGAAACGGCGGGTCGATGGCACGAATGCCTGCAAGGCTGGCCAAGGCCGCCAGCGTGACGAGCGCGACCCGCGCCCGCTTGCCTATAAAGTGCCCAAACCCCACGCTTCTGCAGCCTCCGCCCTTCGCGGCGCGTCCGGCCGCAGTCTGCCACGTTAGAAAAGCAAAAAACGGGACGCAAGTGCGCGTCCCGTTTCATCAAATGCCATTGATGCTGAAATGGATCAGGCCGGAACCGCCGTCTCCATCTCGCGGGCACTCTTCTGCACCGCCTTCTGCACCTTTTCAAAGGCGCGCACCTCAATCTGGCGCACGCGTTCGCGGCTGACGCCAAATTCGGTGGAGAGGTCCTCCAGCGTCATCGGATCTTCCGAAAGGCGGCGGGCCTCGAATATGCGGCGCTCGCGGTCATTCAGAACCGACATGGCGTTGCCGAGCAGCTTGCGGCGCATGTTCAGTTCTTCCTGGTTGGCGAGAATGGTCTCCTGGCTTTCGCTCTCGTCCACCAGCCAGTCCTGCCATTCGCCGGAGTCCGCTTCCGCAGACCGGATGGGCGCGTTCAGTGAGGTGTCACCGGCAAGGCGGCGGTTCATGGAGATGACGTCTTCTTCCGGAACGCCCAGCTTGGTGGCGATGGCCTGCACCTGCTCCGGCTTCAGGTCGCCTTCCTCCAGCGCCTGAATGCGGCCCTTGAGGCGGCGCAGGTTGAAGAACAGGCGCTTCTGATTGGCCGTGGTGCCCATCTTCACCAGCGACCAGGACCGCAGGATATATTCCTGGATCGCGGCCTTGATCCACCACATGGCATAGGTGGCCAGACGGAAGCCTTTTTCGGGCTCGAAGCGCTTGACGGCCTGCATCAGGCCAACGTTGCCTTCCGAGACGACTTCACCTAGCGGCAGGCCATAGCCACGGTAGCCCATGGCAATCTTGGCGACGAGACGCAGGTGCGAGGTGACGAGCCGTTCGGCAGCAGCAGGGTCTTCATGCTCGCGGTAGCGCTTGGCGAGCATGTATTCTTCCTGCGGTTCCAGCATGGGGAAACGGCGGATTTCGTCGAGATAGCGGCTGAGGCCGCCTTCGCCTGCTGTCAGCACCGGAATGTTCTGGGCCATGAAATGCGCCCCCTTTCCTAAAACCTTCTGCGTTCCCCTACCGGACGTCTGGCAGCACCGCTTGTGCGGCCACTCAGGGCAAACGCTTCACAATGGCATCCGTTCCCGGATCGCCGTCAGGTTCAAGATATAAGTAAGATCTTGCCGAAAACAGGACCGTAAAGGGGGCTGGAACCTAAAATTTTCGTAATGCTTCGAGAAGCGTGGCGAAATCCTCGGGCATCTCGCTTTCAAAATACAGCGTTTCGCCCGTCACCGGATGCTCAAAGGCCAGCACGCCGGCATGCAGTGCCTGGCGCGGAAAATCGATGACAGCGCTGCGAAGAGGCTCCGGAAGCGGGTTTGCCTTGGTCTTGAAACCTGCACCATAAATCTGATCCCCGATCAGCGGCAGGCCGATATGGGCCATGTGCACGCGGATCTGGTGGGTGCGGCCCGTCTCCAGCCGGCATTCCATCAGCGAGGCCAGCGGCGGCTGATCCACCGGGCCGAAGCGCTCGATCACCTGCCAGTGGGTGATGGCCTCACGGCCGCCCTTGCGCACCACGGTCATCTTCTGCCGGTTGCTCTCCGAACGGGCGAGGTTGGCCTCGATGGTGCCGCGCAGGCTGCCCGGCCCGCCCCAGACCAGCGCCAGATAGGCGCGTTCCAGCGGGCCGGTGCGGCCATGGTCGGCAAACTGGTCCGACAGGCCCTGATGGGCAACATCGGTCTTGGCAACAACCAGAAGGCCGGAGGTGTCCTTGTCGAGGCGGTGGACGATGCCGGGGCGCTTGACGCCGCCGATGCCGGACAGGCTGTCGCCGCAATGGGCAATCAGCGCATTGACCAGCGTGCCGGTCCAGTTGCCCGCTCCCGGATGCACCACAAGCCCGGCCGGCTTGTCGATGACGATGAGGGCATCATCCTCATAGACGATGTCGAGGGGGATGTCCTCGCCCTGCGGCTCGGGATCCTCCGGCTCGGGCATGGTCAGGCTCAGGCGGTCACCCTCATGCACCTTGTGCTTGGGCTCTTCGACGGTCTTGCCGTTGACCTGCACCTCGCCGCCCTTGATAAGGGCCTGCACCCGGTTGCGGCTGAGGCCTTCCAGCCTTGCGGCCATGACGGCATCGAGGCGCTTGCCTGCGTCTTCTTCAGAAGCGATAAAGCCGGATGCCCCATCCAGCCCCTGCGGCGCCTGAGGAGAAGTATCGTTCATGACCAATTCCGCCTTCAAAGACCGGGATGTGGAGACCAGCACACATGAGGAGGAAGCTCCTCTGGACCCCGCCGTGCTGCGGGTTCAGACGCGCCTGCGCCGCCTCATGGCGGGCTCCACGCTGATCATGTTCGCCGGATTTGCCGCTCTCTTCGCAGTAATCGTGTACAAGGTCAATTCCGTGGGCAAGGAAAACAGCGGCGTTGCCCTGCCGGAGACGGTGAAACTGGGGGCCGGTGCCGAGGTGCTGGGTCTTTCGCCGGGGGCGAATGGCAGCCTCATCCTGCTGGTTCAGCAGGAGGGCGCGTCCCAGCTGGTGCATCTGGACGCCTCATCCGGCGAAATCCTGGGCCGCACGAAGCTTCTGGCGGAGTAAGCTCTTCCTTCTGATCCGGGCTTCTGAAGCCGGGGAAGACATTTTTCCCCGGCGGATCAGAACTTTGCCCTTGCATGGCTCTGCTGTTGCGCCTATATGAGCGGCCTCGCAGCAAGATTGCTGCTGGCGCTCCCATCGTCTAGCGGTCAGGACGCCGCCCTCTCACGGCGGAAACAGGGGTTCGATTCCCCTTGGGAGTACCAAACTCTTCCCTCACATGATGGATATCAGGCCACACAGCGTTACACGCTGAGTGCGGGCTTTGGCTTGTTTCATCCGGGGATGTTCAGTTTCCAGACCTGAACAGCAAGACAGGCCAGAGGCTTGCGGCATGCTGCCTTCGCCTCACCTCAGGCGACGACCTTCTTTTGCGGGTCTGCCGGGGCAGATGCAGGCGTTGCCGTGACGGCTGACGGTGCTGCAGCCGCTGCCGCCTGGGCTGCCTGCTGCTGGCTGGCGGCAGCGGCGCTGGCACGCACGATCTTGCCGGCCAGCTGCGCGGGGCTGAGCTGCGTTGACTGTGCCGGCTTTGCGGCGGCTGTCTTGCGCGGCTTCGCTGGCTGGGCGGACGTCGCTGCAGGGGCAGAGCGTGGTGCGGGGGATGCAGCAGCCGTGCCGCCCGTCATGGCCTTGGTGATGGACTTCAGCTCGCTGCGAAGATCCTGGACAGTCGTGCCGGATGCCAGTTCGCTGCGCAGCCGCAGGTTCTCGCTGCGCACACGGGTGAGTGCCCGCTCCTGCGCCGCCGTGCGGGCCGCCAGCCTGGCTTTTTCCGTCTCTGCTGCCTGAAGTTCGGTGTCGAGCCGTGTCATCAGCGTTTCGGGCTTTGCACCGGCCATGTCCAGATGCAGGCTCAGGCGCGCAATGTCGGCCTGGGCGGCGATCAGATCGGCCTCCTTGTCGAGAAGGCGGGCTTCCAGCTGGGCGATTGTCTTGCGCAGCGCGCCTGCATCGGCTCCGGGCTGGATCTGGGTGGCCGCTGCACTGCCCCGGTATGTATCGAGCTGGCGCTTCATCGTGGCAATCTGCGCTTCCAGCGAGGTGATCGTGGCGAGCGCTGCCGTGCCGGTCAGCTCGGGTGCCTCTGTCTCGAACGTCTTTTCCAGAAGGGCGGAGTAACGGGCGCCCAGCTCGGACAGGGCGTCCTTCAGGCGCGCGGAATCGCGGCGTTCGGCCTCCAGCTGCTCCTCCAGCGCCTTGTCCTCACGCAGCTGTGCGTGATGCTCGCGCTCCAGCGCTAGCTGGGCCGGCAGTGCGCGTCCGGCCTCGGCACGGAGCCGGGTGCTTTCTTCCTTCAGTCTTGAAAGTTCCCGCTCCAGGCGGCGCAGCTCCACGGCATGTTCGGCACGCAGCGTGTCGCGTGCGGCCATGATCTCGCGGTAGCTGGTTGGCGTGGTGGCCAGCACAGCTTCACGTGTCAGGCGCACGGCGCGTTTCCACACGGCAGACAGAACAGCAAGGCCCAGCAGACTGGCTGCCAGGAACCCCAGAAGTCCATACATTGCCGCTTCGATCACACGCCGTCTCGCTGGTTCTGAAGTCTGTTCTGCCGCCAGTTGCCTTCATCAATACCGCAGCAGAAAGGGCAGGCCAAGAGGCCCGCCCTGAAAAGCTGCCGTTCAGATAACTTCCGCAGATCAGAAAGGATTCCAGGTTGGGCGCTGGGTGAACTTGAGGTAGCCCATGTTGACGCCGAGGCGGGCGCCGACGCCGGCACGCACGGGCACAACGTAGATGTTGTTGTAGGCGAGCACCGTCATGCCGAAGCCGCCGACGAGATAGGCCGAGCCATTGACGCCGACATAGCGGCGGTAAATGTCCTCGACCACCGGCAGATTGTAGATCAGCATCATGACGCGGGCGCCGTCGCCGCCGAAGTCCCAGCCGATCGACGGCCCCTGCCAGAAGATCTTGTGATTGCCGGCATTGCGGGTGTAGAGGTCGCCCTCGCCGTAGCGGGCACCAGCCACGATCGCGCCAGATCCTTCCTCGCCCAGAATGTAGCCGTTGGGCTCGCCATACTGGCTGATGGCCTTCTCGATGACCGAGGCAAGGCCTCCGGAGATTTCACCGAAGAAGCGGTGGCCGGCGTCCAGAATTTCCTGCTGGTTATAGCTGCCGCCCGGAGGAGAGCCCTGGGCCTGGGCGGCCCCCGAGCGGCCCATGAGGGCAGCACTCGCGACCGAGCCGAGCATGAAGCCCATCAACGCGCGCCGGCTGATCGGGCGGCTTTCGCTGGAGCTGGTTCCGGAAGCCTTGTTGTCTGCCATCTTGGTGTTTCTCCAAACTGAAATTCACAGCCATGCGGCTGAAGCTATTCTCTCTTCAAAGCCTGACCTGACGCTTGCGCCGCACACGGCATGCGCGGGGAGACGGCAGGCGCCATACTGGACAAACGCGCAATCACCTTTGCGGTTCCAGGTTCATTGTCCGTGCCGCCCGTCACGGTTTTCGCCTTGCCTCACCGCGGCCGTGTCCCGGTTGGAACGGAACAGGCATTTCGTAGTATGAAGGCTGAACGCTCGAATCATGGCAGCAGGACCCGAATCAATGTCAGAATTTACCTTGAATCTGACAAGGTTATGGCTTCCAGCCAAGCAATTCGCCATGGCAGCTGTTTTCTTTGCGGCCAGTGTCTTCGGAGCGTCTGCCCGTCCGGATTTTTATCTGGCCGATCCGGTCACGGCCTATGCCATCGGCGGCTACGACCCCGTCGCATTTTTTGTCGATGGCTATCCGCGGCTTGGTGACCGCCGGATCGAACTGTCCTGGCGCGGCGTTCGGTGGCTGTTCGTCAATGAGGGCAACAAGGCGGCCTTCGAGCGCGACCCGGAGGTCTATGCCCCGCAATATGGCGGCTGCGGCGCCTATGCACTGGTGGAAGGCTATGCGACGGCAGGCAATCCGGCCATTTTTGCGGTGGTTGAGAACCGGCTTTACTTCTTTCATACGGCGGTGAACCGCTACCTGTTCCTCACCTCCCGCGAGACCTCCGTCGAGGCTGCGGCGGCAAATGCCCTTAAAACTGGCTGTTTGCAGCCCTGAATGGACTGCATTCCCTTGGCAGGGCCTGCCCGCCTGTGTAACGCTTTGGTACATTTTCTCGAATCATGTCTGCAGCTGGCCAGATCTGGAGCTTTGTCCGTCCATGTCCGAAATGAAAGATCTCACCTCCCTCGACCTCTCCGCCCTGGTGTCCAGCCGTATTTGCCATGACATCATCTCGCCGGTGGGTGCGATCATCAACGGGCTGGAAGTGCTGGACGAGGACGGCTCCGGCGACATGCGCGAATTCGCCATGGAACTGATCCGCAAGAGTGCGCGCCAGGCCTCGGCGAAGCTGCAGTTTGCCCGTCTTGCCTTTGGCGCGGCCGGGTCCGCCGGGGCGGAAATCGATCTGGGGGACGCCCAGTCGGTTGCTGGTGCGCTTATGGAGAACGAAAAATCCAATCTCAACTGGCAGGTCGACCGGCAGCTGATGCCGAAGAACTTGGTTAAGCTTTTGCTAAACTTGCTTCTGATTGCCAATCAGTGCGTGCCGCGCGGAGGCGAGATCACCGTTTCGATGACCGGCCAGCCTGCCAGCCCGTCTTTCGAGCTGACGGCAAAGGGCGTAAATCCGCGGATTCCGCTGGGCATGCAGGCGACACTGTCGGGCGAAGAGCCCGAGCGCGTCGATGCGCACTCTGTGCAGCCGATCTATACTGTTCTGCTGGCGCGTGAATGCGGCATGAAGATTGATATTGTCAAAGACGACGAGGGTGTAAGGCTTACCGCAACTCAGGTATAGAAATCACCGGAAAGAAGCTGAATCCGCTTCAGTCTATCTTAACTGTTTAGGGCCAACCTCACGACATGGACATCCCGGTCCAGCCGTTCCTTCGGGGGCGCGGAACCAGTAACTAGTCGGGTGAGTGCAGGCCATGGACGACCTCCTCAGGGAATTTCTGACCGAGACCAGTGAGAGTCTCGATGTTGTGGACGTTGAGCTCGTCAAGTTCGAGCAAGAGCCAAACAACGCGACCATCCTGGATAACATCTTCCGGCTGGTACACACCATCAAGGGTACGTGCGGCTTCCTTGGGCTGCCGCGCCTTGAAGGGATTGCACATGCTGCCGAAACCCTCATGGGCAAGTTCCGTGATGGTGTGCCGGTAACACCTGAGGCGGTGTCGCTCATTCTCAGCTCGATCGACCGGATCAAGGAGATCCTGGCCGACCTCGAAGCTGCCGAAGGTGAAGAGCCGCAGGGTGACGACAGCGACCTGATCTCCGAACTGGAGCGCATGTCGATGAGCGCGCAGACACCTGCCGCCGCCGCTGCTGCCCCCGCTCCTGAGCCGGAGCCGGAACAGGCTGCCGAAGACATGCCGCTGCAGATCCTCGAGCGGCCGCTGCGCCCCGGTGAAGTGTCGCTTGACGAGCTGGAGCGCGCTTTCCGCGAGACTGAGGCCGAAGTCGATATCGCCGAAGCCGCGGACGAGGTGGAGCCTGCTCCCGTAGCGAAGTCCGCGCCGAAACCTGCGGCTGCTGCCGAAGCCAAGGCTGCCAAGGCGCCGCGTGCACCTGTTGCCCGTGACGACGACGGCGAAGACAAGGCTGACAAGAAGGCTGCTGCCGGCGGCGGTGTCTCCAACCAGTCCATCCGTGTCGCGGTTGAAACTCTTGAACACCTGATGACGATGGTGTCCGAGCTGGTGCTGACCCGTAACCAGCTGCTGGAAATTGTCCGCCGTCATGAAGACAGCGAATTCAAGGTGCCGCTGCAGCGTCTGTCCAACGTGACGGCCGAGCTGCAGGAAGGCGTCATGAAGACCCGCATGCAGCCGATCGGCAACGCCTGGCAGAAGCTGCCGCGCATCGTGCGCGACCTGAGCCAGGAACTGGAAAAGCCGATCGAACTGGAAATGATCGGCGCCGAGACGGAACTTGACCGTCAGGTCCTTGAAATGATCAAGGATCCGCTGACCCACATGGTCCGCAACTCCGCCGACCATGGCCTTGAAATGCCTGCGGCCCGCCGCGCAGCCGGCAAGCCGGACAAGGGCGTCATCACCCTGTCCGCTTACCATGAAGGCGGTCACATCATCATCGAGGTCAAGGACGACGGCCGCGGTCTGGATGTGGACAAGATCAAGGCCAAGGCAGTTGAGCGCGGTCTGGCGACCGAAGCTGAACTCGACAAGATGACCGATGCGCAGATCCATCGCTTCATCTTTGCCGCCGGCTTCTCCACCGCTGCCGCCGTCACCAGCGTCTCCGGGCGCGGTGTGGGCATGGACGTGGTGCGCAATAACATCGAGCTGATCGGTGGTACGGTTGACCTTCGCTCCACGCCGGGCAAGGGTTCCAGCTTCATCATCAAGATCCCGCTGACGCTCGCCATCGTCTCGACTCTGATCGTCGAGGCCAGCGGTGACCGTTTTGCGATCCCGCAGCTTTCGGTGGTCGAACTGGTCCGCGTGCAGACCAACTCCGAACACCGCATCGAACGCATCAAGGACACGCCGGTTCTGCGCCTGCGCAACAAGCTGCTGCCGCTGCTGCACCTGTCGCAACTGCTGGGCATCTACGAGGGCGAGGATGCCGAAAAGGCGATCAACGACGACAACGGCTTCATTGTTGTCATGCAGGTCGGCAGCCAGACCTTCGGTGTCGTGGTGGACGGCGTCTTCCACACCGAGGAAATCGTGGTCAAGCCCATGTCCTCGATGCTGCGCAACCTCAACATGTTCTCCGGCAACACCATTCTGGGTGATGGCTCGGTGATCATGATCATCGATCCGAATGGCATCGCTTCTGCGATGGCCAGCCACGCTTCCAGCGCGGTGGCCGAACAGAACGAAGAGAACGAAGACGCACGCAACCGCGTCGGTGAAGGCCAGAAGCCGATCTCGCTGCTGCTGTTCCGTGCCGGGGCTCCCGAGCCGAAGGCCGTGCCGCTGTCGCTGGTCACGCGTCTGGAAGAGTTCGAGGTCTCCAAGATCGAGCGCTCCAACGGCCGCGATCTCGTTCAGTACCGCGGTGCACTCATGCCGCTCGTTTACGTCAACGATGGCGACCACCACAAGACGGAAGGCACCCAGCCGATGCTGGTGTTCTCCGACAGCGGCCGCTCCATGGGCCTCGTCGTCGACGAGATCGTGGACATCGTTGAAGACCGCCTGAACATCGAGGTTGGCTCGGAGCGTCCGGGTATCCTGGGTTCGGCCGTCATCAAGGAGCGCGCAACCGAAATCCTCGACCTCGGCTACTACCTGCCGCAGGCCTTCGAGGACTGGTTCATGCGCAAGGAGATGGACATCCGCTCGCTGACCAAGAAGATCCTCTTCGTCGACGACTCCGCCTTCTTCCGCAACATGCTGACGCCCGTGCTCAAGGCTGCCGGCTACGACGTCACCACCTGCACCGGTCCGGACGAAGCGTTCGAGCTGCTGGAGAGCGGCGTCGAATTCCAGGCCATTGTCAGCGACATCGAGATGCCGCGTGTCAACGGCTTCGAGTTCTGCGAAGCCCTGCGCCGTGATCCGCGCTACCGCAAGATCCCGATCCTGGCCCTTTCGGCCATGGTCACGCCGGCATCCATCGAGCGCGGCCGCCAGGCAGGCTTTGATGACTACGTTGCGAAGTTCGACCGTCCGGGCCTGATTGCAGCCCTCAAGGATGTGTTCTCTGGTGAAATGGGAGTGGCCGCATGAGTGCCATTGATCACAATCTCGCCGGTTCCGGCAGCGACATGATCCAGTACGTCACCGTGGTGATCGGTGGTCAGCTGTTCGGTCTGCCGATTTCCCAGGTGCACGACGTGTTCGTGCCGGAGAGCGTCACCCGGGTGCCGCTCTCCGCTCCGGAAGTCGCTGGCGTGCTGAACCTGCGCGGCCGTATCGTCACCGCCATCGACATGCGCCGCCGCCTGCATCTGCCGCCCCGCCAGGATGGCCAGATGATGGCTGTCGGCATCGAATACAAGCACGAATCCTACGGGCTTGTGATCGATACGGTCGGCGAAGTTCTGACACTCTCGGCCAAGACGGCCGAGCCGAACCCGCAGAACCTCGACAAGCGCTGGTCAGAAATTTCTGGCGGTGTGCACCGTCTGGATGGCCAGCTGATGGTGATCCTTGATGTAGAACGCCTGCTCGGGGCGATGATGAATGAGCCCATGGCCGCTTGAGGCCATGGACGCTCAGAACCCGGGTACTATGGAGAACAGGCAGATGAAACAGTGTCTTGTAGTGGACGACTCCAGCGTGATCCGTAAGGTCGCACGCCGGATTCTTGAGGACCTCCATTTCGAGATCACCGAAGCCGAGGATGGGCAGCAGGCGCTCGACGCCTGCCGCAACCAGATGCCTGACGCCATCCTGCTCGACTGGAACATGCCGGTCATGGATGGCCTCGAATTTCTGACCAGCCTTCGCCGCGAACCCGGCGGTGACAAGCCCGTTGTGGTCTTCTGCACGACGGAAAACGATGTAGCGCACATTGCCCGTGCCATCCGGGCTGGTGCCAACGAGTACATCATGAAACCCTTCGACCGGGAAATCGTTGAGGCGAAGTTCCAGGAAGTCGGTCTCATCTAACCCTTTCACAGGGCAGCCAGGATGGCATTTGCACAGACAAATCTTACCACGGGATCGACTCCCAACACCGACCCCATCCGCGTGATGGTGGTTGATGATGCGGTCGTGATCCGTGGACTTCTCGGCCGTTGGCTGGATGCTGACCCGGCGCTTGCCGTTGTCGCATCCCACCGTAATGGCAAGCTGGCTGTTGATGATATTCTGCGCAGCAACCCGGACGTTGTTGTGCTCGATATTGAAATGCCGGAAATGGACGGTCTGACGGCGCTGCCGCTCATGCTGGCCAAGAAGCGTGATCTCATCGTGGTCATGGCCTCAACGCTCACGCGCCGCAACGCCGAGATCTCTCTCAAGGCGCTGTCGCTGGGTGCTGCGGACTATGTGCCGAAACCGGAAAGCACTTCGGAACTGACCACTTCGGTCGATTTCCGCCGGGAGCTTCTGGAAAAGGTCAAGGCGCTCGGAGAGCGTGCCCGCCGGATCAACAGCCGCGCCCGCGTCATGCGTGCGGAAACGGCGGCAGGGCGTACGGCCTCGCAGGCTCCCGTCGGGGCGCTGGCGACCCGTCCGGCACTGGCGGCCCGTGCCGAAGCGCCGAAGCAGGGCCTGCAGACCAAGCCGTATTCCTCGGCCCGGCCCCGCATTCTGGCGATCGGCAGCTCGACTGGCGGTCCGCAGGCGTTGCAGCAGGTCATGCGGGACATCGGCCCGGTGATTGCCGACATTCCGGTGGTCGTGACGCAGCACATGCCGCCCACCTTCACCGCGATCCTGGCCGAGCACATCGGCAAGGCCGCGATGCGCCCCTCCAAGGAAGGGCAGACGGGAGACGTGTTGCAGCCGGGCCATATCTATGTGGCGCCGGGCGGCAAGCACATGATCCTGGAAAAGGACGGCGGAGCGGTCAAGATCCGGCTGACGGATGATCCTCCAGTGAACTTCTGCAAACCTGCCGTCGATCCGATGTTCGACAGTGTTGCCAAGGCCTATGGCTCGGCAACACTGGCCCTCATCCTGACGGGCATGGGCTCGGACGGCGCGAATGGCGTGAAGACCATTTCAGCCGGCGGCGGCAGCATCATTACTCAGGACGAGGCTTCCAGCGTTGTCTGGGGCATGCCTGGGGCAGCCGCCAATACAGGCCTGTGCAGCGACATTCTGCCGCTCATGGAAATTGGACCCAAAATTGTGCGCGTGTTGAAGGGGACTATCCGATGACACCGGCCGAGTATGAATTCCTCAAACGCTTCCTGAAAGAGCGGTCCGGTCTGGTCTTGTCTGATGACAAGCAGTATCTGGTCGAGAGCCGTCTGGTGCCGGTGGCGCGCAAGAATGGCATTGACGGCCTGTCCGCGCTTGTGGGCTCGCTGCAGCGTGGCGGCAACGCCATGCTGGCCAATGCGGTGGTGGAAGCAATGACGACCAACGAGTCGTTCTTCTTCCGCGACAAGACGCCGTTCGACCATTTCAACAACATCATGCTGCCGGCCATGTTGCAGAGCCGCGCGAGCAGCC
Organism: Pannonibacter phragmitetus DSM 14782; assembly: GCF_000382365.1. Classification (GTDB taxonomy): domain Bacteria; phylum Pseudomonadota; class Alphaproteobacteria; order Rhizobiales; family Stappiaceae; genus Pannonibacter; species Pannonibacter phragmitetus. The sequence goes on along the minus strand of NZ_KB908222.1, from coordinate 102,636 downwards.
GCAGCGTGCGCATCTGGTGTGCTGCCGCCTCCACCGGTCAGGAGCCCTATTCTCTGGGCATCTGCCTGAAGGAGAACGGGGCCAAGGTTGCCGGCTGGCGCTTCCGCATCCTCGGCACCGATCTGTCTTCGGAAGTGCTGGAGAAGGCCAAGACCGGCATCTACAGCCAGTTCGAGGTGCAGCGCGGCCTGCCGATCCAGATGCTGCTGAAGTACTTTTCGCAGCAGGGTGACCTGTGGCAGATCAACCCGGATCTGCGCGCCATGATCGAGTGGCGCAAGCTCAACCTTCTGGAGAACTTCAGCCACCTGGGTGAGTTCGACATCGTGTTCTGCCGGAACGTGCTGATCTATTTCGACCAGCAGACCAAGGTGGATATCCTGCACCGCATCGCCAAGATGATGCCGGATGACGGATATCTGGTGCTCGGCGCAGCCGAAACCGTGGTGGGTCTGACGGATGCCTTCCAGCCGGTGCCCGGCCAGCGTGGCCTCTACCAGCTCAAGCAGGCAGCCGCAAAGCCCGCGTCCCGCTTCGCCGCCGCTGGGGCAACGTCTGCCTTTGGCCTGAAGTAATACCAATGCTCGATGAGCTTGACTCATCGAGCATTGGGTAAGCCCGTGCGGCGCTTGAGCATTTTCAAGGCGTGATGCGTCAGCATCGAAAGCCTTGGTATAAGCTGCCCGGATATCTCTTGTGCAGATGGCCGCCCCAACCAGGGCGGCCATTTGCTTTTCGTCTTCACGATCGTGTCAGATCACGTGCTTCTGCTTGATCTCAACCTGCCGTGCTCCACCTTCGTTCCGGATGCCTGAGGCATTCTGCCTCAGGCCGCGAATGACTGATCATATGGAGAACCGGGATGACGGATCAGCCAGTTTCACTCAGCCGCCGCCATGTTCTGGCCGGAGGCGCCGCAGGCCTGACAGCCGCAGGCGCGGCAGGCCTTGGTCTCGGCCTTGCGCCTGTCCAGGTACAGGCTTCAGCGCCCATGCAGACAGAATCCCTTCTTTCCGTCTCCCGCTTCAAGGTTGGCGCCTTCGAGGTGACAGCCCTTCTCGATGGGGCTGCGGTGAGCGAGGAGCCGCAGAAGACCTTCGGCATGAATGTGCCCGCCGAAGAGTTCAACGCGGTGTCCGAGGCCAATTTTCTGCCCGTGGACAAGTTCCGCAACTCCTTCACCCCGGTGCTTGTGAATACCGGTGACAAGCTGGTGCTGTTTGATACGGGTGTCGGTGAGGGCGGACGCCCGGACCGGGGCAACATGCGTGCTGCGCTGCAGGCCGCCGGCTATACGCCAGAGCAGGTGGATATCGTGGTGCTGACCCATATGCACCCGGATCATATTGGCGGCATGCTGGAGGGCGGCAATCCGGCTTTCCCGAATGCAGTCTACGTCACGGGCCAGGCCGAATATGATTTCTGGTCCGGGCAGGATCCGGCCAGCAATGGCGTGGCCAAGCTGATGGAAACCCACGTCAAGCCTTTCGCCGAAAAGATGACCTTCATCGGGGACGGCGGTTCCGTGGTTTCCGGCATCACCGGCATGGCGGCCGCCGGGCACACGCCGGGCCACATGATCTACAATCTTGAATCGGAAGGCCGGCGCCTCGTGCTGACCGCAGACATGACCAATCACTTTGTCTGGTCGCTGGCCCATCCTGACTGGGAAGTGCGTTTTGACATGGACAAGGCCGCCGCAGCGGAAACGCGCCGCAAGGTGCTGGGCATGATTGCCGCTGACCGGGTGGCCTTCGCGGGTTATCACATGCCGTTCCCCACCGTAGGCTTCGTCGAGGCCAATGGTGATGGCTTCCGGTACGTGCCCGCTGCCTATCAGCTGAACCTGTAAGCGTATCGGGCTTCCGAGCGCTGACAAACCTGTAACCTCTCCATCGTCATCCTCGGCCTTGTGCCGAGGATCTATACAAATCAATAACTTGCAGATGGCCGGGACAAGCCCGGCCATGACGAAAGAGAAGAAAGCCTCCTTTGTCATCAACCTCAAACCCACGTCCGGTTGCCGGACGCGGGTTTCTTGCAATTTGCGGCTCAGATTGCAAAAGAAAAACCCCCGGCCTTGCGGCCGGAGGTTCTCCTGAAGCGGATGAAGCGGGGAGGCTGTATCAGGCCGCCACTTCCATGTCGGGCTCGCGCAGCACATAGCCGCGGCCCCAGACCGTTTCGATGTAGTTCTTGCCCGAGGTGGCCGATGCAAGCTTCTTGCGCAGCTTGCAGATGAACACGTCGATGATCTTCAGTTCCGGCTCGTCCATGCCACCATAGAGGTGGTTCAGGAACATTTCCTTGGTCAGGGTCGTGCCCTTGCGCAGGGACAGGAGTTCCAGCATCTGGTACTCCTTGCCGGTCAGGTGGACGCGCTGGCCAGCGACTTCCACCGTCTTGGTGTCGAGGTTGACGCGCAGGTCGCCGGTGACGATCACGGACTGTGCGTGACCCTTCGAGCGGCGGACGATGGCGTGGATACGGGCAACCAGCTCGTCCTTGTGGAACGGCTTGGTCATGTAGTCGTCCGCGCCGAAGCCGAGGCCGCGCACCTTGTCCTCAATGCCGGCGAGGCCGGAGAGGATCAGGATCGGCGTCTTGACCTTGGAAACGCGCAGCGTCCGCAGGACTTCGTAACCTGACATGTCGGGCAGGTTAAGATCCAGCATAATGATGTCATAGTCGTACAGCTTGCCGAGGTCGATGCCTTCCTCGCCAAGATCTGTCGTGTAGACGTTGAAATTCTCGGACTTCAGCATCAATTCGATGCTCTGCGCAGTGGCGCTATCGTCCTCAATCAACAATACACGCATATCAATCCCCTTGTGCTGCCTGTTCTGGGCAAATCGCAACAGTTCAGCCGGTGCGTGCGCTACGTAGGACTGATGTCAACCCCGACTCACTTCGTGAATTATGGTTAACAAATTCTGATTCCCCGCAGCAAGCACCATTAGTCTGAAACTGTGAAAAAACGCGCCTGCAAGCGAGAGCCCAGGCAATCGGGGCTTTCAAATGCGTTAACGTTTCACATCAGGAAATCAGGCTAGCTGATTCCAGTCAGACTCTTTTGACCTTACCATCGCGCCCTGAAACGGCTCTCGCCTCTCAACGCTTCGTTCATTAACATTAAGCAGAGATGTAAACGTTCGGTTACCAGCGGGCCACGGATCGGGAGGAAGTTTGGTGTGAAGGCACTTTTTGCCGAGATTGAATCGTTGATGCCCGCTCAGATATGGGGCCGGGTTGTGGCGGTGCAGGGTCTCCTTGTCGAAATTGCTGGCCCTATTCACGAGATGAGCGTTGGCGCCCGGCTCGCCATCGATATTGGCGAGGGCATTCCTCCAGTCTTTGCCGAGGTGGTGGGCTTCCGGTCCGGTCATGCGCTGTGCATGCCGTTTTCCGGTCTTGAGGGGGTGCGCATGGGATGCCGTGCTCTTGTTGCCTCCCGCGACAGCGTCGTCCATCCGGCGGCCAGCTGGCTCGGCCGTGTCATCAACGCCATGGGCGAGCCGATCGATGGCAAGGGGCCTCTGGCCGGCGGCGAGGCAGCGAAACGCCTGCGCACGGCGCCACCCCCGGCCGCCGACCGGGCCCGCGTTGGCCCGCCGCTGGATCTGGGGGTGAGGGCGCTCAATACCTTTGTCACCTGCTGCGAAGGCCAGCGTATCGGCATCTTCGCTGGGTCCGGCGTGGGCAAGTCGGTGCTCATGTCGATGCTGGCGCGCAATACGGATTGCGATGTGTCGGTGATCGGCCTCATTGGCGAGCGCGGGCGCGAGGTGCAGGAATTCATCGAGGATGACCTGGGCGAGGAGGGGCTTGCCCGTTCGGTCGTCGTTGTGGCGACATCGGATGAAAGCGTGCTGATGCGCCGCCAGGCAGCCTATCTGGCGATGACGGTCGCGGAATATTTCCGTGACGAGGGCAAGAAGGTGCTCTGCATGATGGACTCGATCACCCGCTTTGCCATGGCACAGCGCGAGATCGGCCTGTCCATCGGCGAGCCGCCGACATCCAAGGGCTACACACCGACCGTCTTTACCGAATTGCCGCGCCTCCTGGAGCGTGCCGGGCCCGGCAAGGCCGGCAGCGGTTCGATCACCGGCCTGTTCACCGTGCTGGTGGAAGGTGACAATCACAATGAGCCCGTTGCGGATGCGGTGCGCGGCATTCTGGATGGTCACGTGGTGATGGAACGCTCGATTGCCGAAAGAGGGCGGTACCCGGCGATCAATGTGCTAAAGTCGGTTTCGCGAACCATGCCGCGCTGTGTTCCGCAGGACTATCTGCCGGTGCTGCGCAAGGCAAAGGCCCTGATGGCAACCTTTGCGGACATGGAGGAACTCATTCGCCTTGGCGCCTACCGGCGCGGGTCGGACCCCTTGGTGGACGAAGCGATTTCGCGTCATGATGCACTTGAGACATTTCTGACGCAGGGCAAGGGCGAGGCGACACCGCTGGATGATGGCTACATGCAGCTCGCCAACCTTTTGGAAATGACTCCGGGTTAGAGTGCGCCTTGTAAGGGGAGTACCGAGTAATGAAGTCCCGAGAAAGCCTCATTCGTCTGAAGCGGTTCCAGGTGGACGAGAAGCGCCGCCAAGTAACCCAGATTGAATCGATGATCGCCGAATTCCACCGCATGGCGGATGAACTCGACGATCAGATCCGGACCGAGCAGGAGCGTGTCGGCATCACCGACGTCACGCATTTTGCTTATCCGACCTTTGCAAAGGCCGCGGCAACGCGGCGTGACAATCTGCGCAACTCCGCGCACGAGCTGGATGACCAGCTGGAAAAGGCCCGCGACGAGCTGAGCGAAGCAATCGAAGAGCTGAAGAAATTCGAACAGCTCGAAGAGCGCGATCATCAGCGGGAACGGGAAGCGCAGGAGCAGGCAGAGCAGGATCAGCTGGATGAAGTTGCAGGACGCGTACGCGCCCGCTGATCGGAATTTTCAGAACGGACACGGGGCTCGCGTGGATGCGCGGGCCTCGTGCCGTTTCAGGGCCAGGTTTCAGAATTTCTCGAATCAGGATGGAGAGGCGGGCACGGGCCGGCGCTGACGGTGTGCTGCAAAGTCGCTGCGCGCCCTCTTGCGTTCCAGTTCGCTCTCGGCTTCGCTTCCAAAGCGCTGGATAAGGGCCTCGGCATGCTCGGGCTGGATATGCATGTGCTTGCTGCGTGCCCGGACCAGCTGAGCAAAGCTGGAGACCGAGAGACCTGCGAGGCGGGCGAAGTGGAGCAGCCTGTCCCCCTCGATGCTGAACACGGCGGAGCGTACATGCGCCTTGTGAGTGTTGCAGGCAAGGGCCAGGAGATCGGCAGCATTGGTCAGCCGGTCGTCTTCAAGCATGAGCAGGATGACATCGTCCAGCAAGGCGGAGCCCAGGGTGATGGCCCGCCAGAGCCGGCTGGTGTTGGACGTGTCCAGAAGCGTGCCCAGCTTGCGGCGAATCTTGCGCCGGCGGGCGATGCCCTCCAGGTCGTCGGCCGTCAGCCGCCCTGCTGCCAGTTCCTTGAGGCGCTCCTGCGTTTCTGCTCCGACGAATGGCATCAGGCCCCGGCAGATGCGCGGCGTCAGGTCGGAGCGCAGCGTCATCTCTTCCCGCAGGACAGAATCTTCCTGTGCGGCGCGGGCAAGTGCCGCCAGTGCCCCTTCGGAGAGCCTGATGCGGCGGTTCCCTGCGAGGCGGCGCCAGACCCGCACCTGTCCCCGGCGGACCAGTGTGTCGGACACTTCGGCCGGAAGATCATCGCGGCGGGTCATGCACTCGAGGTGATCTTCGCCAAGACCCTCTGCGAGAGCCGCGAGTTCCTGCGGACCCAGGGCCGGAGACTGTTCCAGAACCGGGCGGGCGACCTGAATTTCATCCTGCGCCAGCCGGACTGCAAGGCCACTGGGTGTTCCTGCGAAGGATGCAATTTTTTCGGCAAGCCGCACCCGCTCGTCCAGCGGGCTGCCGTCAAGCAGGCGTTGGATCACCTGATCGAACAGCAACAGTTCCTCGACGGAATTTTGGTCTGCGCGAAGCAGGAAGATATCTGCCAGCCTCTGCATCAACTCGCTTCGAGCATCTGGAGAGGCGTTCATGGCTAGACTGATCAGCTCTTGGGCCATGATTTTTCCGTCTGTTTCCAGCCTGCAATCTAGTGTTCTTACTGTTAGCAAAGAGTTATCGACCTTCGTTAACGATTGTCACCACCTTTAGGGGCCTTGAGGCCGGTGCAATTGGGGCAGCTGGAGACTGCCATATCCGATGTCTCCATCGAAAAGCTCCGCCAGCCGCCTCTGCTGTGCAGCCAGTCTGGATATTGCCGTATTGTTTGCTATGACTTAGCGCATGAAATCCACGATTGCCCGACTCACTGCTTCGCTTGGCCGCCTTGGCGGCCCCATGTTGGCCGTTCTGCTGACCGCTGGGGCGCTTGCGCCTGCTGCTGCGCAAAATGGTGCGCCACAAAGTGTTCCTGCGGCTCAGCAGGACCAGCCCGTGCTGCAATCCCGGCCAGCTTCCGAGGCTGCGAGGCCTGGGCAAACACCAGCACAGACATCTGCTCAGTCCAGTCAGCCGTCCGCATCGCATGGGGTGTCACAGGCCCCCGCGCAAGCGGCGCAGCAGGCAGGGGCCGCAGCCGTGACAACGGCAGCCGGCGAGCAGCAATCCATGGCCGAGGCCCGCGACGCTCTGGTCAAGGTCCTGCAGGATCCTGCCGGCCGGGCGGCGCTGATCGGGCTTCTGGAAGGCTTGGGGCAGGTGGAGCAGGCAGGCGCGGCTGTCTCCGGTGCTTCAAATGGTGCCGGTGCAGCTGCGGCTCCCGCAGAGCCCGAGCCGCAGGATGACACATTTGCTGTGCGGGTTGGCGCCTACACCAAATATGTGATCGACGACTTCATAAAAGTCGCCGAGCGGATGACGATCTCGCTGCGCGGATTTCAGCTGCTCGCGACGGGAGAAGTAACGGTCAAGTGGGACCGGATCCGCCATACCGCGCTTGAATTGCTGATCGTTTTCGGCTGCGCTTTTGCCGTCTACTGGGTGCTGCGCCTGATTGGCCGTCCGGTGGGCGACAAGCTGGAACAGCAGGCGGGACAGCGCGGCTGGCTCTGGCGCGCCGGCCTGCTGGTGTTTCTGGCATTCGCTGATCTCATCGCGCTTCTGCTGGGCGCTGTGGCCGGCTATGCGGCGGCGCTGATCCGGCTGGGGCCGCTGCAGAGCGGTCTTTCCCTGTTTGAGACTCTGGCGCTCAATGCCTTTGTGCTGACCGGCCTTGCCCGCCTTGCCGTGCGGATCACTTTTTCGCCCGCACGGGAAAAATTGCGCCTGCTGCCCATGTCGAATGCCCATGCCCGCTACTGGTCGCGGCGGCTTGGATTTGTCGTGTCATTCCTTGGGTATGGCGTGATGCTGGCGGTTCCTGTGGCGAACCTGACGATTTCGATCGCGGTCGGCAATGCCTTGCGGGTACTGGTCGTGCTGCTGGCGACGGCGATTGCGTCCATTATCGTCCTGATCAACCGCACTGATGTCAAGAACTCGATGATTTCCTATGCCCATTCGCTGGAGGGGGAAATCGGGCGGCATGCATTGCTGGCTCTTTCCCGGATGTGGGCGCCGCTGGCCCTGCTTTACATCCTCGTGGTCTTCGGCATCTGGATTACCCGGCCGTTCGAGGCAACCCGTGTGGTGATGACCGGCACGGGCCTGACCATGCTGACGGTGCTTGGGGCCATGCTCCTGTCCCTGATGATGACAAGGGCCATTTCTGGCGGCATCCGCCTGCCACAGGACCTGAAGGAGACGCTGCCGGAGCTGGAAGGGCGTGTGAACCGGTTTGTTCCGCATGTGCTGCAGGTGCTGCGGGTTCTGGTCGGCTTTCTGGCGGGAGCCATCCTGCTGCAGGTCTGGTCCATTCTGGATGTGACCGGCTGGCTGTTCGAGGGCTCGGGCGGCGGGCTTATGGGCAGGCTCATCTCGGCCCTGGTGATTGTGCTCATCTGCTTCGGGATCTGGCTGGCGGTCATGTCCTGGACGGACCTGCGCCTCAAGGGCCGGGCCGACTCCATTATTTCAGCGCGGGAGCGGACGCTCTTCCAGCTGTTCCGCAACGCCTTCACCGTCGTGGTGATCGTGATGGCGGCCCTTCTGGCCCTGTCTGAACTGGGGGTCGACATCGGTCCGCTCATCGCCGGTGCCGGTGTTCTCGGCCTTGCCTTCTCCTTCGGTGCGCAGACGCTGGTGAAGGATATCATCACCGGAGCCTTCATCCAGATCGAGAATGCCATCAACGAGGGAGATGTGGTGACGGTGGCCGGCATAACCGGCACTGTCGAGCGGCTGACCGTGCGCTCCGTGCGCATGCGCGATGTGAATGGCACCACGCATATCATCCCGTTCTCGTCGGTCGACATGGTGTCCAACTTCATGCGCGACTTCTCCTTCCACGTGGCGGAGATCGGCGTTGCCTACAACACGGACATCGCCACGGCGAAGGCGGCCATGAAAACAGCCTTCGACCGGCTGAAGGGACTGCCGGCCGGCGGCAGCATCATCGGCGATCTCGATATGCAGGGCGTTATCGCCTTTGGCGATTCTGCCATCACATTGCGCGCCCGCATCAAAACCTTCCCGGGCGCTCAGTGGGCTACAGGCCGTGCCTATAACGAGCAGCTGAAGATCGCCTTCGACGAGTTCGGCATCGAGATTCCCTTCCCGCAGGTCACCTATCACGTGGCGGACGGGCGCCCGCCGATGCTGACGCAAGAGGATCAGTCCAAGGGCAGCGGGGCGGGATCTGCGTCTGCGACGTAACGCCTTCGCACAAGTTTGCCCCGGCCTGCCGAGCAGTGCCGGGTGCAAAATCTGCTGGCCATAAAATTTTTGTACAAACGGTCAAAGTCTTCCGCAAGCAGCATACCGCAGTCTTTCAGACTAACGAATAGTACGACTTATTCGTGTGGTGTGATGCCTGCGTGTGTTCGTTTTTTTTCTTTTTTGACTCTTGCCTCGCCTCCGGATCAGAAAAGATGCCGGGACTGTTTTTCATATATCGGTCGCAGTTTAGCTTTGTCTTTTGGTTCGGCGTCTGGATTTGGAAAAATCCTTCCAAATTCGCGGTGAACAAGAAATAATTTGGCGGTTGATTTCAGGCGAAAAAGCGGCCTTATTTCGCTCAAGGCCGTGTTCCAGCCCGCCAAACCTAACGGCGGGGTCACGGCCCTTTCATCAAAGGGGAGAACAGTTTGATGATGATGCGTAAAACCCTCAAGGCTGCGCTTCTGGGTGCAACCCTCCTTGGCGTTGCTGCAACCGGCGCGCAGGCAAAGACACTGGTCTATTGCTCCGAGGGCTCTCCGGAAGGCTTCGATCCGGCACTCTACACGTCCGGCACCACGTTTGATGCGTCTTCCCAGACCGTCTACAACGGCCTCGTCCAGTTCAAGCCGGGCACCACGGAAGTCGTTCCGGCTCTGGCTGAAAGCTGGTCCGTTTCCGATGACGGGCTGGAGTACACCTTCAACCTGCGCAAGGGTGTGAAGTTCCACACCACCGACTATTTCACCCCGACGCGTGAGTTCAACGCTGACGACGTCCTGTTCTCCTTCAACCGTCAGGGCCAGAAGGACAACCCCTGGAACCAGTACACCGCTGGCGCTTCCTGGGAATATTATGACGGCATGTCCATGCCGGAGCTGGTGAAGGAAATCGTCAAGGTCGACGATCACACCGTCAAGTTCGTCCTGAGCCGTCCGGAAGCGCCGATGCTGGCGAACCTGGCCATGGACTTCGCTTCGATCCTGTCCGCCGAATATGCCGACACTCTCGACAAGGCCGGCACCAAGGATCAGCTGAACCAGCAGCCGATCGGCACCGGTCCGTTCGCCTTCGTTGCCTACCAGAAGGACGCGGTCATCCGCTATCAGGCTTTCGCCGACTACTGGGATGGCAAGCAGAAGATCGACAACCTCGTCTTCGCCATCACCACGGATGCGGCCGTGCGCCTGCAGAAGCTGAAGGCCGGCGAATGCCACGTGATGCCTTATCCGGCTCCGGCCGACATCGAGGCCATCAAGGCTGACTCCAACCTGCAGATGATGGAGCAGGAAGGCCTGAATATCGGTTACCTGGCCTACAACACCCAGGTGGCGCCGTTCGACAAGCCGGAAGTGCGCAAGGCACTCAACATGGCGATCAACAAGGACGCCATCATCTACGGTGTGTTCCAGGGCTCCGGCCAGAAGGCCACCAACCCGATCCCGCCGACCATGTGGTCCTACAACACGTCCATCCAGGACGATCCGTATGATCCGGAAGCGGCCAAGAAGATGCTTGAAGCTGCTGGCGTCAAGGATCTGAGCATGAAGATCTGGGCGATGCCGGTGCAGCGTCCCTACAATCCGAATGCCCGCCGCATGGCCGAGCTGATCCAGGCTGACTTCGACAAGATCGGCGTCAAGGTCGAGATCGTCTCCTACGAATGGGCCGAATACCTGAAGCGCTCGAGCGACGTGCAGCGCGATGGTGCCGTGCTCCTCGGCTGGACCGGCGACAACGGCGACCCGGACAACTTCCTGGCCGTTCTGCTGGGTTGTGACGCTGTCGGCGGTGCAAACCGCGCCCAGTGGTGCAACAAGGACTTCGATGCCCTCATCCAGAAGGCAAAGACGGTCTCCACCAAGGAAGAGCGCACCAAGCTCTATGAAGAGGCACAGGTCGTCTTCAAGGAGCAGGCTCCCTGGGCAACCATCGCTCACTCGATGGTGTTCATGCCGATGTCGAAGAAGGTCTCCGGCTACGTCATGAACCCGCTCGGCAAGCACTCCTTCGAAGGCGTCGATATCGCTGAATAATCAGTGACACTCGCGGGGCAGCGGAGCCATCTGGCGCCGCTGCCCTTTGCTGTTCCCGGGTGGCGGCGCGCTGGCTCAGCCACGCGTGCCGCTGCCCCTCATCCGGAACCGGACCATGATACGATTTCTCCTGAGCCGTCTCGGCCTGCTCATTCCGACCTTTCTCGGCGTGACGCTGATCTCCTTCAGCTTCATCCGCCTGCTCCCGGGTGACCCGGTCGAGCTGCTGGCGGGCGAGCGCGGCATTGATCCCGAGCGCAAGGCGCTGATTTTCCAGCAGCTGGGCTTCGACAAGCCGCTGTGGGAGCAATATCTCGACTTCCTCGTCAAGATCGCCCATGGTGATCTTGGTGTCTCCTTCGCCACGAAGAAGCCGGTCCTGGCCGAGTTTCTCCAGCTCTTCCCCGCGACGGTGGAACTCGCCTTCTGCGCCATTCTCATCGCCGTGCTGCTGGGCATTCCGCTTGGCATCTTCGCGGCAGTCAAGCGCGGCACGGTGGCTGATCAGACCATCATGGGCACTGCGCTCGTCGGCTATTCCATGCCGATCTTCTGGTGGGGGCTGCTGCTCATCATCCTGTTTTCGGTGACGCTGCAATGGACGCCGGTTTCGGGCCGCATCTCGCTGATGTATTTCTTCCCGCAGGTGACCGGCTTCATGCTGATCGACAGCCTGCTCTCCGGACAGAAGGGCGCGTTCCTGTCTGCCGTCCGCCATCTGATTCTTCCCTCGATTGTGCTGGCGACCATTCCGCTCGCCGTTATTGCCCGGCAGACCCGTTCCGCCATGCTGGAAGTCATGGGTGAGGATTATGTGCGCACGGCCCGGGCCAAGGGGCTGCCGCCGCTGCGGGTGATTGGCCTGCATGCACTGCGCAATGCGCTCATCCCCGTCATCACCACCATTGGCCTGCAGGTCGGTGTCCTGCTGGCAGGCGCAATCCTGACGGAGACGATCTTTTCCTGGCCGGGCATCGGCAAGTGGCTCCTCGATAGCGTCCTTCGAAGAGATTACTTCGCTGTGCAAGGCGGTTTGCTGCTGGTTTCCGGCGTTATCATGCTGGTGAACCTGATCGTTGACGTGCTTTACGGGCTCATCAACCCGCGTATCCGGCACAACTGAGCGCGGAGGAGAGACCATGACAAAAACTTCAGAGGCCGCACCCGTTTCGGCCGAAAAGCTCGCCCAGGAAAGCCGCAACGCCACCCGCGCCATGCTGGCCGAATTCTGGTACTATTTCTCCCAGAGCCGCGGTGCCGTTATCGGTCTGGCTGTGTTCGCACTCGTGGTGCTGATGGCGGTCTTCGCGCCGCTCATCGCCCCGCATGCGCCGCAGGTGCAGTACCGTGACAGCTTCCTCGTCCCGCCAGCTTGGGTTGAAGGTGGCGATTGGCGCTTCCTGCTCGGTACCGATGCAGTGGGCCGTGACATCCTTTCCAGGCTTATCTTTGGTGCGCGGTATTCTCTGTTCATTGGCGCGCTGGTGGTGACCATCGCGTCCTCTGGCGGTATCGTGCTTGGCCTTGTTGCCGGTTATGCCCGTGGCGCTGTCGATACGTTCATCATGCGTGTGATGGATATCATTCTGGCGTTTCCGTCTCTTCTGCTGGCGCTGGTTCTGGTCGCGATTCTTGGACCCAGCTTGACCAATGCGATGATTGCCATTGCTCTGGTGCTGCAGCCGCATTTCGTCCGCCTCACCCGTGCGGCCGTAATGGCCGAGCGTAACCGCGATTATGTGGTGGCGGCGCGTGTGGCCGGGGCAGGGCATCTGCGGCTGATGTTCAAGACCATCCTGCCGAATTGCGTTGCGCCGCTGATCGTGCAGGCGACGCTCTCCTTCTCCAATGCCATCCTTGATGCCGCCGCCCTCGGTTTCCTCGGCATGGGCGCTCAGGCTCCTACCCCGGAATGGGGTACGATGCTGGCCGAAGCACGCGAATTCGTCACGCGCGCCTGGTGGGTCGTCACCTTCCCCGGTCTTGCCATCCTCATCACGGTTCTTGCCATCAATCTGGTCGGCGACGGCCTGCGTGATGCGCTCGATCCCAAGCTGAAGCGGAGCTAAGCCCATGGCGCTACTTGAAATCCGCAACCTCCGGGTCGAGTTCGACACCGCCAAGGGCCCGTTCCGCGCGCTGGACGGCGTGGACTATACGGTCGAGGCCGGTGAAGTGCTGGCCATCGTCGGCGAGTCCGGTTCGGGCAAGTCGGTTGCCATGCTGGCCACCATGGGGCTTCTGCCGGACACGGCCACCATCACGGCGGACAAGATGGAGTTTGAAGGCCGTGACATGCGCAAGCTCTCTGCAGCAGAGCGGCGCAAGGTCATCGGCAAGGACATCTCCATGATCTTCCAGGAGCCGATTGCCAGCCTCAACCCGTGCTTCACCGTCGGCTTCCAGCTCAATGAAGCGCTGAAGGTGCACACGGATCTTTCCGGCAGCGCCCGCAAGGCCCGCGTGCTGGAGCTGATGAAGTCTGTCGGTATCCCCGAGCCGGAGCGCCGGGTCAATTCCTTCCCGCACCAGTTGTCGGGCGGCCAGTGCCAGCGCGTCATGATTGCCATGGCGATTGCCTGCGCCCCGAAGCTGCTGATCGCCGACGAGCCGACGACGGCTCTCGACGTGACGATCCAGAAGCAGATCCTCGACCTCTTGATGAAGCTGCAGAAGGACAGCGGCATGGGGCTGATCATGATCACCCATGACATGGGTGTCGTGGCCGAAACCGCCGACCGGGTGATCGTGCAGTATCAGGGCCGGAAGATGGAGGAGTCCGATGTGCTTTCCCTCTTCGAGGCGCCCAAGCACCCCTACACCCGCGCGCTGCTGTCGGCGCTGCCGGAAAACGCCACCGGCGACCGGCTGCCGACCGTGAGCGACTTTGCCAAGACCTTTGCAGCGCAGGAGGCCGGCGCATGAGTGACGCAATCCTCAAGGTGCGCGATGTCACGCGTGAATATGTCATCGGCGGGGGCATGTTCTCCAAGCCTCGCGTGCTGAAGGCGGTGAAGGGTGTCAGCTTCGATGTGGAGCGCGGTTCAACCCTTGCCATCGTCGGCGAGAGCGGCTGCGGCAAGTCCACCCTTGCCCGCATTCTCACCATGATCGACCCGCAGACCTCCGGCTCCATCGAGATCGACGGCCTGTCCATCGACATCGCCAGGACCGGGATCTCCCGCGAGATGCGCCGCAAGGTGCAGATCGTGTTCCAGAACCCCTATGGCTCGCTCAACCCGCGCCAGAAGATCGGTCATGTTCTGGAAGAGCCGCTGCTGCTCAACACGGACATGTCCGCAGCCGAGCGGCGCGATGCTGCGCTGTCCATGCTGGAAAAGGTGGGGCTGAAGCCTGAACATTACGGCCGCTATCCGCACATGTTCTCCGGCGGCCAGCGCCAGCGCGTGGCGATTGCCCGGGCGATCATGCTGAAGCCGAAGCTCCTGGTGCTGGACGAGCCGGTGTCTGCGCTCGACCTTTCCGTTCAGGCGCAGATCCTCAACCTGCTGAAGGATCTGCAGGACGAGATGGGCCTCACCTACGTGTTCATCAGCCACGACCTGTCGGTGGTGCGCTACCTCGCCGACAAGGTGATGGTGATGTATTACGGCGAAGTGGTGGAATACGGCACCCGTGAAGAGGTGTTCGACAACCCGCAGCACGAGTATACCCGCACCCTGTTCGGTGCGACGCCGAATGCCAGTGTGGACAGCATCCGCGCCCGCCTCGCGGCCAAGGCTGCGGCCGCCTGAAGCAGAACTGATTGAGGATATGCCCCGCGAGGCCGCCAGCCGGTCTCGCGGGGTTTTTGTTTTCGAGCCTTGGTGATGCGGTAAAAACCCGCTATTGCCTTGAGCGAACGAAACGGGAATCGCACGGATGCTCTGGTCGCCCCAGCAGGAAAAGGCCTTGTCGGATGCCGCGCGCTGGCTGAAGCGCGGGGACAAGCAGGTGTTCCGCCTTTTCGGCTTTGCCGGAACGGGCAAGACGACGCTGGCCCGCCATCTGGCGGAAGGCATTGATGGCGACGTGTGCTTCGGCGCTTTCACCGGCAAGGCAGCCCATGTGCTGCGCCAGAAGGGCTGCACGGATGCGGGCACCATCCACTCGCTGATCTACCGGCCGCGCGCGGCCAAGGAAGAGGAGATCGTCGAGGAGGGTGAGGATGCCGGACCGCAGTTTGCCCTGAAGCGTGACAGCGAGGCAGCGCGGGCGTCCCTCATCGTCATCGACGAATGCTCCATGGTGGATGAGGATCTGGGCCGCGATCTTCTGTCCTTCGGCACGCCGGTGCTGGTGCTGGGCGATCCGGCGCAGCTGCCGCCGGTGAAGGGCGGTGGCTATTTCACCGAGGCCGAGCCGGACGTGATGCTGACCGAGGTGCACCGGCAGGCGCAGGACAATCCGATCGTGCGCATGTCCATGACCATCCGCGAGGGTGGCAGCCTTGATTACGGCACTTTCGGCGCCAGCCGCATCATTTCCCGCCGGGAGATCGACAAGGAACAGATCCTTGCCGCCGATCAGGTGCTGGTCGGCACCAACCGCACCCGCCGCCTTTACAACAACCGCATCCGCGAGCTGAAGGGCTTCCTCCAGCCCATGCCCGCTGTGGGTGACAAGCTTGTGTGCCTCAGAAACGACAAGACCCGCGGGTTGCTCAATGGCGGCCTCTGGCAGGTGAAGCGGCAGAAACAGTCCAAGGGCAACACCCTGCGCTATGACATCATGCCCGAAGACGAGCCGGGCAAGCAGTCGGTGGAAATCAAGGTCATGCCTGCGCTGTTCGAGGAAGGCGCGGAGCAGATCCCCTACGCCCTGCGGCGCAAGTCCGACGAATTCGATTTCGGCTATGCCCTGACCGTGCACAAGGCCCAGGGCTCGCAATGGGACCGCGTTGTCCTCTTCGACGAAAGCTTCGCCTTCCGCGAACACCGCGACCGCTGGCTCTACACCGCCGTCACCCGCGCAGCGGAGAGCATTACCGTGGTGCGGTGATGATTTGCGGGAACCATAAATGCCCAGCTGCTGACAGCAGCCCGGTGTGGTGCATTTGATTTATGCTAGGGCATCTCCGCCCCCCTTCCACGAGGGGGCAGTGCTTACATTGGACGCACAGACGAGGATCGGGCCTTGGTTTTACCGCAGCGCCCCTCTCCCCCCTTGAGGGGGAGATGTCAGCGCAAGCTGACAGAGGGGGGTAGCCGCGCCTCAATACGGCAGGATCTCTGCTACAAGCGGACAGTCCATTACCCCCCTCTGCCCCCTGCCGGGGGCATCTCCCCCTCAAGGGGGGAGAGGAGTTGGAGCCTGACTGGCTACCCGTCGCAAACCTTGCCCTACGAGGGAGAGGGTCTGCGGCATTCTATTAGTGTCTTCCCCACCCACTCCCTGTGTGAAACCCTGCATTTCCGTGGACTGTGGCGGGGTGTCTCTTTATCGCCGCCTTTGCGGGCTCTATCGTCCGCGCTCCCTTGCCGGCCTTCCGGAAGGCAGGGGCTATCCGATCAATTTGCGATGGAACGACCCCATGTCCGATCTTTCCGACCTGAGCCCCGAGACCCCCGGCTTTGCCGCCACGCCTGCTTCCGGCAAGAAGGCGCAGGTCTCTCCCGAAGTGGCGCTCAGGATTGCGCGGCGGATTGCAGAGGAGATCGGCTGTCAGCCGAACCAGGTCAATGCCACGGTGCAGATGCTGGACGAGGGCTCGACGGTGCCCTTCATCGCCCGCTACCGCAAGGAAGCGACCGGCGGGCTCGATGACACCCAGCTGCGCAAGCTGGAAGAGCGGCTGATCTATCTGCGCGAGATGGAAGACCGGCGTGCCGCTATCGTGAAGTCGATCGACGAGCAGGGCAAGCTGACGGACGAGCTGGCGCTGAAGATCGCGCAGGCCGACACCAAGGCGGTGCTGGAAGACCTGTATCTGCCCTTCAAGAAGAAGCGCCGCACCAAGGCGCAGATCGCCCGCGAGGCGGGGCTGGAGCCGCTGGCCGATGCGCTGCTGACCGACCCGCGCAAGGTGCCGGAAACGGAAGCTGCCGCCTTTGTCAGCGAGGAAAAGGGCGTGGCCACGGTGAAGGATGCGCTGGATGGGGCACGCCAGATCCTGATGGAGCGTTTCTCCGAAAACGCTGAACTGGTTGGCCGCCTGCGCGAATATCTGACTTCCAAGGGCGTTGTCGTCTCCAAGGTCATCGACGGCCAGCAGGAGCCGGGCGCCAAGTTCGCCGACTATTTCGATTATTCCGAGAGCTGGGCCAAGATCCCCAGCCACCGGGCGCTGGCGCTGTTCCGTGGCCGCAACGAGGGTGTGCTTTCCGTCGAGCTGACGGTGGACACGGATGTGACCGAGGGGCTGAAGCCGGTCGAGCGCATGGTGGCACATGCGGCCGGTATCTCCGAGCAGGGCCGCCCGGCGGACAAGTGGCTGATGGATGTAGCCCGCTGGGCCTGGAAGGTGAAGCTGGCGCTGCACCTTGAGCTTGACCTGATGGGTGACCTGCGCGACCGGGCCGAGGAAGAGGCCATTCAGGTGTTCGCCCGCAATCTCAAGGACCTGCTGCTGGCAGCCCCCGCCGGCGCCCGCGCCACGCTGGGGCTGGACCCCGGCATCCGCACGGGCGTGAAGGTGGCGGTGGTGGATGCCACCGGCAAGCTGGTGGAGACGGCGACCGTCTATCCCTTCCAGCCGAAGAACGACATGGCCGGTGCCCGCAACACGCTGCTGGCGCTGATCGCCCGCCACAAGGTGGGGCTGATCGCCATTGGCAACGGCACCGCAAGCCGAGAGACTGACCGTCTGGCCGCAGAGGTTCTGGCCGACATTCCGGTCGCGGCGCGGCCCATCAAGGTCATCGTCAACGAGGCGGGGGCTTCGGTCTATTCGGCCTCCGAGCTGGCAGCCAAGGAAATGCCGGATGTGGACGTATCCCTGCGCGGGGCGGCCTCCATCGCCCGCCGCCTGCAGGACCCGCTGGCCGAACTCGTCAAGATCGAGCCCAAGTCCATCGGCGTCGGCCAGTATCAGCATGACGTGAACCAGACCCGGCTTGCCCGTGCGCTGGATGCCGTGGTGGAAGATGCGGTGAACGCGGTGGGTGTGGATCTCAACACCGCCTCGCCTGCGCTGCTTGCCCGTATTTCAGGCTTGGGCGAAAGCCTTGCCAAGGCCGTTGTGGAACACCGCGACAGCATCGGCCGCTTCACCAGCCGCAAGCAGCTGATGGATGTGCCGCGCCTTGGCGCCAAGGCCTTCGAGCTTTGCGCCGGCTTCCTGCGCATCCGCGATGGCAGCAATCCGCTGGATTCGTCCTCCGTGCATCCGGAAGCCTATCCGCTGGCCGAGCGCATCGTGAAGGCCTGTGGCCGGGATGTGCGGCAGATCATGGGCGACAGCGCCTTCCTGAAGACGCTGAATGCGGCCCAGTTCACCGACGAGCGGTTCGGTCTGCCGACGGTGCGCGACATCATCGCCGAGCTGGAGAAACCGGGCCGCGACCCGCGCCCCGAGTTCAAGACCGCAACGCTGCTGGATGGTGTGGAAGAGATTTCAGACCTGCGCGTGGGCATGAAGCTGGAAGGCACGGTCACCAACGTCACCAACTTCGGCGCTTTCGTCGATATCGGCGTGCATCAGGACGGCCTTGTCCACGTGTCGCAGCTGGCCGACAAGTTCGTGGATGATCCGCACAAGGTGGTCAAGGCGGGCGATATCGTCTCGGTGACGGTGCTGGAGGTGGATGCCAAACGCAAGCGCATCTCGCTGACCATGAAGAAGGCCGCCGACTATCAGGCCGCGCGCGAGCGGACCAGCCAGGAAGGGCCTCGTGATCCGCGTGGCCCCCGTCCCGGCGGCGGCGCCCCGCGTGGTGGCGGCGCACCCCGTGGCGGCGGCGCTCCGGCACCGGTCAGCGGCGGCAACAGCGCCATGGCCGCAGCCCTCGCCGCTGCGATGAACCGCAAGGGCAAGTGAGCGGGGACTGGTTTTCCGAGGGGGCCGGCTTGAGGGGGCTTCAAGGCTTCCGGTCAGGCACCAACTCCTCTCCCCCCTTGAGGGGGAGATGCCCCCGGCAGGGGGCAGAGGGGGGTAGCGGGCTATCCTTTCAAACGAAAGGTGATGCCGCACTGAAGCGCTGATACCCCCCTCTGTCTGCTGACGCAGACATCTCCCCCTCTCAAGGGGGGAGAGGGGTACTGCGGCCAAAGGAGGGTGTGCCCGGCCCCATCCTGCGAGCAAGACGGGGCGGAGAGATTGACTGCCTTGTCAGTGGCTGATGCCGCTGCCGCCGGCGATGGCGAGGGTGTAGGGCTGGCCTTCCACCGGGATTTCGCCGGTCTGCTTCAGGTCAGCGGTGCTGATGAGGCGCAAGAGGCCCTTGTTCGGATCGGTCATCACCACGGTATCACCGGCCACAGCAAGCCGCGGGCGCGGGTCGCGCCAGTGGCCGTCCATGCTGTAGGGCTCGCTCACCTTGACGGACACTTCGATCTCGCCCGACAGGATGTTCAGGCGGTGCAGCGTGCCGTCTTCGGTCAGCACATAGGCTGCCTGCGGCTTGGCCGGATCCAGCACGAAGTCCACCCGGCGGAAGGGCAGGGTGACGCGGGTGAAGTGGGGCGCATCGGCCGGGTCCACCACGACAAGGCCGTCAGCGCCATAGTTGCCAAGGAAGGCCTGCATGCCCTTCACGCCCAGCAGCGTGCCGGTCTTGCCCTTCGGGAAATCAGCAGGATAGGGCAGAAGCGCGAATTCGGGCTTTGCGCCATCCGTCTTCACCGTCAGGACGCCGTCTTCGCAGCCCGCCGCCAGATAGGCGCCGGAGAAAGCCTCGCCATGAATGCCGGGACAGGAAGCAAGATCCGACGCCGGTTTGCCATCGGCCGAAAAGGCCTGCAGCCCGAGGCGCGGCAGGCTTGACGCGCCTTCCGGCTTTTCCTTTGCCGAAACGGTCGAGAGCACATAATCGCCGAACACGGCCACAAAGCCATGGTGCGCAACCTCCTGCGGGAAGGTGCGCATCTGCGGATCGCCGCCGAGCAGGCCCTTCACATCCGCAAGCGACGCCTTGGCGTCCTTGTCGAAATTGATGGCCAGCACACCGGAATGCTCAACCACATGCACCGGATTGCCACCCTCCATGGAGGTGCTGAGCAGGGCCGGATCGCTGACCTCGATATCCGCGTGGTCGCCGTGGCTTTCCAGCGTGATGCCGCTTTTCAGAAAATCGGCGCGGTTCGCTTCAGCCTGCACCACGGCAATGCCTGCGCCATCACCGAAGGGATAGAGCCTTGCGTGGCTCTTCACTTCGAAGGACCAGCGCTGGTCCGGCTTGTTCAGATCGATCGCCGTGATCTTGCCGGTGGAATGATCGCCAACGAAAACGCGCCAGTGGCTCTGGGCTTCGTCGGCCCGTACCATTGTTCCACCTGCGGCCAGCGCCATCATCGCCAGCGCAAGGGCTGTCGTCTGCCTAAGCATCTCAAACTCCTGTAATGTTATTTTGTAACAAATCTATCTAAGCCAGCCGGTGCCTGTCTGGCAAGCCCTTCCGAGCCGGAGTCTCGGCCCGCCCTCGCAGAGTTTTGTCAAAATGCATGGCCGGTAAGGACTCATTAACCATTGCCGGATGACGTAGGGGGATTAGAGGGGGCTGCTATGGATGAGATGCTGGCGCTGGAAGGCACTGTTTCCCGGCCGGGGAGCGCGTTGCGCGATGCTGCCTGTTCCAAAATGCATCCAGCGGGGCGCCCTAATTCAGCTTCCTGCAAATGGCTGAGGCCCCTGAGGCCGGATCTTGTCTTGCCGGCGGTGGTTCTCCCCGTTCTGCTTTTGCCTCTGGCCGGCACATCCGCAAGCGCGCAGGGGTTCTTGTTTCCGGTGGTTACGGTTGCCGGATGCAATGGACCGTCCATGGGGGCACTCGGTGTCTTTGCCACTGTTGCTGATTGCTACGCAGATACATCGGGCAACCCTGGCCTCGGCATCACTTCAACCGGTTTTGACGGACAGCACGGGGGCGGCGCGGGCTGGGACAGAGCTTCAGGTGGCGGGGCTGGCGGCGGCGGGCTTTCGCTGCGGATCTCCAATGCCTTCGACTATGTCCAGTACAACGGCGGGCCAGCGGCCTTCTCGATCCTGAGTGTGGGCGGCAGGGGCGGTCATGGCGGCGACGGCAACATCATTCATGACGGGGCGTCCGGCGGCCAAGGTGGTGATGGCGGATCCGTGATTTTCATGCTGGAGCCCTCCGGCAGCATCGCGACCGGGACCATGGGAACCGTTGGCATTCTCGCGGTCAGCAAGGGTGGCCAGGGCGGTGATGGTGGCGAGGGCCACGGCGCGTCAGATGGCGGCACCGGTGGCCTCGGCGGCAATGGCGGTTCTGTCTCTGTCATCACCAATACCGGCTCAAGCATTTCCACCCTGGGCAACTATGCCGCAGCGGTGTCTGTTCTCAGTGAAGGGGGCTATGGCGGAGCGGGTGGGAGCGGCGGCTTCTTCTTCGGCCGTGGCGGCTCGGGCGGACAGGCCGGAAACTCCGGGTCATCGGTCAGTGTTAGCAATTCCGGCGCTCTTTCAACGCTTGGCGTCATGTCGCATGGCGCGCTCGCCCGCAGTGTCGGCGGCAATGGCGGAGAAGGCGGGGTCACCACCGGCACAATCCTCGTCCTTGGCGGCAATGGCGGTGCAGGCGGCAACGGCGAGCGTGTCGCGATGATGAACCTGGGCCGGATTACAACGGCCGGGGATCATGCGCGTGGCCTGTCGGGCCTGAGCATTGGCGGTGGTGGCGGCGATGGCGGGCAGGCCTTTGACTACAGCTCCTTTTACGGGGTTGCAGTTGGTGGAAATGCAGGCGGCGGCGGCGACGCTGGCATGGTGACGATCGACAATTCCGGAACCATTCTCACAGCTGGGCGCTACGCAACTGGCATGGTTGGGCGGTCGATTGGCGGCGGTGGCGGTGAGGGCGGCTCTGCTCAAAGCGTGGTTCTGGGATATCAGGCCGCGCTGTCGCTGACGATGGGCGGTCTGGGCGGTTCGGGCGGCAATGGAGGCATGGTGACGCTCACCAGCTCCGGACGGGTTGCCACCGGATATATCGATCCCCTGGACGCGGTTGAGCCGCGCAATGTGCAATTGCCGGGCGATCATGCCGCAGGCATGCTGGCACAATCGGTTGGTGGCGGGGGAGGCAACGGCGGGGCGGTGATCTCGGTCACGGCAGCCGCCAGCGGCAGCGGCGCCGTTGATGTTTCGTTCGCCCAGGGCGGCAGTGGCGGCTCGGGTGGCGACGGTTCGGATGCCGCTGTCTCTGTCCTGAGCGGTGGTTCGGTGATCACTTACGGACGGCTGGCTCCTGCTGTCCATGCTCAGTCTGTCGGCGGTGGTGGCGGCACAGGCGGCCATGCGATCGACGTGGGCGCTGCGGTGGGAGAAGCAGCTGTCAGCCTTTCGGCCGTCCTGGGCGGCTCGGGCGGCAGTGGCGGCAATGGCGGAACGGCTTCGGTCTACAATGAAGGCTCTGCCGCCACAGCATCTTCCAGGTCGCCCGCAGTGTTCGCCCAGTCCGTGGGCGGCGGCGGCGGCAGTGGAGGCAGCGTCGTCACGGTTGATACGGACATTGGCAAGAACGCGCTCAGTTTGAATGTTGTCCTCGGCATGACCGGCGGCAGCGGCGGACAGGGCGGTTCTGTCAATGCCACGACCTTCGCGGCCAGCACCATCCAGACTCTGGGGCATCAGTCGCACGGACTTTTCGCCCAGTCGGTGGGCGGCGGCGGCGGGCATGGCGGCGACGTTCACACCTATGCGATCTCTGCCATCTACGGAAACGGCACTGCTGCGGCAGTGCCCATCGCGGTCGGCGGTCACGGGGGGCGCGGCGGCACCGGCGGCAGCGTGGCTGTCAGCCATTCCGGCAGCATTCTCACATTCGGCGATCAGGCCCATGGCCTGTTTGGCCAATCCGTTGGCGGCGGCGGCGGGGATGGCGGCTCGGTGCTGGCCTTGTCGATTGCCGCGACGCTCGACAGCCGGAGCGGGGAAAACAAGGACAAGGGCGGGAGGGCTGTCAGCACGGCGGTGACCGTTGGCGGGCATGGTGGCGTGGGGAACCATGGCGGCAGCGTTGTGGCCAATGCGGCGGCGGGCAGCTCCATTGCCACCTCGGGTGTCATGGCCACGGGCGTGAAACTCCAGTCTGTTGGCGGCGGCGGCGGCACGGGCGGCGTGGCGCACAGCTTTGCCGTGTCGACATCGGTGCCAAGCTGGAACCGCTTCTATCCACCGCAGCCCCTTCTGCTCAGACTGGTCAACAAGGTGAGGGGGCTGCCCTCGCGCGAGACAGACAAGAAGAACGGTGCCGACATTGCCGTTTCCGTCGGTGGCTGGGGCGGTGCAGGCGGGAATGGCGGCAGCGTCACCTTCACTGCGGGACCCGGCGCAACCGTCGCGACATCCGGCGTCATGGCCTATGGTGTCCATGGCCAGTCGGTTGGCGGCGGCGGCGGCTCCGGCGGTCACGCCATTTCCAACGGTCTCATCGGCTTTGATACCTAT
The DNA here is from genome assembly GCF_000382365.1 of Pannonibacter phragmitetus DSM 14782. Lineage (GTDB taxonomy): Bacteria > Pseudomonadota > Alphaproteobacteria > Rhizobiales > Stappiaceae > Pannonibacter > Pannonibacter phragmitetus. Next base: position 79,210 of record NZ_KB908222.1, on the reverse strand, counting down.
GCCCTTGGGGTGTCTGTCGGTGGTTCCGGCTCTTCTGCCGGGGACGGCGGATCTGTCAGCCTTGCCGGCAGCGCAACGGGTCCTGAAACTGGCTGGAGCCTCATTTCGACGCAGGGTGCCAACGCACATGGCGTCTTCGCCCAGTCCATTGGCGGCGGCGGCGGCGATGGCGGAGCGGCTGCTTCCGCCATCAAGAGCATCCCCGTCTTGAGCGGTCAGGGTCTTGAGATGGCGATCGGCGGTGCGAGCGGCAGCTCCGGCGCGGGTGGCAGCGTGCTGGTGAGCAATCCCGGGCGTGTGCAAACCGCTGGCGCGGGCGCCCATGGCATCTTTGCCCAGTCGGTTGGCGGCGGTGGCGGCTATGGCGGCGATACGACCGCCGGAGGCCTTATGAAGCTGGCCATCGGGCGTGCGGGGTCAGGCGGCGGCAGCGGCGGCAGCGTGGCCGTTGAAGGGCAGGGCGCAATCGTCACGCTGGGGGCTGGCGCTGCCGGCATCTTTGCCCAGTCGGTTGGCGGCGGCGGCGGGGCCGGTTCTCTGGCGCATGAAGGCTCCCTTCCGTTTCTGCCGGACACCAACTACGGGCTTGCGCTCACCATTGGCGGCGGTGGCGGCAACGGGGGCTGGGGCGGCGATGTGTCGGTGAACTTCGGCGGCGGTATCGGCACCTATGGTGCCGTTGCCCCGGCCATTCTGGCCCAGTCGATCGGCGGCAGCGGCGGTGCGTTGGGCGTTGTTCGAGGCACAATTGCCGGTGGCGCCTTTCCGGTCACGGTGACCTCCAGCGGGGCGTTCGGGTTTGCAGGGCAGGTTGCTATTGATGACACCCAGGCACCCGCTCCACTTCTTGTTGAAACCCGGGGCGGCGGCTCGGCAGGCATCATCGCCCACGTGGCCAGCGGTGGAGGCGGCCTGGTGCTGATGGACACCGCTGTTCTGCCTCTCGATATTACGGCGGATCCCATTCTGCCATCCATGCTGCCATTGGAGTTCGGAGGCATCGATCTGAATCTGCGTGGCGGCATCTACACCGTGGGTGCCTCCGCTTACGGCATTCTGGCGATGGATCTTCCGCAAACCGTCGCGCTGCTGGGCACGGATGGCCTTCGGATTCCGCAATCGGCCAGCAGTTCCGGTTCTGGGACCGGGATCAATATCTGGCTGCGCAGCACCAGTACCGTCAGCACCTGGGGACCTGGGGCGCATGGCATCTACGTGGTGAGTAATGCGGACTATAACGGCAGCACTGCGCTTACCGCCCGCCTCGACGGCACGGTTGCCGTTCAAGGTGCCGGTGCCTGGGCGGTGAACATTTCCGACGGCTTGACCAGCGGCAGCACAGCTCTTGGGCAGGTCGCGCGGCTTGAGATCGGCCGGACCGGTGCCGTAAGTGCTGCAAAGGGCAGTGCGGGCGGTATCCGGGTGGGGGCGCAGGTGAGCAACCTGATGCTTGATGTGGAAGGCGCTCTGCGGGCACCCGGCGGAACTGCCCTTTGGTCCGGCGCCGGCGGTGCGCTGAACGTGGGGCGCGGCGGTATTCTGGAGGGTGATATCTCTGGTCCTGCCAGCAGGGACCTTGGGATCGGCAATGCGGGGGTGATCTTCGGCTCGATCCGGAACGGCGGTGCATACAGGATCGCTGAGAGCGGACGCCATTTCCTGGCACTTGATCCTGCGGGGCTTGGCAGCGATCGCATCGACCTGCTGTCACTCGATACGGGCCGGGATCAGATCATTCCGCAGCTGACCGCATTTGCCCCCGCGTTTGCGCAACCGAGCACCGTTCTGAGCTTTGCTGGGGCGTCTGACACATCCCCCATCAGTCTGCGTCCGGGCGAATCTTTGCCGTTCGGGCTTGCCTCCGGCACCGTGGCAACCCGTTTCGCCTATGATCTCTATCATGACAGGGCGCTTGTGACTGGCGCCTCCGTCGACTTTGGACTGGCCGGGCTCAGCGGCAATGCCGGGAAGGCCGCGACCTTCGCCAATGACATGGTCACGGCGCTCGGCCGCAATGTGCCCGGCGCCTATCCCGAGTTGGAGGCGTTGCTGCTGTTTGCAGCCAACACGCTTGACCCAAAGGCTCTGGAGTCCAGCCTGGCCGTGTTTGATGCGGCCGATTTCAGCAAGGCCAGTCAGACAACGCTCTCCTCCTCCGGAACGCACCTGTCGAACATGCAGAGCTGCGGCGGCACCGAGGGCCCCTATGCGGCCATCGCCGAAGAGGCCTGCAACTGGGCCAAGGTGACCGGCAGCACCACGCGCTATGACTGGTCAAGTGATGTTGACACGGTCATGGTCAGCCTCGGCCGTCAGCAGCGTGTCAGCGATGATCTGGTCATTGGTCTCAGCAGTGCCTATGAGGGCTCGCGCTTCCGTTCCAGCGGCCGGTCCGCTTCAGGTTACCGCCTGCATCTCGGGGCCATCGCAAAGGTCTCACAGGGACCGTTCTATGGCTCTGTGTCGCTCAACGGCAGCTATGGCAGTGGCAAGGCGGAGCGGCTCATTTCATCTGCGGGGACAGCCTATGTTGCCAGGTCTCGTCCTTCCTCGCTGGCGCTTGCCTCGCGGTTGCGGGCCGGGGTGCTGGCCAGGGCCGGGCAGGTTGATGTGATCCCCAGTGTTGAACTGGATCTGGCAGTCCTGCAGGACGGAGGCTTCACGGAGTCGGGTGCAGGCTCGCTCAATCTGAAGGTTCATCGCAGGACGCATTTCCTTGCTGATGTCCGCCCCGCCTTGCGCCTGTCCACGGACCATCCTTTTGCGGGCGGAATTGCGCGTGGCTATGTGGAGGCTGGAGCCCGGATTGCACTCAATGGCATGCAGCATACTGTCTCGCTGCCCGGCTCCCCCGCGCCGGACAAGATGCTGCGCCTTGATCTGAAGCGGGACCGGGCCGTCGCGACCCTCGGGCTCGGCGGGTCTCTTCTGTGGGGCAACAACGTGGAGGCCCGGCTGCATTATGAGGCAACGGCAGGGCGCAGCACGCTCGGCCATTCGGCAGGCCTGAAGCTGGGCCTGAAATTCTGACGGGGGTCGTGAACAGACATGTTGGGAAGGTGCCCGGCAGACGGGCACCTTCCGGTATCACCCCTCGCTGAGCATCAGCCTAGGGTCCACCAGCCGGTCGAAGTCTTCGGCGGAGATGTAGCCGAGGTCGAGGCAGGCGGCTTTCAGGGTCATGTCGTGCTCATAGGCGTGATGGGCAGCCTTGGAGGCCTTGTCATAGCCGATGTGCGGGCTGAGAGCGGTCACCAGCATCAGCGAGTTCTCGACATAGCCGGCAATGCGGGCCTCGTTCGCCTCCATGCCTTCCACCATGAACTTGCGGAAGCTGGTGCAGCCATCGGCCAGCATGCGGGCGGACTGGAGCACGGCGTTGATCATCAGCGGCTTGTAGACGTTCATCTCCAGATAGCCGCTGGCCCCGCCCATGCCGACGGCCACGTCATTGGCCATCACCTGAATGCAGAGCATGGCCATGGCCTCGCACTGGGTGGGGTTGACCTTGCCCGGCATGATGGAGGAGCCCGGCTCGTTGGCCGGCAGGATCAGCTCGAACAACCCGCAGCGCGGGCCGCAGGCGAGCAGGCGGATGTCATTGGCGATCTTGAAGAGCGAGCCGGCCGTAGTCTTGAGCGCGCCATGCAGCATCACCAGCCCGTCATGGGCGCCTTGCGCGGCAAACTTGTTGGGTGCGGTGATGAAGGGCAGGCCGGTCAGTGCCGCGATGCGGGCCGCAGCCCCTTCCGCAAAGCCCTTGGGGGCGTTGAGGCCTGTCCCCACAGCCGTGCCGCCAAGCGCCAGCTTGTAGACATCGGGCAGGGCGCCGGCGATGCGGTCAAGGTTCTCGTCCAGCATCTCCACATAGCCGGAGAATTCCTGGCCAAGGGTCAGCGGCACCGCGTCCTGCAGATGGGTGCGGCCGATCTTGATGATGTGGTCCCAGGCCTTGGCCTTCTTGTCCAGCGCATCGCGCAGCGCCTTCACGGCGGGCAGAACACGGGTCTTCACCGCGATGGCCGCTGCCATGTGCATGGCGGCGGGGAAGGTGTCGTTGGACGACTGGGACATGTTGACGTGGTCATTGGGGTGCACCGGCTTCTTGGAGCCAAGCGCCCCGCCTGCCACCTCGATGGCGCGGTTGGAGATGACCTCGTTGACATTCATGTTGGTCTGGGTGCCACTGCCGGTCATCCAGACATGCAAGGGGAAATGCTCGTCCAGCTTGCCTTCGCTCACTTCCCGCGCTGCGGCAATGATGAGGGCGGCAAGGTCCGGGCTGAGGTGCCCCAGATCCCGGTTGGTTTCGGCGGCTGCCTGCTTGAGGATGCCATAGGCGTGGATGATCTCGATGGGCATCAGCTCGGAGCTGATGTTGAAATAGGTCAGCGACCTCTGCGTCTGAGCGCCCCAGTAGCGGTCACTCTCGACGCTGATTTCACCCATGCTGTCAGTTTCCCGGCGCATTCTCTGCTCCATCCAAGGGGTTTCGCGTCCCGCACCAGTCCTGCGCCAGGCTGCCCGCTTTGGCAACCGGAAAAGCCATTCTCATTTTTGCTCTTGCAACTCATTCGCAATTGTCTATCTTAAATGCAAGTCGTTCTTAAAAGCATTTGCCTTTTGCGGTGCAGCGCGTAGGCTGGAACAGAAAGGAACCCCGATGTTTCTGACGAGACGTGGATTTATCCAGCAAGCGGCTATGGCGGCCGGTGGCGTGATGGCCGGGGCTTCCGGAGTGGCAGGCTTCTCCGGCACCGCACGGGCGGCAACGCAGCTGACGGTGAGCGCGACGACCGGCATGATTGCCGATACCGCATCCGTGATCGGCGGCAATCTTGTCTCGGTCTCCGCGCTGATGGGGCCGGGGGTGGACCCGCATGGCTACCGCCAGACGCGCAGCGACATCGTTGCGATGGCACGGGCCGATCTGGTGCTGCGGCACGGACTTCATCTGGAAGCGCAGATGGAGGAGTTCTTCGCGGATCTCTCCCGCAGGGGCAAGGTGGCGGCGGTTGCCGATACCATCGACCCGGCGCTGCTGCTGTCGCATGAAGACTATCCGGGCCGGTATGACCCGCATGTCTGGATGGATCCGGAGCTCTGGAAGACCGTTTCCACCACCATCGCCTCGGCGCTGAAGACGGCGCAGCCGGATCAGGCTGGGGGCATAGAGGAACGGCTTGCGGCCTTCACGGGCGAACTGGATGCGCTGGATGCCTATTCCATGCAGGTGCTGGACAGCGTGCCGGAAAATGCCCGGGTGCTGGTGACGGCCCATGATGCCTTCAGCTATTTCGGCCGGGCCTATGGTTTCGAGGTGCTGGGCATTCAGGGCATCTCCACAGAAAGCGAGGCAGGCCTTGCCCGCATTGCCGAACTGGTCGGCACGCTGGTCGAGCGCCAGATCGGTGCCGTCTTTGTCGAGAGCTCCGTGCCGGACCGCAACATGAAGGCGCTCATCGAGGGCGCGGCAGCCAAGGGGCACAAGGTGGTCATCGGCGGTGAACTCTTCTCCGATGCCATGGGTCAATCCGGCACCTACGAAGGCACGTATCTGGGCATGATCGACCACAACGTGACCACCATCGCCGCCGCCCTCGGCGGCACTGTGCCGGAGCGGGGCCGCCTCGGGCAGCTGCAGGCGGCGGGCTGAGCAGAAGGGCAACACAAGGATGATCCCGGTGCATTTCAAACAGACGGCAAACAGCGTCCTGCAACAGCAGGAGCAACCGGCCGTGGCGATCCGGGACCTTTCCGTCTCCTATGGAGGAAAGCCTGCCCTTCTGGGCATCTCGGTGGATGTCGAGGCCGCGTCCATGACGGCCATCATCGGCCCCAACGGGGCGGGCAAATCGACCTTGCTCAAGGCAGCGCTCGCCATCGTGCCGCGCCTGTCCGGCACGGTGGACATGTTCGGTCAGCCCTTTGCGAAGGTCCGCCAGCGTGTTGCCTATGTTCCGCAGCGCGCGTCCGTCGACTGGGACTTCCCGGCCCGTGCCGAGGATGTGGTGATGATGGGCCTCTCGCACGAGCTTGGGCTTCTGGGCCACATCCGCCAGCATCACCGGGAATTCGTCATGCACTGCCTTGAGCGGGTGGGCATGGCAGGCTTTGCAGACAGGCAGATCGGCCAGCTTTCCGGCGGCCAGCAGCAGCGCGTGTTCCTGGCCCGGGCGCTGGCGCAGAAGGCCGATCTCTATCTGCTGGACGAACCCTTTGCCGGCGTCGATGCGGCGACGGAGCGGGCGATCATCGGGGTTCTGAAGGCGCTCCGGGACGAGGGCCGGACGGTGGTCTGCGTGCATCACGACCTCTCAACCGTCCCGGCCTATTTCTCCCATGTGCTCGTCATCAACATGCGCCTCATCGCGCAAGGTCCGGTGGACGAAGCCTTTACTCCTGTCATCCTCCAGCGCGCCTACGGCGGCCGCCTCGATGCTTCGGCGCTCAAACCCTCCAAGTCTTCCGGCTTGCCATTGCCGGATATGGCGCTGGAAACGGGGAGGTGAGGGTGGCCTCTAGGGCAAATTCGCTGGTGTGCGTTATAGCCTCTCAGCCCCCCTCCCCACCTCGGGAGAGAATGCGGATTCCGGGCTGTGGCTTTGGCACTAACCCCTCTCCCCCCTTGAGGGGCAGTGTTTACAATGGACTGCTAGTGAGGTTCCAACTCCTCTCCCCCCTTGAGGGGGAGATGCCCCCGTCAGGGGGCAGAGGGGGGTATGCAGCCTCTCGAAAGACCCGGAAGTCTGTGCCGTGCCGAGGCGCTGCCCCCCCCCTCTGTCAGCTTGCGCTGACATCTCCCCCTCAAGGGGGGAGAGGGGCGCTGCGGCCAAAGGAGAGTGCCTTCCTCCTCCTTGCGTCCGGTGTAAACACTGCCCCCTCAAGGGGGGAGAGGGGCGCTGCGGCGGATCGTTTTTGCCCTGCCTTTGTTTCCCGCAGATACCCCCACCCCTTACCCCTCCCCTCAAGGGCAGGGCTATCGCATATGGCGGAAATCTCTTCCGTCTGCGCAAGGATCGAACGCTCAGTCCTTGCGAAGGGTAATTTTGGAATCCGGAAATGCGTTGCGGCGACAGATCCGAATCCAAAAATTCCATATGCGATTCCCCTGCCCTCAAGGGGGAGGGGGGCGGATGGGCCTTGCCTGACGGATAAAAGGGCGGCCAGGCACCCACTGGAGCCCGGCCATGACTGAGGTCCTGTCCAGCTTCCTCTCTGCGCTGATGATGCAGGCGGGATATAACGCCGCTTTGGTGGGGGTTGGTGCGAGCTTGCTGGGGGCGGCGGCGGGGAGCACGGGGACGTTCCTGTTCCTGCGCAAGCGCTCGCTGATCAGCGATGCCAGCGCCCATGCGACGCTGCCGGGCATTGCGCTGGCTTTCATGGTGATGGTGTCGCTGGGCGGCGATGGCCGCTCCCTGCCGGGGCTGCTGCTGGGCTCGGCCCTGTCTGCCGGGCTGGGGCTGCTGGCTGTGACCTTGCTCACCCGCTACACCCGGCTTGCCGAGGACACGGCGATCGGCGCCGTGCTGTCGGTGTTCTTCGGCTTCGGCATCGTGCTGCTGACGGTCATTCAGGTGATGGGCACCGGCCGGCAGGCGGGGTTGGAAGGGTTTCTGCTCGGCTCCACGGCGGGCATGCTGTTCAGCGATGCGGTGCTGATTGCCTGCGGCGGTGCCATCTGCGTGCTGGTGATGCTGATTTTCCGCAGGCCCATGCTGCATGTCTGCTTTGATCCGGGGCATGCGGAAACCATTGGCATCCGCACCGGCCTTGCCGACGGGGTGATGCTGGGGCTGATGCTGGCCGTCACCGTCACCGGGCTGAAGCTGGTCGGACTGGTGCTCATCGTTGCGCTGCTGATCATTCCCGCAGCGACCGCCCGGTTCTGGAGCGAACGTGCCACCGTCATTCTTGCCCTTGCGGCCCTGTTCGGCGCGCTGGCCGGATATGTTGGCTCGGCGCTGTCGGCGGCGGCGCCCAATGTTCCGGCGGGGCCGGTGATCGTGCTGACGGCCGCGGTCTTCTTCACGGCTTCCCTGCTTGCCGCGCCACGCCGGGGACTGGTGGCGGCCGTTCTGGCGCGGGCGCGGCAGCGCCGCCGCCTGCTGCTGCGGCAAGGGGTTCTGACGCTGGCGCAGCAGGGCGTCATTCATGATCCTCGTCTTCTTCAGGCGCTGTCCCGCGCAGGTCTTCTGGCGGCTGACCGCAAGCTCAATGACGAGGGCCGGGCGCTGGCGCAGATGCTGGCTCAGGACGAAGCGCGCTGGGCCGCGCTGCAGGCAGGTGGCGCCAGTGAGGATGTCATGTCGCGCTATGACGGTGTGCGTCTGATCAGCAGTCTTTTGTCCGCAGGCGAACTCGCGCAGCTGGACAGGCACGCTGCCGCCTCATCCGGGGAGCTGCGCCATGGGGTCTGAGATGTTCGGTGCGGAGTTCGTGCAATTCAGCCTGACGCCGTTGCTCATCGGCACGCTGGCCGCGCTGGCCTGTGCCCTGCCGGGCAATTTCCTCATCCTGCGGCGCGAAGCGATGATCGGCGATGCAATTTCGCATGTGGTGCTGCCGGGCATCGTCGTGGCCTTTCTGATCACCGGGCAGATTTCCACATGGCCGATGATGCTGGGGGCGGGCAGCGCGGCGCTTGTGGCCGTGGTGCTGATCGAACTGCTGCGCCGCTACGCACGGATGGAGCCGGGCGCGGCGATGGGCGTGGTCTTCACCACGCTTTTTGCCGCCGGTGTGCTGCTGCTGGAGCAGAGCAACACCAGCACGGTGCATCTGGATGTGGAGCACGCGCTCTATGGCAATCTGGAAAGCCTGATCTGGCTGGATGCGGACGGCTGGGGCTCGCTCACGGATCCGCAGGCGCTGGCCGGGCTGCCGCCGGAACTCCCGCGCATGGCGGGCGTCGCCGTGGCTGTCTTCCTGCTGATGGGCCTGTTCTGGCGGCCGCTGGTGCTGATGACCTTCGACGAAGGCTATGCCGCCGCACGCGGGCTGCCGGTGACGCTGCTCAGCCTCGCTCTGGTCACCTTGTCCGCAGTGGCGGCGGTGGCGGCCTTTGATGCGGTGGGCTCGATCATCGTCATCGCCATGTTCATCTGCCCGCCCGCAACGGCGCGGCTGATGACGAACCGGCTCGCTGCTCAGGTGGGGCTCAGTCTTTTGATTGCGGCACTGGCGGCCATCACCGGTTATGTGCTGGCGGGCTACGGCCCGCTGTGGCTGGGGGCGAACAATTCGGTCAGCGCGGCGGGAATGATTGCCACCGTCTCCGGCCTTTTCCTTGCGGTGGCCGCCGTTTCCGGCCGCCACCGCAAGGGGCTTTCACGGGGTTGAATGCGTGCCTCAGCCCGGTGACACCATGGCTGCGATCATGTCATGCAGCTGGATGGTGCCAAGCTTCCGCCCATCGGCGCGCGTCACGATGGCGGCCGTTTCGCTCGTCTGCGAGAACAGTCTTGCGGCATCTTCCAGCAGGCTGCCGCTGGGGATCGTCAGATCCGTTTCGGCCAACTCGCCCTTGCGCATGATGGTGTTGACCTTCAGCACCCGGCCCCGGTTCACCTCGCGCACGAAATCGGCGATGTAGCTGTCCGCCGGGCGCAGCACGATCTCTTGGCCCGTGCCATCCTGCACGATCTCGCCATCGCGCAGGATGGCGATGCGGTCGCCGAGGCGCAGCGCCTCGTCCAGATCGTGGGTGATGAAGACGATGGTCTTCTTCAGCTCCTGCTGCAGGTCCAGCAGCACCTTCTGCATATCCATGCGGATCAGCGGGTCGAGGGCCGAATAGGCCTCGTCCATCAAGAGGATGCCCGCGTCATTGGCCAGAGCCCGGGCGAGGCCGACGCGCTGCTGCATGCCGCCGGAAAGCTGGTTGGGATAATAATCCTCATAGCCCTCCAGCCCGACGCGGGTCAGCCACTTGGCAGCGCGCTCCTTGGCTTCCCGCTCGGGAATGCCCTGAATTTCAAGGCCATAGATGGCGTTGCGCAGCACTGTGCGGTGCGGCAGGAGAGCGAATTTCTGGAACACCATCGCCGTCTTGTGGCGGCGGAAGTTGCGCAATTCCTGGGCGGACATGGAGCACACATCCTGCCCCTCGAACAGCACTTCGCCTGCCGTCGGCTCGATCAGCCGGTTGATGTGGCGGATCAGGGTGGACTTGCCGGAACCCGACAGCCCCATCACCACCTGAATGCGCCCGGCAGGCATGGTGAGGTTGATATCCTTGAGGCCGAGGATGTGGTTGTGCCTGTCGTTCAGCTCCGTCTTGGAGATGCCCTCCCGAACGAGACCCATGACGCTTGCAGGATTGGGGCCGAAGACCTTGTAGAGGCCGCGCAGCTCGATGCCGGCAACGCTTGTCTCCTCGTCCGGATCGTCGGTGGGGGAGGGGGTGTGGGTCAGATGATCAGCCATGGGAGGCCTCCGTGTGTTTCTGCATGCGCTTGCCATAGGCCTGGGTGGACCGGTCGAAGATGATGGCGATGGCGACAATGGCGAGGCCGTTGAGAATGCCCATGGTGAAGAACTGGTTGTTGATCGCCTGAAGCACCGGCTGGCCAAGGCCGCGCACGCCGATCATGGAGGCGACGACAACCATGGACAGGGACATCATGATGCACTGGTTGATGCCGGCCATGATGGTGGGCAGCGCCAGCGGCAGCTGCACGTCTTTCAGCTTCTGCCAGGAGGAGGAGCCAAAGGCATCGGCAGCTTCCAGCACATCGGCGCTGACCAGGCGGATGCCGAGGTTGGTGAGGCGGATCATCGGCGGAATGGCATAGATGACCACGGCAATGACGCCCGGCACCTTGCCGAGACCGAAGATCATCACCACCGGGATCAGGTAGACGAAGACCGGCATGGTCTGCATCAGGTCGAGCACCGGATTGATCGTGGCCTGCAGCCTGTCGGACCGGGCCATGGCGATGCCGATGGGAATGCCGAGCACGACCGCTGTGAGGGTACACACTGCCACCATCGCAATGGTGCGCATGGTGTCATCCCACATGCCGAGCACGCCGATCAGCACAAGTGCCACGAGACTGCCTGCCGTGATGCGCCAGCTGCGGCTGATGAGGAAGACAATGGCGAGGATCCCGGCCAGAACCAGCGGCCAGGGGGAGTTGAGCAGCAGGTTCTCGATACCGTTCAGCAGCAGGCGCAGCGGTTCGAAGGCCCGGGACAGCGCGTCGCCATAGGCGCGGGTGAACTCAAGAAACCCCGCATCGATCGTTTGCCGCAGGGCACGCAACGTGCCGCGGCTGAGCGAGGGAAAGTCGAAAAGATCCATTGAAGTGTCCTTTTTGCGCCTGCCCTCTGCTTTGCGTGGAGGCGGGCGCCTGAGGATGAAAAGCGCAAGCCGGAAGGGGGCGTCCGGACGCACTCTGCAGGCTGTGCTGCCAAGCGCGTCCGGCCGCCTGTCATTCACCGGCTCAGAGGGCGGCTTTCACCTTTTCCGCCACTTCCGGGGAGACCCAGGCCTCCCAGACTTCCGGCTTGTTCTCGAGGAACCAGAAGGCGCCATCCTCATTGGAGGCCTGATTGTCCGTCATCCAGGCCAGCACTTCGCCAGCGGTTGCGTTGTCCCAGGAGCGGCCCTTGACGTACTCCATGGCAACGCCCGCCTTCTCCGCGAATTCCTTGGTCACGACGGTGTAGACCGGCGACTTGTCCCAGTCGTTGGGCTTGGGGTCGAGGCAGCCGGAGACGGCGGTGCAGCGCTCCCATTCGGCCGCATCATGCTCGACGCCCAGTTCAAGCCGGGTCATCTCGTATTTGCCAAGGATGGGCGTCGGCGCCCAGTAGTAGCCGAGCCAGCCTTCATTGCGGGAAAAGGCACGGGAGATGGAGCCATCGAGCCCGGCTGCCGAACCGGTGTCGACCAGCTCGAAGCCTTTGCTTTCCACATCGAAGGCTGCAAACAGATTGGTGGTCAGGGTCTGGCAGGCCCAGCCCGAGGGGCAGTTGAAGAAGGCGCCCTTGCTGCGGTCTTCAGCACCGGGGAACAGCTCCGGCTTTGCCAGCGCGCCGGCCAGCGTCTTCAGGCCATGTTCTTCAGCGAGAAAGGTGGGGACCCAGAAGCCCTCCACGCCGCCTTCCGACAGGACCTCGCTGCCGATGATCAGCTTGTCTTCTGCAACGGCCTTGTCGAGCGGATCCTGGATGGTGTTCACCCACAACTCGGGAGCCATGTCCGGCTCGGCCTTCTCGGTCATGGAGGTGAAGGTCGGCACCGTGTCGCCAATCACCAGTTCCACCTCGCAGCCGAAGCCTTCCTCGAGAATGATCTTGTCGATATGGGCAATGGCACCCGCTGAGGGCCAGTTCATTTCGGCCAGCGTCACCCGCCCGCATTCTTCGGCAGCCGAAGCGCCGGACATGCCAAGGCCAATCAGGGCGGCGCCCGTCAGCAGAAGTGTCTTTGTCATTGTCAGTCTCCTGTTGGTCGTCATCCGCTGGCAAAGCCTGCGGAGCGAAAGCCAGCACGATCCAGGATCACGTGGTGGCAAAATGTAATGCCGGACGGAGAAGGTCCTCCCGCGATTGAAAATCGCCGGCACTTTGTAATATCGTCCCTGCATTCAGGGTGATGATGCTCAACATAGTCTGCAGGATATTTATGTCAAGGTTTTGACATATTTAAAATTTCTCTTTTCTGGAGTTGGCTGTCAGGGTTGTGCTGATCGTGATTTCTCTTAATGACATTTTTGATTTGAAATGGAATATTTTGCCTTTTTATTTTCTATGTATACTATTGGATGACGATCTGTTTGAGCTGTGAAGTTTTTGTTTCTTTATCGTGGTGTAATTTTTATGATTTGTGGAATTTTATTCCGATCCGAGAGTTTCGTCCCGCCCATGCGCCGCTTGGATTGGCTTTCCGGAGGAGCAATCAGCCGGTGAGCTTTCGGGGGCTGTTTCAATATCCGGTTGTCCGGATCAAGGAATTGGTGACGCTAAAAGCGGAATTCCCGCTACGTTAGGAGACTTTACGCGGCTGGTACGTATTTTCCCCTGTGAAGGGGTGCAATGCATGCTGAACGTCTTGTCCTGTATCGCGGTCGAACACGACCTGCGCTATGTCGCGCTTGCCGCAATCGTCTGTGTTTTCGGGTCTTTCCTGTCGATGCGCATTTACACGCGCATGCGCAGAAGTGACGGCTCGCGCCGGTGGCTCTGGCTGTTCCTTGGTGCGCTCGTTGCGACCTGTACGATCTGGACCACTCATTTTGCGGCCATGCTGGGCTATCTCGTCCCGTTCGACCGCTCATTTGCACCCGGATTGACGGCAGCCAGCTTTGCGGTCTTGTTCCTCTGCATCTGCTTTGCCTTCAGCGTCTCTCTGCGCTCCCCGGCGGGGCTGACGATCGAGCTGGGCGGCGTGCTGTTTGGCCTTGGCATCGCGATCATGCATTACACCGGCATGGCCGCATTTCTTGTGCCGGGCATCATCACCTGGGAGCCATCCTACGTGCTGGCATCCGTGCTGCTCGGTGCCCTGTTCGGTGGCCTTGCCTTCAACCGTGCCTCCCGGCCGGTGACCCGCTTCTGCCGGTCCTGGGCGATGGTGGCGATGGTTCTGGCGATCGTCTCCATGCACTTCACCGGCATGGATGCGATGACGATCATACCGCTGGCAGGCATTGATATTCCGCCCCAGGCCATGCCGGATGAATACATGCTGGCGACGGTGATCGGCGTGACCACCGTCCTGCTGGTCACGGTTGGCTCGTCCTACACCATCGACCGTTTCTCCTTGCAGGAGGCAACGGAGCGCTATCAGCAGCTGACCCAGTTTGATGCTCTGACCGGTTTGCCGAACAAGATCTGGGCGGAAAGCAAGCTCGCCGAGCTTCTGGTCAGTGCCCTGCGGAGCAACGACAAGGTGGCGGTCTACGCCATAGATCTGGAAGAATTTGCCATGATCAACGCAGCGCATGGCGAGATCACCGGAGATGCTGTGCTGCGGGAAGCCGGCTTGCATCTCAATGATGCCCTGCTGGCTGACGAATACACCGCCCGCTTGCCGGGTGCGCAGTTTCTGTTCATCAAGACAGGGGTGTTTGGCCGGCATGAGACCACCGCCGCTGCAGCCCGGCTGCAGAAGCTGGTGGCCGGGCCGCACATGACACCGGCCGGAAAACTGACCCTGCGCAGCGCTGTTGGCTATGCGGTTTTTCCTGATGACGGGCTGGATGCCCCGGCGCTGATCACAAGGGCGGCCCTTGCCGCGCAGGAGGCCCGGCGCGGTGGCAGCGGGGAAGTCCGTCGCTATCAGGCCGGTCTTGATGACGATGTGCGCCACCAGGCCCGGCTGGCCATTGATCTGCGGAGTGCGGCTTCGGGCAACCAGCTGGAGCTTTATTACCAGCCCCAGAACTGCACCAGCACCCGGTCCCTCGTCGGCTTCGAGGCGCTGGTGCGCTGGCACCACCCCACCCTTGGCATGGTGTCTCCGGGCGATTTCATCCCGGTTGCAGAGCGCACGGGACTGATTGCGGAGATCGGCGAATATGTCCTGCGCCGTGCCTGTGCCGATGCGGCGGCCTGGCCGGGTGGCTACAAGGTTGCGGTCAATGTCGCAGCCTATCAGCTGACGCGCATCGATCTGCCGGCTCTGGTGGATGAAGTGCTGCGGGAGACGGGGCTTGCTCCGGAGCGTCTCGAGATCGAGCTGACCGAAAGCGGCCTGATCGCCGATCACGCCCGGGCCCTGGCGACCATAACCCGGCTCAAGGCGCTGGGTGTTTCCATCGCCATGGATGATTTCGGTACGGGCTATTCCTCGCTGGCGCTGCTGCAGCATTTCCCGTTCGACAAGATCAAGATCGACCGCAGCTTCATCACCGATGTGGCCAACCGGCCCAGGGCTGCCGCCATTGTGCGCGCCGCCCTGCTGATTGCCGAGAGCATGAACATCCCGGTGCTGGCCGAAGGCGTCGAGAACGAAGAAGAGTTTACCTATCTGCGCGATGCCGGATGCCCGGCGGTGCAGGGGTTCCTCTTCGGGCGGCCAATGCCGCTGTCTTCCGTGCAGACGCTCATGCTGCGGGAGCAATTGCGCGCGGCGTCTCCGGGCGCGGCCGCCGGTGACACTGATGGCAGGACGGAAATGCCCGGAGCAGGGCGGTTGGCCAGCTGATTTTTGCAGCCGGCGGGCACTTTCCACTTTGCGGCAGCATTGTGGCAAGGCATGATCCGGCGCAAATCTGAAAGCGCAAGGTGCCACCGTCATGAAACCCGTCGTTCCCTTCATCGCCCGGATCTCTGCCGAGGAACGTGCGGAATGGATGGTGCAGTTTGAAACGCTGATGCCGCAGATCGATGTGCGGCCACTGGCCACGATGGACGCCGCAGAGCGCCTGTCGGCGCGCGTGGCCATTGTCGCCAATCCGGATCCGGCGCATCTGCATGAACTGCCGGGTCTTGTCTGGGTGCAGAGCCTGTGGGCCGGGGTGGAGCGGCTGCTGGGCGAGCTGATCGGCACGGATTTTGCCATTGTCCGCATGACCGATCCGCAGCTGGCGGAAACCATGGCGGAGGCGGTGCTGGCCTTCTCACTCTATCTCCACCGGGATATCCCGCTCTATCTGACGCAGCAGCGCGAGAAGATCTGGGCCGAAGCCCTGCCACGCCTTGCGGCTGACCGGCATATCGGCATCCTCGGGCTGGGGAACCTCGGCAAGGCTGCGGCGCGGCGCCTGCTGGCCAATGGGTTTCCGGTCAGCGGCTGGAGCCGCACGCCTGCCAAAGTGGAGGGGGCGGAGTGTTTCAGCGGTGAGGAGGGGCTGCAGCGGGTGCTGTCGCGCTCGGATATCGTTGTTGTCTTGCTGCCGCTGACGCCGGATACGCGCGGCCTGCTCAACACGGCTCGTCTTGCCATGCTGCCGCGCGGCGCCGGGCTTATCAATTTTGGCCGGGGACCGATTGTCGACCAGCCGGCGCTGCTGGCCGCTCTTGACGAGGGACAGGTGTCCCATGCGGTGCTGGATGTGTTTGCGCAGGAGCCGCTTCCGGCGGACAATCCCTGCTGGAGCCATCCGTCGGTCACCGTGCTGCCCCACATCAGCGCGCCAACAACACCGGCGACGGCCGCCCGGATCGTGGCGGCCAATCTTTCGGCCTATTTCGAGCGCGGCGAGATCCCGCCGGCAGTGGACCGCCAGCGGGGCTACTGATCACCCGTTCAGCAGAGCTTCCAGGTCTGCGAAGTCGCTGAAGGCGGCTTCATGCGGCAGGGCCGTCACCGGGCTCTTGCGGTAGCCTTCGGTGAAGAGGAAGAAGCGCGCCTTGGCTGCCACGGCGGTTTCCGCATCCACTTCGCTGTCGCCCACATAGGCAAAGCCCGGATCTTCCGGCGAGAGGGCCAGCACCTTGGCCGCATAGGCGAGCGGGGCCGGATCCGGCTTGCGGGTGTTCAGGGTGTCACCCGTCACCACCACGTCGAAAAAGTCGCTCCAGCCGAGGGCCGCGACCAGATTGTGCGTTGGCGCGCCGGGCTTGTTGGTGCAAAGCCCAAGACGGATGCCGCGTGCTTTCAGGGCGTGCAGGGCCGCTTCCACGCCGGGGAAGGGCGGGTTGGCGCTGCCGGGGGCCTGCGCATAAAGCTCTTCGAAGCGCTCCACCCGCTCGGCCAGCAGGCCGGCATCACCGCTGATGCCGCGTGCCGCCAGCGCCCGCTCGACGAAGCGCGCCGCGCCATTGCCGATGTAGCTGCGCGCTTCCGTGACGGAGAGGGGGGCGAGATCCAGTTCGCTCATCAACGCATTGCCGATGTCGGCGATGGCCTGCACGCTGTCGACCAGCGTGCCGTCCAGATCGAAAATGACCGCCTTCATGCCTTGGCTGCCGCATTGCCCGCGCTGCGGATGGCCTCGATCTGCGCGGCATAATGGGAGGCCGTCTCGGGCGTGCCGCCCTTGAACACGGCGGAACCGGCCACCAGCACATTGGCACCGGCCGCCGTCACCAGAGGCGCGGTTTGCGGGGTGACGCCGCCATCCACCTCGATATCGATCGGGCGGTTGCCGATCATGGCCTTGATCCGGGCGATCTTGTCCACCACGGCAGGAATGAACCTCTGTCCGCCAAAGCCGGGGTTGACGCTCATCACCAGCACCAGATCCAGCCGGTCGAGCACATATTCGATGACGCTTTCGGGCGTTGCCGGGTTCAGCGAGACGCCGGCCTTCTTGCCCAGATTGCGGATGGCCTGCAGCGACCGGTCGAGATGGGGCCCGGCTTCTGCATGCACGGTGATGATGTCGGAGCCCGCCTTGGCGAAGGCTTCCAGATAGGCATCGCAAGGGGCGATCATCAGATGCGTATCGAACACCTTGGCGGTGTGCGGGCGCATGGCGGCGATGATGTCCGGGCCAAAGGTGATGTTGGGCACGAAATGGCCATCCATCACGTCCAGGTGGATCCAGTCGGCACCGGCGCCGTCGATGGCGCGGATCTCGTCACGCAGGCGCGAGAAATCGCTGGCCAGCATGGAGGGTGCAATCAGGGTGTGGCTCATGGTGTCACTCCACAAGGATGGCCCGCAGTTCTGCCGGCCTGTTCCGGGGCTTGTGCCCTTTGGCGAAAGGATTGCCGCACTGCGGCATAGACGAGGAGGTAGCCGCAGCAGCGGCGGCTGTCATCCTCTTTCTTGCGAAAAGCCGCCGTGGCGGCTTATCCGCCGCAGATCACTGTCTTCGTGCCCCATTCCCGGCAGCGTGCGCTGAGGGCAGGAGAGAGCGGCCGGTCGGTGAAAAAGGTGTCGATCTCGCTCAGCGAGGCAATCCGCACGGGCGCGCCGCGCAGGAACTTGGAGTGATCGCTGACCAGAAATGTCTTGCGCGCCTGCCGGATGATGGTCTGGCTGACGCCAACTTCCTGAATGTCGAAGTCCAGCAGATCGCCATCTTCGTCCAGCGCCGAGCAGCCGATGACGGCAAAGTCGAAGCGGAACTGTTCGATGGTGCGCATGGTCAGCGTGCCGACCAGACCGCCATCGGTGCGCCGCAGCGCCCCGCCCGCCACAATGACCTGACAGTCCGGATTGGCGGCCAGGATATTGGCGACATTCATGTTGTTGGTCACTGCCATGAGATTGCGGTGGTGCAGAAGTGCGCGGGCTACCGCTTCCGTGCTGGTGCCGATGTTGAGAAACACGGACGCGTTTTCCGGGATGGCTTTCGCGCAGGCCTCTGCAATGGCGGCCTTCGCCTCACGGTTCAGGCTGCGCCGGTCCTCATAACCTATGTTGGAGACGCCGGAGGGCAGGATCGCGCCGCCATGCACCCGTTCCAGTCGGCCACTGTCGGCAAGATCGGCCAGATCCCGGCGGATGGTCTGCACGGTCACGCCGAAATGAGCGGCAAGCTCTTCGACGGTCACTTTCCCCTGCTGGCGGGCGAGTTCGAGAATCTCGGGCTGGCGGAAGCTCTGGGACACGGCATATTCCTTTTTGGATGCGCAATATGTTCGGTTTGGTTCCCTTTTTCAAGCTTCAGGCGTGAGGGCGAATGCTTGCCGGGGAAGGGCCGGGCCTTCTGCGGTGCGGGAGAAAGCGTGCGATGCACAAGAAACTCATGCTGTTATGCAGCAAGGCCCGTTTGCAGACTGTTTCCGCAAGCTGGTGCCGGTCAAGTGATTGACCTTACGTGAGAAAACAAAACCGAACAGAAACGAAAATCAGCGATTGACGAAAGCCCGCCTCTTATGGTTCGTTTGTGTTCACAAATGTCCGGTTTCAGGAGGCCTTTCCCCGTGATGTCGCAGCAGGACCAGGTGGTCGATCTCTTTATCATCGGTGGCGGCATCAATGGCTGCGGCATTGCCCGTGATGCGGCGGGGCGCGGTCTGTCCGTGGCGCTGGCCGAGATGAATGACCTGGCATCTGCCACCTCTTCGGCCTCCACAAAGCTGTTCCATGGCGGGTTGCGCTATCTCGAATATTTCGAGGTCCGGCTGGTGCGCGAGGCGCTGATCGAGCGGGAAACGCTGCTGGAGGCAATGCCGCATATCAGCTGGCCGATGCGTTTCGTGCTGCCCTATCACAAGGACATGCGCTTTGAGGGCGAAACGCCGACGTCAAAGCTCCTGAACATGGTGATGCCCTGGATGAAGGGCCGCCGCCCGGCCTGGCTGATCCGTTTCGGCCTGTTCCTGTATGACAATCTGGGCGGCCGCAAGATCCTGCCCGGCACCACGACGGTCAATCTGAAGTCCGGCCCCGAGGGTGAGCCGCTTCAGGACCGCTTTGCCAAGGCCTATGAATATTCCGACTGCTGGATCGAGGACTCGCGCCTTGTGGTGCTGAACGCCCGGGATGCTGAGGCGCGCGGCGCCGAGGTGATGGTGCGCACCCGCGTGGTCTCCGCCGAACGGGTGGATGGCCTGTGGTCGATCGTGCTGGAAGACTGCAGCACCGGCGCCCGCACCAGCCGCAAGGCGAAGATGCTGATCAATGCCGGTGGCCCCTGGGTCGGGGATGTGATCCGCAACACCGTGCGCTCCAATTCGCAGGACGGCGTGCGCCTCGTGCGCGGCAGCCACATCGTCACGAAGAAGCTCTTCGATCACGGCAAGTGCTACTTCTTCCAGGGCGAAGATGGCCGCATCATTTTCGCCATTCCCTACGAGACGGACTTCACGCTGATCGGAACCACGGATGCCGACCATCCGGAGCCGGGCATCAAGCCGGTCTGTACGGAGCAGGAGCGCGACTATTTGCTGAGATTCGCTTCCGGCTATTTCAAGCGTCCGGTGACGGTTGATGATATCGTCTGGAGCTATTCCGGTGTGCGCCCGCTCTACAATGACGGCGCCAAGTCGGCGACGGCGGCGACCCGCGATTATGTGCTGAAGGTGGAAGAGACGGGCGGTGCGCCGCTGCTTAACGTCTTCGGTGGCAAGATCACCACCTACCGCAAGCTCGCCGAGCACGCGCTGGAAAAGATCGTGCCCTATTTCCCCGGCGCTGCCGGGGCCTGGACAGCCCGTGTGCCGCTTCCGGGCGGCGACTTTCCGGTGCAGGGCGTAGCGAAGCTGATCGGGGACCTGCGCGCCGCGTATCCGTTCCTTGATGAGCGCTGGGCCACGCGCCTGGTGAAAGCCTATGGCACCGAGGCGGCAGGTATTCTGGCTGGTGCGGCAAAGGTGGAGGACCTTGGCCGTCACTTCGGATGGAACCTGACCGAGCGGGAAGTCAACTGGCTGATCGATAAGGAATATGCGCGCACCGCAGAAGATGTGGTGTGGCGCAGATCGAAACTGGGCCTTCGTCTGAGTGCCGTGGAGGTGGCGGCACTGGACGAGTGGATGAAGAGTACCTGCGCGCTGCGGCTTGGGGAGGTTGCAGCTCAGTAGGAGGAATTGGGAGGAGGGAATACATGACCCTGGTCCTGGAGAATGTCTCCAAGGTCGTGGGTGCGAATACGCACATCCACACGACGAACCTTACCTTGCGTGAGGGAAGCATGAACGTCCTGCTTGGACCGACTTCGGCCGGCAAGACGTCTCTGATGCGCCTGATGGCCGGCCTTGATCAGCCGTCTGCGGGCAAGATCCTCTGGAACGGCACGGACGTGACCGGTGTGCGGGTGCAGGATCGCGCCATCGCCATGGTCTATCAGCAGTTCATCAACTACCCGGCAATGACCGTCTATGACAACATTGCCAGCCCGCTGCGGCTGATGGGCAAGTCCGCTGCGGACATCGACAGGGCGGTGCGTCAGACCGCCGAGATGATGAAGCTCACCCCGATGCTGCAGCGCAAGCCGCTCGAGCTCTCGGGCGGCCAGCAGCAGCGCTGTGCGCTGGCACGTGCGCTGGTGAAGAATGCAGGTCTGGTGCTGCTCGATGAGCCGCTCGCCAACCTCGACTACAAGCTGCGCGAGGAACTGCGCGTCGAAATCCCGAAGATCTTCGAGGCCTCCGGTTCGATCTTCGTCTATGCGACGACGGAGCCGGAAGAGGCACTGCTGCTCGGCGGCAACACGGCGACGCTCTGGCAGGGCCGTGTGACCCAGTTCGGCCCGACGCCGGAGGTCTACCGCCGTCCGGTCGATGCCACGACGGCGCGCGTTTTCTCCGACCCTCCGATGAACTTCCTTCAGATCGCCAAGGCCGGTGCCCGGCTGATGTTCGGTGATGGCCAGTCGATCCCGGCCGCCGGCAAGCTGTCGGATCTGAGCGATGGCCGCTATATCGCGGGCTTCCGCCCCAATCATCTGGAACTGCACCGGCACAGCGCCGATGCCATGGAGTTTACGGCGCATCTGATGGTCACGGAGATCACCGGGTCGGAGACCTTCGTGCATCTGGAGCACCATGGCGAGCGCTGGGTGGGGCTTGTGCATGGCGTGCATGACCTGGCCCTGGGAACGGCGCTCAAGGTCTATCTCGATCCTTCCCATGTCTATGTCTTCGGACAGGACGGTTCGCTGGTGGCTCCGGCCGCCTATGCGCTGGCGGCGTGAGGAGGGACCCATGGCCAAGATCACGCTCGACAATCTCGCCCATTCCTACAATCCGCGCCCGAAAAACGAGGACGACTTTGCGCTCAAGGAACTGAACCACGTCTGGAACGATGGTGAGGCCTATGCGCTGCTCGGCTCGTCCGGTTGCGGCAAGTCAACGCTTCTCAACATCATTTCCGGTCTGCTGGTGCCGAGCCAGGGCCGCATCCTGTTCAATGACACCGATGTCACCGGGAAGGCGACGGCGGAACGCAACATTGCGCAGGTGTTCCAGTTCCCGGTCGTCTACGACACGATGACGGTGCGCGGAAACCTTGCGTTTCCGCTGAAGAACCGGGGGGCGAGTGCGGCCTATGTTGCCGAGCGCGTGCAGAAGATTGCCCGCATGATCGGCATGGAAGAGGTGCTGGACCGCAAGGCACGCGGGCTGACCGCCGATGCCAAGCAGAAGATTTCACTTGGCCGCGGCATGGTGAGGGAGGATGTCAACGCGCTGCTCTTCGACGAGCCGCTGACGGTGATCGACCCGCATATGAAGTGGGAACTCAGGACGCAGCTGAAGTCGCTGCATCACGAGTTTGGCCACACGATGATCTATGTGACGCATGACCAGACCGAGGCGCTGACTTTCGCCGACAAGGTGGTGGTGATGTATGACGGCCGGGTGGTGCAGATCGGCACGCCGCAGGAATTGTTCGAGCGGCCCGCCCACACATTCGTCGGCTATTTCATCGGCTCGCCGGGCATGAACCTGATGGATGCCAGGGTCGAGGGCAACTCGGCCTATGTGAACGGGGCAACCATTCCGCTTGGCCACGGCTATTCAGGCCTGGACGGCAAGATCCAGATCGGTGTGCGTCCCGAATTCGTGCGCCTGTCGGAGACTGAAGGCCTGCCGGTGAAGGTGCGCCGCGTCGAGGATGTGGGGCGGCACAAGATCGTCCGGGCCGAGTTCTTCGGTGCTGACATCAACATCATTGCGGGCGAAAGCGACCCCGTCACATCCGGCATGACCCGCGTGGTGTTCGATCCCGCGCATGTCAATGTCTATGCCAACAGCTGGCGCGTTACGGGGGAGGCGGCCTGATGGAAAAGACAGTCAATCACAAGGCCTGGTTCCTGGTCCTGCCCGTCCTGCTGCTCGTCGCCTTCTCGGCGGTGATCCCGCTGATGACGGTGGTCAACTATTCGGTGCAGGACACGTTCGGCAACAACAAGTTCTTCTGGGCGGGTGTTGAATGGTTCGATGACATGCTGCGGTCCAAGCGCCTTTGGGATGCACTGGGCCGCCAGTTGGTCTTCTCGGCCGTGATCCTTGCCATCGAAATCCCGCTCGGCATTTTCATTGCTCTCAACATGCCCAAGCGGGGCTTCTGGGCCTCGTTCTGCCTCGTGCTCATGGCGCTGCCGCTGCTCATTCCGTGGAATGTGGTGGGCACGATCTGGCAGATCTTTGCCCGTGTCGATATCGGCCTGCTGGGCGCAACGCTGCATGGCCTGGGCATCTCCTACAACTATACGCAGGATGCCGTTGCCGCCTGGGCCACTGTCATCGTCATGGACGTCTGGCACTGGACGTCGCTGGTGGCGCTGCTGGCCTATGCCGGTCTGCAGTCGATCCCCGACGCCTATTATCAGGCGGCAAAGATCGATCAGGCGAGCCGCTGGAGCGTGTTCCGCTACATCGAGCTGCCGAAGATGCAGGGCGTCTTGATGATCGCCATCCTGCTGCGGTTCATGGACAGCTTTATGATCTACACAGAGCCCTTCGTGGTGACGGGAGGCGGGCCGGGCAACTCGACGACCTTCCTGTCCATCGACCTCGTCAAGATGGCTCTCGGCCAGTTCGATCTTGGTCCCGCCGCTGCCTTCTCGATCATGTACTTCCTTGTGATCCTGCTGATTTCCTGGGTGTTCTACACCGTGATGACCAACCTCGACAAAAGGGAGGGCTTCTGATGGGTGCCGCAACCACGACCGCCACCATCCCGGCCCGGCGCCGCAGTTCTGCCCGCATCGGCATAAACTCCCGCGCCGTAGTGATGGCTCTCTATCTGATCTTCCTGCTGCTGCCGATCTACTGGCTCGTCAACATGAGCCTGAAGACCAACACGGAGATCCTGTCCACCTTCTCGCTGTGGCCGCAGAGCCCGACGCTGGCCAATTACATCACGATCCTCACCGATCCGAGCTGGTACATGGGCTATGTCAACTCGCTGATCTATGTGGTGATGAACACGGTGATTTCGATCACCGTGGCGCTGCCGGCGGCCTATGCCTTTTCGCGCTACACGTTCCTCGGCGACAAGCACCTGTTCTTCTGGCTGCTGACCAACCGCATGGCCCCGCCGGCCGTGTTCGCGCTGCCCTTCTTCCAGCTCTATTCCTCGGTCGGACTGTTCGACACGCATATCGCCGTCGCTCTGGCGCACTGCCTGTTCAACGTGCCGCTGGCCGTCTGGATCCTGGAAGGCTTCATGCGGGGCGTGCCGAAGGAAATCGACGAAACTGCCTATATTGACGGCTATTCCTTCGGCCGTTTCTTTGTGAAGATCTTCATGCCGCTGATCGCGAGCGGCATCGGGGTGGCGGCCTTTTTCTGCTTCATGTTCTCCTGGGTCGAGCTGCTGCTGTCGCGCACGCTCACCTCGGTGAATGCCAAGCCGATCGCCGCCACCATGACCCGTACGGTCTCGGCGTCTGGAATGGACTGGGGCGTGCTGGCAGCTGCCGGTGTGCTGACAATCATCCCGGGGGCGCTGGTGATCTACTTCGTCCGCAACTACATCGCCAAGGGCTTTGCCCTGGGCCGCGTCTGATCTGAGGGAGAACAGATATGGACTGGATGGCCTGGACTGCTCCGACCGCGATTTTCTTCGCAACGATAGCGGCGCTGCTGGTGATCTTCACCGTGCTAGCGATCCGCTTTCCGGAGACGCCGCGCACCGGCGTGCTGCGGATCGAGACGACCCGGGGGGATCGTCTCTTCATATCCCTTCTGGGCTCAGCCTTCATCACGCTTGGCTGGCTCGCCGCCTTCGGTGCTCCCCTGTGGGGGGCTCTGATCGCCTGTCTCGTCTATGCCCTGGCGGTTTTCCGCTGGGTCTGACGGGCAGGCAACCTGATCTCACGATCATGAAACTTCGGGAGGAAATGGAATGAGAGTGTTTTACACCTCCACCGCCATGGCGCTCGCCATGCTGGTCGGAAGCGGAAGCGCCTTTGCTGACATGGAGGCAGCAAAGAAGTTCCTTGACGCGGAAATCGGCGATATGTCGGCGCTGTCACGCGCCGATCAGGAAGCCGAGATGCAGTGGTTTATCGACGCTGCTGCTCCGTTCAAGGGTATGGACATCAAGGTCGTTTCCGAAACGATCACCACCCATGAATACGAAGCCAAGGTTTTGGCCCCTGCCTTCACCGCAATCACCGGCATCAAGATCACCCATGATCTGATCGGCGAAGGCGATGTGGTGGAGAAGCTGCAGACGCAGATGCAGTCGGGCGAGAACATCTACGACGCCTACATCAATGACTCGGACCTGATCGGCACCCACTGGCGCTACCAGCAGGCCCGCAACCTGACCGACTGGATGGCGGACGAAGGCAAGGACGTCACCAATCCGGGCCTTGATCTGAGTGACTTCATCGGCATCAAGTTCACGACCGGTCCGGACGGCAAGCTCTATCAGCTGCCCGATCAGCAGTTCGCGAACCTTTACTGGTTCCGGTATGACTGGTTCAACGACGAGAAGAACAAGGCGGACTTCAAGGAGAAGTACGGCTATGAGCTCGGCGTACCGGTGAACTGGTCGGCTTATGAGGATATCGCCGAGTTCTTCACCGGCCGGGAAATCGACGGCAAGAAAGTCTATGGCCACATGGACTACGGCAAGAAGGACCCGTCACTCGGCTGGCGCTTCACCGATGCCTGGCTGTCGATGGCTGGTGCCGGCGACAAGGGCGAGCCGAACGGCCTTCCGGTCGATGAATGGGGCATCCGCGTCAACGAAAGCTTCCAGCCGGTCGGCTCGTGCGTGGCCCGTGGTGGCGACACCAACGGCCCGGCTGCGGTCTACTCGATCGCCAAATACATCGAGTGGCTGAACAAGTATGCGCCTCCGGCCGCTGCCGGCATGGTGTTCGGCGAAGCCGGTCCGGTGCCTGCCCAGGGCGAAATTGCCCAGCAGATCTTCTGGTACACCGCCTTCACCGCCGACATGGTCAAGCCGGGTCTTCCGGTCATGAACGAGGACGGCACGCCGAAGTGGCGCATGGCTCCCTCGCCGCATGGCGTGTACTGGGAAGAGGGCATGAAGGTCGGCTATCAGGACGCTGGCTCCTGGACGCTGATGAAGTCCACTCCGGTTGACCGTGCCAAGGCGGCCTGGCTCTACGCCCAGTTCGTCACCTCCAAGACCGTGGATGTGAAGAAGAGCCATGTCGGCCTGACCTTCATCCGCGAATCCACGCTGCAGCATGACAGCTTCACCGAACGCGCTCCGAAGCTTGGTGGTCTGGTCGAGTTCTACCGCTCGCCCGCCCGCCTGCAGTGGTCGCCGACCGGAACCAACGTTCCGGACTATCCGAAGCTGGCTCAGCTGTGGTGGCAGAACATCGGTGATGCCTCCTCCGGTGCAAAGTCCCCGCAGGAAGCCATGGATGCGCTTTGCGCAGAGCAGGAAAAGGTGCTGGAGCGCCTGGAGCGTGCAGGCGTGCAGGGCGATATCGGCCCGAAGCTGAACGAGGAGCAGAGCGCCGAGTTCTGGTTCGACCAGCCGGGCGCACCCAAGCGCAAGATCCCGGACGAGAAGGAGCAGCCCATTACCGTTTCCTATGATGAGCTGATTGCCTCGTGGAAATAAGTAATTAGCTATCGACAATCGGGGGCGGGGCCGTAAGGTCCCGCCCTTGGGCTGACCGGGTCCGGGCGGAGAATGCCGCAGAGCCCGGTTGCATTGAACAACAAAGGTGCTCCTGTCACACGTGGACAAGAGCCGCAGGTGCAATCGAGGAGGCTGACTTGACCCATATTCTTGCCATTGACCAGGGCACGACTTCGAGCCGCGCGATCCTCTTCGACAAGCACATGAAGGTGGTTGCGAGCGCGCAGGAGGAGTTTCCGCAGATCTATCCCCAGTCCGGCTGGGTGGAGCATGATCCGGCGGACCTGTGGTCCACGACCGCCGGTTCCTGCCGCGCTGCGATTGAGCGTGCCGGGCGCACGGGCCGCGACATTGCCGCCATCGGCATCACCAACCAGCGTGAGACGACGCTGGTCTGGGACCGGAGCACCGGCCAGCCGGTCTATAACGCCATCGTCTGGCAGGACCGCCGCACGGCGGACCTGTGCCGCAAGCTGAAGGACGAAGGCCATGAAGCCATGGTCAGCGCCCGCACCGGCCTGCTGCTCGACCCCTATTTCTCCGGCACCAAGCTGAAGTGGATCCTCGACAACGTGGAGGGCGCCCGCGCCCGTGCCGAAAAGGGCGAGCTGCTGTTCGGCACGGTCGACAGCTTCCTCATCTGGAAGCTGACGGCAGGTGCCGTTCATGCAACGGACGCCACCAACGCTGCCCGCACTCTGCTGTTCGACATTCACAAGGGCGAGTGGAGCGCGGAGATCTGCGAGCTTCTCGATATTCCCATGGGAATGCTGCCGGAAGTGAAGGACTGCGCTGCCAATTATGGCAATGCCCGCGCCGACCTCTTCGGCCACGAGATCCCGATCATGGGCGTTGCCGGTGACCAGCAGGCCGCGACCGTGGGGCAGGCGTGCTTCAAGCCGGGCATGCTGAAGTCCACCTATGGCACGGGCTGCTTTGCCCTGCTCAACACCGGGGACAAGCCAGTCGTCTCGCAGAGCCGGCTGCTCACCACCATCGCCTATCAGATCGGCGGCAAGCGCACCTATGCGCTGGAAGGCTCCATCTTCATCGCCGGTGCCGTGGTGCAGTGGTTGCGCGACGGACTGAAGATCATCCGCGAAGCCAAGGAAACCCAGCCGCTGGCCGAGCAGGCTGATCCCGGCCAGCACGTGATCATGGTGCCGGCCTTCACCGGCCTCGGCGCGCCCTACTGGCGTCCGGATTGCCGCGGCGCCATCTTTGGCCTCACCCGCAACTCCGGCCCCGCCGAGTTCGCCAAGGCAGCGCTGGAAAGCGTCGGCTACCAGACCCGCGATCTCCTGGAAGCCATGCAGGTGGACTGGACGGATGCAGCCGGAAAGCCCGTGCTGCGCGTCGATGGCGGCATGAGCGCCAGCGACTGGGCCATGCAGTTCCTCTCCGACATCCTCGGCGCCCCGGTTGACCGGCCGCAGGTGCTGGAGACGACGGCGCTGGGCGCTGCCTGGCTCGCCGGCATGGCGGCTGGCGTCTATCCGGACATGGAAGGCTTTGCCGAAAGCTGGGCCATCGAAAAGCGCTTCGAGCCTGCCATCGGCGAAGACGAGCGCCAGCGCAAATACGGCGCCTGGAAATCCGCCGTCACCGCGACCATGAGCCTTTGAGCCATTGACATCCCGTGATCCGGCATGTGCAGTCAGCGTGTGCCGGATCACACAGACAGACTTATAGTGCGCCGCATTTTTGCGCGCTTGCGATGTTGCATCGCAGCGTCAGCCGGGTTAGGTAAAACCCCATAAGTCATCAGGACCCGGTGCAATTCCGGGTGGCTCTTCCGGCCGCCGATCCGCCGGACAATTCACATGATCGCGCATGCAAGGACGTTCTGCCGGCTGGTAATACCGCCGGACTGCGCAGGTCATCTGAACGGATTTCTCATGATCTCACTTTCCGCTTACCGGAACCAATGGTTCGGCAATGTGCGCGCCGACCTGCTTTCTGGCCTGCTCGTGGCCCTTGCCCTCATCCCTGAGGCCATCGCCTTTTCGATCATCGCCGGGGTCGATCCCAAGATCGGCCTCTATGCCTCCTTCTCCATTGCCGTCATCACCGCCATTGCGGGCGGACGGCCGGGCATGATTTCCGCCGCGACGGCTGCAACGGCCGTGCTGATGGTCACACTGGTGAAGGAGCATGGCCTGCAATATCTGCTGGCGGCGACCATTCTTGCCGGTGTGCTTCAAGTTGGGGCAGGGCTGCTGCGGCTGGGCCACGTCATGCGCTTCGTCTCGCGCTCGGTCATGACCGGTTTCGTCAATGCGCTGGCGATCCTCATCTTCATGGCGCAGCTGCCGGAACTGATCGGCGTGACGCCGCTGACCTATGTGATGACGGCAGCCGGTCTCGGGATCATTTATCTGTTTCCCTACATCACCCGGGCGGTGCCTTCGCCGCTCGTCTGCATCTTCGTGCTGACGGGTCTTGCCATCTGGTTTGGCCTTGATGTGCGCACGGTCGGCGACATGGGCGAGCTGCCCTCTACCTTGCCGGTGTTCCTTCTGCCCGAAGTGCCGCTGACGCTGGAAACCTTCCTGATCGTGCTGCCTTACTCGGCGGCTGTTGCGGCTGTGGGCCTGCTGGAATCCCTGATGACCCAGCAGCTGGTCGATGAAGTGACCGATACGCCGTCCGACCGCAATCAGGAGTGCATCGGGCAGGGCCTTGCGAATTTCGCCACCGGCTTCATTGGCGGCATGGCGGGCTGTGCCATGATCGGCCAGTCGATGATCAATGTGAAATCCGGCGGGCGCGGGCGCCTGTCCTGTTTCGCGGCGGGCGTCATCCTGCTGTTTCTCATCGTGGTGCTGGGGGATTGGGTGAAGCAGATCCCCATGCCTGCGCTGGTGGCGATCATGATCATGGTGTCGGTGGGCACCTTCAGCTGGACATCAATCCTCAACCTGCGCAGCCATCCGCGCTCTTCCTCCATCGTCATGCTGGCGACGGTCATCTGTGTGGTGGCAACCCATAACCTTGCCATCGGCGTGCTGGTGGGTGTGCTGCTGTCGGGCATCTTCTTTGCCTGGAAGATCTCCCAGTTGTTCCGCGTCACTTCGGAGCTTTCCGCCGATGGCAGCAGCCGGACTTATGTGGTTGAGGGGCAGCTGTTCTTTGCTTCGGTCGAGGATTTCTATGCGGCCTTTGACTTCCGCGAAGCGCTGGACCGGGTCACGATCGACGTCAGCCGTGCGCATATCTGGGATATTTCCAGCGTCTCGGCGCTGGACATGGTGGTGCTGAAATTCCGCAGGCTTGGGGCGAAAGTGACCGTCACCGGCCTTAACGCGGCCAGCGAGACAATCGTGGACAAGCTCGCGCTCCATGACAAGCCGGGTGCGCTCGACAAACTCAGCGTACACTGACGCAGAATGAAGTCACGGCACGCGGGGGCAGCCGTGCAGGCTGCCCCCGCTTGTGTTTTCATGCCTCAGAGGAAGACGGCCTCTCCCGTCCCATGCGGCACGGCTTGCGGGCGCTCGCAGGTGGTTTCCAGCGTGATGCGCCGGCCTTCGTCCGAGGAACGTTCGAGGCTTTCCATGATCTCCAGCACATGCAGCGCCAGCGCGCCATTTGCCCGGTGCGGGCGGCCGGTACGGATGGCGGCGGCCATGTCGAAGACGCCGGCCATGCGGTAGTCGGCGACCTCCCGCCCATCGCGCAACGGGCGGTTCGGCGCGCCGAAGGGCAAGTGCGAAATGTCCTGCGCTTCCCACTCACCATTGCGGGCAGACAGGAGAACCTCGCCACCGAAGAAGTTCGGGTCCGGGTTGAGGATGCTGCCTTCCGTGCCGTAGAACTCGATCGGCTTGCGCCCGTGCTTCCACACGTCCCAGGAGGCGGTGAAGGCGACATTGGCGCCATTGGCGAAGGCGAGCACGCCGTTGACCGTGGTCGGCACCTCCACCGTCAGTTCCTTGCCGTTGTGCGGCTCGCTGGTGATGACGCGCGTCTCCCGCCCGCGCGAGGCATGAGCCACGACGCTTTCCACCGGCCCCAGGCAATTGACCAGCTGGGTAATCGGATAGCAGCCGATATCCAGCACCGGCCCGCCGCCCCTCTGGAAGAAGAAGAACGGGTTGGGATGCCACATTTCCATGCCGGGGGTGGCGAAGGTGACGGCACCGCCGACCACCTTGCCGATCCTGCCTTCGTCGATCAGCTCACGGGCGCGCTGATGGGCTGCGCCGAGGAACGTGTCCGGTGCCGAGCCGATCCTCAGCCCCTTGGCATCGGCGGAAGCAACCATTTCCTTCGCCTCCGCATAGGTGACGGCAAAGGGTTTTTCGGAATAGACGTGTTTGCGGGCCGCGAGGATCGCTCCACTGACGGTGGCATGGGCCTGCGGCACCGTCAGGTTGATGATCATTTCGATGTCCGGATCGGCGAGCATGGCGTCAACCGTCATGGCCTCAACGCCATAGGCCTCTGCCTTGGCGCGCGCGGCTTCCGCGTTGAGATCCGTCACCGCTTTCACCGAAACGATCTGCGATCTGGCGCCGCCGGTCAGATAGGCATCGGAGATGTTGCCGCAGCCGATGATGCCGAGTTTCATGGTCTTCATTTGTGTGCGTTCCTTCAGGCGCTGCGGGCGGTCTTGGCGGCTTCGCCGGAAAGGCCGGTGAGATAGGAATAGCTCTGGCGGGCGAAGGCTGCTGCATCGGCGGGCTTGTCATGCTCCAGCACCATAAGGCGGACGCCATAGCTGCGGGTGGCTTCGTGCAGCGCCGGCCAGTCCAGCGTGCCTGCGCCCACATTGGCCCAGCCGTCTTCATCAAGATTCTCGCCCTGCGGGGCGATGTCCTTCACATGGATGGCCGACAGCCGGTCCTTGTGCTTTGCCATCCAGGCGAGCGGGTCCGCGCCGCCGCGCACCAGCCAGGCAAGATCCGCCTCGATCGTCAGCGGAGAACCGGCGGAAGCCTCGATCAGCAGATCAAAGGGGATCGCACCACCGGCACAGGGGAACAGCTCCCAATGGTGGTTGTGATAGCCAAGGTCGATGTTCCGGCTCTTGAGGCGCACGGCCATTTCACCCAGCTCCACACCGAGCTTGCGCCAGTAGTCGGCGGGCATGCCCTCGCGCTCTCCGGCGGGGACGGCGGGCATGTAGAGCTGGGAAATGCCGATTGCCGCAGCCTGATCCGTCACCCAGTCGAACCGTTCGCGCAGGTCCGCCAGCCCGACATGACCGGAGGGGGCGGTCATCCCGTGCTGGTCGAGCAGGGCGCGTGTTTCCGTGGCATTGGCCAGATGCGAGCCGATGGTTTCCACATGGCGGAAGCCGATGGAGGCCAGCGTCTCAAGCTGACGGGCGAGGTTTCCATAGTCCCGCAGGGAGTAAAGCTGGATGGAGATGATGTCCTGCATGTCGATTGCTCCAGTGAGATGAGGGAAGAAGGGGCGGAGTCAGAGGCGTTCGCCATCCTCTGCGCCGAAGAGCGAAAGCTGATCCGCGTCAAAAGCGAGGCTGACGGCGGTGCCAAGTGGATAGCTGACGGTGCCGGGCAGGCGGATCTGCAGCGAAATGCTGTCATTGGCGCACCACATCAGATTGTCGGCGCCGTGGGTTTCCAGCAGATCGACCCGGAAGCCCGGCTGGGCATCGGGGGTGTTGACGCGCACATGCTCCGGCCGCACGCCGAGCGTTGCGGGCATGGGCGCACGTACCGGCTCGTGGAAGCGGTACTGGCTCAGCGGCTGGAGGATGCCAGGTGCGGTGAAAACGGGCGCCCCGTCACCCGGCTGCACCGTGCCCTCGATGAAGTTCATGCGCGGGCTGCCGACAAAGCCAGCCACGAAGAGATTGGCCGGGTGGTGATAGATCTCTGCCGGGGTGCCGAGCTGCTGGATCTTCTGGTCCTTCATCACGGCAATGCGGTCGGCCAGCGTCAGCGCCTCGATCTGGTCGTGGGTGACATAGATCATGGTCGTGTTCTGCATCTGCTGGTGCAGGCGCTTGATCTCGACGCGCAGTTCATTGCGCAGCTGCGCATCGAGGTTGGACAGGGGCTCGTCGAA
This sequence comes from Pannonibacter phragmitetus DSM 14782, assembly GCF_000382365.1. Lineage (GTDB taxonomy): Bacteria > Pseudomonadota > Alphaproteobacteria > Rhizobiales > Stappiaceae > Pannonibacter > Pannonibacter phragmitetus. The sequence continues at coordinate 46,797 of NZ_KB908222.1, read as the reverse complement.
GAGGAACACATCCGCATCGCGCACCAGCGCCCGGCCAATGGCGACGCGCTGGCGCTGGCCGCCGGAGAGCTGGTCGGGGCGCCGGTCGAGAAGGTGGCTGATCTGCAGCATGTCTGCCGCGCGGCTCACCTTGGCGTCGATGCTGGGTTTGGGTGTCTTGGCCATGCGCAGGCCGAAGGACATGTTCTCCCGCACGCTCATGCGCGGGTAGAGCGCGTAGGACTGGAACACCATGGCGATGCCCCGGTCTTTCGGCTCTTCCCAGGTGACATTGCGCCCGCCGATGTGGATCTGGCCTTCATTGATATCGAGAAGACCGGCGATGGCGTTGAGCAGGGTTGACTTGCCGCAGCCAGATGGGCCGAGCAGGACGATGAATTCTCCGGCTTCGATATCGAGCGACATGCCGTCGAACACGCGGTGCTGGCCGAAGGCTACACTGACGTCACGGACTGAAACAGCAGACATGGCGTTATCCCTTGACCGCGCCGGCGGCGATGCCCCGCACGAACCAGCGTCCCGAGAGGAAATAGACCGCAAGCGGAACCAGCGCCGTGAGCATGGTGGCGGCCATGTCCACGTTGTAGGCGCGCTCGCCCTGGGTCGAATTGACGATATTGTTGAGCTGCACCGTCATCGGCAGGTTCTCCCGCCCGGCGAAGGTGAGGCCGAAGAGGAAGTCGTTCCAGATGCCGGTAACCTGCAGGATGGTGGCGACGATGAGGATCGGCGCCGACATGGGCAGGATCACCCGCAGGAAGATCGTCCAGAAGCCGCCGCCATCCACACGCGCCGCCTTGAACAGCTCGATGGGCAGGCCCGCATAGTAGTTGCGGAACAGCAGGGTCATCAGCGGCAGGCCGAAGATGACGTGAACCAGCACGATGCACAGGAGCGAGTTGTAGATGCCGGTGGTGGCGAAGATGCGGACCAGCGGATAGAGGAACACCTGATAGGGCACGAAAGCGCCGATCAGCAGGATGCCGAACATCAGGTTCGCGCCCCGCACCCGCCAGAACGACAGGGCATAGCCCGTGACGGCGCCCAGGGCGACCGAGAAGAACACCGATGGCACGAGGATCTTCAGCGAGTTCCAGAAGCCGGTGCTGATGCCGGAGCAGTCAAGGCCGGTGCAGGCCGAGGACCAGGCGCGCAGCCACGGCTCGAAGGTCAGCTCCTTCGGCCAGGCGAGAATGCTGCCAAGCCGGATTTCCTCCATGTCCTTCAGCGAGGTCATGAGCATGATCCACAGCGGCAGCAGGAAGTAGAGCGAGCTGATGACCAGGAAGGCATAGACACCGGCGCGGGCGAGGGTCAGGCGCTGGGGCTTGCGGCCCGAGGGGATGACGGTCTGGCTCATGCGTGCCTCCCGTGTTGCGGGCGGATGTAGCGGGCATAGACCCAGGGGGCGAGAACGCTGGCGACGGCGATGAGCATGGCCGTCGCGGCTGCTGTGGCGAGGCCGATGTTGTTGCGCTCGAAGAAGTGGTCCATCACGAACTTGGCCGGCACTTCGGAGGCTATGCCTGGCCCGCCGAGTGTCATGGCGACAACGAGGTCGTAGAGTTTGACCACGCCCGTTGCGAGCAGGACGACAGCTGTGATGATCATCGGCCCGAGCAGCGGCAGCACCACTGACAGATAGGTGCGCCAGACGGGAATTCCGTCGATGCGGGCGGCCTTCCAAAGGTCGGCATCAATGCCGCGCAGGCCCGCCAGCATGATGCACATGACAAGGCCTGCACCATGCCAAAGACCCGCGATGACCAGCGTGTAGATGACCATCTGCGGATTGACGAGCCAGTCGAAGCGGAAGGCCGGGAAGCCGAGGTCGCGGACGATCTGCTGCAGGCCGAGCGTGGGGTTGAGGAACCACTGCCAGGCAAGGCCGGTGACCACAAAGGACATGGCATAGGGATAGAGGAAGATGGTGCGGAACAGCGCTTCGCCGCGCACATTCTGGTCGATGAAGACCGCCAGCAGGAAGCCGAGGATCAGGCAGCCGGCGATGAAGAGCACGCCGAAGACGGCGATGTTCTCGACCGAGAGCAGGAAACGCTCGTTGGCGAAGAGGCGGGAATATTGCTGCAGGCCCACCCAGTCCAGCACGGGCAGAAGTTTGGAGCTGGTGAAGGACAGGCGGATGGTCCAGAGCAGGCAGCCGACAAAGACCACCAGAACAATGAGTGCCGTGGGAACGAGGGCGAGGGCGGCCGCCAGATTCCGCCGTTTGCGCATGCGCCCCCGTTCCGGCCGGACGGCCGGTAGAGCTATGGTCATGGTTACATACCCCTTGATGAGTCCCGGTCTGCAGGCTCCGGCAATGATGCCTGGGCACGCCGGAGCCCGCCGGAAGCTTGTCCGGTTCAGCCGGCCGATTGCATCGCGGAGATGAACCGGGCGACGAAGTCATCCGGGGTCATGGACGGGGTGCTCCAGAACTGGGTCACCACATCGCGGGTCGCGCCGACAAGGTCGGGCGAGGCGATGAAGTTGATGCTGGGCACCTGCTGTTCGGGGTCCTTCAGGGCGGCCATGCCTGTCTGTGCGCAGCTGTCCATGCCGCTCACATCCACATCCAGCCTGACCGGAACCGAGCCCTTTTTCGTGTTGAAGGTGACCTGGGTTTCGGGTGCCAGCATCAGTGCAGCCATGGTGGCCTGTGCGTCCTGGGCGCCCTTGTCACTGACTTTGGGAAAGACGAAGACATCGCCGCCCATGACATAGCCGCCGGGCATGACCGCGCAGCCGAAGTCCTTGCCGGCGGTCAGGCCTGCTGCGGTGAATTCGCCCTTGGCCCAGTCGCCCATGACCTGCATGGCGGCCTTGCCGGTGATCACCAAGCTGGTGGTGTCGTTCCAGTTGCGCCCCGGGCTGCCTTCGTCGGTCAATGTGCGCAGGGCGGCGAAGGTTTCGGCTGCCTTGCGGAAGCCTTCGCTTTTGGCCGCTTCCGTGTCACGGTCAGCATAGACCTTCTGGAAGACATCCTTGCCTGCTTCCGCCACGAGGATGGCATCAAACAGCAGATGATCCTGCCAGTTCTGGCCGCCATGGCCGAAGGGCACGATGCCGGCGTCGCGCAGCTTGGGGCCTGCGGCGATGATATCGGCAAAGGTCTTCGGCGGTTCCACTCCGGCCTTGGCCAGAGCCTCCGGATTGTAGAAGAGCCAGTTCTGGCCGTGGATATTGACGGGCACCGCATAGAAGCTGCCGTCGCGCGTGGTTGCGGTGACGATGTCCGGCGGCAGCACATCGCGCCACTTGTTGGCTTCCGCGATCTCGTCCAGCGGGCTCAGCATGCCGGTTGCCACCAGTTCATCAAACTGAAGGCCGGTGTTGAACTGCATCACGGTTGGCGGATTGCCGCCGACGATGCGGTTGATGCCTGCCGTCCGGGCATTGGGGCCTCCGGCGATGGCGGAATCTATCCACTCACCACCCTTGGCCTTGAAGGCTTCTGCAAACACCTTGATGGATTCGGATTCTCCTCCCGACGTCCACCAGTGCAGCACTTCCGCCTTCATCTCTGCGGCCTGGCCAGCCATGGGCATGGCAACGCAGACCGCCGTCACCATTAGGGTGCGATGAAACTTTTTCATATGGTCTCCTCCCGTTGAAACGATTTCATTGCCTCTTTGGATCTTTTGTAATCGTTTACATCAAAATGCATAGCACAAGCTTGCACCGCTTGAAAAGGGTAAATTTTTAGTAGGACAACCGGGAGGGTTGAGGGGCGGGCGGTTAGGTTGGCACTTTCTGATTTCGTGGTCACTGCCCTGAATTGCCACCCACGCAGAGACAGCCTTTGTGCCGGGACCTGTAAGGTGAGCACAGCCTTCCAGCTGTCTCAGGCTGCTGTTTTGGCGTGCGGCCTGTCCTGCCAGCGTAACCCAGTGCTTGCCTGCAGCGCAGTGCCGGATTTTTTGATGGAGCGGTGCGCCCCTGGCAGGTCCCGGCACAAAGGCCGGGACGGCGCGTGGGGGGGCTTAGGCCGCCTGTATGAGCCCTGCCTGCTTGCGCGCTCACCTTGCGCTGGCAGGTGTTCCCGTGCTGCCGCGCACGATGAGTTCCACCGGCAGCACCCGGTGCAGGGCCGGGGCGGTGCCGGTTTCGATCAGGTCCAGCAGCACGCCCATGGCTTCCTCGCCGATTTCGCGGCGGGGCTGGCGCACGGTGGTCAGCGGCGGGTTCGTGCAGCTGGAGAACTGGATGTCATCGAAGCCCATCACCGCCACATCCTCCGGCACCTTCAGGCCGCGCCGGGTCAGCTCCATGATCACGCCGATGGCCATTTCATCATTGGCGCAGAAGAAGGCCGTCGGGGGCTCCTCCATGCCATCCATGCTGGCTGCGGCCCGGACACCGCTTTCGATAGAAAAATCGCCGGGCAGCAGCAGGGCCGGGTCGAGCGGAATGCCGGCCGCTGCAAGTGCTGCGGCATAACCTTCCTGCCGCTGGCGCGTGAGGATGTTGCGCGCCGGGCCCGCCACATAGGCGATGCGGCGGTGGCCGGCGGCGATCAAATGCTCCGTGGCGAGCCGTGCTGCGGCCTGATTGTCGATGCCGATGAAGGGCAGGCCGGGCATCTCGATTTCCTCGCAGACCGAAATCATCGGCGGCGGATTGGCCGGAATGCTGCCCGCTGGCCAGGGCAAGCGGCCGGAGAGAAGAACCAGCCCGTCCACCTTGCCGGAACGCAGGTAGGACACGTAGGTTTCCTCGATGGCAGGGTCGTTCTCGCTGTTGCCGATGAGCAGGCCGTAGCCGCGCTGCTGCGCCACGGCCTCCAGTCCGCGCAGGATGCTGGCGAAAAAGGTGTTGCCGATGTCGGGCACGATGACGAGAATCATGCGCGTGCTTTTCAGCCGCAGGCTTTGCGCCATGGCATTGGCGGTAAAGCCGGTGCTGTCGATGGCGGCCAGCACCTTCTTGCGAGTGGCTTCCGCCACCTTTGCCGGATGGTGCAGCGCCCGGCTGACGGTGGCGATGGAAACACCGGCGAGGCGCGCAACGTCCTCGATCGTGGCGGTCTTGCTCTGCATGCTTGCTCCCGGTCTTTCGCATCCGCCGTCTTCTGCGGTACGCCTGCAACCCCAGACCTATGCCCTGCAATATTGCGTCTGTAAATGTTTACAGCTCCAATAAAAAGGTTTACATAAGCCGTGTAGGCCGTCTGGAGCATGATAATCCACGGCTTGCATCCGCGTTACCCCTGCCGGATGAAATGCAGAAACATGTTCCAGCACGCCAGACCCGGCGCCTCTCCTCGCAGCAGGTGAAGCCCGGAACAGGGGGATTTTGTCATCGCTCGGGAGGTGCGCATGAAAACGATGAAGGGTCCGGGTCTGTTTCTGGCCCAGTTCGCCGGGGATACGGCGCCGTTCAACTCGCTCAAGTCCATGGTGAACTGGGCGGCGGACCTCGGCTATCGCGGGGTTCAGATTCCGACCTGGGACAGCCGCCTGTTTGACTTGGACAAGGCCGCTGCCTCTTCCGGCTATTGCGATGACATAGCGGGAATGTGCCGGGAAGCGGGTGTGGAGATCACCGAGCTTTCTACGCATCTTCAGGGGCAGCTTGTGGCCGTTCATCCGGCCTATGACGTGCCATTCGATGGTTTTGCCCCGGCGGCGGTGCATGGCAATCCGGCTGCGCGGCAGGCCTGGGCGGTGGATCAGATGCTGAAGGCGGCCAAGGCCTCGCGCCATTTCGGCCTAAATGCCAGCGTCAGCTTTCCCGGTGCGCTGGCCTGGCCCTATGTCTACCCCTGGCCGCAGCGGCCTGCGGGGCTGATCGAGGCGGCCTTTGACGAACTGGCCCGGCGCTGGCAGCCGATCCTTGACGCCTATGACGAGGCGGGCGTCGATCTGTGCTACGAAATTCATCCCGGCGAGGACATCTTTGACGGCGCCAGCTTCGAGATGTTCCTGGAGCGCGTTGGCGGGCATCCGCGCTGCTGCATCAACTATGACCCCTCGCATTTCGTGCTGATGCAGCTCGATTATCTGGCCTTCATCGACATCTATCACGAGCGTATCCGCGCCTTCCATGTGAAGGACGCCGAGTTCAATCCGGACGGGCGGCAGGGCGTTTACTCCGGCTATCAGCCGTGGATCAACCGCGCCGGGCGTTTCCGCTCGCTGGGCGACGGGCAGGTGGATTTCGCCGGTGTCTTCTCCCGCCTCACGGCCCATGGCTATGACGGCTGGGCCGTGCTGGAATGGGAATGCTGCATCAAGCACCCGGAAGACGGCGCGGCCGAAGGGGCGCCCTTCATTGCGGATCACATCATCCGGGTGACGGAAAAGGCCTTTGACGACTTTGCCGCCAGCGGGGCGGATGATGCGGCGAACCGGCGCATGCTGGGCCTTGCCCCGGCTGCGGCCGGCTGAGGGAGGGCTGGAACATGGCAATTGAAGCAAGGGGCGAAGGTGGACAAGCCGGCCGCGTGCGCCTCGGCATGGTTGGCGGCGGGCAGGGCGGCTTCATCGGCGCGGTCCACCGAATGGCCGCGAGGCTGGATGGTGACTTTGACCTCGTGGCCGGCGCCTTCTCGTCGGATCCGGAACGGGCACGCCAGTCCGGCCTTGAGCTGGGCGTCGATCCGGCCCGCTGTTATGACAGCTTTGAAGCAATGGCCACTGCGGAAGCGGCAAGGCCGGACGGCATCGAGGCGGTGTCCATCGTCACGCCCAACCATCTGCATTTCCCGGTGGCCCGCGCCTTTCTGAAAGCCGGCATCCACGTCATCTGCGACAAGCCGCTGACCTCGACGCTGGAGGATGCGGAAGAGCTGGTGAAGCTGGGTGAGGCCAGCGGGCGGCTGTTCGTGCTCACGCACAATTATTCCGCCTATCCCATGGTGCGGCAGGCGCGGGAGATGATCGCCAATGGCGAGCTTGGCACATTGCGCGTGGTGCAGGTGGAATATCCGCAGGACTGGCTGACCGAAGCGGTGGAGGAAAGCGGCCAGAAGCAGGCCTCCTGGCGCACCGACCCGGCGCGTTCGGGCGCGGGCGGCTGTATTGGCGACATCGGCACTCATGCGTTCCAGCTGGCTACCTTCGTGACACAGCTTGCCCCGTCGCAAGTGCTGGCCGATCTCACCACCTTCGTTCCGGGGCGCCGGGTGGATGACAATGTCAACGTGCTGCTGCGGTTTGCCGGCGGGGCGCGCGGCATGCTCTGGGCCAGCCAGGTGGCGCCCGGCAACGAGAACGGGCTGCGCCTGCGTGTTTATGGCGACAAGGGCGGGCTCGATTGGGAGCAGGAGAACCCCAACCATCTGTGGTTCACCCCCTTCGGCGAACCGCGCCGCCGCCTGACACGCGGCGGGGCAGGCACGGGTCCGGCGGCCGCTGCCGTAACGCGGGTGCCCTCTGGCCATCCGGAAGGCTATCTGGAGGCCTTCGCCACGCTCTACCGTGAGGCGGCGGTAGCCATCCGCACGGCACGCGACGGCGGACCTGTGGCCCTGCCGGAGCATCTGCCGGGCCTCAGTGATGGGCTTGCCGGCCTGCGCTTCATCGGCGCCTGCATCCGCTCGTCATCTGCGGGCGGGGTGTGGACGGAGCTGTAAGCCGTTAAAAAATAGGGGCCGGAGCATTCGCTGCTCCGGCCTTTTTGCTGATCTTACACACGCACCCGCGTGCCGCTGCGGGCAGCTTCGGCGATGGCGTGGATGACCTTTTCGAATTCCAGAGCGGCTGCGAAATCCGGCCAGGGACGGGTGCCGGTTTCGATGGCGCGCAGGAAATCGGCAGCCTCGATGATTTTCAGGTCGTTGAAGCCGATCTGGTGGCCGGGGGCGGGGCAGAAGGCGCCGTAGACATCGTGATCCGGCCCGGTGAGGATGGTGCGGAAGCCCTGCTCGGCTTTCGGCCCCTCGTTGACGAAGAGCTGCAGCTCGTTCATCCGCTCCTGATCATAGATGATCATGCCCTTGGTGCCGTGGATCTCGAAGCCAAGCCGGTTCTTGCGGCCCCAGGCGGAGCGCGACGCGGCGAAGGAGCCTTGCGCCCCATTGGCAAAGCGCAGGATGGCGGTGGCCGTATCCTCGTTTTCCACCTTGCCCCGGCCGGTGCCATCGGGCAGGGGGCGGGTTTCATGCACGGTCTGCATGTCGGCGATGAGGCTTTCGATGGGGCCGCAGATGCCGCAGAGCAGGCTGATCAGGTGGCAGCCGATATCTCCCAGTGCACCAAGGCCTGCTTCACCCAGCTTTGCCCGCCAGGTCCAGGGCAGGTCCGGGTCGGCCTGATAATCCTCATCCACCGCGCCGCGCACATGCACGATGCGGCCGATCCGCCCCTCCTGCACCAGCTTCTGCGCATGACGGTAGGCGGGATTGCGGGTGTAGTTGTAGCCGGTCATGGTCAGCTTGCCGGAGCGGGCGCCTGCGGCGGCCATCTCTTCGGCCTCGGTCAGCGTCAGGCCCATCGGCTTCTCGCACCACACATGCTTGCCCGCCTCAAGAGCGGCGATGGCCATCTCCTTGTGAAAGCGGTTTGGCGTGGTGATCGACACCACATCCACCTTCGGGTCATTGACCAGCGCCTGCCAGTCTCCGGTGGAGCGGGCAAAGCCGAACTGGCTGGCAAAGGCGGCGGCTTTGTCTTCCGGCGTGTCGCAGAGCAGTTCCAGCCGCACGTCCTGCACGTCGCCCATGACGGCGCGGGCATTGCGCCAGGCAAGCGCATGCGCCTTGCCCATGAAGCCTGTTCCGATCAGGCCAATCCCAAGGGTCATTGATTTCCTCCCGAAACCAAATAGAATTTTTATTCCATTCATGTCATCCTGCGGCTATCCTGTTTTGTCAAGCAGGATCAACGAACTGGCAAACCGCAATGTCGCACCTCTCCGCCCCGCGCAACATCGAAGCCTTCCATGCCCGGTTGCTGGAAGCGGCAGAAACGCTGCCGAAACGCCTGCGCCAATGCGCGGAATATCTGGCGGCGAACACGGACCGGATTGCCGTCTCCACCGTAGCGGAGATGGCGCTTGCCGCCGGTGTCCAGCCTTCGGCGCTGATGCGATTCTGCAAGATCCTCGGTTTTTCCGGCTATTCAGAGATGCAACGCCTGTTCCGGGACGCCTATGCGCAGGGCTGGCCGGACTACGCGACACGGCTCAGAAACCTGCGGGAAAGCGGTGCTGGCAGCCCATCCGCCCTGCTGGCGGAGTTCATCGATGCGGGCCGCATGTCGCTGGAAAATCTCGCCAGCAGCGTCGACAGCCGCAATCTGGACCGGGCGGTGAAGATTCTTTCCGAAGCCGGAATGGTGCATCTCGTGGGTCTTCGCCGAGCCTTTCCGGTGGCGTCCTATCTCGCCTATGCCTTTGAAAAAATGGATGTTCCAGCGTTCCTGCATGATGGTGTCGGCAAGCTCGACCACCGCCATGCCATCCGTCCGGGGGATGCGCTGGTGGCCATCACGTTCCCGCCCTACAGCGGTGAAACGGTGGAACTGGCGGAGTTTGCCCGCAGCCAGGGTGTGCCGGTCATCGCCATTACCGACACGGTGATGAGCCCGCTGCAGAAGCTGGATGCCACGGTGCTGAGTGTGGCGGAAGTGGATTTCGGTGCCTTCCGTGCATTGTCGGCGACGCTTTCGCTCGCCATCACGCTGGCGGTGGCCGTTGGTGCCGGGCGAAAAGCCGCGCCATAAAAAAACTGTTGCATCAAACCTAGAAATGGAATGAATATTCCACACCCGAAGCCCGGACATATCCGGACCGGGTGGCCGCCGGGGGGAGCCGGCGGATCCGCACTCTGGGAGGTTATGATGAGAAAAGCGCTTACCGCCATTGCCGCTGCGGCCATCGCCGTGGCTGGCCTGTCTGCTCCGGCTGCTGCCGAAGGCGAAAAGTTCGTCCTGGTCAGCCATGCGCCGGACAGCGACAGCTGGTGGAACACCATCAAGAATGCCATCGCCGTTGCCGGTGACCAGATGAAGGTCAGCGTCGAATACCGCAACCCGCCGACCGGTGATCTGGCCGACATGGCCCGCATCGTGGAGCAGGCGGCAGCATCCAACCCGAATGGCATCATCGTCACCATCGCTGACTATGACGTGCTGTCCGGCCCGATTTCCAACGCTGTGGCCAAGGGCATTCCGGTTATCACCATCAACTCCGGCACCATCGAGCAGTCCAAGAAGCTTGGCGCGCTGCTGCATGTGGGCCAGCCGGAATATGACGCAGGCTTCGGCGCGGGCGAAAAGGCCAAGGCAGCCGGTGCCAAGTCGTTCCTGTGTGTGAACCATTACATCACCAACCCGGCCTCCGTGGAGCGCTGCCAGGGCTTTGCTGCCGCACTCGGCGTGGAACTCGGCAACCAGATGATCGACGCCGGTCAGGACCCGTCCGAAATCCAGAACAAGGTCTCGGCCTATCTGCAGACCAATCCGGACACGGGTGCAATCCTTGCCCTCGGCCCCACCTCTGCGCATCCGACGCTGGCGGCGCTGGAGCAGAATGGCAAGGCTGGCCAGATCTTCTTCGGCACCTTCGATCTTTCGCCGGAAATCGCCAATGCCATCAAGGCCGGCACCATCAACTTCGCCATCGATCAGCAGCCCTATCTGCAGGGCTATCTGCCGGTCGTGATCCTCACCAACTACGCCCGCTATGGCGTCGTTCCGGGCAACTCGATCAACTCGGGTCCGGGCTTCGTGACCAAGGACAACATCGCACTGGTTGAGAAATACGCCGGCCAGTACCGCTAAGCGGCTGGCTTGAGCTGAAATTCCAGCCCCGGCCGGGGCGGTGTGAAAGCGCCCCGGCCCCTTGCAACAGACGTTTCCTGAAAATCGAGGCAACTCATGACGGACGAGCGCATCAAGCAGGTCTCGGCCCTGCGCCGTGCCATGATCCGGCCCGAGCTGGGTGCGACCACCGGCACCGTTCTGGTCTTCCTTTTCTTCCTTCTGATTGCCGGCAACTCCGGCATGTTCGCGCCGGAAGGCATCATGAACTGGACCGTGGTGTCCGCCCAGTTTGCCATCATCGCCGTGGGCGCCTGCCTGCTGATGATCTCCGGTGAATTCGATCTTTCCGTTGGCTCCATGATCGGCTTTGCCGGCATCGTGATCGCCATTCTGAGTGTCAAATTCGGCTTGCCCGTGTGGGTGTCCATCATCGCGGCCTTTGTCATCTGCGTGACGCTGGGCTGGATCAACGGCATGCTGGTGATCAAGACCGGGCTGCCATCCTTCATCGTCACGCTGGCCTTCCTATATATCCTGCGCGGCCTCACCATCTGGCTGTCGATCCTCACCACCCGCCAGACCATCATCGGCGGCGTCAAGGATCTGGCACAGAACGACTGGCTCGCCTTCCTCTTTGGCGGCGTCATCCTGAAGGATCTCTTCGTCTGGTTCGCGGATCTCGGCCTTGTCGGCAAGTTCGTGGCCGGTCCCAAGGCCGGGCTTCCGGTGGTGGAAGGCGTGCCGATGCTTGTGGTCTGGGCGCTGGTTCTGGTCGCCTTCGGTCACATCCTTCTCACCCGCACCAAGTTCGGCAACTGGATCTTCGCTTCGGGCGGAGATGCACAGGCGGCCCGTTATGTGGGTGTTCCGGTTAACCGGGTGAAGGTGCTGATGTTCATGTTCACCGCCTTCTGCGCCACCGTGTTCGCCACCTGCCAGGTGATCGAATTCGGTTCGGCTGCGGCAGACCGTGGCCTGCTGAAGGAATTCGAGGCCATCATCTGTGTGGTCATCGGCGGCGCACTGCTGACTGGCGGCTATGGTTCGGTCATCGGTGCGGCGCTGGGCGCCATCATCTTCGGCGTGGTGCAGCAGGGCCTGTTCTTCTCGGGCGCTGAAAGCTCGCTCTTCCGGGTGTTCCTCGGCACGATCCTGATCCTCGCCGTGATCCTCAATACCTACATCCGCCGCATGATCACGGGAGAACGCTGATGTCCGCCCCGCTCATCGAACTGCGCAACATCGAAAAGCATTTCGGCCCCGTGATCGCGCTGGCAGGCGTCAGCTTCGACGTGAAGGCCGGAGAGTGCCACTGCCTGCTCGGCGACAACGGCGCCGGCAAGTCCACCTTCATCAAGACCATGGCGGGCGTGCACAAGCCTTCCTCGGGCGAGATCCTGGTGGACGGCAAGGCTACGGCCTTCAACAGCCCGCGTGACGCCATGGGCGCAGGCATTGCCACGGTCTATCAGGATCTGGCCATGATCCCGCTGATGTCGGTCACCCGGAACTTCTGGATGGGCCGTGAGCCGGAGAAGAAGTTCGGCCCGTTCCGCTTCATCGACTTTGACAAGGCAAACCGGGTGACGCTGGAGGAAATGGCCAACATGGGCATTCACCTGCGCGAGCCGGAACAGGCGGTCGGCACGCTTTCGGGCGGCGAGCGCCAGACGGTGGCCATCGCCCGTGCGGTCTATTTCGGCGCCAAGGTGCTGATCCTCGACGAGCCGACGTCAGCGCTCGGCGTGCGTCAGACCTCCAACGTGCTGGCAACCATCGACAAGGTGCGCAAGCGCGGCATTGGTGTCGTCTTCATCACCCACAATGTGCGCCATGCCATGGCGGTGGGGGACCGGTTCACAGTGCTGAACCGCGGCAAGACGCTGGGCACCGCAAAACGCGGGGAAATCAAGCCGGAAGAATTGCAGGACCTCATGGCAGGCGGCAAGGAACTGGCTGAACTTGAGGGTTCGCTCGGCGGCACGATCTGAGGTGTTGCGGGTTAATTTAGGAAAGACCGACATGACAATGCGTTTCGCAGTATTGGGGGCAGGGCGGATTGGCCGCGTCCATGCCAAGGCGATCGCCGCAACGGAAGGAGCCACGCTGATTGCCGTGGCCGATCCCGTCGCTGCGGCAGCTCAGTCGCTGGCGGCGGAGCATGGCTGCTCCATCCGCACCATCGACGAGATTGAAGCGGCAAAGGATGTGGATGCCGTCATCATCTGCACCCCGACAGACACCCATGCAGACCTGATCGAGCGCTTCGCCCGCGCCGGCAAGGGCATCTTCTGCGAAAAGCCGGTGGACCTGAACGTCCAGCGCGTCAAGGACTGCCTGAAGACGGTGAAGGAAACCGGCGCCACGCTGATGGTCGGCTTCAACCGCCGCTTCGATCCGCATTTCGCCGCGCTCAAGGCGACCATCGACAGCGGCCGCATTGGCGATGTGGAGATGGTGACGATCACCTCCCGCGATCCTTCGCCCCCTCCGTATGAGTATATCTCCCGTTCGGGCGGCATTTTCCGCGACATGACCATCCATGACTTCGACGTGGCCCGCTGGCTGCTGGGCGAGGAAGTGGAAACGGTGATGGCCTCTGCCTCCGTTCTGGTCGATCCGGAAATCGGCAAGCGCGGTGATTTTGACAGCGTCAACATCATCCTGCGCACCGCTTCAGGCCGTCAGGCGATCATCACCAACACCCGCCGGGCGGTCTATGGCTATGACCAGCGCATTGAGGTGCTGGGGGCCAAGGGGCTGGTGGCTGCAGAGAACCTGCGCGAAGCCAACATCGAGGTGGCCGATGCCAGCGGCTATCACAAGCCGCCGCTGCTCGACTTCTTCATGACCCGCTACACGGCAGCCTATGCCGCCGAAATCACCGCCTTCATCAAGGCCGTGACGGACCGCACCGTGCCGCCCACCACGGGTGAGGACGGGCTGAAGGCACTGGCTCTGGCGGAAGCGGCGCTGAAGTCGGTCGCAGAAGGGCGGGCCGTGCGCCTCTCGGAAATCACGGGCTGAAGGACCAACGCGGATGAGCAAGACCCTCGATCTCATCACCATCGGCCGGTCCTCGGTCGATCTCTATGGCTCCCAGGTGGGCGGCCGTCTTGAGGATATGGGCAGCTTCCAGAAATATATCGGAGGCTCGCCCACCAACATTGCCGCCGGTTCTGCGCGGCTTGGCCTCAAGGCTGGCCTCATCACCCGCGTGGGGGATGAGCACATGGGCCGCTTCATCCGCGAACAGCTGGTGCGCGAGGGCGTGGATGTGACGGGGGTGAAAACCGACCCGGAACGCCTCACCGCCCTCGTGCTGCTGGGCATCCGTGACGACAAGCAGTTCCCGCTGATCTTCTACCGCGAGAACTGCGCCGACATGGCGATCTGCGAGGATGATATCGACCCCGCCTTCATCGCCAGCGCAAGGGCTGTTGTCGCCACCGGCACGCACCTGTCCCATCCGCGCACCGAAGCTGCCGTGCTGAAGGCCCTGCGCCTTGCCCGCGAAAGCGGCGGCCAGACGGCGCTCGACATTGATTACCGTCCCAACCTCTGGGGCCTGTCCGGTCATGGCGACGGCGAAAACCGCTTCATCGCTTCGGCCAAGGTGACGGCCCGCCTGCAGCAGCACCTGCCGTTGTTCGATCTGATCGTCGGCACGGAAGAGGAATTCCACATTGCAGGCGGCTCCACCAACACCATCGAGGCGCTTCGTGCCGTGCGGGCGCTGACAGGGGCGACGCTGATCTGCAAGCGCGGCCCCATGGGCGCTGCCGCCTTCGCCGGAGCCATTCCCGATACGCTGGATGAAGGCGAGGCAGGGCCGGGCTTCCCCATCGAGGTGTTCAACGTGCTGGGCGCGGGCGACGGCTTCATGGCGGGCTTGCTGAAGGGCTGGCTCGACGGCGAGACCTGGCCGCGTGCGCTGACCTATGCCAATGCCTGCGGTGCCTTTGCCGTGTCGCGTCATGGCTGCACACCGGCCTATCCGTCCTGGGAGGAGCTGCAGTTCTTCCTGAAGCGCGGCATCGTTACGCCTGCGCTGCGCAAGGACGCTGAGCTGGAGCAGGTGCACTGGTCCACCAACCGCTCCTATGACTGGCCGTCGATGCATGTCTTTGCCTTCGATCACCGGCGCCAGCTGGAAGAGCTGCCGGGGGCAACGCCGGAGAAGATCGGCGCCTTCAAGAAGCTCTGCCTTGCCGCCGTGGAAGAAGTGGCTGCCGGCAAGACCGGGTACGGTCTTCTGTGCGACAACCGCCTTGGCCGCGACGCCCTGCATCAGGCGGCCGGCAAGGGGCTGTGGATCGGCCGCCCTGTCGAGTGGCCCGGCTCGCGTCCGCTGACGCTGGAGCCGGAGCTGGGGCCGGACTATGGCGGTCTCGCCGAATGGCCGCTGGAACATGTGGTCAAGGTTCTGTGCTTCTGCCATCCGGATGACGATGCGGCGCTGTGGGCCGAGCAGGAAGCGGTGATCCAGCGCCTGTTTGCCGCTGCCCGCCGCAACCGGCTGGAATTCCTGCTCGAGGTCATCCCCTCCAAGGTTGGCCCGGTGGATGATGACACGACCGCCCGCATCATCGAGCGCTTCTACAAGCTCGGTGTTTATCCGGACTGGTGGAAACTGGAGCCAATGCGCTCCGATGCTGCCTGGAAGAGCACCTGCGACATGATCAAGGCCTATGATCCGCGCGTGCGCGGCATCGTGGTGCTGGGTCTTGATGCGCCGGAGGACGAGCTGGCGGCCTGCTTCGCCACGGCGGCGCAGCATGATCTGGTCAAGGGCTTTGCCGTGGGGCGCACCATTTACAGCGAGGCGGCACGCGGCTGGCTCGCCGGAACCATGACGGATGCTGAGGCCATCGCGCAGATGGCCGGAAAATTCGCCCGCCTGTCCGCCACTTGGGATGCGGCACGCGGTGCAACGGGAGTTGCGGCATGAGCAAGGTAAGACTGACCGCCGCCCAGGCCATGGTGCGCTGGCTTTCCAGCCAGATGACCGAAGACGGCGTGCCCTTCATCGCCGGGGTCTGGGCCATCTTCGGCCATGGCAATGTGGCAGGTATCGGCGAGGCGCTCTACGGTGTGCGCGACACGCTGCCCACGTGGCGGGGCCACAACGAGCAGGGCATGGCCCATGCGGCCATCGCCTATGCCAAGCAGCTTGGCCGCCGCCGGGCCATGGCGGTGACTTCCTCCATCGGTCCCGGCGCCACCAACATGGTGACGGCGGCAGCGCTGGCCCATGTCAACCGGCTGCCGGTGCTGTTCGTGCCGGGCGATGTCTTCGCCAATCGCGGGCCGGACCCGGTGCTGCAGCAGATCGAGGATTTCGGCGACGGCACCATCAGCGCCAATGACTGTTTCCGCCCGGTCTCGCGCTATTTCGACCGCATCATGCGGCCCGAGCAGCTGCTGACTGCTTTGCCGCGTGCCATGGCGGTGATGACCGATCCTGCCGATTGCGGCCCGGTGACGCTGGCTTTCTGCCAGGATGTGCAGGCGGAAGCCTATGACTGGCCGGAAGAGTTCTTTGCCCCCCGCGTCTGGCGCCAGCGCCGCCAGCGCCCGGACGAGGCGGAACTTGCCGAAGTGGTGGCCCTGATCCGCGCCGCGAAGAAGCCGGTGCTGATCGCAGGCGGCGGCGTGCATTATTCCGGCGCCACGGAAGCGCTGAAGGCCTTTGCCGAGGCGCATCAGATTCCGGTGGTGGAAAGCCAGGCGGGCAAGTCGGCCCTGCCGTGGGATCATCCTCTCAACCTTGGCCCCGTTGGTGTTACCGGATCGGAAAGCGCCAACAGCGCCGCGAAGGATACCGATCTCGTCATCGGCGTTGGCACCCGTTTTCAGGATTTCACCACCGGCTCCTGGGGGCTGTTCCGCAATCCGGCGCGCAAGCTCGTTTCCATCAACGTCGCAGCCTATGACGCCATGAAGCATGGCGCCGTGCCGCTGCAGGGCGATGCCCGCGTCTGCCTTGGCGAATTGTCAGCGCAGCTGGGTGCCCACAAGGGCCCGGCCGTTGCCGCAAGCCTCAAGGCGGACTGGTTTGCCAAGGTCGATCCGCTGACGGCTGCGCCGGAAGCGGATGCAAACGGCCTGCCCACGGATCAGCAGGTGATTGGCGCCGTGCAGCGTGCAGCTGGTCCCGATACGGTGGTGATGTGTGCCGCCGGTACCATGCCAGGCGAGTTGCATAAGCTGTGGAAGGCGAGCCGCCCCATGTCCTATCACATGGAATACGGCTTCTCCTGCATGGGCTACGAGATCGCCGGAGCGCTGGGCATCAAGATGGCGGAGCCGGAGCGCGACGTCATCTGCATGGTCGGTGACGGCAGCTACATGATGATGAATTCCGAACTCGCCAGCGCCGTGATGCTGGGCCAGAAGATCACGGTCGTCATCACCGACAACCGGGGCTACGGCTGCATCAACCGGCTGCAGATGGGCACCGGCGGAGCCGAGTTCAACAACCTTCTCGACCACACCAACCACACCAACCCCAGCCATATCGACTTCGTGGCCCATGCAGGTGCCATGGGGGCGAAGGCGGTGAAGGCCGGGTCCATCGCCGAGCTTGAGGCAGCTCTTGCCGAAGCGAAGACGGCGAGCGGTCCGTTTGTGGTGGTCATTGACACCGATCCCTACCCCTCCACGCCCCATGGCGGCCACTGGTGGGATGTGGCGGTGCCGGAAGTTTCCGCCCGTGCCGAAGTGCGGGCGGCGCGCGAGTCCTACGAACGTTCGCTTCAGGAAAGAAACTGATCCATGATCCTCTATGGCACCAATCCTATTGCCTGGTCTAACGACGACGACCAGACCCTCGGCGCCCATATTTCGCTTGAGCAGTGCCTCGATGAAACCGCCAAGATCGGTTTCGACGGCATCGAGAAGGGCCACAAGCTGCCGACGACGCCGGAAGGCATCGCCAAGGAGCTGGGCGGACGCGGGCTGAAATATATCTCCGGCTGGCACTCGCTGAACCTTCTGACGAACTCCATCGAGGATGAGAAGGCAGCGATGCAGCCCTTCCTCGACCTGCTGAAGGCGGTGGGTTCCAAGGTGATCATCACCTGCGAAACCTCCAATGCCATTCATGGCAATGACGGCGTGCCGGTGAACAACAAGCCGGTGCTGGCCGCCTCCGAGTGGGCTGACTTTGGCCGGGGCGTCGAGGCGCTGGCGGCCTTTGCGGCAGAGCAGGGCATCACGCTGGTCTATCACCACCACATGGGCACGGTGGTGGAGAGCGAGGCGGAAATCGATCTGTTCATGCAGCACACGGGACCGGCCACCAAGCTGCTGTTCGACACCGGCCACTGCTATTTCGGCGGCGGCAATCCGGCAGCAGTGGCCGAGCGCCACATGGCCCGCGTGCGCCATATCCATGCCAAGAACGTGCGCCCGGACATCATGCGTCAGGTGCGTGAGGAAAACCTCTCCTTCCTCGAAGGCGTGCGCCGCGGTGTCTTCACCGTGCCGGGCGATGCGGAAGGCGGCGTGGACTTCCTGCCCGTGCTGAAGAGCGCAGCCGCGCACGGCTACGAAGGCTGGCTTGTCATCGAGGCCGAGCAGGACCCGAGCGTGCGCAATCCCTTCGAGTACCAGAGCATGGGCTTCAACGCCTTGCGCAGCTTCGCCCGCGAGGCTGGGCTTGACAAGGGCAGGTGATGGAGCTGGGGGCGGGGTTTCTCCGGCCTCCCATCTCCCTGGCGGGGCAGTGTTTACAACGGACTTCCGTCAGGCACAAACTCCTCTCCCCCCTTGAGGGGGAGATGCCCCCGGCAGGGGGCAGAGGGGGGTAATGGACTGTCCGTTTGTGAGAGAGCCAGCCGTATTGAGGCGCTGCACCCCCCCTCTGTCTGCTGACGCAGACATCTCCCCCTCAAGGGGGGAGAGGGGCGCTGCGGCAATAGGCCGGACCTGGGAAACATGGCATGAAGCTCCGTCCGGGGTATATTCAGCGCATGCCCCGGACATCTGCTACGCTCGGCGCAGCCGCTCTCTCCTGATCCCTCGCAGCAAAGAGACCTTGATGAAGATTATTGACCCGACCCATTCCTTCTACGGCCCGCTGTGGCGGCGCATTGCCATTGTGGTGGTCACGGCTGGCTGGGCCGGGTTTGAATACTGGAACGGCTCCACGGGCTGGGCGCTGTTCTTCGCGGCCATTGCGGCCTATGCCGCGTGGGCTCTGATCATCACCTACAAGCCGCAACAGGGCGGAGATGGAACGGTATGAGCAAGCTTCTGAGAAAGCCGCAAGGCACCCACGGCAAGACCCATGCCATCACGCCGGAAAGCGCCGGCTGGGGCTATGTGGGCTTTGATCTCTACCGCCTGAAGGCGGGCGAAAGCGTTGGTGAGGCCACCGGCGGACGCGAAGTCATTCTCGTGCTGGTCGAGGGCAAGGCCCGCCTCTCCGCATCGGGCAAGGATTTCGGCGAGCTGGGGCTGCGCATGGACGTGTTCGAGCGTCTGCCGCCCGCCTGCCTTTATGTGCCGGACCAGTCGGACTGGTCTGCCACCGCCACCACGGATCTGACGCTGGCCGTCTGCTCGGCACCAGGCAAGGGCACCCATGAAGCGCAGGTGCTGGGGCCGGATGGCATCCAGCTTGATCAGCGCGGGCAGGGCACCAACACCCGCTACATCCACAACATCGCCATGGAAGGGCGGGATGTGGCTGGCAGCCTGCTGGTGACGGAAGTCTTCACCCCCTCCGGCCACTGGTCGTCCTATCCGCCGCACCGGCATGATGAGGACAACTATCCGGACATGACCTATCTGGAAGAGACCTATTATCACCGGCTCAACCCGGCACAGGGCTTCGGCATCCAGCGGGTCTTCACCGAGGACGGCTCTCTCGAGGAGACGATGGCCGTCTCCAACCATGACGTGGTTCTGGTCCCCAAAGGCCACCACCCCTGCGGCTCGCCCTATGGCTACGAGATGTATTATCTCAACGTCATGGCCGGCCCCTTGCGCAAGTGGCGCTTCAAGAACCACCCGGACCATGACTGGATCTACCAGCGCGACATGGTGAAGTGACAGGTGCAGCCGCTCTTTATCCTCGTGACGGGTTAGGTTTCCCGGTCCACTAGTCAGACACCAAACCCTCTCCCCCCTTGAGGGGGAGATGCCCCCGGCAGGGGGCAGAGGGGGGAAACTGACTGTCCATTCAAGAGAGAGGTTCTGCCGTATCGAGGCGCTGCTACCCCCCTCTGTCTGCTGTCGCAGACATCTCCCCCTCAAGGGGGGAGAGGGGTTTCTTGACTTTGGGAGTCGAGCAAAACTCAGGCCGCAATGATCCTTGCCTCCCCCTACTCACACGGCGCAATTCTGACCGGTTCCGAGGCATCGGCACCGATCATGTGGCAGGTGCCGTTTGCGCAGAGGGTCCAGCCGGAGACGGTGGCGCCGGAGGCGGCGAGAAGCAGCTCTGCTTGCGGCGGCAGGTTTGGGGTCCAGACCCACCAGCCGTCCTGAAGCCGGGCGCCATCGCCCGGCTCCATGCCTGCGCCCGAGCCGCGCACACGGGCCTCCTGAAGTCTGAGGCCCTCTTCCGTTACCGCCCAGGTTTCCTGCCACTCCGTCTTTTCGACGGAGTGGGTCCATTCCAGCGTGAAAGGGCCGGAGAGGCTGAGCGTCAGTGCTCCGGCCAGAAGGCAGGCGCTCATGCGCCTGCGTTCGGGGTGGCCTTGTTGCCTGCCGCCATGTTGGCCCGCCAGACGAGGAAGGCGAAGAGGGCGAAGAGCCCCAGCCCCACTTCATCGGTGACCGGCAGGGCCGCCACCAGCGTAAACGCCGAGGCGATGGCGAGCGCCCGCATCCACCAGGCCAGCGGCACGCCGAGCCAGCCGATGACGGCTGCGCCCCACAGGCTGATGGCAATGGCGACCTTGAGGACGATGTAGATCACCGCCGGGACATAGCCGATGCTTTCTGCCAGCGCGCCGCCATCCTGCAGCATCAGGGCCGGTGTATAGACGGCCATGAAGGGGATGACGAACCCGGCGGCTGCCACCTTCACCGCCTCGAAGGAGATCTTCAATCCGCTTTCCCTGGCGATGGGGCTTGCGGCAAAGCAGGCAAGCGCCACGGGCGGGGTGAGATCGGCGAGGATGCCGAAATAGAACACGAACATGTGGCTGACGATCAGCGGCACGCCGAGTTCCAGCAGGGCAGGGCCTGCGATGGACGAGGTGATGATGTAGTTCGGGATGGTCGGGATGCCCATGCCCAGCACGATGCAGGTGATCATCGTCAGAAGCAACGAGAGGAACAGGCTGTTCTGGCCGACGCTGACGATGAACTGGCCGAAGGTGGTGGCCGCACCCGTCAGCGTCATGGTGCCGATGATGATGCCGACGAGGGCACAGGCCACACCAACGGGAAGGGCGGTGCGGGCGCCATCGGCGAGACTGTCGCGGCACAGGGCCAGCGTGTTGCGCCCGCCCTTGGTGAAGATGTTGAGGAGAATGAGCGCCGAGATCGCGATCAGCAGCACCTTGATGCCGAGCGCAAAGAAGGCGGCGCCCGTCAGGCCAAGACCGATCCAGAAGATCGACCGGATGACGCCCTGCGGCAGGCCAAGCGCAATGGAGCCGCCGAGGATCAGCAGGACCGTCAGTCCCAGACCGATGGTGCCTGCAAACAGCGGCGTGTAGCCGCCGAAGAGCAGATAGACCAGCACGCCGAGCGGCAGCAGCAGGAACCAGCCTTCCTTCAGCGCCTTCACGGCGGAGGGCAGTTCGTCCTTCGGCAGGCCGCGCAGGTTCCGCTTGCCCGCTTCCAGATGCACCATCCAGAAGGCCGAGGCGAAATAGAGCACGGCAGGAATGAGGGCCGCCTGCACCACCTCGTAATATTCAACGCCCAGCGTTTCGGCCATGATGAAGGCCACCGCACCCATGACCGGCGGCATGATCTGACCGCCCATGGAGGATGTGGCCTCCACACCACCGGCAAAGGCCGGGCGGTAGCCGAAGCGCTTCATCAGGGGAATGGTGAACTGGCCGGTGGTGACCACATTGGCAACACCCGAGCCGGAAATGGTGCCCATCAGGCCGGAGGAAATGACCGACACCTTGGCGGCTCCGCCCGTGGCATGGCCGACGAGGCCGAGGCTGACATCGGTGAAGAGCTTGATCATCCCGGCCCGCTCCAGGAAGGAGCCGAAGAGAATGAACAGGAAGATGAAGCTGGAGCTGACATAGACCGGAATGCCGTAGATGCCTTCCGTGCCATAGGTCATGTGCTCGACAACCTGCGCAAAATCGTAACCGCGATGGTCCAGCGGCGCGGGCAGATACTGGCCGAAGAGGCAATAGGCGAGAAACAGCCCTGCAATGATGGGCAGCGCCAGCCCCATCATGGCCCAGGCGGCAGCAAAGACCGTCACAAGCGCGATGACCCCCATTGCCAGATCCCGCGGCAGCGGGTCGCCTGCCCGGATCAGCAGGTCGGTGTAATCCCACCACTGATAGGCGGCGACGGAAACGGCGGCGAAAGCCATCAGCCAGGCGGCAATGCGCACCGGCAGCTTGTCATGCCGGGCGGCGGCGACCAGCGGGAAGGTCAGCAGGCCGAGAAAACCGACATGCACCGCGCGCACGATCTGGCTCGGCAGGTCGATGACATGGGCGGCCGTGGCGATCTGGAAGGCGGAAAAGGCAAAGGCGATCCAGAACAGCAGGCGGCCTTCGAAGCCTTCCTGAAAGCCAGCGCCATGCGGGTCTTCCTGAGGCGCAGCAATCTGGGTCTGCGGAGAGAGGGGTGTGCTCATGCGCGGCTCGAACTTTCGCGGGGTGCGGCAATGCGGAAAGGGAAAAAGGGGGAGCGCAGATGCCGCGCTCCCCCCCCGTCAGCCGGGGCCTTACATCAGGCCCTTTTCCTTGTAGAAGCGCTCTGCACCCGGATGCAGCGGCACGGGCATGCCGGTGAGGGCATTGTCGAGGCTGATGGCCTTGGCTGCTGCATGGGCGGCGACCATTTCCGGCAGGTTCTCGAACAGCTGCTTGGTCATCTGGTAGGCGGTTTCTTCCGAGACATCCTCATGGGTGATGAGGAAGTTGACGACCGCGACCGTCGGCACGTCGGCACTCTGGCCCTCATAGGTGCCAGCCGGAATGGTGGCGGCGATGTAGGGCGCGCCCAGCTTCGTCACAACGTCTTCCGGCACGGAGACCATGTTGACCGGAACCGAGGTGGCAAGGTCCTTCAGCGAGGCCACGCCAAGGCCTGCGGACTGCAGGGTAGCGTCGAGCTGGCGGTTCTTCATCAGTTCCACGGACTCGGCGAAGGGCAGGTATTCGGTCTTGGACAGATCCGAGTAGCCCATGCCTGCGGCGGCAAAGATGGCGCGTGCGTTCAGCTCGGTGCCGGACTTGGCCGCACCCACGGACAGGCTCTTGCCCTTCAGGCCGGCCAGATCGGTGATGCCGCTGTCCCTGGAGGCAACGATCTGGATGTAGTTCGGATAGATGGCGGCAATGCCGCGCAGCTTGGTCAGGGGTGCCTTGAAACCGGCCTCGGCATCGCCTTCCCAGGCGAGCTTGACGGAATCACCCAGGGCAAAGCCGATCTCGCCCTTGCCCTGCTGCAGCAGGTTGAGGTTTTCGACCGAGGCCTTGGTGGCCTGCACCTGCGGGCGGGCGCCTTCGATCTTGTCGCCATAGATCTTCGACAGGGCAACGCCCAGCGGATAGTAGACGCCGGATGTGCCGCCCGTGAGCACGTTGATGAATTCGGCCTTGGCCGGGACCATGGCAACGCCCATGGCCGTGGCGGCGATGGCAGCAGCACCAAGCGAACGCTTGATCAGGTTCATGAATATGCCTCCCTTTTGGTTCCGGTCTTTTCGTCCGGCATGCAGCACGGCTGGTGCCGCAACTGCCTTCTGGCTCATGGCCACACGGGCACAAGGTCTCCTCCCGTGAGCCTTACCGGCAGCAAAGGTAGCGGGGGAAATGGCGCTAGGGCAACCGTGTTTATACCGAGGCCATCCGGGGGAGGGCGCCTTTGGA
Source organism: Pannonibacter phragmitetus DSM 14782 (assembly GCF_000382365.1). Classification (GTDB taxonomy): domain Bacteria; phylum Pseudomonadota; class Alphaproteobacteria; order Rhizobiales; family Stappiaceae; genus Pannonibacter; species Pannonibacter phragmitetus. The sequence continues at coordinate 23,051 of NZ_KB908222.1, read as the reverse complement.
ACGAGGTGCGTTGCTCAGCCGCCGAGGGCCGCCTCGATCAGCCGGGGAAGACCAAGCCGGGCTGCGCCTGTCAGCGGGGCGTCTCCGCCGAGCTGCGAGCGGCGGATTTCCGGCGGAGCCGGATGACACAGCGGCAGAAGCGCGCGGACACGGGCGATGAAGTCCGCCCTTGCGCCGATGGAACCACCCAGCACCACAAGGGCGGGGTTGGTGATGGCGGCAAGGGCGGCGATGGCGCGAGCCACAAGCCGGGCGGTGTCCTCCAGCACGGCTTCGGCGGCAGAGTTGCCCTGTTCTGCCTGGGCGAAAATCTCCGGCACGGTGAGGTCTTCACCGCTCAGCGCCTGGTAGCGGTGGCGCATGCCGTGGGAGCCTGCTTCCTGCTCCAGCGCGCCGCAGTCCCGCGATTGCGGGTCAAAGGGATCAGCGCCGAAGGGCAGGAAGGCGATTTCTCCGGCCGCATGCGCAGCGCCGCGCAAGAGCCGGCCGTCGCAGATCAGCCCGCAGCCGATGCCTGTGCCCACGGAAACATAGGCCATGTCCAGAACAGGAGCGGCGGCAGACAAAGCCCACCGCTCGCCTTCGGCGGAGAGGTTCACGTCATTTTCCAGCTGCACGCTGCACCCGAGCGCTTCGGCAAAGGCGGCGCATACGTCGAATGCGTCAAAGCCGGGAATGTTGGGCGCCATCATCACCCGGCCTGTCCGGCTGTCGGGCGCGCCGGGCACGCCGATGACGGCATGGCGCACCCGGTTCCAGTCAATGCCGGAAGCCGCAGCGGCTTCCCGGCACAGGCGGGCGATCTGGGTGATGACGCGCCCGCCGCCCCGGCTGTCCGTTGGCTCCGTCAGGCCGGGCAGCAGCGTGCCGTTGAGGGTTGAGAGCGCCACGGCCACCTTGGTGCCGCCCAGATCCACTACGGCGCAGCAGGCAGTCTCTGGAACGGGCGCAAAGACCGATGCACGCCGTCCGATATGGCCTGCGGTCTCACCGGTCTGACGGATGAGCCCCGCAGTCTCCAGCGCCCGGCAGATGAGCGTCAGCGTCTGTTTCGACAAGCCGCAGCGGCGCGCCAGCTCAGCCCGGGACATGGGGCCGTTGGTGAGAAGTTGCTGGAATACAGTGTGATGCGTGGCCGGATGCTGCGGGACGGGGACCATATGGGGCTCTTTTTAGTTCGTCAGATTGACGAACTAAAAAGCTGAACTTCCCTGCTGTCAAGCGCCTGACCGTCTTGCAGCGCCGGAGTGCATGTAATAATGTAACAAAAACGCGCGCGCTTGCCAGCACGTGCCAGATGCTTATTTCTAGCCGGGGTCCTGGCTGATTGCCTCAAGGCAGGACAGAATGAACTGCAGCGCCGGTGCGAGGAATTGGGGACGGAATGCCAAAGATTACGCAGAAAATCCCCGTTATCGTCCTCACCGGCTTTCTCGGTTCGGGCAAATCGACGCTTCTGCAGGAGTTGCTGGCCCGCGAGAACGGGCAGGACACGGCGGTCATCATCAATGAATTCGGCGAGGTGCCGATTGACCATGATCTGGTCCGGGTGGGCCGGGGTGAGCTGATGCGCACCTCCACCGGGTGCCTGTGCTGCACCGCCGGCTCCGATGTGCGCGGAACCCTTTACGAGCTGTATGAAGCGGTGGAGAGCGGCGATGTGGCCCCGTTCTCCCGCGTCATCATCGAAACCACCGGCCTTGCCGATCCCGCGCCGCTGGTCAACCAGCTGGTGGCCGGTGCCATGCCCGCCATGGGCCTGCGTGATCATGTGGTGGCACGGCATTTCGTACTGGCCGGTGTCGTGACCACGGTGGACATCATCACCGGCGAAATCACGCTCGAGAACCATTTCGAGGCTGCCAAGCAGGTGGCCTTTGCCGACCGTATCGTCCTGACCAAGACGGATCTGGCGCAGGATCCGGCGAGCAAGCGCGATATCGATCTGCTGGCTGAAGGCCTGCGGCAGCTGAACCCTGCGGCTGAACTCACCGACCGGCACGGGGAAGGCGTTGATCTCGACAGCCTGTTCGTGCCGCGCAACTATCAGCCGGCCAGCCTTGGCGAGGATGTACTGGGCTGGCTCGCCATGGATCAGGCGGTCAGCGCCGAAGGCGGCCATGCACATGGCAAGGGCGGCCTTTCCCGCCACGCCGCGCGGGTGAACAGCTTCGTGCTGACCTCCGATGCGCCTTTTGCCGAGGCCAACTACAAGCGCTTCATGGATGTGCTGGTCAAGGCGGCGGGGCCGCGCCTCCTGCGCGTCAAGGGATTGATCGCGCTGGAAGATGCGCCGGACAAGCCGCTGGTCATCCATGCCGTGCAGCATGCCGTGTTTCCGGCGGTGCAGCTGGAGGCCTGGCCGAGCGAAGACCGGCGCGGGCGGCTCGTCTTCATCACGGACGAGCTGGAAGAAAAGCCCGTCCGCGAGTTGTTTGAAGCGGTGCTCATCGGCCGTCCTTCAGCCATGGAGCGCCTGCGCAATGCAATCGGGCTGGGGCCCAAACCAACACGGGACGCCTGACACATGACCGCATTCATCAATCCGCTCAAGCCGCGCTCACGCGGCATTCCGCAGAAGATCGCGGAGATCAAGGGCTGGGTCCGCACGGCCTTTGCGCTGGAAGAGGGCGTGGCTATCTCTCTCTCGGAACTGACGTGCCGCGATGAGGGCTGCCCGGATGTGGAAACGGTCATCGGCCTGCTGCGCGAGGGGCATCCCATCGAAGTGCACCGTCTGCACATGCCGCTGACGGAGGTGAGCGAGGCGGATGTGCGGAAGCTGGCTGCGGGCAGCTGAGCTTCTGGCGTTTTTCGGGTTGACGTCGCGCGCCTGTGAATAAGGCGCTATGTCTTCGGGAAACCACAGACCTGCGCAGGCCCGATTCGATGAGCATGCAGCCCGCCCTGGACCTTCCTGCATCACGGCTGTTCAGCTGGACAGGCGAATTTCTCGATCGTGAGCGGGAGGATGCCTATTGCACGGCGTCCCTGCGCGAAACGCTCGGCTCGTCCAAGCTTTGCATTCTGGCCACGACCATTTCCAGCCTTGCCTTCATCCCGATGGACGTGATGATGCTGGACGAGCCGCGCCTCATGTTCTTTCTTGGCATACGTGCGCTGCTGGCGGTGCTTTGCATTGCGGTCCTGTTCGGGCTCAACAAGCAGGTTAGCCATCAGCGTGTCACCTGGCTGACCTATGCTCAGATTATTCCCTTCTTCTTTCTCAACGGCCTGATCTTTGATCATCCGGCGCTGACCCGCCACGGCGGGTTGCTGCTGCCCCTGATCGCCATTTCCATGCCCATGTATCTGCCCGGCCGCTTCTGGATGGTGGCGCTGACGAGTGCCTATGCGCCTCTGGTCAGCCTGCTGTTCTGGGGTGTCTTGAGGCCGCAGCCCGAAACGCCGCTGGATCTTGCGTCCATCTTTCTGGCGGTCACCGTCGGTTACGTTGCCGGAAGCGTGGCGCGGGTGCAGCTCAACCGCATGCGCCGGGAAGAGTTTCTGCGCATTGACCGGGAGCGGCAGATCAATGAGGAACTGCGGCAGGCCAAGGACGAGGCAGAAGCCGGGGCCAGAGTGAAGGCAGACTTTCTGGCTGTCATGAGCCACGAAATCCGCACGCCGCTCAATGGCGTGCTTGGCATGGTGCGGCTGGCACAGGCCGAAGAGCTGCCGCCGGTCGCCCGCACGCGGCTGGAAATCCTGCAGCAATCCGCTGAGGCTCTGGCCACCATCCTGGATGATGTGCTGGACCTGTCCAAACTGGAAACGGGAACGGCGGAGCACGAAAATGTCCCGCTGGACCTGCAGAAAATTCTCCAGGATGTCATGACGCTTGTCAGTTCCAAGGCGCAGGAAAAGGGGCTTTCGGTCCGTCTCGACCTGCACCCCGAGGTGCCGCGGCATGTGGCAGGCGACCCGGCCAGACTGCGCCAGATCCTGCTCAATCTGGCCGGCAACGCGGTGAAGTTTACCGAGAAGGGTTCGGTCAGCATAACGGTTGACCTGCAGGGGCAGCTGCCCGGCGGGACGAAGGCGGGCAGCGGGGCTCTGCCGCTCCGCTTTTCTGTCCGGGATACGGGTATTGGCATTTCACAGGACGAGATGCCGCGTCTGTTCCAGCCCTTCTCGCAGGCCGATGCCTCGATCCGCCGCCGCTATGGCGGTTCGGGCCTGGGCCTTGTCATTTGCAAGCGGCTGGCGGAAGCCATGGGCGGCAGTGTCTCCGTGACCAGCGTGAAAGGCGAAGGCAGCTGTTTCCAGCTGAACCTGCCCATGGCACCGGCATCCGGGCGCTCCCTGCCGGAAGCTGCAGCAGAGCTGGGGGCAGGCGCGCCGGCCGGTCTGGTGCCGCTGCAAAGCCTGGCGATCCTTCTGGTGGAGGACAATCCGGTCAACCAGCTGGTCGCCAGTGGCTTGCTGGAACGCGAAGGCCATGTCTGCACCGTGGCAGACAGCGGTGAAGAGGCGCTGAAGCTGGTGCAGACCCGCCCCTTTGACGTGGTGCTGATGGATCTGCAGATGCCGGGCATGGATGGCTATGAGACCTGCGGCGCCATCCGGGCGCTGGGCGGGGCCTTCCGCCATCTGCCCATCATCGCGCTGACGGCAAATGCGCTTCCGGAAGACCGCCGCCGTTCGCAGGAGGCGGGCATGGACGGGCATCTGGAAAAGCCGGTGCGGCCTGAGGTGCTCAACGATATGCTGCAGCGGGCCGCCAGCCGGCGGCAGGCACAGGAGCGGGCAAGTGCAGAACCGCGCCCCTTGCGTCCGTTCAACATTCTTCCGGGTGCAGATATGCTGATTGCAGGGGACGTTCCGCCAGGCTTGCCCGAGGAGCTTACCGGTCTTGGCTACCGGGTCTTTCCGCTGCCGGACGTGAAGGCAGCGCAGCATATTCTGGCCGTGAGGCCCTTTCCGGTGATGATCCTGTTCCCGCGCCGCATGGGCGACGTGGCTGTGGCGCAAGAGCTTTGCGAAGGCGGCATGCGGCTCGTGACCTGCGCTTGCGGGCCTGCCGCGCTGGATGAATTGCAGCGCCTCGGGGTCGAGGCAGCCTTCGATTGCGGCCGTGCGGAAGGCAAGCGCGTGCGGGGTCTGGCGGAAGAACTCGGGCAGCTGCTGACCGGCCCTGCCTCCTCCGGCGGCGCTGGGCATGAGGCCGCTGCCCCTGCCCAGCTTCTGGGGGAAGATCGGCTCGCGCAACTCAAAATCTTGTTCCTTGAGAATTTGAAAGAGCAGCTTCAAGCTTTGCGTAAGGTTGACGCTGGTAGCGTGGAGCTGCAGCGTATTGCACACCGCGTGAAGGGAAGCGCAGCGAATATGGGTTACACGGACCTTCAGCATGCTGCAGGCCTGTTGTTGACAGAAAAAGCGGCGCCAAGTAACGGCGCTATCGATGAGCTTTCAACCGCACTTCGTGCAGCGATTGAAGAGCTCGAAACGAATGCGGGTGCGCAGGCGCCTGATGCGCCCGGGAAGACAGCATACTGATGACCGCAACAGTCCTCGTCGTTGAAGATGCCCCAGAGAGCCTGGAGATGATTTCCGGCTTTCTCACGGATAATGGCATGAGTGTGATCACCGCAGGCAGCGGTGCGGATCTGCGGGCGCGATTGCAGGGATTGCAGCCGGATATCATCCTGCTTGATGTCAATCTCCCGGACGAGGACGGCATCGAACTGGCGCGGCAACTGCGCCTCGGCGAGCGGTTCGGCCTCATCTTCGTAACGGGCCGGGATTCCGATGACGATGTGCTGGCCGGGCTCGATGCAGGCGGGGATGACTATGTCACCAAGCCGATCAATCTGCGCACGCTGCTTGCTCGCATCCGCAGCGTGCTGCGCCGCTCGCGTGAGCCGGTGATCACCTTTGACGGGTGGATTCTGGACGTGGTGCGCCGCGAGCTGTTCCGTCCCAACGGTCAGCTGGTCGAACTGACGGCTGGTGAGTTCAACATTCTGGTGGCGCTGGCTTCCCGTCAGATGCAGCCGCTGAGCCGGGACTTTCTGCTGGATGTGATCTCCAACCGCGACCCGCGTGATATCAGCGGCCATACGGTCGACAACCTGATCGCCCGCCTGCGCAAGAAGATGCAGCATGAGGGGAAAGATGCGCCGATCGTCACGATCCGGGGCGTCGGCTATGCGTTGATGCCCTCGCAGGGCAAGCCGGACTGAGCCGGGATGGCCCCTTTTCGCAGGGGCCATCCCGTTTGAACAGTCCAGATCAGCCGAGAGCCTTGTGGCTCTCCAGAATGCTGTCGGCCCACATGGCATAGGAGCGGAAGCGGCGGTCGAGCAGGAGGCAGACCCTGGCGCCTTCCGTTGTGGTCGGCTGCAGGATGAGGCTCGACTGGGGGCCGCGTATCTCTTCCAGCCGGGCCAGAAGCTCTCCCATCCCGGCAATCAGTGCACCGTTCCAGCGAATGGAGGGTGACAGCCAGCCGCAGGGCAAAGTCCAGCGCCCGGGCGCCGAATGATGTTGCGCCAGAAGCCAGCCGGCAGGCTCTCCACCGGCACTGAGAAGCACCTGCGACACCTCACGGTCGAGCCCCTCCTGCCACAGCTGTGGATCGGCCCAGGCGGGCAGGGCCTGGCGGACGGTGAGCTGGCTCGTGGCGGCGGAAAGGCTTGCCTCTTCGCGTGCATCCAGGCTGGCCAGAGATTTCAGAACGAGCCCACGGCGCTCAAGATGGTGCATCAGCATTTCGTGCTGCGGCAGGGCGTCGTGCCGCTCACCCACGTGAAAGGCCATGCGAAGCCGCGCCTTGGCCGCAGGCAGCCAGCCGGAGGCGGTCAGCAGACTGGCGAAAGCCTCGCCCTGCGGCAGCCGCTCGGACCATAGGGTGGCAAGCCGGGTGCGCCCTTCCGCCTTCATTTTTGAGGCAAAGGCTTCCAGCAGGCGCAGGGCCAGATGCTGGCGGCGCAGAAGTGGCAGAACCATTACGGACAGAAGCTCCTGCTCGCCGGGCGCCATGCTGCTGCGCCGGGACAGAAGCAGTCCTGCGGGTATGTCGCCCAGCCACAGGCCGAGATGACAGTAACGGTCCTGCTCTGCGCCGCTCAGCCCTTCGCGCAGCGTTGCGGAAAGTCCCTGCGCGGTCAGCGGAGCAAAGCGGGGCAGGTCGTCGGGCCTGCAAGGTCTGATCTCAATCGGCTCCGTCAGATGCATCGATGGGGGCCTGGCTGGTGTCGGGGACATTCATGTGCTCACAGTGGTGTTGTACGGGCTCCGGAGCATTCAGTCTGCGCTGAATATGTACTCGCTCTCGAAGAGGTAGTCGGTGGAAGCCGCGTGGCTGCCAAAGTGCTTGTAGAGCATCTGCTCCATGCCGCCGGGCACATCGGCGGGCGGCTGGCAGATGAGAAGGGTGTCGGGGCCGGCCTCTTCCTCCAGCACCTGCAGCAGCCGTGCGACGCCGCCCAGAAGCCAGCCTTGCTGGACACGCTCGCGCACAACCCAGCCCTGCGGAATATACCAGCGCTGGAAGGCGGATTGCTGGACGCACACGAGCCAGCCTTGAACCGCGCCTGTCCCGTCAAACAGGATCTGGCTGAGGCCTGCCCCTTCGCCTTGCGCCCAGTATGCGGGGTTGGACCACTCCGGCGCACGTCCCTGCGCAATCAGATCCTGTCCCCCCTGCACAAGCTGCTGGCGTCTGGCATCATCCAGACTGTCAAGGCGGACGCAGCGCAGCCCCTTTGCCTCCAGCCGCGTCAGGATGCGGTCGCGCAGGGGAAAGCCTTTTGGCCAGTCACCAATGCGCCATGACATGCGGCGGCGCGAGACCTCGGGCTGGCCCCATCCGGAGGAGGCCAGCAGCCGGGCAAACTCGGCCGCGCGCGGCAGGCGGCTGGACCAGCGGGCATAGAGGCCCCGCCGCCCGCCCTTGTGCAGGGTCTGGCTCAGCCGCGCCAACAGCATCATCGCGATGCCCCGGCCACGCCACTTCGGTGCCACCATGATGGAGGAGAGCTCCTGCAGGCCGCCTTCGCCCGCACATGAGAGGACCAGTCCGGCGGGCTCATCGCCGATGTAGGCGGCAAGGCGCAGCACACGCATGTTCTCAGTGGGCGCGGCAAGCATCCACTGCAGGGCGCCTGCGGTCAGCGCGGCAAGGGCTGGTGCTTCTTCGGGTCTGGTTTCGCGGATCTGCGGCACCTGCGTGCCCTGATCCTGTGCTGTCATGGTGTCCATTCGGGCCTGCCGCCATATACCGGCCGCCCCGCGGCGGCCCGGCTTGTCTGCCTCCTTACTAGCGCAGGCGCGGCGGTTTGTTTTGGCACTTTTGAGGTCCAATCCGTCTCTGTGCCATCCGCCGCGCCTATAACAGCCATCAGATGATTTCTGCACTCTGGGCGCCTTCCGAGGGCCCTGAAGCCCGGCATGCAGGATGACTGGCTTGGCCCGCCGCACCGGCAGGCCCCTGATTGTCTTTCCAACGCAAAGGCGGAGTGAAAATGTCCCACGTTCCCGATCCCATGACGCAGGCCCGTCAGCACATCGAGCGCGCGCTGATCGAGAAGGCGCAGTCCGACGAGGCCTTCCGCAAGCTGTTGCTGCAGGACCCGCGCGCGGCGCTGAAGCAACTGATCGGCGTTGATCCGATCCCCGGTTTCAAGATCCGTGTTCTGGAAGAGGTGCCGGGCGAAGTGGTTCTGGTGCTGCCGCGTGCCATCGCGCAGGACGAGCTGCCAGATGAAATTCTGGACTACGCAGCAGGCGGCGCCGAGGGCAACCCCTGCCCTGATCCGCGGGGCGGCCAGCGCGGCACCATCGTCAAGATCATTCGTGATTCCGGCAATTGACGGAAGCTGTTCCTAAGTCAGTGACAGGGAGTGATGACCATGCAGGTTCTGGATCAAATCTCTGAGGTGAAAAGCCGGCTGCAGGCCATTGCCGCAGCCAGGGCTGATGAAGATGCGCCCTTCCGCGAGGCATTGAAGGCCGATCCGCAGGCGGCGCTTGGCAAGCTGCTCGGTGTAGACGGTTTCGGCGGGCTTTCGATCCGGGTGATCGAGGAGAAAGCCGGAGAAGCTGTCCTCGTGCTCCCGCCCGCAGTGGATGACGGGGCGCTTACCGATGATCAGCTGGCACGGGTTTCGGCTGGCGTGGGTGTCTCCGACAATCTGGTATCTTTGCTGACCGTGCTGAATTCTTTCATCCGCTTTCAGTCCGTACGCCCCTGAGGGGCAGCAGAACAGAAGGCGCCTGCCAGCCGGCGGGCGCCTTTCTCATGTCTGAGGTCAGTCAGTCGCCAGCAGGTAAGCAAAGTTGCCGGTGAGCCAGCTGTCCATCGCGTCCCAGGCGCTCTGCCGGACTTCGATGTCGCGGCCGCCGCGTGCGTGCAGTTGAACGAGGCCCAGCGTTTCGGCCTGCTCCATCAGCAGGCGGGCGTGGGTTCTGGAAATGCCGGCATGCTCGGAGATGGCTTCATAGCCCATCTGGATGCGGCTGCTGCCGGTTTGGGCTGCTTCATGCAGCAGCATCAAAAGTGTAAGATAGCCACCGTCCCGCTCTGCCAGCGCCGAGACGGAGCGGTGCTGCATCCGCATGCTGAAGTAATCCTGCAGCAGGGGGGCAAAGCCGCGGCGCCAGTTGCGATGGCCTGCCGTTGCCGGAGCGATGCTGCGCTCTGACCAGGCCGGTGCCATCGGGTCCGCATGCTGGTGCAGGCTGCCGTTTGCCCCGCTGCCCGTTTCGCCGGTATGGCTGAGGCGGGCCAGAAGCTGGCTTGCCGCCGCCGACTGGTCTCCCTGATCCGGCTGCAGGCACAGGGGGGACAGGTGCATCCCGGTGAAGAGCGCGTCAGCGGACCACATGCGGGCCGTGGGCATCAGGATGCTGATCCGCAGATCCTCCTCCGCCTTGCGCCGTTCGATGAAGCCATAGCGCTCGAAAATGGCCACCAGGGCCTCGATCCGGTTGCGGCTGGTCATGCCTGACGAGGAGAGGCGGGCCTGAAGTCGCCCGAGTGTCAGCCAGCTGTCCCTGTCTTCCGGGTTCTGCGCGGCGCTCAGGCACAGGATGGCCTGAAACACCATGAAGCGGCCTTCTTCCAGCATCAGCCGTGCCAGCAGATAGTCACCGCGGAAAAGGGACACGAGGTTCTGGACAACGGCGTCGCGGACAGGTGGCGTGATGGTCTGCTGTCCGGCGTTGAGGATCTCAAGGGCTGAAGCGTTCTGGGGCTCCGCACCCTCCCACAGGCATCCAGCCGTGGCACTGAGCGTGCCCGGAACAGGGTGCTTGAGAGGGGCTGCAGCATTCATCAGGTGATCTCCAGACCGGCTTTCGCTGGCGAGCCTCTTGCGCTTGGCAAAGGCTTCTACGATCGCACGTACTCTGTTCGATATTGATACCACGTAATTTGATGTGCTGAAGTAGTGGAATATCAATGGCCGTTGATGTTTCAAGTTCATGAAATATTATCATGTATGTATATTCTTATTATTGATGACATTCCTTTGATATCGAGTATTTTTTGTTTGTTTTTGCTTAATCACCAGATGATTTTTGACGCTCTTGAATAGTTCTCTTGTGTGGTTTTCGGTGTGTATTGTGTGTGGCCGGGATTGCCAGTGCCTCATCGTTGGTGCTGGATGCGGCTGGCGTTTTTTGGGTGCTTTCGGGGTTGCTCCGCCGCCGGGTGTTACGTGTTTGGGGAATGTGGGGCTGGTATGTGGCGTGTCGGGCGGCTTGGAGTGATGCGTAACGGGATTTCGCTCCCGCTTGCCGGGGTGAGGCGCGCAGGGGCCGTGGGGCTTCTGGGTGCCCTGCTGTCCGGCTGCGCGCTGGTCGGCAACCCGCTTGTGCCGGCCGATGACTTTTCTCCGGCGATGCCGTCCGCCTATATCCATCAGGACCCGCGCAGTGAGGCGTTGATGCGCGCGCCGGCTGCCGCGCCCGCGTTCTGGGCCGCCTTTGGCTCGCCGGAGCTTGCCGCGCTTGTTTCCCGTGCCGAGGAGGGGAGCAAGGATATTGCCGCCGCGATTGCCCGCGTCCGTCAGGCGGAATGGGGTGCGTTGCAGGCCGGTACGGGGCTTTTGCCGTCAGGTGCGCTGAGCGGGACAAGCACGACATTCCGGTCCTCAGCCACGGCGGCGGGGCTGGAAAGCGGGCGCCTGCCACAGCAGCAGCTGCGCCGCGCGGGTCTGTCCGCCTCCTGGGAACTGGACTTCTGGGGCAAGAATGCCGCGCTTTACTCCGCCGCCGCCCGCCGTGAGGAGGCAGGTGTCTTTGCGCTTGCCGCAACACGTCTGGCTGTGACGGCGGAAACGGCGCAGACCTATGTGACCGTGCTGTCCCTGCGTGACCGGCTGGCGATTGCGCGGCAGAACCTCACGCTTGCCCGCAAGGTGATGGACAGCATCCGCGAGCGGGTGGAGGCCGGGTCGGCCACACAGGTGACGCTGGCCCAGCAGGAAACCGTGGTGCGCCAGCAGGAGGCCGCGATCGTCAGCCTCAGAAGGTCGGCGTCGCAGGCGGAACTGTCGCTGGCGCTGCTCGTGGGCACCCGTCCGGGGAATGTCAGCCTTGGCAAGGGCGGGCTGAAGGGCCTTAAGCTGCCCCCGCTGACCGCCGGGCTGCCTTCGGATGTGCTGAGCCGCCGGCCGGATGTGCGTCAGGCCGAAGCGCAGATTCTGGCTGCCTCGCAGGATGTAGGTGCTGCCCGTGCGGCGATGCTGCCCAGCCTCAGTTTCTCGCTTCAGCGCGGCTTCGAGAGCTTGACCACGAGCACGCTGATTTCGCCTGCGTCCGGGGTTGCCAACTTCACCAGCCAGCTGACCCAGCCGCTCTTTGATGCGCCCCGGCTGGCGGCGCAGATGAAGGGGGCCGAGGCCCGGCGGGAAGAGCTGATCGCCACCTACGAGCAGGCGGTTCTCTCCTCGCTGTCCGATGTGGAGAAGGCGCTGGTGGCGCTGAACACGAGCGGGGAGGAACTGGCAATTGCCGGAAAGGCCGTGGATGCGGCGCGCCGGGCCTATGAGCTGACACAGGAGCAGCTCGAGGCAGGGCAAGTGGACATGACGACGGTGCTGAACACCCAGCGGGAATATTTCTCCGCCTCTGACAGTCTGGAACAGCTGCGCCTTGCGCGCTTCCAGGCCGCCATCGCGCTTTACCGGGCGCTGGGCGGGGGATGGTCGCCGGAAGATGCAAGGCTGCTGATGCAGCCGAAGGAAACGCCGTCCGCAAGCGGAACGAAGACCGTAGCCGCCGCAACTGCGGCTGCGGCGCAGTAAGAGAAGGCAGGGGCCATGTCATCGCAACCGAGCCCGGCGCCGCAGGACGGCGCGTCCAATCAGGCCATCCGGCTGTTCCGGCAGGCGGCGCTGGACCGGCTTTCCTCTCCCGAGCAGCTGGATCAGCTGATCTCGCTGACGCGCCCGCGTGACCTGCTGGCCATGCTGACGCTGTTTGCCCTCATTGCGCTGGCGATTGGCTGGTCCATTCTGGGGCGTGTGCCCGAACGGGTGAAAGGCTCCGGCATTCTGATCACCACGGGCGGGCGCGTTGTCGATGCGGTGGCGACCGGCGACGGCACGCTGACGGATATTCTGGTGGAGGTCGGCGGCGGCGTGCAGCAGGGGCAGGTGGTGGCACGGGTGATCCAGCCCGCCCTGCGCCAGCAGCTCGACAACATCAACGCGGTGATCGCGGAGCGCAAGGCGCTTCTGGAGGAACTGAAAGGGCAGGTGGCGGAGCGCACCCGTGCCGCCGATCAGACACAGACGGCCCGCGTCAACGCCCTGACCATGCGTGTCAGCGATGCGCAGGAGCGGGTGCGGGTGCTGGACGAGCAGGAAAAGCGCGATACGGCGCTGTTCGACCGCCGCCTGATTACATGGCAGCAGCTGCTGGAAACCCGCAGGGCGTTGGCCGAAGCGCGGCAGAGCGAACTGGAAGCGCGCAGTCAGATCTCGCAGGTGGAAAGTGACGCCATCGTGCAGCGCAATTCCAACGACCGGGATATCCGCTCCTCCGAGGAACGGCTGGCTGATGCCGAGCGGCAGAAGGCCGAACTGGAAATCCAGCTGCGCCAGCAGGAAACCATCACCAGCCCGGCAAATGGCCGCGTGGTGGAGTGGAAGGCCGTGCCCGGCACCCGCATCGCGCCGGGGCAGGCGCTGCTGAGCATCGAGAGCGGGGCGGCCGGGCTGGAGCTGCTGCTGTACCTTCCGCCCAATGATGGCAAGCGCGTGGTCGCCGGCATGCCGGTGCAGATTGCACCCTCCACGGTTCGGCGCGAGGAATATGGCATGATGGAAGGCACGGTGGCGGCGGTTTCCGACTTCCCCACCACGGCCCAGGCGATGCAGGCCATCCTGCGCAATGACCAGCTGGTGCAGAGCTTCTCTTCCAAGGGCGCGCCCTTTGCCGCTCGTGTGCTGCTGACGCCGGACGCCAATACGCCGAGCGGCTTTGCCTGGAGCGGCGGCTCCGGGCCTGAGCAGCAGTTCAGCAGCGGCTCGTTGGCCGAAGCGGAAGTGACCGTCGCCTGGCGGCGCCCGATCAGCTACGTCATTCCCTGGCTGCGCAAGGTCTCGGGGCTGGCAGGGTGAGCGGCCGCATGAGCACGGACACGCCCCCCAAACCCGCAAAGCGCCGCCGCAAGGCCACGCCGTCCATCCTGCAGATGGAGGCGGTGGAATGCGGTGCGGCCAGCCTTGCCATGATCCTCGCCCATCACGGGGCCTGGATTCCGCTGGAACAGTTGCGCGTTGCCTGCGGCGTTTCGCGCGATGGCTCCAAGGCCAGCAGCCTGCTGAAGGCTGCCCGGCAATATGGCTTCACCGCCAAGGGTTTCCGCAAGGAGCCGGAGGCGCTGACCGATCTGCCCTGGCCTGCCATCCTGCACTGGAACTTCAACCACTATGTGGTTTTCGAGGGCATGACGGAGACCCATGCCTATATTAACGATCCGGCGCTGGGGCCGCGTGTCATCACCCGTGAGGAGCTGAGCGAAGCCTTCACTGGTGTGGTGCTGACCTTCGAAAAGACGGATGCCTTCCGCAGGACGCGCAAGCCCGAGGGGCTGCTGTCCGCCTTCCGCGTGCGTGTTTCATCGTCCCATGGGGCGCTGTGGCTGATCGGGCTTCTGAGCCTTGCGCTTGTCATTCCCGGCGTGGTGCTGCCGGTCTTCGCCAAGATCTTTGTCGATGGCATCCTGATGCAGCAGCAGGAGCATCTGACGCGTCCGCTGCTGATTGCACTGGGTCTGACGGCCCTGATCAAGACCGGCCTCACATGGCTGCGCTCGTCGCTGATCCTGAGATTGCGCACCAAGCTGACGATCTCCGGCGCGGGCGCCTTCGTCTGGCGTGTGCTGCATCTGCCTATGTCCTTCTTCTCCCAGCGCAGTGCCGGTGAGATTGCCTCCCGCGTCGAGGCAAGCGAGCGGGTGGCGGAGGTCATCTCCGCCGACATGGCCAATGCGGTGCTGAACTGGGGCACGCTGGCCTTCTTTGCCGTGGTGCTGGTCAGCTATGATCCGGTGTTAGGTGCGCTGACCATTGCCCTCAGCCTGCCGAACCTCGTGGTGCTGCGCGTGGTGCAGGAGCGGCTGAAGCAATCCTCCATTCGTCTTGCCGTGGAGCACGGCAAGCTAGGCGGCACCACGGTCGGCCTCATCTACAACATTGAGACCATCAAGGCTTCGGGCCTTGAAACCTCCTCCTTCGGGCGCTGGGCAGGCATTCATGCAAGGCTGCTCAATGCGGTGCAGGAATCGGGCTCGCGGGCGCTGATCACCTCGCTGGCCCCGGCGCTGCTCACCGGCCTGGTGGATGTGGCCATTCTGGGTGCTGGCGCCTTCCGCGTGATGCAGGGCGCGATGACGCTGGGCGATCTCGTGGCCTTCCAGCTTCTGGCTGCCAGCTTCTCCGCGCCGCTTGTCAGCCTCGTGGCCTTGTCGCCGAAGCTTGCCAACATCCGCGCCGATCTCAACCGCGTCGATGACGCCATGCGCAACCAGCCCGATCCGCTGACGCAGAGCCCGGCTGGTGGCGCTTCCCGGCTGATGAGCGGCGCCCTGGAAGTGGATGCCATCCGCTATGGCTACAATCCGCTGGATGAGCCGCTGTTCGAGCGCATTTCCCTGTCCGCCCGTCCGGGCGAGCGCATCGCCCTTGTCGGCCGCTCGGGCTGCGGCAAGTCCACGCTGGGGCGGCTGATCTGCGGGCTCGTGGCGCCCTGGAAAGGGGAAATCCGCCTTGATGGCGTGCCGCTTTCCCAAATGGACCAGTTTCAGCGTGCGGCGAACATTGCCTATGTGGATCAGGACATCTTCCTCTTTGAAGGCACCGTGCGCGAGAACCTGACGCTGTGGAACCCGGATGTGCCCGATGATGCCATCACCCGGGCGCTGGAAGATGCTGCGATCCTTGATGACATCGTGTCGCGCCCCGGCGAACTCGACGCTCATGTGGAGGAAGGCGGGCGCAACTTCTCCGGCGGCCAGCGCCAGCGGCTGGAACTGGCCCGCGCCCTTGTCGGCGACCCAGCCATTCTTGTGCTGGATGAAGCCACCGCCGCCCTCGATCCGCAGACGGAAAAGGCCATCGATGACAACCTGCGCCGCCGTGGCTGCACCTGCATCATCATCGCCCACCGGCTCAGCACCGTGCGCGATTGCTCGGAGATCATCGTGATGGAGCGGGGCGAAATCGTCGAGCGCGGCACCCATGACAGCCTGATGGCCGCCAATGGTGCCTACGCGGATCTCATCCAGACGGGGGCGCAGTGAGGCGGACATGACACAAGGCTCCCATCCCGCTCTGACTTCTGGCGCTTACTTGCCTTCCGGCAGTGCCCATCCGCATGTGCTCGATGACCCGGCACAGTGGATCATCATCGAGCGCGGCTATCTCGATGTGTTCGCCGTCTTCGGCGCGCCGCTGGAAGGCCGCCGGCTATTTCTTTTCCGGCTGGAACAAGCGGCGCTCGCACGCGGCATTGCGGCAGCCGCTCTGGACGATGGCCGCAGCCTGGCCCTTGTTGGCGTTGGTGGTGCGGACAGCGCTTTGCGCCGCTGCGCCCCCGGCGAGCCGGTGGCTGCAGAGGCCGTGCAGCGCTGGCAGGACATGCTGACCCAGGCCGCGGACTTGCCGCCGGTGCCCGAAGATGCTGCGGAAGGCAGTGAACGCAGCGACGCCGTGCTGCTGCTCGCACTGGCCAACAGCCTTGCAGAGCGCGAAGCCTTGCGCAGCCAGCACGACTGGCGCAGCGAAAGGCGCAAGCTGGGTGAAGCGCGCAAGACGCAGGCTCTTTCCGAACTCGCCTCTGCTGCCGCCGGACATACAATCGAAGCGGCCGTTACTCCGGCCGCTGCCGAAGACCCTGACCCGCTGCGCTCCAGCCTGTTGCGTATCTTTGGTGCCTTGAAGGTTGCGCCGAAGCTGGAGGCCTTCGAGACGCCGGGCGGGCTTGAGGAGGGGCGCAGCCGCCTCGACATCATCGTGTCGCGCCATCAGATGACCCGGCGCACAGTGCTGCTGCGGCCCGGCTGGACGCTGCTGCCCGGCCTGCCGCTGATCGGCTTCATGGGCGAAGAGCGCCGCCCCGTGGCGCTGTTGTTCCGCAAGGGGCGCTGGCATGTGCATGACGGCCCGCGTGTGACGCCGATTGCCAGCGACGGCACGGAAGGCAGCGGCACCACCGGCCTTGCGGCGGACGCGGTGCAGATCTATCCCGCGCTGCCCGCCAGCTCCCTGCGCTTCCGCGACCTCTTTGCCTTCGGCTTTGCCAGCCTTGCGGCAGACCGGTGGCGGCTGGTCTTGCTGATGCTGGCCGCCGCCATTCTGGCAACACTGGTGCCCTATGGCTCGCGCTTCCTTGTCAGCGACGCGATCCCCTATGCCAATCTCAACCTCACCTGGGTGATCATCGGCGGGCTTCTGGCCGCAGCGCTGGCCCGGGCGGTGTTTGATGCGGGCAAGGGGCTGACCATGCTGCGCTCCGAACTGGGCTTTGAAAGCCGGCTGCAACCGGCGATGCTGCTGCGTCTGCTGCGGCTGCCGCCCGCCTTCTTCCGCCGCTATGCGGTGGGTGACATTTCCGACCGTGTGCTCGGCATTCAGGCCGCGCGTGAGGTGATCACCTCCAGCTTTACGAGTGCGGCAGCGAGCAGCGTGTTCTCCATCATCAGCCTCGTGCCCATCCTCACGGTGGATGCAAGGCTGGCGCTGATCGTGCTGCTGCTGGCGGTGTTCATCGGGCTCATCAATGTGGCGATCAGCTACCGTGCGCTCGTTCACGAGCGCCAGCGCATGGCGCTGAAGGGGCGGATCGAAAGCTTCGTGGTGCAGATGCTGATGGGCGTCACCAAGCTCAAGGCCTCTGCCAGCGAGGCGATGGGCTTTGGCCGCTGGTCGGGCCTTTTCGCGCAGAACATGCGCCATGCGGTGAAGGCCGGGCGCTGGACCAATCTGCAGGGCGCAGCCGATGCCCTCCTGCCGCAACTCGCCACCATCGTGCTCTATGCGATGATCCTCTATTTCCTGAAGGCGGACATGGAGAAGGCGGCGAGCGGCGGTGATGCAGGCAAAGGCTTCTCGCTGGCCGATTTCATCACTGTCTCGACGGCCTTTGCCCAGGTGCTTGGCGGCATTTCGGCGCTGGCCGGGGCGCTGATCCAGTCGCTTTCTGCCGTGCCGCTGATCGAGCGTGCCGGGCCGATCATCGAGGCCGTGCCGGATGCTCCGCCGCCGGAAAGCCGCCCGGTGAAACTGTCCGGTGCCATCGACATCCGCAATGTCTCCTTCCGCTATTCGGAGAAAGCCCCGCTGGCGCTCAACGAGCTGAGTGTGCGCATTGGCAAGGGCGAGTTCGTTGCCATCGTCGGGGCATCGGGCTCCGGCAAGTCCACGCTCTTGCGGCTGCTGCTGGGCTTCGACCGGCCGGAGCTGGGCGACATTTTCTTCGATGGCCATTCCCTCAGCCGGCTGGATCTGGCGCAGGTGCGCCGCCAGATCGGCGTGGTGCTGCAGCATGGCCGCATCATGGCCGGCAGCATCCATGACAACATCGCCGGCGAAAGCGGCCTTGGCATGGATGCTTCGCTGGAGGCCGCGAAGATGGTTGGTCTCGACAAGGACATCGAGCAGATGCCCATGGGCCTGCACACGGTAATGCTGGACGGCGGCGGCACGCTGTCGGGCGGTCAGCGCCAGCGCATTCTTCTGGCGCGGGCGCTGATCAGCAAGCCGGCCGTGCTGTTCCTCGATGAGGCGACAAGCGCCCTCGACAACCGCACTCAGGCCATTGTCACCGAAACCCTGCAGCGGCTGCCGGTGACAAGGCTCGTCATTGCCCACCGGCTCAGCACCATCGAAAGCGTCGACCGCATCATCATGCTCGACAAGGGACGGGTGGTGGAGACCGGCAGCTACGCCGAACTCATGGCACTCAATGGACATTTTGCGGCGCATGCCCGCCGCCAGCTGGTTTGAACTGAGGACGGATTTTCATGCGCAAGGTTCTTTACATACTGGGTCAGCTGGATGACGCGGACATCGCCTGGATGGCCCAGACCGGCGAGCGCCGGACCGTGGCTGCGGGCGCTGTGCTCATTCAGGAAGGCCGCGCCACGGCGGATCTCTTCATCGTGCTGGACGGGCAGGTGGATGTGCAGGTGACCGGTGTCGGCACCGTCGCCAGCCTGTCGAGCGGCGAAATCCTCGGCGAAATGTCCTTCGTCGACAAGGCGCCGCCCTCGGCCACCGTCGTGGCCGCCCGCGATACCCGCGTTCTGGCACTGGAAAAGCGCCGCATCGAGCAGCGGCTGGAGGAGAACGCGGCCTTCGCCGCCCGCTTCTACAAGGCGCTGGCCGTGTTTCTGGCCGACCGCCTGCGCACCACGACCCTGCGCGGCAAGGGGGGCGGCAGCCAGGCCGAGGACGAGCTGGATGACATGGTGCTGGATGGCGTCTCCATGGCCGGGCTCCGCTTCCAGCACCTTCTCGAAATCCTGAATGGCGGCAACGGCTGACATCAAGCCTTTGGCACCATCAGGCAAAAGGCCGTGCAGAGGTGGGTCTGCACGGCCTTTTTGTTGTCTGGACTGATGTTGAAAGGGGGGCAGGCTTTCCGTTTGATTGCGTGCGGGACAGCAGCCTTGCAAGCTTTGAACTGTAAAGCCTCTCTAACAGGTCCCGGCACGAAGGCCGGGACGGCGCGGAGAATGTGACTGGTTTGGAAACCAACGGACGCAGTTATAAAGCTCTGCCAGAACATCCCCACCACGCTGTCCCGGCCTCCGTGCCGGGACCTGTCAGGGACTAGCTGCCTTCTAGTTTTCCGGGTCTCACCCTTTCCAATATCCTGCTCTTTGGAGACCTGATGCAGGTTGTTTGGTTTGGCCTATCAAAATCAAGGGAGTCCAATTTAGATAACGGCGGCCTGCTCACCTGCCGCGCCGCCCGTTTTTGCCATCAGTCAGGCCTATGTCTTGCTGCAGGTGCTCCGGCAAGGCATCCTTGCGGGGAACCCAGACCCTGTGCTGGTCCTCCAGTCTTGCGGATGTGGCGGCTTCCTGCGCGGAAGAGGCCGCCAGAAGCTTGAGAACAAGACGGAAAATCAGGTTTCCTGCGCTGCCTTGGAGCGTCATTTCGTTTCATGTCCCGGTTGAAGTTGCCCGCACCATATGTTTGATGCATTGTTCCGATCCAATCAAAGCTCGCGCAGGAATCATAAGGACAGCTTGTGTCAGACTTGCCTCCTCTGGCGGCGCTCCGCGTTTTTGAGGCCGCCGCCCGCCATTGCAACTTCACCCGGGCCGCCGAAGAGCTGGGGATGACACAGGCCGCCGTCAGCTATCAGATCAAGCTGCTGGAGGAGCGTTCCGGCGGGCCGCTGTTCCTGAGGAAGGCCCGTCAGGTGGAACTGACCGAGCTGGGCCGCCGTCTCGCCGGGCCTGTGACGGAAGCTTTCGATCTCATCCGGGGAACGTTTTCCAGCGTCCGGCAGGAAGCGCAGGGCGTGCTGGTGATCAACTGCGGCCCCACCTTTGCGGCCCGCTGGCTGGCCCAGCGGATCGGCACCTTTCAGCTGCAGCATCCTGAGCTCGCCGTGCGGTTTGATGTGTCAAACCACCAGGTGGACTTCGCCCGCGAGGCGGTGGATGTGACCATCCGTGCGGGGCTTGGCAACTGGCCGGGTCTGGCGGCGCATCTGATCAAGCCCGCACCTTTCACGCCCATGCTCAGCCCGCGCCTTGCCGCCTCCATCGGCGGTGTCCGGGAACCGGCAGACCTTCTGAAGCTGAAGATCATCGACCCGAGCGATCCCTGGTGGCAGGTCTGGTTCAAGGCTGCCGGGTATGATGCGGTGGCACTCGATGCCCGTTCGCGCTCGCAGATGGGCGCGCAGGTGCTGGAGGCGCAGGCGGCGGTGGCCGGGCAGGGAGTGGCCATTCTCACACCGGATTTCTACCGGGAAGAGCTGGAGCGCGGCCTGCTGATTCAGCCGTTTGATCTGGTGGCCAGCAATGGTGAGGGCTATTGGCTGGTCTATCCGGAAGGCCGCAGGAACAACCGTAAGATCCGCGCCTTCCGGGAGTGGATTGTCAAGGTCGCGGGGGAAGCGTGACCGGAACAGCGTCTCCGGTCACGCCCCGGCTCATCAATGGCTGCGGGTGGCTCCGCCATCCACACGGATCAGCGAGCCGGTGACATAGGACGCCCGCTCCGAGGCAAGGAAGGCGACCATGGCGGCAAACTCGTCCGGACGGCCGTAGCGGCCAACCGGAATGGCTTCCGCCGAGGCGCGCGCCACCTCTTCCACGGGCTGGCCGGTGCGCTTGGCTGCGGCTGCATCCAGTTCCTCCAGGCGCGTCGTCAGAATGCGGCCCGGCAGCACCACGTTGACGGTCACCCCGTCCCGGGCAACTTCGGCAGCCAGCGTCTTCGACCAGCCGGTGACGGCAGCGCGGATGCCGTTGGACAGGGCAAGGTTCGGGATCGGCTGTTCAACACCGGACGAGGCAATTGTGATGACGCGGCCCCAGCCCTTCTTCTGCATCTGCGGCACAAGGCGGCCCGACAGATGGAAGAGGTTCGCTGCCATCGCCTCGAAGTGCTGGATCCACAGGCTGCGGTCCATGGTCAGAGCCGGGCCGGGGGGAGGGCCGCCAATGTTGTTGACGAGAATATCCACCCCGCCTTCCGCCAGCAGCTTGTCCAGCGCCGCGTCAATGGCGGAGAGATCGGTGAGGTCCAGCTTCAGCGGCGTAACCTGCGCGCCGGGAATTGCACCGGCCCAGGCTTCGATGGCCTCGCTGGTGCGGGCCGCGGCGATCACATGTGCGCCTTCCCGGGCGAGTTCCTCGGCAATCGCCCGGCCAAGGCCGCGGCTTGCACCCAATACGAGGGCGCGCTTGCCCTTCAGTCCAAGATCCATCAGTTCAACTCCTTCAGACGCTTCTCAAGGCGGGTCATCAGCCGGTCCACTTCCGCGCGGGACAGGGGATCGAGCGGCGCACCGGGTTTGCGCAGGGCAGGGCTTGCGAGAATGCCGCGCCGGTACATGATGTATTTGCGGATGGCGAGACCGGCGCCGGGCTGCTGTTCCATCCGGGCCAGCGGCAGATAGGCATCGAACAGATCCCGCGCCCGCTCCATATCGCCCTTGCGGTGGTTTTCAACGACGCCCGCCATCATTTCCGGATAGGCAAAGCCGGTCATGGCGCCATCGGCGCCCCGTTCCATTTCTTCCGGCAGGAAGACGCCGCCATTGCCGCACAGGATGGAGATGCGCCGGTTCAGCGTGCCCTTCTTGCGCAGGGCGGTGATCTTGGCCAGCCCCGGCCAGTCCTCATGTTTCAGACAGACGGCGGTGGGCAGGGCATTGAAGATGCGGGCGAGCGCCGGAACGGAGATCTGCACGCCCGTCACAAGCGGGAAGTCCTGCAGCACGAAGGGCGTGTCACCCAGGAACTCGGCCACCTGCATATAATAGGTGACGATCTGGTCGTCGGTGCGCAGGGAGCCGGGAGGGGCAACCATGACACCGGCCGCGCCCATATCCATGACGCGTGCCGTCAGATCCTGCATCTGCGCAAAGCCGGGGGCGGAGACGCCCACAATGATGGGCACCTTGCCCTCTACCCGCTTCAATATATGGCGCACGAGGGTGGCAGACTCTTCAGACGTCAGCTTGGGCGCTTCCCCCATGATACCCAGCAGCGTCAGGCCCGTGGCGCCTGCCTTGAGATAATGATCGACCATGCGGTCGCAGCTGCCGAAGTCAATGTCACCCGTTTCGGTGAACGGCGTGGCGGCGATCACATAGACCCCGCTGGCCGCTTCTGTCAGTCGTGTCATTGGTGTTTCCCGTGATGCTGGCCGCCTCGCGGCCGGTGGAAAGGCAGACTGCATTTTCCAGCTTCAGATGTCAGCAGAAACCGTTGAAACGGAGCAGACGGGCAGGGCTTAACAGAAGGTTTATGCAGCAGGATCAGAAGGTTCGGTTCAGAGCGGGCTGCCTGCAAAGTTTTTTGTCCGGGCCTGTTGAAAACTCTGGAAGGGCTTGCAGCCGCAGAATTCTGCGGGGTTCAAGGGGGTGGCGGGTGAGGTTGTCCACATGGGGCCATCCAAAATTCACGTGACCGGCAAAAAATCGTCACGAAAGCGATTGACCGGTCCGGTGGGTCTGCGTATAAGCCTGTTCATCGACGGCGGCAACGTCGCTGGCGGCGGGGACGCTGTTCCCGAGACTTCCCGACAGGGTGGCTTTGGTGGCCGGATGAGAGTTCGGCGGCGGGTTTCTGTTGGGTGATGAACGCTTAGGTGTTCAGTTCTTTGACAATTTGGAATTGAAGGAAGGGAAACGCGGCCGGCGTTGACTTTGCGCTTCGGCGGACCTGGAGACGGGTTTGCTAAGAAGCAAGGGTTACGGACAGGTACGTTTCTTTTTCGGAAAGAAGCAAGGAAGACACATTTTGGTCGTGAGATTGAAATGGTCTCTGTCGA
Organism: Pannonibacter phragmitetus DSM 14782; assembly: GCF_000382365.1. GTDB lineage: Bacteria > Pseudomonadota > Alphaproteobacteria > Rhizobiales > Stappiaceae > Pannonibacter > Pannonibacter phragmitetus. Next base: position 72 of record NZ_KB908222.1, on the reverse strand, counting down.
GTTTCATGCGCTGAGAAGTGTGTGAGAACTTTGAGTGCTTTATGCAGCGATTGAGAATTGGTGCCTGTGATT
>NZ_KB908221.1 GCF_000382365.1 Pannonibacter phragmitetus DSM 14782 | reverse complement strand
ACGCAGATAACAAATCAAAACTCTTCAACAACCACCCAACTAACGCGGGGTGGAGCAGCCCGGTAGCTCGTCAGGCTCATAACCTGAAGGCCGCAGGTTCAAATCCTGCCCCCGCAACCAAATCAAAAAAAACACACAAAACCTCGCCAAAAGCGGGGCAAAAATCGTTACTCCATAAACACATCTCAAAAAAGAACAAAACAGAAACAAAGAAAACAGAAAACGCGCGAAACAGCCCCTCTCAAATCAGAAAATCAATGAAAATCACGGCTCAAAAATAAAAGCTTGGCCTGTTCTCGCGCATGGCGGACACCGGATCCTCCACCCCCCAAATCAGAACAAACAGCCGCAGAAGCCGTCCCCACGCTAGCAGAAATCTCTCCGCCAAACCGGACGAGACCAGGGACGATGTGGGACAGATCCTCGATCTGACCCGCAATCAAATGCACAACACACCCCTCGCGCTCCAAACGCCCCGTCACGCGCAAAAGACGACCGCTAATGACGGCGCGGCGGAAAACTGTATAAACAGAGGGCGAAGGACGAAGAAAGGCTTGCAGCCACGTCCGCAGACAAAACCGCACGCGTTCCCTTCAACAAGGAAGGAGCTGAAGGCTCTTTGCTTTGATCTGCCCCAGCGTATTCCGGTTGGCCGCTTGCTTCTGCCAACTCTCAATGAAACAGATCCATCGAGAGTTGGCAAAGCCTTGAAGCTTCCGAAGTTGACCCGCCCTCAGCTCCACTGCGAGGTGGCGGGGAGCCAGAAGACTTCGGAGGCGGAATCTTCGGAATCAAGCCACAGGAACTCGCAGTCCGGATAGTCCTCGTCGAGGATCTCGTGGTCCTCGCCCATTTCGCAGAGCATGCCGCCTTCCGGGTTGAGGTGGGCGCGGCACTCGTCGATGATCCGGCGCACCAGGTGCAGCCCATCGCCGCCGCCGCCTGCCAGCGCCATCTGCGGCTCGTGCAGGAATTCGCCCGGCAGCACCTCCATCACCTCCGGCCCCACATAGGGCGGGTTGGTGATGATGAGGTCATATGTCTTGCCCTTGACAGGGGCAAAGAGGTCGCCCTGCAACAGGGTGATACGGTCCTCAAGCCCGTGATCGCGCACGTTCTCTGCGGCAAGGCTCAGCGCCTCGGGCGAAAGATCCACGGCATCCACCGTGGCATTGGGGAAGGCATAGGCGGCGAAGATGGCCAGCGAGCCGCCGCCGGTGCAAAGATCCAGCACGGAGGTGACCTCATAGGGATCACCAATGAGGCTCTGGGCCGGTTCCGAGCCGTCGAACAGCGGCGAGCGCAGAAGTTCGGCAATATAGGAGCGCGGCACCAGCGCGCGGGCGTCAGAGCGGAACGGCAGGCCCAGAAGATAGCTGCGGCCGGTGATGTAGGCTGCCGGAAGGCGCTTTTCGATGCGCAGCGCCAGCCGTTCGCCCAGCAGCGTCTTTTCCCGGTCGGTCAGGCGCGCATCGGCAAAGGCGTTGAAGTCGTCAACCGGCAGGCTGAGGCTTTCAAGGATCATGAACACCGCCTCATCCACCGCCGTTGCCGAGCCGTGGCCATAGTAGAGCCCAGCTTCCTGAAAGGCGCTGACGGCAAGCCTCAGTGCATCGCGCAGGGTCACCATCCCGGCCATTTCACGGCGCAGGTCCGGCTTGGTCAGTTCGGCAAAGGGGGCATTCAGCGGGGTGCCTTCGGGCATCTGGATATCCTTGAAGTGAGGCGGGCCAGCACCGGGCGCTGGCCTTGCAAGACGTTGCCCTGCTCTAGCGCATTTCGGGGGGAAGGGGGAGCCGGTTTCCGGTGGGGCCGTGTTTCCTTCCCCGCATTGGGGTGAGGGACGCACAAACACACATCATGTCATCCCGGTTTGGCGCGCAGCGGCAAGACCGGGATCCAGTACGCCCAGTGCGAGCGAGGTAAGCACCGGGAATACTGGATCCCCGCCTTCGCGGGGATGACAAGAAGAGCCGCTGCGGCAAAATGCAACCCGCATCTCCGCCCACCGCGCCGTCCCGGCCTTGGGCCGGGGCCTGTAAGGGATGCTCCGCCTCTCCACCGTCACCCCGGGCGGAACCAAGTGGAGACCCGGGTCTACTCGTTTGCAGAGAGGTGCCGTTACCGCGAGCCCTTCGGCAGGCCATTGACCCCTATATGCCTCACCGCTTCAAGCCGGCCATCTGCGCTCTGGAAGCGAGTGGGCCCCGGCTTGAAAGCCTGGGCGGCGGCCGAGGGAGCGGAAAGGCGGTGCGTTCCTCACAGGTCCCGGCACGGAGGCCGGGACGGCGTGGAGAGTGGGGCAGGGAAGCCAGGGAAACGATAGACTGTGAAATATTTTCATTCTTATTTCCGCAGCGGAATCTCTTTTGCTCTTTCTCCTGCCCTTGATTGCCGCAAAAAACCGTTTAATCCTTTTGCAAATTTCGCTGCTGGAGGGCGGCGGGCGGGAGGATGCTTTGCGCGAAGGTGAAAAATTATTTACGCCCGTTGAGGGCGACGCAACGGCTGCGCTGCAGGCGGCCATGGAGGCTGCTGCAGCAAATGGCGAGGCGCTGCGGCTGGCTGCGGGGCGTTATGCTTGCGCCGGACTGAGGCTGCCTTCGGGGCTTGATCTGCGTTTCAGCGCCGGTGCCGTGCTCGTCTTTGCCGAAAGCTATGAGGCCTATGCGGCCAATGAAGTGGGCATCGAGGCGGAGCAATCCAGCCGTGCCATGATCATGGCGAGGGATGCAGTGGATATCTCCATCACTGGCCCCGGCCTCATCAGGGCGCCGGGGCCTGCCTATGTCACGGGCCGTCTGGAGGATATGGGCACGCTCGTTCCTGCCGCTTCCCGCCCGCGCGTGATGGCGCTGGAAAACTGCAAGGGTGTGACGCTCACCGGCTTTTCCGTCGAAGCTTCACCCATGTGGACGTTGCATTTCGTGGAATGCGAGGAACTGCGCATCTCCGGCCTGTCGGTCGCCAATGATCTGGAAATGCCCAACACCGACGGCATGGTGCTGGATGCCTGCCGGGACGTGAGGGTGGAGCGCTGCCGCATTTCCACCGCCGATGACGGCATCGTGCTCAAGACCAGCGCCCGTCTGGACGGTGCACCGGCTGGTGCCTGCCGCGATATCGTGGTGGCCGATTGCGACATCGAAAGCCGCAGCTGCGCGCTGAAGCTGGGCACTGAAAGCCATGGCGATTTCGAGAACATCGAGTTCCGTGACTGCCGCATCCTTCGGTCCAACCGGGCGCTTGGCATCTTCTCCCGCGATGGCGGCAAGGTGCGCAACATTGCCTTCCGCCGTATCGGCCTGTCCTGCGGGGAAACGCCGGAAGGCTTCTGGGGCTCGGGCGAGGCGGTCACCATCACGGTGCTGGACCGCCGCCCGCTGGGTACTCCCGGCGGCAAGGCTGCGGGCGATGTGCGCGATGTGGTGTTTGAGGATATTTCCGGGCGCATGGAAGGGGCGGTGAACCTCATCGCCGACAAGCCCGGTGCCATCTCGGGTCTGCGGCTGTCGCGCATCCGTCTGGTGCAGGCCGACGGGGCCTGGCGCGGCCATTATTACGATGTGCGTCCCACCGCCGCCGATCTCGCCCCTTCGCCCGATGCTGCCGGGCGCGCCAATGCCTGGGTGAAGGGCGCCGATGGCAAGGTTATCGGCCTCGTGCCCTATCCGGGCGGCATGCCCGGTCTTTATGCCCACAACGTGGAAGGGCTGGTGCTGGAGGATATGGTGATCGAGCGCCCCTTGCCGCTGCCCGGTGGCTGGCATGCGCAGGAGCAGGTTGTTGTCTCCGGTGTGCCCGCCGTCTGGTCTGTCTACGGTCTTTGAGGAACCCTCGTGAGCAAGCTGATCCGCAAGCTGGACCATCTGCTGTCGCGTTTGCAGCAGAGGATCTACACCCGCACCGGCCACGAGGTGGCCTTGCGCTATTGCGCCGGGTCCTCTGAAACCCGCGCCGCCCTTGTTGCCTCCTCGCGCGAAGACTGGACGCCAGTCAGCCGGGATCTCGTCTGGGGCGAGCCGGATGGCTATTACTGGTTCGGCGGCTGCATCACGCTGCCCGACGAGTTGATCGGCCAGCGTCTTGCCGTGCATGTGGAGGCAGCTTTTGGCAGCGTCATGGGCCGGTCCGATCCGCAGTGCCTCGTGCGCGTCAATGGCCGCATCGTGCAGGGCGTTGATGGCAACCACCGGGAATTTCCGCTGACCGGTGAAGCCCGCCCCGGCGAGGCTTTCGACATCCTCATCGAGGCTGGAACCATCGAGGACCGGCGCCAGCTCGGGTTTGCCTGCCATCTGGTGCGCCATGACCTCGATGTTGAGGAAACCTATTACGATCTGCGGGTGCCGCTTGATGTGGCGCGGCTTCTGGCGGAGGATGATCCCCGCCGCTCCTTCATCCTGTGCCAGCTGGATGCGGCGGTGGATGCCATTGATCTGCGCCCCGGCAACGACGCCCGCTTCCGCGCCTCGCTGGCTCTTGCCCGCTATCATGCGGGCGAAATTCATGCGGCTCAGGATTTCGAGCAAAAGCCGGTCATCACCGCCACCGGTCACACCCATATCGACGTGGCCTGGCTGTGGCGGGTGCGCGAGACCCGGCAGAAGATGGCCCGCTCCATGGCCACCGCGATGACGCTGATGGACGAGTTCCCCGACTATCAGTTCATGTACAACCAGTGCGTCCTGCTCGACTATCTGGCGCAGGACTATCCGGAACTGGCGCAGCGCATTGCGTCGCGCGTTCAGGAGGGGCGCTTCGAGATCGAGGGCGCGCTCTGGCTGGAGCCGGATGTGAACATTTCCAGCGGCGAGTCGCTGGTGCGGCATATCCTTTATGGCGTGCGCTATCACGAAGAGACCTATGGCGTGCGCCCGCGCATGGTGTGGCTGCCGGACACCTTTGGTTATTCCGCTGCCCTGCCGCAGATCATGCAGCGGGCGGGGCTGGACACTTTCGTCACGCACAAGCTGTCGTGGAACGACACCAACCGCATGCCGGAGGAAAGCCTGTTCTGGCAGGGCATCGACGGCACGAAAGTCGCCGCCTATTTCCTGACGACGCAGCCGTATGACTCCAAGAGCATCGGCACGACCTACTGCCCCAACCTGAAGCCCACCCATGTGATGGGCACCTGGCGGCGGCACGGGCAGCAGCATCTCAGCAAGGAGCTGTTCCTCGTCTATGGCCATGGCGATGGCGGCGGCGGGCCGACGCGGGAGATGCTGCACAACATCCGCCGCATGGAACGCGGCATTCCCGGCTGCCCGAAGGTGGAGCATGCGCCCATGCGGCCTTTCTTCGAGCGGCTGCTGAAACGCATGGCGGAAAATCCGGAGAACTACCCCACCTGGGTGGGCGAGCTTTATCTGGAGTTTCACCGCGGCACCCTGACCTCCGTTGCCCGCAACAAGCGCAGCAACCGGCTGGCGGAAGCCGCGCTGCGGGAGCTGGAGCTGCTGGCCGTTCTGGCCACGCAGCATGGCGTGGCCTATCCGGCGGCAGAGCTGCGCCGCCTGTGGGACATCGTGATGCTGAACCAGTTCCACGACATCTTGCCCGGCTCCTCCATCGGCGCGGTCTATGAGGACAGCGACGCCGATTATGCGCGGCTGTTCTCGGCTGCGGATGAGCTGAGAGCCCACCTGCTGGCGGCGCTGCCGGGTGAGGGGGCGCAGGTGTTCAATCCGTCGGGCACGGCGCGCAGCGGGCTGGTGATGATGCCGGATGCCGGTGGCTTCATTTCAGGTCAGGCTATCGTGCATGCCGATGGCTCGGCGTCTCATGCGGTGCGGGTTGAGGCCCTGCCGCCGCTGGCGCTTGTCAGCCTGGAGGCCTACACGGCCCCTGCGCCGCTGGACGGGCTGGAAGTCTCGCCCGAGCGGCTTGCCAATGATCATGTCGAGGTGCTGTTCGATGAGGCTGGCCGCATGGCGTCGCTCCTCGACCGCAAGACCGGGCGGCAGGTTCTGAAAGCGGGCGCGAAAGCCAACCGGCTTCAGGCCTTCCGCGACATGCCCGCCGAATATGATGCCTGGGACATTGATGCGGATTTCGAAGATCAGGTCTTCGAGATCGACGATCTTGTCTCGGCGGAAGTGGTGGAGCAGGGCCCATTGCGGGCGGCCATCCGCTTTGAATGGCGGTATGAATCCTCGCGCATCGTGCAGGTCATCTCGCTGGAGGCTGGTGCCCGGCAGGTGGAAATTGACTGCTTCATCAGCTGGCACGAGCACAACACCCTGGTAAAGGCCGCCTTCCCGCTGGCGCTCAACATGGCGGCGATTGATGCGGAGATCCAGTTCGGCCACGTGCGCCGCGCCACTCACCGCAACACCTCCTGGGACAAGGCCCGCTTCGAGTGCTCCATGCAGCGCTGGATCGATGTCAGCGAGCCGGATTTCGGGGCCGCTTTCCTCAATGATTGCAAATACGGCTATGACGCGATCGGCAGCGATGTGCGGCTGACGCTGCTGCGCTCGCCCACCTGGCCCTGGGCCGATGCCGATCAGGGCGCGCATCACCTGCGCTATGCGGTGATGCTGCATGACGGGGACAAGGTGGTGGTGCATCAGGCGGCGGAGGCTTTCAATCTGCCGCTGCGCTTCGTTCCCGCTGCGGATAATGCCGCCAGCGGCTCTGCTGCCATGCCTTTCACGCTGGAGGGCGAGGGGGTCTGCATCGAGGCCGTGAAACAGGCCGAGGAGGGTGATGCCATCATCCTGCGCCTGTGGGAGGTTTCCGGCACCCGCCGCAAGGCGCGGCTGCGGCTGGACCCGGTCATCACCGCTGTCGCACGCACGGACCTTCTGGAGCGCGAGCCTGAAGCCCTGACGGTGGAGGATGGTGCTGTCAGTCTCTCTCTTGCACCGTTCGAAATCCTGACGCTCAGCCTGTCGCGGAGCGATGCCGCAAATTCTTCAATACCGAGCCTGACATGACCCAGCCGCTGCACGAGTTCACCCGCCGCATCACCGAGTTTCCGGAAGGCGAGAAGTCCTTCATCGAAATTCCCTTCACCGTCGATGACAGCATCGAGCGGATCGAAGTCAGCTATGTGTTTCCGGCCGGCAGCGGCGGCAGTGTCATTGACATTGGCCTTGCCCAGAACGGGCGCATGCGAGGCTGGTCAGGCTCCGAGCGGGGCCATGTGCATGTGGCGGCAGACCGGGCGACGCCGGGTTATGACCTTGGAGCCCTGCCGGGCCGCTGGGATGTGGTGCTGGGCATCGTGAAGATCGGCCCCAACTGCTACACGGACTTGCGGGTTCGCCTCGTGCCCAAGCGCAGGAAGTGGCTGGTGGGCGACATTCACAGCCATTCGGAACATTCCGACGGCGGCGTCACGGTGCTTGACGCTATCCACCGCGCCCGTGCCTCGCGGCTCGATTTCGTCGCCATCACCGACCACAACACCGTGTCGCAAAACATCATCCGCCCGGATGATCCGGACATTCTGGTGATCCCGGCGATGGAACTCACCTCTTTCTACGGCCACACCAATTTCTTCGGGCTGGAGCGTCCGGTGGATGACTGGCGCTGCCGCTCGCCGCAGGATGTGGCGGAGAAGATGGCGGAAGCCCGCTCAAAGGGCGCAACGGTGGTGATCAACCATCCTTTCCAGAACTCCGATGGCGGCCGCTGGCAGGCGGGCTTTGATGTGGCCTTTGATGCCATGGAAATCTGGAACGGCAACTGGACGCCGATGAACCAGCAGGCCATTGATTTCTGGCAGGAGCTGCTTTGTGCTGGACGCCGGATTCCGGTGACGGCGGGCAGTGATTTTCACCTCAAGAACCGCCGCCGTCATGGCCACCCCTCCAACCGGCTGCTGGCGGAAAGCCACACGATGGCAGGCATTCTGGAGGCCATCCGCGCCGGGCGCAACGTGGTGGCCGCAGGGCCAGATGACCGCATGGCAAAGCCGGCTGATGAGGCAGGGCCGCAATTCGGCGAAGAGGCGCGGGCAGGGCAGAAACTGGCCACAACCTTCACCGGCCTTGCAGCCGGAGACGAGTTGCGCGTGATCACGGACAAGGGCGTGGTTGAAACGCTTCCAGCGGCTGGTCATGAACTCACCCATGAGACAGCTTTCGCCAGCCGGTTCTTGCGTTATGAGATCTGGAATGGTGGCGAGCCGAGGCTCTTCACAAATCCCTATTACGCAGGCTGAAAGCCGCACGCGCTGCTGTGTGCTCTGGGAGGAGCTGGCATGGAGAAGAAGACGCCGGGCAAGGTCGGCATCAAGGATGTCTCGCAGGAGGCGGGCGTTGCGCTCAGCACTGTCTCGCATGTGCTCAACGGCACGGCGCCGATCAGTGCCGAGGTGCGTGCCCGGGTGCTGGATGCAGCCCGCAGGCTCGGGTATCTCGCCAAGCGCCAGCAGAAGGGGGCGATCGCTTCGCTCTCGACGCTCTATCTGGCCGTACCCAACGCCAATCTGCCGCATGTGAACACCAACCTCTTTTCCTGGACCATGCTCTCGGGCCTGACACGGGAGTGTGAGCGCCGGGCCATCAAGCTGGTGCCGCATGCAAGCCAGGGAGACCTGAGCGCGCCGGAGATCATTTCCGGCGCACGTGCCTGTGGCGCCGATGGCATCATTCTGGTGCACGACCACACACCACGCCTGATCAAGGGGCTGGCCGCGTCCGGCGTCGCCACGGTGCTGCTCAATGGCGATGATCCTTCCATGTCCATCGACACTGTGGTGCCGTCCAACCGTTATGGCGCGCGGCTTGCGGCGGACTGGCTGCTGTCGCGCGGGCATCAGCGCATCCTGCATCTTACCTGGCATGGCCGCAGCACCATCCGCCGCCGTCTGGACGGGGTGCGAGACGCCCTGCTGGCCCGGGACCTTTCGCCCGAGGCCTGCGAAGTGCTCTATGCCGATGGTTATGAACCCGGTCACGGGGAGGCGGCGCTGTCGCGCTTCATCGCAGCCCGGGGTGGCTTGGGCGGCAACACGGCCATCTTCTGCGCGGCCGACAATCTTGCCATCGGTGCGCTCAATGCACTGCGCGCTGCCGGGATCAGCGTGCCGGGGGAAGTCAGCGTCATTGGCTTTGACGGAGTCACCATCGGAGAGCTGACGACGCCGCCGCTGGCCACCGTCCGCGTGCCGCTGGAGCATCTTGCCGCAGCCGCCGTGCAGACGCTGGAGAACCGTCTGGCGATGCACCAGCCAGATTTTCCGCCTGTCCGGACCGAGCTTGCCTGTCAGCTCATCATCCGTGAAAGTGCGGGTGATGCCAGCAGTTGAATGAAATTATTTTTATTCTTGAAATTGAGCTTTCAATGCGTGATCGTCTCCTTCATTGAATTGTCCAGAAGATAAATGCTGCGTTTGCGGCAATGCTTCTGTCTCTGGGAGGAGATTGGGATGAGGATATACGGAAATATTTTCATGACTCTGTCGGCGGTTCTGCTGACAGGCTCTGCCATCAGCTCTGCCTATGCATTCCAGGAATCGCCGATGCTGGAGGCGCTTGTGAAGGAGGGCAAGCTGCCGCCGGTGGATCAGCGCCTGCCGGAAACGCCGGCCGTGATCGAGGCGGCTGAGGTTGGCCAGTATGGCGGCAACTGGCAGCGCGCCTACAAGGGGCCGGGCGACCGCTGGGGCCCGACCAAGCTCATGGAAGAGCGCGTGGTGAAGTGGGGCCAGAAGACCGGCGGCCCGCTGGAGCTGGTGCCGGGCTATATCTCGTCCTATTCGGCCAGCGACGACTCGCGCGAGTTCACCTTCTCCCTGCTCAAGGGGCTGAAGTGGTCGGATGGCGAGCCGGTGACCACGGAAGACGTGCGCTTCTGGTATGAGGATGTCTATCTCAACAAGGATATTCTGGCCGAGATCGACCAGACGCTGGCCCCCGGCGGCAAGCCGATGAAGCTGGAGATCATCGACGAGCAGACTTTCAAGGTCAGCTTCGAGGATCCCTATCTCTACTTCCTTGAAATCCTCGCCAAGGATTCCACCGGCAACCCGAGCCTTGACCGCCCGAGCTTCCTGTTTCCCAAGCACTATCTGAAGCAGTTCAACAACAAATATGCTTCGGAAGAGGAGCTGAAGGCGGCGGCTGCGAAGTTCGGTGTCGAGAAGTGGAGCGACCTGTGGGGCTCGCGCGGGGCGGCAACCGCCTGGTGGCAGAACCCGGACCTGCCGGTGATCACCGCCTGGAAGATCGAGACCCCGGCTCCGGCCGAAATCGTGACCATGGTCCGCAACCCCTATTATTACGCTGTCGATCAGGCTGGTAACCAGCTGCCTTACATCGACCGCATCACCCACAAGCTGTTCAACGATCAGGAAGCCTTCAACCTGATGATCGTGCAGGGCCAGATCGACATGCAGATGCGCTATGTCGAGCCGCAGGACTTCACCTTCTACAAGGAGAACGAGGCCAAGGGGAACTACACGGTCCGCCGCTGGACGCAGGCCCAGACCTGGGCGCTGGTGCCGAACCTCACCGTCAAGGATGAAGTGCTGCGCGGGCTGTTTGAGACGCCGGAGTTCCGGCAGGCGCTCAGCGTTTCCATCGACCGCGAGACGGTGAACGAGCTGATCTTCTCCGGCCTTGCCGAGCCCCGTCAGGCCTCTCCTGTCACCGGGTCGCCGAATTTCGATCCGGAGCTGGAAACGCACTGGGCCGAGTATGATCCAGATCTGGCCAACGAGCTGCTGGACAAGGCCGGGCTCGACAAGCGCGATGCCCAGGGCTTCCGCCTGCGCCCGGATGGCAAGCGCCTGTCCATCGTTGTCGAAATGCAGCATGCCAATGGTCCCAAGACCATGGAAATCATCGCGGGCAATTTCAAGGATATCGGCGTCGAGCTGCTGCCGCGCATCATCGACCGGACCCAGTGGGACGCGAACCGCGACAACAATGACTTCCAGATGCAGTGGTATCCCTTCGACCGCCTGTCGGTCGTGGCGGCTGACCCGCGCATCATGATGGGCAATGATTCCTACGCCAACCAGTATTACATCTGGTACTCGACCAAGGGCGCATCCGGCATCGAGCCGCCTGCAGATCACGCGATCCGCAAGCTCTTCGAGGATTGGGACAAGGCGGCCAAGGCTGCAAGCCGGGCCGAAGCCGATGGCGCGCTCAACGGCCTGATCAAGACCTTCGTCACCGAAGGCTGGGTCATTGGCGTGGTCGGGGAACTGCCTGCCATCACCATCGTGAAGAACAACTTCATGAACTTCCCCGATGACCTCATCGAGGATGACATCACCCGCGGGATCGGCCTTGGTGTGACCCAGCAGATGTGGATGAAGCAGTAGCGGCAACTGCGGCTGCAACGTTCAGACCGGCACCCCCGATGCCGAAGGGCAGGGGGCGCCGGATCCGGTCAATCTGAAATCCTGTTCCTGCCCGCGTGGCAAACCGCCGGTCTCCATGGTGAGGCTGCGTGCGGAACTGGAGGGTGTTCATGCTTGGTTATATCTTGCGGCGTCTGGCCTGGGCCGTGCCCACGCTGATCTTCGTCTCCTTCATTTCCTTCCTTATCATCCAGTTGCCGCCGGGCGATTTCGTCACGGCTTATGCGGCGCAGCTGCGCAATGGCGGGGAATACATCACCGAGGCGGAAGAGGCGCTGATGCGCGCCCAGTTCGGGCTCAATGATCCGCTGCTGGTGCAATACTGGCGCTGGATCTCCAACATCGTCTTCTACGGCGATTTTGGCCGGTCGCTGGAATGGAATGCGCCCGTCAGCGACCTGATCTGGGACCGCCTCGGGCTGACGCTGCTCATCTCCACCCTCAGCATGATCTTCACCTGGCTCATCGCCATTCCGGTCGGCGTCTATTCCGCCACCCGGCAATATTCCATCTTCGACTATGTGTTCACGGTCTTCGGCTTTCTCGGCAAGGGCGTTCCGGATTTCCTGCTGGCGCTGATCCTGATGTGGACCGCCTTTGTCTGGCTCAACATGGATGTGGGCGGGCTGATTTCGCCGCAGTTCGAAGGAAAGCCCTGGGATCTGGCCAAGATCATCAACCTGCTCGAGCATCTCTGGATTCCGCTGGTGGTGCTGGCCACGGGCGGTGCAGCGGGACTGATCCGCGTCATGCGCGCCAACATGCTGGACGAGTTGCGCAAGCCCTATGTGGAAACGGCTTACGCACAGGGCTTCACCGAGCGCACTGTTGTCTGGCGCTATCCGGTGCGCGTGGCGCTCAACCCCTTCATCTCCACGGTCGGCTGGGCGCTGCCCGCGCTCTTTTCCGGCGACGTGATCACCGCCGTGGTTCTGAACCTGCCCACCACCGGCCCGCTGCTGCTGCAGGCGCTGAAGATGCAGGACATGTATCTGGCCGGCAGTTTCATTCTCATTCTCAGCGTCTTCACCGTCATCGGCACGGTGGTGTCCGACATCCTGCTTGCGCTGTCCGATCCGCGCATCCGGTTTGCATGAGGAGCAAGGCCATATGACCCAGACCCTCGACCAGACGCTGTCCACCACGCCCGCCGAGATGCCGGTCCTGCCGCCGCTTGCCCCGCGCGAGGAGGTGATGGGCGGAGAGCTTTCGACCGCAAAGCAATGGACGCTCATCTGGTGGCGTTTCCGCAAGCACAAGCTCGCCGTCATCTCGCTTGTCTTCATGGGCGTGCTCGGGCTGCTGGCGCTGTTTGCCGATTTCGTCTCGCCCTACCGGCCTGAAACGATCAGCCGCCTCAACACCTTTGCCCCGCCCAACATGGTGCATATCTTCCATGAAGGCAGCCTGCACCGGCCTTTCATCTATCCGCTGGAGCGCAAGCGCGATCCGGAGACCGCGCGGGTGATCTATCAGTCCAACACGGAAAAGCCGCTGCCCATCCGCTTCTTCGTGGAAGGGGAAAGCTATCACCTGCTCGGGCTTTACGAGACGCGGGTGCATCTCTTCGGTGTCGAGGACCGCAAGCAGCAGATCAACCTCCTGGGCACCGATTCCCTGGGCCGTGATCTCTTCACCCGGCTTCTCTATGGCGCCCGCGTCACCCTGTCCGCCGGCCTCATCGGTGTTGCCTTTGCCTTTGTTCTCGGCCTCGCGCTGGGCTCTGTGTCGGGTTACTACGGCGGCTGGATCGACGGTGCCATCCAGCGGCTGATGGAGTTCATCCGCTCCATCCCGACGATCCCGCTGTGGATGGGCCTTGCGGCAGCGCTGCCTATCGCCTGGGACCCGCTGTTCGTCTATGTGCTCATCACCATCATCCTGTCGCTGATCGGCTGGACGCATCTGGCCCGTGTGGTGCGCGGACGCTTCTTCTCGCTGAAAACGGAAGACTATGTGCTGGCGGCGCGGCTCGCGGGCGCTTCGGAATACCGGATCGTCACCCGCCACATGCTGCCGGCCATGACCAGCTACATCATTGCAGCCGTGACGCTTGCGATCCCGGAGATGATCCTGGGTGAAACCGCACTCAGCTTCCTTGGTCTGGGGTTGCGTCCGCCGGTCGTCAGCTGGGGCGTGCTGCTGCAGGACGCCCAGAATCTTCGCACCATTTCCCTGGCCCCCTGGCTTCTGGCCCCGGGCGTTGCGGTCGTGCTCGTTGTCCTCGCCTTCAACTTCATTGGCGACGGCCTGCGCGATGCCGCCGATCCTTACGGCCACTGAGGGGGAGGAGCCATCATGTTTTTCAAGCAGAAAGCCCCAAGGCCCGATCTCGCCCCCATGCCTCCCGAGCGGCTGCTGGAGCTGGACAATGTCGGCGTGCATTTCCCCACCCGTGACGGGTTGGTGAGGGCGGTCAACGGCGTATCCTATCATGTCAACCGGGGTGAGGTGCTGGGCATCGTCGGCGAAAGCGGTTCGGGCAAGTCGGTGACAGCCCGCTCCATCATGCGCCTGCAGCCGCGCAATGCACTCAATGCCAGCGGCACCATCCGCTTCCGCCGCGCCTCAGGTAAGGAGGTGCTGATTTCTTCCGAAGACCGGCAGAGCCGCACCATGCGGTCGCTGCGCGGCGGTGAAATCGGCATGGTGTTTCAGGAGCCGATGACGGCCCTGTCGCCTGTGCACACCATCGGCACCCAGATCATGCGCACGGTCATACTGCACAAGAAGGTGTCCAAGGCCGAAGCGCGCAATCAGGCCATCGAGCTGCTGAAGCGCGTGCAGATGCCCCGGCCGGCCGATATCGCCGGCCGCTATCCGCATCACCTGTCCGGCGGCATGCGCCAGCGGGCGATGATCGCGCTGGCGCTGGCCTGTGATCCGGCGCTGCTGATCGCCGACGAGCCGACCACAGCACTGGATGTGACCACGGAAGCGCAGATCCTGGAGCTGCTGAAGCAGCTGCAGGAAGAGCTGAACATGGCCATCGTCTTCATCACTCACAATTTCGGCGTGGTGGCTGATATCGCTGACCGGGTGGCGGTGATGTATCTAGGCCGCGTGGTGGAAACCGGCACCGTGGATGAAATCTTCTACGAGCCCAAGCACCCCTACACCCAGGCGCTCCTGCAATCCATCCCGCGTCTTGGCAAAAGCCATGGCCGCCGCCTGCGCACCATCTCCGGCATGGTGCCCGACCCCTACAACGTGCCCGGCGGCTGCTCCTTCCATCCGCGCTGCATGCATGGGGTGGCCGGCACTTGCGATGTTACCGTGCCGGAGGATGCCGTCTTTTCCAGCGGCCAGCGCGCCCGCTGCCATTTCGCCGGAACCGCCGGCATTGCGGAGGCTGCCGAATGACCGCCGCACAGGAACTCATCATGGACGAGAACACCCTCATCTCCGTCAGGGGCGTGCGGAAGCACTTTCCCGTCTACGAAGGCTGGTTCCGCCGCGAGGTGGGCGCGGTGAAGGCGGTGGATGACATTTCCTTCGACATCCGCAAGGGCGAGACCTTCGGCCTTGTGGGCGAAAGCGGCTCGGGCAAGTCCTCCATCGCCCGCCTCATCCTGCGGGCCTATGAGCTGACCGGCGGGGAAATCCTGTTCCGGCGCGGCAATGGCTCCGTGGTGGATATTTCGCGCCTCTCCGACCGGGAGATGCGCGACATCCGCCGCGAAATGCAGATGATCTTCCAGGACCCTTATTCCTCGCTCAACCCGCGCATGACGCTGCTTGAGCTGGTGGGCGAGCCCATGGTGGTGCATGGGGCAGGCTCGGAAAGCGAGATTCGCCACCGGGTGGCGGAACTGTTGCGCCTTGTCGGCCTGCGCCCGGAATATCTGCAGCGCTATCCGCATGCCTTCTCCGGTGGCCAGCGCCAGCGCATCGGCATTGCCCGTGCACTTGCGCTCAACCCCAGCTTCATTGCTGCGGACGAAGCGGTGTCGGCGCTGGATGTGTCCGTCGCGGCGCAGAACATCAACCTGCTGCAGGACCTGCAGGAGCAACTGGGCCTCACCTATCTCTTTATCACCCATGACCTTGGCATGGTGGAGCATATCTCGGACCGGATCGGCGTCATGTATCTGGGCCGCCTGATGGAGGTTGGGCCTACGGACGAAATGTTCGCCCGCCCGCTGCATCCCTACACCGAAGCCCTGCTTGCCGCCGTGCCGCAGCCGGACCCGCGCGGCAACCGCACCCGCAAGCGCGTGCCGCTGAAGGGCGAGATTGCCGACGCCATGAATGTGCCTTCCGGCTGCCCGTTCCATCCCCGCTGTCCCTATGCGGATGAAAGCTGCCGCAGCACGGTTCCGGCCCTGCGCACGGTGGAAGGCGGACGTCAGGTGCGCTGCCATCACGCCGAAAGCCTTACCTTGACCGGAGTTCACGGCTGATGTCCGCCCTTCTTGCCGGCCTGCCGCTCTCCGGCCTGCCGGAGGATGCGGATCAGGCACCTGACTTTGCCCTTGCCGCCCGCTATCTGCCAGTGCTGCGGCTGGATGATGCAGAGCCTTTCCGCCCGCTGGCCGCCGGCTATGCGGTCTACCGGGAGGAGGGGCCTTCGCTGTCCTCTAAGTTCATCATCCGCCCGCGCGGGCGCACGGTGATCGAATATGCGATCTGGTACGACTGGGACATTCAGCACCTCTATGACCTCGAGCATGTCTGGGTGCATGTTGAGCCGGACGGCAGCATTGCCAAGGTCGAGGCTTCGCGCCATGGCGCTCGCCGCCTTATGCGGCGTCCAGATGGCGCGCTGCCGGTAGAGGCGGGACGCCCGGTTCTCTTTCTGGAGCCGGGCAAACATGCCCATTGGGCCGATGACGGCGAGATGCGCCGCAATGCCGGCTCTCTCATCGCCGCCATGTGCGGCGCCTTCGCCGGGGATGGGGGCGTGCACCTCTCCAACCGGTTCTCCGATGCCGGACGCATCTCGGCCTCCCCGCTGAACTGCCGTCTGGCGCGCCTTGCCCTGAAGCGCATGGCGTTTTCCCCGTCCTGGCAGTTCTCCCGCTGCAGCGACGAGGAAGGCGGCGTGTGCCTCATGCCCTGGTCCATGTTTGATGCCTGGGTGCCGGGGCGGGTGGAGGCGCTCGTTGCCAGTCTGGAAACCCGCGTGCCGCATCTGGCCGCGGTGTTTCTGGACTGCGGCGACACCCTGGTGGACGAGCGCACCGAGGTGAAGATCCCCGGAACGGAGGTGGTCACCAGCGCCGATCTCATCCCCGGTGCAGGCGATATGCTGCACGAACTGGTGCGCAGCGGCTACCGGCTGGCGCTGGTGGCCGATGGCCCGCGTGCGACCTTCGAGAACATCCTCAAGCATCATGGCCTGTGGGACTGCTTCGAGGCTCACATCATCTCCGGCGATATCGGCGAGCTGAAGCCTTCGCCGAAGATGTTCGCTGCCGCTTGCAAGGCGCTGGGTCTTGCCGATGGCGACCGGGCGCGCACGGTGATGGTGGGCAACAATCTGGAGCGGGACATTCTGGGTGCCAACCGCTTCGGCCTCATCTCTCTCTTCCTCAACTGGTCCACCCGGCGCAGCCACAAGCCCGGCACCCGGGCCGAGCGCCCGCTGCTGACCTTCAACCAGATCGGCCGCCTGCCGGATCTGCTGGAGAAAATCGAACTCAGCCTGCCGCTGTCCGGCGAAGGAGAGGATGAATGACCGCGCCCCTCACCGCATCTGCTGCTGCCGGTTTCCCTGTCATGCGAGGTAGCAGTGTCACTGCCTGGGCCATGGGGCCGGTGCATCAGGCTTATTATCCCGGCACGCCGGCGCTGGCCGAGGACCGGGTGCAATACCGCTTCATCAACGGCTTCGTGGATGTGGGGGACCTGCCCTGCCGTGTTGCCCTGTGGGACGAGATCAAGACCCGCAAGGTTGCGCTGGAGCCTTTCGAGGTGGAGGCGCTGAACCTGCCGGGCTTTAACCGCCGGGTAGAGTTCTCCAGTTTCTGGCACCGGCCAACCCGGCTGAAGCGCTGGCTGAAGACCCGGCTGGTGCCTTCCTCGGCTGGGCCCTGCTGCTTCCGCCTTGCCACCTGCGGCGGCGTCACCATCTGGGTGGATGGCGAAAAGGCCGCGTCCTTCGAGCCGTTCCAGCGCAACAGGGAAAGCAGCACGGAAATTGAATTGAACCTCAAGCCGGAAGGCAGTGAGGTGATCGTGCTGACCGAAGAACTGGCCGAGCGCGATGCCATCTGGTTCTTCGAGCTGACGCTGCTTTCCGATGCCGCGATCACGGCGGTGCTGCCGGTGGATGTGGCGCCTGCCGACATTGCAGCGCTGATGGAGCTGGCCACCTCCGTGCGCCCGGAGCCCTTCCACAGCACCACCGGCGAACTGACGCTTGTCTTCGCTCATGCGCCGGATGTGGATGTCAGCGTGACCGCCCTTATCCAGCCCAGCGTTCACATGCGCGACAAGCCGCCGCTGCTGCAATCCACTGGCGTGCTGCGCAAGGGCGAAACCCGTCTGAGCCTGCCGGGCGCCGAGGCGCTGCCAGATGCCTATCATCCGCTGGATCTGACCTTTGCGATTGGATCGGCACGGGTGGAGCGGCACATCGCCTTTGCCACGCACAGGCTGGAAAAGCTCGACTGGCGCGCCCTGCCGCTTGCTGACCGCAAGCCGAAGGTGCTGGAGTTTCTGGCAGACCACGGCGAAATGCGCGCCGGCCGGGCCATCGCCATGCAGGCGGCTGGAAAGCCCGTGGATGATACCTTCCGCGAGATCATCGCCAACACGCTGGCCGCCATTGACGAGCGGCGCGATTGCTCCGACTTCGTGATGGTGCCGCTGCTCTGGCTGGCGGCGGATTATGGCGCGGGCTTGCCGCAGGATCTGCGGAAGACCATTGATGCCTCGGTGCTGGGGTACCGCTATTGGGTGGATGAACCTGGCAATGACGTGATGTGGTTCTGGAGCGAGAACCACGTGCTGTGCTTCCACGTCTCGCAATATCTTGCCGGACGGCTTTATCCCGATGCCAGTTTCACCTGTTCCGGCCGCAAGGGGGCGGAGCAGGCACGGCTGGGCGAAGAGCGGCTGATGCGCTGGTTTGACAGCGTCGAGGCGCATGGCCTCGCCGAATGGAATTCTGCCGCTTATTATCCGATCGACTTCATCGGCCTTCTGGCGCTGGAGCATCTGGGCGATGGCCGGATCCGCGAGCGGGCGGCGCAGCTGCTGGACCGGCTGTTCCTGATGATCGGCCTGCACACGCTGGGCGGCGTTCCGGCCGGCACCATGGGCCGTGCCTATGACAAGGAACTGCGCGCCGGTCCGCTGACCGAGCTTGCTCCCTTTGCCACCCTTGGCTTTGGCGAGGGCTGGCTGAACGATGGTGTGGCTGCCCTGCCGATGCTGGCGGCAGGCTCCTATGCTCCGCCTCAACGCGCTCTTGACGTGGTGAGCCCCGCTCCGGGAACGGCGCTGACGGCACATTACGTGCAGGGCCATGACGAGGCGGCGCGGCTGGCGCTCTACAAGTCCGCCCATGTGCAGCTCTCCTCCATGGTTGATGGCGAGCCTGGCAAAAAGGGCCACCAGCAGCATCAGGTGGATCTGCGCTTTACCGCCCATCCCTTTGCCCGTGCCTGGGTCAATCATCCCGGTGCCGATGATCCCTGGGGCGGCCAGCGCCCGTCCTATTGGGCGGGAAATGGTGTCATGCCCCGCGTTGGCCAGCACGGCAACGCCGCGCTGCTGGTGTTCGATCTGGGTGAGGATCCCCGTATCGGTTTCACTCACGCCTATGTGGAAGCTTCCGCCTTTGACGAGGTGCGGCAGGAAGGCAACTGGCTGTTCCTGCGCTCAGGTGCCGGTTTTGCCGCGCTCACGGCGAGCGCGCCGCTTGAAGCTGTGACGGAAGGGCCGGGCGCGGGTATCGAGTTCCGCGCTCATGCCAGCCGCTGTGGCTGGGCCGCGCTGATGGGGGAGGCGGCAGGTGACGCTGATCCCGCCGCTGCCTTCGCCCGCTTCCGCTCGAGCGTGCAGGCCCTCGGCCTCGTCTTTGATGCGGATGCTCTCAACCTGACGCTTTCGGGGGCGGGCCATCCGTCCCTCGCGCTTTCCTGGGGCTCCGGCCTTGTTGTGGATGGCACGGCGATGCCTTTCCCCAACCGCAGCCTCGACCCGCTCATCCGGCAGTTTCCTGCCGTCTCCCATTGATCTGATCCGCCGATTGACAGGACCCCGCCATGTTGATGATCAATCCTGACACCTTGTCCGCGACGCTTTCCCGCGTGGCGGTTGGCCTCGCCCGCCTCAAGGGCATGAACGAAACCGCTGCCATTTCCGAAGATGCCTATGACCTGCAGTTCGAGGAATGGGACTGGGAAGTGGGCGTCGGCATCTACGGTCTCATCCGTCATGCGGAGGCGGTGGGCGACCGGTCGCTGATCGAGGCGATTGCACGCTGGTATGACTGGCAGATCTCCAAAGGCATCCCGCCGCGCCAGGTCAATTCTTCCTCGCCCATGCTGCCGCTGTCGGTGCTGATCGACCATGTGGACCGGCCCGATTTCGAGGCGCTGGTGAAGGACTGGGCGGACTGGCTGATGACCAGCCTTGCCCGCACCCGCGACGGCGGCTTCCAGCATGTGGTGAAGGAGCGGATGAACGATGGCGAGCTGTGGGACGACACGCTGTTCATGACGTGTCTGTTCCTGGCCCGCGCCGGGCAGCGTTTCGGCCGTCAGGACTGGATCGAGGAAGCCTTCTACCAGTTCCTCGTGCATGAACGGTTCCTCGCCGATCCGGTCACCGGACTGTGGTATCATGGCTGGACTTTCAACGGGAACCACAACTTCGCCAAGGCCTTCTGGGCACGCGGCAATGCCTGGATCACCGTGGCAATTCCGGAGCTGTTCGGCCTCGTCAGCGAGATTCCCGGCCATCTGAAAGCGCATCTCACCTTCATTCTGGAAGCGCAGGTGCGCACGCTGGCCGCCAACCAGCGGGACAACGGCATGTTCTGCACGCTGGTGCTGGAGCCGCAGTCGCCCGAGGAAACCTCGGCCACTGCCGCCATTGCCTATGGCATCCTGCGCGGCATCGACCTTGGCCTGCTGCCACAGGATTACCGCCCGGTGGCGGACCGGGCGCTGGCGGCGGTGCTGGAGCGGATCGACGACAGCGGCATCGTGCTTCAGGTGTCGGACGGTACGCCCATGGGTCACACGCTGGACTTTTACCGCCAGATCCCGAACGTGCCCGCGCCTTACGGTCAGGCGCTGGTGATGCTGCTGCTTGTCCGGGCCATGGCGGAAGGGCGGGGCTGAGCGGATCTAAACAGACCGGGCTTGTATGGGCGGGACGGGTGCAGTACCGCTTGTCCCGTTCACGCCAGCTGACCGGAGACGCCCCATGACCGAAGCCCCGCTTGTTGCCCTGACCGGTGCCACCGGCTTTGCCGGCCAGTATCTGGCCAGCGATCTGATCCGCCGGGGCTACCGGTTGCGGCTGCTGCTGCGCCGTCCGGTTGAGGATGCAGCGAGTGCGGATCAGGAGTTCATCGGCGATCTCGCCCGCCCGCGCAATCTGGATCAGGCAATGCGGGACGTGGACTTCGTGGTCCATTCCGCCGGTATCGCCCATGCCATGTCGGGCCGTCCGGAGGATGACTACCGGGCCGTGAACCGCGACGCGACGGCGGCACTGGCGCAGGCCGCCCGCAAGGCCGGGGTAAAGCGTTTTGTCTTTCTCTCCTCCATCCGGGCCCAGTCTGGTCCTGCGGCAGATCATGTGCTGACGGAAGCCGATGCGGCGCAGCCCACCGATGCCTATGGCCGCTCCAAGCTGGAGGCCGAGGTGGCGATTGCCGGGACAGGCATTGCCTATGCCGCTCTGCGTCCGGTGCTGGTGCATGGGCCGGGTGCCCGTGGCAATCTGGAGGCGCTCTTCGCGCTGGCCCGCAAGCCCGTGCCGCTGCCCTTTGGGCTTTTCACCGGCAAGCGCTCGCTGATCTCGCTGGCCAATCTGGCCGGTGCAGTGGACTGCGTGATGCGGCTGCCGGAAGCGCCCAACCGCCCGCTGATCGTGGCGGACCCGGAGCCGGTGACACTGGCCGGGATCATCGCGGCCTACCGGCGCGGCCTGGGCCGCAGACCGGGTCTTCTGCCGGTGCCGCCCGCCCTGCTGGAACTGGGGCTGAAACTGGCAGGCAAGGGCGAGATGGCCGAACGGCTGGGCGGCTCGCTCGCCGCCAGCCCTGCCGCGCTGATGGCGCTGGGCTGGATGCCCTCCGAAACGACGCTGGAAGCGCTCGAAGCGCTGGGCGCTCAGGACCGGCGCATTGCCGAGGTTGGCAAGACGGTTTCCTGAGAGAGCCTGCCGTCTTCCAGACGATAGCTTGCGCTGCACAGGTGCTGGCGCAGGCCCTGCTTGTGGCTGATGACGAGCAGCGTCAACCCGCGCCTTCTTGCAAGCGGCAAAAGCGCCTGCCACAGCGCATCTTCCGACAGCGCGTCAAGTCTTGCCGAGACTTCATCCAGGATCAGAACCCGGGTGGACGGCAGGATCAGCCTGGCGAGGGACACTCGCGTCAGCTCCCCGCCCGAGACCTCGCCTGCATGGCGCGCCTCCCAGGCCGGGTCAATGCCGAGCGCGGTGAGAACCTCCTGATCCGGTTCTCCTCCGTTGCGCAGGATATCGCCGATGCGCCAGCGCGGATCGGCGGCAAGCTCCGCCATCTGCGGCACATATTGAACCGGGTGAGGTTTGCCGCTGCGCAAGGGGGGCAGCGGCGCGCCGTCAAGACGCACATCGCCTGAAGCTGGGGCAATAAGCCCCGCAAGACAGCGGCCAAGGCTGGTCTTGCCTGCGCCCGAAGGCCCGCCAAGGCCGGTCACACTGCCTGGCTCAAGCGTGAGGCTCACCCCGTCCAGCACCTGCTTCTGCCCCAGTTTCAGGCTCAGCCTTTGCGCATTCAGCATGTGCCGTAGATCTCCTGAGCCCGCCACAGGGCCCGAGTGTAGGGGGCGGAAAGGAGAGATCCTTCGCCGTCGAAGTATCTTGCATCCGCTGTCTCGATGATGGTGCCATCCCGCATCACCGTGATGTGCCGGGCAGCCGCAGCAAGGCGCCTGAGGTCGTGGCTGATTACCAGCATGCCGTGGCCCCATTGGGCGAGGCTTGCGATCAGCGCCATGATGCGGTCTGCATTTTCCGGATCCAGCCCGCTGGTGGGTTCGTCGGCAATGATGAAGTCTGCGCCTGAGGCCAGCGCACTGGCCAGCAGCACCCGCTTGGCCATGCCGCCGGACAGCTCATGCGGGAAAGCGCGTGCCACCTCCGGCTCCAGCCCCACATCTGCCAGAAGTTTCGTGACATCCACCTCGCGGCCGAAGGGTTTGCCGAAACGCACCAGCTGCGGGCCGATACGGGCGAGCGGGTCCAGTGCGTCAATTGTTTGCGGCGCAAGGGCGAGTGATCCGGGGCGCGGTGTCTGGCCTTCCACTGTCACATGACCGCTGACAAGCGCATTGCCGGGCAAAACGCCCATCAGCGCCTCGGCGGCAAGGCTCTTGCCGGCTCCCGATGCGCCGGCAAGCCCCGCCACCTCGCCGCGTGCCACAGTCAGGCTCAGGCCCTTGAGCGCCTGCACGGACTGGCCATCGGCACTGGGGAAGCCGACCGTCAGGTTGATGACCGAAAGGCTCATGCGAGATCCCTCTCACGCGGGTCTGCCGCCTTGCGCAGGCGCTCGCCCAGAAGCTCGAAACACAGCGCCACCAGCATCAGGGCCAGACCGGGACCGGCGGCGATCCACCATTTTCCGGCCATCAGCCCGCGCAGGGATTCCGACAGCATCATGCCGATGGAGGGCAGGTGCGGCTCGATGCCAAGGCCGATGAAGCTGAGGCCCGCCTCGTGCAGGATGGCATGGGGGAAGATCAGCACGAAACCGGCGGCAAGCTGCGGCAGCAGATGCGGCACCAGATGCCGGCGGGCGATCCAGCCGGGGGAACGGCCAAGGGCGCGGGAGATCATCACATAATCCGAGGTCAGCACGGTCTGCGCCTCATGCCGCAGCACGCGGGACAGGCGTGGCCAGTGGGTGAGGGAAACCGCAATGATCACTCCCGTGGTGCCGCCGCCTGCGGCATAGCAGATGAGGATCAACAGCACGAAATGCGGCAGGCCGAGCGCCAGTTCCGTCACCCCGCCCAGCAGCCGGTCTGCCCGCCGGTCGAGACTGGCGGCAAGACCGATGGCGAGCGCGATCAGCGTTGAAAGGGCCGCAGAAAAGAAGCCCACCCAGATGCTGCGGCCAAGGGCGGAGAGCGTGCGGGCGGCCAGGTCCCGGCCCAGAAGATCGGTGCCCATGGGATGGGCCAGCGAGGGGGAAAGACCTCGGGCTGCCGGGTTCACCGCATACCAGCTTTCCGGAACCAGAGGCGCAGCAAGGCCGATGGCGGTGATGAGGCCAAGCGCGGCAAGCCCCAGCAAGGCAATGCGCTTCTGCGGATTGCTGCGCGGGCGGGCTGGGAGCACCTGCGCGGGGGCGGTATCGCCTGTATGGGCAAGGCTCATGCCGGATTCCTCCTTGCAAGGCGCGGGTCGAGCAGCCTTGCGGCAATGTCGGCGGCAAGGTTTCCGGCGAAGACAAACAGCAGCGTGGCAAGGCCAATGCCGATCAGCAGCGGCGCATCTGCGCCCGACGCTGCCCGGACGGTTGCCTGCCCGAGACCCGGCCAGGCAAAGACGGTTTCGGCCAGCACGGAGCCGCCGAACAACTCGCCCGCCCCCGCCAGATGCACGGTCAGGGCGCAGCCGAGTGCGTGGCGCAGGCCCGGCCCGAGGGCCAGCGGCAGGCTCGCCCAGCCATGGGCGCCCAGATGCCTCCCGGCAGGGCTGTCGAGAAAGGCAATCATGCTCTGGCGCGTGTGCAGGATCAGCGGCGCAATGCCGACGATGGAGAGCGAGATAGCCGGCAGGATCATGTGCCACAGCCGCTGGCCAAGGGTGGCTTCATCCGCCTGTAGCCCCGGCGGGGCGGCACAGCAGGCAGGCAGCCAGTTGAGGCCCACGGCAAAAACGGCGACCAGCAGCAGCGCCACCCAGAAGCCGGGGCTGGAGGCAAGCATCACCGAAAAGCCCCGGATGATCCGGTCCGGCCAGCGGCCGCGCGTGGCCGCAGCCACTGTGCCAAGGCCGAGGCCCAGCACGAAGGAAAAGGCAAAGGCGGCCGCAATCAGCGCCAGCGAGGCGGGAAACCGGTCGCGGATGATCTCGAGCACGGGCGCGTTGTAGGTGATGGAATTGCCGAAGTCGCCGGCAAGCGCGTTGCCCGCCCAGCGGAGAAACCGCTCGGCAAAGGGATCATTCAACCCCCAGGCCGCGGCAATCGCCTCGCGCTGCTCCGGCCCCACCTGCATCATCTTCGCGCCGACAAAGCTCTGCACCGGATCGATGGGCGCCAGCGAGACCAGCGCAAACAGCCCAAAGGCCCCCACCGGCACCATCCAAGCTAGCCGGATCAAGCGGTCACGCAGCAAAGGCAGCAGCCAGTCAGTCATGATGGCTGCCTTCCTTTGCCGGGTGTGCGGGGGCGCGTCCGTTGCGGACAGCTAACCGCAGTGATGCATCAGTATGGCGGCTGCGGCTCTTTGCCTGGGCAGTGTTTACATCGGACTTCCGGTCAGGCACCAGCTCCTCTCCCCCCTTGAGGGGGAGATGCCCCCGGCAGGGGGCAAAGGGGGGTAACGGACTGTCACTGCGTGAGAGAGGTAGTGCCTCGCTGAAACGCTGCCACCCCCCTCTGTCTGCTGGCGCAGACATCTCCCCCTCAAGGGGGGAGAGGGGCGCTGCGGCAAAAGGAGAGGGCCATTTTCCTCTCAAGCGGCCCGTAAGACCGGAACGTTCAGCCCTCACTGGCATGTCCAGCGCCAGTCTTCGAGGTTGCGGGTGATGGGGAAGCCGTGGCCGTGGGGCTGGACCTGCTGGCGGCCGGTGTCGAGGCAGTCCGCCACCCAGTAGGAATGCTCCAGATTGACGAGCCAGGCCCAGGTCGCATCGCCCCTGGAGCCGAAGCCGGTGGTGCCGTCCCATTGTGCGGCCTGCCAGAAGGGCAGGGAGGCTTCGAAGCTTTCTGCGCCTTCAGCCTTGGCAAAGGCGGCATCAACGGCTGGGTTGTTGTAATAGCCCGGATTGTAATAGCCCGCGCCCGCATAGCGGCTGCCGTTCAGCCGCACCATCTCCGCTGGGCTGTGCGAGCCGAAGCCGAAGAGCACGGCGTTGGCATGCATCAGGGTGCGGATTTCGGTCCAGCTCTTGCCCTGCGGGGTGATACGGATGCCGATCGCTTTCGCCTGTTCCACGACGCCGAGCGTCAGTGCCTGCCGGGTGGAATCAGAAGCAGGATAGAGCAGGGTGAAGGCGGCATCCTTGCCGTCTTTTTCGAGAACGCCATCACCGTTGCTATCGCGCCAGCCGCCTGCGGCCAACGTGGCGCGGGCCGCTTCGATGTCTGCGCCCTTCACATTCGCATCCGCATTGTCCCAGGGCAGGCCGTCAGCCGGGCCATAGGCGGGCCGTCCATGACCGGACAGGGCGAGATCCACCAGTGCCTGCCGGTCCAGCGCCTCGTTCAGCGCCGTGCGGATGGCCTTGTCCGAGGTCACGCTGTTGCCGATCGGATAGCCTTCATCCGTCTTCGCACCTGTTTCCGGCACCATCGGGAACATGACGCCGCGATTGTCGACGGTCTTCACATGCAGGCTTTTCATGCCTTGCGGCGTCTCGTCCACCAGCGAGGAAGGTACGGCCACGAGCTGGGCGGCGCCCGTGCGGGCGAGGCTGACGGCAGCATCTTCCGAGCCGAAGACGAAGCTGACGCGGGAAAAGCCGGGCTTCGTGCCATGCCAATGCGGGTTCGGTTCCACCACCAGCTGTTCGCCTTCGCGCCATTCGAGCAGCTGGAAGGGGCCGGAGCCGATAGGCTTGCGGGCATAGTCCGGGCCATAGGAGGCTTTCGGCACGATGCCGAGGCTGGCAAGGCGGCTGGTGAAGGTGATCTGCGGTTCCTTCAGCTCGATTTCCAGCGTGTAGGGGCCAGTGGCGCGCGCCTCGCGCAGATTGGTGAGATCCACCACGCCGCCTGCATCACGCGCCGTGTTGTAGGTGAAGGCTGCATCTTCCGCCGTCAGCCCGGTCCCGTCAGAGAATTTTGCATCCTCGCGCAGGGTCAGTGTCCAGGTCTTGCGGTCATCCGAAAGGGTCCATGCGGTTGCCAGATCACCAACGAGGTTCAGATCCGTGTCGAGCTTCAGCAAGGTGGACTGGAACAGCGGATTGCCATAGGAGCCCCAGCCGGCGATGGGGTCAAAACCGGTTTCCGGCTCGCCTCCCACCGCCAGCACCAGCGCCGGGGGGGCGGGCTGCGCATTCACGCTGGCGGGGCTCAGAAACAGGCCAAAAGCGAAGACAGAGGCGGTGGCAAAGAGGCAGTTACGCAGGCGCATTTGGAAGAGATCCTGATGAGTATGAATTTTGCTTCTTTTTTTCATACTGCATCTGACCGCAAACCGGTGCAAGTCTGTTCTGTGAGCTGCCTTGCCTAAATTGGCGGCATGAATGATCGGTAGGCGGAGACGGGGACCCCATGCAGCGGATCACGATCAGCATCGAGGATGATCTTCTGGACGAGCTGGATGCCTTCATGGCGCGCTCCGGTGCCACCAACCGCTCCGAAGCGCTGCGCGATCTTCTGAGGCGCGGGCTGGCGCGCAAGGCTGCGGGCGATGCGCAATGCGTCGGCGTGCTCAGCTATACGGTGGATCTGTCGATGCGAGACCTTGGCCGCCGGGTGCCCCAGTCCCGGCACGAGCATCACCACATGGCCGTTGCCGCGCTGTCCGTGCCGCTGGACCACACGGTGGCGGTGGAAGTTGCGGTGATGCGCGGGCCGGTGGAGACGGTCGAGAACTATGCCAATGGCCTCTTCACCGAGCGGGGCGTGCGCCACGGTGCGCTGTCACTTGTGCCCATCAGTGAGGAAGAGGAGGTGCATCAGCATGGCGATGGCGCCAGCCACAGCCATATGCACCTCAAGGTGCGCGACAGTTTCTGATCTCAGTCTGCATCATTCCCGGCGGCAAAGTCAGCCGGGCGCGCGGCGATGAGATCGCGCAGCAGCGGATTGGGGAAGCGGCGGGACAGGGTGACCGCATAGAAGCTTTCTGTCAGTCCCTCCAACCGGTCAATCTCGCGCAAAAGGCCGCTGGCCAGTTCGTCCCGCACCACGATGGGCGGCATGACAGCAAGACCAAGCCCTTCCCGGGCGAGAAGACGCATCATCGCCATGTCATCCACCTCGGCGGCGATCTGCGGGCTGACATCAAGCCTTGCGGCCAGTGCATCAAAACCTGTGCGCACGCTGCTGTCCCGTGTCGGCAGGATCAGTGGTGCGCTGGCAAGGTATTGGCCAAGGCTGAGGCCCGCCGTGAGTGCATCCGGCCGGCCGATGAGGCTGACGGGCTGTTCGGCCAGCTTGTGGGCGACGAAGGGCAGGTCCGCCTTGTTCTCCGGCGGGCGGGTCAGCAGAACCACGTCAAGGTTCAGCGTTTCCAGCTGATGCAGCAATTCCGCCGGCGAGCCGGAGCGCAGCACCACTTCCACATCCGCCCGCCCCAGCACGGGGCGCAGGAAGGCAATCTGGAAGTTGCGCGACAGCGTTGCCATGCCGCCCACCCGCAGCACCTGACGGGTGGTGCCGGTCTGGCGCAGGGTGGCAATCAGCTCTTCTCCTGCTGAGAAGATGGCATCGGCATGATCCAGCGCGATGCGCCCGGCCTCGGTCAGATGCAGCTGGCGGCCCCGGCGCTCGAACAGGGCATGGCCCAGCCGCTCCTCCAACTGGCGGATCTGCACCGACAGGGCCGACTGCGACAGGTTCAGCCGCTCCGCCGTGCGGGTCAGGTTGCCATCATGGGCCACGGCCCGGAAATAGCGTAGATGATGATAGTTCAGATCAGACATAGTTCTATTTTATAGAACGAAAACGCATAAACAATGTATTTTTATTGAGTTTTGTAGGCTGGTACCAACTGCGGCATCTGAGTGACCCGGAGGTCCAAATGCCTGAAATGTCCGCCGCGCTTCTGCCTGCTGCGCCCCTGCCTGCGGCGCTTGTGTCTGCCGCGCCCTACGGCGCGATTGCCGTTGCTGGCGCTGCCGGTTTGCTGGCCCTTGTTGCCTCCGTGGCTGCACTGATGCCGGGCCGCCGCCCCCATCCGCTGCCGCGGCTTGCAGAGCTTGCCGGGCTTGGCGCCTTCCTGCTGGCACTGGCAGCTCTCGCCGGTTTCCTTGTAACAGGCCCGCAGCAGGTCATCGTGCAGACGGGGTATCCGCTGGCGGATCTTCTCATGCCCGGACTGCGGCTCGATGCCGTGTCGGTGACCATGCTGGTGCTGGTCAGCTTCATCGGTTGGATCGTGCTGCGCTATTCACGCAGCTATCTTGATGGCGAAGCGCGGCAGGGAGCTTTCACCGGCTGGCTGTGCCTGACGCTGGCCGCCGTGATCCTGCTCGTCTCTTCCGCCACGCTGGCGCAGATCTGGCTCGCCTGGGTGATGGCCAGCCAGGCGCTGATGCGGCTCCTGCGCTTTTATCCGGAGCGGCCGGGTGTGGCGAAGGTTTTGGCCAAGAAGCAGTTGAGCGCCTGGACGGGCGATGCGGCGCTGCTGGCCGGTGTCATCGCGCTGGGCTTCACCTACGGCACGGGCGATATCGCCGCCATTCTGGCCGGTGCCCGCGCGGGAGAGGGCGGCATGCCGGCTGTTGCGGCTGCGGCCTTTATTGCTCTTGCCGCCTGCCTCAAGTCGGCGCAGTTCCCGCTGCATGGCTGGCTGACGGAAGTGATGGAAGCCCCGACCCCGGTGTCGGCCCTGCTGCATGCAGGCGTCATCAATGCGGGCGGTTTCCTGCTGGTGCGCTTTGCCGATGTGATGCTGCTCAGCCCCGGTGTGCTGGCTCTGCTGGTGGTGATTGGCGGCTTCACGGCGCTCTTCGGCGCGCTGGTGATGCTGACGCAGCCTCTGGTGAAGACTGCGCTCGCCTGGTCCACCGTGGCGCAGATGGGCTTCATGATCCTGCAATGCGGCTTCGGCCTGTTCCATCTGGCGCTGCTGCACATCGTGGCCCATTCCCTCTACAAGGCCCATGCCTTCCTCTCCTCGGGCACGGCGGTGGAAGCCGTGACGGCTGCTTCCCGGCCGGGGCCTGTAGCAGTGCCGGAAGCCAAGGCCGTGGCGCGGGCCTTTGCGCTGGCGGTGGGTGTCTATGCACTCGCTGCTGCGGCCTTCGGCTGGGCGGACAAGCCGCCGCAGGCGCTGGCCCTCGGTGTGATCCTCATCTTCGGCGTGGCCTATCTGATGGCGCAGGGGCTGGCCGGGGCCGCGCCGCGCGGTCTGATGCTGCGCACTATTGCCGCCTCGCTGGCTACCGCGGCTGCCTACTTCGCCTTCCACGGTGTGGCCGCAGCCATCTACGGCGGCACGCTGCCACCGGTGCCGCAGCCCGGCCCGCTGGAAACGGCCCTGCTGCTGCTGTCACTGGCAACCTTTGGGGTAATCGCGGTGACGCAGGCGATGTTCCCGCTCTGGGCGGCGCATCCGGCTGCAGCTGGCCTCAGGGTGCATCTCGCCAACGGGCTCTACGTTAATGCGCTGCTGGACCGCTGGCTGGCACGGCCTGCCCTGCGCTCCTGACCTGCTGATGCCCTTTGTCCTTTTCTCCGAACGGGAGACCTGAAATGACACTGCACATGCATCCCGCCGAAGCCGTCCATCCTGGTGACGCATCGCCCGCCCTGCCGCTTGCCGTTGTGATTGACGCGGCACAGGCCGCCCAGCGGCAGATCCCGCCCGCCTTCCCGCTGGCGGCAACCGTTGCCGTCAATCCCTTCCTCGGCCAGACGGGCATGACCCTTGCCCAGACGGCCGCAAAGCTGGCCCGGCTGGCCGGTGTGCGCATCACTCCGCCCCGCAGCGTCTTTGCCGCGAAGCTGGCGGAGGGAGATCTGACCCGGGAAGACATCGCACAGGCACTTGCGGCAAGCCCTGAGCCGCTGGCTCTCGATGCCGGGGCCGTCATCGCCCGGCTGAACGCCGAGCCGTCCGCACCTCGGGCTCTGCCGGCCGTCGCGGCACTCGCCACCACGCTGGGGGACTGGGATTTCGAGGCGCTGGTGACCGACCGGATGGGCGCCTTCTGCGCAGCGCTGTTCGATGAGGGCCAGGCACTCTGGCCGCTGGCGAAGGGCCGTTCGGTCTATGCCGGCTGGCAGATGAACGGCTCGCATGACCTGACGCCCGAAATCATGGGGCTGACCGGCTTTGGCGCCTTCGTTGCCGCCGCACCGGATACGGCGCAGGGCGCACTCCTGCGGGCCGTGACAACATTGGGGCTGACGGGTGAGGCGCTGGAGAGCTATTTCCATCAGCTGCTGCTTGGCCTTGGCGGCTGGGCGCAGGCTGCCCGCTACCGGCTGTGGGAGGCAGAGCTTTCCGGCGGCACGGATGCAACGCTTCTCGACCTCTTGGCCATCCGGCTCGTATGGGAAGAGGCACTGTTCCTGCATCTGGCCGGGCAAGGCATCAAGGGAGAGGCTGCCCTGCTGAAGTGGCGGCAGACTGCTGCTGCCCATGCCCAGCCTGCCATGCCGGCCGAAGACATGATCATCGACGCGGTGCTGCAGGAGGCATCGGAGCGGGCCGCGCAGCGCAAGCTTTCCGGCAAGCTGGCCGCCCGCAAGACGACGCTTGCCGCGAGCGCCGTGCAGAGGCCCGCCGTGCAGGCAGCCTTCTGCATCGACGTGCGTTCGGAAGTGTTCCGGCGGGCGCTGGAGTCGCTTGACCCTGCCATCCGGACCCTTGGCTTTGCAGGTTTCTTCGGCATCGGCACCAGCCACCGGGGCTTTGCGTCAAGCCGGGCGGAAAAGCGGCTGCCCGTGCTGCTGCAGCCGGCCCGGTTCTCCTGCTCGACACCGGTTGGACAGGAAGACGCAGACAGGAACACCCGGATTGCGGTGCGCGCAAAGCGGGCCTTTGGCCGGTTCCGGCAGGCGGCGGTGTCATCCTTTGCCTTTGTCGAGGCGGCGGGCCCGCTCTATGCGGCCAAATTGGTCAAGGATGCCCTGTTGCCGGCAAAGGCTGCGGCTGACGCCACACCCGCACCCCGGTTCGATCCGCCGCTGGCACCGGATCAGGCGATTGTCACGGCGGCCACCGTGCTGCGGGCCATGTCGCTGACGCAAGGCTTTGCCCGGATCGTGCTGCTCACCGGTCACGGCTCGGATGTGCGCAACAACCTGCATTCCAGCGCCCTGCAATGCGGCGCCTGTGGCGGCCATTCCGGCGAGGTCAATGCCCGGCTTCTGGCATCTTTGCTGAATGACCCGGCAGTGCGGGCCGGGCTGATCATTGAGGGCATCAGTATTCCTGAGGACACCTTGTTTCTCGCCGGACTGCATGACACCGCCTCCGATGGTGTCACTCTCTATGAGGGCGATGTGGACGCCTCAGCCCATCTGCAGGATCTGGCGCAGCTGAAGGATTGGCTCGCATCGGCCGGGGCTCTGGCGCGGGCGGAACGGGCAGAGAAGCTGCCGGGGGCTGAACGGCAGCAGGTGATGGGCGCAAGGGCGCGGGACTGGTCGCAGACCCGGCCCGAATGGGGCCTCGCAGGCTGCGCCGCCTTCATCGCCGCTCCGCGCCAGCACAGCGCCGGGGCCGATCTCGGCGGCCGGGTGTTCCTGCACGATTATGTGGCAGAAAAGGACGAAGGCTTCCGGGTGCTGGAGCTGATCCTCACCGCGCCGGTCGTCGTCGCCAGCTGGATCAGCCTGCAATATTACGGCTCGGCCGTGGTGCCGCAGCTTTTCGGCGCCGGCAACAAGTTGCTGCACAATGCCGCTGGCGGCATGGGCGTGGTGGAAGGCAACGGCGGCCTGCTGCGCACCGGCCTTACCTGGCAGTCGGTGCATGACGGCGAAAAGCTGATGCACGAGCCGCTGCGGCTGACCGTGATGGTGGAAGCACCGGACCATGCGGTGCTGGACATCCTCTCCCGCCATCCCGGCGTGCGGGCCCTGTTCGACCAGCGCTGGCTGCATCTGCTGCTGCTGGATGGCGAGGGCAAGCCGGTCAGCCGCTATGCCGGCGGGCTGAGCTTTTCGCCGCTGGGGTGAGCGGAGGGGGCAAAGCCTGCTCCCCTTACGTCCCGCAGAACGTGCGGTAGGGGCCGAAGCTGGAGGGGGCGGGCTCGGCGTAGGCTTCAAGGCCCGGGCGCTCGGTGAAGGGCTGGGAGACAACTTCCACCAGCCTGTCGAAGGGCTCAAGATCGCCCTCTGTGGCGGCGGCGAGGGCCTCTTCCACCTTGTGATTGCGCGGGGTGTAGATGGGGTTCACAGCCTCCATCGCAGCCCGGCGCCGGGCGGGTGCCATGCCGTCACGGGCGAGGCGCGCCGTGTAGGCCTGCACGAAGTCTGTAATGCGCTCCGTGCCGCCGAAGAACGGGGCCAGGACGGCTTCTCCCTCAGCCTCGAAGCGGCAAAGAGCGCGGAAGGTGCCGGTGAAGTCCGCCGCATGCTGGCCCGGCGCGCCCTGCGGCGTGCTCATGGCAGCCAGAAGCGATTTGACCAGGTCTTCGTCGCCGTCTTCGCTGGAGGCAAGACCAAGCTTGGCCCTCGCGCCGTTGAGCCAGACAGTCTGGAAGTGATCTGCATAGCCATTGACGCAGTCACCTGCCTTTCCGATGGCCTCATCCTCATCGTCGCCCATCAGCGGCAGCAGGGCTTCGGCGAGGCGGGCAAGGTTCCACTGGGCGATGGCCGGCTGGTTGCCATAGGCGTAGCGGCCATGGGTGTCGATGGAACTGAATACGGTCCTGAGGTCATAGCCTTCCATGAAGGCGCAGGGGCCGTAGTCGATGGTCTCGCCGGAAATGGTCATGTTGTCGGTGTTCATCACACCGTGGATGAAGCCAACGAGCATCCATTGCGCCACCAGAAAGGCTTGCCGCCGGACCACGCGGTCCAGCAGGCCAAGGGCGGCCTCAGGCGTTACCTTGCCGTCCGGGGCAAGGCCGGGGTCATGGCGGGCAATGGTATAGGCGGCAAGCTTTGTCAGCCGGGCAATATCACCGCGTGCGGCAAAGAACTGGAACGTGCCCACCCGGATGTGGCTTGAAGCCACCCGCGCCAGCACGGCGCCGGGAAGAACCCTGTCACGCAGCACCGGTTCTCCGGTGGCAACCGCCGCCAGCGCCCGTGTGGTCGGGATGCCGAGGCCGTGCATGGCTTCGCCGATGACATATTCCCGCAGCACCGGGCCAACGGCGGCCTTGCCGTCGCCGCCCCGGGAGAAGGGGGTCCGGCCCGAGCCTTTCAGGTGAATGTCGAACCGCTTGCCATCCGGGGCAAGGATCTCGCCCAGCAGAAGCGCCCGGCCATCGCCCAGCTGCGGCGAAAAACCGCCGAACTGATGCCCGGCATAGGCCTGTGCCAGTGGAGACGCACCTTGCGGCATCACTGTGCCGGAGAAGATCCGTGCTCCTTCCTCGCCGGAAAGCCGGGCTGCGTCCAGACCCAGTTCCTGTGCCAGTTCCGCATTGAACTTCAGCATGCGCGGCGCTGGTGCCGGCGCGCCCGCCTGAACAATGTAAAGGCCCTCAAGGTCGCGGGCGTAGCTGTTGTCAAAGCGGAAAAGCGGCTCGGTCATGGACATTCCGGAAAAAAGGGACGGGGCATCGGGCGCTGCCATTGCGCCCGATGCAAAGCATCATGTCCCAGCCGCGCGGCGGGGCAGGACCCAGTTGGGCCGCGGATAATGGCAAGTATATCCATTCGGGTAACGCAAAAGATAGTCCTGATGCTCCGGCTCGGCTTCCCAAAAGTCACCGGCAGGTTCGATCTCCGTCACCACTTTCCCCGGCCAGATGCCCGATGCATTGACATCTTTGACTGTGTCGATGGCGGTCTGCTTCTGCTCATCGCTCAGGTAATAGATGGCCGAACGGTAGGACATGCCCACGTCATTGCCTTGCCGGTTGGGTGTGGTCGGGTCGTGGATCTGGAAAAAGAACTCCAGAATCCGCCGGTAGCTGATTTGCTGCGGATCGAAAACGATCTCGATGCCTTCCGCATGGGTGCCGTGATTGCGGTAGGTGGCGTTGGGCACATCGCCGCCCGTGTAGCCGACACGGGTGGAGAGGACGCCCGGCAGCTTGCGGATCAGATCCTGCATGCCCCAGAAACATCCGCCGGCGAGAATGGCTGTCTCTGTCATCGTCAGATCTCCTCCACCTGGTCGAGATAGGCGCCGTAGCCCTGCCGCTCCATGTCGTCCCTGTGCACGAAGCGCAGCGAGGCTGAATTGATGCAATAGCGCAGGCCACCCCGGTCACGCGGGCCATCGGGGAACACGTGCCCCAGATGGCTGTCACCATGGGCGGAGCGCACCTCGGTGCGGATCATGCCGTGCGACGCGTCATGCAGTTCAGCCACGTTGGCCGGCTCGATGGGCTTGGTGAAACTCGGCCAGCCACAGCCGGATTCATACTTGTCGGAGGAGGCAAACAGCGGCTCGCCGGAGACGATGTCCACGTAGATGCCCGGCTCCTTGTTGGTGAGATATTCGCCGGTCCCCGGCCGCTCCGTGCCGTTCTGCTGGGTCACGCGGTATTGCTCGGGCGTCAGCTTCGAAATGGCATCTGCCGATTTCTCGTATCGTGTCATGGATGAACTCCTGAATGTCAGGCGGGAAAGGGGGTGCCTTCGCAAGGCCTCGGATGCAATATGGAGCGTCCCACCCCGCTTGCCCAGCCCATGACCAGCCTTGCACCGGAATGTGAGGGGGGCCGTCCGTCACGAACTGGCGCAAAAGCGCTGGCGGTAGTCCTGCGGGCTGATGCCGAGATGGCGCTGGAAGCTGCGGCGCATGGTTTCCTCGGTGCCGAAGCCGCAGCGCCGGGCGGTCTGGCTCACCGGTGCGCCCTGTTCCAGCAGGCGGCGGGCGTTTTCCATCCGCAGATGCTCCAGCGCCCGCGCCGGGGTGCGGCCTGTGGCGGAAAGATAATGGCGCGAAAAGCTGCGGCTGCTCATGCCTGCCTGTTCCGCCATGTCTTCGAGGGTCAGCGGGCGGGCAAGGTTCTCCATGATCCAGCCATGCAGCGCATCAAAGCGCCCTGCACCGGTCTGGCTGTTGTCCTGCAGGGTGAGCGCGGTGCTGAACTGCGACTGGCCGCCGGGCCGCTTCAGGAAGACGACAAGCTGGCGGGCGACCGCCAGCGCAAGGCTGCGGCCAAGGTCAGCCTCCACCATGGCCAGCGCAAGGTCGATCCCTGCGGTCACGCCCGCCGAGGTCCAGATGCCGCGATCTTCAATGAAGATCGGATCGGGCATCAGCTTCACGGACGGAAAACGCTGGCGGAACTCATCGCAGCGCTGCCAGTGGGTCACCGCCTTGCGCCCGTCCAGCAATCCGGCAGAGGCGAGCAGGAAGGCGCCGCTGCACACCGAGGCCGTGCGGCGGGCGGCGCTTGCCCGCTGTCTGATCCAGTCCAGCAGACTTTCGTCCTTGCAGGCATCTGAGACACCCCAGCCGCCTGCGACGATCAGCGTATCCAGCGGCATGGCCGGATCTGGCAGCGGCTTTGCGCCAATGGCAAGGCCGGAAGAGGTGATTTCCCCGCCCGGCGGGCTCACCACCACGGGGTCATAGGGCGCGGGCCTGCCTTTCAGCCGCTCATGATCATTTGCGGAGGCAAAGACCTGCAGCGGGCCGGTGACATCCAGAAGCTGGCTTCTGTCAAAGGTCAGAACTTCGATCCGCATCTGCACCTCTGGCGGAAAACGAGGGGTAATTGGCAATCGCGCCAGAGGGTGGACTGTTATCTTGCGGAAATCAACAGGAGCCCAGCCATGACCTTGCAGATCGGCCTTCTCGCTTTTCCCGCTGTCCAGCAACTGGACCTTACCGGCCCTTATGAGGTTTTCGCCTCCGCTGCGGGCACGAAGGTTCACCTTGTCTGGAAGACGCTCGCGCCTGTCACCTCGGCCACGGGGCTGAAGCTGATTCCGGACATGACATTTGCAGATTGTCCGCAGCTGGACGTGATTTGCGTGCCCGGCGGGGCAGGCGTCAACGCGCTGCTGCAGGATGAAGAGGTGCTGGATTTCATCCGCCGTCAGGCAGCCGGTGCCCGCTATGTCACGTCGGTTTGCACCGGCTCACTGGTTCTGGGTGCAGCTGGCCTTCTGGAAGGCCGCAAGGCCGCGACCCACTGGAACGCCATGGACTTCCTGCCGCTTCTGGGGGCAACGGCGCAGGAAGGGCGCAGTGTGCGCGATGGCAAAATCATCACCGCAGGCGGCGTCACCTCCGGCATCGACTTCGGCCTCACGGTGGTGGCCGAACTGCTTGGAGAGGAAGAGGCCAAGACCGTGCAGCTCGCCATCGAATACGCGCCCGCGCCGCCCTTTGATGCGGGCACGCCGGCTGCTGCCGGGCCGGACCTTACCGCTGCCGCACGTCAGCGCATGGCGAAGTCCCGCAGCGAGCGGGAAGAGATTATCGGCAGGCTCAAGAGCTGACCGGCAGCTTTCCGCTTGCCAAAGCGGCAGGCGGTTTGCAGGGTGGCGGGATGATGCAAGATGATGTTTCCGCCACCGTTTCCGATACCTCTCCGGCGCCAGCGGGCGAGCCCTGGCCGCGCCTCAGGCTGCGGCTGGTCTTTGGCAATGACGCGATGCTGGGGCCGGGCAAGGCCGAACTTCTGGAATTCATTCGCGAGGAAGGCTCGATTGCCGGGGCCGGGCGGCGCATGGGCATGAGCTACAAGCGCGCCTGGCAGCTGGTGGAGCATCTCAATGCGGCCTTCCGCGAGCCGCTGGTGGACAGTGCGCGCGGCGGGGCAAAGGGCGGCGGCGCGCGGCTGACGGAGGCCGGGGAGCTGGTTCTGGCGAACTACCACCGGCTGGTGGAGCGGCTCGCACAAGAGGGCGCGCCCGAGATCGACGCCATCTGCGCCCTGCTGAGGGATATTCCCGGCGAGAAATAACGCTTGCCTCAAGGGGTGAGCTTTGCGATGTTTCCCATCGAACATATCGCTGGGCAGTTGACCGCTGCCTTTTGCCTGTCAGGGAGAGACGCATGACCATCCATCTTTGCCACAGCATGGCGGGGCGCCTGCGCGGTGCCATGCTCACCGTGGCCGCGGTTGCGGCCCTGTCCTTGTCCAGTCTTGCCGCGCAGGCGCAGGAGGTGACGGTGTTTGCGGCGGCCTCCCTCAAGACGGCGCTGGACCGGATCGTGGCGGATTATCAGGCCGGCGGCGGTGCGCCTGTCACGGTGTCCTATGCAGGCAGTTCGGCGCTGGCCAAGCAGATCGAGCAAGGGGCGCCTGCGGATATTTTCATTTCCGCCAGCGCGGACTGGATGGACAAGCTCGACAAGGCAGGCCTCATCAAGGCGGGCAGCCGTTCGGATCTGCTTGGCAACACGCTGGTGCTGGTGGCCCACGGCGGCGATGTGCCGAAGGTGGAGATCACCTCCGCGCTGGATCTCTCCGGCATGATCGGCGATGGCAAGCTGGCGATGGCGCTGGTGGACAGCGTTCCGGCAGGTGTCTATGGAAAGGCGGCTCTGACCTCGCTGGGCCTCTGGGCTTCCGTGGAGCCCAAGGTGGCGCAGTCGGACAATGTGCGCGCCGCACTTGCGCTCGTTGCTACCGGCGAAGCGCCCTTCGGCATCGTCTACAGCACCGATGCAGCCGCTGATGAAAAGGTCAGCATCATGGGCACCTTCCCGGAAGGCAGCCATGCGCCTATTGTCTATCCGGCAGGCCTCACTGCGCAGTCCCGTGACGGGGCAGAGGCTTTTCTCACCTATCTGAAGGGGGAGAAGGCGAGCGCCGTGTTCAAGGCAGAGGGCTTCACGGTTCTGGCGCGATAACGGGCCGGAGCAGATGATGGGCAGGCGGAGTTGAGATGACGGAATGGCTTGGCCCCGAGGAGTGGCGCGCTGTCGCGCTCTCCGTGCAGGTTTCCTTCTGGGCCACACTGCTCAGCCTGCCTTTGGGCCTCGCCACCGCCTTTGCGCTGGCGCGGGGGCGGTTTTGCGGGCGGCAGTTGCTCAATGGCCTTGTGCATCTGCCGCTGATCCTGCCGCCAGTCGTCACCGGCTATCTGCTGCTCATCACCTTTGGCCGCAAGGCTCCGGTAGGAAGCTTTCTGGAGGAAACCTTCGGCATTGTCTTTGCCTTCCGCTGGACCGGCGCGGCGCTCGCTGCTGCCGTCATGGCCTTTCCGCTGATGGTGCGGGCCATGCGCCTGTCCATCGAGGCGGTGGATGTGAAGCTGGAAGAAGCTGCCTCGACGCTGGGGGCTTCGCGCTTCTGGGTATTCTTCACCATCACCCTGCCGCTGATCCTGCCCGGCATCATCGCCGGGGCGATCCTCGCCTTTGCCAAGGCGATGGGGGAGTTTGGCGCCACCATCACCTTCGTCTCCAATATTCCCGGCCAGACGCAGACGCTGCCCTCCGCCATCTATGCCTTCCTGCAGGTGCCGGGCGGCGAGACTTCCGCCTTCCGGCTGGTGCTCGTCTCCATCGCCATCGCCATGGCGGCGCTGCTCTTGTCCGAGTTCGTCTCCGCACGGGTCGCCCGCAGGATCTCCGGCCGATGACGCTCGATGTTTCTGTCCGCCACGCCTTTCCGGGTTTCTCGCTGGATGCAGCCTTCACCGGCAGCGCCGGAGTGACGGCCCTCTTTGGCCGTTCCGGTTCGGGCAAGACGACGCTGGTGCAGGCGGTTGCCGGTCTGCTGCGCCCGGATGCCGGCCATGTGCGGCTGAATGGGGACGTTCTGTGGGACAGTGCTTCGGGCATCTTCATCCCGCCGCACCGGCGCCGTATCGGCTATGTGTTTCAGGAAGGCCGTCTGTTCCCGCATCTCACCGTCCGGCAGAACCTGCTCTATGGCCATGCCTTCAACGGCGGCGGCAAGCCGGTGGATCTGGAGCGGATCGTTGATCTGCTGGGCATCGCGCCGTTGCTTGCCCGCCGCCCTGCGGCGCTTTCGGGCGGTGAAAAGCAGCGGGTGGCCATCGGCCGGGCGCTGCTCTCGCGCCCGCGTCTCCTGCTGATGGACGAGCCGCTGGCCGCGCTGGACGAAGCGCGCAAGGCCGAGATCCTGCCCTATCTGGAGCGGCTGACGCATGAGAGCGATGTGCCGGTGCTTTATGTCAGTCATTCGCTGGCGGAAGTCACCCGCCTTGCCGCCCACGTGGTGCTGCTGGAGGACGGCCGCGTGCGCCATGCCGGGGCGCCGGGCGCAGTTCTGGCCGATCCGCAGTCCCTCTCCGCC
Source organism: Pannonibacter phragmitetus DSM 14782 (assembly GCF_000382365.1). Classification (GTDB taxonomy): domain Bacteria; phylum Pseudomonadota; class Alphaproteobacteria; order Rhizobiales; family Stappiaceae; genus Pannonibacter; species Pannonibacter phragmitetus. The sequence continues at coordinate 159,738 of NZ_KB908221.1, read as the reverse complement.
CTCGGGCCTTCTGGCGCAGGCGCTTTGCTGGAGGGAACCGTTCGCGCCCATACGGAGGATGGACTGACGGAGGTTGGCCTGCCCGGTGGAGAGGGAGCAGAAAGCCGCCTCCTGCTGCCGCGCCTCTCTGCCAGTCCGGGTGAGCCTGTGCGGCTGCGCATCGAGGCGGAGGATATCCTCATCTCCCGTCAGGTGCCGCAGGGCCTGTCGGCTCTCAACGTGCTGCCCGCCAAGGTCGTTGGTTTGACGCCAGCCCAGACCGGCAGCCTGCTGGTGCAACTGGTCTGCGGCCCGCATCTGTTCCTCGCCCGCATCACGGCCCGCTCTACGGCGAACCTGGAGCTGGCGCCGGATGTGCCCTGCTTCATGGTGCTGAAATCCGTCGCGGTGATCGCGGGCGGCGAGCGCCCCGGACAGGAAGGGCGGTAAGGGCCGGTCAGTCTTCTTCCGGCGGACAGATGACCAGCTGTGTTCCCGAGCCTTCCAGCATGGGCACCAGCGCTTCCGGGATCGGGCCATCGCAGACCACATGGCTGACATGCCTGAGGTGTCCGCCCCGCACATGGGCAATGCGGCCGAACTTGCTCTGGTCCAGCACCAGAAGGGAATTGCGGCAGTTGGCAAGGATCGCCTGCCGCGCCGCCACTTCCTCTTCGGTGAAATCCAGCAGCGTGCCGTCCTCATCCACGCCGCCGACGCCGAAGATGCCGTAGTCCACCTTGTAGCTGGCGAAGAAATCCTGGGTCACCGTGCCCAGCACGTCCCTGTCGCCGGAGCGCAGGCGGCCGCCCGCAATGGTGACGTGAAAGCCCGTGTTCTCCGAAGCGGTCACCGCCACATAGAGATTGTTGGTGAAGATGCGCAAGCCTTCGTGGCGCACCAGTTCCTGCATCACCAGTTCCGGCGTTGTGCCGATGGAGAAGGCAAGCGATGCCCCGTCAGGGATCATGCTGGCGACCATGCGGGCGATGCGGCGCTTCTGCGGCAGGTTCATGATGCGGCGGGTGCTGTAATGCACGTTGCCGCCCGGCACGGGTGGCTCCACACCGCCGTGGGTGCGCCGCAGGATGCCCAGCTCGCACAGCCGGTTCACGTCGCGCCGGATGGTCTGGGTCGTCACGTCAAAGCGCTCGGCAAGGCTCTCCACGGACATGAAGCCGTGGCTCTGCACCAGATCGGCAATTTCGGATTGCCTGTTGCTTAAGTCCTGCTGACCGAGCATATTCGCACCACCACTCTGGTTGCCGCCCGCTCTTCCGGGGTCAGGCCTCAAGCCGTTGCCGTTTTTCGGCTGACCGTGCACCGGGCGGTTCCTCTCCCATAGTCCGCTCATATGAACCGCTGGCGACGTTCATATGAACATAAGATGACAGCAGCCTGCCTGCAATCCATCCAATTGCGGAGACGGAATCCCTTTGACCCGGCGCCGAAAGCCGCGCACTCTTGACCATGCGTCTGGTTACAAAATAGCCGCCGCTGCGTAAATAATCACCTTGACCTCGGGGCCGCAGGTTTCCTAGGCTTTTTTGACCAAATGGTCAGGTGACGACAACAAGATGGCCCGGCAAACGGGCCCGGAGGGGGAGGCGAAGGATACGGGGGAACGCGCCACCGGCAACCGGCTGGCCGTCTTCACGCCGCCACGCCTGCTCCCGCATGACACTTCCAGAGACCGGGGCCTCAGCTCCGGGCATGCAAGAGGAGAAGGGGAATGGCGCATTTCGCAGTAAAGGCCCTCGCCGCCGCCACCATGCTGGCAGGAGCCCTCACCACGGGCGCTGCCCATGCGGCGGATCAGCTGACGCTGCAGCTCAAGTGGGTGACGCAGGGCCAGTTTGCAGGCTACTACGTGGCCAAGGACAAGGGCTTCTACGAGGCTGAAGGCCTTGATGTCACCATCAAGCCGGGCGGCCCGGACATTGCCCCGCCGCAGGTGATCGCCGGTGGCGGTGCCGACGTCATCATCGACTGGATGCCCTCTGCCCTCGCCTCGCGTGAAAAGGGTGTGCCGCTCGTCAACATCGCCCAGCCGTTCAAAAAATCCGGCATGATGCTGACCTGCCGCAAGGAAACCGGCATCACCTCTCCCGAGGATTTCAAGGGCCGCACGCTGGGGGTCTGGTTCTTCGGTAACGAATATCCGTTCCTGTCGTGGATGAGCCAGCTGAAGATGCCCACGGCAGGTGGTGCCGATGGTGTCACTGTGCTGAAGCAGGGCTTCAACGTGGATCCGCTGCTGCAGAAGCAGGCCGACTGCATCTCCACCATGACCTACAATGAATACTGGCAGGTGATCGACGCCGGCATTCCGGCGGATGATCTGGTGGTTTTCAAGTATGAGGACCAGGGCGTCGCCACGCTGGAAGACGGGCTCTATGTGATGGAAGCCAGCCTGAACGATCCGGCCATGGTGGATAAATACGCCCGCTTCGTGCGTGCGTCCATGAAGGGCTGGGCCTATGCGGCCGAGAACCCGGATGAAGCCGCCGAGATCGTTCTGGAAAACGATGCGACCGGTGCCCAGACCGAAAAGCACCAGAAGCGCATGGTTGGCGAAGTGGTGAAGCTGGTGGATGGATCCGACGGCAAGCTCGACATGGAGGCTTACGAGCGCACCGTGAAGTCGCTGCTCTCCGGCGGCTCCGACCCCGTGATCACCAAGGAGCCTTCCGGCGCCACCACCACCGTGGTGACCGACAAGCTCTGATCCGGCAACCGGCTCACACAGTCAGAACGGGCGGCGCTTTGCCGCCCGTTTCCAGTGGCGGGGTGTTTCCCGCTGTCATTCCGGTTTGACGCGCAGCGGCAAGACCGGAATCCAGTACGCCCTGTGCCAAAGATGCGAATAGCGGGGCTACTGGATCCTCGCCTCCGCGAGGATGACAAAGGGGTGTGGCGGATTCCGGAGCCCATTGGGCTGCAGTGTCAGGGCTGCTGACGCAGCTTTGCCGCCCGTTTCCGTTCCCGGCTCATCTTTCGCCGCCCATAAAAATCACCACATGAATCCGGGACCTTCGGCAATCTGTCGCAAACTGCGTGTAGTTTGCCGGCATCAAGGGGCGGCGCAGCCGCCGGATCTGGAGACGGGACGGTCATGGACGACAATCGGGATATCAGCTGGGCGCAGGCGGAGTGGCTGGACAGCCTGGATGAAGAGCTGGAAATGGAGATCGATGACCAGCTCATGTCGCCGGAACTGGCCCGTGAACTCGCCTTCATTTCCGATCTGAAGCACAAGTCCACGGTGGAGCGGCAGGTCTATTTCCACGAGTTGCTGCGCCTTCAGGCCGAGCTTGTGAAGATGCAGGACTGGGTGCAGCACACCGGCTACAAGCTGGTCGTCATTTTTGAAGGCCGTGATGCGGCCGGCAAGGGCGGCGTGATCAAGCGCATCACCCAGCGGCTCAACCCGCGCGTGGCCCGTGTCGTGGCGCTGCCCGCCCCGACCGAGCGTGAAAGGAGCCAGTGGTACTTCCAGCGCTACGTGCCGCATCTGCCGGCCGCCGGCGAAATGGTGCTGTTCGACCGCTCCTGGTACAACCGCTCCGGCGTCGAGCGTGTCATGGGCTTTGCCAGCCATGATCAGGTGGAGGAGTTCTACCACGACGTGCCCGAGTTCGAGCGCATGCTGGTGCGTTCTGGCGTCAAGCTGGTGAAATACTGGTTCTCCATCACGGATCAGGAGCAGCAGCTTCGCTTCCTGATGCGCATCCATGATCCGCTGAAGCAGTGGAAACTGTCGCCCATGGACCTGCAGTCGCGGGTGCGCTGGGAGGCCTATACCAAGGCCAAGGAAGAGACCTTCGCCCGCACCAACATTCCCGAGGCGCCCTGGTTCATCGTTGAAGGCAATGACAAGAAGGCGGCGCGGCTCAACTGCATCTCGCACCTTCTGTCCATGGTGCCTTACGAAGAGATCCCGCATGATCCGGTGAAGTTGCCGGACCGGGTGTTCAACCCGGACTACGAGCGCATGACACTGCCGGAAGAGCTTTACGTGCCAAAGCGTTACTGAGAGTGAGACGCAGTCTGGTCAGGTTTTTAGCTCATGACTCTGGCCTTCTGCAGCAAAGCCTGACAATCTGCCGCTCCCGTCTTTCCGTTCCTCCGCAGCTGCCGGAGGAACGGCTTTCCATACGTTGAGGAGCGTAACTCATGTCTCTGGTTTCACGGCCCATCCGCTGGGGTGTCCTGTCCACCGCAAAGATTGCTCGTGAGAAGGTGATTCCCGGTATCCGCGCCTCCCGCACCGGCTCGCTGGTCGCCATTGCCTCGCGCGATGCGGCCAAGGCGCAGGAGACCGCAGACCAGCTCGGCATTCAGGTGGCGCACGGCAGCTATGAGGCGCTGCTGGCGGACCCGAACATCGACGCCATCTACAATCCGCTGCCGAACCACCTGCATGTGCCGCTGACCCTTGAGGCCGCCCGGGCGGGCAAGCACGTTCTGTGCGAAAAGCCGATGGCGCTCAATGCCGAAGAGGCGCGCCAGCTGCTCACCCTGCCGAAGTCCGGCCCGCTGGTGGCCGAAGGCTTCATGGTGCGCTGGCACCCGCAGTGGCTGAAGGCGCGCGAGATCGTCCGCTCCGGCGAGCTGGGCGAGCTGCGGGCCATCCAGTCCTTCTTCAGCTATTTCAATGCCGACCCGGACAACATCCGCAACCGGGCGGACATCGGCGGCGGTGCGCTGCTGGATATCGGCTGCTATCCGATGGTGGCCGGCCGCTTTTTCTTCGAGGCAGAGCCCGTCCGCGTCATGTCGATGATCGACCGGGACCCGGCATTCGGCACGGACCGCCTTTCCAGCGGCATTCTGGACTTTGGCGGCGGCCGCCGTCTCGATTTCACCGTCGCCACCCAGCTTGCGCCCTATCAGCGCCTGCAGCTCGTGGGCACGAAGAAGCGTCTGGAAATCACCATCCCCTACAACGCCCCGCAGGGCGGGGCCGTTACCCTGCTGCTGGATGATGGCTCACAATTCGCCGATGCCGCCGCACAGCGCGTCGAGGTTGAGCCTGCCGATCAGTACGCCGAACTCATGGACGCCTTCGGCCGCGCCATCCTCGGCGAAGCCCCGTTCCCCTACGGCCCCGAAGACGCCATCCAGAACATGGTCATCCTCGACGCCCTGTTTGCATCGGACAAGGCGGAAGCTTGGGTGAAGGTGTGAGCTTGAGAAGCCCGGGCGGGCGTCAGGTTTGCCCGGGTTCTTTGATTTTTTGTCAGTGTGAGCTAATCTCTACTGTACGTAGTGATGGAAGACCTGCTTGATTGTGGTGTCGAGAGATGAGCGTGGCTGACAAGATCCTCGGAACTGTAAACGCACCCTATGGTGTGAAGGTCACTGCATGCGAACTGGCCGTTGCCATTTCGGACATGACCAGCGTCACTGCTTTCCACATGCAGGCGTTCTCTTTTTTTTCGGAGGTCCGGCCCGAGTTGCAAAGGGCTTTTGTCGCAGAGATGAATCTCTCTGAAGACAAGGTGACCTCTGTTGCAAGAGGCTTTCAAGAACTGGCGGGATACCAGTTGCCTTGTGCTGCTTGAATGCCCCTGAACACACCCTATCCAAGCCGTTGGGAAGAGCTGTTCCGTACGGCTTTGAACGTGCCATCCAGAACATGGTCATCCTCGACGCCCTGTTTGCATCGGACAAGGCGGGGACTTGAGTGAAGGTGAGAGTTGCACGGATAAGAATACGCGATGCTGTCGCATGTTTGAAGGAAGTTCCATATTTCCTAGATTGGCAATATATAGGAAAAAAATATCGCCATATTTGCATGGGGTAAATTGTGAAAAATAATCAGGCGTCTGATTTTTCAGAATTGTCAGAACTTATTTATCAGTTTCTTCGCTCTAGGTCCCCAAAGGGGAAGGTTGATTACTTAAATTTTTTTGCATTTGTTTCTTTTTTGTTTGCAATTTTATTGTTGTTGTTTGCGCTTAAATTCGGGGTCGACACAGATCTGGGTAGTTTTTACTATTTTTCATTCGTGATTTCTCTTGCATTTTCGGCCGTTCTTGTTTTTTGTCTTTCTGTTTTAACGTTTAAGCGGTTTTTGAGGTTTCTTGAAGATATTCCAAGTCAAGTTCTTGATGGTACTATTGGAGATGCTTTGGCGGTTGAGAAATTTATCTCTTTTGTTAGTATATTTTCTAAATCATCAATAGAATTGCATATAGATATTGTCGAATCTTCAATAAAAAGAATTAATTCTTTTATGTCTTTATTTCGACGTGGCTCTTTTTTGTTTACTGCTTTTATCTTTTTTGATCGATTTTCTAGTTATTTTGGGGTTAGAATTTTTATTGATTTCTCTCGAATTGGCGATTTGTATAATAATATTGTTGTTGTTTGCTTTTTGGCTTTTATTTTATTTTTTTCGTTCTTGTTTTGGAGTCGCCAAGAATTGGAGCATTTGGCGATTTTTTTGCGGCACGCAGCAAAAAGAGCAGAAGCAAATAGCGCAGATGTCTGTGAGGGTCTGCATAGTGCGCAGAACCTACCATCTGAATCTGCAAGTTCCAGGAATTCTGCGGCTGATGCAGTGCAGGCAACAAAAACCTGAATTGTCTGAAAAAATGGTGATCCCGACAGGATTCGAACCTGTGACCCTCAGATTAGGAATCTGATGCTCTATCCTGCTGAGCTACGGGACCAGCCGGGAATGCGCATAGCATGATTTGCGGGCGAGGGCGAGAGTGTGTGTGGCGGGAAATGCGGTGGCGGCGCCCTGTTGACAATCCATTGTCAGGGGGGCTGCTGCGGTGGGTGTGAATTGCGGGTGAAGCTGCAATGCGCTTAAATCTTGTGCCTTTTCCGCCATTTATGAGCCGCAATCATCCCCTATGCGACAGGGGTGCCAGACCGGGATGTTCCTCACCTGGCTGTGGCTTGCCGGGCCTTTGCGGCTTTGGCGGTTCGGGCAGGTGGTTTCCGCTGGCTGGAGGGTGAATGCAGGCAAGTTCTGTGATGCGCAGGGCAAGAGGCCTTTGGGGCAGGGCGGGTGGCGCTGCCTTTTTGTGCGGGCTCGGGCTGGTTCTTCCGCCCTTTGCCATGCCCGCTGCACGGGCGCAGGCCGCCGGTCTTCCCTCCGAACTGGTCTGCCACGGCAGCGCAGAAAAGGCCGAGGCCGTTCGTCTTGCTTCCATATCCGACGCTGGCGAGCTTACCCTTGAGGATGGCCGCAGGATCGTGCTGGCGGGCGTCTGGCTGGCTCAGCCGGGCCGCGATGCCTTGCGGGACATGCTGGCGCCCGGCACGGGGCTGACAGTGCGTGATCTGGGGCCGGAAGACCGCTGGGGCCGCCGCGCTGCCCAGGTGGATGCTCCTGGCGGGTGGCTGCAGGGCCGGCTTCTTTCCGATGGTTTTGCCTTCGTTCTGCCGCCCGTGAAGGCCCGCGGAAATGCGGCGCCGGCCATTTCCTCTGAGTGCCTGAGGGAACTCCAGCTTCGCGAAAGCGTTGCACGAAAGAAGCTTGGGGCGGACTGGGGCGAGGGGGTGCGGTTGCGCTCGGGCGATCTGGCCGGGCTTTTGGAGCGTACAGGGCTCTTCACGATCGTTGAAGGACCTGTTGTATCTCTTGGAAAAAGCGGCAAGACTCGCTATCTGAATTTTGGCCGTCATTGGTCTTCGGATTTCACAGTCACAATTGATACCCGGCTGGATGCCGAACTGGCCGCCAAAGGCGTGCCGCCGGAGGCGCTGGAAGGGCGTTGGGTCCGGGTAAGGGGAATTTTGCAGGACAGGAACGGGCCGATGCTCGAAATCGCCGATCCGGTTCAGATTGAAGCTTTTGCCAGGGACAGAGTGTCGGGCGGTGAATGAATTGCCGGTTGGAACAGTGCCAGTGAAGAACCAGTCTACTCCGGTGCGCAAGGCGCTCCGCACCCTGCTGACGGCAGGCCTGATGGCCAGTCTCGCGGGCTGCCAGATGCTGGGCGGCAACTCGGCTTCTGTGGGCGTCGTGGCGCCTGGCACGCTGCGGCCGGGCCTTGCGGCAGATATCGGTGCGCGCGAGCATCCGCGTGTGGTGGCGACCTATGGCGGCGTCTACCAGAACCCCGGTGCGGAGCGGGCGATTGCGGCTGTCGTCGGGCGTCTTGTGGCCGCCTCTGATGATCCGAGCCAGAGCTATCGCATCACCATCCTGAATTCTCCGGCGGTGAATGCCTTCGCCCTGCCGGGCGGTTATCTTTACATCACCCGCGGTCTGCTGGCGCTTGCCAATGACACGTCCGAGGCAGCTGCCGTGCTGGCCCACGAAATGGCGCACGTGACGGCCAACCATGCCATCCAGCGCCAGCAGAAGGCAGAAGCGACGGAGCTTGCGAACCGCGTTGTCAGCAATGTGGTGAAGGATCCCGAGAAGGTGAAGGAGGCGGTGATTTCCTCGCAGCTGTCCTTCGCCCGCTTCTCGCAGGCGCAGGAGCTGGAAGCGGACAAGATCGGCGTGCGCACGCTGGCCCGTGCCGGGTTTGATCCGTTTGCAGCTGCCCGCTTCCTCAATTCCATGTCGGCCTTTGCGGCGCTGCAGAGCGCCCGCAAGGAAGGCTCCTCCGCGCCAGACTTCATTTCCTCGCATCCGAGCACGCCGGAGCGCATGAACCTTGCGGTACAGGAGGCGCGTGCCATCAGCGCGCCGGGCATCGGCGAACGGGACCGCACGGCCTACCTGTCGAACATCGACGGGATGCTGTTTGGCGATGATCCGCTGGAGGGCTTCGTGCGCGGGCGTGACTTCCTGCACAAGGCGCTTGGCATCGGCTTCTCGGTGCCGGCCGGCTATGTGCTGGAAAACTCGCCGGAGGCCGTGCTTGCCAGCAATGGCTCGGGCACGGCCATGCGCTTCGACGGGGCGGATCTGACCGGCTATGACAGCCTGCGCAGCTACATGAATGCGGGCTGGATCAACGGCCTCATTCCCGACAGCGTCAAGGAAACAACCATCAATGGCTTGCCGGCCGTGGTCGGTTCGGCGATTACGCAAGGCTGGTCATTCCGCATTGCCGTGGTACGCATTGGCCGCAATGGCTACCGTTTCATCTTCGCCAGCCGGGATCCGGGCGGGGCTTTCACCCGCGACTATGACCAGACGATCCAGAGCTTCCGCCAGCTGTCTCCGACAGAGCGGGCGCGGCTGCAGTCGCTGCGCATCAAGGTGGTGCAGAGCCGCGATGGCGATACGCCGCGCAGCCTTGCCATCGGTATGAGCGGCATCGAACCGTCCCGCCGGCTGGAGTTCTTCTCGGTGCTGAACGGCTTCCGCCCGGATGACGAGATCCCGGCAGGGACGTCGGTGAAGCTGGTGGTGGATTGACGCGGGGTTGAGCTGAGCCTGAAACCGTGCTGCAGCGGGAGCTCATCCTCTTTGGCTTTCAATGCCTTATCCGGTGTCATCCCGGTTTGCCGCGCAGGGGCAGGACCGGGATCAAGTACTCCCTTTCTTCGCCGTAACGGCTTCAGAGAGTACTGGATCCCCGCCTGCGCGGGGATGACAGGCTTGGCTGGCAGGTAGAGGGTGACCTCCGCGCGCGCCTCACGGCATCAGGGCGAGACGGTCCGGCTGGGCCTTGAGCAGGGCTTCCTTCAGCTTCTCCAGGGCCCTGTTCTCGATCTGGCGGACGCGTTCCTTGGAGATGCCCATGGTCTGGCCAATGGCCTCCAGCGTGGCGCTTTCTTCCTTCAGGCGCCGCTCGCGCACGATCTGGCGCTCGCGCTCGGTCAGCACATTCATGGCGGAGCGCAGCCACTTGCGCTGGCGTTCGCCATCGATCTCGCCGCTCACCACTTCATCGGGAAGCGGCGCATCGGAGACGAGGAAGTCCTGCCGGTCGGCGCTGCTGCCTTCCGTGTCTGACAGGGGCGCGTTGAGCGATGTGTCGGGCCCCGAGAGGCGGGCGCTCATCATATCCACGTCGGCAATCTTCACGCCGATGGTCTCGGCGATCTGCCGGTGCATCTCGCTTTCGTTGATGCCCTGCTGTTCGGCGCTGATCTTGGCGCGCAGACGGCGCAGGTTGAAGAAAAGCGACTTCTGCGTCGAGGAGGTTCCCCCGCGCACGATGGACCAGTTGCGCAGGATGTAGTCCTGGATGGAAGCGCGGATCCACCAGGTCGCATAGGTGGAGAAGCGAACGTCCCGCTCCGGCTCGAACCGGCCTGCGGCTTCCAGCAGGCCCACATGGCCCTCCTGGATCATGTCATTCATGGGCAGGCCAAAGTTGCGGAAGCGGGCGGCCACGGCGATCACGAGACGCATATGCGAGAGGGACAGGCGGTCCAGCGATGCCTGATCCTGCTCATCCCGCCATTTGATGGCGAGCTGCTGTTCTTCCTCACGGCTAAGGTACGGCGCGTTGATGGCGGCCTTGACGATCTGGCGCCGGGTGCTCATCGATGTGCTCATGATGGCAGGCTCCCTGTTGCTTGTCGGACATGTTACGCCAGTCACGGCGGTCCAGATCAGCGTTTTCGCCCGGTTTGCTGCGGGCGGGGCGGCCGGTGACTGCTGCTACGGCAGTCTGAAATCTTCGGGTCTTTCCCGGTCGAGGAGTAACCCTTTGTCTCAAATTGGCTTTTGGGGCCGGGTCAGCTCTTGCGCGGTCTGCCGGCACGGTTCTCTGACACATTCTGACGCAGGCACATCACGGAAACGTGGCTGCAGCGTCTCACAAGACAATGGCTCCACTGAGGGCAGAAAAAGGAAAAAGGGCGCACGGCTTGCGCCGGACGCCCTTCCTGATCGTGAAAAGATGCAGCCTGTTCAGGCGGCTTCTTCTTCCTGCTCGCCTTCTTCCTCGTCTGCGCTCTTGGCGCGGGCCGGGGTCTTGGCAAGGTTCTGTTCGATCTGCTTGACGGCTTCCGTCTCGGAGCACTTGTTCACGGCCGCGATTTCGCGGGCCATCCGGTCCAGCGCTGCTTCATAGAGCTGGCGCTCGGAATAGGACTGTTCCGGCTGGGCGTCGGAGCGGTAGAGATCGCGCACGACTTCGGCAATGGCCAGCAGGTCGCCGGAGTTGATCTTGGCTTCGTATTCCTGGGCGCGGCGGCTCCACATGGTGCGCTTGACGCGCGGGCGGCCGCGAACGGTCTCCAGAGCCTTCTTCACAGCAGCGGCATCCGCCAGCTTGCGCATGCCGACCGAAGCGATCTTGGCGACGGGGACACGCAGGGTCATCTTGTCCTTCTCGAAGCTGATGACCAGCAGTTCCAGCGCATAACCCGCAACGCTCTGCTCTTCGATGGCCGTGATCTGGCCGACACCGTGAGCGGGATAAACGATATGTTCGCCAGTCTTGAAGCCCTGACGCTGCGCGGTCTTCTTGGTGGGGGTTGCCATACGCTTCGTAACTCCTGCGCAGTTACGGCTGAATGAGCCGTACCGGGCCGCCACGGGGCGGACCGTTGTTCCTGTGGTAACGCAAACCGGACCGGAACCTGCTCACGCATGAGCACCGGACCTGTCTGTACGTCTTGGGTGGTCAGCCGCCGGTGCTCGCCGGTTCGAACGGGCCGCATTTCACATGTGCATGGCTGCGGAGAAACTTGATCTCGCGCACGATCCAGCGGTGGACTGCGACCATAAAAAAACCTCCAGGGGGAGGGGGTGAACCAAGACTGCGACGACTACTTGAACAACCTATCACAAAAACGCAAAAAACCAAAGCAGAAAGCGACCGGGTGTTATGCCGGCCGCTCTGGCAACTTGCTTCCGTATCGTAACCGGCAGGCTTCCGCCATGCTTCAGGTCAAGGATTTCGCGCTTTTGCCAAGGCTGAGGGATGCTGACGCATCAAGCCTTGCGATGGCTCAGGCGCCGTCTGGACCGTTGGGCGAGAAGTGCGTTTCCAGCTTGTTCTTGATGCCGTCAAACTCGGGTGCCTCGGGAAGGGCATCCTTCTTCTCGGTGATGTTGGGCCACTTTGCCGCATATTCGGCGTTGAGCTCGATCCACTTCTCAAGGCCGGGCTCGGTATCCGGCAGAATGGCCTCGGCCGGGCACTCGGGCTCGCACACGCCGCAGTCGATGCATTCGTCCGGATTGATGACGAGCATGTTCTCGCCCTCATAGAAACAATCGACCGGACAGACTTCGACACAGTCGGTGTACTTGCACTTGATGCAGTTGTCAGTGACGACGTAGGTCATCGCGTTCCTCTTGATGGCGCTGGCGGTATCAGCCGGTCCTCGTGCCGTCTCCCTCAGCTACGGCGGACCTGCAGAGCCTGCTTCCCGTTTCAGGGCCGTTGCCTACCGCTTTTGCCCCTTTGTGGCAAGCACAGTAAGGGCAGGAAGGGCGTGCGAAAAGAAAAGGGCATGCGTCCTTTTGCCTGTCAGGGGATCAACTTACTCCGGATCATCGAGGCCGGAGTGAAAAGCGTCCATGCGGCGCCGGTCGCGTTTGGTGGGGCGGCCCGATCCGGGATCCCGCTGCGCCGGGGCAGGGGGCACATCCGCGCGCGGTGCGGGCGGCGGGGTCAGGTCCTTGTAGAGCAGCTGGGCTTCCGGGGCAGGGCCGCGCCGGGTGCCGAGACCTGCAATTTCCAGCACAACAACCCGCCGTTCCAGCGTGATGGTCAGCACATCCCCAATGCGGACGGCCTTGCTGGCACTGTCAATCTTCTCGCGGTTGACGCGCACATGACCGCCGGTGGCCAGTTTCTGGGCCAGGGTGCGGGATTTCGTCACCCTGGCAAACCAGAGCCATTTGTCGATCCGCTGCGAGGCGGACGGCCCCGCATGCGGGGCCGTGTCTGATGTGCCTTTGGCGCTCAGGACTTGCCTTTTTCCATGTTGGCCTTCAGAGCCAGCAGGGCTGCGAAGGGCGAGTTCGGATCAATCGGCTTTTCCGGGCGCGGCGCCCGGTCACGCTGGCCACCCTGATTCTGGCCCTGATGATGCGGCTTGCCGCCCTTGCCGCCTTCGCGGCGGTCGTCGCGCCGGTCATCACGGCGGCCTTCGCGGTTGCCGTCACGGTTTCCACGGTGTTCGCCGCCGGAGCGGTTGCGTCCGCCTTCAGAGCCTTCGCCTTCGCCGCGCTTGCCCTGCTGCGGACGGCCGCGGCCGCCTTTGTTGCGGTCACCGCGCTCGCCGCGGTCACCACCACGGCGCTCGCCGGCTTCGCCGCCCTGACGCGGACGCCCGCCGATGCGGCCCGGGCGCCAGACGTCGATGGTGACGGTTTCGGTGGCAACGGCTGCGGCAGCTTCGCCGGCGTCAGCCGTCTCTGCCTCTGCCTCGGCTGCAACCGGTTCTGCGGTGGCTTCTGCCTCTGCCGGAGCTTCGGCTGCGGTTTCTTCCGGCGCAGCTGCCGCTTCTGCCGGGGCCGCTTCGTCTGTGGCGGCAGCTGCAGGAGCAGCTTCTGTCACGGCAACGGCAGCCACCGGACGCTCGATCTCGCGCTTTTCGTTGCGGTAGCCGAGGGACTTCAGGATTTCCGTGAAGTCATCGCCCGCGCAGCCCAGCAGCGAGGTCATGGCCACGGTGACGGTGAAACCGCCGCCCTGGGCAATGGCGCCATCGGGCGGGGTGACGCTGGAGTCCAGCGGCTTCCACGCGATGAGCGGGCGGATGAGGTCCGCCAGACGCTCCAGAATGTCGACGCGCACGGCGCGCGGGCCGCAGACGCGGAAGCCGACAACCTTGTAAAGCGCCTTGTCGATCTGCGGATCTACGGTGATGGAAGTGCGGCCCGAGGCGGACAGCTGCGGCAGCTCCACGAGGCCGGGCATGTCCGGCGTGCCGTGCTTCAGCGCCCAGAGCTGGGCCAGAAGCTGGCTCGGCGCCGGCTTCAGCAGGGCCGGGACATAGATGTTGTAGGCGCCGAAGCGGACACCCAGCTTGCGCAGCGACGCGCGCATGTCCTGATCGAGCTGGCGCACATCATTGGCCACATCCTGGCGCTCCAGAATGCCGAGCGCTTCATAGATGCGGTAAGCGATGCCACGGGCAAGGCCTTCCAGCCCTTCGGCGTCCTTCAGGTCGATCAGCGGCTTCAGCAGCGTTCCGACATGGGCCTTGACCCAAAGGTCAACGCGGGCCTGCACCCGGTCACGGGCAGGGCCGGTCAGGTGTTCGTCTGCCAGAAGCACAAAGCCGGGCACCAGCGCGTCGTCACCGGCGGTGAGACGGGCGACAGGTTCGCCCTGCCAGCGGATGGTGCCGTCCGTGCTCAGGACGAAATCTTCATTGGGTGCGCGCGAGAGCCGGTCGGAACGGGCTTCGATCTCGCTGGCCAGAGCCTTCTGGGCTGCTGCGCGTACGGCCTTCCCTTCCGGGCTGTCCGCAACCGCATCCGGCGCGAACCGGAACCCCTGCAGGCGGCCGATATGCTGGCCCTCCACAAGGACGTCCCCAGTCTGCGTGATTTCCGCTTCCAACATGGCGTTCTCTCTCAAACGTCTCATCAATACGCTTGTCCGCCTGTCCACGAACCGTTGGGTCAAACGGTCATGAAGGGCGTCCGACAGTCTGTCTTCAATGCCTCGGGTGACGCCCTGCCAGTGAACAGGGTCCTTCAGCCATTCGGCACGGTTTGCCACGAAAGTCCAGGTGCGGATGTGCGCAATCCGGTTCGCAAGAGTGTCGATATCACCATCCACCCTGTCTGCGAAAGCCACTTGACGCTGAAACCAGTCTTCATCGACCACCCCGTTGCGCACGAGCAACGTGTATAGGTGGATAAGCAGGTCTCCGTGGTTAGCCGGGGCGATCTTTCGATAGTCCGGCACCTGGCAGATATCCCAGAGCAGCGCCACCCGCGAGGGGGAGGACGCCATGTCGCGGATGCCGTGATCCTTTGCGGCATATTCGAGGGCCTGCGCGTCGTCGGCGGCTGGCGCACGGGCCAGTCCGTCTTCACGCGGAGGCACGTCCAGTGTGTCACGCAGGCTGGAAATCGACGTGAAATCGAGCTGCGTGTTGCGCCACTGGAAAACTTTCAGTGCATCGAACCGGTGGCTTTCGATCATTTCCACGAGATCATCGGACAACGGATCGACACGGCCTGTCACGCCGAAGGAGCCATCGCGCATGTGGCGCCCGGCGCGCCCGGCGATCTGGCCCATCTCGGCGGGGCTGAGATTGCGGTATTGATAGCCGTCGAACTTGCGGTTCCCCGCAAAGGCGATGTGGTCCACATCCAGATTGAGGCCCATGCCGATGGCGTCGGTGGCGATCAGATAGTCCACGTCGCCGTTCTGGAACAGCTCTACCTGCGCGTTGCGGGTGCGCGGGCTGAGCGAGCCCAGCACCACCGCCGCGCCGCCGCGCTGGCGGCGGATCAGCTCGGCAATCGCATAGACCTCGCTGGAGGAGAAGGCGACGACGGCGGAACGGGCCGGCAGGCGCGAAATCTTCTTGGAGCCTGCATAGGTCAGCACCGACATGCGCGGCCGTGTCACCACATTGAGGCCGGGAATGAGCTTTTCCAGGAGAGGACGGGCGGTCGCAGAGCCCAGCAGCAGCGTTTCGGAGCGGCCGCGCAGGTTCAGGATGCGGTTGGTGAAGACGTGGCCACGCTCCATGTCGGCGGCCAGCTGCACCTCGTCGATGGCGACAAATTCGGTGTTGAGATCGAGCGGCATCGCCTCGACCGTCGAAACCCAGAAGCGCGGCGCCTTGGGGACGATCTTCTCTTCGCCCGTGATCAGGGCAACGGCTGCCTCGCCTGCGCGCTCCACCAGACGGCCATAGACCTCGCGCGCCAGCAGCCGCAGCGGCAGGCCGATGAGGCCGGAGGGCTGGGCCAGCATCCGCTCGATGGCGAGATGGGTCTTGCCGGTGTTGGTCGGGCCCAGCACCGCCGTAACGGTTCTGGACCGGGCGGCCGGCGGCAAGGTCATGATCTGGATCGGAGGCATCGCGCGGAGTGCTTCGTTCGGCCGGGTGTCTTGGCCCTCACAAAGGTCAGGGCGTGCGGAAGGCTGTCTAGCATAGGGTCTTCCCCCTGTCCCTCACGATTTTCGGCCCCGGTTCTAACGCGGCGCCATGGCTGAATCGGGGCAGCGAATCCGGGCAAAGGAACGAGTCTGGAACAAAGGCTGATCGAATCGCAGACAAGCTCCGAGTCTGTTTTTGTTCCCTACGACATGTGGTTTCCGGCGAGGGGGTAGCCACGAAATCGTGAATCTGGTCAAGGATTTAGGGCGTGCGGGGTGGTGTTTCGCGGAATCGTGTCAAGTTCAGACAAGTGTGCAGATACGGTTAAACGGATCAGCAATTTTCAGGAGCCTCACGGCAAGGTTCAGCACCAATGCGGAACGACTCATGCACGAATCGCTATCCGCCATGCGTTTTTGTTTTGTTCGTACGACAGCTGGTAGTGTTCAGACGTCTGGCCCACGACATAGCGGAAATGGAAAAGGGTGGTTGTTCCCGGCAACCAATTTAACCGCCAAAAATATAAAGAAATATGTCCCATTCTGGGTCAGTTGATTGTTGAGGCGGCTGATGCGAATAGGTCAAGGGTGCTGGCTCTTTTCTTTACCCTCATCCCTTTGTATGACTCATACGCTTTCATATTGGGGAGGTATGGGCTTGGCCATCCGTAAGATTCTCGTTGCTAACAGATCTGAAATCGCCATCCGCGTGTTCCGCGCCGCGAATGAGCTTGGGCTGAAAACCGTCGCCATCTTTGCCGAACAGGACAAACTGGCGCTGCACCGCTTCAAGGCCGACGAGGCTTATCAGGCCGGCAAGGGCCTGGGCCCGATCGAGGCCTATCTGTCCATCGACGAAATCATCCGGGTTGCCAAACTCTCGGGCGCCGATGCCATCCACCCCGGCTATGGCTTCCTGTCGGAGAGCCCGGAATTTGCCGAGGCCTGCGCCCAGAACGGTATCATCTTCATCGGTCCGCAGCCCGAGACCATGCGCCGGCTTGGCAACAAGGTGGCGGCGCGCAACCTTGCCATCGAGGCGGGGGTGCCCGTCATGCCGGCCACCGATCCGCTGCCCGATGACATTGAGGAGATCAAGCGTCAGGCGGCCGGCATCGGCTATCCGGTGATGCTCAAGGCCTCATGGGGCGGCGGCGGGCGCGGCATGCGCGTCATCCGCGACGAGGCCACGCTGGTGCGCGAGGTGGTCGCCGCCAAGCGCGAGGCCATGGCTGCCTTCGGCAAGGACGAGATCTATCTGGAAAAACTGGTCGAGCGCGCCCGCCATGTGGAAGTGCAGATTCTTGGCGATTCGCACGGCAACCTGGTGCATCTGTTCGAGCGTGACTGCTCCATCCAGCGCCGTCACCAGAAGGTGGTGGAACGTGCGCCTGCGCCGTATCTCTCCGAGGCACAGCGGCAGGAACTGTGCGGCTATGGCCTGAAGATCGGCCAGGCGGTGAACTACTGCGGGGCCGGCACGGTCGAGTTTCTGATGGATTCGGACACGGGCGCCATCTACTTCATCGAGGTGAACCCGCGCGTGCAGGTGGAGCATACGGTGACCGAACAGGTGACCGGCATCGACATCGTCAAGGCGCAGATCCGTATCGCTGGCGGGGCCGCCATTGGCACTGAGGCGAGCGGTGTTCCGGGGCAGGGAGATGTGCGGCTCAACGGCCATGCGCTGCAGTGCCGCATCACCACCGAAGATCCGGAACAGAACTTCATCCCCGATTATGGCCGCATCACAGCCTATCGCGGCGCGACCGGTTTCGGCATCCGCCTCGATGGCGGTACGGCCTATTCGGGCGCGGTGATCACCCGCTTCTACGATCCGCTGCTGGAAAAGGTGACGGCCTGGGCCCCCAGCGCCGAGGAAGCCTGCAAGCGCATGGAGCGCGCCCTGCGCGAATTCCGCATCCGCGGCGTGGCGACCAATCTTGTGTTCCTTGAGAACATCATCGGCCACCCGGACTTCCGCGCCAACAACTACACGACGCGGTTTATTGACGGCACGCCTGAGCTGTTTGCTCAGGTGAAGCGCCAGGACCGCGCCACCAAGCTGCTGACCTACATCGCCGATGTCTCCGTCAACGGCCACCCGGAAACCCGCTCGCGCCCGCGCCCCGGCCGGGAAGCGGCAGCCCCCGTCGTGCCGGAGTTCGGCAATGTAAAGCCCGACGGTACCCGCCAGCTGCTGGAACAGCTGGGGCCGAAGGGCTTTGCAAACTGGATGAAGGCGCAGCCGCAGGTGCTGGTGACCGACACCACCATGCGTGATGGACACCAGTCGCTGCTGGCCACCCGCGTGCGCACCCACGACATTGCCGCCATCACCGATGCTTATGCCACCGGTCTGCCGCAGCTTCTGTCGCTGGAATGCTGGGGCGGGGCGACCTTTGACGTGGCCATGCGCTTCCTGACGGAAGATCCGTGGGAGCGTCTGCGCCTGATCCGCCAGAAGGCGCCGAATATTCTGCTGCAGATGCTGCTGCGCGGCTCCAACGGCGTTGGCTACACCAACTATCCGGACAATGTGGTGCGCTTCTTCGTGCATCAGGCGGCGCAGAACGGTGTTGATCTGTTCCGCGTGTTCGACTGCCTCAACTGGGTGGAGAACATGCGCGTCTCAATCGACGCCGTGCTGGAGACGGACAAGCTCTGCGAGGGTGCGCTGTGCTACACGGGCGATCTGCTCGACAGCGCAAGGCCGCAGTATGACCTCAAGTACTATGTCAGCCTCGCCAAGGAGCTGGAAAAGGCGGGCGCGCATATCCTTGGCGTCAAGGACATGGCGGGCCTGCTGAAGCCTGCGGCCGCGCGCATCCTGTTCAAGGCGCTGAAGGAAGAAATCGGCATTCCGATCCACTTCCACACGCATGACACCTCCGGCGTCTCCGCTGCCACGGTGCTGGCGGCGGTGGATGCGGGCGTTGATGCCATTGACGCGGCGATGGATGCCTTCTCCGGCAACACCTCGCAGCCCTGCCTTGGCTCCATCGTCGAGGCGCTGAAGGGCTCGGACCGCGATCCGGGGCTTTCGGCAGAGGCCATCCGCCGCATTTCCTTCTACTGGGAAGCGGTGCGCGGCCAGTATGCGGCCTTTGAAAGCGACCTCAAGGGACCGGCCTCCGAAGTCTATCTGCACGAGATGCCGGGCGGCCAGTTCACCAATCTCAAGGAACAGGCCCGCTCGCTTGGCCTTGAAACCCGTTGGCACGAAGTGGCGCAGGCCTATGCCGATGCCAACATGATGTTCGGCGATATCGTCAAGGTCACGCCGTCGTCCAAGGTGGTCGGCGACATGGCGCTGATGATGGTCAGCCAGGGCCTGACTGTGGCTGATGTGGTAGACCCGTCCAAGGATGTGGCCTTCCCCGATTCCGTGGTGCAGATGCTGCGCGGCGATCTGGGGCAGCCCCCGGCCGGCTGGCCGCAGGCGCTGCAGGCCAAGGTGCTGAAGGGCGATACGCCCATCACCGTCCGCCCCGGCTCGCTGCTGAAGCAGGAGGATCTGGAAGCCCGCCGCAAGGAAGCAGCCGAAAAGACCGGGCTTGAGATCGGCGACATGGATCTGGCCTCCTATCTCATGTACCCGAAGGTCTACACCGACTTTGCCAAGGCGCAGAGCCAGTACGGCCCGACCTCGGTGCTGCCGACGCCGGTCTATTTCTACGGGCTTGAGGTGGGCGAGGAAATCCTCGTCGAGCTGGAGCCGGGCAAGACGCTGGTGGTCCGCTGCCAGGCGGTGGGCGAAACGGATGAGCAGGGCGAGAAGAAGGTGTTCTTCGAGCTGAACGGCCAGCCCCGCATCATCAAGGTGCCGGACCGGGCCCATGGCGCCGCAGGCAATGCCGCCCGCCGCAAGGCCGAGGCCGGTAATGAGACCCACGTGGGCGCGCCGATGCCGGGCGTCATCTCCACCGTTGCCATAGCGGCAGGGCAGGAGGTCAAGGCCGGTGACGTGCTCTTGTCCATCGAAGCCATGAAGATGGAAACCGCGCTTCATGCCGAGCGCGACGGTGTGGTCTCCGAAGTGCTTGTCACCCCCGGAAGCCAGATCGACGCCAAGGATCTGCTGGTGGTGTTCAAGGCCTGAGTGCAGCGTCAGACAGGAAATGCGCAAGGGGAGGCTTTGGTCTCCCCTTTTCGCTTCAACGTGTTCAGCCTCGCAAACCGCCCTTGCCAGCCCTCGTATTCCGTGGCATCGCAAGCGTCTCATTCCCAGATGCTGGTCCGTTCCGCCGCCTTACATGAGACGGCAGGACGCCAGCCCCTTCCGGTGCTCTTCCATGGAACTGTCCTATGAGGTTCTCGGCCTCCTGTTTCTTGCCGCTCTCATGGCTGGCTGGATCGATGCGATTGCAGGCGGCGGCGGGCTGATCACCATCCCCGCGCTGCTGCTGGCGGGCCTGCCGCCGGCAACGGCGCTGGCGACCAACAAGCTGCAGGGCAGTTCCGGCACGCTGACGGCAGCCACCTATTTCATCAGCCGGGGCATGGTGTCGGTGCGGGCAAACATCCTGCCCATCATCGCCATATCGCTGGGCTCCATCTTCGGCGGCTGGGTGCTGCAGCAGATCAATGCGGAGCTGCTGGTGCTGTTCATCCCCGTGCTGCTGGTGTCGATCGGCCTCTATTTCCTCTTCTTCGCCAGGAACCTTGATGAAGAGCGGGCGCCGCGCATGAGCGCCGAGCGCTATGCGGTGACGGCCGCACCCGCCCTCGGCTTTTATGACGGCTTCTTCGGGCCGGGTACCGGGTCTTTCAGCTCCACGTCTCTGGTGCTTCTGCGCGGCATGACCATCCGCAATGCCACAGCCCATGCCAAGCTGTTCAACCTGACGAGCAATCTGGGCGCCTTGTTCTATTTCATTCTCTTCGGCCAGATCGCCTGGGTGGCAGGCGGCGTCATGGTGCTGGGGCAGATGGCCGGTGCCTATCTCGGCGCCCACTTTGCTTTCCGGGGCGGAGCAAGGATCATTCGTCCGGTCACTGTCATCGTGTGCTTTGCCATGAGCATCCGCGTGCTCATAAGCGTCTGGCCGTGGTGAGGTCTTACTTCGCCCGCCCGATCCAGATGTCGAGGAAGTCGTCCAGCCATTTGCGCAAGGCGTGGTCGAAGATGTAGCGGCCGGCGAAATGGTCCTGACGGCCTTGCGCGCCGGGCAGGGACATGCGGGGAGCGCCCTTGGTGGTCCAGCGCACCATCATGGCGTGGGTGAGTTCCGGGTGGAACTGGATGCCATAGGCGGCCGGTCCGGCACGGATGGCCTGATTGGGATAGGTATCGCCCGAAGCCAGAAGATCGGCCCCGCGCGGCAGCTCGAAGCCTTCCCGGTGCCATTGGTACACCTTCGATGGCCAATGCATCAGCGATTTGCCGGTTTCTGTCGGATGCAGCGGATAGTAGCCGATCTCGACCAGGTCCTGCGGATGAGCGCCGACCTTGCCGCCCAGATGCTTCACCATCATCTGTGCGCCAAGGCAGATGCCGAGATAGGGCTTCTGCTCTGCGAGAGGCACGCCGATCCAGTCGATCTCCCGGTGAACGAAGGCATCGGGGTCGTTGGCACTCATCGGCCCGCCGAAGATGACGGCGCCTGCGTGATGCTCCATCGTGTGGGGAAGCGTGTCGCCGAAGCGCGGGCGGCGGATGTCCAGCGCAAAGCCGCGCTTCACCAGTTCCTGCCCCACACGGCCGGGCGACGAGGTTTCCTGATGCAGGACGATCAGGATGCGCGGCCGGTGCGGGGAAGCAGGGTCAGGATTCATGGTGTCACGATAACGTTGCAACCGGCCCGGCGTCGAGCGCTAATCCAGAGCAATACGCCCTGAAATCAGGCAGTTGCCGGATCACTCCGTTTCCGGCTGTCCCTGCTCGCGGGCGACTTTCTGGCGCAGGGCGATCCGGTCACGCGAGGAGACGCCGAGCAATTCCGAGACGCGCCAGATGGTGTTGTCCTCGAATTCGTGCACATGCCCGTCCGCATAGACAAGCTGCCACATCAGTTCGATGATCTTCTGGCGTTCGTCCTCCTCCAGCTTGCGCTTCAGGACGGAGGTGAAGCCGTACATGTCGACGGCCTCGTTGTCCTTGTCCGTCGCAAGGGCCACAAGCTCCGCCGTTTCGCTGTCATTCAGCGAATAATGGGTCTTCAGAATCGCCGTGAGCTTGGCCTTCTCCACGTCATCGACTTCACCATCCACGCTGATGACATGGACGAGAAGAGCGGCGACGGCCAGCCGGTGATCATCTTCGGCGAAAGTCAGATTGTCGCTGTCGCCAAAGGTAACGTCCTTGATGAAGCGCTTGAAAGCATCGAGCATAAAATCATCCGTCCTGAAGTCTTGGGCGCGGGACCCGTTAACCGCAGCGGTTCTGGGTTCTCGCCACCGGATATCCGTATCTTCCCTGAGATATAGGTGAGAACGTGGCGGAAAAACCACCCGAAAACCTGACTTTTGGCCACAAGCGCGTGAGGTGTTGTCCGTTTGCACCGCTGCCTGCGCTGTTTTGTAACTTGACACAAACGTTCAGGAATTGTCTTGTCCGCCGAGACCTGCCGCAGGCGCGTGCCCCTCTTCCACCAGATACGGGACATTTCTGCCGGGCAGTCACCGGGCGGCGCTGGGGCCGTCCGATGCCCAGGGAGATTGCCCCATGACCCGTTCATTCAAAGCCATCCTGTTCGCAGCCACTGCGATGATGGCTCTTCCTGCCTCTTTTTCCGCCCATGCGGCGGACGTGAAACCGGCTGATATTCTGGCGACCTATCAGGATGTTGCTGCTGCGGCCTATGCGGATTCCGTCACCTCCGCCAAGGCGCTGAAAGCCGCCGTTGATGCGCTGATTGCCAAGCCGGATGAAGAAACGCTGGCTGCCGCCCGCAAGGCCTGGATTGCTGCCCGCAACCCGTATCAGCAGACGGAAGCCTACCGCTTCGGCAATGCCATTGTCGATGACTGGGAAGGCAAGGTGAATGCCTGGCCGCTGGACGAGGGGCTGATCGACTATGTGGACGTGTCCTACGGCGACAGTTCGGAGGAAAATGCCCTCTACGCCGCCAATGTCATTGCCAATCCGAAGCTGCAGCTGAATGGCGAGGAGATCGACGCCACGGTGATCACGCCGGAGCTTCTGTCGGAAAAGCTTCAGGAGGCTGGAGGTGTCGAGGCCAATGTGGCGACCGGCTACCACGCCATCGAGTTCCTGCTCTGGGGGCAGGACCTCAATGGCACGGGCCCCGGCGCGGGCAACCGACCGGCCACGGATTTTGATCCGGCCAACTGCACCGGCGGCAATTGCGAGCGGCGTATCCAGTATCTTCAGGCGGCCACTGATCTGTTGATCTCGGATCTGGAAGAAATGGCGGCTGCCTGGGCTCCAGGCGGTGCGGCGCGCGAAGAACTGGCCGCCAAGGGCGAGGCCGGCGGTCTGGCCACCATCTTCACCGGCATGGGGTCGCTCTCCTACGGCGAACTGGCAGGCGAGCGCATGAAGCTTGGCCTCATGCTGCACGATCCGGAAGAGGAGCATGACTGCTTCTCCGACAACACCCACATGTCGCATTACAATGATGTGGTGGGCATCCGGAATGTCTATTTCGGCACCTACACCCGGCTGGATGGCACCAAGGTCTCCGGCCCGTCGCTGGCGGATCTGGTGGCGGAGAAGGACAAGGCCGTGGCGGACGAGCTGAAGGGCAAGCTTGATGCATCCCTCGCCGCGTTCGACAAGCTCAAGACCCGCGCTGAAACGGTCGAGGCCTATGACCAGATGATCGGTGAAGGCAACGCAGAGGGCAATGCCGTCGTGCAGGCTGCCGTGGACAGCCTGATCGATCAGACCAAGTCGATCGAACGTGCCGTTGCCGTGCTGGGCCTTGAATCCATCGCCTTCGAGGGCTCCGACAGCCTGGACAATCCGGGTGCTGTGTTCCAGTAAGGACGGACTGGACGCGACAGCGGGAAGGGGATGTTTTCCCCTTTCCGGACTATCGTTCAGGCACCAGCTCCTCTCCCCCCTTGAGGGGGAGATGCCCCCGGCAGGGGGCAGAGGGGGGTAACGGCCTGTCAGATCATTCGGGAAGTGATGCCGAACTGAGGCGCTGGTACCCCCCCTCTGTCTGCTGGCGCAGACATCTCCCCCTCAAGGGGGGAGAGGGGGCTGCGGCCTCACGTTTAGGTTTTGAAGCCTGACTTCCCGGAATAAACTGTGGTGCTGCAGAGGGGTGTGGCTGATCTTTCCTGAACAGCCAGGGGAACAGCATGATTTTCTTCCGATGGAGGCGTTTTGCGGCTCCGGTCCGGCTTGTGGCCGGTATCTGTCTTCTTACCGGTGCAAGTGTTGCGGCCGCTCAGGCAAGTCCGCTAGATCACCGTGATGACCTGACGCAGGCTGACCGGGAGAAGGCGGCCAAAGTGCTGGCCGCTCCTGACAGTTTTGCCGCGCCCGAGCCATTCGAGGACATGCCGGGCGGGGCTGCCACTTCGCGCAAGCGTATCAACCGGGATGCCTTTTCCCATCCCTCGGCCAATCTCAGTTTCGAGGAACAGCAGACCTTCCGGGTCGGCAACGGCATCTTCCGCAAGTTCTGGGTCTCTGCGCCGTCCTCCACGCAAGCCTCGGACGGGCTGGGGCCACTTTACAATGCCCGCTCCTGCCAGGGCTGCCATCTGAAGGATGGACGCGGTGCGCCGCCCGCGCCGGGAGAGCCTGCTGTCTCCCTTTTCCTGCGGCTGTCCGTGCCGCCGGTGACGGAAGAGGAGCGGCAGGCATTGGCAGACCGGCAGATGGCCACGCTGCCGGAGCCTGTCTATGGCGGCCAGTTTCAGACCTTCGCCGTACAGGGCCTTGCCCCTGAAGGGGAACTGCGGATCACTTACGAGGATCTGCCCGTGGCACTGTCTGGCGGCGAAACGGTTGTCTTGCAGAAGCCGCTCTATGAGGCGGCGAACCTTGCCTATGGCCCGATGCGGCCGGACACGATGATCTCACCCCGTGTGGCGCCGCAGATGATCGGGCTTGGCCTGCTGGAGGCGATCCACCCGGCGGATCTCGAAGCCCTTGCCGACCCGGACGATGCAGATGGCAACGGCATCTCCGGCCGTCTCAACCTTGTGCGGGATCCTGCAAGCGGCGCGCTTGTGCCCGGCCGTTTCGGCTGGAAGGCCACGATGCCGGATGTGCGGGCGCAGAGCGCTGCGGCCTTTTCGGGCGACATTGGTATTTCGACGCCGGAGCATCCGGACCCTTACGGCGATTGCACGCCGGCGCAGACGGCCTGCCGGTCCCTGCCCACGGGCGAGCAGGGCCGGCTGGGCAAGACGGAAGCGCCGGACCCGGTGATGGATCTTGTCACCTTCTATTCGGAGAACCTTGCCGTTCCGGCCCGGCGGGACATGGCTGATCCGGAGGTGCTGAAGGGCAAGGAGGTGTTCTATGGCACCGGCTGCGCCTCCTGCCACGTGCCGAAATTCGTCACCCGCAAGGACGCGAAAAACCCGGCGCACAGTTTCCAACTGATCTGGCCCTATACCGATCTGCTGCTGCATGACATGGGCGAGGGGCTGGCGGACAACCGCCCGGATGGGGATGCCAATGGCCGCGAATGGCGGACGGCCCCGCTTTGGGGTATTGGTCTGACGCAGACAGTCAGCGGCCACACCCGTTTCCTCCACGACGGGCGTGCCCGCTCGCTGCTGGAGGCCGTGCTCTGGCATGGCGGCGAGGCCCAGGCCGCACGCGATGCGGTGGCGGCCATGCCGCCGGAGGACCGGGCGGCTCTGATCCGTTTTCTGGAGTCTCTTTGATGCGCCGCATTGCCTGTCTTGCCCTTGCCTTTGCCAGCACCCTTCTGCCTCTGCATGCGCAGGAGAAGACCGGCTATGCGGATTATGTGAAAGGGGCGGTCGAGGGCTATATCCGGCCGGAGACCCGTGCCTTTGCCAATGCTGCCAAGCGCCTGCCCACGGCTGTCGAGGACGCCTGCAAGAGCCCCGGCACGGAGACGGCGGATGAGTTCCGCGTCGCCTATGGGGTTGCCGTGGCAGCCTTTGGCCGGATCAGTTTCCTGCGCTATGGCCCGCTGGCGGAAGAAAGCCGGCTGGAACGTATCGCCTTCCTGCCCGATGCGCGCGGCGTGGCGCAGCGGCAGATCCGCAAGCTGGTGGCAGAGCGCGATGCCAGCGCCACCACCCCTGAAAGTCTTGCCGCCAAGAGCGTGGCCGTGCAGGGGCTGACGGCGCTGCAGCTGGCGGCCTTTGATGACAACGGCCAGGTGACGCTGGGCGGCACGGATGAGGCGGGCGTCTATGCCTGCGCCTATGCGCAGGCGCTCGCCGTCAATCTGGCGCAGCTCTCCGGCGAAGTTGCGGCCCTTTGGGAGGCGCCGGACGGGTTCAGTGGCCAGCTTGAAGCCGCAGGGCCTGACAACCCACGCTTCCGCAGCAGCAAGGAAGCCGCCGAAACCCTGTTCAATGCGCTGGTCACCGGGCTGGTGATCGTGCGCGATCAGGATGTTATCCCCGCTTTTGGCCCAGCGCTGGGCAATGATCCGGCATCGGCAAAGCCCAACCGCATTCCCTTCTCCCGCGCCAATTTCGGACAGGCCTATATCGCCAGCGAACTGACCGGCATCCGCGATTTCATCCGCGCCTCGAACTATGCAAAGGGCGTGGACAGCGAAGGCGAGTGGATTGCCGCGAGCCTTGAATTCGAGGTTTCCAATTCACTCAAGGCACTCGCCCGTGCAGGCGAGCCCATGCGCGAAACGGTGAAGACGCCCGAAGGCTACAAGGCCTTGTCGGACATGCTGATTTCGCTGAAGGGCTTGCGCGATCTCGTTGCGCTCAATCTGGCCGGGTCGCTCAATATGACCGGAGGCTTCAATGCGCTGGACGGCGACTGATGCACTGGTGTTGAACCGCAGGCGGTTTCTGGCCGGTCTTGGCCTGACAACCGCCACCGCGCTGACGATCTTGCCCGCAGAAGCCGCGGTCAAGCTCCTTGGCGCGGATCTGGATGAGCCGCTGTTTGCCAGCGCCCGGCGCAATGCGGACGGCAGCCATGCGGTCGCCATCCTGACAGCCGATGGCCGGGACGTGATGGAGGTGCCGCTGCCCGCACGCGGCCATGGCGTGGCCCTGTCGCCGGACGGCCGCAAGCTGGCCGCCTTCGCCCGCCGCCCGGGCCAGTTCATCATGGTGATTGACCGGAGCGGGGAAACCCCGCCGCAGCTGACGGAAGCCGAGCCCGGGCGCCACTACTATGGCCATGGCGTCTTTTCGGCTGACGGGCGGCTGCTTTATGCGGTCGAGAACGCCTTCGGCACGGTGGGTGAGGAAACGCAGGGGCGAGTCGGCGTCTATGATGCCAGCGGCGAAACCCTGAAGCGCATCGGCGAGTTCGAGACCCATGGCGTTGGCCCGCATGACATTCTGCTGGCGGAACATGGCCGTGTGCTGGTGATCGCCAATGGCGGCATCGACACCCATCCGGTCACCGGCCGCGAGATGCTCAATGTTGATACCATGAAGCCCTCCATCGTCTATCTCGATGCAGCTACCGGCGCATTGCTGGCTCAGCATGAACTGGACAAGGATCTGCATCAGCTCTCGCTCCGCCACATGGCGCTGGACGGGCGCGGGCAGGTGTGGGTGGGCGGCCAGTTCGAGGGCGATAAGAGCCGTTTTCCGCAGCTGGTCGTGCGGCTGGAACGGGAGCGGAAAATGGAACTGATACCGTTGCAGAACGAGGTTCTGGCCCAGCTCGACAATTACATCGGCTCGGTTTCCGTGAATGCCAGCGGCGATGTGGTGGCGCTGTCCTGCCCGCGTGGCGGACGCATTCTCTATATGGCCGCAGACAGCGGCGCATTGCTTGGGCTGGATAGCATCACCGACGGCTGCGGCCTTGCCGCCATCGATGAGCATGGCTTCCTCGTCTCCGACGGCAACGGCGGCCTCAGCCTTGCCGAAGACCCCGGCACACGGGCGCAATCCCTCGCCTTCGTGCCGGGCATCTCCTGGGACAACCACATGCTGGCGCTTTGACCTCCGGAGTGCCGGGAAAGTCTTTCCCCCCTCTCACCTCTGCCGTGCCATCAGCCAGATGAAGAACAGGCCTCCGGCAAGGCCGGTGACGATGCCGATGGGCATGTCTTCCGGGGCCATGACCACGCGGGCGCAGATGTCGGCAAGGATCAGGAACAGGGCTCCGGCCAGTGCGGACAGCGGCAGGACGCGGGCATTGTCGCCGCCCGCCACCAGCCGCACCAGATGCGGCATCATCAGGCCGACGAAGCCGATGATGCCGGAGAAGGCGACCGACACGCCGGTGATGAGGGCGCCCGCCACAAACACCGACAGCCGCAGCCGGTTGACGGGGATGCCGAGCGTTGCTGCCGTCTCGTCCCCCAGCGTGATGGCATTGAGCTGGCCCGCCTTCAGCCATAGCCAGATCCCGCAGGGCAGGAGCACGGCCAGCGGATAGAGCAGGTGGCTCCACTGGGCAAGGCCCAGCCCGCCCAGCATCCAGAACACCACCGTATGGGTCGCCTTCGGATCTGCCAGGAAGATCAGGATGTTGGCGCAGGCCATGATCACGAAGGACACGGCAACGCCTGCCAGCACCAGCCGGTCGGGCGAACCGGCCCGTGTGATCCGCACCACGCAGAGCACGATGGCTGTCGCCCCCAGCGCGCCGAAGAAGGCGAGCAGCGGCACGGTCAGCATTCCGAGAAACAGCCCGGTATGCAGCAGCGCCAGAATGGCGCCGAAGGCAGCGCCCGAAGAAATGCCGAGCAGATGCGGGTCGGCCAGCTGGTTGCGGGTGACCGATTGCAGGGCGGCACCGGTCATGGCAAGGCCCGCGCCGACAAGGGCAGCCAGCAGCGCACGGGGAAAGCGCACATCCCAGACGATGGCCTCGCGCGCTACGCTCCAGGTCTTCTCCACCGATCCGGGAAAGATCTTCGACAGAAGGATGCCGGCTACATCCGCAGGTGGCACGGCGACGGCGCCCACGGCCAGGGCGGCAATCACCGCCGTGGCCAGAAGGGCAAAGCATAGAGCCGCGATGGCCAGCACCGGCCAGATTCTGGACCGGTGCCGGGCAAGTGCGCCTTCCAGCGCATCGGCCTCAGTTGCGTGTGAAACCGTCAACGAGCTTCTCCACAGCGCGGATGTTGCGGGGGCCGGGCGTTGCCTCGACATATTCCAGCACGACGAAGCGGTCATTCTTTACCGCGTCGATGCTGGCGAAGGCCGGGTTGGACTTCATGAAGGCGATCTTCTGTTCCGCCGTCACCTGCCCGTAGTTGACGATGACGACCACTTCCGGATTGCGCTCGATGACCGGCTCCCAGGCGACGGTCGCCCAGCTCTTGTCGAGATCATCCATGATGTTGCGTCCGCCTGCAGCCTCGATAAGGGCGGTGGGCATGGCATAGCGTCCGGCAGTGAAGGGCGTGTCCTCGCCGCTGTCATAGACGAAGACGCGCAGCGGTTCCTTGCCTGAGGTCTTCACCTTTGCCGTCACTTCGGCAAGCTTTGCCTCGTAACCGGCGACCAGCGCATTGGCCTTGTCCTCGATGCCGAAGATCGTCCCGAGGTTCAAAAGGTCATTGTACATGTCGGCCATGGAGATCTTCTCCTTGGGGCCGATGTGGATGCAGCTTTCGGTCAGCTCATAGACCTTGATGCCGAAGGGGGCGAGGGTGTCGGGCGTCACTTCTCCGCCGACCTTCATGCCGTAGTTCCAGCCCGCGAAATAGAAGTCCGCCTCTGCACCCAGCAGCACTTCCTTGGTGGGGTATTTTTCGGCAAGTTCCGGCAGCTCCTTCACGCCTTCGCGCATGTCCGGGTCCAGCGTCTTCCAGCCAGACACGCCGGTGTAACCGGCCATGTGGTCCGTCAGGCCCAGCACCAGCATCATTTCGGTGAGGTTCACGTCATTGGAGACGGCGCGTGTGGGGGCGGCGTCAAAGGTGACATCGCGGTTGCAGCTTTTCACCGTCACCGGATAGGCGAGGGCGCTGGCGGTTGTGGCCAGAAAGGCGGCGAGAGCAAGGGCTATACGCATCGGTCAGATCTCACAAGTGAAAGGAAAAACGGGGGGAATGGCCGGAGGTATCGATCCGTGAACGGACGGAGAAGGCCCCGGCGATATTGGCTTCGGTCAGCGCCGCTTCCGGCGTGTCCATGGCGAGCACGGTGCCATTGGCGAGCAGCAGCACCCGGTCGGCATGTTCTGCGGCCAGCGTCAGGTCATGCAGGGTGGTGATCACCGTCAGCGGCAGGCTGCGCAGCAGGGCCATCAGCTCCAGCTGGTGGCGGATGTCGAGATGGTTCGTCGGCTCATCAAGGATGAGCAGGCGCGGTTCCTGCGCCAGCGCACGGGCCACCAGCACGCGCTGGCGCTCTCCGCCGGACAGGGTGCCGAAAGAGCGCTCGCTCAGTGCCGTCAGATGCAGCCGGGCCAGCGCATGCTCCACCACCTCGCCGTCACGCGCTCCGGCTGCCGCAAGTCCGCGCTGGTGCGGCAGGCGGCCGAGGCTGACGATCTGGCGCACGGTGAGGGCAAAGTCCGTCGGCTGCTCCTGCAGCACCACGGCAATGCGGCGGGCCGTGTCACGGCTCGACATGGCCCAAAGGCTCGAGCCCTCCAGCCGCACGTCACCTGTCTGCGGCTTGTGGAAGCGGTACAGCAGCCGCAGCAGCGACGACTTGCCCGCGCCATTGGCACCGCAGATGGCCAGCATCTCTCCCTGACGGACGGTGAAGCTGATCCCGGAGAGGAGGGCAGGGCGTCCGCGCGGCCCCCAGCCAAGAGTGTCAGCCTCGAAGAACGGCGCGCTCACGCGGCAGGCTCGAAGGCGGTTGTGCGGCCGGGCGCGGGAATGCGGGCCAGTGCGGTCTTCGCCATCCGGCCCGGACGCTCGGATGCCTTGCACCAGCCATCGGCCAGGCCGTGATACTGGCGGGCAAAAGCGGCAATGTCCGGCACGTCTTCCAGCGTCAGGTTGCCGAACAGCCAGCCGGTTTTGCCGGGAGACGTCAGCGCGACAGCGCAGGGCAGGCCGCAGGCGGCCATGCATTCAACGCCGGAGATGGACCAGTCCGCATCGGCCTGCAGCGCGCTGGCAAGAGCGGCGCCAAGGCTCTGGCCGGGCCGCTCGCCGGTTTGCGTGTCACGGCAGGTGACGCAGATGGTGAGGTGATGGGAAGGGGAGGTTCCTTCCGTTTTGGGAATGGCCTGCACGGCCGCAGGCACATGTGTTCCGGCCAAGGCCGGTCCCTGAATGGTCATGGATATGCTCCTTCCGGGACACCCCGCCCGGCGGTTTGAGGTCTGCTGTGATGGCAGGTCTCCTGACTTGCGGGTCGCCGCTTGCCCGGTCCTTCCCGTTCCTCGCTGGAACAGTGGATCACCCGGGGTCGCTCGCCGCCTACAGTTGCGGGGGCAGTCACGGACTTGGCGCCTGTTGGCTACACCGTACCGTGTTCCCTTTTCACCCGGCCAAGGCTTTGCCAGCCGGGAACCATCGCCGCAGATGATCAAAGCCGCCGCCCTTCCTGTCAAGGTCCGCCGTCATAAATCCGGAACAGGTTTTCATACTGGGGCAGTGATATATGTTATAAGATAACATTACAATTTGAAAAGTAACTTCACACGGACAAAAAAATCCCCGGCTGCCTATGCCGGGCAGCCGGGGGAGTCGCCTCTCATCGAGCTGGGGTGAACGGCATCCCGGGGGCTGGGGTGCCGTCGCAAGTCTGTGCCTTTACGCCAAGTCTTAAGATGCTGACGCATCAAGACTTGGAACGCTCAGGCGCCGCAGTGCTTGAACAGTTTCCGTTGAGCAAAGCTCTCCGGGGGCTTAATCACTCGGCGGCGATGCGGGCGCTGGGGTTGTTCGGATGTGTCGTCCAGTTGGCATAGTCCCCAGAGACGGAACGGCCCGTCCGCGGATCAACGGTTCCGGTGGCCATTGGTTCCATGGTGATGCAATTTTCCACCGGGCAGACCGAGACGCAGAGATTGCAGCCGACGCATTCCTCGTCGATCACCTCGAACTTGCGCACCCCGTCCACCATGTTGGTGATCGCCTGATGCGAGGTGTCCTCGCAGGCGATGTGGCAGCGGCCACACTTGATGCAGAGGTCCTCGTCGATCTTCGCCTTGGCGATGTAGTTGAGGTTGAGGTAGCGCCAGTCGGTGACATTGGGCACTGCACGGCCGGAGAAGTCCGAAATCCGCTCGTAGCCGGCCTCGCCCATCCAGTCCTTCAGGCCCTCGATCATCTCCTCGACGATCTTGAAGCCATAGGTCATGGCGGCGGTGCAGACCTGCACGTTGCCGGCACCCAGGGCAATGAACTCCGCCGCATCGCGCCAGGTGGTGACGCCGCCGATGCCGGAAATCGGCAGGCCGTAGGTTTCCGGATCGCGGGCGATTTCCGCCACCATGTTGAGGGCAATCGGCTTCACCGCCGGGCCGCAATAGCCGCCGTGCGAGCCCTTGCCGTCAATGGTCGGCGTTGGTGCCATGCGGTCGAGGTCGACACCCACGATGGAGTTGATGGTGTTGATCAGCGACACAGCATCCGCCCCGCCGCGTTTGGCGGCCTGTGCGGGCTTGCGCACATCGGTGATGTTGGGCGTCAGCTTGACGATGACCGGCATGCGGGTGTGCTTCTTGGCCCAGCGGGTGACCATCTCGATATATTCCGGCACCTGGCCCACGGCCGAGCCCATGCCGCGCTCGCTCATGCCATGCGGGCAGCCGAAGTTCAGCTCCACGCCATCGGCCTCGGTTTCTTCCACGCGCTTGAGGATCGCGGCCCAGTTGGCCTCCTCGCAGGGCACCATCAGCGACACGACAAGGGCGCGGTCCTTCCAGTCGCGCTTGACGCGCTTGATTTCCTGCAGGTTCACCTCAAGCGGCCGGTCGGTGATCAGCTCGATGTTGTTGAGGCCGATGAGCTGGCGGTCCTTGCCATGAATGGCGCCATAGCGCGGGCCATTGACGTTGACCACATTCGGGTCCTCGCCCAGCGTCTTCCACACGACGCCGCCCCAGCCCGCCTTGTAGGCGCGCACCACGTTGTATTCCTTGTCCGTTGGCGGCGCAGAGGCGAGCCAGAACGGGTTGGGCGACTTGATGCCCACGAAATCAGATCTCAGATCAACCATGACGGGATCTCCGCAAAGAACGGCTGGCTCAGGCGCTGAGCGCCTGATGGATGGCTTCGGCGGCAACCTTGCCGTCCTCGACGGCGGCCACGGTCAGGTCTTCCCCGCCGGCGATGCAGTCGCCGCCGGCCCAGACCCTGGCCATGGTGGTTGCACGGGTGGCGTCCGTGACGATGCGCCCCTTGTCGAGGGTCAGCGCCGCCGCCGAACCGTTCAGCCCGGACGGGTTGAGCTTCTGGCCCACGGCCTTGAACACCATGTCGGCCTCAAGGCTGAAGGTCTCGCCGGTCATCACCAGCTTGCCCGCGTTGTCGATCCGGGTGCGTTCCAGCTCGATGCGGGTCAGCTTGCCGTTTTCACCATGCATCGCCTTGGGGGCTGCCCAGTGCAGGATGCGCACGCCATTGGTCTTGGCGAGGTCCTGCTCATAGGGGCTGGCGTTCATGTGCTCCTTGCCGCGCCGGTAGGCGATGGTTACCTCTTCGGCACCCAGCAGCTTGCTCTGCACGGCAATGTCCACCGCCGTCATGCCGCCGCCGATCACCACAACGCGCCGTCCGACGGGCAGGGTGGAAAGATCCTTCGCCTGCCGCAGCTCCGCGATATAGGCAACCGCATCCACCACGCCCTCCAGCTCCTCGCCGGGAACGGATAGGCCGTTGACGCCGGCAAGGCCGATGCCGAGGAACACCGCGTCGAAGTCCTTCGTCAGCGCGGAAAGGGAAAGGTCTTCGCCCAGCACCTTGCCATGCTCCACGGTGATGCCGCCGATGGAGAGGATGAAATCCACCTCGCGCGCGGCAAAGTCATCAACCGACTTGTAGGCGGCAATGCCATATTCGTTGAGTCCGCCCGCCTTGGGCCGGGCATCATAGAGCGTTACCGCATGGCCATGCACGGCGAGCCGGTGGGCGCAGGACAGGCCCGCCGGGCCCGCGCCCACAACGGCCACACGCTTGCCGGTTTCGGCTGCGCGGGTGAAGGGCGTGGTGGCGTGGGTTTCCATGTAATGGTCGGTGGCAAAGCGCTGCAGCTCGCCGATCTTCACCGGCTTGGCTTCTGCCTCGTTGCGCACGCAGGCCTGCTCGCACAGGGTCTCCGTCGGGCAGACGCGGGCGCACATGCCGCCAAGGATGTTCTGCGCAAAGATCGTCCGCGCCGCGCCGGTGTCGTTGCCGGTCGAGATCTGGCGGATGAACAGCGGAATGTCGATGCTGGTCGGGCAGGCATTCACGCAAGGCGCGTCATAGCAGAAGTAGCAGCGGTCACTCTCCACCCTTGCCTCATGCGGGTCGAGGCGCGGGTGCAGGTCACAGAAGTTCTGTGCATACTGGTCAGCCGGAAGGCGCGCAGGCGCAATGTCCGGACCAGGTCTGGTCTCAGTCATGGGAGGATCTCCGGAAGGTGGCGATCTATGTTCGGCGCCCGTTTCTTTTTGCGAACAGGCTTATCCGTTCCCATTGAAGGAAAATTTGTCCAAACAGTCAAATATTTTTCGAAAGATCAATTATATGAATATGATAGTCATGTTTTTGCAGGTGCTAACTGATTGAATTGATTTGGGGTGGCAATTCTCCAATCAACCGCCTCTCCGGCTTCACCCGGCCGGGAAAACCGGTCTCCGGGCAATCGAACCGGTCAGACCCCTCCGTTTCCGTCCTGCCATGATCAAGTCATGGCAAGACGGTGTGTCTGAGATGGTAATCACCTGACAGTGGTCCCTCCGTAAGACTGTGCCGGCTGTCAGGTGATTTCCGTCTCAGGACACTCTATCTACTCCGGCAGCCAGAGCTTCGCCTCTTCCGCGCCGCGTTCGATGACCACGTGGGTGTTGGCGAAGACGCGGTAGGCGTGGCTCCATTCGCCGTCCGGCCAGCGCACGCGGATCTGGGCGCGTTCGGAGACGCCGAGGCCGAAATGGGCAAAGCCGAGCTGGCCTGAGGCGTGGCCGCCGCCAATCTGCAGGTCGCGCTCGATGGATTTGGTGCCTGCCCGCACGCTGATCTTTGCGCCGATGGCGTTGCGGTTGGGCTTGCCCGGCTGTTTCAGCTCCACCGCGACCCAGTTGCCGAGCGGGCGCGGGGCTTCGGCTGTGCCCGCGCCCGTGTTGCGGAACAGGCTGACGGGGGCGCTGCGGTTGACCACAATCAGATCCAGCAGGCCGTCCTGATTGAAATCGGCAAGGCCAGCGCCGCGTCCGCGCCGCTCCAGCGCGATGCCCGCAAGATCGCCTGTTTCGGTGAAGCTGCCATCCCACTGGCCCAGCAGCAGGTTGTCCGGGTCGAAAGCGGCAAAGTCCGGCATGGCTTCCACATTGCCCTTGGCGATGTAGAGGTCCCAAAGGGTGTCGTTGTTCACATCCTGGAATTCCGCATGCCAGCCGGTCGAGGGGCGCAAGTCCCCGCCTGCATAGGGCCGGTGTGCGGTGACGCCCTTTTCGAAGGCGATGTCCGCATAGACCGGCACCACCTCATCGCCTTCCTTTTCCAGCGTCTGCAGCTTGGTGTCGCCCATGCTGGTCAGCGCATATTCGGGCTGGCCATCCACATCCAGATCGATGCTGGCAATGCCCATGCCCCAGATGGTGAGGCTGCGCCAGCCGTCGGCCCGGCGGTAAAGCCGGGCAGGGCGGCCCGGCGGCACGGCCCAGAGCTGTTCCTCGCCGCCCCGGTAGTAATGCCGGTCGTTGGAAATGCGCAGCGAGGCTTCGCCGGAGCGGTTCCAGTCGGTGAACATCATCGACAGGGCGCAGAAGCCAGGTGTCAGCCGTTCGGCCTGCGAGTAGTCCGGCCGGTCTGTTGCCTGCGGGCGGTAAAGGAAATTCTCGTGGCAGGTACCCCAGGGCGAACCGGGCAGGGAGCGGTCCACATAATTGCCGAAGGCGAGCGCCGGATAGGCGTTGCCAGCCTCCCAGACGGCGGAGAAGGAGGTTGTCCACTCGTTGCCGCCCTTGAAGCCGAGGGAGCGGTTGGCCACCTCGAACTGGCAGTTCCCCTTGCCGCGCAGCAGCAGGTTTTCGCCCTCGCGCAGCACGGCGAGATCCGGTTCGCCGTCATTGTCGAAATCGAGCGGATAGGCCCCCAGCACCTTGGTCAGGCTGCGCTCGTCAAGGCCGCCGTTGCCGCGGGCGAATTTCAGCGGCCCGCCGGTGGAGCTTCCGTTAACGAAAAGCCCGGCGGGGTTCTTGCCGCCTGCAATGAACAGGTCCGGCTTGCGGTCGCCGTTGCAGTCGAGAATGGCAACGCCGCCGCCGACGAAATATTCCCAGGGGCCTTCGTAGCTCTGGCGGATGCCGGCGGCTTCCGCTTCCTCCACGAAATGCGGCACGGGGGCGAGCGAGACCTTGCGCTCCTGCGCCAGCGCAGCCGTGGCGGCAAGCGGCAGCAGGGCGAGGAGAGAGGTGGTAACCGGGCGGACCATGCTCATTTGCCAACCTCCAGGCTGCGCAGGAAGGCAATCACCGCCTGCCGGTCTTCGTCGGGCAGGGCGGCATAGGCCTTCTGCGTCTCCTCCGCCGCGCCGCCATGGGCCATGATCACCTCATTCAGTGTGGTGATGTCGTTGCGGTGGCCATATGGCGCCGTATTGCCAACGCCCCAGAGTTCTGCGGTGATGAACACGTCCCGCTCGACGAAGCGCTGGCCCAGCAGCTCGTTGCCCAGCCGGTTGTTGCGCTGGCCGGAAATCTGATGGCGCTTGAGGTCGCCATAGAGCGGCACAAGCACGCGGCCCTTTTCGTCGCGCGGCAGGGCCTTCACCCAGGCAAGTGTGGAAAGATCCAGCACTAGCGGCGTCTCTATATCCTGCCGCCGCAAGGTGCCAGCCCCTTCCACCGGGCCCGGGTCCTCGAAGGCGAGGCTCTCCAGCGGCAGGGACGGGCGGTGGCAGGCAGTGCAGCCGGTGGCGGCAAAGACCTGTTCGCCCCGCGCCGCTGCTGTCTTCCAGTCCTCCGGCAGGTCCTCCTTGCGGCCCGGCGCGGGCAGGGTGGCCTGAAAGGCGACGAGGGCAGAGACATGTTCGGGGCGGATCTCGTCCGTCACGCCGTCCATGTCGAAATCATCCGTGCCGGTCCACATGGAACCGAAGCGCTCCTGCGCCTGCATGCCGTGATGCACGTTGAGCGCGTTGACCGAAAACTGGCGCAGCGAGGCGAACACACCCTTCTGGCTGAAGGGGCGCAGCACCAGATCCCGGTCGATGCCGTCGATGGCGGAAACATCGATCGTGCCATCGGGATGGGCGGTCACCTTGCCGAAGCTGACGCCCTTGGTTTCGAGCTGCGCCGTCACCGGCACCTTGTCAGCCCGTGCCTTGCGCACGGCTTCGGCGCGCTGGGCTTTCAGCTCAGCCGTCATCTCCCGCGCCAGCAGCTCGATCAGGCCGGAGCCCTGCAGGATGTTGGTGCCGCGCTCGTTGGAAAACTGCGGGTCGGAGGTGTCGAAATCGGCGCTCTCGAAGCCTTCGGAGACGAAGACATTGGCGGTGAAATCCCCGGCGCCGCCGATGACCGGCTGGTGATGGCAGCCGGAGCAGGCGGCCGCATCGGGACCGGGCATGCGGTTGAACATGTTTTCGACCGCGCGCTTGCGCTTCGTCGGCACGATGGCCTGCGTTGCCATGGGCCGTCCGGCGCCTTCCTCGCGGATGAAACGCGCCTCGAACAGGCGGCGGCCTTCTTCGGCAAGGGCTTCCAGCGCGGTGGGGCTGCCGGTCTTGCGGGCTTCATCCAGAGAGGCGCGGATATCCTCCAGCGGCGGCGTGTGATCAACGTTCCGCTCGCTCCAGCTCTGCGCCTGCGCAGATGCCGCAAGGCCGAGCCACAGCGCGCCTGCTCCTGCAAGTGCCGCTGCAACAGGCAGCCATATGCGGCCTCGTTCCTGTCTCCCCCTCATGCCGTCTCTCCCCCCGGCTGCGGTTCATATGTGCCGCAGCAATCAGATCCCTTTGCTGGCGCCTTGGCGGATGAGGCTCGCTCGGGGGCTTATGCCCTCCGGCTGTCCGGTCAGGTTTTCATCCAGCCGCCGCATCGCCTGCGCAACAAGACCGCGGCGGATGAAATCCTCGTTCCATTCCACCACGTCGATCACCAGATGCCGCCGCAAGTCCTCCACCAGCACCTCCTCAAGTGCCTGATGCATGCCGGCTTCCATGAACTCGAAGGCCTCTATGCCCGCGCCTGTCAGCACGACGCGGGCCGGCTCGATGATGGCCAGCAGCCGCGCTAGGCCGGTGCCGAGCGCCCTGCCTGCGCCATCGAAGACGGCCCGTACGTGGGCATCCCCAGCTTTCGCCTTTGCGTAAAGCTCGTCAAAGGTCTGGCTGTTGACCGGCAGCGAGCGCGGGTCCGTGTCTTCGGGCAGATCCAGCACCTGCCGCAGCAGGGCATAGTCGGCGAGATACGCCTCAAGGCAGCCGCGCTTGCCGCAGCGGCACAGGGCGCCGCCTGGAATGTGGTTGGCATGGCCGATTTCCGCCGCCGCTCCCGTGGCGCCGACGAAAAGGTGGCCATCGAGAAACAGGCCCATGCCGACGCCGTAATCCACCATCAGGACGGCAAAGGTGCCGCTGTAGCGCTCTGGCTCCGACCAGTGCAGCGCCTCGGTGATCATGTTGGTGTCGTTGGTCAGGAAGCAGCGCGCCCCCAGCCGGGTGCGGATGGGGTCGACCACGGGGATGTTGCGGCCGCTGAAGGCCGGGCTCCAGACGATCTCGCCCCGCATCCGGTCCACGATCCCCTGCGAGGCGACGCCGATTTCCTGCACGGTCGCCGGATTGGCGCCGGACTCTTCGACAAAGCTGGCAATGGTGCTGCACAGAAGATCGGGAAAGCTTTCCGCATCGGCCCGCGTGGTGTCGAACGGATATTTGCGGCTGAAGATGATCCTGCCGGTAAAATCAGCCAGCGCGAGATCGATCCAGTTGACCGAAATGCGCAGGCTGATGACGCTGGCCGCAGCCCCGTTGAGTGCCAGCATGCTGCGCGGCCGGCCCCGTGACTGGGCCGCGCGCGGCTCTTCGGTCTCGATCCCGGCAATGAGGCCTTCGTCCAGCATGTCCGAGGTGATGGCTGTGATCGTCGCAGGGCTGAGGCGCGTGGCGCGTCCCAGATCGATGCGCGCCATTTGCCCTTCGCGCCGCAGCGTCTGCAGGATGATGCTGCGGTTGCGCCTGCGGATCTGGTCCCTGTTCGCTGTCTGCGTCATGTCCTGACGTAGTTCCCGTGCTGTTTCCGTCCCTGGCCTGCCAGTCTTTATGCCGCCAGCATGGCCTTCAGCGAGATGAAACCGTTTCCGGTCTCCAAAAGCATGTTGACAGGCGGCGAGCTTTGGAGCAACTTTTTTTCGGGCGCCGAAAAAAATAAAGGTCCGCCCGCTGAGACGGGGGTTCGACACTCTCGGGGATTAAGAAGGCGGCGCCGGGAGAAGGGTGACGCCTTTCAGGAGGAAACAACGCAATGCGCAAGATTGCCATGATTTTTGCGGGCGCGCTCATGTCTGCGACCGCGCTCACTGCTGCCGCACAGGCGCAGGATGTCGTCGTCGGCGTCAGCTGGTCCAACTTCCAGGAAGAGCGCTGGAAGACCGACGAAGGTGCGATCAAGGCCGCTCTGGAAGCTGCCGGTGCCAAGTACATTTCCGCTGACGCCCAGAGCTCCTCTGCCAAGCAGCTGTCCGACATCGAAGCCCTCATAGCACAGGGCGCCACCGCCCTCGTGATCCTTGCCCAGGATGCCCAGGCCATTGGCCCGGCCGTGCAGGCCGCTGCCGACGAAGGCATTCCGGTTGTCGCCTATGACCGCCTGATCGAAGATCCGCGCGCCTTCTATCTGACCTTCGATAACGTTGAAGTGGGCCGCATGCAGGCCCGCGAAGTGCTGAAGGCTGCGCCGGAAGGCAACTACGTCATGATCAAGGGCTCCTCTACGGACCCCAACGCCGACTTCCTGCGCGGCGGCCAGCAGGAAGTGCTGCAGCCGGCGATTGACTCCGGCAAGATCAAGATCGTGGGTGAGGCCTACACCGATGGCTGGCTTCCGGCCAACGCCCAGCGGAACATGGAACAGATCCTGACCGCGAACGACAACAAGGTGAATGCCGTTGTCGCTTCCAACGATGGCACCGCCGGCGGCGCCGTTGCAGCTCTGGCCGCTCAGGGCATGGAAGGCATTCCGGTCTCCGGCCAGGATGGCGACCACGCCGCTCTGAACCGCATCGCCAAGGGCACCCAGACGGTTTCCGTCTGGAAGGACTCCCGCGAACTCGGCAAGACCGCAGCTGAAATCGCCGTGGCCCTTGCCAAGGGCGGCACGCTCGACAGCGTTGAAGGCGCTGGCAAGTGGACCTCGCCAGGCGGCGCTGAAATGACCGCGCGCTTCCTGACCCCGATCGCGATCACCAAGGACAACCTCAATGTTGTCGTGGACGCGGGCTGGATCACCAAGGACGCACTCTGCCAGGGCGTTTCCGGCGGCCCGGCTCCCTGCAACTAAGGCCTGACCGGTCAAGACCTTGCACTGCCCCGGATGGTTCCGGGGCAGTGTTTTCGATGTGAAACCGCAGCGCTTGCTTGACTGACCTTGGGTCACGCGCTCCAATCGGCACATCAGGACCGGCTTTTCAACCAGGAGCACTTCGATGTCGAATGCAGACCTGTCCGGGGCGAGGACTCCGGCGGCCCGCTCGTTTTTATCCGCGCTGCAGCTGGACACGCGCCTGCTGGGCATGATCGGGGCGTTCATCGTCCTCTGTCTCGTGTTCAACGTGATCACGGACGGGCGTTTTCTGACACCGCGCAACATCTTCAACCTGACGATCCAGACCGTCTCGGTCGCCATCATGGCAACGGGCATGGTCTTCGTCATCGTCACCCGTCACATCGACCTGTCCGTTGGTTCGCTCCTGGCGACGGTCGCGGCGGTGATGGCGGTCGTGCAGACGCAGGTTCTGCCCGGAATGCTTGGCCTCGGCCATCCCTCCATCTGGATCCTGGCCATTCTCGCCGGTCTGGTGGCTGGTGTTGCCATTGGCGCGGCACAGGGCTGGATGATCGGCTATCTCGGCATTCCCGCCTTCATCGTCACGCTTGGCGGTTTGCTGGTCTGGCGCAACGTCGCCTGGTTCATCACCGACGGCAAGACGATTGGCCCGCTGGATGAAACCTTCCTGCTGCTCGGCGGCACGGGTGGTTCGCTCGGCGAGATTTGGTCCTGGGTCTTCGGCCTCGCCTGTGTCGCCGCTTCCATGGCTCTTCTGTTCTCTGCCCGCAAGCGCCGTGCCTCGCATGGCTTTGCCGTCAAGCCCGCTTGGGCGGAAGCCGTGATTGCAGCGGTGATCTGCGGTGCCATTCTCGGCTTCGTCGCCGTGCTCAATGCCTATGACATGCCGGTGCAGCGCGTGCAGCGCCTGTTTGCAGATCGCGGCGAGGTCATGCCCGAAGGCTTCCGCATGGGCTACGGCATCCCGATCTCGGTGCTGGTGCTGATCGTTGTGGCTGTGGCCATGACTGTTGTCGCCCGCCGTACCCGCCTTGGCCGCTACATTTTCGCAACCGGTGGCAACCCGGATGCAGCCGAACTGTCGGGCATCAACACCCGCCTGCTGACGGTCAAGATCTTTGCGCTGATGGGCGGTCTTTGCGCCATCTCCGGTGCGGTGGCAGCAGCCCGTCTCGGCTTCTCCACCAATGACATCGGCACCCTGGACGAACTGCGCGTCATTGCGGCGGCGGTGATCGGCGGCACGGCCCTGTCCGGTGGTGTCGGCACCATCTACGGAGCGATCCTGGGTGCGCTGATCATGCAGTCGCTGCAATCCGGCATGGCCATGGTGGGCGTGGATGCGCCGCTCCAGAACATCGTCGTCGGCATCGTGCTGGTCTTTGCAGTCTACGTCGACATCATTTACCGCAAGCGCACGGGGGACTGAACCATGGCGCCTCTGGTCGAAATGAAAGACATCTGCATCTCGTTCGGCGGGGTGCGTGCGGTGGATCATGTGTCCATCGACCTCTTCCCCGGTGAAGTGGTGGGCCTTCTGGGCCACAATGGCGCGGGCAAGTCGACGCTGATCAAGATCCTGTCCGGCGCCTACCGTCAGGACAGCGGCGAGATCCTGATCGATGGCCAGCACGCCACGATCCACAGCCCGCGTGATGCGCGCAAGTACAACATCGAGACGATCTACCAGACGCTGGCGCTGGCCGATAACCTCGATGCTGCCTCCAACCTGTTCCTCGGCCGCGAGCTGGTGACGCCATTCGGCTTCGTCGATGATGATGGGATGGAAGCCGAGACGCGCAAGATCATGGGGCGGCTCAACCCGAACTTCAAAAAGTTCAAGGCTCCGGTGAAGGCCCTCTCGGGCGGCCAGCGCCAGTCGGTTGCCATCGCCCGTGCGGTCTATTTCAATGCCCGCATCCTGATCATGGACGAGCCAACGGCTGCTCTTGGCGTACACGAGACGCAGATGGTGGCGGAACTGATCGAGGAGCTGAAGCGTCAGGGCCTCGGCATCTTCCTCATCAGCCATGACATCCACGATGTGTTCAAGCTGTGTGACCGCATTGCCGTGATGAAGAACGGCCAGCTGGTCGGCACCGCCAAGACCACGGACGTGACCGATGATGATGTGCTGGGCATGATCATCCTCGGCAAGTGCCCTGCCGGCGCAACGCCGGGGCCGGGCGCGCTGAATGATGCAGTGGCGGCCTGATGGCCTGACCATGCGGGAGCCTGCGGCATTGCAGGCTCTGGCAGAAATAGCCGTCATCGGCTATGGAGAAACAGTCCCCGGACGGGTGCGCCAGTTATGTGCGGCCTGCTCCGGGGTTCTTTCGGTTCAATTTTGAGGGGCGTACCTCATGTATATCGGCCTTGATATCGGCACCAGTTCGGTGAAGGCGATCCTGATGGACGGCAGCCAGGCGGTGCTCGCCTCGGCCAGTGCCCATCTGACGGTCGAGCGCCCGCATCCCGGCTGGTCGGAGCAGGACCCGGACAGCTGGTGGACGGCGCTGGAACTGGCGATGGACCAGCTTGCCGCCTCCCATCCCAAGGAGATGGCTGCGGTGCGCGGCATCGGCCTGTCCGGCCACATGCACGGGGCCACCTTGCTGGATGCGGCAGACAAGCCGCTGCGTCCCTGCATCCTGTGGAATGATGGCCGCTCGGCTGCACAATGCGCGGATCTGGAAGCGCGCGAGCCCCGGTTCCTCAGCCTTGGCGGCAACCGGGTGATGCCCGGCTTCACCGCGCCAAAGCTGCAGTGGGTGCGCGAGAACGAGCCGGAGATCTTTGCCCGCACGGCCAAGGTGCTGCTGCCGAAGGATTACGTCCGCCTGCGCCTGACCGGCGAGCACGTGGGCGACATGTCGGACAGTGCCGGCACTCTGTGGATGGATGTGGCCGCCCGCGACTGGTCCGATACGCTGCTTGAAGCGACCGGTCTCAACCGCAGCCACATGCCGCGCCTTGTCGAAGGTTCGGATGCCAGCGGCCGCCTGCGGCCGGAGCTGGCGCAGCGCTGGGGCATGGCCTCGGCCCCGGTGGTGGCCGGTGGCGGCGGCGACAATGCGGCTTCGGCCTGTGGCACGGGCGCGGTGAAACCGGGCTCGGCCTTCGTCTCGCTCGGCACCTCCGGCGTGCTGTTCGTTACCAATGACCGGTTCTCGCCCAATGTGGGCAGCGCCGTGCATGCCTTCTGCCATGCGGTGCCGGACACATGGCACCAGATGGGCGTGATCCTGTCGGCAACCGACAGCCTCAACTGGCTGTCCAAGGTGCTGCTCCGCCCGGCGCAGGAGCTGACGGGGCTCGTCACGGATCTGAAGCGGCCTTCGGATGTGATGTTCATGCCGTATCTGGGCGGAGAGCGCACGCCGCATAATGATGTGGCGATCCGGGGCGGTTTCTTTGGCATCTCGCATGACACCGATGAGGCGGAGCTGACCCATGCGGTGCTGGATGGCGTTGCCTTTGCCCTGATGGATTGCCTTGCGGCGCTGACCTCTGCCGGCACGAAGGTGGAGCGTGTCACCGCCGTGGGCGGCGGCTCGCGCTCGCGCGTCTGGCTGGAGATCATCGCCACCGTTCTGGGCGTCACCGTTGATCTGCCGCAGGATGGCGACTTCGGCGCCGCGCTGGGTGCTGCCCGCCTCGGTCAGGCGGCGGCGGATGGCTATTCCGATGCGCTCTTCAGCGCCCCGCCGATGGCCGCTGCCATCGACCCCAATCCCGCTCTTCGTTCCGCCTATGGCGAGGCCTATGCCCGCTGGCGCAAACTCTATCCCGCAGTGAAGGAGATCTGACGTGGCTACTGGTTTTTTTGACGGCCTGGAGCCGGTCCGCTTTGTTGGTCCGGATGCCAGGGACCCCTATGGCTACCGCTTCTATGACAAGGACCGGATGGTCCTCGGCAAGCGCATGGAAGACCATCTGCGCCTTGCCATCTGCTACTGGCACTCGTTCTGCTGGCCGGGTGGTGACCCGTTCGGCGGCGACACCTTCCAGCGCAAGTGGATGGCCGCCGGTGATCCGATGGAACAGGCCCGCCTGAAGGCCGACGTTGCCTTCGAG
This sequence comes from Pannonibacter phragmitetus DSM 14782, assembly GCF_000382365.1. Classification (GTDB taxonomy): domain Bacteria; phylum Pseudomonadota; class Alphaproteobacteria; order Rhizobiales; family Stappiaceae; genus Pannonibacter; species Pannonibacter phragmitetus. The sequence goes on along the minus strand of NZ_KB908221.1, from coordinate 115,083 downwards.
ATGTTCCAGCTGCTGGACATGCCCTTCTTCACCTTCCACGACCGCGACATCGCGCCGGAAGGGGCGACGCTGGCCGAGAGCAATGCCAATGTGAACGCCATCGCCGACATCTTTGAAAAGAAGATGGCCGAGACGGGCGTGAAGCTGCTGTGGGGCACTGCGAACCTCTTCTCCAACCGCCGCTTCATGAGCGGTGCGGCCACCAATCCGGATCCGGAGATCTTCGCCTATTCGGCAGCGCAGGTGAAAAACGCCATGGACGTGACCAAGCGTCTGGGTGGTGCAAACTACGTGCTGTGGGGCGGCCGCGAGGGCTATGAAACCCTGCTTAACACCGACCTGAAGCGCGAGCTGGACCAGCTCGGCCGTTTCCTGTCCATGGTGGTCGAGTACAAGCACAAGACCGGCTTCAAGGGCACTATCCTGATCGAGCCGAAGCCGCAGGAGCCGACCAAGCACCAGTATGACTATGATGTCGCCACCGTCTTCGGCTTCCTCAAGTCCTATGGCCTGGAGAACGAAGTGAAGGTGAACATCGAGCAGGGCCATGCGATCCTTGCCGGTCACTCCTTCGAGCATGAGCTGGCGCTCGCCAATGCGCTGGGCATCTTCGGCTCGGTGGACATGAACCGCAACGACTACCAGTCGGGCTGGGATACGGACCAGTTCGCCATGAACGTTCCGGAAATGACGCTGGCCTATTACGAGATCCTGAAAGGTGGCGGCTTCACCACCGGCGGCACCAACTTCGACAGCAAGATCCGCCGTCAGTCGATTGACGCGGTGGATCTGATCCAGGGCCACATCGGCTCGGCAGACGCCATTGCGCGCGGCCTGCTGGCTGCTGCCGCCATGATCGAAGATGGCCGTCTCGGCGGCTTCGTCGAAGACCGTTACGCCGGCTGGTCCAAGCCGGAAAACGCTGCAATCCTCAAGGGCGACGTGTCGCTGGAGGCTCTGGCTGACCGTGTTCATGCTACGGATCTTGAGCCGCAGCCGAAGTCCGGCCGTCAGGAATATCTGGAAAGTCTCGTCAACCTCTTCGTTTGACGTCTTGCAATCATCTGTCCCTGCTCCGGAGAAAATCCGGGGCAGGGGTGGACTTTTCTGCCCTGTGCCTTAAATTGTGCACATGCGAAATTCTGTCCGTCTGCAGTCCGATAGTGCCCTCTTCCTCGACTTTGATGGAACGCTGGCTGCTCTTGCGCCGCGTCCGGAGCTCGTAGACGTTGATAGCCAAGTGATCAGCTTGCTGAGCCGGATCAATGATTGTCTGGATGGTGCTGTCGCCATCATCACCGGCAGACCTATCTCCGAGATCGACGGCTTTCTTCATCCCCTCACACTCCCCGCCGCAGGGCTCCACGGCCTTGAATGGCGCAAGACCGCAGCTTGCGCCTCTGTCCGCGCCGAAGCCTCACCGGACCTGCAGCATCTGCGGCAATCTGTGGAAGCGAGCGGGCTTCTGGCTGGCGGCATCATGCTGGAAGACAAGGGGGCGGCCATCGCGCTGCACTACAGGTCCGTTCCCCATCTGGAAGGCGCGCTGGAAGCGCATCTTGCGCGTGTTCTGACCGGGCTGCCGGATCTGCATATCCTGCGCGGCAAGATGGTGATGGAGGTGAAGCCTGCGACCCATGATAAGGGCCTGGCGCTGCGCCGCTTCATGGAGCTGCCGCCTTTCAGCGGGCGGGTTCCGGTTTTTGCCGGCGATGATGTGACGGATGAAGACGCCATGGCGGCCGCGCTCGCTCTTGGCGGCAGCGCGCTCAAGGTAGGCGAGGGGCCAACCTGCGCAACCGCACGCCTGCCGGATGTTGCTGCCGTTACGGACTGGCTCGCGCAGCAGGCGCACCATCTGACGGCATAAACCGGCAGGCGGGGCTTCCTGGAAGCTTCGAACACCTATTGCGGGAACTCTTTGCGGTGCTGGCTGTTCAGTCAATGGCGCTTGGCGCTGCATGAACATTTTCAAGGCGTGATGCGCCAGCATCCCGGAGCCTTGGTTTCACTGTGTCTTGAGAGGGCATTTCATCTGCTGCCTGCCTGCTGTCAGGCTTCCGGCACATCAATCAGAGCAAAGGAGGCATAGGCCATGGGACGGCTTGTTGTGGTATCAAATCGGGTGGGCCCGATGAAGGACACAGGCAAGGCTGGAGGGCTCGCCGTGGCTCTGGTCGATGCACTGACAAGCTCCGGCGGACTTTGGTTCGGCTGGAGCGGCAAGGTCTCTGAAGAGGGCACTTTCGGCCCCTTCCAGCAGCAGAAGACGAAGTCGGTCCAGCTGGTGCAGATCGACATGACCCAGGCTGATCATGACAGCTTCTATGCCGGCTATGCCAACCGGACGCTCTGGCCAATCCTGCATTACCGGCTTGATCTGGCCGTCTTCGACCGGCAGTTCGAAAGCGGCTACCGTCATGTGAACGAGCGCTTTGCCACCCGGTTGCAGCCTTTGCTGCAGCCCGATGATCACATCTGGGTGCATGATTATCACTTCATGCCGTTGGCCGCGACACTGCGTGAAATGGGCGTCACGGCACCCATCGGCTTCTTCCTCCACATCCCCTTTCCGTCCCCCGAGATTCTGGCGGCTTTGCCCAATGCCGGAGCGCTGGTCCGGTCCATGCTGGCCTATGACGTGATCGGCTTCCAGACCTCGCGGGACGCCGCCAATTTCCGCCGCTTCGTGGTGGATGAACTGGGCGGCTCGGAAGGGGAAGGCGGCCTGGTGCGCCTTCAGGGCCGGCAGGTTCTGGCCCGTGCCTATCCCATCGGCATTGACGCAGAAGCTTTCTCGAAGTTCCCGATGACACCGGAAGCGGTGCGCAATTCGGCTCGCATTGCCAAGCGGCTCGCCGGACGCCAGCAGGTCGTGGGGGTGGACCGGATCGACTATACCAAGGGTCTGCCGGAACGCTTCCGGGCCTTTGCGCGGTTGCTGGAGGATTATCCGGAGAACCGGGGGCAGGTGTCGCTGATGCAAATCGCCCCGCCGTCACGGGCGGAACTCGACGCCTATATCGACATCCGGCGGGAGCTGGAGGGGCTGACGGGGCATGTGAACAGCCGGTTCTCCGAGCTGGACTGGACGCCCATCCATTTCATCGCCAAGGCTTTCCCGCGCAAGGTTCTGGCGGGCATCTACCGCTCCAGCCGCGCCTGTCTGGTGACGCCGCTGCGCGATGGCATGAACCTTGTCGCCAAGGAATACATTGCTGCGCAGCGGGCCGAAGACCCGGGCGTTCTCGTGCTGTCGCGCTTTGCCGGGGCGGCAGAGGGCATGCCGGAGGCGGTGATCGTCAATCCGCATTCGGATGAGGAAGTCGCCCGTGGCCTGCAGCGCGCTCTCACCATGCCGCTTGAAGAGCGGCGTGACCGCTGGCAGGTGATGTTCGACCGCCTGTGCCGGGAAGACGCGCACAGCTGGTCGTCGTCTTTTGTTGCCGATCTTGAGGGGACGCGCCGTGAGGCCAGCAAGGCCGCCTGACCAAATGGCCCCGCTGCAGTCCTGCCGCAGGGCCAGTTTTCTTTGTGCCGGCTATTCGGCGGCATCCACCTTGATGACACCCCGGCGGATCTGGTCTTCCTCAATGGATTCGAACAGGGCGCGGAAGTTGCCCTCGCCGAAACCTTCATCACCCTTGCGCTGGATGAATTCGAAGAAAATCGGCCCGATGACGGTCTTGGAGAAGATCTGCAGCAGGATCTTGGTCATGCCGCCGTTCACCACCCCTTCGCCGTCGATGAGGATGCCGTGCTTCTTCATCCGTTCCAGCGGCTCGTCATGGCCGTTCACGCGGGCTTTGGACATTTCGTAATAGGTGTCCGGCGGGCCGGGCATGAATTTCAGGCCGTTGTCCGCCAGAAGATCGGTGGCGCTGTAGATGTCATCCGTGCCCACCGCGATGTGCTGGATGCCTTCACCCTTGTATTTGCGCAGATATTCCTCGATCTGGCTGGTGTCGTCCTTGGACTCGTTCAGCGGAATGCGGATCTTGCCGCAGGGCGAGGTAATGGCGCGGCTGACAAGACCGGTTATGCGGCCGTCGATGTCGAAATAGTGGATCTGCCGGAAGCCGAAGAGGTTGCGGTAGAAGTCCCACCACTTGTCCATGTTGCCCCGGTAGACGTTATGGGTCAGGTGGTCGAGGTAATAGAAGCCGACGCCTTCCGGCTTCGGATCCACCGGCCCCAGCCATTCGAACTCCGCCGAATAAGCCGAGCCCTTGGCGCCATACTGATCGATGAAATAGAGCAACGAGCCGCCGATGCCGATGATGGCCGGCATGTCCAGCGTCTTGCCGTCCCCTTCATAGGGCGTTGCGCCCATCTTCACGGCATGGTCAAACGCCTTTTGCGCATCCACCACACGCCAGGCCATGGCCGGGGCGCAGGGGCCGTGTGCCTCGACAAAGCGCATGCCATAGGAGCCGGGCTCGGCGTTGAGGATGTAGTTCACGTCGCCCTGACGGTAGACGGTGATGTTTTTCGTCCTGTGCTTCGCAACGGGGCTGTAGCCCATGCGGCGGAACAGGGCGTCCAGCTTCTCAGGCTCCGGATGGGCAAATTCCACGAACTCGAAGCCGTCGGTGCCTGCCGGGTTGTCAGCCGTGATGGTGGCGGGCGGTGCGCCGTGCGGAAAAGGTCCCATGCTGTCCTCCTCTTGATGGTGAGACAAGCTTGCGCTCTGGCGCGCGCAATGTGTGTGCAAAGGACGTAAAATCCCGTAAGGTGGTGCAAGTTTTGTGCGTTCTTTCCCTGGTAGGTGCATCATCGTGCAGGTTGACAGCTTTGATCTGCGGCTTCTGTCCGCGCTTCAGGAAAATGCCGCCCTCACCAACCAGCAGCTGGGGGAGCGGATCGGGCTCTCTGCCAGCCAGATTTCCCGCCGCCGGCAGGCGCTGGAAGCAGAGGGCATCATCCGCCGCTACCGGGCAGATCTGGCAACCGAGCGGCTGGGCTTTTCGGTGACGGCTTTTGTCGGCGTCACCCTTGGTGCCCACAGCCGGGAGAATGCCCGCCGGTTCCGCGCCATGGTGCAGGCCATGCCCGAGGTGCAGGAGGCGCATACCCTGACGGGCGACGTGGATTACATGCTGAAGATCGTGGTGCCGGACCTGAAGGCGCTGAGCCGGGTGATCAATGACGACCTGCTGCCGCATGAGGCGGTGCAGAACGTGCGCTCCTCCATCGCCATGGAAACCCTGAAGGACGACAATCTGCTGCCGCTTGAAAATGCTCCTGCTGTCAGGTGACTTGCAGCCACGCCGGGGAGCCACCATCTGAGGCTGACGCAAGGTTTGCCAAGGAGCTTCCAGACATGTTCGATGCGAAATCCCTTCTCGATCAGGTGATGGGTGCGGCTTCCCGCTCCGGGCTTGCACAAGGCGCCAAGACGGGCGGCTCGGGTGACCTGATGTCCCGTGGCAAGGATTTCCTGTCGTCCAACGCTGGCGGGCTTGCCGCTGGCGGGCTCGCCGGACTGCTGCTCGGCAGCAAGTCCGCGCGCAAGATCGGCGGAAAGGCGGTCACCTATGGCGGCCTCGCGCTGGTCGCAGGCCTCGCCTATAAGGCTTACCGCGATTATCAGACCGGCCAGCAGAATGGCGGCCAGTCCCCCGGCCCGCAGCAGCGCGCCCCGCTGGAACTGGAAGCCCCGCGCGGCACTGCCTTTGACCCGGAGCGCGCGCCCGGCGGCAGCCAGATCGTGGCCCGGACCCTGCTCAGCGCCATGATCGCCGCTGCCAAGGCGGACGGCCATATCGACGCGGAAGAACAGCGCCGCATCTTCGGCAAGATGGATGAGGCCGGGCTTGATTCCGAATCCAAGGCCTTCCTGATGGACGAGCTGCGCGCGCCGCTCGATCTCGACAGGATCGTCAGGAGCGCCACGTCGCCGGAAACCGCCGCCGAGATCTACGCCGCCTCGCGGCTTGCCATCGATCCCGATCACGCTGCGGAAAAAGCCTATCTCCAGATGCTCGCCGCCCGGCTGAACCTCGATCCGGCGCTGGTGGACGAGATCGAGATGGCCGTGCGCGAACAGGAAATGGCGTAATCCCATGCCCGCCCTTTGACGGTCTTGACCGGACCGCGCCTGCGTGTCTCCACTTGTACCAAAGAACACGGGTGGAAACATGCAGGATCTGGGCGAGTGGGACTATGTGATCGTCGGCGCAGGCTCGGCGGGCTGCGTGCTGGCGAACCGGCTGTCGCAGGATCCGGACATCCGGGTGCTGCTGCTGGAAGCGGGCGGGCGGGACAGCTATCACTGGATCCATATTCCCGTCGGCTATCTCTATTGCATGGGCAATCCGCGCACGGACTGGTGTTTCCGCACGGCGGCGGAACCGGGGCTGAACGGGCGCGCACTCAATTATCCGCGCGGCAGGGTGCTGGGCGGCTGCTCGTCGATCAACGGCATGATCTACATGCGCGGTCAGGCCCGCGATTATGACGGCTGGCGCCAGCTTGGCCTCACCGGCTGGGGCTGGGAGGATGTGCTGCCGCATTTCCGTGCCTCAGAGGACCACTACCAGTGGAACGATGTGCTGCACGGGCAGGGCGGCGGGCTCAGGGTGGAGCAGCAGCGCCTGTCCTGGGACGTGCTGGACAGTTTCCGTGAAGCCTGCGCCGAAACGGGCATCCCCAAGGTGGATGACTTCAACCGGGGCGACAATTTCGGCTCCTCCTATTTTCAGGTGAACCAGAAGCACGGAATTCGCTGGAACACGGCCAAGGGCTTCCTGCGCCCGGCGCTGAAGCGGCCCAATCTGCGGGTGGTGACGCAGGCAGAGGTGACCAGCGTTCTTCTGGATGGCCGCCGCGCCTCCGGCGTAGCCCTGACGGTTAAAGGCCAGCCGGCCACGGCAACGGCCAAAGGCGAGGTGATCCTCGCCGCAGGGGCCGTGAAATCGCCGCACATCCTTGAGCTTTCTGGGATCGGCAATCCGCAGGTGCTGGACCGCATCGGTGTCACTGTCCGGCATTCCCTGCCCGAGGTGGGCGAGAACCTTCAGGATCATTTGCAGCTGCGCACCATTTTCAAGGTGCATGGGGCAAAGACGCTGAACCAGATGGCGGGCAACATCTTCGGCAAGGCGCGCATCGCGCTGGAATATGCGTTGAACCGATCCGGCCCCATGTCCATGGCGCCCAGCCAGCTGGGCGTCTTTGCCAAGTCTGATCCCTCCTTCGAGACGGCCAACATCGAATATCACGTGCAGCCGCTGTCGCTCGACAAGTTCGGCGAGCCGCTGCATCCCTTCCCGGCGATTACGGCCAGCGTCTGCAATCTGCGGCCCGGGAGCCGTGGTCATGTGCATGCGCTGACGGGCCATGCGAAGGACCAGCCGGAGATCCGTCCCAACTATCTTTCTGCTGCGGCTGACCGGCAGGTGGCGGCGGACAGCATCCGTCTGACCCGGCGGATCATGGAGGCCCCGGCCATGGCCCGCTACCGGCCGGAGGAATATCTGCCGGGCCCCTCGCTGCAGAGCGATGAGGAACTGGCGCGGGCAGCGGGCGATATCGGCACCACCATCTTCCATCCCACCAGCACCTGCCGCATGGGTGCGGATGAGGCCAGCGTCGTGGACGGGCGGCTGCGGTTGCGGGGCATTGAAGGCCTGCGTGTCGTGGATGCTTCCGTCATGCCGCTGATCACCTCCGGCAACACCAACGCTCCCACCGTGATGATTGCAGACAAGGGGGCGGCGATGATCCGCGAAGACCGGCGGCAGGGCGCAGCGATTAAGGCTGCTTGATACCGGATCTTTCGGCGCAGAGGTGTAAATAATTCAAAATAATGAAATAAAACAATGTTTTAATGGGTTTTGAGTGGGTTGTGTCTATCTGGTGGCGGGGTCGAAATCTTGGTCGCGCTTTGATTTTGGTGTTAATTTACAATTCTGCATAATTTTTTAAATATATATTTTCCAAGTTAAATTACGCAGCGTAATTTAAAGAGATTTTGTATTCTTGTTAAGCCTCGTCAGGTTTCCTGATCTCGGATGAATGGGAGTTTATCTGGTTCGTTCCCGTGCGCAATTCTTGCGAAGAGGGATGACTTTAAAATTGGGAGTAAACTTCCGATGAAGACGTCACTTCTTGCTTTTGTTTCAGCGCTTTCCATCGCAGCTGCCGGCTCAGCTGTTGCTCAGGACTGTCAGGATGGCGAGATCGTCATCCGTTTCAGCCACGTTGTGGCAGCGAGCGGGCATCCCAAGGGCGATGCCGCCGCGATGCTGGCGAAACGGGTCAATGAGGAGATGAACGGCAAGGCTTGCATGCAGGTTTTTGCGGACTCGCAGCTTTACGATGACGATCAGGTCATGGAGGCCATGCTTCTGGGGGATGTTCATCTGGCTGCGCCGTCTCTGGCGAAGTTCGAATCCTACACCTTGAAATACCGCATCTTCGATCTGCCATTTCTCTTCTCGGATCTGGATGCAGTCGACCGGTTTGCTGCCAGCGATCAGGGCAAGGGCTTGCTGAATGCCATGACCGATGTTGGCTTTGCCGGGCTTGGATATTGGAGCTCGGGCCTCAAGCAGTTCTCGGCTGACAAGCCGCTGGTAAACCCTGCGGACGCTGCTGGATTGAAATTCCGGATTCAGAGTTCCGATGTGGCTGATGCCATGATTCAGGCGATGGGTGGCAGCGCCCAGAAACTGGCTTTCAAGGACGTGTATGGTGCCCTCAAGGCTGGCGTGGTGGATGGTCAAGAGAATACTTGGTCCAACATCTACACCCAGAAATTCCATGAGGTGCAGGACGGTATTACCGAGACCAACCATCAGTTGCTCGCCTATTTGCTGGTCACCTCACAGGAATGGTTGAACGGCCTGGAGCCGGATGTCCGCGAGCAATTTCTGACAATCACGGCCGAAGTGACGGCCGCTTCCAACAGTCTTGTTGCCGGTGAAGAGGCGAAAAACCGCCAGCGGATTCTTGATTCCGGCGCGGTGATCCGTGAACTCACCCCCGAACAGCGTCAGGCTTGGGTGGAAGCCATGAAGCCTGTGTGGGGACAGTTTGAAGCAGATATCGGGCTGGACCTGATCAGCGCCGCATTGGCAGCCAACGCGACAAACTGAACATCCTGCAGAAGGGGCCTGCGCGCTGCGGCAATGCCGTGCGCAGGCTCTTGTCATCATTCGCTTACGCTGCAACAGGTCCCACATAGCGTGAGGCGGGGCGGATGAGGCGGCCGCTGGCGCGCTGCTCTGCCACATGGCCGCACCAGCCGATGGCCCGGCCTACGGCGAACAGGGACGTGAACAGGCTTCGGTCCAGACCCGCAGCCTCCAGCATCACGGCTGTGTAATACTCAACATTTGTCTGCAAGGGCCTGTCCGGCTTGTGGCGGGCGAGTGCGGCAAGCGCTGCCCGCTCCACCCCTTGCGCCAGGATCAGCCGTCCGGCGTTGGAGGGCAGCTCTGCAAGCCCTGCCTTCAGCACATCGGCGCGCGGGTCGCGGGTGCGGTAGATCCGGTGGCCGAAGCCCATCAGCCGCTTGCCGTCCTTCAGTGCCCGTTCGATCCAGCGTTCCGCCCGGTCCGAGGTGCCGATGGCATCAAGCATGTCCAGCACCGGTCCCGGCGCGCCGCCATGCAGCGGGCCCTTGAGGGCTCCCATGGCGCCGATGACGGCAGAGGCCATGTCCGCGCCCGTCGAGGCAATGACTCGGGCGGTGAATGTGGAGGCGTTGAAACCGTGATCGAGAATGGTCACGAGATAGCGGTCGACCGCTGCCGCCGCCCGTGCATCCGGCGCCTTGCGCGTCAGCATGCGCAGCATGTCTTCCGAGCTGCGCAGGCCGAGATCGGGCATCACCGGGGCAAGGCCCTGGCTGATCCGCCAGCCTGCGGCCAGAAACACCGGCAGGCTGCCGCACAACACCACGGGATCTTCGTCCGCCCCTTCACTGGCCAGCGCCGAAAGCCCCAGCCGCATCAGCTCATAGGTGCCCAGCTTCGGTGAAGCGGCCTGCAGCACGGGCAGGGCGCGGGCCGCCGTGGCACGGGCCTCGGCAAAGCGGGCAGTCAGCTCCGCGCCGCGCGGCACGCGCAGGATATCGGCCCAGAAGAAGCTGGCCGCTTCTTCATAGGTGAGCTTTCCGGCGAGGTCTTCGATGGGGCTGCCGCGCAGCACCAGCCGTCCGCCTTCGCCATCCACCTCGCTGAGGATGGTGGCGGCAGCGGTGACGCCATCAAGGCCCTCGGCCTGTGCGCCGGTGAAAACCGGGTTGGGGTAAGCGAGCGTCATGGAAAAACTCCCTCTCATACTGTCAGGTTTCATGAAAGGAGGAATGCTTGATGCGGTCAATATTGATAGATACAATCAATATATGAACCAGCCGCTTTATCTCTCCGCCCGCGAGGCCGTCGCCGAACTCGGCATCCAGCCTGCCACCCTCTATGCCTATGTCAGCCGGGGGCTGATCCGTTCCGTGCCGGGGCCCGGCAAGCAGAAACGCTATGATGCGAGCGACATCCGCAAGCTGCTGGTGCAGCGGGACAGGCCCGAGCCGCAGGGCGGGGCACGGCCGCTGTCCGGGGATCCGGTGCTGGAAACACGGCTCACCCACATTGGCGAGGACGGGCCCTGGTACCGGGGGCACAGGGCGACCGATCTTGCCAAGAGCCTGACGCTGGAAGCCACTGCCGCTCTGCTCTGGGACTGCGAGGAGGACCCTTTCGCCGGGACGGTCAGCATGCAGCTGCCGCTCTTTCCAGACGGCATGGGTGCAGTGGAACGGCTGATGACAGCGCTGGCCGCCTGGCCCGTGTCCGATCCTTCCGCCTATACCCGCTCGCCGCAATTGCTGCTGCGCAAGGGGGCGGCTTTCGTGCGGGTGGCGGCGGCGGCGCTGCTGGGCCGGGCGGAGGTGTCGAGCCTGCCGGTGCATGAGCAACTGGCGGAGTGCTGGCTGGTGCCCGGCCGTTCCGGTGCCGGGGGAATTTCAGCCGCAGACGGAGCGGACCTGATCCGGGCCGCGCTTGTGCTCTCCGCCGATCATGAACTCAACACCAGCGCCTTCACCGTGCGCTGCGCTGCCTCCACCCGTGCGCCCCTGCATGCGGCGCTGATTGCAGGGGCTGGCGCCTTCACTGGTCCCCGGCATGGGGCGGCGTCCGACCGGGTGGGGCTGTGGTTCGATCAGATCCATTCAGCAGCGGATGCAGAAGCAGTGCTGCACGAGCGGCTGATGCTGGGAGAGCCGCTGCATGGGTTCGGCCATTCGGTCTACCGCAGCAAGGATCCGCGCGGAGACATGCTGCTGGACATGCTGAAAGCGAAAAAGGGCGGCTGCCCCGCAGCAGAACTTGCTGCAACGGTCTCAACGCTGGCGCGGGATCTGTTTGGCCTTGAGCCGAACATCGACTTTGCCTTCGCCGTTCTGCGGCGCGCCCTCGGTCTGCCGCCGCAGGCAGGCAAGACCATCTTCTGCGCCGGGCGCATGGTGGGCTGGGTTGCCCATGCGCTCGAGCAATATGCCACTCCCGAGCAGATCCGCCCCCGCGCCATCTACACCGGCGAACGCCCGCGCAAGTGAGGGCGGCCCCGTCCATGGACGGAGCCGCATCATCCCGTTTCAGGGGCCGGCGTCAGACGATGCTGCCGAGCTTCATGGCCACGGCCATGTTGCCCTCGACTTTGATCTTGCCGGTCATGAAGGCCATCGTCGGGTTCAGCTCACCAGCCAGAAGGTCGGCGAGGTTATCCGACGAGATCTTGATGGTGCAGTCGGCGTCCTTGTCCTCGTTGGTGACGGTTGAGCCGTCGAGGAAGATGACGCCATCGCTGCCGCAATCAAACTTCACGGTGTCGTCGATGCCGCCGCCAGCCACTTTTGCACGTACGGCTTCGGTCAGTTCCTGCAGGCTCATTCGTTCCATCTCCCCTGGCGCAGGGCGAATCTTCGCCCTGCCGTTAAAGTGATGAGGCTTCAATTTCCTCTGCGCTGACCCAAGCATACCGTTTACGTAATCGTCAAGTGGGCAATCGGCCAGCTGAAACGACTATGCCACGGCAATGTTGCAAAAGGCTCAAGGCTTCCAGCGCTTCAGCAGGCCCGCGTTGGTGACAACGGAAACCGAACTGAGCGCCATCGCAGCCCCGGCAAAGGCGGGGGATAGCATGCCAAAGGCCGCCAGCGGAATGCCAATGACATTGTAAGCGAAGGCCCAGAACAGGTTCTGCCGGATCTTCGTAAGCGTTGCCTTGGAAACACGCACGGCGGCCGCCACCATCAGCGGGTCCGAGCGCATCAGCGTGATGCCGGCAGCCTCCATGGCCACATCCACGCCGGAGCCCATGGCAATGCCGATGTCGGCGGCTGCAAGAGCTGGCGCATCATTAAGACCGTCGCCCACCATGCCGACGGCGCCGCCAGCTTCCGCACGCAGGGCCTCGATGGCCTTGGCCTTGCCATCCGGGCGCACGCCGGCACGCACCTCATCAAGGCCGGCTTCAGCGGCCACCTTGCGGGCAACGGTCTCGCTGTCGCCGGTGATCATCACGGTGCGGATGCCCATCTCCCGCAGTTCCTGGATCGCTTGTGCCGACGTGTCACGCAGCGTGTCGGAAAAGGCGATGACGCCGACGGCGCGGCCATCCAGCGCAGCAAGGACGGCTGTCTTGCCTTCGCCTTCCAGAGACTTGCGGATGGAGTCTGCGGTGATGCTTTCCACCTTCAACCGGTCCATCAGGGCCCGGTTGCCGATCACCAGCGAATGCCCGCCCAGCATGGCGGCAATGCCTTCGCCCGGCACGGCCTCAAACTCGTCCGGCGTGGACAGCGGCAGGCCCTTGGCTCTGGCTGCTTCCACCATGGCCCGGGCCAGCGGATGCTCGCTGGCCAGCTGGGCGGAGGCTGCGGCGGCCAGAAGGCCGTCATTGTCCCGGTCAAAGGCGATGACATCGGTGACCGCAGGGGCGCCGCGTGTCAGCGTGCCGGTCTTGTCGAAGGCCACGAGCTTCAGCCGGTGCGCCACTTCCAGCGCTTCGATGTCGCGGATGAGAATGCCCGCCCGCGCCGCAGCGCCAGTTCCAGCCACAAGGGCCGTGGGTGTGGCAAGGCCCAGGGCGCAGGGACAGGCGATGACGAGCACGGCCACACTTGCGCCAATGGCCGCATCAAGGCTGCTGCCCCAGATCATCCATCCGGCAAAGGTGAGAAGGGCGAAGACGATGATCACCGGCACGAAAATCGCCGATACCTTGTCGACGAGCTTCTGCACCGGCGCCTTGCGCCCTTGCGCTGTCTCGACCAGCTTGATGATGCGGGCAAGGACGGTTTCTTCCCCCAGCGCCAGCACTTCAACGGTCAGAGCACCGGAGCCGTTGATGGTGCCTGCGGTGATGTGATCGCCGGCAGAACGGGTCACCGGCAGGCTCTCGCCGGTGATCAGCGTTTCGTCCAGCTCGCTCTTGCCCTTCTCGATCTGGCCGTCCACCGGCACTCTTTCGCCGGGGCGCACCAGCACCCGGTCGCCCAGGCGGATCTCCGTAATGGGAACGGTGGTGACCGTATCGCCGTCAATCTTGTTGGCGGTTTCCGGCCGCAGTGCCATCAGCGCCCGCACGGCGGCAGAGGTGGCGCGGCGGGCGCGGTTTTCCAGCAGCTTGCCGAGCAGGACCAGCGTCAGGATCACCATGGACGCTTCGAAATAAAGATGCTCCACGCCAGAGGGATCCGGCACGAATATGCGGTAGAGGCTGTAGCCATAGGCGGCAGACGTGCCGAGGGCGACCAGCACATCCATGTTGGCACCGCCCGAAAGCACGGCCTTGAAGGCGCCCCGGTAGAAGCGGGCGCCCAGCAGGATCTGCACCGGGGTTGCCAGCAGCAGCTGCACCAGTCCGGGGATCATCCAGTGGATGCCGAAAGGCATCAGCGCCATCGAGATGACCAGCGGCAGGGAAAAGGCAGCGCCCATCACGAACAGCAGGAAGGCCTTGCGGTCTTCCGCCCGTGCGGCGGCTTCGGCCTTTTCGCGTTCTGCCCGGGCCTTGGCGGCTTCATCCTCATGCAGGCGGGCCGAAAAACCGGCCTTTTCCACGGCGGCAATCAGGTCCGGCACGGGAATGTCCCGCACCAGCGCCAGCCGGGCATTTTCCAGGGCAAGGTTCACATTGGCTTCCGCCACCCCGTCGACAGCCGAGAGGGAGCGCTGCAGCCGTGCGGCACAGCTGCCGCAGGTCATGCCGGAGATGTCGAGGGTCAGTTCGCGGGCGCTCGAAGAGCTTGCAGGTCGCATGCCGGTTACTCCTCCCGCAGCCGGGCAGGGAAACCGGCATTTTCCAGCACGGCAACCAGTTCCGGCACGGGCACATTCTTTGTGACCGTTACGGCCGCGCTTTTTGCGGCGAGATCGACGCTCGCCGCCGAGACGCCATCGACGCCGGTCAAGAGCCGCTGCACGCTCGCGGCGCAGCCGCCGCAGGTCATGCCGGAAACGTCGAGCATCAGCTGGCGGGGGCTGGAAAGGTCTGCGGATGTCATGGCTGCCTGGTCCTTATGCCTGCACCGGGTCATCGCTCTTGCAGGGCCGGTGTCTTGAATTGCGGGATCTTGCCCAAAATAGGGCTTCCAGCTGCTGGAAGGTCAAGGGTTGTTGCGATGCAGCATTTTTCGGCATGTTCCGGCCAGTTTTGCTCAAAATTTCCTCAATATCTCTCTTCTTTTTATTGTGCGATGCAGTATCATGACTTAGCGGAATTTCAGTTGACCCGCTGTATTTGAGGGTCAGGCGTTAGTGCAAGTCATTGAACGGGCATAAAGTATCGAGGGGGAGGCCAGGTGCTTCCCCCTCTTTTTTATGCCCGTCTCCGGCAGGACAAAGTGCCGCAGGCCGGTCATTGCTGCCGGATGAAGCGGAACAGGAACTGGTCATCGGCCCGCTGCTCCACATGGAACCGGTTTGAAATGCCCCAGGCCAGCTTCTGCTGATGCAGCGGGATATAGGCAACATCCCCGTTGAGCAGGGTGTAGATCTGCGCGGTGAGGTCTGCGCGCCGGTCCTTGTCTTCCTCGCCGGCAAGCTGGCGGATCAGGGCATCTGCCTGTTCGTTGCAGTAGCCGCCAATGTTGAAGGTGCCTTCTCCCGTGGCCGTATTCCGGCACATGGCAACCGCCTGCAGCAGGCTGAGGCTGTCGAAGTCGGCCGGAGTCCAGCCGAACAGATAGAAGGAAGTGTCATAGCCGCCGGTGGGCAGGATGCGCCCGAAGTATTTCGCCTTGGGCTGGATGTCCGCCCGGGTCCTGATGCCAACCTTCGAGAGCATGGCAGCAACGGCCTCGCAGATGCTGGCGTCGTTGACGTAGCGGTCATTCGGGCAGTCGAGTGTCAGGGCGAAGCCGTCCGGATAGCCCGCCTCTGCCAGCAGGCGCCGGGAGGCCTCAGGGTCGTAGGGCAGGCGCGTAAACTCCCCTGCGCGGGAGAACAGCACCGGGCTGACGAGGAGTGCGGCAGGTTCGGCCATGCCGCGCATGATCTTGCTGGTGATGGCGCCTGTGTCGATCGCCTGATAGACGGCCTTGCGCACCCGCACATCCTTGAACGGGTTGCTGCCCTTCACATCGGAGTAAAGCAACTCGTCACGGCTTTGATCGAGGCCCAGAAACAGCGTGCGCAGTTCCGGCCCGCTGAGCACCTGGGCGGATGGGCTCTGGTCCACCCGCGCGATATCCTGCACCGGCACCGGATAGATCATGTCCAGCTCGCCGGAGAGAAGAGCGGCAACG
This sequence comes from Pannonibacter phragmitetus DSM 14782, assembly GCF_000382365.1. Lineage (GTDB taxonomy): Bacteria > Pseudomonadota > Alphaproteobacteria > Rhizobiales > Stappiaceae > Pannonibacter > Pannonibacter phragmitetus. The sequence continues at coordinate 99,326 of NZ_KB908221.1, read as the reverse complement.
CGGGTGGGGCCGGATGTGACGGCGGAAAACTCCACCCGCTCCGGCAGGCCGTCCGTGGCATCCCGCCAGTCCGGGTTCTTGCCGTAGACGGTTTTGAGGCCTGGCTCGTGGCTGATGATCCGGTAGGGGCCGGTGCCGTTGGCCTTCAATGCGGCTGCGCCCGGCGCAGCGCTCGACGCCGAGGTGACAGGAACGGCGCCGTTTGCCTCCGTCCATTCCTTGTCCATGATGTACCAGGTTTCCCACTCGGCGGGCAGCGCCGGGGCAGGGGACGTCAGGTGGAAGTCGACGGTATGGCTGTCAACGGCCACCACTTCCGTGCCTGCGGGCAGCCGCGTGCCCACGTCAGACCCTGGCGACCGGACGCGCGTGGCGGAGAACACCACGTCATCTGCCGTCAGCGTGCCGCCGTCGTGAAAGCGCACATCCTTGCGCAGGTGAAAGCGCCAGTGCACCGGGCTCAGCATCTCCCAGCGTTCGGCGAGTGCGGGCTCCAGCTCCAGCTTCGCGTTCCGCCGCACCAGCCCTTCATAGACATTGCCGAGAGCGGAGAGGGAGAAGGTCTCGTTGAGCGAATAGGGATCAAGGCTGTTCAGCCCGCCCTGATAGGCATAGCGGAATGTGACCGGTTCCGCATGGAGAGCCGTTGCCGCGGCGGCTAAAAAGCCGCCTGCCAAAAAGTATTTCGAGATCATGGGTGCCCCGCCCGAGTCCTGTTTTGCCTGCCTGCCCCAAACCTCCGGGCCGCAGATGGCCGGGCGGATGAGCTGGGGCTGGCGGCAGTTTGCCACTCAGCCCATCATCGCAATGGAGGGACAAGCCGTCCATAGCTAGAAATTTGTATTTTCTCGCTTTTCCTGTCCTTAAACCTGCATGCTGCGCCACCTTCTCATGGCGGGACTTGAGTCAGGCAGCATGCCCGTCCGGATGGGCGCCCTGTCCGGGGCTGAGTGCCTCGCGCAGTAAGGACGCGTTGCTGATGCAGGCCACGGACACGGCCTGACTGCGGCCCTTCACGCTCACCGTCCTGACTGCCTCACATGTTGGAAGACGGATGCCCGCCGCCTCCAGTGTGTCCAGTGAAATGGCCGCCAGCACGTTCGCATCCTTGGCGACCCCTTCAAGGCGGCTGGCGACGTTCACCACGTCTCCCAGCGCGGTCAGCGAGCCGCCGCCTGCGGTGCTTTCCTCCAGTCCGATCTGCCCCAGGATGGCAGGGCCTGCGTGCAGGCCGATGGCAAGCTCCAGGGGGCTGCTCAGCTGGGGAGCAAGGCTCTGGTTCAGAACGTTCAGTTCCTTGCACAGGGCGGGAATAGAACGCAGGGCGGATGCTGCTCCTTTGCCAAGGCCCTCATTGAGGCCGAAAAGGGCCATCACGCCGTCCCCCATGACCTTGTCCACCTGTCCTCCATGGCTGCGGATGACACGGGTGACGCTGTCCACATAACGGTTGAGGATGAAGACCACATCGAACGGCAGCCGGCCCTCACTCAGGGCCGTGAAGCCGCGCAGATCGACGAACATCACGGCGATCTGCTGCTCCGTGCCCCAGCGCAGGTTCTCCGGTGCCGCCTCTCCGTTCTGTGTGCCGGTGCCGCGCAGCAGGGGGCGGACTGTCAGATCGGCGTGCGGCCTGATCTGGCAGGCAAGCCGCACATTCGGGGGTGCATGCACGCGCTTGAGCACCTGCAGTTCGGCCTGTTCCGGCGCTGGCAGCGTGCCGGCTCCTTCGATGATCAGCGTGCGGCAGGTGGAACAGCGTGCCCGGCCGCCGCAAACCGACAGGACCGGTTCCCCAGTCAGGCGGCTGATTTCGAGCAGCGTGGCGCCGGGCTTCACTCTGTGTGCCTTCCCGCCTGCGTAGCTGATCGTCAGGCTGCGGGCGATGCGGCTCGATGTCTGGCTCCAGAACAGCAACGCCGCGACCAGGGCGAGAGCGGTGAAGAACACCGCTTCGCCAGCAGCAACATAGGTTGCCAGTGCGTCCAGCTGCTCCCTTCGCAGCCAGGTTGCTGTCTTGCCATCAGCCGCCAGGCTGCGCGCGGCCGTGATCCAGCCGCTGGTGGCCAGGAGGGGAACCGCCACGGCCAGCCCGTAAAGCAGCATCTGCCAGCGCGGATACCAGGCTTTCAGCTTCAGCCAGTGGTGAATGCCGATGCAGCCATGCAGCCAGACCGCCAGCATCAGGAGCGTCTGCGCAATGGCCCCACCGGGCCACATGAGCAGCAGGATGTTCTGGTAGTTGCTGCCGGCATCAAAGATCTCTGCCGCACCGCGCGCTACGGCGATGTGCTGGATCAGCTGGATCGGGATCAGGAGGCCGAGGAGAATCTGCGCGGCTTCCCAGACCGGCATCTTCCATGTCCGGCGCCCGGCAATCCGCCAGAGCGCCGCAGATACATGAACCAGCAGCGCTCCATAAAGCACCACAGTGCCGGGAAGCGACTGCCAGATCAATGTGCGCCAGCGCTGACCGGCTTCCATCGCCTCCAGCGACACGAGCCCCAGAGCATGATTTAGAAAATGCAGGGATGCGAATGTGAACAGGATCAGGCCCGAGACGAGCCTGATGCGCTGCAGGGCAGGTGGGCTGCCTTGCAGAAGTCTGAACTCTCGGATCGTCATATCCCTGTCCGGGTCCTCCATCACGCTTCTGGGCTTTTATGCCGCCGGGTTTGTGATGGGCAAGTCAAGAACCCGTCAAGCATCTGCCAGAATACCGCAGCGCATGTCTCATGCCGCCTTGTTGCCGGAGAGAGCTCTTTGCAGCAGTGCCAGGTTCTCCACGCAGGCCACCTCCAGCGGTTCCTTCCGTCCGCGGATCGGCACCTGGTGGAAGGGGCGCAGCGGTTCGAGCCACAGGCCCGAGGCGTCCAGAATGTCGCGCGAGAGGGCGCAGGTGGCGTTGTGCTCCTTGGCAACGCCTTCCAGCCGGCTGGCAACATTGACCACATCGCCAAGGGCCGTCAGGCCCGAGGCAACGCCGTTGCGCCCGTCAAGGCCGATGCGGCCAAGGATGGCCGGGCCGCCATGCAGGCCGACGGCAATCCGCAAGGGACCGTTCAGCTGGGCGGCAAGATCCCGGTTCACGTGCTTGAGTTCGGCCGCAAGGTTGACGATTGCCTGCAAAGCATCCCGGGAGCCCTTCTCGAACGTGCTTTCAATGCCGAACAGGGCCATGATGCCGTCGCCCATCACCTTGTCGATCATCCCGTTATGGTTCCGGATCACGCGCACCACGCTGTCGACATAGCGGTTGAGGATGAAGACCACGTCGAAGGGAAGCCTGCCTTCGCTCAAGGATGTAAAGCCGCGCAGATCGACGAACATGACGACCACCGGCTGTTCCGTGCCCCAGCGGTAGCGGTCCTGCAGGCCTTCGCGGGGAATGGCTGTGCCGCCATGGAGCAGGGGGCGGACGACCAGATCCGTCTCGGGGCGGATCTGGCAGGCGAGGCGGACATTCTTGCCTGCGTGTATGCGCTTGAGCACATGCGCCTCCGTTTCCCCGGGCGCATGCAGACCCGCGTCGCCGGAGACAATGAGCGTGCGGCAGGTGGAGCAGCGGGCGCGCCCGCCGCAGACGGACATGACGGGTACGCCGCGCATGCGGCTGATCTCGAGCAGGGTTGGGCCGGGTCTGGCACGGACGGTCTTTTCGCCCAGATAGTGCACGGTGAAAGCCTTGCGCCCCGCCGGCGCCAGCTGGCGGACCAGCGAGATGACCAGGACCAGCAGCAGAAGCGAAAAGAAGGCTGCACGGCTGATATCGGTATAGACCTGCAGCTGTGCGGTCTGTTCCGCCGTGACCTTGAGCTGGTACTGCCCTTCCAGAACCAGCCGTCTTGCGCCATTGATCCAGCCCGTCAGCGACAGAACCGGAACAGCCGCGGCCAGCGTCAACAGTATGCCGCTCCAGCGTGGATACCAGGGCTTCAGCCGCAGCCAGAAATGAATGCCGACGCAGCCATGCAGCCAGACGAGCAGAAGCAGCAGGCTCTGCGTAACGCCGGAGGCGGGCCAAAGCGTGGACAGCTCATGCTGATAGTCCATCTGCGCATTGTAGATCCCGGCCGCGCCCCGGGTCATGTAGATGTGCCGGATCAGCATATAGGGAATGGACAGGCCCAGCAGGATCTGTACCGCTTCCCAGACGGGCATCCGGAAGGTGCGCCGGGCTGCGATGCGCCACAGGGCAAGCCCCACATGCACGGCCAATGCGCCGTAAAGTGCCACTGTTCCAGGCCATGACCACCAGATGATGAGGCGCAGATCCTGCCCCCATTGTGTCCAGTCCAGCGATATGTTGCCGAGCGCATGGTTGAGGAAATGAGTGCTGGCAAAGACAAAGAGGATCAGCCCGGAGTAAAGCCGCAGCTGCTGCTGAAGCGGTCCGTTGCCGGGCGGCGTGCGCATTTGCGGTGGGGCCATGGAACGGTCTCTTGAAACAGGAAATTGAGTAAATACACGTAAGCTGACGCAGTTTGAGCCTGCGCGGGAAACATGCAAGCGGAATGATGCAAACTGCGGAATGCAGCAGCTGTTGAAGCAGGCTGCCCGCATGGGCGCCACAGCCTGATAAATCTGCTATGAGGCCGTCAATGTCCATCAACGTGAAGTGAGGCTCGTATGATCGTCTATGGAATCAAGAACTGCGACACGGTGAAGAAGGCCCGCGCCTTTCTGGATGGGGCCGGTGTGGCCTACACCTTTCATGACTACAAGAAGGACGGTGCGGACGCAGAAAAGCTGGCGCAGTTCGTCGAGGCCTTCGGCTGGGAACAGGTTCTGAACCGGCGCGGCACCACCTGGCGCAAGCTGCCGTATGAGGTGCAGGATGCGGTCAAGGACAATGCCAGCGCCATCGCTTTGATGCTGGAGCACCCTTCAGCCATCAAGCGTCCGATTGCCGAAGCCAAGGGCCGCACCTTGCTCGGCTATGATCCGGTAGCCTGGGAAATGGCGCTGGAAATGGGCGAACTGGGCTGACACAGACGAGGGCCGGGGCACTCAGGTCCCGGTCTGCTTACCGGCCTGCCTACCACGTCCTGCGGGGGCCGTTGTCGATGTGGTAGAAGCCGCTGGAATAGCGCTTGTAGCCGCCGACTTCCGGTTGGGCGCGCAGGAAGGCAAGCACTTCCTGCGGGTTGCCGTTGACGCGGAAATCCACAGCGCGGCAATTGAGATGGTAGGAGTTGCCGGCGCCGCCCTTCCACCAGTTCTCCAGCCACCAGCGCTTGGTGGACATCACCGTCACCCGCCCGAAACGGTCGGACAGGCGGTTGAGAACGCGCTTGAGGTCACGCGGCACGCACCATTTGGTGTCGTTGTAGGTAATCTTGTCCGAAGATGGGGTCATCCAGCCAAGCCCGGTGATGCCTGACACCGTGCCGCACCCACTCAAGGACAGAGCAGCGGCGAGAAGGATGGCATGCGTGGAAAGTCGGCGGGTCATGAATTCGGCCTTGCTGGGTCAGTGTCCCCTTGCCCTCAAGACTCGGCCCTGAAAGTTAAAATTGTCATGAAAAACAGGGTTAACAGTTCATGTAGATGATGCCGGGCGCATCCGGCTTGCCTGTACTGCCCATGAAAAAGGCCCGGAGCCTGAGGCTCCCGGGCCTTGTGTGTGACATCTGTCCGTTCAGGGCAGCTTCGGCTCTTCCACTTCGCCGCCCGTGGCGATCCAGCTCATGATGCCGTCCTGCACATTGGCAACCTTAGTCAGGCCTGCCTGTTCGGAAAGATACTTGGCCAGCATGCCGCTGCGGTTGCCGGAGCGGCAGAGCAGGATGACTTCATCGTCCGGCGAATCGATGATCTTCTCCAGTTCCGGCCCGAAATCCGGATTCACCTGACCGGCAGCGTCAAAGAAGGTGACAAGGTGCGAGCCGGGGATGACGCCGGTTTCGCGCCACTCGTCGGCGGTGCGGATGTCGATCACCGGCACGCCAGCCGCGAGGCGGGCCTTCAGGGCGCCATTGTCCAGGTCGGTGAAGCTCTTTGCTTTCACGTCCAGCAGCTCGATCTCGAAACGCAGCGTGGCATTGGGCGGAATGACGCCACCGGCGCCGCGCGGGCCATAGGCCAGTTCCGGCGGAATGACCAGCTCGCGCTTGCCGCCGACTTTCATGCCGACAACGCCCTGCTCCCAGCCCGGGATCACGCGGCGCTCGCCCAGCGTGAAGCTGAAGGGCGTGCCGCGGTCGACGCTGCTGTCGAACTTGGTGCCGTCCATCAGCCAGCCGGTGTAATGCACGAAGACCGTGTTGCCCACATCGGCCTCGGCTCCGGTGCCGATCTGAATATCCTTGATCTGCATTTCCTCAGCCTGAGTCTGTGCCGTCAGGGCAAGCATCAGCGAAAAGACTGCGGCCACAAGTGGCTTCAACATGACTGCCTCACGACGAACGCCGGGTCACGATGAACCGGCTCTTGGCCTGAACTGTTCAGACCCGGCCGCTCAAGTCAAGGGCAGGCCGCCTGCCGCCTCAGTCCTTCAAGGCGTAGTAACGCCGTGCAAGCGCTCTCTGGCGGTTCATCGAAAACAGGGCTGCCTTGGCCGGCGGCACATCATACTCGATGCCCGCATTGGACCCGGAGCGCCAGCGCAAGGTGGCCAGCGCAACCGTGTTCTCAAGTTCATCGAAGAGGATGATCTCCTCCGGCAATGCAATATCCACCGGCAGCTTAAGTCTTGCGCCGCCGGGGGACATGTCACTGATCACGCAGTCACAGAGAAAGTTATTGTCACAATCGACAATGCGGCCTGCGCGCAGCCGGGTTTTCTGGCGTTTATGACGGCGCATGTCGGTGAACTCTTGGGCTTCGGGCACTGTGTCGCCTCCATCTTCTGGTTGATGGATTTTTCATAGAGTTACCCTGCGTTAGAGTTGCCGATCAAGCGCTTCACATCCGGGGGAATGGCGTTTCTGCAACTGGGGTTACCGGTTTGCCAACGCTGAACCAGCTTTTGAGATTATCGACCACGAGTTGCCCCATGGCGTCGCGTGTGGCGACGGAGGCAGAGCCCACATGCGGCAGCAGGACGGCATTCGGCAGATCCTGGAGGGCCTGCGGCACATGGGGCTCATGCTCGAACACGTCGAGGCCGGCCGCCATGATGGTGCCCTTCTTCAGCGCCTCGATCAGGGCCGTCTCGTTGACCACCGAGCCGCGGCCGATGTTGATGAGGACGCCGTCCGGTCCCAGCACTTCCAGAACGCGCTCGCCCACCATGTGCTGGGTTTCCGGGCCGCCGGGGGCGACGATCATCAGCGTGTCCACGGCTTCGGCCAGCGAGACCAGGCTGGGATGATAGGTGTAGTCCACGCCCGCCTGCTGATTGCGGCCGTAGTAATGCACACTCATGCCGAAGGCCTCGGCACGGGTGGCAATGGCCTTGCCGATGCGGCCAAGACCGAAGATGCCAAGGGTGCGGCCGCGCAGGGTGCCGGGCGTCAGGCGGTAGGCGCCCTTCTTTTCCCAGTTGCCGTCCCGCAGCCAGCGCTCGGCGGCAGACAGTTCGCGGATGGTCATGATCATCAGGCCGATGGCCGTGTCGGCGACTTCCTCGCTCAGCACGTCCGGGGTGTTGGTGACGATGATGCCGCGTGTGCCGCAGTGGCGCGCGTCCACCTTGTCATAGCCGACGCCGAAGTTGGAGACGATCTCCAGATTCGGGAAGCGGTCGATGAAGGGCTGGTCCACGTTGAAGAAGCTGACCGCAATGCCCCTGATGATGGCTTCACGCTCCTTCAGGAAGGCTTCCGCGTCTTCGGCTTCATAAAGCTTGTGCAGGGTGAAATGCGGCTCGAGGCCGTCGATGATCATGTCCCGGAGCGGGGAGGGGATGAGGATGTCGGGCTTGCTCATGACGTTTCCTTGGAAGCTTGCTGTTGTCTTGCTGTTTTTTTTGGGGGGGGGCGTCAGGCGCTCATGCGCCGGGAGACCAGAGGCGGGAGAGATCGAAGGCATGGATGTCCTTCAGCAGCTCGACAAAGCCTGCTGCGGCATGGTCCAGTGAGGCCTTGCCCTTTTCTGCCGTGGCGCGGGCGGCGTTGCCGGCGGCGCCTGCCGGATTGAGATCCTGTGCCTTCCAGCCGAACTGCTGCTGGCCGTGGCCGCGCAGATATTTGAACTCCTTGATGAAGTCCTGCTGGGTGGAGGTGAAGTCGATGGCCTTGTCCATGCGCACCAGATCTGGCTGCAGGTGCAGCATGATCGAGGTTTCGATGTCGCCGCCATGGATGCCATAGGTGAATTCATCCGCCGGGAAGATGCCCTCTGGCTGGCCGAAGCGCGACCAGGCGGTGGCGGTGACCAGCATCTCGTGGCTGATGCGCAGTTCACGTGCCACGATGTCGATGATGGGCACATTGCCACCGTGGGAATTGATCAGCACCAGCTTGCGGATACCGGCGCGGGCAACGCTTTCGCCAATGTCGATCCAGGCGCGGGTCAGCGTCTCCCATGAAATGGTCAGCGTTCCGGGCGAGGAAATATGCTCGTTCGACTTGCCGATCTGCTGCACGGGCAGGAAGGTGACCGGCAGGTCCTCGGGCAGAAGGTCCAGCGTGCGGGCGATCTGGCCCTCGGCGATTGCCGTGTCGGTCCACACGGGCAGATGGGGGCCATGCTGCTCAATGGCCGCCACCGGAAGAACAGCAATCCAGTTGCGCGTATCGGAGCCGGAAAATTCGGCCGTGGTCATCTCATGCCAGAAACGGCGCGGCAGGGCGGGCATGTTGTGAAACCTTCTGAAGGAACGATCAGGACAGGATGGGCAGACTAACCGGGCTGACGCCTGCCGTCATGCCTCTTGTTGCATCAGGATAGGCTTGCCGCTGCCTTGCTTCACGCAAATCTGATCAAATGACTTAACGCCCGTTAAGAAACCGGCAATCGGTGTGCGTTACCTTTTGCGGTATGGTGAGTGTGCTTGCAGGACTTTCCGCCGGCATTGGCTCCCGTGCCGATCCGGTGTCTGCTGCCATACGGGATGCTGCCCCGCAAGGTGAACGCGAGGGGCGGGACGATTCTGCTCGCCGCAGTGCCGCCAGCGCACAGGCCACGGCCGCACTCTCGGGTGCAGCCCCGACGCTCCGCGCGGATGCGGTTCAGTTTCTTCAGGGATTGAACGAGGACGGCAGCAGCCTGCGCGATGTCCGCCGCAGCCGCAGCGCTGAGGGTGAAGAGCCGCAGTCCCAATCAGCAACAGGCACTCGCAGTGGATCTGCCGGCGAAGAGGATACAGCTGCCGCCGGAGCGCAGCCGCGTGACGGGAGCGCCGGAGGTTCGGCTGCATCTTCCGCCGCTGGTCCGGCTGCTGCGGAGGAGGAAGGTTCCGGCAGCGGTGGCGCTGCCGCTGCGTCCGAGCTGACCGAGGAACAGGAGAAGCAGGTCAAGGAACTTCAGGTCCGTGACCGGGAAGTCCGGGCGCATGAGCAGGCCCACGCCCGGGTGGGCGGCGCCTATGCCGGTGCGCCCAGCTACACCTTCCAGCAAGGGCCGGACAAGAAGCGTTATGCCATTGGCGGCGAGGTGCAGATCGACACGTCGAAGGAGCGCACGCCGGAAGCAACCGCCCGCAAGATGCAGATCGTCATCCGTGCCGCCCTGGCACCTGCAGAGCCTTCTTCGCAGGACATGCGCGTTGCCCAGCAAGCCCGCGCCAGCCTGCAGGAGGCCCAGGCCGAGATGCGGGCACAGGCAGCGGAAGAACTGCGCGGCGGCGATGAGGCGGAAGGCACGGGCGGATCTGAGGCTGCCTCAGGCTCCGGCCCGCCGCAGGCCGGTGAAGCCGGATCATCGCAGGGCGGCACTGTGCGGGCAGACGCGCAAGGCCCCGCGGATCAGGAGCGCCGCGAAGAAGACGGCCGCCGGGCTGACCGGGCTTCCGCCCTTGCCGCTTACGAGCAGGCACGCTCTCTCTTCGGCGGCTTTGGCGGCCGTTCCAGCTCCCAGCCGGGGCTTGTGACCTGAGCCGCGTCACCATATCTTCACTTGCAAGGTTCCTTGCGGTTGCCTAGTTAGCAGGCACCTCCATGCTGCCCCTTTGCCGGCGGCTCCTTTCAGGAAAAGTTCCGATGTCTGCTGTCCGCCGTGCGCGCCATGCTGTTGGCGTGGTTTTCTTTGTTCTTGGCACCATGATCGGTGTCTGGGCCTCGCGCATCCCGGATATCAAGATCATTCTGGGTGTCGATGAAAGCGGCTTCGGCATGGTGCTGCTGATGATGGCCACGGGGGCCTTCATCTCCCTGCCGGTGACGGGCCGGATGGTCGATGTCTGGGGCGCGGCACGCATGGCCAGGGTGGCAGTTGCCGTGACACTGGCGCTGTTTGCCTGCCTTTCCTTCGGCACGTCCGTTGTCCTCATCGCACCGGTGGTCTTCCTCTTCGGCTTTGCCATGGGCTGTCTCGACGTGTCGATGAATGCCTGGGGCGCGGAAGTGGAACAGGCGCTGGGCCGCCCGGTCATGTCGTCCTATCACGGGCTCTACAGCCTTGGTGCGGGTGCGGGCGCGGGTGTGGGCGCCATTGCCCTGATGCTGGAGTTGACGGTGCCGCAGCACTTCCTGGGCTGGAGCGTGCTGCTGCTGGCCGTCATTCTCTGGGTTTTCCGCACTCCGTGGGTGTCGGTGCGGGCGCAGAAGGGCAGCGAAAAGGCGCCGCTCTTCGCCATTCCACGCGGAGCACTGTTCTTTGCCGGTGTCATGGCGCTGACAGCGGCACTTGCGGAAGGTGCCATCACCGACTGGGCTGCCCTTTACCAGATCCAGGAACTTGGCATTGACAGTTCCACGGCAGCGGTCGGCTTTGCCATCTTCTCCGTGGCGATGGTGGCGATGCGCCTGTCCGGCGATCAGCTGATTGCCCGCTTCGGCCCGGTGCCGGTGGCGCGGATCAGCGGCATTGCCGCCGTCAGTGGCGCAGCGCTTCTCGTTGCGGGCGGACCTGTCTGGGTGATCTGGGCAGGCTGCCTGATCATGGGTCTCGGCAATGCGGTGATCTTCCCGCTCGCCATGTCACGCGCAGCTGCAGAGCCCGGCACCTCCAAGGGCGCGGCGCTGGCCTCCGTCGCCACGCTTGGCTACGGCGCCTTTCTCTTCGGCCCGCCGGTGCTGGGCTTCATCGGCCACGCCCTGTCGCTGCGCACATCCTTCCTTGTGGTGGCACTGCTGGCCCTGCTGATTCCGCTTCTGGCTGGAACGCTGAAGGTCAACCGCGAGGCCTAAAGGACTGCGCACGGCGGTGCCATTCCCGGGGCGACGCCGAGGCAAGGGGCGGAGCCCGTTACAAGCGCGGCTGCGCCTATGCCTTACAAGCTTTCCAGGAACCGCTTTGCCGCCTCGCCGTGCTCGTGGCGCAGGCGGGCGGTGTCGACGCCGTGCGGCTGGCCGTCCGTCACCTGCCATGTGCCGCCCACCATCACCCGGTCGGCGGCATGGGCGCCGCAGAGGATGAGAGCGGCCAGCGGATCGCCCGCGCCGGAAAAGCGCAGCTCATCCAGCGTGTAGAAGGCAAGATCTGCCATCAGCCCCACCTTGATGGCGCCGATGTCATCGCGGCCAAGGCAGCGGGCAGAGCCTTCCGTTGCCCAGCGGAACACGTCGTGATGGGTGACCGAGGCCGCATCATAGGTGAGGCGGTTGATCATCAGCGCGTGACGCAGGCCTTCCATCAGGTTGGAATTGTCGTTGGAGGCCGAGCCATCGACGCCAAGGCCAACGGGCGAACCGGCCGCTTCCAGCTCCTTCGTGCGGCACTGGCCGGAGGCAAGCACCATGTTGGAGGTGGGGCAGTGGCAGACACCGGCGCGGGCATGGCCGAGGCGCTTCACCTCGTCATCGGTGAAATGGATGCCATGGGCCAGCCACACCCGGTCCGTCAGCCAGCCGCAGTCTTCCAGATAATCGACCGGCCGGCAGCTGAATTTCGCGGTGCAATAGCTGTTCTCGTCGTGGGTCTCGCCCAGATGGGTGTGCAGGCGGCAGTCGAAACGCTCGGCCAGCGCCGCGCTTTCGCGCATTAGCTCACGGGTTACCGAGAAGGGTGAACAGGGCGAAAGCGCCACCTGCAGCATCGAGCCTTTCGAGCGGTCGTGGAACTTCGACAGCACCCGTTCGCAGTCGGCGAGGATCTCGTCCTGATCCTGCACCACGCTGTCGGGCGGCAGGCCGCCGTCCTTCTGGCTAAGGTTCATGGAGCCGCGGGTGAGCGTCATTCGGATGCCGAGGCGTGCGGCCTCTTCGGCCTGAATGTCCATCGCTGCCTCAAGGCCAGCGGGATAGACATAATGATGGTCGGAGGCCGTGGTGCAGCCGGACATCAGGAGCTCTGTCAGCGCCAGCCGGGTGCCAAGGCGGAAGGTTTCCGGCGTCACATTGCGCGCCCAGATGGGGTAGAGCGCCTGCAGCCAGGGAAACAGCTCCTTGTTGATCGCCTGCGGATGGGCGCGGGTCAGCGTCTGGTAGAAGTGGTGATGGGTGTTGATGAGGCCGGGAATGACCACGTGCCGTGAGGCATCAAAGGTGGCCTGAACCGGCAGCATGGGCTCGCGCCCCCGGCCCACCAGTTCCACGATAGTGCCGTCTTCCACGACGATGCCCCGTTCCGCCCCTTCGGCGAGAATGGCAATCGGGTCCTTGATCCACAAACGCATGTCCGGTCTGGTCCTTCTGAAGCTGGACCTGCGGGCTTGGATAGCAGGCACTTGCCTGCCCGAGTTCCGCACAGGATTTCACCGGGGACGCACCCTGCCTGCAGGCCTCTAGTGCTACAGGCAGTCATGAATGCGCGCGCGGGTTTCTGGCACAGCTTCAAGGCTTCTGTCGAGGCGTTCGCGCCATTTGGGGCCATTGCCCCGTGCGTCTTCCCAGGCCTCTGCCAGATCATCGGGCCTGTCTTCCGCCAGCGCCTCGATCAGAAACGCGGCCTGCAGCCGGTCCTTGCGTGCTTTCAGGCTTCCCGGCCCCTCGCGGCGGCGGTCGGCGACGATCAGCTTGTGAATGGCAAAGCGCTCCGGCCGGGGGAGTTGCACCAGGACGCCGGAGCGGTAAAGCACAGCGGCGGGGATGGGGGCTGCAATCAGATAGTTCAGGAAATGCAGCGACTGTGCGCTGACGCCAAGCGCCTCCAGCGGGCGCAGATCCTCCTCCGGGCGGAAGGAGGGGGTGAGAAACTCCACCAGCGTGTCGTTGCGGGTCTGCCGCCAGCGCCAGACCCGGCCCGGATCAAGGCTCGGCACCGGATCAAAGGCAAAGCCGGAAAGCACATCCTGCATGGAGGTGGAGACCTGCTCATCCTGTGACAGGGAGAGGGAAAGCCGCTCGAAGCTGGCGATGTCCATATCCTGCGTCATGGCCGTCTGGTCGAAACGGTAGCGGACGCCCAGCTCCCCTTCGTAAAGCCGGAAAGCATGGGTGCCGATAACCGTGCCGCCCAGCCGGAATACTCCGGCACCGGCCATGGCCGCCAGCAGGCTGCCCGTTGCGCCATCCGTGCCGAGAAAACCTTCAGCCCGAAGCAGGCGGATCAGCCGCGACCGCTCTTTCCGGCGGGCTTCCGTTTCTTCCTTGAGCGCTTTGTGGCGGGCAATGCGGGCCTGAAGTGCCTCGCTGTCCTCGCCGATGTAGTATTTACGCACATCCGTGCCGACCCGGTAGGTGTCGTACCAATAGGCCTTGCCATTGCGGGTGACACGCGTCGGCGTGCCCCTCAATCCCGCCACTGCCTCATCGAGCAGGGACCGCAGGAGATCGTGATAGGCTGCGTGACTGACCGGAGAATGCCTTTGCATGGGCTCATGTTCAACGAACGGAAGTTTTGTTGAGCATAGCATTTTCCGCCATGTTCAACAAAAATAATTTTTGTTGAACATGGTGCCCTCGTGCAGCTCAGTCCGCCTTTGCAGCGATCACTTCCACTTCCACCACAAACTCCTCCCGGGTGAAGCCGCCGACGATCATCAGGGTCGAGGCGGGGGGAGGCGTGGCGGTGAATTCGTCGCGGGTCTTCATGTAGCCTTGCATGTGCTCGCGCCCTGTCACGAAGGCGTTGATCCGCACGATGTCGGCAAGGCTCATGCCGGCGGCTGCGAGGATCTCGCGGATGTTTTGGAAGCAAAGCCGCGTCTGCGCCTCGACGCCGGGCGGGATCACGTCATCCGGACCGATGCCGAGCTGGCCGGAGGTGAAGACCAGCCTGTGGCCGGCGGGCACCTCGATGCCGTGGCTGTAGCGGGCAAAGGGCGGGCGGATGGTGGTTGGCGTAACCGGATTTGTCATGAGGTTTTTGGTAATCCTGCTGGAAAGGCGGAGCACTGGTGCAGGCCAGAGTGCCGCCGGGATTGCGGCTGCGCAAGACTTGCGCATGCTGATCCGAGTGGCAAATGCCTGAAGATTGTGCAAGCTTGCGCTGGTCTGGAGCCGATCCGGGGGGAGCGGAAGTGCCCATGCGGCAGGCAGATGACGGGAAACCGCCATTGGATCTGGAAGTTGCAGCCGGGTAGCTGCTGGCATGGGGCTTGCACAATCAGTTCAGCGTGATTGCCTGAACCGCTCCAAGGGCCTGAGGAGGCACAGCGGCAGAGCTTTAAAAAGCAATACGGAGGCGGAAGACAACATGCGCTTTTTGACTTCTCTTGGCGGGGCTGCGGCCCTTGGCCTTGTGCTGTCCAGTCAGGCTTTTGCTCTGGATGAAATCAAGTTCGCGACCAACTGGCTGGCCCAGGCGGAACATGGCGGCTTCTATCAGGCGGTCGCGGACGGCACCTACGAGAAATATGGCCTCAAGGTCGAGATCGTGCAGGGCGGCCCGCAGGCGGCCAGCCGGGCACTGATGCTGGCCGGAAAGGTCGAGTTCTACATGGCCGGCAACATGCTGCAGCCGCTCAATGCGCTGGCAGAGGATATTCCGGTCGTTGAAGTGGCCGCCATCTTCCAGAAGGATCCGCAGGTCCTGATCGCTCATCCCGATGCGGGGCTGGAGAAATTCGAGGACCTGGCCAAGCTCCCCACGATCTTCATGGGCACGGATGGCTTTGCCTCCTACTTCCAGTGGATGAAGTCGGCCTATCCGGGCTTCAAGGATGAGCAGTACAAGCCCTATGCCTTCAACCCCGGTCCGTTCCTGGCCGACAAGCAGTCGGCGCAGCAGGGCTATATCACGTCCGAACCTTTTGCCATCGAGACCGAGGGTGGCTTCAAGCCGAAGCTGTTCCTGCTGGCGGATTATGGCTTCGAGACCTATTCCACCCTCATCGAGGGCCGCAAGGATTACGTCGAGGCCAACAAGGACCTGACCCAGCGCTTCATTGATGCCACCATCGAGGGCTGGTACAACTATCTCTACGGCGACAATGCAGCCGCCAATGAGCTGATCAAGAAAGACAACCCGGAGATGACCGACGACCAGATCGCCTTCTCCATCGAAACCATGAAGTCCTTCGGCCTCGTGGAATCGGGCGAGGCGCTGGAAAAGGGCATCGGCTGCATGACGGACGCCAAGCAGCAGGCCTTCTATGAAAGCATGGTCAAGGCCGGTGTGGTGAAAGACGGGATCGACATCAAGTCGATCTACACCACGGAATTCGTCTGCAAGGGCGTGGGCATGAACCTGAAGAAGTGACAAGCTGTTCCGGCGGGCGGCATTCGCGTGCCGCCTGCTGCCAGCCGCCGCTCGTGTGATGCAGTCAATGCGTCCGTGAGCCGGTGTCCTGTTGTCCGTCTGTCAGGGAGCCTGTGTCAGGGCATGTCCGAATTGTCTCATTCTGCGGCTTTGGCCGCAGCCGCGCCCCATGCTGCCTCTTCCCGTCCGCTTGTCCGCCTCAACCGCATTTCCAAGGTCTTTTCCAGCGGCACGGTTGCGCTGAAGGACATGACGCTGGATGTGGGGCAGGGCGAGTTCATCAGCCTTCTGGGCCCCTCCGGCTGCGGCAAGTCCACGGCGCTGCGCATCATTGCCGGTCTTGGCGACACGTCTTCCGGCACGCTGGAATGGCCGACCTCGGATCATGACGCGCTCGGCAAGGCCCATCCGGAAATCAGCTTTGTCTTCCAGGAGCCGACGCTGATGCCCTGGGCAACGGTCTTTGCCAATGTCTGGCTGCCGCTACGGCTCAAGGGCATTTCGAAGGAGGCGGCACGCGAAAGGGTGAGCGAAGCGCTGGAAATGGTCGGGCTCGGCCAGTTCCACGAGGCTTACCCGCGTGAACTCTCCGGCGGCATGAAGATGCGCGTCTCCATCGCCCGCGCGCTGGTGACTCGGCCCAAGCTGCTGCTGATGGACGAGCCTTTCGCGGCGCTCGATGAAATCACCCGCTTCAAGCTCAACAACGACCTGCTGCGCCTGTGGGAGCGTTTCGGCTGGACGGTCATCTTCGTCACACACTCCGTCTATGAGAGTGTCTATCTGTCGAACCGCATCGTCGTCATGGCGGCCCGGCCGGGCCGGGTGGTGAGTGATCTGGCGGTGGATGCGCCCTATCCGAGGGACGAGGAGTTCCGCACGTCGTCCATCTACAACGACTACTGCCGCCAGACCTCCGCAGCGCTGCATGCGGCCATGGATGTGAGGGATCACCTATGACAGCGGCTGAGAAAAGCGAAACGGCTGTCGATGTGGCGCCTCTGCCGGTGTCCGGCAGGCCGGATCTGAAGGGGCGTCTGCTGCGCATCGCCATTCCGGTGCTGATGCTGGGGTTGCTGGTGCTGGCCTGGGCCTGGTATGTCAGCGCCTACAACGTGCCGCATTACATCCTGCCCAGCCCCGCCCGGGTGGCGCAGTCGCTCTACACTGACTGGGGCACCCTGTCCGGCGCGCTCTGGGTCACGGTGAAGATCACCCTCACCGCCCTGCTGCTGGCGCTACTGGGCGGTGTGGGGCTGGCCGTGCTGATGACGCAGTCACGCTGGATCGAGCTGGCGATCTACCCTTACGCGGTGATCCTGCAGGTGACGCCGATCGTCGCCATTGCGCCCCTCATTCTCATCTATGCGCCGACCACGCAGTCGGCGCTGCTCATCTGCGCCTTTATCGTTGCCTTTTTTCCAGTGCTGTCCAACACGACGCAAGGGCTGAAGTCGACGGATCATAACCTTCTGAACCTGTTCGAGCTTTATGGCGCCAGCCGCTGGCAGACGCTGCTTTATCTGAAGCTGCCCGCCGCGCTGCCCTATTTTCTGGCTGGCCTCCGCATCGCAGGCGGACTGGCGCTGATTGCTGCCGTGGTGGCCGAGTTTGCCGCAGGCTCCGCCGGGGCGCAGTCCGGCCTTGCCTACCGCCTGCTGGAAAGCCAGTTCCGGCTCAACATTCCGCGGCTTTTTGCAGCCCTGATCCTCCTGTCCCTGACGGGTGTGGTGATCTTCGCGGCGACCAGCCTTGTTTCGCATCTGTTGCTGCGGCGCTGGCACGAAAGCGCGATCCGCAGGGAGAATTGACATGACCTGGCTGCTGAAGGCCCCGGTGCGCGGCACCGCCCGTTTCCAGCGCGCAAGAGTGCCCGCTTCCCTCCTGCCGGACCATGTGGCAGGCGGCGATCCGGCCGCATTGGTGCAGGTCGATATCGAGGTGCGCGATGGCCGCATCGGGATGATCCGGCCTTCCGGCGGCCTTCCGGCGGCGCCCTGCGGCGACTGCCATGATCTCGATGACGGCATGGTTCTGCCGGGCCTCATCGACATGCACACCCACCTCGACAAGGGCCACATCACCCCGCGCCGTCCCAACCCGGATGGCACCTTCATGGGGGCGCTGATGGCGGTGGGAGAGGACCGCATGGCCAACTGGACGGCGGCGGATGTGCGGGCACGCATGGAGTTTTCGCTGCGCTGTGCCTATGCGCAGGGCACGGTGCTGATCCGCACCCATCTGGACAGCCTTCCGCCGCAGGAGACGATCTCCTGGCCCGTGTTCCAGGAAGTGCGCGAGGACTGGGCAGGCCGGATCGATCTTCAGGCCGCCAGCCTCTTCGGCATTGACCGGCTGGATGCGGATGATGGCTATCTGACCGCAATCGCAAACCGTGTGTCCCGTGCTGGCGGCGTGCTCGGGGCAGTCACCTACATGATCCCGCGCCTCGGCGAGCATCTGGACGCCATGTTCCGTGCCGCTGCCGAACGGGACCTGCCGCTCGATTTTCATGCGGATGAAACCGGCGACACGGGCGCCCGCACCCTGCGCCACATTGCCGAAGCGGCCCTCCGCAACGGCTTCAAGGGGCAGGTGGTTGTGGGGCATTGCTGCTCCCTCGCGCTGCAGGAGCCGGACGAGATTGACCGCACGCTGGATCTGGTGGCAGAGGCCGGGCTCGGCATCGTGTCCCTGCCCATGTGCAATATGTATCTGCAGGACCGGCAGGCCGGGCGCACGCCGCGCTGGCGCGGTGTCACGCTGCTGCATGAGATGAAGGCGCGCGGCATTGCCGTGGCGGTTGCCTCCGACAACACCCGCGATCCCTTCTATGCCTATGGCGACATGAACCTGATCGAGGTCTACACCCAGGCAACGCGCATCCTGCAGCTGGATCATCCTTTCGGCGACTGGATCAACACGGTGACCCGGACGCCTGCGCAACTGCTGGGCCGGTCTGATCTGGGCTGGCTGAGGGAAGGCGCGCCTGCCGACATGGTGCTGCTGCGCGCCCGCAACTGGGGTGAGCTTCTGTCCCGCCCGCATGGGCTGAAGGCGGTACTGCGCCACGGGCGGACCATCGACATGACCTTGCCGGATTACCGCGAACTCGACCCATTGATGACCAATGCCGTGACACTTGAACGGGGAGCTGCTGAATGAGTGCGCTCGAGAAGCTGAAGTCGGACCTTGCCGGGATTGCCATGGAGGACAATCCGCAGATCGTGAAACAGAAGAGCCGGGATTTCTTCTGGTACTCGCCGGTGCTGAAGCAGCAGCTGGATCACGTGACCGGCGATCTGGTGGTGACGCCGAAGTCCGAGGCGGAGGTGATCGAGGTTCTGAAGGCCTGTTACGCCCATGAGGTGCCGGTGACGGTGCGCGGAGCAGGGACCGGCAACTACGGTCAGGCCATGCCGCTGTCCGGTGGCGTCATTCTCAATCTGGCCGAAATGAACAAGGTGAAGTCCATCCGCCCCGGCGTTGTGGTGGTGGAGCCGGGCGCCATCATTTCGAAGATCGATGACGAGACCCGCGCCCATTCCGGACAGGAGCTGCGGCTGCACCCCTCCACCTACCGCACGGCCACGATCGGCGGCTTCATTGCCGGTGGCTCCGGCGGCGTCGGCTCCATCAACTGGGGCGGGCTGCGCGACCTTGGCAATGTGCTGCGCCTGCGCGTCATCACCATGGAAGCCGAGCCGCAGGTGCTGGAAATGACCGGCCATGACCTGCACAAGGTCATGCATGCCTATGGCACCAACGGCGTCATCACCGAGGTGGAGATGCCGCTGACGGCCGCCTATGACTGGGTGGATGTGGTCGTCGGCTTCGATGCCTTCATGGACGGCGTGCGCTTTGCCGATGCGCTGGGCAATCAGGATGGAT
The DNA here is from genome assembly GCF_000382365.1 of Pannonibacter phragmitetus DSM 14782. GTDB lineage: Bacteria > Pseudomonadota > Alphaproteobacteria > Rhizobiales > Stappiaceae > Pannonibacter > Pannonibacter phragmitetus. Next base: position 79,808 of record NZ_KB908221.1, on the reverse strand, counting down.
TGCTGGTGAAGGAAATCGCCCCCATCGCCGCGCCCGTGCCGCATGACTATTTCCTGCGGCATCAGAAATATATCCGGCGCGACCAGTCGGTGGTGGTGGTCATGGTGGCCTCCTTCGCCATGGACGCCTTTGCCGCCTTCACCGCAGCAGACCGGCGCGCCTCGATCCTCTACCGCTCGGATCTGGCCGATGAGGCAACGCGCAAGGCCCTGCCGCCGGCCTATGAACTTGCCTGGAACCACACGACGCTGCGCGGGCTGCGGGTTGACCCGTCGATCACCTATCTGCAGGTGCTTTATCCTTTCCCCGATCACGTGGAGAAGGTGCGCCGCATGTGCGACCTCTTCGGTGACGAGGTGCCGGGGCATCTGGAATTCGTGCGGTTTGACGGCAGGATCACCTGCTTCGGCCTGCCCATCGTCCGCTACACCTCCGAAGAGCGGCTGAACGAAATCATCCGCCTGCATGAGGAAGGCGGCTGCCCGATCTTCAACCCGCACCGCTACACGCTGGAAGAAGGGGGCATGAAGCAGACCGACGAGGTGCAGCTGGCCTTCAAGCGGCAGGCGGACCCCAAGGGCCTGCTCAATCCGGGCAAGATGATCGCCTGGGAAGACCCGTCCTATGATTTCCGCAGTGGCAAGGTGTTCCTCTTTCCGGGGCTTGCGCGCGCCTGAGATGCGGGTTGCGGCCTCTTTCCATTTGACCAGTCATTTGATCCGGCCAGCCGCTGCGCTGGCCGGGATGCCGGAGGCATCAAGGTGAAGGCACTCGTCGTTTATTCGCATCCCGTCCCGGAAAGCTTCAACGCCTCCATGCGTGATCACGTTGTCTCGGTGCTTCAGCAGGCCGGGCATGAGGTGCGGCTGATCGATCTCTATGCCGAAGGCTTTCAGCCGGCGATGAGCGCGGACGAGCGGCGCGGCTATCACGATGTGGACAGCAACGTGCTGCCCGTGAAGGCGCATGTGGAAGCAATCCTCTGGTGCGACATGATGGTGTTTGTCTATCCGACCTGGTGGTTCGGGCTTCCGGCCATGCTGAAGGGCTGGTTTGACCGGGTCTGGGTGCCGCATGTCACCTTCGAGATGCCCTCCGAACACACGGGCATGCGGCCGAAAATGCAGCACATCCGCAAGATCGCCATCGTCACCACCTGCGGGGCAAGCTGGTTTGTTTCCAAGCTGATGGGCGAACCGGGGCGCAAGACCATCATGCGGGGACTGCGCGCTCTTTGCGCGCCGCGCTGCAAGACGCTTTACCTTGCCCATTACAGGATGGACAGTTCCACGCAGGAAAGCCGGGGCCGCTACGTGAAAAAAGTTGCAAGAAGGCTCGCAAAGTTCTGAGCCGGGGCACAGAGTGTCATTTGACGGTTAAACAACGCGGCTAGGGTGCCGGCGAAACGGCATCCTCGTCCGGGGTGCCGTGCTGGCCATTTCCACTGCGGAGCGAGCGATCATGGCATTCAGTTACAAGAAGAGCGTCACCTTCCGCCTGCTGCAGGCGGCCAAGGCCCAGCGGGCACGCGCCGGGACCCATCTGATGCGTGCGGGCCTGCATCCGGGGCAGGAACTGGTGCTGAAAGTGCTGGCCGACAGTGACGGCCGCACCATGAGCCAGCTGGCGCTGGCGCTGGGCGTGCAGCCGCCCACCGTGACCAAGATGGTCACCCGCCTGTCCGCGCAGGGGCTCGTCCGCCGCCAGATCTCCGACACAGACGGCCGTCTTGCCCGCGTGTTCCTCACCGATGAGGGGCGTGACCGGATCGAAGCCGTCGACAAGGCCTGGAAGCGGCTCGAAAAGGAAGCCATCGCCGGTCTTGACGACAAGGACCGCAAGCGCCTGAAGAAGCTGCTGCGCCAGATCGAGAAGAACCTCTCCCTGTCTCTCGATGACGATGAAGGCGACGAGGAGCTGCTGGAGCCGGATGAGGACGATGCGCCGAAGGCAGCCGTGATCGCTCTGGCAAAGGCGGAAAGCTGAGACCCTTCCCAGTTTGAGCTGCCGTTCACAGAAGAACTGCGGCTCCCTGCAAGGCAGCCATACCAAAAGGGCAGGGCGAACCGTACCGTTCGGTCTGTTTGTGGGCTTCCGTTCGCCGGGTACTCACTCTAAGGTGTAGTGCGGCGCCGGTTCGGGCGCGGGCGTTTCTGGAAGAATACCCATGACCAGCACTCCGGATGGATCCGGTTCAGAGCAGCGGGAGGAATCCCGCTCCCAGCTCATCGGCATCGGCATGCTTCTGCTTGCCTGTTTCCTTTTTGCCGGCCTTGATGCCACGGCGAAATATCTGGTCCGTGATCTCCCGGCGTTTCAGGTCGTCTGGGTGCGTTTCGTCACGCATATGGTGCTGGCCTTCTTCCTGTTCCGCATCTGGGCGCATCCGGAATATTTCCGCACCGACCGGCCTGTGCTGATGATTTTGCGCGGCTTCTGCCTGCTCGGAAACACCTCGTTCAACTTCCTCGCCATGCGGCATCTGCAGCTGGCGGAAACCATGTCGATCATGTTTGCCGGCACCATTCTGGTGACGGCGCTGGCCGTGCCGATGCTGGGCGAAAAGGTTGGCCCCCGGCGCTGGGCGGCGGTCTTTGTCGGCTTCATCGGCGTTCTGGTCATCGTGCAGCCCGGCTCGGGCCCGCTCAACTGGGCGGTGATCTATTCGCTGCTGTCGATGGTCTGCTACGCGCTCTACACGCTGCTGACGCGCATGCTTTCGACCACCGATTCGACCCTCAGCATGCTGATCATTCCCGCCGCTGTGGCGTCTCTGGCGATGGCGCCGGGCGGCATCTCCGTGTGGCAGGCGCCGCCCAGCCTGTTCCACTGGGGGCTGCTGCTGTCCACCGGTGTTCTGGGCGGACTGGGTCACTGGATCCTGATCAGCGCCTACCGCCGTGCGCCTGCCTCGGTGCTGGCGCCTTTCACCTATGTGCAGATCATCTGGATGATCAGCCTCGGCTACCTTGTCTTTGCCGACCTGCCGGGCAGCTCCACCCTGATCGGCGCGTCCATCGTCGTCAGCTCCGGGCTCTACATTCTCTACCGCGAGCAGATCGTCAAAAAACGGTAGGCTTCCGCCTGCCGGATCTCCCCAGTCTTTTCCATTGACGCCTCGCGGCAGGGATGCTCTGAAATTCCTGCAAGGGGTTGGCGAAGACCGGGGGCTTTCGCATGCGGGTATGGGGCATTTTCCTTGGGCTTTTTGCCCTTTCTCTGGCGGGTTGCGCGGGGCTTGGCCTGACGGGTGGCGAGGCGCCTGAAACACCGGCGCAGGCCGCCGGGTTTGAGCCGGGCAGCGAGGAAGAGTTCATGCTGAATGCGGGGCGCCGCATTCATTTTGCCGAGGGCTTGGCGGCAATTTCCCCCGAGGCCGAAGCGATCCTGATCCGGCAGGCCGTCTGGCTCAATACCTATCCGCAATGGCTTGCCAAGGTTCAGGGCCATGCCGATGACCCCGGTGGAGAGGCAGCCAACAAGCGCCTTTCCGAACAGCGGGCAAAGGCTGTCCTGGACAAGCTGGTGTCACTGGGCGTCGAACCGCAGCGGCTGTGGTTCAAGGGCTATGGCATCGAGCGGCCGGAAACGGACTGTGATCCGCAGGACTGTGCCCGGTTGAGCCGTCAGGTCACGGTCAACCTGCGCAACGAGTTTGACGACAGTGCGCCGCAGTTCAAACGGTTTGGCCGCTAAGTGCGCCGCATGGCTTGCACTTGCCGCTGATGCCCCCCATGCTGGATAGAACTTGCGATTCAGGGCCTTGCCGGTCTATCAGCCTTTTGCTGGCTGGTTCTCCGCAAGTGGGCCGGAACTGCTTTGGCGCATGTGAGGGACGGCGCGTATGGGTGTAGACACGCCCCGTGACGAAATGGGTGGCGACGGTGACGACACGCCGCGCGGCAAACGGCTGACACTCAGCGACATTGCCGACAGGCTTGGTGTGTCCACGGCCACGGTGTCGCTTGCCCTGCGCGATTCGCCGCTGGTGGCCTCGGCCACGCGCGACAAGATCAAGGAAATGGCCCGCCAGGTCGGGTATATCTACAACCGTTCCGCAGCTTCCCTGCGCACCGCCAAGACGCAGATCGTCGGCGTTGCGGTGCATGACATCATCAATCCCTATTTCGCCGAAATCTTCCGCTCGCTGGAAGACGTGCTGGAAGCACAGGGGCAGATGGTCTTCATCTGCAATCACCGGGATAATGTGGAGCGCCAGCGCGCCTTTGTGGACGCGCTGATGCAGCACCGCGCCGATGGGCTGATCCTGTGTTCCTCCGTCGGCACCACGGCGGACGAGATCAACCGGCTGACCGATCAGGGCATCCCCGTCACGCTCATGTGCCGTGATGTGGAAGGCGCCAGGGCACCGGCCGTGCGCGGCGATGATGAGCTGGGCGGGGAAATGATCACCCGGCATCTGATCGCGCAGGGGCACCGCCATATCGCCATGGCGGGCGGGCGGCGCGGCAGCTCCACCGGGCGCGACCGCAATGCGGGCTGGCGCAAGGCGCTGGCGGAAGCGGGCATCGACCCGGACACGCAGATCGATATTCCCGAACTGATGACCCAGGCCGATGGCCGTGAGGCTGCCCCGCGCATTCTCTCCACCGGCGCGCGGCCAACTGCCGTCATGTGCTTCAATGATCTGGTGGCGCTCGGCATGATGCCCGCCCTGCGGCGTGCCGGTGTGGAGCCGGGGCCGGATATCGCCGTCACCGGCTATGATGATGTGGATGGTGCAGCCTCGCGCACGCCCTCGCTCACCACCATCGCCAGCCATCCGGATGAAATCGGCCGCCGGGCCGCCGATCTCATCCTGCGCCAGATCGGCGGCGAGCGCGTGCCCAACACGCTGCATCTGATCCCGCCGGACCTGAAGATCCGCGACAGTTCTCCGCCTCCCGGCGTCCGCCTCGGCAGCAAGCTCTAGGGGCTGTGCCTCCCACAAGTTCCGGTGGAGGCTGAGCTTTGCCTTATGCCCGTCTGCACCCTCTTGGCGCGGGCTTGCACTTCGTGCAAAGCTTGGCGCCCAACCTGTTCTGTGGCCAAAGGGTCCAACGCCTCGAATGTCCAAGCCGATTGTTCTTGTCACCGCCGATGTGAAGCCCGTTGACGGCTACCGCTGGCATGCCGCGCCCTCCACCTATCTGGAAGCCGTGCTGAATGGCGCTGGCGCCATTCCCCTGATCTTGCCCTCTCTCGGCAGCGCCCTCGACATTGACGCGGTGCTGGACCGGGTGGACGGGGTGCTGGCCACCGGTTCGCGTTCCAACGTCAATCCGGACCTTTATGGCGGCGAGGCGACGGAAGAAAACGGGCCTTATGACCCGGACCGTGACGCGACCTCCCTGCCGCTGCTGCGCCGGGCGCTGGAAAAGGGCCTGCCGGTCTTTGCCATCTGCCGGGGCATGCAGGAGCTGAATGTCGCCCTCGGCGGCACGCTGCTGACGGAGATTCAGGAAATCGACGGGCGCAACGACCACCGCGCGCCCGTGTCCGAAAAGCAGGAGGAGCGCTTCGCTCTCGCCCATACGGTTGACGCGCGCACGGGCGGACCGCTTGAGGCAGCCATTGGCGCGGCACAGTTCAAGGTCAACTCCCTGCACCGGCAGGGCCTCGGCGCTCTGGGGCAGGCGCTGGTGGTGGAAGCCACCGCCGAGGATGGAACCATTGAGGCGGTCTCGGTGGAGGGCGCACGCAACTTCGCCATCGGCACCCAGTGGCACCCGGAATACTGGGTCAGCTGCGACGCGCCTTCGCAGAAGCTGTTCGCCGCCTTTGGCGAAGCCGTGGAAGCCTACCGCCGCAAGCGCGGCGATAGCTGAGGCTTACATCAGCCTGATCAGGCCGGGACGGAGCCCCAGCCGATCATGGCAATCAGCAGGGTGAGGCCCAAAAGGAACACGGCTGCAGCGGCGGCAATCTCGATGCCCCGGTGCACCCGGTAGGCCCACACCCCATCGGATCCGGCAAGGCGTGCAGCCAGCCCTTTCGCCCCGACGGCCAGCGTGGCCAGCACGGACACGGTGATGCCCGTGCCCACGGCCATGGTCAGTGTCGAGGCAATGCCAGCCAGAATCATGCCCTGCGACAGGGCGAAGACCAGCACGATCAACGCGCCCGAACAGGGCCTGAGGCCAATGGCCAGAATGATCGACAGGGCCCGGCCCGGCGTCAGGCGCCCGGCGACCATGTCTGCGGTGGGCGCATGCACGTGGCCGCAGGTGGCGCAGGCGCCATCATCCCCCGGCAGATGCACATGGTCATGCCCGGCGGCAGCCCCCGTCAGCAGGGGGCGGAAAGCCTTGACCCAGAGCAGCCAGGCGCCCATCGCCGTTACCATCACATAGGAGGCGATCTCCAGCCAGCGGGCAGTCTGCTGCATGGCGATGGAGGTGAGGTTGAAGACCACGGCAACGCCGCAGACGATCAGAATCGCGGTCAGAGCCTGCGCAAAGGCCGAGGCGAAGGAGAGTAGGATGCCCTTCTTCAGCGTGTCTTCGCTGGCCAGCACATAGGACGAAATCACCGCCTTGCCATGGCCCGGGCCTGCCGCATGGAAAACGCCATAGGCGAAGGAGAGGAACGCCAGCAGCCAGCCCGCATCCGGGCTGTTGCGGAAGCTGCGCAGCGCGGAAATGAGCTTCTGGTAGAACTCGGTCTGGTAACGGGCAATTTCGGCAAAGAAGCTGCCGACCAGCGCATTGCTCTTCAGCGCCGCAGACGGAACGCCTTCCATGGGCGCTGGCGGCATCTGGGACGCAGCTTCCGTCTGACGGTTTGCGGCAGGTGCCTCTGCATTGCTGTCCGCACTTGCCGTCTGGCTCTGGTCCTGATTTTGGCCATTGAGCGGCGTCACCGGCGGGAACGGCGGCCTGGAGGCAACCGCAGCAGCTTCTGCCGGTCCGCAATTGACGATCATCTGATTGACGAGGCCCGCAGCAACGTCCGCCAGTTCCGGCGGCAGTTCGCGCTGGTCTGCGCCAATCTGTGCAAGAGCGGCTGCCGTGGACGCGTCCAGCGGGGGCGGTTCCTTGCGGGTAACTGTGCAGGAGGCCGGAGCATTGATCAGCCCCGTGGCTTCCGGGTCCCGGGCAAAGCGGAAATCGACATAGTAGGTCGGGTCATAGACATCGAGCGTGACCGTATTGGCAAGGTCCGTGGGCTCTTTCAACGGCAGCAGGAAGTGCAGTTCCAGCAGCTTCACCGTGGTCATCATCGGCTTGCCGGTGCGCTCGGCATCTTCCTTGATGGCGGCGATATCTTCCTGCTTCATCGCCCAATATTCGGCGAGGGGAACCTCAACCACTTCCAGCCAGTAGACTTCCGGCATGGTGAAATCCAGTTCCACCTTCGTGTTGTCCCCGAAGGTGAAGAAGCCGAATTCCTCCATGCTTTCCACATTGACCTTGGCCAGCTCCGCCAGTTCCTCCCGGCTGAAGATGCCGTCACGGTTGGTGTCGAAGCCCTGGATCGCGAAGGCCGTATAGGCATCATCAAAGCGGAAGATCTGATCCACCGCCGTGGCCAGGCCATCGTCATTCACCACCAGTTTGGTCCGCGCTTCCACGAACACATGCGGATGCGCGGATGCAGTTCCGCCAGCAAGCAGCCACATGGAGATCAGCATGACCGCATGGCACAGCAGCACAAAGGCCCGGTGCAGAAAGACGGTGGGGCTCACAGCGGGAGACATTCGTGGTGATTCCATTCTCATTCAGGCGCGATTCCGGCACGGCTCATTGCCCTGAGAAGGGGGCAGGAAGGTGACGTTCCGCAAGCGTCTTTTGCGCCGCAGAAGGGGAAATGGCGGTTTTCATCCTCTCTGAGTTCATTCTTGAGAGAAAATTCCCGATCAGATTTATTCGCCCGCAAGATCGGTCACAAATTTCCATGCAGATCAGACATTTTCTCCCTCGGAAGCTGTGCATCGAATGGCCTGATGCGCAGGCATTGCAATCTTGGCATGAGAGAGAAGACCATGAACGCCCCGTCCCGCAGCGCTCCCTTTTCCACGCAAGGGATGACCGCCTTCGACCATCCCGAGTTCGCCGGTCACGAGCAGGTGGTCTTTGCTCATGACCGGGAAACCGGCCTGCGCGCCATTCTCTGCGTTCACGACAGCCGCCTCGGTCCCGCCCTTGGCGGCTGCCGCATCTGGCCCTATGCCACCACGGAAGATGCCCTGCGTGATGCCCTGCGCCTGTCGCGCGGCATGACCTGCAAGAATGCCCTCGCCGGGCTTGATCTGGGCGGCGGCAAGGCGGTGATCATCGCCGATCCGCGCAAGGACAAGACGCCGGCCCTGATGCGCGCCTTCGGCCGCCATGTCGCCCGCATGAACGGCTCCTACATCACGGCAGAGGATGTCGGCGTTTCGGCGCAGGACATGGAGGACGTTGCCCGCGAGACGGCACATGTGCGCGGCACCCGTGCCACCGGGCTTGGCGATCCGTCTCCCTACACGGCGCTCGGCGTTTTCGCCGGCATCCGCGCCGCGCTCGCCCATGTCAACGGCACGGACAGCCTGAGCGGCTGCACCGTTTCGGTTCAGGGCCTCGGCCATGTGGGCTTCGATGTGGCGCGCCAGCTGAAGGCCGCCGGCGCCCGGCTGATCGTCTCCGACATTCACCAGCCGGCCGTGGACCGGGCCGTGGCGGAACTGGAGGCGGTGGCCGTTTCTCCGGCAGAGGCCCATGCGGTGGAGGCCGATGTCTATGCTCCTTGCGCCCTTGGCGCGGTGCTGAATGCGGTCAGCATTCCGCAGATCAAGGCCAAGATCGTCGCCGGTGCCGCCAACAACCAGCTCGCCACCCCGGCGGATGGTCAGGCGCTGAAGGACCGGGGCATTCTCTATGCGCCGGATTATGCGATCAACGCAGGCGGTGTCATTTCCATCGCGCTGGCAACGCCCGGCGGTGATGATGCTCTGGTGCGGGAAAAGACGCTCGCCATCGGCACCACTCTCACCCGCATCTTCCTGCGTGCGGAGGCCGAGGGCCTGACCCCGGAAACCGTCGCAGACCGTCTGGCAGAAGAGCGGCTGGCGGCTGCGGGAAAATGAGGGGGTGAACTCCCCGGCTGGTCACCCCCCCCCTTTCCCCCTTGGCGGGGCAGTGTTCTCATCGGACTGCCAGTCAGGCTCCAACTCCTCTCCCCCCTTGAGGGGGAGATGCCCCCGGCAGGGGGCAGAGGGGGGTAACTGACTGTCCTTTCATACGAAAGGTGATGCCGCGTTGAAGCGCTGCTACCCCCCTCTGTCTGCTGGCGCAGACATCTCCCCCTCAAGGGGGGAGAGGGGCGCTGCGGCTAAAGGAGAGTACCTTCCCAGCCATTCCCCCCTCAGCAGCTCTTGCCCGCCTTGCGCTTTTCAGAGAACCACTGGGTGAGGAAATCGACGAAGGAGCGCACCTTGCCGGAGAGATGGCGGCGGTGAGGATAGACCGCGTAGATCGCCGGGCCATCATGCTCGTAGTCTTCCAGCACGATCTGCAATCCGCCTGCCTTGATGTCGTTGTAGACGAACATCATCGGCGTGCGCAGAAAGCCCAGATGGCACATGGCGGCATCGCGGGCGGCAGAGGCGCTGTTGACCTCGATCCGGCCCTTCACCGGCACCGTCACCCGGTCACCCTTGTCCATGAAGATCCAGTTCGACTTGAACCGGTAATTCGTGTCCACGATGCAGGGCATGTTGGAGAGTTCTGAAGGGTGCTTCGGCGTGCCGTGGTCAGCCAGCACCTGCGGCGTTGCACAGACCACCGTGCGGAAGGGGGAAATCTTGCGGGCGATCAGGCTGGAATCCTCAAGATCCGTCACACGGATGGCGAGGTCGAAGCCTTCTTCCACCAGATCGACAAACCGGTCATCCAGCCGCAGGTCGATGGTGATGGCCGGTTCTGCCACCAGAAATTCCATGATCGCCTGATTGATGAAGCCGTCGCCCATGGAGCGCGGAGCTGACACACGCAGGCGTCCACGCGCCTCGTGGTGGGTGGACTGGACGGAGGCCTGCAGATCATCAATCCGCTGCAGGATATCGCTGGCTTCCTTGTAATAGGCCTCGCCCACCTCGGTCAGCGAGATCTGCCGCGTGGTGCGGTTCAGCAGCCGCACGCCCAGCTCGTCTTCCAGCTCGCCGATGTATTTGGACACCAGCGCCTTGGAGCGGCCCATCTCGCGGGCAGCGGCAGAAAAGCCGTTGCTGTCCACCACCTGAATGAAGCAGCGCATGCGCGTGATGGCATCCATATGTCGTCTCTCCTTCCGGTGCGCACCCTAGGCCGCAGCCGCCCCGCCGTCCGAGCGCGGATCATGCGCCCCCTCAAGGCCGCCGCGCAAGCCGCGCACGATCATGCCCGCATGGCCCATGGTATCGGAATAGGCCTCATTCATCACAACCACGTCATGTCCTGCCCGCTTCAGGGCTTCGGCCAGATCCGGGTCAAAGCGTGATTCGAGCCTGAGCGAGGTATTGGCATCGCCCCATGTGCGGCCAAGCAGCCAGCGCGGCGCATCGATGGCCTCGCCCACCGGCATGCCGTTCAGCACATGGCGCACGAAAATCGCCGCCTGCGTCTGCGGCTGGCCTTCGCCGCCCATGGTGCCATAGGTGACAAGCCGCCCATCGGAAAGGCGCGCCATCGCAGGGTTGAGCGTGTGGAACGGCAGCCGCCCGGGCTCCAGCGCGTTGAGCGCTTCCGGATGCAGCGAAAAACTCGCTCCGCGGTTCTGCCAGGTGATGCCGGTGCGCGGCAGCACGCAGCCGGACCCGAATTCCCAGTAGACGGACTGGATGAAGGAAACGGCACAGCCCCTGGCGTCGATCGCACCCATCCAGATGGTGTCACCCAGCGCGGATTTCACCGGCCAGTCCAGAGCACGGCTCGCGCTGATTTCAGCCGCTGTCCGGTCCAGCCAGGCGTCTTCCAGGAAAGGCGATACCGGCTCCGGCAGGCGGTCCGGGTCGGTCACCACCCGGTCACGCACAAGGAAAGCCCGCTTGGTCGCCTCCACCAGCCCATGCACCATGGCAGAGCTTTCCGGCCGGGCCGCAGGCAGGCGGTCCTGCAGACCGAGGATCAGCAGAGAGGCGAGACCTTGCGTGGGCGGAGGGGCATTGAAGAGGGTTCCGGCCTTGGTTGCCACCTTCAGCGGCTTGCGGATGCGCGCTTCATAGCGCTGCAGATCCGCTTTGGTGACAGGCGAGCCAATGCGCTCCAGATCGGCCGCGATTTCCGCGCCCACATCGCCCCGATAGAAGTCATCGAACCCGGCTGCGGCCAGCTGGTCCAGCGTGTCGGCCAGCCGCTCCTGCCGCATCAGGCTGCCTGCTTCCAGCGGTTTGCCATCCTTCAGGAAGACGCTGGCAAAGCCGGGCTGATCCTTGAGCTCCGCCAGCTTTTCTTCCGTCAGCTTTTTCTGGCTGGCGGAAACGGCACAGCCTTCCTTGGCGTGGCGGATGGCATTCATCAGAAGCTCGCGCCGGGGCATGCGCCCGCCAAGGCTTGCCGCTGCCTCGAAGGCCTTCTGCCAGCCGCCCACAGTGCCGGCAACCGTCAGCGCCGCCAGCGGCCCGCGCGTTGGCACGGTGCCATGCCCGGCGCGGTTATAGGCGGCAATCGTCGCACCCGATCCGGCCGGCCCGCAGGCGGAAATCACCTTCGGGTCCTGCCCCGGCTCAGCAATCAGCCAGAAGCCATCCCCGCCGATGGCGTTCATGTGCGGATAGACAACGGCGATGGTGGCTGCCGCTGCGATCATTGCCTCGATGGCCGAACCGCCTTCGCGCAGGATCTCGGCGCCCGCTTCCGCCGCCGCCATGTGAGGCGCAACGACCATGCCGCCGGACGAGGTAACGGTGTCCATGTTCTCTCCTGTCAGCTTGATCAGCGGGCGGCGGAACGGCGCGGCCCGAACACCTTCCAAAGGCCGCGCAGAAAGGCCCCTGAAATACGCAGGGCGCCAAGGCCCGCAAACAGCCCGAGAAGGCCCGTCAAAATACCCTCGGCCGTCACCGGCACCGCAGGCTCGAAGTCGTCATAGGTGCGTCTTGCCAGTTCCCGGTCGGCGCTGGTGAGGAACACCAGCAGGCGGCCAAATTCATCCGCCCCGGCATAGGCCTCGCGCTCGGCCCGCATGCTGGCCAGCCTGTCGCCGATCTCCTCAAGACTGCGCCCTTGCGCCGCCACCAGCTGGTCGCCGCTGGCCTTGAGCCTGGCAATCGCGCCTTCCACATCAAGGCCCGACCGCTGGGCATCCTCGGCCGCCTGCAGCATGACAGTCTGGAGAGCATCAATGGCGCCGCCGAGCCGCTGACGGTACTGCTGTGCAAACTCCGGCAGCTGCGAGGTGGCAATGCCGGCAAGCAAGCCGAACGCAAGTGCAACGGGTCTCGCCAGCATCATCACCTCTCTCCCGGTCATTCCAATGCGATGACGCCACCCTCGCCATCTTCCGTACCGAAAGCAAGCTGGACGCCCGCCCGGTCCCAGGCCATGGTGGAGACGGGCGACTTGGCGGCACGGCGCAGCAGCACTTCCGCATTGTCCTCGAAGCGGCACAGAAGGATCATGCCGTCCTGATAGCCGACCGCGACCACATCTTCTTTCGGGTGGCAGGCAACGGAGGTCACCAGCGCATCGCTGCGGGTGCCAAGCTGCAGGGGCGCCTGACCCATGGGGCCGGTCTTGCCGGAGAAGGGCCAGACAATTGCAGCATTGGCGCCGGAGGTGGCCAGATAGCGGCCCTTCGCGGACCAGCTCATCGACTTGATCTTGGACGGATAGCCGGTCATGCGCATGTCCTGCGCATCGGTGAGACGCCAGCCGTGCAGCGCCGCCTCCTGCATGGAGGTGACGAGATATTTGCCGTCCGGCGAGAAGCTGGCGGCCAGATGGGCGCCTTTCCATTCCAGCATCTGCGGCTGGCCCTGCGTGTTCACCCACCACAGGGTCGCCCCGTCATAGCGGGCAACGGCAAGGCGCAGGCCCTTGGGCGCAAAGGCAAGGCCACCCACCGCCCGCTCATGCGGGAATTCCTTTTCCGTGCCATCGGTCAGCCGCACCCAGGCGGTGCGGCCGCTGGCGAAGGCCGTTGCCCCCGAAGGGCCGCAGGCCACCAGATCGATCCACTTGCGCGGACGCTCGGAAAGCTGGCGCACCTCGCCCGAAGCACTGAGTTCCATCACCTTGCCGTCGTCACCACCGGTGACAAGCGCCGTGGCGTGGCCGGATGCCTCCACCCGCTCGTCGGCCGCCAGCAGACCGCCGGAGTGCAGGCGGATGGTCTTCTGCCCGCCTTCCACCAGCACCACCTCGCCGCTGCCAAGGGCAAAATAGGGAATATCCTTCAGGAACCCGGCCTTGACGGCAAAGCCGGAGAGTTCAGTCGCTGCAAGTGTCGGCACGGTCAGTCCTTCAATGGCTCTCGTGGCTGTCCGTCAGGCGGCGCAGGCGTCGAAGCTCTGCTTCAGCGCGTCGAAATCCAGCTCGCGGCCGATGAAGACGAGACGGCTCTCACGCGGCTCGCCGTCCTTCCAGTCGCGCTGGTGATCGCCCTCGACGATCATGTGCACGCCCTGAATGACATAGCGCTGCGGATCGTCCTTGAAGGCGAGAATACCCTTGAGACGCAAGATCTTCGCACCATCGCTCTGGGTGACCCGGTTGATCCAGGAGAAGAAGACAGGCGGATCCAGCTCGCCGGCGCGAAGCGAAATGCTGCGCACCGAATGCGGGTCATCGTGATCATGATGGTGGTGGTGATCATGATCGCAGTCCGGGCCGCAAACGTGATCATGCCCGTGGTCATGGTCATGGTCATGGTCATGCGCGTGATCGTGGTGATGATGGTGCCCATGATCATGGTGATGATCGTGGTGGTGATCATGACCGCAATCGGGGCCGCACTCGTGATCATGATGGTGGTCATGGTCATGGTCATGATGGTGATGATGACCGTGGCCCGTCTTGAGGAACTGCGGGTCCAGCGTCAGGATGCGGTCGAGATCGAAAGCGCCCCGGTCCAGCACCTTGCCAATGTCGATGCTGCAACGCTCGGTCTTGTGACGCACAGCATAGGGGTTGATCTTGTGAATGCGCGCCTCGACGGCGGCCAGCTCTTCAGGCGTCACCAGATCTGTCTTGTTGATCAGGACGACATCGGCAAAGGCAATCTGGTCTTCTGCCTCGGAGGTGTCGGCAAGGCGCTGCAGCACGTGGCGTGCATCAACCACGGTGACGACCGCATCCAGCCGCGAGGCGGCACGCACGTCGTCATCCATGAAGAAGGTCTGGGCCACGGGAGCCGGATCGGCCACGCCGGTCGTCTCGACGATGATGGCATCGAAGCTGCCACGGCGCTTCATCAGGTTCTGCACGGTGCGGATCAGGTCACCGCGCACGGTGCAGCAGATGCAGCCGTTGTTCATCTCGAAGATTTCTTCGTCCGACTCGACCAGCAGGTCGTTGTCGATGCCGATCTCGCCGAACTCATTGACGATCACCGCATATTTCTGGCCGTGATTCTCCGACAGAATGCGGTTGAGAAGCGTCGTCTTGCCTGCGCCAAGATACCCGGTGAGAACGGTAACGGGGATCTGCTTGGACGCGGTGCTGGCATCGGTGCTCATGGCGTGAAGTCCTGTTTCCTGAAGCGGATCGCGGCTGCCAGCGGCAACTGGCGCAGCAGCGGCGAACCATAAGAGGTGATGCGTTTGGCGGCAATATAGGTAGTCCAAAAGCAAAGATCACCTCTTCAATGTAACTGCCGAACACAAAGAGGCCCTTCCGCCCTTGCGCAGCGGCTGCCGCGTCGTGATTCTGCGCAGCAACAGGCGGGGAGGAACGGCACCGCTGAAGCAAGGGAGAGGACATGCTCAGGACCATCGACGCCTTTGACCGGATCGGAGAGGAAAACGCCTTCGCGGTGCTTGCCCGCGCCAATGCGCTGGCGCAGCAGGGGCGCAGCATCATCAATCTGGGCATCGGCCAGCCGGACTTCAGGACGCCGGAGCATATCGTGGAGGCTGCGATCAAGGCGCTGCGCGACGGCGAGCACGGTTACACCGGTGCCACCGGCATCCTGCCCCTGCGCGAGGCGGTGAGTGCGGACATTCACCGGCGGGTGGGTGTTTCCGTCAATCCGGACAATGTGGTCATCGTGCCGGGCGGCAAGGTCACCATGTTCATGGCCATCCTCATGTTCGGTGCGCCGGGCGTGGACATTCTCTATCCCGATCCGGGCTTTCCCATCTACCGCTCGATGATCGAGTTCACCGGCGCCCGGCCCGTACCTGTGCCCATCCGCGAGGAGAATGGCTTCGGCTTCTCGGCAGAGGAAACCCTCTCGCTGCTGACGCCGCAGACGCGGCTCGTCATCCTCAACTCGCCCGCCAACCCGACCGGCGGCATCACCGGACGTGCCGAGATCGAAAAGCTGGTGCAGGGCCTGACGGAGCGGCCCGATATCGCCATTCTCTCGGACGAGATCTACGGCCAGATGACCTATGACGGGCAGGAGCACGTGTCGCTGCTGGAGTTCGAGGCGATCCGCGACCGGGTGATCCTGCTCGACGGCTGGTCCAAGACCTATGCCATGACCGGCTGGCGGATGGGCTATGCGGTGTGGCCCGATACCCTGATCACCAAGGCGCGCAAGCTCGCCGTCAATTGCTGGTCCTGCGTCAATTCTCCGGCCCAGTTCGGCGGCCTTGCGGCCCTGACAGGCCCTCAGGATGCGGTAGCATCCATGGTTGCGGAGTTCGACGCCCGCCGCAAGCTGGTGGTCGAGGGGCTGAATGCGCTGCCCGGCATTTCCGCCCGCACGCCGCTGGGCGCCTTCTATGCCTTCCCCAACATCAAGGCGACCGGCTGGAAGGCCAAGCCGCTTGCCTCAGCGCTGCTGGAAAAGGCGGGCGTTGCCACCATCGGCGGCCCGGATTTCGGCATTCTGGGCGAAGGCTACATCCGCCTCTCCTACGCCAATTCCCGCGAAAACATCAGCCTTGCGCTGGAGCGGATCCGGGAGTTTCTGGAGAGCGAAAAGCCGGAGTGAATGGGCAGCTGATGCTGGGTGGCATCAGACCAGCCTTAACTCCTGCGCGATGCGGTAAAGGTGGGCAGCGTTGCCGCTGCCGACCTTGTCGCGGATGTTGAGCCGGTGCGATTCCACCGTGCGCACGCTGATGCCAAGATGCGCGGCGATTTCCTTGTTGGCTTGCCCCCGGGCGACCCCTTGCAGCACTTCGCGCTCGCGTTCCGTCAGGCCATAGGGGTTGGCCGGCGATGGCGATGGCTTGTTTTCCATCAGTGCCGGCCCGATGCGGGAGGAGAAGTAATAGCCGCCGTCCGCCACGGCGAGAATGGCGTTGATCATTTCCTTCGCGGAGATGTCCTTGAGCAGATAGCCCCTGGCTCCGGACTGCATGACGCCGCGCACATATTCCGGGTTGTCATAGATCGACAGCACGAGAACGCTGATCATCGGATGTTTGCGGCGGATCGCCTCCGTCGCCTCCAGCCCGTTGAGACCGGGCATGGAAATATCCATCAGGATGATGTCGGGCTTGAGCATTTCGGCCAGTTGCACCGCCATCCGCCCGTCCGTGGCCTCGCCCACAATCTCGAAGGGGGCGACGCCCTCCAGCCGGGCCCGGATGCCGGCGCGCACCAGCTCATGATCATCGGCCAGCAGCACGCGCACCTTGCGCGGCAGATCGTCCTTGCGGGCTTGCGGGCTGGTCATGCAGCGTCTCTCCTGCTCGGGCCACAGCGGCTCATGCGGCTGTCCGGTTTTCTTCGTCCGGCAGCATGGGCATGGTTACCCGGATCATGGTGCCCTGGGCACCCACCCGTGACATTACCATGGTGCCGCCATGTGTCTCTATGCGTTCGCGCATGTTGCGGATGCCCAGGCCACCAAGCTGGGGCAAGGGCAGGGGGATGCCGACGCCATCGTCCTCGATTGTCAGCGTCAGCGACCGTTCCCCCGTCACCAGGCGGATGCTGACCTGTGCTGCGGCCGAGTGCCGGGCCACATTGGTCAGCGCTTCCTGCACCACGCGGTACAGCGCCGTCTTCGCCGAATCGGGCAGGCGGTTGCGGCACCGGTCGGCCGAGATGCCGACAGTGATGCCGGACTGCGCCTCGAAATCCTTGGCAAGGCTGGTGAGGGCTGCCGACAGGCCCATGTCGTCCAGAATGCTTGGACGCAGATCCTTGGAGATGCGCCGCACCTCGCCAATTGCCTCGTCCAGAATGCGCAGGCAGCGCTCGGCCTGGGTCTGCATTTCGCCGCTGCCGGGGCTGCGGGAATGCAGCATCTCGATGCCATAGCGCACGGAGACGAGCAGCTGGGAGATGCTGTCATGCAGCTCGCTCGACACGCGCTTGCGCTCCTGCTCCTGCACATCGACGATCCGGTGGGTCAGTTCCTTCAGCTTGCCGTCCGCGAATTTCTGCTCCGAGAAGCTGACCGTGGCCACAGCGGTCAGGCTCAGGAGGATGGCGACCATGGTGATCAGGAAGATCACGAGCACCGTCTGCTGCACGTTGGCGGTGAAATCGGCCCGGACGATAGCCACTTCCCGGGCGATGTCATCGATGTAGAGGCCGGTGCCGACCATCCAGCCCCACTTGTCCAGCATCACGGCATAGCCAAGCTTTTCGGCATTCATGCCTGCACTCGGCTTGTCCCAGACATAGCGGTGAAAGCCGCCGCCGGCCTCGGCTGCGGCCATGAGATTGCGGATGACGTAATTGCCTTCCGGGTCCTGCAGATCCCACCATTTGCCGCCGACAAGATTGGCCAGTTTGGGATGTACGATGTTGGTGCCGTCGCGCAGATAGACGAAGAAATAGCCGTCTTCGCCGAAGGTGATGTCATTGAGGATGCGTTTTGCTTCCGTTTGTGCAGCCTCGCGCCCGCCGTGTTCCTCTTCGTAGAGCTTCTGGATTGAGGTCAGTGCCAGCGAGACGGCGTTCTGAACCTCCTGCCGCTTGCTGGACAGAATCCGCTCCTCCACGGCGCGGGTCTGGGCCTCAATCAGGCGTGAGGCCTGAAAGAAGGTGATGCCGCCAATCAGCCCCGAGACAGCTACAAGGGGCAGGATGGTGATGAGGAGCAGTTTTGTTTTGAACGTCACCAGTGGCCCCCTGCATTCCGGAAGTGACCCGCTTGCGGCAATAAAATTGCCGGAAAGCAGCGTCTTTTCAGTAGTACTACGGAAAAGATGCGCAGAAACACGACTAGCGCCTCATTCAAAGGATCACCTAGACACAGACAGGTGTCAGTGCAAGGCTCCAAAGTGGCTGAGCACTCGCCATATCTGGGAGGATATCGTTATGGATCGTCGTTCGTTTATCAAGAAGGCTGGCATTGGCGCAGGCGGTATTGCTGCCGCCACCACGCTTGCCGCTCCGGCAATTGCGCAGTCCCGCACCGACATGGTGATCGTATCCACCTGGCCGCGCGACATGCCGGGCCTTGGTGTTTCCGCGCAGCGCCTGGCGGCCCGTATCGCCGAGCTGACTGAAGGCCGCATCAACGTGCAGTACTTCGCCGCCGGTGAGCGCGTCGGTGCATTCGATGCCTTCGACGAAGTGGCCTCGGGCAACGCACAGGCCTATATCGGTGCCGACTATTACTGGAAGGGCAAGCACCCGGCGTGGTCCTATTTCACGGCGGTTCCGTTCGGCCTGACCTATGCCGAAATCGACGCCTGGATCAAGGTTGGCGGCGGCCAGGAACTGTGGGACGAGCTGGCTGACCAGTTTGGCCTCAAGAACTTCAACGCCGGCAACACCGGCGTGCAGATGGGCGGCTGGTTCAACAAGGAAATTGAAACTGCCGACGATCTCAAGGGTCTGAAGATGCGCATTCCGGGCCTTGGCGGCGACGTCATGGCCAAGCTGGGTGCCTCGCCGGTGTCCCTGCCGGGCGGCCAGATCTACGAAAACCTCGTCTCCGGCGCCGTCGATGCGACCGAGTGGGTCGGCCCGTGGAACGACTATTTCATGAAGTTCTACGAAGCCGCCAAATACTACTACTATCCGGGCATGCATGAGCCGGGCTCCATGCTGGCGCTGGGCTGCAACAAGTCCTGGTTCTCCAAGCTGTCGAAGATCGACCAGATGATCGTCGAGGCAGCCTGCAACGAGGAAAATGCTTTCTCGATGGCAGAGGCGAACGGCTTCAACGGTGCCTATCTCGACAAGCTCATCAATGAGCATGGCGTCGTGCTGAAGCAGTTCTCCGACGAAGTCTATGACGCCTTCGGCGATGCATCGGCAGCAGTGTTCGAGGAGACCATCCAGCACGGCGACCTGACCAAGCGCGTTCACGAAAGCTTCGTGAAGGCCCGTTCGGAAGTGGGCCGCTGGATGCTTCTGGCTGACACCGGCTACACGGTGCAGCGCAACCGCGTGCTCGGCATCAAGGTCTGACCGCCACTGGCGTCCACCTGACCGGGGGGCGGGGCTAGCCCCGCCCCCTTCCTGGTTCAAACCTTTTTTGACGAGGCGTTTGACGATGACGGCCTTGAACCCGGTTCAAGGCGCCGCTGCTGAGACTGCGCGTGCGCTGGAATCCCGGACCGGTGGTGTTCTTGCCATCCGGCTGTTCGGTTGGATCAATCTGGCAGTCATGACTGCCTTCCTGATCAACAACTACCTCACCTACTGGCAGGGTTTTCCCGGGCCCGGAACCGGATCGGCCGGTGCGCAGATGCAGACCGGCCTTTATGCCGTTCTGGCGCTTCTGGCTGTGGCCTATGTGCTTTATCCCCGTTCCCCCGGACTGCGCGCCGACAGCGAGCGTATCAACAGGCTGAACGCTTTCCTGATCCGCTGGGCATTCTGGGCGGTGGTCATCGTCGGGATTGCCGACACAACGATCTCTTTCCTGCGGGTCGAAGGCGTTCTGGAGGCTGTGGTAGGCAATCAGCTGGCAAGTGATCTGGGGCGCGCGCAGTTCCGCGGCGGCTATGTCCACATGCCGCTCATCGCCTTGTCGGTTCTGCTTGCGGCCGTCACGCGGACTCTCGGGTTCTACTGGCTGGCCCTGCTGGTGGTGGTATCCCAGCTTCTGATCGTGCTGGGCCGCTTCGTCTTTTCCTATGAACAGGCGTTCCTGTCCGACCTCGTGCGCTTCTGGTATGCGGCGCTGTTCCTGTTCGCCTCCGCCTACACGCTCCTTGAAGAAGGGCATGTGCGTGTGGATGTGCTTTATGCCGGCTTCGGCGAGACGGCGAAGGGCTTTGCCAATGCCTTTGGTGCCATCGCCTTCGGCATGGTGTTCTGCTGGACCATTCTCTACTTCGGTCTGGGATCAAGGCAGTCGATCATCAACAGCCCCATGCTCTCCTATGAGACGACACAGGCAGGCTTCGGCCTTTATGTGAAGTATCTGATGGCGGGCTTCCTTGGTGTCTTCGCCGTGACGATGATGATCCAGTTCGTCAGCTATCTGTTTGCTGCCGTGGCGGACATGCGCGGCGAACCCGGCCGCCGCGAACTTTCCGGCTCCATCAAGCACTGACCCAGCAGGATTTGCACCTATGGAACTGTTTTTCCTTATTCTGCTGATCGTCCTGATGGCGGCGGCGCTTGGCTCGGGCTTTCCCGTCGCCTTTGCCCTGCCAGGATCGGCAATCATCTCCATCGGCCTGGCTGCGGGCGCAGGCTATCTGTTTGCCGGCAATACCGATGCCTATTTCGCCCATGGCGGCCCAAGCCAATGGCTGAGCGCGGGCGTTACCAACTTCCGCGGCATTTACTGGGAGGCCGAGCGGGACACGCTCATAGCCATCCCGCTGTTCATCTTCATGGGCATCATGCTGCAGCGGTCGAAGATCGCCGAGGACCTGCTGATCACCATGGCGCGGCTGTTCGGGCCGGTGCCGGGCGGTCTGGGCATTTCGGTCATCCTGGTGGGTGCGCTGCTCGCCGCCACCACCGGCATTGTCGGTGCCACAGTCGTGGCCATGGGGCTCATCTCGCTGCCTGCGATGATGCGCAACAACTACTCGGTGCCTCTGGCCACCGGTACGATCGCCGCCTCCGGCACGCTGGGCCAGATCATTCCGCCCTCCATCGTGCTGATCATTCTGGCGGACCAGCTGTCCTCCAGCGTCGATCAGGCCGGCAACCTGCGTCAGGCCCTCTTCCGCGATGCCAATGGCGCCGGCCAGATGCCGTCTGACCTTGCCATCGCCTCCACCAGCGCGGGCGAGCTGTTCCTCGGTGCCATCCTGCCCGGTCTGCTGCTCGTGGGCCTCTACGTGCTGTTCATGCTTGGCTTTGCGCTCATCAACCCCAAGGCTGCGCCTGCGGTGCGCAGCGAGGGCAAGATGGACCGGCAGTTCCTGTTCCAGGTGTTCATCACGCTGGTGCCGCCGCTCGCGCTGATCGTGCTGGTGCTCGGCTCGATCATGGCCGGCATCGCCACGGTCAACCAGGCCGGCGCTGTCGGTGCCATCGGTGCCATGATCATGGCTGGCTACCGGCTGCAGGACGGCAAGGGCAAGGGCGTCTATACGCCGGCGATTATTGCCATTCTGGCGCTTCTGGGCATTGCCGTCGCCGTCAGCTTCTATGACACCAATATCAAGCGGGTCTTCGCCAATGGCGATACGACCGGCATCGTCCTTGGTGCCATCGCCGTTTCGATGCTTGTCTTTGCCGTGATCTGGAGCGGCTGGCGCACGATGGTGACGGACAACACCCTGCGCGAGGTGATGATCGAGACGGCCAAGGGCTCGTGCCTCGTGTTCATCATCCTGATTGGCGCGGCCATGCTGACATCGGCTTTCCGCGCCTTTGGCGGTGAGGATCTTGTCAAGGACTTCCTGCAAGGCCTGCCCGGCGGCTTCTGGGCCCAGTTCTTCATGGTCATGCTGGTTGTCTTCATCCTCGGCTTCTTCCTCGACTTCATCGAAATTGCCGTGGTGGTGGTGCCGATTGTTGCGCCGATCCTGCTGGCAGATCCGTCCGCCAACGTGACGGCCGTCTGGCTGGGCGTGATGTTCGGCCTCAACCTGCAGACCTCCTTCCTCACCCCGCCCTTCGGCTTCGCGCTCTTCTATCTGCGCGGCGTGGCTCCGGCTGTGGTGAAGACAGTGCAGATCTACAAGGGGGTTCTGGCCTTCATCGGCATTCAGTTGCTGGCGCTGACAATCGTCGGTTTCTATCCGCAGATCGTCAACTATCTGCCGAACCGGTCCTCGCTGCTGTCCGAGACTGCACCGCCGCCGAAGAACCCGCGTCTGCAATATTGCATCGAGACCTACACCAGCCAGCAGTTCCGCCAGAATGGCGCTGCGATCACCGCCGCCATCAGTCAGCTCAAGGGAACGGATGTCAGCTATCTGCCGTCCGATCTGCAGCAGGAACTGAAATCCGGCTTGCAGAATGCCGGGAAGGCCCTTCCGCAGATGGCGGAGATCGATGCGGCTGTGGCTGCCGTCACGCAGGCCGCAGTTACCTACCGTCCGCTGCAGATTCAGGTGCGGGCCATCGAGCGGGATGCGCGCAAGATCGAGCGTGAAATCAAGGAACTGGAGGTGATCATTTCGCGCTCCGGTCCGACCGGCATCTATTCTGCGGAGCGGGGAGAAGACGCAAAGGCGGAAATGGCAGAGTTGCAGGCGGCGCATGATGCGCTGCTGGCGAAGATCCCGGCCAACTGGACGGCAGATCATGATGCCTTTGCGCTGGTGCAGGATGCTGAGAACAAGGCCCGTCTCGCCTACCGCCGCCTTGTGGACAATGCCTCCGAGCCTGTGATGAAGGTGACCGCCGCGCTTCAGGCCGCACCTGCCCTGCAGGAAATGGAGCAGAAGTTCACGGCCCTGCAGGACGCGGTCATCTCCAAGCCTTTGCCCGAGGCGCTGGAGCAGATCGACCTGCTGCGCAGCGAGGTTTCCGCACTGGAGGGCACGGCCGAGATCCGCAAGGGGATCAACGAGGCCCGCAAGATCATGCGCTCCAATGCGCCCGATCCGCAGGCAGCTGTGGCCGAGCTGGACAACTCCATCGCCGCGCTCAAGCAAGATCTCGCGTGGCGCCAGCGCGCCTTTGACGAGTTGCTGCCGAAGATCAGCGCCTATGATGCTGCCACCAGCGGCACCATAGGCCTGCGCCAGCTGCCGCGCCTGCCGCGTGACGTTGCGGTGGCGCTGGCGCCGTGCCTGTCGAAACACCGGGATGTCTCGCTGAATTTCTGACAGCTGGCTATTGACGAAAGCAGGGCGGGGATGGCTGATGGTCTTCCCCGCCCTTTGCTTTTCCGAAAAGGCTCCGCGATGTTCCGCACCGCTCAGGTGATCACGTCCCTCAATTCGGCGATTGGCCGCGCCGTGTCCTGGCTGATGCTGGGCATTGTGCTGGTGCAGTTTGCGGTGGTCATCCTGCGGTATGTGTTCGGTGCAGGGTCGGTCTGGGTGCAGGAAAGCATCCTCTACATGCACGGCTTCCTGTTCCTGCTCTCCGCCGCCTATGCGCTGGCCATTGATGCCCATGTGCGGGTGGATGTGTTCTACCGGGATGCCAGCCCCGCCCGCAAAGCGCTGGTGGATCTGGCCGGGTGTGCCCTGTTCCTCCTGCCCATGTGCGCCGTCATCCTCTGGCACGCCTGGCCCTTCGTGCAGATCTCCTGGATGATCCGGGAAGGCTCGCGCGAGACGTCGGGCATTCCGGCGCTTTATGTGCTGAAGACGGCGATCCTCGTCTATGCCGGGCTGCTGGCGCTGCAGGGCCTGGCCTTGATGCTGCGCGCTGCCGCGGCCCTCTCGGGCAATGCTCCAGCGCTTGAAACATTCGCCCGGAAAGAGGGCTGAGACAGACCATGGACCTGATTTCCATCCTCGACATCCTTATGTTCGCCACGGCTGTGGTCTGCCTGATGGCCGGTTTCCCGGTGGCCTTCACGCTGGCAGGCGTTGCTCTCGTCTTTGCGCTGCTGGGGCATTTCTCAGGTGCTTCCTTGTCGCTCGGGGCCATTCCGCTGCGCATCTTCGGCATCATGACGAACGAGACGCTGATTGCGGTGCCGCTCTTCATCTTCATGGGCGTCATGCTGGAGCGCTCCAAGGTGGCGGAAGATCTGCTGGAGGCCATGGGCCGCCTCTTCGGCAAGATGCCCGGCGGGCTCGGCCTTTCGGTCTCTATTGTCGGCGCCCTGCTGGCCGCCTCCACCGGCATCGTCGGCGCCACGGTGGTGACCATGGGGCTCCTGTCCCTGCCGACCATGCTGCGCAACGGCTACAGCCCGCGCCTTGCCACCGGCTCGATTGCTGCGGCCGGAACGCTGGGCCAGATCATTCCGCCGTCGATCGTGCTGGTGTTCCTCGCTGACCAGCTGTCCAGCGCCTATCAGACGGCGCAGCGCAACCTCGGCAACTGGTCGCCGGACCCGTTCTCGGTGGGCGATCTTTTCGCCGCTGCCCTCATTCCCGGCCTCTGCCTCGTCGGCCTTTACATCGCCTATCAGATGGCCGTTGCCTTCCTGTCGCCCCATAAGGCCCCGCCCATGCGCGGAACGGATGGCGGCGCGCCGCAGAAGGTGAGCCTGAAGGAACTGGTCAGCGTGCTGGTGCCGCCACTGGCGCTGATCATCGCCGTTCTCGGCTCGATCCTGGCCGGTGTGGCAACGCCGACGGAAGCTGCCGCAGTCGGCGCCGTGGGTGCGCTGCTTTTGGCGGGCTTCCGGGCCGATGTGTCGCGGCCCCTGCCGGTTTATGCCGGGGCGGTCTGCCTGCTGGCAGCGCTTGCCCTGTCGCGGGTGGTGGATCTTCGCATCACCCGGCTGGAAATCGGGGCGCTGGAATGGGCCGGCATCGGCCTTGCGGCGCTGCTGTGTCTTGTTGGTGCCTGGGGGATTGCCGTCTGCCTTGCCCGCGTGCTGCGCTCGGGCGTGCTGGCGCCGGTCATCCAGTCCTCGACGCAGATCACTGCCATGGTCTTCACCATCATGATCGGCGCCACCTTCTTCTCGCTGGTGTTCCGGGATCTGGGCGGTGACGAGCTGGTGCACTCCCTGCTGAAGGATCTGCCGGGCGGCGCACTTGGCGCCATGCTGGCGGTCATGCTCGTCATGTTCGTGATGGGCTTCTTCCTTGATTTTCTGGAGATCGTTTTCGTCGTGGTGCCGCTGGTTGCCCCGGTGCTGCTGCAACTGCCCATGCCCGACGGCAGTTCCATGCATCCGGCCTGGCTGGGCGTGATGATGGCGGTCAACCTGCAGACCTCCTTCCTCACCCCGCCCTTCGGCTTTGCCCTGTTCTATCTGCGTGGTGTAGCCCCAGCCTCCGTGCGCAGCTCGGACATCTACCTCGGCATCATTCCCTTCGTGCTGATCCAGCTGCTGATGCTGGTGATCCTCTGGTTCGTGCCGCAGCTTGCCACCTGGCTGCCGGAGGCGATCTACGGGTAGAGCCCGCGCAGGGCATTACGCCCAGTCCACCTGTGCCGTCAGCATGTAGCCCGAGCCGTAAATGGTGCGGATGAGGGGCGTATCGGATTCGGTCGCCAGCTTCTTGCGGATGCGGGAGATGCGCACGTCGATGGAGCGGTCGAGGCTGTCGTCGCGGCCGCCGTGCTCCAGCAGGTAGTCACGCGAGAGCACGCGCTTGGGCGCCCGCAGCAGGGCCTCCAGCAGCGTTGCTTCGCCGGTGGAGAGGAACGTCTCCTCGCCCGAGGGAGAGACGAGGCGCAGGGCGCCGGGATGAAAGGTCCAGCCGGCAAAGCGGGCGGCATTGCCCTTGCCGGGAGCTGCAGTCTGACGCTCGGACGAGCGGCGCAGCACGGAGCGCAGCCGCGCCACGATCTCGCGCGGGTCGAAGGGCTTCACCACATAATCGTCTGCCCCCATCTCCAGCCCCATCACCCGGTCGGAGGAGTGGCTGCGGGCGGAGAGCACGATGACGGGCAGGGAGGTGCGTTTGCGGATCTCGTTGATGAGGCTCATGCCGTCCATGTCCGGCAGGCCAAGGTCGATGAGGCAGGCGTCGGGCAGCTGCTGGTCCATCATGGCAAGCATCTTGCCCGCCTGCTGGAAGCAGACCGAGCGGAAGCCGTAGACCTCCAGGGTGCTGGCCAGAATGGAACAGATCTCCGCCTCGTCATCGCAGATGTAAACCAGCCCGGACGTGGCTGTTGTGCTGCTTCCGGTGCCGGGCGTCTCAGGCGTCATGTGCGGTGATCTTCCTCAAGGTTTCAGACAGTGCCGCCATGTCAAAGGGCTTGGTCAGAAGCGGAAAAGCTGCGGCATCGGCCTTCTGGCAGGTCCCGCCGGCAGGCGCACCATAGTCGGCGTAGCCGCTCATCAGCGCAATGCCGATGTCCGGCCGTCCCTGCCGGATCTGGCGCACAAGGGCGAGCCCGTTCATCTGGCCAGGCATCACCACATCGGACAGCACGGCCCGGATTTCCCGAACATCTTGCGCCAGCTCGAGGGCATCTGCCGGGCTTTCCGCCGTCAGCACTGTGTAGCCGAGGTCGCGAATCTGCAGGGCAACAGCTTCGGCCACGGCTGCTTCATCCTCCACCAGCAGGATCAGCTCACCGCAGCCCATGGCAAGGGCCTTTTGTGCGCCCTCGGCCCCCGTTCCGGAAGGGCCGGTGCTGGCGCTGAGGGGCAGCAGCAGCGACACGGTGGTGCCTGCGCCGGGGGCGGTGGAAATATCCGCATGCCCGCCCGCCTGCCGGGCAAGGCCATAGACCATCGACAGGCCAAGGCCGGAACCGGTGCCGAAGGGCTTTGTCGTGAAGAAAGGCTCGAAGGCCCGCTGCCGGGTGGCTTCATCCATGCCCTGGCCAGTATCGCGTACGCTGATGCGGGCATGGGCGCCTGCGCTCAGGCCGGTGCCGGGCAGATCGCGCTCCGCCAGCTGCTCCTGCGACAGACTGACGGTGATGCTGCCGCCTTCCGGCATGGCATCGCGCGCATTGAAGACAAGGTTGACGATGGCCGTCTCCAGTTGCGCCGGGTCCACCCGCGCCACCAGCCGTTCGCCGGAAAGATCAAAGGACAGGCTGATGGTGCCGGGGAGTGAGCCATGCAGCAATGTCGCCGTGTTGGCCAGAAGCGGTGCCAGTTCCACGGTCTGCAGGTCTGAGGACTGGCCCCGGCTGAAGGCCAGCATGCGCTGCGTCAGGTCCGCCCCGCGCTGCGCCGCCTGCAGCATGGGGGCAAGGTGGGCCTCCACATCGGCGGGCGTCACCTCACTGCCCTTGCGCTTCAGGCTGAGGAGATTGCCCATCAGGATGGCGAGCAGATTGTTGAAGTCATGCGCCAGCCCGCCGGTCAGCTTGCCGACCGCATCCATGCGCTGCGATTGGGCGAGGGCCGCCTCGTTGCGCTTTTGCTCCGTGGCATCCAGCGACAGCACGAAAACGCCCAGCGTGCGCCGGTCCACCGTCATGTCCGGAATGAGGGTGGAGCGCATGTAGGCCAGCTCGCCGGTCTGCTTGCGGCGGCTGTACTCATAGGACACCGCATGGCCGCTGAACGCATGCTCGATCTGCGGCTGCAATTCGGTGAAAAGCTCTGCCCCCAGCACTTCGCGGGCGGCTCTCCCCGCAATGGACGCGATGGAATGGCCGAACCATTCCGCATAGCGCCGGTTGGCAAAACGGAAGACGGGGCCGGCTCCGGAGCCCGTGTCCGGGGCCATATAGGCCACAAGAGCCGGGATGTTGTCGGTGACGAAGCGCAGCCAGTCCTCGCTTTGGCGCAGGGCGCGGGTGCGCTCGGCCACGGTCCGCTCCAGCTTTTCCTGCCGCCGCCGTTCCTCGGTGATGTCGGTGTAAATGGTGACGAACCCGCCCTGAGGCAGGGGCGTGCCGCGCACGGCGATCACCTGGCCGTTAGGGCGGATGCGCTCGAAATAATGCGGCACGAACTGGCGCGCCCGCTCCAGCCGCCGCTGGATCTTGCCTTCCACATCACCGGGGCCGTATTCCCCGCGCTCCGTGTTGACCCGCAGGAACTCCGCCAGATGCGCGCCGCGCCGGGCCAGTTCCGGCGGAAAGTCCAGCATGTCGCAAAGGCCCCTGTTCCAGGCCACAAGCTGCAGGTTTGCATCGAAGACCGAGAAGCCCTGATTCACATGATCAAGGGCAGCCTGCAGCATGTCGATATATTCGGTGGTGCCGGAGCTGATCGTCATGGCGTGAGTTTAGGCAGAAGGCAGCAGGGAACACCAGTCAGCCATCGGATGAAGGGAGGATGGCGCTGAAACAATTCGTCACAGTCTGAACATACTGGAGCAATGCACCGGGTCTACCGTCAAATGCAACCCATGGTGAAACATCCGCAGGCTCCTCCAAAGAAAGAGCTTGCGGCCCTTCGGGAGGAAGGCGTTTCATGAGGGATAAAACGCGACCCTGGCAAACGGGGCGCCTGGGAGGGTGGACGACGCGATGGCAAGATTGACCAGCGCTGCGAGGGAAGGTGCCGACACCTTTCCGAAGATTCTCTTGTGCAATGCGAAAGAACTCGGATCCCGTACTGCAGTGCGGGAGAAGGACCTTGGTATCTGGCAAAGCTGGACCTGGGCAGAAGTTCTTGACGAAACGCGCAGATTTTCAATCGGCCTGGGCAGAATTGGCTTGAAGGCAGGCGACAAGATCGCCATTGTTGGCGCCAACAGACCCCGGCTTTACTGGTCGATGGTGGCAGCGCAGGCGCTCGGCGCCATCCCGGTTCCGGTCTATGCAGACTCCGTCGCAGAAGAAATGGCCTATGTTCTGGGTCATGCCGAAGTTCGCTTTGCAGTTGTGGAAGATCAGGAGCAGGTCGACAAGCTTCTCTCCATGGCGGAGACCGTGCCGAGCCTGAATGCCGTGATCTATGATGATCCGCGCGGCCTGCGCGACTATGACCACAGCCGCCTGTTCAGCTTCACCGGCGTGCAGGATCTTGGCCGCCAGCATGTGGCAGCAGATCCGAAGGCGGTCAGCGCCTGGGAGGAGGGGCTGGCGCAGGGCAAGGGCAGTGACATTGCCGTGATGCTCTACACCTCCGGCACCACTGGCCGCCCCAAGGGCGTCATGCTGTCCTTCGACAATCTGGTCATTTCGGCCCGCAACGCCAATGCCTTCGACAAGCTGGACGAGAGCGAGGACATCCTCGCCTATCTACCGCTGGCCTGGATCGGCGACCACGTGTTCTCGCTGGCGCAGGCCTATACGGCCGGTTACTGCGTCAACTGCCCGGAAAGCCTCGACACGGTGGATCTGGACCGGCTGGAGATCGCACCGACCTATTTCTTCGCTCCCCCGCGTGTTTTCGAAAGCATGCTCACCCGCATCATGGTGCGCATGGAGGACGCGGGCCGGATGAAGAAGGCCATGTTCGACTATTTCATGGGCGTGGCCCGCCGGTCGGGCGAAAAGATCCTCAACGGCCAGCCGGTGCCGCTGAGCGACCGGCTGCTCTATGGCCTTGGCGAGCTTCTGGTCTATGGCCCGCTGAAGAACCGCATTGGCCTGACCCGGCTGAAGGTCGGCTACACGGCGGGTGAAGCCATCGGGCCGGAGATCTTCAGCTTCTACCGCTCGCTCGGCCTCAATCTGAAGCAGCTCTACGGCCAGACGGAAGCCAGCGTCTACATCACCCTGCAGCCGGATGGCGAGATCTTCGCCGATACGGTCGGCAAGCCCGCGCCGCAGGTGGAGCTGAAGATCGCCGAAAACGGCGAGGTGCTCTACCGCTCGCCGGGCACCTTCGTTGCCTATTACAAGAACGACGAGGCCACCCGCACCACCAAGACGGAGGATGGCTGGGTCTTTACCGGTGACGCCGGCTTCATTGCCCCCAACGGCCACCTGAAGATCATCGACCGCGCCAAGGATGTGGGCAAGCTCAATACCGGTGCGCTGTTCGCGCCGAAATACATCGAGAACAAGCTCAAGTTCTTCCCCAACATCAAGGAGGCGGTGGCCTTCGGCAATGAGCGGGATTTCACCGGCGTGTTCCTCAACATCGACCTGACGGCGGTGGGCAGCTGGGCGGAGCGCAACAACGTCAATTACGCCAGCTATCAGGAGCTTGCCGCCCATCCGGACGTCTACCGGATGATCCAGCAGCATGTGGACCAGGTGAACCGGGATCTGGCGGCGGAGCCGATGATGGCGGGTGCGCAGATCCACCGCTTCCTCATCCTGCACAAGGAGCTGGATGCGGATGACGGCGAGCTGACGCGTACGCAGAAGGTCCGCCGCTCCTTCATCGCAGAACGCTATGCCCCGCTGATCGAAGGGCTTTATGACGGTTCCACCTCGCGCCATGTGCGCACTGAAGTGACCTTCGAGGACGGCCGCACGGGCGTCATCGAGGCCACGGTCGAGATCAGGGACATGACGCCGCACGCCCCGGTGCAGGCCATACGGGAGGCTGCAGAATGAATGCCGTGACAGCAACCAGCCTGCCTGCTGCCGAACCGGCGGCCAGAGCCGAACCTGCTCCCGAAGTGCTGCTGAAGGTGGACAATGTCTCGCTGTCCTTCGGCGGTGTGAAGGCGATCACCAACATCTCCTTCGACATCCGCAAGGGCGAGATCCGCGCCATCATCGGTCCCAACGGGGCGGGCAAGACGTCGATGCTCAATGTCATCAACGGCTTCTACCATCCCCAGCAGGGCACCATCACCTGGAGGGGCACGGCCCGCAGCAAGATGCGGCCCTATGATGCGGCGGCGCAGGGCATCGCCCGCACTTTCCAGAATGTGGCGCTGTTCAAGGGCATGAGCACGCTGGACAACATCATGTCCGGCCGCTCGCTGAAGATGCACCGCAACTTCTTCTGGCAGCTCCTGCATTACGGCCCGGCGCGGGACGAGGAAATCGAGCACCGCCGCAAGGTCGAGGACATCATCGACTTTCTGGAGATCCAGGCCATCCGCAAGACGCCGGTGGGCAAGCTGCCCTATGGCCTGCAGAAGCGGGTGGAACTGGGCCGGGCACTGGCCATGGAGCCGGAGCTTCTGCTGCTCGACGAGCCGATGGCCGGCATGAACCTTGAGGAGAAGGAGGACATGAGCCGCTTCATCCTTGATGTGAACCAGCAGTTCGGCACCACCATCGCCCTCATCGAGCATGACATGGGTGTGGTCATGGATCTGTCCGACCGGGTGGTCGTGCTCGACTACGGCAAGAAGATCGCCGATGGCCCCCCTGCCGAGGTGCAGGCCAGTCAGGAAGTCATCGACGCCTATCTCGGCGTGGCGCATTAAGGGGGACGGCGATGCTCTATGATATTTTCATCCTGCCGTTTGCGCAGATGGCCGATCAGCCGGATTTCCTGCTGCAGGTGCTGTGGGAAGGCTTCGTGGCGGGCATTCTCTATGCCCTGATCGCCCTTGGTTTCGTGCTGATCTTCAAGGCCTCCGGCGTCTTCAACTTCGCGCAGGGCATCATGGTGGTGTTCGCCGGGCTGACGCTGGTCGGGCTCTATGAGCACGGGGTTCCTGCGTTTCTGGCGCTGCTGCTGACCATCGGTGTGATGGGCATTCTGGCCTACACCATCGAGCGGGTGGTGATGCGGCCGCTGGTCAACCAGCCGGAAATCATCCTGCTGATGGCGACCATCGGCATGACCTACTTTCTCATCGGTTTCGGCGAGTTCATCTTCGGCGGCGAGCCGAAGCGGATGATCACCGAAGAACTGTGGCTACCGACGGGCTCCACCGCCATCGAGTTTGGCGAGCGCGGCCTCGTCATCCTCCAGCATATCGACATTGCGGCTGCGGTCATCGCCATGCTGATGGTGGCAAGCCTTGGCATCTTCTTCAACAAAACCCGCATCGGCCGTGCACTGCGTGCGGTGGCCGATGACCACCAGGCCGCGCTTTCGGTCGGCATTTCGCTGAACCAGATCTGGGCCATCGTCTGGTTTGCTGCCGGCATCGTGGCGCTGGTGACGGGCATCATGTGGGGGGCGCGTTCGGACGTGTCCTTCGCGCTGGAGATCGTTGCTTTCAAGGCGCTGCCCGTTCTGATCCTTGGCGGCTTCACCTCCATCCCCGGCGCCATCATCGGCGGGCTGATCATCGGCTTCGGCGAGAAGCTCGGCGAGATCTACTGGGGTCCGCTGGTGGGCGGGGGCATCGAGTCCTGGCTCGCCTACATCATCGCCCTGATCTTCCTCCTGTTCCGTCCGCAAGGTCTCTTCGGCGAACGCATCATCGAGCGCGTGTGAGGTCCCATGTTTTACCGTGAGGCAGGCCAGTTCAAGACGAGCTACGAGGCGGATCAGGCGCTGTTCCCGATCCGGCAGGACCGGATCGGCATTGCGATCCTCATCTTTGCAGCCTTTGTCGCAATTCCTTATCTGGCTAATGACTTCTTTCTCAGCTCGATCATGATCCCGTTCCTGGTGTTCTCGCTGGCGGCGATCGGGCTCAACGTGCTGACGGGCTTTGCCGGTCAGCTCTCCCTCGGCTCCGGCGCCTTCATGGGCGTGGGTGCCTATGCAGCCTACAAGCTCACCTCCCTCTTCCCGGATGTGAACGTGATCCTGCTGGTGCTGGTGTCGGGCGTGTTCTCGGCCGGCATCGGCGCGATCTTCGGCCTGCCGAGCCTGCGCATCAAGGGGCTCTATCTGGCGGTGACGACGCTGGCAGCGCAGTTCTTTCTGGAATGGTGCTTCATCCGCATCGGCTGGCTCTACAATTACAACGCCTCCGGCGCCATCGAGATCCCGCACCGGACCATGTTCGGCATCACCATTGCCGGGGCTGAGGCCACACCGCTGACGCGCTACTTCATCGTGCTGTGCATCACGCTTGCCATTGCGGGGCTGGTGTCGAACCTGATCCGCGGCCGCATCGGCCGGTCCTGGATGATGATCCGCGACATGGACATTGCGGCGGAACTGATCGGCATCCGCCCGCTCCGGGCCAAGCTGCTGGCCTTCGCCGTATCGTCCTACATCTGCGGCGTGGCGGGTGCGATGATGGTGTTCTTCTGGCTCAATGCGGCCGAACCCTCGTCCTACTCCATCGCCCTGTCGTTCCAGATCCTGTTCATGGTCATCCTTGGCGGGCTGGGCAGCATCGGCGGCTCGTTCCTGGGCGCTGCCTTCATCTGGATCCTGCCGGTCGTGCTGCGTGCCATTCCGGCCATGACGGGTATCGAGGTGGGGGCCGAGACGATCCAGCATCTGTCTCACATGATCGTGGGCGCGCTGATCATCTTCTTCCTGATCGTGGAACCGCATGGTCTCGCCCGGCTGTGGCAGATCGGCAAGCAGAAGCTTCGGGTGTGGCCGTTCCCGTATTGACGGCCACCTGGAAACAAACCCGGCTGGAGCCTTCGTCCGCCACAACACACAAAGGCAAGCGGACCAGAAAGCCAGCCGTTCTTTGGGAGGAAAGCAACATGAACTTCAAGGCAATCGCATTGGGTACCGCACTTGCGCTGGGGGGCGCCGCGCCCTTCGCCGCCCACACGGCCGCAGCTGCGGAAGGCAACTATATCCCGCTGCTCACCTACCGCACCGGCGCCTTTGCGGGCTCTGGCATCCACATCGCCAATGGCATGTATGACTATCTGCAGATGCTGAACGAGCGCGATGGCGGCATCGGCGGCGTCAAGGTCATCCTTGAAGAGTGCGAGACGGGTTATGATCCGCAGAAGGGCATGGAGTGCTACGAGGCGACCAAGGGTAAGGGCGCCCTGATGTACAACCCGTATAACACCGGCACGACGCTGCAGATCATTCCGAAAGCCGGTGTCGACAAGATTCCGGTTCTGTCCATGGGCTATGGCCTGTCGGCTGCAGCCATCGGCAACACCTTCCCCTGGGTCTTCAACGTGCCGGACACCTACTGGGACGGCCTCTCCGTGGTCATCAAGTACATTGGCGAGCAGGAAGGCGGACTGGACAAGCTGAAGGGCAAGAAGATCGGCTATATCTTCCTTGATGCCGGTTTCGGCCGCGAGCCGCTGCCGCTGCTGGAGCAGCTGTCAAAGACCTACGGTTTCGATGTCACCCAGTATCCGGTGCCGGCCAAGGAAATGCAGAACCAGTCCTCGCAGTGGCTCAACATTCGCCGCGACCGTCCGGATTACGTGATCATGTGGGGCTGGGGCGCGATGAACCCGACCGCCATCAAGGAAGCTGTCAAGACCCGCTTCCCGATGGACAAGATGATCGGCGTGTGGTGGTCCGGCGGTGATGATGATGCCGCAGCCGGTGGCGCCGGTGCCAAAGGCTACAAGGCGCTGAACATCTCCGGCCTCGGCACCGACTATCCGGCACTGGCCGACATCAAGAAGCTGGTCGTCGATGCTGGCAAGTCGCAGACCACCCAAGCCAACTTCGGCACCGTTCTCTACAACCGCGGCGTCCTGAACGGCGTGCTGATTGCCGAAGCCATCCGCACCGCGCAGGAAAAGACCGGCAAGACGGTTCTGACCGGTGCAGATGCCCGTATCGGCCTTGAGGCGCTGGAACTTTCCGAAGAGCGGCTGAAGGAAATCGGCCTGTCCGGCTTCGCCCATCCGATGAAGGTCACCTGTGAGGATCACACCGGTTCGCACCCTGTCTACATTCAGGAGTGGGACGGCACCAAGTGGGTGAAGGCTTCGGACTGGATCGAGCCGATGAAGGACGCCGTGCGTCCGCTGCTTGAGGCCGCCGCCAAGGAATACACCGAGAAGAACGCTCCCTGGCCGGCCCGTACGGAGCCCTGCCCGAACTGACAAGAGTTCAGGAGCGCTTTCTGCCGCGGACGTGAACCGCCCGCGGCAGGGACATGCCGGAAAGAGGATCAGACCCGTGCTTCAAGCTTCCAGCCCGGCTGCGGCCAGCAGCCCCATCCTGTCGGTGAACAACATCGAAGTGATCTATGATCACGTCATCCTGGTGCTGAAGGGCGTGTCCCTGACGGTGCCGGAAGGCGGCATCGTTGCCCTTCTGGGGGCCAATGGCGCGGGCAAGACCACGACGCTGAAGGCCATCTCCAACCTGCTGCGGGCCGAGCGCGGGGACGTGACCAAGGGCAGCATCACCTTCAAGGGCGATCAGGTGCAGGATCTGTCTCCCAATGATCTGGTGCGGCGCGGCTGCATTCAGGTGATGGAAGGCCGTCATTGCTTCGGTCATCTGACCATCGAGGAAAACCTGCTCACCGGCGCCTACACGCGGCGGGACGGGGCAGGGGCGATCAAGGCTGATCTGGAGATGGTCTACAATTACTTTCCCCGCCTGCGGGAGCGGCGGCGCAGTCAGGCGGGCTATACCTCCGGCGGCGAGCAGCAGATGTGCGCCATCGGCCGGGCGCTGATGAGCCGCCCGCGCATGATCCTGCTGGATGAACCCTCCATGGGACTGGCGCCGCAGCTGGTGGAAGAAATCTTCGAGATCGTGAAGCAGCTCAACGAGGAGCAGGGCGTGTCCTTCCTCCTGGCCGAGCAGAACACCAACATCGCGCTGCGCTATGCCACCTACGGCTACATCGTGGAATCGGGCCGCATTGTGCTCGATGGCGAGGCCAAGGCGCTGCGCGAGAATGAAGACGTCAAGGAATTCTACCTTGGTGTCGGCGGTGAGGGCCGCAAGTCCTTCCGTGATGTGAAGCATTACAAGCGCCGCAAGCGGTGGCTGGCGTAACCAGCGCAGGTATTTCAAGGCGAAGCAAGCGAGGACAGGCTATGACGGCGGAACATCGTGAAGCGCGCGAACGGCGGTCGCCGGATCAGCGCGAGGCGGAGCTTTTTGCCCGGCTTCCGGAAATCTTGCGCCATGCGCGAGAGGAAGCGCCCGGCTGGGCCCGCCATCTGAAAGACGTGGATCCTGCTGCCGTCACCTCGCGGCAGGCGCTGGCAGCCGTGCCTGTGCTGCGCAAGTCGGACCTGCTGCAGCACCAGAAGGCGGAGCCGCCCTTTGGCGGGTTTCTGGCCGGTTCTCTCAAGGGTGTGCAGCGGGTGTTCATGTCTCCGGGGCCGATCTGGGAGCCGCAGCCGGAAGGACAGGACCCGTGGAATGTGGCCCGTGCATTGGAAGCAGCCGGGTTTCAGGCGGGCGATGTGGTGATCAACACCTTCTCCTATCACCTGACGCCGGGTGGTTTTCTGCTCGATCACGGCGCGCGGGCGCTGGGCTGCACCGTCTTCCCCGGCGGCGTCGGCAACACGGAAATGCTGCTTGAGGCCATCGAGACGCTGAAGCCCTCCGGCTATGTGGGGACGCCAGACTTCCTGAAGGTGCTGCTCGACAAGGGCAAGGAACTGGGGCGGGACATGTCCAGCCTCAAGCGCGGGCTTGTCTCCGGCGGAGCGCTGTTTCCCTCGCTGCGGGCCGATTATGCTGCACGCGGTATTGCCGTTCTGCAATGCTATGCTACGGCGGAACTGGGCGTCATTGCCTATGAGAGCGAGGCTGGCAGCGGCATGATCGTCAACGAGGACTATATCGTCGAAATCGTGCGTCCCGGCACGGGAACGCCCGTGGCAGACGGCGAGGTTGGCGAGCTGGTGGTCACCAATTTCAACCGCATTTATCCGATGATCCGCTTTGGCACGGGTGATCTGTCGGCAGTGCTGCCGGGCCAGTCCCCTTGCGGGTGCACCGGGCAGCGCATTGCCGGCTGGATGGGCCGGGCCGATCAGCGCACCAAGATCAAGGGCATGTTCGTTGATCCGGTGCAGATCGCCGATGTGCTCGTCCGCCATCCGGAAATCCGCAAGGCGCGGCTCGTTGTCACACGCGCCAGCGAGCAGGATGTGATGACCCTGCAGGTGGAAACGGCCACTTTGGAAACGGTCTCTGCAATTGCCGCAACCCTTCGGGAGGTGACCAAGCTCAAGGGCGCCGTTGAATGCCTGGCCGAAGGCAGCCTGCCGAATGACGGCAAGGTCATTTCCGATGAGCGCGACTATGGAGGGCAGGCGGCCTGATCCGCCTCTTTCCCTTCTTTTTTGGCGGTAATGATCCGGACTGTGAGTTCTGACGTACTGGACAAGGCTGGCTGGTGTCTTATGTTCCGGCCAAATGTGCGCATTTGCACGCCTGCCCGTTTCCGGAGTTGTCATGACCGTCCAGTTTTCCCCTGAAGCCCTGGCTGAAGCCGGCCCATCCATGCGCAGCATCAAGCTGCCGGAGGCCCACCCGCCGGTGAAGGCGGGCAAGATCGGCGTGCTTCTCGTGAACCTCGGCACCCCGGATGCCACCAGCTACTGGCCGATGCGCCGCTATCTGCGCGAGTTCCTGTCCGACAAGCGTGTCATCGAATGGCCGAAGGCGCTGTGGTATCCGATCCTCTATGGCATCGTTCTGATCACCCGGCCGAAGAAGTCCGGCAAGGCCTATGACGAGATCTGGAACAAGGAGCTGGACGAGTCGCCGCTGCGCACCATCACCCGCAGCCAGTCGGACAAGCTCGCCGAGCTGATGGGCGATCACGGCGGACGGCTGAAGATCGACTGGGCCATGCGCTATGGCCAGCCCTCCATCCGCTCGCGCCTTGAAGCGCTGAAGGCCGATGGCTGCGACCGTATTCTGGTGTTCCCGCTCTATCCGCAGTATGCCGCCTCGACCACGGCGACGGTGAATGACGAGGTCTGCCGTGCCCTGCTGGAAATGCGCTGGCAGCCGGCTATCCGCACCGTGCCGCCCTATCACGACGACCCGGCCTATATCGAGGCTTTGAGCCAGTCGGTGGAGCGCCATCTTGCCGGGCTCGATTTCGAGCCGGATGTGATCCTCACCTCCTATCACGGCATTCCGCAGTCCTACTTCAAGAAGGGCGACCCCTATCACTGCCATTGCATGAAGACGACGCGGCTGATGCGCGAGCGGCTGGGCATGAGCAAGGAGAAGCTGCGGGTTACCTTCCAGTCTCGCTTCGGCCCGGAGGAGTGGCTGCAGCCCTACACGGACAAGACCGTCGAGGCGCTGGCGAAGGAGGGGGTGAAGAACATCGCCGTGATGAACCCCGGCTTCGTCGCCGACTGCCTTGAAACGCTTGAGGAAATTGCCGGAGAAGCCGGAGAGATCTTCCACGAGAATGGCGGCGGCGAGTTCACCCACATCCCCTGCCTCAACGACAGCGATCTGGGCATGGCCGTGCTGCAACAGGTGGTGCAGCGCGAGCTGTCCGGCTGGCTCTGAACCGTCCGGCCTTCCAGGACCATGCTTCTGATCCGGGCGGCGGTGCTGCCCGGCTCTTTCCGGGTGGCATCGCAGGCTGATCCGTCGCATACTCTGCCCGTTTTAAAGGCAGATAAGACGGGAGCCTCGCATGCCCTTGGCCGATTACGGTTTCAACATTGTTCTAGTCGCACTCTTTTTCTTCGTCATCCTGCTGATTTTTGCGGGCGTGAAGACTGTTCCGCAGGGCTACAATCTCACGGTCGAACGCTTCGGCCGCTACCGGCGCACCCTCTCGCCGGGCCTCAACCTGATTGTTCCGGTCATCGACAAGATCGGCCGCCGTCTCAACATGATGGAGCAGGTGCTCGACGTCCCCTCCCAGGAGGTCATCACCCGCGACAATGCCACGGTGACGGCGGATGGCATCACCTTCTATCAAATTCTGGACGCCGCCCGTGCCGCCTATGAAGTGGCGGGGCTGGAGAACGCCATTCTCAACCTCACCATGACCAACATCCGCTCGGTGATGGGGTCGATGGATCTGGATGAGCTGCTGTCCAACCGTGACGAGATCAACACCCGCCTGCTGCGCGTGGTGGATGCCGCCGCCGAGTCCTGGGGCGTGAAAGTCACCCGCATCGAGATCAAGGATATCAATCCGCCGCGCGATCTGGTGGATTCCATGGCCCGCCAGATGAAGGCCGAGCGTGACAAGCGCGCCTCGATCCTGGAGGCCGAAGGCAAGCGGCAGGCCGAAATCCTCAAGGCAGAGGGTGAGAAGCAGGCCCTTATCCTGCAGGCCGAAGGCCGCCGGGAATCGGCGTTCCGTGATGCCGAGGCACGCGAGCGCGCGGCTGAGGCCGAAGCCACGGCGACCCGCCTCGTCAGTGAGGCGATTTCTGCCGGCGACATGCAGGCGATCAACTATTTCGTTGCGACGAAATATATCGAAGCCTTCAAGGAACTGGCGACATCCCGCAACCAGAAGACCCTGATCCTGCCGATGGAATCAACGTCACTGCTGGGTGCTCTGACCGGCATCGGCGAGATTGCCCGCGAGGCATTCGGCAACAAGGACGGCGAGAGCCGGTCCAGCTCAGGCTCGGGACTGCCTTCGGTGCCGCGTCCGGGGCAGAGTGAGGGTGCATGAGCACATTTGAGCAGATCTTCCAGGGACTTGGCGCCTGGGGCTGGTGGTTTTCCGGCATCCTGCTCTTCGGGGTGGAGGTGCTCGTTCCGGGCACCTTCTTCCTCTGGTTCGGCGTCGCAGCCATCCTGGTTGGCGTGGTCAATCTGATCGAACCGCTTGCCTGGCAGACGAACATCATCCTCTTCGCAGTGCTGTCCGTCATCAGCGTGATTGCCGGGCGGTGGTTCATGCGGCGGCGGGAAAGCGCCTTTGGCGATCCCGGTCTCAACCGGCGGGGCAGCCGCTATGCTGGCCACATCTATGTTCTGAAGGACCCGATTGTCTCAGGAACTGGCTGGCTTTCCGTTGACGACACTGTTTGGCAAATCTCCGGGCCGGATCTGCCCGCCGGAACCCGCGTGCTTGTGGAAGGCGTGGAAGGTGTGCGCTTGCGCGTCAGGCAGGCGGACTAAGCCCAATTCTCATAGAGAACGGCTCAAGGCGTGCGGCGCTTGAGCCGTTTCAAACCGTGCTGCGCAAGCAGCGCAAGTCCGGGCAGCTTACAGATTGCCCGGCGGGATTGGCGGGGCTTCGCGCATCAGCAAGACGCTGATGCGCCGGTTTGCTGCCAGGAAGGGGTCGTTCGGGAACAGAGGTTCCGTATCGGCCTTGCCCACCACCGAGAAAATCTGGTCTGACGGCACCCCATATTCATTGAGGATCTGCCGGGCGATGTTCGCCCGGTCGGTCGACAGCTCCCACGTGGTGTAATTGGGGTCCGTGGCGGCGCTGCCGGTTGTCGTGTGACCGGTGACCTCGATCCGGTTCGGCATATCCGCCAGAACCGGGGCAATCTTTGCCAGAATCCGGCGGGTTGTTTCGTAGGGATATTTCGAGCCTTCGCGGAACATCGACCGCCCATCCTGATCCACGATCATGATGTTGAGGCCTTCTTCTGTTTCCTCGAAAATGATGTGCTGGGAGATTTCGGTGATCTCCGGCATTTCCTGCAGGGCCTGGCGCAGGGTCGCAGCCGCCGTGGCGAACTGGCGGGAACGCTCGATTTCGGCCTCCACCGTGTCGTGGGTGTTGGCTTCGGGGCCCTGCTTGGTGTTTTTCTCGTGACGCTCGCTGGCGAAGTCCGAATCCAGTTCCTGCGGAACCTGTGAGACCTGCTTCATGTAGTCGCGGATCGGAATGCCTTCCATTTCGATCACGCCAAGACGCCGCGAGTTCTCCTTGACGCCGAAGGCATCCTTCATCGAGCCGGCGACGATCTGGAGCTTCTGCTTGTCCTGAACCGAGAAGGAGATGATCAGCACGAAGAAGCAGACGAGCAGGGACATCAGGTCAGCGAATGTCACCAGCCATTCCGGGGCGCCGCCGCCTGCAGGCTTCTTGCGTGCCATGATCTGTGCTCCCTTTCCGGCTTCTGCCTTATGCCGCGTCGATCAGCCCGGCACGGGCGCTTTCCGGCAGATAGGCGATCAGCATCTCGCGGATCAACGCCGGGCTCTTGGATTCGCGGATCTGCAGGATGCCGTCGATGATGAGGGTCTGGTTGACCTCTTCCACGTCGAACTTGGCGTCGAGCTTGTCCACCATCGGCAGACAGAAGCAGTTGGAAATCAGCGCGCCATAAAGCGTGGTCAGAAGGGCGATAGCCATGGAGGGGCCGATCGCAGACGGATCATCCATGTTGGCCAGCATCTGCACCAGACCGACGAGCGTACCGATCATGCCAAAGGCCGGGGCACTGTCGCCCAGTGCCTTGAACACGCGCTTGCCTTCGGACAGGCGCGAAAGCGTCAGGTCCCGCTCGCGCATCATGGATTCGCGGATGAACTCGATCTCATAGCCATCGGCGATGTACTGCACGCCCTTTGCAAGGGTCGGGTCCGAAACAGCGGCATTTTCCAGCCCAAGCGGCCCGGACTTACGCACGATTTCGGCAAGGCCGCTGATTTCCTCAATCAGGTCGCGCGGCTTGATGTTCTTGGCGCCAAAGCCGACCTTTGCGCCAACCGCAAAGGCACTGACGATGCCACCAAGCGAAAAGCGGATGAGGGTTGCGGCCAGGCCGCCGCCGATCACAATGAGAACGGACGGAACATCGATGAACTGACCGAAGCTGCCGCCCAGCAGGATTGCGACCATGACGATCGCAAAAGAGCCGACAATTCCGATAATTGAACCCAGATCCATTCCTTGCACCGTTTCCAAAGGCCGGAGAGGCCGAACACTCTGGAGAGGGAGCTTAGAGAAACTAGGCTAATCAATCCCTAATCAAGCTGCGAATTGAGGTTTCTGCGTTAAGCAACCCTAGCGTCAGGCAGCGCCGATCCGCAGCAGGTCGTGCATGTGGATGATACCGGCAGGCTTGCCATCTTCCACTACGAAGATCGAGGTGATCGCCGCCGTGTTGAGGAACTCCAGTACGGCACCTGACAGCATGTCGCCCGGAACGGACTTCGGCCGCCGCGTCATG
Source organism: Pannonibacter phragmitetus DSM 14782 (assembly GCF_000382365.1). Taxonomy (GTDB): domain Bacteria; phylum Pseudomonadota; class Alphaproteobacteria; order Rhizobiales; family Stappiaceae; genus Pannonibacter; species Pannonibacter phragmitetus. The sequence goes on along the minus strand of NZ_KB908221.1, from coordinate 38,091 downwards.
ATTTCATCGACGGTCTTGTCGAGGAAATTGCTGCTCATGTGACGGCGCAGATCGCCGTCGGTGACGATGCCGGTGAGCTTGCCGGCCTGATCCGTGACACCGGCGACGCCAAAGCCCTTCTGTGTCATCAGCACGATGGCATCACGCATCCGCGTGCCTTCCACCGTGAGCGGCATGGCCTCGCCCTTGTGCATGATGTCGCGGGCAAGCCTGAGGCTTGCTCCCAGTTTTCCGCCCGGATGGAAGACGCGGAAATCCTGCGCGGTGAAGCCGCGCGCTTCCAGAAGAGCCACGGTCAGCGCATCGCCGATGGCCAGTTGCAGCAGCGTCGAAGACGTCGGCGCAAGGCCATGCGGACAGGCTTCCGTCACCTGCGGCAGCGCGAGGACGATATCGGCAGCCTTGCCGAGCGCGCTGGTGGCCGATGAGGTGATGGCGATCAGCGGCACCTTGAAGCGGCGGGTATAGGCGATGATGCTGGCCAGTTCCGGCGTTTCGCCGGACCATGACAGGGCAACCACCGCATCATTCTGCGTGATCATGCCAAGGTCGCCGTGGCTGGCCTCGCTGGCATGGACGAAGAATGCGGGCGTGCCGGTGGAGGCCATGGAGGCGGCAATCTTTGTGCCGATATGGCCGCTCTTGCCGATGCCGGAAATGATGACGCGGCCTGCAATGCCATGCAGAAGCGCCACCGCACGTGTGAAGGGCAGAGCCAGACTGTCCTGCAGCGCATCGCGCAGCGAGGTCAGAGCTGCCAGCTCCGTGCCGAGTGTGCGGTCCGCTGAGGCAAGAGTCTCGCGGTCCTCACTGGAAAGTGATGAGGGGTCGGTTCCGGTAAGGCTGGCGCTGTGCATGGCTTGTCCTTTTGCGCTGCGGACCTGAGCCCGTTTGCGGGCTGAGCCCCTTTTGCGGACTGGCGTCTGTCTAAGCCAGCTGTGACGGAGGCGCAAGCATCCGGGTGGATGATGGCTTGTGCAAGGCGGCTGCGGAGCCTTCCCGCGCTGCCAAATGCCCGGACGGAAACCCGTGGTTAACCATGTATCCCGCATTTTGAGACGAATTGTACCCATGGGTCCCGGTCCGGCTTTTGATGATGCGCCAGTTCCTCTCCTGTCTGCTCGTGAGCGTCTTTGGCGCCTTGCCTGCGGCTGCGCAGGTGGCCGGCAGTCCGTCGACGGGCGCCACGGGACTGCGCACCAGCACCTTTGATGGCAGCGGGCAAGCCATGGACAGCACCAGCGGACAGGTGCTGCCGCCGGCCGGCGGTTCGGCTCCGGCGGCAACGGGCACCCTGTCACCGGTCAATCCCACGCAGGCGCAGGTCTACTCCCTGACGGGCGGCACGCAAGACGCCGGTTCCGCAGGGCTTGCCGGCACCGGCCGCCAGAGCCAGACGCGGCCCTTTTCCGACCGGGTCAACGCCGTGCGCAGGGTCAGCGCCAATGGCGGGCAGGGCGGTGCCCTCGGCAACGATGTGTTTGACGGCGAGACCACCTATGACGCGCCGCTTGGACTGCGGGTGGGCACCTTCACGGTTGTGCCGCAACTCACGGTCTCCGGGGGCTGGTCGGACAATGCGGCCGGCTCTTCCAGCGGGCGCGCGAACTCGCTCTACTCGGTTGCGCCCGATCTGCAGATCCGCTCGGACTGGTCCCGGCATCAGCTGGATGTTTCGCTGCGCGGCTCCTATGCGGCCTATCCCGGCAGCAATGTGCGAAGCGAGCCTTCCATCGACACCAGAGCGGCGCTGCGGCTGGATGCCGGGGACAGCACGCAGATCAACAGCTCACTCGGCCATTCCTATTCGCGTGAAGACACCTCCACGGCGGAGAACCCGAATGGGGAGGGCGATGTCAATGTGGTGAATGCCTCGCTGGGCGTGACCCGCGAGGCAGGCATTGTGGCGGCCACCCTGCGCGGCGATGTGGCCCGGACGATGTATTCGGAAGGGCAGAGCCGTGAGGGCCGCAGCGGGCGGGACAACACGCTCTATTCTGCGACGCTGCGGCTGGATGCCCGCACGGGCGCAATGCTGCAGCCCTTTGCCGAAGTGACGGCTCTGCGCCGCTCCTTCGATGAGGATTGCGCCGCCCCTTGCATCCGCCGCGATGCCAAGGGCTATGCCCTGCGCAGCGGCGTGACCATTGCCGCCGGGCCAAAGCTGGCGGGCGAAGTGGCTGCCGGATGGCGGGTGGAGCGTCTGGACAGCCGCCAGCTTCAGGATCTGGCGGGCCTGACCATCGACGGTTCGCTCGTCTGGTCGCCGACGCGGCTGATGACAGTCACCGCAGGCCTGACCACAACGCTCAGCCCCTCGGATCTGGCCGGATCCTCCGGCTCGATCCTCTACAGCGCGGACCTGCGCGTGTCCCATGCCCTGTCCGAGCGGCTGGTGGCGCAGGCGGGCGCGGGCTATGCGCGGCGCCACTATCAGGGCGTGGGCATTGAAGAGGCAACCACCAGCACGCTGGCGGGAGCAACCTATGCCCTGACACGCAACGTTGCCTTGACGGGGACATATACCTATCGGACCTTTGACAGCTCAATCGCCGGTGCGGATTACGATGAAAACCGCATCCAGGCGGGTGTCCGGATACGCCGGTGAGCCGATGGGGCCAGAAGATCAGCTTGCCAACATGGGGTGCGGGGGCATTCCGGGCATTAAGGAGGCCTGAATGACGAACAACGGTTTGACCGGACAGGATGTGTCCCGGCCAATGGGCCGGATCGCCAGAAAGGCTCGCGGCCTTGCCGCTGCCGTGCTGCTTGCTGCTGGAGGGATGATGCAGGCTGGCTCTGCGCTCGCGGATGCGGGCTTTCAGACGTGGGTCCGCAATTTCTGGCCGCAGGCACAGGCGGCCGGGATCAGCAGCCAGACCTACAACGCCGTTTTCACCGGCATGACGCCCGATCCGGACACGGTGCGCCTGATGTCGCGCCAGTCCGAGTTCGTCAAGCCGGTGTGGGACTATCTCGAAAGCGCGGTTTCCACCACGCGTATCGAGAACGGCCAGAAGATGCTGCGTGAGCATGCCGCCGTTCTGCGCGAGATCGAGGCCCGCTACGGCGTGCAGAAGGAAGTGGTTCTGGCCGTCTGGGGCATGGAAACCAACTACGGCAGCTTCATGGGCGGCCATGACGTGATCCGCGCGCTGGCGACGCTTGCCTATGAAGCGCCGCGCCGGAGGGACTTCTGGCAAGGTGAACTGGTGTCCGCCCTGGGGATCATTCAGGCGGGCCACGTGCGCCACAAGGACATGATCGGCTCCTGGGCCGGTGCCATGGGGCACACCCAGTTCATGCCGTCGAGCTGGAAGCGCTACGCTGCCGACTTCAATGGCGATGGCCGCCGGGATATCTGGACGTCCATTCCTGATGCTCTGGCCTCCACCGCCAACTACCTGAAGGAACACGGCTGGCAGTCAGGCAAGACGTGGGGCTACGAGGTCAATCTGCCGCGCGGTTTCGACTATTCGATGGCCGATGACACCACCTCCAAGACGCTGGCCGAATGGGGCCGGCTTGGTGTTGTGCGGCCCAATGGCCGCGGCTTCCCGCGTGCCGATGACACCGCCGTGCTGGTCCTGCCGGCCGGGGCGGCCGGTCCGAGCTTCCTGATGCTGAAGAACTTTTCCGTCATCAAGCGCTACAACAACGCCACGGCCTATGCGCTGGCTGTTGGCCATCTGGCCGACCGGATCCGGGGCGGCGATGCCTTTGCCGGGTCTTGGGCGCGGGAGCATCTGCCGCTCAATAAGGATCAGACCATGCAGTTGCAGGCAGCCCTCAACCGCAAGGGCTTCCAGGCAGGTGAGCCGGATGGCCTTGCAGGCCCGGCCACCCGCCGCGCCATCCGCGCCTTCCAGAAGTCGCGTGGCCTGATCCCGGATGGCTATGCCTCGGTGATGCTGCTATCCAGGATCGGCAGCGGTAGCTGACACTTCCGGAGCGGCGCCAGATTGCCTATAGTCTGACCTTGTTCAGATGGAGGTTACCGGGTGCCGCTTCTTTCGTTCAGAATGCGCTGGCTTGCCATTCTCCTTGCAGCGCTGGTTGTTCTGCCGGTGCTGCAGGGGGGCGTGCTGGCGCAGGGGCGCCCCATTCCGCCTCCCCCTTCCGAAGATGGCTTCAACCCGCTGCGCCCGCTCATGCGCCTGTTCGGCGTGTCCCGGCCCGAGGTGCGGGTGCAGGAAGCCAAGCCTGTGGTGCGCAAGAAAGCCCCAGCCGCTCCCAGCAATACCCCTCCCAAAGTCGTGGAAGCGCCGAAAGAGCCGGATGCAGGTGTTGTGCTTGTGCTCGGCGGGCCGGCAGCTGCGGCGCTTGCGGAAGGGCTGAGTGCCATTTTCGCGCAAAAGCCGATGATCCGTGTCGAGCTGCTGAGCGCAGCACCCGCTGTCTCGCAGCCGGCTTCTGCCGAAGCTGCCGCTGCCACCGCCGCTGGGGCGGTGCCTGCTCCCGCACAGCCTGTTGCCCTCCCGGATGGACTGATGGGCGATCCGGACCCGGCCTGGACGGACAGGACCGTTTCCCGGATCCGGCGTGGCGGCGTCAAGGCGGTTGTCGCCGTGTTCGGCTATGCCGACGTCAAGGATGTGCCGCAGCCGGATGGCGGTCTGGTATCCTTTGGAAGCGATGCCTTCAAGGCGGATTACCGCAAGAAGCTGCGGGCTCTGGCGCTGGCCATGCGGCAGGAGCGCAAGCCGCTCGTGCTTGTCGGCCTGCCGCCGACCGAAGCAGCGCGGCTTGATCCCGGCTTCATCATTCTCAATGACCTGTTTCAGGCCGAAGCGGCCATGACCCGCTCGGCCTATGTGGACATCTGGAAGGTGTTTCTTGATGACAACGAGGCCTATACCGCTTTCGGGCCGGATGTGGACGGCCAGCGCCGCCGCCTGCGCGCCAATGATGGCGTCGGCTTCACATGGGCTGGTGCCCGCAAGGTGGCCTTTTTCGTCGAGAGGGAGCTTGCCCGCGTGCTTGGCGGCTATGGTGGGCTCGCCTTTGAAGGGGTGGCGGACGACCCGAACTTCATCGTCCTGACCGGACGCGCCCTGTCGGCAGAGGACCATCTGGCGGGCGATGCCAACGAACCCCAGATCCTGCCCCCGGTGGAAACCGAAGCCGCCGCCCGCCTCGCCCGCAGGTTCCTGGCCACAGGCGACACCGGCACCCCCATTCCCGGCCGCGTGGACTTCACGGGCAGCCTGCCGAATTGACCTTTTCCATGTCCCAAAACAAAAGGAGCGGCCCGGGGGCCGCTCCTGAGGATTGTGCTGTTCCGCCTGCCGCTCAGCGCGGCAGGTTGGAGGAGCCGGTGAGGAATTCGTCCACGGCGCGGGCGGCCTGGCGGCCTTCGCGGATGGCCCAGACGACCAGCGACTGGCCGCGGCGGACGTCGCCGGCAGCAAAGACGTTGGCATAGCTCGTCTTGTAGTCCTCGGTGTTGGCCTTCACGTTGGTGCGGCCATCCAGCTCCAGCTTGCCGTCCAGCTCGGCGATGAAGGTGTCGAGGCGCGGGCCGGAGAAGCCGATGGCGGCCATCACCAGATCAGCGCGCAGGATGAACTCCGTGCCGGGGATCGGCTTGCGCTTTTCGTCCACGCGGGCGCACTTGACGCCAACGATGTGCCCGTCCTCGCCGACGAGGCCGAGGGTGGCGGCGGAGAATTCGCGCTCGGCGCCTTCGGCCTGCGAGGAAGACGTGCGGAACTTCGTCGGCCAGTAGGGCCACACGGTCAGCTTGTCTTCCTTCAGCGGCGGGATCGGGCGGATGTCGAGCTGGGTCACCGACAGGGCGCCCTGACGGAAGGCCGTGCCGACGCAGTCGGAGGCGGTGTCGCCGCCGCCGATGACGACCACATGCTTGCCTGCGGCCCAGATCGGCGCCTCGCCGGACACATCCTCGCCGCCGACGCGGCGGTTCTGCTGGACCAGATAGTCCATCGCCCAATGGCAGCCTTCCAGCTCCATGCCGGAGACGCCCGGATCACGCGGACGCTCGGCACCGGTGCAGATGATCACCGCATCATGGCGCTCGGACAGCTCTTCCATGGTGACGGTGACGCCGACGTTGACGCCATAGTGGAAGGTGACGCCTTCTTCTTCCAGCTGCTTGACGCGCAGGTCGATGTGGCGCTTTTCCATCTTGAAGTCCGGGATGCCATAGCGCAGCAGGCCGCCGGCCTTGGGCTCGCGCTCATAGACATGCACCGTGTGCCCGGCGCGGGCCAGCTGCTGGGCAGCGGCCATGCCGGCCGGTCCACCGCCGATGATGGCAACCGTTTTGCCGGTCTTGGTGGCGGAAGGCTCGGCGCGGATCCAGCCTTCCTTCCAGCCCTTGTCGGCAATGGCCTGCTCGATCGTCTTGATGTTGACCGGTGCGTCCTCAAGGTTCAGCGTGCAGGCTTCCTCGCAGGGGGCGGGGCAGACGCGGCCGGTGAACTCCGGGAAATTGTTGGTCGAATGCAGGTTGCGCAGTGCCAGTTCCCAGTCGCCCTGATAGACCAGATCGTTCCAGTCCGGGATCTGGTTGTGCACCGGGCAGCCGACGGGGCCGTGGCAATAGGGGATGCCGCAATCCATGCAGCGTGCCGCCTGACGCTCGACCTCGCCCTGGTTCAGCGGCAGGGTGAACTCGCGGAAATGGCGGATGCGGTCGGATGCCGGCTGGTACTTCTGCTCCTGCCGGTCGATTTCCATAAATCCGGTGACCTTGCCCAAGGTGACCTCCTCAAAACTCGTTTCATCCTCAGCCGCCTCGACCTGATCTCAGGGAGACGGCTCTGTTGCCGGGTGGTGCCGGCCCTCAGCGTGTGCCGCGAGGGCCGGGTGCAGGTGGCGGGCTTATTCCGCCGCCACCATGCCGAGCCGTTTCTCTTCCATCTCGCGCAAGGCCCGGCGGTACTCGACGGGCATCACCTTGACGAATTTCGGCCTGTACACATCCCAGGCATCCAGGATCGCCTGTGCCTTGGTGGAGCCGGTGTGGGCCACATGGTTGAGCAGGAGCTGGCGCAGGCGCTCGTCGTCGTGGCGGGTCATGTCGCCCGTCACGTCCACGCGGCCCTTGTGCTCGATGTCGCCGCCATGGTGGTGGAGCTTCTCCAGCAGGTCGTCTTCCTCGGCCACCGGTTCGATATCGACCATGGCAAGGTTGCAGCGGGAGGAGAAGTTGCCTTCCTCATCCAGCACATAGGCGATGCCGCCCGACATGCCGGCTGCAAAGTTGCGCCCGGTCTGGCCGATGACGACGACGATGCCGCCGGTCATGTATTCGCAGCCGTGGTCACCCACGCCCTCGACCACTGCAATCGCACCGGAGTTGCGCACGGCGAAACGCTCGCCCGCAACACCGCGGAAGTAGCATTCACCTTCGGTCGCGCCGTAAAGCACGGTGTTGCCGACGATGATGGACTCTTCCGGCACGATCCGTGCCTTGTCCGACGGGCGCACGATGATCTTGCCGCCCGACAGGCCCTTGCCGACATAGTCGTTGGCATCGCCCCGCAGTTCCATGGTGATGCCGCGGGCAAGGAACGCGCCAAAGGCCTGACCGGCAGTGCCCTTCAGGTTGATCTTCAGCGTGTCCGCCGCAAGGCCCTTGTGGCCGTAGCGCTTGGCTACTTCGCCCGAGAGCATGGCACCGGCAGACCGGTCGACCGAGCAGATGGTCTCCTCGACGATGGTCGGCGTCTTGTCTTCCAGCGCCGGGCGGGCGGCCGCGATGAGGCGGCGGTCCAGAATATCCGTGATCGGATGCTCCTGGCGCTGGGTCCAGCGGGTTTCTTCGGGAGCTGCCTCCGGCTGGAAGAAGATGCGGCCGAAGTCGAGGCCCTTCGCCTTCCAGTGGTCGATGGCAGTGTCCTTGTCGAGGAAGTCGGAGCGTCCGATGATCTCGTTGAGGTCGGCAACGCCGAGAGAGGCCATCAGCTCGCGCAGCTCTTCCGCGACGAAGAAGAAGTAGTTGATCACATGCTCCGGCGTGCCCTTGAAGCGCTTGCGCAGCACCGGGTCCTGGGTGGCGATGCCAACCGGGCAGGTGTTGAGGTGGCACTTGCGCATCATCAGGCAGCCTGCGGCGATCAGCGGCGCGGTGGCAAAGCCGAACTCGTCCGCACCCAGAAGGGCGCCAATGAGCACGTCACGGCCGGTCTTCAGGCCGCCATCCACCTGCAGCGCCACGCGGGAGCGCAGGCCGTTGAGCACCAGCGTCTGCTGGGTTTCGGCAAGGCCGATTTCCCAGGGGCTGCCGGCATGCTTGATCGAGGTCAGCGGCGAAGCGCCGGTGCCGCCGTCATAACCGGAGACCGTGATGTGGTCGGCGCGGGCCTTGGCAACGCCTGCGGCCACCGTGCCGACACCGACTTCCGACACCAGCTTCACGGAGATGTCGGCTTCCGGGTTCACGTTCTTCAGGTCGTAGATCAGCTGCGCCAGATCTTCGATCGAGTAGATGTCATGGTGCGGCGGGGGCGAAATCAGGCCCACGCCCGGGGTCGAGTGACGCACCTTGGCAATGACCGCATCCACCTTGTGGCCCGGCAGCTGGCCGCCTTCACCGGGCTTTGCGCCCTGTGCCACCTTGATCTGCAGCATGTCGGCATTGACCAGATATTCGGTGGTGACACCGAAACGGCCGGACGCGATCTGCTTGATGGCGGAGCGCTGCGGGTTCATCGAGCCATCCGGCAGCGGCTTGAAGCGCTCGGCTTCCTCGCCGCCTTCACCGGTGTTCGACTTGCCGCCGATCCTGTTCATGGCAATGGCCAGCGAGGTATGTGCCTCGCGGCTGATCGAGCCGAAGGACATGGCGCCGGTGACGAAGCGGCGGACGATCTTGTCGGCCGGCTCCACGCCGTCGATGGAGATGGGCTTGCGGCCCAGCTCTTCCGCGCTCTTGATGCGGAACATGCCACGGATCGAGAAGCGGCCGGTTTCCTTGTTGGAAAGCTCGGCGAATTCCCGGTACTTGTCCGGCAGGTTGCCGCGCACGGCGTGCTGCAGGGTGGCGATGGAATCCGGCGTCCACATGTGGCTTTCGCCGCGGATGCGGTAGGCGTATTCACCGCCCACTTCCAGCGACCGGCGCAGGATGGCGACATCCTCGAAGGCCATCTGGTGGCGCATCACGGTTTCCTGCGCCACTTCCTTCAAGCCGATGCCTTCAATGGTCGTCGCCGTGCCGAAGAAGTACTTCTCGACAAAGGCGGACGACAGGCCGATGGCGTCGAAGATCTGCGCGCCGCAATAGGACTGGTAGGTCGAGATGCCCATCTTGGACATGACCTTGAGGATGCCCTTGTCGATGGACTTGATGTAGCGGTAGACCACTTCATCGGCATCAACTTCCTCGGGGAAGTCCATCTCGTGGTGCATCGAGAGCAGGGTCTCGAAGGCGAGATACGGGTTGATCGCCTCGGCGCCGTAGCCTGCCAGCACGCAGAAATGATGAATTTCGCGTGCTTCACCCGTCTCCACCACGAGGCCCACGGAAGTGCGCAGGCCCTTGCGGATCAGGTGATGGTGCACGGCAGCGGTGGCCAGCAGCGCCGGAATGGCGATGCGGGCGCGGCTGATCAGGCGGTCCGACAGGATGATGATGTTGTCACCATGCCGCACGGCCTTCTCGGCCCGCTGGCAAAGTTCCTCCAGTGCATCTTCCATACCCTCAGCGCCACGCGCTGCGGAATAGGTGATATCGAGCGTCTTGGCCGAGAAGTGATTGTCCGCGATGTCGCCGATGCGGCGGATCTTTTCCAGATCCTCGTTGGTGAGGATCGGCTGGCGGACTTCCAGGCGCTTGGCGTGCGACAGGCCCTTGAGGTCGAACAGGTTCGGACGCGGGCCGATGAAGGAGACGAGGCTCATCACCAGCTCTTCGCGGATCGGGTCGATCGGCGGGTTCGTCACCTGCGCGAAGTTCTGCTTGAAGTAGGTGTAAAGCAGCTTCGACTTGTCGGAGAGCGCCGAAATCGGCGTGTCCGTGCCCATGGAGCCCACGGCTTCCTGACCCACGGTCGCCATCGGCTGCATCAAGAGCTTGATGTCTTCCTGGGTGTAGCCAAAGGCCTGCTGGCGGTCGAGCAGGCTTTCACCGGCCACCGGAGCGCGCTCGCGCACGCCCGGCATGTCCTCAAGCACGATCTGCGAGCGGTGCAGCCAGTCCTTGTAGGGGTTGGCGGTGGACAGCTGGCGCTTGATCTCGTCGTCGGAGACGATGCGGCCCTGTTCCAGGTCGATGAGCAGCATCTTGCCCGGCTGCAGGCGCCACTTCCTGACGATCTTCTCGTCCGGGATCGGCAGCACGCCCACTTCCGAGGACATGATGACATAATCATCATCGGTGACGATGTAGCGGGCCGGACGGAGGCCGTTGCGGTCCAGCGTTGCGCCGATCTGGCGGCCATCGGTGAAGGCCACGGCGGCGGGGCCGTCCCACGGCTCCATGATGGCGGCGTGATAGGCGTAGAAGGCGCGGCGGTTCTCGTCCATCAGCGGGTTGCCGGCCCAGGCTTCCGGGATCAGCATCATCGCCGCATGGGCCAGCGAGTAGCCGCCCATGACGAGGAATTCGAGCGCGTTGTCGAAGCAGGCGGTGTCCGACTGGCCTTCGTAGGAAATCGGCCACAGCTTTGAGATGTCGTCGCCGAACAGCGGCGAGGACACGGACGCCTGGCGGGCAGCCATCCAGTTGACGTTGCCGCGCAGGGTGTTGATCTCGCCGTTATGCGCCACCATGCGGTAGGGGTGGGCGAGATCCCAGGACGGGAACGTGTTGGTGGAGAAGCGCTGGTGCACCAGGGCGAGGGCCGAGGTGAAGCGCTCGTCCTTCAGGTCCTTGTAATAGGCGCCAAGCTGGTAAGCCAGGAACATGCCCTTGTAGACCAGCGTGCGGCTGGACATGGAGACCAGATAGAAGCCGTGCTTCACCGCGTTGCTCTCGGCGCGGACGGTGTTGGAAATCACCTTGCGCAGCACGAACAGGCGGCGCTCGAAGGTGGTCTGGTCGATGCCATCGGCCGCGCCAATGAAGAGCTGGCGGGAATAGGGCTCGGTGGCGGCAATGTCCGGTGCCTTGGACAGGGACGAATTGTCGACCGGCACGTCACGCCAGCCGAGGACCTTCTGGCCTTCAGCTGCGACAACGCGCTCGACGATTTCCACGCACTTGGCGCGCAGGGCCTCGTCCTGCGGCAGGAACAGGAAGCCAACGCCATACTGGCCAGGCTCCGGCAGGGTCACCCCTTGCGCCGACAGTTCGGCCTTGAAGAAGTCATGCGGGATCTGCACGAGCATCCCTGCGCCGTCGCCCATCAGGGGATCGGCGCCAACCGCGCCGCGATGGGTAAGGTTTTCAAGGATGTTCAGGCCGTCCGCGACGACCTTGTGCGATTTCTGGCCTTTGAGATGCGCAATGAAGCCGACGCCGCAGGCGTCGTGTTCGCGAGAAGGATTGTAGAGCCCTTTATCTGCCGCCTCGCGCAGACGCGTGGCGATAGTGGTCGCGGTGCGGGCTTTTTCCGCTCCCTCGCGCCCTGCTACGGCCATGGCTGTGCTGGTGGTCAGCTCACTCTTCATCATATGCGCCCTCACTGTAATCCAGTGTTTCCGCAGCCGTCCTCAGGTCGCATGTGCGCACCTTTCCCCTCTTGGGGGCAAGACACGCAGATCTCCCTCAGCCTGTGCCGCGGCTCTGTCGTAGTTTTAACGCTTCGCTTCCACAAAGCGAACCGTCTTCTGGCGAAAGCAAGCCTCCCGCTTCGCCGGTGATGCCCTTTTTCTGCCTGCCGCACGGGGCAGCAAGGCAGTCCTGAGCCTGTCCGCAGGCTCTCGCATGAGGTGCCGGTGTCTGTGGTGCCTCCCCCATATCCGGCGATTGCCGCGGATTGGCCACGGCCCAGCGAGTAACCTCGGGGCTCGAAAAAAGGGACAGTATTCCTGCCCTATTCCGAGCCGGGGGAACATGCCAGATTTCCCCCGGGGGGGCAAGACCGTTTATAAGGATTAAAATTCATTTTGTTTCGCCATTTGCAGCGTCAGGTTCATTTTCGGAACGGGCTGCGGCGGAATGAGCAACAAAGTTTCATGATTGCAGTTCACACTCCCGGCATCAGCACCCGGTTCCGCCGTCACGGGCCTTTGATTTCCCGGCGGTTGGGGAATGCAGCAGGATGCAGCCATCCGGGAAACGGCGCCATCGGGGGAGCCGGGACGGATGAAACGAGGTACGAAAATGAGCAAGACCTTTCTTTCTGCGGCAATTGTGGCCAGCGCTGTGGCGGCGGCGGTGGCTGGCGTGACTGCGCCGACAGAAGCTGGCGCACAGGCCAAGGAGAAGTGCTACGGCGTGTCGCTCGCCGGCAAGAATGACTGCAAGGCCGGTCCGGGCACGACCTGCGCCGGTACGTCCACGGTTGACTATCAGGGCAATGCCTGGACGCTGGTGCCCGCAGGCACTTGCACGGAGATGAAGCTGCCGGATGGCCGCATGGGCTCGCTGGCCGAGCTGCAGCGCGATCTGCCGAAGTCCTGAGGCTGCAAGACTGGAATGCAGGATCAAGGCTTCCGGCGCGCGCCGCCGGAAGCCGCATTGCGGGGGAGTGATTGCCATCATGACCGGGCTGCAGGAGACGGCGGACCTCAGTTTCACCCTGCCGCAGCGCGGTGGGGCTGGGCTGAAGCCGGAGCATTACAGCGAAATTCTGTCGCAGAAGCCCGATGTCGGCTTCTTCGAGATCCACGCCGAAAACTACATGGGCGCAGGCGGCGCGCCGCATCATTATCTGGAGCGTATCAGGGCGGACTATCCCATCTCCCTGCATGGTGTGGGACTGTCGATTGGAGGCGATGGCTCGCTGGATGAAGCCCATCTTGCCCGGCTGAAGCATCTTTGCGCGCGCTATGAGCCGGCTTCTTTCTCCGAGCACCTGGCCTGGTCCAGCCATGACACCGTTTTCCTGAACGATCTCTTGCCGCTGCCCTACACACAGGAGCGGCTGGATCTGGTCTGTGACCATATTGACCGGGTGCAGGAGGTGCTGGGGCGGCGGATGCTGCTGGAAAACCCCTCCACCTATGTGGCCTTTGCCTCCAGTGAAATGGATGAGCTGAGCTTTCTGGCCGGAATTGTCCGGCGCACCGGCTGCGGGCTGCTGCTTGACGTCAACAATGTCCATGTTTCCGCTGTCAATCACCGCCGCGATGCGCGGGACTATCTGGCGGCTTTTCCCATTGAACATGTGGGCGAGATTCATCTCGGCGGCCACGCGCCTGACACGGATGACCAGGGCGGGCCGCTGTTGATCGATGCCCATGACCGGGAGGTGGAGGCCGCCGTCTGGAGCCTCTTCGCGGATCTCATGGCGCGGACCGGGCCGCTGCCGGTGCTGATCGAGTGGGACAACAACGTGCCATCCTGGCCGGTGCTGCTGGGGCAGGTGCAGGAGGCGGAGCAGGTCATGGCTCAACTTCGGCATGAGGCCCGGCCGCAGGGGCTTCTGCGTCATGGCTGAGCAGGCCTCTGTTTCCAGCGCAGACTTTGCGGCGGCGCTGATGCGCGCCGGCCTGCCGGTGCCGGAGGATGTGACCGGTCCGGACGGCGCCCCCGCGCCCAAGCGTTTTGGCGTTTACCGCAACAATGTCATCGTCAGCTTGACCGAGGCGCTGATGGCGACCTATCCGGCGCTGGTGCGGCTGCTGGGAGAAGAATATTTCCGGGCGCTCGCAAGGCTTTATGTGAGCGCCGAGCCGCCGTCATCGCCCGTGCTTCTGACCTATGGCGGCAGTTTTTCCACCTTCATTGCAGGGTTCCCGCCGCTGGAAGGCTATCCTTATCTGCCTGATGTGGCCCGGCTGGAATGGGCCTGGCTCGAGGCCTATCACGCGGCAGACCGGGTGCCGCTCGATCCGGCCCAGCTTGCCGCTGTGCCGCCGGAGCAGCTTGGCGCCCTGCGCTTCATGCTGCACCCGGCCTGCCGTCTGATTATGTCGTCTTATCCGGTGCTGGATCTGGTCAGGGCCAACCGGTTCGAGCTTGAGGCTGGGGTAGAGGTTGATCCGGGGCAGGGGCAGAGTGTACTCCTCACCCGGCCCGGCATCGATGTCATCCTTCACCCCTTGCAGGCGGGGGAGGCGGCTTTCATGGCGGCGCTGGCAGCTGGCGATCGTCTCGCAGAGGCCGCAGGCAGCGCGCTGGCTGTCGATCTGGCCTTTGATCTTGCCACCGCCATTGGCCTGTTGCTGCGCAGCGGCGCAGCTTGTGAATGCCAAATTGACCTTGCGTAAATTTTATCCGGATGCACTCTAACACCAAGCCTTGCCACGCTGACGCATCACGCTTCGAAAATGCTCAGACGCCGCACGGGCTTGGTATGACACCCGGAACTGTCCGGGAGGGACACAATGTTTGATTTCTTCATCCGTATGTACAATGGCTTTTTCGCTGGGCTGGAACGGGCCAGCCATGGCTGGCTGATCGGCCTGGCCGGGCGCTTCGTCTTTGCCAGCGTGCTTCTGTTTTACTTCTGGAATTCCGCCCTCACCAAGATCGGGCCGGGCGTTCTGGGGTTCCTTCATCCGTCTGATGGCGCCTTTGCGCAGATCCTGCCGTCGATGATGGAAGCGGTGAGCTATGACACCACCAAGCTCGCCTTCTTTCCCTATCATGTGATCGTGATTGCCGGGACCTGGGCCGAATTCATCCTGCCGGCGTTGATCACGATTGGCCTGTTCACCCGTGCCGCCAGCCTCGGCATGATCGGCTTCATCGCGGTCATGTCCTATGTGGATGTCTATCAGCTTGGGGCCGATGCAACGGCCATCGGCGCGATGTTTGATGGCAATCCCTCGTCGATGATTGCCGATCAGCGCCTGCTCTGGGGCTTCCTGCTGCTGGTTCTGACCATCTACGGGCCGGGGCGCTTCTCCATTGACTGGGTCCTGCGCCGCGCGCTGGCCCGGCGGGCGCGATATTATTGAGAGCTGTTGCAAGGCACGGGCTGCGGCGGATAGTGTGACTGCATGATATTTGCCAGTGACAATTGGGCCGGTGCCAGCGCACCGGTCGCCGCCGCCCTCTCCCGCCATTCCACCGGGCTTGCTCCGGCCTATGGCGGCGATCCGTTGACGCTTTCGGTCAAGGCCCGCTTCAGCGAGCTTTTCGAATGCAACGTCGAGGTCTTCTTTGTGCCGACCGGCACGGCCGCCAACGCGCTGGCGCTTTCGGCCTATGCAAAGCCCGGCGGCGTGGTCTTTGCCCATGCCACGGCGCATGTGGCCAATGACGAATGCAATGCGCCCGAGTTTCTGACCATGGGCCAGAAGATTCGCGGCCTTCCCGGCGCCAATGGCAAGCTGACACCGGCCGTTCTCACAAATGCCATGGCCGAGCATCCGGACGGGGAGCTCAACAGCGGCCAGGTGGCCGGTCTCTCCCTGACCCAGGCAACTGAATGCGGCACGGTCTATACCGCGAAGGAAATCCGTGCTCTGGCCGATGTGGCCAAATCGCGTGGCATCGTTGTGCACATGGACGGCGCCCGCTTTGCCAATGCGCTGATCACCAGCGGGGGTTCGGCAGCGGATATCACCTGGCGCGCGGGCGTGGATGTTCTGTCCTTCGGCGGCACCAAGAATGGCTGCTGGTGTGCCGAGGCGGTGATCTTCTTCAATCCGGGCGAGGGCAGCCAGTTCCGCTATCTCAGCAAGCGGGCCGGGCATATCCTGTCGAAGAGCCGCTTTGTGGCGGCCCAATTCGAGGGCTATCTGGAGGACGGCCACTGGCTGGACAATGCCCGCCATGCCAATGCCATGGCCCGCCGTCTGGCCGATGGCCTTGTCCGCTCCGGCTTTGCCCGGCTCGCCTGGCCGGTTGAGGCGAACGAGGTCTTCCCCGTGCTGCCCACCCATGTGATCAACCGGCTGAGGGCCGAAGGCGCCGTCATCCGCGAATGGCCGCCCGCCGGTCTTGAGGGCCACACCGCACCGGGCGCCGATGAAGCGCTGCTGCGCCTTGTCTGCTCCTTCGCCACGACGGAAGAGGAAGTCGAGCGCTTTCTGGCACTGGCTGCTGGCTGATAAGCCAGCGGAGCACTTTGCGCGCCGTGTAGGATAATTTTTCTTCAGGCTTGGGATTTCTCTGCACTTTTGGAAGTGGATTCTGCAATCCGGGTTTGCCTTTTCCAGTCTTATTCTAGCCTTGCAGGTCTTGAGTCGTTGCAGTGCGGATCCTTCATGCGGTCCGCCCGGCCAGTGAGGATCGTGCTATGAAGATTCACCCAACCGAAGACTTGCGGGTCTTGTCGATTGCCCGGCGGCTGCGGATCCCCGGCGTGGGAGCCGCTGCTGCAGAGCTGGCCCCCGTGATTGAAGCCGACTGCCACCGGCATGGGCTTGTGGCCGCAGGTCCCTGGATCTTCATTGCACAGGGCCTGCCGCGCGATGGGAAAACAGAGTTCGACTGGCGAATCTGTCTGCCCGTCACTGGTGCTGAAACCTATGACGGGCCGCTGGATTTTCTGCATCTGGAGCCGGTCATGGTGGCTTCAGCGGTGCACATGGGTCCGTTGCGCAGCCTCTTTACGCAAGGATACCGCCCGCTGCTGCGGGATATCGAGGCTTCCCGCCATGTCCTTTCAGGCCAGAGCCGGGAAATCTATCATGACTGGCGGGGAGCAGGGGCGAGCTTCGGCCGTATCGAGATCCAGTTCGAACTGGCACGCTGAACGGAAAAAGCGCCCGGTGGGGCCGGGCGCTTCTGTCCTGTCTCTTTTCCCCGCGCACTGCGGAGAGTTTTGAACGGTGGCTTCATACCAAGGCCCTGAGATGCTGACGCATCACGCCTTGAAGATGCTCAAGCGCCGCACGGGCTTAACCAATGCTCGATGAGTCAAGCTCATCGAGCATTGGTCTCAGTGGGCCTTTGCCTCGATCTGCTTCGGCGTGCCGGCGGCGTTGATCTCGATCTTGCGCGGCTTCATGGCTTCGGGGATTTCGCGCAGAAGATCGATGTGCAGCAGGCCATTCTCCAGATGGGCGCCTTCCACCTTCACATACTCGGCGAGCTGGAAGCGGCGCTCGAAAGCGCGCGAGGCGATGCCGCGGTAAAGCACTTCACCGGCGGTTTCCTCAGACTTCTTCTCGCCCTTCACTGTCAGCGCATGTTCCTTGGCTTCGATCGAGAGATCGTCATTGCCGAAACCTGCGACGGCCATGGTGATGCGGTAGGTGTTTTCGCCCGTCCGCTCGATGTTGTAGGGCGGATAGCTCGGGGTGTCGGAGGTGGCGCTGTCGAGCATCGAAAGCAGCCGGTCAAAGCCGACGGTGGAGCGGTAAAGCGGGCTGAGATCAAAATGACGCATGGTTCTGTCCTCTTCATGAGCAACTGAATGCATGGGCCGGTGCTCCCCCAATTCAGGCGGGAAACCGGCCGTTCCGCAGGCCCGTCTGGCGCCTGCAGCAATGAGGTGGGGAGGGACTCCGGCGGTTTCAAGACCCGGTTTCGCCCCCTGCCGGTGCAGATGAACGGCGGATGAACAACGCCTTCCGTTTTGGTTCAAGCGCCAGGGCGCATCTTCCTCTCAACAGGCTGGCACTGCAGAGAAACGCCGCCAGCCGCAGACAGGAAGAAAGGAGCATACCATGCTGAAGACCCTCATCTCCGCCACCGTGATTGCCGCCACCGCAGCTCTCGCCACCGTTCCGGCTCAGGCCTCCTCCGGCCTGTCCATTGAACTTCGCGCCGGTCAGGGTGCACCTGCCGTCCATATCGATGGCCGTGGAGGTGACTGGGGCTGGCACCGTGACCGCGGCAACCATGGCCGCGATTGGGGCCGCCGCGATGCCCGTCTGTCCCCGCGTGACATCCATCGCAGCCTGCGCCGTCAGGGGTATGAGAACATCGACGTGCGCGGCGGCCGTGGCCCGGTCTATGTGGTGTTCGCCACAGGCCGCCGGGGCATGCCGGTCAAGCTGACGGTCAACGCCTTCAACGGTCACATCGTTGATCGTGAGCGCCTCGGCCGCCGCTGGTAAACCCTGCTGGTAAATCCCCGGGCCCGGAGAGTTTCCCTCTCCGGGCCCTGACTTGTACAGCTCCCTGTCCAAGACAGTTGAGCTGCCGCGCTGGCCAAGGTAACTCTGGGAAGCCTGCCCCTTGAGCCCGAGGCTTCCCAGATGACGCTGACCGAAATTCCCGGCAACCCGATCCCTGATGGCGCGGTGGCCGGCTTCATTGAAACGCCGGACCGCGTCAGGCTGCGCTATGCCCGCTTTCCCGCAAAGCCGGGCCAGCTCAAGGGCACCGTGACACTGCTGCAGGGGCGGGCGGAGTTCATCGAGAAATATTTCGAGGTCATCACCGAGCTGCAGGAGCGCGGCTTCCATGTGGTGGCTTTCGACTGGCGCGGGCAGGGCGGTTCCGACAGCCATCCCGGCTCGTTGAAGCGTGGCAATGTCAGCAGCTTTTCCCGTTACCGTATCGATCTTGAGGCTGTGGTGAGGCAGATTTCGCTCGCCGACTGTCCGGGGCCGCATTATGTGCTGGCCCATTCCACGGGTGGTGCGGTGTTCCTCTCGGCAACAGAGCGCCTGCGCACGCAGATTTCCCGGGCCGTGCTTTCGGCGCCTTTCACCGGATTGAGCGATTTTGGCCGCAAGGAACGGATGATCTTCCGGCTGGCGCGGCTTCTGGCCATGCTGGGGCTTGCCCTTGCGCCTGTGCCGGGGCGTGGGAACGGCAAGGCCGAGACCTTCGAGACCAACCGTCAGACGAGTGACCGGCGGCGCTTTGAGCGCATGGTGGAGATCGGCAAGGCGAATCCCGCTCTCGAGATCGGGCCGCCCACCATTGGCTGGCTGGCGGCCGCCGTACGCTGCCTGATGTCGTTCCGCGAATTGCGGTTTGGCCCGTCCGTGGCTGTGCCGGTGCTGATGATCACCGCCGGACGGGACCGGATCGTCTCCAGCCGGGCAACGGAAGAGCTGTCCACTCGCATCCGGGCCGCCGGCTTCATCGAGATTCCGGGCGCAGAACACGAGCTGCTGATGGAAGAGGACGTCTACCGCGACCAGTTCTGGGCTGCCTTCGACGCCTTCATCCCCGGCGAGGAATGAAGACGCCGTAGAAAAGGCTCAGGTCTGCGGCTCATCCATAAGCTGCTTCAGCACGATTTCATGCAGGCGCGGATCGCCGCTGGCAACGATGCGCCCGCCATTGGCCGGTGAGCCGCCGCTCCATGTGGTGACAACGCCGCCCGCCCCTTCGATGATGGGGGCAAGAGCCACGATGTCATAGGCCTGCAGACCGGCTTCGATCACCACATCGGCCATGCCGGCGGCCACCATGCAATAGGCGTAGCAATCGGTGCCATAGCGGGCGAGGCGGACCTGTTTCTCGATGCGGTCATAGGCGTCCTTCTCCACCGGCTTGAAGATGCGCGGGCTGGTGGTGAAGAGCACAGCATCGGCAAGGCTGCCGCAGGCGCGGGACTTCAGCTGCCGTGTGCCCAGCGGGCCGCGGTACCATGCGGACCTGGTGTCGCCGGCATAGGCCTCGTTCACATAGGGCTGCACCATCATGCCAAGGCTGGGCTTGCCGTTGGTCGTCAGGCCGATCAGCGTGCCCCAGGTGGGCAGACCGGTGATGAAGGATCGGGTGCCGTCGATCGGGTCCAGTACCCAGACATGCTCCGCATCCGTGCGTTCGCTGCCGAATTCCTCGCCCAGAATGCCGTGCTCCGGGTGCCGGGCGTTGATCAGGGCGCGCATGGCCTCTTCGCCGCCCCGGTCGGCCACCGTCACCGGATCAAAGCCGCCGCTGAGCTTGTTTTCGACCCCGTGGCTGGTGCGGAAATGCGGGAGGATGGCTGCGCTGGAGGCTTTGGCCATGTCTTCGAGGAAGGGATAGAAGTCATGTGAGATTTGCATGTCTGGTATGCCTTCCTTGCATGTCTTGCCGTTTGAGGCCTGTTCTGCCGCGCAACATACGGATTTTCGCGGAGACTGCCATTTATTTCAGCCACTTAATAAATGCTGCAGTGCCCGCAGTTTTTGCCTCCGCCATGCCATGCCGTCAAAGGGAACCGCTTGGAAAGGTGCGGAAGCTCTTGACGTTTGTGCGCTGCAATGCGACCTTATTGCAGCGCGATACGACGCGTTGCGTTGTAGCGCCGCCCTCCTTGGGCGTTTCCTCCCTAGACTCGGGCCGCCTCTTTTGAGTGCGGCCCTTTTTTCTGTGGCGCGCCTGCCTGAGCTGTCTTGAGGTGCGTTACTCGGCGGCGATGGACCAGGCCGAAAAGGCGCTGTCGGGCATGGCGGTTAGCTCCCGGACAAAGTCCATGAGATCGGCCGCGACGCGGACGAAATCCGCGCCCCGCTCATGGGTTTCCTCATCCATATAAAGGCCCCGGTTGATTTCCACCTGCAGGGCATGCAGACCCTTGGCCGGGCGCCCGTAATGCTCGGTGATGAAGCCGCCCGCATAGGGCTTGTTGCGGCTGACCGTGTAGCCCTTCGAGCGAAGCAGATCCGCCGCCATGTCCGTCAGTTCGATGGGGCAGGAGGTGCCATAGCGGTCACCCAGGATGAAATCCGGCCGGATGCCCGAAGTCTGGCACCTCACGGTAGACGGCATCGAGTGGCAGTCGATCAGCACTGCGTAGCCGAAAGCCACATGGGTCTGCGCCAGAAGGCGGCGCAAGGTGGAGTGATAGGGTTTGTAGATGGCCTCGATCCGCGCCATGCCCTCTTCCACGGTCAGGCGGCGGGCGTAGATCTCCTGGGTCTCGCTGACGACACGGGCAATGGTGCCAAGGCCTCCGGCCACCCGCAGGGAGCGCACATTGGCATAGGCGGGCAGGCGCCCCTCGAACATCTTCGGGTCGAGTTCATAGGGCTCCCGGTTCACGTCAAGATAGGCGCGGGGGAAGCGTGCCCGCAGCAGCGGCGCACCTATCGGCACCACGCCGGCAAACAGCTCGTCCACGAAGGCATCTTCCGACTTGCGGATCGTCAGCCGGTCCAGCCGGGAGGCGTCGAGAAAGCTCTGGGGGTAGCAGACACCGGAATGGGGGGAGTTGAACACGAAAGGGAGGCGCTGGTCGGCGGGCGCGAGAATCTCGAAGGCTGGTTCAAAGACGGGCTCCGCTCCGAAGCCGGTGATGATGCGCATGGGGCTGACCGCTTTCCGCTCTGCCGGCAAACCTGCCCGGGCGCAAGCTTGCTGTTTCCTTATCTTGCCAAGGAATCAACAGTCCTGTCCACAAATGAGCGAAAGCGCGGTGTTCAAGCCCGCTTCACTCTATCTTTACGGCGGATTGGAATTATAACTGGCATCGAGCACCCACCCCCGGCGGTGGTTTCCCTGAGTTTCGGAGTTTGACGGTTGTCCACCATGTCGCGAATCCTTCTGGCGGAAGACGACAATGATATGCGGCGCTTTCTGGCCAAGGCGCTTGAGAACGCCGGCCATGATGTCGTGTCCTTTGATAACGGCAAGAGCGCCTATGAACGCCTGCGGGAAGAGCCTTTCGCCCTGCTGCTGACGGATATCGTCATGCCGGAGATGGATGGCATCGAACTCGCCCGCCGCGCCACCCAGCTGGACCCGGACCTCAAGGTCATGTTCATCACCGGCTTTGCCGCCGTGGCACTGAACCCGGATTCCAATGCGCCGAAAGATGCCAAGGTTCTGTCCAAGCCCTTCCACCTGAAGGACCTTGTGCAGGAAGTCGAACGCATGCTGGCAGCCTGAGGGCTGCCGGTCAGTGATGTGGGAAGGCGTCTTTCCACAGGTCAGTGCCGTCTGAAAAATTGTTTGACGGTTCTGAGATTGGGGTCTTGCACAGTCCGGCGATCCCCGTTATATCGCTGACCACCGCAGCGCTCCGGCGCTTGGTTCCGAAGATTTCGGGCGTGTAGCTCAGCGGGAGAGCACTACGTTGACATCGTAGGGGTCACAGGTTCAATCCCTGTCACGCCCACCATTATTGCAGCAGGCAAGGCGAGGGCCCGGTCAGCTGCAGGTGAGGAAAGAAGCCTCTGGCGCGATATCCGCGCCGGGGCTTTCGACCAGAAACCAAGTCCATGCGGGCGCCCAGGCGCCCGTTTCTTTTGAGTAGAACAGCAGGGCCCTTCCGGGGACACAACGATGAAGATCAAGAACTCTCTCAAGGCGCTGATGGCCCGTCACCGGGAAAACCGCATGGTTCGCCGTAAGGGCCGTGTCTACATCATCAACAAGAAGAACCCGCGCTTCAAGGCTCGTCAGGGCTGAGTTGCTGGTGCTCGCGGGATCGTGAGCCCCTTCTTGCTTTGCAGGATTGACGGCCGCGTGCAGCAAGGTATCCTTGCCAGCATGCGGCTTTTCCTGTTTGTAGCTTCCCTTCTCGCCCTTCCACTCCAGCCATCGCTGGCACAGGAAGTGACGCCCGGCACACCACCGCCTTCCGCAGAGGATCTAAATACTCTGCCGCCGGAGGGCCAGGAGGATGCGTCCGGTGCGGCAAGGGCGCCTGAGGTCCAGGCTGACGAGAAGCCGCTGGACAGCCTCTACCGGGATCTTGCTGCTGCAAAGTCGGACCGCGACGCGGCTCCGATCGCGCGCAAGATCCAGCGGGCGCATCTTGAATCCGGCAGCGACACGGTGAACCTGCTGATGCAGCGTGCGGCCGTTGCTCTCAGGGCCGAGGACTATGGCCTTGCCCTCGATCTCATGGATGTTGTGCTGCGCTTGAAGCCCGATTATGCCGAGGGCTGGAACCGCCGGGCGACCATCTACTACGTGCAGCGCGAGTACGGCCGTTCACTCGCCGACATCGAGCATGTTCTGGCGCTGGAGCCCCGCCATTGGGGCGCGCTGTCCGGTCTGGCGATCATCCAGCGCCATCTGGACCAGAAGGAAAAGGCCTTGGCCACCTTCCGGAGTGTCTCGCAAATACATCCGGGACTGGAAAGCGCACGTAAAGCGATCGAAGAGCTTGAAAAGGAACTGGCCGGCGAGCCGGTCTGAGGCCGGGCACTGTTCCCTTGCTGCTGCACTCAGGCTCAACCGGCTGCCGGAGTGTCGTTGTTGCTGATTGTTCTCGCCGTTTTCCTGCTCCTCGCTCTCTATACAGAACTGCGCCGCAGGCGCATCAATGCCCGTCACAAACCGGCAGGAACCCTTGGTTTTGTTGACTGTGCACAAGTGCACTATGTCCATTCGCGGCCTCCTGCTGTCTCTGGCGATGTGCCCCGCCTGGTTTTCATCCATGGGGCGAGCGGAAACCTGCAGGATCTGCACCTCGCCTTTGCGCCGCATTTCAAGGACACGCACGAGATGCTGTTCGTGGACCGGCCGGGCCTTGGCTTCTCCGAACGGAGCTTGCCGCCGGATGCCTCGCCGCGGGATCAGGCCCGGCGCATCGCCGCACTGCTGAAGATGCTGGACTTCGGGCCGGCTGTTGTCATCGGCCATTCCTTTGGCGCCTCGGTGGCCGCTGCATTGGCTCTGGAGGCGCCGGAGCGGGTTAGGGGCCTCGTCTTTCTGGCGCCCGCCACACATCCCTGGAATGGCGGCGTCGCATGGTACTACAAGCTCGCTGCGCTGCCCGTGATCGGGGACCTGTTCTGCCGCACGCTGGCCTTGCCCGCTGCCGAACGTCTGGCACCTGCCTCCATACGCAACGTGTTTGTGCCCGCAAGCGTGCCGGAGGGATATGATGCAGCCATCGGCGTGGATCTGTTGTTCCGGCCGGAGAGCTTCCGTGCCAATGCCATGGACCTTGCCGCCTTCAACCGCCATCTGGCGCAGCAGTGCCGCGACTACGGCGCCATCACCCAGCCGGCACTTGCCATCACAGGGGATCAGGACACGGTTGTCTGGCCCAGCATTCACTCGAAGGGCCTTGCGCGCGATCTGCCCAATTGCCGCCTGATCGAACTGCCTGGCGCCGGCCATATGCCGCAGCATAGCCACACGGATGAGATCGTGGCGCTGATCCGGGGGCTTGGAAGCGTGGTTGGGGAGCGTGCGGGCGCTTGAAAAACCAAAGCCACCCCGAGGGGTGGCTTGGCATTTAACTCCCGTCTCCGGGCGGCGAAAGAATGTTTCCATTCCCGCGTATATCTTCAAATATGCGTCTTACTGCTCAAAAGTCAAGGTAAGCGCTTAAGGAAGAGGTTCCGCAAGAGCCCTTGTCATCAGAAGCAGGACGTCCCTCAGTTCCGCAGAAGGCAGTTTCGGGACACCGCCCTTCACTTGCCGCAAGCGGCTGGTGGCAACGGTGCAGGGGTGATCGCATAGAATCCAGCTTACTCTGCCATCCAGCTTGTCGCGAGTCGCCTTGCTGACCTCATGGGCCATCCCGTCATCTGCATTTCTAAGTGATGTTGAAAAAGGCAGAACTGGAACCTTGCCGTGAAGCACGTTCTTGCGGCTTACGATGACGCAGGGCCGGGTCTTCCACATTTCAGGGAGCTCAACTTCGGTTTCCCGATGGAAGTTGCACCAGTAAAGGTCGCCGACGCGCGGTGTGCCCTTGATGACTGGCCTGAATTTCTTGGGCCAGCGTGATTCAGAAACTCGTTTGATCTGAGTAAGCCATTCCTGGATCCAGAACCCCGGGTCTGTTTGATGATGGCCGCTCTGATTCATTCGAGTGCAGTCCAGGAAATTTGTCAGAAGAGATTTTCGCAAACTTCGCCATATATCAAGTGCAATCTATTCTTTGCCCCCTTGGGTTGTGCGCTTTGAAACAAAATGGCCCGCCAGGGGCGGGCCATCAGATGTCTGGTGTTTGAGGGCTCTCAGAGGCCGCTCTGGCCGTCGCTGCCGACGAAGGCGATGCGCAGCATGTTGGTGGAGCCGGGGGTGCCGAAGGGCACGCCGGCCGTCACGATCACGCGCTGGCCGGGCTTGGCGAAGCCTTCCTGGCTGGCGATCTTGCATGCGCGGTTCACCATGTCGTTCTCGTCGTTCGCATCCTCGCTGACAACGCAGTGCAGGCCCCACGCAAGGGCGAGACGGCGCGCGGTGGAGGCGACCGGCGACAGGGCGATGACCGGGGCGGAGCAGCGCTCACGCGCCGCGCGCAGGCCCGTTGCGCCCGACGAGGTGTAGCAGACGACAGCTGCAAGGTTCAGCGTTTCGGCGATCTGCCGTGCTGCTGCCGAAATGGCATCGGCGCCGGTGGCTTCCGGTTCGGTCCGCTGTGCGTGGATGATGGTGCGGAAGTTCTGGTCCGTTTCCACCTGCTGGGCGATCCGGTCCATGGTGCTGACCGCCTCGATCGGGAACTGGCCTGCAGCGGACTCGGCCGACAGCATGATGGCATCGGCGCCTTCGAACACAGCCGTGGCGACGTCCGACACTTCGGCGCGGGTCGGCACCGGAGCGGTGATCATGGATTCCAGCATCTGGGTGGCGACAACCACCGGCTTGCCGGCGCGGCGTGCCGCACGGGTGATGCGCTTCTGGAGGCCAGGAACCTGCTCCAGCGGCATTTCCACGCCAAGGTCACCACGGGCCACCATCAGGGCGTCGGACAGCTCGATGATTTCGGCCAGACGGTCGATCGCCTGCGGCTTCTCGATCTTGGCGAGGATGCCGGCGCGGCCGCGCACGATCTTGCGCACTTCAGCGATATCGTCCGGGCGCTGGATAAAGGAGAGTGCGATCCAGTCCACGCTGGTTTCCAGCACGGCCGTCAGGTCGGCGCGGTCCTTGTCGGTGAGGGCGCTCATGCCGATTTCCGAATCCGGAACGCTGACGCCCTTCTTGTCGGAGAGCTTGCCGCCGACTTCCACGCGGGTCATGGCGCGCGAGGCGGTGCACTCGGTGACAACAAGGCGGATCTTGCCATCGTCCAGCAGCAGGCGGTGGCCCGGCTGAAGTGCCTTGAGAATTTCCGGATGGGGCAGGAAGACGCGGGAGACGTCGCCCGGCGTGGGGTCGGAGTCCAGCACGAAGGTGGCGCCGTCTTCCAGCATCACCGGGCCTTCGGCGAACTTGCCGACGCGCAGCTTCGGGCCCTGGAGGTCGGCGAGAATGCCGATCGGGCGGCCCACCTTTTCCTCGACAGCGCGGATGCGGCGCACCAGTTCGCGCATCAGATCGTGGTCCGCATGGCTCATGTTGATGCGGAACACATCCGCGCCAGCCATGTACAGCTTCTCGATCATCTCCTGGGTGGAAGAGGCCGGTCCCAGAGTTGCAAGAATTTTAACGCGCCGATTTCGCCTCATTGTGCACCCGTTCCCTGTTGTACCGGCTCAGTCAGCTGAACCGTCCAGTTGCTCTGCTCGCCTGTGTCGATCTCGAAAAATCCGGTGCGCTCATAGCCGCGCGCCACACAGTCTTCAATTCCGCGAATCGTGAACTCTTTTTCGCGCGTACACATGTACGCCCGGCCGCCCCATTCGCCAAACTGATCGTAATCGACGGCATAAATGTAATAGTAGCGTGACACAAGTGCTCCTGGCACAAGCGTTTCACAGCTGTTGGCGGCAAGGTTCCACCAGCCTTCGGTGACCCAGTCAGTCTTATCCTTGTATCCGATGGCAACGCCAACGTTGCTTTCGGTCTTGTTACACAGACGCAAGTCCGCTTTTGCCGTATCGCTCAGGAAAGCCACAGCAACGAATACCGCAAATGCAAGAGCTGCACGCGCAAAGCCTGTGCCGGTCCATGCCGGATCTCTCATGCCCTGCGTTCCTTGTCCGTGATCATTAAACCGATTTAATCCGATAATTTGTGAGGACCTTTGCGGTCCGGGTCATGTCCTGTCAATGACAACGGCACGGAAGTCGTTGACATTGGTGAAAGTCGGCCCGGGGGTCAGCAGATCCCCAAGCTTCTCGAAGAAGCCGGTGCTGTCGTTTCTCGCCAGAAATGCGGCAGCATCAAGACCCAGAGCGCTTGCCCGGGAAAGGGTGGACGAATCAAGCATGGCGCCGGCTGCGTCGTCTGCGAGCCCGCGTCCGCCATCCGTGCCGTCCGTGTCCCCGGCAACAGCCGAAATGCCCTCTGCCCCGCCAAGAGCGAGCGCCAGTGCCAGCGCATATTCCTGGTTCGGCCCGCCGCGCCCATCTCCCGCGATGGTCACCGTCAGTTCGCCGCCCGACAGAAGCACGCACTTTCGGCCATTCCGTTGCAGATCCCTGGCAAGCGCGGCATGCGAAGCTGCAACATCGCGCGCTTCGCCTTCAAGGCTGTCGCCCAGGAGGATCGTTTCGTAACCTGCCGCCTCTGCCACGCGCTTTGCTGCCTCGATGGATTGCATCGGCGTTGCCACAAGCTTGTAGCTGCGCCCTTCGAAAGCGGCATCTCCCGGCTTGATGCTTTCGTTGGCCGGGTCGTTCAGTGCAGTCTGAATGGACGGGGGCAGGGTAATGCCGCGTGCCAGGCACAGTCCGCGCGCATGCTGCAGCGTGGTTGGGTCCGGTACGGTAGGGCCTGAGGCAATCACCGCCGGGTCGTCACGGGGCACGTCGGACACGGCCAGCGTCGTCAGCGCCACATCGGGACGGATTGCCTTGGCAAGACGGCCGCCCTTGATGCGGGAAAGGTGTTTGCGGATGGTGTTGATCTCGTCGATCGTCGCGCCGGAGCGCAGCAGCGCCTTGGTCAGAGCCTGCTTGTCAGCAAGTGACACACCTTCAGCGGGGGCAATCCAGTTGGCCGAGCCGCCGCCCGAGAGCAGCACCACCACATGATCCCCGGGTTGCGCGCTGCGGGCAATGTCAAGGCAGCGCAGCGTTGCTGCAACGCCAGCCTCATCCGGCACGGGGTGTCCGGCCTCGATCAGCTCGATGGTGCCCGTCGGGCGGGCGTAGCCATGGCGGGTGACGCCGAGACCCAGAAGCCGGTTCGGGCCGAGGCCCCGGTCTTCCCGGTAATGGCGCTCGGCTGTCTCCAGCATGGAGCCTGCCGCCTTGCCTGCCGCCAGCAGAATGATCCGCCCGCTTTCCACAGGTTCAGGCAAATGCGGGGGAAGGCACTGTCCCGGCAGCGCGGCATCAACGGCCGCCTGAAACAAGGTTTCGAGAAAGGAAGCGGTATGTGTGGCGACGGGCATCGAAAACCTGTTGGTAGAGGCGCCTCTGTGTTCTATTTCTTACGCAAGCAAAGCGCTTGCGTCACCCGAATTGCGCATCCTCTCAACCGTCATCCCCGAGCAATGCACTTGAACCCTTCCGCATTTGAACCTGTCGAAGCAATTGACGGGAATCTGGGCTGCGGCCTGCTGCTGTTGTGCGATCATGCCCGCAACGCCCTGCCGCCCGAATATGGCGATCTGGGCCTGCCTCCGGCACAGTTTGAACGGCATATCGCCTATGACATTGGCGTGCGGCCGCTGACGCTGGAGCTGGCACGGCGGCTTGCCGCGCCAGCGCTGATGACGACCTTCTCGCGCCTGCTGATCGATCCCAACCGGGGTGAGGATGACCCGACGCTGGTGATGCGCCTTTCGGATGGTGCCGTTGTTCCCGGCAATGCCCGCCATGATGCGGCGGAGCGGGAGCGCCGCATTGCGCTCTACCACCGTCCCTATCATGACCGCATCGCGGCCACTCTGGATGCCATGCTGGAAGCGGCGGCGCCTCCAGTCGTGGTATCGGTCCACAGCTATACACCGGTCTGGCGCGGCACGCCGCGGCCCTGGCATGCCGGCCTTCTGTGGGACAAGGATCGGCGCGCGGTTACACCCGTCTTTGAAGCCCTGTCTGCGGATGGAACGCTGGTCGTTGGCGACAATGAGCCTTACGATGGAGCCCTGAAAAACGACACAATGTACCGCCACTGCACCCGGCGCGGCCTTGCCCATGTGCTGATCGAGGTGCGTCAGGATCTGATCGGTGATGAGGCGGGCGTGCTGGAATGGGCCGGCC
Source organism: Pannonibacter phragmitetus DSM 14782 (assembly GCF_000382365.1). GTDB lineage: Bacteria > Pseudomonadota > Alphaproteobacteria > Rhizobiales > Stappiaceae > Pannonibacter > Pannonibacter phragmitetus. The sequence goes on along the minus strand of NZ_KB908221.1, from coordinate 9,222 downwards.
GGCTGGAACCAGTCCTGCGCGCCATGACGGCGATGCCTGACCTGCGCCAGATCCGGCATTACGGGTCGCGGGCGGACTGATACAAGCGGAGAGACAGCGATGGATCTTGATGCAGCGACACAAGAAAAGCTGGAAGCAGCGGCCTTCCGCCGGCTGGTGGAGCACCTGCGCAAGCGCACCGATGTGCAGAACATCGACATGATGAATCTCGCCGGTTTCTGCCGCAACTGCCTGTCCAACTGGATGGCGGAAGAAGCGGGCAAGGCCGGTATGAACCTCGGCAAGGACGAGGCAAGGGAACTTGTCTACGGCATGCCTTATGAAGACTGGAAGCGTCTCCACCAGCGCGAGGCGACGGCGGAACAGAAGGCCGCCTTCGACGCCAGCCGTCCGGAGCACTGATCCGTCTTCAAACTTTGGGGCTTCCCCTCAAGCCGCCGCTTGACCCGGCCTTCAGGCCGTGGCAGGGCAGGCGCAATTCAAAACTGAAGGAGTGCTAGCATGTCAGATCCGGGTGGCGTTGCCGCAGACCAGCTCAGGGCGTTCATCGAGCGTATCGAACGCCTTGAGGAAGAGAAGAAGGTGATCTCCGATGACATCAAGGATGTCTATGCAGAGGCCAAGGGCAATGGCTTCGACGTCAAGATCCTGCGCAAGGTGATCTCCCTGCGCAAGAAGCAGCCGCACGAGCGCGAGGAAGAGGAAGCGATCCTCGATCTCTACCTTCAGGCTCTTGGCATGTCTGCCTACGCCGGAAACGGCTGATCACCGGTCCACGACCGGCACACACGGGCGGCTTGGCCGCCCGTTTTTGTTTCAGGATACCGGACATGAAAAAAGCGGCCCCGAGAGGCCGCTTTTTTTTGTTCCGAGCTGTCTACGCCCGCAGATCAGCGCGTGTAGACCACCGGGAGGATTGCCACGGCATTGCCAGTGAAGCTGTCCGCACGGATGTCCTGAGGAGCGGCCGTGGTGAAGCTGTTCTTCAGGAAGCGGTTGCCCGGCTCCAGCAGCTCCGTCAGCTTGCGCTGGTTCGGATGGCTCATCTTTGCAAAGGTGCCGGTGCGCAGCGTCGATTCAGCCGAGATGATTTCCGGCGAAGTCTTGTCCGGTGCGCGGGCAAAGCCTGCGAGCGGGTCCTTGATCTGTGAGGGGACGAGACCTGCAAGGGTCGGAGCAGGCGCCGCCGGCTTCTTCTTGTCGCGGGCCATGCGGGCTGCAGCTTCTGCGGCCTTGGCGCGCAGCACGTCCTGCGTGGCCGGCTGCGGCTGTGTGGCTGCCTGCGAGGCATAGGCCATGGCCGCTGCTGCCAGTTGTGGCTTGGGTGCGGGCTGGGTGCCCGTGGCTGCGAGGATTGCAGAGACCGGGTCGGTGGCCTGCGCCACGGCACGTGCGGCGGCCGACTGCGGCTTGGCATGCGGTACAGCCACTGCCGCCAGCTGCTGCACGGCGGCTGCCGGCTGTGCCGGAGCGGAGGCCGGGACAGGCGCCGCGGCAGCCTGTTTCAGAGCATCGTCTGCGCTGACGCCACCTGCATCAGCCGATGCGATCTGGAAAGGAATGTTGGCCGGCTCGCGCGCCTCGGCGGGCTTGCCTTGCGGCAGCGTGGCTGCGGTCACAACAGGAGCTTCAGGCTCGGGTGCCCGTGCCGGTGCTGCAGCAGGGGCCTGGACCGGCGCTGCGGCGGGCGGAGTTGCTGCCGCAGTGCCGCGTGCAGCGACTGCACCCGGGCGCACCTGGGCAGGGGCGCGCTCAGGCTGTGCAGCAGCCTCTTCGACGTCATCATCCTCGCCGGAGAAGAGGGCAGCCAGGAAGTTGCGGCCACCGGTCGAGGCCGGGCGCACGATCCGGCCGTCGTCACCTGAGGTGAGGGTCTGGCCACGCGTGTTCATACGGCTGTTGCCGCTGCCGCCTTCCTCGTCATCCGAGTTGCTGGCCACGACAACCGGTGCGGACCGGCGCCCGCTCTTCAGTTCGGCGAGCGCCTGCTGATAGCCCTGCATCGGCTTGCCATCAGAGGGAATGTGAACGGTCTTGCCATCCGGGAAGACGTTTGCCAGCTGCTGGCGCGTCATCTTCGGCCAATGGCGGACGCTGCCGGTATCCATATGGACGAAGGGCGAGCCGGAGGTGGGGTAGAAGCCGACGCCGCCAACCTGCCTGCGCAGGCCGGTGGCACGGAGCTTTGCAAGATCAACGCCGGGGATGAAGAAGTCCATCGCCTTGCCGAGCATGTGCTGGCTCTTCTGCGCCACACCGCGAGAGCGGCCGCGCAGCATGTTGTTGGTTGCCGGCGAACGGTAGCTCGACACCACGTGGATGTAATCACGTCCGCCGACCTGCTGGTACACTTCCCAGACCAGGTCGAGCAGATTCGGGTCGATGTTGGTGATCTCGTTGCGCCGCCAGTCCCGGAGGAAACGGTTCGCGTCACGCAGGCCGCCCGGGATATACCGGCCGTCTTTCTTGAACGTGATCTGAACTCTTTCCTTGGTGTGCACGTTATAGAGCTTGAGGGTGCGGCTTTCGGCATGTGCAGATGACACACCGGGTGCAACCAGGGCAGGTGCAAGGAGCATGGCGCCGGCAACACAGACGAGCGCCGCAAGGCGCTTCAGTCGTGTCATGGCGTTGTCTCGGGCAAACCGTTTACGCAAATCACTTCTCGCATTCTATCGGCCTGGCGGCCGGAACTTCCCCCCGATGATGAAGAGGACGTTACCGGCGCGAGGTTAAGAAGTTTTTACCGTGATTTCATTTCACGGCCCATAGTGGCGAATTTACAATAAGGAATCCAGCCCCTGTTTCTGCGTATACCGCATTTGATAACCGGCTGATTCCCATCGTCTTGTCCTCCTGCAGAGACAGCACCGGCTGGCATTTGCGAAGGTGCTGCGCGGTCAGCGCGCTGCGAAACTTCTGTTGACAGGTGCCAAAATGCCGCAGCCTTGGCCGCTACACGTCCTCGCGCTGGTCCGCACCGTCCTCCAGACCGTAATCCTTCAGCTTTCTGTACAGTGTCGAGCGGCCAATTCCAAGCCGCTTTGCCACTTCGGTCATCCGCCCGCCGTAGTGGCTGATGGCTGTCCGGATCATTTCCTCTTCCACGGCCGTCAGGCTGCGCAAGTGCCCGTCGTCGTCCAGACTGCGGAGGAACCCGTAGGGTGCGCTTGTGGCAGCTTGATGATGAGGCGGCACAGCCTGGCCGCCCTGTGGAGAGCCTATGGAAAACGTGGCGGCTGCACCTGCCGCTGGCGAAGAGCCCGCGGTCACGCTGGCAGGCCCGGCCTTCAGTTCCGGAACCGGCAGGGGATGATCGAGTGCTGCTGCCACCTGCGGGAAATCCTCAGGCACGAGCTGGTCGCCGTCGCACAGCACCACGGCGCGGAAGATGGTGTTTTCCAGCTGGCGGATGTTGCCGGGCCAGGTATAGGCCTGCAGCAGGGCCAGAGCCTCAGCCGAAATGCCGCGCACCTGCGGCTTGCCTTCCTCCGCTGCAAAGCGAGCGAGGAAATGGCGGGCCAGCGCCGGAATGTCCTCGATGCGATCGCGCAGCGGCGGGATCCAGATCGGAAACACATTGAGCCGGTAATAAAGATCCTCGCGGAAGCCGCCTTCCTTCACCAGATCCAGCAGGCGCCGGTTGGTGGCGGAAATGAGCCGGAAGTCCACCTTCACGGGGCGGCGGGCGCCGATGGGGTCGATCTCCCCTTCCTGAAGCGCGCGCAGGAGCTTGACCTGCACTTCCATAGGCAACTCGCCCACTTCGTCCAGGAAAAGGGTGCCGCCATGGGCTTCCTGGAACTTGCCGACATGCTTGTCGACCGCGCCTGTGAAGGCGCCTTTCTCGTGGCCGAAGAGGATCGATTCCACCAGATTGTCCGGAATGGCGCCGCAGTTCACGGTGATGAAAGGGCGCGACTTGCGGTCACTGGTGCCCTGGATGGCGCGGGCGATCAGCTCCTTGCCGACGCCGCTCTCTCCTTCGATCAGGATCGGAATGTTGGACGAGGCGGCCCGCTGGCCAAGACGCAGCACGCGCTCCATGGCGGCCGAGCGGGTAATGATCTCGTTGAAGGTCAGCGTGCCGGACGCGCGCTTGTGCAGGCGGGTGATTTCGCTCTCGAGTGCTGAGACCTTCATCAGATTGCGGATGGAAACCTCCAGCCGCTCCGCCGACACAGGCTTGACGACGAAATCCTGCGCGCCCGCATTCATGGCATTGACGACTGTGTCGATGCCGCCATGTGCGGTCTGCATGATCACCGGCACGGCAATCTTCTGGGCGCGCATCTGGCGCAGGGCGCCAAGGCCGTCCAACTCCGGCATCACCATGTCCATGACGACAAGGTCGATATCCGCGCCTTCCGCACCTGTCATGATCTTCAGCGCTTCGGCACCGTTTTCGGCAAGCTTCACCCTGTAGCCAAAACGGGTGATGGCCTCCTGCAACAGGCGGCGCTGGATCGGGTCGTCATCAACAACGAGGATGCGTCCGCTGGCTGCTACCATTTTACGTCCCGGCCTTACCTGTCTCAATTCGGGCCATCATTCGCAGCCGCAAGTAAACAAATCGTCCATAATCATGGCGCCATTCGATAGAATGATGATTGCTTGTGACGGGGTTTGCGCCCTAATTTCAACAAGCACAGACTTGCAGACATGTCTTTGACGCATCGCACGGATGCAACCGGAGGATTTATGAAGGGTATTGAAGCCGCCAGCGCCCACGCAACCGCAACAGGGCTGGGCGACTTGCCGGAATGGGATCTCACAGACCTCTATCCGGCACTGGATGCACCGCAGGTTCAGGCTGATCTGGCCGCAGGTCTCGAACGCTCCCGCCAGTTTGAAGGCGCTTACAAGGGGCATCTGGCAAGGCTTGCCGCTGAAGACAGGGACGGGCTTCTTGCTGCGATCCAGTCCTTTGAGGATCTGGAAGACCTGCTCGGCAAGCTGATTTCCTTCGCGGGCCTCGTCTATGCCGGCAACACCACCGATCCGGCCCGTCAGAAGTTTTATGGCGACGTGCAGGAAAAGATCACGTCGGCCAGCTCCCACCTCCTGTTCTTCACGCTGGAGATCAACTCCATCGAGGATGCGGTGATCGAAGCGGCGCTGGAGGATTCCGGCCTGAAACACTACCGGCCCTGGTTCGAGGATCTGCGCAAGGAAAAGCCGTTCCAGCTGGAAGACCGGGTGGAGCAGCTGTTCCACGAAAAGTCCGTCACCGGGCGCGGTGCCTGGAACCGGCTATTTGACGAAACGATCGCCTCGCTTCGCTTCACCGTTGGCGGGGAAAACCTTGCCATTGAGCAGGTGCTGAACCTGTTGCAGGATGCTGATCCGGCTCGGCGCAAGGCAGCCTCCGATGCGCTGGCCGAGACCTTCAAGGCGAACCTGCGGGTCTTCACGCTGATCACCAACACGCTGGCCAAGGACAAGGAAATCTCCGACCGCTGGCGCAAGTTCGAGGACATTGCCGACAGCCGGCACCTTGCCAACCGGGTGGAACGCGAGGTGGTGGATGCCATGGTGGCTGCCGTGCGCGAGGCCTATCCGCGCCTATCGCACCGCTACTATGCGCTCAAGGCCCGCTGGCTCGGCATGGACAAGCTGAACCACTGGGACCGGAATGCGCCGCTGCCGAAGGCGGACAACCGTGTCATCCCCTGGAGCGAGGCCCGCGATACGGTCCTGGCAGCCTATGCCGGTTTCTCGCCGGAGATGGCGGAAATCGCGCAGCGTTTCTTCGACAAGGGTTGGATCGACGCGCCTGCGCGCGACGGCAAGGCACCGGGTGCCTTTGCCCACCCCACCGTGCCGAGTGCGCATCCCTATGTGCTGGTCAACTATCTGGGCAAGACGCGGGACGTGATGACGCTGGCCCATGAGCTGGGTCACGGCGTCCATCAGGTGCTCGCTGCCCCCAACGGCCCGCTGATGGCGCCGACGCCGCTGACGCTGGCCGAGACGGCGAGCGTCTTCGGCGAGATGCTGACCTTCCGCTCGCTGCTGGACAAGGCCGAGGACAAGCGCACTCGCAAGATCATGCTCGCCTCCAAGGCAGAGGACATGATCAACACGGTGGTGCGGCAGATTGCCTTCTACAGCTTCGAGCGCCGCATCCATTCCGAGCGGCGCAACGGCGAGCTGACGGCGGAGCGCATCGGCGAGATCTGGATGGATGTTCAGCGCGAAAGCCTTGGACCCGCCATCCATCTGGGTGAGGGCTATGAGACCTTCTGGACCTATATCCCGCACTTCATCCATTCGCCCTTTTATGTCTATGCCTATGCCTTCGGCGACTGCCTCGTGAATTCGCTCTATGCTGTTTACGAAGAGGCCGAAGCCGGGTTCCAGCAGAAGTATTTTGATCTGCTGAAGGCCGGTGGCACCAAGCATCATTCGGAGCTGCTGGCGCCCTTCGGGCTTGATGCCGGCGATCCGGGCTTCTGGAAGAAGGGCCTGTCGGTGATCGAGCGCATCATCGACGAGCTGGAGGCGATGGAAGACTGAAGCTCGGTTTTCCATTGTTGAAATGAGGAGAGGGGATGTTCCGTTACACGCCTTATGACGGCTCGAAGCGTCCCTTCTCCATTGGTCTGGAACCGGTGCCGCAGGAGCGCTGGTTTGATCCGGACGAGCGTTTTGCCGAACAGCTGGCACGCAAGCGGGAGCTGATGGCAACCGTGCCGGATGTGGTGATCCACAGCGAGCCTGAAACACTGGCGGCTCAGGCCGAGGCATTCGCTCTTCTCTCAGAGCATCTGCCGGCAGCCCATCCGGATCTTTACCGCGCTGAGGGCGGCGGCGTTGCGTTGCAGGCGGATGGCTCTGTCTTCCGTATGCAGGGTGCCGAGCCGCCGCTGCAGACCATCAGCCGCGCCGTGCAGGAAGATCTGGTGCTGATGCGCAAGGGGGAGGGCGGCTGGCGCCTGGCTGCGGCCTCGCTCTGTTTTCCGTCCTCCTGGTCGCTGGCCGCCAAGGCGTCGCAGCCGATGGCGCAGATCCATGAGCATGTGCCCGGTTACGCCGGACGTATGGGGCAGACGATTGACCGGATCTTCGACAATCTGAAGCCCGGCCAGCTTGTGGCGCGGCTCAACTGGTCGGTCTATGACAGCCCGGAGCTGCACCACTCCCGCCCCAAGCAGATGTCTCCGCAAATGGCGGAAGGCGAGGGGGCGATGCTGGCGGGCGCCTTCATCCGGGTGGAGCGGCAGACGCTCTCACGGCTGCCGGATAGCGGCGATCTGCTGTTCACCATCAAGATCCATCACGATCCCTTGCGCCTGCTGGCCGCGCAGCCGGGGGCGCGGGAATTGGCCGCAGGGCTGGTGGAGCAGCTTGGAAGCCTTGATGAGGCGCAATTGCGCTACAAGGGCCTGACGCTGCACCGCGACCAGCTCGTCGCAGATCTCGCCAGTGTCCGTTGATGGGGCCAGCCTCCGTTGATGGGGATTGGCAATGTGACTTGCTGAACGGAGCCAGCGTCCCATATGGGAGCAGGACAAGAGTTCAGCATGTCAGGAAGCCTTGATGTCCGCAGGTAATGACAGGGAAGCCAACCGGTTTTCGGCCCGCGTTGGCCGCTATGCCCGCGTGGGTACCAATGTGGGCGGCGTTGCCGCCAAGCTGGCGGGGGCGAAGCTCTTCGGTCTTGCGGCGGACAACAGGAAGGATGCCGAGAGCCTTGCCGCCGCGCTGGGCGGCCTGAAGGGGCCGCTGATGAAGGTGGCACAGCTTCTCTCCACCATCCCCGATCTGCTGCCACCCGAATATGCTGCCGAACTTGCCAAGCTGCAGGCCAATGCCCCGCCGATGGGCTGGGCTTTCGTCAAGCGCCGCATGCGTGCCGAACTGGGCGCGGACTGGGAGCAGCGCTTCGCCATCTTCGAGAAGGAGCCCGCGGCGGCCGCCTCGCTGGGGCAGGTGCACCGGGCCGAGGCGAAGGACGGCCGTGCACTGGCCTGCAAGCTGCAATATCCCGACATGGCCTCTGCCGTTGAGGCGGATCTGAGCCAGCTTTCCGTGCTGTTCTCCCTGCACCGGCGCATGCAGTCGGCCATCGATACCCGCGAAATCGCCAAGGAAATCGGCGAGCGGCTGCGCGAGGAGCTGGATTATCAGCGCGAAGCGCAGCAGACGGCCGTCTACCGCGCCATTTTCAAGGATGAGCCGCGCATCCGCGTGCCCGAGGTGGTGCCGGAACTCTCCACCAATCGCCTGCTGACCATGGGCTGGCTGGATGGCCGGCCGCTGCTGGACTGGAAGGACGCGGATCTGGAGACGCGCAACCGGCTGGCCGCCACCATGTTCCATGCCTGGTGGCATCCTTTCAGCCATTTCGGTGTTATCCATGGCGATCCGCATCTTGGCAATTACACCGTGTTTCAGGAAAACGGCGAGGCGGCAGGCATCAACCTGCTCGACTACGGCTGCATCCGCATCTTCCCGCCTGCCTTTGTCGAAGGCGTGGTGGATCTCTATCTGGGGCTCCTGCATGAGGATGAGGCACGGGTGGTCTCGGCTTATGAGCGCTGGGGCTTCAAGGGACTGACGCGGGAGCTGATCGATGTGCTGAACATCTGGGCCCGTTTCATTTATGGCCCGCTCTTGAGCGACCGCGTGCGCTCCATCGCTGACGGGGTGAGCCCGGCCGAATATGGCCGCAAGGAAGCCTTCCGCGTGCAGCAGTCGCTGAAGAAGCTTGGCCCGGTGACGGTGCCGCGCGAGTTCGTCTTCATGGACCGCGCCGCCATCGGCCTCGGCGGTGTGTTCCTGCATCTGCGCGCCGAGCTGAATTTCTTCCGCCTGTTCAACGAACAGATTGATGGTTTCAAGGTGGAGACGGTCGCTGCCCGTCAATCTGCGGCACTGGAAAGCGCGGGGCTTGTGGCGGGCGGGTAATTTCTTCTGTCTGTGAAAGTGACGAGAAGAGCTGGCCTTGCAGGCCTCAAGCCCCTTACAGGCCCCGGCACAAGACCCATACGCGCTAACTTATTTTGTTGCGACGATTTTTGCTTTGTGATTCTGAGTTTGCATGAGACCCGAATCACTTCTGACTGATGACTGGCGAGGCGTTGTCGAGCGGCTTGGCGGCAGCGATTTTCTTGAGCAGAGCGCGTCGCAGACCGGTGCCTTGCGGCGGCGGCGGTCGTTTTCGAGTGCGGTGGATCTGCTGCGGCTCATTCTGGGCTATTGCCTTGGCGATCATGG
>NZ_KB908220.1 GCF_000382365.1 Pannonibacter phragmitetus DSM 14782 | reverse complement strand
GTGATAGTTACGACAACGCCTTGGCCGAGACGATCAATGGCCTCTACAAGGCCGAGGTCATCTGGCGCCAGCGGTCATGGCCGAGCGCGTCGGCCGTCGAAATGGCGACCCTGCGCTGGGTCGATTGGTTCAACAACAACCGCCTGTTCGGCCCCATCGGGCACATCCCGCCCGCAGAGGCCGAAGCCAAATACCATGCAGCCCAAAAGACCCTCGATATGGTTGCATGACTCAAATGAAACTGCCTCCGGAAAACCCGGGACGGTTCAAACCGGCGGGTTTTTTTTGTTTGGGGGGGGATCAGGTGAGGGCGTAGTCGAGCAGGTCTTCCAGAGTGCGTGGCTGCAGGGTGTCTGCAATCACCTCCAGAATTTCACCGACGTGCGCAGCATATGTTTTCAGTCTGTGATGGCTTTGGCGGTCGCCGGGGCCCATGTCATCGAGAAACTCTTTTTCCTCGTCGTAAGCTGTCTTCCAGTGCCGCGCAATTTTTGCCCGCCCAACTGGCGTGAAAATTCCGGCGTCGGGTGCGCTGAAAAGACGTGCCTTTTCAAGAAAATCAGCCCTATCGCCCTTCGCCAGCCTCCAGATTTCGTAAAGTTCAAACATGCAATTGCGGGAGCGAAGGTACTTGTCAGTCAACACAATCAGGATCTTGTCACCCTTCGTGAGCGTGCTCATGAAATCGGATATTGAATCTCCTAAGCCTATTTCGTCCTTGTCCCTGCGGATCTGAACACCCTTTTGCTGAGCAGATTGACAAAACTCATCGACAATTCTGTCCCGGTCAGGTGTTTTTTCATCGGCCCATGCGTAGGAGACGAAGTAGTTGGAAGGCCGCTTCGGGTCTGGCTGGAAGTCAGGTTCAGGCAATTTTTCTGGCAATTCGCGTAAAGTTTTTTCTTGAGTTTCTAAGCCGAACAACTGCGCCTCTTCAAGGATCCATTGTGTCAGCTTCTTGATCAAAGGGTCTGACTGGGTGCCTTCTGCAGTAATGGTGATCGATCCCGACCAGTCATCTCTGATCGTTTCCTCTACTCGAACGCGAGATTGCGTGGTTGCGTCATAGCCACAAAAGCCATGCCGCCAGTAGTGACAGTTCATTCGGGCCTTTCGCCCGACTCTCACGATTACGTTGCGCATGAAGCCCGGAGGCAATGTGGGAAATTCAAGTGTGTGGTCGTTCCCCTCAATGGTTCCGGTGATCCCTTCGTCTGCGTAGTGCTCCGGCAGGAGGTCCGGGGCGACGAATGTCGTCTCTATTGGAGAGGTCAGCTCAGATCTGACCGCAAAGCAGATGCCCGCCTGCTGCATGAAGCCAAGGAACAGCTCTTGTTCAGCTGTTGTGTAGCCTGCGTTGTCCCACAACAGCATGGCAAGTGTATCCCGGGTGAAGCATCCTCGCTGACTGAGCAGATACTGGTAGCTCTTTGTCCGGTCGAAGACAGAGTAAACCGCTTCCAGCACCCATGCCTGATCAAGAATGATGGAATCGCCGAAAAGGCCCTGCTGCCAGAACACTTCACCTGCATTGTGCAGAAAGTTTAGGAACAGCTCCGTGTTGCTGATGCCGCCGGCATCATCACAAAGGCGCTGGAACTCCATGAAGGACAGCGTGCGGTGCTGACGTTCACTCGGTGGGTGTGTCAGATCCTCTTCGCGCAGTTTGCGCAATTGATGAATGACCGCCAGCCGGACCTTGCCAATAAGAGGCGGGTTGAACTCCTGTGCCGCATACTTCAACCGCTCTTTCAAGGACGCTTCGCCCTCCTGCGTCTTTGCGCTGTAGGAGAGGGAGCGGCAATAGTGATCCTCTTGCCGGAGCGTAGCCACTGCCGGATGCTCACCGGCATCTTCAAACCGGTCAAGCTGGTTTTGGACTGCGATCAGCGGTGTTCTGGGGCTGCCGAGACGGCGGACGGTACCGAGCCACCAGCTGACGGGACGGTTGCGAACCTTGGTGCCACCGTGCTCGGCCTCGTCCGAATTGTCCGTTTCCGGCGTCCAGACCAGCAGGAAGACGGCTCGGGATTTCAGAAAAAGTGCATGGGTGCCAAAATAGATGTCTTGACCGCCGAAATCCCAGATGTTGAATTGGCCGGAATTTTCAGGGATTGGTGCGCTTGTGAGCTGGATACCGTGTGTTGAGTCGGCTTCGGCGTCAAAGTTCAGCCCTCTCAAACGATTGCAGATCTGGGTCTTGCCGATGCGGCCATTGCCCAGCACCATCAGTTTCACGTCTTTAAGCGGCTCCGGATCATCGCCCAGATCGGCCAGATGTGCTCGCAGAGCAGGGAGGCAGTTGCCTGAGACGGTGCTCGCTAGAACCTCATCTGGAACGCCCGGTAGAATGGTATTGTGCAAGTTCACTTGCTCAAGATTTGTGTTCTGCCAGAAACCCAAAGGTACAGTTTTTAGATGGCAGTTACTGCTGTCGAGTTGTGACAAGCCTGTTAGCCTTGCGAGCGGAGTAAGGTCGCTGACCTTTGTGTCGCTGCAATTCAGAATCGTCAGTTTAGTCAGATCCTTAAGAGGTTGAAGATCTCTGATCTGTGTATTGCTGCAGTCTATTTCTGTTAAAACTGTCATCTGTTGAACGGGTTTGAGGTCGCTGATCAATGTGCTGCTGCAAACTAGAGATGTTAGTCTTGTCAGCTTTTGAATGGGTTTGAGATCGCTTACCTGTGTGCCACTGCAGTCGAGAGTTTTTAATCTTGTGAGCTTTTTAATGGGTCTGAGGTCACTAACCTGAGTATCTCCACAATCTAGATCTGTCAATTTTGTCAGTCGTTGAAGTGGATTGAGGACGGTTACTTGCGTGTTGGCGCACGCAAGTGTTATCAAGCTATCGAGCTCTTGAAGGGGCTTGAGGTCGTTGACTTCTGTGCTTCTAAAATCGAGGTGTGTAAGTTTAGTCAGCCGCTTGAGGGGGGTGAGGTCGCACACCTGTGTTCCAACGCATACAAGCGTTGTCAGGCTAGTCAGTTGCTGAATGGGTTTAAGATCACTGACCTGTGTGCCGCTGATATTTATATGTCTTAATTCTATAAGGCGCTTAAGAGGTTTTAGGTCGCTAACCCGTGTGCCACTGCAGTCAATTTTCTCTAATATTTCCAGTCTTTGAAGGGGTATTAGGTTATTTATCTTCGTGCTCACGCACTCTATTATTTTTAGGCTAATCAGTCGTTGAAGGGGTTTGAGATCTCTAACCTGTGTGTCGCTGAAATTTAAAGTTTTTAAGCTTTGCAGATGTTTAAGCGGTTTGAGGTCGCTAACCTGTGTGCCGCTGCAATTGAGGGTTATTAATTTTGTCAGTCTCTGAAGAGGTTTAAGGTCGCTGACCTGTGTGTCGACGCACTCAAGCATTGTCAGGTTTGTTAGCCCCTCAAGGGGAGTGAGGCTGGCCAGCAGTGAGTAGCTGAGATCCAGAAACTCAAGTTGAGCGAAAGCGGTTGAGAAACTCTCCGGCAACATGTGATATGTGTTGCGCAGCTCTTCTGTGTTTAAATTTTGGTAAATCAGATAGGCATTTTTCCGAGCTTCTGCAGCGGCACCCAGATAAAGCTGTTTCAGCCAGCTCAGTTCAAGAAGTTCTGGTGGAATTTCTTCCAGTTGCAGGCCGCCGAGATCCAGTTCTTCTGCACCGCTTGCGCGGCAAGCTGCGATCCGCCGCAGCGCTTCCTGATAACCTTCGTGATGAGGCAAGTCCAAACTCCGGCGACCCAGAAGTGAAATGGCAAGCGCAGCGCGCGATTCATGCAATTTTTACATGGGTTTGCCGTGCCGTACAACTTCGGGCTCGTCAGCTCATCCCCCCTTCATCCCCACCCCCGCCACATAGGTCTCCACCACCGCCCGGTCATCGCCCAGCGTTTGCAGGATGAAAAGCTCATCCGCCAGGGAGCGGGCGGTTTCGGCGCGGAGGGCCATTTCGGGGGTGCCGGCGGGGTTGAGGATGATGATGTCGGCTTCCGTGCCGGGCTCCAGCGTGCCGATCCTGTCTGCGAGGGACAGGCTTTCGGCATTGCCGCGGGTGGCCCAGTAGAAGGTCTCGAAGGGGTGGAGGCGCTGGCGCTGGAGTTGCAGCACCTTGTAGCCTTCGTCCAGTGTGCGCAGCATGGAATAGGACGTGCCGCCGCCGATATCCGTGGCGATGGCGGTGCGCACGCCCGCGCTGTCCATGCGTGCCTTGTCGAACAACCCGCTGCCGAGGAAGAGGTTTGACGTGGGGCAGAACACGGCGACCGAGCCCGTCTCCCGCATCACGGCCAGCTCCCGGTCATTCATGTGGATGCAGTGGCCGAGCAGGGTCTTCTGGCTCAGAAGGCCGTAGCGCTCGTAGATGGCGAGATAATCCGCATCCTGCGGGTAGAGCTCCAGCGTGTAGCTGATTTCGTTGAGGTTTTCGTTGATGTGGGTCTGCAGGTGGCAGTCCGGAAATTCGCGCAGCAGCGTGCCGGCCGCCTCCAGCTGTTCCGGCGTGGAGGTGATGGCAAAGCGCGGGGTGATGACGTAAAGCGCGCGGCCCCGTCCGTGCCATTTTTCCAAAAGGGCGCGGCTGTCGTCATAGGCGCTCTGGGCGGTGTCGCACAGGGCGGCGGGGGCGTTACGGTCCATCATGGTCTTGCCGCCCAGCATGCGCATGCCGCGCCGCTCCGCCTCCTCGAAATAGGCCTCGACCGAATTGGGGTGGCTGGAGCAATAGGCCACCGCCGTGGTGGTGCCGTGGGCGATGAGCGTGTCATAGAAGGTGCTGGCGATGCGCGCGCCATGGGCCTTGTCGGCAAAGCGCTGTTCGGCGGGGAACGTGTAGTCGTTCAGCCAGTCCAGCAGCTGGTCCGCCCAGGAGGCGATCACCTGCGCCTGCGGGAAATGCAGATGCGTGTCGATGAAGCCCGGCAGGATCAGATGCGGGCGGTGGTCGGTGACGGGCGTCCCTTCCGGCGCCTTTGCGGCCACAGCAGCGAAATCACCCGCAGCGGTGATCAGCCCGTTCTCGATCAGGAGCCCGCCATCCTCATGCACCGCCAGCGCCCCCTCATCGCCCGCGCCCATGGGACGGCGCAGAAACGAAACGGTCCGGCCGCGCAGCAGCTTTGTGGTGGCGTGAGGCAAGGGTCTGATCTCCATGTGAGCGGGCAGCAAGGACGGATTAGGCAGCCATCCGCCAAACCCATCCTTTTTAATGAGGGGCAGGGGACGGCACAAGGGCATGAGCGGTGCGCCTGAAAGCCGGCTGACGCACGAAGATGTCTTGATGTCCCGGCAAGGCCCCTTGTTTTCCCGGATGGCTGGGCTAGGGTCGCGGCGCGGGGCAGGCGGCCCCGTGTTCCTGACTTTTCCGGAGTTCCCATGTCTTTCAAGCGTCCCCGTCCGACCGACAATGCGGTGTTCGGCAACAGCGTGACCGGCGGCTCGCATGAGCCCACCTATGGCGGCGTGCTGTCCTTCATGCGCCGGCGTTACAGCCGCGAACTCACGGGCGTGGATGCGGCGGTGCTGGGCATTCCCTTTGATGCTTCTGTGTCCAACCGTCCCGGCGCGCGCTTTGGCCCGCAGGGCGTGCGCCGCGCCTCGGCGATCTTTGACGGTGATCCGCAATATCCGTTCCATGCTGACCCGTTCGAGGGGCTGGCCGTGGTGGATTATGGTGATGTCTCGTTTGACTATGGCCGCAACGCCGAAATCCCGGCCTGCATCGAGGCGCAGGCCCGCGAGATTCTGGATCAGGATGTGCATCTCTTCTCCATCGGCGGCGATCATTTCGTCACGCTGCCGCTGCTGCGGGCGCATGTGGCCAAACACGGGCCTCTGGCGCTGGTGCAGTTCGATGCCCATCAGGACACCTGGCCGGATGATGGCGGGCGCATCGACCACGGCACGATTACGGGCCGCGCCGTGCGCGAAGGGCTGATCGATCCGGACAAGTCGATCCAGATCGGCATCCGCACCCATGCGCCCGACACCTGCGGCCTCGAGATTCTCTATGGCGAAGAGGTCGAGCTGCTCGGCGTCAATGGGGTGGTGGAGATGATCCGCGACCGGGTGGGCGATGCCAAGGCCTACATGACCTTTGACATCGACTGCCTGGACCCCGCCTTTGCGCCGGGCACGGGCACGCCGGTGGCGGGCGGGCTCACCTCGCGCGAGGCGCTGATGATCCTGCGCCGCCTCGGGCCGCTCAATTTCGTCGGCGGCGACGTGGTGGAAGTGGCGCCGGCCTATGACCACGCCGACATCACCTCCATCGCCGGCGCCAGCGTTGCCCAGCATTACCTCGGGCTGCTGGCCGAGAAGAAGCGGCAGGGGTAAGGGGAGGCCATGGCCCGGTGTGAACGGGCACCGGGCTGCTTGTTGGTGTGCAATTGCCTGAGGGGGGCAATCATGCCCTCCTGACAGGCCCCGGCACAAGACGGGAGCGGCGCTGTCCAAAGTCAAGTAGCTGAAAAACTGTCCCGCCCCTCAGTCATCCCCGCGCAGGCGGGGATCCAGTAGCCCCGGTGTGAGTCATCTCCTGCTCCAGGCGCACTGGATCCCGGTCTTGCCGCTGCGCGCCAAACCGGGATGACGATGGAGAGGGAGAGCGGAAAGCCGCTGATCGCTCAGCTCTCACCCGTGCTTGCGGTTGAACAGGCCGGAGGGGCTGCTGTTGTCGTTTTGCGGGGCAAGCGTCCAGGCCTTGTAGAGCGGGTGGCTGTCTTTCATCCGCGCGTAGAGCTTCGTCATCTGATGCAGGAAGGCCATCTTGCCGGCATAGGTGAGCGCCGCGCCGCCAAGCGTCAGAGCCAGCATGTTTTCCGCAGCGCCCCACAGCGCAACAATGAAACCGGCGCCTGCCAGCAGAGACAGGGCGAGGGCGGTGCGGGACATTTCTGCCGGAATGGGCACGAACATGCGGTTCAGCCAGATCCGCTCGCCAAAGGTGGCGCGCACGTGCCAGCGGTCCGTCCGGCGGGGCGGCGGGAACAGGCGGGGATTGAGCCAGAGCCAGATCAGCACGAGGCCGGTGGCCGCCAGTGCGCCGGGCAGGCCGATGATGCTGTGGCTCCACACGGCCAGCAGCAGCACCGGCAGGGTGGCAAAGCGGGTCCACACGCTCCAGCCGCTGGCGTGGCGCTGCCAGACCTTTGCGTTCATGCCGAGCCAGCGGATCTGCCCGGCCGGCATGACGGACGGGCGGATGCGTGCCTGCCCGCCCTGCGGCCTCAATTGCCTTGCGTTTTCCATCGTCTTGACGGCGTGCCCCGAAACCGCTCCCTGAGCATCTGCCGCGCCCATTGCGCGGCAGCAATCCGGTTCTCCGGATCAGGCCTTTATCTTAACGTAAGTTCCCGGCGCGTCACCCAGGATTTTCACCCGGTGCGCGCCCGGCTTGCGGGCCTTCACCGTGCTGCCGTCCTGCTGGCGCAGCCAGGCATCCCAATGCGGCCACCAGGAGCCGGGGTGTTCCACTGCCGTCTTCAGCCAGTCCTCATAGGCGCCTTCGGGCTTGCCGCCGGTCCAGTACTGGTACTTGCCGCGGGCCGGAGGGTTGACCACACCGGCAATGTGCCCGGAGCCGGAGAGGATGTAGTCCACCGGCCCGCCGAAGCATGACGAGCCCTTGAACACCGAATGCGGCGGGGCGATGTGGTCTTCCTTCGTCGCCAGATTATAGACCGGAATCGTGACCTTCTTCAGGTCCAGCTTCTGGCCGCCGATCTCCATCTTGCCCTTGGAGAGGTTGTTCTCCAGGTAGCAGTTGCGCAGGTAGAAGGAGTGGTTCGCCGCCGGCATGCGGGTGGAATCGGAGTTCCAGAACAACAGGTCGAAGGGGAAGGGCTCCTTGCCGCGCAGATAGTTGTTGACCACGTAGGGCCAGATCAGATCGTTGGAGCGCAGCATGTTGAAGGCGGATGCCATCTTGGAGCCGTCCAGATAGCCGCGTTCGGCCATGCGTTTTTCCAGAATGGCGATCTGCTCCTCGTCCACGAAGACCTTCAGGTCACCAGCATAGGTGAAGTCCACCTGCGTGGTGAAGAAGGTGGCCGAAGCGATGCGGTCATCACCTGTTGCGGCCATATAGGCCAGCGTCACGGCCAGCAGCGTGCCGCCGACGCAATAGCCGATGGTGTTGACCTTGGTTTCCTTCGTGGTCCTGGCGATCACGTCCAGCGTGCTCAGAATGCCTTCGCGCATGTAGTGCTCGAAGCTCTTCTGCGCCTGATGCTCATCCGGGTTGATCCAGGAGATGACAAAGACCGTGTGCCCCTGATCCACCGCCCATTTGATGTAGGACTTCTCCGGTGTCAGATCGAGAATGTAGAACTTGTTGATCCAGGGCGGGACGATCAGCAGCGGGCGCTTCAGCACGGTTTCCGTGGTTGGATCGTACTGGATCACCTCGCACACATCATTGCGGGCGATGACCTTGCCCGGAGTAAGAGCGAGGTTCTTGCCGAGGGCAAACTTGCTGGCATCGGTCTGGCGGATCTTGATGTCGCCGCCGCCTGCCTTGATGTCCTCGGCCAGAAACTCCATGCCGCGTGCCAGGTTCTCGCCGTTGGAGGCGAGTGTTTCCTTCAGCAGCGCCGGGTTGGTCAGCACGAAATTGGACGGGGACAGCGCGTTGGACAGCTGCTGGACGTAGAAATCGGCCTTGTGCTTCGTGTGCTCGTCCAGCCCCTCGGCCTCGCTCACCATGGACTGGGCCCAGTTGCTGGTGATCAGGTAGAGCTGCTTGAGGAAATCGAAGAACTGGTTCTCGTTCCAGTCCGGGTCCTCGAAACGCTTGTCGCGCGGCGGGGGCGTGGCGGCGGGCTGCGAAGGCTCGCCCATCATGCGCTTGAGGGAGGAGTTCCACAGATTGATGTAGCCGCCCCACAGGCGGGATTGGGCATCGATGGCGCGCTGGGGATCGGACATCCAGTATTCGCCGACCTGTGCCAGCGTCTTGACGACGGAGGTCAGCTCGTCCGGGGTCTGCGACGAGGCTTCACCCTTCTCACGGGGCTCCAGATAGGCGGCCAGAGCCTTGCCGCCGTTCTCCATCATCTTCGCCAGATTATGCGCAAAGGCTTCCGGATTGTTGACGATGTACTGCATGACCGGATTGTTCTGTTCGTCTGCGTTCCGGCGGTCATCTGCCATGTCAGGGTTCCCCTCCCTTTCGGACTGCTTTTTCTCTGCGCGGCCGGCCTTGCGGCGTTCTGCGATGCTTTGGCGCCTTCACTATCAATGTTGCCGTTCCGATTTATGACACGGAATGGGGCG
This sequence comes from Pannonibacter phragmitetus DSM 14782, assembly GCF_000382365.1. Lineage (GTDB taxonomy): Bacteria > Pseudomonadota > Alphaproteobacteria > Rhizobiales > Stappiaceae > Pannonibacter > Pannonibacter phragmitetus. The sequence continues at coordinate 205,552 of NZ_KB908220.1, read as the reverse complement.
AGGGCGAATGCTGATTTCAAGCATAATCAACTGATGCTGGCGGGAAATCCGAAAAACACCGGATTGGCGAGTGACCGCAGGCCGTTCACGGGGTTATAAGCGGCCAGATGTTTTGCGCGCTGGCCCTGGTGCCGTGCGCCTTGCGGAGGTTTGAGACGGTGAGAGCGATTGCGGCTTTGGGTGTGGTGGTGCTGTTGGGCGGCTGCGCAAGCGAGCCGGATACATCTGTCTTCAGCATGGTGAGTGCACCCATCACGGGGAAGCGCCCGCAGACCTCCCTGCCGCCGCTGCCGCCCACCATTGCGCAGGATGGCGAAGAGGTTTCCGGCGTTCTGGACGATCAGGCGCGCGAGGCGAATCTGGAACGGCTGAAGAAGCTGTCCGAGGCACGGGCTGCCGTGCAGGGCGGCAGCGGCGCGTCAGGGTCGGCGGCAGAGCTCGCGCGGCTGCGCGATGCCCATGGCCAGGCAGCACTTCAGGAAATCGAAGGTCAGTAAACAGCAAGGCTCCGGGGTGCCTGCAGGACTGACCGGCTTGCGGTGACGCCGGCTTGTGATGGGCGGCTTGTGAACTGTCATGAGCCATCAAAAAAACACGGTGCAGGCCCTTGAAGGTGCGTGCGCAAGTGAAATGGTGCTGATAAGAAGAGCGCCACACAGAAAACGGTGACATCTGTCCCCCTTTTTGCGTCTGACCAGGTGGTCAGCGAATCTGGCGGAGAACGTCCGCCGGATGTGTTCGGCTAGCAGCAAAAGGAACGCGAGGCCCGCGCCATGGAAGAGTTTCACAAGACCCGCAGACTGCCCCCCTATGTCTTCGAGCAGGTCAACAAGCTCAAGGCGGCGGCACGAGCGCAGGGCGCGGACATCATCGACCTTGGCATGGGCAACCCGGATCTGCCGACCCCTCCGCATATCGTCGAGAAGCTGACCGAAGTGGTGCAGGACCCGCGCACCCACCGTTATTCCGCCTCCAAGGGCATCACCGGCCTGCGCAAGGCCCAGGCAGCCTATTATGAGCGCCGATTCGGCGTGAAGCTGAACCCCAACACCCAGGTGGTGGCGACGCTCGGCTCCAAGGAAGGCTTTGCCAACATGGCCCAGGCGATCACCGCGCCGGGCGATGTGGTGCTGAGCCCCAACCCCAGCTACCCGATCCACACCTTCGGCTTCCTGATGGCCGGTGCCGCGATCCGCGCGATTCCTGCCGAGCCGGGACCGGAAGTGTTCCACGCGCTGGAGCGTGCGGTCATCCACTCGGTGCCCAAGCCGATTGCCGTGATCATGTGCTATCCGGCGAACCCGACCGCCTATGTGGCGGATCTGGAGTTCTACAAGGATGTGGTCGCCTTTGCGCGCAAGCACGACATCTTCATCCTGTCGGATCTGGCCTATTCCGAGATCTATTTCGGTGACACGCCGCCGCCGTCCATGCTGCAGGTGCCGGGTGCCATCGAGGTGACGGCGGAGTTCACCTCCCTGTCCAAGACCTTCTCCATGCCGGGCTGGCGCGTCGGCTTTGCCGTCGGCAACGAGCGGCTTCTGGCGGCGCTTGCCCGCGTCAAGTCCTACCTCGATTACGGCGCCTTCACGCCGATCCAGGTGGCTGCAACGGCTGCGCTCAACGGGCCGGATGACTGCATCGTGGAAATGCGCAACACCTACAAGCGCCGCCGCGATGTGCTGGTGGAAAGCTTTGGCCGCGCCGGCTGGAACATCCCGGCTCCCGAAGCCAGCATGTTCGCCTGGGCGCCGATCCCGGAGAAGTTCCGGGCGCTCGGCAGTCTCGAATTCTCCAAGCTGCTGCTGGAGAAGGCCGAGATCGCCGTCGCACCGGGCATCGGCTTCGGTGAATATGGCGATGACTATGTGCGCATCGGCCTCGTCGAAAACGAGAAGCGCCTGCGTCAGGCTGCACGCAACCTGCGCCGTTTCCTTGAAACGGCGGATGAAACGTTGCACAACGTCGTGCCGGTCAGCGCCGCGCGCTGATCTTCTCACAGGCCGGGACTTCCCGGCACCCGGACTAAACCGGCTGGCGCCCCGCGGCGGGCGCTGGCCCTCATCAACCGGAACATATCGTCAATGGCTTCAGCTTTGAGACTTGGTGTCGCGGGATTGGGAACGGTCGGAGCTTCGCTCATCCGTCTCCTGTCCAAGAATGGGGATGCACTGGCCCGCAAGTGCGGGCGTCCCGTTGTCCTGACTGCGGTGACCGCAAGGGACAAGACCCGTGACCGTGGCCTCGATCTCACTGGTGTCACCTGGTTTGATGATGCAGCCGAAATGGCGCGCTCTGCCGATGTGGATGTTGTGGTGGAACTGATCGGCGGCGCCTCTGGTGCGGCCGAGGCCTGCGTCCGTGCCGCGCTCACCTCCGGCAAGCACGTCATCACCGCCAACAAGGCGCTGCTGGCTGCCCATGGCGTGGAACTGGCCGGGATCGCCGAAAAGGCCGGTGTCTCGCTCAACTATGAAGCGGCGGTTGCGGGCGGCATTCCCATCGTCAAGACCCTGCGTGAGGCGATGGCGGGCAATTCCGTCACCCGCGTCTATGGCATTCTCAACGGCACCTGCAATTACATCCTGACCCGGATGGAGCGCGAGGGCCTGTCCTTTGCCGAGTGCCTGGCCGATGCACAGCGCCTTGGCTATGCGGAAGCGGACCCCACCTTCGACATCGAAGGCAACGACACGGCGCACAAGCTGGCGCTGCTGACGAGCCTTGCCTTCGGCTGCAAGATCAGCGCCGACGACATCTATCTGGAAGGCATCAGCTCCATCACCACGGCCGACATCAAGGCGGCAGATGAGCTGGGTTACCGGATCAAGCTTCTGGGCGTCGCTCAGGTGACCGAAAGCGGCATCGAGCAGCGCGTGCACCCGACCATGGTGCCGAAGACTTCGGCCATCGCCCGTATCGATGGCGTGCTGAATGCCGTTGCGGTGGATGGCGACTTTGTCGGCGGCGTCGTGCTGGTTGGCCCCGGTGCGGGCGGCAATGCCACGGCATCCTCCGTCGCTTCGGATATCGCCGACATTGCCCGTGGCGACATTGCCCCGGCGCTGGGTGCGCCGAGCAACGTGCTCACCGACTACAAGCGCGCGGGCATGCGCATGCATGAGGGCGGCTATTACATCCGCCTGTCCGTGTTTGACCGTCCGGGTGCCTTTGCGACGATCGCGCGCTGCATGGCAGATGCGGATATCTCGCTGGAATCCATCGTCCAGCGCCGCCGCCGTGCGCCGGGCAGTGGCCTTAATGGCGCCGAAACCGAGGTGCATGAAGCTCAGCCTGTCATATTGATCACGTATGAGACCTCCGAGACGGCTGTCCGTCAGGCGCTGGAGTCCATCGAGGCCAAGGGCGTGGTGGCTGACCGGCCGCAGATGATCCGCATCGAGAAACTGTCTTAAGCCCATCCCGTGAGGATGGTCCCATTCATGTGTTCAGGGGATTGCAATGCCGAAGAAAGAAACCGCAGCCTCAAGCTCGCTTGACCGCATTCTGACGCTGGAACTGGCCCGCGTGACCGAGCGTGCAGCCGTTGCAGCTGCCCGCCTGCGTGGCCACGGCGATGAAATGGCTGCCGACCAGGCCGCCGTGGACGCCATGCGCCGCGAGCTGAACAACCTGCCGATCGACGGCACGGTGGTGATCGGCGAGGGCGAGCGTGACGAAGCACCGATGCTCTACATCGGCGAGGAAGTCGGCACCAAGCAGGGCCCGAAGGTGGATATCGCCCTTGACCCGCTGGAAGGCACCACCATCTGCGCCAAGAACCTGCCGAACTCGCTGGCCGTGATCGCGCTGGCCCCGGCAGGCGGCCTGCTGAACGCGCCGGACAGCTACATGGAGAAGCTGGCCATCGGGCCCGGCTATCCGGCCGGCATCATCGACCTTGATGCCCCAATTGCCGAGAACCTTGCCAATGTGGCCAAGGCCAAGGGCGTGAAGATCTCCGAAATCACCGCCTGTGTGCTCGACCGTCCGCGTCATGCCCGCCTGATCGAGGACATCCGCGCCACCGGCGCTGCGATCCGCCTGATCGGTGACGGTGACGTGGCTGGTGTCATCCACACCACCGACCCGGAAGAGACCGGCATCGACATCTACGCCGGCATCGGCGGCGCGCCGGAAGGCGTGCTGGCGGCGGCAGCCCTGCGCTGCATCGGCGGCCAGATGCAGGGCCGTCTCGTCATCACCCGCGACGAGCAGGTGGAACGTGCCCACCGCATGGGCATCTCCGACATCAAGCGCAAGTATCAGCTTGAGGAGATGGCTTGCGGCGACGTGCTGTTTGCGGCCACCGGCGTGACCGATGGCAACTTCCTGCAGGGCGTGCGCTTCGGCCGCGAACGCATCACCACCCACACCGTGGTCATGCGCTCTTCGACGGGCACCGTGCGTTACATCAAGGCCCAGCATACCCAGGTCGAAAAGTTCCATCTGGACTGAGCTGGAGGGCAGGGCGTGACAGGTGCCGGACCTATTGCAGGTGCCGCTTCGGAGACCGGGCGCACCGTGCTGGGCGTGACACGTTCTGCAAACGGACAGATCTGGCGTGAGCGGCTGACACAGGCGCAGTCGCTCACCGCCCTTGCCATGGCGCAGCGGTTCGGCCTTGCCGATGTGATCGCGCGCGTCATGGCGGCCCGCGATGTGGCGCTGGAGGAGGCGGAAGCCTTTCTCGACCCGACGCTGAAGGGGCTGATGCCGGACCCTTCCAGCCTTGTTCACATGGATCAGGCTGTGGCGCGGGTGGCTGATGCCGTCCAGTCCGGCACCCGCATCGCCATCTTTGGCGATTATGACGTGGATGGTGCCACGTCTTCCGCGCTGCTCTCCCGCTATCTGGCCGAGGTGGGGCAGGAAGCGGTGATTCATATTCCCGACCGCATCATCGAGGGCTACGGCCCCAACGGCCCGGCCATCGAGGCGCTGCACCACGATGGGGCACGGCTGCTGGTGACCGTCGATTGCGGCAGCACCTCCTTCGAGGCATTCGAGACGGCGGCGCGGCTGGGGCTGGATGTGGTGGTGATCGACCATCACCAGTGTGGCGTGGAACTGCCGCAGGTGCGCGCGCTGGTCAATCCGAACCGGCAGGACGACTTGTCGGGGCAGGGGCATCTGGCGGCCGTGGGCGTCACGTTCCTGTTTCTCGTCGGCCTCAACCGCGAACTGCGCCGGCGCGGCGCCTTTGCCGGACGCCGGGAGCCGGATCTGCTGGCGCTGCTCGATCTCGTTGCCCTTGGCACGGTCTGCGATGTGGTGCCGCTCAAGGGCCTGAACCGCGCCTATGTCACCAAGGGCCTCATTTCCATGCATGCCCGTTCCAACCCCGGTCTTGCGGCGCTGGCGGATGTGGCGCGGGTGGGCGGCAAGCCGTCCTCCTATCATCTGGGCTTCCTGCTGGGGCCGCGCATCAACGCGGGCGGGCGCATCGGAGATGCTGCCCTTGGCGCCCGCCTTCTGACCACCCGTGACAGCGCGCAGGCCCGCGCCATTGCCGAACAGCTGGACCGGCTGAATGCCGAGCGGCAGGCGATGGAGGCGGTGATGCTGGAAGAAGGTGATGCGCAGGCCGTCATCCGCATCCAGGCTGAAGATCCTGCTGTGCTGCTGACCGGTTCTGACGGCTGGCACCCGGGCATCGTCGGGCTGATCGCATCCCGCCTCAAGGAAAGCCACCGCCGCCCGGCCTTTGCCATCGCCTATGATGCCAGCGGCAAGGGCACCGGCTCCGGCCGCTCGATCCCCGGCGTCGATCTTGGCCGTGCCGTGCGCAAGGCCGTGGAGGAAGGGCTGCTGGAAAAAGGCGGCGGACATGCCATGGCTGCCGGCCTTACCGTCCGGCGCGAGCGGGAAGGGGAGCTGACTGCCTTCTTCAACGAGATGCTGCGCGAGGACGTGGAGATCGCCAGCGCCAGCCGCGAGATGAAGGTGGATGCGGCGCTGACGGCGGGTGGTGCAACGATCGAGCTTTTGAACAAGCTGGAACTGGCCGGGCCCTTTGGTGCTGGTCATCCGGAGCCGGTGTTTGCCTTCCCCTCACACCGCATTTCCTATGCTGATGTGGTTGGCAATGGCCATGTGCGGGCAACGCTGGCCGGTGCTGATGGCCAGACGCTGAAGGGCATTGCCTTCAAGGCTGCCGAGAAGCCATTCGGCGAAGCGCTGCTGGCCGGACGCGGCAAGACGCTGCATGTGGCGGGCAGCCTCTCCATCGACACCTGGCAGGGCGCGCAGCGGGTGCAGCTGCGCATTCTGGATGTTGCGGACCCGCAGGTGAACCGGCTGTGAGGGACCTGCGGGCAGCATAGGTCGCGCGGGGGCAGGTTTTGCGTTTTTCTGCCCCATTCGCAGAGCATTAACCATGCCGTAAGGGGCACGCGGTAGAGTCATCAGGCTGAAGGATACAGCGCGGGGATCTGATGAAGAGCCAGGACGAACTCAGAGCGGTGTTTGCGGAACTGGACCGTTCCGCCGATCGGGCGCTCGCTGGCCTTGCCAAGGTCCGCGCTGGCGTGGATGCCGATCCTGCACCGCTGCCGTCCAGCTTCATTCCCGTGCCCCTGCAGGAATGCCTGACAGTTGCTGCCTTGCTCAGCCTTTTCAAGCTGGGCATCCCGGGCTGAACGCCCGCAGATCACGTTTCCGTCTCTTTACCAGCGCTCTTAAATCGGTCATGCAGAAGGGGTAAGTTTGCCCCGCAACAGCATATGGACCGGCCATGACTGACTTTCCGATTGCCCTTTGCGCCTTCAATCTCGGCTTCGCACCGGCCTCACCGGCGGAGTATGTGGCCGCCATTGAAGCCCGCATGCAGCGTGCAAAGGAGGGCGGTGCACGGCTTCTGATGCTGCCGGAATATGCCATCGAGGCCTGCCTCTCGTTCAAGCCGGACGGACTTGCGCCAACATCCGAGCTGGCCTTCATGGCAGGCGTTGCACAGGAAATTGCGCCGCAACTGGCGGATCTGCCGCGCAAATACGGCCTTTCGCTTCTGGCAGGTTCAACACCCTGGCCCGCGGAAGACGGCGGCTTCACCAACCGGGCCTGGCTTTACACCCCGGAAGGAGAAGCCCATTCCCACGACAAGCTGGCGCTGACACCCTTCGAGAAGGATCCGGAAAGCTGGACGCTCAAGCCCGGCAAGCGGCTGAAGGTGTTCGAGCTGGAGGGCGTGCGCATGGCCATGCTCATCTGCCTTGATGTGGAAATGCCGGCGCTGTCCTGTCTGCTGGCGCCGGAAAAGATCGACCTGCTGCTGGTGCCCTCCATGACATCGCAGCTTTCCGGCTATCACCGGGTATTCGATTGTGCCAAGGCGCGGGCGGTGGAACTGATGACCTGCGTTGCCGTCTGCGGCGTGACGGGCGCCTCCACCGGCACGACACAGAATGACACCAATATCTCCGGTGCGACGCTGTTCACCCCTTGCGAAGCCGAACTGGGCTTCACGGGCATTGCTGCGACCCTGGCGCCTACGGGCGGCATCACCGGAGAAGAGCCCTTCCTCATCGTTCATCCGCCGCTCGATGCCGTGCGCCAGCTGCGCGCCGGCGGGGCCGAGGTCTGGCCGGGAAGCTGGAGTGCGGAGGGAATCACCGTGGAACGCGAGGATCTCAACACTTGACGGCATGGCGCCGGAAGCGCAGAAAACTGCGCTTCCGGATTGCTGCAAAGCGCGCATTTTCGAGTTAGCCGGCAAATTTTTCGATTTTTTGAAGATGACTTTACGGAATGTCGCATTATCGGCGTCATTCTGTCTGAGCATGCCTTGACTTGCCGGTTCGAATGAACATTTCTTAAAGGCGAGAGTTTTCATTTGAGCCTTTAAGGGGGGTGTTTCGCCCCTGTCAGGCCTCTTCTTTCACACGGTTGAGGGAAAGGACGTCCGATGGTGGACAGTGCGACCTCATATCTGGACCCGGCAGTGACGTCCCAGTCTACCACACAGCGTCTGTGGGGCCTTCTGCGTGGCCTCTTCCTGCGCCCGGCACGGCTGCAGATTGCGGCCCTGTGCCATCGTGTGCGCAACGGCCAGCTGGAGGTGCTGCTGGTTGCCTCACGCGGCACCAAGCGCTGGATCCTGCCGAAAGGCTGGCCGGAGCTGGACCACAGATCACACCGCACGGCGATGATCGAAGCCTTTGAAGAGGCGGGCGTGACCGGAAAGGTCTCGCAGGAGCCCTATGGCCGTTTCCGTTCCACCAAGGGCCTCGACAGCGGCCTGCGCGTCGACACCGATGTGCTCGTCTTTCTGATCGAGGCGCAGGCGCAGGCCGAGGACTATCCCGAGGCAGGCGAGCGGGAATGCCGCTGGCTGCCGGTTGCCGAAGCGATCAAGCTGGCCAGCGAGCCGGGTCTGGTGGATATCCTGAAGCGGCTAGAGCGCGACCGGGTTACAGCTGCCTGAAAATCTGCAATAACGGCGCCAATTCATGAAAAACCTGTAGCGGGTGCTCTGCGGCGTCCGCATGTAGGACGTCACTGGGGACGCCGCGAGGCGCTGCACGTTGAAGAAACCCGAAACTCAATCTGCCCTCGACAAGGATCTCGACCGGATCGGCTATATCGAGGATGCAGCCGGAACGGCTGCGCGCCGTCTCGTTGCGCCCGGCCTCTCCTTTGTCTTCATCATGGTCTGTGCGCTGGCTGCCTGGCAATTTGTCGGCGGTGGCGTTTCCGGCTCCATGCTGATCGCCGCTGCCGCGCTCGGCGCCTATATGGCACTGAACATCGGCGCCAATGATGTCGCCAACAACATGGGGCCGGCGGTTGGTGCGCGCGCCCTGTCGCTGGGGTCGGCTCTCGCCATCGCGGCGGTCTGTGAAACGCTCGGCGCTCTGCTGGCGGGGCGTGAGGTGGTGGGCACCATCTCCAGCGGCATCATTCATCCGCAGGATCTGGCCAACCCTCAGGCCTTCATGCTGGTCATGCTTTCGGCGCTGGTGGCGGCGGGTGTCTGGGTCAATCTTGCCACCTGGATCGGCGCTCCCGTCTCCACCACGCAGGCCATTGTCGGCGCCGTAGCCGGGGCTGGTGCGGCAGCAGCAGGCATTGCGGCGGTCAACTGGACGACGCTGGGCGGCATTGCCATCAGCTGGGTCACATCACCGGTGCTTGGCGGCATTCTGGCCGCTGTCTTTCTTGCCTTCGTCCGCAATGTCACAGTCTACCAGCCGGACAAGATTGCGGCTTCCCGCTTCTGGGTGCCCATTCTCATTGCCGCGATGACGGGCGTTTTCAGCACCTACATCGTGATGAAAGCCTTTCCTGCCGCCGGGCTCAAGCTGCCTGGGGCCATGCTGGCCGGACTTGGGGTTGCCGCCGTGTCCTGGCTGCTGGCCCGGCCCTATGTGCGCCGTCAGGCGCGGGGCATGGAAAACCGCAACCAGTCTGTCCGCCGCCTGTTTTCCCTGCCGCTAGTCTGTGCGGCAGCGCTCATGTCCTTTGCCCATGGGGCCAATGATGTGGCCAATGCGGTGGGCCCGGTGGCTGCCATTGCAGGGGTGATCAAGTCCGGTCATACGGTCAATCAGGTGGAGATCCCGCTCTGGGTGATGGTCATCGGCGCCATTGGCATTTCGCTTGGACTGGTGCTGTTCGGTCCGCGCCTCATCCACCTTGTCGGCCAGCAGATCACCAAGCTCAATCCGATCCGGGCCTATTGCGTGGCGCTCGCGACCGCCGTGACGGTGATCCTTGCCTCCGCTCTGGGTCTGCCCGTCAGCACCACCCATGTGGCTGTCGGCGGCGTCTTCGGTGTTGGTTTCTTCCGCGAATGGGAAACCCAGCGCGTCGGGTCGCGGTTGACTGTCATGGCGGATGGCGCGGGCAAGGGCAAGCGTCTGCGTCCGATCAGGAACCGTGAGGAGCAGAAGCGCCGCTTCCTCGTCCGCCGCGCTCATGTGATGACGATCCTGGCTGCCTGGGTGGTGACGGTTCCGGCTGCTGCGCTGCTCGGCGCCGGCGTGCTTGTGGCGCTGTCCTTCCTGCTCGGCTGAAAGCTCTCCGCCTCATGACAAAAGCCCGGAAGCGGTTACGCTTCCGGGCTTTTTCTGTTTCCGCTCAGGGGCTGCTGCGGCCTCGTCACGCGGGCACCTGCGCCCCCAATTCCAGAGCTGCATCTTCCATGTGTTCCAGCACGTAAGGCAGGAAGCTGCGCCAGGATTCGAGCACGAAACTGTCTTCTGCAATCCGCCACAGCACCACTTCCGCCTTGTGGCAGAGGGTGCGGGTGACCATACCCACCGGGAAGGCGGCGAGGCTGAGATCAAGGAAGACGCCGGTGTTGAGCAGCCAGACGGCCTTTGCGCCCGAGACAAGCACCGCGTCCTGACGGTGCGAGATATCCGTCACCGACGCAGCGAGGCCGGAGACGGCGCTGTCTGCAGCCGCCTGAAAGGCGTCCAGCTCCGCTTCAGGGGCCAGCAGCAGCCATTCATCGGGTCCGAGCCACAGGGCCGCCTTGCTGCCGGATACGGCCGCCGTCAGCGGCTTTTGTGGCAGGGCAGTGCCAAGCACAGAGGCGATGGCCTCCTGCGCCGGGGCGCGGCCCCGGAAGGAGAGCCGGGCCAGCGTTGCACAGCGTGATACGGTCAGGCCCTGGTGACGCAGAACCGGGGTTTCGCCTGCGGCAGGGGTATAGATCTCAGCCATCGAGACGGGTTCCTTCCGGGTCATACATCACAGGATCTACGATCTTCACGGCAATGGCACCCGAGGGCATCGGCACCTGCAGGACTTCACCCATGCGGCTGCGGCCATCCTTGACGATGGCAAGACCGATGGTGCGGCCCAGTGCCTCGCTCCAGTAAGCCGAGGTCACGTGGCCCAATGCAGGCGTGCCCTTGGCCGGGTTCGCCTCGGCGGTGATCTGCGCGCCTTCTTCCAGCATCCGCTTGGGATCGACCGGCTGCAGGCCAACGACCTGCTTGCGGCCCGTGGCCACCAGATCCGGCCGTGCGAGCGAGCGCTTGCCGACGAAGTCGAACTTCTTCTTGCCGATGGCCCACTCCAGGCCCGCATCGGCAGGCGTCACGGTGCCGTCGGTTTCCTGACCGACGATGATGTAGCCCTTTTCCGCGCGCAGCACGTGCATGGTTTCCGTGCCATAGACACAGCCGCCGTGCTTTTCGGTTTCGGCCCAGATCATCTCCCACACCTTGGCGCCATGGCGGGCGGGGATATTCACTTCAAAGCCGAGTTCGCCCGTGAAACTCACACGGAACAGACGGCAGGGCAGCCCGGCAAAGCGGCAGGTGGTAACGCTCATGTGCGGGAAGGCTTCCGCCGAAAGATCCTGCCCCTCGACAAAGGGCGCAATGATCTCGCGCGCCTTCGGTCCCTGCACGGCGATGACGGCAAACTGTTCGGTGGTGGAGGTGATCCACACATCGAGGTCCGGCCATTCTGTCTGGAGGAAGTCCTCCATCATGGCAAAGACCCGTGCTGCGCCGCCCGTGGTGGTGGTGACGTGGAACCTGTCCTCCGAAAGCCTGCCCACCACGCCATCATCGATGATGTAACCGGCCTCGTTGAGCAGCACTGCGTAGCGGCAGCGGCCTGGCTTCAGCCCCTTCCACGGGTTGGTGTAGAAGCGCTCCAGAAACTCGGCCGCGTCCTTGCCCACCACTTCGATCTTGCCAAGGGTGGAGGCGTCGAACTGGCCGGCCGTCTGCCGTGCCGTGCGGCACTCGCGGGCGACGGCGGCATGCATGTCCTCGCCTGCCTTGGGGAAATACCAGGTGCGCTTCCATTGGCCCACGTCCTCGAAGACGCCGCCCTGCTTCACCACCCAGTCATGGGAGGGTGTGCGGCGGACGGGATCGAAGGCATCTCCGCGTGAAGATCCGGCGAAGGTGCCGAAAGTCGTCGGCGTGTAGGGCAGGCGGAAGGTGGTGAGGCCCACCTGCGGCAGGGCCGTGCCAAGCGCGCCGGAGGCAATCGCCAGCGCGTTGAGGTTGGACAGGCGGCCCTGATCCGTTGCCATGCCGGTGGTGGTGTAGCGCTTGATGTGCTCGATGGAATGCATGCCCTCGCGCACGGCCAGTTCCACATCCTTGGCCGTTACATCGTTCTGGAAATCGACGAAGGCCTTCACGCGGGAAGCATCACGGTCATGCGGCAGAGCGCCGAGGAATCCGCCGGTGGCAGCTTCAGCCCCATCTGCGCGGATGCTGCGTGCCTTCAGCGGCGCACCCACGGCCTTGTTCGCGGCCTGCTCACCGGCGGCATAGCCATCGTTGAGCACGGCAGCAAGGCCGTTCACGCCCCGGCAGCTGCCGGCGGACCGCTCGTTCTGGACGCTCACCCCCGGCAGGAAGGCCTGCATCCCGTCATTCCAGACCACCTTGCCACGGGACTGGGAATAGAGGCTGACCGCAGGCGTCCAGCCGCCGGACATGAGAATGGCGTCGCAGCTGATGTCACCTGCTGCCGCCACGCTGCCATCCTCGCGCAACCGGCCCAGCAGCGCCTTGCTGACGCGCAGATGCCCGGAGGTGCCGGTGACGGTGCAGCCGGTTTCCACCCGGATGCCGAGCCTTGCAGCTTCCGCGGCCAGATGCTCCGGCGGTGTGCGGCGCAGGTCGGCGATGGCAGCGATATCCACGCCGGAAGCGGCGAGATCGAAGGCTGCCGTCCAAGCGCTGTCACAGGCGGCAGCCACCAGCACGTTGCGGCCAACCTTTGCGCCATAACGGTTGAGATAGGTCCGCCCTGCGCCCGCCAGCATGATGCCGGGCCGGTCGTTTTCCGGGAAGACGAGCGGACGCTCATGGGCGCCAGCGGCGATGACGACCTCCTTCGCGCGCACCTGCCACAGCCTTTCACGCGGCAGCGCCGGATCGGGATGGGCAAGATGGTCCGTTACCCGCTCGGCGAGGGCGACGAAGTTCTGCACGAAATAGCCGAAAGCCGTGGTGCGCGGCAGCAGGGTAACATTGCCGCGTGCAGCGAGCGTTGCCAGCGTTGCCGCCACCCAGTCCGCCGCTGCATGGCTTTCGATGGTGGCGCCAGCTTCTGCCAGCAGTGAGCCGCCCATTTCCGCCTGCTCGTCGCACAGGATCACCCGAGCGCCGCTCTCACTGGCCGCAAGGGCAGCGGCAAGGCCAGCGGGGCCAGCGCCAATCACCAGCACATCGCAATGCGCATAGGTGTTGGCGTAACGGTCGGGGTCGGCCAGCTTGGGCGGCTTGCCGAGACCGGCGGCGGCGCGGATCACGGGCTCATACACCCGGTCCCAGAACGCCTTCGGCCACATGAAGGTCTTGTAGTAGAAGCCCGCCGGAAACAGCGGCGACAGCACATTGTTGACCGCCCCCACATCGAACTCCAGCGAGGGGAATCGGTTCTGGCTGATGGCCGTGAGGCCCTCGTAAAGCTCCACCTGCGGGGCGCGCAGGTTCGGCGTCTGGTCGCCGTGCCGGTAGACGCCTACCAGCGCATTCGGCTCCTCCGAGCCCGCCGTCACGATGCCGCGCGGGCGGTGATACTTGAAGGAGCGGCCGGTCAGATGCACCCCGTTGGCAATGAGGGCAGACGCGAGCGTATCGCCCGCAAGGCCGGTCATTTCCTTTCCATCGAAAGTGAAGCTGAGGTGGCGGGACCGGTCCACCCGTCCGCCGTTGCCGGTGCGCATGTGGCCGCCGCGTGTGCTGTGGCTGGTCATTTCGCGGCCTCCCGGGCAAGGGCTTCAAGATCAGGCTTCGGTTCCCCGGCCTTGTAGGTGCAGACGAACTTGTCGCTCACCGTGTCGCGCACGGCATTGAAGAAGCGTCCGCAGCCGTGGGTGTGGCGCCAGCGCTCGGCATAGAGCCCGCGCTTGTTGGAGCGCATGTAGAGAAACTGGGCCCATTCCTCATCATCGAGGGTGGAAGGGTCGGCAGGGCGGGCGATATGTGCCTCGCCGCCGTAGCGGAACTCGGTCTCGGGCCGTTCGACGCCGCAACAAGGGCAGAAAATCAGCAGCATGGAGAAAGCCTCAGTGAGCCACGGCGGCAGCAGCCGCCTCGTCGATCAGGCGTCCGGTGCGGAACCTGTCCAGGGAGAAGGGGGCGTTGATCGGGTGCGGCGCGCCAGTCGCAATGGTGTGGGCAAACACATGGCCCGAGCCCGGCGTCGCCTTGAAGCCGCCCGTGCCCCAGCCGCAGTTGACATAAAGCCCCGGTACCGGCGTCAGCCCGATGATCGGCGAGCGGTCCGGTGTGTTGTCGACGATGCCGCCCCAGTTGCGAAGCATGCGCATGCGCCGGAACATGGGGAACAGCTCGCAGATGGCATCCAGCGTGTGGGTGGTGATGTGCAGACCGCCTGCCTGCGAATAGGAAACGAACTGGTCCGTGCCCGCGCCGATCACCAGCTCACCCTTGTCGGACTGGGAGATATAGGCGTGGATGGTGTTGGACATGACCACGCAAGGGAAGGCGGGCTTGACCGGCTCGGACACCAGCGCCTGCAGCGGATTGGATTCCAGCGGCAGCTTCAGCCCGGCCATGGCCATGACAACAGAGGTGTTGCCGGCAGCGACGCAGCCGATCTTCTTGGCGCCGATGAAGCCGCGTGAGGTCTCAACGCCCGTGATTTCGCCGGAAGGCGCACGGCGGATGCCGGTGACGGCGCAGTTCTGGATGATGTCGACACCCATGGCGCTGGCCCCGCGTGCATAGCCCCAGGCCACCGCATCGTGCCGGGCCGTGCCGCCCACCCGCTGCAGCGCCGCGCCCATCACCGGATAGCGGATGTTCTTCTCGATGTTGAGCGGCGGGCAGAATTCCTTCGCCTCTTCCGGCGTCATCCACTCGTTCTCGACCCCGGCCAGCCGGTTGGCGTGGATGTGGCGCTTGAACACCTGCACGTCATGCACCGTATGGGCCAGCATCATCACGCCGCGCTTGGAATACATGACATTGTAATTGAGGTCCTGCGACAACCCGTCCCACAGGTTCAGCGCATGCTGGTAGAGGGCGGCGCTTTCCTCCCACAGATAGTTGGAGCGCACGATGGTGGTGTTGCGGCCCGTGTTGCCGCCACCCAGCCAGCCCTTGTCCAGCACGGCCACATTGGTGATGCCGTGCACCTTGGCCAGGTAATAGGCGGTGGCCAGCCCGTGGCCGCCCGCGCCGATGATGATGACGTCATAGGCGGCCTTGGGCTCCGGGGAGCGCCAGTGGCGGCCCCAGTTCTTGTGCGCGCTGAAGGCATTTTTCGCCAGTTCGAGAAGGGAATAGCGCGTCATTGCCGCCGGCAGGCTCCTTGTCATGGTGTGCCACTGCGCCGCCGCCGGGCAGGGCTTGTTGTCTCAGTGTGACTGACGCGGGCGGCTGGACACAAGGGGGCCTCCCGTCAGAACAGGTCTCCCATTTTTGCCGGTAGCTTTACAACATCCTAACCTCAGACAGTCCCGCAATGGTCAGAATCCGACATGCCCGCCGCGGCGGCCGTTCAGACTGGAAAATTCCGATGGAACAGGGGGCTCTGTGTGACGGCCTGGACAATTTGTGTCGCGTTTCGTGACACGCTCTGCCGCTCGATCTGTTACCAGGGGTGGCTCAGATGAACGCCACTGCTTATAACACGGCCATCATCATTGATGACTTGTCCATCGAAGGAGGGGAGATCCCATGGAAGTTCGCGCCGCAGTCGCCGTTCAGGCGGGCAAGCCGCTGGAAGTCATGACCGTCAATCTGGAAGGCCCGCGTGCCTTCGAGGTTCTGGTGGAAATCAAGGCCACCGGCATCTGCCACACCGATGATTTCACCCTGTCGGGTGCCGACCCGGAAGGCATCTTCCCGGCGATCCTGGGCCATGAGGGCGCCGGTGTCGTGGTGGAAGTGGGCAAGGGCGTCACCAGCCTGAAGCCGGGCGACCATGTGATTCCGCTCTATACGCCCGAGTGCCGCGAGTGCCCGTCCTGCCTGTCGCGCAAGACCAACCTGTGCACCGCCATCCGCGCCACGCAGGGCCAGGGCCTGATGCCGGACGGCACCTCGCGCTTCTCCATCGGCAAGGACAAGATCCATCACTACATGGGGTGCTCGACCTTCGCCAACTACACGGTTCTGCCGGAGATCGCGCTCGCCAAGGTCAACCCGGACGCGCCCTTCGACAAGATCTGCTACATCGGCTGCGGTGTCACCACCGGCATCGGTGCGGTCATCCACACCGCCAAGGTGGAGATCGGCGCCACGGCGGTCGTCTTCGGTCTCGGCGGCATCGGCCTCAACGTCATTCAGGGCCTGCGCCTTGCCGGTGCGGACATGATCATCGGCGTCGACATCAACAACTCCAAGAAGGAATGGGGCGAGCGCTTCGGCATGACCCATTTCGTCAACCCGCTGGAAATCGGCGAGGACATCGTTCCTTACATCGTCAACCTGACGAAGCGCGGTGCCGACACCATCGGCGGGGCTGATTACACCTTCGACTGCACGGGCAACACCAAGGTGATGCGGCAGGCGCTGGAATGCTCGCACCGCGGCTGGGGCAAGTCGGTGGTCATCGGCGTGGCTGGCGCCGGGCAGGAAATCTCCACCCGCCCGTTCCAGCTCGTCACGGGCCGCACCTGGATGGGCACCGCCTTCGGCGGCGCGCGCGGGCGCACGGACGTGCCGAAGATCGTCGACTGGTACATGGACGGCAAGATCGAGATCGACCCGATGATCACCCATCTGCTGCCGCTGGAAGACATCAACAAGGGCTTCGACATGATGCACTCGGGCGAGTCCATCCGCTCCGTCGTGGTCTATTGAGGGGCGGGTGATGAAGACCGTTTCCGAAAGCCGCATGTATGGCGGCGTGCAGGGCGTCTACACCCATGACAGCAAGGTCTGCGGTGTGCCGATGACCTTCGCCGTCTACCTGCCGCCGCAGGCTCAGGCGGGGCGCGTGCCCTGCCTGTGGTATCTGTCGGGCCTGACCTGCACCCACGAGAACGCCATGACCAAGGCCGGGCTGCAGGCCCATGCGGCCGAGTTCGGTCTGGCCATCGTCTTCCCCGACACCAGCCCGCGCGGCGAAGGTGTCGCCAATGACGAGGCCTATGATCTGGGGCAGGGCGCTGGCTTCTATGTCAACGCCACGCAGGCGCCATGGGCACCGCATTTCCGCATGGAGGACTATGTGGTGCGCGAGCTGCGCGATCTTGTGGCCGCGTCCTTCCCCGTGACGGACAGCCACGGCATCACCGGCCATTCCATGGGCGGCCACGGCGCGCTGACGCTCGCCATGCGCCACCCCGGCCACTATGCCTCGCTCTCGGCCTTCGCCCCGATTGCCCACCCGTCCGCCTCGGACTGGGGCCGCAAGCAGCTGGGGGCATATCTCGGTCCGGACGAAAGCCTGTGGCGCGGCCATGATGCGGTGCATCTGCTGGCGGACAAGGGCTGGTCTTCGGACCTTCTGGTGGATCAGGGCCTGTCCGACCAGTTCCTCGACCTGCTGAAGCCCGAAGCCCTCGCGGAAGCGCTGGGCCGCACCCGCACGCCCTCCACCGTCCGCCTGCAGGAAGGCTATGACCATTCCTACAATTTCGTCGCCACCTTCGGCCGCGATCATGTGGAATGGCATGCCGCACGGCTGAAGTGACGCAATACGCGTTTTCGCAATGAGCAAGGGGCGGGGCCGGGAACGGCTCCGCCCTTTGCCGTTGGGGCCTCCCGCTTCCTCATCCGCCGCAACCCGGAAAGCGAGCGGAATGCAAAAATATTCCTGTCCGGACAAGGGCTTGCCAGTCTGGTTTCGGGTCGTCCCGGCTTCTCCTGCCGCCTAGCTTGCCGGTGTTTTCAACCGGAGAGCAGATCCATGCAACTGAAAGACAAGGTCATCATCATCACCGGCGCCAGCAGCGGCATCGGCGAAGCGGCAGCGCGGATGTTTGCGGCACGCGGGGCAAGGCTCGTCATTGGCGCCAGACGCAAGGACAGGCTGGAGGCGCTGGCAGCTGAGATCAGCGCGGGCGGCGGCGCAGCTGTCCCTGTCTCTGGTGATGTGGCTGAGGCGGAACATGCGCAGGCGCTGGTGGATGCCGCGCTCGGCCAGTTCGGCCGTCTCGACGGGGCCTTCAACAATGCCGGCATGGTGGGGGACATGGTGCCGCTGCCGCAGATGAGCCCGGCCAACTGGCACCGGGTGCTGGAGGTCAACCTCACCAGCGCCTTCCATCTGGCACGGGCGCAGATCCCGGCCATGCTGGCGGATGGCGGGCAGGGCGCCATCGTCTTCACCTCCACCTTCGTCGGCCATGCGGCGGGCCTGCCGGGTATGGCAGCCTATGCGGCGGCAAAGGCGGGGCTCATTGGCCTGACGCAGGTTCTGGCCGCCGAACATGGCGCGGCAGGGCTCCGGGTCAACGCCCTGTTGCCGGGCGGCACCCGCACGGACATGGCGCCGCAGGATCAGGCCTCGCTGGACTGGGTGGCCGGCTTGCATGCCCTGAAGCGCCTTGCCCGGCCGGAAGAGATCGCGGCAGCTGCCGCCTTCCTCCTCAGTGACTATGCCTCCTTCGTCACCGGCACGGCACTGACCGCCGATGGCGGCAATTCCATCTCCAAGACCTGAGGGAAGCTCCCGGTGTGTCAGTGCACCGGGAGGTTGATCTTCAGCGCGGCCGCACGAAGGCCGCGCTGAGCAGCACGGCGAGCCAGCCGCAGATCATCAGTGAGCCACCCGTGGGCGCGGACATGGCAAACAGCCGTTCAGCCGTGAGCGCCCGGCTGACCAGATCGCCGCTGAACAGCGCAACGCCCGCCAGCAGCAGCACGAAGGCCACGGGCAGCAGCGGCACCCGCCGCAGTTGTGCCAGCGCGCCGAGGCCCAGAAACGCCGGGGCGTGGAACAGCAGCATGTTGGAGGCAACACTCATCATCCCGGTTGCATCCATATGCGTGCCAAGCGCCGCCAGCGCGACGCCGGCCGCCCCGCACAGCCCGGCCGCCACCATCCCCGCCCGGAACAGCGGATGCGTGGCCTGTGACGCCGCATTGTCAGAGGAAGAGCCTTGAGAAGAAACCTGCATCCTGAACCGCCATCAGCCAAACCCGGCACCACACGGCGCCCTCGGGGGAGTATCTGTCCGGGCAAATCTACCGGCGGCAGGGGGCGGTGTCGATGTGCGGGGGAATGGCAAAGGGACGCAGGGGAGGGGAGCGCGACGGCAATTTTCCGGCGTTACGATGTGTTATTCTGCATCATATTTGGTTTTTGATGCAGAAATAAACATCGATGAGATACGAAATCCAAGAGATCGCGGATCGCTTACGCAAGGCCAGAGAAGCCAAACTGCCGCGCAAGCTCGTCCTCGATACCGCCGAGGAAACCGTCGCGCTCTTCATGGAGCGATGGGAGACCGAAAAGATCAATCTTCCGATGCATCACGATGTTGTCGAGACCATCGGCAAGCATCTTGAAACACTGCCGATTGTCACCGGCAAAGAGTGATAGGATGCGGCCTAGAGACCTGGCGCCCCAGCGCGGTTTTTCGGGCTGGGGGCATCTCCCCCGCTCAAGGAGGGCAGTGTTTACATTGAGTGCACGGAGAAGGATCGGGCCTTCGTCTTGCCGCAGCGCCCCTCTCCCCCCTTGAGGGGGAGATGTCAGCACAAGCTGACAGAGGGGGGGTAGCAGCGCCTCAATACGGCAGGCCCTCTCTTGCAACCGGACAGGCTGCATACCCCCCTCTGCCCCCTGCCGGGGGCATCTCCCCCTCAAGGGGGGAGAGGAACTGGACCCTGACTGGCTGTCCGTTTTAGACAATGGTTCCTGAGGGAGGGGGCTGCGGCTTGTAAGAGGTGCCAAAGAACACTCTCTTGCGCTTCAAGGTAGAGGTAAGCATCTGTCATCCAGACGCCACAACTAGCCGCCGCGCGGTGCTGCTGTCCGTGTCAGCGCTGCCGCGAACAGCTCTTCTTTCAAGCGGCTGCCCAAGCCGCTCTGCAGACCTTCATCCACATGGCGCTGCATGGCCGCAATCTTGTTGCTGCGCTCCTGATCCTTGCGGATCAGATCAAGCACATAGTCGCTCGCATTCGCATAGTGGCCGGTGCGGGCCTGCTCCTCCATCCATTCCTTTACGGGATCTGGCAAGGATACAGTCATGGTCGCCATTAGCATCATCTCTATCTTGGTATCATGTTAAATGTTTGGAATAACTATCTTAGTAAAATTGCCTCGACAATACTATTTTTATCTCGATCGTGGGGGAATTTTTTCTGTTGTGTAATTCAGGTTAATGTAGTTTCAAATGAAGGAAATTGTGATCGGAAGAAAATTGAAATTTACTTATTGAAGGATAGGTTTTTTATTCTATTTCGAAGATGGATTGTTGTCTGTTCTATGCTTGGGTAAACTGTTGTTGCGTTGATATTGATACTGTCGAGTTGTTGCAAGATTTTTTGTTTTTCTTTGACCGTAATACGTGAAATCTCAATACCTTCATTGCCTCCTTCGGGAAGCGTTTCCTCGTGTCCGTAGATCAGAAATGCGCCTGATTGTGATTTAATGCGAGTATTCGTCTGCTTGGCCTTTACGCAAATGATTGAGCCCAGATCGTCGGGCATAATCCGCCCTTCGAAGTAACTCTTCTCTGATCGAATATGATGAAGAAGCTTCTGGGCGACGGCTAGATTATTAAAATCTTCCATGCTTAAACTTAAATCTATTTCCCCTTTCTGATCGTAGGTAAGATTTGATAAGTTGGAAATGCAACTTACTGTGTCGGAATCGTAATATTTTATCCTCTCTGATCTTATTTGGAATATTATCACTTCGCCGTCGGTTTTGATTGTCTCGTCGTTTTCATAGCAGGCAAAGAAGAGCGCAACGAGCGGATTGCTGGTTATGTCGAGGAGACGTGTTGGCAATCCATAGTGCTGCATGCGCACAAGACGATCGAAGCAATATTGATCTCCTTCGAAGTCATCGTAATGCCCTATGAGTAATTCTTTGCATAATCGGTCCTCATGTGGCATATATTGCCACGCGCCATCGAGCCTTTTCCTCAGTAGAGATGGTGTCAGCTCAAAGTTTTGATCCTCGTGTCCTCTAAAAAAGTTCTCAGTCGAGTCAGTGGCGGGAATTGCATATAGATATGCTAGGAACTCTTCGACACTACTTGCGCTTCCGATGATATTCTTCTGGCGCGGTGGGGGCTCTGCCGCATTGCCCTTTTGCGCGAGAACTTGATTGATCATCAGTTTTTGAGTTGGGCAGAATTCCTCTAGTTTCTTTAATATTTCTCGAGCATCGCCATTGCGGACTGCCCAATGTGTTCGGTAAAGCTGAAATCCATCGGCATTGAAGACTTCTCGTGCCTGTTCGAAATTTGTGAATTCTACTTTGCCAAAATCGATTATATTTTCAAAGTGAGTCGTAATTTCTCTTTCGCTTACATGCGTCCTGCTGATCTGTCCGTAACGTATTAGCATGGAGTAATTAGGCTTGGAGCGATAGATCTCGCTACAGAGGAATGTGGGCAGCTTTTCCAGGAAAGATATCGATGTTTCTCCGAAATCTTCCAAGCGTTTCTCGATTTCAGTCGGCGTGTACTCAAACATACGACCGCGATTCATCGAGATCTCGCTATCTGTATTTTCTAAATATTCCCAGCTTCCAAATGAGATATAGTTGAAGTTTTCTGCCATTTGTTTTCTTCTTATTTCTTAATTTTTAGATTAGCTCTTGAATTATGTTTAATTCTCAAGCCGCCTTCAGTCCGCGCTTTTCCAGCAGCGCATCAATGTCCGGGCCGCGGCCGCGGAAGGATTTGTAGGCTTCTTCGGGGTCCTGGCGGCCGCCGGCGGAGTAGATGAAGTCGTGGAGGCGGGTGGCGGTGGCGGGGTCGAAGATGTTGCCGGTTTCCTCGAAGGCGCCGAAGGCGTCCGCGTCCATCACCTCTGACCACATGTAGCTGTAGTAGCCGGAGGAATAGCCTTCGCCCGAAAAGGCGTGGGAGAAATGCGGGATGCGGTGGCGCATGATGATTTCGTCCGGCATGCCGATTTCCGCCAGCGCCGTCTTTTCATAGGCCGTGACATCAATGCCCGCCGGGTCCGCGATCTCGTGGAGATTGAGGTCGAGGAGGGCGCAGGCGGTGTATTCCACCGTGGCAAAGCCCTGATTGAAATTGCGTGCGCCCAGCACCTTGTCGAGCAGCGCCTTGGGCATGGGCTCGCCGGTCTTGTAATGCACGGCAAAGCGGGACAGCACCTCCGGCTGGCTCAGCCAGTGCTCATAAAGCTGCGAGGGCAGTTCCACGAAGTCCCGCGCCACGGACGTTCCGGAAATGGACGGGTAGGTGACATTGGACAACAGGCCATGCAGCCCGTGGCCGAATTCGTGGAAGAGGGTGCGGGCATCGTCAAAGGTCAGCAGGGCGGCCTCGCCATCGGCGCCCTTCGAGAAGTTCATGACATTGACAATGATAGGGGTGACCTCACCCTTCGCCCGGTGCTGCGAGCGGAAGGCGCTCATCCAGGCGCCGGAGCGCTTGGAGGGGCGGGCGAAATAATCGCCGAGGAAGAGGCCCACATGCTTGCCGTCGCGGCCTAGCACCTCGAAGACGCGCACATCCGGGTGATAGACCGGCAGACCCTTCTTCTCCTCGAAAGTGAGGCCGAACAGGCGTGTGGCGGTGTCGAAGGCGGCTTCGATCATCTTGCCGAGCTGAAGGTAGGGCTTCAGCTCCGCCTCATCGAGGTCATGGTCGCGCTTGCGCACCTTCTCGGAATAATAGCGCCAGTCCCATGGGGCGATGGGGGCGTTGTTGCCCTCCGCACGGGCGGCTTCCGCCAGCTTGCCGCGCTCGGTGCGGGCCTGCGCCACGGCAGGCGTCCACACGCGGGTCAGGAGGGCGCGCACGGCCTCCGGCGTCTTGGCCATGCAGTCGTCCAGCTTGTAGGCGGCATAATGCGGATAGCCGAGCAGCTGCGCCTTTTCGGCGCGCAGGGCCAGCGTGCGGGCCACGGTTTCGCGGTTGTCGGTCTCCCCGCCGGTCTCGCCGCGTGCAGCCCAGGCCTTGAAGGCCTCCTCGCGCTTTTCCCGGTTGGTGGAGAATTGCAGGAAGGGCTCGATGGAGGAGCGCGAGAGGGTGATCACGTGCTTGCCCTCCAGCCCCCGGTCGCGGGCGGCGGCAGCGGCTGCTGCAAGCAGGAAGTCGGGCAGGCCGGCGCGGTCTTCCTCCGTTTCCAGCACGAGCTGATAGCTGGATTCATCCTTCAGCACGTTCTGGGCAAAGCGGGTGCCGAGGGTCGCCAGCTCCTGGCCGATTTCTGCCATGCGGGCCTTGCCGGTCTCGTCCAGCCCTGCGCCCGAGCGGGTGAAGCCCAGCTTGTAGCGCTCCAGCACCCGCAGTTCCTCGCCAGTCAGGCCGAGGCTCTCGCGCCGCTCCCAAAGGTCAAACACGCGGGCGGCCAGCTTCGGGTTCAGCATGGTGTCGGAGCCGTGCTTGGCGAGCTTCGGCGCCATGTCGCGCTCGATGTCCTGAAGTTCGGCGCTGGTGTGCGCGCCAGTCAGGTTGAAGAAGGTGCGGGCAACGCGGGACAGGTCCTCGCCAGCCGTTTCAAGGGCAATGATCGTATTGGAAAAGCTTGGTGCCTCTGCCTGATCTGCGATGGCGTTGATTTCCTTGCGTGCGCTCTGCATGGCCGTTTCAAAGGCCTCGCGGAAATGCGCCGGGGTGATGTCAGCGAAGGGCGGCAGGCCAAAGGGCGTGGACCAGACAGTGAGGAGAGGGTTTCCGGACATGAGATTTTCCAATGGTTGGCGGCAGGCGTTCTGCCTTCATATGGGGCAAGAGTTTCCAGATGCCAAACGTCAGTTGCTGACTGCGGAGGAGGTGGCGGGCGGGCCGAAGAGAACCTGATGCATGATGCGGCCCGGCATGAACGTGAAGAGCCCGGCCACCAGCAACGCCCAGAACATGATGTGCTGCATGGCCTTGCGATGCGTGGCCAGCCTGCCGCGCCGGGCCGCGTAAACGGCAGCGGGAACGCCGATGAGGGTGATGAGCGAGAGAATGTGGATGGGGCTGAAGGGGCCGGTCATCCGCAGCTCGTGAATGAAGAGGCTGGACCCGGCGACCCAGAGCATCAGCCCTGCCCAGAGATAGCCAAGGCTGCGGTGGGGAAGGGTTCCCTTCGGTGCGGCCAGCTGCATCGCGCCCAGAACGGCAGCGGCGATGGCGGCAAGGGCATGCGTCGCAATGATGGGGCCTGCTGCCAGAAGCGGCTCAAGTGTCATGGCGCCACCTCACCACATGCTCGTGCGGGCGCGCTCTGGCCATTCCTTGTCATAGGCCTCGCCGCCGACGCTGCCATCGGACAGGCTGGCGAGGATCTGGCCCGGCGTCGGCAGGGTGCTGGAGTCCACATGGGCGGCGGTGTCCCACAGTCCGGCGCGCATGATGGCGCGGGCGCACTGGAAGTAGATGGTTTCGATGGAAATGACGAGAACGGAGCGAGGCCGCTTTCCTTCCATTTCCAGCCGGGTCAGCAGCGCCTCATCGATGCTGACAACGGCGCGGCCATTGACGCGCAGGGCGTTGCCATGGCCGGGAATGAGGAACATCAGCGCCACGCGCGGATCGCGCACCACATTGCGCAAGGAATCGATCCGGTTGTTGCCGCGCCGGTCGGGCATCAGCAGGGTGGTGTCATTCTCGATGATGACGCAGGAGCCCTTGTCGCCGCGCGGCGAACAGTCCAGCCCCTCCGGACCGCTGGTGGCCAGCGCGC
This sequence comes from Pannonibacter phragmitetus DSM 14782, assembly GCF_000382365.1. Taxonomy (GTDB): domain Bacteria; phylum Pseudomonadota; class Alphaproteobacteria; order Rhizobiales; family Stappiaceae; genus Pannonibacter; species Pannonibacter phragmitetus. The sequence continues at coordinate 180,812 of NZ_KB908220.1, read as the reverse complement.
AGAAGGGTGCGGCTTCGATCAGGCGGCGGTATTCCGGCGTGATGCGCGGGCTTTCCTTGACGGTGGAAGCAGGGCCCGCAGTGCCATAGAGTTTTTCCAGATCGTCAATGCTGGTGATGATGCTCATCGTGCCGGTGTCCCTGATGCCTTTGCTGCGCTAGAGCTAATCCTGATCAGGTCCGGCCTGCCAGTGTTTTAATGTGGCAGGGCAGAATTTTTCAACACGGGGAAAACCGTTGCAGATCATGGATCATGCCGCTGCCGCACCGGTGCCGCCGCTGGGCATCATCATGCTGGACACCGCTTTTGAGCGCCCGCCAGGCGATGTGGGCAATGCGGCCAGCTGGCCGTTTCCGGTGCTGTACCGGACTGTCAGCGGTGCAACGGCGCGCAAGGTGGTGGGTGGGGATGATGCGGATCTGCTGGATGCCTTCGCCGCCGCCGGAGAGGCGTTGCGGGAGCAGGGCGCCGTGGCGCTCATCACCTCCTGCGGCTTTCTGGCGGCGCGCCAGCCGGCACTTGCCACCCGTCTGTCCCTGCCGCTGGCCACCTCCAGCCTGTTGCAGATCCCGGTGATTGCCAGCCTCCTGCCCAAGGGGCGCACGGTCGGGGTGATCACCTATGATGCTGGCTCCCTTGGCCCTGCGCACTTTGAGGGTGTGGGCGCTGATCCGGCAACGCCGGTTGCGGGCCTGCCGCAGGGCGGGGCTTTCCGCAGCCTGATCGAGGGCGGGGCGGCCTATGATGCACCTGCACTTCAGGCGGAGCTGGAGGGGGTGGCAGAGCGGCTGATCGCGGAGCATCCCTCCACCGGCGCACTCTTGCTGGAATGCACCAACCTGCCGCCGTTCTCGTCTGCCTTACGGCTGCGCTTCGGCCTGCCGGTCTTCGACATCCTCACCCTCGGCCGCTGGCTGCATCAGGCGGCCTGCGGGCAGATTTGAGGTACTGAACCAGATCCTGCATTGGTTCACATCTTTCTCCTGTCTCCGGAGTCTGCCGTTACCGTTCGCCGTTGTGGGGTGAGGCGCGCGCCCCGGGGCGCGGCGTCAAACCATCTCCAGATTACCCGCGAAAATGATGGGCATTTGCACAGTCTTTGGGCGTGCCATTTGCTTAGCTTTGCCGCTTGACAGACTGCCGCGTCGTCTAACAGGATGAACCAATCTTGAAAATGGTTCACTCAATGGTCCAGACTGTGCCGCATCCTGACAATGCCAATTACGCGCTGGAGAAGCTGCGCGACATGCTGCGCGAAGGTGACTTCGGCGTGGATGGAAAGCTGCCGACCGAACGGGCGCTTTCGGCCAAGCTCGGCCTCGGGCGTCGCGCCATCCGCCGCGCGCTGGAGGTGCTGGAAGCCGAAGGCGAGATCTGGCGCCGGCAGGGGGCGGGCACTTTTGCCGGGCAGCGGCCGGGCGGCCTTGCGCAAGGGGTTGATGCGATTGTTGCAGGCACCGACTTCATGGAAATCATGGAGGTGCGCCTGCGAATCGAGCCGCAACTGGCGCAGCTGGCGGCACTGCGGGCCAAGCCTGCGGAGCTGGCGCGCATGCGTGATCTTGCCCGGCGCATCAAGGAGAGTGATGACGCCGATGCCCGTGAATTGTGGGATGGCGCCCTGCACCGGCAGATCGCCCAGAGCGCGCGCAACGGGCTGTTCCTCACCATTTTCGATGTGATCAACCAGGTCCGGCAGGATGAGGCCTGGCAGAACATCCGCGAGCGGGCCCGCACCGGCACGGGCATCAGCATGGCCTATGCACAGCACGAGGACATTATTGCCGCGATCGCCGCGCGTGACCCGGCGCGGGCGGGGGAGGCGATGCGCCAGCACCTCCTGATGCTGCAGGAGCGCCTCATCCGCGCGACATCGCTCGATCATGAGACGCCTGCGCCAGACGCGGCTGACGAGGCAATCGCCTCCTGAGACTTCACCGGGCGGTTCCCGCCCGGAAACAGAGCTTCACCGGGCGGAAAGCCGCCCGAAGCGGAAATCACCGGGCGGAAAGCCGCCCGGATGACGGGACAAGCCGGCACAGACAAGCCGGTCCCTTGTGAGCCAACAGAACCAATGGAACAGAGGAGAATGGCATGACCCGACTTTTGCGCCTGACGACAGCGCTCGCCTTTGGGGCGCTTTCGGCGCTGCCCGTTGCCGCCGCCGAGCTGAAGATCGGCCTGCAGGATGATGCCGATGTGCTGGACCCGGCGCAGTCGCGCACTTTTGTCGGGCGCATCGTCTACACCGCCATGTGCGACAAGCTGGTTGATGTGTCGCCGGATCTGAAGATCATCCCGCAGCTGGCAACGGAATGGGCCTGGTCGGAGGACGGCATGGCCCTGACGATGAAGCTGCGCGAGGGCGTGAAGTTCCATGACGGCACGGACATGGACGCTGCGGCCGTGGTGGCCACCATCGAGCGCAACATGACGCTGCCCGAGTCCCGCCGCAAGAGCGAGCTGTCCTCGGTCGAGAAGATCGAGGCAACGGGGCCGCTCGAGGTCGTGTTCACGCTGAAGAAGCCCGACGTGACGCTGCTGGCCCAGTTGTCGGACCGGGCCGGCATGATCGTCTCCCCGGCAGCGGCTGAAAAGCTTGGGGCCAACTTCGGCTCCAGCCCGGTTTGCGCAGGGCCGTTCAAGTTTGTCGAGCGCATCCAGCAGGACCGGATCGTGCTGGAGAAGTTCCAGGACTACTGGAACAAGGACAATGTCTTCATCGACAAGGTTACCTATCTGCCGATCCCCGATTCCACCGTCCGGCTGGCCAACCTGCAGTCGGGTGATCTCGACATGATCGAGCGTCTTGCCCCCACCGATGCTGCGGCGGTGAAGGCGAATGCGAAGCTCACCTATGCGGATGTGGTCAACATCGGCTACATGGCGCTTTATGTGAACATCGCCAATGGTCCGCGGGCCGACAATCCTTTCGGCAAGGACAAGCGCCTGCGTCAGGCGTTCTCGCTGTCCATCGACCGCGATGCCCTGAACCAGATCGTCTATGAAGGCACGGCCGTTGGCGGCAACCAGCCGTTCCCGCCGAACAGCCCGTGGTTCAATGCCGCGCTTCCCGTGCCTGCCCGTGATGTTGAAAAGGCCAAGGAACTGATGCAGGAGGCCGGATACGACCGCGTGCCCATCGAGCTTCAGGTCGCCAACAATCCGGTTGCCCAGCAGATGATGCAGGTGGTGCAGTCTATGGTGGCGGAAGCGGGCTTTGACGTCAGCCTGAAGTCGACCGAGTTTGCCACGCTGCTCGACGAGCAGACGCGCGGAAACTATCAGCTGTCGCGTTCGGACTGGTCGGGCCGTGTCGATCCGGATGGCAACATCCACCAGTTCATCAGCTGCAATGGCGGCATCAACGACACCAAGTACTGCAATCCGGAAGTCGACCGGCTTCTGAACGAGGCGCGTGCCTCGACGGATGATGCCGTGCGCAAGGAAAAGTATGATGCGGCGAGCGTGATCCTCAACGACGATATGCCGATCATCTATCTCGGGCACCAGTCCTGGATCTGGGCGATGCAGAAGAATGTCACCGGCTTCGTTGCCTCGCCGGACGGCATGATCCGCCTGACCGGCCTGAAAAAGGAAGACTGACGGAACCGCCCCCTTGCGGGGCTGGTTTCCGTGCGTCCACGGCGCTGCGGAGCATCCTCCGCAGCGCTCCCCATCCCACCGTGCCGTGAAGGATGGCATCCATGCCTGTCTACATTGCGAAACGTCTGCTGGTCGCCATCCCGACCCTGCTGATCATTTCCATCTTCGTCTTCTCGCTGCAGAAGCTTCTGCCCGGCGACCCCATCCTTGTGATGGCGGGAGAAGAGCGTGATCCGGCGGTTCTGGAAATGCTGCGGGAGAAATACCGCCTCAATGATCCGCTGCCGGTGCAGTATCTCACCTGGCTCGGCGGCGTCATGACCGGCGATCTCGGCGTCTCCCTGCGCACCAACCAGCCGGTAACCGAACTCATCGCCCAGAAGCTGCCGGTCACCATTCAGCTCGCTGTCATGTCGATGATCTTTGCCTTCCTGATCGGCGTGCCGATGGGCATCCTGGCGGCGGTGAAGAAGAACACGGCCATCGACTATATTGCCAGCATCATTGCGCTGTCGGGCCTGTCGGTGCCCAATTTCTGGCTCGGCATCATGCTGATCCTGCTGGTGTCGGTGAACCTCGGCTGGCTGCCGGCGTCTGGCTTTGAATCGATCTTCGTGGATCCCGTCCGCTCGCTGCAGACGATGATCATGCCCTCCTTCGTGCTGGGCACCGCGCTGGCGGCAACGCTGATGCGGCACACGCGCTCGGCCATGCTCGGCGTCCTGTCGCAGGATTACATCCGCACGGCGCGGGCCAAGGGGCTTTCGCCGCGCGAGGTGGTGCTGTCGCATTCCTTCCGCAATGCGCTGCTGCCCGTCGTCACGCTGAGTGCGCTGCTGTTCGGCGAGCTGCTGGCCGGGGCCGTGCTGACCGAGCAGATCTTCACCATTCCGGGCTTCGGCAAGCTGATCGTCGATGCGGTCTTCAACCGTGATTACGCCGTGGTGCAGGGCGTCGTCATGTGCACGGCGGTGGGTTTCATCGCGATGAACCTTGTTGCCGACATTCTCTACGTCCTTCTCAATCCACGGCTGAGGGCAAGCCTATGACTGCGATCGAACAGCCATCCGTGGCGGCCCGCCCCGAGGGCAGCCGGTCCTGGAAGAAGCTGCGCTCCAGCCGCAGCGCGCTGGCCGGGCTCATCATCATCGCCTTCTTTTCAGGGCTTGCCATCCTTGCGCCGCTGCTGCCCATCGCCGATCCGGTGGCTACCAGCTGGTCGGCGATCCGCAAGGCCCCTTCGGCGGCTCACTGGCTCGGCACGGATGATCTGGGCCGGGACATCCTGTCGCGCATGATCTGGGGGGCAAGAGCCTCGCTGATGGCCGGTGTCTTTTCGGTGCTGATTGCCGCCGGCATCGGGGTACCTCTCGGCATTTTGGCCGGCTATTTCGGCGGCTGGGTGGATCTCGTCATCTCGCGTGTCACCGAAGCGCTGCTGGCGCTGCCTTTCCTGATCATGGCCATCGCCCTTGCCGCCTTCCTCAGCCCGAGCCTCACCAATGCGATGATTGCGATTGGTCTGTCGGCCATGCCCATTTTCGTCCGGTTGACACGGGGCCAGGTGCTGGCGGTGAAGCAGGAAGATTATGTGGAAGGGGCCCGCTCTGTCGGCCTTGGCCACATGGACATCATGCTCCGCTACATCCTGCCCAATGTCACCGCGCCGATCATCGTTCAGGCGACGCTGACCGTTGCCACCGCCATCATTGCCGAAGCGAGCCTTTCGTTCCTCGGCCTCGGGCAGCAGCCACCGGCGGCCAGCTGGGGCTCCATGCTGAATGTGGCGAAGAATTTCCTCTCACAGGCACCCTGGATGGCCATGTGGCCGGGCGCCGCGATCTTCCTTGTGGTGATCGGATTCAACCTCCTGGGCGATGGTCTGCGCGATGCGCTGGACCCGCGCGAACACTGATTTGCAGAAGAAGGCAGAGACATTGACTGAGTTCACCACACGGCCGGAAATCCTCGGCACCTTCGGTGTTGTCACCTCGACCCACTGGATCGCCTCTGCGGTCGGCATGAGCATTCTGGAAAAGGGCGGCAACGCCTTTGATGCGGCGGTTGCAGCAGGCTTTGTCCTGCAGATCGTCGAGCCGCATCTGTGCGGGCCCGGCGGCGACATGCCGGCGGTCATCTATTCCAAGAAGACGGACAAGGTGGAGGTGATCTGCGCGCAAGGGCCAGCCCCGGCAGGTGCCACCATTGAGCACTACACCAGCGAAGGGCTGAAGCTGATCCCCGGTGACGGGCTGCTGTCTACCGTCATTCCGGGCGCCTTTGACGGCTGGATGCTGATGCTGCGCGACTATGGCACCCTGTCTCTGCGCGAGGTGCTGGAGCCTGCCATCTACTATGCCGAGCACGGCCATCCGATGCTGCCGCGTGTGTCGGCAACGATCAAGGGGCTGGGTGATTTCTTCGAGAAGGAATGGCCGACCTCCTACGAGACCTGGCTGCCCGGCGGCGCGGCACCCGAGCCCCATGCCAACTTCCGCAATCCGGTTCTGGCGGAAACCTGGAAGCGCATCATTGCGGAGGCGGAAGCAAAGACCGGCCGCGAGGAGCAGGTGGAGGCCGCACGTGATGCCTTCTACCGGGGCTTCGTTGCCGAGGCCATCGGCAACTACCTGAAGACGGCCGAGGTGATGGATGCGAGCGGTCATAAGCACAAGGGCGTGCTGACGGCCGATGACATGGCGAACTGGAGCGCCACCATCGAGGCTCCGCAGACTTTTGATTACCACGATTGGACCGTGGCCAAGACGCAGGCCTGGGGGCAGGGGCCGGTGCTGCTGCAGTCGCTGGCGCTGCTCAAGGGCTTTGACATTGCCGCGATGGACCCGGCCGGTCCCGATTTCGTCCACCACGTGGTCGAGGCGATGAAGCTCGCTTATGCGGACCGTGAGGTCTATTACGGCGATCCGAAATTCGGGGAAATCCCGGCGGAGTTCCTGCTGTCGGAGGGCTACAACAGCGAGCGGCGCAAGCTGATCGGGCCTGAGGCCTCGTTCGACCTGCGCCCCGGAACCGTGCCCGGCTACGAGCAGCAGCGCGATGCGACCATGGCCATGCTGGCCGAGTTCTCCGGCCGGGGCGCGGTCTATGAGCCGACCATGGCGCATCTGACCGAGAAAAAGGGCGATACGGTCCACATCGATGTGATCGACCGCTGGGGCAACATGGTGGCGGTGACCCCCTCCGGCGGCTGGCTGCAGTCCTCGCCGGTGGTTCCGGGGCTTGGCTTTGCGCTCAATTCCCGCGCGCAGATGTTCTGGCTGAAGGAAGGGCTGCCCACCTCCCTTGCGCCTGGAAAGCGTCCGCGCACGACCCTGACGCCATCCATTGCACTCTATCAGGGACGGCCGACCCTGGCCTTCGGAACGCCCGGCGGCGACCAGCAGGATCAGTGGCAGCTGCCATTCTTCCTGCGCTATGCCCATCACACGAAGAACCTGCAGGCGGCCATTGATGCGCCGCTGTTCCACTCCACCCATTTCCCCGGCTCCTTCTATCCGCGCACGTCCGAGCCGGGCCACATCATGGTGGAGGAGAGCTTCGGCGAGGCGGCAATTGCAGAGCTGCGCCGGCGCGGGCATCAGGTGACCGTTGCCGGCAGCTGGAGCGTCGGGCGCCTGACGGCTGCACGCCGCGATGCCGATGGCCTGCTGCGGGCGGCGGCAACGCCTCGCCTGATGCAGGCCTATGCGGTGGGGCGCTGAGCCATGACCTGGTCCATCGTTGCCCGTGATCCTGAAACCGGCCACCTCGGCATTGCCGTTGCCAGCCGCTTCTTTGCGGTTGGTTCCGCCGTCCCCTACATGCGCGGCGGCGTGGGCGCTGTTGCCACGCAAGCCTTCGTCAGTCCGCTTTACGGGACAGATGGCCTGGCGATGCTGGGCGAAGGCAAGAGCCCGCAGGAGATCATCGAGGTTCTGACGGAACGCGATGACGGCGCCGAACAGCGCCAGATGCATCTGATCGACGCTCAGGGCCGCAATGCAGTCTTCACCGGCAAGAAATGCGTCGACTGGGCCGGGCATCTCATCGGGGACAACGTATCCGTGGCTGGCAACATGCTTGCCGGTCCGCAGGTGCTGGAGCGGACCCTTGCCGCCTACAGGGACCTGTCAGCCGCTCCCTTTGCCGAGCGGCTGCTTGGTGCAATGGAGGCAGGGGAAGCGGCGGGCGGCGACAAGCGCGGCAAGCAGTCTGCCGCGCTCGTGATCTACCGGGATCAGGATTACGCCTGGCTCAGCATCCGCGCCGATGACCACGCTGAGCCGCTGCCGGAACTCTGGCGGCTCTACCGGGTGGCGCAGGAGCGTTACCTGCATGTGGCCGAGACCATGCCGACACGGGAAAACCCGCATGGCCTCATCGACCGGACCGAAATCGACCGGAAAATCGCAAGCCTCGAAGCCGAACGGCAGGCGGCCGGACGTGCTTCTTCCTCCTTCGCGACGCCGTGGACGCCGTCATGACCAATCCTGACCTGACCAGCCAGCCCGTTCTCTCCGTCCGCAACCTGACCACCGCCTTCCGGGCCGATGGTGGCTGGAGGCCGGTGGTGCGCAATGTGTCCTTCGATGTCTCAGCCGGAGAGACGCTGGCCATCGTGGGGGAGAGTGGATCGGGCAAGAGCGTCACATCCCTGTCGGTCATGCGGCTGCTGGCGCCGAAGTCCAGCCGGATCGAAGGGGAGGTGGTGCTGAATGGCCGCAACCTTCTTGACCTGTCCGAAAAGGCGATGCGGGGTTTGCGCGGCAACGAGGTCTCGATGATCTTTCAGGAGCCGATGACCTCGCTCAATCCGATCTTCACCATCGGGCGGCAGATCTCCGAGGTGCTGACGCGTCACAAGGGCATGACGAAGTCCGCAGCCCGTTCTGAGACGGTCCGTATGCTGGAACGGGTGCGCATTCCCAATGCCGCTGCCCGTTTCGACGAGTATCCGCACCAGTTTTCCGGCGGCATGCGCCAGCGTGTGATGATCGCCATGGCGCTGGCCTCCCGCCCGAAGCTGCTGATTGCCGATGAGCCGACGACCGCGCTCGACGTGACGATCCAGGGGCAGATCCTCGATCTGATCAAGGAGCTGCAGGACGAGGAAGGCATGGCCGTTCTCTTCATCACCCATGACATGGGCGTGGTGGCCGAGATTGCCGACCGCACCGTGGTGATGTTCCGGGGCGATGCGGTGGAGACCGGTCTGACCGGGGATATTTTCTATCGCGGCCAGCATCCCTATACCCGTGCGCTTCTGTCTGCCGTGCCGAGGCTTGGTTCCATGGAAGGCGAGGCGGCACCCTTGCGGTTCCCGGTTGTGGACACGGCCACCGGCGTCATCACCGCTCCGCCTGCTCCGGCTGCGCTTCCCGGGCACAGCCAGCCCGTGCTGCAGGTGAGAAACCTCGTCACCCGCTTCCCGGTGCGCTCGGGCCTCTTCAACCGGCAGACCGGCGCCGTGCATGCGGTGGAGAATATTTCCTTCGATCTGCGCCAGGGGGAAACGCTTGCCCTTGTGGGGGAATCAGGCTGCGGCAAGTCCACCACGGGCAGGTCTGTCATGCGGCTGATCGAACCCTCGTCCGGGGATATCCAGCTTGATGGCTTCGACGTCCGGAAACTGGACGCCGTGGAGCTGCAGCGGATGCGCAAGAGCGTGCAGATGATCTTTCAGGACCCGTTCTCCAGCCTCAATCCGCGCATGACGGTAGGTCAGGCCGTTGCGGAACCCTTCCTGAAGCATAAGCTTGGCGGCGTTCGGGAAGCGGCTGAAAAGACGGATTATCTGCTGGAGCGGGTGGGGCTATCGGCATCCATGAAGAACCGCTACCCGCATGAGTTCTCTGGCGGCCAGCGCCAGCGTATCGCCATTGCACGGGCGCTGTCGCTGGACCCGAAAGTGATCGTTGCGGACGAAAGCGTGTCGGCTCTCGATGTGTCGATCAAGGCGCAGGTCTGCAACCTGCTGATGGACCTGCAGGAAAGCCTGGATCTGGCCTTCCTCTTCATCAGCCATGACATGGCCGTCGTGGAGCGTGTCAGCCACCGCGTGGCAGTGATGTATCTCGGCGAGATCGTCGAGATCGGTCCGCGCGCTGCCGTCTTTGAGAACCCGCAGCATCCCTACACGAAGAAGCTGATGGCGGCCGTGCCGGTGCCCGATCCGGCCCGCCGGGGCATTCGCCGCGGCATTGCTGCCGATGAACTGCGAAGCCCCGTGCGCGCCAATGGCTATCAGCCGCCGGTGCGGGAGTACCGCGAGGTCTCGAAAGGGCATCTGGTGCAGGTAGCTTGATCAGTCGACGATGAAGAGCTTTGCTCCGGTGGTGGTGGAGGAGCGGTGCGGCTCGGCGCCATCGGCCACCTGATAGCTCATGCCCGGCTTGAGCAGAAAGGTGCGGCCATCCTCCAGCTCGGTCAGAAGCTGACCTTCGAGGCACAGGAGGATATGGCCCTTGGTGCACCAGTGGTCGGCGAGATAGCCGGGTGTGTATTCCACCATGCGCACCCGGATGCCGCCGAAGTGACGCGTGCGCCAGAAGGCGGCGCCGGTCTCGCCCTTGTGTTCCGTCCGCTCCACGGTGTCCCAGTCCGTGGTGCCGAAGGGAATGCCGTTCATCTGCATGGTACTGCCCTTGTTATCTTGGACGTGTCAGCGCGCCCGGTAGGCACGCAGCATCGAATAGCTGTAAAGCGCCAGCGCCGACCAGATCAGCACGAAGGCGGAGAGCTTCACCGGATTCATCGGCTCGCGGAACACGAAGACGGCGATCAGGAAGATGATTGTCGGCGTGATGTACTGCATCACGGCAATGGTCGAAAGCCGCAGCATCTTGGCCGCATTGGCATAGATCATCAGCGGAATGGCGGTGGCAACCCCGGCCGAGGCGAGAAGCCATGTGTCCAGCCGGGTGCCATGGGTGAAGTGGCCGGTGCCTGAGCTTTCCAGCCACAGAATGAAGGGCACTGCGGGAATGCTCAGCAGCGCGACCTCCAGGAAGAAGCCCTGATTGGGCCCCACCGGCAGCGTCTTGCGCAGGAAGGCATAGAAGCCCCAGCTGACGGTCAGCGTCAGCGAAATCCACGGCAGCCGTCCTGCATCCCACGTCAGGATGCCGACGGCCACGGCGACAAGCACGATCGCTGCGATCTGCGTGCGTGTCAGCTTTTCCTTGAGCACGATGGCGCCCAGCAGGATGCTGAAAAGCGGATTGATGAAATAGCCGAGGGCACCCTCGATCGCCTGGCCTGAGCCGACTGCATAGACATAGGTGCACCAGTTGATGGTGATGAGGCTGGCGGTGAGTGCGGCCATGCCCATGGTGCGGGGTGAGCGCACGGCAGCTTTCAGATCTCCGATGCGGCGTGTCGCCAGCAGGATCAGCGCTGCGCAGGGCACGGACCAGACCACCCGGTGGGCCAGCACCTCGAAAGGCGAGATATGCCCCAGTGCCTTCAGATAGATCGGCAGCAGGCCCCACAGGCCGTAAGCGGTGAGGGCATAGGCAAAACCCTTGGGGGTGTCGCCGGTCTGCTGCGGAACGGGGGGCGTATCCATCGCCATGGGCCTGACCTTGTCTTGTTGGGCCTCTTCCATAGGACGGAACCTTCTCCGGTTCCAATTCATTCCTATGCTGCAGGCATCAGCGTTGTTCATACCGCCGGTGGCTGCCATCTTGCCGCCGGGATTGGCATGTTCTGCTCAAGCCTTGTGTAGTAGGATCTGATGTGGGCCATTCGGGGTTCGAGAGGTTTCAGGGATGCGTAAGATTGCTTTTGCGCTCACTCTTGCAGTGGGAATGTTGAGTGCCGGTGTTGCCAACGCCTGGACGGCTCAGGCAACGGCGGACATCAACATGCGCTCCGGGCCTGGCACAGGCTATGCGCCCCTTCTGGTCATCCCGCGCGGTGCAGTGGTCGAAGCGGGCGCCTGCAGCAGCTGGTGTCAGGTGTTTTTCGCCGGTTACCGCGGCTTCGTGAGTGCCCGCTACCTGGCACCCGTGGGTGGCGGCGGCTACTATCAGCCCGCTCCGCCCCCGCCGCCCGTGGTCGTGGTGCCGCCTCCCTATTACCGTCCGGCCCCGCCTCCCTATTACCGGCCGGGTCCTCCGCCGGGCTACCGTCCGCCCCATCATCACCGCGACCGTTACAGGGATTACGAGCGCAGGCGGGATTACCATTGGGAGCGGTCCTGGTAAGGGCCTGTGCTGCATGCTTTTGAGCGAGTGAAATCTGCAAGGCTCGCGGCGGATTTGCGCTGCGGGTCTTTTGATTCTTTGCAAGCCTGTCGAACCAGCCGGCGCCCGCATGGGCGCCTTGGCAACAGCTGTGGCGGCAGCCGCTCCAAATCACCTTAAAGAAACCACAGATCCTGTGATTTCTGCCACAGTTCCGGACGCATTCTTCTCTAAATGCTGTATCTGCAAACAAGGATTCGCCGTCCCCGAATCCGGCTCGTCCGATCGGGCCGGAAAAAGGGATTTCAAAGGAGTACTGGAATGGCACTCAAGACAAAGGCCCCCTCAAACAGCCGCTCGCTTGCGCCGCACAGCGCGGCGCGAGGGTTGGCGCTGGGTCTGGGGCTGTCCCTTCTCGGCAGCGTTTCTGCCCTCGCCGCAGACCCGGTCGCCATGGTGCTGGACCGTTCTGAGGGCGTTCAGGCATCTGCCTTTACCGAACTCTTCCCCGGTGACGCCGTCGCGCTGGGCAGCGAAGGCTATGTCGATCTGCTTGACTACACCTCCTGCCGCGAAGTGCGTGTGACGGGCGGAACGGTGACTGCTGCCAGCTCAGGCCTTGAAGTGGTGGAAGGGCAGGAGACGGAACTGCGTCCGGGCAACTGCCTGCAGCAGCAGACCACCAATGCCGACACGGATGCCAGCAAGGGTCTCGCCACGACCCTGCGCAGCGTGCGTCCGGAAAACAAGGTGGCTGCGTCCCTGATGCTGCGCTTCGGCGATGATCTGAAGGAGCGCTATGACAGCGTCATGATCTCCGTCGATGGCGGTGAGCCGAAGGAATACAAGCTCGACGATGCCGCACTGCCGGAAATGCCGCTGACGACTCCGGAAGATGCGGCTGCGGCCATGGCTGGCGGCACCGTGCGCAACTCCGTGCCGGTTGAGCTGATGTTCAAGCCGAAGGAAGGCGCAGGGGACGCTGAAGTGCGTCAGTTTACGCTCGACCCCTCGGGCGTTGGCCGCGATACTGCTGTTGTCGTGGTGAAATGAACTGAGCCGGATGATCCTCGTTAAATGACCGGGCCCGGGCGGGCGCAGACCGCCGCAACAGAACGTATCAGGCTGAAGGCCGCGATGGTGCTCATCGCGGCCGCACTTGGTCTTGCGTCCGGCTTTGCCTCGATCCATGCGATTTGGGAAGGCTGGATGACCGACCGGCTGATGCAACTGCGCGCCGCTGCCGAACCTCTGCCGCAGGACCGGTTTCCGGTGGCTGTCGTCGGCCTTGACCAGGCATCGCTGACATCCAAACGGCTTGAAGCGATCCCGCGCGTGTTCATGTCCCAGGCGTTTGCCGAAGCGGGGTCCGGATTGTTCGAGGCGGGGGCAAAGGCCATCGGCCTCGATTTTGTTTTTGCCTTCAGCGCCGATTCCTTTGCCGACCCGCAGACAGGTGAGGCGCGGTTGCGCGGCTATGACCGCCAGTTCCTGCAGTTCCTGTATCAGAACCGGGGCCGTGTCGTCGTCGCGCGCACATCAACCGGTGTGCCGCACCGGTCCATTTCGGCCACGGCGGGCAATGAGGGGGTGCGCTCCACCGAGATTTTCACCAGCAACGACGGAGTGGTGCGCCGCCACAGACCGGCGGTGCCGCTGGAGAACTCGCCTGCCTTTGTGGATGCCATGCTCTCGCTGATGGGCGCGAATATCACCGAGCCTTACATGCCGCTTCCCGGCGCCCGGCTGGCCTCGACCGTGCCTTACCTGTCGCTGGTCGATGTGCTGGACATGATGGACAGCGAAGAGGGCCGGGCGAAGCTGCATGAATTTGCCGATGGCCGCGCCATTCTCTTCGGCAGCACCTTGCCGAATGAGGACGAGCATCTTTACCTCGACCGCTATCTGCCGCGGGAAGGCGTTCCGGGCGCAATCGAGGGCGCCATGGGCCGCCCGCCGGTGCGCACCGCGACCTCGGGCGTCTTCATTCTGGCCGATCTGATCGGCGCGCCGCTGACCGGCCGCTTTGCCACGGATGCGCCCTTTGCTGTTGTAGCGGGGCTGATCATCGCCTTTGCGCTTGCCGGTGCGCTGGCCGGGCTGAACCTGCCGCTGCCGAGCCTGCCTTTCGTGGCGGCCGGGCTCATCGGCGGCGGCGTTGCCATCGCCTTTGCGGCATTGATGGGGGGCAGTGTCCTGCCCGCCGGGGCGGCACCCTTTGCAGGCTTCATCGCGCTGATGGTGGCCGGTGTGGCGCAGGTGGCCGTGCTCAAGCGCCGCGAGCGTGAGCTGGTGCGCCTCTTCGGCCATTACTTGTCGCCGCAGGTGATCAAGACCATGGCCGAGCAGGAGCGCCTGTCGGATCTGGGCGGCGAAACCCGCCGCGTCGTCGTCGCCTTCATCGATATCGTCGGCTTCACCCGCATGTCGGAACAGCTGCCCGACCGTGAGGTGGTGAAGGTGGTGAACACCTGTTTCGAAGCCATCGGCGGCGAGATCACCCGCTTCGAAGGTTATATCGACAAATATATCGGCGATGCGGTGATGGCGATCTGGAACGCGCCGAACGACGTGGAGGCGCCCGAGCAGCACGCGGTGGATTGCGCCCTTGCGGTGGTTGCCATGCTGCCGGAGCTGCGCCGCCGCACCGGTCAGCCCGGACTGGATCTGCGCATCGCCATCAACGCAGGCCCCGCACTGGTGGGCGATATCGGCGGTGAGACGCGCCGTTCCTTCACTGTCATGGGCACCACCGTCAACACCGCCAGCCGCATCGAGACCATTGCCAAGGAAGCCGCCGTGCGCCTTGCCTTCAGCGGCTCGGTGGCGGAAGGCCTGAATGCCCCTGCGCTGCTGCCGCTCTGGAAAGGCACCTTGCGCGGCCTCTCCGTCGAGACGGAAGTGCTGACCCTTGATGACGCTGCGCTCTTCATGGAAGAAAGCGGGCCGCGCCTGCTTCTGGCCGGCGAAGACCCGGACCTGCCGGAAACCGGCATTCGCAGCGTCGCAGGCTAAGCGGCGCCAGTTTGGCTGAGGCTTGTATTTCTTCAATTCCCTGTTATCTATCGCGCAGCGGGCCGGGCCCCTCTGGCGATGCGCACTGAACTCCAAGAGCAGGCGCCTCGTGATGTCGGACCGCATCAAGTGCGCTTGATGCCATGCCCGGACTGCCGCCACGCGGACAATCACGTGTCATGACACGGCGCCGCCACGCGAGTGAGGCAAATCTTGGATATCCTGTTTCTGCTGTTTCTCGACAAGCCGCTCTGGATGTGGCTCGTCTTCCTGTCTCTGGTCATTGCGCTTCTGGTGTTCGACCTTGGTGTCCTGCACAAGGATGACCACGAGATCGGGGTTGCCGAAAGTCTCAAGCTTTCGGCCATGTACATCATTCTCGGCCTGTCTTTCTCCGGCTTCATTTTCTGGCAGATGGGCGGGGAAGCGGCCGCGCAGTATCTGACCGCCTTCGTGGTCGAAAAGACGCTGGCGATGGACAACATCTTCGTCATCGCGCTTATTTTCAGCTTCTTTGCCATTCCGCGCCAGTATCAGCACCGGGTGCTGTTCTGGGGTATTCTGGGCGTGATCCTGCTGCGCGGCATCATGATCGGCCTCGGCGCCACCATCGTCGAGCAATATCACTGGGTGCTGTATCTCTTCGCCGCCTTCCTGATCTTCACCGGCATCAAGATGCTGTTTGCCGGCGACGAGGAGCACAAGATCGAGGAGAACGCGCTAATCCGCTTCCTGAAGCGGCGGCTGCCGGTGACGGACGAGATCCACGGCCACAGTTTCATCGTGAAGCAGAAGGATCCGGCAACGGGCCGTCTGAAGCGTTTCGTCACGCCGCTGCTGCTGGCGCTGATCGTGATCGAGATCGCTGATGTGGTGTTTGCAGTGGATTCGGTTCCGGCCGTCTTCACCATCACCACCGACCCTTACGTGGTCTACACCTCCAACATCTTCGCCATCCTGGGCCTTCGCGCCCTCTATTTCGCGCTGGCTGCCATTCTGCACCGCTTCGCCTATCTCAAATATGCGCTGTCGCTGCTGCTGGTCTTCATCGGCTCGAAGATCTTCATTGCCGAGTTCATGGGCTGGCAGAAGTTCCCGCCGGAATGGTCGCTTGGAATTACCTTCGCGATCCTGGGCGCAGGGACCTTCTTCTCACTCTGGAAGACGGGCAGAGCGGAGAGCCGTTAAGGCCCGGATTTTCTAAATATATCCCGCCGGCAGACTGGCGCTGCCGGCGGGATTTTTGCTTGGGCAGGCCGGTTGCGGTACTGGCTGCATGGCTCCTGATGCCGGATTTCCGGTGCTTCATGCTCATTGGTGACCCATATGAGATCCACCCCAAATGTGCCGTTGCCCTGCGGGCTGGTCCGGCTCTAGATGGACTGGTGAAGCGGGGATCTGCCCCGCACAGGGAGAAGATGCCTTGAACGCCCGTGTCCCCAGCAACAGCACCTTGATGGAGACGGCATCTCCCGGCATGGCCGTCGAGTTGCTTGAAGGTGAAGCGGGCGGTTTTGCTGTGTTTGGGTTCCCCCGGCTTGCATCGCGTCTGTCGCCCGTCAATGCGCCATGGATTGCGGTTGGGCTCAGGATCGCCGGTATTCCGGCGGGGCTCGCTCTTGGTGTGGTGCAGGATAAGACCGCGCTCCTTCTCTCGCTGATGGTTGCCGCGCCCTTGAGGGACCAAGGCTATGGCCGCGGTTTGGCTGAGGCCTTCGCAGCGGAGGCGCAGACGCGGGGAGCGGTGATCGTGGACATTGGCTTTTCGTCGCGGATCGGCCAGCGGGATGCTCTGGTGCGGTGTCTTGGTGCGGCCGGCTTTTCTGTGCCGGAACTGGCCGAACTGATCACCACGGGCGAGGCCGGGGCGATGCTTGACGCCGTGAACCAGTGGCCCAGCATCATGAAGCGCCTGCGCAATCCGGAGAGCGCAAGTCTCGAGCCTTGGCGCGAACTGGACGGCGTGGATCTTGCGGCCGTGGAGGCGTTGTCACGCGAACCGGGCTATGTGCCCGGCATGGCGCCGCAGGCTGACCCCGAGACCTTCGACCCAGCCTGCTCCGTCGCTGTGCGCCGGAGTGGCCAGCTTCTGGGCTGGGTGGTGGCAGAGTCGCTGCCCGTGATCACGCTGGATGCCTACAGGGGGAGGAAAGGCGTGTGCTACCGGTCTGCCTATCTCACCCAGAGGCTCTGGCATACCGGGCTGCTGGTGGGTGCATACAGGGCTGCCTTTGAGGCGCAGGTCAACACCTATGGTCCGGGCTCCATTGCCGTCTTTCACACATCTATTCCCCGCATGGCGGCCATGGTGCGCCGCCGGTTCGGGCCGATTGCGCTGCAGGTCGACGAGCACTGGCGCATGAACAAGACCTTGGCATGCCAGAACATCGAAACAGCTTGAGCTGTTTCAAGGCGTCATGTGTCAGCATCGAAAACTTGGTATCAGGGCACCACTGCGCCCTTCAAACAGGAGAATAAGCATGGAAAAGATTGACTTGAACGTCCTCTTCGGCGTCGACACGGTTGAGAAGGTACGCGCACGCCTGAATGAGGATGCAGCCTTTCTGGCCGAGGCCAAGGCGGATCTGAATGCAGCTGTGAAGGCCCATTATGGCCTTGATCTGCCGGTGCCGATGGTTGTTTTCGAGGGTGACAAGGGCTGGACGGCCGGGCTTGCTCCGGATGACTCGCTGGCTGACAGTGAACTGGACCTCGTGGCCGGTGGTATTCCTCCGAGGCCGTCGATGAAAGACTTTGGAAAGGGTAGCAAGATCAGTTTCGGCTAAGCAGCTTCAGCCGCCACCCTTGCCGAGCCGCACCACGGCATCGGCCTGAGCCAGAATGGCGGGATTGTGGGTCACGATCAGAACCCCGGTCCCGTCTTTGCGCAGGGCTTCAAGCAGCCTTGAAATCTGGTCCGGATCGAGGCCGGTGACGGTCTCGTCCAGGATCAGGAAGTCAGGTTCGCGTGCCACGGCCCGGGCAATCAGCAGCCGCTGTACAAGGTTTTGCGAAACCACTCCTTCAGCCACCAGCGTCTGTACGCCCATGGGCAGCGTGGCAATTTCATCATCCAGTCCGGTGACGTGCAGGCCGCGGGCGATGGCCTCGTCCCGGAGCGGTGCCATGCCCAGTATGGCGGCGCGGATCGTGTCGAGACTGATGCTTTCGTCCTGAAAGACGCAACCGATGCGGCGCCGGTAGCTTGCCGGGTCGAGCCGGTCCTGCGGCTGGCCGTTCACCAGAATGCGTCCGCGTTCCGGGCTCTGGAAGCCCAGAAGCAGCTGGATCAACGTGGACTTGCCGCAGCCGGAGGGCCCGGTGAGGACTGTGACCGCGCCGCGCCGCAATGTCAGGCTGGCATTCTCCAGAACCTTTTCCTGTGCCCCGTGATAGCGGAAACTCAGGCCTTCGCAGCGGATTTCTTCAATGGGTGCAATGGCTGCCGGCAAGGCAGCGCCGGCCGTGCTGTCCTCCAGCCAGTCTAGCCCTTGCGGATTGTGCGGCAGAAGCGGGGGGCTCGCCTGCAGGGCGGCCGCGGCCAGTGTGGCAGCGGCGATTGCTCCTCCTGCGACGGCAAGGGAGGCTTCCGGGCCTGCGGCAAGCCATGCCGCAAATCCCGCTGCACCCGTCAGCAGGACTTCGAGGGCAGAGCGGTACGCGCCGACCCGCAGGTGCCGCCGGTGCAGGAGCCTGACCTCTGCCTCGAGCTTTCCCGTCTTCTGCAACAGCCAGTCCGCTTCGCCCATCAGCCGCAACTGCGGCAGGGCGGCTGCGGCAAGGCTTGAGGTTTGCTGCAGCTCTGCCGCGGGATGTTTCATCACCGCTTCAAGGCGCAGCTCCCGCCGCATCAGCCAGTGCCGGAGGGCAAGTCCGGGCAGTATCACGGCAGCAGCTGCGGCAAGGGGGGCAAGGCCGGTGGCTCCCAGCAGGCCGAGCGCGGGAAGCGCAAGGCCCAGCCCGGAGAGCCGCCCGCCCTTGCGCAGGCTGGCTTTGCGCGCCTTTACGACCTTGTTTGCAAGATGATCCGCAACAGATGCCGCCGAGGACTGGTTCAGCTGTGCAGGCGTGGCCCTTGCCAGCCTTTGCCAGATGGCGGAGGCGCTGGCCAGATCCGCGAGCCCAAGGCGGCGCAGATCCGCAGTCTGCCTCAGACCCACAGCAAGTGCCCCGCCCGCCGCCATCAAGGCAAGCCCGGCGCCAGCGGAGAGCGGGGAGGCGGCGAGGATCAGGGCAGCAGCAGGGGCATTGAAAGCCAGTCCCGCCAGCAGGGCGGCGCATGCCTCCTGCCACAGTGGAACGGCGCGCCCCAGCGGCGCAACAAGCGCGAGCGCTTGTGGCATCACATCGCCGGGGACCGGCGCGCGGCTTCTGCGGCCATCGGCCTGCACCAGAACCGGCATGCCGTTGCGTGTGTCGATCACCTTTGCTCGGCCACTGTCCTGCGCAAAGACGATGATCAACCCGGCATCCAGCAGGGGCCATTGCTGCCTGCCGTCTGGTGAGGGCATCAGCCGGACGCGGCGCAGAAGCAGTCCTTCATCCAGAGCGGCACGGCGCAGGTCCTCTTCGCTGGCATGGTCCGCCTGTGCGGCAAGGCGGGCAAGGCGCTGTGCGGTGTCAGGCATCGCGGCCTCCCAGCATAAGAGTGTGTGTGACCGCGTCCGCCGTCAGCGCCCTTGCGCCGCACAGGACGAGGGCCATGCCGGAGGCTGTCAGCCGCTGGCGCAGGCGCTCTTCCAGATCCGTTTCCAGCGCATCAAGGGTCTCGTCCAGCACCAGAACCTGCGGGCGGCGCAGGAGACAGCGGGCGACCATCAGGCGGCGCAATTGCCCGCCGCTGAGGCCGGGGCGTGCAGGCGTGAGCATCAGCGCAAGGCCGCCGCGCGGGGCCAGCACCGGCCACAGCTCCACCGTTTCAAGCGCGGCCATCAGCGTTTCATCAGCCAAGCCGCTTTGGCCGAGCCGCAGATTATCCGCCACGGTGCCTGCGAAAGGCGGCAGGGGCCTGTCTTCATGCAGAACGAGGCCGGGCCATTGTTCCGCCGCCGTGCTGATCGGCGTGCCGTTCAGCGAGATGTCTGCGCCCGGCATATGCTCGAGCCCGGCGATGGCGCGCAGCAGACGCGACTTGCCGCTGCCTGCTGCCCCCGTCACGGCCAGCGTTTCACCGGGCCTCAGGACTATCGTTTCTCCGTCAAGGCGCAGTGTCAGTTCGGCGGAGGCCGGACGCGGCAGGACTTCGGCGGTTTGCGGGCGTGTACCGTCCGTCAGATCGCACAAGGTGGCAGCCAGGGCGAGCAGCTGCGTCAACGCCGGAGCAAGCCCGCTCAGCTTTCCGGCCTGCCGGTGCAGAGTGGCGGCGAGAAGCGACAGCCCCAGAACGCTGCCGGCCGGGGCGCCTGCAAGCCCGTGGACGGCGGCGGCCCCAAGTGAGACCAGAAACAGCAGCGCAAGAAGGGCGTTGAGCCTTGCCGTTCTGCCGCCCGCCCGCTGCGCCTGATCAAGGCTGACCGCATGGGAGCCCGCAAGGCGCAGCGCCAGTTCATCACTGCGCCCGCCGCAAAGCCATGTTTCGATTCCGGCAAGCATCGCTGGAGATGGAACGGCAGGCGGCGTTTGAGCCAGCTCTTCCAGCGAGCCTTCCATCCGCGACAGCAGCGTGCCCCGGCGGTTTGTCATGGTCAGTGTCAGCAGCGCTGCGCCAAGCCCGCAGAGGCCAACCGCGAGCCCTGAAAGGCCGAAACCCATGCCAGCGGCGAGGGCCAGAAGCAGAAGGCCGGGGGCATCGGCCGTGCGCGAAACCCGGCAGCCTGCCGCCTCGGCTGCGGCCGGAAATGTCATCAGGTTTGCCGTCTGGCCGGACGTCCGGCGGGCAAACCAGTCCAGGTCCTGCGTGGCCATGAAGGCGCGCGTCTGCCGCTCCACCGTCTGCGCCAGGGCGCGCCCTGCCGACTGTCCCGCCCGGTGGCGGGCAAGAGCGGCCGTTCCGCCGGCAAGCCCGGCAGCGGAGAGCAGCAGCAGCGGCGTTGCGGTTTGCGTCAGGGCTGGGCCGTTGCTTGCGAGCAGAAAGGCCGCCAGCGCCACCGCTCCCTGCAGCGTCAAGGCGGCGAGCGCTGCCAGAGCAAGGCCCTTCCGCATGGGGCGGAGCACGGCAGTAAGCGGATGCTGTTGCGGTCTTTCAGCCTCAGCGGTGCGCAGCGGCTGCACCGTCAGAATGATGCCGGTGTAATCTTCGGCAAATTCGTGAAGCGGCAGCAACAGAGGGCCGCAGCCGGGGTCGTTGATGCGCACATGGCTGTCCGTCACCGCCTCAATCACGACGAAATGGATGAATCGGCTGTGGGCAATCACCGGCAGCGGCTTGCGGCGCAGATCTTCCAGCGTCCGGCGGAAGGCGGCCGCATGAAAGCCGTTCTGTCTGGCGAGCGTAATAAGCTGGCGGGCGGTGAGACCGAGCCGCGTCGAGCCTGCCTGCTGGCGCAGATCCTCCAGCGTCACGGTGCTGCCGTGATGGGCGAGCATGATCGCCAGCGCCGCGATGCCGCATTCTGAGGTTTCGCCCTGCCGGATATCCGGCGTGCGGGAGACCCGGTTCTGGCGGTTTTTCTGACGGTCTTTCTGGCGGTTTCGCAATCGGGGCAGAAGGGGCAGCATGAAGAAGCCGGACATGGTGCAGCGCGGCGGCTGGTGGTCTTTCGGGTCAAGGTCCGGGCAAGGAGTTTGCGCCTGCTTCGTCCCTGGAGAGTGATGGAGGACTTGGCGGCCGCATGCAAGCCTTGCGCCGGGGCTGCCAGCCTGCAATCTGTCTCAATCTGTCCCGGCAGCATCAATCGGCGGTGAGGAAACGGCGCGTGACGCAAAAGCCTGATAAGACAGCAGCTCCAACGCCGGAAAAGACCGCCCCCATGGCACCGAAGGGGGCAGGGCTGTTCAGCGCTCCCGCGCTCGCCCGCCTTTCGGCGACGGAAGATCTCGACCGTCCGGCCGGGCTTGCCGCTTTGCCGCGCGCAGGCGTCATGCTTGCCGTTGCCTTTGCCGCTGTTGCGGGCGCTGTGGCTCTGCTTTTGCGCTGATTTTTGCCGCAAGGGCAGGGAAGCGGCATGCGGAATACTACCAGTTTGACCGCCTTGCGGCTTTCGTGCTGACTTCGCCGGGCCTGCGAGCCCCTGCGAGTTTGCGCGCCGCGCCGTCCTCCCCACGGCAGTGTGCAGCCTGAAAGAGCCTCAGAGCCGGACTTTCCCTGACCACTTGCCCGAGGGCAGGCCCGCGCAAGCCTTTGTGTGCGGCCTGATCCCAACCCTGATTTCTGCCTTGCCGCATCATCCCGCCGGCTGGTGGCAACCCCGTGGCAAACTGTCATGGAAGTGCCAAGCCACCGCAACAATCCGGGTGCAGGATGCATGCGCAGGCTACGCGGAGGTGAAATGTGTTTTCGCTGCAAGGTCACAAGGCACTTGTCGTTGGAATTGCGAATGAAAACTCCATCGCCCACGGATGCGCCCGCGCGCTGAGGAGCCAGGGCGCCGATCTGGCGGTCACCTGGCTGAACAGCAAGGCGGAGCCCTATGTGCGGCCGCTGGCAGAGGAACTGGGGGCGGAAATCGTTGCGCCGCTCGATGTCGCCCAGCCAGGCCAGCTTGAGGCGCTTTTTCAGGACATAACCGAGCGCTGGGGGCGGCTGGACACGCTTGTCCATTCCATCGCCTTTGCCCCGCGTGAGGATCTGCATGGCCGGGTCATCGACTGCTCGTCCGGCGGGTTCTCGCTGGCCATGGATGTGTCGGTCCACTCCTTCCTGCGGATGATCCGGCTGGCCGAGCCGCTGATGCCGGAAGGGGGCTGCTGCCTGTCCGTCAGCTTCTTCGGTTCGTCCCGCGTCGTGCGCCACTACAACATGATGGGTCCGGTGAAGGCCGCGCTGGAAAGCGCAGTGCGCTATGCCGCAGCCGAACTCGGCCCGCAGGGCATCCGCGTTCACGCCCTTTCGCCCGGACCGCTGAAGACTCGCGCGGCCAGCGGCATCGGACACTTCGACGAGCTTCTGAGCCTTGCCTCCGAGCGGGCGCCCACACATCAGCTTGCCACCATTGAGGATGTGGGGGCTATGGCCGCCTTCCTCGCTTCCCCCGCAGCCCGCAACCTGACCGGTGGTGTCCATGACATCGACGGCGGTTTTTCGATCACCGCTTGAGGAGACGCCGTCATGGCCAATGTGTTTGATCTGTTTGATCCTTTCCTCCAGCCGCAGGTCCCGCGAGCGGAGGGCGATGTAATGGCCGCGCTGCAGGGCGCGCTCGCCTCAAGTGAAACCGAGATCGGCGCCGCATCGGCTACGGTGGACATCCTTAACACGGCCGTGGCGATCCACTCCCGCAGGATTTCCGAAGTGCATTCGCAGCGCGGCAAGGAAACGGTGGCCGCAGCCCATGCGCTGGTTGACGGCCTGCTGCTGCGCCAGAGGGATGGCGCTCTTGCCCATGACCTTGCCGAATATGCCCGTGATGCGCTGGAGCGCCTGGTGCTGACGGCCGATACGCTGCGCAAGCGCGGCGACATTTTTCTGGAGCATGAGGCGGCCGGTTGCCCGCCCGTGCTGATGTATGACTATGAAGTCGTCATGGACGGCAAGGATCTGCCTTATCCGTCCAACTACATGCTGCTGCGCATCGTGCCGCCGGAAGGCGTGACGGTGAATGAGAACCGCCGCCCCTATATCATCATCGACCCGCGTGCCGGTCATGGTCCGGGCATCGGCGGGTTCAAGGCGGACAGCCAGGTGGGCGTTGCTCTGCGCGCAGGGCACCCGGTCTATTTCGTTGCCTTCCGCCACATGCCGGAGCCGGGGCAGTACCTGTCCTATGTGGTGCGGGCGGAGGCCGAGTTCGTGCGCGAAGTGATGCGCCGTCATCCGAAGGCTTCCCGGCCCGTGGTGACGGGCAACTGCCAGGGCGGCTGGGCGGTGCTGCTGCTGGCCGCCACCAACCCGGACCTGACCGGGCCTGTCGTCATCAATGGCGCGCCGGTTGCCGCCTGGGCGGGCAAGGTGGGGGAAAACCCCATGCGCTACAATGCAGGCGTTCTGGGCGGCACCTGGGTGCCCATGTTCCTGTCGGATCTGGGCGGCGGCATCTTTGACGGCGCGCATCTGGTGCAGAATTTCGAAATGCTCAATCCGGGGCGCACGCTGTTCCGCAAGTACACGGACCTGTTCCGCGACATCGACAAGGGCGACAAGGCCTTCCTCGAGTTCGAAAAATGGTGGGGCGGCTTCTTCCTGATGACCGAGCCCGAGATCCGCTGGATCGTCGAGCAGCTTTTCGTCGGCAACCGCCTCGTCAAGAACGAGGCCCGTATCGAGCCGGGCCGCCCGGTGGATCTGAAGCAGATCCGGGCACCCATCATCGTCTTTGCCAGCCACGGCGACAACATCACGCCGCCGCAGCAGGCGCTCAACTGGATTATCGAGACCTATGCGGATGTGAACGAGATCCGCATCCGTGGCCAGCGGATTGTCTATATGGTGCATGATCAGGTCGGGCACCTGGGCATTTTCGTGTCCTCGCAGATCGCGCGGAAGGAGCATTCCGAGGTCGCCTCAACGCTCAAGACCATCGAGGCGCTGGCGCCGGGCCTTTATGAAATGCGCATCGAGGATGTGACGGAAAAGGACGGTCGGAAACACTTTACCGTCGGCTTCGCCGAGCGCAGTTTCGATGACATCCGGGCGCTGGATGACACCGTGGCCGACGAGCGCCCCTTCGCCGCCGTTGCCCGCGCCGCCGAAATTCAGGCTCAGGCCTATGACATGGCAGTGCGGCCGGTGGTCCGGCAGATGGTTTCCGGCACGGCTGCTGAAATGAGCCGGGCTCTCCACCCCATGCGTCTCAACCGGGCGCTGGCCTCCAGCCGCAATCCCCTTATGCGGCCGGTCGAAACCCTTGCCGGAAAGGTGCAGGCGGAGCGCAACAAGGCAGCTCCCGGCAATCCGTTCCTTGCCGCAGAAGCCCTCTGGGTGCAGGCCACCGAGCAGGCGATCGACTTCTGGCGTGACACCCGCGACATGGCCTATGAACTGACGTTCCATTCCATGTGGGGCACGCCCTGGGCCCGCGCCTTTGGCCGCACGCATGAAACCCGCCGCACGCTGAAGAGCCTGGGCGAGTTGCGCGGCCTGCCGGAAGTCGCCAATGCGCTGATGCAGATCGAGCAGGGCGGTTTCCCCGAGGCGGTGATCCGCATGCTGGTGCTGCTGGCCGAGAACCGGGGAGAGGTCCGCCGCGACCGGCTGGAGCGTTCGGCCCACGTGCTGACCAAGGACGAGCCCTTCCGCTCGCTTGGGGCTGAACACCGGGCGATGATCATCCATCAGCAGACCCTGATAGCCACCTACGAGACCGAACGGGCCATCGAGACGCTGCCGCTGTTGCTGCGTGACCCGGCAGAGCGCGAGCTGGCCCTCAAGGTGGTGCAATATATCCCTGGTGCCATCGAGGAAATGTCACCGCGCACCCTCGCCCTGTTGCAGCGGTTCCGTCAGGTGCTGCAGCTGGCGCCGGTGACCGGCGACGTGGCCGAAGATCCGCTGGCCGTGATCTCCAGCGAAGGCGCGGGCGAACAGGCCGCAGGCAACCTGCCGCATTAGGCGTGAACCCCGTCTGCGGGAACTGGTATGAGATGAGATACAAGGCGCCTGTCAGACCGAAGAATGCGGCGGGCCATCGGAGGACACGGCATGAAGGGTGCACTCAGCCCGGATGCAGCAGCGGCGCTGATCCCGGAAGGGGCGAGCGTGATGATCGGCGGTTTCATGGCCGTTGGCAGCCCTGAGCGCCTGATCGACGCCATGGTGGCGCGCGGGGCAGGTGGTCTGACGGTGATCGCCAATGACACCGCCATGCCGGGCAAGGGGATCGGCAAGCTGATTACCGCCGGGCTGGTCTCCCGCCTGATCGTCAGCCACATCGGCCTCAACCCCGAAACACAGGCGCGGATGATCGCGGGCGAGATCGACTGCGAGCTGGTGCCGCAGGGCACGCTGGTGGAGCGCATCCGCGCCGGCGGCATGGGGCTTGGCGGCGTGCTGACGCCCACGGGCCTTGCGACCGAGGTGGAAGAGGGCAAGCAGGTGATCGAGGTCGAAGGAAAGCGCTATCTGGTGGAGACCCCGCTGAAGGCGGATTTCTCCCTGATCGGTGCCTGGCAGGCCGATTATGTGGGCAATCTCAGTTATCTGCTGACGGCGCAGAACTTCAACCCGGTGATGGCGCTGGCCGGAAAGACGGTCATCGCCGAGGCCGAGAGCATTGTGCCCGTTGGCGTGATCCCGCCGGATGGGGTGAAGACGCCGGGTGTACTGGTCGACCATCTTCTGGTCAGGGCAGCGTGAGGGAGGCCAGCATGGACAGCAAGGAACTCATCGCCCGCCGTGTTGCGCGGGAAATCCGGCCGGGATCGCTGGTGAACCTCGGCATTGGCCTGCCGTCGATGGTGGCGAATTTCGTGCCGTCGTCTGCCGGTGTGTTCTTCCAAGCCGAAAACGGCGTGATCGGCCTTGGCGCCCGTCCGCCGGAAGGCATGGAAGACCGGCATCTGACGGATGCGGGCGGCGGCTTTGTCACGGCTGTGCCGGGGGCTGCCAGCATCGACAGCGCCATGAGCTTCGGCCTGATCCGGGGCGGGCATCTGGACATGACGGTTCTGGGCGGGCTGCAGGTCGACGAGGCCGGGCATCTGGCCAACTGGAAGGTGCCGGGCAAGATGGTGCCGGGCATGGGTGGCGCCATGGATCTGGTGACGGGCGCGGCGCGCGTCGTGGTCGCCATGCAGCATGCTGCCCGCGGGGAATCGAAGATCGTGCCGGAACTCATCCTGCCGCTGACGGCGCTGCGCCGTGTCGATCTGGTGGTGACGGATCTGGCGGTGATCGAGCCGATGAATGAGGGCCTGTTCCTGCGCGAAAGGGCGCCGGGCGTCAGTGTCGAGGCGATTGTTGCCGCCACAGCCGCAAGGCTCATCATTCCGGACCACGTGCCGGAAATGATCCTGGCCTGAGGCGGTATATCTGAGATCCCAGAGCTTTGCAGGCAGAGGTTATACTGCTTTGGAAGCCGCTGCTGCGGGTGCCGGGGATGGGACTGGAGCGGTGGCGGTGCTGTCAGAGGCGCTTCCGGACTCCCGGCCGGACTTTCGGGCCGGACCCACCCGGCCTGGAGAAAGGCTGTGGCCAAGCGGCACAAACTCGCTTAGAGCTTCACCTCCGGAAACCTGCAGCCGCCCGAGGAGTGCCCGAGCTTGCCCGATATCCATCTGACGCCGGCTGTTGCAACGGTTCTGTTCATCGTGGCCTGTCTGGCAGGCTACAGCTACAGGCGTGTGTGGAAGGCGGAAGGCCCCAGATGGCAGCTCTGGCTCTACGGATTGCTGGCCGCAACAACGCTGCTGGTTCTGGCTTTCGTGCCTCTGGTGCCAGGCCGCTGAGGTGCCGGGGCACTGAGGTATTTGGCACCGGCAAAGTCTGGTGAGGCAGCAGGGCGGTCAGGAGGCCTGATTGGCCTCCGCCATCTTCTGGCGCTTGCGCGGGCAGGCCATGCGCTCATGCAGCGGGCTGTTCGGATCGATCTCGCGCTTGCACACAAGGCAATGATCGGCGCCGGAAATCGCGTTCAGTCCGCCGCAGCTTCCCTTGATGGTGCGCCCCGACACGATCACCCCGACCGCCATGCCCAGCACCACAATCAGGAACAGAACAAAAGCGATCGCCAGGGTTGCCATGGGTGCTGTCCTTGCCTGTTCAGGCCGTCAGGGATGCCAGACGGCTGCTTTCGCTGGTGATGAGCTTGGCGCCGGAGGTCTCGATGAACATGACCGCAAGGCCCTGCGCCTCGGCGATTTCCAGCCCGCGCTCACGGCCCAGCACCAGCATGGCCGTAGCCCATGCGTCCGCCAGCATTGCGTTTTCGGCCAGAACGGTCGCAGACACGGTCGCGTGGGTGATCGGACGGCCCGTGGTGGGGTCGATGATATGCGAGTAGCGCTTGCCGTCAGCTTCGAAATAGTTGCGGTAGTCGCCCGACGTGGCCATGCCAAGCCCGGACACGCCGATCTTGCGATGCACTCCGGCCTCGCCTGCGAGCGGAATCTCGATGCCGATCTGCCAGGGCAGGCCCGCGCCGTTGCGGCCCGATGCGTAAAGGTCGCCGCCAATCTCGATCATGAAATCAGTCAGGCCTGCCGTGCGCAGTGCCTCTGCCACCTGGTCGGCACCATATCCCTTGCCGATGGCCGAGAGGTAGATGCTGGTGCGGGAAGCCGACTTGACGAGCGAGCCATTGGCCAGCGTCAGCATGCGGGACTGGCCCACGATGTCCATAACCGGAGCAATTTCCGCGTCCTGCAGCGCGCGCTGCTGCACCTGCGCCGCGCCAAATCCCCAGAGGTCGATCAGCGGGCCGGACGTGATGTCGAACCGGCCTTCGCTGGCCAGATGCACGGATTGTGCGGCACTGAGTACGGTGTTCATCCCCGGCGACAGGTTCAGCGGCTCACCGGCAGCGGCGGCGTTGATGCGCGACAGATCGGAGGCCTTGTCCCAGTTCGACATCGCGCGGGTCACATCCGCCAGCGCTGCCTGAACCTTTGCGGTCAGATCCTTCGCGTCCACGTCCTGTCCGTGGCTCACAGCCGTGATATTCCAGGTTGTACCCATGGTCTGTCCCGTCAGCTTCAGCAGCTCAGACCCCGGCTTGCAGGCAGCGAGTGCGGCCGTCATGATCAGGAAGGATCGCCGGGAAATCGAGGTCAGACCAGACACTGGAGTTTCTCCATTTTATGAATGCAGGGGGCACAAAGCGCCACGAGTTTGGTCGTGAATACGTCCTGATGCCAGTCTCTGCAACTGAAACCGTAATTGGGCAAAAAAAAACCGGACATGTCCCGGAAAAGGTTCCGTTTTCGGAGAAGTGAAGGCATAAGGGGGTAAAATCACTGGGTAGAGATTCAGGTGCAGAAATTTTCGCTTCGCAAAGGTCTCCAGCTTCCGATCCTTGGTGCCCCTAGCGGGGGTGAGCAGGACGGTCCGGCTGTCAGCACCGTCGCCATCCTGGGCGCGGATTACATTGGTCTAAAACCGCGGCTTCTGGTTGCTGAAGGTGATGCGGTCGGGGCAGGGGCGCCCATCCTCACGCATAAAGACACGCCCGAGGTGATGGTCACGTCGCCTGTGAGCGGGCGAATCAAGGCCATCAACCGGGGCGCGCAGCGCAAGCTGATCAGTGTCGAGATTTCGGTTGATCCGGCAGCCGCCGAGCCGGTGTACTTCGGGCAGACCGGAGACATCAGCACGGCAGAGGGCGTGGTGGAGCGGCTTTGTGCCAGCGGCCTGTGGACATCTTTCCGCACCCGTCCCTATTCGAAGGTGCCTTTGCCCGAATCCCGGCCTGCTGCGATTTTCGTGACGGCAATGGACACCGAGCCTCTAGCGGCAGATCCGGTGCCCGTGATTGCCGCACGTGCAGAAGCGTTTGAGCGCGGATTGCAGGCGGTCGCCATGCTGACCGAGGGCAAGACTTTCCTGTGTCATGAGGACGGCGCGAGCCTGCCGGGCGCATCGGTGCCCGGTGTCGAGGTGGCGCAGTTCAGCGGGCCGCACCCTGCAGGCCTTGCCGGAACCCACATGCATTTTCTGGCGCCGCCGAGCGCAGCGCGCACTGTCTGGAGCATTGGCTATGCCGATGTCATCGCCATCGGCCAGCTGCTGCTGACCGGCTATCTGGACGGCTCCCGCGTTGTGGCAATCTGCGGGCCGCTGGCGTCCAATCCGCGTCTGGTGCGCACCATTGCCGGCGCGTCGATGACCGAACTTGCGGCCGGCGAGCACCCGGCCGGCGTGCCTGTGCGCCTCATCTCCGGATCGGTGCTGAGCGGCCGGGCTGGTGCTGGTGTTGAAGCCTATCTCGGCCGTTATGCTCGGCAGGTCACGCTGATCGAAGAAGATCACAGGCAGATCCCTCTCGGCTGGATCCGGCCGATGGCTTCCAAGTTCGCCGTGCAGCCGGTGCTGGGCTCGGCCTTCACGAACAAGCTCTATGCACTGACCACCAATCTGAACGGCGGCCGGCGCGCCATGGTCCCGATCGGAACCTTCGAGCAGCTGATGCCGCAGGACTATCTGCCGACGCAGCTTTTGCGCGCGCTTCTGGTGATGGACACCGACGAGGCGCAGGCACTCGGGGCGCTGGAGCTGGACGAGGAGGACCTCGGCCTGGCCGGGTTTGCCTGTCCTGCCAAATATGAATACGGCATTGCCCTGCGCGATTGCCTGACGAAGATCGAAAGAGAGGGCTGATCGCGTGGGTTTGCGCAGTTTCTTCGACCGGATCGAGCCGCAGTTCACCAAGGGAGGCCGCTATGAGCGGTTCTTCCCGCTTTATGAAATGGTGGAAAGCTTCCTCTACACCCCCCGCACAGTGACGACTGTGGCACCGCATGCGCGGTCCTACATCGACATGAAGCGGATCATGACCTACGTGGTGATCGCGACCATCCCCTGTGTTCTGATGGCGCTTTACAACACGGGGCTTCAGGTCAATCTTGCCATTGCCAGCCATGGCGCGAGCGGCTGGCGCGCGTCCATCATCGAGGCTCTGGGGATCGGCTTCGATGCCGCCAGCCCTCTGGCCAACATGCTGCATGGCCTCCTGTACTTCCTGCCGGTCTACATCGTCACGCTCGCCGTCGGTGGCATCTGGGAAGTCCTGTTTGCCACGGTCCGGCGTCATGAAGTGAACGAGGGCTTCCTCGTTACCTCGATGCTTTATACTCTCATCCTGCCGGCTTCGACGCCGCTGTGGCAGGTTGCGCTCGGCATCTCGTTTGGCGTGGTGATCGGCAAGGAAGTGTTCGGCGGTACGGGCAAAAACTTCCTCAATCCGGCGCTGGTCGGCCGCGCGTTCCTCTATTTCGCATTTCCTGCACAGATGTCGGGAGACGCGGTCTGGACGCCCGTTGACGGGTTCTCCGGCGCTACGGCGCTGGCCGTCGTTGCCTCCGAGGGCCATCAGCAGCTTGCCGCCTATGGCATCACGTGGATGGATGCCTTCATCGGCACCATGCAGGGCAGCATGGGTGAGACATCGACGCTCGCCTGCATGATCGGCCTCGCCTTCCTGCTGCTCACCCGCATTGCCAATTACCGGATGGTGCTGGGCTGCATGGTGGGGATGATCGGCTTCTCGGCCCTGCTCAACTTCGTCGGATCGGACAGCAATCCGGCCTTTGCCATGCCCTGGTACTGGCACCTCGTGACCGGCGGCTTTGCCTTTGGACTGGCCTTCATGGTGACGGAGCCCGTTTCGGGATCCCATACGAACACCGGCCGCTATGTCTATGGAGCGCTGATCGGCGTCATGGTGGTGATGATCCGCGTGATCAATCCGGCCTTCCCCGAAGGCATGATGCTGGCGATCCTGTTCGGAAATGTTTTCGCGCCCTTGATCGATCATTTCGTCGTCAAGGCCAACATCAAGCGGAGGGCGCGGCGTCTATGATTGACCAACGCGAAACGCTCACGGCAAACACGCAGAAGGGGCCGATCGGCCGCTTCTTCGCCCTGCCTGCCGATTCAACGCCGAAGACGATCTTTGTGGCGGTCGTCCTCTGCCTCGTCGCCTCGATGGTGGTGTCTCTGGCGGCTGTCAGCCTGAGGCCGCTGCAGCAGCAGAATGCCCTGCGCAACCAGCAGATCAACATTCTGCAGGTCGCCGGCCTTTACGAGCCCGGCCAGGACGTGGCCAAGGCCTTTGCCGCGTTTGAGCCGGCGGTACTTGAACTGGAAACCGGGCGCCTGACTGACAGGTTCGACCCGGCCTCCTTTGATGACCGTGCCGCCGCGAAGGACCCGGAACTCTCCGTTGCCCTGACCGATGACCCGGCTTCGATCGTGCGTCAGGCCCGCTTCGTGTCCGTCTATATTCTGCGCGATGCCAATGGCGGCGTGGACAAGGTGGTCCTGCCCATTCATGGCTACGGCCTGTGGTCCACGCTGTACGGCTATGTCGCCATCGAGGCGGATGGCCAGACGATCTATGGTCTGCAGTTCTATCAGCACGCCGAAACGCCGGGCCTTGGCGGCGAAGTCGACAATCCGCGCTGGCGTGCCCAGTGGAACGGCAAGTCGATCTACAATGACGCCGGAGACGTGGCGATCACGATTTCGCGCATGGCGCCTGCCCGGGGGCAGGAGCACCACATTGATGCGATTTCCGGTGCTACGCTGACGGGCCGCGGCGTTGAGAACCTCGTCCGCTTCTGGATGGGCGAGAGAGGCTATGCTCCCTTCCTCGCTCATGTTCGCGCAGGAGAAATCTGATGGCGCAATCACGCAAGTCCATGCTGGTCGACCCGCTGGTCGACAACAATCCGATCACCCTGCAGGTTCTTGGCATCTGTTCGGCCCTCGCGGTGACAACCTCTCTGCAGCTCTCGCTCGTGATGGCGCTGGCAGTGACCTTCGTGACATCGTTCTCCTCGATGTTCATCTCCATGCTGCGCAACCACATCCCCACCTCCATCCGCATCATCGTGCAGATGGTCGTGATCGCCAGCATGGTGATCGTGGTGGATCAGGTGCTCAAGGCCTATGCCTTCGAGATTTCGCAGACGCTGTCGGTCTTCGTGGGCCTGATCATCACCAACTGCATCGTCATGGGGCGGGCCGAGGCCTTTGCCATGAAGAACCCGCCGGTGGCCTCGTTCATCGACGGTATCGGCAACGGCATGGGCTATGGCCTGATCCTGATGATGGTGGCCTTCATCCGTGAACTGTTCGGGTCCGGAACGCTGTTCGGCGTGACCATCTTGCAGACCGTTAACAACGGCGGCTGGTATGTGCCCAATGGCCTGCTGCTTCTGCCGCCTTCCGCCTTCTTCGTCATCGGGCTGATCATCTGGGCCTTCCGCAGCTGGAAGCCGAAGCAGGTCGAGAAACGCGAATACCGCATTCAGGTCGTGGAGCAGCACTGATGGAGCAACTCTTGTCCCTCGCGGTGAAGGCGGTCTTCGTCGAGAACCTGGCACTGTCGTTCTTCCTGGGCATGTGTACCTTCCTGGCTGTGTCCAAGAAGATCACCACGGCTCTTGGTCTGGGCATTTCAGTGATGGTCGTGCAGACCATCACGATCCCGGCCAACAACCTGCTGCTGACCTATATCTTGGCGCCCGGCGCTTTGGCATGGGCCGGGTACCCGGATGTTGATCTCAGCTTCCTTGGCCTGATCGCCTATATCGGCGTTATTGCCGCCATGGTGCAGATCCTGGAGATGGCGCTCGATAAGTATTTCCCGCCGCTCTACAACGCGCTGGGGATCTTCCTGCCCCTCATCACGGTGAACTGCGCCATTCTCGGCGGCTCCCTGTTCATGGTCGAACGCAACTACAGCTTTCCCGAGGCTGCGGTCTATGGCGTGTCCTCCGGCTTCGGCTGGGCACTGGCCATTGCCGCCATGGCGGGCGTGCGTGAAAAGCTGAAATATTCCGACGTTCCCGATGGCCTGCAGGGCCTGGGGATCACGTTCATCACAGCCGGGCTGATGGCTCTGGCATTCATGTCCTTCTCGGGCGTGAACCTCTGAGGCTGGACAGATGCAGACTTTCACCCTCGGCGTTCTTCTCTTCACCCTGATCGTGCTGGCGCTGGTCACGCTCATCATCCTTGCGCGTGCGCGGCTGGTGTCTTCAGGCAATGTCAACATCACCATCAACGGGGAGCGGACGATCTCGGTTCCCGCAGGCGGAAAGCTTCTGCAGACCCTTGCGGCTGAGAAGCTGTTCGTGCCCTCCGCCTGCGGCGGCGGCGGCACCTGCGCGCAGTGCCGCGTGCGTGTGCTGGAAGGCGGCGGCTCGATCCTGCCAACCGAAACGTCCCATATCACCAAGCGCGAAGCGGCCTGCGGCGACCGCCTGTCCTGTCAGGTTGCGGTCAAGCAGGACATGAAGATCGAAGTCCACGACGAGGTCTTCGGCGTCAAGAAGTGGGAATGCACCGTCCGTTCCAACAACAACGTTGCGACCTTCATCAAGGAACTCGTTCTGGAACTGCCCGAGGGCGAGGATGTGAACTTCCGCGCCGGTGGCTACATCCAGATCGAGGCTCCGGCGCATGTGGTCAAGTACAGCGGCTTTGATGTGGCCGATGAGTACCGCGAGGATTGGGACAAGTTCAATCTCTGGCGCTATGAATCACGCGTGGACGAGGGGCTTGAGCGCGCCTATTCCATGGCCAACTATCCGGACGAGAAGGGCATCATCATGCTCAACGTCCGTATTGCCTCGCCCCCGCCGCGCTCTGAAGGCGTGCCTCCGGGCAAGATGTCGTCCTTCATCTTCAACCTGAAACCGGGCGACAAGGTCACCATTTCGGGTCCGTTCGGCGAATTCTTCGCCCGCGACACCAAGAAGGAAATGATCTTCATTGGCGGTGGTGCGGGCATGGCGCCGATGCGCAGCCACATCTTCGACCAGTTGAAGCGCCTGAAGAACCGGGACCGCAGGATCAGCTTCTGGTACGGTGCCCGCTCCAAGCGCGAAATGTTCTATGTCGAGGATTTCGACGGTCTTGCCGCCGAATTCCCGAACTTTGAATGGCATGTGGCCCTGTCCGACGCGCTGCCTGAGGACGACTGGAAGGGCTACACCGGCTTCATCCACAATGTGCTGTACGAGCAGTACCTCAAGAACCATCCCGCGCCCGAGGACTGCGAATATTACATGTGCGGTCCCCCGATCATGAACCAGTCGGTGATCAAGATGCTGCTCGACCTGGGCGTCGACCGCGAAGACATCATGCTGGACGATTTCGGCGGCTGATCCTGACAAGAGCCGCCGGGCCAATAAGCGCCCGGCGGCTTTTTCTATGGCAGTGTCTTGTTCCGGCTCCAGCAGCGCTTGCCTGAGGGGCAAGTTGGTAAAGAGCGATGCGGCGCTTGGGCAGTTTCAAGGTATGATGCGGCAGCATCGAAAGCCTTGGCGGGATCTGCCATCCGGGCCTGCGAAGCAGGCAGGGGCATGCTGCAGCCCGCCGTCTCTGCCGTATCAGCCTCCGGCATTGGCCCCGGCCAATCAACGAAGCGACAAGGAAACTCGAGTGTCTGATCCTGCTGCCTCCCATTCCACTCCGCAGATCGATGAGACGTGCTTTGCAGCCATCGACGAGGACCGGCTGTTCTCTGCGCCCGTCAGCACCCATCCGGCACGGATCCTGATCCTCTACGGGTCGCTCAGGCCACGCTCCTTCAGCCGCCTGTCGGCGGAGGAGGCCGGGCGCATTCTGACGCGGTTTGGCGCCGAGGTGCGGTTCTTCAACCCTTCTGGCCTGCCGCTGGTGGATGATGGGGTCGATGCCAGCCATCCGAAGGTGCGTGAGCTGCGCGATCTGGTGGCCTGGTCGGAGGGCATGGTCTGGTCGAGCCCGGAACGCCATGGTGCTATGACCGGCCTGATGAAGACGCAGATCGACTGGATCCCGCTGTCGGAGGGCGCCGTGCGGCCGACACAGGGCAAGACCCTCGCCCTGATGCAGGTCTCGGGCGGCTCGCAGAGCTTCAACGCGGTCAACCAGATGCGCATCCTTGGCCGCTGGATGCGGATGCTGACGATCCCCAACCAGTCTTCCATTCCGAAAGCCTTCCAGGAATTCGACGACGAGGGGCGGATGCGCCCGTCACCCCTCTTCGACCGGATTGTCGATGTGATGGAGGAACTGGTGAAGTTCACGCTCTTGACGCGCGGCCGGTCGGACTATCTGGTGGACCGTTATTCCGAGCGCAAGGAAAGCGCCGAAGCGTTGATGAAGCGGGTCAACCAGTCTGCTGCGACATGAGGTGAAACTGACTGACTGACTGACTGACTGACTGACTGACACCGGGCGCCCTGCAGGGGCAAGCCAAAACCGGGAGGCGCACATGAAGCTGATTGGGGCCGAAGAGGTCAACCAGGCGCTCACCTGGCCTGCGCTTGTTGAGGCCATGCGCGCGGCGCACCGGTTTGATGAACCGGCGGTCAGGGACATGCATCTTGCGTCCGGCAGCGGCAACCTCCTCGTCCGCTCCGCCTGGTTCCCGGGCAGGATGCTTGGCGTCAAGGCCGTCACGGTGTTTGCGGACAATCCGCGCGCAACGCCGCCGCGCCCGGCGGTTCAGGGCAGCTTCATCCTGTTCGACGGAGACAGTGGTGCGCCAGTGGCCGTCATCGACGGCGCGGCCATCACCGCATGGAAGACGGCCGCAGATTCGGCTCTGGGTGCGGATCTTCTCGCCCGGCAGGATGCAAGGGTTCTGCTGATGATCGGGGCAGGTGCCATGGCCGAACCCCTGATCCGGGCACATCTGTCGGTGCGGCCTTACAGCACTGTTCTTTTATGGAACCGCAGCCGGGAAGGGGCGGAAGCGCTGGCCGGCAGGCTTGGAGATATTCCTGCCGATGTCACGGTCTGCAGTGATCTGCGCGCAGCCATAGGGCAGGCCGATGTGATCTGCAGCGCCACGATGGCGCAGACGCCCTTCATTCCGGGCGATGCGCTGCCTGAAGGCTGCCACCTTGACCTCGTCGGCGCCTACCGCCCGGACATGCGGGAGGCGGATGATACCGCGCTTCAGCGCTCACGCCTCTTTGTCGATTGCCGCGATACCACTGTGGCCGAGATCGGCGAGCTGCTGATCCCGATCCGCAACGGGCTCATCACCGCCGGTGACGTGGCGGGCGACCTCTTCGACCTCGTGGCGGGGCGTGCCGGGCGGGAGGCGGACACCGAGATCACCCTCTACAAGAACGGCGGCGGCGCCCACCTCGATCTGATCACGGCGCAGCTGATCCATGATTTGCTGGATGGTCTGCCGGAGTGAAGCTGTGCGGCCATGAGAAGCCCAGGGTGCGCGGGGATTGCTGAAAACAACAATCCTCAGGCACCCCGGGCCGTGGGGCATTGCGTGCTGCCGTGCTCGGCCAGTGCGGCTTGTCAGAGAATGGCGACCTTGCCGGTTGCAATCTCGTAGACGCCAGCAACGGATTTGATTTTGCCGGACGTGTGGAAGTCCGACAAGATCGGTCCGGTCGTCTCTGCCTTCTGGGCGTTGAGCCGCGCATTCTGAGCTGTTGCAGCGGCAAGCAGGTCTGCCGGATTTTCCGCCATGACGTCATAAACCGCTGGCCGGATGGCATTCACAAGGCTCGGCAGGTGGCCGGGCGGCAAGGTATTGTCGTGGATCGATTTGATCGTCGCGCTCACCGCACCACAGGATGAGTGTCCCAGCACGAGGATTGCCTTGATGCCGAGAACCGCCGCAGCGTATTCAAGACTGGCCAGGCCGTCCTCATTGATGAAGTTTCCGGCAACGCGGACGACGAACAGATCTCCGGGGCCCTGGTCGAAGATCAGTTCGGGAACGACACGGGAGTCTGCGCAAGTCACGATTGCAGCAAAGGGCTGCTGTCCTTCAGACCGCGCTGTGCGGCCCGCCGAATGGTCCGTGTTGATGGCTGCGTTGGCAACATAACGGGCGTTGCCGTCAGCAAGAGCCTGCAGTGCCTCGCTGGCTGTTTGCGGCCGGGGGGATGCCGCAGCTGCAGTGTCGCTGGCATAGGCGGAAGACATGAATGGCGCGGCAAGCCCGAGAGCCAACCCGCCCTTTAGAAGGTTGCGGCGAGCGATGGAAAAACCTGAACACTCCTGACACATGATATTCCCTCCATAGAAACCAGGACCCCCGTGTTGGGCTATCCTTCCTTTCGAAACCCGGACAGATGAGCTGTCCTCTGGCGCGCTCCAGCTGGGAGCCTTTGTGTGCCAGATGGTTCGATCTCAATATTTTACCCTGCTTCAGTACCGTGTTTCCGCATTTTAAAAGTATAATGCTATATTTTATTGTATTTTGACTGGCGTTCTTTATTTATAAATCTTGATTCTTGTGAATTTAGAAGCTTCTCCCTTATTATGCATATTTTTTGTAGAGATTTTCAAGAGCTGAAGTTGCTGCCATGTCAGCTTTTGGCCTTGGGAAGTTCGTGGTAACGGCTACCGCGAGGTTCTTCTCTGTGTCGATCAAGTTCTTGGCCAGGTTCATGGAGCTCGAACCATTGTGTGTCAGTCGCCGCCTCTCCGACCAGGCGAACTTCGCACTGGCCGGGTGCGGTCTGATGGACACGAAGACAAGATCGTGGCCAAGGAACCGGAGAGTGCCTGTGATGATACGGACGTTCCGGCGGGGCACATCGTGCTGCCCCGGTTGGCAGGCAGGCCTGGCGATGAACGGCAATGCATCTGCGGTCTCTTTTTCGCCCTTCAACTCTTATATTTTCCGCCGCAGTGCATAGATACAAAAGGAGCGGGATTGCTTCCGGTATGACATCCATGCGGCGGGGCGGTTGCGCGAAATGTATTTCGGGCGCGTGAGCCAGAGGCTCGAGCGTAAAGTCACCGCAACTTGCAAAAGAGAACATCCAAATGCTCTATGTCGATATTCCAGCGCACTCCGAGATCACCAAACTTGTTGCCGAGCGCGGGGAGGCTCTGGTCAGTATCTACGTAAAAACCACAGCTGAGACCCAGCACATTGACGCGGCGCGGACACGTCTCAAGCAGATGGCCGCAGAGGCCGTCGCGCAGCTTGAGGCGGCAGGCGTTGCCAAGCGCACAATCTGGCCCATCGAAGAACAGCTGCATGATCTGATGGATGATGACGAATTCTGGCGCCTTCAGGCCAACAGCCTCGCGGTGTTTGTGACGCCGGACTGGTTGCGCAGCTACCGGCTGCCCAACCACTTGAGCGAAACCGTTCAGGTGGCTGACCGCTTTCATCTGAAACCCCTTCTGCGCGCCGTCTCGCTGCCGCAGCATGCGTTCATTCTGGCGCTGGCCGAGAACGAGGTGCGCGTGATCGAGCTGCTGGGTGACCAGCCCGCGCAGGAGATCCGTGTTCCCAATCTCCCGAAGGATGCCGCTTCGGTTGCCGGTACCGCCAACGTGAATTCCCGCAGCTATTCAGGCCGTCTGGGTGGAGGTGAGGGCCAGAAGCATCATCTGCGCCAGTATTGCCGCCAGATTGATGCTGTCCTGAGAAGCTTCATGTCCGGCCGGTCCGAGCCGCTCATACTGGCCGCAACGCAGCCGCTGCTTTCGATGTACCGTTCGGTCAATAGCTACGGCCATCTCGCCGGCCCGGCAATCGAGACGAGCCCGGTCAACCTGCCGGCCCATGAGCTTGGAAGTCAGGCGCGTGCCATCATGGATGAACTGAATGCGGCGGCCATCGCCGGGTTCGGCGCGCTCTTCAATGAAAGAGGGGCGGAGAACCGGGCTGTTTCGGATGTGGGCCGCGCCGCGCGTGCTGCAACTTTTGGCGCGGTTGATACCCTTCTTGTGGACATGGACAGCGTGGTTCCGGGCCTTGTCGACGAGACAACCGGGGCCATCTCGCTCGAAAAGACGGACAGCGCCGCCAGCTACGATGTGATCGACGAAATTGCCGGACGCGTGCTTGCCAATGGCGGCCGGGTGCTGGCCGCCCGCAGGGAGGATATCCCGGAAGGGGGCGAACTGGCCGCAATCCTGCGCTATGCTATCTGACGCCGCCGCCTTGAGAAACCGGGCAAAATGAATGAACACGCAGGGCCGGGGAAACTCCGGCCCTTTCCGGTCTTCGGATGGAATGTGTTGAGGCCCGTGCCCTGCCAGAGCCTTTTCAAGGCTGATGCCCCGGCAACCCGGCGCCTTGGTATGGCATGCCTGTTACAGGCCGGGATCGGTAAAACTCCGGGTGTTGCCGCCGGGCCCGTCCGGATATGTTGCTGCGATGCAGCATGAGGATGACATGGGCAACGCCAAGACTAGCAAGAAGATGAACCTGACGCCTCAGGGCAGGGGGCTTTAGGCCATGACGGGTATCCTCGTCATCCTGCTGACCCTCGCCGCCCTGATCTTTCTGGCCTATCGCGGGGTGAGTCTGCTGCTGCTGGCCCCGGCCATGGCGGTGCTGGCGGTGTTCTTTGCCGAGGGCGGCCCGCTCCTGGCCAGCTACACGCAGGTCTTCATGCAGGC
The DNA here is from genome assembly GCF_000382365.1 of Pannonibacter phragmitetus DSM 14782. GTDB lineage: Bacteria > Pseudomonadota > Alphaproteobacteria > Rhizobiales > Stappiaceae > Pannonibacter > Pannonibacter phragmitetus. Next base: position 140,918 of record NZ_KB908220.1, on the reverse strand, counting down.
CACCGGCCGCTTCATCATCCAGTATTTCCCCCTGTTCCTGCTGGGGGCGGTGTTCGGCAAGCTGATGGAGGCCTCCGGCTCGGCGCGGGTTCTGGCCGATGGCATCATTCGCGGGCTGGGGCCAAGCCGGGCCATTCTGGCGGTGATCCTGTCCTGCGCCGCGATGACCTATGGCGGGGTGTCACTGTTTGTCGTGGCCTTTGCCGTCTGGCCCATTGCTTCCGCGCTGTTCCGGGAGGCCGCTCTGCCCAAGGTGCTGATCCCGGCGACCATCGCCCTCGGGGCCTTCACCTTCACCATGAGTGCGCTGCCCGGCACACCTGCGATCCAGAACGCGATCCCGATGCCCTATTTCGGCACCACGCCCTTTGCAGCGCCCGGACTGGGGCTGATCTGCGGGGCGCTGATGCTGGGGCTGGGCTGGGCCTGGCTGGAATACCGCACGCGCGCCCTTGGCCCGGGTTACGGAGAGCCGGACGCTGATGCGGGCGGGCCTGATGCGGGCGCGTCGCCCGCACTGCTGGTGGCGGCCGCGCCGCTGGTGCTCGTGCTGGCGCTCAATCTCGGCTTCACCTTCCTGGTGATCCCGGCGATGGACACGGGTTATCTGGCGCAGCCCGAGTTTGGCGGAACCGATGTGGGCGCACTGCGCGGGGTCTGGTCGATCATATCGGCGCTGACCCTTGCTTCTCTGGCTCTGGTGGCCATGAACTGGCGCCGTCTTGTGGTTGGCCTGTCCGGGACGCTGGATGAAGGCGCCAAGGATGCACTCATGCCGATCTTCAACACGGCAAGCCTCGTCGGTTTTGGTGCCGTGATCGCTTCCCTTCCGGCGTTCGGGCTGATCCGTGACTGGGTGGTCACGCTTGGCGGGGACAACCCGCTGATCTCGCTGGCGGCCGGCACAAGCCTTCTGGCGGGGATAACGGGGTCGGCCTCGGGCGGCATGTCGATTGCGCTGTCGACGCTGGGTGAGACCTATCTGGCCATGGGGCAGGCGGCGGGGGTGTCTCCCGAGCTCATGCACCGGGTGACGGCGGTGGCGACAGGCGGACTGGACGCACTGCCGCACAACGGCGCCGTCATCTCCCTGCTGACCATCTGCGGGCTGACACACCGGGAAGCCTACCGGGACATTTTCATGGTCGCGGTCGCCATCCCCGTGCTGGCCCTTGTGGTGCTGGTGGCCATCGGCACGGTGTTCGGCAGCTTCTGACACCGCGGCGTAAGGGAAGCACTGTTGTGCCAGATGCTTCGTCCCTCAACCTTTCAAGCTCCGGTGTGCGGTTTTTCGTCCGGGCCTTCGAGTGCGGAGCGCAGCCGCCGGATCATGACGGCTCTCTGCTTCTCGCTCGGGCTTGCGGCCAATGCATCGTTGATATCAAGGATCAGGCGCGAGACATCATTGTGCCAGTCCAGCCTTGCCACCTTTCCGGCCGGCAGCCGCGGATGGCCGGGGCTTGCGGCCCGGTGTCCGCCTGTGCCCGTCAGCTCGAAGGTTTCGTCCAGTTCGGGCCGCAGGATTCTGCCGGGGCTGACAATCCCGTTCAGGCCCGCTGCGAGGCTTTCGCGGGCATCCGGTTCGCCATGGACAAGAAACAGCTCATGGGTCAGCGGCAGCCGCGCCTTGATCCAGTCCACCAGTTCCGTGCGGTCTGCGTGCCCGGAGTAGAGGTCGAGCGACCGGATGCGGGCATGTACACTGAATTCCTCGCCCTGGATGCGGACCACCTGCGCTCCGCTCTGGAGAATGCGCCCCAGCGTGCCTTCCGCCTGATAGCCGGTAAACAGGACTGTTGCCGTGCTTCGCCAGAGCCAGTTCTTCAGCCGGTGGCGGATGCGCCCGGCATCGCACATGCCGGAGGCGGCGATGATGATGTGAAAGCCCCGGACACCATCCAGTGCCATGCTTTCTTCGCGGGTTTCCGTGAAATGCAGGTTGGCGGCCCTCAGGCCGCGCATCAGGTCCGCTCCCTCTTCGAGTTCGCGGTGATGATTGGCAAATATCCGTGTTGCCTTGCTTGCAAGAGGGCTGTCCACATAGACCGGGATGTCCGGAAGCTCGCCTTCGGCGATCAGGCGCCCGATGTCGCTGATGAGTTCCTGCGTGCGCTCCACGGCGAAGGAGGGGATCAGCAGTGCCCCATCCGGATGCATTGCGGCACGCACCTCGTCCCGCAGCAAGAGGCGCCGGGACGCTGGGGTGGCTTCGGGCCGGTCTTCATCGCCATAGGTGGATTCGCAGATCAGGTAATCGACGCCTGCCGGTCCCTCCGGGTCGGCATGCATCAGCTTGCAATCCGGTCCGATATCGCCCGAGATCAGGATCTTCAGCGGCGGACTGCCATTGTCTCCGCCGGTCTCGATCTCCACCGATGCCGAGCCGAGCAGATGTCCCGCATTCCATAATCTCGCACGAAGGCCGGAGATGACCGGGAACCATTCGTTCAATCGATGCGGCTGAAACAGGCGGAGGCATGCCTCGGCATCACTGGTGTCGTAAATCGGCTTGATCCGGCCCCGGTTCCGGCGTGCGGCCCTGCGATTGAATTGTTCGACCTCCATCTCCTGGATATGCGCACTGTCAGGCAGCATGACACCGGCGAGGCCGACCGTTGCAGGTGTTGCGTGGATGGGGCCGGTGAAGCCATGGCGCACCAGTTTCGGCAGCAGGCCCGAATGGTCGATATGGGCATGGCTGAGGATCACGGCTGCAATGCGGTCCGGAGCGAAGGGGAAGGGGCGGTAGTTCAGCTCCTTTTCCGTTTTCGATCCCTGAAACATGCCGCAGTCGATCAGGATCTGGCCGTGGTCCGTCTCAAGCCGGAAACACGATCCGGTGACACCTCCGGCGGCACCGTGGAAGGTCAGGCGGGGAGGGTTCATCGGACGTTCCTTTCCTGCTCCTGCGGGCACAGTCACATCTGCAAGACATACCGGCCAGGAGCCGGCTCAAGCGGTGGCAGGCCATTTGCCGGCGCGCCGGTGGCAGGCGCCTGCCGTGAACCGCTGCTCTGTTCCCGCAGCCAGTCCTTCCATGCCGGCCACCATGAGCCATCCTGCGGGGAGGCACCGGCGATCCAGTCATCAGGCCCGGTGTAGAGGCCTCCGGCCGGACGGTGGGTCAGGCGGTAGTGGCTGCGGCGGTCACTGGGCTCGTTGACAATGCCGCTGTTGTGGCCGCCGCTGGCCAGTACGAAGACAAGGTCGCAATCGGTGAACAGCTTCGTCTTGTAAACGGACCTCCAGGGCGCGATGTGGTCGGTCTCTGTTGCAACGGCAAACATCGGGGTGGAAATGTCCTTCAGGGCGATCACCCGGCCCTCGACGGCGAAGCGCCCGGCTGTCAGCCGGTTCTCCAGAAACAGGCCACGCAGATACTGACCGTGCATCTTCGCAGGCATGCGTGTCGTGTCGGCCACCCAGACGCCCATGTCGGTGGGCAGTTCCTCCTGACCCAGGAAGTAGCGCCGCACGGCTCTCGACCAGATCAGGTCCTCGGAGCGGATGGTGGAAAAGGTCCGGGCCATCTGCGGCCGGTCGAGATAGCCCTGATCCCACATCATGTCCTCAAGGAAAGCCACCTGACTTTCATCCGCGAAGAGCAGCAACTCGCCTGCCTCGGCGAAGTCGACCTGTGCGGCCATGAGTGTGATGCTTGCCAGCCGGTCATCGCCATTGCGGGCCATCGTTGCTGCGGCGATGGCCAGCATCGTTCCGCCCAGGCAGTAGCCGGCTGCATGGATCTTGCTGCCGGGTACGATCCGGCCCACGGCATCCAGCGCCGCCATGACCCCCGCCGTCCGGTAATCCTCAAGCGAAAGGTTAGCCTGTTCTGCGGTCGGGTTGCACCACGAGATGATGAAGACGGTAAAGCCCTGCCGGACAAGATAGTTGACCATCGAATTGTGGGGCGACAGATCGAGGATGTAATATTTCATGATCCAGGCCGGCACGATCAGGATAGGCTCGGCCATTGTTTCTGCAGTCTGCGCGTCATACTGGATCAGTTCGAACAGATCATTGCGGAACACCACCTTGCCCGGGGTGCAGGCCAGATCCTCTCCGATCCGGAAGCCTTCCGGTGCAGGATCATGTGTTTGTGTGAGGGTCTTCACCATGTCCCGCAGGAAATGCCCGGCGCCATCGGTCAGGTTGCGTCCTCCGCTGGCCAGAAAGGCCTCGATGATCTCCGGGTTCAGGGCCGGAAAATTCGACGGGGCCATTGTGTCCAGTATCTGACGGGCCATGAACCGGGTGCGGTCGGCATTTTCGGGCCGGAGGCCGCGCAGATGATCCGTTGCGTGGTCCCACCAGTCCTGAATGGCAAGGAAGCCCTGCTGCCAGAGAAGGAACGGTGGAGCCTGCCATCCGGGATGCCTGAAGCGGTGATCGTAAGGCTTGGGGGCGAAGGGCGGCGGGCCGCCAAGACCTGCCCCCGATGCAAGGGGCATGAGCTTCATGGCGTTCTGCATGGCACGTTCGGCCAGTTCCAGCTGCCGGCCCGGCGACTCGCTCATATGGAATGCCCAGTCGCTGCCGGCCTCGATGAAGGCATGCAGCGAAACGCCTGCGCTCAGCCGGGCAAATGCGGCCCGCACGCCCCGGTCGAGATTCTGATGCGGATGCTCTGGCGTCCCGGCGCCCTGCCGTAGGACTGGGGCAGCGGCACGGGCAACGGCAGGGGCAGCCGAGGCAGCAGGGGCCGAAGCCGCAGGTTGGGGCAAAGCCGGGTCAGATGCCGGGCAGGCTGGCAGCCATTTGCGAGGTGCATGAGGAGTGTTTGCGGGCTTTTCGGTCATCGGTCGGCCATCTGGGAAGCGCATGAGTGACCCTCCGTTTCGTAATTGACGGCATGGCATCATCCGATCTCTTGCGAGACAGTACGGTTCCAGTCTTGTCCCTGTAGCCGCATTCAGGCGTGATGGCATTGATCCTGAGCAAAGGAAGTGCTTTCCACTGGCGCTGTTGTACTCTCTTAAGGAGGGCTTTCCTGCCCGGACGGTGGCAGACGATGGCTGTACTAACTCCTAACCGCGCGAAAAAAAACGCCGTACAATCGGGCAGGGCTTCCGGTCCATTGCGGCGGGAGGGAGTATCAAGCTGTCTCGAAGCAGCCGGCGGAGAAAGCGCTGCGCATAAAGACGTGCAAATTCGCCAGAATCCAGATCTTGGCGACGGCCGCCGGTCTTGCCGGCTTTTATACTGTCGCTACTGAGACCTCAGCTGTGTGCGTTGCAGATGATACAAGGCTCTAACCCAGGGCCCTGATCAGATTTTTACAGATGTGTCTCCAGTGGGCTGGCCTCGGCAGTCTGAAGCAGAGAAAATTGGCGTTGATCTTCAATAGTCGGTAGCCAAGCCTCCATTTGTTGATCTATCTCCAGGAACGCCTTTGATGAGAAATTCGATAGCTATACGGTGCTATCTCTTCGACTGTAACAATGTCCCCAGCACGAACTCCGCGCTGCTCGAAAAACTCGCGGATCCATCCGCGCTTACGGAAGAACTTCTTGGCACCATCGAGATCTGTCATCACTACCGCCTCTCCGCCCCAGTCGACGGCAATTTCACGCGATGCAGCCGATTCGCGGTTTGAACCACCGATTGCGTCATCCGGGAACTTTTCGAAGAAAGCACGAAGATAAATGTGGTTGTTGTTGATGTTGCCTTGGGTGATTTCTGTCGTTCCAATGTGACGCTCGGTCCGCCCATGCGAAATCGTGTCCGACAGCACCGCCGAAATCGCAGGCTTGGGCACGGCCGCCACACTTCCAGTGCCGACGATGATTTCGCGAGTCTTATCGTTTGCTCTTGCAACTGGGACAGGCCTCGCCGGGTGTTGGGTCCGAGTGGATTGAATCTCCTCGGCGTGGAGCACAACTTCAGCTGCCGCCCGCGCATCCTCGCCTGCATCGTGATGATCGAACACGAGCCCAAGATGCTGCTTGAGGTTTGCCAAGCCGTGACCTCCGTTACCCCGCAATTCTGGCCACGCAGTGCGTGCGACCTGCACGCTGTCGCGCCAGTCCCAGTGTGGGATTGCCAAGCCGTTATTTCCACAAGCGGCTGCAACCGCACTGCGATCAAAACCTGAGTGCTGGTAGATGACCGTGCCCGCCAAGGCATTGCGAAGAACGGTCAGAACTTCAGCAAAAGTTGGAGCGCCTTGAACTGTACGGGCGCTGATCCCGTGCAGGTACGTGAAAACCCATTGATCCACCTGCGGGTCGACATAGGTCACCCAAGTTTCGATGGAGTTGTCATGGCGGACACAGGCAACACCGATCTGGCATATGCTGCCGCGGTCATTGTTCGCCGTCTCGACGTCCAGTGCAAAGAAACGGAATGGGCCTTTGGGAAACGGTGGGACAGGTCTCTGCGGGACGGTGGCCGCCTTCGGTGTCTCTGCGGTGCTGGCCGTTGAGGTAATGAAACGAAGGCGTTGCCGGTCGACGGCGGCTCGCTCCTGGTTGCCCCAACCGAGGCGTTTCAGCGTGGCCTCGACCAAGTCTGCGGGTTCGTCATAGGGCTGCATCCGGCGCCGGTTCCACGCAATTGCATAGTCGGGAGCAAGGGCAAGAACCTCGGCCTCTAATCGTACGATATCCGCAGTGTCCGGCACTTGGATCCAGACAGCGCGGCAGTGATCGGAGACAAATTCGTTGCGCAATGCCTTTGCGATGTCGCCATCGGCCTTGTTAAGCGAATCCTTTCGATCCCGCCACATTCTGCCGGTATTGTACATATGCGAGAAGTAGTGGCTCATACCCTCAGACCCGGTCCGATGGCGCTGGTGGATACGCTCATAAAAGGTTTGATCGGTCGAGCTGGTCGAACCGATGTAACGGAGGTCGCCCCTGTGATCGACGAGGCCATAAAGACCCCGTGAATCGCGTGGTGCCTGAACTGTCGGGCGAGGCGCCGCTTCCAGAAGAGCGGATAGAAGGTCTTCGGCAGCGAAACGCATTGTCAAAATCCGGATCAGTTGAGACTTTTCAGGCTACGCGGGCGGATTGGCAAAACAGTGGGTGCCAAGCTTGAGCGTCGCACGGTAAGACAGGAAAGTGCTTTTGTCATCAGAGACTTCGTGACTGTGTTCCGAACTTCGCGAACAAGCACGCTATCCGTGCCGCGCGCCCCTCCGTATCGAGGATGGCAGCCTCGCAAACTCCGTGCGCACCATGAATTTGTCAGTTGCTTCTGAAGAAAGGGGTCTTTGAATCAGTCTCGCTGCTACCGATTTTGCGCAGCAAGCATCTCTCCCAAACTTGGGTGACCTCGCGCGTCGCTCGCCACACTAAGGAAAAGGCTCGTTAAGAACCTGTTTTGGGCTTTTAAAAGGGAGTGGCGGAGAGGATGGGATTCGAACCCACGAGACGCTTTTGACGCCTACTCCCTTAGCAGGGGAGCGCCTTCGACCACTCGGCCACCTCTCCGGTGGAGACCCTGATAAAGGATCTTGCGCTGAATGCAAGTGATTTGCGCAACGGGCTGTGGATTCTGGAAGGCGGTTCAGCGGCTTGGGGAAAACTCTGGGCCGGCAGAGGGAAAGAAGCAGGGAAAGCGACGGGGTGACCTGTGGCTGGTGGTCAGCCCGTCATCTTGCATGCGGGGCAATATGCTTGGCCGGTGTTGCGGCAAGCCTTGCCGGGAGGTGCTGTCCGGGCTGGTGAGTCCCGTTCTGATGACGCTTGGTATGGTGACGCTTGTTCCGGGGCGTCACTGCAGGCGCAGCCATTCGCGGGCGAGGCGCTGGGCCGTGGCGATGTCTGCGGCCGTCATTTCGCCGGAGATTTCCTTACGGTAGCGCGCGGCTTCCGTGTTGCCCTTCATGGCAGCGAGATTGAACCACTTGTGGGCGCTGACGAGATCGGCGGTGCCCGCGCGGCCGGCGGCACAGTCAAGGCCCATCTGGAAGAGAATGCCGGCGGAAGCTGCGCCTGCCTCCATCAGGGCTTCATCCATGGAAGCCCCGCCCATGATGGCCATCCCGGCCTCGTGCATTTCAAAACGTGCCATTTGCCGCTCCTGTCTCCAAACCCCGGTTTGCGGGGCTCCTGCCTTTTGCAGTGTTTTCTGTCGTCCCTGTTGATGACTTCGGCCCGGCGCTCTTTGAGGCTTCTGTGTGCCTTGGTCTGGAAGCGGCTCCGTCTTTGCGGAGATTGCCTGCGTCCTTGAGGGAAATACTGCCCGGGCGGACTGAAAGGGCCGTTAAAACTTTAACTTAATGCAATTCAAACAAGACTCTAACCAGATGTAAAATTCACATCTGCTTAAGCAGGATTCGGCTGAAAGCAGTTTGGAATCAGCTCCCGTTGCTTACACTTCTCCGGACCGTGGTGACGCTTTATTCACCACGGTGGAAGAAGGCAGCGGGGAAAGACATGAAAAGACTGGAAAACGCTTGGGGCAGATTGGGCGGCCGGAGGATATCCGCTCAGCCGCGGGTGACCTCGAAAGGCGTGTCGAGCCAGTGCTCTTCCAGATTGGCGCTGCTGCCGATGCGGTCGATGACGGCAAAGAGGCCCGGGGCCTCCAGCGGCGTCAGCACCCCATGCCAAGTGCCGCGCAAAAGGTTGATGGCCTGGCCGGGCTGCGTGAGGAAGGCGCGGGGCGTGCCGGGGCGGCCATTCTGGTCCTCTGCGGTGATGACGAGAAAGGACGTGAGGCTCATCGGCACAAAGGCCTGGCTGCCGTCCGGGTGGCGCTCCAGCATCTCCAGCCGGTAGGGCAGGGTGCGCGGCTCGGCCTTGAAGAGGGAAAGCCCAGCCCGCCCGTCCGGCCCGAAATCAAGCCGCGCCCGGTCGTGAAAGCGGCCGCACAGGCCCTGATTGATCAACCGGTCCGGCGCGCCCTCCGCCTCCAGCACATCGCCGAAGGGACGGAAGGCTTCTGCCGTCAACGGCTCGGTGACGATCCGGGGCAGGGTGGCCCCGGATGCCGTTTCCGCGGCCCGTGTCATCGGCCCAGCACTCCGGAGAGCTTGGCGTGGCGGTTCACGTCCTTGTAGAGCAGGTAGCGGAAACGGCCGGGTCCGCCCGCATAGCAGGCCTGCGGGCAGAAGGCGCGCAGCCACATGAAGTCGCCCGCTTCCACTTCCACCCAGTCCTGATTGAGCTTGTAGACGGCCTTGCCCTCCAGCACATAGAGCCCGTGTTCCATCACATGGGTCTCTTCAAAGGGGATCAGCCCGCCCGGCTGGAAGGTGACCACATTGACATGCATGTCGTGGGAAAGGTCTGACGGATCGACAAAGCGGGTGGTCGCCCAGGCGCCATTGGTGCCGGGCATGGCCACGGGCTCGATCTGCTTTTCATTGGTGACGAAAGCCTTCGGCCGGGCGATGCCGGGGGCATCCTCATAGGCCTTGCGCACCCAGTGGAAATGGGCGGCCGTGCTGCCGGGGTTGGTCAGCGTCCAGCCGCTTTCCGGCGGCAGATAGGCAAAGCCGCCCGGCTCCATGATGTGGGTGGTGCCATCGACGGTGAGGCTGAGCGTGCCTTCGGTGACGAACAGCACGCCTTGCGCCTGCGCGTCCGGTTCCGGCGCGGAAGAGCCGCCGCCCGGCTGCAGTTCCATCACATACTGGCTGAAGGTCTCGGAAAAGCCGCTCATGGGCCGGGCGATGATCCAGCAGCGCAGGCCGGTCCAGCCGGGAAGGCACGACGTCACGATGTCGGAAAACACGCCTTTGGGAATGACGGCATAGGCAGGCGTGAAAAGGGCGCGGCCCGTGTGAAGGGTCGTCTGGGACGGAAGACCGCCCTGAGGCACATGATAACCGGACATGATGTCTCTCAAAGGTGAAGCACTGTTCTTTATGGGTTACCGGTGGGGCGCAAAACCCTCTCCCCCCTTGAGGGGGAGATGCCCCCGGCAGGGGGCAGAGGGGGGTATGCGGCCTGTCCGGTCATAAGAGAGGTGGCTCTGCTCTGAAGCGCTGCCACCCCCCTCTGTCTGCTGGCGCAGACATCTCCCCCTCAAGGGGGGAGAGGGACGCTGCGGCAATACTCGGGGTTCTTCATTCGATCCTGTGTGAGCATGCGATTGTCCAGTCCGTTTGAAAACTCTGTGTGAAGACAGGCAGGCCCCTGGCGGGCCTTTCGTGTCACCTTAGACCGGAAAGCCGGAAGCTGGCGAGCCCCCGGCGCCTCATTCAAAGGCTGGTTCAGCGCAAAAAGGCGGCAGGCTGCCCAGCGAAAAGACGGACAGGAGCGGCCTATGCGGCGGCCGGTCTGCGGCAAGTTGACCAATCATTTGCACTCAATGGAATTTTTTGGCCCAATCGGGTGAAGGCGGTGGCAATCGGCACCGCGATTTGCCATCTTTCCGGCACGAGGCGGCGGCAGATTGCGCGGGCGGGAGAAACGGCCCGCAGCGAGGCCCGCAATGGGCGGCCGGGACGCCGGAGCAGGAAGAGATCGGACCCGATTCCGTCATGGATCATTCAGTGAAGGAAAACGTGCCAGTCACACAGGATGTGACAGGCCGTGTGCGCCGCCCGTTGATTACAGACATGGCCGCCGCACGGTGGCTGCTGCTGTTCGTGCTCGGGGCATCCATCTGGTTCTTCCACGGCTTCATCGTGCCGGTGCTGGCGGCAACCGTGATTGCCTTTGCCAGCTGGCCGCTGCTGCGGCTGATCGAGCGGCGCCTTGCTTGCGGGCGCATACTGGCCGCAAGCCTGATGGTGCTGATGATCATCGGCTTCATCGTCGCGCCGGTCACCTATGCCATGGTCTATGCGGTGGGCGAATCCCAGTCCTGGATCAGCTGGGCCATCGCGGTGAACCAGCAGGGGGAGGAAGTGCCCGGCTGGATTGCCAACCTGCCGCAGGTGGGGCCCTGGCTCACCATCCAGTGGGACAAGTATATCGGCCATCCGGGCGCGATCGGTGAACTCATCCAGCTCGTCAGCGGCGCCAATATCGGCACCATCTATCGCGGCATCCTCACGGCAAGCACACTGGTCTTCCATCTGGCGCTGACGCTCGTCTTCATGCTGATTGCCCTCTTCATCCTCTACCGGGACGGGGAGAAGATCGCCGCGCAGATCGACCGCGTGGGCCAGCGCATCCTGCCCGAGCGCTGGGACCGGCTGTCCCGCGTCGTACCCGCCACCATCAGTTCCACCGTTACCGGCATGACGCTGATCGCCATCGGCGAGGGCATCATCCTCGGTATCGCCTATGCCATTGCCGGTGTTCCGTCACCGGTGACGCTTGGCGTCATCACCGGCTTCATGGCCCTCATTCCCGGCGGCGCGCCGCTGGCTTTCACGCTGGTGTCGGCCTATCTGGTGGCCAGTGGGTCCACGGTTGCCGGCGTTGCCCTGTTCCTCTGGGGCACGACGGAGCTTTTCATCGTCGACAAGACCATCCGCCCGCTGCTCGTCGGCGGCCCGGTGAAACTGCCGTTCCTACCCACCTTCTTCGGCCTCATCGGCGGGGTGAAAACCATGGGCATCGTCGGCCTTTTCGTCGGCCCGGTGCTGATGGCCCTGCTGGTCGCCATGTGGCGCGAATGGCAGCGGGAGATTGATGTGTCCTCGCGGGTGAGGTGAATTTAGTCCCTTTCACATGAAAGTATATGGTGCTATTCTTTCTGCGGAAAGTGAGGTGTCATGACGCTTGCTCATCAGATCTTGCAAAAGCCAGAGGCAGGTGCCGTGCTGACCAAGGCTGCCTTGCGGGCGGCTGAAAGGCTTGGTCTGCTTGGCCGTCAGCTGGCCGATATCGTCGGCGTGTCCGAGGCAACCGTGTCCCGCTGGAAGCGGGGCGAAAGCCTGCTGGAGCCGGGAACGAAGCCCTTTGAGCTGGCCGTTCTTCTTGTTCGTGCCTTCCGTTCGCTGGATGCGATTACCGGCGGTGATGAGGCTGTGGCAAGGCGCTGGCTGACTGCCCACAATACGGCACTGGCTGCAAAGCCGGTTGACCGCATGATGCAGATACAGGGGCTTGTTGATGTCACTGCCTATCTGGACGCGAGACGCGCTCCGCTCTGAGGCGCGCCCTTATGAGGGCCTTGCCTGGCGGTTCGTTGAAGCTCAGCACCGTGTTTCGACACTGAAACTCGTCGATAGCTTGGCGGAACAGGCCACGCTTGAAGAGCTTCTGGAACTCGGCAAGCCGCCGGTGCCGCAAAGCTGCCGGGGCCTCGATTATCTTCTGACAACGCCGTTCCGCTACCGTCCCTATCCAAACGGTTCACGCTTCCGCCGGGCTGGCCTGACAGAGGGTGTCTGGTATGGCGCGGAAGCGCCGGAGACAGCTGCAGCGGAAATCGTCTTTTACCGGTTCTGCTTTTATGCGGAGAGCCCGGACACGCCCTTTCCCGATGATGCAGCTGAATACACCGCCTTTTCCGTGAAGGTTAGGACAGCCTTGGCGATTGATCTGATGCAGGGTGGGCTTGCCGCAGACCATGCAGCCTGGACGCATCCGATGAATTATGCCCCGTGTCAGGATCTGGCGGATGAGGGGCGGGCAATTGGCGCAGAGATCATCCGTTACGCCTCGGTTAGGGACCCAGCAGGAGGAGCAAATCTGGCGGTGCTGACTTGCGCAGCCTTTGCACAATCGCAGCCTTCCGAGCGCCAGACCTGGCGCATCCGCATTGGCTCCAATGGGGCCCAGGCGCTTCGTGAGTTCCCGAGGCTTGGTCTGGAGTTTTCGGCCTCGGACTTCACGGCTGACCCCCGCCTTGCAGACATGAACTGGAACCGCCCCCGCGCGCGGTGATCCATTCTTCTGTCTTCGGGCTGCTTGCCGGAAGAGGGCGCGCGGGAGAGCTCCGCGCCCTGTCTGTCTTTGTGGTTGCCGCCTGCTCAGGCGCGCAGGGCCTGTGCCGGGCTGATGCGCAGGGCCGCACAGGCCGGAACGATGGAGACGATGGCTGCCACCGCAAGGAAGCCGAGAACAAGGGGGATGTCCTCGCTGGCGAACTCGACCGGCATGTGCACCGCCGTTGCTGCCGCAAGGCCTTCGGACAGGAGCAGCGCGGCACCGTAACCAACGCCAGTGCCCAGAGCGGCCCCGGCGATGAACAGCCCGAAAAGCTCACCCCAGACGATCTGCAGCACGGACCTGCGGGGGATACCCAAGGCCCGCAGCGCGCCAATCTGCCGCCGTCTTGCCCCTACGTGCATGATGGTGACCATCAGGATGGCGGCAATGACAATGGCCTGTGTGCCGATAGCCAGCGCCAGCAGAATGCTGCGTGCATCCCCCAGCGTGCCGTAAAGCCGTGTGAGCACTTCACCCGGGAAGACGGCAAGCGTATCACCTCTGCGGTATTCCTGCCGCAGCTTGTAGGCATCGGCAAAGCTCTTCGGTTTGACGAGAACTGCCGGAAGGCCGGGCGTGTCTGCCGTAAAGACCTCGTCCAGCGGCGCGTCCGGGTCGACATGGCCGTGATGGTCATGGTCATCATGGCCCATGTCCGTCGCAGCCGGTTCCGGCTTTTCTTCCTCCGAAGTTTCCGGCTGCGCCAGGAGTGTGGCGGGCGCCGCGCCGTGAGAGGCGTGGTCATGATCATGTGCGTCAGCGGCTGCCTCATGATCGTGGCCATGTTCCGTGGCCGCTGCTTCCTCAGTGCCGTGAGCATGATCCTCATGACCAGCTTCATGACCGGCCTCATGGTCCTGATCGTGGCCTTCGCCGGCTTCCATGCCATGGATCTGCCAGACAGCACGGATGGGCACCAGAATGGCGCGGTCCCAGGCGGTGCCGGTCGGAGCCATGCGCCCGGTCACGGTGTAGGTGCCTTCGGTGTGAGTGTGCCCGCCACTTTCCAGCGTGCCGTGAAGAGGCTTGATCTCATTGCCCAGCGTCAGGTCCACATCCGAGCCGATCACTGCTTCGCCCAGGCGCGCAAACATCTTTCCTTCCGCCAGCTCCGGGGAGAGGGAGGAAATGAGGGCGGTGGTGGTGCCTGCGATCGGATAGCCCTCAAAGCTGTCACCAAAGCCGACGGGCGCTGCAAGGCTGACACGCGGGTCGGCGGAAAGCCGTGCCAGCACCTCACCCGGCATGAGCGGCAGCGGCGCGGCCTGCAGGAAGACGGTGGAAAGCGTCAGCTGGGTTTCACTGCCTGCTGCGCCAACAACAAGGTCGAACTTTTCGGCTGCGCGTGCCGAGCCGAGCCGGAGCGCCCGCTCCTGAAGTGTCACGGTGACGCAAAGGCCAACGGACAGGGCGATAAGCAGCGCAACGGCAATGGCTCCGCCCGCAAAGCGGCGGATGTCGGCGAGAATGAACGAAATCATGAGGCTTCTCCCGGCAGGCCTGACAGTTGCTTTTCCGTGGCGGTGGCCGTGTCCGTGGCGATCCGGCCGGATTCCAGGCGGATCGTACGGTCCATCTGTTCTGCAAGTGCGGGATCATGGGTGACGGTGATGAGCGTGACGCCTTCTTCGCGGGAGAGGTGAAGCAGCAGCTCCGCAACACCGGCGCCGGAGCTTGCATCAAGGCTGGCGGTCGGTTCGTCGGCGACGATCACGCCGGGGCGTGAGAGCAGGGCACGCGCGACGGCAACCCGCTGCATCTCGCCGCGCGACAGGGTTTCAATCCTCTGCCGGGGGCGGCGGATGCCTGTGGCGTCCAGCAGCGCGAGCGCACGGGCCCGCTCTTCAGGTTTGACCTTCCGGGTCAGGCGCACTGGCAGCAGAACGTTGTCGAGAGCGCAGAGGCCGGGGAAGAGGTGGAAGTCCTGCATGATCAGGCCGATGTTGCGGGCGCGGAAAGCGTCGCGCTGGCCTGTGGACAGGGATGTCAGCTCGCTCTTGCCCCAGGTGATCCTGCCAGCTGTCACAGGCTCCAGACCGGTGATGGTGTTGACGAGCGTGCTTTTGCCGGAGCCCGACGCGCCCGTAATGGCAATGCGCCCGCCGGCGGGTACATGCAGTTGCGCAATGGCGAGAACCGGTTCGGTGAGACCCGCGAACCGCATCTCCAGCTGAGAAATATCAAGTGAAAGCATCTGATCAGACCGTCTCGAAGGAGGCATTGCGCAGGCGCAGCTGGCTGACGAAGCCGGTGTCCGGATCCGTCCAGGAACCGTTTTCCAGTTCACCGGTGGCCATGATCGGCTTGTTGAACTGCACGAAGGTTTGCTTGCGGGCCAGATAAACGACCATGATGTTGTCCGGCCAGTCTGCATCGGAGGAGCAGAAGGGGCAGAGCGACATGGGAATTTCTGTCAGGACGAAGAAGTTGGCTTCCGCCTTGAGGGGTGGTGCCATGAAGCCGCTGATCGAGACCGCGCTGCCTTTCAGCCGGATCACCTTGTCCGAAAACTGCAAACCCAACACCCCAAAGCTTTTGTAAAGCTCGTTGAAAGTCAGAGTCTCGCTGGCATTTGCGGGAAACGCGCTTCCCAGAAAGGGCAACGCTGCAAGGCTGCCGAGCATCTGACGGCGTGTGATCAGGCCACGGGGTATTGAGGTCACGGTCAGGCTCCTGTGTCCTTGTCTCAAGTGCAAGAGGACAGGCAGCGTTTCGCCGCCTGTCCCGTTTTCCAGTTTCAGGCCGGATTACTTGGCCGCAGCGCCCAGGGCGAAGGTGTCCGCCAGGACCTTGTAGACGTCGCTCTGCTCCATGTAGCCACGGAAGCCCTCGGAGCCGGGGCCAGTGGCCTGCAGCACCACATCGTCCACGGCATGCACGCCCGAGTCGCCGTCTTTCGGGATGTTACCCTGCACGAAGACCGCACCCGGAACGTCCTTGTAGGCTTCGTTGGCGACGTATTCGCCCTTTTCGTTCTTGATGGCGGGAACGAACGGGCCGTCGAGCTTCGGACGGAAGGTTTCGTAATGGTCCGGGCCGTTGTTTGCCGCCATGAACAGGCGGCGCGACACGTCAACGCTGTCCGGATAACCGTCACCGTTCTTGTCTTCGTAGTTCGGGAAGCCGGCATCGTCATAGGTGCCGACCTTTTCGCGCATTTCCTCACCCGGCTTGTTGTCATCCACGGTGCCGATGATGCCGACGCCATGGGTGTGGTCGCCGGTGACAATGATCAGCGTGTCCGGGTTCTTTGTTGCAAATTCACGGGCAACGGCGACGGCCTTGTCGAACTCAATGGTTTCGATGATGGCCCGATCCCAGTCCAGCGGATGGCTCATCTTGTCGACCGAACCGGATTCTACCATCAGGAAGAAGCCTTCCGGGTTCTTCGACAGCTGGTCGAGAGCAACCTGCGTCATCTCCACGAGACCGGGCTGGTTCGGGAACTTTTCAACCGTGCCCTTCTTGAGGAAGTCTCGGTCCAGCGTCACGTCCATGTTGCCGGTGTGGAACAGGCCGAGCAGCTTGCCGCTGTTGCTGCCGGAAGCAGCGGTCAGTTCCGTCTTGTCGGTTGCCAGCGTGTAGCCGGCATCCTTGAACATGGCGATGTAGTCCTTGTCATCCTTCCGCTTGGAGCCGGGAACGTCCTTGCTGAGGAAATAGGCAGAACCGCCACCCAGCAGGACTTCAGGCTGAACGCCATAGAGCATGCCAACGATGGCAGCCTTGTCACCTCGGCTGCGGGTATGGGCGACCACTGCGGCGGGCGTCGCGTCTTCCACTTCAGCAGTGGAAACGATGCCGATCGATTTCTTCGTGGTGCGGCGCAGGGCTTCGGCAATGGTCTCGACCTTGGGGTCGTCCAGCGTGGCCGGGGTGCGGTCGGCATAGACGCCGAGCGCGTTCACGCGGGCCTTGTGGCCGGTCATGTAGGCCGACATCGTGTTGGCGCTGTCGGTTGCGATGGAATGGGTCGAGGACGTGCCGATGAACGCGGCCAGCGGAATGTCATCCATGGCAAGACGGCCGTCTGCCTTGCCCTCGGTCATGCCCTTGGACATGATGCGGGCAGCGGTGCGATGACCGACAGACAGGCCGTCGGCAATCAGGAAGATGATGTTCTTGGCCTTGGGCGTCGCGCTGGTGCCGTAGACGTCCCAGGTGACGGACCTGGTCTCGCCGCCGGCAGTCACTTCAACGGTGTAGGCGCCGGGAGCGGCAATGGTCAGGTCACGCAGGATGAGGGCGGAGCCAAGGATCTTGTCTTCCTTGCCCTTTTCCTCGGCCACGAAGTCAGCCTTCTTGCCGAATACGGCATCATAGGCCTTGCCGTTGACGGTGACCTTCACGTCCTCCGGCTTGATGACCGAGTTGAACTCGACCTTGAAATCAAACGGGGAGCCCGCCAGCACGGTGGCGCGGTCGATCGGATATACGGTGGCGGCATTTGCCGTCCCCGCCAGCATGGTGGCAGATGCAAGAGCAAGAAGAAGTTTACGCATGGAGAGCCTCATGAGCAGATCTAACGTTGATCCGCATAAGCCCCCAGTATGACGTTGATATAACAGTCCTTGTGGTTTGACTTGAATACTTTTTGTAACAAAATTACATTACGCTATATCTTGCTGCAGAAGAGTTTTTTGTGCCTGTTGTATATTTTTAGATTTATATCTATCTCCTGATTTGTCTGAAGAGTTATGTCCTTTCGAGCTTGTCTGAAAAGTTGTATTTTGATTTCAACTTCAGGGGAGAGGTGTATCCGGCAAATAAACCGGGGTGCTGCTGCTGTCCTGAGTTGCATGCGCGTGCTGCTGGGGAATGCAGCACCTACTGCGGCCTTCTGATTTTTTCTGAAGCTTCCAGCACCAGCGGGCGCAGGCCTTGGCCGCCGGTGTCGATGATTTCGAAGAACTGGCGGCGCATGCGCGGTTCCCAGAAGTCGTTGATATGGGACGCAACGCCCTCGACGCCTTCGGCGTGGGGCTTGGTTTCCATGAATTTGGCGATCTGGTTGGCCATGTAGACGAGCTTGTCAGGCGACATGGGCGTCCTCTTGCAGCTTGATCCGGTCGGGATGGGTGAAAATTTCGAAACTGTCCGCACGCACCAGTGCCGCCAGTGTGATGCCGCAGTCTTCCGCAAGGTCCACTGCGGCCAGCGTCGGGGCGGAGACGGCGATGAGCACGGGCGCGCCGAAGCTCGCGCATTTCTGCACCATGTCGATGGAAATGCGCGAGGTGATGATGAAGGCTCCGGCGCGGCTCTGGCCTGCATCCTGCCGCAGCAGCGCGCCGGTCAGCTTGTCCAGTGCATTGTGGCGGCCAACGTCCTCACGCGCAGCGATGATCTGTCCGCCCTGCCAGAAGGCGGCGGCATGTACGGCGCGGGTTTCGTCTTGCAGCGGCTGATGGGCGGTAAGGCTCGCGGCGGCGGCAAGCACCTCCGCTTCGCTCATGGCAAAGCCCGTATCCGGCACCGGGGGCAGGGGGCGGCGGGCCGCCTTCAGGCTGTCGAGCCCGCAGAGCCCGCAGCCCACCGGCCCGGTGACCGTGCGCCGCCGGTCATTGTGGCGGTTGCCTGCGCTCTCGCTCAACCAGATGCGCAGGTCGATGCCGTCTTCCGTTTCCGCAACTTCAAGCTCGCGGATCTCGTCCGGTTCCGCGATGCCTTCATTCAGCGAAAAGCCATAGGCGAAGTCTTCCAGATCCGCCGGGGTTGCCATCATCACCGCATGGGTGGAGCCATTGTAGGACAGGGCCACCGGCACTTCCGCCGGCAGCCTGCGCTCTCCCTTGCCGCTGCGGCCGCGCGAAATGCGCAGCCGCGGGATGCTGGCGCTGGTCTTGCTCATTCCGCCGCCGGAAGAATGCGGCGGGACTGGGCTGCCTGCGCGGCATAGTCTTCCTGCCAGGTGGAGGGGCCGTTGGACGGGCTGATCTGCACCGCTGTGACCTTGTATTCCGGGCAGTTGGTGGCCCAGTCCGAGAAGTCGGTGGTGATGACGTTGGCCTGCGTGTCCGGATGGTGGAACGTGGTGTAAACCACACCCGGCGACACCCGGTCGGTGACCTTGGCGCGCAGGGTCGTCTCGCCCGAGCGGCTGGCAAGGCGCACCCAGTCGCCATCCTTGAGGCCCCGGTTTTCCGCATCATGCGGGTGGATTTCCAGCAGATCCTCCGCATGCCAGACCGTATTGGCGGTGCGCCGGGTCTGGGCACCCACGTTATACTGGCTGAGAATGCGGCCCGTGGTCAGCAGCAGCGGGAAGCGCGGGCCGGTGCGCTCGTCCGTTGCCACATATTCGGTGCGGATGAACTTGCCCTTGCCGCGCACGAAGCCGTCGATATGCATCAAGGGCGTGCCTTCCGGGTTCTTCTCGTTGCAGGGCCACTGCACCGAACCCAGCTCCTCCAGCCTCTCGTAGCTGATACCGGCAAAGGACGGCGTCGTCAGCGAGATTTCCGCCATGATCTGCGAGGGGTGGGTGTAGGTCCAGTTGGCGCCCATGGCATTGGCCAGCATCTGGGTGATCTCCCAGTCGGCATAGCCGTTCTTCGGGGCCATCACCTTGCGCACGCGGTTGATGCGGCGCTCGGCATTGGTGAAGGTGCCGTCCTTCTCCAGGAACGTTGAGCCGGGCAGGAACACATGGGCGTAATTGGCCGTTTCGTTGAGGAACAGGTCATGCACGATCACGCAGTCCATGGCGGCAAGCCCGGCTGCCACGTGCTTGGTGTCCGGATCGGACTGGAGAATGTCCTCGCCCTGGCAGTAAAGGCCCTTGAACGTGCCATCGACGGCGGCGTCCAGCATGTTGGGAATGCGCAAGCCCGGCTCTTTGTCCAGCTCCACGCCCCACAGGCTTTCGAAGATCTCCCGCACGTGGTCGTTCTTCACATGGCGGTAGCCGGGCAGCTCATGCGGGAAGGAGCCCATGTCACAGGAGCCCTGCACATTGTTCTGCCCGCGCAGTGGGTTCACGCCCACGCCCTTGCGGCCGATGTTGCCGGTCATCATCGCAAGGTTGGCGATGCCGATGACCGTGGTGGAGCCCTGCGAGTGTTCGGTGACGCCGAGGCCGTAATAGATCGCCCCGTTGCCGCCGCGGGCATAAAGCCTTGCGGCAGCGCGCAGCTCCTCCGCCGGAACGCCGGTCAGCGCCGCCGTCGCCTCCGGGCTGTGCCGTGGATCGGAGATGAATTCGGCATAGTCCTGGAACTCGTCCCAGTCGCAGCGCTCGCGGATGAAGGCTTCGTCGAACAGGCCTTCGGTGACGATGGTGTGGGCGATGGCGGAAACCACGGCCACGTTCGTGCCGGGCTTCAGCTGCAGGTGATGGGCTGCCTTGATATGCGGCGACTTCACCAGATCGATGCGGCGCGGATCGATGACGATCAGCTTGGCCCCCTTGCGCAGGCGCTTCTTCAGGCGGCTGGCGAAGACCGGGTGGCCGTCCGTCGGGTTGGCACCCATGACGATGACAACATCCGTGTGCTCGACGCTGTCGAAGTCCTGCGTGCCCGCAGACGTTCCGAAGGTCTGGCCGAGGCCGTAACCGGTGGGCGAGTGGCAGACGCGGGCGCAGGTGTCCGTGTTGTTGTTGCGGAACACGGCGCGCGTCAGCTTCTGCACCAGATAGGTTTCCTCATTGGTGCAGCGGGAGGAGGTGATGACGCCGACAGACTGGCGGCCATGCTTTTCCTGAATGGCCTTCATGCGGGCTGCGGCAAATCCCAGCGCCTCGTCCCAGGAGACTTCCCGCCAGGGATCGGTGATCGCCTCGCGGATCATCGGCTTCAGGATCCGGTCCTGATGCTGGGCGTAACCCCAGGCAAAGCGGCCCTTGACGCAGCTGTGCCCACGGTTGGCCTTGCCATCCTTGTAGGGCACCATGCGCACCAGCTCGTCGCCGCGCATTTCCGCCTTGAAGGAACAGCCGACGCCGCAATAGGCGCAGGTGGTGACCACGGCCCGCTCGGGCGTGCCGATCTCGATCACGCTTTTTTCCTGCAGCGTCGCCGTCGGGCAGGCCTGAACGCAGGCACCGCAGGAGACGCAGTCGGAAGAGAGGAACGTGTCGCTCATCATGCCCGCCGAGACGCGGCTGTCAAAGCCACGGCCCTCGATGGTCAGCGCGAAGGTGCCCTGAACTTCCTCACAGGCCCGCACGCAGCGGGAGCAGACGATGCACTTGGACGGATCATAGGTGAAATAGGGGTTGCTCTCGTCCTTCGCCAGCCATTGCGGATTGACATCGCCCCCGGCATTGCGGGCGCGGAAGTGGGTGTCAACGGCCTCGTAACGCACATCGCGCAGGCCCACGGCACCAGCCATGTCCTGCAACTCGCAATCGCCATTGGCAGCGCACGTCAGGCAGTCCAGCGGATGGTCGGAGATGTAAAGCTCCATCACCCCCTTGCGCAGGTCCTTCAGCTTGCCGGTCTGGGTGTGGACCACCATACCCGGCGCCACCGGTGTGGTGCAGGAGGCTGGCGTTCCGGCGCGGCCTTCGATCTCCACAAGGCAGAGGCGGCAGGAGCCGAAGGCATCCAGCATGTCGGTGGCGCAGAGCTTGGGCACGGAAATGCCCGCTTCGGATGCGGCACGCATGACGGAGGTGCCTTCCGGCACGCTGACCTCGAAGCCATCGACGGTCAGGGCGATCATCTTTTCGGACCGGGCGGCGGGGGTGCCGAAGTCACGGTCGAGCAAACGGGAGTCCTTCATTCCGCGGCCTCCTTCATCCTGTCAAAATCTTGCGGGAAATGGGTCAGGGCGCTCATGACCGGGTAGGGCGTGAAGCCGCCCAGGGCGCAGAGCGATCCGGCCTTCATGGTGCTGCACAGGCTTTCGAGCAGCGGAATGGCGGCGGCATCGCCCCGGGCGATCCGGTCCACCGTCTCCACGCCGCGCACCGCGCCGATGCGGCAGGGGGTGCACTTGCCGCAGGATTCGATGGCGCAGAATTCCATGGCAAAGCGCGCCTGCGCCAGCATGTCCACCGTGTCATCGAAGACGACGATGCCCGCATGGCCGATGAGCCCGCCGGCAGCGGCAAAGGCCTCGTAGTCGAAAATGGTATCGAAGAGTGCCTGCGGGAAGTAGGCGCCGAGCGGCCCGCCCACCTGAACCGCCTTCACCGGTCGGCCGGTGATCGTGCCGCCGCCGATATCATTCACCAGTTCGCCAAGCGTCAGGCCGAAGGCGGTCTCGTAAAGGCCGCCGTGCTTCAGGTTGCCAGCCAGCTGGATCGGGATGGTGCCACGGGAGCGGCCAAGGCCGAAGTCGCGGTAGAACTGGGCCCCGCGGTCCATGATGACCGGGATGGAGGCCAGCGACATGACGTTGTTGACGACTGTCGGCTTGCCGAAAAGGCCTTCCAGCGCGGGCAGGGGCGGCTTGGCGCGCACGATGCCGCGCTTGCCTTCCAGACTGTTCAGAAGCGAGGTTTCCTCACCGCAGACATAAGCGCCCGCACCGACGCGCACTTCCATGTCGAAGGCATGCGGCGAGCCCAGCACCGATGCGCCGAGAATGCCCTCACGCCGGGCAATCTCGATCGCCTCCTGCATCACCGCGATGGCGTGCGGATATTCGGAGCGGGTATAGATGTAGCCCTTTGCGGCGCCCACGGCGATGGCGGCGATGGCCATGCCCTCGATCAGCACAAAGGGATCACCCTCCATGATCATCCGGTCGGCGAAGGTGCCGCTGTCGCCTTCATCGGCGTTGCAGACGATGTATTTCTGGTCCGCCTTGGCGTCAGCGACGGTCTTCCACTTGATTCCGGTCGGAAAACCTGCGCCGCCGCGTCCGCGCAGGCCGCTGTCGGTGACCTGCTTCACGATATCGGCTGGCGACATGGCAACCGCTGCTTCAAGGCCGCGCATGCCCTTGTAGTGGCGGTAGTCCTCCAGCGACAGCGGATCAGTGACGCCGCAGCGGGCGAAAGTGAGGCGCGTCTGGCCCTTGAGGAAAGGAATTTCCGAGGTGAGACCATGGGCGAGCCGGTGTGCACCGCCGGTCAGGAACCCGGCATCGAACAGGGAAGGCACATCCGAGGCCTTCACCGGGCCATAGGCAACGCGGCCTTGCGGGGTCCGCACCTCGACCAGCACCTCCAGCCAAAGCATGCCGCGTGAGCCGTTGCGGATGATCTTTACATCGAGATTTCGGGCAGAGGCTTCCCGCGCAATGGCGGCGGCCACCTTGTCCGCGCCAACGGCCAGTGCGGCTGCATCGCGGGGGACGAAAACGGTCACGGTCATTTGCCGATCCCTCCCAGCATTTCGTCGATGCCTTCGTCATCCAGCCGGGCGTAAAGCTCGCCATCCAGCATGGCGGCAGGGCTCTGGGCGCAGAGGCCGAGGCAATAGACCGGTTCCAGCGTCACATCGCCGTCCTTCGTGGTGCCGTGCCAGTCGATTCCGAGCCTTGCTTTCAGCCTTTCGGCCAGCGCATCCGTGCCCATGGACTGGCAGGCTTCAGCCCGGCAGACCTTCAGCACGTGGCGGCCCGCAGGCTCCGGGCGGAAGTCGTGGTAGAAGCTCATCACGCCGTGAACTTCCGCACGCGACAGATTGAGACCGTCTGCGATCACGGGCAGGGCATCCTGCGGCACGTAGCCGAAGGCCTCCTGAACAGCATGGAGAATGGGCAAAAGCGGCCCTTCCAGAGCCGAATGGGCCGTCACGATCTCCTGCGTCAGGGAGCGAATCGTGGCGGCAGACAGATGTGCCGTCATGTGTTTTTCCTCTCAATTCCGCATGTTAGGCGGAATTTCTCCCACTTCAATTCCGGCTATTCGTCAGCTGATTGAAACCTTCTATCGTTGCGGCCCTCCTCCAGGGCGGCGTTGAACTTGCGGGCAAGGTCGAGCAATGCGGTCAGCATCGGCGTCAGCGGCTCGCGGTGCGCGATGACGAGGCCGACATCCTGTCCCGGCATCTTGTCCTCTGGCAGGTCTGCGGTGATGGGCACGGCGGCCAGATCCTTGCGGTCCAGAAAATGCACGGCGAGCTTTTCCGGCACCACCGAGACCCAGCGCCCGGTCATCACATGCGAGGCCAGCACGATGATGGAATTAGATTCCACCATCGGCATGGAGCTGATGCCTGCTTCCTGCAGATAGCGGTCGACGATGCGCCGGTTCTGCATGTCGCCTGACAGCAGGCAGAGGGGCAGGGTGCCGACTTCCGCCCACGTCAGCGAGCCCCTGCGTGCTACCTCTGAGTTGGCGCGGCACAGCAGACGGTAAGTCTCCCGGTAAAGCGGCGTCACCGTCAGGCGGCGGGCGGGCGGCGGGTCGAGATAGGTGATGCCGGCATCCAGCTCCAGCCGCTCCAGCTGTTCGAGGATTTCGGCGGAGGTGCGCGACAGGATGGAGACGCGCACATTGGGGTGGCGCTCGGTGAAGGGCACGGAAAGGTCCGTCACCATCGGCAGGGCCGTAGGGATGACGCCAATGCGCAGATTGCCCGACAGTGCCGATCGCGCTTGCCGCATGTCGGCCTTCAGCGCCCTTGCATCGGCGACGATGCGCAGCGCCCATTCCAATGCCTTTTCGCCTTCCGGTGTCAGTCCCTGATACCGGGAACCACGATGGATAAGCTGAACGCCCAGCTGATCTTCCAGCTGCTTCATGGCAGATGAAAGGGTTGGCTGCGTCACGCCGATCACTTCGGCGGCGCGGCCAAAGTGCTGCTCGTTGGCAAGGGCGATGAACATTTCCAGCTTGTCGATCATGGGTCCGCTACCGGCAGGGTCACTGCAGTTCCATTTCTGGGAACCGGCCGGGCGGAAAGTGCCCGGCCGGCCTGTTCTAGCAGGAAAAAGCCTCAGCCGAAGAGGGCGGCGGTCTTTTCCAGCGTGATCCAGACACCCCAGAGGATCGGGATGATCATCACGGCCCAGGCGAGCGCCGCCTTGCCGTCGAGCCCGCCCTTGCCGATGCCGAAGGAGCCATGGGTAATGCTGGAATCCGCCGTGCGGGCCTTGGCCTGCAGGGCCGCAACTTCCGCCTCGGACATGTACCATTTCTTGTCCAGCGGCCGGACGAGCGCATTGGCAATGAGGCCGATCAGCAGCATGCCGCAGAGGATGTACATGGTGAAGTCATAGACCTGCGCCCGGGGGATGCCGGCATTGATCTGCGCCTCACGGATGTAGTTCACCACCACGGGGCCGAGGATGCCGGCCGTTGCCCAGGCCGTCAGCAGGCGGCCATGGATGGCCCCGACGAACTGGGTGCCGAAGATGTCGGCGAGATAGGCCGGTACTGTGGCGAAGCCGCCGCCATACATGGACAGGATCACCGCGAAGATGGCGACGAACAGCAGCTGGTTGCCAAGCTGCGCCGCCGTCGGGGCCAGCGCATAGAGCACGATGCCGAGCAGGAAGAAGGTGAAATAGGTGTTCTTCCGCCCGATCCGGTCCGACAGGGAGGCCCAGAAGAAGCGGCCCGCGATGTTGAACAGGGACAGGAGGCCGGTGAAGCCTGCGGCAATCGCCGCGATGGCGGCCTTCTGTTCGCCCGACAGATCGGTGAAGGTGAGTTCGGGCAGGCCGATCAGCTTGCCGGAGAAGATCTCCTGCAGCATGGGCGAGGCCATGCCGATCACACCGATACCCGCCGAGACGTTCATGCAGAGCACGATCCAGATCATCCAGAACTGCGGCGTCTTGTGCGCGTTGTTCAGATGCACATGGTGCTGGGTGATCATGGTGGTGGCCTTCGACTGCGGCGGGGTCCAGCCCTCCGGACGCCAGCCTGCCGGCGGCAGACGGTAGCCGAAGGCGCCGCCCAGCATGAAGACGAAGTAGATCGCCGCCATGACGAGGAAGGTCTCCCACACGCCAACGCTTTCCGGCGTTGCGAAATAGCGCATCAAGCGGTCAGCCAGCGGTGCGCCGATCATGGCGCCGCCGCCGAAGCCCATGATGGCCATGCCCGTCGCCATGCCGCGCCGGTCCGGGAACCACTTGATCAGGGTGGAAACGGGCGAGATGTAGCCCAGCCCAAGACCGATGCCGCCGATGACGCCCGCGCCCAGCCACATGAGCCAGAGCTGATGCGTCATCACGCCCACCGCCGCCACGGCAATGCCGCCGCACCAGCAGAAGGTGGAGACGACGCCCGCCTTGCGCGGCCCGGCCTTTTCCAGCCAGCCGCCCCAGATGGCCGCCGAGCAGCCGAGGAAGACGAAGAAGAGGGTGTAGATCCAGCCCAGATCCGCGACGCGCCAGTCGCAGGAGGCGGTGAAGAGCGCGGTGACGAGGCTCATGCCCTCGCAGGTGACGGATTGCTGGATGCCGATGGCGCGCGACAGCGGCAGCCAGAACACGCTGAAGCCATAGGCCATGCCGATGCACAGATGGATGGCAAGCGCTGCTGGCGGCACGAGCCAGCGGTTGAATCCGGGTTTTGCAATGATGCGTTCCCGGTCGAGCAGTCCTCCTTCGGAGTACCCGCCCTCGACGCCGGTGGTTGTGGTCATTCCTGTCTCCTCCCGAGAGCCCCTTGCACAGGGGAACCTTGGAGGGCGCCTTCGCACGGCGGACCGGCGGCTTCTGCAAGCCATTCTCCGGACCTCAGCCCCGTTCCTCCCGAAGGCCGCCTCTCCCCGGCAAATTACTTAGCCAGAAGCGTGCCAGTTGCCGGGGCATGGAGGGAATTGAAGGGCAGGCGGGGTGTGCATCAGGTGCAGCTGCGCCAGCGGTTTGCGGGGAAATCCGCTTACCAATTTGAAAAATAGGACTAATTTACTCGGGTGATGCTGTGGGGCGATCCGTCAGAATGTGCCGGCACGAGGGCTGCGCACCTTGCTCTCCAGCCCCCGCTGGTTCTTCATCCGCAGCATTCGCCCTTCATGCCGGACAACTTGGGAGGCTCAGGGACAGCTTGTCCGGACAGAGGGTCTTTGGGGGGCTGGGGGGCTTACAGAAAACAGGACGGTTCTTCCGCTGACCCTTGTGCCTTTTTCGCTTTTTAGAGCAGTGTTCACAACAGGCCGTCAGGCAGGCGCCAACTCCTCTCCCCCCTTGAGGGGGAGATGCCCCCGACAGGGGGCAGAGGGGGTAATGGACTGTCCGTTTATGAGAGAGATCCTGCCGTGCTGAGGCGCTGCAACCCCCCTCTGTCTGCTGGCGCAGACATCTCCCCCTCAAGGGGGGAGAGGAATGCTGCGGCAAAAGGAGGGCGCATTCCTACCTTTGCCTTCCCCCTCACACCGCCTCCGGCAAGAAGATCGTGAACGTCGTGCCTCCGCCGGGGGTGCTCTGGACAGTGATGCGGCCGTTCTGGCGTTCGACGAGTTTCTGGCAGATGGACAGGCCAAGGCCGGAGCCGGTGGCGCTTGACCCGGTGCCAGAGCTGCTGCCAGAACCAGTAGTGCCGGGAGCGGGGCGGGTGGTGAAGAAGGGCTCGAAGATGCGGGCCTGCACCTCGGCGCTCATACCGGTGCCGGTGTCTGCCACCGTGAAGCGCACGCCGGAGAGGCCGGCTTCTTCCGCGTCCTCGCAGGCGAGGCGCAGCCGTCCGCCACCGGGCATGGCGTGGACGGCGTTGACGATGAGATTGATCAGCACCTGCTGAAGCTCGGTGCGGTTGATCAGCACCTGCCGGGTGGAGAAGGGCTCCAGCGTGACGCTGACATCGGCCTTTTTCAGAAGATGCTGCACCAGCGGCAGGCAGCCTTCGAGGGCTTCGGCGGGATCGGTGCGCTCGGTCCAGCCGGCGAATTCCTCCGGCCTTGCAAACTGAAGCAAGCGGGTGACGATGAGGTGGATGCGGTGGACCTGTTCGTCCAGCAGGCGGAACTCGGTGGCAGCTTCCACCGCCCGGTCACCCATCACCTGCTGCAGCACATCGAGATTGCCCTGGATGACGGCGACCGGATTGTTGATCTCATGGGCGACACCTGCGGTGATCTCGCCGATGGCAGCGAGCTTTTCCGAAACGATGAGCTGGCGGGTGGCGGCTTCCAGCTGCAGGTTGGATTGTTCCAGCTCGCGGGTGCGCTCGGCGACGCGGGCGTTGAGCTGTTCGTTCCATTGGCGCAGAGCTGCATCCCGCTCCTGAACGAGATCCAGCAGGTGATCGAGCAGATGCGCCACGCGGGTGATTTCGTCCTGACCGGCCCCGCCGCCCTGCGGCTGGGGTGCATGGGTGCGGGCGCCCATGTCACCCGCTTCGACGCGGGAAATGGTGCCTGCCATCTTCTCCAGCGGGCGGAAGATCGCCCGCGCCCAGCGCAGGAAGATGGGCACGGTGATGGTGCCGATGGCCAGAAGCGCAAGGACGACCAGCAGCACCGTCTGCTGCCGGGCCTGGGTGAAGGGCGTTTCCAGAAAGCCGACATAGAGCATGCCGGCGCGCTGGCCCTCGCTGTCGAGGATCGGCTCATAGGCGGAGATGTACCAGTCGTTGACGACGAAGGCGCTGGCCCGCCAGGTGATGCCGTCATCCAGCACGGTCTTGCGCACGGCATCCGACACCCGCGTGCCCAGCGCGCGCTTGCCCTCGAACAGGCGCACATTGGTGCTGATGCGCACGTCATCGAGAAACAGCGTCGCCGTGCCCTCACTGCCCTCCGGCAGGCTGCCCTGCCGGTAAACGAGATCATTGATCGTGTCGATGAAGACGAGGTTCTGGTTGAGGAGCAGGCCGCCGGTGAGCGCGGCCTTGCGGCCATCGGCAAGCGTGACCGGGGTGGCAGCCAGAATGACCATGCCCCGGTCTTCGGTCTTGCGCGGGCTGGGGGCGGCGTTGGCGGTGGGCACGATGTCGAGCCTGGCACGCGCCGCAAGCTCCGGCGACAGCCGTTCAAGATCCGGGCCGGAGAGAATGGTGATGCCGGTGCGGGCGCTGCCTTCCAGCGCGCTGGCGATGACAGGGGAGGATTGCTCCGGCAGGCGCAGGTCCGGGCTGCTGGCGGCGATCAGCGCGCCCGAGGCGTCGGTGAGATAGAGATAGTCGAGGCCGAGGCTGGTCTTTTCCTGCGCCAGCAGATCCGCCAGTGCCGGGCGGGAGGCGGCGCTCTGGAAGCGGGCGGACTGGGCGATGGCGGTCAGCCGCTCGCCGTTGGTTTCCATCAGCCTTGCGAGATATTGCCGGGCTATGGTGAGGTCGGCGCTGACCTTGTTGATCAAGACCTCGCTGAACTTGGTGTTCCAGCGCAGCATGATGCCGCCGGCCACCAGCGGCACGATGACCAGCATGGGCAGAAGCGCAATCGCCAGCAGGCGGAAACGGACGGAACGGGACGGGCGGACGCGCTCCAGTGGGGCGGCTGGCTCAGACATTCCAGTCCCTGAGCCGCCGGTCGATGGTCTTGCGGGAAATGCCGAGAAGGTTTGCGGCCGCATCCCGGTTGCCGCCGCAGCTCTCCAGCGTGCCCAGAATATGGTTGCGCTCCATATCGGCCAGCGTCAGCGTGCCATCGGCCTGCGGTGCCGCGCTGGCTTGCCCGCCAGTACCGGGCGTTTGCGCGGTGCGCAGGAAATCCGGCGGAAAGCGGCCAAGGATCAGGCTGCGCTCGATGAAGTTGCGCAGCTCGCGCACATTGCCCGGCCAGTCATAGGCGGCAATCGCCCGGCGCACCTCTTCGGTGAGCGGCAGCGGCGGGGTGCCGAGCTGCAGCGACAGCTTCTGCATGAACAGGTCCGCCAGATCGAGCGCATCGCGCCCGCGCTCCTTCAGCGGCGGCATGTGCAGGCTGACGATGTTGATGCGGAAGAAGAGGTCGGCCCGGAAGCGCCCCTCGGCCACCGCTTTCTCCAGATCCACATTGGTGGCAAAGACGAAGCGCAGATCGACGGGCAGCTCGCGCTCGGCGCCGACGGGGCGCACCTTGCGGTCTTCCAGCACGCGCAGCAGCTTGCCCTGGGTCTGAAGGGGCAGGTCGCCAATCTCGTCCAGAAACAGCGTGCCGCCGCGGGCATGCAGGAACAGGCCCTCGCGCCCATTCTGCGCGCCGGTGAAGGCGCCCTTCACATGGCCGAAAAGCTCGCTCTCCACCATGTCGGACGGCATGGCGGCGCAGTTGACCGGCACGAAGGGCTTGGCCGCCCGGTCGGACAGCTCATGGATCATGCGCGCTGCCACCTCCTTGCCGGTGCCGGACTGGCCGGTCAGCAGCACGGAGGAGGGGAGCGGGGCAACGCGGGCGATGGTGGCGCGGATGTCCTCGATGGCGGGGGAGGCGCCGATCAGCTTGTCGCGCAGGAGGATAAGGTCAGAGCTTGCCTTCAGCTCATGCCGCAGCACCGTGTTCTCCCGCTGCAGCTGCATCCGGTCGAGGCAGCGGGCCACGGCATTGAGGATCTGGTTGGAGCGGAAGGGCTTCAGCACGAAATCCGCCGCACCCGCCTGCAGTGCCTGAATGGCCGTCTCAAGGTCGGCATAGGCGGTGATCAGGATGGCGGCGGGCAGAAAGCCGGTGTCGCGCTGTTCGGCCAGCCAGTCGACGCCGCGCTGGCCGCCCATGATATTGTCGAGGATGACGATATCGAAATGCGCTGCATCCAGCAGGCCAGTGGCCTCTTCGACGCTGGCGGCCAGATCCAGATGCCGGCAGCGCGGGCGCAGCGTCCGGTCAAGGAAGTTGCGCATGCCCGGCTCGTCATCGATGACGAGGATCGAGGCCTCTCCCAGCGCCTCATCAAAGCCTGTCTTCGGCGCAGCGCTGGCCAGTGCCGTGCTGGTGTTCATTCTCCCCTCCCATGCTGCCTGCTTGCGGCGTCTTGTTCGCACCCCATGAAGCAGCAGTGTCCGACCCTCGCAAAACTGGCAGGCAAGGGCAAGTGTGGAGAGCCTTAATGCAGCCGGTCGAGTGGCAGGAACTCGACGCAGATCAGGATGAAGCCTGCGAGGAACACGGTTTCGGCAACCAGCAGCGCAATGGCGCGGCGGCCGACGCTCATGATGTTGGGCAGGGAGGTCTTGACGCCGACCGCGCCGATGGCTGCCAGCAGCGCCCAGCGGGAGGCTGCATTGGCGCCTTCTGCGACGAATGCCGGGATTTCGATGAGGGAATTGAGGATGGCCAGCGCCAGAAAGCCAAGAACGAACAGCGGCACCAGCGGCGGACGCTTGGCATCGGAGGGCACGGAGCGGCGGAAGGCGAGGGCGATCAGCAGCACCACGGGGGCCAGCATGGTGACGCGGATCAGCTTCACCAGCACGGCCATGTCGCCAGTTGTCTCGGAAACGGAGAAACCTGCGCCGACCACCTGCGCCACGTCATGGATCGTTGCGCCGAGGAAGACGCCGGTGACCTGATCGCTCATGCCCAGAGCAGAGGCGAGGATGGGGTAGCCGATCATGGCGAGTGTGGACATCATGGTGACGCCAAAGACGGCGAACACCATGTCCCGCTCTGCCTCATGGGCAGACTTGCGCGGCAGCACGGCGGCGATGGCCATGGCGGCAGACGCCCCGCAGATGGCGACGGCGCCGCCCGTGAGCAGTCCGAAGCGGCTTTCCTGCCCGAAGAGGCGCGAGACGGCCATACCGAAGCCGATGGTCAAGGCAACGGCGCTTGCCAGCACCAGAAGCATCGGTAGCCCGAGATCGGCAAACATGCCGAGGCTGATCCTGAGGCCGAGTAGCGTGATCCCGGCGCGCAGGAGGCTTTTCGCTGCAAACTCCAGCCCCGGCAGCATGCGCGGATCATCTGAGAGGAAATGCAGCGCCAGTCCGATCAGGATCGCCAGCAGCATGGCCGGCGCGCCGTAATGCTCCGAAAGGAAGGCGGAGGCGAGTGCGATCAGCACGGCGATGGAAAGGCCGGGGAAACGCAGGCGCATGCGTGCGGCAAGCGAAGTCTCTCCGTCCTTTTCGGCTGGAAAGGCCTGATCTGGAGTGGCCATGGCGTGAACCTTCAGGATGGGGCGCAAAAGAGACGCACCGGATGCCCCGGTGCCTGTCTTGAGAGCCGTTGTTTTTCGGGTAAGCAGTTTTGTTTCAGGGCAGATGAAAGGATATCAGGTCTGGGCCTGTTTGGGGTTGTGGGGCAAGGCTTTTCAGCCTCCCTTCCTCTTGTGGCGCAACGTTTACAACGGACAGCCAGTCAGGCACCAATTCCTCTCCCCCCTTGAGGGGGAGATGCCCCCGGTAGGGGGCAGAGGGGGGTAACGGACTGTCCGTTTATGAGAGAGATCCTGCCGTACTGAGGCGCTGCCACCCCCCTCTGTCTGCTGACGCAGACATCTCCCCCTCAAGGGGGGAGAGGGGGCTGCGGCCAAAGGAGGGCGCGTTCCCCCGCCATGCGTCCGTTGTAAATACTGCTCCACGATGGAGGAAAGGCCACCCCGGCCATATCCGAGCTCCCCCAAAAAGCAGGACGGAGCGGGCCCCGTCCTGCAGGGTCAATGTCAGTCGGCCGTTTCGGCGGCGCGCTCGGCGTTGACGATTTCCTCGGCTTCAGCCACGGCGGTGGTGAACATGGCGAAGACTTCCTCGCCACCCGTGACCTTGGTCTTGAACCAGTCGAACACCGGGGCGACGGCCTCCTTGAAGGCTGCCTTTTCTTCAGCCGTCGGCACGTAGATCTCGCCGCCGGCTTTCAGGAAGTCCTGATAGGCGGCGATTTCCTTGCGCTTGGGGCTGGCGAAGGTGGCCTGCTGCAGGGCGGCGAAGCCATCGGCCACCACCTTGCGCTGTTCCGGCGTCAGCGACAGGAAGCGCTGGTTCGACATCCACCAGAAGGCACCCATGTAGGAGTGGCCATCCAGAGTGATGTATTTCACGCCTGCATCGGTGAACTTCATGTTCATGATGTCGGTGATGCCGTTGGCCGTGCCTTCGACAACGCCGGTCTGCAGGGCGGTGAAGAGTTCCGGCCACGGAACGGGCGTGGGCGACGCGCCGACGGCGGTGGCCACCTGCTGCGGCAGGTCGGCCGGCACGGTGCGCATCTTCAGGCCCTTGAGGTCTGCCGGGGTCTTCACCGTGCCCTTGGTGTTGGCATAGTTGCGCCAGCCGCCGGTGTTGCCGATGGTCATCAGGCGGATGGCGTTGCCGCTGTCAGCCAGAGCCTTGGCGCGCAATTCGCGGGTGAAGGGGCCGGTCAGCACGGCTTCGGCCACCCGGTCGTCGCTCATCAGATAGGGCAGGTCCAGCACCTGGATATAGGGGAAGAGGCCCGCCGCACCGCCGGAGGTGGAGATGTAGATATCGATGTTGCCGTCGGCGACGCCCTGAAGGCATTCCTCGCCGGTGGCGCAGAGCTGGGTGCCGATGAACAGCTCAACGGCAATCGCGCCGTTCGAGGCATTCTCCACGTAGTTCTTGAAGACGACGAGGCCGTCATAATCCTCGTCATTCTCGTTGGAATTGGCGGTGGCGCGCAGGGTGATGTCTGCCGCCTGCGCCATGGTGGCCATGGACAGCGTGCTGGCCAGCAGCACGGTCTTCAGAAGTGCCTTGAGCATTCCAGTTCCTCCCTTTCACTCAAGTCAGTTCACGAACCCCAGAAGGCGGGGGACGGTGAGGCAGATGGCGGGGAAGTAGGTGATCAGGAAGATCACGGCCACTTCCGCCGCCAGGAACGGCAGCGTTGCCCGGGCAATGGTCTCCACCCTCAGGCCCGAGACGGACGAGGTGACGAACAGCACGAGGCCCATGGGCGGGGTGAGCAGGCCAACGGTCAGGTTCACCGCCATGATGATGGCAAAATGGATCGGATCCACGCCCATGGAGGTGAAGATCGGTCCGAGGATCGGCCCCAGGATGATGATGGCGGGCCCTGCATCGAGGAACATGCCGACGATGAACAGCAGGATGTTGATCAGGAACAGCAGCACCAGCGGATTGTTGCTGAGGCCGAGGATGATATCGGCCAGCAGTTCCGGCGTGTGGGCAAGGCTGGCCACCGTCTTGAAGGCCATGGCAGCACCCACCAGCAGCAGCACCACGGCGGAGGTCATGCCGGCGCGGGTCAGCACGTCCGGGATCTCGCGCACCTTGAGGGTGCGCATGACAAAGAGGCCGATGAAGAACGAGTAGCCCACGGCGATGGCGGAAGCTTCCGTCGGGGTGAAGACACCGCCAAGAATGCCGCCGAGGATGATCGCCGGCGTCAGCAGTGGCCAGAAGGCCGAGAGGCTGGCCTTGCCTCTGTCTCCCCACGAGGCGCGGGCGGTAGCGGCGGGCAGGTTTTCCCGGTCCGCCTGCAGCCAGACGATGACCATCAGACTGAGGCCAATGAGAATGCCCGGCACGATGCCCGCAAGGAACAGGGCGGCAACACTCTGGTTCATCACATAGGCATAGATGATCATGATGCCGGAGGGCGGGATGATCGGGCCGATGATGGAGGAGGCGGCGGTCACGGCGGCGGCAAAACGGCGGGTGTACCCCTGCTTCTCCATGGCCGGGATCAGCATGGAGCCCAGCGCCGACACATCCGCCACCGCCGAGCCGGACAATCCGGCAAAGAGCATGGAGGACATGATGTTCACGTGCGCCAGACCACCGCGCAGATGGCCGATCATGGCCTGTGCAAATTCGACGAGGCGCATGGTGATGCCGGCCCGGTTCATCAGTTCGCCCGCGAGCATGAAGAAAGGAATCGCCATCAGCGGGAAGCTGTCCATGCCGTTGTAGACATTGCGGTAGAGCAGGGCGATCTCACGCTCCTGGCCATTGGCCCAGAGCAGGGCGGCTGGGGCCATGATGAGGCCGAAGACCACGGGCAGGCCGAGGAACAGCAGCAGGAGGAAGAGCGGCAGGAAAAGACTGAGCATCACTCCGCTCCCAGAGACTGAGTTTCGGTAACCGGTGCAAGCTGGCGCTCACCGCCCATGAGCGTGATGAGGCTGCGCAGGATCAGTTCGATGCAGACGGCGAGCATCGCCGTACAGCCAACCGCGAGCGAGGCCATCATCCAGGCGCGGGGGACCTTCATCCAGGCGGAGAAGTCCAGCGACACGGGCACGGAAATCGCGGCCATCGCAAAACGGCCGCCAATGCCGGTGACTTCCTTCCAGCCCAGCCGTGTGGCGTAGAACAGGAGGCCGGCAATCAGGATGAGCAGAACGAGATTGAGCACTCCGGCCACAAGGCGCGGCAGCAGGATCACCAGCATGTCGATGCCGACAAAGCCGCCCCGGCGGAAGGCCGTGGGCACCATCAGGCCGGTCATCCAGAGCATGAGAAAGCGGGCGGCTTCCTCCGTCCAGGCCGGAGCGTCGTTGAGCACGTAGCGGAAAAACACCTGGATCAGGATGATGATGACCATCAGCCCGACGCAGCCTGCCCCGATCCAGCGGCCGGCGGCCAGCGCCGCGCCGTTGACAAGGCCCAGATATCTGGCGGTTGCCAGAATGAAACCCATCATTTTCCTCCCACCAGCCGCGGTCTCCCGGCGCGGCTGCCAAACCCGAATGGCCCGGTATCTCAGGTCATTCTGGCAAACCGTCCGAAAGCGCCCTGCGAGAAGCAAAGCGGTGCGCCATCGCGCTGTGCTACGCGTAGCACCCGTCCGATGACAATGGAATGGTCCCCGCCGTCGTGCACGGCATGCAGGGCACACTCGAAGCGGGCGAGCGTGCCAGGGATGACCGGCGCGCCTTCCGCATTGATCTCCCACGCCAGCCCGTCAAAGGCGGTGCCGCCCCGGGTGAAGCTGGCGCTGAGCCCGTCCTGCTCCTCGCCCAGCACATGGATGGCGAAATGCGTGGCGGTGGTGAAGCCGCCATGCTTGGATGAGTTCTTTGCCGGCGACCAGAGCACCAGTGGCGGATCCAGCGACAGCGAGGTGAAGCTGTTGGCCGTCATGCCCATGGGGCCCTGATCGCCCATGGCCGTCACCACAGTTACGCCCGTGGCAAAGGTGCCCAGCGCAGTGCGGAACTCGCGCGATGTTTCCGTGCCCGGCACGAACAGCCGCTCATCCCGTCCGGAGAGGTGTTCGTTCGCTGCCATCATCACGGCACGTCCTTGCCAATGGCCAGAGTATAAAGCTCGAACCAGGTCTGCCGGTCCATCTCCACCTTGGCTGCCTCGCCGATCTTGCCGATCCGCTCGATGTTGTTGGTGCCCATCACCGGGATGATCCGCCCCGGATGGCGCAGCAGCCAGGCGACTGCGACTGCAGTTGCATCAACGCCCTGCGCCGCGCCGGTCCGCTCCAGTGCGGCCAGAAGCTGGCGGTTGTCCTCGCCGAAGAGCGAGCCGCCGCCCAGCGGCGACCAGGCCATCGGCGCAATCGCCCTTTCCTGCAGATAGGCCAGATCGCCGTTGACGAAGCATTCGGTTGCCACAAGGCTGATCTCGATCTGGTTGGTGACGAGCTTGCCGCTCATCGCCGACTGCAGCAGCGAGAAATCCCAGGGGCGGAAGTTGGAGACGCCGACGCTGCGCACTTTGCCCGACGCGACGAGGCCATCCAGCGCCTTGCCGGTTTCCTCGTGGTCGATCAGCGGATCGGGGCGGTGGATCAGCAGCAGGTCGATCCGGTCCGTGCCCATGTCGCGCAAGGAGGCTTCGACCGAGGCCGTGATGTGTCCTTCGGTGGTGTCGTAGTACTTCACGCGCCGGTCCGCATAGCGGCCGGCCGGGGCGACGATGCCGCACTTGGTGACGAGTTCCACCTTGTCGCGCAGCTGCGGCGATGCCTTCAGCGCACCGCCCAGGATCGCCTCGGCGGTGTAGCCGCCGTAAATGTCGGCTTGATCCAGCGTGGTGATGCCCTGCGCCAGACAGCTTTCGATCTTGGCCTGAACATGCGCCGGGCTGGTGTTGCTGTCATCACCGATGCGCCACATGCCATAGACGATGCGGCTGAGGCTCAGGTCTTTGGTGAGATCAATGCGGTTCATCAGCGGCGTTCTCCCACGCCCAGCGGAGTGGCTGGCGTTTCGCTTGGCACACGGCCATATTCATGGGGCAGGGAACAGGTCTTGAGCTGCGGCAGGACCTTGGTTCCGAAGTGACCGGCTTCCTCCAGATGCGGATAGCCGGAGAAGATGAAGGCGCGGATGCCCATCTTCCGGTAGGATTCGATTTCCGACAGCACCTGATCGGTGGAGCCGACGAGCGCCGCCCCGCAGCCTGAGCGCGCCCGGCCAATGCCGGTCCACAGATGCGGCTCGATATAACCGAACTTGTCCGCCAGTTCGCGGGCGCGGGCCTGATGGGCAACGCCCAGCGAGATGGAGTCGTGGGCGCGGTCGCGGATCAGCTTGCCGTATTCGTCATCGAGCTTCGAGACGAGATGCTCGGCATATTCGCGCGCTTCGGCTTCCGTGTCGCGGACGATCATGTGGACGCGCAGGCCATAGTCGAGGGTGCGGCCATGGGCGGCGGCGCGTTCATGCACGGCCTTCATCCGCTCTGCCAACTGGTCTTTTGTCTCGGGCCACATCAGATAGACGTCGCACTGGGCGCCGCACAGTTCCAGCGCATCCGGCGAGTATCCGCCGAAATAGAGCAGGGGGCCGCCGTTCTGCTGATAGGGACGCGCCGGTTCTGTCGAAACGCCCTTGAACTGATAGACCTCGCCCTCATGATCGATGGTCTCGCGCGTCCAGGCCTGCCGCAGGATCTGAACGACCTCGTGGCTGCGCTTGTAGCGGTAGGTGCTGTCAGCAACTTCACCGGGGAAGTCGGAGCTGATGACGTTGAGCGTCAGGCGGCCCTTCAGCATGTGATCGAGCGTTGCCACCGTGCGGGCCAGCATGATCGGCTGCATCTCGCCGCAGCGGATGGCCGCCAGCATGTTGATGTGCTCCGTGATGGGCGCGCAGCCGGCCACGAAGCTCAGCGTGTCCTGCCCCACCTGATAGGACGAGGGGCACAGGATGTTGCGGAAGCCAAGGCTTTCCGCCTTCTGCACGATCGAGGAGCAGTGCTCCCAGCTGGAGCGCAGGCTGCCGTCCGGCACGCCGAGATAGGCGTAGTCGTCGGAGCACAGAGCCGCAAACCAGGACACTTCGGATGCGTCGAGATCGGCGGAGGTCACGGGAACAACGGTCATCATACTCCCCTTTTGAGCCGCAGTTTCCACTTGCGTAACACCTGCATTGATGTAAATCAATAGTGTATCAATTTTCTTGTGACCCACTCCTCGAACACCTCATTCCACGGCCGGAGCGTGATGACACAGAGCAAGGGCAGCCTGCCGATCTACATGCAGATCGCCGAATTGCTGGTGCGCGATATTGCTGCTGGACGGCTGATCGACGGCATGCGCCTGCCGCCGGAACGGGACATGGCAGCGGAGATGGGCATTGCTGTCGGAACCCTGCGCAAGGCCTTGGCAGAGTTGCAGAATCGCGGGCTGCTGGAGCGTGTTCAGGGCTCGGGGAACTACATCCGGGCGATGAGTGACCCGAAGAGCCTCTACGCCATGTTCCGGCTGGAGCTGATCAAGGGCGGCGGCCTGCCAACAGCGGAGGTTCTGTCCGTCACCCGGCTGGCCAAGCCGGATTACCTGCCGCCTTTCGGGCATGGCAGCGAAGGCCACCGCATCCGCCGCCTGCGCCGTCTTTCGGGGCAGATTGCAGCTGTCGAGGAGATCTGGCTCGACGGCTCCTATGTGCAGCATGTGACGGCAGAAGAGCTGTCAGAGTCGCTCTATCTCTTCTACCGCACCCGGCTCGGCCTGTGGATCGTCAAGGCCGAGGATCAGGTGGGGCTGGATCATGTGCCGGACTGGGCGCCTGCCAATTTCTGCCACGCGCCGGGTGCGCCGGTGCCGCACATCCTTCGCATCAGTCATGGACAGGACGGGCAGCGGGCGGAGGTTTCCCGCACCTGGTTCGATCATAACGTGGCGCGCTACGTGGCGCGTCTGAAATAGGGGGAAATACCTTGAGCCTGACGTATGGAATCATCGGCTGCGGCATGATGGGGCAGGAGCATCTGCGCAACATTGCCCTGCTGGAGGGGGCGTCTGTTGCAGCAATCTACGAGCCCGATGCAGACATGCGCGCCCGTGCCGCCGCAGCCGTGCCCGGCGCCCGGATGGTGGACTCGGTCGCCGATCTTCTGGAGGTGGCCCAGATCAACTGTCTGCTGATCGCCAGCCCCAATTTCCTGCATCTCAGCCAGCTCGAGGAAATTGCCTCCGTCCGGCCACTGCCGGTGATCGTGGAAAAGCCGCTGTTCACAGCGCCCGAAGATGCCCCGCGCCTTGCCGCCCTGCGCGCTGCCTATCCTGCGCCCATCTGGGTGGCGATGGAATACCGCTACATGCCCCCGGTCGCAAAGATGATCGAGGAAGCGGACAACGTGACCGGCGGCATCCGCATGCTGACTATCCGCGAGCACCGCTTTCCGTTTCTCGAGAAGGTCGGCGACTGGAACCGCTTCAACCGCAACACCGGCGGCACACTGGTGGAAAAATGCTGCCATTTTTTCGACCTCATGCGCCACATCCTCAAGTCCGATCCGGTGCGGGTTATGGCGTCCGGCGGGCAGGCGGTGAACCATCTGGACGAGGTTTACGCAGGCGAGCGCTCCGATATCTGGGACCATGCCTATGTGATCGTCGATTTCGCCTCCGGCGCCCGCGCCATGCTGGAGCTCTGCATGTTCGCGGAAGGCTCGCGCTATCAGGAGGAGATTTCCGCTGTCGGGCCAAAGGGCAAGATCGAATGCCTCGTTCCGGGACCGGGCCGTTTCTGGCCGGAGCATCTGGGTGAGCCGCCGGTGCCGCAGGTCATCGTCTCGCCGCGCCAGCCGCAGGGGCCCGTGGTGCTGGAAGTGCCGGTCGATCCGCAGCTGCTGGATGCCGGCGACCACAATGGCTCCACCTTCTATCAGCACCAGCGCTTCCAGAAAGCCGTCACCGCCGGTGCGCCGGTGGAAGTGGCTCTGAATGACGGCTGGTGGGCCGTCGCCATGGGCCTCGCCGCCCAGCAATCCGCCATGACCGGCAAGGCCGTGGACATTGCAAGCCTGGCCTACACGCCGGGGTGAATTCCCCGGCGGTGGTTTGTTTCTGGAAAGCAGAGGCGATCCTGCTCTGCCCAGGAGGAAGACGCAAACACCGCGCCGTCCCCGCCTTGTGCGGGGACCCGTCAGGGACGCAGGGCGGTTGCTTTTCTGTGACAAATGCAGAGCGGAAGCCTTGTCCAATTCTGCAAAGGCAGCGGCAGCCTTACAGGCCCCGGCGCAAGGCCGGGGCGGCGCGGAGTGGACGCAAGGCCTTGCAGATCCTCCGACAGTCGCTTGTAGTCTTGCTCCGCGTCCCCGTTGACCTCATCCCTCAGCCCGCTAATCTGCCGCCCGCCCGCGCAGCTGTTCAGAGATTCCAATTCTGCGGGCAGGGAGGACTTCCGTCATGCTCAAGGGGATTCATCCGCTCATCAGCCCGGAACTGCTGATGGTTCTGGCCGCCATGGGGCATGGGGACGAGATTGCCATCGTCGATGCCAATTTTCCGGCCGAATCGACCGCTCGCCACACGGTGCATGGGGTGCCGCTGCGCATGGATTGCCCGGCAGTGAAAGCGGTGGAGGCCATTCTCACTCTGCTGCCGGTGGACACCTTCGATGGCGATCCGGTTTTCACCATGCAGGTGGTGGGCGATGCTGCGGCCATTCCGCCGGTGGTGGCCGAGGCCAAGCCCCTGTTCGACGCGGAAAAAGCGTCCATGGCCTCGCTGGAGCGCTATGATTTCTACGCCCGTGCCAAGGAGTGCTATGCTGTGGTCCTGACCACCGAACTGCGCGCCTATGGCAATTTCATCATCCGCAAGGGCGTGATCTTCGGGTGATGTGAAGTGAGGATCAGGCGAGGGAGAGTTCCCCCGCCAGACCCTTCAACCGGTCCAGAACCTCGCTGATGCTGGCGCAAGGGGCGCTGGCGGGGCGGCCGAGGTAGGGGCAGGTGAGGACGGCGATGGCGTCGCCGTCCGGGGCCAGCACGGGCACGGAAATATCCTGCACGCCGAGAAGCTGGCCGCTTTCGGCAATGCGGTAACCGGCCGCCCGCACCCGTTCGAGCTCTTCTTCCACCTCATGCAGGCGCGCGGTCTGGGCGCTGCTGCCCCAGGTGGCCAGGGTTTCGGCGCGGCGTTCCGGGTTCTGGAAGGCCAGCAGCGCAATGCCTGAGCCGGTGTCCAGCAGGTCCAGTCTTGCGCCGACGCGCACGCGGAATTCCCAACTGTCCATCGGGCTTGCCTGCGCCACGACAACGGCGGCAGCGCGCTCAGGCACGGCGAGATGGCACGACTGGCGGCTGTCACGGGCGAACAGATCCAGCTTCGGCGTTGCCTGCGCCACAAGGCGGCGCACCGGCGGGTGCCGGTTGGCCAGCACGAACAGCTTCATCGACAGGGCGTAGCGGTCGCCGCCAAAGGAGCGCACCACATAGTCGCGCGCCACCAGCCGCTCCAGCATGCGGTAGATTTCCGAGGGGCTGCGGCCCATGGCCTTGACGATTTCCGCACGCGTCATGCCGGCAGACTGTTCCGACAGCAATTCGAGAATATCGAGCCCCTTGTCCAGCGCAGGGGCGCGGTAGCGCTCTGACCCGCTCTCTGCATCACTCATGGTTCATTCCTCCCGGTCCCCTCGCAAATTTCACGCGGGGGTGTTTTGTTCTCTTGATCTGCAGTGTTGCATATCAGTTCATTTGTGAATAGGGTGTTCGTATATGAACAGCTGTCATCAAGAGCGGCTGGTGGAGGAAAGGCCGGTGGCCCTGAGGTGGAGCCGGTATCCGGGAGGACTGCGATGCGCCTTGCAGGCAAGACTATTCTCGTGACGGCAGCCGGTCAGGGCATGGGCCGCGCTTCGGCTCTGGCATTGGCGGCAGAAGGCGCACGGGTGATTGCCACGGACCGGGATGCCACTCTGCTGGCCGGGCTCACTGGCCTTGAAACGCTGAAGCTGGATGTGACGGACCGGGCTGCCATCGATGCGCTGGCGCGGGACGTTGGCCCGCTGGACGGGCTCTTCAACTGCGCGGGCATGGTGCACAACGGTGCGGTGCTCGACATCACTGACGAGGACTGGGAACAGGCACTGGCGGTCAATGTAACCTCCATGATGCGCATGATCCGGGCTTTCCTGCCGGGGATGCTGGAACGGGCCGGCAAGACCGGCTCTGCATCCATTCTCAACATGGCCTCGATGGCCTCTTCCATCAAGGGATTTGTCAACCGCACCGCCTATGGCACCACCAAGGCGGCGGTGATCGGCCTGACCAAGGCCGTTGCGGCCGATTATGTGAAGCAGGGCATCCGCTGCAACGCCCTGTGCCCCGGCACGGTGGACACGCCCTCGCTGCGCGGCCGCATCGCCTCTGCTGCCGACCCGGTGCAGGCGGAGAAGGACTTCATCGCCCGCCAGCCCATGGGCCGTCTGGCAACGGTGGACGATATCACGCCGCTGGTGCTCTATCTTCTGAGCGACGAAAGCCGCTTCATGACCGGTCAGGCCGTTCTGGTGGACGGCGGCGTCACGATCTGAGCCTTGCGGGCCGGTCGAGGCCCGCAGCCATCACACGCGGACGGGAGGCCGCCGGATGGAACGAATTGATGCTCATTGCCATTTCTGGCGCCCGGCGCGCGGAGATTATGGCTGGCTGGAGGAGGGCGGTCCCGCTCTTGATCCGCTGCGCCGTGACTTCCTGCCTGCCGATCTCGCCAGCCTCAACGGCAACCGCCGCGTTGTCGTGGTGCAGGCTGCCCCGTCCGAGGCGGAAACCCTGTTTCTGCTGGAGCTTGCCAAGGCTGCGCCGCAGATTGCCGGTGTGGTCGGCTGGGTTGATCTGACCGATCCGCTGGCGGAAGTCCGGCTGGAGCACATGGCGGCGGACAAGCGCCTCAAGGGCATCCGCCCGATGCTGCAGGACATTGCCGATCCGGACTGGATCCTTACAGCTCCCGAGGATTGCGTGATTGCAGCCATGGTGCGCCTTGGCCTGCGCTTCGATGCACTGGTGAAGGAACCTCAGCTTGCCGCCATCACCCGTTTCGCGGCTGCTCATCCTGATCTTCCGCTGGTCATTGATCACGCTGCCAAGCCTACGGTGGCGGAAGGCCTGAGCGCCCACTGGAAGCACCACATGAAGGCGCTGGCGGCGGACACGCGCATCGTCTGCAAGCTGTCCGGCCTTCTCACCGAAATCAGCCCGTCCTGCCCGCAGGATGTGGAAGCTGCGGTGGCCCTGTTGCAGCCGGTGATGGATCATCTGCTGCACTGGTTCGGCCCGCAGCGGCTGATGTGGGGATCGGACTGGCCGGTGCTGACGCTGGCCGGCACGCACGGCTTCTGGGAAGAGGTGAC
Source organism: Pannonibacter phragmitetus DSM 14782 (assembly GCF_000382365.1). GTDB lineage: Bacteria > Pseudomonadota > Alphaproteobacteria > Rhizobiales > Stappiaceae > Pannonibacter > Pannonibacter phragmitetus. The sequence continues at coordinate 97,887 of NZ_KB908220.1, read as the reverse complement.
GGAACGGCTGACCGGTGGTCTGTCCTCTGATGAGCGCGCTGCCTTGCTTGGCGGCACTGCCATCCGTTTCTACGGGCTCGGGGAGGGGCGCGCATGAAGATCCTCGTGGAAATGCACCGCATCGACAAGCGCTTTCCCGGCGTCCATGCCCTGAAGGGCGTGAGCTTCGACCTTCAGGAGGGCGAGGTTCATGCGCTGATGGGGGAAAATGGCGCAGGCAAATCCACCCTCATGAAGATCCTCTCCGGCGTCTATCAGCCGGACTCGGGCCGTATTCTGGTGGAGGGCCGGGAAGTGACCTTGCCCAGCCCGCGCGCCGCACAGGATCAGGGCATCGGCATCATCCATCAGGAACTCGCCCTGATGAAGGATCTGACGGTCGCGCAGAACATCTTCATCGGCCGCGAGCCGCGCCTGTCCTTCGGCCGGGTCGATGATGCAAAGATGATCCGCGATGCCGAGGCACTGTTCCGTGTCCTCAACATCAACATCGATCCGCGCCGCAAGGTGGATGGCCTGTCCATCGCCCGCCAGCAGATGGTGGAAATCGCCAAGGCCCTGTCGGCGCGCTCGCGCGTGCTGATCATGGACGAGCCGACGGCGGCGCTCACCGAGAGCGAGATCAACGAGCTTTTTGCCATGATCGCCCGGCTGAAGGCCGATGGCGTGGGCATCGTCTACATCAGCCACAAGATGGACGAGATCCGCCGTATTTCCGACCGGGTGACCGTGATGCGTGACGGCGAATATGTCGGCACGGTGGGCGCGAAGGAAACGCCGATCTCGCAGATCATCTCCATGATGGTCGGGCGCACGCTGACGGATGAGGTGGTCTCGATCCCCGATCTGACCGGCTCAGAAGTGGCTCTCGAAGTGAAGGGCCTGAACCGGGGGCGTGAAATCCGCGATGTCAGTTTCTCGCTGAAGAAGGGCGAAGTGCTTGGCTTTGCCGGTCTCATGGGGGCCGGGCGCACGGAAGTCGCCCGCGCCATCTTCGGTGCCGATCCGCGGGACAGCGGCGAAATCACCGTGCATGGCCGCAAGGTCGAGATCCGCTCCCCGGTGGACGCTGTGCGGGCCGGGATCGGCTATCTGTCGGAGGACCGCAAGCACTTCGGCCTCGCCCTTGGCATGGACGTTGCCGACAACGTGGCGCTGGCCAGCATGCACCGCTTCACCGGCGGTGCGGGACAACTGAACGATGAAGCCATGCGCAAGACAGCGCGGGATTTCATCAAGAGCCTTGGCATCCGCACCCCGTCCGAGCGGCAGGAAGTGCGGCTTCTGTCCGGTGGCAACCAGCAGAAGGTCGTCATTGCCAAATGGCTGCTGCGCAATTGCGATATCCTCATCTTCGATGAGCCGACGCGCGGCATCGACATTGGCGCCAAGTCTGAAATCTACAAACTGCTGGCGGACCTTGCTGCGGAGGGCAAGGCCATCATCGTCATCAGTTCGGAACTGCCGGAAATCCTGCGTGTGTCGCACCGCATCGCCGTCATGTGCGAAGGCCGGCTGACCGGCACGCTGCCCGGCGGGGCAGGCACCACCCAGGAAGACATCATGCATCTTGCCACTGCCCGGCAAGCCACGCGTCAGGAGGAACCCGCGTGACAGCACAAGACAAGTCCAAGGCCGCAGCAGGCGCAAGCTTCGTGCAGCAATCCGCATCTGCCCAGCAGAAGCTTCTGGCCTTTGCCAGCCTGATCATTCTCGTCATCGGCTTCAGCCTTGCCTCACCGAATTTCTTTCAGGTGAGCAACATCATGGCCATCCTGCAGGCCACGTCCGTCAATGGCGTGCTGGCCGTGGCGGCAACGGTCATCATCCTGACGGGGGGCATCGACCTGTCCATCGGCATGCTGATGACCTTCTGCGCCGTCATCACCGGCGTGGTGCTGACATGGGGCGGCATGCCGCTGCCGCTGGGCATTCTGGCGGCCATCGGCACGGGCGCGCTCTGCGGCCTCGCCTCGGGCACCTTCGTGGCGCAGATGAAGATCCCGCCCTTCATTGCCACTCTGGGCATGATGCTGATGCTGAAGGGGCTGTCGCTGCTGATTACCGGGGCGCGCCCGATCTATTTCAACGACACGCCGGGCTACACGGACATCTCGCAGGGCTCGCTGATCGGCATGGTGATCCCGGCATTGCCGATCCCCAATGGTGTGCTCGTGCTCTTCGCCGTAGCCGGCGGCATGGCTTGGGTGCTGTCGCGCACCGTGCTTGGCCGCTACACCTATGCACTCGGCTCCAACGAGGAGGCGGTGCGCCTGTCCGGCGTCAACACCCGCGCCTGGAAAATGGCCGTCTATGCGCTGGCTGGCGCCATCTGCGGCATCGCGGGCATTCTCATTTCCTCGCGTCTCAACTCGGCGCAGCCGGCCCTTGGCCTTGGCTACGAGCTGGACGCCATCGCTGCCGTCGTCATTGGCGGCACGTCGCTGGCAGGTGGCAGGGGCACGGTGCTCGGCACGCTGATCGGCGCGCTGATCATGGCCGTGCTCACCAACGGCCTGCGCATTCTTTCGGTCGCGCCCGAGTGGCAGACCGTTGTGACCGGCGGGATCATCATCCTTGCCGTCTATGCCGATCAACTGCGGAGGGAGCGCAGCTGAGGTCAGGAAAGAAGAGGGCGCAAATGCCCCCGTATCTTTGAAACCTTGAAAGTGGAGGAATGGAAATGATTACACGCCGTATGCTGCTGGGCACGCTCAGTGCCGCCGTCCTTGTTGCCTCGGCTTCCATGCCGATGGCACAGGAGAAGATGTATATCCCGATGATCTCGAAGGGCTTCCAGCATCAGTTCTGGCAGGCCGTGAAGGCAGGCGCCGACAAGGCCGCCGCCGAGTTCAACGTGGAAGTGACCTTCGAAGGCCCGGACAACGAGACCATGGTCGACCGGCAGATCGACATGCTGTCTGCAGCCCTTGCCAAGAAGCCGTCCGCCATCGGCTTTGCCGCGCTGGACAGCCAGGCTGCCATTCCACTGCTGCGTCAGGCCGAAGCCGCCAATATCCCGGTCATCGCCTTTGACAGCGGCGTGGACAGCTCCATCCCGCTTTCGACGGCCGCGACCGACAACAAGGCCGCTGCTGCCCTTGCCGCCGAGAAGATGGCCGAGCTGATCGGTGATGAAGGCGACGTGGCGCTGGTGGTGCATGACCAGACCAGCCGCACCGGCATCGACCGCCGCGACGGATTCGTCGAATGGCTGGCCATGAACAAGCCGAAGATCCAGGTCGTTGCCATCGAATACGGCGGCGGCGACCAGCTCAAGTCCACCGAAATCACCAAGGCCATCCTGCAGGCGAACCCGAACCTGAAGGGCATTTTCGGTGCCAATGAAGGTTCTGCCATCGGTGTCGTCAACGGCGCACGCGAGATGGGCCGTCAGGTGGTCATCATCGGTTATGACTCGGGCGCTGCCCAGAAGCAGGCGGTCCGCGACGGCCTGATGGCGGGCGCCATCACCCAGAACCCGGTCGGCATCGGCTATGAAACCGTCAAGGCCGCTGTTGCCGCTGCCAAGGGTGAGCCGGTGGTGCCGAACATCGACACCGGCTTCTACTATTACGACAAGTCGAACATCGACGCGCCGGAAATTACTGCCGTTCTCTACGACTAATTTCAAGGCGCCGGGATGCTTGTGCATCACGTCCTGGAAGGCCCAAGCGCCGCACGGGCTTGAGGAAATCCAGCTTTGACATCCGGGGCCGGGCAGACTGCCCGGTCCCTTTCATACCCACGGAGACTGACATGAAGTTGCTGCGTTACGGCCCGAATGGCCAGGAAAAGCCGGGCCTTCTCGACAAGGACGGCAAGGTGCGTGATCTGTCCGGCGTCATTGATGACGTTGCGGGCAGCCACCTGACGCCGGAAGGCCTTGCGCGCCTTGCCGCCATCGACCCGGCTTCGCTGCCGGTGGTGCCGGGCACCCCGCAGCAGGACCTGCGCCTTGGCGCCTGCGTTGGCCGCGTCGGCAAGTTCATCTGCATCGGTCTCAACTACGCCGACCATGCCGCCGAAACCGGGGCCGACATCCCGAAAGAGCCGGTGGTCTTCAACAAGTGGACCTCGGCCATCTCCGGCCCGGATGATGCCATCGAAATCCCGCGTGGCTCGCAGAAGACCGACTGGGAAGTCGAACTCGGCATCGTCATCGGCAAGGGCGGCAAGTACATCGAGGAAAAGGACGCGCTGGACCATGTGGCCGGCTATTGCGTTGTCAACGATGTGTCCGAACGCGAATTCCAGATCGAGCGCGGCGGCACCTGGGACAAGGGCAAGGGCTGCGATACCTTCGGCCCGATCGGCCCCTGGCTGGTGACCCGCGACGAGATTGCCGATACGGGCAACCTGCACATGTGGCTGGAGGTCGATGGCAAGCGCTATCAGGACGGCTCCACCGCCACGATGATCTTCGGCGTCGCCCATATCGTCTCCTACCTCAGCCGCTTCATGTCGCTGCAGCCGGGTGATGTCATCTCCACCGGTACGCCTCCGGGCGTTGGCCTCGGCCAGAAGCCGCCGGTGTTCCTCAAGGGCGGCGAGACCATCCGCCTCGGCATTGCTGGCCTCGGCGAGCAGACCCAGAAGGTGGTGCGGGCATGACCAGGATTACCGGTCTGCGCACGGCGGACCTGCGTTTCCCCACGAGCCAGCATCTCGATGGTTCGGATGCGATGAACCCGGATCCGGACTACTCGGCAGCCTATGTGGTGCTGGAGACCGATGGCCCCCACGAGGGCCACGGTCTGACCTTCACCATCGGGCGCGGCAACGAGATCTGCGTTGCCGCCATCGAGGCCCTGCGTCCGCTGGTCGTGGGCCTCGACATGGCCTGGGTTGCCGAAGACATGGGCCGCTTCTGGCGGCACATCACCTCCGACAGCCAGCTGCGCTGGATCGGCCCCGACAAGGGCGCCATCCATCTGGCAACCGGCGCCGTCGTCAACGCGGTCTGGGACCTGTGGGCCAAGATCGAGGGCAAGCCGGTCTGGGCACTCGTCGCTGACATGAGCCCGGAAGAGCTGGTGCGCTGCATCGACTTCCGCTACCTCACGGATTGCATCACGCCGGAATGGGCGCTGGAGTTCCTGACGAAGCAGGCGGAAGGCAAGGCGGAGCGGCGGGCCAAGCTGGAAGCCACCGGCTATCCCTGCTACACCACCTCGGCTGGCTGGCTCGGCTACGACGACGACAAGCTGCGGCGCCTGTGCCGCGAGGCGGTCGATGCCGGCTTCCGCCACATCAAGATGAAGGTGGGCCGCGATCTGGCCGACGACATCCGCCGGCTCACGATCGCCCGTGAAACGGTTGGCCCGGACATCAACCTGATGATCGACGCCAATCAGGTGTGGGAGGTCGATCAGGCGATCGGCTGGGTGAAGCAGCTTGCCTTTGCCCGTCCGTGGTTCATCGAGGAGCCGACCAGCCCCGACGACATCGAAGGCCACCGCAAGATCCGCGAAGCCGTTGCCCCCATTCAGGTGGCCACCGGCGAGATGTGCCAGAACCGCATCATCTTCAAACAGCTGATCATGCGCGGTGCCATCGACGTGGTGCAGATCGACAGCTGCCGCCTGGGCGGCGTCAACGAGATCCTCGCCGTGATGCTGATGGCGGCCAAGCATGGCCTCAAGGTCTGCCCGCATGCGGGCGGCGTCGGGCTCTGCGAATATGTGCAGCATCTGTCGATGATCGACTATCTGTGCATCGCAGGCACCTATGAGGGCCGGGTGATCGAATATGTGGATCACCTGCATGAGCATTTCGTCGAGCCCTGCCTCATCCGTGATGCAGCCTACATGCCGCCGCAGCTGCCGGGCTTCTCCATCGAGATGAAGCCAGCCTCCATCGCGGCCTACCGGTTCGGAGCAAACTGATGGATCTGGGGCTTCAGGGCAAGGTCATCATCGTCACGGGCGGCGCTTCGGGCATCGGGGCTGCCGTCACCGAAATTCTCGCCGAGGAGGGGGCCATTCCGGTCATCGCCACCCGGCGGGAGCCGGAGGCGGCGTTCATGGCGCGGATCACCGCCCTGTCGCCTGAAGCCTCCTTCATTCAGGCGGAACTGTCGCGTGATGAGGATTGCGCGGCGGTGATCTCCACCTGCCGGGCGCGCTATGGCCGCATCGACGGGCTGGTCAACAATGCCGGCGCCAATGACAGCGTCGGCCTTGATGCCGGGCCGGAAGCCTTCCGCGCCTCGCTCGACCGCAATCTGGTGCATTACTACGCGCTGATGCACCACGCCCTTGCCGACCTCAAGGCCTCAAAAGGGGCCGTGGTCAATGTCTCCTCCAAGACGGCGGTGACGGGGCAGGGCAACACCTCGGCCTATGTGGCCGCCAAGGCGGCGCAGCTGGGCCTGACGCGGGAATGGGCGGCGGAACTTGCCAAGGACGGTGTGCGGGTCAATGCCGTGCTGCCGGCCGAGGTGATGACACCGCTCTATGAAAACTGGCTGAAGTCCTTCCCGGACCCTGAGGAGCGGCTTGCGGAGATCGAGGGGCGCATTCCCTTCGGCGCCCGCATGACGACCCCCCGGGAGCTGGCGGACACGGTGGTCTTCCTGCTGTCTGCCCGTTCGTCCCACACGACCGGCCAGTGGGTCTTCCCCGACGGCGGCTACACCCACCTCGACCGCGCCCTGCGCGGGTGAGGGATCTGGAGCGTTGAAAGAAAGAGGCCGGGAACTGGGGATCAGTTTCCGGCTTTTTTGGTCTTGAAGCTGCGGGAACATCGTGGAGCTGGTTATTTTTGCGAAAATATCGAAATTCCGTCATGCCATGACTTGATCATGGCATCCATTCCATTGCTTCTCCGCTCGCTCAGGGCGTTGATTTGCTTGAGTGATCTTAACCGCCTCAAGCTTTGTGCAGGATCGGCATGGATGCCATGATCAAGTCATGGCATGACGAAGGTGGAGAGACTTTGCGGCGGTGGAACGTCTTTAGGAAGATGGGGAGTCTTTCGCAATCCCGGCGCCCGGAGCTCGCTAATCCGCGCCCCTCACGCCTTCCGTGTTCCCGGCCTCTCCAGCACGGCCAGTGCCATTTCGCCGGTGGCATCGGGGGGGAGGGTGAAGTAGCTGGCGTCACAGCGCATGGCGTCTTCGAGGAGCAGGCTGTAGTCGGCCTTGGGCACTTCGATGGTGCCGAAGCGTTCCAGATGGCTGGTGGTGAACTGGGTGTCGAGCAGACGGTAGCCGCCCGCAATCAGCCGGGCCACCAGATGGGTGAGGCAGACCTTGGAGGCGTCGCGCTCACGGGCGAACATGCTTTCGCCGAAGAAGGCGCCCCCGATGCTGACTCCATAGAGTCCGCCCACCAGCTTGCCCTCGCGCCAGGCCTCCACCGTGTGGCAGTGGCCGAGCTCGAACAACTCGCCATAGAGGCGGCGGATTTCCGTGTTGATCCAGGTGTTGTCCCGGCCCGGTGCCGGTTCGGCGCAGCCGCTGATGACGCCCTCAAAATCGCTGTCCACCCGGATCTCGAAATGGTCCGAACGCACGGTGCGGGCGAGGCGGCGGGGCAGGTGGAAGCCGTCGAGGGGCAGGATGCCGCGATGCTCCGGCTCGATCCAGAACAGATGCGGGTCGTCCGCCGATTCCGACATGGGGAAGATGCCGCAGGCATAGGCCTTCAGCAAAAGCTGCGGCGTGATTTCCAGAACGGCGTCGTCGTTGTTCTTGCGTGCCATCCCGAGGCCTGTACCGTCCGGTCTTTCGCCGGATCTGATCAGATGCAGTCTCCGCCCGGCCATGCGGGCGGAGACGCTTTATCCCGTATCTTACTGATCTTTCGCAGACAGATACTTTTCCAGCCAGTGAATGTCGTACTGGCCGTTGGCAATGTCCTGATTGTCCACCAGATCGCGGAACAGCGGAATGGTGGACTGGATGCCGTCGACGACGAATTCGTCCAGGCAACGGCGCAGGCGCATCATGCATTCCACGCGGTTGCGGCCATGGACGATGAGCTTGCCGATGAGGCTGTCGTAGTGCGGCGGGATCTTGTAGCCCTGATACACACCGGAATCGACGCGCACACCAAGGCCGCCGGGCGGGTGGTAATAGGTGATCGTGCCGGGCGAGGGGGCGAAGGTGCGCGGGTTTTCCGCGTTGATGCGGCACTCGATGGCATGGCCCTCGAACAGCACGTCTTCCTGCTTGAGGCTGAGCGTGCCACCCGCTGCAATGCGGATCTGCTCGTTCACCAGGTCGATGCCGGTGACCATTTCCGTCACCGGATGCTCCACCTGCAGTCGGGTGTTCATCTCGATGAAGTAGAACTCGCCGTCCTCGTAGAGGAACTCGACCGTGCCGACACCGCGGTACTTCAGCTTGCGCATGGCATCGGCCACGATCTCGCCGATTTCCGCCCGCTGGCTGGCATTGAGCGCCGGGGAGGGAGCCTCTTCGAGCACCTTCTGGTGGCGGCGCTGCAGCGAGCAGTCGCGTTCGCCCAGATGAATGGCGTTGCCCTGACCGTCACCCAGAACCTGGATTTCGATGTGGCGCGGCTTGGCGAGATACTTCTCCATGTAGAGAGCATCATCACCGAAGGCGGCCTTGGCTTCGGAACGGGCCGTGGAGAGGGCGTTGTCGAGGTCGGCCTCGGTCAGCGCCACCTTCATGCCGCGTCCGCCGCCGCCCGCTGCCGCCTTGACGAGAACCGGATAGCCGATCTCGCGGGCAATGGCGTGGGCATCGTCCTTCGGCGTCACGGCGCCGTCAGAGCCCGGCACCACCGGAATGCCGAGGCGCTTGGCGGTCTGCTTGGCCTCGATCTTGTCACCCATGATGCGGATATGTTCCGACGTGGGGCCGATGAAGGTGATGTTGTGAGCCTCGAGAATTTCCGCAAAGCGGGCGTTCTCGGACAGGAAGCCGTAGCCCGGATGCACCGCATCGGCGCCGGTGATTTCACAGGCGGCCATGAGGGCGGGAATGTTGAGGTAGCTGTCACGGGCCGGAGCCGGACCGATGCAGACGCTTTCATCGGCAAGGCGCACGTGCATGGCATCCGCGTCGGCGGTGGAATGCACCGCCACGGTGGAAATGCCGAGCTCCTTGCAGGCCCGCAGCACCCGGAGGGCAATTTCGCCGCGGTTTGCGATCAGGATCTTGGTGAACATCGGGCCGCCCCTTATTCGATGATGAAGAGCGGTTCGCCGTATTCCACCGGCTGCGCGTCGGTGACCAGCACCTGCTTCAGCACGCCGCTGCGCGGAGCGGGGATCTGGTTCATGGTCTTCATGGCCTCGACGATCAGAACCGTCTGGCCTTCCTTCACGGCAGCGCCGACTTCCACGAAGGCGCGGGCGCCCGGCTCGGGCGAAAGATAGGCGGTGCCGACCATCGGCGAGGGCACCATGCCCGGATGCTTTGCGGGCTCTGCCGGTGCTGCGGCAGGGGCAGCTGCTGCCACGGGGGCGGCGGCCGGAGCCGGAGCATAATGAGAGGCAACGGAAGCCTGGATCGTCAGCTCGCGGGCAACGCGGATGCGGAAATCCTTCTGCTCCAGCTCGATCTCGGACAGGTTGGTCTCATCGAGCAGGAGCGCCAGCTCACGGATCAGGTTTTTGTCGAAACCGTTGTTTTCTTTGGTCATCTCAAAGTGCTTTCTGTAGTCGTTCAGGCGCCGAGCTTGTGGGCCAAGGCCTCGATCGCCAGGTCATAGCCCTTGGCGCCGAAGCCGCAGATCACGCCGGCCGCAACCGGTGAGACATAGGAGTGGTGGCGGAAGGCCTCACGTGCATGGACGTTGGACAGATGGACTTCCACCGTAGGGAGCGCCACGGCACGGATCGCGTCATGAATGGCGACGGATGTGTGCGTGTAGGCGGCAGGATTGATGATGATCCCCACAGCGCCGGTGTCGGCAGCTTCGTGAATCCAGTCCACCAGCGTCCCTTCGCTGTTGGTCTGGCGGAAGACGATGTCGTAGCCGAGCCGCGCGGCAGTTGCGCGTGCCTGGGCCTCGATATCGGCGAGGGTCGTACGGCCATAGGTCTCCGGCTCGCGCTTGCCGAGCCGGTTGAGATTGGGGCCGTTCAAAATGAAAAAGGTGGCGGGCATTCCTTCTCCGTCGCCGCGATTTCCGCATCCTTATAGGGATTTGCGTGCGGGAGGAAAAGCCCTGATTGGGGCAGCGCCATGGCCGCCCCCAGGGTCTTGGTGAAAATCACGGGGATGCCCGTGGCCTGCCGTATCCGGTCAGCAGGTCGCCTTGCCGCATTTGCGCACGGATTCAATGGCGGCCTTCAGCGTGTCGTAGCCATAGGCGCCCTTGATCACCGCATCGCCGATCACATAGGACGGCGTGCCGGAAATGCCGAGCTGGTCTGCCAGATCGTAGACTTCTTCCACATTGGCACGCACATCCTCCTTGGTGACCGCACGGGCGAGATCGTCACGGGCAAGGCCCATCGCCTCTGCGACCTTCAGCGTGCTGGCCTGATCGGCCTTGCCGCGCAGGCTCAGCATGGCGACGTGGAACTCCCGGTATCTGTCCGGCGCCAGTGCATTCACCGCAATGGCAATCTGTGCGGCTTCGAAGGAGGGCTGGCCCAGAACCGGATATTCCTTCAGCACGACGCGCAGGTTCGGGTCCTCATCCAGCAGGCGTTCCATGTCTGCCATGGCGCGCTTGCAGTAGCCGCAGTTGTAGTCGAAGAACTCGACCATGGTGACATCGCCATCCGGATTGCCCAGCACCACCTGATGGCGGGAATTGAGCAGGATGCCGTCCTTGTCGGAGACCATGGCGCTGACGCGGGTGGCTTCGGCCTCCTTGTCGCGGCGGTCCAGTTCGACAAGGGCGTCACGGATGACTTCGGGGTTCTGCAGCAGATAGTCCTTCACGATCTGCTCGACCTGCGCCTTGTCGAGGGCGGGGGACTGGGCCAAAGCCGTCACGGGGGCCAGGGTGCCAAGGGCAAGCGCCAGCACGGGCGCAGCGAGACTGCGGAAAATGCGGTTCATTCAAAAACTCCTGCGCGCATTCAGCGCGTGGTGCGGAAACAGATTGCTGCAGCTCAGCGATTCAGGGCCGGCGGTTTGTAGGTCAGGATATCATCTGCCTGGATCCATGCAGGCGTTCCGGGCTTCAAATTCTTTTGAGCACGTGCGGCATATCGTTTCGCCGCCTGGAAGTCACCCGCCATCATCATGCCCTGGGCTGTCGAGACATCCGCCTCTGCCTGCTTGCCCTGGCGCCCTTGCGCAATGGCCAGCTGGCTGAAGGCGATGCCGGAATTGGGGTCGCGCTGGATGCCGTTCTTCAGGATGCGCTCCGCCTCGGCCAGCAGTGAGGGCTCGTTGGCACCGACCATGGCATAGCCGAGCCAGATCAGAAACTGGCCTTCGTTCGGCCGCAGCTGCACGGCGCGCTGGAAGGAGGGGATGGCCGCCTTCGGGTTTCCTGATTCCAGCAGGGCCTGGCCCTTCAGCTCATGGAAATGCGGGTTGTCGGGCTGCTTGGCAATCAGCGCGTCAATGTCCTTCACCGCTGCCCTGCCGCTGCTGCGCATGGCCGCAACTGCGCGGGCATATTGTGCCGGCATGCTGGTGTCCGAGCGCGGATAGAGCCGGGCGACGGCATTGGGATGATTGGTGAAGGCAGTCAGCTTGGCCCGCACCATGTCATGGCGCGCCTGAAGAGCCGGCGGGGCGGGCTTGTCGAAATACTTGCTCTTGCGGGCCTGCTCCTCAAGCGAGTTGTAACGCTCACGCGCCATCGGGTGGCTCTGGGCATAAGGATCGGTGTATTTGGCCGAAAACAGCTGCTGGTCGGCAAAGCGCTCGAAGGTGCGCAGCATGCCTTTGGCGCTCTGGCCGGTCATTTCCAGATAGCGCAGGGCGGCCTTGTCGGCAGCGGCTTCCTCGCCGCGCTGATAGGCCAGCAGCGAGCGCTGGCCGATGCCCGGCGCACCCATGGCAATGGCTGCACCGCCCCCTGCTGCTCCGGAGGAATTGCTGGAGACGCCTGCCGCCATGGCACCGGCACCCAGCACCATGCCGACAACGGTCATGATCTGCGCATTGGCAAGCGCGGTGCGCAGGCGCACCAGATGGCGGCCCGCGATATGGCCGGCTTCATGCGCGATCACGCCGATGACCTCGCCCGGTGTCTCGGCTTCGATCAGCACACCCACATTGATGAACATGCGGCGCGCATCGGGAACGAATGCGTTGAAGGTGCTTTCGTTGACGAGGATGATTTCCACCTGTCCCTGCGGCAGGCCGGCAGCCTTGAAGATCGGTGCCGCGTAGTCGCGCAGCAGTTCCTCGGTCTCCGCATCGCGCACGACCGGAATCTTCCGGCCCTGAGCCGCCGATGGTGCGGTCAATGACGGCAGGGCAATCGCTGCTGCCATGAACAGGGTGCCGGCCTTGCGCAGAATCCGGCCAAGGACAGGGGCGGCTGCCTTGCCGCTGCCGGGTTCCTGAACGGTGGAAATGTGTCGCACGGGTGCTTCCTCTTTAGCGTGTTGCCGGAGAAGGTAGGGGAGGCATCCGGGGCAGGTCAACAGGCCCGTCCGCCGCATCCGGTCACGCTCAGGTGTGCTGCGCTTTCGTGCCCCGCCAAAGCGGCGGCTGGCATAAGGCAGGGCAACGCTGTAAACCGCGTGGCAACAGCCATCGTGAGGATTTGCGCCGTGACCAGCCAGAAGACCATCCCTTCCGCCCGCAGTGCCGTGGACCCGTTCCTGGCCATGGATGTTCTGTCGGCGGCGCGTGCGCTGGAGGCGGAGGGGCGGCATCTCATCCACATGGAAGTGGGCCAGCCCGGCGCACCGGCCCCCTCCACCGTTCTTGCCGCCGCCCGGCAGGCGCTGGAGATTGGGCGTATTGGCTACACGGAGGCGCGCGGTATCGCACCCTTGCGCCAGCGCATTGCCCGCCACTACCGCGATGCCTATGGCGTCGAGGTGCCTGAAAGCCGGATCATGGTGACGACCGGCTCTTCAGCGGGCTTCAACCTGTCGTTCCTTGCCGCCTTCGATCCGGGTGACCGTATCGTTCTGACGGCGCCCGGTTATCCGGCCTACCGCAACATCATCAAGGCGCTGGGGCTGGTGCCGGTGGAAATCGAGGTGGGGCCGCAGACCCGCTGGAGCCTCACGCCGGAGCATATCGCAAATGCCTTGAAGGATGGCCCGGTCAAGGGTGTTCTGGTGGCGAGCCCCGCCAACCCGACCGGCACGATGATGACGCCCGCAGCCCTCGCGGATCTTGCCCGTTTTTGTGACGATGCGGGCATCTGGTTCATCTCTGACGAGATCTATCATGGGCTCGTCTATGACGGGCAGCAGGCCTCAGCGCTGGAGACCTCCCAGAACGCGATCATCATCAACAGCTTCTCCAAATATTACTGCATGACGGGCTGGCGCATCGGCTGGATGGTGCTGCCGGAAAGCCTTGTGCGGCCGGCCGAGCGCATCGCCCAGAGCCTCTACATCTCCGCGCCGGAACTTTCACAGATCGCCGCCGCCGCCGCCTTTGATGCCACAGAAGAGCTGGAGGTGATCAAGGCTGGCTATGCCGCCAACCGGGCACTGCTGCTGGAGGCCCTGCCGAAGATCGGTTTCGACCGGCTGCTGCCGGTGGATGGTGCCTTCTATGTCTATGCCGACACCAGCCGTTTTGCCGCAAGCTCTCTCGATTTCACCCGCGCCATGCTGCAAGAGGCCGGTGTTGCGGCGACGCCCGGAGCGGATTTCGACCCCGTTCACGGCGCCAGCTACACCCGCTTTTCCTTCGCCGGGTCCGGTGAGGATATTGCAGAGGCCGTGCGGCGTCTGGACGGATGGCTGAAGGGGCGCTGAGAGCGCGGTACACCGTCGAAGAGAGAGAAAAGAAAACCCCTCCGGAAGCAGCCTTCCGGAGGGGGTCTTTTTTAGCCTCTGATCAGGGGATCAGAAGAAGGAGCGGCGCTGCCACCAGCCGGAACGCTTGGGCTTGCCTTCGTCATCCGGGCCTTCCCCGTCACCGGCGGTCTGGCTGGTGACGACCGGCGTTGCCGGTGCCTTCGGGCGGGCCGGGGCTGCCGGTTCTGCGGGCGCTTCAACTTCAGCCGCCGGGGCAACCTCTGCGGCGGCTTCGGCCGGAGCTTCAGCGGCAACGGTTTCCAGAACCGGGGCCTCTGCTGCCGGAGTTTCAGCCGCCGGGGCTTCCTGCGGTGCCTCGGGAGCGGCCGTTACGGCTTCTTCAGCCGTTTCGGCCACTGCCGGAGCTGCTTCCACCCGGGCAGGAGCGTCTGCGTCAGCCTCTGCAGCAGCGGGGGCTTCGGCTGCTTCGGGAAAGGAGCCGCCGTTTGCGGCTTCGTCCCCTTCAACTGCACCGGTCAGATCTTCCGAAGCTGCGGCTGCATTTGCGTCTGCGTCTGTATCCTCACCGGACGCATCCTCGTCGCCGTCGCTGCCCTCTTCACCGTCCTCGCGCTCGCCATTGCGGCGGCCGCGGCGGCCGCCACGGCGGCCACGGCGGCGCTTGCGCTTGGGCTCGTCGGAACCGTCGCCCTGGGCGCCTTCGCCCTGAGACGCTTCACCGTCTTCGCCTTCGCTGCCTTCTGCGTCATCGCCAGCATCAGCGTCCGAACCGTCTTCGTTCTGGCGCGGGCCGGCCTGGCGGTCACCGCCTGCTTCCGGGCTGCGGCGGCGCTTGCGGCGGCGGCGCTTGCGGCGCTCGCTGTCTTCGGACTGCTCGCGGGCAGAGGGATGTGCCGAGGCTGCTTCCAGTTCCTCCTCAACGTCATCCTCGTCCTCTTCCTCCGGCTCGACGATATCGTCGATCTCTTCGATCTCGACCATATGCGGCTGGATCTGCGGCGGAGCAGGGAGGGGGATCTTGTCGCGGTCGATCAGGGACGAGCGTTCCAGCACATAATGCTGGCCATGGCCCACCTCATCCGCCACCACGGCAATCTCGAGGCCGAAACGGGCCTCAAGGTCACCCAGGTTGCGGCGCTTCTGGTTGAGGATGTAGAGCGCCACGGAGGTATTGGTGCGAACGATCAGATTGTGGGTGACACCCTTCAGCAGGAAGTCTTCCAGCGAGCGCAGCACATGCAAGGCAACCGATTCGACCGAGCGGATCATGCCCGAGCCATGGCAATGCGGGCAGGGCGTGGTGGAACTTTCCAGAACGCCGGTGCGGATGCGCTGGCGCGACATTTCCATGAGGCCGAAATGCGAGATCCGGCCAACCTGGATGCGTGCGCGGTCGTTCTTCAGGCAGTCCTTGAGCTTGCGCTCGACCGTCCGGTTGTTCTTGTTCTCCTCCATATCGATGAAGTCGATGACGATGAGGCCGGCCAGATCGCGCAGGCGCAGCTGGCGCGAAACTTCCTCGGCGGCTTCAAGGTTCGTCTGGAGGGCGGTGTCCTCGATATTGTGCTCGCGGGTGGATTTGCCCGAGTTCACGTCGATGGAGACCAGAGCTTCCGTCTGGTTGATGACGATGTAGCCGCCCGAGCGCAGGGTGACCTGCGGGGAGAACATGGCATCGAGCTGCGGCTCCACCCCGAAACGGGTGAAGATCGGCGAGGCCTCGCGGTAGGGCTGGACGTTCTTGGCATGGCTCGGCATGAGCATGCGCATGAAGTCCTTGGCCTCGCGGTAGCCGTCTTCGCCGGCGACGAGAACCTCGTCGATGTCCTTGTTGTAGAGATCGCGGATCGAGCGCTTGATCAGGCTGCCTTCCTCATAGACGAGGCAGGGCGCGCTGGACTTCAGCGTCAGGTCGCGCACGTTCTCCCACAGGCGCATCAGATATTCGAAGTCGCGCTTGATCTCGGCCTTGGTGCGGCTGGCACCGGCCGTGCGCAGGATGACGCCCATGCCCTCCGGCACGTCCAGCTCGGAGGCGATCTTCTTCAGGCGCTTGCGGTCGACAGGCTGGGTGATCTTGCGGGAAATGCCGCCGCCACGGCCCGTGTTCGGCATCAGCACCGAGTAACGGCCTGCAAGCGACAGATAGGTGGTCAGGGCAGCGCCCTTGTTGCCGCGCTCTTCCTTGACGACCTGAACCAGCAGCACCTGGCGGCGCTTGATGACTTCCTGGATCTTGTACTGCTTGCGCTGGCGGGTGCGGCGCTCCGGCACCTCTTCCATGGCATCTTCGGCGCCGACCGATTCAACATGGTCGGCATCATCGTCGCCGTCGGAGGACGACTTGTCCGAATCCTCGTGATCATCGTCGTCGTCGCTGTCGTCTCCGTCCTTTGCAGTTTCGGAGGCCGCAGCCTCGCGGGCGGCATGACGGGCGTTTTCAGCGGCTTCGCGCCGCTCTTCCTCGTGACGCTCGTCTTCGATCAGCGCCAGCCTGTCAGCGGCGGGGATCTGGTAATAGTCGGGATGGATTTCGCTGAAAGCGAGGAAACCATGCCGGTTTCCGCCGTATTCCACGAATGCGGCCTGGAGAGAGGGTTCGACCCGCGTCACCTTCGCCAGATAGATATTGCCGCGCAGTTGCTTCCGGTTAGCTGCCTCGAAGTCGAATTCTTCAACTCGATTGCCGCGCACCACGACGACCCGGGTTTCCTCCGGGTGCGCCGCGTCGATCAGCATCTTGTTTGCCATTGATGAAGGTCTCCACGGCAGCCGGACGCCCGGGGCGCGGCTGACGCGCTCCGTGGCTGAAGGTCCGGCAGACCGTTTTCTTGTCACTTGGATGGAAAGACGAAAGAGCTGGCGCGCGCGCGTCTATGCCTGCGGACCGGCTGTCCCGCAAAACCGGGGACACCGTTTGTGTCATTTCCGCCTGCATCGCGCTGTGCTTCAAGGCAACGCCTGCCCTTGATTAAACTGTTGTCACCGCGAAGTGCTGCCGCAAGAGGCCCGATGGCCGCCTGCGAGGCGCTTCTGTTTTCACGGATGGGGCATGCAGCCAAGCCTTGGGGCCTGACACCATGACAGGTCACTCTGGTCACCCTTCGGGCGGAGCGTGCAGGATTGAAGCCTGCTCACTGCCTTCTGGTCCGGCCAATTCCAGACTGTCCAGGGACAGCCCGCACCCGTCACATCTAATACCGCCCAATGCTTCGCCGTCTCTTAACGCCGGGCGCCGCGGCCGGGGCAAATGGCCTCCACTCCGCTCCGCGCGTCCGGCAAAGCCGCCAAGACATGTGGAAAGACCGTTCTTCCCATCATCTGAGGCAGTATCGGCTGCAAACCGAAATCCGTATTCTTCTTTTACGGGTCAGCAAGCGCCTTGGCAAGCAATGGAAATCATCTCTGCCAGCTTGCAAGCACAGGCAAGGCCCGTTAGCACGGAGTTAACCATCCACCGGCAGGGTCATTGCACCAGGATCCGTCCTTTGACGGCACGCCACCGGAGGGTTTAAAGAGCGCGGCAGGTGCCGCATCCGAGCCCGCGAACAGGACCGGAGTAGAGTATTGCCAGTCAGATTGCAGCAGAGTTTGCCTGTCTTTCTGCCAGGCTGCGAGCGGAACGCGCCCGTGGCCCGCAGAGGTTTGCGCGATCTTGTCTTGCCTGCGCTGCGCCGTGCGGCGGCGAGGGTGATGCTTGCGGCCGCTCTGGCGGTGCCTGCCATGACCGGCACCGCTCCGGTTCAGGCTGAGACCTTGCCCGTTGCCTCGGACCAGTCTTCCGCTGCCACGGATGCCCGTATTGCCGGGGACGAGGCCCGGACCCGATTCGTTCTGGACCTGCAGGGGCAGGTGCCTTTCATCGTTTCAAATCTCGCCGATCCCTACCGCGTCATCATTGATCTGCCTTCCATGGAGTTCAAGCTGCCCGAGGGCTCGGGCACGGACGGGCGCGGTCTGATCCGGAGCTGGCGCTACGGCGTGTTTGCCAAGGGAAAGGCGCGGATCGTGCTGGACCTCACCGAGCCAGCCAAGGTGGACAAGAGCTTCGTTCTGGAAGCCATTGAAGACCAGCCGGCCCGGCTTGTTGTCGATCTTGTGAAGACCAGCCGTGAGGAATTTCTCGCCGAGGCCGAGCGCACCCATCAGCCGCTCAGCGCCCTTGTGACGGATGGCCAGCAGGCCGCGCCCAAGGCGAACAAGCTGACCTCGTCTGCGGGCAAGACCAAGCCTGTCGTTGTGCTGGACCCTGGCCATGGCGGCATTGATACGGGCGCCATCGGCGTGCACGGGACGCTTGAAAAGGCAGTGGTTCTCAGTTTTGCGCAAGTTCTGAAAAAGAAGCTGGAAGACACTGGCCATTATACGGTCTTCATGACCCGTGATGACGACACCTTCGTGCCGCTGCGCAAGCGGGTGCAGTTTGCCCGCGGCCACAACGCCGATCTCTTCGTCTCGATCCATGCGGACTCGGTGCGCAGTTACAAGGAAGAGGTGCGTGGCGCCACTGTCTACACACTTTCCGAAAAGGCGTCGGATACGCTCGCTGCCCAGATTGCAGCCTCGGAAAACCATTCGGATGTGCTGGCCGGGGTGGAGCTGAGCGAAGAACCGGCTGAAGTCGCTGATATTCTGGTCGATCTCGCCCGGCGGGAAGCAAAGATCTTTTCAAGCCATTTCTCAAAGATCCTTGTGGAAGAGCTGCGAAGTGCGGTGAAGCTGATCAACAATCCGCAGCGTTCCGCCGGTTTCATGGTGCTCAGGGCCCATGATGTGCCGTCCGTGCTGGTGGAGCTTGGCTATCTCTCCAACGAGCAGGACGAGAAGCTGCTGATTTCGCCGGAGTGGCGTGAGCGTACGGCAACAGCCGTCGCGGATGCGATCGAAGCCTTCTTCCAGCCGCGCTTTGCGATGGACAAGGGCGCTGCACGGGCGACAACGGCGGGGACAACGGCCAAGTAATTGCGCCGCAGGGCCTGCCTGTGCTTGCCGATGCCTCAGCATCGCCATATTGCTCGACGACTAAGGTCCCGAGGTAAACCCGGATTTCTGCCTGCTCCTGTGTCCAGTCTGCCCGGAATATGGTAGGGGACCGGCAGCAGCACTCTGGCCGGGAAGAAGCGAGCCCAAGGCATGAAATTTCTGATCAAGTTCTTCGGTTATCTGTTCGGCATCGGCGCGGTGCTGGGACTGCTGGTCGCTGCCGGCGTCTGGATCTATCTGGAGAAGCTGGGCGAGGACCTGCCGGACTATACGGCGCTGAAGAACTACGAGCCGCCGGTGATGACCCGCGTGCATGCCGCCGATGGCAGCCTGATGGCCGAATACGCCAAGCAGCGGCGTCTCTTCCTGCCGATCCAGGCCATGCCGGACATCCTGAAGGAAGCCTACATCTCGGCGGAAGACAAGAATTTCTACAGCCACGTCGGCATCGACCCTGAGGGTATTGCCCGTGCCGTGGTGCGCTTTGTGCAGAATTTCGGGTCTGGCCGGCGCCCCGAAGGCGCCTCGACGATCACGCAGCAGGTCGCCAAGAACTTCCTGCTGACCAACGAGCTTTCGGTCGACCGCAAGATCAAGGAAGCGATCCTGTCGCTGCGCATCGAGCAGGCCTATACCAAGGACGAGATTCTCGAGCTTTATCTCAACGAGATCTACCTTGGCCTCGGCGCCTATGGTGTGGCTGCGGCTTCGCTCGTCTATTTCGACAAGTCGGTGCATGAACTGACCCTTGAGGAAGCTGCCTATCTGGCGGCCCTGCCGAAGGCGCCGAACAATTACCATCCCTTCCGTGGCCGCGATCGCGCCATCGAGCGCCGCAACTGGGTGATCGACCGTATGGTCGAGAACGGCTACGTCAGCGCGGCCGATGCCGAGGCTGCCAAGGCAAAGCCCCTGACTGTGAAGCCGCGTGAAACCGGCTCCCAGCTGTTTGCTGCCGAGTACTTCACGGAAGAGGTCCGGCGTCAGGTTGCATCGATCTACGGCGAAAACAGCCTCTACGAAGGCGGTCTGTCTGTGCGGTCCTCGCTCGACCCGAAGATGCAGGCGACAGCCCGCAAGGTGCTGATGAACGGTCTTCTGGATTTCGATCAGAAGCGCGGCGGCGGCTGGCGCGGGCCGGTGACGACGATCCCTGTTGCGGGTGACTGGGGCGTCGAGCTTGGCAAGGTGGAGGCGTTCTCGGATCTGCCGGAGTGGCGTCTTGCAGTCGTGCTCGAGGCTGGTCAGAACACGGCACAGGTTGGTCTGCAGCCGCGCAAGCTTGTCAGCGGCGCGCTCGAGCCTGAGCGCGAAACCGCCACCCTGCAGCTGGAAGACATGAAGTGGGCACGCGTTTCCGGTCGTGCTCCCAATTCCGCCAGCGACGTGCTCAAACCGGGTGACGTGGTCTACGTCGAAATTCCGAAGAACGGCGGCCGCTACGAGCTGCGCCAGATCCCGCGCGTGTCCGGTGCGATGGTTGCGATGGACCCGTTCACGGGCCGCGTGCTGGCGCTGGTTGGCGGCTTCAGCTTTGCCCAGAGCGAGTTCAACCGTGCGACACAGGCGTGGCGCCAGCCCGGCTCGTCCTTCAAGCCCTTCGTTTATGCGGCCGCACTCGACAATGGCTACACCCCATCCAGTGTGGTTCTGGATGCGCCCATCGAGCTGGCGCAGGCCGGGCAGGCGACCTGGCGTCCGCAGAACTATGGCGGCAAGTTCTATGGCCCCTCGACGCTGCGCACAGGCATCGAGCTGTCGCGTAACCTCATGACCATCCGCCTTGCGCAGGATATGGGCATGCCGCTGGTTGCCGAATATGCCAAGCGTTTCGGCATCTACGACAACTTGATGCCGGTGCTCTCCATGTCGCTGGGGGCAGGCGAGACCACAGTGCTGCGCATGGTCACGGCCTATTCGATCCTCGCCAATGGCGGCCGCAAGGTGACGCCGACGCTGATCGACCGCATTCAGGACCGTTATGGCCGCACCATCTACAAGCATGACAGCCGTATCTGCGAGACCTGCGATGCCAATGACTGGACCGGTCAGGCCGAGCCGGAGCTGATCGACGAGCGTGAGCAGGTGCTCGATCCGATGACGGCCTATCAGATCACCTCGATGATGGAAGGCGTGGTTCAGCGCGGCACCGCCACCAGCGTGCGTGCGGTTGGCCGTCCGGTTGCCGGCAAGACCGGCACCACCAACGAGGAAAAGGACGCCTGGTTCGTCGGCTATACGCCGGATCTCGCGGTCGGCGTCTTCATCGGTTACGACCAGCCGCGGCCGATGGGACGCGGTGCGACGGGCGGCCTTGTCGCTGCGCCGATCTTCACCGAGTTCATGAAGGAAGCGCTGGCGGGCAGCCCGCCGGTCGAGTTCCGTGTGCCGAAGGGCCTGCAGCTGATCCCGATCAACCGGCACACCGGCATGCGCGCCGTCGCCGGGGCCGAAGGCACCATTCTGGAGTCCTTCAAGCCGGGCACCGCCCCGCCGGACACCTATTCGGTCATCGGCTTCGAGGACGAGATGGGCGTGCCGCGCACCGTTTCGCCGGAAGCTGGCGCGGCCGTGATGACCGGCACGGGCGGCCTTTATTGAACCATCTGCAGATCTGCCTGCGCGGGTAGCTGTTTACAGGACCTGCCTGCGCCGTTAGTCTCCGCCACGATTTGCGGCCACTGCCCCGGCAACGAGGCGGTGGCCGCGACATTCCTGAACTAGCTTTGAGAGGTATCCGATGCGCGCCGAGATGGAAGGCATCGTCGACGAAATCAAGCAGGCCATAAGCCTGCTGAGGAGGCATCTTTGACTGGGATCACGCTCTGGTCCGTCTGGACGAACTGAACGCCCTGTCCGAAGACCCTGCGATGTGGAATGACCCGTCCAAGGCGCAGAAGCTCATGCGTGAGCGGCAGCAGCTGGAAGATGGCATTACCGGCGTGCGCCGCCTCGAATCGGATCTTGCCGACAACATCGAGCTGATCGAGCTTGGCAGCGCCGATGGCGACAAGGACGTGGTCGAGGAAGCCGAAACGGCCATGCGCGGCCTCAAGGCCGAGGTGATGAAGCTGCAGATGGCATCACTGCTGTCCGGTGAAGCCGATGGCAACGACGCCTATCTGGAAATCAACTCGGGCGCCGGCGGCACGGAAAGCCAGGATTGGGCCAGCATGCTCCTGCGCATGTACCGCCGCTGGGCGGAGCGCAGTGGCTTCAAGGTCGAGCTTCTCGAATACCATGATGGCGAAGAAGCGGGCATCAAGTCGGCGACGCTGCTCATCAAGGGCGAGAACGCCTATGGCAAGCTGAAGACCGAATCGGGCGTGCACCGTCTGGTGCGTATCTCGCCCTATGACAGTCAGGCGCGCCGCCATACGAGCTTTGCCAGTGCCTGGGTCTATCCGGTGATCGATGACTCGATCGATATCGAGGTCAACGAAAGCGATTGCCGCATCGACACCTACCGCGCCTCCGGTGCCGGTGGCCAGCACGTCAACACCACCGACTCGGCCGTGCGCATCACGCATATCCCGACCGGTATCGTCGTGCAGTGCCAGAACGACCGCTCCCAGCACAAGAACCGCGCAACCGCCTGGTCGATGCTGAAGGCGCGCCTCTATGAGGCCGAACTGCAGAAGCGCGAAGAGGCGGCCAACGCCGAGGCGTCTTCCAAGACCTCGATCGGCTGGGGCCACCAGATCCGCTCCTACGTTCTGCAGCCCTACCAGATGGTGAAGGACCTGCGCACGGGCGTGGAAAGCTCCTCGCCGCAGGATGTGCTCGACGGCAAGATCGATGATTACATCGAAGCGGCCCTCGCGCAGCGCGTCTTCGGCGGCAAGGATGCCGAGGTTTCGGACATCGACTGAGCAGATCCATCCGGACTGCAAGACTGAAAAACCCCGCCGGAGTGCTCCGGCGGGGTTTTTGCTGGCATTTCAAGGGAATGGCGATCAGCGCTTCAGCAGACCGGAGACCCTGTCTCCTGTGCGGACGAAGGTCATCGGGTCCAGAGCCTCATCGTTCCGCCGCACTTCGTAATGGAGATGCGGGCCTGTGGAGCGGCCGGTGTTGCCGAGGCGGCCGACCTGATCGCCGGCGCGCACTTCGTCCCCCACGGCGACGGTGATGGCACTCATGTGGGCGTAGCGGGTCAGGTGCCCGTCAGGGTGCTCGATTTCCACCAGACGGCCATAGCCGCCCTGATAGGAGGCGGTGACCACCGTGCCCTGAGCCGTGGCGCGCACGGGCGTGCCGTAAGGCGCGCGGAAATCGATGCCCGTGTGCATGGCAAGACCGCCGAGGAACGGATCGATGCGGGGGCCGAAATCACTGGTGATCTGAGCTGCAGAAATGGGGCGGGCAAGGGGAATGGCGCCGACAGACTTGCGGACCTTGTTGCGCAGATCCAGAGCGGCTTCGGCGCGCTCGATCTTGTCGTCCAGGGTGGCTGCGGCAAGTGGCACGTAGGGACCGCCTGTGGCCTCCATGCTGCCTGCGAGATCGCTGAAGCGGTAGCCCAGAGGGCGGACGGCAGAGGCCAGCTGGCTGGTTTCATGCTCGGCCGCAAGCGTCACGGCATCCAGCGCTGCGTTGCTTTCTTCGCTGATCTTGTCCAATGCGGCGCCGATGCCCAGAAGGTCGTCACGCGGGGCTTCCACTTCCGGCAGCGGCTTGGCCGTCAGGCTGTCCTGTGCTGCGGGCAGGGGGGCAAAGGCGGAAAGGGGGCTGTCCATCAGGACGTTGTCGCTGCTGCCGCGCAGGCCAAGGGCCGCAAAGGGATTGTCCAGCGGCGCTTCCGGGCCGCCAATGGCCAGAAGGCTGCCGGAGGCGCCGGCATCCGAAAGCTGTTCGGGCTTGGCCGCAGGAATGGCCGGGCCGGAAACCACATCGAGCCCGCTGCGGGCGGCCTTGTCGAGAATGGCTGCGACCTTACCGTGCTGATCCAGAAGCTCGTTCTGCCGCTGCAGCAATGTGTCGATCATGCCTTCGACGGAGCGGCGCTCATACATCTGGCTGCTGGTCAGGCGGTCGATTTCGGCACGGAGATAGGCGATGCGGTTCTCGTAGACGGCTGCTTCCTGGGTGCGCTGGGTCAGGCGGCTTTCGATCAGGTCGTCGCGCATCACGAAATAGGCAGCGGCGGCCATATAGCCGGTGATGAAAAGGCCAAGGGTCAGACAGCTTCCGGCGGCGAGCCAGGGGCGGATGGTGAAGGTCCGGGTGCGTTCGCCGGTCGTGATGGTGACCTGATGCAGTGCCTTGCGCTTGCCGAACCCCTGACGGGCTCTTGAAGGAAAGTCTGACATGCCGTTTTCCATGCGTCCGGAAGGGGCGAGTTCTGCCCCGGTCAGGAATCATTAGAAACGGTTAAGGTTAACAAACACCTTTCCTGCCGTTCATACTTTGCCGTCAGGACAGTTTTCCTCAAGGAGAGAGCTTGACGAGGGGGCGGTAAAAGCCCGGCGTCAGACCAGCTTCGGAGCGGGCCCGGTCGTTGAAGGGCGGCTTCAGCGGGCCTCTGAAATGGGTGCGCACCAGTTCATGGAAGCGCGGTTCTGGCCGTTCGCCGTGGCGGTCGCACAGGAAGCGGAACCACTTGGCACCAAAAGCCACGTGATTCTTCTCGTCCCTGTAGATGATGCCGAGGATGCGGGCGGTTGCGTGATCGCCGAGGGCGGCAGCCTTCTCGATCATCGGCGGGGTGATGTCGAGGCCGCGCGCCTCCAGCACCAGCGGTATCACGGCCAGGCGCGCGGTCAGATCGTGCCCGGTGGCCTGTGCTGCCTGCCACAGGCCGTCATGGGCGGGCAGGCCGCCATAGGCAGCGCCGAGTTCCTGCAGCCGCTCCTCCAGCATGCTGAAGTGCTTGGCCTCCTCAAGCCCGACGCGCACCCAGTCGTCATAGTAGGAGCGAGGCATCGGCACATGCACGAAGCGGCCGATGATGTCCCAGGTCAGGTCCACCGCATTGAGTTCGATATGGGCCAGCGAGTGAAGCAGGGCGATCCTGCCCGCTTCGCCGCCAATGCTGCGCTTGGGCATGTCGCGCGGGGCCAGAAGCACCGGACGCTCCGGACGGCCGGGCCGGTCCGGCATCTGGGCTGAAGCGGATGGCGAGCCAAGGGCAAGGCTGCGGGCATACCAGAGCTTGGCGGTCTCATAGGCAAGGCGGACCTTTTCGGAAAGATCCGGCGTGCGCACGATGGCATTGGCGCGCCCGGCCAGCGTGTCCAGCGCCGGGGATGGAAATGTGCCGCTCATGCCCGAAAAGCCCCTTCAGCATCCGCAAGGCGCGGGGGCGCCGGATGTGCCGCCCCCACGCCTTGCGTTCAGAGTCCGCGCACTGCCTCTAGCACGGCGTCGACGTGGCCCTTGACCTTCACCTTGCGCCAGATCTGGGCGATCTTGCCGTCGGCTGCAACAAGGAAGGTGCTGCGCTCCACACCCATGTAGGTCTTGCCATACATGGACTTTTCCACCCACACGCCAAAGGCCTGGCAGACGGCGGTGTCCGGATCGGAAGCGATGTCGACGGTGAGGCTGTGCTTGCCCTTGAACCTGGCGTTCTTGGCAACCGGGTCCGGCGAAATGCCGATGACCTTTGCACCAAGCGCTTCGAACTGCGCCTTGGCCTGGCTGAAGGCAATGCATTCTTCGGTGCAGGCGGGCGTGTCAGCCTTGGGGTAGAAATAGATCACCACGGGGCTGCCCTGCAGGCTGGAAAGCTTCACTTTCTCTTCATCGCCGAGCAGCAGGTCAACGTCCGGTGCGGGGGCTGAAATGGTCAAATCGGTCATGCTGCCTTCCTCTTGTCATAGTCGGTGGATTTATCCGGAACGGTATTCAGTTGTCCGTGCTTGAGGCGCGCCTCGCGGCTGGCTTTGCTGCATAATGAAGTATCACAGCGGATCGGAGGATTCGCAGTCCCGGGACGAAAAAATGAAAAGGCTCTGAACGCTGTCTCCGCCGCAAGAACCGCAGAAAGCTCCTGTCATACGGAAAGAGCGCCGGTCTGGATTGGGCCGGAAGCTCACGCGCGCCTGCGGGTTCCTCTGCATTCTGGTGCTCGCCGCCGCTGCAGGGATTATCGGTCGGCTCTATTGGGGACCGGTCACCATACCTTTTGCACGGGAACTGGTTGAAGCCCGCGCCCGCGTGGTCAATGCCGATGTGTCGGTCGGTTCTGTAAGGCTGGACCTGTTTGCAGCGAGCGGCCCGCAGGTGGTCATCGATGATGCGGGGGTTACGGTCGGGGGCGATGTTGAAAGCCGCATTCTCCTGCCGCGCACCGAAGCCGTTCTCCAGTTCGCGCCGCTGCTCACCGGCGAGGTGAAATTCCGCAGTCTCGATATCGAGCGCCCGCGCATCACGCTGGAAGGCGGGGACGGGCCTGCCTTGATGCCGGAAATGAGCAGGATGATGGAAGCCGTTGACCGGATTGCACTTCTGGTGGACGAGGAACTGAGCCGCCGCAGCCTCGATGTGATCCGCGTCCGCGACGGGCGGCTGGAAATTTCCGGGCCGACCCCGCGCCTTATCGACAACATCGACGCATCGCTGGGGCGGGATGCAACGGGTGCCATCTATGCCGAAAGCACGGTCGAGGGGCGCATGGGCACCTGGCAGCTGGCCTTGCGGCGCGGTACGGATGCTGAAACCGGAGCCCGCGAGCTTGGGCTCTACATCAAGGATGTGTCGCTGGCCGAGCTCTTTCCGCTGAACGAGCAGGTGCGCTCCGGCCGGGGGCTCGGCCTGCCGCTGGAGCTCCAGTTCGGGGCGAGGCTGGACAAGGACGGGGTGTTCGACCGGGCAACCCTTGTTGGCCGCGCGGTGGACGGGTGGTTCCAGATCGGCACGACGACGATCCGCTACGATGAAGTGGCGGTTGGCCTTGCCTGGGAGGGGGAGGATCCGCGCATTCAGGTCATGCCGTCCCATGTGGTTCGGGGCAACACGCGCATCAGCTTTGACGGCGTGGTGACGCCGCCTGCCGCCGGGCAGCCTGACTGGAAGATCCTGATCGGCGCGGACAATCCTGTCTTCGGCTCTGCCGATGTGCAGGATGATCCGATCATGGCCGAGCGGGTGCATCTGAAGGCGCATTATGATCCGGCTGCTCGCAGCCTCTACATCGACAGGGCGCAGGTGCAATCGGGTCCGGCAAGCCTCAGCGCGGTTGGCACGGTGGACCTGAAGGATGATGGCCCCTATCTGGCGCTGGCGGTTGAGGTCAACGCCATGCCGGTGGCTCTGCTCAAGCAGATCTGGCCGATCACCCTGACGCCGCCGGCGCGGGCCTGGATCAGCAAGCACATGCTGTCTGGCCTCATCCGCGAGGCCAGCATCGACGTTTCGATTCGTCCCCCTGCCTTTGACGAGCACCATCCGGATCCGGGCTGGGGAACTGACGATGTGCGGCTCGACCTGGCGTTCGAAGACGTGGATGTGGCCCCGCTCGACACTTTGCCGCCCATCACAGGGCTTGACGGGACGATCACCATCGACAACGAGGTCCTGACCGTGTCCGGCCGGAACGGCAGGATTGTCGAGGGCGTTGGCAAGCCTGTTGCGGTTCAGGAAGGGACCTTCACAATTCAGCAGCTGGCGCTGCGCAGCATCAAGCCGGCCGATATTTCATTGAAGTTTGCAGGTGAGGCACAGGATCTCGGCAGCCTGATCAACCGGCCGCCGTTCCGCGCACTCGACAAGGCGCAGATGGGCGGTGGAACCTTCGGCGGCACCGGAGAGCTCGATGTGACGGCGCATTTTCCGCTGCGCCTGTCCATTGCGGTTGCCGATGTGGACTGGACGGCTGCGGCCCGGCTGAGCGGATTTTCCTCCACCCAGCCAGTGCGCGGGCACAAGATTTCCGGCGCCGACGTTGCCATTGAAGCCGACCCAAGGGAGGTGGCGGTCAAGGGCAAGGGCCGCATCGACGGGCTGGAGGCCAACATTGACCTGCTGGTTCCGGTGGAGGACGGGCAGGGCGAGCGCCGTCAGGATGTGGAGCTGAAAGTCTCCGCAGAAGAACTCGGCAAGCGCGGCATAGATCTGGGGTCTCTGGTCCGCGGGCAGATGGTGCTGAAGCTGGCTGAAACACCGGGCGGCCAGTCCTTTGACATCGACCTGACGGACACCTCGGTCAAGCTGGAGCAGATTGGCTGGGAGAAGGGGCCGGGTGTGCCGGCGAAAGCCAGATTCATCTTGAGTGAACAGGGCGACACCCGGCGGCTGAAGGCGTTTCAGCTGACCTCCGACGGTGTGGCCATCGGGGGCGAGGTGGTTCTTGGCAAGGACGGCGGCTTCCGGGAGGCCGATTTCGCCGGCTTCCAGATCAGGCCCGGAGATTCGGCCTCGCTCAAGATCACCCAGCAGCGCCGCAACCAGTACAAGGTGGTTTTCAACGGCGCACAGTTCGACGCGCGCGGGCTGATAAAGGCCCTGCTCGACAAGAAGGGCGGCTCTGACGCCAAGGACAAGACGATCTATGACATAGCCATCAAGGCTGGCCGGCTGCAGGGCTTCAACGGCGTTGTGGCGACGGATGTGGACGGCAAGGTGACCGGCGGCCCGGAGGGCATTGGCACCCTGGAGCTGAAGGGCGCCACGAACAACCGTGGTGCCTTCCGTTTCGAGATCAGCGGGAAGGGCGATACGCGCGCTGCCAGCGGCGATTTCGCCGATACGGGCGCTGTCCTGCGTTTCCTGGATGTCTATCCGCGCATGCGCGGGGGTACCGGCACCTTGCTGATTTCCATGCCGGAGGAAACCCAATGGTTCGGCACATTCGGCGTGCGCAATCTGTCGATCACGGAAGATCCGGCGATCCGGAAGCTGGCCGAGCTGCCCGTTTCGGCGCGCAATGAAACGGGCGCCGTGGTTGTGACCCAGTCCGTACGGGCCGGTGAAGCCTCGTTTGACCGGCTGGATCTGCGCTTCTCGCGCAAGGGCGAAATCATCACAGTCGAGGAAGGCCTGATGCAGGGAGCTGTCGTCGGCGGCACGGTTACGGGCGAGGTCGATCTCGGCCAGCGGACACTGGCACTGACGGGAACCTATGTGCCGGTCTTTGCGCTCAACAACCTGTTCAGCAAGATACCGCTGCTCGGCTTTGCCCTCGGCGGCGGTTCGGAAGAAGGGCTTTTTGGGGTGACCTACCGTCTGGCCGGCCCGATCAGCGCGCCCCAGCTGTCAGTCAATCCGGTCTCGGCCATTGCGCCGGGCATCTTCCGCAAGATGTTCGAGTTCCGCTGATACCAATGCTCGATGAGCTTGACTTCTCGAGCATTGGTTAAGCCCGTGCGGCGCTTGAGCATTTTCAAGGCGTGATGCGTCAGCATCGAAAGCCTTGGTATGAGAGCCTGCCGCCAGACAGTTTCCGGCACACCGTCTGCATATGAACAAAAGGCCCGGACCTTGCGGGCCGGGCCTTGCTGATTTTTTGTGCAACGGCAGATCAGGCCGGGCGCAGCAGCACGTGCTTCTTTTTGCCCATGGAAAGCTTGATCACGCCCTCGCCGGTGATGTCCGCCATGGACAGGCTGCGCTTGTCGTCGGTGACGGTCTCGTCATTCACCTTCAGCGCGCCGCCGGTGATGTTGCGGCGGGCTTCGCCGTTGGAGGCACAAAGGCCTGCACGCACGAAGGCCGCAAGAACGCCGAGACCGGCCTCCAGCTCTGCCTGCGGCAGCTCGACGGTCGGCAAACCCTCGGCCGTCTGGCCTTCCTCAAAGGCGCGGCGGGCGGTTTCGGCAGCGGCCTCTGCAGCCTCGCGGCCATGGATCATGGCGGTGGCTTCGGTGGCGAGGATCTTCTTGGCTTCGTTGATCTCCGCGCCCTGCAGCGCTGCAAGACGGGCGATCTCGTCCAGCGGCAGCACGGTGAAGAGCTTCATGAAGCGCTCCACATCCGCGTCCTCGGTGTTGCGCCAGTACTGCCAGTAGTCATAGGGCGACAGCTGGTCGGCATTGAGCCAGACCGCACCTGCGGCAGTCTTTCCCATCTTGGCGCCGGAGGCGGTGGTCAGCAGGGGTGCGGTGAGGGCGAAGGCCTCCACGCCTGCCTTGCGGCGAACCAGATCGACGCCTGAGAGAATGTTGGACCACTGGTCGGAACCGCCCATCTGCAGGCGGCAGCCGGTCTGCTGGTAGATCTCCAGATAGTCGTAGCCCTGCAGCAGCATGTAGTTGAATTCCAGGAAGGACAGGTGCTGCTCGCGCTCCAGCCGCAGGCGCACGCTGTCGCGCTGGATCATCTGGTTGACCGAGAAATGGCGCCCGATATCGCGCAGGAACTCCACATAGTTCAGCTTCATCAGCCAGTCGGCATTGTCCAGCATGATGGCATCCTTCGGGCCGTCACCGAAGGTAAGCAGCTTGTCGAAGATCTTGCGGATGCCGGCCTTGTTGGTCTCGATGTCGTCATCGGACAGGATCTTGCGGCTCTCGTCCTTGCCGGTGGGGTCGCCGACGCGTGTGGTGCCAGACCCCATCAGCGCGATCGGCCGGTGGCCGGTCTGCTGCAGCCAGTAGAGCATCATGATGGTGACGAGCGAACCGGCATGAAGGCTGGGCGCCGTGCAGTCAAAGCCGATATAGGCGGTCACGGTCTCGGTCGAGAGCAGCTTGTCGAGGCCCTCGGCGTCGGACATCTGGTGAATGAAGCCGCGCTCGTTGAGGACCTTCAGAAAACCGGACTTGTACTCGCTCATGTAACGTTTCCACGCGCTGGATGTTCGGGAGGTGAGTTGGTGTGTCTGGCTCTATACCGGCAGACAGCCGTTGTAAATCGGCAGGCATAGGCGGCGTGCACGTGCGGCGTCACGGATTTGAATGCCGGGCGTCTCTCTTCTTGTTCCTTTCCCTCATTCCAAGGACAAGAGATGCCCCTCTATCAGATCAATGCCGCACTTGGCACTGCCAGCATGTCCATCAGTCAGGTAATCCAGCAGGCCAATGCGGGCAATGCCGGGCCAACGCCCGTCATCAATCCGAACCCCAATCCGAACTATCTTTGGGTCAACCAGCTTGGCCGCCAGACGATTGACGCGACGCAGAACCCGTCGTCAACGGCTGCCATGGGGCTCATCACATGCGCTTCGGTGGTGATGGTTTCGGCCAACCCGAATGATCCGCCGGTCGCCTCTGTGTACCACGCCAATGCAGGCGTGATAACGGGGGTAAACCTCAACCAGATGCGGCTGGCCATCACGCAGAATCCCAACAACCTGCCTGCCTGGGAAGATCTGATGGTCACCTATGCGGTCACGCAGCCCTGGGATCAGGGCTATATGGATGCCATCAACGTGATGACGGGCTTCGGTATTCCGGCAAACCGCATCGCCTGGCTTTCCCAGATCCCGATCGGGTGCTTCGGCATCAATTCGATCGGGCAGGTGGGAGTGCCGGGCGCCGCGTGATGGCGGCTGCATGACAGGTGCAGGAAGGCCTGAAACAAGAAAGCCGGGCGCGAGGCCCGGCTTTCCGCATCTGCAGCCTGAAAGGCTTATGCAGAGTAGTACATGTCGTATTCGACCGGATGCGGGGTCATTTCGTAGCGCATGTTCTCTTCCATCTTCAGCTCGATGTAGCTGTCGATGAAGTCGTCGTCGAACACGCCGCCAGCCTTGAGGAACTCGCGGTCGGCATCCAGCGACTGCAGGGCTTCACGCAGCGAGCCGCAGACGGTCGGGATCTCGGCCAGCTCTTCCGGCGGCAGGTCGTACAGGTTCTTGTCCATGGCGTCGCCCGGATGGATCTTGTTCTTGATGCCATCGAGACCGGCCATCAGCTGCGCAGCGAAGGCGAGGTAGGGGTTCGCGGTCGGGTCCGGGAAGCGGACTTCGATGCGCTTTGCCTTCGGCGAAGAGGTGTACGGGATGCGGCAGGAGGCCGAACGGTTGCCCGAGGAATAGGCGAGCAGAACCGGAGCTTCGTAGCCCGGGACCAGACGCTTGTAGGAGTTGGTCGACGGGTTGGTGAAGGCGTTCAGGGCCTTGGCGTGCTTCAGGATGCCGCCGATGTAGTACAGGCACATCTCGCTGAGGTCAGCGTAGAGGTTGCCGGCGAACAGCGGCTTGCCATCGCGCCAGATCGACTGGTGGCAGTGCATGCCCGAACCGTTGTCACCGAAGATCGGCTTCGGCATGAAGGTTGCGGTCTTGCCGTAAGCGTTGGCGACCTGGTGAACCACATACTTGTAGATCTGCATGTGGTCAGCGCAGACGGTCATGGTGTTGAACTTCACACCCAGCTCGTGCTGTGCGGCAGCCACTTCGTGGTGGTGCTTCTCAACGGACACGCCCATCTCGGCCATGACGGTCAGCATCTCGGAACGCATGTCCTGGCAGCTGTCGATCGGCGGGACCGGGAAGTAGCCGCCCTTGACGCGCGGACGGTGGCCGAGGTTGCCGGCTTCGTACTCGGTGTCGAGGTTGCTCGGCAGCTCGTTGCTGTCCAGCTTGAAGCCCGTGTTGTACGGCTCGGAAGCGAAACGCACGTCGTCGAAGATGAAGAATTCAGCTTCCGGGCCGAAGAAGATGGTGTCGCCGAAGCCGCCGGTCTTGACGTAGGCTTCTGCCTTCTTGGCGATGGAGCGCGGATCGCGGTTGTAGGTCTCGC
Source organism: Pannonibacter phragmitetus DSM 14782 (assembly GCF_000382365.1). Classification (GTDB taxonomy): domain Bacteria; phylum Pseudomonadota; class Alphaproteobacteria; order Rhizobiales; family Stappiaceae; genus Pannonibacter; species Pannonibacter phragmitetus. The sequence goes on along the minus strand of NZ_KB908220.1, from coordinate 65,437 downwards.
CGGTGCGCGGGTCGACGATGTCACACAGGATGACGAGGGTCGGCTGGGCGAAGAACGGGTCGATGTGAGCCGAGGACGGGTCCAGGATCAGCGTCATGTCGGAGGCGTCGATCGCCTTCCAGCCGGCGATGGAGGAGCCGTCGAAGGCAACGCCTTCGGCAAACATGTCTTCGTCAACGAGGCTAACGTCCATGGTGACGTGCTGCAGCTTGCCGCGCGGGTCGGTGAAGCGCAGGTCGACGAACTTGATGTCCTTGTCCTTGATTTCCTTAAGGATATCAGCAGCGGTGGTCATTATTCACTTCCCTATGTGTTCTGTTTTCACGTGGGCTATTCTCGCAGCTTCAGAGCCTGCGCCTGTGGCGCAGCGGCCTTGCGGATGCGAAACTCGGGAGCGGGCTATGCCCGCGAAACGGATTGAAAGGCCTCAGATGGCGTCCACGCCGGATTCGCCGGTGCGGATGCGGACAGCTTCCTCGATGTTGGAGACGAAGATCTTGCCGTCGCCGATGCGCCCGGTTTGGGCTGCATTGCGAATCGCGTCAACGGCTTTTTCCACCATCTCGTCGGCGAGGACGATTTCCACCTTCACCTTCGGCAGGAAGTCGACGACATATTCTGCGCCGCGGTACAGTTCGGTGTGTCCCTTCTGGCGGCCGAAGCCCTTGGCTTCGGTCACGGTGATGCCCTGAAGACCCACTTCCTGCAGCGCTTCCTTCACCTCGTCGAGCTTGAAGGGTTTGATGATCGCCTCGATCTTTTTCATCGTCTTGCGTCTCTCTCCGTTTCGGTGGCCATTGGCTGGCACGTTTCTGCGGCGGGGTCCGGATCGCACGATCGGGGAGGCCCGTTGTTGCCCCCTCTCTTGCACGACGCGTGCCAACTTTTCTCATCACCTGAAAGCGCCGAAAAAAGGGGCATTGCCGACACTGTGGCCGATCCTGATGGTTCCGCCAAGCCGGTCAGCTGCCCGTTTTTTGCTCAATGTGATGCCTTATTGTGCACTCGTCTGCATTTGGGGCTCCTGCCGGGCTTAAAAGCGCTGATTGGCGGGTGCCAAAGGGGCTTGCGTGTGCGGCTTCTATTGGCAACTCTGACGCCCGTTTCAGAAGGCGGATGGGGATATGTCATGGTGCCGGGTGTAGAATTGCTCACTCCGCAGGAAATGCGCCGCGCAGATGCGCTGACAATCGAGGCGGGAACGCCGGGGATCGAGCTGATGGAGCGCGCAGGCCGTGGTGTGGCGAATGCTGCGCGGGCCACGCTGGCGCCGGGGCAGGGGGTGCTGGTGCTCTGCGGGCCCGGCAACAATGGCGGCGATGGCTTCGTTGCCGCCCGGCTTCTGGCGCTTGAGGGCGTGCCGGTGATGCTGCTTCTGTGCGGGCAGCCGGAGCAGCTTTCGGGGGATGCCTGGAGCGCCTGGCGGCGCATGGGTGAAGAAGCGGCCGATGGCATCCGGTTTCTGGAGGCAGGCGCCAATCCGTTTCAGGAGAGTACGGGAACAGGCGCTCCGCTGGTGATTGATGCGCTTTTTGGCGCAGGGCTTTCCCGTCCTGTCAGTGGATATGAACTGGAACTGGTCAACGGCCTCAACGCTTCGGGCCTGGCGGTGCTGAGCGTTGATGTGCCGAGCGGACTTGATGGTGCGACGGGGGAGGTGAGGGGCGTTGCCGTCAAGGCCGCGCGCACTGTCACCTTCTGCCGGATGAAGCCGGGGCATCTGCTGCTGCCGGGCCGTGTTCTGTGTGGTAAGGTCGAGGTTTGCGATATCGGCATTGCCAATGAAACGGTTCAGGCGGCAGGCGGGCCGGGGTGCTGGCGCAACGGGCCGCAGGTCTGGGATGCTTTTGTGCCAAGGCCGCGGGTGGACGGGCACAAGTTCTCCCGCGGTCATGCGGTGGCCATCTCCGGTCCGGCTCATGCCACAGGTGCCATACGCCTGTCGGCCATGGCGGCGCTGCGCAGCGGGGCGGGGCTGGTGACGGTTGCCTGCGAGCCCTCCGCCACGATGGTTCTGGCGAGCCATCTGACCACCGTCATGCTGCACCCCTTGCGCGGGGAAGAGGCGCTGGCCGGACTTTTGCCGGACAGCCGTATCACGGCGCTTGTCTATGGGCCGGGTGCCGGATTGGGGGCGGAGACGCAGGCGCTGGTGCTGGATCTTGTGGCCTCCGGCAAGGGGCTGGTGCTGGATGCCGATGCGCTTTCGAGTTTTGCAGGAACGGAGACACCTCTTTTCGTTACCATTGAAAAGAGGGTGCGGGGCGGTGCGCAGCCTCCGGTTCTGACGCCGCATGCGGGTGAATTCGGCCGTCTTTTCCCGGATCTGCCGCCGCCCGTGTCCGGCCTCGGCAAGCTGGATGCGGCCCGTGCCGCAGCGCAGCGCAGCCGCTCTGTCATTATATACAAGGGTGCCGATACGGTGATTGCCGCGCCGGACGGGCGGGCGGCCATCAATGCCAATGGCACGCCCTGGCTGGCGACGGCAGGCTCTGGCGATGTGCTGGCGGGGATCGTGACCGGGCTTCTGGCGCAAGGCCTGCCTGCCTTCGAGGCGGCTGCCATGGGGGTGTGGATGCACGGCCGCGCGGCGGAGATTGCCGGGGCCGGGCTGATCGCGGATGACCTTTTGCCGGCTCTGAAGGATGTGGTGCAGGAGCTTTCCGCGTAGAAATGGCTGCTGCCGCCATTTTTGCTTTGATGCGGCAGGGACGGGTGCTATAGAGGCCCCGCCTTGGCTACGGGCGCTGTTGAGCGTTTTTTGCGGCGGGAAGTGACCTGCCGTCCGGAAAGCGTTCCAGACTCAATGCCCCGGGCATGATCCTGCCGTTCCGGCTCGCAAGGCCTGACTGCATCATGTTCAGGGCCGTCGCGGGCGTGGTGGAACTGGTAGACACGCCAGATTTAGGTTCTGGTGGCGTAAGCCGTGGGGGTTCAAGTCCCTCCGCCCGCACCAAGTCATGGGTCTTGAGGAGTGCCGGCCGCAGGCAGCCGATCTGGGCAACCGGTCCAGAGATGAACTGGTCCAGAGCGTAGCGGCCCCCCTTTCAAAGAGGCCCGTCATGGGCTGATCGAAAACACGAAGATGGAACGCTGGTTCCATACCGAGGACGAAGCATACTACCATGCAGGTGACCGAAACCCTTTCCGAGGGCCTCAAGCGCGAACTGAAAGTCGTTATTCCGGCGACCGAACTGGCGGCCAAGCTTGACACGTACCTCGACGAACTGAAGTCCAAGGTGCGCATCAATGGCTTCCGTCCGGGCAAGGTCCCGGCCGCGCATCTGAAGCGCATGTACGGCCGTCAGGCCATGGCAGAGATCCTGAGCAACACGATTCAGGAAACCAGCCAGAAGGCCATTGAAGAGCGCAACGAGCGCCCGGCCCTGCAGCCCGAGATCGATCTGCCGGACAACGAGGCAGAGGCGATCCTGGAAGGCAATGCCGACCTCGCCTTCAAGATGAGCTACGACCTGCTGCCGCAGTTCGACATCATCGACTTCTCCGGCATCGAGATCGAGCGTCCGGTCGTCGAGATCTCCGAAGAAGGCGTGATGGAGCAGGTCTCCTCGATCGCCGAGAGCAACCGTCCGTTCGAGAGCAAGGGCGAAGGCGCCGTTGCCGAAAACGGCGACCGCGTCACCATGTCCTACCTCGGCAAGCTCGACGGCGTTCCCTTCGACGGCGGCGCTGACGAGAACGGCCAGCTGGTGCTTGGCTCCGGCCAGTTCATCCCCGGCTTCGAGGAAGGCGTCCTCGGCATGAAGCAGGGTGAGGAAAAGGTCATCTCCGTGACCTTCCCGGAAGACTACCCGGCTGCGCAGCTCGCCGGCAAGGAAGTCACCTTCGACATCGTCCTCAAGGACGTTGCCGCTCCCGGTGAAGCGAAGATCGACGAAGACTTCGCCAAGAGCCTCGGCCTTGAGTCGCTGGACAGCCTGAAGGGCATCATCCGCGGCCAGATCGAGAGCCAGTTCGGCGCCATGACCCGCCAGCGCGTCAAGCGCCAGCTGCTGGACAAGATGGACGAGTCCTACTCGTTCGAACTGCCGTCCAAGCTGCTCGAGACCGAATTCCAGAACATCTGGAATCAGGTTGAGGCCGACATGAAGCGCAACGGCAAGACCTTCGAAGAGGAAGGCACCACGGAAGAGGCCGCCAAGGCCGACTACCGCAAGATTGCCGAGCGCCGCGTGCGCCTGGGTCTGGTGCTCTCCGAAATCGGCGAGAAGAACAAGATCGAAGTGACGGACGAGGAAGTCCAGCGCGCGCTCTATGACCGCGTGCGCCAGTTCCCCGGCCAGGAGCGTCAGGTGTTCGAGTTCTACAAGAGCAACCCGCAGGCTCTCGCCTCGCTGCGCGCTCCGATCTATGAGGAAAAGGTCGTCGACTTCATCCTCTCCCTCGCCAAGGTGACCGACAAGACTGTCACCAAGGAAGAGCTGGAGAAGCTCGTCGCCGAGGACGAGGACGAGGCTGCCTCGAACTGATCCCATAGGGACTTGGCGATGCGGCGTGGGGGCTTTAACCTTGCCTTCACGCCGCATCTGCAACAGTCTTGAGTTGCTGGCGGCATCCCCTATGTATGGGTGTCGCTTTTTTCGACTCAAAGGGCCGCGCAACGGTGCGGTGCCTGACTGACGAAGATGCGTTTCAACGCTGTCTGCCCGCGCCCCGGTGGCCTGCGGGCGGCAAAGCCAGAAGATGGATGAGGTATGCAGGATCCTGTCGAATTCTACACGAACACGCTCGTGCCGATGGTCGTCGAGCAGACCAGCCGCGGCGAACGGGCCTTCGACATCTACTCGCGCCTCCTGAAGGAACGCATCATTTTCCTCACCGGCCCGGTCGAGGATCATATGGCGACGCTGATCTGCGCGCAGCTGCTGTTCCTTGAGTCGGAGAACCCGACGAAGGAAATCTCGATCTACATCAATTCGCCCGGCGGCCTCGTGACGGCTGGCCTTGCGATCTACGACACCATGCAGTTCATCCGGCCGGAAGTGTCGACGCTCTGCATCGGTCAGGCCGCCTCCATGGGCTCGCTGCTGCTGGCAGCCGGCCACAAGGGTTCCCGCTTTGCGCTGCCGAACGCGCGCGTCATGGTGCACCAGCCGTCCGGCGGGTTCCGTGGCCAGGCGTCCGACATCATGCTGCATGCGAAGGAAATCCTGAGCCTGAAGCGCCGCCTGAATGAAATCTACGTGAAGCACACGGGCCAGACCCTCGACCAGGTGGAAGAGGCTCTTGAGCGCGACAACTTCATGACGGCGGATACGGCAAAGGAATTCGGCATCATCGACAATGTGATTGCCGACCGCAACAGCCTCTCTGGCGGCGAAAGCGCCTGAGGGGTATGAGGGAAGGGAGCTTTGCCGGCTCCTCTTCCTTCAACAGGTCATTGTTTGGATGACCGGCTTAAACGAATGTTGATCTTTACGGGCGAAGCATGGAGCATGCTTGTTCGTAAAGGCCGGAAATGCGGTCTCGGACCGGAACCGGAGCGGCTGGACGGGCCAGCTTCGGGAGACAGAAAGGAAGGGGCGTGCCCCTTCCGGAACCTGCGGGGTTGAATAGATGACGAAGGCCAGCGGCAGCGACTCCAAGAATACGCTCTACTGCTCGTTCTGCGGCAAGAGCCAGCATGAAGTTCGCAAGCTGATCGCCGGTCCGACTGTTTTCATCTGCGATGAATGTGTCGAGCTGTGCATGGACATCATACGCGAGGAGAACAAGTCCTCGCTGGTGAAATCGCGCGACGGGATTCCGACGCCGCAAGAGATTCGCCGTGTCCTCGATGACTACGTGATCGGGCAGAACAGCGCCAAGAAGGTGCTGTCCGTGGCGGTTCACAACCACTACAAGCGCCTGAATCACGCCAGCAAGAACAACGACGTCGAACTGGCCAAGTCCAACATCCTGCTTTGCGGCCCCACCGGCTGCGGCAAGACGCTGCTGGCCCAGACGCTCGCGCGCATCCTGGATGTGCCCTTCACCATGGCCGATGCCACCACGCTGACGGAAGCCGGCTACGTGGGCGAGGACGTGGAGAACATCATCCTCAAGCTGCTTCAGGCTGCCGACTACAATGTCGAGCGGGCGCAGCGCGGCATCGTCTACATCGACGAGGTGGACAAGATCAGCCGCAAGGCCGACAACCCGTCCATCACCCGCGACGTGTCGGGCGAAGGCGTGCAGCAGGCCCTGCTGAAGATCATGGAAGGCACCGTGGCTTCCGTTCCGCCGCAGGGCGGGCGCAAGCATCCCCAGCAGGAATTCCTGCAGGTGGACACGACCAACATCCTGTTCATCTGCGGCGGCGCCTTTGCCGGTCTCGACAAGATCATCTCCGACCGCGGCCGCAAGTCCACCATCGGCTTCAAGGCCAATGTGGTGGGCCCGGAAGACCGCCGCATCGGCGAGCTGTTCTCCGAGCTGGAGCCTGAGGATCTGCTGAAGTTCGGCCTGATCCCGGAATTCGTCGGCCGTCTGCCTGTCATCGCCACGCTGGAAGACCTCGATGAGGAAGCTCTGGTGACGATCCTGACCGAGCCGAAGAACGCTCTGGTCAAGCAGTACCAGCGCCTGTTCGAGATGGAGAACGTGGAACTGACCTTCCACGACGAGGCTCTCAAGGCGATTTCCCGCCGCGCCATCGAGCGCAAGACGGGTGCCCGCGGCCTGCGCTCCATTCTGGAGGCCATCCTTCTCGACACCATGTACGAGCTGCCTGGCCTCAAGGGCGTCAAGGAAGTTGTCATCTCGCCGGAAGTGGTGGATGGCAAGGCCCGTCCGCTCTACATCTACGAGGACCGTGCCGAGACCACGGCAACGAGCGCCTGAGCCTTCCGGCCTTGCGTTCACGCAGTTCTGAAATGCCGCCTCCGGGCGGCATTTCTGTTTCATCCGGGGCCCGGAATGACGGTTTTTCCCTGCGTCTGGCGGGGGAGCGCGGATTGCGGCCCGGTCGTCAACAGGCAAGCTGAAGGGATATTGCTGCCTTGCCTTGACACCCATGGCGCGGGTGTCCACCTAATAGACCATGACGATGGTTTGGCGGCTGACATTCGTGCTCATGTGAGGCGGGATCAGCCGGCCCTCATCCGGACCACCCCGGGACCGGAGGGCCATCCCAAGAGCGCTGCATGCGGTCCCCCCTCCCGGGACACAGGCGTGCGGCAAGAAAGGAATGGACATGAGCGAATCTGAAACGCGCTCCCTCAACGAGGCGGAAAAGACGGTTTATCCCGTTCTGCCGCTACGCGACATTGTCGTGTTTCCGCACATGATCGTGCCCCTGTTTGTCGGCCGGGAAAAATCGATCCGCGCCCTCGAAGAGGTCATGACGTCCGACAAGCACATTCTTCTGGCGACCCAGATCAACGCGGCGGATGATGATCCGGCCACGGACCAGATCTATGAGGTCGGCACGCTGGCGACGGTGCTGCAGCTGCTGAAGCTGCCCGACAACACCGTCAAGGTGCTGGTCGAAGGCGGTGCCCGCGCAAAGATCACCAATTACACCGGCCGCGAGGACTTCTACGAGGCCGAGGCCGTCGTGCTGCCCGAGAAGGACGGCGAGAACATCGAGATCGAAGCTCTGGCGCGCTCCGTCGTTGCCGAGTTCGAGAACTATGTGAAGCTGAACAAGAAGGTTTCGCCGGAGGTTCTGGGCACCATCAACCAGATCGAGGATTACTCGAAGCTGGCTGATACCATTGCCTCGCATCTGGCCATCAAGATCCCGGAGAAGCAGGACATTCTCGCCATCGTTTCGGTGGCCGAGCGTCTGGAGCGCGTTCTGGGGCTGATGGAGAGCGAAATCTCCGTCCTGCAGGTGGAAAAGCGCATCCGTTCGCGCGTCAAGCGCCAGATGGAGAAGACCCAGCGCGAGTACTATCTCAACGAGCAGATGAAGGCAATCCAGAAGGAGCTTGGCGACGGCGAGGATGGCCGTGACGAGCTGGCCGAACTGGAAGAGCGCATCAAGAAGACCAAGCTCAGCAAGGAAGCGCGCGAGCGTGCCCAGGCCGAAGTCAAGAAGCTGAAGCAGATGAGCCCCATGTCGGCGGAAGCCACCGTGGTGCGCAACTATCTGGACTGGATTCTCGGCATTCCCTGGGGCAAGAAGAGCAAGGTCAAGCACGACCTGTCGCTGGCTGAAAAGGTGCTGGACACTGATCACTTCGGCCTCGACAAGGTCAAGGAGCGCATCGTCGAGTATCTCGCCGTGCAGGCCCGCGCCAACAAGCTGAAGGGGCCGATCCTCTGCCTCGTCGGTCCTCCGGGCGTCGGCAAGACCTCGCTCGGCAAGTCCATCGCCAAGGCAACGGGACGCGAATTCGTGCGCATCTCGCTGGGTGGCGTGCGTGACGAAGCCGAGATTCGCGGCCACCGCCGCACCTACATCGGCTCGATGCCCGGCAAGGTCATCCAGTCGATGAAGAAGGCCAAGCGCTCCAACCCGCTCTTCCTGCTCGACGAAATCGACAAGATGGGCATGGACTTCCGTGGCGATCCGTCTTCGGCGCTGCTGGAAGTGCTGGATCCTGAGCAGAACAGCACCTTCATGGACCACTATCTGGAGGTCGAATATGACCTTTCGGATGTGATGTTCGTGACGACGGCCAACACGCTGAACATCCCCGGCCCGCTCATGGACCGTATGGAGATCATCCGCATCGCCGGTTACACGGAAGATGAGAAGCTGGAGATCGCCCGCCGCCACCTGCTGCCGAAGTCCGAAAAGGACCACGGCCTGAAGGACGGCGAGTTCTCCGTCAGCGAAGAAGCCCTGCGTTTCGTGATTCGCCGCTACACCCGTGAGGCGGGCGTGCGTAATCTTGAGCGCGAAATGGCAACGCTGGCCCGTAAGGCGGTGAAGGACATCCTCATGACCGGCGTGAAGACGGTGGCCGTGGATGAGGAACTGGTCGAGAAGTACCTCGGTGTGCCGCGCTACCGCTATGGTCAGGCAGAGCTCGAGGATCAGGTCGGTGTGGTCACCGGTCTTGCCTGGACGGAAGTGGGCGGCGAGCTGCTCACCATCGAAGGCGTCATGATGCCCGGCAAGGGCAAGATGACGGTGACGGGCAACCTGCGCGACGTGATGAAGGAGTCCATCTCCGCCGCTGCGTCCTATGTGCGCTCGCGTGCCGTCGACTTCGGCATTCAGCCGCCGCTGTTCGACAAGCGCGACATCCACGTGCACGTGCCGGAAGGCGCAACGCCGAAGGATGGCCCATCTGCGGGCATCGCCATGGCCACTGCCGTCATCTCGGTCATGACCGGCATTCCGGTCCGCCGTGATGTGGCGATGACGGGTGAGATCACCCTGCGCGGCCGCATCCTGCCGATCGGCGGGCTGAAGGAGAAGCTGCTGGCTGCGCTGCGCGGCGGCATCAAGACCGTGATGATCCCGGAAGACAACGCCAAGGATCTGGCGGATATTCCGGACAGCGTGAAGAACGGGATGGAAATCATCCCGGTCTCCAGCATGGAGCAGGTCCTGAAGACGGCCCTGTTGCGCATGCCGGAAGCGATCGAATGGGATGAGGCGGCTCAGGCGGCTGCAACTTCTGATCAGCGTCCCGGCGACGATGATGCATCCGGTTTGATTGCCCATTGAAGCGTGAACGCCTGAAATAATTGGAGCCCCGGCTTGCGCCGGGGCTTTTTTCTTGGAGAATCGGGTGAAAATGGCGGTTTTCTGCGAAAAAATGGCTTGCTTTGCCGTCTGTTTCGCACGAATTTCCGGCCAGCGGCTTTGGCGAGAATCGCCTGCTTTCCGCCGTTTTGTAGAAAGGGACTGCTATGAACAAGAACGATCTGATCGCGGCCGTGGCTGAGAAGACTGGCCTGACCAAGGCTCAGGCCGGTGAAGCCGTCGACGCCACGTTCGACGCCGTGACCCAGGCGCTCAAGGGCGGTGACGAAGTCCGCATCATCGGCTTTGGCAACTTCTCGGTTTCCGAGCGTGCAGCCACCGAAGGCCGTAACCCGCGCACTGGCGAAACGATCCAGATCCCGGCTTCCAAGACGCCGAAGTTCAAGGCCGGCAAGGGCCTCAAGGACGCCGTGAACGCCTGAGGCAGTTCCGGAGCCTTTACCGGGCCGCCTTCGGGCGGCACGGTAAAGCCCGTGCGGCGCTGAGCCGCCGCGTCCCGGCAGCATCTGCATCCGGAGCCTGGTGCTCAGCCCGCCCGAAAACCCGCGTGTGGTCTCCATGCGCGGGTTTTTCCGTTCCGGCGGGCAAGAGTGAGGCGGGCAGGGGAGAGGCGGCCAAGGGGGAAGCGGGCATCTGCGGCTGTCACCTGAGATGAACGGCCTGTCTTGCGATGCCGGCGTATCCCGCCCTGAGAATGCTCCAGCGCCACAAGGGCTTGAGCATGCCGCAATCAGAAAAGCTCGCTGCGGGACGGCATGAAGCCACGGTTTTCCGCCATCCGAAGCGCGTCTGCCGTTCCGCCATCAACAGGTTATCCAGAGCCCTGAGGAAAAACGCGTGAAGGTCCCTTGGCCCTTGCCAAGCCGGATCATTGCCCCTAAAAGACGGGCTTCCGGATCGCCTCGATCCGGCTGGCCATCAGTGCCGGGCGGTTAGCTCAGTTGGTAGAGCGCCTCGTTTACACCGAGGATGTCGGGAGTTCGAGTCTCTCACCGCCCACCATCTTATCTCCTCGATATCCACGAATCTTGCGTCAATTCACTTTGACGCCATGGCTGAATTTGCCCGGATTCGTGCTTCTTTGAAGCGGGTTTGGCTTCGCTTCAAGAGTTTAAGTCTCTGTTTTTTATAAGTAATCATCGTTATTGCGCAGTTCGCGGATAAATTTTTACTCCTGCCTAATCGCAAGTCCTTAAACTGCAGGGTGTGGGCTGTGAGGATTGCTGTATGAGCGTGCAGGACGTTTCAAGAAAATATGCGGTGACGCTGCGTGGCAGGGGGCGTGTGCCGATCGTCTTTGCCCATGGCCTCGGCTGTGACCAGACCATGTGGAAGGATGTGGCGCCCGCCTTTGAAGCGTCCGGCCAGGTGATTCTGTTTGACCTGATCGGATTCGGCAATTCGGATCACAGCTGCTTCAGCTACGAGCGGTATCAGTCGCTTGCCGATTATGCGGATGACTGTATCGAGCTCATTGAGAATGTCTGTTCCGAGCCGGTCATATTCGTTGGCCATTCCGTCAGCGCCATGATTGGCGTTCTGGCGGCCGGGAAGCGGCCGGATCTGTTCAGGCAGCTGGTGCTGATCGGTCCGTCTCCGTGCTATGTGAATGATGGCGCGTATCAGGGAGGCTTCAATGCTGCCGACATTGAAGGCCTGATCGAGGCGATGCGGTCGAACTATCTCGGCTGGACGAAAGGGATTGCGCCGCTGATCATGGGCAATCCGGATCGCCCGGAACTGACGGCGGTTCTGGAGGAAAGCTTCTGCCGGACGGATCCCGATGTCGCACAGCATTTTGCAGCCCTGACGTTCTGGAGTGACAACCGCAGCGATCTGGCGTCCGTCACCACACCGGCTCTGGTCATCCAGTGCTCCGAAGATGTTATCGCGCCGCAGAGTGCCGGGCGCTATGTTGCCGCACAGATGCCCAACGCGCAGTTCGTCGAACTCAAGGTTACGGGCCATTGTCCGCATGTGAGCCATCCTGCCGAAGTCATTGAAGAGATCAGGTGCTATGCCGGGCTTCCCATCCCCCTCAGCTGACGTCTCCGGGCTCCTTGACGCATGGTATGATGCTCCTTGCGCGCTGGCGGTCACGGATGCCTCATTCCGGTTGACCCGTGCCAACAGGCTGTTCTGCCGCCTTGCCGGAATTGACGAAACTGCAGCAGAGGGCAAGCGCCTCAGCAGCTTCCTGAGCAGGCCGGGCCAGATCTATTTCGAAAGTATTCTGGCCCCGCTGCTGCACATCGAAGGCGCCTGTTCTGAAGTCGCGCTCAGCCTGCAGGCAGCGTCTTCGTCCACACCCGTTCTGCTCAACATGACGGTCCGGACCGGGATCTCGCCTCGGCTTTACGATGTGGCCGTCTTTCCGGCGCCGGAGCGGCGCTCCTTTGAAGATCAGCTGCTCAGCCTCAAGAGCGATGCCGAGCGGCGCGCCGCCTGGCTTGCCCAGCTTGAGGCTCTTTCAGGCATCGGAGCATGGACCTACGAGATCCGGACGGGACGGATGCTCTGGTCCGGCCGGACCTATGAACTTTACGGAATCAGCAGCGGCACGGATATCGATCTTGAAACGGCTTTGCGGCCCTTTGCACCCGCTGTCCGCCGAACGATCGAGGATATGCTGGCGCAGCCGGATCTGCCGAGCCTGGCGCCCGTGTCCCATGAGGTGGAGTTCAGCCATCCGTCAGGCCTGGTCCGCCGTTTCAAGATTGCGGGCCATGGCAGCGTCAACCATCTCGGGGAGCCGGTGATTCAGGGCGTTCTGCAGGACATCACGGACGCCTATAACAGTCAGCTCGACCTGTGGCGCGCAGCCCATTTCGACCAGATCACCAGCCTGGGCAACCGCTATCATTTCAATGCAGAGCTGTCGGGCCGGACGGAGCCCAAGGGGAAGGCGGCTGAGTTCTTTCTGCTGATCATCGATCTTGATGGCTTCAAGGCCGTCAATGACACCTATGGCCACCGCGCCGGGGATGATGTTCTCAAGGAAGTGAGCCGCCGCATCAGCCTGTGTGCCAGCGCAGGCAGCTTTCGTCTTGGCGGCGATGAATTCGCGCTGATTGTTGACGCCCAGTCCGGAGTCGATGCGGTGAGAGCGCTGGCCCAGCATCTGCTGACGGACATCGCCCGTCCGATCGATACCGGCAAGGAGGCTGTCTGCGTCAGCGCATCCATCGGGATTTCGCATTACCCGTCCGACGGCTGCGAAAGCGATCTGCTTCTGCATGCAGCGGATTGCGCCATGTATGCGGCCAAGAAGAACGGCAAGAATCAGTTTGCGGTGTTCCAGCCAGGGGCGGCTGCTGGCATCTGAGGGGCCGTCAGGGGCTGCTGCGGGCATCTGCCCAGCAAAAAACCGGCGGAACGATCCGCCGGTTTCTGTCTGTGGAGGGCAGGTGACTGCCCGCCGGGTCTGATGTCAAGCAGCCGCCACAGCCCTGAGGAAGGTCTCGATGCGGTTGCGCAGGTCTTCCGTGCTGCGGGCGGTCTGGGTGGAGTTCTGCAGCACGCCTTCAGCCGTCTGGGCGGTGCGGGTTGCCCCGTCGGCGACGTGGTGCATGTTTTCCGTGGCCATACGGGTGCCCTGAGCAGCTTCCTGAACGTTGGCGGAGATTTCCCGCGTTGCCTTGCCCTGCTCGTCGACGGCCCCGGCAATGGCGCCGGTGTAGCCATTCACCTCTTCCATGATGTCGGTGATCTCTTCGATCACGGCAACGGTCTCGCGGGTCGAGGCCTGGATGGCAGAGATCTGCGAGGAGATTTCTTCCGTTGCCTTGGAGGTCTGGTTGGCCAGTTCCTTCACTTCGGCGGCGACGACAGCAAAGCCCTTGCCGGCCTCACCGGCGCGGGCGGCCTCGATCGTTGCGTTGAGCGCGAGCAGGTTGGTCTGTTCGGCAATCGCCTGGATCAGGCTGACGACTTCGCCGATCTTCTGTGCGGCAGCGTCAAGGCTGGCGACCTTCTGATTCGACTGGGCGGCACTGGTGGTGGCTTTGCCGACGATAATGCTGCTCTGGCTGACCTGGCGGTTGATCTCGCCGATGGAGGCGGAGAGCTCCTCTGCCGCCGAGGCGACGGTCTGCACGTTGGCGGTTGCCTGTTCGGAGGCGGCCGCTGCGCTGCCGGAACTCTCCTCGGTGCGGGTGGCGATCTGTTTCAGGGCAATGGCGGCTTCGTTCAGGCGGCCGGTGTTCTCGGCAACGACACCAAGCGCCTGCTGCGATTCGATCTGGAAGCTCTCGATCAGGCGGGCAATCGCCTCCTGGCGCTGATGCTCGCGCAGACGGTCAGCTTCGCTCTGACTCTCAAGCTTCTGGCGGGTAAGACCGTTTTCGCGGAAGACCTCAACGGCGCGGCTCATGCTTCCGACTTCGTCAGATCGATCCGTTCCTTCAACCGGTTCGTCCAGTTGATTGTCTGCGATACGAAGCATCTGCGCACTCAGGCGCCTCAGCGGGTTCGCTATTGACTTTGCAAGGAAAAGGCTAAGCGTGAGTGCGGCGGCAAGAAGAATGAATGTCAAACTGACACTTTTGATGACCTGGTCCCAATAAAGTGCATTGACGTTATCAAAAAGAATGCCGGATCCAAGAACCCAGCCCCAATCTTTGTAGTATCCAACATAGCTAGTTTTGGGGAAGTGACCGCCTGTGGGTGCTTCGTAGTAATAATCAACATAGCCGCCACCGCTTCTCGTGGCTACGTCGATAAACTCGCGAATGTGATATTTACCTTGAGAGTCTTTAGTTTCCCAACGGTTCGTGCCTTCCGTATCCGGCTTCTGAGCATGTATCAGGCGGATACCTTTCTCATCGTAGCCAAAGATATAATTGTCGCCGTCAAACTTGATGCCGCGAATGGCTGTTTTAGCTTCAGCCTGCGCTTCCTCTATGGACATCTCACCTTTTTTGGCGAGCTGGTTGTATGTGTCTGCAATACCAATTGCAGCATCTACAAGACTGCGAACTTCGGAGCTCTTGAACTGCATCAAATTCGTCCGCAAGTTCCAAAGCTGGTACGAAATGACAAGAATGAAACAAGCCGCAAAGAACGCGACCAGTCCATATAGCTTCCCCGAGACCGAGGATGGCAGGATCTTCATTATGAACTCCGGTAAAAATAGAGAGCGTGCTGCTAAGATGCCGCAAGGTCGTTAACAAATATCCCATTCACGTGGAGTGTTTAGACTTATAGCGGCAAGTGAAAATGTTTTCTTTTGGTTGCATTTTTCTGCGTAAGTTTGTGCAGATTGTCGCGTGCATCGCTGTCTTGGTTTTATCCACAATGGCGCCGGGTCAAAAGACGCGGTTTTCTGCCTTTTTTGAAAAACAGGTCATTCGCCGGTTCAGGGGTGCTTGACTTCCGTCCGGGCGCGCCGTACATCGGCACCACTTCGCGGCGCCGGAAGGTTGCTGCGGGGGAAACGAAGCGGGTGTAGCTCAGTTGGTTAGAGTGCCGGCCTGTCACGCCGGAGGTCGCGGGTTCGAGCCCCGTCACTCGCGCCATTCCCTTCTGAAGGGTTTGGCACCGTTTCGTAAAGTGTGCGGGTGTAGCTCAGTTGGTTAGAGTGCCGGCCTGTCACGCCGGAGGTCGCGGGTTCGAGCCCCGTCACTCGCGCCACTTACGAAACTTGATGAAGCCCCCTCGTGGGGCTTTTTTCATGTCCGCTAAAAACTTTCCACGTTCATGAAATGCTTGCCCGGCGGGGCAGGGGCTGGCGGCTGCTGCGGCGGTTGGCCGCGGTTCATGGTCTTGTGGCGGCCTTTTCCTGTGGGGTTTCCGCACTAGGTGCCCGTCAACAGGATATGCGGGCAGCGGCGCTGCCGCAGGGGTGACGTGCCTTTCCGGAGCTGTTTATGCTTGCTGGCCTGAGCAAGCCATTGCGCCCTCTGCTTTCGGCTCTTGCGTTGGTCATGCGCGTGAGCTAAGCGTGCGCTCGCATGTTGGTAAAATCGGGGCGTTTGACAGGCTCGAGTCGTACTCCTATGAGTGGGGCACGTGCCGGAAGCACCGGATCTCCTCCCGATCCGGCCCGCCAAGTGCAAGGACGCGAAAGACATGGAAGATCTGTTGCGGGATTATCTCCCGATTGCCGTCTTCATCGGTATTGCGCTGGTCATTGGCCTGGCGCTGCTGGTGTCGCCGTTTTTGCTGGCCTATTCCAAGCCGGATCCTGAAAAACTGTCGGCCTACGAGTGCGGATTCAACGCCTTTGACGATGCGCGCATGAAGTTTGATGTGCGCTTCTATCTGGTGTCGATCCTGTTCATCATTTTTGATCTGGAAGTGGCGTTCCTCTTCCCCTGGGCAGTTGTGTTCGGGGATCTGGGCTGGCTCGGCTTCTGGTCGATGATGACCTTCCTCGGTGTGCTGACCATCGGCTTTATCTATGAATGGAAGAAGGGGGCTCTGGAATGGGACTGACCACGTCTTCGGACACGCTGGTCGCACCCGCTCCGAAGGGTGTGATCGATCCGGCCACCGGCAAGCCCGCCGGGGCTTCCGATGCCTTCTTCATGCAGGTCAATGACGAGCTGGCCGACAAGGGCTTTCTGGTCACCTCGACCGAGAGCCTGATCCAGTGGGCCCGTACCGGCTCGCTGATGTGGATGACCTTCGGTCTGGCCTGCTGCGCCGTGGAAATGATGCAGATGTCGATGCCGCGTTATGACGCGGAACGGTTTGGCTTTGCACCGCGCGCCAGCCCGCGCCAGTCCGACGTGATGATCGTCGCCGGCACGCTGACCAACAAGATGGCGCCCGCGCTTCGCAAGGTCTACGACCAGATGCCGGAGCCGCGCTACGTCATCTCCATGGGCTCCTGCGCCAATGGTGGCGGGTATTATCACTATTCCTATTCGGTGGTGCGCGGTTGCGACCGCATCGTTCCGGTTGACATTTATGTCCCGGGCTGCCCGCCGACGGCAGAGGCGCTGCTGTACGGCGTGCTGATGCTGCAGAAGAAAATCCGCCGCACAGGCACGATCGAACGCTAAGGCCGTCCGGGCGCAAGGCCCGGGCAGCACCGTGTAGAATGCAAGGGTGCGGGTTGAGGGATCCGCGCCGTCAGGTCCGGAAGGGTCGGGAACAAAACGATGGACGAGACGCTGAAGGAACTCGGCGAGCATATCGGGCTGGCGCTGAAGGACCGGTTGTTGTCGTGGCAGGTTGCCTATGGCGAGCTGACGCTGACCGTTCCGGCCCAGGACATCATCGATGTGGTTCGTTTCCTGCGCGATGACGCGAGCTGCAAGTTCGTCAATCTGACGGACATTTGCGGTGTGGATTATCCCTTCCGCGACAAGCGCTTCGACGTTGTCTACCACTTCCTGTCCCCGGTGCAGAACCAGCGCATCCGCGTGAAGGTGGCGACCGACGAGGACACGCCGGTTCCGTCGCTGACGCCCGTTTTCCCCGGTGCCGAGTGGTTCGAGCGCGAAGCCTACGACATGTACGGCATTCTCTTCTCCGGCCACCCGGATCTGCGCCGCATCCTGACGGACTACGGCTTTGACGGCCATCCGCTGCGCAAGGACTTCCCCGTAACCGGTTACGTGGAAGTGCGCTATGACGACGACAAGAAGCGCGTTGTCTATGAGCCGGTCCGGCTGACACAGGAATTCCGCAACTTCGACTTTCTCTCGCCCTGGGAAGGCACGGAATACGTGCTTCCCGGCGATGAGAAGGCAACGACGAATTAAGGGCGGGCGGCATGGCTGAGGCTCAGGTTCGCAATTTCAACATCAACTTCGGTCCGCAGCATCCGGCTGCGCACGGCGTGCTGCGCCTTGTGCTGGAACTGGACGGCGAAGTGGTGACGCGCGTTGATCCGCATATCGGCCTGCTGCATCGCGGCACCGAGAAGCTGATCGAGCAGAAGACCTATCTGCAGGCAGTTCCTTATTTCGACCGCCTCGACTACGTGGCGCCGATGAACCAGGAGCATGCCTTTGCCCTGGCGGTGGAACGCATGCTCGGCATTACCGTGCCGATGCGCGGGCAGCTGATCCGTGTGCTCTACTCGGAAATCGGCCGCATCCTGTCGCATCTGCTCAACGTGACGACGCAGGCCATGGACGTTGGCGCGCTGACGCCGCCGCTCTGGGGTTTCGAGCCGCGTGAAGAGCTGATGGTGTTCTATGAGCGTGCCTGCGGCGCGCGCATGCACGCTGCCTTCGTCCGGCCGGGCGGCATCCATCAGGATCTGCCGCGCCAGCTGCTTGATGACATCTGGGACTTCTGCGATCCGTTCCTGCAGACGCTGGACGATATCGACGGGCTTCTCACCGGCAACCGAATCTTCAAGCAGCGTAACGTCGATATTGGCGTTGTGACGCTGGAAGAGGCCTGGGCCTGGGGCTTTTCGGGCGTCATGGTGCGCGGTTCTGGTGCTGCCTGGGATCTGCGCAAATCGCAGCCCTATGAGTGCTACGGCGACCTCGACTTCGACATCCCGATCGGCAAGAACGGTGATTGCTACGACCGTTATCTCATCCGCATGGAAGAGATGCGCCAGTCGATCCGCATCATGAAGCAGTGCCTTGAGCGCCTGACCAAGGAGACCGGTCCGGTCTCGTCCACCGATGGCAAGATCGTGCCGCCGAAGCGGGGCGAGATGAAGCGGTCGATGGAAGCGCTCATCCACCACTTCAAGCTCTACACGGAAGGCTACCACGTGCCGGCTGGCGAAGTTTACGCTGCCGTGGAAGCGCCGAAGGGTGAGTTCGGCGTCTATCTCGTGGCGGATGGCACCAACAAGCCGTACCGCTGCAAGATCAAGGCGCCGGGTTACAGCCATCTCCAGGCGATGGACTTCCTCTGCCGCGGGCATCAGCTGGCCGACATTTCCGCAGTGCTCGGCTCGCTCGATATCGTGTTCGGGGAGGTCGACCGCTAGGGCATGGACCTGACCGGAGCCCCGATCCGCGTGGACAAGGCCAGCGGCGCCATCTCGGATGCGACGCTGGTGGAGCACGCGGGTCTGGTGCTGACGCGGATGGCAGCCAAGGCGCTGCGGCCGCTGGACGATCTGGGGTTCTCGCATGCGGCGCGGCTGATCCGCTGCCTGCTGCCAAGCCGCCGCAAGGTGGCTGTCAGGTTCACGCAGGACATGACGTTCTGCTTTCCCTATGGCGACGGCTATTGGGGGCTTCTGCTGGATCCTCGCGATACCTACGAGGAAGAGGTAGAGGCGGTGCTGCTGGCGGTGAAGGATTGTGATTACACCTTCATCGATTGTGGTGCCAATTACGGGTACTGGTCACTGAAAGTGGCCAGTGAGCGGTTTGGCCGGCACAAGGCGGCCGCAATCGAGCTGGATCCCGCCAGTTTCGCCCTGCTTGAGGCGAATGTGGCGGTGAACGGCGGCAAGGTCGCCTGCCTCAACCGGGCAGTGGCCGGACGGGATGACGATGTGCTCCGTTTCTACGGGGCCAAGCATGAGGCACGGTCCGTTGTGCCTCAGGCCGGTGTGGAGCCGAAGGGCGAGGTTCTTTCGGTTACGCTCGACCGCCTCGTGGACGATGGACACATTCCGCAGGAAGGGCCGCTGGTCCTGAAGCTGGATGTGGAGGGCGTCGAGATCGAGGCGCTGCGCGGTGGCGTGGCGCTTCTGATGCGCGATGTGCTTGTAATCTACGAGGAGCATGGCAGCGACCGCAGCCATGCCGTTTCGCGCTACTTGCGCGAGGACTGCGGAATGCGGTTGTTCGGCCATGCCGGACGCGACTTTTTTGAACTCGGCCCGCTCGGTGAGCTGGACCGTATCAAGACCAACCGGCGCAGAGGTTACGACTTCTTCGCCACACGCAGCCGCTTCTGGCTCGACCGTCTCGAATCCCTCGCAAGAGGGTAGGGGCGCCGGGCAGGACCGGAGGGGCAGCGGCCCACAGGGCACGGAACGGGGAAAAGGACCATGGCGGTTCGCAGACTTGCCGCTGAACAACCTGAAAGCTTTGCTTTCACAGCGGAAAATCTCGCTTGGGCGAAGAAGGTGATCGACCGTTACCCGGCTGGCCGTCAGGCTTCGGCCGTGATCCCGCTTTTGTGGCGCGCACAGGAACAGAACGAAGGCTGGGTGAGCGAGCCGGCGATCCGCTACATCGCGGAAATGCTGGGCATGCCGCACATCCGCGTGCTGGAAGTGGCGACGTTCTACACCATGTTCCAGCTGCAGCCGGTGGGCAAGAAGGCGCATATCCAGGTGTGCGGCACCACGCCCTGCCAGCTGCGCGGTGCAGAAGACCTGATCCGGGTGTGCAAGTCGAAGATCGCGGCGCATGCGCATGATCTGTCGGCTGACGGCAATTTCTCCTGGGAAGAGGTCGAGTGCCTTGGTGCCTGCGTCAACGCGCCCATGGTGCAGATTTTCAAGGACACCTACGAGGACCTGACGCCGGAGAGCCTTGAAAAGCTCATTGACGACATTTCCGCAGGCCGTGAAGTGACCCCCGGGCCGCAGATCAATCGCCGTTTCGGCGCTCCGGAAGGCGGCCCGACCTCGCTGACCGAAATTGCCGATGATACCCAGGGCGTTCTGCCTGCTGCCCATGTGGTGGATGGTTCGGAAAAGGCTTCGCATGCCTTTGCTGGTCCGTCGATCAACGGCGGTGGCAAGGATTTCAATGGTGTACCGGATTCGGCTGAAGTATCAGTTGCACGTGTGAAGGCCGAAGTGGCTGCCCGCAAGGCAGCTGAGGCCGCAGCCAAGAACGAGGGGTGAGAGAGACAAGATGCTGAAGGATCAGGATCGGATCTTCACCAATATCTACGGCTTGCACGACTGGGGCCTTGAAGGCGCCCGCAAGCGTGGCCATTGGGACAACACCAAAGGGCTGATCGAGAAGGGCCGCGACTGGATCATCGAGGAGATGAAGAGTTCGGGTCTGCGCGGGCGCGGTGGCGCCGGCTTCCCGACCGGTCTCAAGTGGTCCTTCATGCCCAAGGCCAGCGACGGCCGCCCGTCCTATCTGGTGGTCAATGCGGACGAGTCCGAGCCGGGCACCTGCAAGGACCGGGAGATCCTGCGCCACGACCCGCACACGCTGGTCGAAGGCTGCCTCATCGCCGGCTTCGCCATGGGTGCGATCGCCGCCTACATCTATGTGCGCGGCGAGTTCATCCGTGAGCGCGAGCGCCTGCAGGCTGCCATCGATCAGGCCTATGATGCCGGGCTGATCGGCAAGAACAACAAGAACGGCTACGACTTCGACATCTACGTCCATCACGGTGCAGGTGCCTATATTTGCGGTGAAGAGACCGCGCTGCTCGAAAGCCTTGAAGGCAAGAAGGGCCAGCCGCGCCTGAAGCCGCCGTTCCCGGCGAACGTCGGCCTTTATGGCTGCCCGACCACCGTGAACAACGTGGAATCGATCGCTGTTTCGCCGACGATCCTGCGCCGGGGCGCTTCCTGGTTCTCCGGTCTCGGCAAGCCGAACAATGCAGGCACGAAGCTGTTCTGCGTCTCCGGCCACGTCAACCGTCCCTGCACGGTCGAGGAGGAGTTGGGCATTCCGTTCAGCGAACTCATCGAGAAGCACTGCGGCGGCATTCGCGGCGGCTGGGACAATCTGCTGGCGGTGATCCCGGGCGGCTCGTCCGTTCCCTGTCTCACCGGCGAGCAGATCAAGGACACGGCCATGGACTTCGACACCCTGCGCGGCCTCGGCTCCGGCCTCGGCACGGCGGCGGTGATCGTCATGGACAAGTCCACCGACATCATCAAGGCGATTGCGCGCCTGAGCTACTTCTACAAGCACGAGAGCTGCGGCCAGTGCACGCCGTGCCGTGAAGGCACCGGCTGGATGTGGCGCGTCATGGAGCGCATGGTCAAGGGCCAGTCCTCGCGTGAGGAAATCGACATGCTGTTCAACGTCACCAAGCAGGTGGAAGGTCACACGATCTGCGCCCTTGGCGATGCGGCTGCATGGCCGATCCAGGGCCTGATCAAGAACTTCCGGCCTGTGATCGAGGCCCGCATTGACGACTACGTGGCCAAGACCAAGGCTCCCAAGGCCCTGGCGGCAGCGGAGTGATGCGATGAAGATCCACCACGAAAAGCATTGCATGGATGTCAAAGGCAGCGATCTTTCCGGATCGTCCTTTGATGACGTCAATCTCTCCGGGAGCACGTTCGTGAACGTGAACCTGTCTGGTGGATCTTACCGCAACATCAATCTGTCTGGCTGTACATACAGCGACGCAAACCTGTCCGGCGGACGGTATGACGACGTGAATATGGCCGGGTTTCGTATGACCAACGCCAATCTGGCGGGGGCCTCTATCAACGATTGCCGGCTTGATGGGATGACCATCAACGGCATCGAGGTCACAGAACTGCTGGCTGCCTACACCGCAGCACAAGAGGCGAAGTGATGACAAAGCTGATCATCGACGGCAAGGAAGTTGACGTCCCGGCGGATTACACGCTGCTGCAGGCCTGCGAGGAAGCAGGCGCGGAAGTGCCGCGTTTCTGCTACCACGACCGGCTTTCGATTGCCGGCAACTGCCGCATGTGCCTTGTGGAAGTGAAGGGCGGGCCCCCGAAGCCGACCGCCTCCTGCGCCATGGGTGTGCGTGACCTGCGGCCCGGCCCGAACGGCGAGCCGCCGGTGGTGCTGACCAAGAGCCCGATGGTCAAGAAGGCCCGCGAGGGGGTGATGGAGTTCCTGCTCATCAACCACCCGCTGGACTGCCCGATCTGTGACCAGGGCGGTGAGTGCGATCTTCAGGACCAGGCCATGGCCTATGGTGTGGACAGCTCGCGCTTTGCCGAAAACAAGCGCGCTGTCGAGAACAAGCACCTCGGCCCGCTGGTCAAGACCATCATGACCCGCTGCATCCACTGCACGCGCTGCGTCCGTTTCACCACGGAAGTCTGCGGCGTTGCCGACATGGGCCTGATCGGCCGCGGCGAGGATGCGGAGATCACCACCTATCTGGAAGCCGCGCTGTCCTCCGAAATGCAGGGCAACGTGGCCGACCTGTGCCCGGTGGGTGCGCTGACGCACAAGCCCTATGAGTTCAATGCCCGTCCCTGGGAACTGGTGAAGACGGAAAGCGTCGACGTCATGGACGCGCTCGGCTCTGCCATCCGCGTCGACACCCGTGGCCGCGAAGTGATGCGCATCATGCCGCGCCTCAACGACGAGGTGAACGAGGAGTGGATCTCGGACAAGTCCCGCTACATCTGGGACGGCCTGAAGACCCAGCGCCTCGACCGGCCCTACGCCCGCAAGGACGGCAAGCTGGTTCCGGTGAGCTGGAGCGAAGCCTTCCAGATCATCGCGGACAAGGTGAAGGCCGCCACCGCTGACAAGATTGGTGCGCTCGCCGGCCAGCTGTCCAGCGTGGAAGAGCTGTTTGCGCTGAAGAGCCTGATGGACAGCCTCGGTGTGAAGAACATCGACAGCCGCTTCCCCGGCTCGCCGCTGCATCCCAAGCATGGCCGCGCCAGCTATCTGTTCAACGCCACGGTTGCCGGGATCGACGAGGCCGATGCCATCGTTCTGATTGGCACCAACCCGCGCCTCGAAGCTCCGGTGCTCAACGCCCGTCTGCGCAAGCGCTGGGTCAAGGGCAATGTCGAGATTTCCGTGATCGGCCAGAACGCCGATCTCACCTATCCGGCCACCTACAAGGGTGCGGGCCCCGACACGCTGGCTTCGCTCATCGACGATGCCTCCTTCCTCGCCGGTGCGAAGAAGCCGCTCATCATCGCCGGTCAGGGCGCGATCAACCGTCCGGACGGGGCTGCGGTTCTGTCGCTGGCGGCCAAGCTGGCCCAGTCGCGCGGCGCGGTCCGTGAAGACTGGAACGGCTTCAGCGTCCTGCACACGGAAGCAGCTCAGGTTGGCGCGCTCGACATCGGCTTCGTGCCGGGCGAGGGCGGTCTGTCAACCGGCCAGATCCTGGCCGAGAACAGCCTCGACGTGCTGTTCCTGCTGGGTGTTGACGAGATCGAGATCCCGGCCGGGGCTTTCGTGGTCTATCAGGGCACCCATGGTGACAAGGGCGCGCACCGTGCCGACGTCATCCTGCCGGGCGCTGCCTATACCGAGAAGTCCGGCCTTTACGTGAACCTTGAAGGCCGCGTCCAGCTGGGCGACCGTGCCGGCTTCCCCCCGGGTGAAGCGCGTGAAGACTGGGCCATCCTGCGTGCCCTGTCGGCTGTTCTCGGCAAGGCTCTGCCGTTCGACAGCCTGGCGCAGCTGCGCGCCAAGCTCTTCGAGGAATTCCCGCATATGGCGGCCATCGACACCATCGCAGCCGGCAACCCGGCTGACGTGGAGGCTCTGGCCGGCCTTGGCGGCAAGACCAACTCCGTCGCCTTCACCAACGTGATCAGCGACTTCTATCTGACGAACCCGATCGCCCGCGCGTCGAAGGTCATGGCGGAATGTTCCGCGCTGGCCAAGTCGCGCCTGGCGGCGGCTGCGGAATAAGGGGCAGGGGACAACGATGTCGGAGTTTATGACGACCTACGGCTGGCCGTTCCTCTGGATGGCGTTCCAGAGCGTGCTGCTGATGGTGGTGCTCCTCGTGATCATCGCCTACATCCTCTATGCCGACCGCAAGATCTGGGCTGCCGTGCAGATCCGCCGTGGCCCGAACGTGGTTGGCCCCTGGGGGCTTTTCCAGTCCTTTGCCGACCTTCTGAAGTTCGTGCTGAAGGAGCCGGTCATTCCGTCGGGCTCCAACAAGGGCCTGTTCCTGCTGGCACCGCTCCTCACCGTGCTTCTGGCGCTCAGCGCCTGGGCCGTGGTGCCGGTGGCCGATGGCTGGGTGATTGCCGACATCAATGTGGGCATTCTCTATATCTTCGCCATCTCCTCGCTCGGCGTGTACGGCATCATCATCGGCGGCTGGGCGTCCAACTCGAAGTATCCCTTCCTGTCGGCCCTGCGCTCTGCCGCGCAGATGGTGTCCTATGAAGTCTCCATCGGCCTCGTCATCGTCACCGTCCTGCTCTGCGCCGGATCGCTGAACCTGACCGAGATCGTCAATTCCCAGAAGACGGGTCTGGCGACGGCGGTGGGCCTGCCCTGGCTGTCGATCCTGAACTGGTACTGGCTGCCGCTGCTGCCGATGTTCGTGGTGTTCTTCATTTCGGCCCTGGCCGAGACGAACCGCCCGCCCTTCGATCTGGCGGAAGCAGAGTCGGAACTCGTGGCCGGCTTCATGGTGGAATATGGCTCCACCCCGTACATGATGTTCATGCTCGGCGAGTATGTGTCGATTGCGCTGATGTGCGCGATGATGACCATTCTGTTCATGGGCGGCTGGCTGCCGCCGGTGGATGCAGCTCCTTTCACCTGGGTGCCGGGCTTCGTCTGGTTCCTGCTGAAGGCGCTGCTTGTCTTCTTCATGTTCGCCATGGTGAAGGCAATGGTCCCGCGTTACCGCTACGACCAGCTGATGCGTCTGGGCTGGAAGATCTTCCTGCCGCTGTCGCTGATCATGGTCGTGGTTGTCGCCGGCGTTCTGCAGGTGATGGGCTGGGCCCCGTAAGGCCATGGATATTTCCGTCGCCGGGTTGATTGGCGCAGCCATCGGGTTGTACATCGGCTGGCTCGACTACGGCATCCTGAACGGGCTGCTGTCGGCGATGGTCGAAAAGAACAAGCGCAAGGGCGGCGGATGGGCCGTACGGTTCGAGCCAGTCCTGCGCAAACTGGTTTTCATCCTTCCGGTCACCCTGTTTCCGGTGATCGGGTATCTGGCCGCGTTTCAGCTTGTAGGCTGAGCGGCAGGAAGGCAAAGAGGCTCTGGCGATGGGACTTGATCAGGCCATAAAGTCGCTGTTCTTGAAGGAGTTCGTATCGGCGTTCTTTCTCGCCATGCGCTATTTCTTCAAGCCGAAGCCGACTGTGAACTACCCCTTCGAGAAGGGGCCGGTGAGCCCGCGTTTCCGCGGCGAGCATGCCCTGCGGCGCTATCCCAACGGGGAAGAGCGCTGCATCGCCTGCAAGCTGTGCGAAGCCATCTGCCCGGCGCAGGCAATCACCATCGAAGCCGGCCCGCGCCGCAACGATGGCACCCGCCGCACCACCCGTTATGACATTGACATGGTCAAGTGCATCTATTGCGGCTTCTGCCAGGAAGCCTGCCCGGTGGATGCCATCGTCGAGGGCCCGAACTTCGAGTTCGCCACCGAGACGCGCGAAGAGCTTTACTACTCCAAGGAAAAGCTGCTCGCGAACGGCGACCGGTGGGAGCGGGAAATCGCCCGCAACATCGCAATGGATGCGCCCTACCGCTGAGGCGGCAGGCACAAGAAACAAGACCCCTGGCCGCCGCATGAGACGGGTAGGGGATGCGCGGAACCGGCCGGCCGGCGGGGGACGCAAGAATGAGCCAAAGGCAAGAGCCCGAGACAGGCAGGTCCTGACATGATCCTGAAAGCCCTCTTCTTCTATCTGTTTGCCGGAGTGACCGTGGCATCTGCCTTCATGGTCATCTCGTCGCGCAATCCGGTGCACTCGGTGCTGTTCCTCATTCTGGCCTTCGTCAATTCGGCTGGTCTGTTCATCCTTCTGGGGGCCGAGTATCTCGCCATGCTGCTGATCGTCGTCTATGTCGGCGCGGTGGCGGTGCTCTTCCTCTTCGTGGTGATGATGCTGGACGTCGACTTCGTCGAGCTGCGGCAGGGCTTCCTGCAGTACATGCCGGTCGGCGTGCTGGTCGGGCTGATCCTGCTGGTCGAGCTGTTGATGGGTGTTGGCGCCTGGGTGATTGCGCCTGACCTGCTGGGCCATGGCTCACAGCCGATCCCGCCGCTGGAGCAGGTCTCGAACATCGAGGCCATCGGCCAGGTGCTTTACACCAAGTACATCTTCTTCTTCCAGGTTGCCGGGCTTGTGCTGCTGGTGGCGATGATCGGGGCCATCGTCCTGACGCTGCGCCACCGCGAAGGCATCAAGCGCCAGAGCGTTCCGGCTCAGGTTGCGCGCAACAAGGAAACGGCTATCGAGATCCGCAAGGTCGAGCCGGGCAAGGGCATTTGACGCGGGAAACCGCGGTTTTAAACCCGGGCAGGGGCATCTGATGCTCTTCTGCCCGGATCGGGGTAAACGAGGGAGCACTGCGAGGCGCCCATGGAAATCGGTCTGTCGCACTATCTGTCGGTCGCGGCCATCCTGTTCACGATCGGGATCTTCGGGATCTTTCTGAACAGGAAAAACGTGATTGTCATCCTGATGTCGGTGGAGCTGCTGCTCCTCGCCGTCAACATCAACTTTGTCGCCTTCTCCACACACCTGGGCGATCTCATGGGCCAGATTTTCACCATGCTGGTTCTGACCGTGGCGGCCGCCGAGGCTGCCATCGGCCTCGCCATTCTGGTCGTGTTCCACCGCAACCGCGGCTCCATTGCCGTGGAAGACATCAATGCGATGAAGGGGTAACGGACGGATGTTGTATTCAGCGATCGTCTTCCTGCCCCTGATTGGCTTCCTGATTGCCGGTCTCTTCGGGCGTGTGATCGGGCATACGGCCAGCGAGTACATCACCAGCGGTCTGGTGATCATCTCGGCCGTGCTGTCCTGGGTTGCCTTCTTCACCATCGGCTATGGCGAAACGGCGCTTGTCGAGGTCGAGGTCCTGCGCTGGATCTCTTCCGGCGCGCTCAATGTCGCCTGGTCGCTGCGCATCGACACGCTCACTGTGGTGATGCTGGTGGTGGTGAACACGGTGTCGGCTCTCGTGCATGTCTATTCCATCGGCTACATGCACCACGACCCGCACCGCTCGCGCTTCTTTGCCTATCTGTCGCTCTTCACCTTCGCCATGCTGTCGCTGGTGACGTCGAACAACCTGCTGCAGATGTTCTTCGGCTGGGAAGGCGTGGGCGTGGCCTCCTACCTGCTCATCGGCTTCTGGTACAAGAAGCCCTCGGCCAATGCGGCGGCCATGAAGGCCTTCGTCGTCAACCGCGTCGGTGACTTCGGCTTTGCCCTCGGCATCTTCGGCGTCTTCATGATGTTCGGCACCATCAACCTGCCGGAGATCTTCGCCAACGCTCAGGCCGTCGTTGGCGGCCACGGGGCAGAGGGCGCTGACCACGGCGCGGCCGTGCTTAACTTCCTCGGCCATCCGCTCGATGCCCATACGGCTATGACGGTTGTCTGCCTGCTGCTGTTCATGGGTGCCATGGGCAAGTCGGCGCAGTTCCTGCTGCACACCTGGCTGCCGGACGCGATGGAAGGCCCGACCCCGGTGTCGGCCCTCATTCACGCCGCCACGATGGTGACCGCGGGCGTCTTCATGGTCGCCCGCCTGTCGCCCCTGTTCGAGCTGTCCCACACGGCGCTGACGGTTGTCACCTTCTTCGGTGCCACGACCGCCTTCTTCGCGGCAACGGTCGGCCTCGTGCAGAACGACATCAAGCGCGTGATCGCCTATTCGACCTGCTCGCAGCTCGGCTACATGTTCGTGGCGCTCGGCGTAGGGGCCTATTCGATCGCCGTGTTCCACCTGTTCACGCACGCCTTCTTCAAGGCGCTTCTGTTCCTCTGCGCCGGTTCGGTCATCCATGCCGTCTCGGACGAGCAGGACATGCGCAAGATGGGCGGCCTGCGCAAGCACATCCCGTTCACCTACTGGACCATGTTCATCGGCACGCTCGCCCTCACGGGTGTCGGCATTCCGCTCACGCACATTGGTCTGGCCGGCTTCCTTTCGAAGGATCTGGTGATTGAGGCCGCTTATGCAGCTTCGTCGGGTGAGCATGCCAATGCCTTCGCGCTCTATGGCTTCTGGATGACCGTTGTGGCTGCAGGCCTGACGTCCTTCTACTCCTGGCGCCTGACCTTCATGACCTTCCACGGCAAGCCGCGGGCTCCGGTGGATGTGATGAAGCACGTGCATGAATCCCCGATGGTGATGCTGGCTCCGCTCTTCATCCTGTCCATCGGTGCTGTTCTGGCCGGTATGGTGTTCTACAGCCAGTTTGCCGGCGCGGCCTACGATGCCTTCTGGAAGGGTGCGCTGTTCACCGGTGCCGAGAACCACATCCTGCACGCCATCCATGACGTGCCGAAGTGGGTCAAGGTTTCGCCCTTCGTCATGATGGTGCTTGGCCTCACGGGTGCCTGGTACTGCTACATCCGCTCGCCCGAGACGCCCAAGCGCCTGGCTGCCGAGCATGAGGGCCTCTACAAGTTCCTGCTGAACAAGTGGTACTTCGACGAGCTCTACAACGTCATCTTCGTGCGTCCGGCCATGTGGATCGGCCGCCAGCTCTGGAAGAAGGGTGATGGCAAGATCATCGATGGCTACGGTCCCGATGGCGTTGCCGCCCGTGTCCAGAATGTCACGTCCTGGGTCGTGCGCCTGCAGACCGGGTATCTCTACCACTATGCTTTTGCGATGCTGATCGGTGTGGCGGCGCTCGTCACCTGGTCGATGTTCACCGGCGTTTCGACCGGCGGGGGAGCGCACTGATGATCGATTGGCCGATCCTGACACTGACCACATTCCTGCCGCTGGCAGGTGTGCTGGCCATTCTCCTGGTGCCGGGAGACGATGACGGGGCAAAGCGCAACATCCGCATGGTTGCGCTGGTCACCACCATCTTCACCTTCATCCTGTCGCTGTTCATCTGGGGCGCCTTCGACTACGCCAACCCGGGCTTCCAGCTTGTCGAAAGCAAGGAATGGCTGGGCGGTAACATCGGCTACCGCATGGGCGTCGATGGCATCTCGATGCTCTTCGTCATCCTGACGACGTTCCTCATGCCCTTCTGCATCCTCGCCTCCTGGGAGAGCGTGCAGAAGCGCGTGAAGGAGTACATGATCGCGTTCCTCATTCTGGAAACGATGATGATCGGCGTGTTCTGCGCGCTGGATCTGGTGCTCTTCTACGTCTTCTTCGAGGCGAGCCTGCTGCCGATGTTCCTCATCATCGGCGTGTGGGGCGGCAAGCGCCGCGTCTATGCCAGCTACAAGTTCTTCCTCTACACGCTGCTCGGCTCCGTGCTGATGCTGGTGGCCATCATGTCCATGTACTGGACGGCCGGCACCACAGACATCGCAGCCCTGATGCGCCATCCCTTCGCGGAGAATGCGCAGACGTGGCTATGGCTCGCCTTCTTCGCCAGCTTCGCGGTGAAGATGCCTATGTGGCCGGTGCATACCTGGCTGCCGGACGCCCACGTGGAAGCGCCGACCGCCGGTTCCGTGATCCTGGCCGGCGTGCTGCTGAAGATGGGCGGCTACGGCTTCTTGCGCTTCTCGCTGCCGATGTTCCCGCTGGCGAGCGAAATGTTCGCCCCGCTCGTGTTCACCCTGTCTGTTGTTGCCATCATCTACACCTCGCTGGTGGCGCTGGCGCAGGAGGACATCAAGAAGCTCATCGCTTATTCGTCCATCGCCCACATGGGTTACGTCACCATGGGCATCTTCGCGATGAACATGCAGGGCCTGCAGGGCGCGATCTTCCAGATGCTGTCGCATGGTATCGTCTCCGGCGCGCTCTTCCTCTGCGTCGGCGTGATCTATGACAGGATGCACACCCGCGAGATTTCGGCCTATGGCGGCCTGGTCAACCGGATGCCGGTCTATGCGGTGATCTTCCTGATCCTGACCATGGCCAATGTCGGCCTGCCGGGCACCAGCGGCTTCGTCGGTGAAATCCTGACGCTGATGGGCGCCTTCGAGGCCAATACCTGGGTTGCCTTCTTCGCAACCACCGGCGTGATCCTCTCGGCAACCTATGCGCTCTACCTCTACCGCCGCGTCGTCTTCGGCGCGCTGGACAAGGAGAGCCTGAAGTCGATCCTCGACCTCGACCTCCGCGAGAAGGTGCTTCTGGTGCCGCTCGTCGTTCTGACCATCTTCTTCGGCTTCTATCCGTCGCCGATCCTGGATGTGACGGCGGCCTCGGTCGAGGCCCTGATCACCAATTACAATGCAGCCATTGAGGCGGCTGGCCCGGCGCAGCAGGCACATGTTCCCGCTGCTGCCCATGCCAGCCACTGATCCCGACTGGACGAAAGACGCGCGCAATGTCTGAAACCACTCAATTGCCCGACCTTCTGCCCGTACTGCCGGAGATCTTCCTCTCTGCGGGTGCCCTCGTGCTGCTGATGATTGGCGCCTTTGGCGGCAAGAAGATCAGCTTCCTCGTCAATGGCATGGCCATGGGCCTGGTCGCTGCGGCAGCGCTCTTCGTGCTGCCCTACGGCGCCCAGCTCGGGACAACCTTCCACGGCGCCTTCATTCTGGACGGCTTCGCCTTCTACATGAAGCAGCTGGTGCTGATCGGCTCGTTCTTCGCCATCGCCATGTCCTGGGCCTATGCCAAGAGCCAGTCCTTCGACCGGTTCGAGTATCCGGTGCTGATCCTGCTGGCCACCGTCGGCATGATGCTGATGCTCTCGGCCAATGACATGATCGCGCTCTACCTCGGCCTCGAACTGCAGAGCCTGTCGCTCTATGTGGTGGCTGCGATCAACCGCGATTCCGTGCGCTCCACGGAAGCGGGCCTCAAGTACTTCGTGCTGGGTGCCCTGTCTTCGGGCATGCTGCTCTACGGTATCTCGCTGGTCTATGGCTTCTCCGGCCATGTCGGCTTCCCGGAAATCGCAGCCGTGCTGACGAAGGAAGGTGCTTCCACCGGTCTCGTCTTCGGCCTCGTCTTCATGCTTGCAGGCCTCGCCTTCAAGATTTCGGCCGTGCCGTTCCACATGTGGACGCCGGACGTCTATGAAGGCGCGCCGACGCCGGTCACCGCCTTCTTTGCGGCCGCCCCGAAGGTTGCGGCCATGGGCCTTCTGGTGCGCGTCGTCATCGACGTGTTCCAGCCGGTTGCCCATGACTGGCAGCAGATCGTGGTCTTCGTCTCCATCGCCTCCATGGTGCTGGGTGCCTTTGCCGCCATCGGCCAGACCAACATCAAGCGCCTGATGGCCTATTCTTCCATCGGCCACATGGGCTATGCGCTCGTCGGCCTTGCCTCTGGCACGGAGCAGGGCGTGATGGGCGTCATCGTCTACATGACCGCCTATCTGGTCATGACCCTCGGCGCCTTCGCCTGCATCCTCTCCATGCGCCGCAAGTCGGGCATGGTGGAAGAGATCAGCGAGCTGTCCGGCCTGTGGAAGTCCAACCTGCCGATGGCCATCCTGCTGGCCTGCATCATGTGGTCGCTGGCCGGTCTGCCGCCCTTCATCGGCTTCTTCGCCAAGTGGTACGTGTTCTCGGCAGCTGTCGAGGCAGGGCTCTATCCGCTGGCAATCATCGGTGTCGTCGCTTCGGTGGTGGGTGCCTACTACTACCTGCGTGTCATCAAGGTGATGTTCTTTGATGAGCCGGCCGAGAAGTTCGAGCCGATGCCGGTGGAACTGCGGGTCGTGCTGGGCCTCTCCAGCATCGGTGTGCTGTTCTTCTTCGCCGGTGCGTCCAGCTTCATTCCGATCGCCACGGCGGCGGCCAAGAGCCTGTTCTGAGCCTTATGAGCGGGACTTTGCAAGAATTTGGCCCGGTGCCTTGCGCACCGGGCTTCCGTTTTGAAAGGCACTCCGCGCTGGAGTCGACCAATACCCGTGCCATGGAGCTGGGCCGGGCAGGGGAGGTAGGCGGCCTGTGGGTGCTGGCGGATGTGCAGACCGGCGGACGCGGCCGGCGCGGCCGGGCCTGGGTGTCGCCAAAGGGCAACCTCTTCGCCTCGGTGCTGCTGATCGATCCGGGCCCGCGTGACCGGCTGGGCGAGCTGCCGATGGTGGCCGCCGTTGCGCTGGCCGAGGCCGTGGACCGGGCGGTTGGCTCCATCGGCCTTGCACGGCTGAAGTGGCCGAACGACCTTCTGGTGGATGGCGGCAAACTTTCCGGCATCCTTCTGGAAGCTCAGCCGCTCAGCGGCGGCCGCACCGGGGTCGTCTGCGGGTTCGGTGTCAATGTGGCGGCTCATCCGCAGATCGAGGCCTATGCCACGACGGATCTGACCGCGCTTGGCTTCCGCGTTTCGGCGCAAGTGATGTTCGAGCGGCTGGCGGAACAGTTCGCCCTCTGGCTCGGCCACTGGCAGCGCGATGGTTTTGATCCCGTGCGGGACGCCTGGATGAAGCGGGCGCTGCGGCTGGGCGAGAAGATTGCCGTGCGCATGGGCGAAGAGCTGATTGAAGGCCGCTTTGCCGAAATCGATACGCGCGGGCAGATGGTGCTGGTGCTTGAAAACGGCAGCAAAAAGACAATTTCGGCCGGAGATGTTTTCTTCGGAACCACAGGCTGACCGCACGCAACAGACTGTGCGGACATGAACATGCAAGGAGCACACCGTATGGCGGATGCCAACGAAATCGTCTTCCTGCCGCTTGGCGGCGTTGGCGAAATCGGAATGAACCTGGGCCTCTATGGATATGGCCCGGACGGCGACCGTACGTGGCTGATCGTGGATTGCGGCGTCACTTTTGCAGGCCCCGACCTGCCGGGCATCGATCTGGTGCTGCCGGACATCCGCTTTCTGGAAAGCGAACGCAACCGCATTGCCGGCATGGTGATCACCCACGCGCATGAAGATCACTACGGCGGCATCATGCACCTGTGGCCCTATCTGCGGGTGCCGGTCTATGCCACTGCCTTCACCGCTGGTCTGCTGGAAGCAAAGATCGAGAGCGAGCCGGGTGCCGAAGAGGTTCCGGTCACGCTTGTGAAGCAGGGCGACCGGCTGAAGATTGGCGCCTTCGACGTCGAATTCGTCGCCATGTCCCACTCCATCCCCGAGCCCTGCGCCCTGGCGCTGCGCTTTCCGGAAGGCATGGTGGTGCATACGGGCGACTGGAAGATCGACCGCACGCCCGGCGTCGGCAAGCCGATCGACCTTGACCGTCTGGCCGAGCTTGGCCGGGAAGGGGTGACGGCCCTCATCTGCGACAGCACCAACGCTTACCGGGAAGGCTTCAGCCCCTCCGAAGGCGATGTGGCCGGTGAACTGACGAAGATCATGAAGCGGTCGAAGCATCGCGTCGCCGTGACCACCTTCTCGTCCAACGTCGCCCGCATCCGCGCCATTGCCGAAGCCGCAGCCGCTTCGGACCGCAACCTCGTCGTCGTCGGCCGCTCCATGCGCCGGGTGATCGAGGTGGCCGGGGAGCTTGGTTATCTCGATGATCTGCCGCCGTTCCTTGACGAGGACAGTTACGGCTTCCTGCCGCGCGAGAAGACGGTGCTGCTCTGCACCGGCTCGCAAGGCGAAGTCCGCGCCGCCCTTGCCCGTATCGCGGCGGGGGAGCACCGCAACATTGCCCTGTCGAAGGGCGATGTGGTGATCTTCTCGGCCCGTACCATTCCGGGCAACGAGAAGGAAGTGGGTGCCATCGTCAACAATCTGGCCAAGTCCGGCGTCGAGATCGTGACGGACCGGGACGGGCTGGTGCATGTTTCTGGCCATCCCCGTCAGGGGGAACTCGCCGAACTCTACAAACTGCTTCAGCCAAAGGTGGTGGTTCCCGTCCACGGCGAACCGTTCCATCTTGCAGCTCATGGCGAGTTTGCCCGTTCGCAGAAGATCAAGTCGGTGGTCGTGGCTGGCAACGGCGACATCATCCGCCTTGCGCCGGGCCGTGCCGAAGTCATCGATGAAGCGCCGTTCGGCATCACGGTGGTGGATGGCAGGATCATGGGGGATCCGGAGGAGACCGGCGTGAAGGAGCGGCGCAAGCTGGCCTTTGCCGGCGCTCTGGTGGTGTCTCTGGTGATCAACAAGACCGGCGATCTTCTGGATGATCCCGCCGTCGCGCTTTTCGGCATCCCGGAAGTGGATGATGAAGGCGACGAGATGGAGGAGATCGTGATCAAGGCCGTGCACGGTGCCTTCGGCAGCATTCCGAAGGCCCGCCGCAAGGACCCTGATCTTGTGAGCGAGGCGGTGCGCCGTTCCGTGCGCTCCAGCGTCAACGACGTCTGGGGCAAGAAGACGCTCTGCAAGGTGCTCGTCTCCCGGGTATGATGACCCGGAACGGCCCCTTGGGAGAGGGGCCGCAGGCACGCGCTGGCGCGTGGCGGGCCATGTGACAACAGGCCCGCCGGGCGAAGGAGGAAAGATGATCGGACGACTGAACCACGTGGCCATTGCCGTCAGCGACATTGACGCGGCCGCCGCCGTCTACCGCGACACGCTGGGGGCCGATGTCTCGGCCAAGGTTCCGCAGCCGGACCATGGCGTGTCGACGGTTTTCATCAACCTGCCCAACACCAAGATCGAGCTGCTGGAGCCGCTCGGCGAAAACTCTCCCATCCTGAAGTTCCTTGAGAAGAACCCGTCCGGCGGCATTCATCATGTCTGCTACGAGGTGGATGACATTCTGGCCGCCCGTGACCAGCTTCTGGCGAAGGGCGCGCGCGTGCTGGGCGATGGCGAGCCGAAGATCGGCGCCCATGGCAAGCCGGTGCTGTTCCTCCACCCGAAGGATTTTCTCGGCACCCTGACCGAACTCGAACAAGCCTGAAGGATCTGCAATGTCGATTGCCTACGGCCTGGCTGTCTATTTCATGATGTGGTGGATCCTCCTCTTCGCCGCGCTGCCCTTCGGCGTGCGCACGCAGGAGGAGGAGGGCAAGGTCGTCCCCGGCACGGTGGAGAGCGCCCCGGCGCGCCACCGCATGTGGCGGGTGGCCATGTGGAACACGGTGGTGACGACCATCGTCTTCGCCGGCTTCCTCTGGCTGCGCCAGTCCGGCCTCACGCTGGACGATATTCCGCTGCCGGGTCCGAGGTGAGGACGCTTGTCCTGCAGGGAGGCGCAATCTGACGCAGCGTCTGGAATCCCTTGGGGTGGAGTCCTGAACTTCTTGTGAAGCAGGATGATATGCCGGTTGAGGTGGCTGCCGCAGAGTCAGTTATGCGGCGTAACCGGCGTTGTGGCGGGATGGTTGGGGAAGGGAACCGGCTTGGCTGCCTGCTTCTGTCTTGTCTGGTCAAGAACACTATTCCTGCCTCATTGATCAAAATGGCGGTAGATATATTGTACAAAATCTCCCGTATTCGTCATGCCATGACTTGATCATGGCATCCATCCCGTGATCTTTTGGTGTTTTTCAGAGGTAGTATTTTCTTCTTCTTTTTCCGTTATACGCAAGGGCATGGATGCCATGATCAAGTCATGGCATGACGAGTGAGTTTTTTATTGGCCGAGTGCGCGGTTTCAGCTGAAAATTTGCAGATACTTGACGTCTTCTGTTGTGGTGTCAGGCCTTGCGAGGCCCAGGCGTGACGCCGCCTGAATTTTCTTTGGGGTGCGGGGGCTGAAAAAAGCCGCAAACGCTCACATCCAGAAATCCCGCCAAAATCCGGACGAAAAAAAAGCAGGACTTGCGTCCTGCTTCTTTAAGTTCCGCGTCTAAACTCCCCCGTTTTACACCAGTGCTCTTTTAAGCTTCTGGTGCCGGCTGCGAACCCGAAGGTGCGCCTGGGGGATCTTCCTCCCAAGACTCAGACCGCGATGCCTCTTTTCAGTGGCTCCGAACGTTGAAAATCAACGTCCTGTTCTTATGAAAGTGGAAACTAGCGCATCGACACAAACTTGTCACTATTTTGAGCGCATAAGCACAAACTTTTTGCATGCCGCTTTCTGATGCGGTTTGCCGGCTTCGGAAAATGGCGGCCTGTGCGGCGCCGGAGTGCGGGAAACGGCGGATAACCGCGCATTTGGCGGCAAGGGGCTTGAGTTTTTGCCGCACCTGCGGTTTCTCTCAGGCCGTCCCGCCTATGGGCCCGGCTTGCGGGCCAAGCAAGACCAGAGAGAGACCATGCGCCTGTCCCGCTTTTTTCTGCCGATCCTGAAGGAAACCCCCAAGGAGGCGGAAATCGTTTCGCACCGCCTGATGCTGCGTGCCGGCATGATCCGTCAGCAGTCCGCAGGCATCTATTCCTGGCTGCCGCTTGGTTTCCGCGTGCTGCGCAAGATCGAGAAGATCGTTGAGGAGGAGCAGAATCGCGCCGGCGCCATCCAGCTGCTGATGCCGACGATCCAGTCTGCCGACCTGTGGCGCGAAAGCGGGCGTTATGATGCCTATGGCAAGGAGATGCTGCGCATCGAAGACCGGCACGAGCGTGAAATGCTGTTCGGCCCGACCAACGAGGAGATGATCACCGACATCTTCCGCGGCTATGTGCGCTCCTACAAGGATCTGCCGCTGAACCTCTACCACATCCAGTGGAAGTTCCGTGACGAAGTGCGCCCGCGCTTCGGCATCATGCGCGGCCGTGAGTTCCTGATGAAGGATGCCTATTCCTTCGACATCGACAAGGAAGCCGCCCGCCACGCCTATAACCGCATGTTCGTCGCCTATCTGCGCACTTTCGCCCGCATGGGGCTGAAGGCCATTCCGATGCGCGCCGACACCGGCCCGATCGGTGGCGACATGAGCCACGAGTTCATCATCCTGGCCTCGACCGGCGAAAGCGCCGTGTTCTGCGACAAGAGCCTGCTGGACATGCCGGCCCCTGCCGCCGAGACGGATTTCGCTTCCGATCTGACGCCGCTTGTCGACCAGTGGACGACGCCTTATGCGGCGACGGAAGAGATGCACGACGAAGCTGCCTTCGCCGCGCTGCCTGCCGACGCGCAGGTGTCGGCCCGCGGCATCGAAGTGGGGCACATCTTCTATTTCGGCACCAAGTATTCCGAAGCCATGGGCGCGAAGGTCATGACCAAGGAAGGCACGGAAGTGCCGGTGCACATGGGCTCCTACGGCGTTGGCGTGTCGCGCCTGATGGGCGCGCTCATCGAGGCGAGCCACGACGAGGAAGGCATCATCTGGCCGGCCTCCGTCGCGCCGTTCCATGTGGGCCTCGTCAACCTCAAGCCGGGTGACGCTGACACCGATGCGGCCTGTGAGGCGCTGTATCAGCGTCTTGAAAATGCCGGGATCGAAGTCCTGTATGATGATGTCGACACCCGCGCCGGTGCCAAGTTCGCCACCATGGATCTCATTGGCCTGCCGTTCCAGCTCATCGCCGGGCCGCGCGGCCTGAAGGATGGCGTGATTGAAGTGAAGGAGCGGGCCACGGGAGCCCGCGAAACACTCACCATCGACGCGGCCTTCAACAAGGTCCGGGAAGCACTGGCTCTCTGAGCCGGCCGCTTTCCGGCTCCCGCATCTGGGGGATAAGGGACCGGGCGCACAGGATTTCCTCCGCCCGGTCTTGTACTATCCGCAGTGACCACCGATCTGCCGCTTGTGGCCTTTTGGCCAGCGGCTCCGGACGCAAGGCAGAGCATGAGCGGACCCAAGGACGTTTCCGGCAAGGGCAAGAACACCAAGGCAGCGCAGGATTCCCGCGCGCCGGGCAAGGCCTTTGCCCCTTTCGAGTGGATGCTGGCCGGGCGCTATCTGCGTTCGCGGCGGCGTGATTCCTTCATCTCCGTCATCGCCGGCTTTTCCTTTGCCGGAATCACCCTTGGCGTTGCCACTCTGGTGATCGTCATGGCGGTGATGAACGGCTTCCGTTCCGAGCTTCTGTCGAAGATCCTTGGCATCAACGGCCACATGCTGGTGCAGCCTATCGATCAGCCGCTGACGGATTTTGATGCCGTCGCTTCACGTCTGCAGGGTGTGGAGGGCGTGGTTGCGGCCGTGCCCTTCGTCGAAGGTCAGGCGCTGGTCACCGGGCCCGCCAACAGCCTCGGCGCGCTGGTGCGCGGCCTCTACGAGCAGGATCTGAAGCGCCTGCCGCTGGTGGCCGGCAACATCCGCATGGGTACGCTGGAAGGCTTTGACACGGGCGATGGCGTTGCCATCGGCACACGGCTCGCC
Source organism: Pannonibacter phragmitetus DSM 14782 (assembly GCF_000382365.1). Taxonomy (GTDB): domain Bacteria; phylum Pseudomonadota; class Alphaproteobacteria; order Rhizobiales; family Stappiaceae; genus Pannonibacter; species Pannonibacter phragmitetus. Next base: position 27,007 of record NZ_KB908220.1, on the reverse strand, counting down.
GCGCAGCTCGGCCTGACCATCGGCGACAATCTTGCCATCATCTCGCCGCGCGGAACGGTGACGCCCATGGGCGTGACGCCGCGCCGCAAGTCCTATCCGATCACGGCGATCTTCGAGATCGGCATGTCGGAATATGACAGCACCATCGTCTTCATGCCGCTGAAGGAAGCGCAGAGCTACTTCAACATGGATGACAAGGCGACGGGCGTGGAAGTCTATGTGAAGGACCCGGACAGCGTCGGCCGCATGCGCGCTGCCGTCGAGGACGGGGCAGGGCGCCCGGCTTTCGTCACCGACTGGCGCCAGCGCAACATCACCTTCTTCTCCGCGCTTGAGGTGGAGCGGAACGTGATGTTCCTGATCCTGACGCTGATTGTCGTCGTGGCCGCGCTCAACATCATTTCCGGTCTCACCATGCTGGTGAAGGACAAGGGCAAGGATATCGCCATCCTGCGCACCATGGGGGCGACGCGCGGCTCGATCCTGCGCATCTTTGTCATCACGGGCGCCAGCATCGGCGTGGTCGGCACGGTTTCCGGCTTCCTGCTCGGGCTGCTGGTCTGTCTCAACATCGAGAGCATCCGTCAGGGCATTTCCTGGCTGACCCAGACCCAGCTGTTTGATCCGACGCTCTATTTCCTGTCCAAGATGCCGGCTGAAATGGATACGGGCGAAACCATCATGATCCTCATCATGGCGCTGGTGCTGTCGCTGCTGGCAACGCTCTATCCCGCCTGGCGGGCAGCGCGGCTCGACCCGGTGGAGGCGCTGCGTTACGAATGAGCAGCACAACCGGCACTGCCCCCGCACCCTCCGCAAGACCAGCCAAGAGCCCGCCCATGTCCGTTCCGGCGCTGCGCCTTTCCGGTGTTTCCCGTGTCTTCCACGAAGCCGACCGCAAGCTTGAAATCCTGAAAGGCGCGGACCTGACGCTGGATGGCGGGCAGATGGTGGCGCTTGTCGCGCCTTCCGGCACCGGCAAGTCCACGCTGCTGCATCTGGCAGGCCTGCTGGAGCGCCCGGATGAGGGCGAGGTCTATGTGGGCGGCAAGGCTTGCAGCGCCATGAGCGACGATGAGCGCACGGCCATCCGGCGCAATGACATCGGCTTCGTCTACCAGTTCCACCATCTCCTGCCCGAATTCACGGCGCTGGAGAATGTGATGATGCCGCAGATGATCCGCACGCTGCCGAAGAAGGTCGCGGCGGAGCGGGCGGCGCAGCTGCTCGACTACATGCGCCTTGGCGAGCGCGGCAGCCATCATCCGTCCGAGCTTTCCGGCGGTGAGCAGCAGCGCGTCGCCATCGCCCGTGCGGTCGCCAACGCGCCGCGCCTGCTGCTGCTGGACGAGCCGACCGGCAACCTCGATCCGGAAACGGCCGCCTATGTGTTCGATGCGCTCTATGCGCTGGTGCGGGCCTCCGGCGTTGCCGCCCTCTTTGCCACCCACAACATGGAACTGGCCGGGCGCATGGACCGCGTCATCACCCTGCGCGACGGCAAGGTGGTGGATCTCTGACGTTCGTTCAAGGGGAGTGCCGGCAGCTTAATCACTTCGGCACGGCGTTTCCGCCCCCTCTGCAGGAAGGGGTAGTGTTTACATCGGACTGCAAGAAGGAGGAAGACGCTCTCCTCTTGCCGCAGCGCCCCTCTCCCCCCTTGAGGGGGAGATGTCAGCGCAAGCTGACAGAGGGGGGTAGCAGCGCTTCGGCTCAGCACCGTCTCTCGTACCAGCAGACAGTCAGTTACCCCCCCTCTGCCCCCTGCCGGGGGCATCTCCCCCTCAAGGGGGGAGAGGAACTGGAGCCTGACTGGCTGTCCGTTTCAAACACCACCCGTTGCAGAGTGTAGTGCCCCTCCTGTACCAGCATCTGCATACTTGGCTCTCTAAGAGATCCCTGTTCACAGTCTGTTCACTATGGCTGATGCTTTTCGCCCGCTCCCTCCGGAGCGGGCTTTTTTGGCCTTGAAAGGTGAACGGGAAGAGAACAAAATAGATACATATTGAGCTTCCCGCTCAGATGACTTGATCCAAGAGGAGGTATCCATGACCTTTTTCGCAAGAGACGTCGCAGCCTTCGGTTCGCTGGTCATTTTCGTTGCCACTATCGCCGTCTGGGGCGAGGTTCTGTTCGCCGTGCACTGATCCTGCCATCTGATGCTGGCAAAGCGTTGCTCCGGCATCGGCAGTGAGGGAAAGACTTGGCCGCGGACTTCTGCGGTCATCCAAAGAAAACAGGCGCCGCCATGGCGCATTTGCCGCTTCCTCCCGCGTGCGGGGCTCGACAGGGCAAGGGCATAGCGTTCATGGTAGGGGACACAGTTTCAAGGGCTGGCGCTTGCGGGTGCCGGCTGCCGGCAGGCCGGTTTCCGGCCGCCTGAAAGTGAAGTCCCATGTCTGCAAATCCCGGTTTCGTTCACCTGCGCGTCCATTCGGCCCTGTCGCTGCTGGAAGGCGCGCTGCCGATCAAGAAGCTGCTCGACCTGGCCAAGGCCGACGCGCAGCCGGCGCTGGCGATCACCGACACGGGCAACCTGTTCGGTGCGCAGGAGTTTGCCGGCAAGGCCTGGGGCTCCGGCATTCAGCCCATCATCGGCTGCCAGATTTCCGTCGCCTTTGACGAGGAGGGCGGCGATGACCGCCGGGGCGATCCGGCGCTGTTTGACGTCGTTCTGCTGGCCATGAGCGAACGCGGCTACGGCAACCTGATGGAACTGACGAGCCGCGCCTTCCTCGACACGCCCACGGGTCAGCTGCCGCATGTGCCGCAGGCCTATCTCGAATCGCATGCGGAAGGGATCATTCTCCTGACCGGCGGCGCGAGAGGCCCCATTGGCAAGGCGCTGCTGACCGGCAACCGCACGCTGGCGCAGGCGCGGCTTTCCCGGCTGGCGAAATCCTTCGACGGGCGCTGCTACGTGGAGCTTCAGCGCCATGGCATGGCCGATGAACGGCGCACGGAAGCCGGTTTCATTGATCTCGCCTATGACATGGGCCTGCCGCTGGTGGCCACCAACGAGGCCTTCTTCCCCAAGCGCGAGGATTACGAAGCCCATGACGCGCTGATCGCCATTTCCGAAGGCCGGGTGATTTCCGACGAGGAACGCCGCCGCCTGACGCCGGAGCATTATTTCAAGTCCCGGCAGGAGATGATCGAGCTGTTTGCCGATCTGCCGGAGGCGGTGGAGAACACCGTCGAGATTGCGCTGCGCTGCCATTACCGGCCGCTGAAGCGCAACCCGATCCTGCCGCGCTTTGCCGGGGCTGATGCAGACCCGGAGGAGGCGGAACTTGCCGAGTCGTCCGAACTGAAGCGCCAGTCCCGCGAGGGCCTTGCCGAGCGCCTGCGCGTCCATGGACTTGCCGATGGGCTGACGGAAAAGGACTACTGGGACCGGCTCGAATTCGAGCTGTCGATCATCGAGCGGATGAAGTTCCCCGGCTACTTCCTCATCGTGGCCGACTTCATCAAATGGGCCAAGGCGCATGACATTCCGGTGGGGCCGGGCCGTGGCTCGGGCGCAGGCTCGCTGGTGGCCTGGGCGCTGACCATCACCGACCTCGACCCCATGCGCTTCTCGCTGCTGTTCGAGCGCTTCCTCAACCCGGAACGTGTGTCGATGCCGGACTTCGACATCGACTTCTGCCAGAACCGGCGCGAAGAAGTGATCCGCTATGTGCAGGAGAAGTACGGCCGCGGCCAGGTGGCGCAGATCATCACCTTCGGATCGCTGCAGGCCCGCGCCGTGCTGCGCGACGTCGGCCGTGTGCTGCAGATGCCCTATGGCCAGGTGGACCGGCTGTGCAAGCTGGTGCCTGCCAATCCGGCGAACCCGGTAACGCTGGCGCAGGCCATTGCCGACGAGCCCCGCCTGCGCGAGGCCGCCCGCGAGGAAGAGGTGGTCGAGCGCCTTCTGGAAATGGCGCAGAAGCTGGAAGGGCTGTACCGCCACGCCTCCACCCACGCTGCCGGTGTGGTGATCGGCGACCGCCCGCTGGAACAGCTTGTCCCGCTCTACCGCGATCCGCGCTCCGACATGCCGGTGGCGCAGTTCAACATGAAGATGGTGGAAGAAGCCGGGCTGGTGAAGTTCGACTTCCTCGGCCTCAAGACGCTGACCGTCATCGATACGGCGCTGAAGCTGATTGCGCGCAAGGGCGTCCATATCAAGATCGAGGAAGTGCCGCTGGATGACGAGAAGACCTACCGTCTTCTGGCTGCCGGTGAAACGGTGGGCGTGTTCCAGCTGGAAAGCCAGGGCATGCGCCGCGCCATTGCAGGCATGAAACCGGACCGTTTCGAGGACATCATTGCGCTTGTGGCCCTCTACCGTCCGGGCCCGATGGAGAACATCCCGGTCTATAACTCGGTCAAGCACGGCGAGCTTGAGCCCGACTATCTGCATCCGCTGCTGGAACCGATCCTGAAAGAGACGAATGGCATCATCGTCTATCAGGAACAGGTGATGCAGATCGCCCAGGTGCTCTCCGGCTACTCGCTCGGCGAAGCTGACCTTCTGCGCCGCGCCATGGGCAAGAAGATCGCCGCCGAGATGGAGGTGCAGCGCGCCCGTTTCGTTGACGGTGCGGTGGAGCGCGGCGTCGACAAGGATCAGGCCGGCACGATCTTCGACCTTGTGGCCAAGTTCGCCAACTACGGCTTCAACAAGTCGCACGCCGCCGCCTATGCGCTCGTTTCCTATCATACGGCCTGGCTCAAGGCGAACCACCCGGTGGAGTTCATGGCCGCGTCCATGACGCTGGATCTGGGCAACACGGACAAACTGGGCGACTTCCGGCAGGAAGCCCGGCGCATGCGGATCGAGGTGATGCCGCCGTCGATCAACCGCTCCATGGTGCATTTCGACGTGGACGAGGGCCGCATCGTCTATGCCATGGGTGCCATCAAGGGCGTGGGCGAGCAGGCGGTGCAGCATATCGTCGATGTGCGCGGTGACCGGCCATTCCGCAATCTCAGCGACTTCGCCAGCCGCATCTCGCCGAAGTTCCTCAACAAGAGAACGCTGGAAAGCCTTGTCAACGCAGGGGCATTTGATTGTATCGAGCCCAACCGGGCGCGGGTTTTCGAAGGCCTCGACCGTATCATGGGACTGGCGCAGCGCACCGAATCCAATGCTACCCTTGGCCAGAACGACATGTTCGGCGGGGCAGGGGTGGAGGAAGAGCTCCAGCTGCCGGAGGTGAACGGCTGGCTGCCGGCGGAGCGGCTGCAGCGCGAACATGCGGCCATCGGCTTCTATCTCTCGTCCCACCCGCTCGATGAATATGCACCGCTGCTGGAGCGTATGCGCGTACAGATGTGGGCGCAGTTCTCCGAGGCCGTGAAGCGCGGTGCCTCGGCGGGCCGTCTTGCCGGAACCGTGATCTCCAAGCAGGAGCGCAAGACCAAGTCCGGCAACCGCATGGGCATCGTGCGTTTCTCCGATCCCACCGGCCAGTTCGAGGCGCTGCTCTTCTCCGAAAAGCTCGCCCAGTTCCGCGATGTGCTGGAAGTCGGCAAGTCGATGGTGGTGCTGGTCAACGCCGACATGCGCGACGATGAGCCGTCCATCCGCATCGATCAGGTGGATCCGGTGGAGGTGATGGCGGCCCGCGTGCAGAAGAGCCTGCGCGTCTTCCTGCGCGATCCGCGCCCGCTCAAGAGCCTGTCGCGCCACCTTGGCGTCAAGGGCGAGGGGGAGGTGAACGTGGTCGTGCTGCTGGACGAGGGTAAGCGCGAGGTGGAAGTCCGTCTTCCGGGCCGCTACCGCCTGTCGCCGGAAATCGCCGGTGCGCTGAAGGCCGTGCCGGGTGTCACGGACGTGCAACTGGCCTGATCTGCTGCCGCCGAAGGGCGGGCGAGGGTGTGAAAACCTGTCATTTGCGCTTGTCATGGCGCGGATGCGCGCATATAAGGCGCCCATTCCACACACGGGGGAAGGCTTTGGCTTGTCCATTTGCCGTTCCGGTGTCTGCTTCAGCCTCAGGCTGCTGCTGCACGCTCCCCGTGGAGGTTCAACCGGAAAAATATGGAGTTCAGGGCCATGGCATTGCCCGATTTCACCATGCGTCAGCTGCTCGAAGCTGGTGTTCACTTTGGTCACCAGAAGCACCGCTGGAACCCGCGCATGGCGCCGTACATCTTCGGCGTTCGCAACGACATCCACATCATGGATCTCGGCCAGACCGTTCCGCTGCTGCACCAGGCTCTCAAGGCCGTCAGCGACACCGTTGCCAAGGGCGGCCGTGTTCTGATCGTCGGCACCAAGCGTCAGGCTCAGGAAGCTGTTGCCGAATCCGCACGCAACTGCGCGCAGTACTTCGTCAACGCCCGCTGGCTCGGCGGCATGCTGACCAACTGGAAGACCATCTCCGGTTCGATCCAGCGCCTGCGCAAGCTCGAAGAGACCCTGTCCACGGACACCTCGGGCCTGACCAAGAAGGAAAAGCTGTTCATGGACCGCGAGCGCGAGAAGCTCGAGCGGAACCTGGGCGGCATCAAGGACATGGGCGGCCTGCCGGATCTGATCTTCGTGATCGACACCAACCGTGAAGCCATCGCCATCCAGGAAGCCCGCCGTCTGGGCATCCCGGTCGCCGCGATCCTCGACTCGAACTGCTCGCCGGAAGGCATCACCTATCCGGTCCCGGGCAACGACGACGCCGGCCGTGCGATTGCGCTGTACTGCGACCTGATCGCCCGTGCAGCTCTCGACGGCATCTCCCGCGCCCAGGGTGGCATGGGCATCGACGTCGGTGCTTCCGAGTCCGCTCCGGTCGAGCCGGCTCTCGACGCTGAAGAAGAATCGGCTGACGCCTGATTCTGTTGCAGGTGCGGCGCCCGGCGCCGCACCTGTTCTGACCCTGGCAGCGGCCTGAAGGCTGCGCCGTTTCAAGGTCAGGCGCGGCAATGCCGCTGATGGAGGCCCCTCTTGCGGGAACCGTCATAAAGGCGCGGTTGGCCATGGGCTAAACCGTGCGAAGCTTTAACTCCGATTCACGAGGCTACCATGAGCATTACCGCAGGAATGGTGAAGGATCTGCGCGAGAAGACCGGCGCAGGCATGATGGACTGCAAGGCTGCTCTGACCGAAACCAACGGTGACATGGAAGCAGCGATCGACTGGCTGCGTGCCAAGGGTCTCGCCAAGGCTGCCAAGAAGGCCGGCCGCGTGGCTGCTGAAGGCCTGGTTGGCGTTGCATCCAAGGGCACGACCGCTGCCGTCATCGAGCTGAACTCCGAAACCGACTTCGTGGCCCGTAACGACGGCTTCCAGGCTCTGGTCCGCGATATCGCCGCCGTTGCCCTGACCGCTGGCGGTGATGTCGAGGCGATTTCCGCTGCCGGCTACCCGGGCTCCGACAAGTCCGTTGACGCGTCCATCAAGGATGCCATCGCCACCATCGGCGAGAACATGACCCTGCGCCGCGCAGCCGTCCTGTCCGTCAACGATGGCGTTGTGTCGACCTATGTCCACAGCGCCATCTCCGATGGCCTCGGCAAGATCGGCGTGCTCGTCGCGCTCGAATCGGCCGGTGACAAGGACAAGCTGAACGCTCTGGGCCGCCAGATCGCCATGCACATTGCTGCCACCAGCCCGCTGTCGCTGAACGTCGACCAGCTGGACCCGGCCGTTGTGGAGCGTGAGCGCGCCGTGTTCATCGAGCAGGCCCGCGAATCCGGCAAGCCGGACAACATCATTGAGAAGATGGTCGAAGGCCGCATCCGCAAGTTCTACGAGGAAGTCACCCTCGTGAAGCAGGCTTTCGTCATCGACCCGGACAAGACCGTCGAGCAGGCCGTTGAGGCTCTCGGCAAGGAACTCGGCACCGCAGTCACGCTTTCCGGCTTCGTCCGCTTCGCTCTCGGCGAGGGGATCGAGAAGGAAGAGACGGACTTCGCGGCAGAGGTCGCCGCGGCGGCCGGCCACTAAGCCCAGAGGGCGCCGGATCAAACCGGCGCCTTTTTTTTGACAGCCCTTTTTTTCACGATCATTGAACCGGAAGGTATGCCCATGTCCAAACCGCTGCGCTGGCGCCGTGTGCTTCTGAAACTCTCGGGCGAGGCCCTGATGGGCAGCCAGTCCTTCGGCATCGATCCGGCAGTGGTCGAGCGGATTGCGCTTGAGATTGCCAGTGCCGTGAAGCTGGGTGCGCAAGTGGGTGTGGTGATCGGCGGCGGCAATATCTTCCGCGGCGTCGCCGTGGCCGCCAAGGGCGGCAACCGCGTCACCGGCGACCATATGGGCATGCTGGCAACGATCATGAACAGCCTGACCGTGGCCGACGCCCTGCGCCGCCACAACATCCCGGCCCGCGTGCTTTCGGCCGTGCCGGTGCCCTCCATCTGCGAAACCTTCACCCAGCGCGGTGCCGAGCGCTACATGGAAGACGGCGACGTGATCGTCTTTGCCGGCGGCACGGGCAACCCGTTCTTCACCACCGATTCCGGCGCGGCCCTGCGCGCAGCCGAAATGAAGTGCGATGCCTTCCTGAAGGGCACGCAGGTGAACGGCATCTATTCGGAAGATCCGAAGATCAATCCGGATGCGGAGCGCTACACCGAGCTGACCTATGAGGACGTGATCACCCGCAATCTCAAGGTCATGGACACGACGGCCATTGCGCTGGCCCGTGACAACAAGATCCCCGTGATCGTGTTCTCGATCCACACCCCCGGCGCTCTCGTGAGCGTTCTGGAAGAGCGCGGCCTCTACACGGTCGTCAGCTGATTTTCCAAAGGGCGGGAGGGCTTTTCCGGCCTTCCCGGCATCAGGACATGCAGAGTGGCGGAATGCGGCTTGCGCATCCGCCTGTCTCCTGCTTATTCAGGGGCTCTGCCTGAGTTGGTCTTGTCTTTCGGCGAGACTGTGCCATGTTTGCGCCGCGCCAGCAAAGCGTGAGCCAACGAAAAACAAAGCGAGGAAGTTATGCCGGTTGAAGGTGTCGATCTCAAAGATCTCGAGCGTCGTATGCAGGGCGCACTTGGTGTTCTGAAGACCGAACTTGCGGGCCTTCGCACCGGCCGTGCCTCCTCCAGCATGCTGGATGCCATCGTCGTCAACGCCTATGGCCAGTCCATGCCGATCAACCAGGTTGGCACCGTGTCCGTGCCGGAGCCGCGCATGGTCGCGATCCAGGTCTGGGACAAGGGCATGGTCAGCGCCGTCGAAAAGGCGATTCGCGAATCCAGCCTTGGCCTCAACCCGGTGATCGATGGACAGCTGCTGCGCCTGCCGATCCCGGAGCTGAACGCCGAGCGCCGCCAGGAACTGATCAAGGTCGCGCACAAATATGCCGAGGCGGCCAAGGTTGCCATCCGTCACGTGCGCCGCGACGGCATGGACATCATCAAGAAGCTGGAGAAGGACGGCGACATCAGCCAGGATGACGCCCGCGTTGCTTCCGATGACGTGCAGAAGCTGACCGACGCCCGCATTGCCGAGGCCGACACCATGCTGGAAAAGAAGCAGCAGGAAATCTCCCAGGTCTGAGGATCTGATAGGGGAGCGGGCGAAGCCCGCCCCCGCCATCTGGCAGCGCGCCCCGGGGGACTTGATGAGCAGCCGACCTGAAACTGGCTCAAGCGTGACAGGCCCCGCATCCGGCGGCGGGTCTGTGCCGCGCCACGTTGCGATCATCATGGATGGCAACGGCCGCTGGGCGCAGGCGCGCGGGCTTCCCCGTACCGAAGGACACCGCCACGGGCTGGAAGCGCTGCGCAAGATTATCCGCCATGCTTCGTCCCGTGGCGTCGATTTCATCACGCTCTACAGTTTTTCCTCCGAGAACTGGCGCCGCCCGCCCACCGAGGTCAGCTTCCTGATGTCGCTGCTGCGCCGTTTCGTGCAGCGCGATCTGACGGAGTTGCACAAGGCCAATTGCCGGGTGCGCATCATCGGCGAGCGGGAAGGGCTGGATCCAGGCATCCGCAGCCTGCTGGAAGAGAGCGAGCGGGTGACGGCTGCCAACACCGGCATGACCGTGGTGATCGCCTTCAATTACGGCGCGCGTGACGAGATCACCCGTGCGGTGCGCAAGCTTACACAGCAATATCTGGCGGAGGGGCGCGACCCTTCTGCCATTACGGATGCCGAGATTTCTGCAAGGCTCGATACGGCCGGCATCCCCGACCCTGACCTCATCATCCGCACCAGCGGCGAACTGCGCCTGTCCAACTTCCTGATGTGGCAGGCGGCCTATGCCGAGTTCTATTTCACGCCGGTTCTGTGGCCTGATTTTGGTCCGGACGAGTTTGATGCCGCGCTTGCCTCCTTCTGTGAGCGTGAGCGGCGCTTCGGCGGTGTAACCGCCACGGGTTCCTGATCATGTCCGGGGGGGCAAATGGCAGCAGCGGGACCGGTGGTCCGGCCGGACCGATGGCCGATCTGAAGCTGCGGTTCATTTCCGCGCTGATTCTGGGGCCGCTCGTGCTTCTCATCGCCTGGCGGGGCGGCGAGGCATTCTTCGCGCTGGCGCTGCTTGGCTGCGCGCTGTTCCTGAAGGAATGGCTGGCGATCGTCGGTGCGCGGCCTGCCGGCCTGCCTGCACTGGCCGGCTTTGCAACGCTTCTGGCTGTCGCGGGGCTGATCTACGCAGGGCTTGAGCTGTGGGCCCTTGCCGCACTTGCCGCCGGTGCGGGCCTCAGCATCTTGTCGGCCCGGGCCGGGAAGACCGGTTTCTGGACGGCTGAGGGCATTCTCTATTCCAGTCTCGCTCTCGGGGCCCTGATGCTTGTGCGCCGGGGCAGCGAAGGCGAGATGCACATCTTCTTTTTGCTGGCTGTGGTCTGGGTGACCGATGTCGCGGCCTATTTCACCGGGCGCAAGCTGGGTGGTCCGAAGCTCTGGCCGCGCGTTTCACCGAAGAAGACCTGGTCCGGGGCCATCGGTGGCCTGATCTTCGGCGCGCTTGGCGGTCTGGGAGTTGTCGCGGTTCTGGGGCAGGGCGGCACGCTGTCCTGGTTTGCCTTCGGTCTTGCGGTTTCCGCTGTATCGCAGGGGGGCGACCTGCTGGAATCGGCGATCAAACGGCGCTTTGGCGTCAAGGATTCCGGGCGTCTCATTCCCGGCCATGGCGGTATCATGGACCGGATCGACGGACTGGTGGCGGCTGCCATCTTCGCCGTTCTGTGCGGACTGCTTTTCGGCGGCAGTCTTGCCGATCCGATGTCCGGCATCGGTTTTCAGTAAGTTCAAAAGCCTGGGTGGTTGGCTGTGGTGAGTGAGGCAGAGAAGGGCCGGGACGCTTCGGCAGGGCTTGAGGCAATGCTGGCAGGGCGGACTGCGCCGCTTCGGCTGGTCATTCTCGGGGCCACGGGCTCCATCGGCCGCAGCACGCTGGATCTGGTTGCCCGTTATCCGGAGCATTTCGAGATTGCGGCCCTTGTGGCCGGTCAGGATGCGGCCGGGCTTGCGGAACTTGCCCGTCAGACCGGGGCCGGTTTTGCCGCTCTGGCCAATCCTTCAAAAGGCGAAGAGCTGGCCGCGTATCTTGCCGGAACTGGTATTGCCTGCGGCGCAGGTGAAGCTGCGGTCATCGAGGCGGCGCTTTGGCCCGCAGACATGGTGATGGCGGCCATTGTCGGCGCTGCCGGCTTGCGCCCCACCTTTGCAGCGCTTGAAGCGGGCCGGACCATCGCGCTGGCCAACAAGGAATGCCTCGTCTGCGCCGGGGACCTGTTCATGGCCGCCGCAGGGCGGGCAGGGGCAACGGTGCTGCCGGTCGATTCGGAGCACAATGCCATCTTCCAGGTGCTGGAGAGCCGCAATCTGGCGGAAGTGGAAAAGATCATCCTCACCGCTTCGGGCGGCCCGTTCCGCACGCTCTCCCTTTCCGAAATGGCGCATGTTTCGCCTCAACAGGCATTGAAACATCCCAACTGGAGCATGGGCAGCCGCATCACCATCGACAGTGCTACCTTGATGAACAAGGGGCTGGAGGTGATCGAGGCCTCGCATCTCTTCCCGCTGCGCCACGATCAGATCGAGGTTCTGGTGCATCCGCAATCGGCCATCCATGGCATGGTGCAATACACGGATGGCTCGCTGCTGGCGCAGCTGGGACCGGCCGACATGCGCACACCCATCGCCCATTGCCTTGCGTATCCCTCCCGGATGCCGGTGCCGGGGGCACGGCTCGACCTTGCTAAGCTCGGTTCTCTGACCTTTGAAGCTCCGGATATCAAGCGGTTTCCGGCGCTCGGCCTCGCGCTGGATGCCATGCGGGCAGGGGGCTGCGCACCGGCTGCACTGAATGCTGCCGATGAAGTTGCGGTTGCCGCATTCCTGTCCGGGCAGATCGGCTTTACGGGCATTGCCGGTCTGGTGGGGGCGGTGCTCGACAGGCTTGCTGCCGGGCATGATCTGGCTCCGGCTGCAGACATCGATTCCATCCTGGCGCTTGATATGCAGGCGCGGGCCTTGGCTCACGAATTGCTGAACCGCTTTGCATTGACCTGACCGCCGCCAGGAGGGAGGTTTTCCCCGCCGCATTTGGCGCCTGCGACTAATTTCCGCCATACATCTGGCATCACCTTGACTGGATGGCTATGTTCCGGGCGAGAAAGGGGCGAAACATGACCGCTCCGCTACCCGCGTGTTGCGCAAGTTCAGGATAGGTGAATGGATCTTCTCGCAGCCCTGTCGTCACAGCCGGTGCTCACCCTGCCAGCCTTCCTGTTCGTGCTGACGGTTGTTGTTTTCTTTCATGAGCTTGGCCATTTTGCTGTGGCCCGCTGGTGTGGCGTGGACGTTGAGGCCTTCTCCATCGGTTTCGGCCGTGAGCTGGTTGGCTTCAATGACCGCAAGGGCACACGCTGGAAGCTCTGCCTCATTCCGCTGGGCGGCTATGTGAAGTTTTCCGGCGACGAGAATGCCGCCAGTGTGCCTGACCATGAAAAGGTGGCGGCCATGAGTGCAGCGCAGCGTGCGGGGGCCTTCGTTGCCAAGCCCGTCTGGCAGCGCGCAGCCGTGGTTGCCGCTGGCCCGGTCGCCAATTTCATTCTCGCCATCGTCATCTTTGCCTTCATTTTCGGCGCTTTTGGCCGCGTCGTCTCGACGCCTCTGGTCGGTGAAGTCCAGCCGGAGAGTGCAGCTGCCGAGGCCGGGCTTCAGCCCGGCGATCTGATCACTGCGGTCAACGGCACTCCGATCGAGACCTTTGCCGAGTTGCAGCGCATCGTCAGCGTCAGCGCCGGTGTGCCGCTGCAGCTGGAGATCGAGCGCCAGGGGCAATTGACGGACCTGACCGTGACGCCGCAGCTGCGCGAGCTGAAGGACGATTTCGGCAATGTGCAGCGCATCGGTCTTCTGGGTGTGTCACGAACGGTACAGGAAGGTGACAGAATTCAGAAAACCTATGGTCCTTTCGAGGCAGTGAAAGAGGGTGTTAACGAAACATGGTTCGTTATGGTGCGGACCGTGGAGTACATCGGCAAGGTGGTGCGCGGAAGCGAGCCGGCCGACCAGCTTGGGGGGCCGATCCGCATTGCGGAAGTGGCCGGACAGGTGGCGACGCTTGGCTTCATACCGCTGCTGCAGCTTGCTGCAGTCCTGTCGGTCAGCATTGGCCTGCTCAATCTGATGCCGGTGCCGATGCTGGATGGAGGACATCTGGTTTATTATGCTGCGGAAGCTGTCAGAGGGCGGCCGCTCAGTGAGAAAGCGCAGGAATTCGGCTTCCGTATCGGCCTCACGCTGGTGCTGATGCTCATGGTTTTTGCGACCTGGAATGACCTGTCACGCCTTGTCAGCCGCTGGCTGCCTGCGTGACATGCCCGCAACGCATTCAAATGAAATCTGTTTCGTGTGAATCGTGCGGTTGCGTATTCGGCAAAAGGATGTAAAACCAAGGCCGGATGCTGAGAATCTGACTATGATCCTTCGGGGTCAGTTTTGTGAAAAAGGCATAGCTCGAATATGCAGCGACTGCGGAAAATCTCCCGCGCCGTGATTTTGTCGGCGCCGCTCCTTGTCACCGGCGGGGTGCTGCCTGACCCGTTCGGGTCGTTTGTATCCACTGCGGAGGCAGCCGTTGCGGGTTCCATCGTCGTGCGTGGCAACACGCGCATCGAGGCTGAAACCGTCGCGAGCTACATGACCATCAAGCGGGGGCAGCAGTATTCTGCGGCCGATATCGACGAATCGCTCAAGGCGCTTTTTGCGACGGGGCTGTTTGAAGATGTCCGCATCACGCAGCAGGGCGGCGCCTTGGTCGTCAATGTTGTGGAAAATCCGGTCATCTCCCGCGTGTCCTTCGAGGGCAACAAGCGCCTGAGCCCCGAGACCCTCAAGGGTGTGGTTCGCACCACTGAGCGCTCGATGCTGAGCCGCAGCAAGGTGCAGAGCGACGTCCAGAACATTCTGGAAGCTTACCGCCGCTCGGGCCGTTACCGCGCTTCGGTTGATCCCAAGACCATCGACCGCGGCAATGGCCGCGTCGATCTGGTGTTCGAGATCAACGAAGGCGAGAAGACCGGTGTCGAGCGCATCAGCTTCGTCGGTAACAAGAACTTCGGCGACCGCCGCCTGCGCGATGTCATCCGCACCCGTGAAAGCGGGCTGCTGAGCTGGCTGCGCAGCTCCGATACCTATGATCCGGACCGTCTGGCGGCCGATCAGGAGCTGCTGCGTCAGTATTACTATCAGCACGGCTATGCCGACTTCCGCATCATCTCGGCCAGTGCTGACCTCGATCGCGAACAGAACGTCTTCTACGTCACCTTCACGGTGGACGAGGGCGAGAAGTACGAGATCGGCAGCGTTGAAGTTCAGAGCTCCCTGTCGTCCATCGATCCGGAGAGCCTGAAGTCCTACGTCCGGACCAGCGCTGGCGACACCTACAACTCCAAGCGGGTTGAGCAGTCGCTCGAAGATCTGACGCTGCAGGTCTCCAAGGAAGGCTACGCCTTTGCCGAGGTGCGTCCGCGCGCCCTGCGTAATTACGAGACCAAGACGATTGATCTCGTCTACAACATCGAAGAAGGCCCGCGCGCCTATGTCGAGCGGATCAACATCCGTGGCAACGACCGGACGCGCGAATATGTCATCCGCCGCGAGTTCGATCTGGCGGAAGGTGATGCCTTCAACCGCGTTCTCATGGACAAGGCCGAGCGCCGTCTGAAGAACCTCGGGTTCTTCAAGGAAGTGCGCATCACCACTGAACGCGGCAGCTCGCCCGATCGCGTTGTCATCAACGTGGACGTGGAAGAACAGGCCACGGGTGAAGTGTCCTTCGGCGTCGGTTACTCGACCACCGACGGCGTCATCGGCGATGTCTCCATCAGCGAAAAGAACTTCCTTGGCCGCGGTCAGTATGTGAAGCTCGGCGTTGGTGGTGGTGAGAGCACCCAGTCCTACGAGTTCGCTTTCCAGGAGCCTTTCTTCCTGGGCCGCCGTATCGCGCTGGATCTCGAGGCCTATCGCCGTGTCTCGAAGAACAACGATTACCGCAGCTATGATGAAGAAGTCACCGGTGGTGGTTTCGGCTTCACTCTGCCGCTTCGTGAAGACGAGCTGTCTCTGAAGCTGTTCTACAACATCTATGAGACGAAGATTAAGGATCCGAAGAACCTTGCCACCAACTTGGCAACCTGTTCGCGGAACGCCAATCTGTCTCCGGCTGTCTGTGACGCTCTGGGAACTTACCTGACGTCTCTGGCTGGTTACGCGCTGATTTACAACACGCTCGACAACAACGTGAACCCGTCGAGCGGTCTTTACGGCAAGTTCCAGCAGGAATTTGCAGGTATCGGCGGTGACACACAGTTCATGCGCTCGACTGTGGAAGGCCGTGCTTACCACGAGATCTTCCCGGATGCCGGGATCGTCGGTAACGTCACGCTGCGTGCCGGTCATATTCAGGGCTTTGGCAGCAAGCGTCTGCGCATCTCCGATCAGTTCATGATGGGTGGCGAACTTGTTCGCGGTTTCCAGAGCCAGGGTATTGGCCCGCGTGACAGCAGGACGGGTGACGCTCTCGGTGGCCGGTTCTACGTGGCTGGTACCGTGGAAGCGACCTTCCCGTTCCCGGTCATTCCGGAAGAATTCGGTCTGAGCGGTGCGGTCTTCGCGGATGCAGGTTCCCTCTGGGATGCCGACGACAAGCTGATCAAGGCTGTGGGCACCAACGGTGTGAACAGCAACAGCTTCAAGGTCCGCGCTTCGGTGGGTGCAGGTATCCGCTGGCAGTCGCCCTTTGGTCCGCTGCGCATGGACTTCGCCGTGCCTGTGGTCAAGGAAACCGGCGACAAGACCCAGGTCTTCCGTCTCGGCGGTGGCACCCGGTTCTAAGCCGGAGAAGCAGAAATTCAACGGCCGCCGCATCAAACGGCGGCCGTTTTCTTTTGTAGTCAGAACATCTTGCGGGAGACAGTTCATGTCCGATCCCATCTTCTTCCCGCCCATGGCAGAGCTGCCGCTTGAGCGGATTGTGGCCCTGTCCGGCGGCGAGCTTCAGCGCGGTGACCCGGCTCTTCTGATCAGCAAGGTGGCGCCGCTGGAGGATGCGGAGCCAGGTGCGCTGGTTTTCTTCGATAATGTGAAGTACCTCGCCCAGCTCGGCAGCACCCGGGCAAGTGCCTGCATCGTTGCACAGAAGCATGTGGCCAAAGTGCCGGAAGAAGTGGCTGTCATCGTCTGCAAGGATCCGTACAGAGCTTGGGCGCTTGTGCTGGCGGGCCTGTTTCCTGCGGCCATGAAGCCGGAGCCCTTTTACGGCGAGACACGGATTTCGGAGCGGGCAACCGTGCATCCGGCTGCCGTCATTGAAGAGGGCGCCGTCATCGAGCCGGGTGCCGTCATCGGAGAAGGCGCCGAAGTTGGTGCGGGCTCCCATATTGGCCCCAATGCCGTCATCGGTTGCAATGTGCGTGTCGGCCGGGAGTGCCGGATCGGCGCCAATGCCGTGCTGCAGCACGCCCTGCTTGGCAACCGGGTCATTCTTCATCCGGGCGTCTGTGTCGGACAGGATGGTTTCGGTTATGCCATGGGTCTTGGCGGGCATCTGAAGGTGCCTCAGATTGGCCGTGTCATCATTCAGGATGACGTGGAAATTGGCGCAAACACGACCATTGACCGCGGCGCCAACCGTGACACCGTGATTGGCGAAGGCACCAAGATCGACAATCAGGTCCAGGTTGGCCACAACGTCGTTGTCGGCCGCCACTGCGTGATCGTTTCGCAGGTCGGACTTTCCGGAAGCTCGACCCTGGCCGACTATGTGGCCATTGGCGGACAGTCCGGTGTTGCCGGCCACGTGGAAATCGGCATGGGCGCACAGATCGCTGCGGTCAGCGTCGTCAATGACGCGGTTCCGGCAGGCGGGCGCTACGGCGGCGTGCCGGCCAAGCCGGTGAAACAGTGGTTCCGTGAAATCACGGCGCTGAAAAAACTGGCAGAACGCGGATCTGATGCCTGACAGGCGCTTTACACTGCGATAAACAGCAGCAAACGACAGTTTCCCTGCAAGAGGGCGATGGATATGGAAGAACAGAAGACAACGCTCAACACCGCTGACATCATGCGTGTCATGGAGCTCCTGCCGCACCGCTACCCGTTCCTCATGATCGACAGGATCATCGAGATGAACGGGGACGAGTCCTGCATCGGCATCAAGAATGTCACGATCAACGAGCCGCATTTCCAGGGGCATTTTCCGGCTCATCCGGTGATGCCGGGCGTTCTGCTGATCGAGGCGATGGCGCAGACGGCCGGGGCGCTCTGCGTCAACTCCCTGAGCACCGGCGACACGCCGCAGCTCGTCTATCTCATGACTGTCGACAAGGCCAAGTTCCGCAAGCCGGTGATGCCGGGTGACCAGGTCGAATTCCATGTGAAGAAGATCCGTAACCGTCTCAACATCTGGAAATTTGAGGCGATTGCCAAGGTGGATGGCGCTAAGGTCGCTGAAGCTGAAATCAGCGCCATGATCGTTGACGCCTGAGGAAATCATGTCCCACATTCATCCCTCCGCAATCATTGAAGACGGTGCGTCTCTCGGTGACGGGGTTCGCATCGGGCCTTTCTGCCACGTGGGCAAGGATGTGGTGCTGGGCGATGGCGTCGAGCTGAAGTCGCATGTGGCCGTTGCCGGATCCACCCGGATCGGTGCGCGCACGGTCATCTTCCCCTTTGCGTCCATCGGCCATCAGGCCCAGGATCTCAAGTTCAAGGGCGAGCACGCAACGCTGAGCGTGGGCGAGGACTGCATCATCCGGGAAGGCGTGACGATGAACGCCGGAACGGAAGGGGGCGGCTCCACGACCACCATCGGCAACCGTTGCGCTTTCCTTGCGAATTCTCACGTCGGCCACGACAGCCATCTGGGGGACGGCTGCGTGCTGTCCAACAATGTGATGATTGCCGGCCACGTCGAAGTGGGCAGCCACGTCATTTTCGGCGGCGGATCGGCCGTGATCCAGTTTACCCGCATTGGCGACCACGCCTTTGTCGGTGGCCTGGCGGGTCTTGAGAATGATCTCATTCCCTATGGCATGGTCACGGGCAACAGGGCGCGGCTTGGCGGTCTCAATCTCGTCGGCCTGAAGCGGCGCAACTTCCCGCGTGAGCAGATCCATGCCCTGCGCGCAGCCTACCGCGAGCTGTTCGAGAGCGAGGAAGGCACGCTGCGTGACCGCGCCCAGAAGATTGCAGACAGCGTGACGGACCAGCCGCTGGTGAAGCAGGTGACGGATTTCATCCTCGTCGAGGGTGAGCGCCGCTTCTGCACACCGCGTGGCCCTGCGGGCGATGCCTGAGATGACTGCCGCCAGCGATGCCGGAAAGACCGGGGCTTCCACAGGATGCCTCGGCATCATCGCGGGCGGGGGGCGTCTGCCTGGGCTTATTCTGGCCGACCTGCAGGCCCGGGGCGAGCCCGTGCATCTTGTCGCCATCAAGGGCGAGGCCGAGCCGGAGCTTGCTGCCCAGGCCGATGTCGAACTGGGCTGGGGCCAGATCGGACAGCTGTTCAAGAGCCTCAAACAGGCGCACTGCGACCGGGTGCTGCTGATCGGCGGCATTACCAAGAGGCCGGATTTTACCTCCGTCATGGGGGATCTGGGCACCATGCGCCGCCTGCCTGCCATCCTCAAGGCGATGATTGGCGGCGATGACAGTCTTCTGACCCGTGTGATCGGCATCTTTGAAGCCGAAGGCCTCAAGGCTGTTGGCGTGCGCGATGTTGCCCCTGCGCTGCTGGCTCGTGCCGGGTTGCTCGCCGGAAAGACACCGGATGAGGATGCCGCCGCAGATATGGCACTAGCCTACAAGGCGGTGCAAAGGCTGGGTGAACTGGATATTGGCCAGGCCGCTGTCGCCATTGGCGGGCGTGTGATCGCGCTGGAAGGGGCCGAGGGCACCGATGCGATGCTGGCGCGCTGCGCCGAGCTGCGGCGCATTGGCCGGGTCAAGACCAAGGGCGCAGCGGGCGTTCTGGTGAAGGCGGCCAAGCCCGGGCAGGATCTGCGCGTGGATCTCCCGACAATAGGCCCGCGCACGGTCGAGCTTGCCAAGGCGGCAGGGCTTGCCGGCATAGCGGTGGAAGCAGGCCATGCGCTGGTGGCCGATGAGGCTGAGACAGCAGCGGCCGCCAAAGCGGGCGGATTGTTCCTCTTCGGCCTGACGCGAAACGGGAGCGATGCAGCATGAACACTGAGGTGATGGCCGGCAATCCGGCGCGTCCGCTGAAGGTGTTTCTGGTGGCTGGCGAGGAATCCGGCGATTCTCTTGGCGCCAATCTCATGGCCTCGCTGAAGCAGCTGCACGGCGGCGCAATTGTCTTTGAGGGCGTCGGCGGCGAGCGGATGGCGCATCAGGGGCTGGAGAGCCTCTTTCCGCTGTCCGACATTGCAGTGATGGGGCTCACGGCGGTCTTGAAGCGCCTGCCCACCATCGTCCGGCGCGTCTATCAGGCTGTCGATGCGGCAATTGCCGCCAATCCGGATGTGCTGATCATCATCGACAGCCCGGATTTCACGCATAATGTCGCCAAACGGGTGCGCAAGCGCGCGCCGCATATTCCCATTGTCGATTATGTGTCGCCCTCCGTCTGGGCCTGGCGTCCGGGCCGGGCGAAGAAGATGAGCGTCTATGTGGACCGTCTTCTGGCGCTGCTGCCGTTTGAACCGGCGGCCCACAAGCGTCTCGGCGGCCCGCCCACCTTCTACGTCGGTCATCCGCTGATCGAGAAGGCGGCCTTGCTGCGTCCGGCTGCAGGTGAGCGCAAGCCGGTGGGCGAGGGCGCTCCCGTGCTGCTGCTGCTGCCCGGCAGCCGCCGCAGCGAGGTGGATGCACTGCTGGATGATTTCGGCCAGATCCTGTTGCAGCTTGCCCCGCTTCATCCGGGGCTGGAAGTGCTGCTGCCGGCGGTGCCGCATCTGGCGGACCGTATTACGGAGCGGGTTGCCGGCTGGCCGTTGCCGCCGCAGATCATCCGGGGCGAAGCGGAAAAGTTTGCAGCCTTCCGCCGTGCGCATGCTGCGCTGGCAGCCTCCGGCACCGTATCGCTGGAACTGGCGGCCTCCGGTGTGCCCATGGCGATCTGCTACCGGCTCGACTGGTTCTACCGGCGCCTGAAGCAGCTGCACAAGATCATGCCGATTGCCAGCGTCTCCTCCATGGTGCTGCCCAACATCATTCTGGAGCGCAATGTGGTGCCGGAGTTCCTCGATGAGGAGGTCAATCCGGAGCGCCTTGTGCCCGTCATCTCGAAGCTGTTGAGCGATACGCCCGAGCGGCGCACGCAGGTGGACGCTTTCACGGCGCTCGATGGCATGATGCGCCTGCCGGATGGCCGCTCCCAGAGCGAGGCCGCGGCCCGGATCGTGCTGGATCTCCTCAAGTCGTAATACCAAGGCTTTCGATGCTGACGCATCACGCCTTGAAAATGCTCAAGCCCGCCTTTTCCTGTTCTGCATGCACATAGCAAAAAGGGCGCCGTCTGGCGCCCTTTTCGTGTCTGTCAGATCAGAAGATCTCAGCTGCGGTTGCCGAGCGGCACGTAGTCACGCTGCGGGGCGCCGGTGTAGAGCTGGCGCGGACGGCCGATGCGCTGGGACGGATCTTCGATCATCTCGTTCCACTGTGCGATCCAGCCCACGGTGCGGGCGAGGGCGAAGAGCACGGTGAACATGGTGGTCGGGAAGCCGAGCGCACGCAGGGTGATGCCCGAGTAGAAGTCGACGTTCGGGTAGAGCTTCTTCTCGATGAAGTACGGATCGTTGAGGGCGATCTTTTCCAGCTCCAGAGCAACCTGCATCAGCGGGTCATCTGCATGGCCGGTGGCCTCCAGCACTTCGTACATGGTCTTCTGCATGATCTTGGCGCGCGGGTCATAGTTCTTGTAGACCCGGTGGCCGAATCCCATCAGACGGAACGGATCGTTCTTGTCCTTGGCGCGCTCGATATATTCGGGGATGCGGTCAACCGAGCCGATTTCCATCAGCATGTTGAGCGCAGCCTCGTTGGCGCCGCCGTGTGCCGGGCCCCAGAGGCAGGCAATGCCGGCCGCGATGCAGGCGAACGGGTTGGCGCCCGACGAACCGGCAAGACGCACGGTCGAGGTCGAGGCGTTCTGCTCGTGGTCGGCGTGCAGGATGAAGATGCGGTCCATGGCGCGGGACAGGACCGGGTTGACCTTGTACTCCTCGCAAGGCACGGCAAAGCACATGCGCAGGAAGTTGGAGGCGTAGTCGAGGTCGTTCTTCGGGTAAACGAAGGGCTGGCCGACGTGG
This sequence comes from Pannonibacter phragmitetus DSM 14782, assembly GCF_000382365.1. Lineage (GTDB taxonomy): Bacteria > Pseudomonadota > Alphaproteobacteria > Rhizobiales > Stappiaceae > Pannonibacter > Pannonibacter phragmitetus. The sequence goes on along the minus strand of NZ_KB908220.1, from coordinate 5,272 downwards.
TACTTGTAGGCCATTGCGGCGATCGTCGGCATCTTGGCGATCATGCGCAGCGAAGCGACCATGCGCTGGTGCGGATCGGTGATGTCGGTCGAGTCGTGATAGAAGGCGGAGAGGGCACCCACGGTGCCGACCATGACGGCCATCGGGTGAGCGTCGCGGCGGTAGCCGGTGAAGAAGCGGCTCATCTGCTCATGCACCATGGTGTGGTGCGTGACGCGGTAGTCGAAGTCTTTCTTCTGGGCGGCTGTCGGCAGTTCGCCGTAGAGAAGCAGATAGCAGACTTCGAGGAAGTCACCCTTCTCGGCCAGCTGCTCGATCGGGTAACCGCGGTGCAGAAGCACGCCTTCGTCGCCATCGATGTAGGTAATCTTGGATTCGCACGATGCGGTCGAAGTGAAGCCCGGATCGTAGGTGAACATGCCCGTCTCTTTGTAGAGAGTGGAGATGTCCACGACCGACGGTCCGATGGAGCCATCGAGAATCTTGAAATCGCTGGCCTTGCCGTCAACGGTCAGGTTGGCTTTCGTGTCGCCCATTCAGGTAACCCCTTCGTCTGGAACTGCCGGTGCATTCTGGCGTTGGGAGCGCCGCAGACCTTGACTGATCTGCCTGATGCTTGCACGGCGGTTGAAATAGCCCCGGATTGCGTATCCCATTTGAGCAGGGGCTGCAAGCTGCATGCTGCACTGCCCATGGCGCGAAAACGTCTGCGCCATGGGCCTGGTTCCAATAAATAACGCTGAACGTTATTCTGAAAATACCTGTCCGATCAGGCGTCAAGCAGCCTGATCGGCAATGCGGCCAAGGGATTCGTCCTTGCCCAGAACCACCAGCACATCATAGATGCCGGGCGAGGTGCCACGGCCCGTCAATGCAGCGCGCAGAGGCTGCGCCACCTTGCCAAGCTTGAGGTTTTCGGCTTCCGCGAAGGCCTTGACGGCAGCTTCCGTGCTTTCCAGTGACCACGTGCCGTCAGCCTGCAGCAGCGGCAGGAGGCGGGCAAGGATCGACTTGCCGTCTGCGTCAAGAATGGTGCCGGCCTTCTCGTCGAGGTCAATTGGCCGCACCCGCCAAAGGTATGATGCGCTTTCGGTGAGTTCCACCAGCGTCTTGGCGCGCTCCTTGAGGCCAGGCAGGGCTGCCAGCACCTTGGCTTCATTGCCGGGGGCGGCCATCCAGTCGAGAATGGCGGCGCCGCCCTCGTTATGGGCAATGCAGGCCTTCCAGTGCACCAGCAGGTCCGCATCGGCGGTGGCGCGCATGTAGTGGCCGTTCAGGTTCTCCAGCTTCTTGAAGTCGAAGCGGGCCGGCGAACGGCCAATGGACTCAAGGCCGAACCAGGAAATCATGTCTTCGGTGGACATGATCTCGTCGTCGCCATGGCTCCAGCCGAGACGGGCGAGATAGTTGCGCATGGCGGCAGGCAGATAGCCCATGGCGCGGTAGGCTTCCGCTCCCAGCGCGCCGTGGCGCTTGGAAAGCTTGGCGCCATCCGGACCATGAATCAGCGGGATGTGCGACATGCTGGGCACGTCCCAGCCCATGGCCTGATAGATCAGGGTCTGGCGGGCGGCGTTGGTCAGATGGTCGTCGCCACGGATGATGTGGGTCACGCCCATGTCATGGTCGTCCACCACCACGGCCAGCATGTAGGTCGGCACGCCGTCCGAGCGCATCAGGACGAGGTCGTCGAGATCCTTGTTCGGGAAGGTGATGCGGCCCTGCACCTGATCATCAACGATGGTCTCGCCCTCGAGCGGCGCGCGCAGGCGGATGGCCGGGGCGACACCCGCAGGAGCTTCGGAAGCATCACGGTCGCGCCAGGTGCCGTCATAGCGCGGCGGGCGGCCTTCGGCGCGGGCCTTCTCGCGCATCTCTTCCAGTTCCTGCGGCGAGCAATAGCAGCGGTAGGCGGTGCCGCGCGCCAGCATCTCTTCCACCACTTCCTGATGGCGCTTGACGCGGCCGAACTGGGACACGGGCTCGCCGTCCCAGTCGAGGCCGAGCCAGGTCAGGCCGTCGAGCAGCGCATCCACGGCTTCCTTGGTGGAACGGGCGCGGTCGGTGTCCTCGATGCGCAGCAGCATCTTGCCGCCGTGGCGCTTGGCAAAGAGCCAGTTGAAGAGAGCCGTGCGGGCGCCGCCAATATGAAGGTAGCCGGTCGGGGAAGGCGCAAAGCGCGTGACGATCTGGTCAGCCATGGTCAGGATGTTGTTTCTCTGTCAGAGTGAGGTGATGCCGGTCAGAACCGGAATCCGGTTGCTGGCTCTTTAGCACAGGCGCGCGGCCCGGCAAATGTCCGGGGTGCAGCGAATGGACAAAGGGTATGGGCAAGGCTGGTGAGGCGCACCGGCAGTGTGGGGCGGGTTTGCGTTTGGCGTATGAAGCAGGGGCCGCAGGGCCATGGCCGATGCAGGGCTGACAGGCTCTGCAACAGATGACAGGGCGCCGCCGCCGCGCCGCCCGTTTTCCATTCCTGACTGGTTTTACCGTCATGGTGAGCGCCTGTGGCGCAAGCGGCCGCATGCGCCCGATGCCGGACTGCTGAAACCGGCTGCAGCGGTCAGCCGCAAGGTCCCGCGTGATCTTGCCCCCGTGCTGCAGGCCTTTGCCTTCTGCGGTGGCATTGCGCTTTATTTTTCCGCCCCGCGTGAGCCCAACGGCTGGGTGCTGATGGCGCTGGCCTTTGCGGCGCTTGCCTTTGCTCTGTGGGCGCATTGGCGCGGGCGGCTTCATGCTGTGGCGCTGGTTCTGGCCTTGGCGCTGGCTGGGGCAGCGGCAGGGGCCATGCGCACGGTCAGCATTGCTGCGCCCGTGCTGAAGGGTCCGGTTTCAGCAGAGATTTCCGGCCACGTTTCAGGCATCGCCGGAGCGGGCGCATCCCGGCAGGTGACGGTTGATGTGGCGCACTGGTCGCGCCGGGGCGAGCCGCCGGCGCGGGTGCGGCTGGTGCTGCGGCAGGCGCAGAAGCTTGCCATTGGCGATGCCATCAAGGTGAGGGCCCGGATGGTGCCGCCCTCCGGCCCGGTGCGTCCGGGCGGCTATGACTTTGCCTTCCGCGCCTATTATGACCGGATCGGTGCCACCGGCTTCGTGCTGGGTGCGCCGGAGACAATAGAACTGCCGCCGCCGGGGCTCCGGCTGAAGGCGCTCCGGCAGATCGAGGCTGTGCGGGCGGGCCTTGTCGAAGGCATTCGCGCCGCCCTTGGCGAGGGCGACCGGGCGGCGCTGGCGGCTGCGTTGCTTGTCGGGGACAGAAGTCTCATTTCAGATGAAGCGGTCGAGGATCTCAGAGAATCCGGGCTGGCGCATGTGCTGTCGATCTCCGGCCTGCACATGGCGCTGTTTGCGGGCGGTGTCTATGCGGCAGCGCTGGCGCTGCTGGCGGCCTTTCCGTTGCTGGCGCTACGTCTGCCCATCCACAAGATCGCCGCCTGTGTGGCCCTTGTGACGGCAACCGCCTATCTGCTGCTGTCAGGCGCCAGTGTGCCGACGCAGCGCTCCTATCTGATGATTTCGCTGGTGTTTCTGGGGCTGTTGACCGGGCGGCGCGGCCTCAGCCTGCGCAGCCTGTCGCTGGTGGCGCTGGCGCTGCTGATCGTGGCGCCGGAAGACCTTTATGACCCCGGCTTTCAGATGTCCTTTGCCGCCGTTCTTTGTCTGGTTGCGGTCTATGACGACTGGTCACGCCGTCCGGCCACCAAGATGAATGCGGCACGGCGGGCGAGCCTCTCGCCCTTCCGCCGCATTCTTTCATCTGTTGTGTTATGGGCTGGCGGACTGGCGGTGACGTCGCTTGTGGCCGGTGTGGCGACGGGGGTGATCGGGGCCTATCACTTCGACCGGGTGTCGCCCTATGGGCTGCTCGGCAATCTGCTGGCCATGCCTGCCGTCTCCTTCATCGTCATGCCGGCCGGTGTGCTGGCCTTCCTGCTGCTGCCTTTCGGCCTTGCGGATCTGCCTCTGGCGGTGATGGCCTGGGGCATTGACCTGATGCTCGCCTCAGCCAGTTTCACCGCCTCGCTCAGCGATACAGACGGGGTGACCGGACAGATGCCAGCCCTTGCGGCGGTGATTCTCACGGCCTCTGTCTTCATGCTGCTGCTGGCGAGCGGGCGCTGGCGGGCCCTTGCGGCGGTGCCGCTCGGCATTGGTCTTGTCTCGCTGATGCTCTTCCGCCCGCCGGATATCATGGTGGCGGACAGGGGCGCGCTGGTGGCGGTGCGCGATGTCTCAGGGGATTTGCGGGTCACTGCCTCGAAGGTCGGCTTTGCTGCGGAAACCTGGCTTAGGGGGGATGGGGTGCCGCCGATGGCCTTCGAGGCCCGCCGCCTGCTGCCGCGCGACATGGCCTGTGATCCGTCCGGCTGCGTGGTCGAGGCCTATCCGCTGCCTTCGGAAGAAGGGGCTGGGGTGGCGCCACTTCGCGTGGCTCTCAGCCGCAGCCTGGAGGCGCTGGAGGAGGATTGCCGCCTTGCGGATATGGTCATCAGCAGCTTCACCCTTCCGCGTTCTTGCGCAAAGGCGCTGGCCATCGGCGGGCCGGAGCGCACGGAGAAAGGCGCACTCGCCCTCTGGCTGGAAGTGGTGGAGGGCAGGGTGGTGATCACGCACCTGCAATGGGCCCGCCCCGTCCGCACCCGCCCCTGGCACGGGGCGCCGTGAGGGCGCGGTGTCTATCCCGGACAGTCAGTCAGGCTCCAACTCCTCTCCCCCCTCAAGGGCAGGGCTATCGCATATGGCTGATGAGCGATGTGAGGAAGTCCTCGTCCCATCCAGCCTTTTTGATTTTCCGCCTGATTGAGGCCTTGTCAGGATGGGATCGGATGACGTTGAGGGCGATTTTTCGCAGGAGGGCGATGTTCTGGGGGCCGTTGTCCTTGCGGTTTCTGGCGGCGTCCTCGCAGAAGTGGACGTCGAGGACCCAGTGCAGTTTGTTTTCGATGTGCCAATGGGTTCTGACGGTCTCGATGAGGGCGTCTGGCGGCATGATCCTGGACAGGAGGAAGAAGCGGACATGACTGGTCTGGGTGCCATCTGCATGACGGCAGGCGGTCTCGACGGAGCCGACGGCCTGCAGCCCGGGGAAATCGAGGCCTGTGGCGGCCACGACGCTGGCCCGGCGCGTCTCGGTCCGGTCATGGGCGGTTTCCGGGGCGAGCAGGATGCTGCCGGTCTGGTCCCCATCCTCGATGAGGGCTTTGGCCTGCTTCAGGAGGCTGGGCTGGTTGTCCTTGAGGGCCAGAACATAGTCACCGCCGGTGGCCAGAAT